>JALKAY010000010.1 GCA_023015935.1 Flavobacteriaceae bacterium F08102
TCGGGAATTAATTCCGTGATTTTACTCTAATTTTACGCTGTCAATTTTTCAATCTTTTCAATGAACTTAAAAAATCTGAAAACTCATTTCAGTTATCCAAATTTTTAAAACTTAGCTCTCTTTACATTTTCCTGTTTCGCTAAGCGGGTGCAAATATAGAACCCTTTTTTTAATTCTACCAAATAATTTAAAGAAATTTTAAATTTTTTTTTAATCCTATAAAAGGCGGTAAAAAAAAGCCCCTCATTAAGGGAAGGCAAATGTAAAACAAGTCCACATTTCTCACAAGTAATTTTCAATCAAAGTTGTTAACAATTGAAAAAAAAATAAAAACGCCTTAGTTCAGCGACTTTACAAAGGCTAAAAGCCTACTTTTAAACGGCTCAAAATCAAGCTCAAATACATTTCGCGATTTAACAAGATCAAATCCTGTACGAACAGGACGTTTTGCTGTTTGGTTCAATTGAGCCGTAGAAATGCGTTTTATAGAACGAGAATCTAATTCAAATGCCTCACAAACGGCAATTGCCACATCATAAATACTCATCATTTCGCTACTAGAGACATGAAATACACCATGAATTCGCTTTTCAACAGCTTCTATACACGCCTTTGCTAAATCGATTACATAGGTGGGCATACGAAATTGATCATCTACAATAGTCAAGGTTCGCCCTTGCTCTACCGCTTCCTTAATCCACAACACAATTGTAGGTTTTTCCATTTGATCTACCATTCCATAGACCAATATAGTACGGATAATGGTATAAGATATTCCACTCTGCTGTACAATTCGTTCAGACTTCAACTTAGACTTCCCATAGTAATTTAGTGGATTCGCCTTTGCCTCCTCATGATATGGCCCATCCGCTCCGTCAAAAATAAAATCGGTCGATAAATGAACCAAATGTGTATTATACGGTTTAATTAAACGCACCAATTCTTCGACCAAGACCACATTCACCATATCACATAAGGCATGCTCGGTCTCGCACAAATCAACATTTGTTATTGCGGCACAATTAATAACTTCTGTAGGTTTAACCCGATCAATCTCAAAAGCCAATGCTTTGAAGTCGGTTAAATCAATCTCAACATATTCAAAATTACAGGTAGTTTCATTTCGATTCGGTCCTTTTGCAAATCCAATAACCTCAACGGCTGGATTCGTCGATAGCATATTAACCAGTGTCTGCCCCAACAATCCATTACAACCTGTAACTATGATCCTCTTATTTCTCACCTATCTTTCGTTTTTTTAAAACAACTTATTCAATTTTTGAATCTGCTCCATGTTTCCCAAAATAATTAATTTAGAATGTGGCTCTAATATTGTATCAGCACTCGGATTTATGACATATTCATTATGGGCATTTTTAAATCCAATAACATTACACCCTGTCTTTCTTCCTAAATCTAAGTCACGAATCGACTTGGATAAAAATTCTTTTGGCAATTCATCAACCACAATCTCTTCCAAATGGGTGCCCGACGCAGAATCAACTGCCAATCGATCAACAAATTCTACAATATCCGGTGTTACTAATAAAGAGGCCATATGATCTCCTCCTAATTTATCTGGCATAATGACATTATTTGCCCCTGCAATTTTAAGCTTACTGTAAGAGGAATCATCGGAAGCCCTACTCACAATTGTCATTTTCTTGTTTAATTGTCTTGAAGACAATACAACATAGAGGTTATTCGCATCAGAAGGCAAGGTTGTTATCAAACTAGATGCTACTGCAATCCCTGCTTTTTCTAATACCTCATCCTTAGTTGCATCTCCTTTAATATATAAGTATTGTAGCTTTTCAATCTGTTCGATCCGATCATCATTATTTTCAATAATAACCAAAGGCCTATTAAATTTCTTCAATTTTGCCACTGCTTGTTTTCCATTCCTACCAAAACCACATACAATCGCATGCCCCGTTAAGTTTTCAATTTTTTTCTGCACTTTCTTGAATTTTAATTTATCAAACAACTCACCACTTACCACGTACTCTGTGATAACAGACACTGCATACGCAATGGTTATTACACTCATAAGAATGAGCATAATAGTAAACAACTTTTCTCCTTGATTAAGCGGATGAATTTCACTAAAACCCACTGTAGTAACCGTAATCACCGTCATATACAATGCATTTATAAATGTAGTATCAGACAGTAACATATACCCTACTACACCCGCTACTACCACCAATAACAATAGAGACAATGCTAAATACAATTTTGATTTAAATACATTCATAAATCAAAAACTGAACTGCGTTTCGTATAAATCATGTCTTTTAGCTTTAACAAAAAAGCCAATGTCAAATAAACTCCAAACCAAAACCCGAATGTAATAAAGGAGATATAAATAAAAAACAATCGCACGTTAGTTACTCTTATCCCCAATTTATCGGCAAATCGAGAAGAAACATCAAAACCTCGTTTCTCAAAAAAATAACGTATTTTATGAATGAATTGCATACTTATAATTTGTTTGCAATTTAACCAATTATATGAACTTAACCTTAGCTCATCCTTAAAATCTCTTGACAATTGAGTACCTTTGTAGCTTTGCAATTTCAAATCGAAACATGGCTACAAACTATATAGAAGTTCAGGGAGCAAGAGTGCATAATTTAAAGGATATTGACATCAAAATTCCGCGTGAAAAACTTGTCGTTATAACCGGCTTGAGTGGAAGCGGAAAATCTTCTTTGGCATTTGATACAATTTACGCAGAAGGGCAACGTCGATACATTGAGACATTTTCTGCCTATGCACGACAATTTCTTGGAGGTCTAGAGAGACCTGACGTAGATAAAATAGATGGCCTCTCTCCTGTTATTGCGATAGAACAAAAGACCACAAGTAAGAGCCCACGATCTACCGTTGGTACCATTACCGAAGTCTATGATTTCCTTCGGCTGTTATTCGCTCGTGCTGCAGATGCTTTTTCAAGTGTTACTGGGGAACCCATGGTTAGTTATACTGACGAACAAATTGTACAGTTAATCAACAGTGATTTTAACAACAAAAAGATTACCGTATTAGCCCCCGTGATCAAATCACGCAAGGGACATTACCGAGAATTATTTGAACAAATAGCCAAGCAAGGATTTGTTAAAGTTCGTATTGATGGTGAGATCAGAGATATTGAAAAAGGCATGCGTCTTGATCGATACAAAACACATGATATTGAAATCGTAATTGATCGTTTAACAATTAATGATAATTCACAAAAACGCATTGAAGAAGCGATCAAAACAGCCATGTATCACGGTGAGGACACAATTATGATATTGGTACATGAAACAAAACAACCGCGGTATTTTAGTCGAAGTTTAATGTGTCCAAGCTCTGGAATTTCATATCCTAAACCTGAACCCAACTCCTTTTCATTTAACTCCCCTAAAGGAGCTTGTCAATTATGTAACGGGCTAGGTACAATCAATGAAATTAACATTGACAAAATCATACCAGACCCCAAAATTTCAATAAGCAATGGAGGCATTGCACCGCTTGGAGAACAAAAGAATTCATGGGTCTTTAAACAGTTAAATTTAATTGCCGAACGCTATTCATTCAAACTCACAGATCCTATTCAAAAAATTCCAAAGGAAGCTTATGAAATCATCCTCCATGGTGGCAAGGAAAAATTTGAAGTCCAATCAAAAGACTTGGGAATAACCCGAAAGTATGAAATAGACTTTGAAGGTATTTACGCTTTCATTAAACATCAATTTGACACAACGAGCTCTATATCTATCAAACGCTGGGCAGGAAATTACATGGATGAGATTGCTTGTACAAGCTGTGGAGGTACCCGCTTAAACGAAACGGCTCTTCAATTTAAAATCCAAGGAAAGCATATTGCTGATTTAGCGGAAATGGATTTAATCCAACTAGCTCAATGGTTTAAAAAAAGTAAATCAAAATTAAGCACCAAACAAAAAGCCATTGCTTTAGATATTTATAAAGAAATTGAAACAAGGCTTCAATTTTTACTCGATGTTGGACTCGATTACCTTTCTCTAAACAGAAGTTCTAAATCCTTATCGGGCGGAGAGGCTCAACGCATTCGGTTAGCCACTCAAATTGGCTCACAACTCGTCGGTGTTTTATACATCTTAGATGAGCCAAGTATCGGTTTACACCAACGAGATAATCAACGCTTAATTGATTCCTTAATTAAATTGAGGGACTTAGGGAATTCGGTCATCGTTGTTGAACATGATAAAGATATGATTATTGCTGCAGATCAAGTAATTGACATTGGTCCCAAGGCAGGAAAGCACGGGGGTGAAATCATCAGCAATTGCACGCCTAAAGAATTACTTAAAGGAAATACCCTAACAGCAAAATACCTCAACGGAAATTTAGAAATTTCCATTCCGAAGAATCGAAGAGCTGGAAATGGGAAATATATTGAATTAAAAGGTGCTAGCGGAAATAATTTAAAAAATGTAAATGTCAAATTTCCTTTAGGACAAATGATTTGTGTCACTGGAGTTTCAGGAAGCGGAAAATCAACCTTGATTAACGAAACCCTATACCCCATTTTAAATCGCCATATTTACCGAGCTGTAAAAGAACCCATGCCTTACACCCAAATAATAGGGTTAGAGCACATTGATAAGGTTATTGACATCAATCAATCTCCCATAGGCAGAACACCTCGCTCAAACCCAGCAACCTACACAGGCGTCTTTGCAGAAATTAGAAGTTTATTTGCAAAAACACCAGAAGCCATGATACGAGGCTATAAACCTGGTAGGTTTTCATTTAATGTGAAAAATGGCCGCTGTGAAACTTGTGAAGGAGGGGGACTTCGTGTCATAGAGATGAATTTCCTACCGGATGTATATGTAGAATGCGAATCTTGTCACGGCAAACGATTCAATCGAGAAACCCTTGAAATTAGATACAAAGGGAAATCGATTGCAGATGTGTTAAACATGAATATTAATGAAAGTGTTGCTTTTTTTGAGCACATTCCGAAGATTTACAGAAAACTTAAAACGATTCAAGATGTTGGCTTGGGATATATTACTTTAGGTCAACAATCTACCACACTGTCTGGCGGGGAAGCACAACGTATAAAATTAGCTACTGAATTATCAAAAAAAGATACGGGAAATACATTTTATATTTTAGACGAACCCACAACTGGCCTACACTTTGAAGATATTAATGTCTTGATGAAAGTCTTAAACAAGCTCACTGACAAAGGCAATACTGTACTGATTATTGAACACAATATGGACGTAATTAAGTTAGCAGATTACATCATTGATATTGGCCCTGAAGGGGGCAAAAACGGAGGAAAAATCATCGCTACAGGAAGCCCCGAAGAAATCATTTCTTCAAAAAATAGTCATACCGCCACTTTTTTAAAAAAAGAATTACATTAGCCTAATAAATAGACTAATCGCACAAAAAAAATATACTATGAGCATGAATGAAGATCGGAAAATAATTGAAAAATTCCAACATAAAACGTGGAATGAAATTAAGACAAATGATACTTGGGCCATTTTTAAAATTATGTCTGAATTTGTTGAAGGATATGAAAAACTAAGTAAAATTGGACCGTGCGTAAGTATATTTGGTTCAGCCAGAACTAAAAGTGACCACAAATATTATATTTTGGCCGAAAACATCGCCTATCAATTAACGCAAAATGGTTATGGGATAATTACTGGAGGTGGACCTGGGATTATGGAAGCCGGAAACAAGGGGGCCTGGCGTGGTAAAGGAGCCTCTGTTGGCTTAAATATTGACCTTCCTTTTGAACAATCCGACAATGCATATATTGATCGAGATAAAAACTTAGACTTCAATTACTTCTTTGTACGCAAAGTTATGTTTGTTAAATATGCACAAGGTTTTGTTGTAATGCCAGGTGGATTTGGCACATTAGACGAACTTTTTGAAGCCATTACTTTAATTCAAACAAAGAAAATTGGAAAATTCCCAATTATTTTAGTAGGATCTGAATTTTGGAACGGTCTATTTGATTGGATAAAAGACGTCTTGATTAAACAGTATGCCAATGCATCTCCTGAAGATATGAAGTTAATCACCATCGTTGATACAGAAAAAGAAGTGGTGGATATCTTAAACAATTTCTATAAAAAATACAGTTTGAGTCCAAATTTTTAAATCTCGAAACCATGAAAAACATAAGTATTGTCGTTTGTTTACTCTTCAACGTTATGCTACTTGGACAAACAACGATTAATACGATGTTTTATAATCTCTTAGATTTCCCAGAAGCCCCTCCTACCCATCGAGCCAATATATTAAAAACGATCCTCGACAGTTATGAGCCAGATCTTTTTTTGGTATGTGAACTCACGTCAGAAGAGGGAGCGAATGCCATTCTTAACACAGCCTTAGCACGAACTGATCATCGTTATAAAAAAGCAAGCTTTATCTCAAACCAATCCAATCCCAATGTAGACTTACAACAACTTGCTTTTTACAATTCACAAAAACTCACGTTGATTGATCAAGCCGTAATTACCACGCATTTACGCGATATAAATCACTATACATTTGTACTCAATACAACTGATATGGATTCATCCCCGGTATACCTAGATGCTTTTGTCACACATTTAAAATCTAGCGAAGGCACTAATAATCAGCAACAACGCCTTGAAATGGTGCAAGATTTCACAACGTCACTTGTCTCAATTCCTGAAAATCACTTTGTTATTTTCGCAGGTGATTTAAATTTATATTCAGGGCAAGAACCTGCTTATCAAGAATTATTAGATCCCACTAACGCAATAGAACTTAAAGACCCTTTAGATGAAAATGGGGTTTGGCATAACACTTCTAACTACACACCTATTCAAACCCAAGCCACGCGATTGAATCCAATTGGAAGTCACGGTGCTGGAGGAGGTATTGACGATCGATTTGATTTTATTTTACTCTCACAAAACTTTTTTAGCAACGCAGTCCTATCTTATGTAGACAATAGCTACCAAGCCTATGGTAACAACGGAAATTGTTTTAATAAAGCAGTTAATGACCCAATGTGTACAGGTACATTTTCACAGGACCTCAGAAATTTATTACACGATATGAGTGACCACTTACCTGTTACCTTGCAGTTAATAAGTGACAAAACACTTTCGATAGATAAAGCACCCGCCATATCCAAAGCCATCACTTTTGCCCATGGCAATTTAATTTACGAAAACTTAGAAGTTGTTATTAATCCACACTACTACGGAAAAAAACTCGTACTTTACAATATCCTTGGAGAGGTGCTAGAACGAAAAACAATTACCCAAGAACGAACATACATAGACGCAACCTCGTTACAAAATGGCATCTATTATATAAGTATTCCAACTTCCAATACACCTCCACGTAAATTTATTAAACTATAATTGAAAAATAGAAGGTACATACTTGTTGGTTGGCTATGCCTTTCCGCTTCTTGGATTCATGCTCAAGAAGACAGCATTGATATACAAGTTCAACTAAACTATAAAAGTAAAACACTTAACATCAACCAAGTTGTCACCTTTAAAAACAGAAGTTCTCAGGCATTAGATACGCTTTATTTTCACGCTTGGGCGGAAGGATACCGAGATAATTCCACCCCCTTAAGCAAACGTCTCATTGAAGATTATGACAAACGTCTTTACTTAGCAAAAAAGGAGGATCGTGGTTATGTACAAATTGATTCCATTTTAATTAAGAATGAAACTTACTCATATTTTAGCAAACCAGCAGCAAAGGACATTATAGGTATTGTCCTAAACAGCCCTCTAGAGCCTGGACAAACATTGAACATCCGATTTAGGTATTTTGTAAAAGTACCACACCTTAAATTTACGGGCTATGGACGAGATCAATTCGTCTATAATTTGAGATATTGGTATATCGTTCCTGCAGTATATAACGATGGATGGCAGTTAATGAGCAACAAAAACATGGACGATTTATACACCCGTCCAACCACCTATAAGATTCGTCTAATTGTCCCCGATGGTATTAATGTAAATTCAGATTTAACGCTATCAAAAATAGTTAATCCTCCCTATTCAATTTATGAATTAAGCGGAGAACACCGTTCAGATATTGAATTAAACATCAATGCTTTTAACGATTATACAACATTCCCTACGCATCCAAAAGTAATCACGAATCTCAACCAAACTGGCTTAAATAATGATTTAAAAACAGACATTCTCAATCGAGCCTTAGCGTTTATCAAAACTGAATTGGGGGCTTATCCCTTTGAAAAGATACTCGTAAGTGAAACCATTTATGACAAAAACCCCATATATGGATTAAACCAATTACCTGAACTGTTCAATCCATTCTCTGGAGCCTTCGAGTGGGACATAAAAATGTTCAAAGCCCTTACAAGGAAATATTTAGAAAACACCCTGTTTGTTAACCGAAGAACTGACGCTTGGTTATTGGATGGTATTCAAAGCTATTTAATGATGCAATATGTATCCCAGTATTACCCAGAGATTACTGCGATGGGAAATATTTCAAAAATATGGGGCATCAAAAGCTTCACCATTGCGAAACTTGGTTTTAATGATAAATATGCATTTGTCTATCAATTTGCAGCTCGACGAAATTACGATCAACCTTTAACGATGCAAGCTGATTCCTTGTCTAATTTCAATAGAAAAATTGTAAACAAATATAAGGCAGGCCTCGGATTACAATACTTAGATGAATATTTAAATGAGCAAATTATTCCGCAAAGCATCCGTGAATTTTACAAAAAAAGTCGCTACCAAAACACGAGTAGCAACCTTTTTAAATCTATTGTAAATTCAGCTACTGACAAAGATTTAAGTTGGTTTTTTGGAGATTATTTAACCACTAAGAAAAAAATAGATTATACAATAAAAAAAGTTGTAAAAACACAAGATTCTGTTAAGGTAACCATTAAAAATAACAGGGACTTTGCTGCACCTATTGCCATTTATGGAGTCAAAAAGAATGACTATGTATTTCGCAAATGGATTGCTCCTATTGACTCGTCAGCTACAATTACCTTACCTAAAGGTGATTACACCAAATTAGCCTTAAATTACGAGTTTTTATATCCAGAATTAAACCATCGTGATAACTGGGAAAACCTAAAGGGTGTATTCAACCGTCCAATCCAGTTTCGCTTTTTCAAAGATGTAGAAGACCCCTATTACAATCAAGTCTTTTACAATATCTATAATGGTTATAATTATTACGATGGACTTATTCTCGGCCCTCGCTTATACAATGAAGCAATCTTTAAAAAGAAGTGGCTCTATAAAATTACGCCAACTTATGGTTTTAAAAGTAATCAACTCAGCGGAAGTGCTTCATTTGTTTACCAACATATTCCCGAAAAATCTTCAGTATATCGCATTACAACAGGAATCTCTGGGAACAGTTTTCACTACGCGCGCGATTTGCGATACAGCCGGATTACGCCATTTGTCAATATAGAATTTAAACGTAAGAGTTTACGCGATGTAGGGGGCAAAGGTATTTCTGCACGGTATATTGCGGTAAATCGAGAAACACCAGAAGACCAACAGGCACTTGAATCAGACCGTTATGGCATTTTCAACCTTCGCTATGGATATAGTAAACCTGAAATTATTTCAGATATTCGGTACAACATTGACCTCCAAACAGCCCAAAAATTTGGGAAAATAGCTGTAGATTTTCGGTATCGTACCTTGACAAAATCACGTCGACAATTGGATTTCAGAGCATACGCTGGATCATTTCTCTATAATTCAACGGATACTGATTATTTTAACTTCGGCTTAGATCGGCCTACCGATTACTTATTTGATTACGGATATTTAGGCCGTTCAGAAAGTAGTGGTTTTTTAAGTCAACAAATCATAATTGCTGAAGGCGGATTCAAATCAAAGTTTGAAAATCCCTATGCCAATCGATGGATGTTAGCGTCGAATGGCAGTGTAAGTTTATGGCGTTGGTTAGAGCTATACGCTGATGTTGGACTCTACAAAAACAAAGGTTTTGACCCTGAATTTAGGTATGATAGCGGGATTCGTCTGAACTTTGTTCACAACATTCTTGAGCTATATTTTCCACTTCAATCTAGCCTTGGGTTTGAACCTTCACTTCCTAATTATAGTGATAAAATACGTTTTGTTTTAACCTTAGATCCAGGAAGTATTATTCGTTTCTTACGAAGAGGCTTTTTTTAATAGTGTTTATTTTCAATTAGCCATTCTCATTTTTATTCCACGGTAATAAATTGTACTTTTGCAAAAAACTAATCTTTCTTTTTTATGTCAGAGAAACTAACGGCTACCGATCATAAATTATCATATAAAGAATTTAAAAAAGAGGTACTCGAAGACTATCGCATTGCTTTTATTAGTCGAGAGTGCAGTCTTTTGGGACGACGTGAGGTCTTAACTGGGAAAGCTAAGTTCGGCATTTTTGGTGACGGAAAGGAAATACCCCAGCTCGCCATGGCGAAAGCGTTTAAAAATGGAGACTGGCGATCGGGATACTACCGAGATCAAACATTTATGATGGCTATTGGTTTGCTCACCCCTGTTCAATTTTTTGCAGGACTCTACGCAAATACGGATTTAGAAAAAGAACCTTTTTCTGCTGGACGCCAAATGGGAGGCCATTTTTCTTCACATACATTGAATCCAGATGGAACCTTTAAAAATCAGTTAAAAAATAAAAACATCAGTGCTGATATTTCACCAACGGCGGGACAAATGCCTCGGTTATTAGGACTTGCACAAGCTTCAAAATTATATCGTGAGATTCCCGTACTCAACAAAAGTTCTTTTTCAAAAAATGGAAATGAAATAGCATGGGGAACCATCGGAAATGCCAGTACTTCAGAAGGACATTTTTTTGAAACGTTTAATGCAGCAGGCGTTTTACAAGTGCCTATGATTATCAGTGTTTGGGATGACGAATACGGAATCTCAGTACATGCTAAACATCAAACCACGAAGGAAAACATTTCGGAAATCTTAAAGGGCTTTCAACGAACAGAAGATAGTAAAGGCTATGAAATTTTCACGGTAAAAGGGTGGGATTATTCAGCCTTAATTGATGTTTACACACAGGCTGCTGCCATTGCCAGAAAGGAACATGTACCGATATTAATTCACGTCAAAGAACTGACACAACCTCAAGGTCATTCTACCTCTGGGTCACATGAACGTTACAAAACTCCGGAACGTCTTCAATGGGAAAAAGAACACGATTGCCTCTTAAAAATGCGCAATTGGATCATTGAAGTATTTGACAATGAGGAAGAATTAATCCTATTAGAAAAGGAAGCAAAAAAGGCGGTAAGTGCGGCTAAGCGAACTGCATGGAATGAATTTTTAGCTGACATTCTAAGCGCGAAAGAAGAGGTACTTTCAATAGTCGATTCTTTGGCAAATACAAGTGATAATGGTCCATTTATCCAGAAATTAATTGATGAACTACGCAACAATCAAACACCTACTAAAAAGGATGTTTTATCAGCGGCTAGACAAATTCTTTTCTATATTAGGGATGAGGAAAGCACCACCCGTTCTACACTTATTGAATGGATTAAAACCTATAGTAAAGTTCAAGCAAGCCTGTATAATTCTCATCTCTATAGTGAATCAAAACACAATGCCCTTTCGATTGCAGAAATTAAACCGAATTACCCTGAAAATCCTGAAATCGTCGATGCTCGCGTAGTCCTTAAAAATAACTTTGATGCACTCTTAGCCAAGTATAATGAAATCGTAATTTTTGGTGAAGACGCTGGACAAATTGGCGATGTAAATCAAGGACTCGAAGGTTTACAAGCCAAATATGGTCCCTTACGCGTTGCTGATACTGGTATTCGTGAAGCGACCATTATGGGGCAAGGAATTGGATTAGCATTACGTGGGTTAAGACCAATTGCAGAAATTCAATATTTAGATTATTTACTGTATGGAATTCAAATCTTAAGTGACGACTTATCTACGTTAAGATATCGTACTGTTGGTAAACAAAAAGCTCCATTGATAGTCAGAACAAGAGGGCATCGCCTAGAAGGTATTTGGCATTCTGGATCTCATATGGGTGCGGTAATTCATCTTTTGCGCGGTATGTATATATTAACTCCGCGTAACATGACGAAAGCGGCAGGGTTCTATAATACCCTACTTCAAACAGATGAACCTGCACTCGTTATTGAAAACTTAAATGGATATCGCCTAAAAGAAAAACTACCGAGCAATTTAGCGAGTTTTACGACGCCTATAGGGGTTGTTGAAGTAGTTAAAGAAGGGACCGATATTACTGTGGTATCGTATGGATCTACCTTAAAATTAGTAGAAGATGCAGTTCCTATGTTAACCATGCTAGGTATTGATGTTGAAATTATTGATGCACAAAGCCTTATGCCATTTGACATTCACCATGACGTATTGAAAAGCGTTCAAAAGACAAATCGATTAATCGTTATTGATGAAGATGTTCCTGGTGGTGCTTCTGCCTATTTACTTGATGAAATCCTCAACAAACAAGGGGCATATATGTATTTAGACAGTCAACCAACCACCCTAACGGCCAAACCACATCGACCTGCTTACGGTACAGATGGTGATTATTTTTCGAAACCGTCAAATGAAGATATTATCGAAGCGATTTATAAAGTAATGTATGAAGCAAATCCAGCAAAATACAAAAGCTTGTATTAAATTTTATTCTTTTAAAGGTTTTAGTTACTTTTGAGAGCTTTATAAAACTCTAAATTATTACACGAATGAAATTATCTAGGATATTAATCCCCTTTTTTGCATTCTTTTGTACTATTCACACAAATGCGCAGGAGGATGAAACTGGTTCTTTAAATTCTGGTACCATCGAAAGTCAATTTGAATATCTGTATAAAAAGTCACCGCGATGGGAAGATTATCGAAGTGTTAAAACAAACAACCTCTTCAAGTTTAGGGACAATGTTCTTGATTCACTTAAACTAGCTAGAAAGATATACAATGAAAGTCAAAAAGTGGTTGGTGCTCAAAAGGCTGTTATAGATTCTTTGAATCTCAAATTAATCGAAACCAAAGAAAATTTAAAACTAGTAACTGCCGAAAAAGATACCATTCACTTTTTAGGAATTCCTTTAAGTAAAACAGGGTACAATTCCATACTCTGGTCAATTATAGGTGTTCTCGGTGCCTTACTAGCACTCTTCATTGGAAGATTTAAACGGAGTAATGCCATCACGATTCAAGCAAATAAAGATCGACAAGAAATTGAAGAAGAATACGAGGCGCATCGACAAAGAGCTTTAGAACGTGAGCAAAAACTCAGAAGAGAACTTCAAGACGAATTGAACAAACAAAAATATGCTAGTCAACCTGGAACTAAAAAAAGTACCAAATAAAAACTAGTACACCTTTGTTGAACCTTTAAACTTTAACAACGGAAAAGGCAATAAATCAGACGTTTTGGAGTTAGAATTTTCTGATAACCAACCAAAAAGTTTAATTTTATTGATCAAGTGTTTATTTATGAAAAAAAGCGTACTCGTCTTTTTAGTTTCCCTATTTGTTTATACCTCTGGTTTTGCAGGTTTTTCTACACGTAGTTTTGCGAAAAATCCGGTACATCCTTCAAAATCATTTATTTCTTTTTCTGTTGATTTTTACAAAAAACTAGATGATAAGTCCTTAGATTTTGACGCTTTTAAATTTGCCTTAAAAGGCTTTGTTAAACTTCAAACTGAAAACAACCTCAATAATAGTAAATACTTGACGATTATTGACATGAGTTTATCTTCAAATGAAGAACGTTTCTTTTTAATCAATATGGATACCCAACAAATTGTTTATAAAAGTCTCGTTGCACATGGTCAAAATTCTGGTGGTGAATATGCTCATAAATTCTCAAACCGAATAAACAGCCATCAATCGAGTATAGGTTTTTATAAGACCGCAGAAACCTATTTTGGAAAACACGGTCTTTCCATGCGATTAGACGGATTAGAATACACAAACAGTAACGCTAGAGCGAGGGCTGTAGTTATTCACCAAGCGGATTATGTTGGTAAGGACTATATCGAAAAAAATGGCCGACTTGGAAGAAGTTACGGATGCCCTTCACTCCCTGAAAAAGACTATAAAGAAATTATCGCCCGCATTAAAAACGGTAGTTGTCTTTTTATTTATTACCCAGAAGATCACTACTTAGCGAACTCGACTTTTTTAAACGCTGAACTCAACGTATAATTTGGCCTACGCCTTACTACCAGAAATTTTCACACCTTGTTTTGACATTAACTGGATCCACAACTTGTCTAAATTATATACATCTTGATGAAAAATTATATTTCCGTTGTCATCTGCTGTAGTTGGAATATAATAAATATACACGGGTAACTCTGTATTTAGGTGCATCCACTTTTCCTTTTTGCGTTTTATAAAGGTACGCAGGCTATCCTTAGTATATTTATTTTTATCTTCTTTTAAAAAATAATCAGCCAATTCAAGTGCATTTTGCACGCGAATACAACCGTGGCTATACGCCCTAATTTCTTTGTTAAAGTATGATTTCGTAGGAGTATCGTGAAAATAAATCGCATCTTTATTCGGGAAAATAAATTTAACATAACCTAAGGCATTGATTCCACCTCCATTTTGTCTAATTCTATAATTAAAAGTAGCTGGAGTAACCTTATTCCAGTCCACACTTTTAGGATCTATGACTTCACCTTTTAAGCTTACCTGGTATTGATTTCGCTTTAAATAAGTAGAGTCATTTTGAGCTTTAACTAAGATCTCTTCTACCGAAATTCGCTTTGGCACATTCCAAAATGGATAGGCAATAATATACTCTAAAGTGTCAACCATTTCAGGAGTCCTATTCGATCGGCTACCTACAACAACTCGATGACGCTGCTGTAAACTATCTCCACGAAAAACTTTTAATTCATACATCGGAATATTCACAAAAACATAGTGTCCTTTCCATTCGTTTTTCCAACGCCAACGCTCTAAACTTACTTTTAATTTCTGATAGTATTCATACGGACTAATGGATAATGCGCGTGCGGTATTACTACCGATAAGACTATCTGGTTGTAATCCGTGATCAATTTGAAATTTAGTCAATGCATTAAAATATAGAGAATCTTTTAACTCTTCGGTTAAATATTGATGCAGCACTAAGGCCTTTTTAGCCAAGGCTACCGATTTTAAGCTATCTATTCTATAATTTACAACCTCCACCTGCTCTGCCGAAAAACTTGCAGTACGCACATAACGTGCTGCTGCCTTTTGCAATTTCTTATATGGCCCTTGCCGTGGTTGTAAATTTAACAAATAGGGTAAAAGACTGTCTTTCTCAGCCGCATTATTCACATAGCTCGGCATATCAATAGCAAAGGGTTTTCGGGGTATTTCAGCGATTGTATCAACCCCTTCTAGGATACCCACATTGAGATGTCTCCCAAATTTCATATAATTCTTAGATAGTAGAATTTCTAAATTGGCTAATGCCTCAAGTTTTAATTTATCACTTTCTTCTTTTTCTAATTTTCGTTTTATTTCATAAATTCTATTTACCTCATAATAAAAAGGCTCTAATCCATACGCTTGCGCTTCATTCAAAACAGCCATTAAGCTAAATGCAACCGAATCAAGTTTCAAAGAATCTCCTGTCCAAATTGGTCTATAATTTCGCTCCTGATATAAGTTTTGCAACCAACGTAAACTATCCGTATCTCGATGAACTAACGATTCAAAATTTTGTTTAAAATAGGTTTGAAAATCAGCTCTATAGTCTCTAGCTTGAACAGGTGACTTTTTTTGACAAGCGTAAAGCATCGACAATAGAGCGAGCAAAACGAGGAGTTTCTTCATAGCAAATTCGAATCCTTTTCATTGGGTTGTGGCAAATTTACGCAATTTATAATCAACCTTCTCTCCCAGTTTTTAGGTTAATTACCTTGGTGCCAATTGGACAGTTTAAACAAGCCTTAGCCTCACAATATTTAGTCCTAAGCTGTAATAATCCTTGACTTTCTAAAGCGTTTGACGGCGAAATTCCTAAATCTATAAATTTATCTAAAATAGCATTTCGCTCTGCTTTTAGTTGTTTCATCATCTCGATTAAGATTTCGGAATTGTATTGTCCGAGCGAATTGAGGTATAGGTATTTTAAGGGGATCACCGTATTAATCAATATAAGATCTATAAAAGAAGGTGCTAACTTTTTTGGACTTTCTTTTGCTGAAGTATGAAAAGAAAAATGGGTTTTCCAAAAGGTAGATACTTCAATGTCGAACAAGCTATAATAGGCTTTAATATCTGTGATTTCCATTAACTTTGAAAACAAATTCTGTTCTTTATGATACAAACTAGCTAATTGAGCGATTCTCAGTGTTGGGAAATTATGAGGTCTCAATCTAAAAAATTGGAAGCGAATAAGTCCCCCAGAAGAGAGTTTCAATTTGGTATACAAATAGGCATATTCTCGTTGTAGTTTTTGATAATATGGAATTTGATGGTTTTCTGAAAGCATCCCTGCCTGTCCATACAACAGCGCTTCAAGTTGCAATCGATTTCCCCACACTTTGCGAACACCATTAAAACTGAGTTGTTGGGCGAGTGATTCAAAGGCATCTGCATTTACAATGAGGCCGAAATTTCGAGATAAAATTTCGAACAAAAGTGCTTCCCAGTCATTGTTAAGCAAGGTTAATCGCCTAAATATTCGGATAGTTTTTTGCTCTAATCGCTCTACAAACATCCGTTCAACACAGAGATGAATCAACCGTTTATCTACCTTGTGAAGCTGATTTTCACAATGCATCCATCGATGCTTTCCTCCTATCAAATGGGTATAATTTTTTAGAATATCTTCAGGGGTATAGGCAGATAATATAAGAGTTGGAATCTGATATTCATTTGCGCTAAAAATGGTCATATTATGCTCCCATACAACATGTAATATCACATTGTCGTAATTAGGGTCTGTTTCATGGCCATGTGCAAACCAATCCGATGATTGTATATGAATTTCAACATTACCAACCCAAAGAAGACTACCTATACGAAGTTTTGCATTAAAGAAATCGGGCCCTGCATTATGATTATGTATACCTGGTTTAATTACCTCAATAGGAGTCCCTTCCGAACTTCTTAAATCTTCGGGGCTAAATTGTTGAAGTTTCCATATATAGTGTAAAAAATCTTCTTTGATCATTCCCTAAAGTTAGCAATATCCATGGCTAACTCTAGGCAGGGAATAGTTTTTCTAACGAATGGTTCTAATTACATCGTGTTGTGTAATAATATGATATTTATTAGTACCCAAATCAACTATTACAGCCTTATTTTCTTTATCAATTAACGTTGAAATTTTAGCGATAGGGGTATTTTTATCTACTATTGGAAAGGGCGCTTTCATAATATCTTTAATTGGGGTATCCGCAATATTTTTATCTTCAAAATACAAATTAAAAATCGTACTTTCATCCACAGATCCCACAAAACCATCTTGATCCACAACTGGAATTTGGGAAATTTTATAGGTACGCATCCGTTCAATAGCATGCGAAACAAGCTCTTCGGTCCGAACCGTTATTAAAGGTTTATCGCTATGATTATTTATTAAATCTACGGCTACTGTTAATTTCTCATCTAAAAACCCTCGTTCCCGCATCCATTCATCATTAAACATTTTTCCTACATAGCGACTTCCATGATCATGAAAAAGGACGACAACAACATCCTCTGGTTTAAAATGCTCCTTTAATTGTAAAAGCCCTTTAATGGCTGATCCAGCAGAATTTCCAACAAAAATTCCTTCTTCTTTAGCCAATTTTCGAGTATATACCGCGGCATCTTTATCCGTTACTTTTGTAAAACCATCAATTAACTCAAAATTTACATTTTTAGGGAGGATATCTTCGCCAATTCCCTCCGTAATGTATGGGTAGATTTCATTTTCATCAAAAATCCCTGTTTCGTGATATTTTTTAAACACGGATCCATAGGTGTCTATACCCCATATTTTAATCGCTGGATTTTGCTCTTTTAAGTATTTTGCCACTCCTGAAACAGTTCCTCCAGTTCCCACGCCCACAACAAAATGGGTAATTTTCCCATTGGTTTGTTCCCAAATTTCGGGCCCAGTTTGTTCGTAGTGTGCAATCGCATTAGAAGGGTTGTCGTATTGATTTACATACCACGAATTCGGGGTTTCTTTGGCTAAGCGTTTCGAAACTGAATAATACGATCTTGGATCATCAGGTTCCACATTGGTAGGGCAAACGACTACTTCAGCATTTACTGCGCGCAAAATATCCATCTTCTCTTTCGACTGTTTATCACTTATTACACATATCAAATGATAACCTTTAACAATGGCTGCTAGGGCTAACCCCATGCCTGTATTTCCAGAAGTACCTTCAATAATTGTCCCCCCTGGCTTTAAACGTCCATCCGCTTCTGCATCCTCAATCATCTTAACCGCCATTCGATCCTTCACTGAATTCCCAGGATTAAAGGACTCTACTTTCGCTAATACCAAAGCCTCTACTTCAGCCGTAATTTTATTTAATTTTACTAATGGTGTATTACCGATCGTTTCTAATATATTTTTTGCGTACTTCATGTAGGACTAAGATTCTATTCAAAAATTTTGTTTGTTGCAAAATTATGGAAAGCAACTCAGATAATGAGTTAAACATCAAACATTTTAGGAAAAGATTTTTTGGGTGATTGTCTCAAAACCTGCAACTTGACAAACGAACGTAAAAATCCTAATCCATACCCAAAAAACATAACAAACAGAGTAGGTACAACGTATACGGCTATGCTAAGACTTTTTGTTGTGATGGCACTATGAATAAATACCAAACATAGGTACCCCAAAAGCAGCCATATTCCGAGATAAGACAGTGAAAAAATCGCGGCTAAAAGAGCAAAAATAGCACCCAACACAAACAGACTTGGAAACCAGTAGGTAACCTTGGCTGTACCGGGAAATAAGAAATTTAAAATGGGCCTTGCAGCACCAAAGTTATTCGTTTGACGAAAAAATTTACCCCATGAAATTCTACGTTTATGAAATACGTATGCCGTTTCAATAAATTGAGTTTCAAACTGAGCTTGCCAAAGTCTAAAAGACAGATCAATATCTTCTCCAACAGTCATTTTCTTAAATCCTCCTGTAGTTTGAAATGCTTTTTTTGACAGTCCCATATTAAAACTTCTCGGTTGAAATTTTTTAAGGGCTTTATTCCCGCGTATCCCGCCAGTAGTAAGAACAGAGGTCATGACGTAATTTATGGCTTTTTGTAAAACTGAAAACGATTCATGTGCGGCATCAGCACCTCCAAATCCATCCGTATAATTGGCCGTCAAGTGTTCACGTACAGCAGAAAGATAGGTTTTAGGAAGAATACAATCTGAATCTAAGATTATAAAATAATTACCACTGGCCCGTTCCATACCATAATTCCTTGATTGGCCAGCTCCCGAATTTGGTTTGAAATAATACGTTAAATTGAGTTGAGTACTAAATTTTTTACAGATCTGATCCGCTTTGAGGCTCGGACTCGAACCATCTTCTACGACAATAACCTCAAAATCCATGTCCTCTTGTTCACATAAACTGTGGAGTAATTCAGCTACTTCTTGTGGCCGATTATAGACAGGAATAATTATTGAAAAGTGTAAGTCCACGTTCTAGAATTAACGTCAAAGATACGTTTTGGTTTAGAATAGTCTAAAAAAAAAGACCCTCAAATTGAGGGTCTATGCTATAATTTGAGTAAAAAGTTAATTTTTCAATATTTTAAAGGTTCCTGTACTATTACCTATGACGGCTTTCACAAAATAAGTCCCTGTAGAAAGGTTTGATAAATCAATTTCTGTTGTCAATTCTCCCTGACGTACTTTTCTAACTTCTTTACCAAGAACAGAATATACCGTTACTTCATCAATGGCTTCATTTGCACTCATTTTTAATAAATCATTCACCGGATTAGGGTAGTATTTAAATCCTTTTAAGACTAACTTATCAATAGACAAAGTAGATGTGTTTACTGACAATTCAAATACACCCGTTGCCCCTGTTTCCGACCCACTTGGATGCCCAATATTTATCATATAAGTAACGCCAACAGTAGAAGCAAACGTTAAACTTTCTACCACACTATTTCCTCCAATATTTTTAGAATCAACGCAGGTTAACGCATTACAAGCACCAGTATACACTCCAATTCCGGCATCCCATCCAGAAGGACGTACCGTTAGGGTAATATTCCCTCCATCACCTAAAACGGAAAACCAAACACCATCATTTAAGTCAATACAACCACCAGCAGTTACAAAATCTGAGTTGGTAGCCGATGTAGCGTCATAAGAACGGTCAAAAGGCAAGGTGGTAATTGCCTCTATATTATCACATTCATCATTTGATATTAGCGTTGGTTCTGTTCCAATGCAAACATCGAACGTTGTGGTAGCCCCACTCGCGGTACTATTTGAAAAAACCCGAATAAAGTAAGTATTTCCAATAGTTAAACTAGATACAGTAGGCGTTTCTGGATCACTACAGAAAATAGCACTCATGGTACTACAATCGCCAGTTACTCCCCCATTGTACACCATCAAATATAAATCAGTAGGTGAACCCCCCGTGATACTGAGACTAATTTTATGCGAAGTTGCTGTTGCTATAAATTTAAACCAAACGTCATCTCCGGCTTTATATTCATCTGGCAATGCGGGATTCGTACCTGTACAGCCCGAAGGCGCTGTAGATGCTGTTGCGTCAACAAGCGTTCCTGATGTCTTTGTACCACATAAAAAATTTGTGTTTACCGTCAATTCGGTAGCATTAGCGCAGTCATCATTTACAGGTGGTGCAATTACGGCGTCATTGGCTATCGAGTTTGCATTTACTTGTAAGGAACTTACAAATAAAAGAGCGACAAACAATCCTGCGATAGTTTTCATATTCATAATATGGTTGATTTAATAGTTTGTTAAGTTTTTAAACGTTTAAAAACACAAAAAAGTATAAAAAAATTCAAATTATCAAACACGCATTGCACACCCACATACATGCCTGATTAACAAGAACTTATTTACCTTTCTTTCGCAAAGGTATCCATCACTGCCTGGCTTACTCCCACATTTGAAAATCCACCGTCGTGATACAAGTTTTGCAAGGTTACTTTCTTAGTTAAATCAGAAAATAATGTAATTGTATAATCTGCACAATCCTGAGCAGTGGCATTGCCCAAAGGTGACATTTTATCTGCATAGGCAATAAACCCGTCAAACCCCTTTACCCCCTGGCCAGCAGTGGTAGGTGTTGGACTTTGAGAAATTGTATTTACGCGCACTTTTTTATCCGTACCGAAAAAATATCCAAAGCTCCGTGCAATAGATTCTAAATAGGCTTTATTATCAGCCATATCATTATAGTCTGGAAAAACACGTTGTGCAGCCATATAGGTTAAGGCGACAATAGACCCCCATTCATTCATAGCGTCTTTATTATAGAGCACATTCATAACTTTATGAAAAGAAACCGCCGAAACATCCCATCCTTTGGTTGTAAAGTCATAATTTGACTCCGTATAGGGTACGCTTTTTCTGACATTTACAGACATACCAATAGAATGAAGTACAAAATCTAATTTTCCTCCTAAAATAGTGGTCGCTTGTTCAACTAAATTTTCAAGATCCTCCATTTTAGTGGCATCAGCAGGTATAATTTGAGAATTTGTTTTTTCAGCTAATGTTTTTATAGCTCCCATACGCATAGCAATCGGAGCATTAGTTAACACAAAAGTTGCTCCTTCTTCGTGTGCTCTTTCTGCTGTTTTCCAAGCAATGGAATTTTCATCCAAGGCTCCAAAAATTATTCCCCGCTTTCCTTTAAGTAAATTGTACATAATTTGTTGTTATTTAATAATGAGCTCACAAAATTAATTGATTAAAATTAAATATTGCAAAGACTCTAATGATTATTGATTTAATAATTGTTTTGCGTGAAGAATTGCTGAATCCGTAAGTTTTTTCCCACTCAACATCATAGCCACCTCTTCGGTACGTTCTTCTGGGTTTAATGCGATAATATTGGTTTCTGTTCCCATCTCATTATCAACTTTATATACCTTATAGTGATAGGTTCCACGAGCAGCAATTTGTGGTAAGTGTGTGATAGCTATTACTTGCATACGATCGCTCATACTTGCCATAATGGCCGCGATACGATTAGAAACTTCACCAGAAACACCTGTATCAATTTCGTCAAAAATAATGGTTGGTAACTCGGCATATTGGCTTAAAATATGTTTAACTGCCAACATAATTCTTGACATTTCCCCACCCGATGCTACTTTTTTCAACACTTCAAAATGCCCCCCTTTATTGGTTGAAACGGTAAAGGAAAGCTCGTCTTTTCCATGGTGAAAAAATTGATTTTGGGGTATAAGTTCAAGCTTAAATCGGGTATTTGGCATTTCTAATTGCCCCAGTAAGGCTTCCATTTTTTTCACAAACACAGGAATGGCTTTACGTCTTCCTTCATGAATCCTTTTAGCGAGTACATTGAGTTCCTTTTCACAGGCATTAAGTTTCATCTTTTCTTCAGCAATTTGTTCTGCTCCATTTTCGACTATTGAAACCTTCTCTTTTAATTCTGACTCTATTTGATGCAGTGCGGCAATAGAGTCTACTTGGTGCTTTTTATACAAATCATAAAGCAATTGCAACCGATCATTGTACTGTTGAATTTCAGCAGGACTAAAGTCAATTTCAGTCGTAGCAGCCTCCATTTCACTGGCAATATCCTCTAATTCAATCTTCATAGAGTTTATTCTATCAAATAATTGGCTGTAGTTATGACTGAATTTACTCAATTTACTAGCGATTGCATGATAGGAATTTAATTGGGCTCGGAGTCCAATTTCATCAGCATCTGTCAATTGTTGTGCCTGACTCAATTGCTCCGCAATTTCTTCCATATTATTGAGTTTCTCTAGCTGTTCTTCTAACGTTTCCTGTTCATCTTCTTTAAATTTAGCTGCTTTTAATTCACTATATAAAAATGCATTGTAATCGTACTGTTTTTGCGCCTCAGCTTGTTCCAATTCAAGATACTGAACCTTTTTTTGAATTCCCTTGTATTTTTTAAGTTGGGATGCATACGCTACTAAACTAGCTGTGTTATCTGCTAACGTATCTAAAATAGCAAATTGATAATCCACTTCTGCCAATTGCAACGTCTGATGTTGCGAATGAATATCTATTAATTGCTCTCCTAACGCTGACAGTACAGATAAAGTCGTTGGCGTATCATTTATAAAAGCTCTCGATTTTCCATTGGGAAGTATTTCACGACGAATGATGGTACGTTCTTCAAAGTCGAGATCATGTTCCTCAAAAAAGGAGGTTAGTTTATAATTAGCTACATCAAATTCTCCTTCAATGATACACTTTTCATCTTTTCGTTTTAAACTACTTAAATCTGCTCGTTTACCTAAAATTAGTGCCAAGCCACCTAAGAGAATTGATTTCCCTGCACCAGTCTCTCCTGTAATTATGGAGAAACCTCCATTAAAAGTAACATTTAGCTGATCAATTAGCGCGTAATTTTTTATGGAAAGGGTGATTAACATAGGCTTACAAATCTTCTAATTTTGACCTCAAACTTATGCAAAAAAATCGAGATGTTAACGCGGTTGACTGAGGTAATTACACATACGTAACACCGATCATTGATTCGTAAATTAGGCGCTCAACAGGTGCTATTACCCCGTAGTTCATTCTAAAAATAAACGCGTAAAAAAACAGGCAATTATTTAACAGTTCTTACTTGAAAAACAGTGACATATCAAAGGTTGGAGCTCAAATTTTATCCCATTTCTCGCGAAACGTTGGATACATTTTAAGTAACATTTCTTTGAGTTTTACATCTTCATTTATACGTGGCCCATCACTAAATATTTCGACTAATTCATCGCCTTTGGCATCGATAAAAACTCTAAGTAAATAGGCGTTAGCCCGTCTATTATAGACGTTTTGAAGTCTGTTTAGCGCTTTGGCTATCTGTTTTTTACTTTCCCGTATGTCTGTTGCCATCAAGTCTAAGCCTTTGAGATGGTATTCGTAAAACAAGGTTCTAAAATCCTCAAAACTGGGTGACAATAAATTCTCATTGAGCTGATACCTCGTCGCATTTCCGTCAATTCTATTCCATCCTGCATACCCCCCTTGCTGGGCAAGGTTTACCACATTTTCGGCTTTTTTATGATAGACTTCCCCCCCTTTGAGGGCAAATGAATCTCCATCTAACCCTAAAATGGTATACACATAAAATGTTAAAATTGACACCAAATTCGATTCAAAACTGGTTTCATTAAAGCGAAGCGTTTCAAATTCAGTATACGTAAAAGACAACTGATCATCCTTATAATTAAGTAAAGACGTTTGGTAACTCGAGTTATACACCGGACGACTAGCCTGTACCTGGATACTTCCTTTATATTCGTTTGTTGAAGGGCTTTCTAAAATATTCAGGGTAAAGGTGCAATTTATTTTTTCTTGGGGCTTGTAATTCGTACTTGTCCACTTGGTATTGTTGAGAAAATCACTAATTGATTGTTGAAGATTTAGAAATACTTGTTGATTTGAATTTTGAACTTGTTCAGCATTAATAACTACTTGGACATTTAATTCTTGCGCCCGAAGGTTTACTCCGCACAATACAACCACAATCAACAGTAAGTTACGCATACTTTTCATTTAAAATTTCATTAAAAATATCTTCAGCGACATACGTCTTCGATTTTAATTCAAATATAACCATTCGTTTATCTGCATGGATAATCGTAACTTTATTCGTTGAATTCTTAAATCCAGCACCTTTATCTTGTAACGAATTTAACACGATCATATCTAAATTTTTTCGTTCAAGTTTAGCCGTAGCATTTGCCACTTCATCGTTAGTTTCTAAGGCAAACCCAACGAGAAACTGGCTTTGTTTAATAGCCCCTAACGAAGCTAAAATATCTTTTGTCGGTACTAATTCGAGCGACATGGTTGCTGATTTCTTTTTAATTTTCTGCGCAGCCACTTCCGATGGTTTAAAATCGGCTACAGCCGCCGATAAAATTGCGATATCTACCGTTTCAAAATACTGATGACAAGCCGAATACATTTCTTCAGCACTTACCACATCAATCCGATGTATTAACGTGTGATTTACAGTTTCATTGGATGGACCACTCACTAAATACACCTCAGCACCTAATTTGGCGGCAACTTTTGCCAATTCAAAGCCCATCTTACCAGATGAATGATTGCCAATAAAACGCACCGGGTCTATGGCTTCATAAGTTGGTCCTGCAGTGATTAATATTTTTTTATGATGCAACGGAAGTCCATCTAATAAATCCTGTTCTATAAACGAAACTATCCGCTCAGGCTCTGCCATCCGACCTTCTCCAACCAAACCACTGGCTAATTCCCCACTTTCTGCAGGAATGATCCGATTCCCATAGCTTACCAAAGTGGTGAGATTTTTTAATGTAGATGGATGTTTATACATATCTAAATCCATAGCTGGAGCTATATAGACCTTACATTTGGCTGATAAATATGTAGCTAATAACAAATTATCACATATTCCATCCGACATTTTTGACAAGGTATTTGCCGTTGCTGGAGCAATGATAAATAAATCGGCCCACAGGCCTAAATCTACATGATTATTCCATGTTTCATTGTCGTCTTTCTTATCGTAAAACGTAGAGTGAACTGGATTTTTGGAAAGTGTTGATAATGTCAAAGGAGTGACAAAATCTTTTGCAGCAGGTGTCATAATTACTTGAACCTCGGCACCTGCCTTAATAAAAAGTCTAACTAAATAGGCGGTTTTATAAGCAGCAATTCCGGCTGTTACCCCGAGTAAGATTTTTTTACCACTTAGTACCGACACAACTATTCTTTTGAACTTACAGCTTCTGGATTTCTATAATAGATTTTACCATTTAACCACTCTTCTACTGCAATTGCCGTTGGCTTAGGTAATTTTTCGTAAAAACGAGAAACTTCAATTTGCTCTTTATTCTCAAAAACTTCTTCAAGACTATCGTTATGTGTAGCAAATTCTTCTAGTTTGTCAATTAACTCCTTTTTCAAATCGTCATTGATTTGATTTGCACGCTTTGCCAAAATTGAAATCGCCTCATAAATATTTTGCGTAGGCTCTTCTATTTTGGTTCTGTCATAGGTAATCGTAGTTACTGGTGCTTCAGAATTTTTATAATCCATTGTTTGTTATTTTTGCTATTAATTCGTTCGTACTTTGTAATTCTTTCAACAACTTATCCTTCATATCGGTTAGTTCTTTCAATTTTTCCGATTCAGGAAACGTATCCTTAAATTTTTCAAAAACTGTTATTGCAAATTTTAAGCGATCGACTTTCTTACTAAGTATACTATTCATCCCCAGCTCATAGGCTGATAAAAACTTGTAATAGATAGCATCCTCTTTAAGAGAAGTACCAAAATAATCTTCTAAAAAATTATCAAATGCTGCAATTGCCGCTTTATAATATTCTGTATGATAATACTGCTTGGCAATATTAAAATATTTTAATTCTATACGACGATTAAGCTCTTCAAAATATTTATTCGCTTCTGGAATTCTTTCAGACTCGGGATACTTATCAATAAAGCGTTGCAATGCAATCATTGCTTGTTCGGTATATGCTTGATCTAAACTCGATTTTGGTGCTAAGTGATAAAAACTCAATGCAGCCATATAGGTAGCATCTTCTATTTTTGTACTCTTTGGAAAATTTCCGATAAATCTATTAAAGTGATACTGAGCAGATTCGTATTGTTTTGTATGAAACAAACAATCGGAATACATATATTGTATCCGTTCTAACTGTGGTTTTCCTGCATACTGGGGAACCACTTTTTCAAATAAATTAGCCGCTCTTCTATAATCACCAGCATCATAATAATCGGACGCCATTTTATATTGTTTATCTACCGGTCCTTTATTCAAGACTTTCTGATATTCACTACAAGCCGAAAACAAGATAGTTACAAATAATACGGCGCTATATCTTTTCAATAAATGCATTTTGCAAAAGTACTTATTTAAAATGGATTAATAAAAACATTTTTTATACAGACCGTCAAAGGTAAATTGCTTTTAAAAATGACTCTCTAAAAATATATTAAATGTTTGTTAAACTGTTTTCAGTTTACTCAATTATCGAGTAAGCAAGATATCCTTGCTTATTTAGTCATTTCAGTAGCAGAAGAAGCTACTGTCAATTGTTTCACGTCATTATCAAAAAGATACAGTCCTCCTTTATCATCGCCAATCAAGTTAATTTTATCTAAAATTGTTCTTGCCAAAGCCTCTTCTTCTATTTGTTCTGACACATACCATTGCAAAAAGTTATGTGTAGCATAATCTTTACTTTCTAGACTAATATGTACCAATTCGTTGATAGATTCTGAAACACTCACCTCGTGATCAAATAAGGTCTGAAACATTTCTTTAAATGATCCAAACGAAAGTGGCGGAGCTTGTAAGGAGCCTATTTTGGCATGTCCTCCCCGTTCATTTATATATTTCACCAACTTCAACATATGCATCCGCTCTTCATCTGAATGCGCATACATAAAAGCAGCCACTCCTTCAAAGCCTTGTGTTTCTGCCCAAGAGGCCATTGACAAATAAACCTGTGAAGATTCCGCTTCTACGGTGATTTGCGCATTAAGCGCCTTTTCCATTTTTGAACTTAGCATAATATCCTATTTATAGTGGGATACAAAAGTACGGATTTTTTCTTGTAAAACAGGGGTGGCACCGACTAAAGGCAGTCTCACATAGGGATTACAAATCCCCAAACAAGACAATAGAAATTTAATTCCTGCGGGATTTCCTTCTTCAAAAATATAATCAATGCTATTCATCAAATCGTAGTGTAAGGCAGATGCCTGCTTAGTTTCTCCCATTAAGGCCAATTTAATCATCGCTGAAAAATTCTTCGGCAAACCTTGTCCAATCACTGAGATTACCCCGGCTCCCCCACAAAGCGTCATTGGTAAAGCGATCATATCATCTCCAGAAATCACTAAAAAATCCTTCGGAGAATTCTGGATTAGACGCATTGCTTGTTCTATACTACCGGCCGCTTCTTTTACACCAATAATAGTTGAAAAATCAGACGCTAGACGCAAGACGGTTTCTGGCAACATATTTACAGCGGTACGACCCGGCACATTATAAAGAATTATGGGGATGGGACTCACCTCTGCAATGGCTTTAAAATGTTGGTAAATTCCTTCTTGTGTAGGCTTATTATAGTACGGAGATACAGATAAGATAGCATCGAAATGACGCAAATCGGTATCCTTTATTTCCTGTATAACCGCTGCGGTATTATTCCCTCCAATACCGAGAATTAATGGCAACCTTCCTTTGTTTACAGATATAATTTTAGACCTAATTAACGCTTTTTCCTCAAAGGTAAGTGTAGCAGGTTCACCTGTAGTTCCTTGAACAACCAAATAATCTACACCATTGTTAATTTGAAAATTCACCAAACGCTCTAAGCCCTGGTAATCAACAGATAAATCCTCTTTAAACGGCGTAACTAAAGCTACCCCAGTTCCGACAAATGCACTCATTCAATCAATTTTAAAATTTTAAGATATTTACACAATTCTTCATTAAAAATATCTATCTTATTTCCATCTACTGCAACCATGAAATCGTATATTTTTTGGAGGTCTGAATCGGCAAAACCAATTTTAAATTTCGCTCTTGATTTTAAGGCAACGAGGTTGGTATACATACTTTTTTCATTGCAATAATTAATCAAAATATCAAAGCGATGTTCAATGAAATCTGTAACATTCGGCACTTTAATTTTACCATACATTCCAAAATCTTTCTCCGTGAATGTATTAAAATGTTGTTTCACATAATCATCTTTGAGGTTTTCAAAAATCAAAATATCAATGCGATTATTTGGCATATCAAATATTTGACTTAAGCTCCGCGAAATATCATAACTACCGAACAAACGCGAATCTGCCAAAACACCAACGCGTAAGATTGCCCGAGGCATTTCTCTATTTTTACCGTCTACCTTTTTTAACAGTTTTTCATAATAATGCGCGGTAGTCTTCCTCCTTAATCCGGATAAATTCATGATTCGTGGGTAAAATTAATCAATATGAAATGTTTACAAGCGATTAAACAAAATTTAAACGAATTTCGTTTTTAGGTATAAAATTAAACATATCCTTTCGTATATGTAAGATATGTTTAATCTAACAGGCCAGACAATTCCTTATAAGACTTCTCCTGACTCCTTTAGTTTCTCTGCATTCTCAGCCAGCTTAAGCTCTTCTATAATTTTGTGAATATCACCGTTGATAATATTGTTTAGATCGTATAACGTCAACCCTATTCTGTGTTCAGTTACTCTACCTTGGGGGTAGTTATACGTCCGAATCTTTGCCGATCTATCACCGCTAGAAACCATACTTTTCCTCCTTGCTGAATCTTCCGCTTGTTTTTTGGCTAATTCAGATTCATACAATCTTGATCGAAGTACTTTTATCGCCTTCTCAAGGTTTTTATGTTGTGATTTTTGATCTTGACACTTGGCTTCCAAGCCCGTTGGAATATGTTTTAATTGGATGGCCGAATACGTTGTATTAACACTTTGCCCGCCAGGACCTGTTGACGTTGTTCTAATAATTTTAACATCTTTCATATCAAGTTCTATATCAAACTCTTCTGCTTCTGGTAATACCATAACAGTCGCTGCAGAAGTATGAACTCTTCCTTGAGTTTCTGTCTGTGGAACGCGTTGTACTCGATGTACCCCCGCTTCAAATTTCATATCCCCATATACATCCTCTCCAGTAATGCTAAAGATAATTTCTTTAAATCCACCAGAAGTCCCTTCACTCACATCTACTACTTCTGTTTTCCAGCCTTTATCCGCACAGAATTTAGTATACATACGATACAAATCTCCGGCAAAAATACTCGCTTCATCACCTCCCGTTCCCGCTCTAATTTCAACCATAACATCCTTTGCATCTTCTGGATCCTTAGGAATAAGCATAAATTTAATCTCCTCTTCCAACGTTGGCAGCAATTCATTAGCTTCTTCAAGTTGCATTTGAGCCATTTCTACCATTTCTGCGTCCGAGCCATCATTAATGATCTCATTAGCTTCTTCGATATTCTGTATAACTTCTTGGTACTTCGCTCCTTTTTCGACAATGGCTTTTAAATCTTTATACTCTTTATTGAGTTTAACGTAGCGCTTTTGATCAGTGATAATATCAGGCTGAATAATCAAATCTGACACCTCATCAAAACGTTGTTTTACTATTCGCAATCTTTCTAACATCCTCAAAATTTTATTAATGCAAAGTAAAGAAATATTTTGAACTCAAATGTAATTTGTGGTTTGTAGTTTTATGTTAATTAACATTCTATCGATCATTAATTGTTTCCTACTTCGACGTACAGTCTATTTTTCCCATAAACTTCTATACTTATTTAACATTTTATAGATGATTAGATTCTTTACTTCCCTCCTCAAATAGGCAATTTACTCCCTAAAATTACGTATATTTGAACCTGTCAAATTATTGAGAATTATGAAAAAAATCGCCTTGCTTTTTCTTTGTTTTGTATGCATTCAATGTGGGAATAAAAAAGCGAAAGAACACCCCCCCCTTTCAACAAAAGAAAGCACTACGTCAACAACAGACAAACAACTTGATGGAGAAGCTCTTTTTACATCAAAAACCTGTGTAACGTGCCACGCCATAGATAAAAAAATTATCGGTCCTTCGGTTAAGGATATGGTAGCTATTTACGCTGAGAAAAAAGGCGATTTCGTACAGTTCTTAAAGGGAAAGGCAGATCCCATTGTAGATACTACCCCCAGCCAAGTTGCTATTATGAAAGCAAACCTTACAGGAATTCTTAAAGATGCAACAGATGCCGAACTCGAAGCCCTTGCTTCATATATGCAAAAAGTAGGAAAGTGATTTTAGGCAAAGGGATTAATCTCAAAGATAATCTGTAATTTTTATTTCCCATCCTGCTTTTCAAACAAGCTTCAGAATTCTTTATCAATTAAATTAAGTCCCTTAGTTTTAGCTCTATTCGCAATCTACAGGACTTATTCGGACAAGTTCTTCAACAACAATCGATAATTGTTCAAAATCTTGGAACGACTTACAAAACCAAGAAATTGACGATCTTCTCCTAATAAAGGTAACTGCCAAACATCAGCTTCATCAAACATCTTGGTCACCTCCATCACTGAATGTTTTTGATAAACTTTAAAGGCTGGACTAATTGCCAGTTTGCTAATAGTGGTTTCAGAAGGCTTTTTAACCCCTAATAAATACGGTCTCAATTGTTCTCGATTTACAATACCCCAAAATCGATTTTCATCATCAACTACAGCCAAGGCATTCTGATCACTATTTCTAAATTTAACCATTACCTCCTCCATACTTTCTGAAGTACAAATAACCACGGAAGAAGGATTAATACAATCTTCTAAATTTATTTGTGAGAGAATATTCTGATCCTGTCGTGTAGTAAATATTTTCCCTTCATTCGCCAATTTTTGATATACTGGATTTATAGGCGAATAAAAGCGATTAATGGCATACGCAATAACAGACACGATCATAAGTGGAATAAACAAATCATAACCACCACTGGTTTCAGCAATTAAAAAAATGGCCGTTAAGGGCGCATACATTCCACCCGACATAACGCCAGCCATACCGACCAACATCAAATTGGTAATAGGCACCTCTTCTATACCGAGTAAATTAAGTGTATATCCAAATAAAAACCCCAACATTCCACCAGCAATCAACGTTGGAGCAAAATTTCCTCCATTTCCGCCAGCACTCAACGTAATGGCCGTTGCAAAGGCTTTAAATAAAATTGCACATACCAAAAATAAGATTATCAAAAAGGGAGAGACATCAAAATATCTAAACAAACTTTGATGAATCAATTGATCTATATTTCCTTGATGCAGGCTCATAATATTGTGATATCCTTCACCAAAAAGCGGAGGAAAGGCCACACACAATATGGATAATACAAGCCCCCCTATGAGCGCTCTACGTATAATTTTAGTTTGAAATTTCTCAAAAAAGCGATGAACACGTTGCCCTACGACCAAAAAATACCTCGCATAAAACCCAGTAATCACCCCTAAACCAATAAAATACAACAAATTGAGATGATTAAATGTGTCACGAGACGCCAAACTAAATAAGGCATCTTCATGTAAGATAATTTTTGATAATAAACTCCCACAAATGGCCGCAATTACCAAGGGAATAAAGTCGGTAAACACCAAGCCTGTTAGTATTATTTCAAAGGCAAACATTACACCGGCAATAGGCGCATTAAAGGCCGCTGCAATTCCGGCAGCAGCTCCGGATGCCAAGAGCAAGGTTCGCTCTTTAAATCCCAAACGATAATTCGTGGCAAAATTTGATCCAATTGCCGAGCCGGTTACAGCAATGGGTGTTTCTAGTCCAGCAGAACCTCCAAACCCGACAGTTACAGCACTTTGAATAATTTGGGAATACATTTTAGTAGGTTTAACTCTACTTTCACTTTGAGAAATATCTTTCAAGACAAAAGACATTTCCTTCTCTTCATCACCATTAAAAAGATACTTAATTATTAATGCAGTGAGTACAATCCCTAACAATGGAAAAATAGCATAAACAAACATCCGTTCAGTAAAGGGAATTTCATTGACAAACGTTTGAATATAGTGCACGAGCGTTTTCAATAAAACACCGGCCAATCCGGCAGTCAAACCAACCAAAACTCCTGATAAAACCAAAAATTGAGAGCGCTGTAAATGGCTTTTAGTCCAAAAGAGAAAAATTTCGAAAACATTAAATTTCCGAAACGGGTATTTCCTAAACGATCTTTTAAAGCGTAAAAAACTTATGTAAAGTTTTTTCAGGTTGAAGTTCATCTTTATAGATTAAAGCGTCGTACAAAATTAGAAAAAAGCGGTGGGATATGTAATTAAAATTTAGGGTTTGTTGTGAATACAAAAACAGCACTTTTAACATGAAAAGAGGAAAAAGTTGAAGTTTATCCCCTCAGGCTTTTTCCTCTTTTATTTAAATATCAACGACCTTTGTATCTGATTCAATAAAATACATTCACTAGGCACATTGCACACTACTTTAGTAAGTAACGCATACGAAATTTATATAAATCATGTTATTTCGTTTCCATTCCTACTTCATAAACGTTATTTGCACTATTAATATCCGGGTAAATTTCATCTGGATCAACCACAATTTTCACAATTTTCGCAGTTGTATTCACCTTATAATCAGCCTCATTACCACGCATCCAAATAGCCACAGGAACATGATATCGAACTGTTTTCCCCGTTTCATCGGTTACCTCTAGATTAACCGGCATAGGAACTTCTCCTTTATTTTCTAAGCGAATTAAAGCCCCATTTGCAGGATCTCCTTTTAGGTAACTTACCTTCGTCACTGCCTGATCGATATTTCCCGTATCATAGAACCACGCTTTCCAAAACCAATCTAAGTCGTCTCCAGCAGCATTTTCCATGGCATTGAAAAAATCAATAGGACGCGGATGTTTATAGGCCCATTTTTTTATATAATTTTTAAATGCATAATCAAAGCGCTCTGGACCAAGTATCGATTCTCTTAACATCAACAACCCTATAGCTGGTTTTCGATAAGCATTCATCCCTAGATTATACGTTTGTCCCACATCAGGAGGGGTATTAATAGGTTCTCTTTTCGGACTTGTCAACGCTGGCACAAAACTTCTCACATTGCTTAATTTGGCTGGATATTTTCCATACGCCAAACCACTATAATGATTGATAAACGTATTAAACCCTTCATCCATCCATGGATGTAATCGTTCATTACTACCTACCACCATCGGGAACCAGTGATGTCCAAATTCGTGATCAGTAACCCCCCAGAGTCTTTCATTCTTTGATTTCCAACTACAAAAAACCAATCCAGGGTACTCCATACCCCCAACAATCCCAGCGACATTTGTTGCAACAGGATAGCTATATGGGAGCCATATAGAATTATTTTCTATACTGTTTTTAACATATTCGGTCGACTTATTCCAACCGTCATCCGTAGCACTTTCTTTAGTGTAAGCAGACAAGGCTAACGCTTTTTTATCATTTGGTAAGTTAATTTTTGCTCCATCAAGAATAAATGCTTTAGATGTTGCCCAAGCAGCATCTCTCGTTTGGTTAATTCTAAAATGCCACGTCAATTTTCCACTTTGTACAGGCCGCGTTATTTTTGTATTGCCAACCTCACTTGCCTTAATAATATCTACCGTTTTATTACTTTCCTGTGCTTTTCTATAGCGTCTCACTATCTTCGCTGGAAACACTTCATCAATATTCAATAGTTCGCCAGATCCTACAACAATATGATCATAAGGAACCGTAATTTTATAATCGATATCACCATACTCTAAGTAAAACTCACCCGATCCTAAATAGGGTTGGTTATTCCATCCACTCACATCATCATAGACTGCCATTCGCGGATACCACTGTGCAATTTCATACACCCAACCTTGTTCCTGTTTGATTCGTCCCATTCTATCTGCACCATATTCTGGAATCTTAAATTGGTAATCAATGGCAATTTTCAAGTTCCCTCCTTTTGGGTTTACCGCTTGATCTAATCGAATTTGCATGCGCGTATCGGTAATTATATAATTCGCTTTTTCCCCATTCACCAACACTGAATTAATTTGATACCCACCTGCTAAATCTCCGGTAAAACGACCACCTACTGCCGCAGAAATAGCGGTACCATCTGAATCGGCTTTAAACTTATTTTGATCTAATTGTAACCACACATATGCCAATGAATCAGGGCTATGATTGGTGTAATCAATAACTACTTCACCTGAAATAGTATGATTTACCTCATCTAGGCTCACAGCAATTGTATAATCTGCTTCATTTTGCCAATAGTCTGCTGATGGTTCACCTGCTTGTGTTCTATAAGGTGTTACTACATTAGTAAGATTTAATGGACTAAAAAGGTCTAAATTCCGTTTAACTGGTTCTGTTTGGGCCGAAGCTAAATACCCCATAAGTAAGCAACTAATTACTCCCAATTTAATTTTCGTCATGTCATTATTATTTTTTTGAATTCCAACAAAGATAATTTTTAATTAAAAATTAACCAGCCAATTAGCTTTTTAAATCCCTAAATTTATGTTAAAAATTAACACAATCAAGCCACTTAATTTTCTAATTAATAAACTTTCACTAGGAAAGAACTCCAAGCACCTAGGTAAGCACATACCAAAAGAACCCAAAACACCCGAAGCTTTTATACGCTGTACATTTTTTACTTTCGAAGAGGTCGGTTTTAATTTTATTTTACCTTTGCGCACATGAGGAGAAAAACCAAAAAAGTCATTTTCGAGGATATTGAAGTCATTGATGCTGGCTCAAAAGGCAAAGCGATCGCTAAAGCACCCGATGGACGTGTCATCTTTTTATCAGACGCAGTACCGGGCGATGTGGTAGATGTACAAACGTTTAAAAAGCGAAAATCCTATTATGAAGGAAACGTAGCTGTACTTAAAAAACCATCTGAACGACGCACAGCCCCAGTATGTCAGCACTTTAAATACTGTGGAGGCTGTAAATGGCAACACATGAAATACGAAGATCAACTCTACTTTAAACAAAAAGAAGTAAGCAGTAACTTAGTGCGAATTGGTCATGTTGAGCTTCCTGAAGTGAATCCTATACTCGGTGCGACAAAGCAGTATTTTTACCGAAATAAAATGGAGTTTTCGTTTTCGAATAACCGCTGGTTAAGCCCTGAAGAAATAAACAGTGAAGCTCCCATTGACAACAGAAACGGATTGGGATTTCACATTGCTGGAATGTGGGATAAAATTCTAGATATTGAAAAATGCCATTTACAAGAAGACCCCTCCAATGCTATTCGCAATGAAATTAAGAATTTTGCCAACCAACATCAGTTGGCCTTTTTTAATCCAAGATCTCAAACAGGGCTCTTACGAACCATGACCTTGCGCATTGCTTCTACCGGAGAGATTATGTTAGTGATTCAATTCTTTGACGACGACCTGGAAAAACGAAATTTATTATTAGATCATTTGATGGCCACCTTTCCCGAAATCACCTCATTGCAATACGTTGTAAATCAAAAAGCAAATGACACAATTTACGATCAAGAAGTAGTATGCTATGCTGGAAGAGACCATATCTTTGAAGAAATGGAAGGACTTCGATTTAAAATTAACGCAAAGTCTTTTTACCAAACTAATTCCGCACAAGCCTATGAATTATACAAGGTGACCCGTAATTTCGCTCAACTAACAGGTCGTGAAATTGTGTATGACTTATACACAGGAACGGGAACTATTGCACAGTTTATAGCCAAAGATGCGGCAAAGGTCGTTGGCATTGAAAGTGTTCCTGAAGCAATTGAAGATGCAAAAGCCAATGCTATCGCCAACGAGATTGATAACACTTCTTTTTTTGTAGGAGATATGGCCAAAATTTTTACCGATGAATTTATTACCGCTAATGGAATCCCTGAAGTCATCATTACTGATCCTCCAAGAGATGGCATGCATAAATCTGTGGTAGAACAATTGCTAAAAATTCACCCTAAACGCATTGTTTATGTGAGTTGCAACTCGGCTACCCAAGCTAGAGATTTGGCCATTTTAGATGAAAAATATCGTATTGTACAATCGCAAGCTGTAGATATGTTCCCGCAAACACATCATATCGAAAATGTTGTACTTTTGGAACGTAGAACACCCGAAAATAAATTGTCATAGCAAACGCAATATGAATAGACATCATCGAATAAACATTGATATTCTACCCAAAAAAACAGCAATAACACTGTTTCTATTGCTCACTGTATGCATCAGTCTTATCTCCTGTGAACGTGATGAAATTTGTATTGACGCCATCACTCCACATCTAATTATTCGCTTTTACGATCAAGAGGCCCCTGAAGATTTTAAAACGCCGAATCTAGAGGTTCAAATCTTAGGACTGCCTGACACACTTAGATTTACTGCTGATTCAATTGCTTTACCTTTACGCGTAAATGCCCCTGAAACTGTGTACATATTGAGCACAGTGGAAGGAACCGATCGCAATCCAGACACCTTAACTGTATCCTACGATATCAACGACCTTTTCATTGGTAGAGCTTGTGGATATAAATCCGTTTTTGTCAATCCTGTATACCAACGCACACCTGATGGTGACACCTGGATTAGTAGTTTTATATCGACGAATGAACTTATAGAAAATGAACAAAATGCGCATCTCAATATATATCACTAACCTTTGGTTGCTTCTAACCTGTGCAGTTCTTACAGCGCAAGAGACTTCTAAAGAAGCAGACACCATCGTTAAAAACAACTATGGGTTACGACTAGGGATAGATTTGTATACCCCTATTTATACCGCCATTGACCAACATAGAAAAGGACTTGAGATTACGGGTGATTTTAGGTTGAGTAAAACCTATTATGCAGCTGCCGAAATAGGGTATTTAACATTCGATGGGCAAGAAGATTTCTTTAGCTATTCAACGGATGGCTCTTTTATTAAGGTGGGTATTGATTACAATGCGTATGAAAATTGGTTGGATATGGAAAACCTTATTTATATAGGCTTTCGCTATGGTTTTAGTAGTTTTAGCCAAACACTTGATCGCTATACGGTCAACAACGACCCAATCTTTGATGAATCTCCTCGAATTGTAGAAGGACAAAAATTCAGTGGCCTTAGTGCACATTGGGGAGAAATCGTGGTTGGTGTAAAAGCAGAATTGTTTAAGAATGTCTTTTTAGGTTTTAGCTTTAGCGGAAAGAAAATGCTCAGCACCAAAGAACCCGCTAATTTTAAAAATTTATATGTCCCAGGATTCAATCGAGTCTTTTTAAATGATTTTGGATTCGGAGTGAATTATTCTATTAGCTATCTGATTCCTTTTTATAAAAAAGCAAAGTAAAGATACGATTTAACAAGGGCCCTTTTTCAACTTCCAAATCACCATTCACTTTCAAATCGCCAAATACATCGTCCTCAACACTACATTCAACGAGTGCAATAACGATCATTCAACCCTCTATTTCACTGAAAACGAACTACATTCAAGAATTAAAATGAATGTAGAGAACATTTTTTCAATCGGGTAGAGTTCCTTAATTTTACGCTAGAAAACACATCACCATGAAAAACATACCAAGTGTAGATTTAGCTGATTTCTTATCAGGTGATTCTAAACGAAAAGCACAGTTTGTATCACACATTGGAAAAGCCTATGAAGACATTGGGTTTGTAGCCTTAAAAAATCATTTTTTAAGTGATCAATTGGTAGATCAATTATATCGTGAAATAAAACGCTTCTTTGACTTACCCGTCGAAACCAAAAAATCCTATGAAATTGAAGGTATTGGTGGTCAACGTGGTTATGTGTCTTTTGGAAAAGAAAGTGCAAAAGGAAAAAAAGAAGGTGATTTAAAAGAGTTTTGGCATTTTGGGCAGTATGTAGAAGATAATGAACAATTAAAAGCCATGTATCCCGACAACGTAACTGTTCGTGAATTGCCAAATTTCAATACAGTAGGAAAAGAAACCTACAAAATGTTGGAAAAAACTGGCATATATGTACTTCGCGCCTTGGCGCTATTTTTAAATTTAGATGAACACTATTTTGACCCCTATGTTAAAAATGGCAATAGCATCTTACGTCCGATTCATTACCCGCCTATTACGAGTGAACCCAAAAACGCAGTAAGAGCGGCAGCACATGGTGATATTAATTTAATTACCTTACTCATGGGTGCTCAAGGGAAAGGATTGCAAGTTAAAAATCTCAAAGGGGAATGGTTAGATGCGATTGCAGCGCCAGACGAATTAATTATCAATGTGGGTGATATGTTATCGAGACTCACAAATAACCGCTTGAAGTCAACGATTCATCGCGTTGTAAATCCTCCTAAAGAACACTGGGGAACATCACGATACTCCATTCCGTTTTTCATGCACCCAATCAGTGATATGCCGTTAAATTGTTTAGAAAACTGTATCGATGATACACACCCTAAATTATATGAGGACATTACTGCTGGAGAATTTTTAACGGAACGATTAATAGAACTAGGTTTGATTAAAAAATAATAGTTCTGTCACTCGTTCAAAAGGAATTACCTTAAAACCCTACACCATGGATCTACAAGATCAATTAAAAAATCTTTTTCCGGAACACGTTCCTGAAAAGGTTGAAAAACCGACAAAAAGTATAGTTTGGCTGCAAGAAGACCCCATTATTTGCAAATATGAAAAGCGTAAAGGAAAACCAATTACAATCCTTGAGGGCTATAATGGTGCCACCGAAGATTTTAAGAAATTAGCAAAAAAAATAAAAACCACCTTTAGTGTGGGCGGTAGTTTTAAAGATGATAAAATCATCATTCAGGGAGATTACCGCGATAAAATCATGGTACTTTTAAAAGAAATGGGATTTAACGTAAAACGTGTAGGTGGATAAAATGAGAACATTAGCAGCATCAGAACTCATTTTAAATGAAGATGGAAGTATCTATCATCTTAATCTTCGTCCTGAACAAATCGCCAATACCATTATTGCCGTCGGTGATCCCGACCGAGTAAAGGAAGTTACCAAGCATTTTGAACAAATAGAATATACCGTTTCGCGAAGAGAATTTAAAACCTGTACAGGACGCTATAAGGGAAAACGAATTAGTGTGATTTCAACAGGTATAGGAACAGATAATATCGACATCGTAATCAATGAATTAGATGCCCTGGTAAATGTTGATTTCACAAAACGGACAGTAAAAAATAAATTAACTTCGCTTGAGATTATTCGTATCGGCACCTCAGGAAGTATCCAACGTGATATTGAGGTAAATAGCCTTGTGGTATCCGCGAAAGCGATAGGTCTAGACGGAATGCTACACGCTTATGACAGTATGGCCATCCGAGATGTACTTCTGGAAGATGCCTTTATTGCACAAACCCAATGGTCGTCCGACAAAGCGAGACCCTATGTGATTGATGCAGATCTTGACTTATTGAAAAAATTTGAGTGTAGTCCTTTTCAACCCGGCTTCACCGCCACCCTCAATGGATTTTACGGTGCACAAGCCCGAACCATACGCCTACCTTTACAAGACGAAACATTACATGAAAAAATTCAACATTTTAAGGTTGGACAAACACGAATAAGTAATTTAGAAATGGAAACCGCTGGCATTTATGGATTAGCCACATTACTAGATCATAGAGCCATATCCTTAAATGCTATTTTGGCAAATAGAATTACGGGAACATTTAGTACCCAACCACAAAAAGCAGTAGAAAAACTCATTGTATTGACCTTAGATAAACTAGTGGAATAAATATGGAATCATTTACTATTGGCGGCGTACCTGAACACTTTAATCTCCCTTGGCATCAAGCCTTAGAAACAGGTGCTTTTAAAGCAGCAGGAATCGATTTAAACTGGCGAAATTTTCCAGGAGGAACGGGGGCAATGTGCCAAGAATTACGCAATGGTACCCTAGATGCTGCCATTATATTAACGGAAGGCATTATCAAAGACATTATTGAAGGAAACCCTTCGAAGATTGTAAAAGTCTATGTAGCATCTCCTCTATTATGGGGCGTTCATGTTGACGCTCAATCTGACTTTACCCAGATGCAAGACTTACAAGACGCTAGGATCGCAATTAGCCGTTATGGATCAGGTTCACAACTCATGGCAAAAGTCAATGCGGTAAATCAATCATTTGATGTAGACAGCTTACATTATGTTTTGGTAAAAAATTTAACAGGTGGTATTGATGCCTTAACCAGTGGTGAAGCTGATTACTTTATGTGGGAGCATTTCACAACGAAACCATTGGTAGACGATGGAATTTTTAGACGTATAGAGAATGTAACCACTCCTTGGCCATGTTTTGTTCTGGCAGTACGAGACGAAATACTCGCTACCAAAAACGAATTGGTAAAAAATATCATACACGTGATCAATACGGCGGTGAAACCATTTGAAAACGCATTGAACCAACCACATTTAATTGAATTATTTTCAACGTGTTACAATCAACAAATCGAAGATGTGAAAGCATGGTTAGCCATTACTGAATGGGATGATCAAACCTATGTCTCTAAAGAATTAATTGAAGACATTCAAAATAAATTAGTACAATTTGACGTTATTGAACACACAGTACCCTATACGCAAATAGCCAAACGGGTATTGTAAACCCAACTAATCAACCTAAATCGGTTCGTAAAACGACCAAAAGCAATCAACCAAGCAATCAACCGCAGTATAAGAAATTATATCGCGGTTTTTTTTTGAAATTAATCAAGCGATGCCTGAATGATTAATTTAATTTCTTTTCGATAATTAGAGGCGCTTTTTCCAGTAAATTCTTTGAACTGCTTATTAAAATGAGAAAAATTATTAAATCCACATTCAAAACAAATATCGGTAATACTCGATTTACTTTCCGATAATAATTTAGTAGCATGAACAATTCGCACTTCATTGACTAATTGTGTAAAGGTTTTACCCGTTACTTTTTTAAAATACCTACAAAATGCAGGAACGGTCATACTTACATTATTTGCAATGTCTTCTAAAGCAATGTGTTCTTGAAAGTATTTATTCACATATTTATAGATACTGTCAATTTTATCACTATCCTGTTTTTGGGCTTCAAACGCGTAACCATCGGCATTTAGCAAGGCATAATCTTCGGCCTTTGACAAAAGATCTAGAATTCTCAATAATTTAGCAAAACGATTAATTCCTTCCGTTTGGGCCAGTTTTTCTATTCTAGGCCCCACCAACATTTTGGTTTCCGGCTTAAAAAGAAGTCCTTTTTTAGCACGTTCTAAAAGCAACTTAATCCCATTCATTTCGGGAAGTCCGAGCATCTTTTCCGTTAATAAATCAGGACTAAATTGCACAATGGTCTCAATACCTTTGGCAGTTAATCTATCGGTAAAACCATTGTGTGGTAAGTTGGCACCGATAAGGATAAGTTGACTGTTATTAAAATAGGAAAGGTGATTTCCAATATGCCTTTTCCCTTTTCCTTTATTGACATAAACCAGTTCTATTTCAGGGTGGAAATGCCATTTTTTAAATTTTGCCGCACGTTTTTTCGTATGCTGTCTGACGAGGATGGAACTTCCAAAATTGGGACTTAGCTTTTCTAATATCGGTTTGTTAGTAGTTGGCATCTAGGTAAAGTTCAATACAAATGTAAAATATTTACACCAAAACAACTATGCTTAATTAATCACCATCTATGCAATTTTATCCTTTTAGCCTTCTCTGGACTAATTGTAGGGTAATTTTGCATATAAATTGATCAAATATGATGTTTTCAGAATGGTATAAGGCGAGTACATTTGAATTGTAATTCTAAATAAACGATTATGAAAATCATGAAGAAATTTTTAGCACTCGTATTTGTTTTAAGTTCATTATTTACAAATGCAAACAATAGTACAACAACCTTGACAACAGGAAATAAACTAAAAACCACCTTAACACTAGACAATGTTAGACCTGGACAAAAATTAATTTTAAAAGACCTGCACGGAACGATCATGTATCGTGAACCTATTTTACATCAAGGAGATTATCGTCGTAAATTTGACCTGTCGTTATTACCAAAGGGAGGTTATTCTTTTGAATTAGATAAAGGTTTTGCCATTCTAATTGTCCCTTTTAATGTAGATAATTCAACCCTTATTTTTAATGAACAACAAAAACGGTTGATTTTAAAACCAATTATTTCTGTAGACAATCACACAATAAAGGTTGGCAAATCTCCGGTAGTCGATTATTCAGTCAAAGTGGCTATTTATTATGAGTCATCGAATGATGAAGTAATTTATACGGATGAAATAAGTCCTTCAAAAAAAGGATATAGAGCCTATACCCTATTAGATAATATGCCTGGAAATTACCGTGTTGTTTGCGAAACCGAAGGGCATACCTTCACTAAACATTTTAAAATTTAACTACTCAGATTTTTTATAAAAACTGCGCTTATGGTAACTGAAGCGCAGTTTTTTTTTATGAACGCTTTCGCACAACAAGAATTTCGTCGTCAGAAAACTCCATCCAAGCCAAATCATACACATAGTGATATACCTTACCTTGTTTATTGGTATTGAGGTGAGTAAAATATTTAAAATTGAAGTGTTTTTTTGCCAGGATCGTTCGGTCAATTTTTTTTTGAATGGCATTTTTACCTAAAATTTCTAGTAGTATTGATCTATTGCGATGTAAAATGCGGTCTATGTCTTTTGCGGCATAATGAGTAACCCTGCGCAATTTTACGTGATAGTAGTTTTTACACTTTAATGAGCAAAATTGCTTGTCAGAGCGACCATGAATTACTTTATGACATATTTTACATTTCATAATGGGTAAAGGTACTGATTTTGTTTGGTTTAGTCGTTAAACGTTTATAACGGTTAAGAAACGTTTACAAACGAAAGTAAACGTTTAATAAACGGTAAAGCATGAAATTCCTCCTATTTTAGCTGTACTAATTTTATAAAAATGGCTATTCCTATTATTTATTTACCCCTGAAAAATGCGAAACGAATAAAAATATTTATTCCATATGAACTTCATGATATGCGAAAATCATTCAAAGCGTTAAATTCAAGCTATTGGCATTCAAATCAAAAACTATGGTCTATAGTAAACACGAGTAAAAACCTGGCTTTAGTAAAGAAAACGTTTAACGGAAAATTTAAAATCGAAAACGAAAAGCCTTTTACTCCGGTGAAGTCAGCTACTTTAACTGATCAAGCGGCAGACATGTTATTAGATTTAGAAAAAACCTTAGTTTTAAAGCACTATGGGCAATCTACAGTAAACACCTATAAAAAGATGTTTACTGTTTTTTTAACCAAATTTATGCATCAAGACCTTAAACAAATTAGCAAGGCACAAATAGAACAGTTTATATATGATCTAATCAAGCTTAATAATATTAGTGAAAGTTATCAAAACCAACTCATTAATGCTATAAAAGCATATTATGAACATGTCTTAGGATTACCTCGAGAATATTATGATATACAAAGACCAAAAAAGAGCCATAATATACCCAATGTGCTCAGTCAGCTGGAAGTATTAAATATATTACAACACCCTAAAAACATTAAACACAAAGCTATTTTATGGACCATCTATAGCGGCGGATTGCGAATTTCAGAAGTTATAAATTTAAGAGTTTCTGATGTGCATTCTGATGAAGGATATTTATTTATAAAGGATAGTAAAGGAAAGAAAGATCATAAAACCATTTTATCAAATCATTTAGTGACGTTACTAAGAAAATACTATACATTATATAAACCTTCATATTGGTTATTTGAAGGTCAAACCGGTGGTAAATATAGTACCACTAGTATTAGAAGTGTTTTTAGAAAAGCAGTTAAGGAAACAGATTCGAACCCATGGGCCACAGTACATACGCTTCGCCATTCGTTTGCCACGCACTGCATAGAAAATAATGTAAACCTTAGACATCTGCAAAATATGTTAGGGCATAATTCACCCAAAACCACAGAGCTATACACTAGAACTATTGAAATCAACAATAAAAACATTAGCAGCCCACTAGATAATTTGTTGAAATTAAATTAACTTGCAGATAAAATAGATATAACTGCAATAGGGTTATACTAATGTTGCCAGTAATTTAAGAAAAATCGTAACTTGAATTGAAAAACGAGAAAAAATACACAGAATTCGATTTTTTTTTTTGAATTTTAAATGAAAAAATGAAAGATTAAATTAAGCGGAACTGAAAATATTGCTTGAATTAAATAAGCGAAAGAAAAACTAAACGGAATGAAAAACAAACCGCTGAAAATATTAACTTTTGTTGTAATTGCTTTTTTGGTTTCTTGTTCGACTAACAAAGGACTGATTAAACGAGAGAAAACCGACTTTGGAACTGTGAAATATTATGTGCAAACGGATTTAAATAACGAAGAATATAAAAAGCGGATTGTAATAAAAGTTTCAGATTCTGTTTATTACAGTTTATATTCAAACGGAATTAATAAGCGTACGAAAAAGGACAAAAATTCTGTTTATCGATTATTTTATGGAGAAATTCCAAAAGATTTGGATTCGCAAATTGCCTATAAAAAATTATCGGAATTGGATAAATTGGTGCTATCTAAATCGGAAAAAATATTAGACTCGCTGAAATGGAATAATTTTAAACAGTGGAAAGGAGCAACAGGTTTTGAAATAGAAGTCGTTTATTATCACGGATTTCCTAAAAATGCAAAATTTGAACCCTATTGAACGGAATAAAAAACTACTGGCAACAACGTGTATAATTAATGGCTGGTTCTTGCCTACTTACGAAAATCCTCGCGGATTTTCTATTCGGTTTTTATTTGCTAAATTCCGTGCTTAAAACACGCCACTAACCATACACAATCACGTTGGCAATAATTAAAAAATGAATCCGAGAAACCTGAAAATATTTGAAAAGAAAAAAGGATTTTATATTTCCCCTGAAAATATTGTTGCGATTTCTTGGACAATCTTAATATTTCTGATTTACTACTTGAAAGCAACCTACAAATTTAATTTTAAGGGTTGGGAAACTGGTATTTTGATTTTAGGAACAATCTACATAATTGGACTTTTAATAAGTACGTTTTTTAGATATGAAAGAGAAATAGGAGAATATTCTGGAAAACTAACTTTTTGGAAAGACCGAATACGAATTGGAAATAAAGAATATAATCTTGAACAGATAAACAAGATTGAGTTGAACGCTAACGATATTAAAGGAATGTTTGTTAATTCAACATTGGAATTTTCTCCTCATTTATCAAACGGACTCGATAATCAGTTTCTATTATCACTGAAAAATGGAGAAAAAATAAAATGTAATTTTTTACAAACTGAATCTGAAAAAATTGAATTTTTTACTGAAATTTTTATTCATTATCACAAAAAAGGAATTATTAGTTGGTTAAAGCTTTTGGAAATTCTAAATATTGAAGATTATAATGAAATTCAGAAATTTAAAAAAGAAATAACTATTGCCAACACCGTACAAAATTAATTGCTTTCTTTTTACTTACTTACGAAAATCCTCGCGGATTTTCTTTGTCAGTAATTATTTAGTAAATTTATAGCCAAACCACGCAACTAACCTTGTACAAACACGTTGTGCGTCATACCCGAAAACAAAAAACTAAATGGATTTAAATGAACTAAATGAAAGTCAAAGAAAAGCGGTAACGTTCAATGGAAAGCATTTACTCGTTCTTGCTGGAGCTGGAACAGGAAAGACAAAAACTATTATCTCAAGAGCAGCTTTTTTAATATCCAAAGGAATAAATCCAAGTAAAATTCAAATTTTGACTTTTACAAAAAGAGCAGCAAGTGAAATTGTTACAAGAGTAAAATCCTCGTTAGATGAAAATCAAGCTCATACCTTAAATGGTTCTACATTTCATTCTTGGTGCAATCAATTACTAACAAAATTCCCTAATCTTTTCGGCACAAAATCATTTACAATTATCGACCAAGATGACCAAGTAAGCATAATGAAAATAGTTTGTGGTAAAAACTCAATTCAGTTTGAGGATTTAAGGATAAAGGCTCAACAACTCATTGACTTATATTCATTTGCAAGAAATACAAAAAGAAATTTAACAGATACAATAAGGCTAAAATTGTTCAATAACCTTGACGATGAAACAACTAATAAAAAAATAGAAGAAATAAAACCTCAATTAGAAGTTATATTTCGTGGTTACGAACTTAAAAAAAAAGAAAGAAGGTATTTGGACTATGACGATATGCTTTTAGTTGTTGCAATTAGACTTCAAAAAGATGAGCAAGCGAGAAAAATAATTAGTTCACAATACGAACATATACTTGTAGACGAAATGCAAGATACGAATCCTTTACAATGGGATTTATTAAATCCATTTCAAAATATTTGCCACTTATTTTGTGTAGGTGACGATGCTCAATCAATATATTCTTTTCGTGGAGCAGATTTTAAAAATGTTCACTCTTTTAAGGAAAGAGTTGAAAATTCAGAAGTTTACATATTGGAAGATAATTACCGCTCTACACAAGAGATATTAGATATATCTAATTGGCTTTTAAAGAAGTCAACAATTAACTACAATAAGGAACTAAAATCAGTAAGAGGTAAAGGTTTTGAACCTGTAATTAGTAATGTAGAAAATGAATGGGAAGAAGCACATTGGATTTCGGATAAAATAATAAAAAACTATACTCATAATAGTAAAATATATAAAGACCATTTAGTATTATCTCGTTCTCAATTTTACACAAGAACTTTACAAGCCGTTTTTATCCAAAAAAAAATACCTTATGTTACTTATGGTGGAAGAAAATTTATGGAATCAGCTCATATAAAAGACTTAATATCTGCTTTAAGAGTTGTTAACAATATAGATGATGAAATTGCTTGGGTTAGATTTTTAACTTTTTGGGAAGGTATTGGAGAAATTAAAGCAGCAAGATATATAGGTCAGATATTAGATTTAAACAATATAGAAGATTGTATTGGTTGGTTGGAAACAGTAATTTTAGAAAAGGATGGTGCAATAATCTCGGATGTAATTAAAACAATTTACAAAAACAAAACCGACCTAAAACAAGCTGTTAATCAATGTTATGAATTAATGAAAGATAGGTTGTCCAAAAAATACAAACAAGATTGGGATAACAAAAGAAGACCTGATTTTCCTGTTCTTGGTTTGTTAGCAGACAACTATTCAACTTTAGGGGAATTTATAACGGAATGTACTTTGGACAATTCAACAAGTATAAATAACTCACCAACTTTGGCAAATTCTACCATTGACGAAAGTGAAAATAAAGACCACGTAATTATTTCAACAATTCATTCTGCAAAAGGGTTGGAATCAGATATTTGTTTTGTTCTAAATGTATCACCCAAAGCTTTTCCTTCACCTTGGACTTTGGGAAATCAAGACGAAATTGAGGAGGAAAGGAGAGTTTTATATGTTGCATTAACAAGAGCAAAAAACGAATTATTTATAACAAGAAATATTAACTCAATTCACGCAGAAAGAAAATTTACAGAGGAAGTACCTGAACAAGAAAAAATAGGAGAAGAAGAAAGTAAAGAACGTGAATTAATACAGGAACAATATTTCCTAAATGGGTTGCCAGATTATATGACGGAACAAATAACTATCGAAAGATTTAAAAGAGAAATGAAAGATATTGAAAAACCGAATACTATTGACTTATCGACTGGGTTGGACTTTAGTTAAAAAAGTACGAACGCACAACAATGTATAAAATTAATTGCTTGGTTCTAGCCTACTTACGAAAATCCTCGCGGATTTTCTATTCGGTTTTTATTTGCTAAATTAGTTGCTTAAACCACGCAACTAATCTTATACTAGACCGTTAGGCACAAGCACTCACGAAATCTTGAAAATCGACATAAATAAAAAAATGATTGAAAAAGTGTAATAAAATCAACTTTTGCTAATCTAAAGAGTAAATCATAAAAACATTTACAATGAAAAAATTAGCTATTCTACTAATTATCTTTTTTTATCAAACAACAACTTTCTCGCAATCTGAAAAATATTCTTTCAACATTGAAATCAAAGGAAAAGGGAAACCGATAATTCTAATTCCTGGATTAGCTTCTTCAGGAAAAGTGTGGAAGCAAACTACGGACTCATTAGAGAAAAATTATGAATGCCATATTCTGACTTTAGCAGGATTTGCAAATCAAAAAGCAATTTCAATTGAAAAAGGTTATTTACCAATTATTAAAAGTGAAATCATTAAATATATTCAAAATGAACTTGATGAAAAACCAATATTAATTGGACATAGTTTAGGCGGGTTTTTATCACTTTCAATAGCAAGCTCTGAACCTACATTATTAGAAAAAATAGTTATTGTCGATTCATATCCTTTTTATTCCTTGACTTTAAATCCTTATGCAACGGTAGAAAATGTAATTCCACAAGCAAAAATGATGAAAGAAATGGTTAATTCAACTTCCGATAGTCTATTTCTTAAACAGCAAAAAACTACTATGCCTAATATGATAACTGGTTCTACAAATATCAAGTTAGCAATTGAATGGTCAATGCAATCAGACAGAGAAACAATTGCAGAAGCAATGTTCGAAATTATGACAACGGATTTAAGAAATGATGTCGAAAAGATAAAAATTCCTATTCTTGTATTTGGAAGTTGGTATGGAGGAAAAGATTATGGAATAACTAAAGAAATAGTCCAAGCAAATTATGAAAATCAATTTTTAAAAGCAGGTAATTGTCAAATCAAAATCGCAGAAACAGCGAAACACTTTGTAATGTTGGACGAGCCTAAATGGTTTATTAATTCAGTTGAGACATTTATAAACAATGGAGAATAAAGAACAAAATTTTAAACGAGTCTACAAACAATCAAAAGATAAAATCTATAGGCTTTGTTTAGGGTTTATGGGAAATAAAACTGATGCTGATGATTTATTTCAAGAAGTTCTTATAAAAGTTTGGAATAATTTAGACACGTTTAGAAATGAGAGTAATATTGATACTTGGATTTACCGAATTACAACAAACACAGCACTATTAACTCTAAATCGAAAAACCAAATTAAATAAGAAAGAAATAAATTATCAACCTAATATACCACATTATGATATTGAGAATTTAAACTCAAATGATAAAGAACTAAAAGTAAAAAAGCTCTATAAGGCTATTTCATTACTTAAAGAAATTGATAGACTAATTATAGGTTTATTACTAGAGAGTTGTAGTTATGAAGAAATTTCAAATATAACTGGATTAAAAACTTCAAATGTTGGAGTTAGAATAAATAGAATAAAAAAAACATTAAATAAAAAACTCAAATAATTATGGAGAAAGATATTACAAATTGGCAAAATCTTTGGAAAGTTGAAAAGTCGACACCTTTAGATTTAAGTAAGTTAATTACTCATTTAAATAAAATTGAAAAGAAAGGGAAATTAGAAAGAATCGTTTTACTCATTGCTGTACCTACTACGATAATAGTTTTAGCATCATTACTACCTCTACTTTCTAATATATATTATTTATTATCTATCGTCTTAATTAGTTTTGGTATGATAATGATCCTTATCCAATCTTTTAGAAGTAAATATAGTTTGATAAGCAATGATGCTGAATTAAATAATCATAAGTATATAAAAAACCTTATTCATAAACTAAAGCAACGAATGCTAACTACATCAAGATATATGTGGGTTTATGCTTTTTTTTTAATTTTAGGAATAAACATCGGTTACATTGATATTTTACAAAATTTCGATATAACATTAATTGTAAGAATTATTATACACATTGTATTTACAGGAATAATGTTTTATTTAATGTACTACTTTATAGAAAAAAGAAAAAAAGAGAATAATAGAGAGATTTTTCCATTAGTTGACTTTTTGGAAAATTTGAACTGAAAATGCCAGATGCCTAACACCGTATATAATTTATTGCTGGCTTCTCGCCTACTTACGAAAGTCCTCGCGGACTTTCTTGGTCGGTAATTATTTACTAAATTAGTTGCTTAAAACACGCAACAAACCATATACAAACACGTTACCATGCATTTTAAGAAACTGCAGTACAATTAATAATATTACGATATGAATGATTTTTTTATAGCAATAATAATAGGACTTGTAGCAGGAAGGACAGATGTTGCTCCGATGATAATTATGAAACTTGAGAAGGTTGCAAATATCTCAGCTTTTGTACATTATTTTGTGCTTGGATTGATTATACCATTTGTCGGTTGGGAAATGACTCCTTGGCTAAAGGGAGTTATAATTTCATTATTTCAGCAATTCCAGTTATGATTATTGTATACCCGAAAGACAAGAAAGCGATAATTCCAATTATTATTTTTTCATTGATTCTTGGTGCAGGAATTGGAATTGCGGGTGCAAAATTTATTGAATAAATTCTTAATAAAAATTCAAATGGATAATGTAGTATATTTAGATTACAAGGCAAAAGAGCTTGAAAATATAAGAAGTGGTAAAAAAAACATGATTATTCGAGGAGCCATGGGGCGTAAATTACCTCATGGACGTGTAAATAAAGACGATGTTTTATATTTCGTTGAAAACAATGGAGATGGCTTAGTAAAAGGAAAAGCAACTGTTGTTAACGTTTTCAATTCAGATAAATTGACGAAAGAACAATCAATAGAAATAGTTAAGCAAAATCAAGAAAAATTACATTTAAACAAAGGACTTGAAAAAAGATTTTCTGGCAAAAGATATTTAGTCCTAATAACAATAAAGGATTTCAAAGCAATTGAACCATTCAAGATTGACAGGTCTGAATATGGGAATATGGATGATTGGTTGCCAGTTGAAAATATTGAGAAAATAAAATTGAATAAATAAAAAACGCATGGTAACACGCGGTATAATACATTGGGGACTAGGTGGTTACTCAAACATCCTGCCACGCATTAAGTTTAGTGTAACTGGACAGGAAAGTAGCCCGCAATCCCCAACGATTTCATACCGCCACCGTTCTCTGCAAGCAAAACCAAAACCCACCTCTGCCATTTTTGACAGTAAATATTTACAAATAAGTCATTCTGTCTGAATTTATTAACTGGTATTGTTTTTGTTTATTTTGAGGTAAATAAAAAAATATTCTCATGGCTACAGACAAAACACAACATCTCCAACAAGTATTAGAAACACACAGAATGGCACATATCGAGAAATTACTCGATAAATACAAAGAAAAAAGACAAGAAGTTAAGGAAGCCTTAGAGGAGAATTATAAAGACAAAATTTATAATCCTATAAACTCTGGGTCGTACGCAAAGCATACAGCCATCAATATTAAATTTGATTTGGATATTGTCGTTCCTTTTAAAAGAAATTCTTTTGATACATTAGAAGAAATGTTTAATGATGTTTTCGATTTTTTGTATGAAAAATACAAGGATGTAGCAGAAGTAAGAAAACAAAAAGTTTCAATAGGAATTATTTTTGATGCAGATGATAATGGGGACGAAATAAATATTGATGTTGTCGCAGGTAGAGAATTAAATCAAGACCAATATACCGAAGATCATAACCTTAACTTATTCGTCAATTCTCAATACGGATTATTAGACGAAAAAACATATATCCAAACCAATATTCAAGCTCAAATAGACCATATTAAAGGAAAGAATAATGAAAGAAGCATTATTCGTTTATTAAAAATTTGGAAAACAACTAATAACGAATCCTATAAATCATTTTTTTTAGAACTTATTACAATTAAAGCATTTGATAAAGAAAGTATTTCAGGCAATTTGTGGGATAAATTAAAATCAGTAATGGAATATATAAAGGAGAACATTACAAAAGACAACTTCACTCTAAAAGACCCTGGAAATACTAATAATGATGTTGCAGATACATTAGAAGATTGGGAGAAAACAAACTTATCGAACAAAATGTCAAATATGATTTCTAACATTGAAAATAATAGTGATAATATTAAAACATATTTTCCAATTAATGAGGAGTTTGAAGAAGAAGATGAAAATAAAGGTCAATATGGCTTAAAAGATGCAAGTATTGTTGCCCCTTCTATTCCAAACAAAAGCCAACAGTTTGGGTAATGGGTTTTCATAACATAGAAGAAATTAATAATATTGTTTCAACAATTCCTTTTATTGATGTTTTAGAAAAGTTTAAACAAGTTGGAATATTTTTAGAAGGAAAAACATCTGTTAATCTAGAAGGGCTTAACGAAAGCTTGAATTTTGATGTTCAAATTTTCCCTCAATACCCATTAAAATCAAACGATTCGGAAGCCATAAAGTTTATTAATAAAGATTTAATCTCGTATAATCATGTTATGGGAGATGGCTCAATATGTATTCACACGCTCCATAGTCCAAAACTAAAGCAAAAGCTACTTGCAGATTTTGAATCATTAAAAGCTTGGATAGAGAAATATTACATTAATAAAAATATAGATTCTCATTATGAACATGTCATTATAAATGAACAGCCATTTGACGATATTTATTATTCCTATCAATTTACTGATGTAGATTATTCTTTTTCAAAAGGCGAATTTGGACAAGTAGATTTAACTCCTTTAAGCAATGGTATTTATAAGAAGAAACCAATATCTAACTTTCTAATAAAATCCTTTCAACCATTAAAAAAAACTATAAAGATAAATTCTAAGTGGAGTGAGTATTATATGAATTTTGAGGTTAAGAATATAGGATTATTCCTTTTTCTTGAGGATGTTCCTGCTTTTCATAATCGTTTTGCATTCTCTAATTGGTTAGAATTAGAGAACTATATTCCAACTGATTTTTTGCAATTCTTATATGATTTTCAAAAAAGAAATAAAAAACATAAAAATACTTTTCTTCCAATATTTTTTGGATATAAAACTGTGGAGAATGAAATTCATTGGATTTCTACTCTTGTAAAAATAAATGAAATACCTACAATAGGTATTCCAGTTATAGATTCAAAAGGTGTTAAATTAAAAGGGCAATGGGAAAGTAAACTAATTAACCGGAAAATTAATTGGGCTATTACAAGAAACTCATCTTATAAATATTTATTTGGGAGAGGTACTTTTTGTGATAAAATTACTAATGCTAGAATTTTAATCATTGGTGTAGGAGCAATTGGTAGTATGGTGGCAAAAACATTGGTAAAATGTGGAGCTAAAAATATAAGTATTGTAGATTATGATGTAAAAGAACCTGAAAACGTGTGTCGTTCTGAATATAATTTCAGCAATGGACTCTATGATAAGACATTTGAATTAATTAAAACGCTACAAGAAAATTCTCCTTTTGTTAATGTGAATTTTCATAATAACAATGAATACTTTGAATCATTTATAAAAGCATTCCATAAAGATAAAGAAGCTAAAAAAGAATATGAAAAATCTTTAAATCAATTCGATATTGTCTTTAATTGTTCAACAGATAGTGATTTAATGTTTGTATTAGACCAATTGAAGCTAAGTACAGACTTAATTAATCTCTCAATTACTAATCATGCAAAAGATTTAGTTTGTGCGTTTTACCCCAACATCTACAACTATGTTCAAAATCAGTTTATTAACATTTTAGATAACGATGTTGACGATTTATACAATCCTACTGGATGTTGGAGTCCCACATTTAAAGCTTCGTACAATGACATAAGTTTACTAACACAATATGCTTTAAAAGAGATAAATAGAAAGTATGAAGAAAATAAACCTAAAGACAATTTTACACTTTCTATAAATTCTGGAAATAATACTAATATCAAATTCACTCAATATTGAAAATAATTAACTCACATAAAAATGTATCTTTAGAATATGAAGAAGATTTAATCTTAAAAATTGAGAGTCTAGCATTAAAACACTATCCTAATGAATTTGGAGGTTTCTTAATTGGGTACTATTCTGACGATTTAAAAACATTAGTTTTAACAGATGTTTTATCTCCAAATGAGTATAAAAGTCATAGAGTATTATTTGAACGAAGTGCAGAGGGAATTAAAGAAAAGTTGTTAGAGTTATTTGAACTCAACGAAAAACGCTACTATGTAGGAGAATGGCATTCGCATCCTGATGCTTCTTCTATGTATAGTTTAACAGATTTAAATGCTATGCAAAGTATAGCAGAAAGTGAAACTATAAGAATTAAAAATCCAATTTTATTAATTGTAAGCATCAATAATCAGAAGTTAAAAAATTACACATTTTATTTATACGACAACAATACACTATTTGAATATGGCAGAAAGTAAAAAGATAGAATTAAAGAGTTTGTTTGCAAGTATGCAACACCAAATGTCCGCACAACTTAGTACTAATAGAGATAATATTACACACTCAGGTTCAAAAGGTGATGCTTTAGAAAATGCTTGGATTGAATGGTTAAGAAAATATTTACCAAGCAGGTATAGTGTAGATAAAGCAATTGTTATAGATTTTGAAGGGAATATTAGCCATCAAATAGATATAGTAATTTATGATAATTGGTTTACCCCTTTCATCTTTACACAAAATGGATTTCATTATATCCCAGCAGAGGGGGTTTATGCTGTTTTTGAAGTGAAACCTGATATTTCAGATTTTTCTGATGGGAAACACAATATTGCGTACGCAGGAGAAAAAATAGAAAGCGTAAGAGTTCTTAAAAGAGAAGCAGCAAGTTTTATCAATGGAGGGATTAAAAATTCAGCAAGACCACTCACCAAAATACTTGGAGGAATATTAACTTCAACAAAATCAGGAGAAAAAAGTAATAATAATACTTTGATTAAGCATTTCAAAGAACAGACAAACTTGAAAAGTATTGATATTGGTTGTATTGCTGATTATGGTAGTTTTTATATTGACTATAGCAGTCCAAAGAGAATCATTAAAAAGTTTGGAAGGGAACAAGATGTTACTGGAGAGATAACAGAAGCAGGGATGCAACCTTATCTTGAATATTATGAAAGCAGACAATATTTAGACTCACGTTTTAGTTCTTCAGAAAATTCTTTTGTAACATTTTTCATGCAATTAACAAGACATTTACAACAATCAATCGGAACAGTTCCTGCAATAAACTTAAATAAATATTTAGAAAGTATAAATGAAAAAATTGATGAAGATATTTAATATCTCAAAAAGTCTACTCAAAGAAATGCCAGCAGAGAACAATGTATCCTATGAAAAGCACTAGTCCAGTTCTTCAAAGTTAATATTTTATTTTTATTAATTCATTTTGATGACTTTGAGGTGTTGGATTGTTGATAATTCCGAAGGATTATCAATAATTCAATTCCTATATAACTTGCTCGGCATCCTATATGTGATCCATTCTTTAATCTGACGGTCACCAGCATCTGTATGATTATAAGTTATAATAAACCCGGACACTTGCTATAAAAATGTGATCCTCCTTTTTTAGGAAGTTACCTACGTTGTTTTGTGTTACGAGTTTGGCTACTTTTTTAATGAGCTTTGTTATTGGTTATAATTTTATTTTATCACTCCTATCTGATAGGGTGTTTCTGTTTTAATTACTGCTAAGGTTCTACTTAATAGTTTTCTAGCTACTTTAATAATAACCGTTTTTGAATCTCTTCCTGTATGTTTCCTGTAATACGTCTGCATTACAGGATCAGTTCGT
>JALKAY010000011.1 GCA_023015935.1 Flavobacteriaceae bacterium F08102
ATTTTTAGTAAAACAATCAATAGAAATATATAATCAGATGAGACCACATTGGGGACTAAACCTTAAAACACCTCAAGAAATGTATACAGTAAAACTAAAAACAGCATAAACAAACTGTCAACCTATTTCAGGACATAACACTACAACTGCGAACTGCCAACTGCCAACTGCTTACTTCTTACAGTTTATTGCCGACTTATACTTGTATAAACTCAATTCTCCAATTTTCACACGAATTACCTAAATAAAATTCCTATTTTTGCAGCGCTAAAAATGTAAGATATGAAGGCAGGAATCGTAGGACTTCCAAACGTAGGTAAATCAACCTTATTTAATTGTTTGTCTAATGCTAAAGCGCAAAGTGCAAACTTTCCATTTTGTACCATCGAACCCAATATTGGTGTTGTAAACGTTCCTGACGAACGACTCGAGCGGCTTGAAGCGATTGTAAAACCAGAGCGAGTGCAACCGGCGACCGTTGAGATTGTCGATATTGCTGGACTCGTAAAAGGGGCGAGTAAAGGTGAAGGTTTAGGAAATCAATTTTTAGCAAATATACGTGAAACAGATGCTATCATTCACGTATTGCGTTGTTTTGATAATGATAATATTGTCCATGTAGATGCTACCGTTGATCCCGTACGGGATAAGGAAACCATTGATATGGAATTGCAATTAAAGGATTTAGAAACGGTTGAAAAACGGCTTGAACGTGTAAAACGAACTGCAAAAACGGGAAATAAAGATGCCCAAGCTGAATTAGAGGTTTTATTAAAAGTTAAATCGACACTTGAAGCAGGAAAGTCAATTCGCTCATTAGAGCGCTCAGAAAAAGAAGAAGAATTTATAAAACCGCTTCAATTTATTACGGATAAACCGGTGATGTATGTATGTAATGTAGACGAAGCATCGGCAAAAGACGGGAATGAATATGTAGACAAAGTACGTGAAGCTGTCACAGATGAAAATGCCGAAATTATTATTCTTGCTGTAGGAACAGAAGCTGATATCACTGAATTAGAGACTTATGAAGAGCGTCAGATGTTCTTAGAAGACTTAGGTCTTGAAGAAGCTGGTGCGGCGAAATTAATTCGTTCGGCATATAAATTACTCAACTTACAAACGTATTTTACCGCTGGGGTAAAAGAGGTAAGAGCATGGACGATTCAAGTTGGGGATACAGCGCCTCAAGCAGCTGCTGTAATTCATACTGATTTTGAAAAGGGCTTTATCCGTGCAGAAGTGATGAAATATGAAGACTTTGTGAAATATGGATCTGAAGCAAAGGTAAAAGAAGCAGGTAAACTCTCAATTGAAGGAAAAGAATATATCGTTAATGATGGAGATATTATGCATTTTAGATTTAATGTTTAAGGACCTCTTTAATGAAATTTGATATTCTAAAAACAGATCCTGAAAGTCAAGCAAGAGCAGGTACCTTACATACGGATCACGGTGCTATAGAAACGCCAATTTTTATGCCGGTAGGAACGGTTGCTTCTGTAAAAGGAGTACATCAGCACGAATTGATGAATGATATCAATGCGGATATTATCCTTGGAAATACGTATCATTTATACCTGCGGCCTAAGATGGATATTTTAGAAAAGGCAGGTGGTCTCCATAAATTTATGAATTGGCATCGTCCAATCTTAACAGATTCGGGTGGATATCAAGTTTACTCATTATCGGGCAGTAATAAAATTCAGGAAGAAGGCGTAAAGTTTAAATCGCATATTGATGGTTCGAGCCATTTTTTCTCACCAGAATCTTCTATGGATATTCAACGGAGTATTGGTGCCGATATCATCATGGCATTTGATGAATGTACACCTTATCCCTGTGATTACAATTATGCCAAACGTTCAATGCATATGACCCATCGATGGTTAAAGCGCTGTATGGATCACTTAGCAAAAACGCCCACCCTATACGGTTATGATCAGGCGTTTTTCCCCATCGTTCAAGGAAGTACCTATAAAGATCTCCGATTACAATCGGCCGAAGCGATAGCTGAAGTAGGGGCTGAGGGAAATGCTATTGGTGGTCTCTCCGTTGGAGAACCAGCTGAAGAAATGTATGCGATGACTGAAATTGTAACCAGTGTATTACCAAAAGATAAACCGCGGTATTTGATGGGGGTAGGAACACCCATAAATATCTTAGAGAATATTGCCTTGGGCATTGATATGTTTGACTGTGTTATGCCTACCCGAAATGCGCGGAATGGAATGTTGTTTACCGCACATGGGAGTATTAATATTAAAAACAAGAAATGGGAAGACGATTTCTCTCCAATTGATGAAATGGGAATTACATCCGTAGATACAGCGTATACAAAAGCTTATCTCAGACATCTTTTTGCAGCAAAGGAATATCTCGGAAAACAAATTGCTACCATTCATAATTTAGGCTTTTACTTGTGGTTGGTTCGTGAGGCAAGAAAGCATATCTTAGCCGGAGATTTTACCACATGGAAAAATCAGATGGTGAAACAAATGGACAAACGATTGTAGCTTGCGAATACTCGATAAATACATTCTAAAAAAGTACTTTACTACTTTTTTCTTTACCCTGATGATCTTAATTCCGATCATTGTGGCTATTAATTTGTCTGAAAAAATAGGACGTTTTCTAGAGCATCCAGACCTTGGAGCTGCAGAAATTGTCGTTGACTATTACGTGCCTTTTATTTTGTATTACGGGATTACATTTATGCCGTTGGCACTGTTTATTTCGACCATCTTATTCACGTCTCAATTGGCGGCTAAAACTGAAATTGTGGCCATTCATAGCTCGGGGATTTCCTTTACGCGTTTTCTTCGTCCCTATTTGATTGGTGCATCCATTATTGCTTTGGTAACGCTTGTAGCTAATCACTTTTTAGTACCCCATGCCAATGATAAAGTAGAAGTGTTTGAAGAGAACTACGTACGCAAACGGCCAAAAACCAAAAACAACGTAAGCAATGTAAATTTGCAACTGTCAGCCAATGATTTTATCTATGTACGAAATTATAATTTTCCTCGGAATTCAGGCTCCGATTTTTCGTATGAACATTTTGATGGGTTAGAACTAAAATATAAAATCATTGCGAATAGTATTCGTTTTAAACCAAAGGACAGTACCTATACTTTGAGTAATTATAAAAAACGATGGATCCGAAAATGGAATGATAGTATTGCTACTGGGCGCGTTTTGGATACAACGTTTAACTTTTTCCCAAATGATTTAATTTACGTAGACTATTTGGCAAAAAAAATGCCCTCTGACGAACTCTATGAACATATTAAAATTTCAGAAAATCGTGGCGTAAAAAGTTTAAATAACTACAAAGTAGAGTTGTATAAACGCTCTAGTATGCCTGTTGCAGCCATTATTCTGACCGTTATTGCAGTGGGACTAGCGGCGCGAAAACGAAGAGGTGGAATTGGAATTAATTTAGCGGTTGGGGTAAGTGCCATGTTTATCTACCTGTTTTTTTTAAAAGTGGCAGAAGTTATTGGTGCAGGAGCAACGGCAAATGCCATGGTTATGGTTTGGCTACCGAATGTGATTTTTGCCGGTATTGCCTTTTATATCTACAGTAATGCTAAACGATAAATTAAAAAATTACCTGCATTTACATTTCATAATATTTATCTGGGGCTTTACCGCAGTCCTCGGAAGACTTATCAGTATTGAAGCAATTTCGTTAGTGTGGTATCGGGTAGGAATAGCTGTGGTTTTGATATTGGGTTTTATTCTCTTTAAAAAACTTCCGCTTAAAGTTGACCGTAAAACATTAGGGCTTTTCGTCTTCGGTGGTATACTTATTGCCCTGCATTGGATTACTTTTTTTCACGCTATTAAAATATCCAACGTTTCAGTTGCCTTAGCAACCATGTCTACAGGAGCATTATTTGTTACACTTATTCAATGGCTCGTGTATCGAAAAAAAATTGTGCTCTATGAATTGATCTTTTCCCTTTTAGCGATTTCTGGACTGCTGCTTATCTTTAATGCGGCTACACATTTCTTTTGGGGAATCCTCGTTGCGTTAGTTTCCTCTTTTTTGTCAGCGAGTTTTTCAATTCTGAATGGGCGATTAATTCAAAAGCATCCTGCATCTGTGATTTCGTTTTATGAATTGTTATTTTCTGTACTCACGGTCACTATGATACTGTTATATAATGGTACTTTAACAGGATCTTTTTTTGTGATGAGTGCTACAGACTGGCTGTATTTAGGTATTTTAGCTTCTATATGTACGGCGTATGCCTTTGTGGCTTCCACGTATGTTCTAAAGAATGTGAGTCCCTTTACCATGATGTTATCGATTAATTTAGAACCTATTTACGGGATCATTTTGGCTATTTTGATATTCAAAGATGATGAGATTATGAACGAAAATTTTTATATTGGCGCCGCAATTATATTAATTACCGTAGTTTTGAACGGTGTTTTAAGTCTCAGAAAGAAGGGGACTTAATGATGTAGATGTATTAAATATAACTTTTAACAGAGATGCTAAGCTTGACTTAATTATCTTTGCAACCCAACTAGAACCACATGGAATATTTAGATTTTGAAAAACCAATTCAAGAACTGGAAGAACAGTTAGAGAAATGTTTGATCATCGGTAAGGAGAGTGATGTTGATGTATCCGAGACTTGTGAACAAATTGAAAAGAAATTAGTCAATGCTCGTAAAGAAATTTATGAGAATTTGACCGCTTGGCAAAGAGTTCAATTATCAAGACATCCTTCTCGTCCTTATACCTTAGATTTTATTCGCGCTTTTACCAAAGGGACTTTTATGGAACTTCACGGTGATCGTACAGTGAAAGATGATAAAGCCATGGTAGGCGGACTTGGTAAAATTGGAGATCAATCCTTTATGTTTATCGGACAACAAAAAGGGTATAATACCAAAACGCGTCAATATAGAAATTTCGGAATGGCCAACCCAGAAGGGTATCGTAAAGCTTTACGGTTAATGAAAATGGCCGAGAAATTTAGTATTCCGGTAGTCACCTTAATTGACACTCCAGGGGCATATCCTGGGTTAGAAGCAGAAGAACGCGGACAAGGGGAGGCAATTGCTCGAAATATCTTTGAAATGACGCAATTAGAAACGCCAATTATTACCATAATTATCGGAGAGGGTGCCTCTGGAGGTGCCGTAGGAATTGGTGTTGGTGATCGTGTTTATATGATGGAAAATACGTGGTATACTGTTATATCACCTGAATCATGTTCTTCTATTCTTTGGCGAAGTTGGGAGTATAAAGAACAAGCAGCAGAGGCACTAAAACTGACTGCTAAGGATATGAAAAGGCTTAAACTCATTGATGGAATCATCAAGGAACCTTTCGGAGGAGCACACGCGAACCGTGAAGAAGCATTTGCCATAGTAGAAAAAACCATCGTAAAGACCTATAATGAATTGAGTAAACTCACTGTAAAAGAGTTGGTGAACCAACGTATGGCTAAATACGAAGCCATGGGTGATTTTAATGCAAAATAACCCTAGTTAAAGGAGTTAATCAGTTCTTTTTTCAACACTAATTACCACCGTTTTTGAAGCGGGAGTATTGCTAATGTCTGCTTTGTTTTGCAGGGCTACTAATACATTGGTCTCAGGAAAATAGGTAGCGGCACATCCTTGTGGAATTTCATACGGAATGACTAAGAACTTTTCTGCCTTTCGCGTTTCTCCATTGAAGTGACTGATTAAATCGACGGCATCTAATTTTTTTAGACCGCGTTGTGCAATATCATATTCATTCATAAAGACAACACGACGCTCATTAAGTACGCCTCGATATCGATCATTTAATCCATAGATCGTGGTGTTGTACTGATCGTGTGTTCGTATAGACATCATGATAAGTTGACCTTCTTCGAGTGGGATATCTGAACAGCGATTTATCGTGAAGTTTGCTTTACCTGTGTGGGTTGGACTGAAATTGCCTTCACGGGCATTGTTAGGTAAGTAGAACCCTCCTTTTATTCGTATACGTTCATTGTAACGGTCAAACCCAGGAATGGTTGCTTCGATATGGTCTCTGATTAAATCGTAGTTGCCAATAAGGGCTTCCCAATCTACTGTAGTTTGTTTTAACGTGGCCATAGCCATTCCTGCAACAATCGCTGGTTCACTTTTTAGTTGATCTGATAAGGGATGTAAATGTCCATGCGATTGTTGTACTACACCCATTGAATTTTCAATACTTACAAATTGGGCTCCAGTGGCCTGTATATCGGTTTCTGATCTACCTAAGCACGGTAAGATTAAAGCTGTTTTGCCATGAATTAAATGGCTTCGGTTGAGTTTGGTAGAAATTTGTACTGTTAAATCGCACTGCCGTAGTGCCTCAGCCGTTAATTCTGTATCTGGGGTTGCAGAAATGAAGTTTCCTCCCATCGCTATAAATACTTTGGCCTTGTGTTGATGCATGGCTTCAATTGATTCAACGACGTCGTATCCATGATTCCGTGGAGGGGAGAAGTTAAACTCATTCTCGAGTGCATCTAAAAAAGAAGCCGGTGGTTTTTCCCAAATTCCCATGGTACGATCTCCTTGAACGTTGGAATGGCCGCGTACCGGACAAGTACCAGCGCCTTTTTTTCCAATACTTCCTTTTAAAAGTAATAAATTAACCACTTCCCGGATATTATCTACGGCATTTTTATGTTGGGTTAACCCCATCGCCCAGCAGATAATAATTCGCTTACTTTTTGCAATAAGTGAAACCGCTTCGCGTACTTGAGCTTCCTTAACACCTGATTTGGCAATGAGTTCTGTCGCATTATGTCGCATGAGGTCTGCTTTGAATTCCGCATAACCGTCCGTGTTAGCTTCAATAAATTCTTTGTCAATAATGCCAGGTGTTTTTGCTTCTTCTTCAAATAACAGCAACATGATGGCTTTGAGCAGCGCAACATCTTCATTTATTTTAACAGGTAAATGAAGATCGCTGAGTTCTTGTCCCTTTAACCATCGCAGCGGATTTTGTGGATCTTTAAACCCTTTTAATCCGACTTCCGCAAGGGGATTAATACTGATGATTTTTCCGCCGTGTTTTTTTGTGTCGCTCAAGGCGGATAGCATTCGGGGATGATTCGTGCCAGGGTTTTGCCCCATAACAATCACTAAATCTGCATGATTAAAATCGTCTAAGGTCACCGAACCCTTCCCAATTCCCAAGGTTTCAGACAAGGCAGAACCACTTGATTCATGACACATATTTGAGCAATCTGGCATATTGTTGGTACCGAATTGTCGTACGAAAAGTTGATATAAATAAGCAGCCTCATTGCTGGTTCGTCCCGAAGTGTAGAAAATAGCTTCATCTGGACTCTTCAAGGCATTGAGCGATTTCCCAATCGTTGCAAAAGCTTCTTCCCAGCTAATTTCTTCGTAGTGATCTTGACCTTCACGGATAATCACAGGATGGGTAATTCTTCCTTTTTTCCCAATTTCATAATCCGATAGTTTCGCTAAGTCCGAAACTTTATGGCAACTGAAAAACAAGGGCGATACTCTGTTTTTGGTGGCTTCTTCTGCGATGGCTTTCGCGCCATTTTCACAATATTCAGCTAAAAATGCCCGTTTTTCATCTGGGTCTGGCCAAGCACATCCCGGACAATCAAAACCGTCTTTTTGATTCATTTTAGCTAATAAACCAATACCTTTTACCAGTCCAACTTCTTTTGCAATATGTTCAAAAGAAGAAGCGATGGCTTTAAAACCAGCAGCATTTTCCGGTACTGGTGTGAGTTTAATCCCCGTTAACTTTTCGGGTGCTTGTGCGGTAGTTTTTTTATACTTCATAATTAATATAAGCTGGATTAGCATAAATGGTAGCCTTATCATTTCGGCTAAAGCCAATGAGACAAATCCCAAATTCTTTAGCAAAATCGACGGCTAAGGATGAACAGGCTGAAACGGCCATAATGATGGGTATCTTGGCAATAAATGCTTTAGAAACGATTTCATACGAAACCCTTCCACTGACAAGAATGCAGGCAGCCTCTTTGAGTTTTCTTTGGTTAAGTAAATCGCCCACAACCTTATCTAAGGTATTGTGTCGCCCAATATCTTCTTGTAAACTCAGTAGTTTACCGGTGATATCAAAAGCGGCAGTGGCATGCGAACCTCCCGTTTGTAAAAATAAGCTTTGTCCTGTTTTAAGCTGTTGATACAGTGATTTTAACTTGGAAATTGAAAAAGTATTCTTTCGCTGTAGCGGATGGCCATTGAGTTCTAGACTATCAAGTGTTTGTTTTCCGCAGATTCCACAAGAGGATACTGACAACAAGCTACGCTTGTTTAAATAGCCTTTTCCCAATTGTTCTGGGGGTATTTTCACGTCTGCTACAGCAGCTCCGTGAGGTTCTTCAGTAACCTTCATGGTTAATGCATCTTTACCTTTGTATATGTCTTCGGCGTAGAGTAAACCTCTAATGAGTGCATAATCATTTCCAGGTGTTCGCATCACAACCGTATAGGGCTCCCCATTGATATTGATTTGAAGTCCAGCTTCGACAACCAAGTTATCACTAACTTTTTGTGGAGCAAGCGCGCTGGTTTTTATAGCTTCGTAAGCAAGGGATTCCATAATTCGATTGTTTAAAGGGTAAAGTTAGTGCATTTATACCTTTTCGCAAACCAAGACACGGCGTTTATTTTCCCAATCGGTGGTAAAAAAGAGGTACAGTTCACCACCTTCTCGAAGCTTGGTTTTTTTACGAATATCAGCTACTGAAATGGGAAAGTTTCGGGTGGTGATATTGGCTTTTTGTGTCGGAATTAGTTTCCGAAGTTGCTTTTTGTCAAAGGGGATGTTTGCGGTAATTTTAAAGCGTCTTCCTGGGAATTCCATTAAGCGCTCTGAAGTGTATAGATGGCTGTTCACATGAAGTTTATCGACGTTTAATTTGATGGATACCTCATTGAATAGACCCGATTTGAGGATGGCTGCATTGGGTTCGTAAAGATAGGTTTTAGGCGCTGCATATGCAGCTGTTAATCCTTTTTGATAGTCGGCATTAAATGTCACAGCCTTATCTTTCAAAAAGTTAATAGTGTGAATGTGTATGGGCGGTTTATGTTCCTTTTTGAGGATGAAAAGCAGTTCTTTGACTTCGTTTTCAACGGCTACTACGTGAATAGCACAAACGTTTTGTAATTCTTCGATGGTTTGACTGAGGTCGAGGATGGGAGAAACTTTAACGAGGATTTGGTCACTTGCTTTAAATAAGGTGGGTAATGCTTCAATCAGATTGGGTTGGCAATCAGCGAGTAAAAAGACTTTTCCTTTATAGTCGTGGCGTCGTGATGGGTCAACAAAAATCCAATCTACTTTATCGGTTAATTGTTTTAGATAGGCAATACCATCTGTTGTAACACAGTGGATGTTTTGAACACCTAGACGATTAAAATTGTGTGTCGAAATTTCGGAAAGTTCCCTATTCATTTCACAATGTGTTACGCGACTCATTACCCTCGCGAAAGCGTAGGTGTCAACGCCAAATCCTCCGGTAACATCAATTAAATGGGTACCGTGAACGAGGGACGCTTTGTATGTAGCTGTTTTTTCCGAAGAGCTTTGGGCAATATTTACTTTGTTGGCATAGTAGATTCCATCTGTCTTGAACCATGTAGGGAGTTTGTGTTTAGCCCTTTTTTTAGCTTCAATTTGTTCGACAATTTCCTGAATGGAGAGATCCTCGAAAGAAGCGCCTTTAAACAATAAGCTAGGGAGGTCAGTGGTGAGATGACTGTGGATGAAATCCTGTACATCAGGATGTAAAATTCGGGTGTTCATTAGAGCTCTTTGGTCAGCGATTTTACAATTTTATTATCTTCCATAAATTCTTTTAAGATGACTTTTAGGGCCGTATAGGTAGGTACGGCAACCACCATTCCAACAACCCCAAAGAGGAGACCGCCAATGATTATGATTAAAAATATTTCTAAGGGATGAGATTTTGTTGCTTGTGAAAATATTCGTGGTTGGCTAATGAAATTATCGAACATTTGTGCTACAAAATACCCAATCATGACATAGAGGGTTGTCGGTAAAATTTCAGTTTGGAAATCGAGTTCTAAATCTGACGTCATCGTAAACACAAAGAGTAAGGCACCACCGATGAGTGGACCTATATACGGGATAACATTTAAGAGTGCACAGATAAATGCAATGACAATTCCGTTACTCACTCCAAAGATGAGTAAGATGATAAAGTAAAGGACAAAGAGAATGGTGATTTGCAAAAACAAGCCTAAAAAGTAGCGTGAAAGTAAGTCTTTAATAGTCGTAAATGAGCGTTGAAATCGCCCTTCTTTTCCTTTTGGAACAATGGCGAGGAGCCCGTTGTTGAGCAATAAATTGTCTTTCATTAAGAAAAACGTAATAAAGAGTACAGAAAAGAGTCCGATACTAAAATTTCCAATAGAAGTTACAACGGTATTAAAAAGAAAGGGGATGGCTTTAAAATTTGAGAATACATCAACGCTTTTTAGTTGTTCAAACACATTAATTCCCCGTTCTTGAAAGAAGGTATTTATTTCAATGAGTAAATTTTCAATATTGGCTTCTAGCTCGTCGACATTGAGTAAGGCTAAATTTTGACTTTGTTGGTTGATTAATGGAATGAACATAGCGATAAGACCAAAGATAACGACGACGTATAAGGTCATGGTTATAATGACTGCTAGGGTGTTATTCATCCGCACACGCTGCTTAAAAAATTTGATTAAGGGCCTAGCCATGAGTGACAAAATAGCCGCAATGACAATATAGGTTATAACGGATCTAATGAGGTATAAAAAATAGGCTAATAAGGCAATCCCCACCATTGTACCAACGGCTCTAAGGATTCCATTTGAAATTGATTTGGCGTTTGTATTCATTGGGGTAAAGATAGGGAAAGTATTGATTAAGCGGGGGAGTTGGGTTGTTTTTGAGGTTGTGAGTTGTTGAGGAGGTGTGTTTTTACCACAAGGTGCACAGGTTTTTGGAGCAATTTTATGGAGATGCTTGGGTTTTTACACTAATTAACACGAATTTTTTACTCAACAGTACGCATTATTCCACGAATAAAAGGGAGCTTCGCTCGTATTTCACGAATCGATACGTTAAAAGTATGTGTTTTGATAGTAAATATTGACTGTAGACTGAAGACTGAAGACTGTAGACTGAAGACTGTAGACGATGATCTGTGATTTTGCCAAAAGGGCCACAATTTTTCCTGCTGAAAATGTTTTTTTTTACACTAATTAACACGAATTTTTTACTCAGCAGTACGCATTATTCCACGAATAAAAGGGAGCTTCGCTCGTATTTCACGAATCGATACGTTAAAAGTATGTGTTTTGATAGTAAATATTGACTGTAGACTGAAGACTGAAGACTGAAGTCCCTCTGTGCTTTGTGCATATCAGAGATGTAAACAACTTTTGCATTTTACCTATTTTTCTGTAAAATAGAATCTTTCTTTCCCCTTGTTAATTCAATATTCTATCGTATATTTGCACGCTTAAAAATAACAATTAAAATATTAATTTATGAATCATTACGAAACTGTTTTCATTTTGAATCCCGTTTTATCTGATGTTCAGGTAAAGGAAACAGTAAAGAAGTTTGAAGACTACTTGGTTTCTAAAGGTGCCGAAATGACTCACAAAGAAGATTGGGGCTTGAAAAAGTTAGCTTATCCAATCCAAAAGAAAAAAACCGGTTTTTATCATTTGTTTGAATACCGTGTAACTGGAGATGTAATTGCACCTTTTGAATTAGAATTCAGAAGAGATGATAGCGTTATGCGTTATTTAACTGTAAAGTTAGATAAACATGCTAAAGCTTGGGCAGAAGTTAGAAAAAGTAGAGTTAAATCAGCAGCAAAAAACTAAGGTATGTCGTCCATAGAACAACAAGCAAAAGGAGGAAATAAATCAGATATCAGATATCTAACTCCCCTTGACATCGATACACAGAAAAAAGAAAAATACTGTCGTTTTAAAAAGAACGGAATTAAGTATATCGATTATAAAGATCCAGATTTTTTAATGTATTTAGTGAATGAGCAAGGTAAAATTTTACCTCGTCGTTTAACAGGTACGTCATTAAAATATCAACGTAAAGTATCTCAAGCAATAAAAAGAGCGCGTCATTTGGCTTTAATGCCATATGTAGGTGATTTGTTAAAATAATAAAAAAAAAGACGATGGAACTTATATTAAAACAAGACGTAGCTAATTTAGGATTTCAAGATGATATCGTAAACGTAAAAAACGGATACGGGCGTAATTTCTTAATTCCTCAAGGATATGCAATTTTAGCAACTAGTTCTGCTAAAAAAGTATTAGCTGAGACGTTAAAACAAAGAGCATTTAAAGAAGAAAAAGTAATCAAAGAAGCAAATGAAATTGCGGAAACTTTGAAATCTTTGGAAATAAAAATTTCAGCGAAAGTTGGTAGTGGTGATAAATTATTTGGTTCGGTAAGTAATGTAGACATTGCGGAAGCAATTGCAAAAGCAGGTACGAACATTGATAAAAAATACATTAGCGTTGCTGGTGGCTTGATAAAGAGATTAGGTAGATATACTGCAAAAGTAAGACTACACAGAGAGGTGATCGTTGAGATTCCTTTTGATGTAGTTGCTGAAGCAAAATAAGACCGAATTTACCCTCTATAAAAGCCCATCAACTGATGGGCTTTTTTTATTTTTGTAAGGTTATAAATTAGATCCGAACGATGAAGTACAAACAACTGAGTAAAGAACAATTTGAAGCACTCCACGAAGAATTTGCGCGTTTTCTAGCAACCCAACAAATTGATGCGGCAGAGTGGGCGACTATTAAGAAAGAGAAACCTGAGGTAGCTGAAGAAGAACTCAATATTTTTAGTGACTTAGTTTGGGAAGAAGGTCTGCGAAAAGTCAATTACCTAGAACACTTTTCTAAAAAGAATATCAATTTATTCAAATGTGAGGCCGAAGAAATTTCGCGCATTGTCGTTCAAGTTGATAAACCCAATTTCGATTTTTTTAATGAGGATGACTATCGTTGGTTTATAGACAATACAAAAGATAAATCGATTACCTTTTTTAAAGGTCGAAAACCCTATTCCCAAGAACGTAACTTAGAAATCTTCGACTTGATAAAAAAAGGGAGTGTGATTAGTGATGGGAAGTTGTATGATGGGTTGTTTGCGTTGATAGGGTAGGCGGTTGTGTTAGATTCGCGTGTGGGTATTGTTGTGGTTTAACCACAACTATTGAAACGAGTAGATTTTTGATTGGTATTTTGGAACAAAATAGCAATATCAAAAACAGGGCCGAACGTTTAGAAAAGGTCTAGTAGACCTTTTAAGTGAAATAGCCAGCTGGCGCGAAGGCGGAAAATAATCAGCGAAGCTAAAGGCCACTAGGTTTTTTGAGCATTGGAATGAGGATTTCCCACGAGGGGCACAAGGCGCTTCTTCGAAGCGTTGCAGGGTGTTAGATTTGCGTGTTGGTATTGTTGTGGTAAAACCCACCCGCATCCCACCACTCGCATGAAATCATAACCACTTGCTACAAAACTAAGCAACACTAACTACAAATTGTAGTTAATTTTGAACATCCGTTTAAATTGTTAGCCTATGTACCTCAATTGTCACAGTTATTACAGCCTTCGTTATGGCACCATTGCGCCTAAAGAGCTCTTAGCTCTCGCTGTAAAAAGCAAGCTCAAAACCTTAGCACTAACTGATATAAACAATACTTCGGCCTGTTTAGAATTTGTCCGCTTGGCAAAAAAAGAACAGATTAAGCCGGTTTTAGGAGTCGATTTTAGAAATGGAGTGCAGCAACAATTCATTCTCTTAGCCAAAAACAATCAAGGCTTTCAAGCGATTAATCGCTACCTCTCTACGTTCTTACATGATGACGAATTAACCATCCCCGAAAGGGCACCCGTACTTCCACATACGCTGGTCATTTATCCCTACCGCCAGGATAGTAACTATCATCTAGCTGCACACGAATTTATCGGAGTAAAACCCTGCGACCTCAATGCGCTCAAATTTTCGGTGTGGAATACCCGTCGCGAAAAACTAGTCACCCTGCACTCAGTATCGTTTCAAAGTAAAAAGGGGTTTAATACACATCGTTTATTGCGCGCTATTGATAACAATACCCTGCTAAGTAAATTGCCACTGAGTGAACAAGCTCGTGAAACCGATCAAATGTTGGCGCCAAAGACATTGGAGTTCATGTATAAAGACTTTCCTGAATTGCTCCACAATGCCCAAGCGCTCTTGGCGCAATGTAGCATCGATTTTGAACTCGAAGAAGCCACTCCAAAAAACCTACGTGCGTATACCAACAATGAAGAACTCGATTATAAACTGCTTAAAAAGTTGACTTATGACGGACTCAAATACCGCTATGAAAATCCCAGTGAAGCCATCTACACACGGATAGATAAAGAGCTCAGCATTATTAAGCAACGCGGTTTTGTCTCTTATTTTTTGATCAATTGGAAAATTCTAAAATATGCCCGCTCTAAAGGTTATTTTTATGTAGGGCGGGGAAGTGGCGCCAATAGTATCATTGCCTATCTGCTTAGAATTACCGATGTAGATCCGGTAGAACTCGACCTGTATTTTGAGCGATTTATTAACTTATACCGTAAGAATCCGCCCGATTTCGACATCGATTTCTCGTGGACCGACCGCGATGATATCATTGCCTTTATCTTTAATCGGTTTAAAAATACCGCCCTCATTGCTGTGTATAACACCTTTAAATTCCGTGCCTCAGTGCGAGAATTAGGCAAAGTTTTCGGACTCCCCAAAGCCGAGATTGATGTGTTGAGTCGCCAAAAATATCAGTTTAACCGCCTTGACAAACTCTCGAAGTTAGTCTTGCGTTATAGTGAATACATTCAAGGCTTTCCAAACTACTTGGGCATTCATGCGGGGGGAATTCTAATTTCTGAACGCCCCATTCACTATTATGGTGCTACGTTTATGCCACCCAAAGGCTTTGCTACTGTTCAGTTTGATATGGTGGTTGCCGAAGATGTAGGCCTGTATAAATTTGATATTTTAAGTCAGCGGGGACTTGGGAAAATAAAGGAAGCTGTAGAAATTGTGCGCTATAATCATCCGGAGTTACCACCACTTGACATTCACGATATCAAGCGATTTAAAGCAGATTCGCGTATTAAATACTTATTGAAAAATGCCAAAGCCATTGGCTGCTTTTATGTAGAGTCGCCCGCCATGCGCATGCTCTTAAAAAAGTTGAAAGTAGAAGATTACTTAGGCCTAGTGGCGGCCAGTTCGGTTATCAGACCCGGAGTGTCTAAATCGGGTATGATGCGCGAATACATTATGCGTACGCGAAATCCCGAACGTCGAAAAGATGCCCACCCGGTCCTTCTAGATATCATGCCCGAGACTTATGGGGTCATGGTATATCAGGAAGATGTGATTAAAGTAGCGCATTATTTTGGTGGACTTACCCTAGGAGAATCCGATATGCTGCGTCGTGGTATGTCGGGTAAATTCCGTTCTAGAGACGAGTTTATGAAAGTGCGCCAGCAGTTTTTTGACAACTGTGAAAAACAGGGAAAACCCAAAGCCTTGACCACCGAAATCTGGCGTCAAATTGAAAGCTTTGCCGGTTATGCCTTTGCCAAAGGACACTCGGCTTCCTATGCGGTGGAGAGCTATCAAAGTTTGTTTTTAAAGGCTTATTTCCCCTTAGAATATATGGTGGCAACCTTGAATAATGGGGGTGGGTTTTACAGTCGTGAGCTCTATATTCACGAAGCCAGAATGCAGGGTGCTACCATTGAAGCCCCTTGTGTAAACACGAGTTATGCCAAGGCGTATATCAAAGGCAAGACTATTTATCTGGGATTTTTATTCTTGCGTGAACTTGAAATAAGTACTGCTAAAGCCATTTTGGAAGAACGTCGAAAGAACGGACGGTATTTGAGTTTAGACGATTTTATAGACCGCGTACCTATTGGTATTGAGCAGCTCAGTGTGTTGATAAAAATCAATGCTTTCCGTTTTTTTAATAACAATAAGCGCGAATTGTTGTGGCAGGCACGCATGAAGGTGAGTAAGGTGGCATTTGAACCCGAGGTATTGACCTTGTTTAAAACGCTCAAGTTGAATTTTCAAACCCCCGATTTGCCCTGTACGGCCTTAGAAGATGCTTTTGATGAGTTGGAGTTACTGGGCTTTTCATTGGCAAATCCTTTTGATTTGTTAAAACATACACGTCGCTCGGTGATTAAAGCAAAAGACTTGGTGAAGTTTCAGCATCGTATTGTGACCATCCAAGGGTATTTGGTTACGGCTAAAAATACGCGTACCACGACGGGGAGTCGCATGTATTTTGGCACCTTTATAGACCGTGAAGGCGATTTTATTGATACGGTACACTTTCCGCAGGTAGCCGCAAAATTTCCCTTTCGGGGAAAAGGGGTGTATGCCATTACTGGCAAAGTGGTGATTGAATTTGATGCGATTTCTATCGAAGTCCGCAGTATGTATCGCCTAGCCATGGTGGAAGATCCGCGTTATGCCGATAAACCTACTGTAAAACAAGAACATCCTGAAAGAATCGCCGGATAATGAGTAAAGAACGATCAATAGTCCACATGGATTTAGACACTTTTTTCGTTTCGTGTGAGCGGCTGTTAGACAGTCGTTTAGAAGGCAAGCCTGTCCTTATTGGTGGCACGTCCGATCGAGGTGTAGTGGCCTCGTGTAGCTATGAGGCGCGGAAGTTTGGAGTGCATTCGGCCATGCCCATGCGAATGGCTAAACAGTTATGTCCTGAAGCCATTGTCTTACGCGGTAATACGGGTATTTATACCAAGCAGTCTAGTATGGTTACAGAGATTATTAAAGAGTCGGTGCCTTTGTATGAAAAATCGTCTATTGATGAATTTTATATTGACCTTACGGGGATGGATCGGTTTTTTGGTTGTTACCAATTGGCTTCAGAACTGCGTATGCGGATTATCAAAGAGACGGGTTTGCCTATTTCCTTTGGATTGTCAATGAACAAAACCGTCTCGAAGATTGCCACAGGTGAAGCCAAGCCCAATAACAAGATTAGGGTGTACAGAGGTACTGAAAAACCATTTTTGGCACCTCTATCAGTGCGTAAAATCCCCATGGTGGGGGAGGTAACCTATAAATCACTCTGCGATTTAGGCATCAAGCGCATTCAGACTGTACAGGAAATGCCTATGGAACTCATGCATAAAGTTTTGGGAAAAAATGGATTGCGCATTTGGAAAAAAGCAAATGGGATAGATAATAGTCCCGTAATTCAATACCAAGAACGCAAATCTATTTCTACGGAACGCACGTTTAACAAAGACACTACCGATGTACAAAAGCTGAAGAGTATGCTCATTGCTATGACAGAGAATTTGGCGTATCAACTCCGCCGTGGCAATAAGCTCACGGCCTGCGTTACGTTTAAAATCCGCTACTCCGATTTCCAAACCTACACTCAGCAGCAGCGTATTCCGTATACTGCCATGGACCACTGTTTACTCCCTGTGGTCTTAGATCTTTTTGCCAAACTCTATAACCGTCGTCTCTTGGTACGTCTCATAGGCGTCCGTTTCAGCCATTTGGTCGAAGGCGGGTATCAGATTAATATTTTTGAAGACAACGAAAAGTTGCTCAATTTAAGCCAGGCCATAGACAAAATGCGCGAACGCTATGGTGACCGCGCGGTGATCTCTGCGGGGGGTATGGATGCCAAGAGTATTAGCAGGTGGAATCCGTTTACGGGGGAGCCGCCGCCGTTGTTGGCGAATAGGAGGGTTTAGTCTTCAGTTGCAGTCTTCAGTTGCGGTCGGGAGTGCTTCAGTTGCAGTCTTCAGTCTCAGTGGGCAGATAAAAAGAAAACTCCAAAAAACAAATCTCAAAATTCAAACCATTGAATTATAAAAACGTATGACAAAAATGATCTAGGGAAAATAATCAGCGCAGCTAACCTCATAAAAACTAGCACTGAGTATACTTTAATTGGCTTGAGTTTTTACCACAAGAGCCACTAGTTTTTGGAGCCTCTTTATGGAGAGGTCCACGGGGGACACAATTTTTCCTGTGGAAAACGGGTTGGTTTTTACACTAATTGACACGAATAAGTTTGTTGTGTAGGGCTGGTTTTATTTCACAGATTTTTTTGCTTCGCAAAAGTGAATTTCACAAATGAAATAAACTACGTTCTTCTACAAGAAACTGTCATGGTTTGGAGTGGGCCTCCTAAGGATTCACGTTAAAATTCAACCGCAAAGATTGATTTTTAGGCTTGAGTTGTTTGAGTGGGCGAGTGCAACGGAGCCCATGAGTTCTTAAGCCATAAATCTGCGGATTAGAATTTTAGTGAGGAGCGAGCGAATCAAAAAGGTCTTGTAGTCCTTTTTTAGCGAGCTGCCAGCTGGTGCGCTGGAGCAGCCCTAGACTTTTTTGTTTCTTTTTTGGGCAATGCAAAAAAGAACAGAAGAAAATGAACGTCCCTAATATAGGTTAACCACTATTGTCACAGCCATTTCGAAAACAAACGCCCCTTAGAACCCTGTCATCCAGAGTGAAGCGCAGCGGAACGTGGGATCTCATGAATGTTAACAAAGACTTGATAATACCAATCGAAAAAAAATGATAATCGGATCTACATAAGCTATAAAGGTTTGGGGTTACGGAAACCCGTAAGTATTATATGCTTAAGGGGAGTACTTTCGTCAAAAGTTATATAGATGTTGATATAAAAAATGCATAATGAAAAAACTAGTATTATTTACAATTTCAATTTTTTTTGGAAATTTAATTTTCGGTCAAACAAATTTTTTTGAACATCCAGAATTTGATGAAATAGCAAAAGATCATAAAATAATTGGGATACTTTCTTTTAAAACATCAATAGAATTGAGACCAAAACAAATGAAAGATATTTCACCAGAACAATTGCAAAAGATGGAGAAATCTGAAGGGAAATCAATTCAGACAGCTATGTATTCATGGTTTTTAAAAAGAAAAAAGCGAGGTAGATTAAGTATTAATGTTCAAAATCCTGCCGTAACCAATGCGAAACTTACAAAGGCAGGTATAACCTATGAAAATTACGAAACATATACTCCAGAAGAAATAGCAAAATTATTAGAAGTAGATTCAATTGTAATGGGAACATTTGTGACTAATAAACCAATGTCTGAAGGAGCGTCAGTTGTTTTGGGTTTACTAGTTGGCTTCTGGGGATCAACAAATTCGGCAACCATAAATTTGAGTATATATAATGCAAGTGATGGGGAACTTTTAGTTAATTACAACAAAAAAGTGAGAGGTAGTATAGGAAGTGATAATGATTCCTTGATTAATGTAATTATGCGTAAAGCTTCAAGAAGGATTGCGTATACAAAATAACCTTGTTAACAATGAACTAATTACATATTGATTCATAGAATTCTATACTAAGTATTAAAATATGATCAAAATTGAAACACACTTTTGTCAGAATAAAAACTTGTTTCAATAACTAATTGGATACAGTAATTAAGGTTAATTTTTTTAGTGTATTTACCTCTCAACCCGATCATAAATATACTTTTTTGAAAATTAAACAGCTTGCGCTGTGATCATTTGGGGAGGATTGTGTGATTTTTAAAAAGGAATGATTTAGTTCACAAGAAAGATAATGAGTAGATACGTAATGATAATATAAATAAGTTGTGTGTAAGTTTGTTCGCGCCTAAAATCATTGCAGACAGTGAAAACCCAAACTAAATAAAATGACTAAACTTCGATTTTTTACAAAAACATTCTTGTTATTAATAATTACTTTCAGTTTAACATCTTGCAATACTGAGGAAAGAAAGATTAAAAAAGCATTAAAAGAATATGCCTTAAAAAATGGCTCAAATTATAAGTTAAAAGATTATCGTATCGCTGAAACGATAACAAAATCTAATCTCAAAGACTCCATAAAAAATAAGGAAACCTCTATTGATGTAGAAAAACAAATGATGCAAATAGACAGCACTTTACTGAATAAGTATATTGCTGAAAAAAAAAAGTGTGAAATTCAGAAAAGAAACACTTTGAGCTACCTTGCATCAACTTATAGTAGCTTAATAAAGGATTGGCAAAAAATGATAGATGAGCAAGATGAAAAATTGAGTATAAAACAAGAAAAAATAGATGCTTTGAGAGAAGAAATTAGTGGCTTAGAATCTATGATTCAAAATGCGAAAGAACCGATAATTTATTTAGTTATACAACATCGGTATATTTTAGATGAAAAGCATTTAGAGAATAATGTCTTTTTAACCACAGAATATGAAATTTTAGAACTTCAATAAAATGAGAAACTTTACATATCTACTTCTTTTTACTCTAATACTTACAAGTTGTAACAACCCGCTAAATAAATCCATTGTCGAGCCTTTAACCGTAGACGAACTTCGTTTAGCGACAAAAAAAGACACAGCGTTTATTGAGTTTTACGAAAAAATTCAAGGATATCGAAAATCGTTTTTCAATAAAGATGTAAACCAAGTAAAGTTTGGTGATATTTCATATAAGCAACTTCAAAAATATACGAATTATTTAAACGACTCAACGTTCCTAAATCCAATATACAGTAAAGCAACAGAAGAGTGGAGTTCGCAATTCGGCAACTATGACCATCAGTTAGATTCTATAACCACTTATTGGAAGAAATACTTAGAAGAAAATTCTCTTAATAGTTATCTCAAAATTGAATTTGACCGGATTAGCAAGGAATATTACACATATTCTAATTCAATTAAAGGTGTCAATATTGCTTTTAAACTAACCCCTTTAAAAGGAACTGTGCAACAAGTAAGTTTTTCTTATAAAATAAAAACAAAAATTCAATCGGATGAAGAAGAAAGTATTTATTCAAGTATTTTTGATGACAAAAAGGGATCCTGTGTTACAACTTCCCCCTTTTCGAAACCAGTCGTTCGATATTGGGAAGTCAACTATACTCTTGAGAAAATTCTAAAATATATGACATCTGACGAATTTAAACGTGACTACGACATTACATTCGATATTTCTAAAATTAGAGTTAATGATAAAAACATAACAGATGATGATTTGCTCATCCCAAAAGTTATGAAAGACTATCTTGATACGGAATATGGATTTTTATATGAAGACGAGGTAATTAGAAAATTTTTCAATCCAGATTATATTTCAAATTGGGATTATATAGGAAAAGCTGTTCAAGTTGAATTAAAAAACAAAGACGAAAAATGTTATGAATTTCTAAAAGCAGTAGACAAATTTAAAGATGAATAAAAACAAAACTTGCACCCAACACCAGTAATCGTTGCACACCCCCCAAAAACAACTAATTATTGACTTGTTTTTAGTGGGTTTAAGCGAGGCTGTAATTTTATTGACTTATTAATTCTGTTTTTTTTGACGGGTTAAATCGACCTACTATGCCTCTCAGGTGGTCAATAATTTGAGTTAACACNTGGTAATCGTTGCACAACCCCCAAAAACAACTAATTATTGACTTGTTTTTAGTGGGTTTAAGCGAGGCTGTAATTTTATTGACTTATTAATTCTGTTTTTTTTGACGGGTTAAATCGACCTACTATGCCTCTCAGGTGGTCAATAATTTGAGTTAACACAGCAGTGACTGACTTGACATCACTTCTCACAACATTACTATTGAATTTTAGGTACTTTTTCAGTTTGTAGGGAATGGCGGAGAGATGCATTATTTTATTTGCTTAATTCCCGTCGTTTGTATTTTACGTAAATCCAAACATTGAGTAAGTGTCCCAAAGAAGGGTATATAGGTATGCAGGAATTGTGTATCTATTTCTTGTTTCAAACGCCGATAAAAATTCTCTACGGTAATGCGATCACTTATTTGAAATTGAATGAATAATTTTCTTGATACTCTTTCTTTCCTTGCATACCTCGAAATGCGGACTATCAGTCTAATGAGCAATATACACATGCCTTTTTTTAGTTCGTTTTATCCCTAATTATATTTATCTTGTGCAACAGGAGAATGGCAATAAGTTATTGTTTGTGCTTGCCTATTTTGTGAATTCCTGTGGATTTTCTATTGGGTTTGTCCTTACTAAATTAGGTGTTTACCTACACAACAAACCATGTACAACAACGTTGTTCTTAATGCGAAAAAAAGAAAATATAAATGAGTAAATTTTTAACTGGCAAAGATTTAGAAGATACCATTTACGATATTATTTGGGAAACTGAAAACACGTTAATGATAGTTTCACCATTCATTAAACTTGACCACTATTTCAAGAAATTATTTGACAAACATGAAAACAACCCCAAAATACATTTGATTTTAGTGTTTGGGAAAAATGAGAAAGAAGTCAAAAAAAGTATGAGTAAAGCGGACTTTGACTATTTCAAAAAGTTTCTAAATGTTAGCATAGTTTATGTCCCAAATCTACACGCAAAATATTACGGAAATGAAAAAAAAGGTATAATTACATCAATTAACCTTTACGATTATTCTTTTAAAAACAACATCGAATTTGGTGTTTATTCTGAACAAAGTTTATTGAGTAATTTTAAACAATCTGCAGATAATGATGCTTGGAAAGAATGTATGGAAATAGCTAACAACAATGAAGTTGTTTTCATAAAACGACCTGTTTACGAAAACAAAAAAATGATTATTAGTCTTGGTAAAAGATATGTGAAATCTGATATTCTTTTTGACTCAACCGAAAAATTTTATGGTTTTTCTAAAAACAAAAAATCTGAAGAGAAAAGACTTTTAGATTTTCCAAAAGAACTTGAATTAGGGGCAGGACCAAGTGAAAGACCAAAACGAGAGGTTGAGGAAGATCAGAAATATGGCTATTGCATAAGAACAGGAAAAAAAATCAGATTTAATCCAAAACAACCAATGAGTAAAGAAGCTTGGAAAACTTGGAATGTATATGGAAATGCAGATTTTCCTGAAAAATATTGTCATAAAACAGGAAAACCATCAAATGGAAAAACATCAATGAATAACCCAATTTTGTAATTATACGATAAACAACACTGCTAATCGTTCCGCAACCGCTTAAAGGACGAATTTTTGACTTATTATTTAAAATTAACAGAAAAATCTTAAAAAGAGGAACCGTTTATTGGAGAAATTACGAACTGAAACTTGACAGTATTAGTGTATTTTTTGTGATGGATAAATAACCGCACACTACCTAATCTTTAATGACCTGTTGAAAGGACTGTGTATGGGTGTGGGAATCGGATTAATGATGGCGTCGATAAAATTTAGGGATTTCAAAACGTCCCATTTGCTGGATGAATAAGGTTTCGGATACGCATTTAAATTATTCTAAACGTTAGCTTGGTTTAAAAGTTTGAAGTGAATAGTGAATAATGTTAATGAATGCCATGTTGAGCGTTTAAATTAGCCAGAAAATTTGAGTTGCTTTCCAATAAATGACCTTACCCCATAATGCCCTTCGAGTATTGTTCCTTGTTTCATCGCTTGTTTGATGGATTATGGGAGTTAATCCGTAGTTATAAAGGTTGTGTTTTAGTTGCTAAATGTTAAAGTGAAGGACTATCTTTACCATCTGAATTAGTAAAAATAAACAATGAATACGATTAAAGAAGGTATCGGGCTAGGAAAATTGAAATTTGGTATGTCTCGTAATGAAGTTGAATCTATACTAGGACAACCCGAAGAGATTGAAACACATTCCTTTCCGGATGATGAATATGCTGCTGAGAATTGGCACTATGATGAGCTTGAAGTTTCTCTTGGATTTGAAGAAATTGAAGATTGGCGTTTGGTTACGTTGGCGATTACTGCCGAAAATTTCACTTTTCGTAGGTTTCATCCCATTGGCATGTCTAAAAAGGAATTTATCAATGTGTTAAGTGAAGAAGGTATTTTTGATCTTGAGCATGAAGATGTATCCTCAGAAGATTATCCCAACCACGAAATACTTTCTTCGGATAGCTTACAAATGAATTTTTGGTTTGAGGAGGATGTATTGTCTGAAGTACAATGGGGACCGTTTTTTACCGATGAAGACGTTATTCAATGGCCTGATTAAACCATAGATTTTGGATTTATGTCTTACCTAGTTCGGTATTAACGATGATTAAAATGGATGCTTTTGTCTATCTTTTAGCGTCTTTGGTGATTCTTGAAGAAGAAAGAGGATACTTTATCTATGTAAAACTACTCTTTCCATGAATTTTTTTACATAAAAGTATGTCAAAGTCAATGGTTGAAGTGGGTAGTTCTTCGAGGATATACAAGGGATAAGCAATAAATGGCATACCTTAACAAGGACGGTGCGATCTTAAATGTAAATTATCAGGTATTGTTTAGTAACTTTGCCAATGAAACCATGAACTATTCATGGCCTAAATACCTACCGCATGAAACAATCAGAATTCTTAGAGAAAAATGTTTTTAATGATCTAGAAAACCAAAATAATGGATTTGATAAAGAGAATTCACATCATTTTTCTCAGTCGGATTTTAATCTCGTACTCGAACGTGTTGAACATTATGGTATTGGAATCTACGAATTGATAACTTGGCGTAACGGAACGTTTTACGCTGTTGCCAATCATGTAGAAACTAAAAAGAAAGCAACAGATCCGCAATGGTACCAGAAAGCATTTTTGACATTTAAAACAGCACAACCAGGATTGACCTATGCGGCTAAGTTTAAAGTCTCTAACAAGTTGCTAGCGAGATAACCTTTCTACACAACTAGAACCATGCTGTTTTGACCGTATGTTAGCGTTTTGATTGGCATACCATTTTGTGTCCTTTCGTAGGCACAAAGTATATGGCTATAAAGATTGTATCTAACAGTTAAATTGATAGCCATCCGTCAAGTACCAAGTGCTCCGTGCATTTACTTTTTAATCTTTTATATACGATACTTGTCTAAAGAGAGTTAATTCAGTAGAACTAAGTTCATATATGATGAAATTTATGTCCATTTTTTTGGTAATACTACCATTCCTTTTCGGATGTGATGGTGCTGAGGCTTCTATCGAGCAAGACCCTCAAGAACAAATGTATTTTCCTCCAACCACAACAAATTTTTGGGAAACGACCACTTTTAAAAAAGTAGGGTGGAATGAAGACGCCGTTCCCGACTTAACTCAATTTTTGATAGCTAACGGGACCAAAGCGTTCATGATACTTTATAAAGGGCGGATTGTTATGGAGGAATATTTTAATGGGCATACAGCGAGTGATACGTGGCAATGGAATAGTGCCGGTAAAACGTTGGTAACGGCTACGGTAGGAATTGCTCAGGAAGAAGGTCTTTTAAATATTGACGCAAAGGTGTCGGATTATTTAGGGGTACATTGGACCAGTGAACCTGTAGAAAAAGAAAATTTAATCCACCTAAAGCATCTATTGTCTATGACCTCAGGGATAGATGACACACGTGAATTTATTTCCAAAGCAAACATGACCTATCTCGCAGATGCGGGTATGCGATGGTCATATCACAATGTGTTTCAAAAATTGATGGATGTTATAACAAGGGTTAGTTTGCAAGATTTTGAATCGTACTTTAATCAAAAGATTAAAGATAAGCTCGGAATGGATGGCTTTTGGAATAATGGAATAATTTTTACTATATACCACAGTACGGCACGTAGTATGGCGCGTTTCGGATTATTAGCCTTAAATAAAGGGGCTTGGGATGGAGAACAGATTGTGAATGAATCGTTTTTTCTAGAAAGTACCAGTTCATCTCAGACAATAAATCCGGCCTATGGGTACTTATGGTGGTTAAATGGTAAAAACACATTTATGATTCCTGGTGAGCAAACCGTCTTTTCAGGAAGCTTAGTTCCCAATGCACCGAATGATATGGTTGCAGGAATGGGGGCTTCAGAGCAACGAATGTATGTAGTTCCAAGTAAAGACCTCGTTGTTATTAGAATGGGAAATGGAGTAGATCCTGACAATGCAACATTCGCGGTTTCGGGATTTGACAATAGTCTCTGGCAAAAACTCAATGCTGTAATCAATGATTAAATAGTTTCGCGGTGCCTAGTAAAAAAGTTTGGGTTGAAATGATATAGTCTTTTTACTCTTATAATTTTAGGTATCTTGCAACAAAGCATACATGGTATGCAAAGAACTTCGTTAAATGAAACTAAACGTATTGTCGTGTGATTCACTACGACCTGATAAAAGAGCCATAGCCAATTGTATTTTGAAGATTTCATTAAATATGACCGCTTCCTTGTCAAAGGAGCTTACGGAAATTTTAATAGAAGGGGATGCTGTGGATATTGAGATTTCCGATAGAAATTCGGCTTCTGGGTTAAGAGCCTTGCGAAAATTATCTATTGATTATGAAATTGTAGCATGATGAATCGGAGGGTAGGTATAAGATCCAAAAAATAAAAACAGCCTTGCTCCATCAAAGGTAGCAAAGGCTGTTTCGTATATTAAAACCTAATTTGTTTATGCTTTAATCTCAACAACTTCAAGATCAAAAACAAGGTCTTGTCCTGCTAATGGATGATTTGCGTCAATAATAATTGTTTCATCTTTTACTTCAATCACACGTAAATTCATTTCTCTTCCATCAGGCGTGGTAGAAACAAGTCCCATACCAACTTCTGGTGTCATATCTTGTGGAAGCTCTGATTTGTTTACTTCGTGTTTTAAATCTTCAATTACATCCCCATAGGCATCCTCTTTTGCGATGGTAATGGTTTTTTTCTCGTTCAATTTCATGTTGATTAACCCTTTCTCAAATCCAGGAATTAATTGTCCTTGGCCTAAGGTAACTTCTAAGGGTTCTCTTCCCTCTGAACTGTCAAAAACCTGTCCATCTACTAATTTGCCGGTATAATTTACTTTAACCGTGGTGTTTTCTTTTACTATACTCATTATTTATGCTTTAATGTAAAAATACTCTTGGCATAATTCTTATACCGCAACTATTTTAGTTTTAACTTCTGCCAAAGGAGGCCGCGAAAATCAAGCCAAAGACCCTAAATTTTAAATAGATTGTAAATAATAGACTATTTTATGGTTTATAGCCATTGTTAATCATTCCTTAGCCCTTTAAACATAGACATGTCACTAATTTGTTAGTGCAAAAAATATTTTTATAGCGAGTGGTAAAATCGGTAATTTTGTCAGTTAAATGCTGATTTTACCAGAAATCTATGCCAAATCAATCGCTTAAAACTCCTCATTTTTCTAATTTTAAGTCCATTTCTGTGAAAAATAGGTTTGGAGAAAAGACGGTTTTTTGTTGTATAGTGACATTTCTTTTTTTATTTGTTAAGCGTTTGGAACCAATCCCCATTACTTTTTACACCTAGAATGATTTCGTCGTTTAAAAAAGGAGGAATTCTATGCTAAAAATACTTATCTTGGGCTAAGACTAAACCCGATTTTCAAGGGCTAGTTTGCTCATTAATTATAATCATTATGAATATAACTGAAATAAGAATTCTTCAAACGGGTTTAGTCCTTGTGGTATTTCTTCTTATGCGAATATTGGGCTATCGACTCATTGATCGAACGGTTACCAAAAGTTTATTGCAAAAAACTAGAGGTAAAATCATTAAGAAACTATGGAAGTTTACCTTAGTTATCATCGCATTGATCTTTATTTTAACCGTATGGGGAGTCGAACAATCTGAACTCGTTATGTTTATGGCTTCGGTATTGACGGTCATTGGGATTGCCCTATTTGCACAGTGGTCCCATTTGTCAAACTTAACGTCGGGAATTATTATTTTTTTTAATCATTCAGTCAAGCTGGATGATACGGTGTGTATTATGGATAAAGATTTTGAGATTGAAGGTAGAATAAGTGATATTGGACTTTTCTTTGTGAAATTGAAGACTAACCAAGGGGAAGAAGTCTTTTTACCTAATAATATCTTCTTACATAAAATGATTAAAAAGAAACACTAATTCCGCGAAAGACATCGGGAATTTTGTTTACATAATTTCGCCTTGTGTACCGTTGAGTACACGAATAATCTTCACTGTATTTGGTGGGTTTCAGTAAAGACCTACGAACTATTTTGTTTCTAAGTGGGTTTTCAATTTAAATAAGAAGTACCTTACAAATTGAAATATGTCCTATATGCCATTAGATCTAGTCCGTACATCCCCGAAAATCAGTACTGTAGATACTGTAATTATCGGATCCGGTGTTGGAGGTTTAGCGGCGGCTATTTGTTTGTCGAGAGCTGGACAAAAAGTATTGGTTGTAGAACAACACGATGTACCTGGGGGATGGTGTCATAGTTTTTACCTCAATGGTGATCGATTTACCCCAGGGGTACATTATGTAGGACTCGTAGGAAAAGGCTTGTCAACGAGTGTACTTTATGAAGGCTTGGGAATAGGCAATGCCATTTCCTTTTATCGACAGAATCCGTTGGCATTTGAACACTGTTGGATAGGAGAAGAACGTTTTGATTATCCCGCCGATTTTAAAACTTTTGAAGAACGATTAATTCAACGTTTCCCTGAAGAAGCGAAGAATATTCGAAGCTATCTTTTGTTGGTTACGCATATTGGTAGGCAATTGAGCTTAATACCTAAAATTCGTACAATTTAGCAACAAATAACTATTCCCTTTCGTACGAAACACATGGGGAAATATGCCCCTTTTAGCCTAAAGCGCGTCTTGGGTTGGTATATTAAAGACCCTTTACTTCAACGGATTTTATCTATTCAGTTTGGGAATCATGGATTGGCCCCATCTAAGGCGAGTTTTGTTTTACATGCAGCGATTATGTATCATTATCATCAAGGGGGATTTTATCCTGTAGGTGGAGGTGGAGCCATCGTTAAAGCGATGACCAATGCAATTAAAGAAAAAAAAGGAATTGTTCGAACAGGTACAGCAGTAAAACGCATATTAGTAGAAAAGAAGAAGCAGCGGTATAAAGCCGTAGGGGTTGAATTAGCCAATGGCGAGCAAATAGTTGCCCATTGTATTATTTCTAATGCAGATCCCGGAATTACCTATCAAAAGCTGCTTAAAGAAGATCAATTATCCAATCGTTTAAAGAAAAAATTAGCGAAGACTACGTATTCGTGTACTTCATTAATGCTTTTTCTCACCGTAGCTATGGATGTAACTAAGGCGGGGATTGACTCAGGAAATATTTGGCGGATTGCGAATAAAGATATGGATGACGTTTATCGTGATATGCAGAAAAAAGACCTACTAGAAGATGAAGAATTTGCCGGAATGTTCATTAGTTGTACCAGTCTAAAAGACCCTTCTAGTTTTGATGGAAAACACCATACAATTAAGGCAATTACGTATATTAATTATGATGCATTTGAAGCGTTTTTTGGTGAAAACCTTGAACGTTCTGAATCTTACATGCATTTTAAAGAAAAAATTATAGCCAAGTTTATGGTGACACTAGAGAAAGTAATTCCTGGAATTTCAGCGCATATTGTACAAAGGGAATTGGGAACTCCCTTAACGAATACACACTATATTAATACCACCCGTGGAAGTGTTTATGGTACGGAGAAAAGTTTAAGACATATTGGCCCTTTTGCTTACAAAACTAAAAGTGAAATAGAGCATTTGTACTTATGTGGTGCAAGTATTCAGTCGCACGGCGTGGCTGGGGCAAGTTATTCAGGGGTACAAACCGCAGCGAAGATTCTCGGTTGTCATCAAGAAGACCTATTACAACCGGCAGATGATCAGCAAGTACAGGTTTACGAAGCAGAAGATGCTAGTGCGTACCCAGCGTGGATGCGTAAAAAAATAGCGATTAAGCAAACTAAAATAAAACGTATTAAAGTGTCGTAATGATTTAGTTCCTTTAGCGATTAAGGGATTGACATTTTTTTGAGGAATCGTTTCATGTAGATTCTATAGACTGACAGACTAGCATAGCTTCATGAAAATCATGGATGGAGTTGCGTGATCTCATGTGTTAAGAAGATCTAAATGTTTTGATTTTTTACGAAGAGGAATGTCGTTATTTGGAAGAGCGTCTTTCATATAATTAATTGCATATCAATGTGCAGAAAGTATGTTGGCTATTTCCTTTAGAAATTTTAAAATAAATGAGGAACTTAATACGTTAAATTGTCTTTAGACTAAGTTTACTTTTTAAAGTTTTCTATGGAGGGCTCTCTGTTTTTATACGGGACTTAATTTTTACCTACAAAAATCATATTGTTTTTTGATTAATTTTGGAGGCAGACCTTGTAGATTCTTTAAAATAAGTTTACTTTCAACCACGAAATGAAGTAGAGTTAACGTACAAAGAGCCATGGAATTTACCTATAGAAAAGCAACCTTAAATGATGTTGACGCTTTAGAAGCCCTTATTCAACAAGCTTCTGTAATGATTGATAGATCTGATTACTCGGATCGAGCTGTAGAGGCTGGATTAGCCCATATTTGGACCGTTGATTACCATCTCATTCAAGATCAAACATATTGGATCGTGGAAAATGATCAAGGAATGGCAGTAGGTTGTGGCGGCTGGAGTGATCGAAAATTATTTTATGGACGCCATATGGAGGAACATGAAAAAGATGAGCGGTTGACTCCTGGAATTGATTCGGCACGCATTAGGGCTTTTTTTGTTCATCGTGATTTTACCCGGAAAGGTATCGGGAAAACATTACTTGAAAAATGTGAAGCGGAAGCAAGAGAACAGGGATTCGATTCTTGTGAATTGGTCGCTACGCCGAGTGGAGAGAAGCTCTATGCCAAAATGGGATATATCGTTGTTAAAGAACATGAAATTGACTTGGGTAATGGGATTAGCAATAAGGTGGTTACCATGTTTAAAATGATAAATAAACGGGAGATTCCTACGGCACGAAAAGTAAATTCAATCCTCAAAAAAGCGATCATTCTAATGATACTTTTTTTTGTGCTCTATAAAATGGGCGTCATATAAATTCTTAAAATTCGTATTTCACCAATTTTTAGGAGTAATGTCATTGCTGTTTACATTAAAAGAATATTGCTCTACACCTAAGTAAAGCGTTTTAGTACGATGACTTTTGTGAAATAAAACCGCTATACTTCGGTTCATAAATACAGAATCCATGCGAGAAATCCACCGTGAAAATGAGGTGCATTAGGGTATCTTTAACGAAACGATGAAGAAGCCGTTAACGGCCGTTTTTCAAAGTAAGTTCATGCAACTAAGTCAAAAATAGCTAGCGCAGTTTAAGACGTTTTCGGTATGGGGATTAAATCACTATTTTTATGAACTGTACGGAAAGGGCATTTCTCAGGTTCTTCAAGGGCAGCTAAAACCACCAATCAAATAAAGCATTATGAAATTAAAGGTAGTACTAGGTAGTCTTCTCTATATCGTCATTAACAGCTTGTTTGTGATTAAGTATGGAAGTCGAATCACAGGAGATTATGCCTATCTTACCGTGGGATACCTCCTTAGTATTGTGCTGTTTTTAACCTTATATGCTAAAATAAATATGCCTATTAAGGTGTATCAATATGTCTTTATGTCACTTGTTCTTATTTGTTTTATCGCGAGCATCTACCTAAACAGGGTGGTAGATGGTCATAGCTTGCAAGTTGATCGATGGTCTGCTATGGACGTAGGTATTGAAGCACTACTGAACGGAGAATATCCGTATGCTGCTGTTGATTCTTTAGGAGGTCGAACTTCTAATTTGCCTTTTCTTATTTTTATCGGTATTCCTTTTTATTTTTTAGGTAGTGTAGGCTATCTACAGTCGTTTTGCTTTTTAGTTTTTGCCTATACAACCTATCGACTATTTGCTAATTTTAGAGATCGTTTGTTTTGTCTATTACTCTTAGTACTAGCCCCTTCGTATCTTTGGGAAGTATATGTGAAAAGTGATTTGATGTCTAATTTTATCCTCATTTTATGCTTTGTCACCTTTATTCATAAGAAAATCGCTCCCCCTAAAACAAAAAGCCTTATCGTCTTAGCATTTTTAGCAACGAGTTTAGTCTTTACACGTTTGGTTTCGATAATACCGATATCATTAGCCCTGTTTAAAAAATGGTATTCTTTCCCTAGAAGGGCTAAAGTTATCTTTATGACGGTTAGTGTTCTCACCTTTGTAGGCGCTTTTTATCTGTGCTTTCAACATGTAGAGAGTTTTGAAAATTTCAAAAAATACAATCCCTTTGAATTGCAAAATAGACAGCTTCCAACGCTTATCAGTGGGCTTCTTATAGGGATACCTTTTATTTATTCGTTTCGAATAAACTCGATTCGATCCTTGATGAAATCAACAGTCGTGTTTTTATTGCTTCCTGTCGTGGTGGCCTTTGGAATGAAATTAGTTCAATATGGATTTTATCAAAGTCTTTTTAGTTCTGCGTTTGACCTAAGTTATTTCAATATCGTTTTTCCTTTTTTACTCATCTATGTAACTATGGAATTTTCTACGGTCGGATCTTTACCGTTAAACGAAGTGAAACGCCTAAACTAAATTTTTTCTAGCTTCCGTGTAAAATGGTTAATAGCGTTTCTTTTTAGTTGGTATTTAAAAAATGGCTGATGCCTCTGAATCCCTTTATTCGTCCAAATTACAGGAGAAATGCGCCTGCTTCCTAGGGTGAAATTGGGAAAGGTTGATGGCTAAATAAAGCCTATGTATCGAATGTTATTCGCGTGGTTCAGTCGGTAAAATAAAAGGAGCAGAAGTATAGCACGAGGGTTGATGAACAAATGTGAATATTTCTTTAAAGTCAATATACGATTTCTCCTTTTTTTAGGTTTATTTTTGTACAAAATTAAATAACGATGAAAAATATAAAATTTATTCCCCTTGTATTACTTTTTATTACTGGCGCTTGTGCAGAACTTCAGCAAATGGCAAACCAACTTCCAGCATCTACCGTGAGCAATCTGGATATTGCTTCAGGCTTAAAACAAGCACTGCAATTAGGTATTGATAAACAGGTGAGTAAATTAACTGCAGAAGACGGTTTTTTTAAAAATGAATTGGTAAAGATTGCATTGCCCGATGAACTTAAAAAAGTAGATCAAGCCTTACGAGGAATTGGACTTGGGAATTTGGCAGATGAGGGACTTAAAGTACTCAATCGTGCGGCAGAAGATGCCGTAGCAGAGGCAACGCCAATTTTTGTCAATGCAGTGCGTAATATGACGTTTGACGATGCGAAAAATATTTTGTTAGGTGCCGATAATGCCGCTACAACATATTTAGAATCAACCACTTCAAAAACATTGTATGAAAAATTTAATCCAGTTATTAAAGAGTCTTTTGCAAACGTAGGTGCCGACCAAATTTGGTCAAATTTAATTTCTAAATACAATACCATTCCCTTTGTGAGTAAAGTAAATCCTGATTTAACAGATTATGTGACGAATGAAGCCTTGAAAGGGGTCTATACCATGATTAGTGTAGAAGAAAAAGAAATTAGAACAAATTTATCTGCAAGATCAAACGCTTTATTACAAAAAGTATTCGCTTTACAAGATTAAGAAATCCATAGAAAACTTTACCTATACTGGTGTTAACGTTGTATTATTTTGATTATTAGAACGGTAAATTGATTGTACGTGATTATTTCTTGCCGAATAGTTGTGTATAACAAAGCGTCTGCTTAGATTAGCCATTGCATATTTGGTATGGCTAGAAGTAAGCAATATAAGGAAGAAGATGTCATTGAAAAGGCGATGGCTTTATTCTGGCGTAATGGATATGAGTCAACTTCAGTGCGGATGTTGGAAAAAGCCATGGGAATTAATCAATTTTCAATTTATGCAAGCTTTGGGAGTAAACAAGGTGTGTTTGTTGAAAGTTTGAAATTTTACAGGAAAAGAATTAAAAAACTGACCGATACGTTAGCACAGTCACAAAATGGAATCGTTGGAATTAAAGCGTATTTCTATAATTTTATTGAGTTCTCTAAAGACTATGATATGCCGAAGGGCTGTTTAATTACAAATACCATTAGTGAAATTGGGGGACAAGGTGAACGGGAAATTATAGAAGAAATTAAAAATTTCTCGAAATTTATCCGAACCTTGTTTGAACAAAATTTGAAACAGGAAGGAAATAAGGATGCGGCAACCATTGAACGCCAAAGTAATTATTTGCTTACAGCAATGTTGGGATTGTCATCAGGATCTAAATTATTAAAGGAACATCAATTGGCGGATTTTATTGAAACCGCATTTTTAAATTTATAATATTTTTTTACAACATAACTAAGCGAGTGCATAGTTATTAATCTTATACGTAGATTACGTACAAATTGTTGATTATATGAACTCATTGAATATTCATCTTAGTGCAATAGCGCTAGAAAAAACAAATCTCTACCTGAGAAAGCAATGGATACTGATGGGTTTACACCACTTATTTTAAAGAATTTCACAATGGAATTCTAAAATGAAAACTCCGTATTCATGCCAAGCATCTTACATACGCTTGTTGATGCTACGTTAAAAATCACTGGGCAGTCAGTCACAGTGAAACACTAAACAAATACACTTTACTAACACGACGGATAGGTACAGATTACTAACAGGACCTATGTTAAATTTAAAGCATGAAGGATTTAAGGTTAAAATATGGTAATCGGGTTTTAATAACTGGAGGTTCTTCAGGAATTGGAAAAGCATTTGCGATTGAACTTTCAAAACAAGGATTTCAACCTTATTTGGTAGCTAAAACTCAAAAAAAGCTTGATATTGTAAAATTACAACTCAAAATTGAACACAAAGTAAACGCTATCACATTTTCGGTGGATTTATCAAATGAGTATGAGGTCCTCAATTTAATTGAAGAGATTAAAAATGAAGATATCGGACTCTTCATTCACTGTGCAGGGATGGAAAATAATGGAAGTATAACCAAAATTGCTCCGCTAAAGGAATTGCAATTGCTAAAATTAAATGTGAATGCTACCTACTTGTTAACGAATCACTTTGCCCGTAAAATGCAAGAAAAAAAACGTGGAGGAATTCTATTGGTTTCAAGTGTGGCCGGGTTGATGCCTACCCCTTATTTTAGTAATTATGCAGCGTCTAAATCATATGTACATAATTTTGGATTATCGCTGTATGCTGAATTAAAAAGGGATGGAATTGATGTAAGTGTGTTGGCGCCAGGCTTAACAGAAACGAATATGACAAAAGGGAATGGTGTAGATTGGAAGAAGTTTCCAATGAAGCTAATGACACCGTATAAAGTGGTGAGAATTTCACTTGCCAACCTAGGTAGAAAAGCAACCATTATTCCTGGATTTAAAAATAAATTAATGGTGGGAATGGCGAAAAGAATATTCTCAAATAAACGGTTGAGTAAGATTAATGCTTCTATGATTCGAAAAGGAATTCAAGCCAAAAAAATATAAAAGGATGGGGCTTGAGCCTACAAAGAAAAAACGATATGGATAGTGAGCACATAGCGTGTTTTCGCTAATGATTCAGCGGTAGTTAATCCTTGTTGTTGTGATCTTTTTACGCAGTGTAGCGATGTGACCGAAGAGGTATTGTTAATGATTAATTGTGTAGTGGGTTCGTAATTTAATACCTTATTTACTCCTGAAGATTACGTAGACTTCCCTAAATTTACACCTGTAAACCGCCATGGTTTCGGCACATTGTAAACTGCATAAAATGAAAACTAAAATTAAGATAGATATCGTGTCTGATGTTGTTTGTCCCTGGTGTACCATCGGGTATAAACGCTTAGAAAAAGCCATTGATGAATTGGGACTGCAAGATCGGATTATTATGGAATGGCACCCTTTTGAGTTAAACCCTCACATGCCTCCCGAAGGAGAAACCATTTTAGCCCATCTTTCGGCCAAATATGGTTCAACGCTTGAGGAACAAAAAAAATCACAAAAATTACTCACCCAATACGGAGCTGAAGTAGGCTTTACGTTTAATTATTTTGATGAAATGCGTATTGTAAACACCTTTGACGCACATGTGCTTTTAGCCTATGCCAATGAAAAAGGAAAACAAACTGAATTAGCCATGCGGTTAGTGACGGCTTATAATACGGAAGGAAAAGACGTGTCAGACCGAGAAGTACTTAAAGCAGAGATTGCTTCGGTAGGACTAGATCCTAAAGAAGCTATGCAAAGATTAGAAGATGACGATGCGCGCTATACTGTAAAATCTAATGAAGCGCTATGGCAGCGTAGGGGAGTAACTTCCGTACCAACAATCGTGTTTAATGATAAAATGGCGGTTACGGGCGCCCAACCTGTAACGGTATTTAAAGAAGTACTTAGCGAATTGATGGAGGATGTAGCTGACTAATCTAATTAGGCATATCTGGGAGGACTAAGAGATAACGTTGGTAACCTCATGTTCCTGCCTAATACCAATCAGCATCTTCTAAACTAAAAAGGGCAGTCATTTCTACTTTAAATATGGCAGCAAGTCGTAAAGCTAAAACCGTCGAGGGAACATATTTACCTAATTCGATGGCATTAATGGTTTGACGACTCACCTTGGCAAGCACGGCCAAATCAGCTTGAGTTAAATTGTTTTTAGCACGTTCTACTTTAATGGTGTTCTTCATTGGTTGTTTTTTGCTGAATAGGATGCAGAGAATGGTAATTTAACATACCCTGCACTGAATTGTTCGCAATAATTGAACTATCCAATCTTTTTTCTATTCGGTGTGTGCAATGCAAATTTTCAATTTATTATCTGGGACGCTCTCTATTCAAATATACAACGTATTTTACAAAAAGTAAAGTTTTTTTTACAAAAAGACACGTATATTAATCATATATGATATCAAAGAGAATTCTAAAATGGCTTGAATCTATTCGTAAATAATCATTGAATTACGTGTAATTAAGTTATGAAGTCTACGCTAACCACACTGAATAAAAAAATCATCATTAAATGTTACTGGTTACCTAATTTTTTATAATTTTGCGTAACTAGTTACATAAATATGGAGGATTTTTTAATAAAGATGGGGTATACGGGACTGACTGGGCGTTTAAAACGTTTGAATGATCAGTTTGTATATCAAACAAAACAATTTTACGATGACTTGGGGGTGGATATTGAGCCCAATTGGCACATGATATTTTTGTTATTGGAAAAAGAAGAACGATTAACCGTAATGGATATGGCAAATGCCACACGCATTTCGCATCCTGGCATTATTAAGCTTCTTAATAAGATGAAGAAGAATGGCTATGTTTCTTCGAAAAAGGATGTGGATGATCAACGTAAGCGGTATTGGTTTTTAACTAAGAAGGCAAAAGAAAAATTACCTGAATTACATACGTATTGGGAAGCTGGAGATTTAGCCTTACGTGAATTATTAGAAAACAATGATGAATTATTGACCTTATTACAGGTCGTAGAAAAAAATATATACGAAATAGATTATACCCAACGAATGAAAAACAACATGAAATAAGGATTGAAAATGAAACTGTTAATTGACATACTTGGATGGACTGGCTCGGGACTAGTTATCTTAGCCTACGCATTGACCTTACTCGAACAAAAAAAGTGGCAGGGGTATGGAATGTATTTAAATTTATTAGGTGGCGTATTGATTGCAGTGAACTGTTATTATTACAGTGCGATTCCACCTTTTGCTTCTAATTCGCTATGGGCTATCATTGCCATTGTTTCAATTTATAAAACAAAGAAAACGAAAAGAAATCCATTGAATGGAAAAAATGATATGGAGCTATGCTCAACGCCTAAAGTTTTAGATCTAAACCATAAAAACGATGAACTAAAAGAGGCGTAAACAGGGATATGCCGATAGATAAAATAAGTGATTGAACGCTTGCGAAGGATGTTTGATTTCCAATTAAAAAAAATAACGCTTTGTGTTTTCAAAGCGTTATTTTTTTAATTTAATTACCTCTAAATTTGTATTACCTATATCGCGATCGTTTTTATGAAATTTAAGAGCCGAAAAGACATATTTTTTACAGGAATGACAGTGGGCTTTACGCTCTTTTTATTTGGAATGTTAGGGGTTGGATTTGTCAACGGACGACTGGCTGATTTCTACTACTTGCCAGCGCTGGTCATATTATCTGTAATTGGTTTATTACTTTGGTTGAATTTTGGAACAAACTATGAATTAGATTCCCAAGGATTACATTATAAAAGTGGGCCAATTAAAGGGACCATTGCCTACAATCGCATCCGAGAAATCGTCAAGGGGAAAACCATGTATGTAGGATTAAAACCAGCCACGGCAAGAAAAGGGCTGATTATTAAGTATGACAAATTTGAGGAGATTTATATTAGCCCCAACTCTAATGAAAGTTTCCTGAAGGTACTTGTTTCATACAAGCCAGATGTTAAGATTACGGAGTAAGGTATATCGCAGTTTAAATGCCCATCCGTAAATGGCCATAAAAGTTTAGACAGCAAGGCTTCAGTTATTTGTTTACTTTTGTGGAACGTTTGTGAATACCAATTCTTTTTGATATACGCTGCGTATTAGTTCAGTATCACGGGACGAATAGGTTGAATAGAGGGGAGGGGACGGTATGTGTTGAGCAACGAGGAATACAAAAGTTAATTAAACGAACATGAATAATAATGATATTATACGGCGCTTGCGCTATACTTTTGACATCGATGATGATGGAATGATTAAACTGTTTTCCTTGGCAGATACGGTGGTTTCAAGGACGCGCATCAGTGAATGGTTAAAAAAAGATGAGGATGAAAATTTTAGAGAAATAACCGACAAAGAACTCGCCACATTTCTCAATGGACTCATTATAAAACATCGCGGTAAAAAAGAAGGTGAAGAACTCGTTAATGAAGATCGCTTAGACAATAATATGATTTTTAGAAAACTAAAAATAGCATTGAATCTAAAATCAGATGAAATTGTTGATTTGTATTCCAACATCGGAAAAAAGATTAGTCCTCATGAACTTTCTTCCTTTTTCCGCAATCCCAAACAGAAGCAATATCGCTATTGTAATGATCAATATTTGCGTCAATTTTTAAGTGGCTTGCAGTATACATACCGAGGAGAGCGTAAAGGATAATTGAGACGATTATCCTACGTATTATAATAGGGAGATGTTATGAAAACTTATTTGATTTAGTAGGGAATGTATATTTGCCCAAAATGACCTTATAGATTAAGCAGTTCAATTCGTATCTTTACCCCCAAAAACAGTTAAATTTTGTTATTTTATCCATCCTATTTTTCTCCCATTATTCAATATGTAGCCATGGTTCAAGCCGAAAGGTTAATCATGGAAACAGCAGATAATTATCAAAAACAAACCTATCGTACCCGTTGTTATATTTATGGGCCAAATGGAAAACAATTACTCAATATCCCGGTGAAAAAGGCCAATCATAAACAAAAAACAAAGGAGGTGATAATTGAGGAGGCATTTGGATGGAAGCAGCAACATTTAAAATCGGTTGCTGCCGCATATCGCTCTTCGCCGTTTTATGAGTATTATGAAGATGAATTTCATGCACTTTTCGAAAATGCACCTACTAATCTACTCGATTTTAATCTGGCTTGTCAACGTTTTGTTTTTGACTGTTTACAATATGAACCGATTGTTACCAACACGACACACTTTGAAAAAGCAAGTACTGAATTTGAGGATTTCAGGTACTTAGTGGATGCAAAGGCTGAAATAACCTATAATCTTACACCGTATACACAAGTGTTTGCGTCTAAACATGGCTTTATCCCCAATTTGAGTATTTTGGATTTATTATTTAATGAAGGTCCCAATGCGTTAACCTATTTACAGTCTCAATCAATGCCACAAGGCGTACTATTCACATCACATAGACCCAATTAAGTAGCCGTTTTTACACAATGAATTCATAGTAAATGATGATAGAGCTAGCTAGATTTATTGTACATTATGGGGGGCATTTCCTGTTACCAGGATTAATCGCCTATATATTTTTTAGAACACAATGGAAAAAGGCATGGCTTTTAATGATTTTGACGATGATTATTGATTTAGACCACCTTGTAGCAGACCCCATTTTTGATCCCGAACGTTGCAGTATAAATTATCATTTTTTACACCAAACCTGGGCGGTTTTTGTGTATTTTGGATTGTTCTTGTATAAGAAGACAAGGGTACTAGGGCTTGGCCTTTTAGTTCATTTACTCATTGATGGTATTGATTGTCTCTGGATGAATGCTGTCTAATGGCCTGATCCTCAAAGTTTAGAATGCTTATCTAGATTTCATCGCGCCCAAGGCCCAAGCAATTACAAAAAATCCGAGCCCCGTAATGACGGGAGGTAGTATTACGGTGGGGCCATGAAAAGCACCAATGTAAATCATTGCGATAGCCATGATGCTTAATAGCACGCTTGCTGTTCGTAATATTCTATCTTTTTTTGTCATACAGGCTTTTTTAGTGTAGGTCTAAGGTACAAAATAATCAATAAAAAAAGCCTCAAAGGATTCCTTTGAGGCTTTTGAAATTAGATTTATACTCCTTATATCGGATTTGGAACCATTAATGGATTTGCATCAATTTCAGCTTGTGGAATTGGCCATACCCATCGATTATCACCCACAGGCACTTCCATTAACCCAGCTGTGTACACAGTGCTTTGATTAGATCCCGTACGGTCTAAAGGTAAATTTAGACGTTTTAAATCGTACCATCTAAACCCTTCACCCCATAATTCGACTCTACGATGAATCATAATTTCCTCAATTAAGTCCTCTCCCGTATTTGTAGAAAGTACATAATCAGGATCTCTCGTAATTACTAAGTCATATAAAGCTTGAGCAGCATCTTCATCATTGTTACTTCTTGCCAAGGCTTCAGCTTCAATTAGATACATTTCAGCAGCTCTCATATGAGGTACATCTACACGACTATCACCATTACTTACCGCAATGAATTTTTGACTGGTATATGGAAATCTAGCGTGAGAATCTAAAAGCGATACCCCCTCAGGAAGGTTTAAATGCTCTCCTGTAGGATCCCACAAGGTTTTTCTAACATCGGTAGCACTAATTTTATCATACAACAAATTATTAATAGATCGCGGATTGGCACGGATGGCAGAGGAGCTAAAATTACGTGAAATATACGCTCCATAGTTACCATAAAGATCTGTTTGATCTTCGATAATTTGACTAGCCCACATGAATTCAGGATTGGTTTGTGAGAAAATTTGAAATCCTTGTGCGTAGGTTTCAGTATCCATTAACGTATAACCGTCTCTAGCTAAACGGGCATAGGTAATAGCCGTAGGCCAATCTCCCATGGTTAGCGCAACTCTCGCTTTTAACCCTTTAGCAACATTTGCATTCATATGCGATTTATTAGTTACTGATTTTCCTTCCAACAGAGTAATGGCCTCATCTATATCATCATTAATAAATGTGTAAACCTCTTCTACAGTGTTACGGGCAATAGGTTCAATGGAATTGTCCTTTTTGTAAGGAATACCTAATTGGGTATTTCCACCACCAGGTCTGTAACGTTCGCCATATAATTGAACTAACTCATAATGTGAAAAGGCTCTGTATAATAAGGCCTGTCCTTTAATGAGGTCTTTTTCTTCTTGAGGTCCTACAGCTCCATCAATACCGTTAATGAGAATGTTTGCATTAGCAATCCATTCATAGAACATACTCCAGTTTGCTGTGTTATATGCGTTTGTTGGACTGCTGTTAGGCAACCATCTGTACGATGTAGTCCAGTTACTACGATTAAAAACATGGTCTTCACCTGCTTCATCAATGTGAATATAAAAGGCACCTAGTCCTCCACGTCCCTGGCTTCCATAACGAACGTACAAGGCTCTGTGTATCCCATTCAATGCAGTCATTGCGTTTCCTGTTGTGGAAACAGCCGCATCAGAAGAAACTTGATCTGTAGGGCTCGTATCTAAAAAATCCTTTTCGCATGAAGTAAACAAGGTGTTGACTCCAAGTAAGGCTATACATATTATTATTACTTTTTTCATTTTCTTCATTTTAAAAATTAACGTTAATTCCGAAACTAATCACTCTTGATGGAGTATATACATTAGAAGTCGTTCCACTAAAGTTTTGCTGAATATCCATACCATCAAGTTTGTTTATATTAAATACATTTTCAGCATTTGCAAATAAACGTATACTAGTCACATTCAATTTATCCATTAAACTTTGTGGTAAATTATAATTAAAATTAATAGATTTTAGATTGATATAATCGGAATCAATTAACCAACGATCTGACGTTGCTGTGAAATTGGTAGTTTGTGACGCATCCATTCTAGGTATATTTGTAACATCACCAGGTTGTTGCCATCTGTTAAGTGCATCTACGTGAAGTGCTCCACCGAAGTCACCAGAACTCATTAGCCCTTGATAGTTATAATCTAACGTTTGACCTCCAATTTGGTACGTAAACAATAGGTCTAATCCAAACGCTTTGTATTCAAAACTCGTCGTAAAAGAACCTGTTAAGTCTGGGATGGCTGTCCCTGCATAATGATATTGCGCATTGGCTTGATTTGTAGTAACAGGATTACCATCGACAGTTCGAATATCAGAACCACCTGCATCAATAGCATCTTGCGTTGGTACATATAATGCCGCTCCATCTGCTGGATCAACCCCATACCACTCTTTTAACCAATAATCGTAAATAGATCTACCTACCATTAATTTTTTAGAACCATTAATGATTTCCTCTTGTGGTAATTTGGTAAATGCATTTTCGATGGTTGCCGCATTAATACCTAAATTCCATTTGAAATCTTCTGTTTTTATGATATCTCCAGAAAGTGAGATTTCAAGTCCTTTGTTATACATCGTACCCACATTTTGGGTGATGCTAGAAACCCCACTTGAAAGTGGTAATGGAACATTGAATAACAAATTAGAAGATTCTCTTTTGTAATATTCAAAAATACCATTGATGCGATTGTTAAACAATCCAAATTCAAGGGCAACATCATAACTATTACTAGATTCCCAAGAAAGAAGTGGGTTGGGTAATGAGGATTGGATAAATCCAGATTCTCCTTGGTTATTATACCCTAAATCATATAAACCTAGGTATGGATAGTAACCAATTCCTCTATTGTTACCTAGTTCCCCATAGGAAGCTCTTAATTTTAATAAATTAATCCAATTAACGCTAGCCATAAAAGATTCTTTCTCTATTCTCCAAGCTCCACCAACAGACCAGAATTCTCCCCAACGTGCATCTGGATGAAACCTTGAAGATCCATCGGTTCTAAATGATCCACTTAAGAAATATTTGCCATTATAGTCATAATTAACACGACCAAAATAACTTTCTGTGGTTTCTGCATCTGTTTGAGATTGTAACGTTGTGGTGGTTACAAAGTTTATCAACTCGTCATTCCCATCGGCAATAAGACCCGTACGAGCCCCATACAAATCGTTGATTTTTAATTCAGTTGACTCATGGGCAGCAAGGACTTTTAAATTGTGATCTCCAAATGATTTGGTATAGTTTAACAATTGATTAAATCCAACGGTTGTAGTTCTTGTATAGTTTCTGTTGGCACGTCCATTAGGCGCTCCATCTCCTACAAATTTATTTTCATATTCAGAGGTATACCAGTGACGTTGATCTAAACTGGCATTTACCGTAAATACAAGTCCATCGGTAAGCGTAATATCAACATATGATTTGGCATTTAAATTGGTGATTTCATCAAGATCTTTGTTGTAGTCTATTTCTGCAATCACGTGACGTCCACCACTTGCGCTACTAGGACGATCATCATTAATGCTGTATTGCTTTTCACCATTAGCGTCTAATAAATATTCGCCCGTTACAGGATCATGTAAATACACTGGATAGATGGGACCAATGCCACGCGTAAACCTAATTGGATTTACAAATGAGTTAGAAGTTCCTGTTTGAGCTTGATTCCCTTGTGAGGTAGAAGCCGCAATATTTAATCCAGTTTTAATCCATTTAGCGGCTTGATAATTAACATTTACCCGTCCACTTATTCTGGTATAATCAGATTTTTTGATATATCCTTCTTCATCTAAATAGCCTAAAGAAACATAGTAATCACTCGCTTCAGTTCCTCCTTGATAACTGATGTCATAATTTTGTCGTACGCCAATTCTAGTAACTTCATCTTCCCAGTCTAAATCGTCTGCATAGAGCAACCGAGCATTTGGGTTAAGCTTTCCATCAGTGCCAACAATTTGATCGTTAGGAACATTGTACGGGTTGTTTCCGAGCTCTCCAAATACATTGGCAGAAGCAAAAGCATTGGCAGCTGCTACATCAGCGGCTGAGTCTACGCCTGGAATAGCTTCTGCATTACGCATAGCTTCCCACATCAATTCATAGTATTTGTCTGGACCTAATCGGTCGTATTCAGGAATGGACCGATCGATAATACTCGTAGAGGCAATAAGCGTAAATTGCCCTTTGCGATTCTTCCCTTTTTTGGTGGTAATCATTACCACACCATTGGCCGCTTTGTTTCCATAAAGTGAGGTCGATGCCGCATCTTTAAGGATGGTTAAACTTTCAATATCATTTGGATTAATCGTATTGATTGATCCGTAAAAAGGAATTCCATCTAAAACGTATAAAGGGGCACTAGATCCACTAAAGGAACCGAAACCTCGAATACGAATACTTTGACCTCCTCCTGGTTGACCAGATGCCGATGTGGCAGATACTCCAGCAGAAGCACCTTCTAAGGCGGTTGAGACGTTTGAAATAGAACGCTTCGCTAAATCATCAGCGTTTATTTGTGTTGCAGCTCCTGTATAATCTGATTTTTTAGCAGTACCATAGGCAACAACAATAACTTCTTCTAAAATGTCATCTGGCTTTAAAGTGACATTTAACGTATTTCCGCTGGGGACTGCAACTTCTTTGGTTGCCATTCCTACATAACTGAAGATAAGTACATCACCTGTTTTGGCTTGAATTGTAAATTTCCCGTCAAAATCAGTTTCAACACCTTTTTGTGTCCCTTTTATTAAAATACTTACTCCAGGTAAAGGTCCTGAGTCGTCCGTAACGGTACCGGTAATTGTCCGTTCTTGTGCAAATGATAGTTGCACTGTTAACGCAATTAAAAGCGTCAGCAAAAATCGAAATTTGTTTTTCATACTTTGAATTATTAGAATTAGTTTATCAAATATGCGAGTTTTAAGTTTTAATTAACCATTTTTTAACAAAAAATTATGGTTGTGTTAAAATGTTAAACTATCGCAAAACCCCTAACTCTTCTGATGTTCAGTGATTTAGAGCTGAAGTGTAAAATTAAAAAAAAATTAATCTAAAAATTATGTTAAAGAATTTCGTAAAATTTGTACTGGATGTAAGGCTATTTTAGTAGTTCCATCAAAAATTTGATGACGACAGCTCGTGCCAGAAGTGGCTAAGATTGTTGTTGAAGGGAACTTTCGAACCTTAGAAAATAAAGATTGTTCACCTATTTGCATACTGAGTTCATAATGTTCTTTTTCATAGCCAAAAGATCCGGCCATCCCACAACAACTTGCATTGATAATACTAACCTCGTAATTACGGGGTAAGTTCAGCACCTCAAAAATCGGATTAACCCCAGGGAGGGCTTTTTGATGGCAGTGCCCATGTATTTTAATTGTTTTTGATTCCGTTGTAAATTGGTTGGCTTTGATATTGCCCTGTTTAATTTCTCGCTGTAAAAATTCTTCAATACTTAAACAGTATGTGGCTGATTCGGCAGCACTTTCTTTGTCACTTGCCAATCGTAAATACTCATCTCTAAAGGTTAAGATTGCAGAAGGTTCAAAACCAACTAACGGACATGCAGCACTTAGTTTTCCTTTAAAAATAGACGTATTTTTATCGGCTAATTCTTTCGCCTCTTTTAAAAATCCTTTGGATATATGACTTCGACCACTTTCTACATGTGATATAAAATGTACCTTATACTCTAAGGCATAGAGTAATTCTAAGCCATCAATACCCATGGCTACATCGTAATAATTTGTGAATTCATCATTAAAAAAATAGAGTTCTCCTTTGGGTTTTTTTAGGGTGTCAAAGCGTTGCTTGTTTTTTTGTATCCACGAAGAAAGTGTTTGTGGCGCTAATTTGGGTATACTCCTTTTTGGGGCAATTCCCATAATATTTTTTGCTAATCGAGTGTTTAAAATAAAGTTGGTAAGTCTAGGAACTTTACTTCCTAAGGCATTGTATTTGGCATTATTTGCCATCATTTTTTCGCGGAACGAAGGTGGATGTTGCTTGTGGTATTGATGTAAAAATTCAGCTTTAAAACTTGCGATATCCACGTTGCTTGGACATTCACTAGCACAGGCTTTGCAACTGAGGCATAAATCAAAAACTTCTTTTAGCTCGTGGTGGTCAAATTTGTTTTCTTGTGTTGAATGGGTGAGAATTTCGCGTAAAACATTTGCTCGTCCACGCGTGGTGTCTTTTTCGTTGCGCGTTGCACGATAACTTGGACACATAACACCAGTGGCATTGGCAGATTTTCTACAATCACCAGAACCATTACACTTTTCAACGGCTCTTAAAATCCCCATTGAATCACTAAAATCCATAAAAGTGTCTATAACCGGTTCTTCGCGGCCAACTTCGTAGCGCAACGATGCATCCATTGGATAGGCATCGATAATTTTTCCGTTGTTAAATAACCCTTTTGGATCAAAGAGGTGTTTTATTTTTCGGAGTAATGCATAGTTTTTATCTCCAACCATCTGGTGGACAAATGCGCCACGTACAATACCATCTCCATGCTCACCGCTAAAGGAGCCTTTGTATTTCTTAACTAGTTTGGCGGTTTCTTCGGTAATTGTTTTAAAAAGGCCGACGTCTGCGGGATCTTTCAAATTTAGTAAGGGGCGGAGGTGTATTTCACCTGCACCGGCATGAGCGTAGTATACAGCATCTTGTCCATAGCGATCCATCATGGCGGTAAATTCTTCAATATAGGCTGGTAAATCAGCCAAGTCTACGGCAGTATCTTCGATACAGGCCACGGCTTTTTTATCTCCAACTATATTTCCTAAAAGCCCTAGTCCCGCTTTTCTCAATGCGAAGGCTTTTTCACTTTCAGCGTTGAATAAGAGGGGGTAGGCATACCCAAATTGATGCTGTTTTAAATCGGCGATCAAGGTATCTGCTTTACGCTGTAAAATGTCTATCGTTTCCGCTTTGAGCTCAAGCAATAGGATTGCTCCAGGATCACCTTCTACAAAATCGCGATTCTTTAATTGTTCTCGGTTGTTTTTGGTACAATCGAGAATGGTACGATCCATTAGCTCACAGGTGTGCAAATTGTGTTTCATCGCGAGAAGCGTAGCCGAAAGGCTTTCTGAAATTGTGGTAAAATGGGCTGCGATGATGACTTGTTCTTTGGGGGGGAGTGGGTCTAGTTGTAAGGTGATACTGGTGGTGAAAGCCAGTGTACCCTCACTACCACAAAGCAATTTGGCCATGTTAAAATCGGGACCTTGATCAGTAAAAGGAGCGCTTTGGATAAGTGCATCTACAGCATAGCCCGTATTGCGACGATGAATACTTTTTTTGGGAAACTCTCGTACGATTTCATCTTGTACTTCTCGAGGCTGTAATAGGTCATTTATGGTGCGATATATTTTATTTTCAAAGGCAGTTCCATGAAGTTTGTGTTTAAATTCATCCGCAGTAAGCGCACCAAAGACTACTTCTGAACCATCTGAAAGGAGGGTGGTCATTTTAAGGACTTTATCTCTAGTGACCCCGTATTGGATGGAGGTTGTTCCTGAAGAATTATTACCTACCATACCACCAATCATACACCGATTACTCGTAGAAGTATTTGGTCCAAAAAATAAACCATAGGGTTTTAAAAAGGCATTGAGTTCATCGCGGATAACCCCGGGTTGTACCGTAACTGTACGGGCTTGCTCATCAAATTCAAGAATTTTTGTAAAGTGTTTAGAAGTGTCTACAATGATGCCTTCTCCTACGCATTGTCCCGCCAGTGAAGTGCCCGCAGCTCTAGGAACCAACGAGATTTGATGTTTGTTTGCAAAGTGGATTAATTGCTGAAGATCCTCTCGGTTTTTTGGAAAGGCTACCGCCAAGGGTAATTTTCTATAAACCGAAGCATCGGTAGCATAGAGTTGTTGATGTAGGGTATCCGTAGACAAATCTCCCGCTAATGAATTGGCTAGCGATTGTAGGTCCGCTTTTATTGGTTCAATCCGATTAGTTGATTGGGGTGCCATTGTGTACGCGATCTGTAGTTTGTAATAAAACAATTTTTCCCTGTGCATCTGCTACCCCTAAGACTAAACATTCACTGAAAAAATTGGCTATCTGCTTAGGTTTAAAATTGACAATAGCGGTGACCTGTTTGTTTAAAAGTTCATCTTTTGTATAGTGATCAGTTATTTGAGCACTTGATTTCTTTATTCCTAAAGGACCAAAATCAATCGTTAATTGATAAGCCGGTTTTTTTGCTTTAGGAAAATTGGCTACTTCAATGATCGTACCTTGTCGTATATCTACCTTAGTAAAATCTTCGAAAGCAATATGGTTTGTCATAATTTGATTAAATTTACGGGATAAATCTACAAATAAATTACGCATTATGGCGAGAACTCTCTCAAATATGTTAGCGTTAGGCACCATCGCTCCAGACTTTACATTGCCTAATGTAGTGAATGGTAAACAGGCCAGTTTAACAGCATTAAAAGGGGAGCGAGGGACATTAGTTATGTTTATATGTAATCATTGCCCTTATGTACTCCATGTGAATTCTGTCTTAATTGACTTAGCTACCTATTATCAACCCAAAGGAATTTCATTCATTGCGATTTCAGCGAATGATGCAAAGGCATATCCTGAAGATGGCCCTGTAGCAATGAAGTTACGAGCGGAAGAGCTTAATTATCCATTTCCTTATTTATACGATGAAAGCCAAGAAGTTGCTAAAGCGTATGTAGCGGCTTGTACCCCTGATTTCTTTTTATTTGATGAAAATTTGGCACTCGTGTATCGGGGACAACTTGATAATTCGCGTCCTGGAAATGGAATTCCAGCAACCGGTACAGATTTAGCACATGCCATCGATTGTTTATTAAATAATAATGAAAATGTAGAAGTTCAAAAACCGAGTATGGGGTGTAATATTAAATGGAAAGAAGGGGGTTAGAGAATCGTTGTTCGCTGTTTGTAAAGACGGTAATCGTGCGTACTTGTAAATGAAATAGGGAGAGTTAGGTGTTTTTTGACGGTTGGATTTTTATCGTGTGATTTCCTTACTAGCACCCATAAGGTTCTGTGAAGTTTACAACTTTACAGCCTAACCGTTTTTTATACTTGCATACTTTTTTGTTTGTCCAAAAACCAAATCGACCCAAAGGAGATTTATGCCAGTTTAATGGAATAAAAGGAGGTGAGTAAATCAAAAAACGACAGCAAGTAATCTAGTTCATTTTAACAATTCGTGCAATTTGAGCGCAGCGCCCCATTATTTGTGGAATACTGCGTACCGCTAAGAAAGCATTCGTGTAAATGTATGTCTAAAAAATGCCTCTGTGGTGCTCAATGAAACGGATTACCACTTCATTCGCGTTTTTAAATTGTTTATATGGGCATAATGATGTACACAGTGCCACGCGTAGTAACCAATAGTTTCTGCCAGTGAAGTTTCTTTATGGGTTGTTGGATGAATAAAGGTGTGTTGTAGTTCATTTGCGCTGAGTTCTTTTAAGAAATAAACCCATTTGGCATGTAATGAGCTCAAGGTATTTAAAGACAATTCAATAGGAGCCTTTTTGCTATCTCTTAATGCTGCCCAACGGTCTTCATAATAAGGTTTAATAATAGGTTTTACTTCGGTTAGGGCCATTTTAAATCGAATATATGCATTAAAATGACTGTCAGACAAATGGTGAACAACCTGCCTTACCGTCCAGCCTTCTGGACGGTAAGGGGTGTCAAGTTGTTTCTCTGAAAAATCTATAACCAATTTCACCAATTGATCTGGGAAATCCTCCAATACAGAAATCCACTCTCTAATATGTGAAGAGGTGATGGGTTTTGGAATAGTTACTTTTCCAATCGGATATTTAAAATATGCTAAGCGTTGTTCGTCCACCCAATTAAGTTTTACAGCGGTTTCTTGTATTTAAAATTATGAACCTACTTTCATTAATTCCACATCGAAAATAAGCGGTGCATTTGGTGGGATAACACCACCAGCTCCACGTGCGCCATAGGCCAGATCGGATGGTATAACAAAGCGTGCTTTATCTCCAACTTTTAACAATTGTATTCCTTCATCCCAACCTGGAATAACTTGGCCAATACCAATGGTAAAATCGATAGGTTGTTTGCGTTTATACGAAGAGTCAAAAACGGTTCCGTCAAGAAGTTGGCCTTTGTAGTGTACCGAAACAGGTTTTCCTTTTTCAGCACGAGGACCATTCCCATGTTGAATAATTTGATATCTAAGTCCGCTATCTGTCTTTTTAAATCCAGCAGAAACCGCTTCTAATTCCTTTTCAAGGGCTTCTCTTTCAAGGGCTTCTCGTTTTGCTCTATTACCTTCAAAAGTTCGAAATGCTTCAACTGCATTGAATTTTTCAGCCGCTTCTCCAACTCTAATAATCGAGATAGCTTCTATAATATCGCCTTGTGCAATTTGATCTACAACCTCTTGGCCTTCAACAACCTCTCCAAACACCGTATGTTTATTGTCTAACCAAGGTGTTGGTACATGGGTGATAAAAAATTGACTTCCATTTGAGGCTGGGCCAGAATTTGCCATCGATAAAATTCCAGGTTTATCGTGCTTGAGGTCTGGGTGAAATTCGTCATCAAATTTGTATCCCGGTGTTCCTGTTCCTGTTCCTGAAGGACAGCCTCCTTGAATCATAAAATCAGGAATAACACGGTGGAAATTCAAGCCGTTATAATAAGGTTGTCCTTGTGGCCTAAAATCGTTTTCTAAATTTCCTTCCGCTAAAGCGACAAAATTCCCAACAGTTCCGGGGGTTTTTTCAAAAGTTAAATTAACTACTATATCACCTTTTGCTGTGGTGAATTTTGCATATAATCCGTTATTCATAGTATTGTTTTTAAGAGCTGCAAAGATACAGGTTTGTCTATGCTATAAAAACTGTTTTACCATTTATTCATCGTAAGATAAATGACAGAGCTGTTAAGAATGAGTCCAAAATGAAGCATGGGGCAAATAGCCCCATTACTTCGTATGCATCCGTTCTCTTCCTTATTTTTGTATGAGTAAACAAAATAGATAGGCCAGAGGAAACGAGTTCTTTTTCTATCTAGTTTTTAGGTTTATTTATTAATTTTTTCAAAAATGATTTCTAAAGCTTTATCTAGTTGTGGATAATTGCCTTCCATACGATCTTTAAAATCCTTTGGAACATATACATCAGGTTTAACACCTTCAATTTCTAAGTCCCTACCATCTAAGGTATAGCATCCCCATGAGGGCAAGCGATACGATGAACCATCAACAAGGCTTTTACTCGAAGTGAAAATTATCCAACGATACGTTTCGGTACCCACAATAGTCCCTAAGCCCAGGGCTTTAAATCCAGCAGAAGTCATTTCGGCATCGGATAAGGATTGTTCATTCATGAGTAAAACAATAGGTTTATTTCCATAATTAAAATTAGATTGTCCCGTTAATTTTCCACCTCGGTATTTCCAATTTAAATAGGTTTTTTGTTGAAGAAAATTCAGGACTTCATCGTGTACATTTCCTCCGGTATTATATCGTAAATCTAAAATTAACGCTTTCTTATCGGCTTCATCGCTTACCAAATCGTGCTTAAATTTCGTTAATTCAGCACCTGACATATTTTTCATATGCACATAAGCAATTTGATGATTCGATTTTTCATCCACGTATTTTTGATTTTGATTTTGCCATTCATCATAAAGTAAGTCGCGGATAGTTCCACTTGAAGTTGGATGAATATTTACGGTAAAATCTGTTCCATTACGCTTAAAGGTTAAACTGATTTCATTGGTAAAACTGGGCGTAGTGAAATAGGATTCTCGGTTCAATTTTTTATTGACCTTTACCCCGTTAACAGCAATAAGTTCATCCCCTTTACGTAGGTTTTTACCCTTGCGGTCTGCAGGACTGTTAGGAACAATGCGCTCTATGAGGTAGGGATTTTTTTGGTCGAAAAGGATTCCAGTAGCTAAAGATCTTGTGCCGTAATAAAGGTTTTCTTCTTTGCCTTTAGAATTAAATCCGAAATGCGAGGTGTTTAATTCACCCAACATATCATTAAAAATTAAGCGTAAATCTGCACGATTTCTAACATACGGAATGTATTTGGCATAGCGATCACGTAATTTTTGCCAGTTTTGCCCGTGGAAGTTTTCGTCGTAATAATTTTCTTCCATACCTGCCCAAGCTTCATAAAACATTTGGTTAAATTCATGTGCTAAAGTTTTTGAGAAGGTGTAGTTAAGATTAATACTCGTTAGCTTATTGGCTTTGATCGAAAGGGTTGAAATTTTACCACCTGATAATATATATTTCTTTTTAGTCCCTTGCACGAGCTGATAACCACGCATAGGGGTATCACTTACACGTTCAGTTTTGTTTGGTTTGAAAGGGCTAATGGTTGTTTTGTAAAGTTGACTTTTACCTTCATTTTGATTTGAAAGGTAAAGAATATAGGTTTCATCTCCTTCGCTGATAACCGAGGGAGCTTGTTGTTGACCAAACGACGGACTAATTTGAGTTAACCGTTTCATTAATCCATTTGGGTTAATAGAGACCGCAATTTTCTCTTCTTTTGGAGCCGTTTTTTTATCCTTTCCTTTTTTGTCTTTTTTAGAATCCTTTTCTTTTTCTTCAAAAAGAGATTTTACCTTATCAATTTTAAAGGGTTTATCAAAATGATCCATCGCCATTTGATAAATTTTCGCATTTGTGGTACCTGTTGGATATCCAGGGTTTATTCTGTCAGATGCGAAATAGATATGTTTTCCATCGGGAGACCAAACAGGGCTAGATTCAGAAACTTTTGTGTTGGTTAAGTTTAAAATTGTTTTGCTCTCAATGTGGTAGGTAAATATTTCTGTTTCAAAGTTTCGATAGGCATTGTAAACAATATAGGCATCATCCGGCGAGAAATGTGGTGTGGAGTTGTAAAAACCCCAGAATTCATCCGTGACGATTGGACTGCGTTTAAAACTCTTTAAATCGAGTAGATACATGGTATTTCGACCACTTAAATAAACGGCTTTACTGCGATCACTATTAAGAGAAATTTGTCGATTGTTTTGTTGGTCTTTTGTAAGTTGCGTAGGCTTCGCGTTGGCAGCAGGATCGCTGTTAATTGTAAACCAATTGTAATACCCCTTTACAGATTGAGAATACAGTAAGGTTTTATTGTCTTTTAACCACTTTACCTCTTGGATAGCTTCATGTTCATCTGTAGGAACTAAGGATATGAATTTACCTTCAATATCCGAAATGAAAAGTCTTCCTCGTGAAATAAAGGCGATTTTCTTTTCGTCTGGAGAAACATCGAAATAGGTAATATTCCCGTTGGTTTTAAAACTTTGCTCTTTATGGAGAGTGTTATTGATATAAACATTGATCTCTGGTTTGGTGGTTTTACCACTAGCTACATCATATACATAAAGTTGATAGTCTTTTCTGAAGACTATTTTTTCACCATTGGCACTTACTTTTGGCCACATAATAGAGCTAGAGAAATTTGTCAATTTCGTTTTCGTATTATTTTCTAAACGATATAAATTATATTCTCCATTTGCTTCATCAGACATAAAGTACAACTTTCCATTGCGATCAAAGCTAACGCCAAAATCTTTTCCTCGATAGGTAGTGTGTTTCTTAAACTCTTTGGTTTTTGGGTTATAAGATTTTATATCGGGATTGTAATCTCCTTTATAGCGTTTTCGATGCGCAAACCGGCTACTTTCCCAAGATTCATTAAAATAAATAGCATCACTTTTCGGGTCTTCCACCACATTGTGAACGGTATTAAAATAATGATCAAATAAGCGAGAAGGGGTACCTCCGTCCTTTTCAACCCAATAGGTTGTTATAGAATTTAGGCGATTTGATGTGAAGTAGATTTTTTTACTATCCCAGCTCCAAGAGCTCACCACATCGTTACCATCGTGAAAGGTAAGTTGTTCTATCTTCCCTCCAGCCATTGGCATGATATATACATCATCATTTCCAAACTGATTACTGGAGAATGCTAACCATTTTCCATCCGGTGAAACACTTGGATTTTTTTCATCTCCATCCATGGCAGTGATCCGTTCGGCATTTCCCCCAGTAGTAGGCACCTTCCATAAATCGCTTTCATAACTGAAAATAATAGTTTGACCATCAGGTGTCAATGTTGGGGTTAATGTAAAATACGGTTCATTGTTTTGGGCTGTACTGAATGTTGAAATTATTCCAAAATACGTACATAGAAGAAGGGTCAATGATTTCATAATGAGAACAAATTTTATAAATAATTAGCCTCAAAAATACTTAAATAATTTCAATGATTATCTGGAATTTCAAACTTTATAAAAAGGGGGAGGTAGGGGATAAAAAAGCCCTCAAGAATGAGGGCTTTGTGTATGCTTACCATGGAATGTCTCGGTAAACGAAAGGTTTATTCCATATGAAATTATTGTTTTACAATTTTAAAACTCCCTTCGCGCTGTCCAATGGCTACCTGTACAAAGTAAACACCGTTGGGAAGGTGTTGTAAATCTAAATTTGTATTTGCAACGATGGGATGATTTACCAAAACTTTTTGTCCGATGGTATTGTAAATATTTACTTGAGAAATATCTTCATTGGCTTTTAAGTTTAAGATATTGTTTTTGACGGGATTTGGTGAATAGCTAAATCCAACTGCTAATAAATCCTCAACGCTAGCCGTTGCCGTATTACTTAATTTGTAATGGTCAATACCAACTCCCCAAGTAAGGGTATTTTCGTCATCATAGGTAAAGCGTACTTGGAATGCATCGTTGATATAAGGGGTTACATCCAGGTTAACGGTTCTACTTGTGCCGGTATTACTTGCCGTATCGTCTCCATCGACAAACCAAATGTTTTGCCAAGCAGACCCATCCCATACGTCTATCATGAAATTCCCTGATTTACCGAAGGCTTGATGGTTATAGATAACTTCAATGCCCGCTGAGGTTAAATTGGCAGCAACTAAATCGATGGCTGGGCTTGTTAAGGTTAATACATTATTATCAGAAGGTCCTGAATCATTGTCGCTGAAATAGGCGCCACCTGAAGGAAATGAAGCATAGGTGCCTGAACTACCAGAGCCACTTCCTACAATATTCCCTGTATATCCGAATTGCCAAGTATCATTGGCTGATTTTGTTACGGTCCATCCTGCAGGCAAGGTAGTTGCATTAAAATTTTCTTCCTGCAATTGCGCATTTGCTGTGGTGCAAAGAGCAAATATTATATATATGATTGTTAATTTTTTCATGGTTTTAAATTTAGGAATTATTCAAATTCTACACGTTGTACATAAACTTTAGCATTTCCAGCCGCATCTGTTACTGTCCATTCTCGAACGATAATATGTACACGTTTTACCGCACAATTGTTTAGCGAAGCGTTCATTTCTAAATGTTGTGCACCTTCGCCACCAATGGCTTGTCCATTCACAGTTCCTTCATATGAAATTGAAAAACCTACACCGTAATTGCCATATGTATCTTTTGGACCAATTTCCATGTGATGTAAGTTGGTGTTACTGAGTAAATTTATGGTTGCATCTTTATATGCACCAAATCCAATAAATTTGTAGGGTTTAGAGAAATCTACGTTTGCATATGCTCGTTGTTCCTTTTTAGCGTCTGTTGGCTGATAATCACCCGTACTTTGCCATGTAGCATAATCAACTAAGGATTTAAAATAAATTTCAATTAACCAACCAGACGTAGGGTCTTCGTTGTTTATCGCTCGTCCGTGAATTTTCACAGTACCATCGTCAAATTTCTCGACATAACCGTCTTCCCAATGATGCTGTTTGTCAAAAGGGAAATTATAGAACCAAAGATTTGAATCTTTGTATTCATCCATGGGGCTATATCCAATCTTACACGATTCTACAATATCACTGTATTCGTTGTATTCTACGGTAACAGCAGAACAATCATCTGTAAAATTAACGATGGGAAGTTGACTAGCATCTTCGAGTAATACATGATCGTAAAAATTGACTGCAACTGGAGGTGTTGTGTCAAAATCTACACAAGTACAACGTACATCTGTTTTAACGGCACCAGCTAAAATCCACGATTGTCCATTTACCGATTGTCCATTTTTTTTGTTTCTTGTATCGATGGTAATGGTAATTTCATCCACATCACCTGGTACTTCGTCTAATTTTAATTCAAAAGTTTTAATACAACAGGTTCCTGAGGGAAAACTGTTTATTTTTTCTATGAGTTCTACTGAGTTATTAGCTCCAGCGCTCACTTCAATTTTTATGTATCGACCGTCTGCTGTTAACTCTGAAATTGGTAATTCAACGGCAACCGTTCGTGGTCCTGAATCTGTAGGAATTGGAATGCTGGTTGTTTGAATATCGTTATAGCCATTTAAAGAAGTAAATACACCTGAACTAGAAATTCCGTTATTTCTATATGTAAATACATAGACTAACATAGACTGGGCATACGCTTCTTTTGTAGTATTGTTGTAAACCACGGCTGAGGTTGCGGGTAACTCTGCTCGATAATACCAGACATCAGAACTACCACCCGTAGGAGCCACTCTATTTGCTGTATATTTTTGTCCGCTGCCATCTTCAATTTCAACACTGCTACCGGGATTTTGGCCTTTGTATACAACTTCAACAACGACGCGATCAATTCCTTCGGTATTTGAAAGGTCTATTGAAGCAGGGACATTGTTTTTTAAACCTAAACTCATAAGGTCAACTTCGATACCATCTTTACAGGTATATGACCATCCTGAATCAGTTGCACTGGTAAAGCTATTTGATTCAATCTCAATTTTTTTGACAACAGGTTCGCTGGAAATTGCATTGTTGGCAAAAAGTGTCGGGGAGACTAAAACGAGTGCGAAAAAAATCATTCGCAAATTGTACTTTTGTTCCATGCTATTAGATTTAGTGAGTAATTCAAAACAGTAATTCCCTTGATAGAATTAACTATAAGGGTATACTATAACGCCGTTTAGGCAATTATATTTTGATATTTCATGCGTAATAAATTACTGCGTTTATTATAGAACAACTGAAATTTTTAAATTCCTACCTCTGTTGAAGGAAAATTTAAAATTTTGTTGCATTGTGAAGCAGGGTATGGTCTAAAAGGACCATGGCTGTTAGCGCTTCTACAATAGGTACAGCACGCGGAACAACGCATGGATCATGTCTTCCCTTGCCTTGAACACTGACGGCTTCGCCTGCTTTATTTATGGTGTCGTATTTTTGTAAAAGTGTTGCGACAGGTTTAAAAGCAACTCTAAAATAGAGGTCCATTCCATTTGAAATTCCTCCTTGAATTCCGCCAGAATAATTTGTTTTTGTACTACCATTAATTTCAAATGCATCATTGTGTTCAGATCCGAGCATGGTACTACCTTCAAATCCACTTCCGTATTCAAATCCTTTTACCGCATTGATAGAAAGCATGGCATGTCCTAAGGAGGCATGTAGTTTGTCAAAAATAGGTTCACCCAGACCTATGGGGATATGTTGAACAACACAGGTAATGGTTCCACCAATGGTATCTCCCTTTTTCTTGGTACTTTTTATTAGGTCGATCATTTGATTCGCCATAGTTACATCTGGACAACGAACCGGATTGGATTCAATTTTTGAAAAATCTAATGATTTATATGTATTGGGTAGGCTAAGCGAGCCAACGGATGAAGTGTAGGCATGGATTTTGATATTAGAAAGGATTTGCTTGGCAATGGCACCGGCAACAATCCAATTAGCAGTTTCTCTAGCCGAAGATCTTCCACCGCCACGGTAATCTCTCAAACCGTACTTTTGGGTATAGGTATAATCGGCATGTGAAGGTCTGAACGTGTCTTTAATATCACTGTAATCTTTTGATTTTTGATTGGTATTGATTATTTGAAAACCAATTGATGCACCCGTTGTTTTTCCTTCAAAAATTCCCGATAAAAATTTGACCTCATCGGGTTCTTTTCGTTGGGTTACAATGGCCGATTGTCCTGGTTTTCTTCGATTTAATTCTTGTTGAATTGCATTAAAATCGAGGCTGTATCCTGCTGGACAACCATCAATAATCCCCCCAATTGCAGGTCCGTGTGATTCACCAAAAGTAGTGAGTTTAAATAGTTTACCAAGACTGTTTGCCATAATTCAATAGTTTAAAATTCGCTCGTAAAGTGTAGTTTAACGGATGGATATTTGCTTTGGGTCATTTGAATCGTAAAAGCAGAATCTGCAAAGAAGACCAGTTTATTTTGTTTGTCCCTTGCTAAAAATCGCTGTTTAACGCGTTTAAATTCTGCAAATTCGCTGTTCTTTGGATCGGTTGCTTCTACCCAACACGCCTTGTGAACATTCAAGTTTTCATAGGTACATTTAGCACCGTATTCATGTGCTAGTCGATATTGGATAACTTCATATTGTAAGGCTCCAACGGTTCCAATGACTTTACGACCATTTATTTCTAGGGTGAATAATTGCGCAACTCCCTCATCCATTAACTGATCTAATCCTTTGTATAGTTGTTTAGATTTTAGCGGATCAGCATTGTTAACATAACGAAAATGTTCGGGAGAGAAACTTGGAATTCCTCTGAAGTTTAATACTTCTCCTGCAGTTAAGGTGTCACCAATCTTAAAATTTCCTGTATCATGTAGACCCACAATATCACCAGGGTAGGAAACGTCTACGATTTCTTTTTTCTCTGCAAAAAAAGCATTGGGACTTGAAAATTTTAATTTTTTTTGTTGACGAACATGTAAATAAGGTTCATTTCGCTTAAACATCCCCGAAACAATTTTAACAAAAGCTAAACGATCGCGGTGTTTAGGATCCATATTTGCATGAATTTTAAAGACAAATCCGGTCATTTTTTCTTCCGAAGCATCCACAGTTCGTTCTTCAGCCTCCTTAGGTCGGGGCGATGGGGCAATTTCGATAAAACAATCGAGGAGTTCTTGTACCCCAAAATTATTTAATGCTGAACCAAAAAATACGGGTTGTAAAGTTCCATTAAGGTATTCTTCTGAATTAAAACTGGGATAGACTTCATAGACTAACTCTAATTCTTCCCGTAAAACAGTCGCTGCTTTTTCACCAACAATGGTGTCTAATTGCGGATCATTTACGTCATTAAATTCAATGCCTTCAGAAACAGTTTGCTTGTTTTCACCAGAAAAGAGATTTAGTTTTTTCTCCCAAATATTATAGATCCCTTTAAAATCATATCCCATTCCTATTGGGAAACTCATTGGACTAACGCGTAATCCGAGCTTTTGCTCTACTTCATCAAGAAGGTCGAACGCATCTTTTCCTTCGCGGTCTAGTTTGTTTATAAAAACAATCATTGGAATGTTTCGCATTCTACAAACTTCAACCAGTTTTTCGGTTTGTTCTTCAACCCCTTTGGCAACATCTATCACAACAATTACACTATCTACAGCGGTTAAGGTTCTAAAGGTATCTTCGGCAAAGTCTTTGTGACCAGGCGTGTCTAAAATGTTAATTTTTTTATCCTTGTAAATAAACGCTAAAACCGAGGTAGCTACCGAAATACCACGTTGCCGTTCAATTTCCATAAAATCAGAGGTAGCTCCCTTTTTAATCTTATTGTTTTTTACTGCACCGGCCTCTTGAATGGCTCCCCCATATAAAAGTAATTTTTCAGTTAAAGTGGTTTTCCCAGCATCTGGGTGAGAGATAATTCCGAAGGTTCTTCGGCGTTTTATTTCAGATAAAAAACTCATAAATGTTTGATGAAAATTAGGCGGCAAAGATAGGGTTTAAGTTTGACTCTCACGAACAGAATCTTTTCCATTTATTCTATGATACTTGCTTTGATAAATACGTCTTCATACGGCCAATCATCCGATCCGGTTTTAAGACGCGAGATACGTTCTGCTACTGACATTCCACTGATAACCTCTCCGAAAACGGTATGTTTGCCATCGAGATAATGGGCTCCATTTTTTTTGGTTACGATATAAAATTCAAAGGGAGTTGATTTTTTACTAATATTATTTTCATATTGTCTTGCAGCCGCAACAGCTCCATAGTTGTGCTTCCGATGGGATCGAAATTCTGGTGGGATGGTGTAGTTTTCATATTTATTGCGGATTTCGCTGGTTTTTCTCAATTCGGAATTTCCTGCTTGAACTACAAAATTGGGGACAACTCGATAAAAGCAAGTAGTGTCAAAATATCCCATTTTGGTTAAAAAGATAAAACTAGCTCGATGTAATGGAACATCTTTAAAGAGACGTAAGATAATATCGCCAAATTTAGTCTCTATTTTTACTTTTGTTTCTGGGTTTAATGTGTCATAAGCAATTAGAAAATCAATAGCATTTTCTTGATTAATTGAGTCTAAAGGCCTTTTTTCCTCTGGTTTTTGGGGAACTTCACTTGTCGCTTTGACATTAGATTTACGCGGATTAGCCTTTCTTTTTTCGTGTGTAGTTACGGAAGTAGTTGAGGAAGGTGAATCCGATTTACAAGCGACGATTAAAAATGAAAAACCTACTAAAAATAGGCGAATAAGTGTACTGTTCATAATAGTTTAATCTGTGTGCAAATTTAGTAAAAGAAAAACGTTTTAATTCATATCTTTGCAATAAGCTAAATCGTATGAAGGAAGAACAAGTTATTTTGGTGAATGAGCAGGACGAAGCCCTAGGAGTAATGGGTAAAACTGAAGCACATGAAAAAGGCGTTTTGCATCGAGCCTTCTCTGTCTTTATCTTTAATGACCTTGGAGAATTGTTGTTGCAACAGCGTGCAAAAAACAAATATCATTCCCCCTTATTGTGGACTAATACCTGTTGTAGCCATCAACGTATAGGTGAAAATAATGTAACTGCAGGTAAGCGACGGTTGCAAGAGGAAATGGGATTCTCAACGGATTTAAAAGAAGTGTTTTCATTTGTGTATAAAGCCGCTTTTGACAATGGACTGATAGAGCATGAATATGACCATGTTATGATTGGTACATTTAATGATGATCCACAGATTAATACCGATGAAGTTGAGTGTTTTAAATGGATGAACTTAACAGACCTTGTAGAAGATATTGAACGGAATCCTGCAGCCTATTCAGCTTGGTTTAAAATTATATTTAGTGAATATCAACAACGCTTAATCCTATGAGAGTAACAGTCAATAGAAAAGCACATTTTAATGCGGCACATCGATTGTGTCGAAAGGATTGGTCTGATGAAACCAATGCCGAAATTTTCGGAAAGTGTAGTAACCCAAAGTTTCATGGACATAATTATGAATTAATTGTTTCTGTAACAGGAAATATTGATCCTAAAACAGGCTTTGTTATGGATATGAAGTTACTTAAGGAGTTAATTCAGACAGAAATTGAAGAACCCTTTGATCATAAAAATTTAAATGAGGAAGTTCCTGAATTTTATGATTTAAATCCAACCGCTGAAAATATTGTTGTTGTGATTTGGAATAAATTAAGGGCTAAAATTGATAAAAAGCACGATTTGGCAGTAACGCTTTATGAAACTCCACGAAATTTTGTCACTTTTAATGGTGCAAAATGATGAAAAAAGTTAGCCTATTTTTATTACTCATCCTACTAGGTTTAGGTCTAGAAACCCTTTTTGCACAGAAAATGAAACTAAAAATTGGAGATAAAGTGCCTGAATTTGAGTTGAAAAATCAGCACAATGAAACATTTAACAGTTTTTCTGTCATTGGGACGCAACCGGTAGTGCTTTATTTTTATCCTAAAAACGATACCCCTGGATGCACAAAAGAGGCGTGTAAGTTTAGGGATGAGTTTGAAGTTTTTACTGATATGGGCGTGCAAGTAATTGGTGTTAGTTCTGATGATGTGGCTTCGCATAAAGCCTTTGCTGAAAAGTATAATTTACCATTTACGTTACTTGCAGATGTTGACAAACGTCTTCGAAAAATGTTTGGGGTTCCAACAAATTTTATGGGATTAATCCCAGGTCGAGTGACTTATATCATCAATAAAGACGGAGTAATTACAGATATTTTTGATCATCAAATGAATGCTGAAAAGCATATTGAGGAAGCAATTGAAAGCCTTAGAAAGAAGTAAATGAGTATACAATACCCAATTAAATTTACACCAATTTTGAAACCCAAAATTTGGGGAGGTGAAAAATTACGGACCTTGCTACACAAAGCGTCTGAAGGGACTGATATTGGGGAAAGTTGGGAGCTGTCTGGAATAAAAGGGAATACCTCAGTGGTAGCTAACGGCCCTTTACAAGGGGAGTCATTGACGACCTTAATTGAGCGGTATACGGTCAATTTATTAGGGCAAAGTGTATATGAACGTTTTGGAAATAAATTTCCGCTTTTGATTAAATTTATTGATGCAAAAGAAGCATTGAGTATTCAATTACATCCAAATGATACCTTGGCAAAAGAACGCCATAATGCTTTTGGTAAAACGGAAATGTGGTATATTGTTGATGTAGAACCTGGAGGGAGTTTAGTGGTTGGATTTAAAAAACCAACAGATAGAATGACTTATTTGAAACATGTTGAGGATAAAAAATTGTTAGACTTGTTAAATGTCGAAGAGGTACAACCAGGTCAGGTGTATTTTATTCCCACGGGACGTATTCATGCAATTGGTGCAGGGGTACTCTTGGCCGAAATTCAACAGACCTCTGATATTACCTATAGAATTTACGATTGGGATCGGAAAGATGCGCATGGAAATGAACGTGAATTACATACAGATTTGGCCTTGGAAGCGATTGACTATGGAGTTGAAAAACGGTATGATACACCATATGAAAAGATACGAAACAAATCATCTGAAATAATAGATTGCCAGTATTTTACTACCAATATAATTCCCTTTGATGAACGCGTTAATTTTAACCATGATGACAAAGATTCTTTTGTTATTTATCTCTGCGTAAATGGAGCATTAACCATTCATTATGGAGATGGTGAAACAGAACACTTGCAAAAAGGAGAAACAATCCTAATGCCTGCTTCCTTAAAAACCTTTAGCTTTGTCCCCCAAGGTTTAACAGAAGTATTAGAAGTGTATATTCGTAATTAATCGTTAAATCCTGGTACCACTTAGGATGAATTAATGCTAGCATCCCTAAGGAAGGAATAGTAACTAGCATCAAAAAACAATATATAAAAACTAAATACAAAAATTATGTCAAGTATTAAAAATTTAAAAAAAGATATCAATTATCAACTCTCTGATATTATTGAGGAATGTTATGTATGGCAAATGTTACAGGACGATAAAGAAAAAGCAAATTCAGCGGAGAAAATTATCGATAAATGCATAAAAACCTTTGATGAATTAATTGCCCAAGTGAATGCAAAAAATATTGAAAATAAAAAAGCTCATTTTAAGGCAATTCGTGAGGCGTTGAATAAAAAATCAGAAGCGCTCATTGGGGAAATAGAAAAATTGTAAAACTTTAACATTTAGTCATCTAAATATTGCTTATTTTTAACACACCAAAGTGTAATTTCTTAGCGGATTTTACGTTTAAATTATTTGACCACTAAAAACCCAATTTAAGTATGGCACGAGCTATGTTTGAATACACGAAAACTGTGTTAAAAAAAGTTAGTTTTAACACCGAACTATTTTGTAAAGAATTACAAAAAGCAGTACAACGACTCTTACCATATGAAATTGAAGAATTGAAAATTTGGTTACAAGAGTATACTGCAAATAAACCAGAGCTATACGTTTGTATGGCTATTGTAAAATAAATTAAAAGGAGTCAATTTGACTCCTTTTTAGTTGTTAATAGGACTGACGATTTGAACATCACTGAATGCGATAACGCCTCGGATAACACTGTCGATCACTTCTTTCAATACTTCTATTAATTGAATTTTCAATTGAGACTTGTGATAAATAAGGCTAATTTCTCTTGAGGGTACAGGTGATTCAAAGGACTTAAGATAAACCTGGTCTTCAGATTTCAAGTCAAGTGTATATAAGTACGGTAGCAAGGTCATGCCTAAACCGTCTTTAGATAATTTCATCATCGTGCTAAAATCACCGGTTGATAAGGTAAATTTTCTATGGTGTTCTTTTTTCATTGCACTGCACAAATTCAGGATGCTATCTGTAAAGCAATGCCCCTCTTCAAGTAATAAAATATCTTCAATATCTAAATCAGAAACCTTAATTTTTTCATTTTGGTATAAACGATGTTCTTCGTGTACAAATCCAACAAAAGGTTCATAATAAAGCACGCGTTCAACTATCGATTCATGTGCTAAAGGGGTTGCCGCAATGCCCGCATCTATTTGCCCGTTACTGAGTTTGTATAATAGGTTGTCTGTCGTTAACTCTTCTATAATTAGATTTATTTTTGGGTACTTTTTAATGAATGTCTTGAGAAATAACGGCAGTAGGGAAGGACTTACAGTAGGAATTATACCTAATTTAAATTCTCCGCCAATATATCCTTTTTGCTGATCTACAATATCGTTTATTCGATTGCTTTCATCAACAATAATTTTCGCTTGCTCAATGATTTTTTCACCTATCGTTGTGAGTTGAATGGGTTTCTTTTTGCGATTGAAAATAATCACATCTAATTCTTCTTCCAATTTTTGAATTTGCATGCTCAGGGTTGGTTGCGTGACAAAGCACTTTTCTGATGCAAGTGTGAAATTTTTATATTCAGCTACAGCCAATACATATTTCAATTGAGTAATGGTCATTTGTATAAATTTTGACGATAAAAATACAAAAATCTATCAGTATTTATTATGATAACGATTAGAAAATTGGTATAATTTCTCTGTAGAAGCTAGTTTGGGTTAGTTACTGGTAGAGCGTGTTTGGGAAGGCGTTAATAGACATCCCAAAAACGACGTTTTTTGTCTAGTTCACGTTCCTGCTGAACATATTCTTCTGCTGGAATCACTTTTAAAAACGATCGATGTTGCTCTATGGCATATTCAAGTTTTTCAATAATGCTTGCTACACTTTCGTTTTCATAGTCAAACTCTAGGGGTTTTTTAATGACCATAGATTGTAATACTCCACGTTTTTTTAATTGCAGCCCCTTTTTGTCATACGCTCTTCTAAACCCATCAATAACAATTGGTATTACGATAGGTTTGTAGTTTTTTATCAAATGAGCTGTACCGCGTCTAATGGGTCTAAAAGGTTTTGTAGTACCTTGTGGAAAAGTAATGACCCAACCGTCATTTAATGCTTTCCCAATATTACTTACATCAGACATTTTTACTTGCCTATTGATTTCTTTTCCTTTACTACGCCAAGTTCGTTCTATGGAAATAGAGCCTGTGTAGGCAAATATTTTGGGGAGAATACCTGATTTCATCGTTTCTAAGGCGGCGACATAATAAATATTGAGTTTTGGTTGCCATATATATCCAATATTCTTTATAGAATCATCTCTCCCGCTGAGTGCCGCATTAAAAACGTGTAACATGGCTGCAACATCCGCAAAATACGTCTGATGATTTGAAACAAAAAGTACGCCAGTTTCTGGTAAATCTCTAAGAATTTCAGAGCCTTCAATATTGAGTTTGTTAAATCCTTGGTAACGTTGATGGGAGATAATTCCGAGTACTCTGATTAGAAATTTCTTTAGAAACAGGGCATTGCCGAAAGGATCTTGTTTATATAATTTCATTCAAAAATTAGTGATTTTAGTCAAATGTACGAAAGTATGTTTATAAAACAGAATGGAAAAGGTCTTTAATTTCGCTTAGGATCATGGCCGTAGCGCCCCAAACGGTATAACCATTTAATTTAAAGCAAGGTACCTCAACCTCTTTCATATAGGAGGTTGTTAAGCGTTTGTTAATTAAGACGCTGTCTGATAACAAGTCGCTCAAGGGGACTTCGATAATGGCGGCAACTTCGTTGTTAGGTACAAGTTTGGGCGTTTCTTCAAGGTAACATAAAAATGGGTAAACTCGGAAATTGCTGGGGGGTACATAAGTGGGGGTTAAGGCTCTAATTAAAGAGACTTTTTCTTCATCAATATTCATTTCTTCTCTAGCCTCCCTTAAAGCTGTATGATAGAGGGTAGGATCATGCAGTTCTTTTTTTCCTCCAGGAAAACTTATTTGTGCAGAATGTGCGCCATTATAATCGGCTCTAAGCATTAAAAGAAATTGAATTTTTTCAAATTGATTTGGATAAAAAAGAGAAACTACAGCGGCTTCTCTTGGATTCAATTTGTCGATATGCGCATTAGATAAATTTTTTCTCAATGCGGGGGCTAGCTTAAACTGAGATTCTTCTCCTCCAAGCGTTTGCTTTTTTAATTTGGTAATATGTGTTATAAATGAATTATAGTCCATTAAAATTCTTTAATTTTACTTTTCAAAATTACAATTTAAAAGCAAATAATTTTATGAAAATAGGGATCGTCTGTTATCCGACTTATGGAGGAAGTGGAGTTGTTGCAACTGAACTTGGAATTGCCTTGTCAAAAAAAGGACATGAGGTACATTTCATTACGTATAATCAACCCGTCAGATTAAATGCTTTATCTGAAAAAATCTTTTTTCATGAAGTTTATGTAGAAGAGTATCCCTTGTTTCATTATCAACCTTATGAACTTGCTTTATCAAGTAAATTGGTAGAGACGGTAAAAGAATACAATATTGAAATTTTACATGTTCACTATGCCATTCCGCACGCCTATGCCGCCTATATGGCTAAACAAATGCTCAAGGCTGATGGTATTGATATTCCCTTTGTTACTACTTTGCATGGAACTGATATTACCTTAGTAGGAAGTCATCCAAATTATCGAAAAGCAGTAGAATTTAGTATTAACAATTCGGATGCCGTTACAGCAGTTTCAAAAAGCCTTAAAGAGGATACCATTCGGCTTTTTAATATAAAAAAGGAGGTTCACGTTATTTATAATTTTATTGATATTGAAAAATATCTTTTGGCAGAACAAGAGCCGTGTTTACGCGGGAATTTGGCTACCCCGAAAGAGCGGATTATAACCCATATTAGTAATTTTCGACCAGTGAAGCGCATTGCAGATGTGATTCAAATTTTTTACAAGATTCAACAATCAATAGACGCTAAGTTGTTGATGGTGGGTGATGGACCTGATCGAGATAGTGCCGAATATTTAGTGAGAGATTTAGGGATTGCTGATCAGGTTAAATTTCTGGGAAATAGTATGGAATTGAGCAAAATATTATGTTTAACTGACCTTTTTTTATTGCCTTCACAAACGGAAAGTTTTGGGTTAGCAGCTTTAGAAGCAATGGCTGCAAAAACACCTGTAATTTCTACAAATACAGGAGGACTTCCAGAGGTAAATATTCAGGGAGTTACCGGATATTTAAGCAATGTTGGAGATATTGATGACATGGCCAAAAATGCCGTAAAAATCCTTAAAGATGATGTAACGCTAGAAAAGTTTAAAGCAAGTGCTTTTAAATTCGCTGAGCGTTTTACCATTGATGCAATTTTACCTCAATATGAAGAAGTGTATCGTACGGTAAAAGAAGATTGTTGTTAATCTTGATAGAAAGAGAGTCCTTCACGAACTAAACTCGGTTCAACTTCACAATCGAGTTCAAATTTAGCGACCTCCCTTAGGAGTACATATTTGACCAAGCCTGCGTGATTCTTTTTGTCGTGTTTGCACAAGTCAATAATGGCATCAAAATGCTCCGTAGAAATTTCAATTTTACCGTAGGTTTCGTGAACAAAGGTTTTAAGTTTATCTAAGGCAGCGAGTGGAAAATTGAAAAGATGATGGGATATATACCCTTCTACAATCATACCAATACCAATGGCTTCACCGTGAAGTAGAGTAGGGAGACTGTCTGTATTTAGATAAAAGGATTCAACAGCATGTCCAATGGTATGCCCATAATTGAGTACTTTTCGCAACCCAGTTTCTCTAAAATCTTCAGTAACTACCTTATTTTTTAGTACAATCGATTGGTGTACGATTGGCGCTAACGTCGCTGTGTTTTTCCAAGTTCCCGAATAAATTTTTTCTAGTAACTCTTCATCAAAAGTAAGGCCGTATTTGACAATTTCTGCCAATCCTGATTTTAATTCACGCGTAGGTAATGTTTCTAAATAGTTCAAATCAATTAATACCATTTCTGGATTGGCAAATAGGCCGATTAAATTCTTTAGATGGCCTAAATCGACTCCAGTTTTACTCCCTACAGAAGCATCAACCATACTCAATAGCGTAGTTGGAATGTTTATAAACCGTATGCCACGTTTGAAGGTAGCTGCTACAAAGCCACCTAAATCGGTCACCATTCCACCTCCTAAATTGATTAATACACTATTTCTATCGGCCTGCAATTCGGTTAATGTGTTCCAAACGGTTAAACAGGTTTCTATATTTTTATGGTGTTCTCCTGCCGGAATTACGATTGGTTTTAGCTGGAATTGAGGCGGGACGTGCTTTTTGAATTGGTCGTAACAAAATGTTTTGGTATGCGTATCTAATAGCACAAATACGGAGCTTACCTTTGAATTAGAAAGGAATTTATTCAGATTTTTATAGGCTTCGCCGTTAAAAAAAATAGCATAGTTGGTGGCGTTGATTTGCTTCATAAATTGACAGTGTATTTATTCGGCGAATTTATTGAAAAATTATATTAGCATGACTATATTTGTTCAATTATATCAAGGTATACAAAAAGTAACTGAAATGTTTTGTATACCTTTTAATGTTAAAAGGAGCATGATGAATACGGTGAGACTAATAGGAATGACGAGCCTGTGTTTAGTGCAATTTACCCAATAAATTAAACCGAATGAATAAGATTTTTAACGATACAAAAACGGCTTTTTCTCTAAAAACGGACGCAGAACTCGATCGCGCCTACTTTTTGTTCAAAATGATAAAAAGTGAACCATTGGTGCGAATTGGAACAGCTGTAACAAAATTTGCACTAAAAGCACATATGCCCGTAGAACAATTAATTCGTGCCTCTGTCTTTGATCATTTTTGTGGAGGGGTGAATGAAGAGGATTGTATGGTGCCAATTAATAAAATGTATACAAAAAGAGTCCATTCTGTACTCGACTATTCCGTAGAAGGAAAAGAAGATGAAGCACAGTTTGATCTAGCCGTAGAAAAAACCTTGACAAGTATTGATTATGCAAAAGAACATCGCAGTATTCCGTTTGCCGTATTTAAGCCAACTGGATTTGGTCGATTTGCCTTATATGAAAAATTAGGTGCTGGAGAAAAATTAAGTGTGAGTGAAGAAAATGAATGGAATAGGGTGTTAGCACGTTTTCATAAAGTTTGTTCGGTTGCCAAATCGAAAAATGTTCCCTTGTTAATTGATGCAGAAGAGAGTTGGATGCAAGATGAAGCCGATCGCTTGATAGAATCTTTAATGGAAAAATACAATACGGAAAAAGCGATTGTTTTTAATACCCTACAAATGTATCGATGGGATCGACTAGATTATTTGAAATCACTGTATGAACGGTCGAAAGAAAAAGGATATTATATTGGAATGAAGATCGTACGTGGAGCGTATATGGAAAAAGAACGAAAGCGCGCCGCTGAAATGGGTTATCCTTCACCAATATGTAAAGATAAAGAGCATACAGATAAAAATTATAATGCAGCGATAGAATTTATGCTAAGTCACGAACGCTTGGCCTTATTTGCAGGTACGCACAATGAAGAAAGTTCGTACTATGCAATGAAAATTGCAGCCGAAAAAGGTATTCCTAAAGACCATCCAGACGTATGGTTTGGACAATTATACGGTATGAGTGATCACATTAGTTTTAACCTTGCAAAACATGGATACAATGTAGCTAAGTATTTACCATTTGGTCCTGTGAGAGATGTGATGCCTTATCTCATCCGTCGTGCAGAAGAAAATACTTCTGTTGCTGGTCAAACAAATAGAGAGTTGGAACTGCTTAAAACTGAACGCAAGCGACGTAAGGAAGCTCGTTAAGATTCCTTTTATTGTCTGGAAATTTGGTACGGAATAACTTTTATGATAGGCTGTGCGAAGTTTGAAACTTCGCACAGTACAAGGGAATTTCCTTACTCAAATTACAAATCACAAATTCAATTATTAAAACGAACTGATTTTTGTTCAGTGATGAGTAACCACCGATGCAAACAAAAATTACGACGGAAGGAGGAATCAAAAATGCCTCAGCTTGAGGTGTCTTTTTTGGTTCTTTTTGGGGCAATGCAAAAAAGAATAATAGGAAATAGGGATGCTTTTTTTTACTACAATTATTAAAACGAGTAGATTTTTGATTGGTATTTTGGAACAAAATAACAATATCAAAAACAGGGACGAACGTTTAGAAAAGGTCTAGTAGACCTTTTAAGTGAAAGAGCCAGCTGGCGCGAAGGCGGAAAATAATCAGCGAAGCTAAGGCGCACTAAGATGTAGCGTTTCTTTGTGAGGACCACAAGTTTTTCCTTCGGAAAAATCTTTCAGACACGAATTTCACTAATTAGCACGAATAAAGTTGTTGTGTAGGGGTGGTTTTATTGCACTAATTTTTTTGCTTCGCAAAAATGGACATTAAAAATTCCTGACAAAAAAACTCAACAATCAACAATCAGCAATCGTTAATCAATGTTTCCCTGAGTAACTTTCAAATGATTATTTGATTTTTTGAAGACTGTGTCTTGTCCTAGAAAAAGTAGACAGTTTATAAATCTATAAACTATGAGACAAACAAAACAAACCTTTCGTTATTCAGAATCATTTAAACTATCCGTATTAAAAGATATAGAGTCAAATCATTTAAGTT
>JALKAY010000012.1 GCA_023015935.1 Flavobacteriaceae bacterium F08102
AGGTACTTTTTCAGGTTGTAGGCAATGGCGGAGAGATGCATCACCTTGTTGGCTTGTTTTATACCAATGGTATTTATTTTACGTAAGCCCATGAATTGAGTGAGCGTTCCAAAAACAGGCTCCACAGTACTCTGCCGTTTTAATTTCATATAACGACCTTGGTTGCTACTTACACGCTGGTTATTTCGTTCGTATTCTTCTCTGTAATAGGTCACTGAAAACTTCTTTTCTTGTGCTGTCTTCCCTAAACATTGTTTTCTTATTGGGCAGTCTCTACAACTTTTTGAGGAGATTCTATATTCCTTTTTCTTACTACCTGTTCTNTGACTGACTTGGCATCACTTCTGACAACTTTACTTGTGAATTTTAGGTACTTTTTCAGGTTGTAGGCAATGGCGGAGAGATGCATCACCTTGTTGGCTTGTTTTATACCAATGGTATTTATTTTACGTAAGCCCATGAATTGAGTGAGCGTTCCAAAAACAGGCTCCACAGTACACTGCCGTTTTGATTTCATATAACGACCTTGGTTGCTACTTACACGCTAGTTATTTCGTTCGTATTCTTCTCTGTAATAGGTCACTGAAAACTTCTTTTCTTGTGCTGTCTTCCCTAAACATTGTTTTCTTATTGGGCAGTCTCTACAAATTTTTGAGGAGATTCTATATTCCTTTTTCTTACTACCTGTTCTATAATCATTAAACACTTNGCTCCACAGTACTCTGCCGTTTTAATTTCATATAACGACCTTGGTTGCTACTTACACGCTGGTTATTTCGTTCGTATTCTTCTCTGTAATAGGTCACTGAAAACTTCTTTTCTTGTGCTGTCTTCCCTAAACATTGTTTTCTTATTGGGCAGTCTCTACAACTTTTTGAGGAGATTCTATATTCCTTTTTCTTACTACCTGTTCTATAACCATTAAACACTTTTTTAAAGGGAACGATATGACCCTCTGGACAGAGATAATGATCCTCTTGTTTGACATATTCAAAATCCTCAGGACCGCCTTTATACGTCCCATGAGGCGGGATATAACTTGTCAATCCAATCTCTTCCAAAAAAGCATAATTCTCCCCATCACTATAGCCTGTATCGGCCACTAGATTTTGCCATAAGATCCCTTGTTTNGCTACTTACACGCTGGTTATTTCGTTCGTATTCTTCTCTGTAATAGGTCACTGAAAACTTCTTTTCTTGTGCTGTCTTCCCTAAACATTGTTTTCTTATTGGGCAGTCTCTACAAATTTTTGAGGAGATTCTATATTCCTTTTTCTTACTACCTGTTCTATAATCATTAAACACTTTTTTAAAGGGAACGATATGACCCTGTGGACAGAGATAATGATCCTCTTGTTTGACATATTCAAAATCCTCAGGACCGCCTTTATACGTCCCATGAGGCGGGATATAACTTGTCAATCCAATCTCTTCCAAAAAAGCATAATTCTCCCCATCACTATAGCCTGTATCGGCCACTAGATTTTGCCATAAGATCCCTTGTTTGTTCAATCGTTTTTTTAATCGAGGTACAATGTCTTGTAAGTATTGGCTGTCTTTCTTATCTGCCTTATATGCTTTAATGTCAGTGATGACATGATGTCCAGTGTCAACACTTAGCTGACTCATATAGTTCAGCTTGCGTGCCTTGCCTGGCTTTACACTAATTTTAGCATCCGGATCGCTGGGACTATAATGCGTTTTGTTTGAGGTGTATTTTGAGTTTTTATTGTTTGCACCCGTGCGTTGATCTTGATCTTTTGACCATTTTTTATTCCGACTTTTAATAGCAGACAATTCTTGCTTGGTGGCATTAATTTTTCTTTGAGCATCTGAAGCTTTATTCTCTTTGGCTTTTCGAATAGGCTTTTGTTTATCCATGCTACTGATATGGCGTAGCTTTTTTAAGTGGTCTTCTAATTCTTCTTCAGGCACTTTTAACTCCAAGGTATCCATCGAGGCATTTGCCTTTATTGGAGCAGAATCTATCGCTTGAGTATGGCCACTTACCATGCCTTTGTCAACACACATCATTAAAACACGGGTAAAGACTTCTTCAAAAATTTTCTCTGGATATAATTGACGCGTACGACTTATTGTGCTATGCCAGGGCAACTCTTCATCAATATCATAGCCTAAAAAATACAATATATCCAAACNGAGCATCTGAAGCTTTATTCTCTTTGGCTTTTCGAATAGGCTTTTGTTTATCCATGCTACTGATATGGCGTAGCTTTTTTAAGTGGTCTTCTAATTCTTCTTCAGGCACTTTTAACTCCAAGGTATCCATCGAGGCATTTGCTTTGATGGGAGCAGAATCTATCGCTTGAGTATGGCCACTTACCATGCCTTTGTCAACACACATCATTAAAACACGGGTAAAGACTTCTTCAAAAATTTTCTCTGGATATAATTGACGCGTACGACTTATTGTGCTATGCCAGGGCAACTCTTTATCAATATCATAGCCTAAAAAATACAATATATCCAAACGCAAACTACAATGGGAAATCAACTGGCGATCACTGATAATATTTTCTAAATACCCAACCAAACACAGTTTAAAAAACACAGTCGGNTCTTCTTCAGGCACTTTTAACTCCAAGGTATCCATCGAGGCATTTGCCTTTATTGGAGCAGAATCTATCGCTTGAGTATGGCCACTTACCATGCCTTTGTCAACACACATCATTAAAACACGGGTAAAGACTTCTTCAAAAATTTTCTCTGGATATAATTGACGCGTACGACTTATTGTGCTATGCCAGGGCAACTCTTCATCAATATCATAGCCTAAAAAATACAATATATCCAAACACAAACTACAATGGGAAATCAACTGGCGATCACTGATAATATTTTCTAAATACCCAACCAAACACAGTTTAAAAAACACAGTCGGGTCTATGCTCTTTTGACCACTGTCTCCATAATACGGACGGGTTAAGGCATACAGAAATTGTAGGTCTAACTCCTGTTTCAATCGCCGATAAAAATTCTCCTTTGGAATCCGATCACTCATGCGGAATTGAGTGAATAATTTCTCTTGATACGCTTTTTTGCCTTGCATAGTACAAAATACGAAAAATTAGTAACTTGTGCAACAGGTACACTGTGTATACTTAATTGCTACGGATTTTCCTCGCGGAAAATCCTCAGATTACTCAAAAGATTCGTACGTATTTACTAAATTTAGTACATACTAACTACAACAACTATTAAAAACTATTAAAACAAGGAGATATTTTCTGGTATTTTGAAAAAATGCCTTGTAAAATCCGTACTTGATCAACTAATCATCGAAGGTAAAACATGCACACAACATTCTACGCAATTTGTCTACGTTACCAAGATTTGGTATTTTTGAGTAAATTTATACTCAAAATGGGAAAAAACACATCAATATCACTCGGAAATTACTTTGAGAATTTCATCAAAGAGGAAGTTAAATCTGGAAGATATAGTTCTGTTAGTGAAGTTATTCGTTCTGCTCTACGACTTTTAGAAAGTGAAGAAAAAAAAGAAAGAGAACTAATAAAAGCTCTAGAAATCGGAGAACAAAGTGGATTTGTGGAAAATTTTGACCCAAAACAAAATCTGACTGAATTACATCGCAAACACTTATGAGTAAAAACAAGTATCGTATAAGTGAACAAGCTATTAACGATTTAAATGATATTTGGGTTTATACTTTTAAAAAATGGTCTAAAGAGCAAGCGGATAGATATTACGACTTGATTATCGGAGAAATTGAATTTATTGCTGACAATTATCAGATTGGAAAATCCACAGAACAAACTCGAAAAAATTATCGTGTAACCCAAATCAAATCACATCTGATTTTTTACAGAAAAGTGGAAAATGAGATTGTAGAAGTTGTTAGAATTTTACATCAGCGAATGAATATAAAAAAACGTCTAAAATAAAAACTGCGTAGAACACCGGTAATCCTTGCACAAGCACCAAAACAAACCTCCTGAATGAATGGGAATTGATTTTTAGTGGTTTTAAGCGTGGCTATCATTTTTTCTGTCGCCGATTTTAAAAGGCTTAATCTGTTCAATATCTTCCAAACACTTTTTAAAAACACGGTAAGATCTATGCTCTTTTGACCACTATCTCCGTAATAAGGACGTGTAAGTACATATAGAAAATGGAGGTCTAATTCCCCTTTTAAGCGTCAATAAAAATTCTCCCTAGGAATCCGATCACTCATTCGGAATTGAGTGAATAATTTCTCTTGATACGTTTTTTTGCCTTGCATAGTACAAAATACGAAAAATTAGTAACTTGTACAACAGGCACAATGGCTATACGTAATGTGGGCGAAAGTGCTGATATGAATGCAATTAAATTAAACAAACTTATCGGTAGACGGACAGTGAAGTGCCTTGAAAACCCGCACTACGCATAGCCTAGACCGTTGGCAAACATTAAAATAAACCTCTGTTCCATACCCAAGAATTGTAGTCCATAAAAAATGAATATTGAAAAAATCTTAAATGAATTTGGAGAAACTTATTCACCAATATCCATTGAATGCCAAAATGAATTTATTGCCAATTCAAAAATTAGCACGTTTAAAAAAGGGGAAATTGTGGTTCGTGAAGGACAATTTTCTAAAAAAGGATATCTAATTGTACAAGGTTGTTCTAGAGCCTATTATCTAAAAGATGGAAAGGATATTTCAGACTGGTTTACTTTTGAAAATCAGATTATGGCTTCAGTAGTAAGTTTTTTCAGCAAAGAGCCGAGTCCTCATTATATTGAGTTTATTGAAAATTCAACAGTTATGGAGTTTTCAAAAGATACTGTCGATATGCTTGCTAATAAATATCACGATTTTGAACGTTTTATAAGCAAAGTAGTAACCGAAACTATGCTAGGTTTGTGCGAAAGATTGTATACCATTCAGTTCAATAAAGCAGAAGAACGATACAAGCACCTTTTAACCATTTATCCTAACATAACAAACAGAATTCCACTCACTCATATTGCTTCTTATTTAGGCATTACGCTTGAAACTTTGAGTAGAATAAGGAATCCCAAAAACCGAATTTGATCTATATCAAATAATACCGTTTCCATTAGTTTGACCTTTGTAATAAATAATTACAAATGGAAGAACAAAATAAACAACTAACATCAATTTTGGGAAAATGGTGGGTATCTATTAGAAAATGGTTTTATCCTGCTTGGTTAATCTACGAAACCACCGTTCGCTTTTACGACTATTCAGAAGCTACCTATCTTTTTTTATCACACAAAATTATATAGGAGGACTTGGTTCACAAATATTAGCTGTGTTTTGTTGCATTGCCACTTTTGCAATTTGCAGCTTCTTTTTAACCGTTCCTACCACTTTTATCCTCTATAAATTCTTCAAAATAGAAAATTTATCAGGAACACAATTTGAATCAAAATTCAAAAAATATTTTTAAAAAAAATGAAGAAAATACTCATTATAAATGGGCATCCTGACAAGGAAAGCTTCAGTTTTGGACTTTCAGAAGCCTATAAAAAAGGTGCAGAAAAATCAAATGCTGAAATAAAAGAAATTAATATCCGAGAATTGACCTTCAACCCAAACCTACAATTTGGATATAGAAAACGAACTGAATTAGAACCCGATTTACTAGATGCACAGGATAAAATGAAATGGGCAGACCATATAGTTTGGGTATATCCCGTTTGGTGGAGCTCTGTACCAGCAATAATGAAAGGTTTTTTAAACCGGATTTTACTTCCTGGTTTTGCTTTTAAAAAAAGAGAAAATTCATTGCTTTCGGATAAATGCTTAACAGGTAAGTCTGCCAGAATAATTTGCACATTAAATCAACCTACTTGGTTTTACAAATTGGTTTACAGAAGTCCTAGCCACAATGCGATGAAAAAAGGAACATTGGATTATATTGGCATAAAAAAGTGCGAATTACAGCCATTGGACCTATACGTCTTTCTACAGAAGAGTTTAGAGCTAAATGGTTGAATAAAGTTAAAAAATTAGGGCAAATGAATAAGTAATAACGGAGGAAACAATTAATACAAACTGACGAAGAAATAACGCACCACAACATTGGTAATCATTGCACAACTCCCAAAAACAATTAATTATCGACTTGTTTTTAGTGGGTTTAAGCGAGGCTGTAATATTATTGACTACTTAATTCTGCTTTTTTGACGGGTTAAATCGACCTACTATGCCTCTCAGGTGGTCAATAATTTGAGTAATAACAGCAGTAAGTGATTTAGCATCACTTCTGACAACTTTATATTGAATTTTAGGTGCTTTTTCAGATTATCCGCAATGACCGTCAAGTCTATGGTAGACCTCCTCAAAACAGGAAACCTTAAGGTAACTGAGCCATCGTTATATTTTTAATTCATCATGGCTACCAACTCAACAATAATAGACGTAACCAACTGACAATAAGTCATTTTATCATATTTTTTACTGTCAAAATGACGTAAGTATAAAAACACCTCAACACCTTCATGCAACATAAACACCTGATATTCTTGCAAATAACAAAAATCAACCGCAGTTCGAAAACTATTTTGGCATTTCTTTTGGAAATATGCTAAACGAGTATAAATCAATTGTTTAATTTAAAGTATGGAGGATTAAATTATGTCACTTGTTAAATTTTCTAATCAATTACCCAGTGTGTTTGACCGATTTTTTGAAAATGATTTATTTGATTGGTCAAATCGTAATTACTCAAACACCAACACAACGATTCCTGCCGTAAATATTAAGGAAGACAAAGATGGTTTCATGGTTGAAATGGCAGCGCCAGGCTTTGAAAAAAGCGATTTTAAAATTGAATTAAACAATAGTTTACTGACCATTTCTTCTGACAAAAAGATCGAAAACGAAACCAAAGAAGGTCAACAGTTTACCCGAAGAGAGTTTAGTTACCAATCATTTACCCGCTCATTCACCCTTCCCGAAATAGTAGAAGGCGAAAAAATTGCGGCCAAATATGAACATGGAATTCTAACAGTTGACATTCCTAAAAAAGAAGAAGCTAAACCAAAGCCTGTAAAACAAATAGAGATAAAGTAATTTACAAAAATCAGCCAGCCATTTTTGGTTTGGCTGATCTTAAACAATCAATTACTAACGGATTAAAACATAATACCATGAAACTATTTAAATGGAATATCTCAGATATAAAACCTAAATTTCCAAATATCGTTGAGAAATTTTTAGGTAAAAAAATCACAGATGACACTACAAGCGACCAAGAAGTCGCAATAGTTCCTTCTGTAAATATTGCCGACGCAAATAAGGCCTTTGAGGTAAATGTTGCTTTACCTGGCTTAGACAAAAAAGACGTAAAAATTGAAATCCAAAATGACTGTTTGATTGTCTCATCAGAGAAGCAGTATGAAAAAGAAGAAAAAAACAAAAATTGGATGCGCAGAGAATATGGCTACGCTTCTTTTCAACGAATGTTTCAATTACCTGAAAGTGCCGACCAAGATAAAATTCAAGCCCAAATGAAAAATGGAGTTTTATCAATAAAAGTGGCTAAAAAAACAGGATATACACAAAATAAAAAAGTAATTACTATTCAATAAGCAATTGTAAATTAAAAAAATAAGATGATGAAACGTATGTGGATAGTATTCATTGCGGTTACATTAATCTTAAGTGGTTGCAATGGACAAGAAAAACAAAAGGATCAAAATAACGAGGTGCAAAATGTACCCAAAAAAAATATCGTAGTAAATAAAGAGTTTGATGAAGATGGTAACTTGATTAAGTACGATTCCACCTATACCTACTACTACTCAAATATTGAAAATAATGCAACTGCCGAAGATAGCATTATTAATAATTTTAAGCATATGTTTGAGTTAAAGTATCCTTTTTTTAACAAACCTTATTTCAATAACTTATTCTTTGAAGACAGTTTAATGAAATATGACTTTTACAAAAAAGACTTTTTTACGCAACGATTTTTGAAAAATTGGCAACGTGCTGAAAAAATATTTCATGAAATGGATTCTATAAAAAATAAATTTTTTACAGAACAATTTCCTAAAAAATCATCGGATTAAATAAAATTTACACCTATAAACAACACATCCTAAACTCGGAAAATTTTACACAAACAGCCATATAACCCCATTAAACAAATAGCGAACACCTTATTAACACTAAAATTCAATACACCCCATTTAGAAAAAGGCTAATTGCCTGAAATTTTTACTTTACCCACTACATTCTAAAAAGCAGGGGGCCAAGTTGGACGATTATTGAGTTTACAAACGATGTCTAAAAAACCCTCAAGGAGTTACCCCTGCTTTTTTTAATAGCCTAACACATAAACTCAAAAGAGTCACGGTTTATAAGCTCAAGGTGATGATCCAACTAAAAAGATTCACTTTATCTAAAGCAAAATATTCAACCACAAACCAACATTTGACTGGTGCCTTATCCTTTTTGAAAAAACACTTGCATATTATCACAATAAACAGACCACTAAGCCGGACAGATGTTGAGTTTACCTCAAACAAAAAAAAAACATCTCAACGTAGAAGGAGCAACGCTTTTTTAATAATTTTGTATCCAACCTGTGTTTAACAGCAATATATAGGCAAAACACTATAACACATCAAACAAAATTTATGAGAAAAATCTTAGCGATTTTACTTTCACTTAGTCCATTGGTTATACACTCCCAAAATAAACTAGATATAACCGACATCATTGAAACGGGAAAAAATATTGCAAAAAACTCAAATCAAAATCAATTAACAAAAGTATGGTTTTCAACTATTGAAATTGAATTTGGAATCAACAATGAAGTACGCTATGATTATGATTTATACGATACAAATGACAAATTAAATTCAGGAAAAACCACAACCCTAGACAATAAGAGTTCTTTTGGAATCTTATACAACATCAACTACCCCGTTTTTAATAAACTAACCTTAGGAGCAGTCAGCGGATTTCAACATCAATCTCAATTAAAAATATCTACACTGAAATTAGGAGGAATTGTAAGATACCACTTTTCAAATTATCGGGACGTGAACATAAATTTAATGACCGCATACAATATAGCACTCAGTAATACTATAGAAAGTGAAATGGGAAATGTTCGATTCGGATTACAATTCCCAATACACCGGTCAGATGATTTTATACTAAATCTAACGATTTTTTCTGACTATAATTTTTATGGATATAACAAAATAGTCGTTAATGAAATTAATGAAAGACCGAGTAATGTAATCATTAGGTCGTATGGATTCAGCCTAGGAATACAATTTTAAAAAATAAACCTAACAACACCCCGAGAATCCCTACATCAACGCAGCTCTATTTGATTAATGTTACATTGATGTTTAATGACTTAAGCCTAGTTCTATACATTTCTGTTGCCGATATCATCATTTTTCAACATTTTATAACAGCTTAATTGTATCTCCAATTTAATTAAGTTCATAGCCCGTGAAATACCATCACTTTGCTCTATATTACAGGTGATTTTAGTTAACGTTTATCAGTTCCTGTTCCGAAGACAGTTCAATAACCAAACCACAAATACGCCAGCAGAATGCAAAAACTATGATTTATTTGCTAAATTAGTTGCATAATCGTCACATCAACGCGAAAACTATTGAATTAAACTAAATTTCACTTCTCAAATCCTCATATTAGAACCCTAACTATTAACAAAAAACACCCCTGATCTTGCTAAAATAATCATCGGAGGTAAACTAATGACAAAACGTTCGCAGTAATTACCGACCTAACCTAATGTATTAAAATCATGAACATAAAACGCACCTCATTTTGGTTAATGACACTTTCACTACTATTGGTCTTTAGCTGCAACAACCCCGAGAAAAACATAGCAAAACCCAATATCCTGTTTATATCAATTGATGACCTCCGACCAACCTTAGGCGCGTATGGAGACACTACGGCTATTACGCCAACTATTGATCAAATTGCTGCAGAAGGAATGACCTTTAGACAAACGTTCGCGCAAGTAGCCGTGTGCGCCCCATCCCGGGCGAGTTTAATGACGGGATTACGACCTGATTCAACACGTGTTTGGCATCTTGGAGATAAATTCCGCGAAATCAATCCAGCGACGGTCACTATGCCTCAATACTTCTCAAAATTTGGATATCACACCGTCAATTTAGGTAAGATTTTTCATAATTACATGCCTGACTCCATTTCTTGGGACGAACCGGACTTACGCCCTGCTCAATACCTGCGTCCAGATTGGTTAAAAAGAGATGGAGAAACCTTTTACATCAGTGAAGAAGTCAATCGCTCACAAGCAATTAAAAGAGATTCGCTTTTAGCTCTTAGACCTGTGCGCTATGCCGACGGATGGAATACAGGGCCTGCTTGGGAAGCTGCCGAAGTTCACGATACGATGTACTATGACGGAGCACAAACAGAACTAGCCAAAAAGGTGCTTACACGTTTAGCAAAAACTGACACTCCGTTTTATATGGGACTTGGGTATTTCCGACCACATCTTCCATTTACAGCACCTAAAAAGTATTGGGACCTCTATGATCCAGAAAAAATCCCCTTGGCTCCAAATCCAAATGTTCCTGAAAACGCACCCATCTATACCATGAATTCTATGTATGAATTACGTCACTATGACGGATTCAACAACATTGGACACCCTCAATCGTCATACCGAATGAGTAAAGACACTGCACGTATATTAAAACATGGGTATTACGCAAGTGTCAGCTATATTGATGCTTTGATAGGAAACCTCATTAGACACATGAAAGATATTGGAATTTATGAAAATACCATCATTGTTATATTTGGAGACCACGGATGGAAACTTGGCGATCATAATAGTTGGGGGAAAATGACCAACTACAATATTGACCTACAAGTTCCGATGATTATACGTTATCCCAATCAAGAAAATCGCGGCGATCAAACCTTTGAAATTACCGAATTAATAGACCTATTTCCTTCTCTTTGTGAAATAGCTGGAATAGAAGTTCCCGACTACCTACAAGGATCAAGTTTTGTCCCTTTAGTAAAAAACCCTAAACGCAAATGGAAAGAAGCCGCATTTAGTCAGTTTCATCGCCGACCAAAACATGCCGCTGATGGAAAAAGATATATGGGATACTCCATGAACACCCACAAGTATCACTATATAGAATGGTACACATGGGATCCTAAAACTGGAACGAGGGGTGAATTCAACCATAGTGAATTGTACGATCGCGAAAACGATCCATATGAAACCATTAATATAGCTGCCGAGCAATCTCTTAACAACGTTGTCAAAGAGCTATCTGAACAACTCGCTGCTGGTTGGCGAAATGCCAAACCTAAACCTACAGAATAAGCTATTGCACTACTCGGTTCATACATAACAATAATCACAATAAACCAGTCGTTAACATCGCATAACCTCATTAGACCTCACCTACATGTCAATCACATTAGAATCCGAACAAATTGGACTAAAAAAAATTGATATTGGACTTAAATTAGTGATCAAACGCGCTAAAGCTAACACGACTACCATAAAAAGGACGATATCGCACACCATAAACAAACCGTCATTATTCCAAAATGAAAACCAAATTACAGATATTTAACGTCGTAGCTAAACACCTAAGTTTTACAAAAACTGCAGAACAATTATACATTTCACAACCCGCCGTTTCGAAGACTATTAAAAATTTAGAGCAAACCTATAAAACAACCTTTCTATTAGAAAAAGAAAATCCATTGAGCTAACCGCAGAAGGAAAGGCATTTCTTGTGTACTCCAAAAAAATAGCCGCCATTTATAGTGAAATGGATGAACAATTTTTACATAAAAAAGAAACCTTTCCTACCTACATAAATTTTGGAGTAAGTACTACTATTTCCAACTATGTTATTCCAAAGGTAGTGGCAAAATTCAGGGTTCAATTCCCCCAAACAAAATTTAATATTATCAGTAACAACTCTGAAAATATTGAACAGTTAATTTTACATGAAGAAATAGATTTTGGTATTACCGAAGGCCGCAGTACCAATCCTAAATTACAGTTTAAAAAATTCATAAAAGATGAAATAGTTCTGGTGACTAGCATCCACAACAAGGCAATTAAAAAAGACGTCATTGATACCGAAACACTGCAAAAAATCCCAATGATTGAACGCGAAAAAGGATCTGGAACAAAAGAAATTATTGACCAATTTTTAGCTAACAACGATATAAAAAGTCTCAACCCTTTAGTCACCTTAAACAGTACCGAAGCCATAAAGCCATCCATTATTTTTTGAAAATATCAGTGGTTGGATTAGGTTTTGGCATGTTTATCAAAGAAACATTAGAAACCAGTAAAGAAGGCTTAAATCTTACCATCTATTCCATTATTTTAACAGTATCCCTAGGACTCATTTTAACTAAAATTTTAAAGTTGGACCGCGCATTAGGTCATCTTATCACCTCGGGGACATCTATTTGTGGAGGTAGTGCCATCGCCGCTATTTCTCCCATAATTAAAGCGCAAAACAATAAGCATTGCACTAGGAATTGTATTTCTTTTATATTCTATAGCCCTAATTACATTTCCAATGCTAGGACATTTACTATCATTAACGCAAGTGCAATTCGGATTGTGGTGTGCCGTAGCCATACACGATACAAGTTCTGTCGTTGGTGCCACCTTAGGCTATGGCGATGAAGCGTTAAGAATAGCCACCACCGTTAAATTAGCAAGAACTTTATGGATCATCCCATTATCCATTTTCTCCGTAATATTGTTTAAAACAAAGGGTGAAAAAAATAAAATTCCCCTACTTTATATTGTTATTTATAATCGCCATTTTAATTCATAGCTATCATCTTTTACCCGAAGAAACCTCGAGAACCATCGTACTTTTATCTAAACGATTACTACTCACAACCCTATTTCTTGTTGGGTCAACTATCTCATTCAATGTCATCAAATCCACAGGTCTAAAACCTCTCCTATTAGCATTTACTTTATGGTGTTTTATTTCAATTTTCTCACTCATTTACATACTAAACTAACCATAAACATCAATCTTTATGGCACAATGATTAAAAGTACATTCAAATTAAAAAAGATCAATTAAATTAACTTTTTTAACCTAATTATACTCGCTAATTTCATAACCTAAATGAATGTACTTGTGTAATTTTCACGTTAATTTTACCACAACAAAAACAAGTAAAAACACCGTATAACTGTACCAATAAAACGCCAATTTATATGTATTTTTGCCGATCTAAAGTCGAAAATTATGGAAGCCACTAACATACGAACGTACAGCAATGAAGTTTTAAAAAATATGCCCTCTGGATGGTTAAGTACAACCACCCATCGACTGGATATTTATGACGAAAAGTTAGCCAAAACACAATTTTTAGAACAGTTTGAGGCTTTGTATAATGATCATAATGCCGAACCAACTGCATTAGCTTCATTACCTACAGCTTACGACTATATTCGACTAGGCCATCCTTTATCTTGTGTACTAGAATGGGGAATTGCAAAATTAAACAAACGTAACCCAGACCATATCATCTGCTTTTCGTCTATGACAATGCCTATTTTGTCAATTCTACGAAAAAATCTACTCGAGCATAAGAAAACACAAATCGTATATACCGGTGAATTGACTCCATTTTTTGACCCAGAAACTCTACAACGCGTTTATGGATATCAATTTGAATTACATAAAATTGCAGAAATATCAGATATTCCAACGTTTAACGGGAGTACAATTTTTATTGAGCAACAAGCTACTTTTGGACCTGTTGATCTTGTACCATCAATCGATTTTTACATCACGCTTCATCCAAATCTAGGAAGTGTAATAATCGTAAATGGGGCAGAAAACGAGACATACATCCCTGAAATACAACACGTAAGAAGAAGAGAAAGCATTGCCATGACTCCAATTAATTGTCTTGCTGCGTTAAAATCACTTGTTAAGGAAACTTCTCCAGAAACCGACCACAGTCATATTGCTGAACACAAAACCCAAGTACTAACTTCTATCAAGGAAATAACTGGTGCAAGCACAACACCGCTTGTAGCCTCAAGTGGTCTGTCTATTCAATATGCAATCATGATGGGACTCATTGACGATGCCCTCGACAAACACCCTGGAAAAGCTATTAAATTCATCGTTCCACCAAATTGCTATGGAGGAACAAATGACCAAGCAAGACGCATCGCCGCCTGTTTAGACCATGTAGAAGTCATTGATTTATTGGTCGATGGCGACAACGATATGGTCGAAAGTATTGATAGCGTCTTAACAGAAATTGCCAAGGAGGATGCCATCCCTTATATCATTGCTGAAATCCCAACAAACCCTCGGGTAGAAGTACCGGACCTAAAACAATTAAATGCTGTTTTACGTGCAGAACGCAAAACCGTTGACGGCAAAACAGCCATCGATCCCGTTTTTATTTTAGACCAAACCTTTTGTCCAAATGTCCTCTTTTTAGGAGAGAATGCAATCTTGTCAAACGTAAGAACGATTTCGTATGCAAGTGGATCGAAATTTCCGAGTGGTGGGCTGTGTACTGCTGGCTATTGTGTGGGTAACAAAAAAACAGTGGCTTTGATAAAAAAAATAGAAAAACACCTACTCCTTTGTGACAATGAAGCCACACAACTACAATATGAACTGTTAGCCAAACAACTGCCATCGATGAATCAACGAATCAACGATGCTTATAAAAACACCCGTGAATTTGTACACTTCATTCGCGACGTATTACCAGCGGCAAAAATCAATTTTGTTTCCGATAAATTGGCAGCTCAAGGATTTACCCCTTCTGTATTTTCATTAGACCTTCCCTCCAAAGGAAATACATCTGAAGAGAAAGAAACCTACAAAAGAGCATTAAACCTTATTTTAATTAACTTAATGATTTCAGAAATCCCCAACGAAAGCAAGTTCTGTGTAAGCTACGGTCAATTAAAAGGATGTTATTGGACGATACCCGCAACATCAACACAAGGTACCACAAAAGAAGGAGATAAAGATTATATCGTTCGCGTGGCTCTTTCTCCTAACGTCGACCTTGACCTACATAAAAAAATATTTTTGAAATTTATTGAAGAGCATATAAAATAAATGAGAATTCACCCAGCCCACTTGAAGGGTATACGGTGAATTTTTTTTCAGAAAACTACATCTTTCAAGATTGAATTAGGCTACACCGCTAGCTAAAACCAATTAAAATAATCACCCTAAAAAGCATCATTATCCAAACGGATTACAGGCTTTAAGGAGACGTTTCTAGGGATAATTTTTTACGTATAGCCCTCTAAACACGTCTGTGTGCTTCACTGATAATTCCCCTCAATTTAAATTCATTATACACATAAACGACTAATTAATTAGTATATTTAACTTTATTTATTACCAATAAAACTGCTATGAAAAAGGTCATTTTATGCCATCTATTACTGCTTCCTATTACTGGGTTTTCCCAGGATCTTCAAAAGATAGATTCGGTCAACCAACTTATCCTAAAAACCAAAGCGGATTCTATAAAAGCAGTTGAATATTTAACTGTATCAAATTTACATATTCAAAAAGATTCAATTTTCAATAATCTTACAAAGAGTCTATTTTATGCTCGTAAGGCACAAATACCAAAACGTATTTCTAATACACGTATCAACTTTGCAAATTGGTATGGAATTAATGTTTCCAGAGAAAGAGCAATTGAAGAACATTTGGGTGCTATTCAAGAACTCGAAAAATTAAAATACTATGCTGGAGTTTCTAATCACTATATTAGGTTGGGATATCGTTATAATACAACGCAACCGGACTCTGCACTTCTTTATATAAATAAAGGTGCTCAGCTAGCTAAAGAAACAAATGACTCTAATTCAATCGTTACAGGTTTATTAGCTCTTGGCAATCTTTCTTTTTTTAAAAGTGAATTTAATAAGGCCCTTGAATATTATATAGAAGCTGAAAAAATTTGTTCTTCAACAAAAAGCCTAACGAATACAGTAAAACATGCCAACAGTCTAGAATATATGGGATATGTGATGGAAAGGACAGAACGGTTTGATAAAGCAATTGAGTATTTTTCTAAAAGTTATGCGATGTTAATAAAATTAGGGTTCCCTAGTAATATTGCTATTATGGAATCAAACCTTGCTCAACAATATATGATTACAGAACAATACAGTGAAGCAATTCCTTTATTAGATAAGTCAATAGCGTATTATGAAAGTTTCACAGTTCCAGATAATAAGTCAATTTCAACTTATATTAAAAGGGGATTGTGTTACAAACATTTAGATAAATTTAAAAATGCCGAGGAGGATTTTTTAAAAGCAGTTGAAATTGCAAAATTGCCGAATAACAAGAAACATTACGCAAATGCTCTCTATAGGTTGGCAGACGCATATTTATATTTTAAGGATTATAAAAATGCTAAAATAATTTACAAAGAAGCGGAAATAGTCTGCAAGGAAGAAAAGAATTATGACGGTTTGAGGAGAGTTTATAAGGGATTAGCTGAAATTGAAATGTATAATAAAAATTATAAAGAAGCGATTAACTTATTAAATGAAACCATCAAAAATGTAGAGTTAGCTAGACAAACCAAACTTGACCAGGATATATTAAAATTAGAGACGGCATTTCAAACAGAAAAAAAAGAAAAAGAAATAGAACTTCTTACCTTAAAAAATGACATTGCAAAAAAGCAACAGTATTATTATTTAGGATTTTTGGGATTAACCTTATTGATTGGAGCACTACTATTCCTTGTGTTTCGAAATAGAATTAAAATGGCTAAAAAAGACAAGGAGCTCAACCAGATAAAATCGCATTTTTTTTCGAACATATCCCACGAATTTAGAACCCCTTTGACGTTGATAAATGGTCCTGTCAATAAATTATTAGAGGCAAAAACCTTAGACCCTGAATCAACACATAATTTAGAATTGATTCAAAAAAGCACCCATAGGCTTATTGATTTAGTAGATCAAATGCTCGAAATTTCGAAATTAGATGCTGGTGTTGTTAAAATTAACGTAGAAAAAGGTAATCTAGAGGCTTTTTTAAAAGCTTCTACAGATTCCTTTACCTTCTTAGCTCAGGAAAAAAAGTTACACCTACAGTCATCCATAGAAACCATGCCATCAGCTTGGTTTGACGCTGACATTCTACATAAAATAACCAACAACCTATTTTCTAATGCCTTGAAATACACCTCCCCTTCTGGGAATATTAACTTTAAGGCTTTTGTAAATGACGACAAACAATTGGTTTTATCTATCACCAATGATGTCGAAAAGTTTCAAGAAAAAGATCTCAATTTAATCTTTGAACGATTTTATCAAATCGAAGAGGAGCACGAAGGTACTGGCATTGGACTGTCCATGGTTAAGGAACTCGTAAAGCTTATGCATGGTGAAATTAAAGCGAAACTCATTGATGGAAAAAAATTAAACTTCTATATTACCCTCCCTATTTCAGAAAAAGCCTTTGCTGAAAATGAAAAAACAAAAGATCTATCTGCAATTACGCAGGAACGTGAATTGGAATTGACAAAAACCACATCAGTAGATAAACCGATTGTTTTAATCGTTGATGACAACGCTGACATACGAGATTATACCGCTTCTTTACTCGTTGATAAATACAAAATACTAACCGCCAAAGACGGTAGTGAAGGAATAAACATAGCTCAAGAACAACTTCCAGATATTATTTTATCAGATATAATGATGCCCTTGGTAAATGGAGTAGAATTATGTAGCGTATTAAAAAATAACGAACTGACTTCAAACATCCCAATTATTTTACTCACGGCAAAGAGTGGAAACTTTAATGAAATCAGCGGATTACAAAGTGGCGCAGATGATTATATCACAAAACCCTTTAATCCTAGAACATTACAAGTTAAAATTAATAACATTATTGAAAACCGAAGAAAATTACAAGAGCGATATAAAAAAGATATCATTTTTAAACCTAATGATATCGCAGTTACCTCTTCAGATGAAATCTTTTTAAAGAAAGTTGAAAGTGTGTTAAATACCCACCTAAATAACCCCGATTTTAACGCTGAATTATTTAGTAAAGAAATGGGGCTAAGCAGAATGCAATTACACAGAAAATTGCTCGCTTATACCGGATTAAACACTACTGCATTTATTCGATCTCAGCGGTTAATCCAAGCCGCACGACTCTTGAAAAATTCAGATCTTACCGTCAATGAAATTGCCTTTAATGTTGGTTTCAACACGCCAACTTATTTTATGAAATGCTTTAAAGAAACCTTCGGAAAAACACCGTCAGAATATATTAAATAACCATCCTACCTCACTAATTAACGTCTAATGTTACATTAGTTTACTACTTTGTTACATAGGTTTAGCTCACTAATTTTAACTTTATTATATATTTGTTTGTACATAAATTTAAACACTACAACCATGAAATCAACACGAATAATATGCTTTCTCTGTATCTGTTTTTGTGCACAGCCTTCGCAAGCACAATTTCTCAAAAAACTCACAGATAAGGTTACCCAAAAAGTGGAAAATACCGTCGTCGATAAAACGGCCAATAAGGCTGCTGAAAAAGTTTCTAAAACGATGGATAAAGCCTTTGAAACAAACCCCTTTGCAACTATGGGGAATAGCGAAAAAGTAAGTCCCGAAAACATAGCCGATTCATATGACTTTAGCTGGAAATATTCGTTAAAAATGACCACTAAAGATGGTAATATGGTAATTGACTACTACCTAAAACCAGACGCTTCCTATTTTGGTTTTACCTCAATGGCAATGAAAAATATGTTCACCGTAATGGATAATGAACGTAAAGTTATGGTAATGTTTATGCAATCAGATCAAAACCCGATGATACTAGCCAATAGTATGCCTGATAATCTTGACACACAAGATACCAAAACCTCTTCTTTTGAATTTGAAACACTCCCCAACAAAAACATTATGGGATACGCCTGTAAGGGTATCAAGGCGACCAATGACCGCTATGAAATTGTCATGTATTTCACATCGGATGCACCTGTGAGCTTTAATGATCTCTATAAAAAACAGCATAAAAACATTCCAGCAGGACTGGAAAATTATTTTGACAAAGATGATCGTGTACTCATGTTAGAAATGCAAATGACCGATTTAAAGAAAAGTAAAATGAGTGCAACCATGGAATGTGTTGGGCTAGAAAAAGAATTAAAAACTATACACAAAAGAGAATATACAAAATAAGAGACTCAAAACAAACATCCTAACGAAAGACAACCTATTGGTCTTATTATCGCAATTATAAATAACACCTAGAAAACAACCGCTTACCTCCTTTTACCATAAACAACCATTGGAGTTTGCATTAACTGCCCACATCTTAGGCTACGGTCTAATTTCCAGTCTAGCATAATTATAATCACTGGAATTATAGGATTCTCGTAAGGTGGGTCATGGGATTGAACACCCTAAATTAAACAGAAAACGAGGGGCAATTTTTAGGTAAAAAAAAGACGAATAAAGTAAAAATTTATACCCAAAAAATAAACCTTGCATCCCGCGTACATGCACAACCAATCAAAAAATGAACTAAATCACAAAAAAATCATGAAAAAAGTAAAAAAGAATCAATGTATCCGCTCATTAAAAATCGCATTTACCATAGGCATTATAAGCCTTTCCGGATTTATCAACTGTAGTAAAGATGATCTTGATAACGGAGCTTGTAATAATTGGTCTGAAAAATACCTCGACAAAGCAGCAGCCTATTCTCAAGCGGCTAATGCATACAGCAACGACCCAACCGCAGCAAATTGCAACACGATGAAAGAGAAAGGTTTAAGCTACGTAAAAGCGTTGGAAGGAATTATAAATTGTGTTCCAACCATTAATCAAGCAGAGTTTAATAAAGAGATTAGAGAAGTAAAAGCAGAATTCAACAATATGGATTGTGATAGCTAAACAACTAAAACCAATGATTGAGACAACGAATTCCACGAAATAATCACGAAAGTAAGCAATAAACTTACCGATTACTTTCACCACATTGCTATGAAAAAGAACAACGTTTTTTCTTTCATTGGAAATCTTCAATAGGAGACTCAATGCAGAAAATAAAATCACCAAAAATTATAAAAAAAAGCACAATGAAATCACACATTCAAATCCTACTCTTTTTATCGCTACTTACCATCCATTTTTCATGTGATCAATCCAACGACGATCCGATGGAAATTGACCCTTCACAAACTAAGGATGTATATATGGTAGGCTATGAAAGAAATGGCGATAAACCCTACGCACAACTCTGGAAAAACGGAGTTCAATCAGCGCTACCTAATGCAGCCGGGACTTCACTGGCTTATTCTGTATTCGCTGATGGTACCGACGTTTATGTAGCTGGGCAAGCAGAAACATCTTATAATAGTGCAGCCATAGTATGGAAAAATGGCGTTGGCACGAATCTCACCGATGGAACAAAAAGCGCTCAAGCTAATTCCGTTTTTGTCTCTAAAGGAGATGTGTATGTGGTGGGGTATGAACGCTCTGAAGTAATTAATAGGGAGTCGCATTATATTGCAAAATTGTGGAAAAACAGATCAGCTACCCATTTAACAGTAGGAAAAAATGATGCAAGTGCCACTGACGTGTTTGTGTCTGGCTCAGATGTTTATGTAGTGGGAGAAGAATTCCTATCAGAAACTATTTCATACCAAATGAAGGTTTGGAAAAATGGGGTTGATCAAAATTATCCGAACGGTTCAAAATGGAATCGACCTATTTCAATTTTTGTCGATGGTACCGATGTTTATATAGCTGGATATAGAAAAAATGACGGTGCTACCATTGCTGTTCTCTGGAAAAATGGTGTTCCGACCGATTTAACCGACGGTGTAAGACAGGGTATTGCAATGGATGTTTTTGTCGATGGTTCTGATGTCTATGTTGCGGGAATCCATAGCGACGAAAACTCAAATCAAATTGCGATACTGTGGAAAAATGGAGTTCCCACAGAACTAAACACAAACACCAGTGCTAAGGCAAGTACAGTTTGGGTTTCAGGATCTGATGTGTATGTAGGAGGTAATGAACTTAATGTTGCTAAATTTTGGAAAAATGGCACCCCAACGTCTTTAACAGATGGATTAAACAATGCCACTATAACCTCTATTTTCGCAACCACAAATTAAAACGTTTAGTAAATCAACAATCAAATGAAAACGAAATTACAAGTCTTTAGCCTTTTATTACTGAGCTGTTTCACACTTTCATGTAGTAAAGATGACGACCCTTCAGGGGGTGGTTCAGACAATGAAACCACCGATGTTTATGTGGTTGGATACGAATCTAACGGTGTACATAATATTGCCAAAGTTTGGAAAAACGGAACCGCCACTTCTTTAACCAATGGCGCCACTAATGCTGAAGCCGTTTCGATATATATCGCTAATGAAGACGTATATATCGGTGGTTTTGAGCACAATGGCACCGTCAACGTTGCTACGCTTTGGAAAAATGGGGTGAAAACACCACTAACAAATGGCACTACCAATGCCTATGTATTCTCTGTTTTTGTTTCTGGAACAGACGTGTACGCAGCAGGTCGTGTGAATAATGGATCTAAAAATGTAGCTACGGTGTGGAAAAACGGCGTAGCAATGCCATTAACTGATGGAGTAAATAGTGCTGGCCTACAATCAATTTTCGTCTCGGGTAACGATATTTTTACCGCTGGGTATGAAAACAATGGCACCAAAAACGTAGCAATGGTCTGGAAAAACGGGGTAGCCATGCCATTAACCGATGGAGCAAATAACGCGAGCGCTCAATCCATACATGTTTTGGGTAACGACATCTATACGGTTGGGCAAGAACAGAATGGCTCCATAAACGTAGCGCTATTATGGAAAAATGGAGTGAAAACAACGTTAACAAATGGAACTTTTCAAGCACGTGCATCCTCCGTATTTATCTCTGGAGATGATCTCTATGTAGTAGGATCTGACGGTTTTAAAGTAAATCTTTGGAAAAATGGAGTCGTTAACTCCATTACCGACGGCAACACGTTTGCTGATGGACGATCTGTATATATTTCAGAAAATGACACCTACGTTGTCGGTTATGAACGACCAGACACTAAGAATATAGCTATGCTTTGGAAAAATGGAATAAGACAACCACTAACAGATGGTTCCAATGATGCGTATGCTTATACTGTTTTTGTACACACTCATTAAGAAAAACAAACCTCTAATGAATAAATATATCCCTGTATGCTTCCTATGCGTATTGTTATTTTCGTGCAAGGAAACCTCAAACGAGCAAAAAAACGCCACGAAGAACACAACAACTTCCGCGACTAGTGAACCTGAAAAAGAATTGAACAATCCCTTGCAGACTACTGGAAGTGAAAAAGCCCTGTACAAGACTTTAAAAAAGAAAGTCCCCTTGACCGAAGCACAGTTAGCCCATATTTTACCCAAAGACATCAATGGCAATACTCCCATTGGTGAATTTGGACTCAAGGTAACTAAACAAGTAGCTTCAGGCATGTATCTCCCTATGGGAAAAAAAGGATATCGTTTTTTTGTCGAAGACGGAGCTGGTTCAAGCGCAATTGTTCGTAATTTTTTCACCACCTATAAAACCCAACCACAAGGTCCACCACAAACAGAATATGTCTATACAGAACGAGATGGATACAAAACCATTGCATTTTTACAGCACAAAATCGCTCGCAATAGCATCGGATTTTTATACAACAATCGGTTTAAAATAAGCTTAGAAGGGCCCGATGATGTAGCAACCTTATGGAGGTATATCGACTTTGAAAATCTCAAACAATTAGATCAATATAACTAACAGAAACGTATGAAAAAGCGGTTCTATATGACCTTATCCATTTCTTTACTATGCGTTTGAAAAAAAATGAGCAGAATACCTCCCGCGACACCAAAAACCCTACGTCTGATACCGCAAATTCTATCCCTAAACAAGCCAGAAAATTTGTATTTAGTGGAAATTACGGTGATTTACTCACCCTAGATTTCGCATCACGCATTACTAGGTTAGCGCCTACAAACGCAAAAAAATTGAATACCTCAAAAGGCATGCTCGGTGAAGTACTTCGTTATTATTGGGACAACGGATGGGAAGGAGCGAATGGAAATTCTACACCAACTAGAAAAAATGCTAAAATTAACACCCCAACTTTTGTTCAGATTAAATGGGTGGATGGTGAAGCGGATATGGAATCATTCTTAAATTTCATAGAACCTGAAGAACATCCAGCCTTAGTAAAAATAACCGATGTTGGAGAAACTGCCTATTGGCATACACAAAAGAATCAGCTAGAAGTGTATTACAATGGAGTCTCCTTTACCCTTCAGGTCGATATATCCAATGAACCTAGTATAAATAAAGAAAAAACCATTGCCTTAGCAAGGCTGATTATCACAGAAAAACTGAAGTACTAAAAATGAGCAAACAAAAAAAATCACCTATGCAGAATTTATGTTTTACACTAGTGCTACTGGTCTCTTGGATCAGTACTGGACAATCTAACTTTACGGTAGAAAACTATCCGTTAAAAGCAATGGATTTAGTCGTATTTCCCTTTGGGATGGAGCATCCAATCCCTATTGGATCCATTTCAAACCAAGGAAAAGTAACCGTTAACTTTCCCAAGGACCTCAACGCTATTCCAACGCAAACAAAAGCTAATTTCATGTCAGATGCGGCCTTTACACTATTTTCAAAATGCGATAATAGTGCGAATATACTTCCTGAAAATGAACAAATAAAGGCCGTCAATGCCGGGTACATCTCCTTGAGCTCAAAAGACAACCCCTATGCAGGATTATTATTTATGGTATCTAATAAACAGTTAGTTCATTGGCTAGAATCTAATGGCGAGGTCGATGCTGCATTAGGTTCGTATGTTGAATTAGTCTATGTTGATACAGATATTAATTATAGCGGAACCTGTATCTCTACCCTTAACTCCTTAGAAAGCAACCCCATTGAAACCACCTACTCCTACCATCTAAAATTAAAAAAAGGCTTCAATTTTATTAATTACACCATAGAACGTACGCTTACAGTTAAAAAACCAAGTATGTACGAAGAAAATGTCTTTGAAAACATTACTATACCTCATAAAATAACCGTTACTTCATCTCAATCAATTCCTCCCACTATCAGTTGGATCGGTAAATATTTTTAATCTCAACACGTCATGAAAACACACTACCTACACCTACTCTTAGTATTGCTCCTTTTGTCAAGCCCTTGTTTTGCACAAACCAAGGAGCAACAAAAAATGATTGATAAAGCCTTAAAAATGCGCGATAGTATTATGCAATCTGCCGAGATGAAAGCCCTCATAGAACAAGCCAATGAGCAACAGGCCATAATAGAACTAAATAAATCGACCTCATCGAATAAAACAGCTCCTACCCCCAAAATACCTCATCAAAATAACGCTGAGAAATACACCCTAATGAGCGATACAAACCGAAAGCTTATCGGATGGAATAACGGTGAGGCTGATCTTATTTTTAATTATCACTACGATATGCGAAATGATCAAATACATTATGTTCTGGTGGGGAAGATTTTGGCTAACGGAACGATCAAGTTAAATCCTACAGCGACCGTACCCATCTTAAAACCCTTACACAACTTTAAGAATAGTAACAATTTTTATGACATTCATGATACTAATTCCTATCAATATGAAAATAAAGAGGCTGGCTTTAAGCTTAATTCCTACCTATTGGTCTATCAAAACAATCAAAAAATTGGGATGCTAACTGCAGGAAACTCAGCGAAGGTTACGCGCAATTTATTAACGCCTGGAAATCTTTATTTTGGAGATGAAGGCTATTTGATTTCGTGGGTGTATGTTGATAAAGCATGTGCCATAAAAGCCCAAGAAAACTGGAAGGGTGATTTAAGTAATACTGGAGTCCCGCTAATTGTTGAAACGAATGTTTCCTATTCTCTTTTCTTAAACCCTGGATGGAACTTAGTCAAGACGGATGTAATTGGAAAATATGACTTCCCCAGTAAACCTATAGAAGATAGATCAAGGTATAAAAAGCACTTACATACCAGCATTTCCAAGCTACCCGAAGAAGTCACGTTCTATTTTCGCAAATAACAAGAAATACCAGGTCCTCTTTTACACAAAGCAAAGAAATTGAAGCTCAGGGCAAGGTGTATATCGTAGTTACTATTCGCCCTTGACCTTTGCTTAATTGAATTGATAAAACCACTTTCTCTTCCTTTACCTCAAGATTGAATGGAGCCGCTAAAAGATTCACTCCACTTTGTTTTTTAAGCCTAATTCCTTGGCCCGAAATAAGGTCTTTATTGGGCGTAAAATCGCCATCAGGGAGATGCTCTGTTAAAACAACGTAGTGGTAATTTACCAACTTACGAACAATTTGCACTATCTCTTTATTTGATAGATGCTGAAGCACTTGCCGCAGCACAGCACAGTCTCCAGAAGGCAAAGGATCTGTTGCAATATCTACACAATAGAATTCTAACTTTTCATGGGTAAAATGCCGCTTATTATACGCAATAAGATCTGGAACAATATCTACCGCAACATATCGCTTCGTATAAGCTACAAGTTCTTTCCCAACATTAAAATCTCCACACCCCAAATCACAAACAACAAGTGGGCGTTCAAAAGACCCTAAAAATGTGCGTAAAACCTCAATATACGGTTTAACTATCTCTGGAGCATGCGACCCTTCACCAGAATAAAATGCCGACTCGTTTTCGCCCCAAAGTTTCTCTGTATAGATCTGCTCCATGGCCTTTTTTGTGGGCCATGGCTTCTTTATTCGTTTTACATTACCCCCTTTTTGCTTCATAAACGCATTCTACAATTTTATCCCATTTTTTAAATACTCAAAATGAAGGCCTTAAACGAATGATTCGTTTCATTAAACACGAAAGTCTTTCATCCATGCGCTAAAATTACTAAAATTTAATATGGACATAAACTACAACATCCTGTTAAAGCAGCTTTTTTTTGAAACAGTAACAGGTTTCGCTTACTTTCATAAAACACAAAAATTTCCTAACTTGTGGTGATTTTAAGAAAATTTGGTCTTTTTGACCACTTCATTTGTAATCTTATGGATGCAGTCTTCTAGAATTAAGTGAATCTCATTCGCCAAAAATTAATTAAGTAAACGACAATTTTATGGACTCCACTTTACAAACAATGATTACTAATATGCCTGATAAAACGGGAAGGTCACTAGACAAATGGAAGCAACTCCTTAAAACAAAAACATTCACTAAACATTCTGAGGCCGTCAAATTTCATAAAAACGAGTATCAAATTACGCACGGATTTGCCAATGCGATTGTTTCATTATCAAAAGAAGAAAAAACTACTGATTTAGAGTTAATTGAAAATCAATTTAAAAGAAAAGAACAGCTATGCTCACTCTACGACCAACCTACAAGCATCGTTAAAACTTTTGGAAAAGATGTGATTATTAGCCCCAAAAAAACTACCGTGAGTTTACGTAAAAAAAAAGCAATTTGCTTTACTAAAACCTGCCACCAAAACGAGCATTGATATAAACCTAAAATTAGTCGGCAAACCCATTACAGACCGACTTGAAAATTCAGGCCCTTTTGAATCTATGTGTACACACCGTGTGAAGCTTACGGATGCTAATGAAATAGACAAAAAACTCATTGAATGACTTAAAGAAGCTTATCTAAAAGCTGAATAAGAAACGAAGACTAAGAGCAACATAAGACCGTGCTAATGTGGAAAAAATCCTGAAAAATTTAACCTACCTCCCAAAGGTAACCACCGCCTTAGGATATTTATGTATTCTTATAACTTCATTGGTACTCTTTTTTGGTAGAAATTTCGACAGCCTCACCATACCTGTACTTTTACATATATTCCCAGACTTCTACAATCATGTTTCAAATTTAACCTTATCACTGATTCTCTATACAACTTTCGGCTATATTGGATTAATGATGGACATAACCCTAAAATTTTTACTAATTACTGGGGTAATAATCGCCTGTATAAATCTACTCGTTGAATTTTTTATCCCTTTCTTAAACACCCCTGACACCGTAGACGCCATATACGGCCTAAGTGGAGTAGTCATTGGATTTATCGTTTTATTCTTTGCAAAGAAATACGGGATGAGTGCAAATATTACCTAAAAAAACTACCAAGGGCAATATCCATTTCTGCTATCTATGGCCCCACGTTACATCTAAATAAGTTTTCATTCTTAAAAATATAATATTTTTTAGTATCTTAGAACCGCTGAGGAAAATACGCACAATAACATCTCCGCAAAGCAATTACATCACGGTAAAAATTTAATAGTTATCAACCTAATACCAACGTTGAATATCCAAACCACTTATTCCCATGAAAAATATTAAACTCTTACTACTTAGCTCCTTACTTTCTATTGGATTAAATGGACAAAGTCTAATAGGTGCGTGGGAAAGACAAGACACTAATGAACAAGGAGAAAAACTGAAAAGTGTACTCCTATTTGCAGATGGGTATCAAGTACTTACCACCTACAATGCCACCACCGGAAAATTTATCCAGACCAATGGCGGGACTTGGTCGTTAGAAGGAGATATGATGACCAAAAAAATAGAATTCGATTCAGAGAATTCCAATGATGTGGGTGAGAAATCAAGTTTTAAAGTAGTCATCACTGAGCATAGTCTTACTATTGCTGGAACCGACATGGTGTTTACCCGCCTAGACGACGGAACCCCTGGATCCTTGCAAGGTGCATGGTTAATGTCAGGCAGGGTGCGCGATGGAGTTAGGCAATCAAGAGACACCAGTGGACCTAGAAAAACAATGAAAATCTTATCTGGCACACGCTTTCAATGGATTGCGTACAATACTCAAACCAAACAGTTTATGGGAACCGGAGGGGGAACCTATACAACAGACAACGAAACCTATACCGAAAATATAGAATTCTTCTCGAAAGATGATACCCGCGTTGGAGCTCACCTCTCATTTAATTATCAATTAAAAGAAGGAGACTGGCACCACAGCGGCCTCTCGAGTAAAGGAGATCCTATTTATGAAATATGGAGTGTTCGCAACTAGTTCGCTCCACCTTTCTCAGTAACGGTTCATTGGCATCACCTCACTATACAAACGCCCAATCGCAAATCTAAACACCTATTTTTAAGAGTCTTGCCTCTTTACCTGCTTGGTTACCTCAATTATATTGCGTATGTTTAACCTGTAATGATTACCCCTTAGATCTACCAACCATGAAATTAAACCTCCTAATTTTAGGATTCCTCCTCGGAAGTTCTCTACCCGTTTTTTCCCAAAAACAATCCCATACATTTTCTGCACAACTCAAAATAGCCCCAGAACTTAAGGCTAATTTTCAAAACAACGGTAGAATGTATTTATTTCTCAGTCAAAATTTCAACGCAGAACCTCGAACCCAGATCTGGCCAAATCCAATGGCAAAAACCTATATTTTCGCAAAAAACATGGACCGTATAAACCCTGGCAAACCCCTCACCCTCGCCAATGATCGAGGGTGGATTAGTACGGCTAACTGGACCTTAGACCATGTCCCCGCGGGAGATTATTTGGTACAAGTGCTATGGGATCAAGATTTCGAAGAATCACGAATTGACGCCCCAGGGAATCTGTACAGTACGCCACAAAAAATTGAGATCAACCAAACGATAAATCTACCTCTTGTCCTCAATCAAGTGATTGAAAAAAGAAGTGTCATAAACCATCCTTTGGCGAAGGTTGTAGAATTTAAAAGTGAGTTGTTATCCCAATGGTGGAAAAAACCAGTACACGTCAAAGCAGCCGTATTGCTTCCCCATAATTACAATAGCAAAAAGACCTATCCTATTCGTTATAATGTATCAGGCTACGGAGGCCGGTATACCCGAATAAATGGTTTGGTTCAAAATGAAGATTTCATAAAATGGTGGGACTCAGAGGAAGGACCACAACTCATTACCGTATACTTGGATGGGGAAGGCCCCTTTGGAGATTCATATCAAATGGATTCTGAGAACAGCGGACCTTATGGAGCGTCGTTGATCCAAGAACTTATTCCGTATATTGAATCTACCTATCGAGGCACAAACGACGCTGAAATGCGCTTTGTGGATGGTTGCTCTACAGGTGGTTGGGTTTCCCTAGGCCTACAACTCTATTACCCAGAAGTATTTAATGGCGTATTCTCGTACAGTCCAGATGCCATCGATTTTGAAAATTATCAACTCATCAATATTTATCAAGACAAGAATGCCTATGAAAATGAATTCGGCTATCAACGCCCCGTCATGCGAAGTGTCCTTGGAGAACCGATGTTATCGCTAAAAGATTTTATTCGGTACGAAAATGTGTTGGGAGCCTCAAATACCTACCTTAACTCTGGAGGTCAATTCAGTGCCCACAACGCTTTGTATAGCCCAAAAGGCACCAACGGTCTACCCAAACCACTTTTTGACCCAGTCAGTGGAGACATAGACCCCACAGTAGCCAAAGCCTGGGAGAAATACGACTTTAAACGATACGTTAAAACCCATTGGAAAACCTTAGGTCCTAAACTGCAAGGGAAAATTTTTATTTGGATGGGAGATATGGATCATTTCTATTTAAATCCAGCCACAAGAAGCTTCGACGCATTTTTAAAAAGGAGCACACTTCCGACTTCAGATGCTAAAATTGTCTTTTCACCCATGAAAGGTCATTGCGCTGAATTTTCAGACAGAACCGTATTGGAACAAATTCAACAACGCATTGAAGAAATTCATAAAACAAAGGCCGTGAAAAGGTAAAAGTATACAGTTCCTTTAATTCATTTTACGCGCCTAAATCGTACCATTCATTGTTTGCATTTAGGCCCAGAAACTTCCCAAAGAATACCACAAAATAATACCCCGAGTTCGGTATATAACAAATTCTTGTTTACCGATAGAGGTATTACAATCATGCTATTTCGTAGGGTTCACCATTAGACGGAAGGAAGTAAGTTAATTTACCAACGACATTGCTAACAATTCTTCTATAAAAGTACGTTCATTTGACAATCGTGGAATCTTGTGTTGCCCTCCTAATTTATCTTTCGCTTTTAGCCACGCATAAAACAATCCGGGTTCTGCTTGATGTACAATAGGCATCCGTAACGTCATGTTTAAATACCGTTTGGCTTCATAATCAGAATTTATCGACTTTAAGGCATTGTCTAATAATTCTGTAAAATAAGCCAAGTTTTCTGGAGCAGTTTTGAATTCGATCATCCATTCATGGGCACCCTTATCTTTCCCTTTCATATAAACAGGTGCCACCGTATAATCAGTAATCACAGCCCCTGTTTTTAAACAAGCCTGACGCAGACCTTCTTCTGCGTTTTCAATAATCATTTCCTCACCAAAGACATTGATAAAATGCTTTGTTCTACCTGTAATTTTTATTCTAAACGGACTCAACGAAGTAAACTTAATGGTATCGCCAATCAAATACCTCCATAATCCGGCATTAGTACTGATAACAATCGCATAATTTTTATTTAACTGAACCTCTTCTAAAGGGATGGCTTTAGAGTTTTCTCCCTCGTATTGATCCATAGGAATAAATTCATAAAAAATTCCATAATCTAACATTAACAAAAGTTCTGAAGAATCATTTGAATCTTGAATTCCAAAAAAACCTTCCGAGGCATTATAGGTTTCATAATATTTAAAATTACTGTCAGGAATAATGTTTTTATACTGTTCACGATATGGATTAAAATTTACGCCTCCGTGAAAGTATACTTCTAGATTAGGCCACACTTCCAAAATACTTTCTTTGCCCGTCTTAGCTAACACAGCATTTAATAACACGAGCATCCATGACGGTACTCCCACTAAACTTGTAATATTCTCATTGACCGTTTCTTTAATGATCGCGTCCATCTTCGTCTCCCATTCTCCCATTAAAGCAACAGCCGACTTGGGTGCCGAACTAAAATCGGCCCAAAAGGGCATATTTTCTATAATAATCGCAGATAAATCGCCAAAATAGGAATTATTATCTTCATAAATCGCCGAACTTCCGCCTAAGCGCAGTCCTCGTCCATTAAACAACCCTGCATCTTCATTATTATTAATATACAACGCAAGCATATCCTTTCCTGCCTTTAGATGACAATCTTCTAATGCTTCGTTACTCACAGGTATAAATTTACTTTTGGCATTGGTAGTTCCACTTGATTTAGCAAACCACTGAATGGTTGACGGCCAAAAAATATTCTGCTCCCCGCGGCGACAACGCTCAATTAACGGCTCTACAGATTCATATTTACTTATGGGAACGCGTTCTACAAAGGTTTTGTAGTCAAAAATGGTACTAAATTCATATTGCTGACCAATTTCTGTACTTCGTGCAACACCTAGTAATCCTTGTAATAATTCATTTTGCACGTCTATAGGATACTTTAAAAAAAGCTCCATCTGATGCTTGCGTTTCTTTAAAAACCAAGACACAACCGTATTGAATAAAGGTAACATCTAATACTTTTCTAGTTGATTAATGCAAAGATTTTACTGTATCTTTGAACTGAAAATACAAATTCCACCAAAGTATTCCTTGCATTGATAGTGCAAGATAGGAATTTGAATCTATAAAAATATAAAAATAAATATATATGGCTAAAGTTGGTATCATAATGGGCAGTAATTCTGATATGCCTATTATGCAAGAAGCAATCACCATTTTACATGAATTTAATATAGAAACAGAAGTGGATATCGTTTCTGCACATCGTACTCCGGAAAAATTATACGACTATGCAAAAAACGCACATACGAGAGGAATCAAGGTAATTATTGCTGGCGCAGGAGGTGCCGCACACCTTCCGGGAATGGTCGCATCTATGTCTCCACTCCCCGTAATAGGTGTACCTGTTAAATCGCGTAATTCTATTGATGGCTGGGACTCAGTACTGTCTATCTTACAAATGCCAGGTGGTGTCCCTGTGGCTACCGTAGCCCTAGACGGTGCAAAAAACGCAGGAATTTTAGCAGCACAAATCTTGGGAAGCAACGACCCATCCATCTTAGAAACGATTATCCAGTATAAAGAAAGTTTAAAATTAAAAGTAGAAGAAGCTTCAAAACAACTTAAATCATAAGCCTAACCCCCTTTTTAAGTACCCTTAATTCTATTTATATTCGGAGCTTGCCTGCCTTTAAGCAGAAAAGTGAGAATCTTAAACACGTCCGTTGATTATGAATCCCATATTAGCACCTTTTAATACCCCATATCAAACTGCTCCATTTTCAAAAATTAATAATGAGCACTTTAAACCCGCATTTGAAAAAGCGATTGCTTTAACCAAAACAGAAATCGATGCCATTGCGAATCAAAAGGAACCCCCCACATTTGAAAACACCATTGAAGCTCTAGAATTTTCGGGGACCACCTTAGATCGGCTATCCTCTATATTTTTTAACCTAAATTCAGCCGAAACCAATGACGAAATCCAACAAATAGCTCAAGAAGTTTCCCCTTGGTTATCCGACTTGTCAAATGACATTCGGCTCAATGAAAAACTATTTAAACGAGTAAAAGCCGTATATGATCAACGCGACACCCTTGATCTCACTAAGGAACAACACATGTTACTCGAAAAAAAATACAAAGGATTTGCCCGCAATGGTGCGAATCTAAATGAGGCCGACAAAACTACCTTACGAGAGCTTGATAAAAAGCTCGCCAAATTATCCCTGCAATTTGGTGAAAATGTATTGGCAGAAACCAACGCGTATCAACTACATATTACAGACGAAAATCAGCTAAAAGGCCTTCCTGAAGGCGCTATTGAGGCCGCACATGACCTTGCAAAAGAAGAAGGAAAAGAAGGGTGGATTTTTACCTTAGATTATCCGAGCTATATTCCTTTTATGACCTATGCTGACAATCGACAACTCAGAGAAAAACTCGCAAAAGCGTTTGGGGCAAGAGCATTTCAAGGGAATAAAAACGACAATCAAGAAATCGTTTTAGACATTGTTAAACTACGCCATCAACGCGCAAACCTTTTAGGCTATAAAACGCATGCCCACTTTGTACTTGAAGAACGCATGGCAGAAACTCCTGAAACAGTGTTAACTTTTTCAAACGATTTATTAGAAAAAGCACTTCCAGCTGCCAAAGCTGAATTCAAAAAACTCTCAGAAATAGCAGCCAAAGACGGTATTGATCAACTCCAAAAATGGGATGGTGCTTATTACAGTGAAAAATTAAAAAAAGAACTGTTTGACCTCGATCAAGAGGCCTTAAAACCCTATTTTAAATTAGAAAATGTAATTGACGGAGTATTTACCATCGCTGAACGATTGTACCAATTAAAATTTACAGAAGTTACTACCATAGACAAATACCATCCTGATGTAAAAACCTATGAAGTTACGAATACTGAAGGTGAATTTATAGCCGTATTTTACGCCGATTTCTTTCCCCGAAAAGGAAAGCGAAATGGCGCTTGGATGACCTCATATAAAGACCAATGGATGCGCCATGGAGAAAACTCAAGACCCCATATTTCTATCGTGTGTAATTTTACCAAACCCACAGCCACTAAACCTTCATTATTAACATTTAACGAAGTAACTACGTTATTTCACGAGTTTGGTCATGCCTTGCACGGGATGTTAGCGAACACCCACTACCCCAGCCTATCCGGCACCCATGTGTATTGGGATTTTGTGGAACTCCCCAGTCAACTCATGGAAAATTGGTGCTATGAAAAAGAAGCCTTAGACCTTTTTGCTAAACACTACCAAACCAACGAAATCATTCCAATGGAATTGGTTGAAAAAATTAAAGCTACAGCTAATTTCTTAGAAGGTATGCAAACCGTACGTCAACTGAGTTTTGGCTTACTCGATATGAAATGGCACGGACAAGATCCTAGCAATATAACCGATGTAAAAGCTTTTGAAAATGATGCCTTTACCCAAACAAAACTATACCCAGATGTTGCCGAAAACTGCATGAGCACCTCCTTTTCACATATTTTTCAAGGAGGCTATTCTTCGGGGTACTATTCGTATAAATGGGCAGAAGTGCTTGACGCAGATGCTTTTGCCTATTTCCAAGAAACGGGTATTTTTAATAAAGATACCGCTAAATCCTTTGTTGACAATGTACTATCAAAAGGTGGAACCGAAAAACCTATGGAATTATACAAACGGTTTAGAGGACAAGAGCCTACCAATGAGGCATTACTAAAAAGAGCCGGATTAATTTAAACACCATGCACATTAAACTGATTTGTTCTGACATCGATGGCACCTTACTCAACAAGGACCGTGCCTTGTCAGACCGTACGATTAAAGCCATTCAGACAACGAACCTGCCTTTTATATTAATTTCCTCTCGTATGCCTAAGGCAATGACGCATTTGCAAAAAGCTATTGGCAATGAAGACGCTCCGTTGATTGCGTATAACGGCGGACTCCTACTCCACAAAGACGAAGTATTGAGCAGTACAGAAATCACCCATGAAGTCAGCTTTACCATTGCCGATTTTTGTACCCAAGCAAAACTACACATGAGCCTCTATCACCACGATGAATGGTATGTGCCGAGCATGGATTATTGGGCAGAACGCGAAGCGAATAACACCAAAGTACAGCCCCTTGTACAAGGACTTTCCAAAACCCTCAACCAATGGAAAATTGACCAAAAAGGTGCCCATAAAATCATGTTGATGGGAGATGAAACCGCCATTGATGAAGTGGAAATACTACTAAAAAACAACTATTCAGATCAAGTGATTGGGTATCGATCTAAACCTACCTATTTAGAAATTGCCCATCGAAATATCTCAAAAAAAACAGCTATTGAAAGTTTATTAGCGGCGAAATATCCCGAACATAACTTTGAAAATGTCTTGGCTTTTGGCGACAACTATAACGACATTGAAATGCTCAAAGCTGTTGGTTTAGGTGTGGCGGTAAAAAATGCAAAAGCAGAAGTAATAGCCATTGCAAATGAAACCACCGAAGCAAATATTGACGATGGGGTTGCGGTGTTTCTTGAAGGATTGAATGGGAATTAGAAATTAGGGGTTAGGCATATGTACATTCCTAAATTGAGTGTCTTGTCCTAGAAAAAGTAGACAGTTTATAAATCTATAAACTATGAGACAAACAAAACAAACCTTTCGTTATTCAGAATCATTTAAACTATCCGTATTAAAAGATATAGAGTCAAATCATTTAAGTTTTGGATAAGCTCGTCTTAAATATAATATAAAAGGAGGTGCAACAATTCAGAGTTGGGCGAAAAAATATGGTAACTTTAGTCTTTTAAATAAAATAATTATGGTAAAGAAACCAGGAGAAATTGATCGTTTAAAAGAATTGAAAAATGAGATCAAAAGATTAAAGGAAGCCTTGGCAGATACAGTTTTAGATAGAAAAATAGCGGAGAGTACCCTCGAAGTTATTTGTGAGGATATGGATTTGGATTATGATACTGTTAAAAAAAAAGCTGGCGAAGAATTGCAGAAAAGACGGTCAACAAAAACGAAAAAGTAATGACAGTCTGTGATAAACTAAATAGAAGTCGTTCAGCTTTTTATAAGGCCATAGCTTCAGATGTTACTCGTTTAGACCAATGTGATGTTATAAAATCTAAAGTATTATATTACAGGGGTTTTATGACAGAACTGGGGAGTAAAAAGTTATTCCATTTGTTAGGGCCTGAATTGGTACGAGAAAATATAAAAATAGGAAGAGATAAGTTTATAGAATTTTTGAGAAAAGAAAACTTATTGATTCCTAAACGTAAACCAAGGTATAAGGTAACCACGGACAGTAACCATCCGTTTAAAATCTATAAAAACCTAACTCAAGAACTAGCAGTTACTAGGCCAGATCAGTTATGGGTAAGCGACATAACTTATTTAAGCACTCAAAAAGGATTTTGTTATCTAGCCTTGATAACAGACGCTTACAGTAGAAAAATAGTTGGATATGACGTAAGTGACACCCTAGAACTAGAAGGTGCACTAAATGCTTTGAAAATGGCAGAAAGAAATAAAATTGGAGATAAAACAATACATCATTCGGACAGAGGATCTCAATATTGCAGTCATCGTTATACAGATAGATTAAAAAGGAAAAGCACAAAAATAAGTATGGCAGCAGCCGGTAATTGTTATGAAAACGCGATGGCAGAAAGAATAAATGGAATATTGAAAATGGAGTTCCATCTAGATTATACTTTCAAAAATACAAACCAAGCTAAATTTTTAGTAAAACAATCAATAGAAATATATAATCAGATGAGACCACATTGGGGACTAAACCTTAAAACACCTCAAGAAATGTATACAGTAAAACTAAAAACAGCATAAACAAACTGTCAACCTATTTCAGGACATAACA
>JALKAY010000013.1 GCA_023015935.1 Flavobacteriaceae bacterium F08102
AGGCATAGTAGGTCGATTTAACCCGTCAAAAAAAACAGAATTAATAAGTCAATAAAATTACAGCCTCGCTTAAACCCACTAAAAACAAGTCAATAATTAGTTGTTTTTGGGGGTTGTGCAACGATTACCATTGTTGTAAAACGTTTTTATAAAAGGAAAATTCCCTTTAAATTATCTTTAGTTATTGATTTTTGAGAGTTTATAAAATTCAAATTTTCTTCGTAGTGTATTTTCATTTCAAGTATACCGTGTTCAATAGACCTTATTTTATTATGTTCCATAAGTTCTTCTAACTCATCCATAATTTTATGAAAGTAACTACTCAAATTTTCTAATAATATTGGCAACTGTTGTGGTTTGTTTCCGTGATGAACTAAAGTGTTTCTAGCTCTATAAATTCGTCTAATTTGCCAAGTGAGTTTTTTAGAATGCCTTTCGATAAAACATTTAATTTCTTTAGGATTTTTGTACCAAGAATTATATAGAGTTACCCTATTTTTTAAGAGAGGGAATAAATCTAAATACCCTAAAAGGTCATCTACTTTAGAATCATTTTCTTCTAAAACTAAAAGTTCTATAAATGTATTTAGTCTTAAAGCTGGGTCATCATTTATGGAATCTAAAAGTTCATAAAATTTCTCTTTATTCCAATTACTTAAGTCTTTAAATAGTTCGAGAAGCAAACCTTTTACATATCCATACGAAAGGAATGGAATTAGGGAATTTGATATTTGCTCAATTCTTGACTCATTGCTTTCTGTTTTCTTTTGAACAAGAGTTTCTATTGCAGCCCACAAGTCCAGTAGTTGATTTTCTTCTTCGTTAGCACTTAAAGCTAATTTATGTAGTTCAAGTGCTTTTATAAACCTACCTAACGAATTATTTTTTCTCGAAAATGAAAGATTTTTTATTAATTTCTCAACCATTAAAGCTGCTTCGGTTGATTTAAAATCCTTCTGCTTTTTTACTGAATTTAATGGTTCATCCAGAATTAAAGTGTAATTGTTATCTAGTCTTTTTACGCAACATAAGTTTCTGAATTCAAGTGATTCTCTATGGTGATATAAATGAAAGAGATTTATAAAAAAGTGTAATTTATTCTGTCCACTTCTTCTAGCTGAAAAATGGTCAAGTGCTTCTACATCTTTTATTATTAAATAAATATCATTAGGTTTCTTTTTCTTTGAAAATGATTTTAAAATGACATTCTTATCTGTATGTTTTAGAGTTTTACTCATTTTAACATCAACTCCTTTTAAAGACTTTCTAAAGTCCCAAAATATACCAGGTGCCTGAATAAATACATCAAATTTTTGTTCTTTAAAATCAAACAAGTCAAGAAATTCAGAAATTACATTAACATTATCAATTTCATTGTCTTTTTGTTGAAAAAAGAATTGGTTTGTTAAATTATATAAATATGATTTGCTGTACCCATAATTCATTAATTCAGTTACGAATACTCTAGTTAAAAAGAAAATATCTCTTTTTCTTTTTCCTTCTATCACAGTTTCTATTAAAAGATTTTTAACCTCTTCTAGATATTTTTTGTCAGCTAAATAGGTGTGTATTGAATAAATTGAATAATATAAATCATCTATGTTGTTAGCTTCTTTAATTAGCTTTAAGTAATGTTCTAACTTTTCTTTTAATAGAGATTTTACAACTAGGTCTTTATTGATTAGAAGAAGTAACTCTTCTTTTACAGGTTTTAAATTACCGTCAGGTATATGTTTTGAACGAACCTTTCTTAATAAATTTAATGCTTCGTGTGTTATTGAATGAGCGTTTAAGGCGTTTGGCTTATAAGTATCTATTGAGTAATCAAATAAGACTTCATTTAAGACTTGAGCAAAATACAATAAGCCTTCAAGCTTTTTTTCATATTTCCAATATTTTGGTTCTAGATATTTCATTCAAATGTTTTACAACGTTTCGGGTATGGTGACGTAGCTGACGTAAGGAAGCTATGCACTATACCCATTGTTGTGCGTTCGTGTTTTACCTTTTAAATACTTCATTTGCAGTTGAGTAACCGCCTCTTTCAGGGAAGTTACCAAACTTATGATTTAAACTGCCGCTTTTACTAGTGCTGTAAACTTTTGCCCCATGATTTCTCAAGCAGAATACCAATGCTTTACGTGGGTGTTTTGTGTCAGAACCACCCTTTGCTGATATCAACGCATAGCTCGGTCGCATGGTATCAATCAGGGCTGACGATAAATTTCTCCTAGCACCATGATGAGGAACATCTAACCAATAAATATTCGCTAAAGAGTATCTTTTTTCGACATCCTCAAATGCCTTTACTCCTGCATCTCCGGTAAAAAGAAATCTCTTTCCTTGATTTGCATTTATTTCAAGTATAACACTGGAATTATTTGTAGCTGATGTGTCATTCTCTGCATCAACTATAGGACAAGGTGAAGAAGTTTCACTTGCTTCATTAATAATCTGCGAAGAGAAGTGTGAATTGTAAACGTAATTTGCTTCAGCTGACACAAAATTTTCTATGCCGTCCATTCCTGGTAGAAGTAAATCATAAAAACCTTTAGTTGGCCCTAAAATTTTGATTATTCCATTTTGAGATTCGCGCCCATGTAAAGCAGGTTTTCTTTCCACTCCAATTCTATCAACAACACTTATGAAATCTTCTACATTTTTTATTGATTCAAGTATTACCTTGTATTGCTGTTGTGCTGATTTTCTTCTAAAAGATTCTTTCAGTGTTTGGTATGAATGATGACTAATGTGGTCAGCTGGATTATTTATCCAAATTTCACCAATTGAGGTTCTGTATTTTTCTACTACAGCTGTTAAACCTCCTATATGGTCTTGGTCGTGATGGGTGCAAATAATTAAATCAGGTGCAGCATATCCAACATTAGGTTTTATATGAGTCTCAAGATGTTGAATTACTGTTTCACCGTCACTTTTTTTGCCACCATCAATAAGTATTACAAAATGATTATTGTTATGGTCTTTAAGCCAAACTATTATTGAATCGGCATTACCGACCGAAAGCATATCTATACTAATATCTATCATGATTGTTTTGAGGTTTCAAGTGCTAGAACATTGCATACGAAGCGTTTTCCATGATTCTGCGCTACAACTGCTAAAATTATATATTGAAAAAAAGCAAAAATTAAATACCACCATTTAGTAATATCTGAAATCAGAAAAATTCCTAATATTCCACCAAAAACAAAAAACAGTAGTGCAATGGAACACAGGTCTCTTCCTAGTAAAAAATCTTTGTGGCTCTTTTTTACAATTGGGTCTTCCTGAAATAATTTATAGATTTTATACCATAATGAATTCTGTTCCTTGGCTGTTTCTGGAAGTGGGCTGAACTTGGCTTCAAGAATTTTGTTGTCAATTCGGTCATCCTTTTGTGCGTAGTGTGAAAACGCACGACAAGCGGGTAAAGGATTCTTAAAACGCCAAAAAGTGATAACAGCTTTTTGATTACTGCTAATTATTCCATTTAAGATAAATAGAATAAGAGGAATAAGCATTAGCCATATACCTTGTCCTTTGACAAACTCTTGCCAATCAAACTCTTGAAATTTAATTATAGGAACTATTGCGAGAAGATAGAATAGTACTGCATTGAAAGAAAAAAATGTCCAAATTAATTTTGAGTTTTGTTCTTTTAAGGTTTTTTGGTTACTCATGTATGTTTAGTTTTTGGCATGACGCACAACAATTATATATTAGTATTACTTATATATTCTTTTTCAATTTCTCACCACCAAGCACACTTCGTTCTCCCTAAGCGAATATGACTCAGGTAGTAGATCCTTCCAATAAACGTATTTTTTGCGATCGGGGTGAGACACGAAGTTACGGTTTATTTTTTAGATAAGGAACTGAATTTCAATGACTGTCCGCAACGTGAACATGTTTATGTATTGGTTCGCTACTGTTTTTAGCACTCTATTATGTTGGTGTTTGTATGCCTGTTCGTATGCTTATGCATCCTTTATTGTAATGATGTGCCGTCTGTAAAGATAATTTTCTCGGGTATCCAACAAATCTTATATGGTAATAGCCTCTTTAAAATCACTATCATCTTTCTCAACAACCAAACGTTACGTCAAATACGCTTGGCAGGTATATTCTCGGCAGCCCTTATCCCCATGGTTCCTGTTAACGGTGGACCAAGAGGCGGTGATTTTACCTTTTGTTTTTTAGCTTTTTAAGCTAACTCCTTTTGTTCTCTCTATAAGCTTTGGCTTCTTCAAGAATCTCTCCGTAAGTTTTACCTTCTAACTTTAAATCTTTCATCCTAGCTCGTACAATCCAACCAGCCATCAGCTGTACCTCTTCTTCTGATAAATCGCACATTTCTTTGATTTCTTTTGCGTCTTCAACGAGTGTTTCCTCATTGTATTTTTTATCTAAAGGGTCTGAACAAGCAGTCAAAAATCCAATAAGCGAAAGGATCAATAAATGTCTTCTCATTTTCGAATATTTTAGACTAACATTTAAGGGCGCAAATGTATGTTATGGTTTTGAAAAATCCTTACGGTTTTCCGTAATTCTGTTTCTAATCACTTAGGTAGCGTAACGAAGTTCTAATTTGTTTTTGAAACAATGGTCCAAAAGGCAGTGAACATCCGTATTACACACCTTTTTATTTGTTAATTATCTAATGATTTTAATGCCCAGAATAGATCTAGTAAATCAGCAACTTTCACAATATTCAGCCTGATTAGGTCATTTTCTATAGGGAAATTTAACTTCAAACAATCCCTTAAAGACAATAACTTTCTAGGTTGACCTTTCTTCCTTTTATAATAAATAGTTAGATCCTTTTTTGTGTCCTCAATTATTTTCGCCTTATTCAAAAGTTCCCAAGCATTAACAAAAAAGAAAGCAAATCCTTCAATGCGATACTTAATTGTTGGTTTGTTAAATATTTGAATTTATAAAACGAAAGCATCCGTGCTCTTATCTAGAAGTTTCTTGCTTATTCGTTTCATTGTATTTTCTAATTTCTCCTAACCGATTGGTACCAACGCAGTAGCCACGTTTAGTGGTTATTGCCATTTTGCAGGTTGCTGGATGTTGTCTTAAAATTTTCAATATATGCTCGGGCAAATCTTTTACCTATTTCAACATATCCATCAGTTGTAAAATGAATACTTCCTTCTTGATAATCAATGTCATCTGTTTTAATCATATGTACATAGGGAATATTTACTCGCTCTTGCGATTCTTTTACTTTAATCCAATTCGCACTATTACCTTTTCCGATTTGAGCAAAAATTATCGGAAGTGAATCCTTTTTTAAATCTTGACGAACCTCAGATACAAATTCTTCAAATTTTAAGTGCCAATTATCAACATAGTCTGTACTATCACCCTCCGCATCATTTTCCCCTTGAAAAAACAACACTCCCTTTATTTCTCCTTGTGAGGAGCCTGCCAAAGCTCTCTTAATCATCCCTTTATACAAAGAAGTATCATCTCCATTATTTAACCATTGCTGAATGTTAGTTCCTCCTCTCGCAACATTGATTATACCAATTGGATATGCTGCATTATTCTCAATTAATGTTGCAGCAAAAGAAATACTTGGTCCAACTTTATTACGAACAGGTTCTCGACCTATAACCCATCTAAAGTCGTCATCAAATACATATATTCCTTCTCTGTTTAAATCTGTATCGAAATCTTCAATTTTGCCAGCTCCTTCCATATTAGATTGCCCTGCAAGAATAAATATTGATAAATTTTCCTTGTGTGATTCGGATATATAATTTTTTTCTGTCTCAGGAACATAAGATACGTTAAGCATCTTAATAATATTTCCAAGACCATAATATTTTTGACTTATCATCCCTCCTATGAAAATCACTCCGATTCCGATCATAAAAAAAACGTGCTTTACTATCTTCTTCATTTTTTATTTTTTTGATTACACCCAACTTATTTATATCGAGTACACCTACTCTATTCCTTGTCAATTCTTCAATGCAACTTCTCTCCTTTTAATTCCTTAAACCACGACAGTTCATGCATTACACAGTTTCCATAAAGCTATTTTATTGTGCAATCGGGTTGAAACATGACCTTCTTAATGAAAGCTCAAATTTCTAGGATACTCTAGCAAAATCCTTACGGTTTTCCGCAATCCTGTTTTTAATAGGTAGAGTTGCGTGACGAAGCGCTATTATTTTTGAAGCATTAGTCTAAAAGGCAGTGACCATCCTGGGTGCAGACATTTTCACAGAACGATTCCCGTTGGTCTTCAGTGCCAGGAATAGTCGTTAGTAACGGTTAATAAACGGTTAAAGGAGGCTGATGCGTTGTGTGAATTGATGTAGCAATTAACATCCCAGACACACCTTACTGAAGGTGTGCGAGACGTGTGCGAAGTAAATTAAGGTTGGCAATTTTTGTGTGTAGACCGGTACGCACCTATTGTTTAATGGGGTGTACTTTCTGTTTTTAGATTGTTTTATAAAGCACACCTTTAGACCCATCAAAATCGAAGTCCCGATCATAGGCTAGTCCAATTTTTTCAAGTACCCTGATAGAAGCTTTGTTTTCTTTCATGACTCGACCGACAATTTCGGGTAATTTCAGTGTTTCAAGTCCATATACAACGCACGCTTTTGCCGCTTCAGTGGCATATCCTTTATTCCAATATTTTTTAAAAAACCGGAATCCAATATCATATTCATTGAGTTCTTCGGAGTATTTGAGTCCACACCATCCTAAAAACGCCTCGTCTGATTTCCGAATGACTGCCCATCGTCCTATGCCATACTTTTGGTAGTGGTCATAATGTTCTAAAAATAATGTAGCGCTATGTACATCAACAAAAGGGGTGTCCCCTGTATATTTCAGCACCGCTGTATCGAGATTTAGACGATAAAAATAGGTGGCATCATCTGTCGTTAATTCCCTCAAATAGAGTTGACCCGTTTCAATTATTTTCTTCATATTACCTTTCTAGGATTCTTTATTTTTTAGCTGTCTCGTTCTAAACTATCACTACAGATTAAAACTGAAATACACTCCGTTCCAATTAAACACAGCCATTAAATATATAAAAACACGTATGAATAAAGACCGAAGCGCCCCATATTTTATCAGTCTTAGCGGATAGACCTTTTATTCCAACCCTGTTTTATTAGGATTCCAAAATGGTTTCGTTTTAATTTGTTTTGTGTTCCATTTATGCGCTTTTCTCAAATAGTTGTGTATCGCAATACAAACCCTACTATCACCAGCAATATAAGCCATTTTAACACCTTTAAGACGAGGCGTGATTGCTTCAATTTTGGCTATAATTTCTTTTGGTTGATACGCTTCTATGCTATAAAAGTTAAATGGTTTTTCATTATCAATATCCGCATATAATTCAGAAACATCCTTTGTATAAATAATGCTTTCTACATGTGTATCTACAGCTAAATAGCGATTTATGATATATAAATGAGCTAATGCCGACAGGTCGCCTATCATTAAATAGCTATCCGCTGTAGTATCTACCGTAAATTTTCCTCTTTTTGTTTTGTAATAAACTGTATCACCTACGGTACAGTCTTTTACCCATTGAGCTCCAATTCCATTGCTATGCGTTGCTATGGCAAGATCCATAGTTTGCTTTTCTTTATTTATATTCCAAATAGAATAGCTTCTTACCATATCTTTTTTAGCCCGGGCATTTTGACCAATACCTACGCCTAATCGAATAAAACAGCCTGGTACAAAATCCATCGTTTTGATCGCCTCGCTTTGGATTTCAATTTTATATACACTTTTGGAAAGTTGTTCTTTGGATGTAATTACACCAGTATCCATTATTTTTTTTATGATGTTTTCTATGAGGGCCATACTGTTTAGTTTTTTAGTTTTACTTTTAAATGAATCATGAGTCTTGTTAAAATCCCTGGAACGCACAATAAGACACTTACTTTTATCAAGGGAAGTACATAAACTAACCACGGTATGGATAGCTTATTGGATGCTTCAGTTTTATTTTGAGAACTGTTTAAGGTTATGTTTTCTGCCCAATCTGTACGCTCAATACCCCAAATACCTAGCGAAAGTAGTATACTTAGCGTACCCAGTAAGAGGAGTTCTTTTTTACGATGTTGAAGTATTTTTAGGATTTGTTTTGCATAATAAAAATCCGATTTCCACTGAAATTTTTTGAATGTTATTAGAATCCATCTCCAATGTAAAGCCAGATGAATTCCCAAAAGCGCCATGAACACGGTTGCCGAAGCATTATGTATTATGATCCAAAACGGATTTATAGTAAAATAAATCCCTATTGAAGGTAAGGCAGATTCCGAAATTACAATCCCAGAAACAGTTACCAATAACATAACTATGTATAAGATCCAATTAAAAAAATAATCAAACTTGGTTTTTCGTAGTCGTTTTTTGAATAAATTTTTAGTCTGGCTTGCAATCCAACTCCAATTAACCATTAAATGGAAGAAAAAAGGGATTAGGACAATAAAACTTATCCATTCGTGTAGTGGAATTCCGGTACTTTGTGGAATGAGAACTACCATTATTATGCTAAAGAAAAACAAGTCTAATATTACACGTGTTTTTGAAGCTTTTCCAAGGTTTTGACTCGACTTTTTCATGTTTGTTTCTAGTTGAATTGTTGATTAGTCAACTATCTGTCTAAATTTTTATTCGATGTTCTGAAGTAGTTTATTAAGAAGTTGATTTAAGGTTTTGGCTTCGGCCTCAGTAAAACAGCTCAATGCTTCTTTAACCGTTTCTTTCGATGCTTTAGTAAAAACGCGCACTACTTCTCTACCTTTTTGGGTGAGTGAAATGGTATACGATCTCGCATCGATTCCTGATTTTCTCGTAACAAGGTTCTTTTTTTCTAAATGATCAATTAAACGTTTTATGGCGGCTCTATCTTTATGTTGTAGTTCAGCAAGTTGACTTTGATTCATTTCTCCTTCGTTGGCTATTACAACCAATAATCGCCATTGTTCAGGGGTAGTATTTAATCCCGTATTATTAAATCTCGCTTGTAATTTTTGTTGTAATATGCGGGAAATGGTCGTGGTTAAATAACCTACTGAATCTGTAAACACATACTTTTTCATCCATCTAATGTTGATTAGTCAACAAAAGTACAAAAAATAATTGAATTGTTCAACGCTATATTTATTACAGTCACACGTTCTCTAACGGCTTACCCCTTTTCAGGCCCAGTCCTTGATTTGCCCTTAACAGATTTCCAAACTAAAGTAGTATTATCATGGTAACGGTTATCATAAGTAAATTCACCATCATGTATAATAAAGCATAAACCTTTCTGTTCTGTTATTCTAAGATTATAATGTTATATATTTTTGTTCATCCCCCTAAAAGGAAGGTTTTTAAAATGGTGTGAAGTGGACTTCTAAACATCTATATGCCCATGTTATTTTTTACCAATTTTTCAACTCAATGTCATCCCATCATACTCACGGTCATTCTCAAAGCTAATATAGCACGACCCATGAATTGTTTCGATGAAGTGCTTTTTGCGATGAAGATGAATTACGAAATTCCTTTTTATTTTTTTGAGATATAGCTCCAAACCCTAATAACCATCCAAGTTACAGGCACTTGGATGTTATTTAATAAAAAACAAAGTGCCAAAATTAGCCGTTACTAACGGTTAATAAACGGATGCTACTTGAAGGAAGGTGTACATAAAGGTGCGACGGTTTACCTGTAAAAAAACAACCCTTTTTCTATGGCAAAAGCTCCTCTTTACGGCGCTGGAAATAGGCATCCCCGACTTCAATACTAGGATCGATCCCCCGCACCTCCAGCCCACTTTGGCTATCCATTCGGTAGCTCATTCGAAGCTAAACGAATAAAAATCACTATTTTGTTTAATTTTTTTGTATATTTGTTAAACATCACAACTCAAGCGACCATGACCCCCCTGACTTACTTCCTTAACTATCTACTCTTGGTCGCCTTTCTCACCCCGTCAAAAGCACCTTTTCAAGAATTCCAAGGCAAAGCCTATTACTATGCTAAATCCAACCTACAACTCGGCGCCTTTGGCGCTAGAATGAGCGCAATTCAAAAGAAACAAATTCAAGAAGGTCTAAAAAATCGGCTCGAAAAAACGTATATCCTGAGTTTTACAAAAGAAGCCTCGAGCTATAAAGAAGAGGTAAAACTGGATGCTATTTCTGGAGCGACCGATTCCTGGGGCGCCAATTTTACCCCCGGTGAACTCTATAAAAACATCAAAACAAAGCGCTTGATCCAAGAACAAGAATTCTATGGCAAACAATTTTTAATACACGATGAATTGATTCCGATTGAATGGATTATGACCTCTGAACAAAAAAATATAGGAAAGTACACTTGTTTTAAAGCGAAAGCATCCATTCCTACGGCATTACTCTCTTGGTACAATTTCTCGTGGAATGAAACCAATACCGATGAGGATGAAGCTCCTAAAACAACAACAATGACGGAAGTGATCGCGTGGTATACACCGCAAATCCCCATCAGTCATGGTCCTTCAGAGTTTTGGGGACTGCCCGGCCTGATTCTCGAAATCAACACGGATACCACTATCCTGCTCTGCTCAAAAATTGTGCTCAACCCCGATGAATCTATCAAGCTAAGCGCACCTAAAAAAGGAAAACAGGTAAACAAAAGTGCCTACAAAGAAATTATAACGGGAAAAATGCTTGAAATGCGAAATAATCGCACACGATCAAGACGTGAATAACGCTATACTATCCACGTACTTATACCTAGATCACCGTACTCCACCCATGTATGGATAGATCCATACTTTCACCGTAATACATCATTATTATTAACGGTTCATAAACGGATGGTACCGTTTGTACTAGCAAAATTGTGACACGTAATTCTATACGGTTTAGGCCATGGAACATCGTGATGTAGCAACTACGATCTCCCTGCATTTAACCAAGGTTTTTTATCATTTGGAAACCTACTATTTTAGCGAAATAAGCCGTTTATCACGCCTATCACAAGCTAACGCTATTGGGTACAGTTTCCATCAATTATATCTTGCCTTGTTGGATTGTATAAATTACCAGAAGTAACTAATTCAAAATCATTACTATTAGCGATAATCGTTTCAAAAACACAGAAATTTTTTAACGATATATTATCAACTAAGGTACAACTAGATCCAACTGAGTTAATATTAATTAACCCATTTATATTAGTCAAATTAGCATTATTACCAATATATAACCAATTCACCTTTTTTAAATTTGATAGTGCATTAAGATTGGTAATTGACCGATTACTTATAACATACAAATTCTTACCAAGATCCTTCAAATTTGCTAGGCCATTGATATTTTCCAAATTGAAATTTGCCTCAATTGTTAAATCCCTTCCAACAGAGGTAAGACCAAGCAATCCATCAATATTAGTCAACTTACTATTACTGCTAATTTCAAGCGTATTATTCACCTTTTCAAGGTTTTTGAGTCCATTAATATTTAGTAGATTATCATTAATTCCAATAAATGACCGTATACTAGGATGTTCAAGGGAAGTTAAATTACTAAGCTCATCCAGGTTACTCAATCCATCGGCATGGATTAAATAGAGGGCACCTAAGGATTTAATATTTTCAAGACCTTTAAGGTTCATTAGATTATTAACATATCGAATTCTCAATAAACCCGAAATTTCTGAAATTGTTGCTAAATGTTGAAGCGAATTAATTGAGGGTGAATAAAAACTGTATTGCCCAATATTTACATCACCATTGATAAAGGTATAGTTCATTTTCCCAAATTCATCAACATCTTCTTGTGTAAGTAAGGTAACATTTCCTTCATAAATATGATGTAAGGTTTTAAAACTTATCTCTTCTCCATACGAAAAACCACTCGCGTTTTTTACGTATGCTTTTACAAAATATTCGGTATTTGCGTCTAAATTTGATATTGTTTCTGTAAATACTCCATTAGTATCATCCGCAATTAGGTAATTACTATCCGAAATTAATGGATTGTTTTCTGTACTCCAAAAGAAACCACGCTCAAGAATTGATGAGTTTCCTTCATCTATAATGGAAGATTCTAATATCACTGAATTTGCGGTAATATCGGAAAGACTTAGTGGACTCATAGTAGCCAGTGTTAATTCAGGCCTATCTTCTTCATTTTTTGAACAACTGCTCGATAATATGAATAATATTACCAAAAATAAATTCCATCTTTTTATGGAATCATACACCATCGGTTTAGAAATTATCATAGTCAATTTTTTGCGAGCAAAGTTAAAATAATTTAACACAATATCTGTATTTCCCGTGAAATCCTACAACATAAATGCATTTGACCTCTCCCTTTAAAACTCTTTACTGCCTTTCATAGTCGGTTATTAACGGGTCATAAACGGATTGTAACTTACGTGAAGCTCGTAATTTCGTATCTAAATGTCTACCAAAAATCACGAAAAAGCCCCCATAAAAGCAAAAATTATTGCAAAATTGCTCCGCATCCTTTGCAATCCCCTCTGCAAATACAAACCACAAAAAGGCGAAATGCCTTTTTGGTTTGTCATTTTAAAAAATGCCCTTCAAAGCTGAGATTATCGCAGGATTGCTCCGCATCCTTTGCAATCCCCTCTGCAAATACAAACCACAAAAAGACGAAATGCCTTTTTGGTTTGTCGTTTTAAAAAAGCCTTTCAAAGCTGAGATTATCGCAGGATTGCTCCGCATCCTTTGCAATCTCCTCTGCAAATACAAACCACAAAAAGACGAAATGCCTTTTTGGTTTGTCATTTTAAAAAAGCCCTTCAAAGCTGAGATTATCGCAGGATTGCTCCGCATCCTTTGCAATCCCCTCTGCAAATACAAACCACAAAAAGACGAAGTGCCTTTTTGGTTTGTCATTTTAAAAAAGCCCTTCAAAGCAGAGCTTTGGGCCTTTTTTAAAATGACAAACCCCTCAATTCTCCGAATTGAGGGGTTTGTGCTTGTAGTGACCCCGGCAGGATTCAAACCTGCAACCGCTGGAGCCGAAATCCAGTATTCTATTCAGTTGAACTACGGGGCCCTTTTATTTCTTAATACTTTATAATCCTAATAATGATTTTACAACCATTGAAATCGATTTACCATCTGCCTTCCCTGCTAATTGCTTTGAAGCTATTCCCATTACCTTTCCCATATCCTTCATGGAAGTAGCACCAGTCGACGCAACAATTTCCTCAATCGCCTTTTTTAACTCTTCTTCACTCAACTGCGCTGGTAAAAATTGTTCAATCACTTTCACTTGCGCTAATTCAGGTGCAGCTAAATCTTCACGACCTTGCTCTAAATACATCGAAGCACTGTCTTTTCGCTGTTTTACTAACTTCTGTAATAACGATAACTCCGTCGCTTCATCTAATTCTTCCTTCGCTCCCTTTTCAGTTTGCGCCATAAGAATACCGGCCTTAATTGCTCTTAACGATTCTAAAGCTACCGTATCCTTTGCCTTCATTGCCTCCTTCAATTTGGTCATTACTGCCGTTTGTAAACTCATATCCTTTTCATTTAAAAGAAAGCAAAGATACTAAAATCGCCCTACCTGTAAAATCAAATTACAATTTAAATTAAACTATTTTATCTTAATTATAAACCTTCACAAAAAAACCCAAAACAATGGATAACATTTCTTTGGGTTTAACAAACAAAACTAAATACGTATTAATCTACGTTATCGTGTAAAAATGAATTATTTGTACGCAATTGGATCTCATCATTGTCATCCGCGCTAAGCGAAATTCTCGATGGCCCATCAGTATCTTCCTCACCAGATCCTCTCACCTCATCTAAACTCACCCCCATTCTTTTATAAGCAGGTTGCTTATCGTATTCATCGAGATTAGAAGGTCTATTAATGAAACGATAATTAAAATCCTTCATTTTTGCTCTTCGCTCCTCTGCTCGACTTTGTAATTCTGCAATCGTCAAATTTAATGGAGACTCATCTTTTATATCATCAAACTTGGTCTTTGCAACAGGCTCCTTTACACGAACATTTATGTCGAGCTCGGCATCCCTTTCGTCCCGTTTATTCATCATTACAGGCGCACTTTTGTCTTCTAAATCATAGGTAATTTTCCCTTCTGACGATGCTACTGGCTTTACAACCTCTGCACCAACAACCTCAATATCTCTAATGTTTTTCGATTCTAAATCATGTCTAACTTCTGGGCTATTTGGAACCTCTGTCTTTTTAGTCAAAGGTAAATCAAAACTCAAAGTGATTTGTTTTTCCTGCTCCGTAACCTCTTCTTGCTTAACCTCCGTTTTATTTACAACCGGATGAACAGTGAATTCTTGACTTCGTTCAACTTTTACTTCTTCAAAAAGAACATCAAGACTGTTAATAAAATTTGCTTCATCCTTATTCTGATTTTCTTGCTCAGTTAACGTGTGCTTTATCACGGGCGTTTCCTCAGTTTTAGTCGCTACTGGCGTCGGTGGAGCTACTGGTGTTTGTGGAACAGCAGGAGCTTCTGGCGTTTTCGCTTCTAAAGAATCTAAACTGTGAACAATTTTTTTTGCCTCGATATTGGTTAACTCAACTTGTTGATCTTTGTTAAATCCCGTAGCGACAATGGTCACTGCAATAGATTCTCCTAATTCTTCATCTTCTCCTACCCCCATAATGATATCGACATTACCCTTTGCTTCGCTTTGAATATAGTCATTAATTTCACCTATTTCATCGATGGTTATTTCAGTTGTACCTGACACAATTAATAAAAGAACATTTTTCGCTCCTCTAATTTTATTGTCATTTAACAATGGAGAGTCTAAGGCTTTTGTAATCGCTTCTTGTGCTCTATTTTGTCCGGTAGCAACAGCAGATCCCATAATAGCTGTTCCACTATTAGACAATACCGTTTTAGCATCTTTTAAATCTATATTTTGTGTATAGTGGTGCGTAATAACTTCGGCAATTCCCATAGCCGCGGTAGACAATACTTCATCTGCCTTAGAGAAGCCTGCCTTAAAACCAAGGTTACCGTATACTTCTCTTAATTTATTGTTGTTGATTACAACCATCGAATCAATATGCTTACTCAGTTTTGCAATCCCTTTCTGAGCTTGATCATTTCTCATTTTTCCTTCGAAAGAAAATGGTATGGTAACAATCCCAACAGTCAACAAATCCATTTCTTTGGCAAGCTTTGCGATCACTGGCGCAGCTCCAGTACCGGTTCCACCACCCATCCCAACGGTAATAAACACCATTTTGGCACGGCCACTTAACATCTTTTTAATTTCCTCAATGCTCTCTACAGCTGCCTGTTCTCCTATTTCAGGATTAGCACCCGCACCTAAGCCTTCGGTCAAGGATACCCCTAATTGAATTTTGCAAGTTACAGGGCTATTTTCTAATGCCTGCGAATCAGTATTACACACGACAAAATCAACACCGTTGATTCCTTTCTTAAACATGTGATTAACGGCGTTACTTCCACCGCCACCGACTCCAATAACTTTAATTACATTGGATTGATTTTTCGGTAAGTCAAAATCTAAATTTTCAAATTCCATATTGTTTCTTTTTGGGATATATTTTATTATTCTGCGTTGTCTAAAAATTCTTTGAACTTATCAGCCCACTTTTCAAAAATCGATTTGCGATCTACTTTCTTTTTTTCCGTTTTATTCGATTCAGCTTTATGCTCTTCTCTTAAATTCATAGAAGATTTTGCCTTGTTCTTTTGTTCAAGCCCCTTCATCAGGAGTCCTACTCCTGTGGCAAACGACGGACTCGACAAATCGAGCTCTGTAGAGCCTGCTAAATGCTCATTTGGATACCCTATTCGCGTATCCATCCCTGTTATATACTCCACCAATTGCTTGATGTGTTTTAATTCGGCACCTCCACCTGTCAACACAATTCCAGCAATGAGTTTTTTCTTTGTTTCTTCATGCCCGTAATTCTTAATCTCCAAATACACTTGCTCAATAATCTCCACCACCCGTGCATGAATAATCTTTGAAAGATTTTTAAGCGTTATCTCCTTGGGTTCTCTTCCGCGTAATCCAGGAATGGAAACAATTTCATTTTCTTTATTTTCGCCTGGCCATGCTGAACCAAATTTGGTCTTTAAAAGCTCTGCTTGTTTTTCAATAATAGAACATCCTTCTTTGATGTCTTCGGTGATTACATTTCCACCAAAAGGAATCACTGAGGTATGTCTAATAATTCCATCTTTAAAAATGGCCAAATCAGTGGTTCCACCTCCTATGTCAATCAATGCAACCCCCGCTTCTTTCTCTTCCTGACTCAATACTGCGTCAGACGATGCCAAGGGCTCTAAGGTTATATTAGACAATTCTAAACCTGCACTTTTAATACAGCGCCCTACATTCCTGATAGATGATACCTGCCCTACAACTACGTGAAAATTAGCCTCCAATCGACCTCCATACATTCCAATTGGCGCTTTAATCTCTGCTTGCCCATCCACTTTATAGTCCTGTGGCAAAACATGAATAATTTCCTCACCAGGCAACATGACTAATTTATGCACTTGATTCACCAACTTTTCAATATCTAACTCATCAATTACTTTCTCAGCATTGGGTCGAGTAATATAATCACTGTGATGCAAACTTCGAATGTGTTGTCCAGCAATCCCAACAACCACTTCTTTTATCTTGTAATTAGAAATAGCTTCAGCCTCTTCAACAGCTTGCTGAATAGACTGTATGGTTTGGGTAATATTATTTACAACTCCCCTGTGTACCCCCAGGCTTTTCGCTTTACCAATACCCAAAATTTCCAATTTCCCAAACTCATTGGTTTTACCAATTATGGCAACAATTTTGGTTGTACCAATATCTAGACCAACAGCTATATTATCGTTTTCCATAATTTATTTTTTGGTGCACACCACTTGATTGCTATACACAAGGTTTATTTTACTATAATTTTTTAACGTATTATCCTTAATTGCTTTTTGAAAAAAAACTTTCAATTTGCTTGTCTTATATGCCAACTTATCAATCGTCCCCAAGGTTACGACCAGATTCCCTATTCTCGTTTTTAAATCGAAACGATTCCCCTCTTTCTGTACGATACCTACAATTTGCTTCTTTAGAAATTCATCCTTATCAATAAAACTCACTAAAGCATACAGCTCAGCCGTAATATTCTCATTTTTAACACCTTCTACGATTGGCACTCTTGCAGAATAATTACTCGATAAAGGCATTGGCTTTCCTTTATCGTCAATATAATAACTGTACTCACCTTGATTTACTCTTGCGATGGGTGTTTTTTGTTTAATAATTGCCCCTAATTTTCTATCAACAGATAGAAAAACATCCGCATTTTCAACCATTTGATTAGAAAATAAATTTTTTTCCAATTTGTTCAAAAATAATTCTTCTTTTGGCTGCGAATTCAAGCCTCCCGGATTTTGTATTAACAATTTATTAACCATCGGATATGTCAAAAACATATTATCTCCATTTTCAAACTTAATCTCTCCGAGTTCAATTTTTTTTCGTTCATGTCTTTTTGACGAAAAACTATACAAAAAGACAATAAAGCCTATTAAGAGTATTCCTTTTAGATAGGGTATATATCGTTTCATCCTGCTAACAATCCTTTTTTTACTTCTTCTACTAACAACCCAATATCACCTGCTCCTAGCATCACAATTACGCTTGCTCCAGAAGCTTTTACCTCAGTTAAAACATCTTGTTTTTGAACAATTTTCTTATCTTCTAAATCCACTTTTTCCAGTAACCATCCAGCATTCACGCCCGATATAGGTTTTTCTCTCGCGGGGTATATATCCAACAGTAACAAGCTATCAAACTTCGCTAAACTCAGTGCAAATTCATCGATAAAATCCCGCGTCCTGGTAAACAAATGTGGCTGAAAAACAGCCGCTATTTTTTTTCCTGGAAACATTTCTCGAACGGCCTGTGCAACCGCATTTATTTCGGTTGGATGATGAGCATAATCATCAATAAGTACTAAATTTTCCTCATGGATCTTATAGTTAAATCGCCGTTGTACCCCTTTAAACGTTTTTAAAGCATCGGCGATGGCATGGAGTTCAACTCCATAACTATGAGCCATCGCCAAAGCTACCACGGTATTTAGCACATTGTGTCTTCCTGATAAGGGCAATTCTATCGCTTGAACTTCCCCTTTTGGGGTGTGTACTTCAAAAAAATACACCCCATTCTTTGCGCGTATATTCCGCGCTTCATAATCCGACCCATCTTCAATCCCATAGGTTATCCCCTGTAAAGGCAACCCTTTTCTAACAAACAAGGTCTCTTTTACTAATCTCGAAAAATCTATAAAGGTTTGTGATAAACACTCAGCATCTCCATAAATATCTAAATGATCTGCATCCATCGAAGTGATACAAGCAATATTTGGCGCCAATTGCATAAATGAACGATCAAACTCATCTGCCTCAACCACACTAACCTCATCACCACCTAAAATCAAATTGGACTGATAATTTTCAGATATCCCCCCTAAAAAAGAAGTGGCATTAATCCCTGTAGCGGTTAAAATATGCCCTAACAATGTAGATGTCGTTGTTTTTCCATGTGTACCTGCAACGGCAAAACAGAACGAATTCTTAGTAATCAACCCGAGGATTTCCGCCCGTTTCATTAAAGTGAATCCATTTTCAACAAAATAAATATACTCTTTGTGATTCTTAGGAATTGCAGGAGTATATACAATTAAAGTGGTTGCCTTGCTAAGCATTTCCACAGGAATTAAATCTACATCATCCTCAAAATGAATATTCACACCTAAGGCAACTAAACCCTCCGTCACTGGAGAAGGTGTTTTGTCATAACCCGCTACCGTATAATTTTGCGCATGAAAATACCGAACGAGTGCACTCATTCCGATCCCTCCGATACCAATAAAATAAAGCTGTTGAATATTCTTTAAGTCCATGCTAAAATCCCATTAATTTATCTACCTCATCTGCGATATGCTCGGTTGCTTTAGGTAAAGCTAACTTGCGTATATTTTTCCCTAAATGAACCTGCTTCGCTTCATCCGATAACAACTCCGAAAAAACAGCTTGAAAACGATCAATTTCACGCTCTTTAAGTAACAACCCGCCTTCCTTATCTACTACAGCCATCGCATTTTTTGTCTGATGATCTTCCGCTACATTGGGCGAGGGAATAAATACCACGGGCTTTCCTACAAGACAAAGTTCTGATATAGAACTCGCACCAGCTCTCGAAATAATTATATCTGCAGCGGCATAAGCAAGATCCATTCGCTGTATATACTCTTTTACAACCACTCCTCGAAGCTCCTCAAAGGTTTTATAGGTTTCATAATAAAATTTTCCTGTTTGCCAAACTACCTGTACACCTTGTTCTAAAAGCCATTTTACCTCTCTTTCTAACAATTGATTGATCGCTCTAGCCCCAAGACTTCCACCGATAACTAAGATGGTTTTTAAGGATGGATTTAAGCCATAGTGCTGAAGCGCTTCATCTCGGTAAGTGTTGACATTCAAGAGATCTTGTCGTACAGGATTACCCGTTTTTACAATTTTATCTTTAGGAAAATATCGCTCTAATCCGTCATAAGCAACACAAATTCTCCCTGCCTTTTTTCCTAATAGTTTATTGGTTACGCCTGGGTATGAATTCTGCTCTTGTACCAAGGTTGGAATATTCCTTCTATTTGCCATTTGCAAGGTTGGCCCTGACGCAAAGCCTCCAGTTCCAATAACCACCGTTGGTTTAAACTTTTTTATAATGGTATTCGCACGTACCAAACTACTTACCAGCTTTATAGGAAAGAGCATGTTTTTAAGGGTTAGCTTTCGCTGAATACCCGTAATCCACAATCCTTCAATGGGAAACCCAGCTTGAGGTACTTTTTCCATTTCCATTCGACCTTTTGCACCAACAAAAAGAAAATTTGCATGTGCATGCCGTTTTTTAAGCTCATTTGCAATAGCAATAGCTGGATAAATATGGCCTCCTGTACCGCCACCACTAATCAATATGTTAACCGATGGCTTCATGCAATACACTTAAAGGGTTATCATCCTGTTGATTTTTTTTCGCTTTAGCATCTTCTTCACGTGCAACACTTACGCTCAATACAATTCCTATGGCAAAACACGTCATCCAAATGGATGTTCCCCCAGTACTAATTAAGGGAAGTGGCTGTCCTGTTACAGGGAATAGCCCAACTGCCACCGCCATATTTATCAAGGCTTGGAATACGATGGGAATACCAACCCCAAGTACCAACAAAGTACCAAAAATAGATTCCATTTTATAGGCCACAATCACAATTCTAAACAGCAGAGCCAAATACAAAATCATTAAAGCAAAAGCACCGATGAGTCCAAATTCTTCCACGATAATTGCATAAATAAAATCGGAAGATGATTGAGGCAGAAAATTCTTTTGTCGACCTTTTCCCGGCCCTTTTCCAAATATCTCCCCTGAAGCAACGGCTAATTTTGCTTTATCTGCTTGATAGTTTTCTTCGCTATCCGGATTGGTAAAACTCTCTATTCGATTAGCCCATGTACTCACCCTACTATTTTCAAACGTTGCTGGAAAGGCTTTTGCTGCGAGTATAAATAGAACAAAAGCTAAAATACCTGTCCCCACGATACCTAAGAGATACTTCAGGGGATACCCTCCTAAAAAAGTTAAAAGAATAACCATAACAAAGATAATTGCCGTAGTTGAAAAATTGGCTGGAAGGATAAGGATCAATACAGCGCCTACAGGTAACCACAACTGCCATAAACTCTCCTTAAAATTGATTTCCTTACTCTTATTCTTTGCTAAATACCTAGCAACATACATCATAAGCACAACGCTTGCTAAGGTCGATGTTTGAAATCCCACTCCTACAAACGGAATATTGATCCATCGACTTGCATTCACACCGCCAATGGTTTTACCCTGAAACAAGGTATAGGCTAACAATACCAATACAACCGGAATCAACAGTACCGAGAGTCCACTAAAGTATCGATATGGAATTTTATGGGTAGCATAAATTATGACAAAACCGAGCACCAAAAGCATCGCGTGCTTGAGCAAATACCCCATCGTGGTGCCCTTACCGACCACCTCAACTAAATTGGTACTTGCGCTGTACACTGGGAGAAAGGAAAAAATCGCCAAAAGTGCTACTATAGCCCAAATGGTCCTATCTCCGTTAATATTTTTTAACACTCGAATCATGACTGCTTACAATTGTCTTACGGCATTTTTAAATTGTCTTCCGCGATCTTCATAATTTTCAAAAAGATCAAAACTCGCACATGCAGGAGATAAAATGACCGTATCTCCTTTTTCCGAAACCTTATAGGCTACTTTTACCGCCTCTTCGGCCCCCGCGGTTTCCATAATAAAATCAACAACACCTCCAAAGGTTTCTATAATCTTTCTATTGTCAACCCCGAGACAAATAATTGCCTTTACCTTCTCTCTAACCAACGGAAGTAAATCTGTATAATCATTCCCCTTATCTGTTCCTCCAACAATCCATACCGTTGGGGTTTTTAAACTTTCTAAAGCATAAAATGTAGCATTTACATTAGTTGCCTTAGAGTCATTTATGTATTGCACTCCGTTAATCTTTAGAACTGGCTCTAGCCGATGTTCTACACCTTCAAAATCTTCTAAACATTCACGTAAGGTCTCACTTCTAATGCTCAACAACTTCGCAACCATTCCGGAAGCCATTGCATTTTTAGTGTTATGCTTGCCTTGTAAGGCTAATGCTGCTATACTCATTGTAAATTGATTTGTATCTGTTAATATGTTTAATTCATCATTTTTAATCCAAGCTCCTTTTTGCATTATTTTCTCAATAGAAAAAGGCAAAAGCGTTGCTTTTGTTTTATTGTTTTTCAACCAGGTATTAATCGCCTCATCATCTTCATTATAAATCAAATAATCACCTTCCGATTGATTTTCCGTAATTCTCATTTTAGAAGCGATATAATTTTCAAAGCGATAGTCATATCGATCTAAATGATCTGGTGTTATATTGGTTATAACCGCTATATGTGGTGCAAACTTTACAATGCCATCCAATTGAAAACTACTCAGCTCCAACACATATAGATCGCGTTTTGTTTCTGCCACTTGCAAAGCGAAGCTATCTCCAATATTTCCCGCCATTCCAACATTCAATCCCGCGCTTTTTAAGATATGATGAGTCAACATCGTCGTGGTAGTCTTCCCATTACTTCCTGTAATTCCAATGAGGCGTGCTTGTGTAAATTGCGCCGCAAATTCTATTTCAGATAGAACAGGAATCCCTTTTTCGACCAGTTGTTTAACCAACGGTACGGAATCTGGAATACCTGGACTCTTCATCACCACATCTGCATTGAATATTTCAGCTTCTGTATGCCTCCCTTCTTCAAAGAGAATATTTGCTTGTAAAAGAACTTCTTTATATTTTTTATGTATTTGCCCCTTGTCAGAAACAAAAACATTATACTTCATTTTTTTTGCCAGAATAGCGGTTCCTACACCGCTTTCACCACCCCCTAACACGACCAACTTTTTCATTACCTCACTTTTAAGGTTAAAATGGAAAACACAGCTAACATAATCCCCACTATCCAAAATCGAGTAACAATTTTACTCTCGTGATAACCTTTTTTTTGAAAGTGATGATGTAATGGTGCCATTAAAAATATCCGCTTTCCTGTACCGAATTTTTTTCGGGTATATTTAAAATAACTGACTTGTAACACCACTGATAAATTTTCGGCTAAGAAAATGCCCGCTAAAATTGGGATCAACAACTCTTTTCTGACCGAAATAGCCAAAACAGCAATAATTCCTCCAATCGTCAAACTCCCCGTATCTCCCATAAACACTTGGGCAGGAAAGGTATTATACCATAAAAACCCGACCAATCCTCCAACAAAAGCCGAAATATACACGGTCATTTCTCCTGAGTACGGGATATACATTACATTCAGGTAACTGGCAAAAATGATATTCCCAGAAATCCATGCAAAAACACCTAAAGTAAGTGCAATAATTGCCGAAGAACCTGCTGCAAGGCCGTCAATCCCATCAGTCAAATTCGCGCCATTTGACACAGCGGTTATAATAAACACAACAATCAACACAAAAATGATCCATCCGTATTTTTCGGCTCCCTCTCCTAACCACGATACCAATCGCGTATAATCGAATTCATTATTTTTTACAAAAGGAATGGTTGTTTTAAGGGATTTTTTTTCTTTTCCAAATAAATTAGAAACATTCGTTTGTATGCCATTCCCCGTATCTTCCTGTACAGAAGAAGCAATGGCTACTTTTTCTTTTACCACCACTCCATCTGAGAAATAAAGCATACAACCAACAAAAACCCCCAACCCTACTTGACCTAAAATTTTAAATTTGCCACTGAGCCCTTCTTTATCCTTTTTAAAGACTTTAATATAATCATCTACAAAGCCTATGAACCCCATCCAAACCGTGGTGACCAATAAAATAATGATATAAATATTGCCAATTTCAGCAAATAGAAGTACGGGCAATAAGGTCGCTAGAATAATAATAACCCCTCCCATTGTTGGGGTACCGGCCTTTTGTACTTGCCCATCTAAACCAAGATCTCGAACGGTTTCCCCAATCTGCATCCTACGTAACTTATCAATAATTCTTCGTCCAAATATGGTAGAAATTAGTAACGAAAGTGCAAAAGCTAACGCTGACCGGAAAGAAATATACTGAAACAATCCAGCTCCCGGAAATTGAGTGTGTTTTTCTAAATACTCAAATAAATAATATAACATCTTCGCGCTTTACTTTTGTAATTCATTTAATGTTTCTTTGATGATGGCATAATCATCAAATGAGGATCGAACCCCATTAATTTCTTGATAGGTTTCATGTCCTTTTCCTGCAACAAGCAAGATATCGTGATCTTCTGCCAATTTACTCGCGGTCTTTATCGCTTGTTTTCGATCTAAAATGGACACGTATTTTTTGACATTTTGAGGCTCAACGCCCGCTTCAATATCTTCTATAATCTTTTGCGGATCTTCTGTTCTAGGATTATCAGAGGTGAAGATGACTTGATTTGATAATGCCGTTGCAATATGTCCCATTTTAGGTCGCTTGGCCTTATCTCTATCACCACCACACCCCACAACGGTAATCACTTTTTCATTATGTGTTCTAATGGCATTAATCGTTTCTAATACATTTTTCAATGCATCAGGCGTGTGTGCATAATCGACAATAGCCGTAATTCCACCTTTAGACATCAAGTATTGAAAACGACCACTCACACTATTCAATTCACTAATCAATCGTAGATTCTCTAAAGGATCTATCCCCAATTGATCTGCAACACCATAAATAGCCAACACATTATACGCATTAAAAGTCCCTATTAACTTGGTCCAAACTTCATTTTGATTGATTGTCAGCAACAACCCATTTAATCTATTTTCAAGAATTTTTGCCCTGTAATCGGCCATCGACTTTAACGCATAAGTCAACACACGTGCCGACGTGTTTTGCGTCATCACAGTCCCATTTTTATCATCAATATTCACTAGCGCAAAAGCCGACTTCTCTAAGTCGTCAAAAAAGGATTTTTTAACATCTCTATACGCTGCAAAATTTTCGTGATAATCTAAATGATCATGGCTTAAATTCGTAAAAACACCACCAACAAACCGCAAGCCTTTCGTTCTTTTTTGATGAATTCCATGTGAGCTCACCTCCATAAAACAATGTGTAACACCCGCTTGTACCATCTCGTGTAAATAGCGATTAATCGTTACAGAATCAGGTGTGGTATGCGTAGCTCCATGCTCCACATCGCCGACCATAATTTTAACTGTCGACAACAGACCTGTAGCATAGCCAGCTTTACTAAACAGATCATATAATAAGGTAGCAATCGTAGTTTTACCATTGGTCCCTGTAACCCCAACTAACTGCAAATGCGCAGAAGGATTATTATAAAAATTATCAGCACAAATGGCCAACGCCTCTTTACTGTCTTTTACAACAACATACACCACCGCTGGGTGAATAGTTTCTGGTAAATCCTCACAAACAATTACCGTAGCTCCTTGCTCAATAGCCTGCTCTATAAAATTATGCCCATCTACTTGCGTTCCCACCAAAGCAAAATAAGCTGATTGATCAACCACCTTACGCGAATCAAAAAACAGCGAAGTTATCCATGAATCCGTGCTTCCGTATATTTTTTCAACGGATACTTTATACAATATGTCTTTAAGCAACATCATGATAGTGTAAGAATTACAGGAGTTGCCTTGTCTAGCTTAGTCCCTGGTTTTACAGATTGTTTTACCACTTTACCGAATCCTTTAAATTGTACGGTCCACCCTAAATTCTCTAAAAGCGCAACCGCATCCATCCCAGACATATTCGTCACATCAGGCATCAAATTGCTATCCTTCAACTTTTTATTTAAAAGCTCGTTATAGGCATTATACGCTTCTTCTACTTGTGGAATCTCTTGAATCTTCAACTCATCCAATACAGGAGTTTCTGTATATATCTTATGGGCTACTTTTTTAAATACAGGTCCAGCCACATCAGCTCCATAATATCCAATTTTCTTATTAGGCTTATGAATCACAACAATACAGGAGTATTGCGGATTATCAGCTGGAAAATACCCCGCAAATGAAGAAATATACTGGGTATTTCCTGTCCAATATTCTGTTTGACACGTTCCTGTTTTCCCGGCTAATTCATAATTTTCATTATAAATATTTGTAGCTGTACCCCGTTTAACTACATTCTTCAAAATTTCATGTACCTTATCAACAGTCTCTTGAGAACAAATTTTCGGATTTATAACTTCTTTCTCATAACGCTTAATAACCCGATCTTGAGCCCTAATCTCCTTAATAAATCGAGGTCTTACCATCTCCCCATTATTCGCAATTGCATTGTAGAATGCCAAGGTCTGAAGCGCTGTAATATGCACCCCATAACCATGAGTCATCCAAGCTAATGAAGTGCCATACCAACGATCTTTATCAGATGGATCTGGTAAAGTAGGCGTACCTTCTCCTTTTATTGGTAAACCCAATTTAGTACCAACCCCCATTTTTTTAAGTCCATTAATAAATTTTTGGGGATCCTTATTGTATCCTTTTTCTATTACTTTAACCAAACCAATATTTGAAGAGACTTCAATAGCCCTCGCAACAGAAATAGCTCCATACCCACCCCGATGTGAATCACGTACGGTACGGTTATACACTTTGTATGTTCCATCGCCAGTATCTACCACATCCGTGGTGTCAACCACCTTATCCTCAAGAGCCACAATTAAACTCATTAGCTTAAATGTAGATCCTGGCTCATGTGCTTCACCAACGGCATAATTCAATCGCTCATAATACTTCCCTTCCTTATTTCTTCCTAGATTCGCGATAGCCTTAACTTCCCCTGATTTCACATCCATTACCACCACACACCCATGATCAGCCTCATACCTCTCCAGTTGTTCTAGCAATGCATGGTGCGCTATATCTTGAATATTAAGGTCAATGGTGGTAATAATATCCTTACCGTCAATTGGCTCCACCTCATTGTTATCACTAATTGGCTTCCATTGCCCCTTTGCAATACGCTGTTTTAACCGCTTCCCATTCTTCCCCTGTATCAGCTTGTAAAAGTTTCCCTCAATTCCAACTCGCCCACGATAATCAGCATACCCCACAGCTCTTTCAGCCATTTTTCCAATAGGATGCTCACGCACAGTACGCTGCTCAGCAATAAACCCCCCTTTATACGTCCCGAGATTAAAAATTGGGAAGGACTTAATTTTTTGATACTCATTATAATCAAGACCTCTAGCAATTTCTAAATAACGATTTTTAGATTTTCGCGCTTTACGAATTTTATTTTCAAAATGACTCGCTGTTGAACCAAGCATACCTGCTAAATCACGACTTAAAAATTGGATAGAATCTTCAAAAACTCGCTTCGCAACCGTAACTGGATCCATACGGATATCATATTTAGCTACTGAAGTAGCTAACAAACTCCCATCTTCTGTATAAACATTACCGCGATTCGCTTTTATTTCAAATTCGCGAACCGTACGCTCCTCCGCTTCTAAACGATACTCCTTCCCATTAATAAATTGAATATCGATTAGCTTATAGGTAATCCCCATTGCAAACAAGAACATTAAGCCCGCCAACAGGTACAGCCTATTTAATATGTTCTTTTTTTCTACAGCCAAGGTGTCTTATTTTTTAACAATTATCTTCTGAGGTGGATTTTCAGCCACATACAACTCTTTTTCTGCTAATTTTTTCACAAGGGTCGATTCCATCTTCAACTTCATTAACTCAGATCGTGTCGCTACAAATTCAGCCCTCAATTCCCTTTTTTTAGTATTTAAAACTGCGATACGTTGCACCTTTTTATCAATAGAATGCGAACTCCCAATCATAATCAGCGCCAACATCGCCAAAAACAACAACATCGCCCAATGCTTAGGAGCATCTTCATCCACCAAGAATTTCCCCTTTAAAACATTGTAAAAAGTTTCTTTTCTCTTTGCCATTTACAATCTTGTCGCTAATCGAAGCTTAGCACTTCGAGCTCTATTATTTAATGATATTTCTTCTGCAGAAGGAACTATCAACTTCCCCTTTTTAAAAGGAACTGTATAATTCCCAAACACATCCCGCTCAGGCTCCCCTTCAAACATCCCACTACGGATATAGCGTTTAACCAACCTATCTTCAAGCGAATGATAAGAAATTACACTTAGCTTACCCCCAGGAACCAACACCCGATCTGTTTGCATTAAAAAGGATTTTAATACCTCTAATTCGTCATTTACTTCAATCCGAATAGCCTGAAACACTTGCGCCAATACCTTATGCTCCTTTGCCTTAGGCACATAGCGCGCAATTGCTTGTTTCAACTCAAAACTTGTACGTATTTCTTTTTCTTTTCTCGCAGCTACTATACTTTTAGCTAGAACCCGCGAATTGCGCAATTCCCCATACAAAAACAAAACATTTGCCAACGCTTCTTCTTCGTAAAAATTAACTATATCAAAAGCCGTTTGCGTAATCCCTTTTCCCATCCGCATATCTAAAACAGCATCAAAACGAGTGGAAAACCCTCGCTGCTCTTCATCAAATTGATGTGATGAAACCCCTAAATCTGCCAAGATTCCATCCACCTGAAAAACTTGATACGTATTCAAACTCTCTTTTAACTCCTTAAAATTGGCATGTATCAATACAAATCGAGGATCATCTATCGCGTTTTTTAACGCATCCTCATCTTGATCAAAAGCAAATAATCGCCCCTTCGGCCCCAAACGTTTTAAAATCTCTTTTGAATGTCCACCCCCACCAAAGGTGACGTCGACATAAGTTCCATCCTCTTTAATTGCCAAACCGTCAACACTTTCAAAGAGCAATACTGGATTATGATAACTCATCGATTCCATCATTTTCTCCCCCCATTACCTCTTCCGCTAGTTGAGCGAAATCAACCGTCGCATCATTAATTGCTTTTTCATAACTATCTTTATCCCAAACTTCAATAATCGTCCCTAAGGCCGACAGAACTACCTCTTTTGAAACCCCTGCAAATGAATGCAAATCCTTAGGAATCAACAACCTCCCTGAAGCATCTAACTCAACCATCTTAACTCCCGCAGTAAACCTTCGGATAAAATCATTATTCTTTTTGACAAAGCGATTTAACTTATTTACCTTCCCCATCATTAAATTCCACTCACCCATGGGATACAACTCAAGACAAGGCTGAAAAACGGAACGCTTAAGCACAAACCCCTCTTCTAAAATAGGACTCAACTGCTTCTTAAGCGGCGAAGGAAGCATCAACCGTCCTTTGACGTCAGCTTTACATTCGTATGTTCCGATTAAGTTTACCACTCCACATTCATTTTAAGCACAAATATACAGATTTTTACCACTTTTTACCATTTTTTACCACTTTGTTAATAACTTTACAATCAGAATTTTATTTCACTGACAATAAGAAAATTAGAATACCTACTGACACATTTATGTGTTACGTAATATTGAGTTCACAGAATTTTAGTAGATTGAGCCAAATTGGTTACTTTTGTATTTGCAAAAAATAAATTAATGGGATACAGTTACAAAAAGGAGGGAAAATTTAATTACTTGGAAGCTGGCACAGGCAGACCCATCATCATTTTGCATGGCCTCATGGGTAATTTGAGTAATTTTGATGGTGTTTTTGACCATTTTTCCACAAAAGGATATCAAATTCTAATGCCAGAACTTCCTATTTACAACCTACCATTGCTAAAGACGAACGTTAAAAATTTGGCGAAGTTTATTTTAGAATTTACCACTTTCAAAAATTTACATGATTACATCCTTTTAGGAAATTCTTTAGGTGGTCATATTGCCTTATATTACACAAAGCATTATTCCAAAAATGTCGCCGGCCTAGTTCTAACAGGAAGCTCTGGTTTATATGAAAGCTCTATGGGTGAAAGCTACCCTAAACGAGGTGATTACGAGTATATAAAAAAGAAAGCTCAAGATGTTTTTTATGACCCTAAAGTGGCAACTAAAGAGATTGTCGATGAAGTATACGAAAGCGTAAACGATCGAAATAAACTCATCAGAACCCTTGCTATTGCTAAGAGTGCAATTCGGCATAACATGGCTAAAGACCTCCCAAACATGATGCAACCAACAGGCCTTATTTGGGGTAGAAATGACACGGTTACCCCCCCAGAAGTTGCGATTGAATTCAATGAGCTACTACCAAATTCTACCTTATATTGGATTGATAAATGTGGACATGCACCAATGATGGAGCACCCAGATCAATTCAATACATACTTAGAAGAATGGTTGGCAAAAGAACAACTTTAGCGTTATGAAAATTAAAACGGCAGACTTTGTAATTAGTAATACTGAGGTCAGTAAATGCCCTCCAGAATTACTGCCTGAGTATGCCTTTATTGGACGCTCCAATGTTGGAAAATCATCATTGATCAATATGCTGGTCGACCGAAAAAACCTCGCTAAAACTTCTGGAAAACCAGGAAAAACTCAACTTATCAATCATTTTTTAATCAATAAAGAATGGTTTTTAGTCGATTTACCAGGCTATGGATATGCCCAAATTTCAAAAGATAAACGTCGATCTTTTCAAGAATTTATCACGGCTTACTTTTTGAAACGACGTCAACTCATCTGCACCTTTATCCTCATTGATATTCGTCATGAACCCCAGAAAATTGACCTTGAATTTATGCGTTTTTTAGGAGAGCGAGAAATTCCCTTCTGCATTATCTTTACTAAAGCAGACAAGGTTGCAACTACGAAAATGGGGAGCTATATAAAATCCTATCAAAAAAAACTAATAGAAGCAGGATGGGTTAGTATGCCAACTCATTTTATCACTTCGGCAACCTCAAATAGAGGTAAAGACGACGTGCTAAATTATATTGATGAGATTAATAATCAACTCGAAGAATAAACCTGCAATCCCCTTAGTTAGCTTGAAAACAACGCCAAAAAACCTACAAGTACTTTTTGAAGACAACCACCTAATTGTTGTCAATAAACGCGTTGGAGATATCGTACAAGGAGATAAAACAGGCGACCTTGCCTTACCTGAAATTATCAAAAGCTACTTACAACACAAATACAACAAACCTGGCAATGTTTTTTTAGGCGTTATTCATCGATTAGATCGTCCCACAAGCGGTTTGGTAGTTTATGCTAAAACATCCAAAGCATTAGAAAGAATGAATGCTCTGTTTAGAAACAAAAACATTCAAAAAACCTATTGGGCTTTAGTTAAAAACCCTCCTAACCCAGCAAAAGGAAGCTTAACCCACTATCTTAAAAAAAATCCTAAAAATAATAAAGCGACCGTTTTTCCGCGTGAAACTGAAGGTGCAAAAAAGGCAATATTACATTATACCACCTTGAAAAATTTAGATCATTATGTCCTTTTAGAAATTGATTTAGAAACTGGAAGACATCATCAAATTCGTGCACAACTTAGCACTATAAAATGCCCTATTAAAGGCGATTTAAAATATGGGTTTAATCGCAGTAATCCCGATGGAGGAATTTGTCTCCATGCTAGATCAATTGAGTTTATTCACCCAGTGAGTAAAGAAAAAATTCACATTATAGCTGACCCTCCCAAAAATCCATTGTGGGACGCCGCAATTAACAGCTAAATTCATACATATAATTACCGTAAGAAAAGAAAGATCTTAAAAAAAAAATTTCATAACCCAACTTCAATTCTTTCAAAACATGCTAACATACGATCCCTTCAGGGTCGCCCTCCCCTACAATTATTCAATGCTTTATACTTGTGAATCCTTCGGATTCAATCAAACAGTAATCACATACGTCGACATACCACCTCCATTCTTCTTGACAAAAATCAAAAAATATTCCGAAGGGATAACATACCTATAACCACAATACACCCATACAATAACAA
>JALKAY010000014.1 GCA_023015935.1 Flavobacteriaceae bacterium F08102
TGTCCCACGCGAAAAGAGCTGCAAAAAATGCAATTAATTTATACAACGAAATAAGATTACACTTATCTTTAAACTATAAAACACCGAATATGGTATATAAATTATCAGCTTAAATTAATTATTAACCTGTAGCCATATTTCAGGACTAGACATTTATTTTACCTTATATTCCTTCATAATTTCAAGGATTGATTTATGAGGTCTTCCTGCCGCTTTTTCAAAATCAGAAGGTACATCATTTGCCCCCAAGCTAATTCCATCGTAAATACCAGCAATAACAGTTCCTATAAATTCACCTAATTCCTCTTTTCTTTCCTTCTCATATGCTTCTTTGGAGATCGGATTATAAGTGAGGTTCGTATGAAATATTTGGTTTATAAATTCGGTCAATTGGGCTTGCGTAATGGGTTTGCCCAGCAAATTATACGTATGTCCGTTATGCATGTTGTTTAGTAGCATTTGTGCATACGCAAGCCCTAATTCTCCTCTGCTGGTATAGCCACACTTTCCATCACCCGCACAGTTCCTAATTTCACCTTCTTTTACATAGGTTTTAATATATTCAAGGTCGGGTTCGATATAAATTCCATTTCTTCCAATAACCCAATTTAAACCAGACTCTTGTACATCTTTTTCCGTCTGTCGATTACTTTTCACGATGGGACTAAAGGCGTTTTTTTCTTCGTCACCAATAATACTGGTGTAGACTATTTTTTTTACCTTGTTTTGCTTCGCAGCTTCAATGACGTTCCTGTGTTGCTGGATTCTTTTTTGAGGGTCATCCATGCCTGAAATTAGCAATACTGAATCGATTCCTTTTAAAGCGGTATTAAAATCTTCACGGCTATTGTAATCACCTTTTCTAACTTCGATACCAAGATGAGCAGCTTTTTCAGGAGTTCTAACAATTCCTAATACATGCTCTTTACCAATCTCCTTTATTAATTCATTAACAATGGAAGAACCTAAGTGTCCATTTGCTGCGGTTACTGCAATTTTCATAAGTTATTTTATTTCTCGTCTAATGTGTATTACTAGTATATAAAAACACTGTATAGTTTGATATAGAGGTGAATTACGTGTTAAATTCAGGTTAAAATAGATAATTAGTTCTTATCGGTACTTTTAGGGCGTCTTCGTTTTCATTTTCCAATTAGCTGTAATTTTAGCGAGGTAATTGTGGATTTAAAGCCTTTTGGTTTAGCCTTTTTTTAAGATTACTCATGTAAAAAATTGTGGGCACGTGCATGATTTATATTGAATAAATCTTCTTGTTTAATTAATTTGGAAAAATACTTCGAACCGCTAGGGTTTAAATGAACCATATCTCCAAAACAACTATCTTTCATTGCAATTTTGCTAAAATCTAAAAAGGGGATATTTGAAAAATTCTTTTTGTAAAATTTATATAATCCATCCTGTTTGTTTTGTAAGCTTTTGTGTAAAGGAGGGTTTATAAGGATCAAGGTAATATTATTTTCGTTACAATATTTTACAATCTTTTTCAAATATTTCAATTCAAGGGGAGCGTCATTAAACGATTTGTACTCTTGTCTAATTCCATTTTTCTTTTGGTTTTCAATTTCTTGTTTTAAAATATTATGTTCTAATTCGTCGTATCCTCCAAATAGATCGTCGTTATTAAATAAAAAATTAATGGGATATTGTATTTGATTAAACAAACCAGTAATGAATTCCTCTGGTCTTTTTTCAAGGAGGAAAAGACATTCTTCAGCACCTAAGAAAGGTGTATACAGTTTTAATCGATCTCTTAGATGGGCAGGATTAAGTAGCCATCTATTTTCAATACATTTATGGATGTTATGTTGTGAAAAGGATAAAAAAACGGTATCTAGTTGGGGATTTATTTTATCAACTTGTTTTAATTTAAGATAGCTATCAAAATATGAATCTGCATTTTGTGATAAATTATAAGTATCGTTTAAAATGTTGTCATTGAGGGCATATTTTGTATGTGAGTCTCCAAGAATAAGTGTGTTGATGTTTTTTTTCATCCTAAGAGAATCATCGTAATTACTTAGCATATAATTAATAAATGTACTTAATCCTAGAACACCAATGGTAAGTAATGACATGCCTATAACTTTATATAAAAATTTTTTCATACGTATTACTACTAAAATTGGAAATAAATAAAGTCTTGTTGTGTACCACCAAAAACAAATATCGAATAAATGATAATAAGATACACTATTTTTCTTAAAATTGATTCTTTCATTGAATTTGATTCTTTAAAGGCTAAGGCGAATTGCCTTTCCCTTCCAAACCATTCAGCCAAAACAAAAATTAACACAAGCATAGTTGTGATAGAAGCGCTTCGCATATCATCAAATTTTGGTAATTCAAAAAGAGATGTCGAAAAAATTTCGGAAATATAGCTGAAAGCATGTTTAATGCTGTTTGCTCTAAAAAAGATCCATGCAAAAACGGTGAGTCCAAATGTAAACAGCATGGAGAATGCTTCTTTTGCAGAAGGTAAATATTTCCCTAGAGCTACAGTATCCAAATGGTTTCGATTATTTTTCGTGATTAATAGCGGTAAGAAATAGATTGCATTTAGGGTTCCCCAGGCGATAAATGTCCAATTTGCACCGTGCCAAAATCCACTCACGATGAAAATGATAAAAGTGTTTCTAATTTTCATCCATGTGCCACCACGACTCCCACCTAAAGGAATATAGAGATAATCTCTAAACCAAGTTGAAAGTGAAATATGCCATCGTCTCCAAAATTCTGCAATGTCTCTGGAGAAATAAGGGAAGTTGAAATTTCGCATTAAATCAAAACCAAATAGACGTGATGTTCCAATGGCAATGTCTGAATAGCCTGAAAAATCTCCATAAATTTGAAATGTGAAAAATAAGGCACCAAGTACTAAGGTACTTCCGTTAAAATCTGCTGAATTATTAAATATTTGGTTTGCAAATTCAGCACAATTATCTGCAATAACTATTTTTTTGAATAACCCCCACAGTATTTGACGCATACCGTCTGCAGCTTTTGAATAATCAAAAGTTCGCTTTTTATAAAACTGCGGTAGTAAATGTGTTGCTCGTTCAATAGGTCCAGCGACCAATTGGGGAAAGAAACTAACAAAGGCCGTAAATGCAATAAGATCTTTAGTTGGCTCTAGTTTTCTTTTGTAGACATCAATTGTATAGCTCAGTGTTTGGAATGTATAAAAGCTTATTCCTACAGGTAAAATTATGTTTAATGAGTTTGCTTTTATTTCTGCCCCAAAGAATGAAAAAGCAGCGATAAAGTTGTCTAAGAAGAAGTTGTAGTATTTAAAGAAACCTAAAAACCCCAGATTTACTAAGATACTTGCCCAAAGTAAAATTTTTCTTTTATTGTGATTATTTTCAACCCCTAGTTTTCGTCCAATGGAGTAATCAACGATGGTACTGAATAAAATCAACGATAAAAATCTCCAATCCCACCAACCGTAGAACAAATAACTAGCTACAACTAATAAGAAATTTTGCAATTTCAAGTTTCTATTGGTCACAAACCAATAAAGTACAAAAACGATTGGCAAAAATAGGGCAAAATCGATTGAGTTAAATAGCATATAAGGGGGGTATTATTCTAACGTTTGTTTGAGTTTCATCATTTTTGAAGTTTATGTTCTGGCCTTTAGTTTGCAGTGTTATTTTCTACTTCTCGTTTATACCGTGCTTTGTAGTGGTCGGTTGTATTGATGTTTGTTTAAGCTGGTGTTGTTAACCTTAAAGTGCTTCAAAAGTAGGGTTCTGAAAAACATTTTGCAAATCACATTCCCAATATTTTCAACGTGAGTCTATGTTGCTTTCCATGTAGAACTTCAATAAAACGATAAATTTCTTTTATTTCATTGCTCTTTTTTATGGTTGAAATAAAATGTTTATGTCGGTTTTAGTGTCAAAAAAAGGGAATTATCTTAGGTAATTGAACTAAAGTGATGATTTGGATTTTGGTGCTATTTATTGTGTTTAAAGGTAAATAACAAGGATGCTGATGCCAATAAGGAAGTAATCATTTAATTGCCATCCTTTTTTAAGTACATTAGATCATTGATTTTTCTTAAGCGAGATCAATTCTTTTTCTAGTTTCTCTGTTTTGACTTTAAATGTTTCCATTGTTTTTTTAAATTATTGGCTTTTTGAGCTTTAGATTCAATTAATTCTGTGGTAATACCCTAAATTAAAAAACTAGTTAGTTTTTTTTAAATGATCAATAATTCCGCTCATAAATACGGTTTTTAAGGTTCTTTCAGGCTTGTTTTCGTACCCTATAATAACAGAGCTATGTACAGTCATTTTGTCAAAATCGAAGACGATAGTTAAATAGTCTTTAATGCTGGTTTCATGCCAATTAATTAAATACATAGATTTACCTATTTTAGTAGAACGATAAGGAATATCTTTATTTCCCTTTCCTTTAGTTGGTCCAGCAACCCATTCATATTTGGCTTTGCCATGGTAAAATTCCATGTGAATTGCTTTACCATCTTGGTATTGGAAGTTTAATGAATATCCATCAAGCAAGTGTTCTGCTTCTCCAAATTGAAATTTGTTTATCTCTGTGGTTTTGGTTTGTGAAAAACCTAAACCAAATGCCATGAGGCTAAAAAAAGTGATTAACTTCAGTTTCATTTTAATCGTTTTTAAAGTTAAATTTATCGTTTTTACTTTCGGTTTTGAATACTGTATTTTACATACATATTGATACAGCAAAATTGCGCCATTTATAAAGTCATTTAGCAGGTAAAATGAAGCTTAAAATGGTAAATTTGGGAATTGTTAATTTTTTAATTGCTTTGATTTGAAAGCCTTTGGGGTTAAATGCGTTTTGTTTTTAAAAAATTTCGTAAAGTTGGTCACTTCATTAAAACCAATGTCAAAGGCAATTTCTTTTAAGCTTTTGTCTGTACTTACGATGGCTCGCTTGGCTTCAAGGATGACATAGTCGTCAATAAAAGATTTAGCGGAATTTAAAGAGAAATCTTTAACTACTTGATTTAAGCGTTTTGTAGAAATTAACAATTTATTGGCGTAGTCTTTTACGTTCCGAGTAATGGTATAATTAGATTCTACTAAATTTTTGAATTTGACAAAAGTATCATAGTATTTTGAATTGTGGCTTTGTTTTTTATGGTTGTTTGTTTTGCGTTCTAATCTTAATAAATAGATGTTTAATAAAGAGGCAATGATGTTTTTCTGCGCATAGGTGTTTTCAGCGTTCAGCTCAGAAATAAGTTGATTTAGAAAAGCTTTATTGCCAGTTTTATCATTGGCTAAGGGTGAAGTTGTATGATAATTGTATAAGTGTGAAATTAAATTAATAGATGATTTTGAAAAATAGTTTAGTACAAAATCTTCTGTAAATAAGATTAAAAAACCTTCATATTGTGGGTTGTCTTGAAATGCATGTACTTGTCCTTTGGCAATTTTCAACACTGAACCCGCTTTTAATTTATGCTCTTTTAAATCAATTTGATGGGTGCCTGTTCCTTTGGTAACAATTAACAGCGCAAAAAAAGAGATTCTATGGGGTTGGGTAGGATGGTGGTCTGCATCAGAGAAAATTCTAGAAAATAAATTTGACAAATTTTGAAAATCAAAATCGTTTAATCCTTCAGTGCTTCGAAATGCTATGTTGGGGATATTTTTCAAATACGCTTTTTATGTTTCATTAAATTGACTACGTAAGGTTTTATTCTTGACAGGCGTGTACGTGTTTACCTTATTTGCGTAGTACATTGTATTTACCAATGACTAATTTAACAATTAAAACCAACTGGCAAAAAATGGGTACAGGAACTATTCGTCGCTTAGTTTGTACGAACCATAGTTCTAAGTATATGTTGCTAGTAGGTATTGATTAAATTCCCAATAGTTTCTTCGGTTAATTCATATCCGTTTTGGTGAGGCCATCCTTCCCATACTACGATACCATTGGGATCTATGAGTACGCAATGTGGTATTCTTTTAACCTCATAGATTTGTTTCAATCGTTCTTTTGTATCAATCGCATTAAAATAGGCTATTTTAGGAATTTTCATTGCTTTGACCTTTTTTTTCGATTCATTACTGAGTCCAATTACAACTAAATTGTCACTGAATTTTTGGTGGTACTTATTTAGATCAGGAATGGCTCTTTTACAAGGTCCACACCATGTTGCCCAAAAATCTATTAATATAAATTTCCCATCCGTATTAGGCTTTTTTGTTAACCATTTTTCAACGACTAATTCAGGTGCTTTATTATTTAAATAGGATTTTGCCCACAATTTTTTCTCCTGTGAATACAAATACGAAATAGAAAGTATAGTTACTAATACTATTAGTTTTTTCATCGTTTAGATCGTTTTATGACTATTATTTTCACAAGGTCGTTGTGCTTGTTTCGTGTTAAAAAAGTCGGTACAGAATTTTTTGAAATACAAAGCCATAGTTCAAGAATCCAAATTTTTAATTGAAAATTCATAACATAATATGATAATGTTCTTGAACTTGATGCGCAAGGTATTATATTTTTACATTTTGGATTATACGAGGTAAATGGGGTGCAAATGAATTTTTACCGTCGGTTTAACTAGGTGTAATATAGTAATTTCGATAGGTGTCGATATGCCGATAGGATAGTAATTTCAGGTAAAAGAACATAGATTTAAAATGTTTTCACCTTACGGTTAATGTCGAGGTGAAATAAAGGATATTTCAATAGGGGTGTGTTTAAAAGATTGAAAATCAGTCCCAAATGAATTTGGTGGATCTGTCTTGTTGTTTAGGTAGGGATTAGTAGGGTTGATGTGTGTTGGTTTACTATTGGACAGATGTTTTAATGATTTTATCAATAATCCATTTGTCCATATGCTTCTTTATAAAAATAATACATTCATAATCGCTTAACATTCCATAAGCGATGCTGCTTTTTAAAGCACCATATTTTTTAGTTCGGTTAAATAGTATTCTTGAAAATGACAATACCTTAATCGATGGGGTTTGTGGATTTTCAGTCCATTTTTCATTAGCCCTTGGAATTTCAGAAGCATATTTAAAATCATAGGTTGGGTTTGTTGAGAAAGGAGATAAATCAAATTTATAATTAATACGTTGATAGTTATCACATTCAAAATTATTAAAATATTTTTTTAATAAACGGTATTCGTTTGCCTGTAATTGGTAAATGACGTCGTTAACGGCAATTACCTTTTTGCCTGTATAGTTCTTTATTTTTCGACATCTCTTTTTTGAAAATCAGTTAAAAATTGTTTTCTATCTATGGAGTCTTTTTTATAAATGCTATCCTTTAAGTTTTGGTCAGTAGTTTCAAAATATAATGTTGGAAAAGGCACAGGGGGTGGTGGAATATAATTCGATTCATAGTGAAGAGAATCTACTAAGTCAACAAATATTTCTTGCATTATTTCTTTTTCAACATCCAATTTAGATTTATCCATAGTACAACCAAATAGACTAATGATGATACATATTAAAAATTTAGTTTGCGAAAAATTCATTGCTAGATGGTTCTGAATGCATTAAAAAGGTGAAAATATAAACCTAGTGTAAGGTTGAATGAAATGTAGTTGTCAAGGTGTACTTGCGATGGGGCAAGGGAGGAGCTTTAAGCGTAAAATTTCCACTACGATGCCCTGTATAAGCCAAGTTTTATACAGTTTTTTATTTTAATGAAGCGCTTTTTAAGTCTTCCAAATTCAATCGAATTCCCATTGCTAATTTTTTTTGAAAATAGTTTTTAAATAGTTTAGGAAAAACACCGTCTAAACTTTCTTCAACCGCCACAATGGTATGTTTGTTTTCAACCGTAAAGAACCAATTATGGATAGCTTTTGCACCAATGGTTTTTCCTGTCTAGCCAAATTTTTTTTGGGGTTCAATAGTGTGGATTTGTGATGTGAAAGTTAAGCCTCCTGCTTTCCATTTAAAGATTGCACCTTCTTTAAGATCTTCTGGTAAATTTGCTTGAGTAACTTCAGATTGCCATGAAGGCCAGTCGTTAATTGAGGTCAATATTTGCCAAACCTTATCTACGGGTGCATTTATTTCAATTTTATCTGAAGAATAAACAGGCGCATTTTTATTGGTGAAAATGTTCATAATCTTTATTTTTTTTGAAAACAGTTTTATGTTTTTGCGGGGGGCTTGTCTTCAACGTAATGGTTTGTTAAAAACAGGTTCCTACTATTAATTTTGAATTAGTATTTGGTGTTTTATAATCTAAAGATAAAAGTAATCTTATTTGGTTGTATAAATTAAGGGCATTTTTTTGTTGTTATTTTACGTAATCTACCTGCAAGTAAAGGTTTGATCGGGATGGAATTTGGCTGTTAAGATTTCATTTTTAGATTCTATGATAGTGTATTGACATCCCATAATTAACAGTTTAATAAACTTAAAAGAATAAATTACTTCCAAAAAAAGCCTTGCTAAAAGTGATGACATTTTAAAATTAAAACGATAGCATGTAAAACACCCTCTAAAAATTTTCAAATGAAAACATACACTATCCATCTTATTTTTATGTTCGTATTGGTAACGGCATGCGGAAATAAAAACTCATCCAACTCAGACTTTGACTACTACGATGATGAATATGAAGAAGGGTTTTCTAGCGAATCCAGTATTGAAATTGATCGTTCTGAAACTGAATCAAAAATGGGGTTCTTTGATAGGTTAACAAGAAAGAAACTGAAGCCTCATCGATTTCGTGATGCTAGAACAGGTATTGTGGTGAGCAGTTCAAGCTATCCGTCTAATTGGAAGGTGATATCTAAACCCAGTTACACGATAGATCAAAAACTTCCTGTTTTTTTGACACAGATTCAAGGTCCCAATAATCTAAAATCGTTTAATACGCCTATGAAGGTGCATGTTTCCTATCAAAATCCGCAGACCTATCAACTCATGAGAAATTCTGCTGCTAGCAACTTACATCGACCAATGATCAGTAATCAACGGATTATTGAAGAAGAAGTGTTTCCGCGAATGCAGTACAGTGGGTTTGAATTTGTGGAGAATATCAGGCTGCCAAAATTAGAAAATTTCATTCAAGGAAAACTGAGAGCACAAAGTGGGGGGCAGGTGCAAATGGATATGGTGTCAACGGTATGGAAAAATAATAAGGGGCAAAAAGCGTTAGTCACCGTTGGTAAAATTTTCATGCAGCAACCCTTGAGTTTTATTGATACCATGACGCTTTGGATGTATAGTGCCGATTATATGTTTGTTGATGAGGATCATTTTACGGAGACTGTTTCAACTCTAGAGGATGCACTCATCAACTCAAAAGAAAACCCTCAATGGAAGCAGTATGTTGCGCATTTAAATCGGTTGCGTGCACAAAAGGCCGCTCAACAACATCGGATAAATATGCAAAACAGACAAGCTGCCTTTGATGCGCATCAACAGAAAATGAGGGGGATTTGGGCAGCTCAAGATGCCAATCACGCATCGTTCATGAACCGTACATTCGGTTCGAGTAGTACCAGATCTCATCAAAACTTTATCAATATGATAAATGAAGAAGAAACGGTTTTTAATCCACAAGACGGAAAAAATTATCAAGTAGACGCGTATTCATTGCAATATTGGATGGATAGTGAAGGTAACTATATTAAGAACAATGATTTGTTCTACAATCCTAATGGAGGTATAAACCTTGGAAATAGGGAGTGGGTTAAAGTAGGCAAGGCCTTTTAATCAGATTCTTCAATATATAGTAGATAAAAAATACGAAATAGTTGTCTTATTAATATGCTAACCATGAGAATTTTAAACAAAAGCGTCATAATGACTATCCTAGTTCTTATCATCACAATGGCCTGTAGTTCAGGTGATGATCATGATATCTCTACGAATAGGAACTTTAAAACGGCAGCTGTACAAATTGTGTTGCCAGAGGACTCAACAATTGACTTATCAAAAAGCACCTTGGTGTCACTTGGTGTCGAGGCTGATGTAAATACCAATGGGATTGGAAATGTGCCTTTTAACAGTGGAACCATAGAGGTTGGCTACCTTCTAGACGCGAAAAATAATGTTTTGCTCGCCGGATTTATTTCTGACGATAGAAAGGAACTGTCTGTTGAAACCACGGCTGAAATTATACTGTATTATGCCTTAGGGTATTATTTGTTGCCAGATAGTGGGAAGCGTGCTTTTTTAAACAGTCTTAGGCAAGACACAGGTTTTTCTAATTTTGTTGAGGAAATTCGAAGCTTGTTCATAAGCAATCCTTTTTTTTATAGTGAAGGTAGTTATGATCAAATTTTACAAAGCTTCTTAGTGGAGCTAACTTCAAAAAGTTCAACGGGAATTGAAAAACGGATATTTTTTAACGATAAAAGCACGAAAAGTGGTGTCACTTTATCCAGTGTAGATTCAACTCGTATAAAATTGCAAAATTCCCTACCCAGAAGATCTACTGTCATTATATACAAAAAGAGGTATACCGATAGAAACGGTTCCCTTTTCAATATTCCGAATTATACCTCCAGTACTTTTGAACATTTTGAATTGGAGGCAGGCAAGTCTCATAAAATAGAAACCTTGGAATTGGGAAATTCGGTCCAACAAATAAATGCGCAACAAGCATCCATTGAAAATGTGATAGAAACAGAGCCAATTTTATTGCCAGTAAACCCTGCCACTGAATTTGTGGCTGAATACGAAGTAGTGCTTATAGGTTCTGGTCAAGCAAATTCAGTTGAAAGAAATATGACCGAGGAAGAACGCAATTTATATGCGGAGATCAATAAGAAAACATACATTATCGACTATTTTTTGCCTACACTGCTTGATGTTAGTGGCAATAAATCATTACTGCCACCATTCGGAAGTGAAGAAGAAACAGCCTTGTTTAATGCTGTTCTCCCTGTTCTTGAGCAATATCCCAACGTTGTAGAAGAAGTAGTAGACAACGAGTTCAAAGAAGCAACGAAAATTTTTCTTCCAGCGTTGTATGAAGACATACGATTGAGCAATGATTTGCGTACCATCTTACAAAATGTTTATCATATAGTTTCGGATAATGGTGACTTTCCGAATACGTTTATACAGGACCATGAGTTAATTGAAACGGGTTATCAACGAGCAAAAGTTATACTTGCCGTCATAGATAAGAATATAAGAGTCACAAATAATTATGCTAATTTTGGTGGTTTGCGCACTACAGCGTTTAATTTTGAAAGCTGGGATGTTAGATCAATTGATGCTGTTGTTGATATGCAACGGGATAATGTTGAACTTTGTTTAGGGCAAGCTACGGAACTTCGGGTAACCGCAATTACCGACCTTGAACCAGATTTTGAGGAATTTGAATTTCATTGGAGTACAACGAATGAGTATGGAGGAAGGCTTCAGGATATTGGGGATGATCCTAATAATTTTGGCAAAACAATTGTTACAAAAAAGAATTATGTTTCATACATCAGCACCGCATTGGAATCAGAATTAGGTAGCGGTGACAATAAAGAAACAGTGACGGTCATTCTGTACATACGCAATAAAAATACAGGGGAATTGTCAGAGGCGGGCCGTGATACGATGACCATGATCAACAAGAAAGGCTGCGAGTCCTTTACGGTGTCATTCACTAGACAATCCAATCTTAAGGAGATTTCAAATTCAGGATGTCCTAATAATATCAGTTATCAGGCGTTTAGCCCTATTTCTTATACGGCAGATTTTAAGGCCGTTGAAGGAGCTAAGGGGTATAAAGGAATCATTACTTCAAGTAATGGGGTTGTAAACCAAGAACGGGTTCTTGATGAAAGACAGTTAGAAGATATAGGAAATGGGATGTTGCGATTTAAAACGGGAGTAGGCAGTGTTGTTATTTACGAAAGTTGCGATAAAGCTACTGCAGAGGCACGTGCACAAGAATTGGTTCAAAATATACATGTAGAACCCGTAAAAATAGAAATTACACCAATACTTAATTAATACGTGAACGATATGGAAATAAAGGGAGCTTAATGATTACAAAATCTAAAAGAAAAAAAAATGTTGTAAATTTCCCATTTTTTCTAAAGAAGTATGGGGAACACCTTACAAAAGAACAATATTCAGCTTGTTAACGCCTTTAAAAATAATGACCAAAAGGTGATGCAAGAGGTGTATCAAAGTATATTTCTAAAATTTAGGAGTTATGTTTATAAAAATAATGGAGATGAAGCGCAAGCGAAGGATGTGTTCCAAGATTCTTTTATTTCTTGTTGGCGGAATGTCAAAAACAATAAACTTAGAGAAAATAGTAATCTTGAAGCCTATCTTTTTACCATATCTAAAAATAAGTGGACGGATTATTTACGGTCTACTTATTTTAAAAAAACAATCTCTGATGATGGGGTTATTGAGATGCGGTTTGACAATGAAGATCGATCAGATGAAGAACAAGAGAAAAAATTAAAGGTACTACGTGAGGCTTTAGAACAATTGGGAATGGCTTGTGAAAAGCTTTTGATTCAATTTTATTTCGAGCGAAAATCTATGGATGAAATCTCCAAAGACCTCCAACTTAGCTCGGCATCGGTACGTAACAAAAAATACCGGTGTATGGAAAAACTTAGGGCATTAGCCTTGAAAACAAAAAACAATGGATACTTACCCAAATAACATTACTCAAGAACAACAAGAAACGTTTGAAAGGATGCTCTTAGGCCAAATGAATCCTAAAGAGAAAGCTGAATTTAATGCTAAATTGAATGATGATTTATTATTAAAACAACAGTTTGAAGAGTTTAAAGAATTATTTTTTGTCATAGAAGAGAAAGGGCTGAGAAATACACTGGATGTTTTTCACAATAATCTTAAAGAGAAATCTAACGTAACCATCGGTACTAAAACTAAATTTTATTGGCGCCAAATAGCAGCAAGTATAGTCGTATTAGTTTCATTGGGTGTTTGGTTTTTAAACAGACCAAGTCCTAATGAAAAACTTTTTCAAAATTATTTCACGATAGATCCTGGTCTTCCCACCGTTATGGGGAATAATGCGAATTATGATTTTTATGAAGCGATGGTTGATTACAAACAAGGTAATTATGATGTAGCAATCGATAAATGGGAAAAACTATTGCGTACAAATCAGGATAGTGACACCTTAAACTATTTTTTGGGAAGCGCTTATTTGGCAAAGGGGAATGCTGATAAGGCCATAGATTTTTTTAGAAAGACTTTGAACGTTGATATGTCTGTATTTAGCAAAGAAGCGAATTATTATCTGGCGCTTAGCGAATTAAAGAATAATAATACCGAAGAAGCCATTAAGCACTTGAAAATGGTGGAGGATGAAAAAAGTGAGGAACTTCTGAGAAAACTTCAAGAATGAAATGTATGAAGTTCTCTACATTTCTTATTGTTCTTTGCTTTGTGCTAGTTGGTAATGTGAATGCACAACACGGTGAGGTATTAAAAAAGATAGATAGCTTAATCGTTGCAAATAAATTTTTAGATGCCGAAGAGATTCTTAAAACCGAAATAAAGAAACCGAGGAATTTGTTATTGGGTCACTTACTTTATCCTTTAGGGAAAATAGAGTTCTTACAAAACCCAAAAACAGATTTTAAAAATGCTTTGGATTTATATGCGCAGATTGCTACCAGAAAATTTCATGATACAATTGCCTACGAAGCTAATTTAGGAATGGGGCTACTGTATATAGATCAAGGAACTCCATTAAAAGCACAAAACTATTTAATCGAGGGAAATCGATTAGCTCATAAAATGCGCGATGTTCATCGCCTGGTTGAATCTGAATTTTATTTAAGCGAGTTGGGGCTTAAAACGGGCGATTTTGAACAATTGATTGAGCACACGAATAAGGCGCTTTGTTTAATACGAAATAACGCTGCTGAACATTTTTCATTGGCACCAAGAATATACAATTACAAGGGGGCTTTAATGCATTTTAGCGCCAAACCTGACAGTGCTAATTATTATTATGAAAAGGCGGTTAATGTGTTGGATGCATCCGTTAGCAGTACAGCAGAAACCGATTATCTTCTAGGGACCATCTATGGCAATTGGTTTATGGTTAAACAGTCTGCAGGTAACTTTGATGAAGCCATGCGTTTCACCTTAAAATCTATTAGCCATTTCAATGCTTTTGAGAATAAAACCAATAATCATCCCTTAACGGAAAAAGTACGTGAAAACCTGACCATCGCCTATAGAAATTTGGGGAGTTTGTACGTTGATTTGGGAGAGAAAGAAAAGGCAAAAAAAATTGCTATGCTCGGTTATAACCATGCGAAGAAATATTTCTTAAAAAACACGATACCGTATTTTAGTGCCGCGTTGATGGTAGGTGAATCTTTACTTTACAATAATGAGTTAGAAGCAGCTGAAACTTATTTAGAAGAGGCTAATACTTCCTTAATCGGAATTCAAGGAGGGAATTATTCCTATAAAGCGAATCTTTACGGAGTATTGGGTGAATTAGCTTATAATAAGGGGGATTACCAAGAAGCTGTGAATAATTACCGTAGAACCCTAGAAGCATATAAACAGAGCAATGAGCAAGGATTTTCCCAAAATGAGGTTTATACCCAAATCAACCTGGCTAGATCGTATTCAAACCTCAATAAGTTTGCAGAAGGGATTCGTATAATCAACCATACCCTTGAAGAGGTTATTTCCGTTTATGGGGAACATAGTTATTTGGCAAATGAGGTGCGTATAGCCAAAGTCAAAATTTTTTTCGATAAAAAAGAGTATAAAAATACCATTAAATTGAGTAATCAAATTTTGGATTCGTACCGTAGTCAGTCTTTTAACAATCTTATTTCGAAAGAGTTTTTTAGTCCGAACCAATTGCGATTGTTGCTTTACCTGATCAAGGCTCAATATGAAATGGATACGGTGAAAACAGTCGAGAGGTTGAAGGAAATAACAAATATTATTGAGGATGCCATACAGCGAATAGAAAGAAAAAAATCATTCATCACTGATCAAGATGACATTAATACACTTTTAGAAAATAGTCGAGAATTATTTGATTTTGGAAAAAAGGTATATCGTAAAATGTATGATATTTCGGGGGATAAAAAACAGTTGGAAAAAATCATTGAACTTCACGAATCTTCCATCTACCGTCGAATTCGCACAAGACTGAATCTAACCGTAAATAAGCTCACCCCAGAAAACATTAGAGAAAAAGAAGATCTTTTACGAAAGAAAATTAATTCATTTTTTGATACTACCGAAGACACGCAATTCGATGTTGAGGATTGGAAGGCCAGTTTAAGAGCGTGGGAAGAATATCTTTCTACAGTAAAAATGTCGTATCCTCAATATTATGAATTGCGATATAGTACTGTGTTGACACCCTTGGATGAGTTACAGAAAAATATAGATACGTTAAGTACTGCAGTACGTTATATGTTTATTGAAAATGAACTTGTTGCCTTCATCATAACGAATGATCACATGGAGATGGTCGCTCTACCTTCTAATGTACCAGTAGACTGTATCAGCACCCTATCGGATTATCGAAAAAAAAGTACTGAAGTTTCTGAGTGCCTCATACAGTTGTACAAGTCGCTTTGGGAACCCATTCAAAACAAAATAAAAACGGAGAATATTATCATATTCCCCGATCGAGCATTGTTTAATTTAAATTTTGAACTTCTCACTTCGGAAAAAATCAATTCTTTCAAGGATTTGACAACTAAAAGTTTGTTGGCCAACTATAATATCTCATATAATTATAGCCTACTTCTGTTGGATGATAAGCGAAACACACTCGATTACAACAATGATTTTGTAGCGTATGCACCTACCTTTGATGAATCTATGAAGAGTGCATATAAAATGGCTATTAACGATTCAATTGCGCTTGATGAAGCGTACTTAACGCTGTTGCCACAACCTTTTATTGCAGGAATTGCTGAGCGATTTTCTAACCGCTTTGGCGGCAGGGCATTTTTGAATCAAAACGCATCTAAAACTATTTTTAATAAAACTGCAAACGAGCATAAAATCATACATATTGGTACTCATGCAGAATCAAACAATGTAAATCCTGAACTTTCGAGATTGGTCTTTGCGAAGAACATTTCAGACGCTACACATATCAATGATAATTACTTGTATACTTATGAGATATACAATCAAAATTTCAATGCCAACTTAGCGATTTTAACGGCTTGTGAAACGGGTAAGCCTAGCTATCAACCGGGGGAGGGGATGATTTCATTGGCACACGCTTTCAATTACGCGGGTAGCAAAAGTATATTGACCAGTCTTTGGCAAATTGATGAACAATCGAGTTCTCTAATTTTAGATCGTTTTTTTAGGTATCTTGAAAGTGGCCTTTCTAAAGATGAGGCTTTAAGAAATGCAAAGTTAGATTATATAAGGCATGCAGATGGACGAACCCTTCATCCACAATATTGGGCTGGTTTAATTTTAATGGGAGATACATATCCCATTGACTTATCAACTTCAATTGACAGCTACTGGTATTTCATTATGGCGGTCTTGCTGGTAGTTGTTTTTGTCTTAATACGCAGTAAAAGAAAGACCTCCGATTCTCATTAAATCGAAGGTCCCACCTGAATGGACTAATCTAAATTAGCCTTGGTGTCTTATATTTGGATTATTGTCATCAGGATCTAAATGGACAGGACTGCCATCTCCATCTTTATCTATAAATCCACCTCCATCAGGTCGGACATATAGTTGAAAATTAAAGGGTAAAAAGGTGTCTAAGGTACGGTTGTCAAACTCATCTGTGGGAGCTGCAGAAATTTGGATGGCTGAATTTATGGTTCCCAAACCAGGAACAACCATAGAGCGCACCCATACAATCCCTGTAAATTCTCCAAATTGTATTACTCTTCCATTAAAATTGACTAATAAACCTTCAAAATTTTGACTTTCGTTTCGTGAACATATAGGTTCAAATCCATTGACCGGATTATATCCTACTTCAGCAAACATGGTATTGATTTCTTGGGCTATGATTTGATTAAAGTCTGAAATACCCACAAAGCTTACATTCGGAATCCACCGGAAAAATACGTTATTGTCAAGTCGTTTTATATCAATCCCAATTGGAAAGTTTTGCAAATCTCTAATACCAGTTCCTGTATATCCTTTTGGATATTCAAGGCTTAAAAGAGGTTGTTCAATAAAAGAAACGCGACCCCCTGGATTTTTAATGATGGGTACTTTTTTTAAGGGTAAAAAAAATCCATTGGACATATTCCAGTAGGCGGCTCCTGGCCCTGCATAATTGTTGCAAAATTGGGCTTGTACATTTCGTAAATTGTCAGTGGTATCATCGTTGTTACTACAACCGATAACGCCGATTAAAATCAATACAAAGTTGATGTATTTTAGTTTTTTCATGATGGGTATTTTCTCCTTTATCGTACTAAGAATAAAATGTCATCAAAAATAGTTTATGATTCTTTTGTAGCTAGTGTGCTTATACCCATTTTTTTTAGAACTATGTTTGTGAAGTTATAGGTGCTTAGCTTAAAAATGATCACCTGATACCAGTTGATATAGGTTACTTTCTACACGTTACCTAGTTTTTACATAGCGTATGTGAAAACCGTTGATTTTTGCAATTCGTCTTCTTCTTTGATTATAGCGATAAACAAACGGGTATTTACAGTTGTTGGGGAATTTACCCAAAAAAATATATCCAGTGAGTGAAATCCTACGATAGAAGATTACCATTGTAGGTCTACAGTGACTGTCTAACAATGTGATGTGTTGGTGTGATATAAGTTTATGGTTATTCACATTTTTAGTGCCTCATGTTTTCTCAGGAATGTTCGGATATCCACGTGAAACTGATTGAAAATAAAATTCAATTCAAGGGTGTTTTCTATAAAATAGTTGGGATAATGTGTTTTTTTATTAGGGCTATTCTATCTTTTGCTCTTGGCATAAATTCTGATGTAATCACAACAATGGCTTGTTTAGCACGGTCTATATAGAGTATATTTCCCCCATCGCCAATAGCTGAAAAACAATAATTTTCTTTATTGTCGATTATCCACCACAAATACCCATATCCAATATCGTTTAGTTGACTGTGTTTTTTTGTGCTTTCTTTAATCCATCTAGCTGATATTATTTGCGTGGTATTCCATGTGCCATGGTTTAAATAAAGTTGTCCAATTTTAGCTAAATCGCGGGTTGATAAGGTAAGACCCCAGCCGGCTGTATGGATACCTTTAGGATCAATGACCCAGCCATTTACATTGGTCTCTTTAAGAAATGAAAAATATTCTTTTTTGTTTCGTATTCTCAAATTGTTTGGCGTTTTAATACCTAACGGTGTAAAGACGTTATCTGAGGCAAAATCGCGTACAGATTTTCCCGTTGCGTTTGTGAGAATGCCTGATAAGACTTGTAGGCCAATCGTAGTGTATTTAAACGCTCTACTTAATTTTTTGCCACCCAATAAGTCGAGTACTGATTTGGTCCAATCCTCACTTGAATAAACTTTGGTATATGGTTCAGACCTGTATTTGAACGGTGCTGTCATTGTTAACAGGTGTTTTATTGTCACATTTTGTATTGTTTTTTCTCTTTTTTTTACCTGATACTTCGGGAAAAAATCTAATACGGGTTGGTCAGTGTTTTTTATATAGCCTTTGTCAATGGCTATTCCAATAAGGATGGATATAATGCTCTTTGTAATAGAAGCAATGTGAATAGTGTCGCTTTCTCTATACTGGTTGAAGTAGTTTTCATGGATAATAGTGTTGTTTTTTAAGATTATAATTCCAGCAATGTTTGGATAGTCCTGCTGAATAATTTGGTTTAATGCTAAGGTGTTTTTTCTATTCATATTTACTTGTTTTTCACAAAATTACGTTACTCAAAGTATATAGGTTTACGATGATTTAAACAATTTTAAAATACTATTGATTTGCAATTGTTTACATATAGGTATAAAACATAGGGTAACCTATACACTCACTTCTTCGAAGGAATAAAAGAGAAGGTTAAAGGCACGTATCCTTTTTTATTTAATAGAGAAACGTTCTAGTGCGTAGTTTAGACTGTAACATCGTAAAAAATAACGCGGTTTTATGTCTTGAGATGTTAGGACTGTTATCTTTCGAAAACCCAATAACCGTCTGGCCTTACAGTTGTTTGGTAGGAGTGGGCAGGGCGAAAGGCTGGCCATGTTTTTTTAGGATGTCTTTATGTTTGTTGTTTTTGAGACTGTAGACATTGTGAATTCTATGAACTGGAGAGGTTTGTATTAATGTTTGTGGTTTGTTGTTACGGGATGAAACCTGTTTTAGTTTTTTTGTTCATGGTGATAATCAAAGGGTATTGACAATTCTGGAATTGTTAAGGTTATTTAAGTTTTTGTCTGGGTAATTTATTTGTTAGCCTAATCTAAAATATTATTTTTGCTAACACTAAAAATTGTTTTTTTATTATGGAATATGCGATAGAATTATTAGAAGAAAACAAAAAGTATTTAGAAAGAAAAGTGATAAAAACCAACTTGATGCAAGTTGATATGCGAAAAGCGACCCTTGAATTGAAAAAGATAAATGAATTAAAAAGGGCTATTAAATTTTTAAAATTAAAAAGACGGAAACAATGAAAATTTAATTATAGGCACACGTTTCGTCTATAGCGAGATCGTGCCGAATGCGATGCAAATGGATAGGTTGAGGTTTTAAACGAGTGTTTAAAAAAGCGTTTAATTATTTACGGCGGTATAGCCAAACAAAGTCGCCTCTCTTCGTTTGATCTAGCGTTTCTGATCCTGTTTTAGCACCTTCTATTAACCATTCAGAACGAGCACCTACGAGAAGGTCGAGATCACCATCTCCATCATAGTCAACAGTTTCTATGTGAAACGAAGAACCTGGACCAACGGGAGAGCCATTTTTAGAGGGTACACGTTTGATTTTTTTTGAGCCGGCTCTTCCTAAGTATGGTTCAACAAGCGTAGTTACTTCTGAAAACTCAGGAGAACCTTTAGATCCGGTGTTGCGAAGTAGAAAAACTTCACCGTAAATGGTACCAATTAAAATGTCAAAGCGTCCGTCTCCATCCCAATCAGCGATTCGCGGTGTGCCTATTCCTTTACCTCCACTCATGAGTGAAAATGGTTTACCACCTACCAATACGGGTTGATTTGTGGTAGCAAATTGTACTGCACCATCTTTGCTGCCCTCATTTAGCCGAAGTTCGAGGACTTCACCGCTATAACCACCCAGTAGTAGATCCATGTCGCCATCATCATCCCAGTCGACTGCGGCAACTGAAGAACAGATTACACCACCGTTTTGGCCTGGGCTCCACGCTTCAGTATCGTCGTCCCAGAATTGGGTTAGTGTAACCAGGTCGCCATTTTTATCACGGACGTGTGTTGATTCGCCATACCCGTCTTTGGTGTTCATAAGCCACTGTGGTACACCACTAAAGCTTCCTACGAGGATGTCTTTACGCCCATCCCCATTAATGTCTACAAGCTGTGCACTCGCACCAACACAGCACCAGTTTCGTGTTCGTATCGCTTTTCCTGAAGCATCCTTGAGAAGTTTTCGTGGTCCCCAGATAGGGTCTCCAGTTCCCGATGTGTTTAGATTTTCATAGATACCTAAACGACCTGAAAGACTACCGATGACGAGTTCTGTTTGTCCGTCGCCATCAATGTCTAAGATTGCAGGTGAGGGGAATCGCTCCTTCGCTGCGGTATTGAGAAAATCGTCTCCAACCTTAAGTCGTACAGGCTTTTCAAAAAGTTCAGCAGTATTGGTATCGGTACCAGGAATAGCAATGCTAATGATTTTAGTCGTTGGCCTATTACAGTATTCAGAATTACATGCTTGGTATGATGCAATCACTTCAATTTTTTTTCCATAAGCACTTGGTTCAAGAAGAACCGTTTTTGTAAAATCAACACGGCCAATGTAGAGTTTTGAATAGGCTTCGTCTCCATCAATGCCCTCACTAGAGCTACTCCATTCGCCCTCAGATTTTGCGCCTTCTGGAAGCTTTAGCGTGAGCGTTGTAGGTTGTCCTGCACCTTCACCAGCATCTTTATAGGTATACCAATCATTATCCATATCGAATCTGACGGTGACAATGAATTTTCCTGTACGTCCATCAGGGCGAATGGTTCCTCTCAGCGTGACAGGTTCTTTTGAGGTCACGGCTTCTACACTAAACTTTTTTTCTGACGCCAAAGATAGCATAGGTGTAAAGAGAAGTAAACTTAGGAGAGCCAAAATAGTAGCACAGTAATTTTTCATCATCGTAAAAGCTTAGAAACTAAGACTAAAATATGATTTATTTTTATATGTCGATTAATATTTAACACCCCCTTAACTTTATAGAAGGTAAGTGTTAAAAAATGAGTGGTGTTTTCGATTTAATTTCCGATTCACGAATGAGCGAGAAAAAAGGTGTACATGTTGATATGTGTAAACAAAAACTATTAAATTGAAAATAAAATCTGTAAGATACGAGCATAGCGAATAGGTATGAGCTATTTGGTAAGTTGATTTAATTTAATTAAATAGTATAGACTTTTCGTGAAAAAATCCATTTTACCTGTAGCTGTTTTCCTGATTGGGTTTCGTATGTTCTTATTCTTGGAGACAAAATTGCCGTCATTCCAGCACAAATTAGTCCTTTATAGGGGTTTGCTAAATTTTCGAAAGTGTAGTGTAAGATTACCCAAATGATGCAAAAGAGAAGAAAAGATAGGACATAACTTAAAATTTTTACTTTCATTTTTTTATTCATAAATCAATAATTTGGGTATGTTCTGGTCATAGAGGTGGTGTCTATGAACGGTTATTTCACAAAGTTTACATACTAAAATACTAAAAAAAAATAACGCCCTAAGTATGTTGAGATGTTTTATTAGCTATAATAGCTAAGCCCAATAACCGTCCGATTTGACAGGTTTTTTATTGAATAAGAGTCGGGCGTACGTGTTGGCTAATGAATTTCGGTCTATGTTGTTTTTTATGTAAGGATTGCAATTGTTGATCGTTGAGGTTTATATTTTTAATTCTGTTACTCTATATGAAAAGTATTTATCAATCATTCTCATTGCGATGCTTGAAGGGGTAATTTTGAAGAGAACATTTCTTAATGCAATTAAGATTGGATTCGAAATTTGTCCTATTTTCCCAAGTTTTAAACTTTCATTTACAATTTCTTTAGAACGAGGAAATTGATACTTTTCATAAACTTCATAGGCTTTAGGAGACAGGCCATATTTGTTGATGCATTTTGCTAAAAGATAGGCGCCTTCAATAGCTATACAGCCACCCTGTCCAAGGTTAGGTGTGGTTGGATGTGCAGCATCGCCAATTAAGGTAATATTGCCTTTTGTCCAACCGCTGTGTGGTATACGATCAGTTAGGCTATTTTTTAAAATTTCCTCGGTATTTTCGATAAGTTCAGGAATAGGGTGATGCCAATTACCAAAAAGACGTTTTAGTTTTTGTTTTGTTCCTTCCGGTGAATCATCTTGTAAAAACGCTTCGTTGCAGGTAGCCCACCAACCATAAACTCCGTCTTTGATTGGGACTATTCCTACTCTTTTCCCTTTTCCATAAGTTTCGCTACCATATCCTATTTCAAAATTCGCCTTTACAACACCACGCCATATATTGTAGCCTCTAAAAATAGGTTCTCCATCATTAATAATATGTTTCCTAACTTCTGAATGTATTCCGTCTGCTCCTATAACAGCATCAAACACTTTGTTTTCTCCATTTTCAAATTGAATGGTAACTTGTCCATTACCTAAATGAACGATATTTTTTAAAGTGAAATCATTGTAAATATTCGCTTCAATATTCTTTAAAAGAATGCCGTGTAAGTCTGCTCTGTGGATACAAATTACAGGGTAATCGCTTTTTGGTTTGGACTTACTTAAAATTTTTCCTTTGCTGGTCTTTAAATAAACAGTTTTAAACTGTCCGCTATTTTGTAAAATTTCCTCTAATAAGCCTAGATCATCCATTACACAAAGAGCATTTGGGAATACACTAATGGCTGCTCCTATTTCCTTAAAACTTTCTTTTTTCTCGAAAATATGAATTTCATAATCTTCTCTTGTCAAACTTCGAGCAAATGTTAAACCTGCTATTCCTCCTCCAATTATTGCTATTTTTTTTCTATCTCTCATGATCATTTGTTTACGTAGTGTCTTATTTTGAGCTGATTGCTGCGTTGTGTCTAAGGACTGTTAATTTTACTTAGTTTAAGCCTTAAAATACTAAAAAAAGCACTGACCACTCACTGGACGTTGTGACGTTTTTTAAGTTATTTATCACAAGTCCAATAACGGTTCGATTTAACACGCTGTTCGTTAAGAAATTCTCAATGTAAAAGACCAAGCCTTAGTGAATGAGCTAAAATTAATGGGGTATAGACACTATGTCAATTGAACAAATTGCTAATTTTTAGGATGTTGTATTATGCAAGGCAAAAAAGCGTATCAAGAGAAATTATTCACTCAATTTCAGATGAGTGATCGGATCCCTAAGGAGCATTTTTATCGACGATTAAAAGGGAAAGACTTCTAGTTTTATATGTACTGACACGTCCTTATTATGGAGACAGTGGTTAAAAGAGCATCGATCCTACCGTGTTTTTCAAATTGTGTTTGGCCGATATTGAGCAGATTAAGCCTTTTAAAATTGGCGACAGAAAAAATTACAGCCACGCTTAAACCCACTAAAAACAAGTCAATAATTAGTTGTTTTGGGGGGTGTGTAACGATTACCGGTGTTAGGCAACGTTTTTATTTAAATAGTTTAGTATATTCTCTGAATAAATATTTTTTCCCTCTTTTCCCACCAGTTATTTCAGTTAATATTTCTAATTTTTCAAGTTCTTCTATTAATTTATAAACCGAAGGTGAAGATAAACTTGTTAAATCTTTAACTTTTTGAGCATCTATAATTGGTCGTTGGTAAAGGTGGTTTAAAATCAACTGAGCATTATGTGAACGACTTCCTAGTGTCTGTAATTTAATTTCGATTTCTTTTTGAAGTTTTAAAATACTGTCAAATGTGTTTATTCCGTTTTTTGCAGTTTCAATTACACCAACTAGGAAGAACTTAAACCATTGACTTAAATCATTTTTTTCTCTAACTCTTGTTAGGTTGTCATAATAAAGCATTCTGTTTCTTTCAAAAAAATCAGAGAGATAGAGAATAGGCTTTTTTAGTATTCCCTTTTCAACTAAGTACAACGTAATCATTAATCGACCAACTCTTCCATTACCGTCTAAAAATGGATGAATAGTTTCAAATTGATAGTGAATTAAAGCAATTTTTAATAAATCAGGGAAAAATGACTCGGAATTATGAGCAAAATTTTCTAAATCACTCATATATTCATTAACAGTCGTATGAATAGGTGGGATAAAGGTTGCATCATTAATACTTGCTCCTCCAATCCAGTTTTGACTGCTTCTAAATTCTCCAGGAAGTTTATGTTTTCCTCTTACTCCTTGTAAGAGTATTTTGTGTGTTTCCCGTATTAATCTAGAGGAAAAAGGTAATTTTTCTAAACTTTTGATAGCAGCATTTAATGCTTCGATATAGTTTTGTACTTCTTCCCAATCATCTCGTTTTTCATCATTTACGTCTTCTTTATCTAATAAAGCATCTTCTATGTTTGTTTTTGTTCCTTCAATTTTACTTGATTGAGTTGCTTCTTTTAAAACGTGCATACTGATAAATAAATCTATGTTTGGAATGTATTCTGAATACATATCAAGTCTTCCAAGTTGTCTGTCAGCTTGACTTAAAAGAGTTAACACCTCCATATCTTCAATTGTCCATTGTTGATTTATTTTAGTAGGCTGAAAGCTTTTATGGGTTCCTTGATTTACGTAGTTACCAGATTTGAATGTTTTCATATTTTTATTTAAGTATTAACTTAAACAAAGATATGTATTAATTAAGAATATTTGAAAAATATTAAATAATAAGTACTTTAAATTAAGTATACACTTAAATTCTTAATTAGTGGAGTGTGTTATTTAATGTTGCCCAACGTTGTGCGTATAGAACGTAGCGATTAAATAATCACTACCCTTTGAGTCATACAAAGAAACTAATTTATCAATTTTGTTCTAATGTAATCAAACCAAAACCAAATTTTTAAATTAGGAGGATTTATTAAATGAGCGATAACCTTTGGTGAAGTACTAATTAGCTATGTTTTATACGCAATGTGCCTGTTGCACAAGTTACTAATTTTTCGTATTTTGTACTATGCAAGGCAAAAAAGCGTATCAAGAGAAATTATTCACTCAATTCCGCATGAGTGATCGGATTCCAAAGGAGAATTTTTATCGGCGATTGAAACAGGAAATAGATGCACAATTCCTGCATGCCTATGTACCCTTCTTTGGGACATTTGGATTTACGTGAAATACAAACGAAAGGAATTAAGCAAACCAACAAGGTGATGCATCTCTCCGCCATTGCCTACAACATGAAAAAGTACCTAAAATTCACAAGTAAAGTTGTCAGAAGTGATGCCAAGTCAGTCACTGCTGTGTTAACTCAAATTATTGACCACCTGAGAGGCATAGTAGGTCGATTTAACCCGTCAAAAAAAACAGAATTAAGTAGTCAATAAAATTACAGCCTCGCTTAACCNCAAGGTCGTTATATGAAATTAAAACGGCAGAGTACTGTGGAGCCTGTTTTTGGAACGCTCACTCAATTCATGGGCTTACGTAAAATAAATACCATTGGTATAAAACAAGCCAACAAGGTGATGCATCTCTCCGCCATTGCCTACAACCTGAAAAAGTACCTAAAATTCACAAGTAAAGTTGTCAGAAGTGATGCTAAGTCAGTCACTGCTGTGTTAACTCAAATTATTGACCACCTGAGAGGCATAGTAGGTCGATTTAACCCGTCAAAAAAAACAGAATTAAGTAGTCAATAAAATTACAGCCTCGCTTAAACCCACTAAAAAC
>JALKAY010000015.1 GCA_023015935.1 Flavobacteriaceae bacterium F08102
TCAAAATAGAGATGCATAACTTCATCATTCTTAGTATTTTTAACTAAATCGAAGTGATTAATTAGAAATTCTGGTAGAATTAATTTTAATAGTTCTAGATAATTGTCCAAGGCTATTCTTTTTTACAAAAATCCGAAAATAAATGCAATTCGCACACAACTTTTGAGATTGATCCGTTTCTTCCTGAAACTTCCGAATGTTGATAGTCATTACATAAAATAGCTTACACATAGCGTTAAATTCAGCGATGAGTTGTCCGGAGAAATATAGTTAGAATGATCTCCTAATACCAAAGGTTATAATTACGCAACTAACAAAAAAAAGGATACTTCGATTAAAGTATCCCTTTTGGCTTTCCAAGTAAATTAGGAAAGCGCCTAACTAATTCAAACAATATCCATTTATTACACACCCAAGAAGCTACTCTTGAATGTTTAAATACGCTTCGATTTTATTTTTTAATACTTGTCCGTATAGATTTTTACCAACAATAGTACCATCATTCGTAATAAGCACATTGGCTGGAATACCTCTCACGACATATAAACTTGCCGAAGGACACCCCCATCCTTTCAAATTAGAACCATTGATCCATGAAAAATCTTCTTCTTTAATAGCCTTCTTCCACTTTTCTTCACTATCATCATAGGAAACGGCAAACATTTCAAGTCCATGAGGTTTATAGGTACTGTATATTTCCTTAAGGGCGGGAATCACCTTGCGACATGGTCCACACCAGGAAGCCCAAAAATCGACAAAAACCAATTTATTCGCCTTTACTATTTCTGATAATTTTAACGAATTTCCATTTGGGTCAGCCACTGAAAAGTCTAAAAATGGTTCTCCAACGGCAGATAACCGCGAATTTACAATAGACTCTTCTATTGCACTCGCTAAATTAGTCTTCTTCATATCATCAGTAAATGTTTGATAGACAGAATATAACTGGTCGTTATCTAAATAGTTGCGTACATAAATATTTAACACTTGTGCTGCAAACGGAGCACTTGGATTATCACTAATAAACTTCTTGGCATAAGCAACTTTAGATTTTCTAAACTCTTCTAATTCGCTACTGGACTTTTTCTTTACACTATCAGATGATGCGGGATTAGACCAAATGGCTTGAACTTTTTTCAGTATTTTACGTTCTTTAGCTTCAATTTTTCTCATTCCCGAAGTAAATTTATCAGTTAAAGGCTGAAAATTTCCTCCCTCAACGATAAAGTTAGCTAAGGTATCAGCGAATGGAATCGTAAAGGCGGCATTTTCAAGACTGAATCTTTTAATTTGTTTTTGTCCCTCAAAGGAAATCCCGTAAATATCAGGGAATTCTACACTACCTTTAAATTCATAACGGTTATGCTCAATGGTGGTACTATCGACTTTAACAAAATTATATCCTTCTTGTTTCTGTAAATACACCTTTCCTTGTGTCTTTGAACTCGTAGTTCCTTGAATATGATATCCTGGAGTAACGTTACAGGAGACTAAACTAAGCACTAGACTACAAATCAATAAATTTCTCATTGCTTGTTTCTATTTAAATACCATGCTAGTGATTTGTTTATGCTCTCAATTTGCTTATCGATGATTGCTGTTGATTCATTTTTCTTTACTGAAACCGCTCGTATTTCCTTGGCTTTTTCTAATGCTTTATCAAATTGATAATTTCTTGTGAGAATATAAAAATAGGTAGAATAATATTCAGGGTTCGGATTCCGTTTAAGTAATGTTTCCATCCATTTTATCCCAGCTTCTGTTTGATTAGCTCTTCCAGTTAAGTTGCCTAACAGACTGGTTAAAGATAGTGTGTACACATCGTTGTTTTCGCCGTACTTTGCTAAAAAGGCTGTACCCCGACGCATATATTCTTCAATGTCATAATCGCCATCTGCCTTTTTTGCTAAAAAAGCACTGTAAAACATTTCGTATTCATCATAGTATGAATATTTTTTAGCTTTGAACTGCTTCATCGCTTTTTCATACTCATCTAAAGTTCCAGAATTCACAATTCCCTTAATAGACCAGAGGTACGACTTCGCAATAAAATCATCGAATTCCTTTTGATCAACCACCTTGTAATATTCAGAAGCATGGTCTTCTAGATAGTTGAAAATAGTTGAAAAGGGGGCTATTTTTATTAAAGTAGCCAAATTGAACGTGAATTTACTTATTTTTTCGTCCTCTGCTAAGCTATTAAAATAGGTATCAAAATCTGCGATCGCCTTGTCATTTCTAAACAATTTCTTGAGTTCTTTAAAATAGGTAAGCACAAAGGCTTTATCTCTATCTCCAGCATCCCATTGCTTTGTGAATGATAACAAGTTTTGTTCAGGATTTTTAGCGGTTTCTGCAAGTTCAATTAATCGTTCTAGTGACATACTTCCCACGCCTGAATGAACCATTTCGCCATGCTTATTTAAGAACATCAGGGTTGGATAGGCTGTAACTTTATATTTCTTTCCTATTTCAACGCCAATTCCTTCATCGTCACATTGCACTTTACAGTTAATGAAATTACGATTAAAATAATCGCCTGCTTTAGTTAATGAAAAAACTTCTTTATCCAAGACTTTACACGGTCCACACCAGGAAGTGTAAAAATCGATAAACACTAATTTATCTTCCGCTTTTGCTTTTTCGAGAGCCTTATCTAAGTTGTGCATAAAGTCAATGCCTTGTGCATTTGAAGTTAGTGACAAGCTACCGATAATTAAAAGGGAAAAAAGAGCTTTTTTATAAAAGCTCTTTTTTGTTATATATGATGTCTTTAGCATACGTTTATTAAAGTTGTTCATATCCAGGGTTTTGCACCATTAAACGGTTCAAAGTCACCTCTTCATTAGGAATAGGCCAAATAAATTGATTTGTTCCATTTGAATTTAATACCGTTGGTTTAAGTGAATATACAAGTCGTTTACCATCGGGGCCTATTAATCGGATGGATGCAAACCATGCATACCCTTTTTCTAAGGCAATTTCCTTAGAAATTTCATTAAAAAGAACAGTGATTAAATCATCGTCTGCTATATCACTTGGATCTAAATCATCTTCACCTGCACGAGATCTTAGTACGTTTATAGCATCGATAGCATCACTTTTTAACCCTAGGCGAGCATTTGCTTCTGCTATAATTAAGTACATTTCACTCGTACGCATATAATATGGTAAACATTCACCACTTTCCTTATATATTTTAGGTACACGTGTAGTTTCATCTATTTCATCAATATACATGGATGCTCTACTATCGTCTCCTAAGATTTCTACTAATTCTTCAGTCACTTCAAATCTACCTCCAAAAGAGTTTACCATACTGTCTACATTTCTAAAAACAATATTTGCCAGTTGATCGTCAAAAAATCGTGTGAACAGTAACTCAGAAGAGTCATACCCATTTTCGAAAATAGCATTATACGATGACTCCATACTTCTAGTGGGGTCATTAAGAACCTCATTTGCAATAGTAATGGCATTTTGTAAATCAGCATCACTCCCTCGCATTAGTAATACTTCAGCTTTAAAAGCCTTTGCTAACAATTTTGAAGGTCTATACACGGATGAAAATTCAGGTCCATTAGCAATGATATAATCTAAATCTTCTAGCAATAAGGTGTATGATTCTGCTACAGTGGAACGAGCATAATCCACACTAGATAATCGTGTGGGTTCTCTGCGCATTAATCCACCATAAGGAGAATTAATATCCCAATGCTGCGCAAAATGTCTAAACAAATAATATTGAGCGAAAAAACGCAAAAATGTAGCTTCCGCTATAATTTCCTTTTTTCTATTATCAGCAAATTCTGAATCGGCCACTTGTGCCGTTTTTTCAATAACAATATTTGCGGCATTAATCATGTCAGAACATTGATCCCAGCCAATAGAAGATGTGAAATTATTTTCTTCACAATCGGTATCAAATCCTGAAAATGTCCCTGTTGTAAATCCAATCATATGGCTCCCATTAGACACGTAACCTGATGCAAACGGTGCAGGGTTAATCGTTTTAAAAGGTACAAAAGCACCAATTAGGGCTGATTCTGCGGTAGATTGACTTGTAATTACATTATTTTCTACCAAACTGTGTGGTGGAACTTCATCGACATCACAAGAAATCAATGTGAGTATGAAGAACATACCTATTATATTTATTAATTTATTCATGTTTTTTATTTTTTATATTCAATTGTACACGGATTAAACTTAAAACTCAACTTTGATACCCAATTTGAATAAACGCTCATTTGGGTATGAAGAGTAATCTTGAATTCGTCCTTGAATAGGATTTGTACTAAATGATTCTACATTATATCCAGGATATTTTGTAAATGTTGCCACATTGTTTAATGAAGCAAAAATGTTAATTCTATTGAAGACCTTAGTGTTTTCTAAAATTCCTCTTGGTAAATCATAGGATAAAACAATCTCTTGAATTTTAAAGTATGAGGTGTCGAAAAGCCAAAAATCATTAACCTTATTCGTGTAATAGTCATTCATGAATACAGGGTATTTTGCATTAGGATTCTCAGGTGTCCAACGTTGTAAAGCTAAGGCATCATTATTGCCAGGAGTAAAATTAGAAGATCTAAATTGACTTTCTCCATAACTCCAATATTTATCTCCTCCTTTTTGAAAGGTTGACCGAACATTTAAACGAATTCCTTTATACTCCAAATTGGTATAAAAACCACCTTGGAAATCAGCCTGACTATTTCCAATAATTCGTCTGTCTTCGTGTTCTCCATCATCTTTACCATTTCCTCGGAGACTTACATAGCCATCACCACTTGAATCAACAAACTTGATATGACCAGGAATCGTATTCCAAAAAGATTCTTGATATCTTTTATCTGGATTCAATGCTTCATATTCATCAATTTCTTCCCAACTTTTAAATAATCCATCTGTTTTTATACCATAAATTAATCCAATGGGCTGTCCTTCTTGTAATAAGTAGTAACTTAAAAAGTTACCTCCACTGTTTGACGAATTTCGCTCAACGCCAAGTCTTTTTAATATATTTTTATTTTTATAAACATTAATTCCAGCATCCCATGTAAAATCAGCTCCTTGAACAATTACTCCACTTAAAGAAAGTTCAACTCCTTTGTTTGTTATATCACCAAAATTTTGGATTACTGAGCTTACTCCTGCACTTGGTGGCATCGGAATCGCAACTAGCATATCTTTTACATCTTTTTTGTAGATATCAATAGAACCTCTTAGTCTATTATTTCTAAAAAATCCATAATCAATTCCAAAATTATATTCTGTACTTGATTCCCATTTCAACTGATCATTCCCTAAGCTCACGGGACGAACTCCAGTCTCTCCGAAATAGTTAACGCCACTTTGAAATTGAGCTAACCAACTGTAAGGTCCAACACGATCATTTCCTGTTTTACCAGTACTTGCACGAAATTTTAAGAGATTTAAAGTTTTTTTAAATCTTTCAAAGAAAGGTTCGTCTGACATAATATACCCGAGGGCAACGGATGGGAACACCCCATATTTATTTACTGGAGCAAATCGAGAAGATCCATCCACACGTAGCGATCCAGAAAAGATATAGCGATTTTTATATTTGTAGTTAACCCGTGCGAAATAGCCAACAGAAGTTGACTCCCATTCATCTCCATTTCCACCTAAGTAGTCCTCTGCCGCAGCATACCATAGGGCATTTTGCACTTCATCATCAGCAAAGTTTTTATAGGCTTGTGTAATAGTTTGAGATTTTCTTTTATTATATTCCATACCTAAATTAGCTGAAATATCGTGATCATTAAATACTTTTAGGTAGGATAGGTAATTTGTAAATGTATTACTACTTGTTTCATACCTTGAATCCGTTAAATATCCCTTCGCGTTACGAAATAAAGCAAAATCTGTATAGCTTGGATAATAGGATTCTCCCTTACCAAGACTGAGATTATAACTATATCGAGTGGTTAATTTCAAATCATTGAACAACTGAAATTCACCATAAGGACTAATAGTTACGTTTCTGCTTAACCTATCGTTGGTTACTTCTTTTGCAAGTACTAAGGGATTGTCATACGCTCGTGTTTGAATCGTTTGTGCCCATGGTGGTCCAGATGTACGCTCGTAAAATTCAATATAATAACTTCCATCATCATTAAATGCTTTTACATCGGGTCTCATTGTTGTCGCTGTACTAATAGTGGCTACTCCACCTTTTCTAATAGATGATCCACCAACGATACTAAATCCTACCTTAACCTTTTCGCTAAATTTCTGATCGTAATTAAAGCTCACGGTATTTCTTTCAAACTTATTACCTACAACAATCCCATCTTCAGTATTTCTACCGAATGAAAATGCATATTGGGATTTTACATCCCCACCACGCAATGATAAATAATCGTTTTGAGAGATCGCATTACCAATTAATAAGTCAACCCAATTCGTATTTTCAGTTCCAAATTCAACCCTGTCTGCCATTCGTTGATAAATACTTAACCCCGTATTCGGGTCAACACCATAATTCTTAACAGCATCAACACCATCTCTAATATTGTATCTAGACATTAGATAATTGACTAAACCTTCATCCCACATGGCTCTATACTGATCACCATTTAGTGCATTCAGTTCTCCTTGAAGTGATTTAATACCCGTGGTATGTGAATACGTAATTCGAGGTTTTGTATACTTAGTCCCTCTCTTAGTGGTAATTTCTAAAACTCCAGCCAAAGCTCTAGAACCATATATTGCACTTGCCGCAGCACCTTTTAATACATCTAATGCCTCAACATCATTTGGGTTAATGTCATTTAAGTTAAAGTCGTCTGGCATCGGTACTCCATCAACAACTACCAGTGGATCTGCACCATCATTTATTGTTGCATCTCCTCTAATTCTAATACGTACAGGAGTTCCAGGCTCACCTGTACCAGTTAAAACTTCAACTCCAGCTAACTGACCTTGAATCATACTTCCAATGGTTGGGAATGTTGATGTTTTTAATACGATTGGATCTAAACTTGAAACAGCGCCTGTAACATCTTTCTTTTTCATAGATCCATAACCAACAACCACAACTTCATCTAGGCCAGATAAATCTGCTTTCAACTGAACATTAATGGTGGTTTTATTCCCAATCGTGATTTCTTGTTTTTCATAACCAACATAACTGAAAATTAGCACGACATCATTCGCTGGTTTGGGGACTTTTATTGAATAATTCCCGTCGAAATCGGAAGAAACCCCTTTTTTGGTTCCTTTAATAATGATATTAACACCTACCATAGGTTCATTTTGTTCATCCTTAATCGAGCCCTTAATGGTAATGGTTTCTTGCGCTAGTAACGAATCATTTTCTTGTCGCTGAACAATGACTGTATTATTCTTAGTGAACTCAAAAGTGCAAGAAATTGGAGTTAATACTTTGTCTAAAAGCTTTCCTGCTTTTATTACCCCTTTTTTTAATTGAACGTCGGGAGCACTTTGAATAACATCAGATCTATAAATAAATCGGTAATCGGTTTGGGTTTTGATTAGTTCAAAAATGTGTTCAACAGACATAACCCTGTCTGAATCAATAACAATTTTTGCATTTTGGGAGAGTCCTGTAATAGGACCAAATCCAAAGGTGAGTGTACAACATAATAACATTAATGTTCTCATCATAATAGGTAAGAGCCTTTCTTTAAAATAAAGAAATGCAATTTTAAATTTAAATTCCATAAATTTGTTTTTGATTAGTTAATATTAATTGATCGCATTATAGGGATGAAGTTTTGCTGTCGCAGGCGTGAGCTTTATCCCTTTTTTTTATTCTATAATTATTGTTTTATCATTGATTGTAAATTTTACTTCGTTAGTTTTTTCAATATCTTTTAAAATGGATTCTATTCGAGAAGATCGTTCCACCTCTCCGGTAAATTTTAAGTTTTTCTGTGCGCTATTTTTGAAGTGAATGTCTACATTGTACCATCGAGATAATATTTTCATCATTTTATCTAAGGATTTATTATTAAAACTAAACACTCCGTCTTTCCATGAAACTTCATTATAGACATTCACCGGGACAATTTTTATTGAAGAACTCGTTGATGTGATAATGGATTGTTGATTTGGAATTAATTCTTTCTCCAATTCATCCTTACTTATTTTAACGACTCCTTCCACGAGGGTTGTTAAAATCTCATTTTCATCTTTAAAGGCTTTAATATTAAACTCTGTACCAATTACATCTACTTCTTGAAATCTAGTGTGTACTTTAAATCGAGAACCTTCGTGTTCTGAACTTGGAGATACATCAAAATACGCTTCACCATAAACGAGTTCAACTCGACGTTCATCTCCTTTAATAAAAGTAGTTGGGTATTTGAGTTTAGATTCTGAATTTAACCATACACCTGTTCCGTCAGGTAGTTTTACAAAATATTGTCCCCCACGCGGAATAGTCAAGTAATTATAGGTTATGCTCGCGCGTATACTAGAATCTTTTACCACACTTGATGCATACACTAAATTTTCACCGTTACTCTCCGCAAAAGTCGATCTATAATGCTTTCCTTTTTCTAAAGGAATATTCGTACCATCTTCTAAAGTCAAAATTGCCTTATCGGTACCTACTTTGATCGTATTGTTTTCGATACTTGGTGTTGCGATTTGTTGTTGATCTTGGCTTAAATAAACATACCCAACAGAGATTAATAGCAAAATAACCGCAGCATATTTAAACAGGGACTTTAGTTTAAACCGTTTTTTCGCCCTTACACGAAATTCATGTAATTCAGAGGTATAATTAAATTCACTTTTGGCATGAATTAAATGATTTAAATGAACGTATTCTTTGAAACGAGTCATATTTTCCTCAATTTCTAGTAATTTTTTAAGCTCTTCTGTCTCCTCTTGATTCAGGCTATCGTCAAAGTATTTTAGTATTAATGATTCTAAATTCTTCATTTTTATAAGTGTGCTTTGTATTATTATGTAGTATTTAGAATGAAAAACCCTATGTTTTATTTTTTTTTATCATTTTTGTACTGAAATGAAGGACAAAAAATTAAATACGAATTGTGAATTATTAAGAAAAGGAGATCTTTCTTTTTTTGAGAAATTATATTCAAATTACTTTGAAAAACTCTGCATCTATTTATTAAACTTTACCTCTGATAAAAACAGTATTAACGATGCTGTTCAAGATTCATTTTTATATCTATGGGATAATAGGAAAAGAATCGTAATTACCTCGTCTATTAATAGTTATCTGTATAAAATGGCTTATAATAGATTGATGGATACCCTTCGAAAAAATGCAAAGAAAAATGCAGTATTATTATCTTGCCACAAGGTTATTTTAGATGAAATTATTGCTGAAGAAGAGCAAACAAATGACCGTGAAGAAAAACTAAAATTATTAGAACAATGCATTGATAAACTTCCTAAAAGATGCAAGGTAATTTTTCGCAAGAAAAAACTAGAAGGTCAAAAAAACAAACAAATAGCACTTACTTTAGATATCTCTATCAAAACGGTAGAAGCACATACCACCAAGGCGTATATTTTTCTAAGAAAGTGCTTTAAGCAAGACCGAAAGCTCGTTTTATAAGTCAGTATTTTCGATCCAATTTCACTTTTTCATAAAATCATTAGCCTCCACCCCCATAATCTACGCGTTTGTTTATTCTACAGATAAGGTACAGCCTCTAAAATTTCCCCTATCCCAATTTACATTTCACGAAATCTATTTTAATCTTCTTTTATTTCAATTAATTGAATGACGGTAAGATAGCTATCAATATTTAAAAAAAATCAACTTTTTTTTTAAATATTTTCGGGATAAACAAAGCTTCAGTTGTCTTTAAAGAAAATTGTCGCTATGAAATCAAACACAAATAAGAACGGAATTATCCAACTACGGATACAAGTGGTTACCTCGTCCAAAATAAGAAGCGTAAAAATTCCATCTCAGTATTGGATTACAAGTGAGTCAGAAAAACAACCATTGCTATCAACTGTTTACTCTTCCAAAAAAACTACCACTAAATTTAAAAGGAAGCGTCCCGCTAAAAAAGCAACTCCCCACTTAACAAAAATTTATCCCATGGTACGGTATAATATTGGCTAGGCATCGATGAATTAATCATTGTGAATAGTCCAATTGTACAACGAATTACAAACTTGATTTTTGCTGATGTGAGTATACTACACATTCAACAAGAAAAGCAAATAAACATATTTAATAAACCCAAAATCACCTTATTATGAAAGCAAAAAACTTACCTTCCAAGGCCTTCTTAACCTGGTTCGCCTTCGTGCTTTGTGTTCTATTATTCCCACGCATAACACAGGCCCAACATCGTGAATATGCACAAGTCATTGTCGATCAAAACCACACTATTGACCAAGAAAATGCAGTAGACGGAGATCTATCTACCAGAGCCCTTGTTCGAGCTAGTTCGGGTGATTTATTTGGATTTGGTGCCTATACAGGTCATTTGGAACTTGCATTCAATCAGAACATTGCCGCTCATACAACTACCTATATTAAGATTGATGCAGATGAAAATATTCTCACCGCATTACTTGGAGGAAGTTTAGGAAATCTTATCGCTGATGTTACGGGGCACCTATTAATTGGAAATCAAGAATTTCGGGTACAAGCCTTTTCAGGTACTACTCCGGTTTTAACCGTAAACTCTCAAGTAGATGGCGATTTTGCTCAAGAACGTGCTCGAATCGTTGTAAATGCAAATAATGAATACTTTATCGCATTAACGCCTAATCAATCGTATAACCGCATTAAATTGACCAATCGATTAGGGTCTGTCATTGGATTTGGAAATACAAAAGAACTTGGGGTTTATGGCGCTTACGTTAGCACCAGCCCGGATCCTTGTAGTCCCGCTGCCTATACATCATATAGTGGAGAGGGGTTAAATATTGATGTCTTAAACACTGGAGATGTTGGTGTCTCTAATCCTCAATTTGTACTGGACTCGGAATCATCAAATTATGCTAGAATGAGCATGGGTATTGCGAGTGTTGCCAGTTCTATTGAACAAACTGTATATTTCGAAGGAACCTCAAACGCTACTGATACGTATTCAATACGCTTAAAATTAGACCCTTCTTTATTAACTGCGGGCATAGCTAATGCAATTCATTTTATCGCAAAAAATGGCGCAAATGAAGTTGCCCGAACAACTTTAGCAGGTTTGTTGAACACCGATTTACTCACCTTACTGCAAGGTAATTTTATTGTTGATATTCCTTTTTCCCCTGGCGTACCTGCTGATCGAATTACCATTGAATACGGTGCACTTGCCAACGTGAATTTAACACAGCGGTTGGATTTATATAATATTAACCGAGTTCCTGCCTTACCTGTTGTGGCATCCAATTCACTCAATGTAGAAACGTGTATTGGAAGTGCTGCAAGTTTAGTCGCAACAGCTATGGAAACCGATTTGATGCTGAATTGGTATGCGAGTAAAGAAGCAATCACCCCTATTGCTACAGTTGCTTCTGGAGAATCATTTACTACTCCCCCTATTTTTGAAGATACCATATTCTATGTTGCATCAGTCAAGACAGGTTGTGTTGAAGAATCAGTACGTATTGCAGTGCCCGTTAAGGCATTGTCAAATCCAGTTTCGACAGATATCACCATTGATGGAATTGAAAATTCCTATTGTGAAAATAGCACCGTTATCCTCCAACCTACTAGTACGATAAATGGCTCTTTTTCATGGTTTTTTGATGAAAATAAAACTTTAGCTATTACCAATGGATTAAATCTTTCTGGTGCAACCTATACTATTGACGGAAACGGAACCTTGACGATAAAGGGATTACCAAGCAAGTCAGAACCCTATACCTTTTATGTTAGTTTAACAAATGCTAATGGATGTGAAAATCCCGCTGGAGACCTTAAAGAGGTACAATTAACTATGGTAACATCCTCCATTGTCCCTACCCTTTCGCTTGATGAAAATATCACTCCAGATGATGTTATTCAACTCCATGAAACTAACGGAACCATCCATGTTGAAGGAAGTGTTGGGGGTGATGCAAAAATAGGCGATACTATAAATTTATTGATCAATTCTAAAAATTTTGGAGGAACTGTAGGCACTAATTTCAAATTTTCTATTTCCGTTCCTGGAAGTGATCTTGTCGATGACACCGACCATATCATCGAAGCATCTATTGAAACAATTACTGGAAATTGTGTGGGTGTAGCGATTGATACTGAGAGTTATACTGTTGATGAATCCATCGTATCCTTAACAAAGCCATCGGTGAATGCGTTAAATACCAACGATACAACACCAACCATCAAAGGAACCGCTGATTCTTCAGACAACTTAACCGTTGAAGTTGACAATGTGGTTTATACCGAAGGGGATGCTCATTTAGTAGATAACAAGGACAACACCTGGACTTTAATCATTCCTGAGGTCAATGCTTTAATGAATGGAATCTACGATGTAATCGCTACCGTTTCTGATGGCAATGGAAATACCGCTGTAGATGGAACAACGGACGAATTGACGATTGACACCACAACTAGCCCAATAGTGCTAACACAGCCTACGGTGAATGTATTAAATGCTAGTGACGCAACTCCAACCATTACGGGGACCGCTGATTCTTCAGACAACTTAACCGTTGAAGTTGACGATGTGGTTTATACCGAAGGGGATGCTCATTTAGTAGATAACAAGGACAACACCTGGACTTTAACCATTCCTGAAGCCA
>JALKAY010000016.1:0-2500 GCA_023015935.1 Flavobacteriaceae bacterium F08102
AAAATGTAAAGAGAGCTAAGTTTTAAAAATTTGGATAACTGAAATGAGTTTTCAGATTTTTTAAGTTCATTGAAAAGATTGAAAAATTGACAGCGTAAAATTAGAGTAAAATCACGGAATTAATTCCCGATTTTTTTTGAGAGACGATTCATCTAAAGAAATTTAAAATTTATACGATGGAGAGTTTGATCCTGGCTCAGGATGAACGCTAGCGGCAGGCTTAACACATGCAAGTCGAGGGGTAACAGGGTGCTTGCACCGCTGACGACCGGCGCACGGGTGAGTAACGCGTATACAATTTACCTTATACAGGAGGATAGCCTTTAGAAATGAAGATTAATATTCCATGGTATTAAGATATGGCATCATATTTTAATTAAAGCTTCGGCGGTATAAGATGAGTATGCGTCCTATTAGCTAGATGGTAAGGTAACGGCTTACCATGGCTACGATAGGTAGGGGTCCTGAGAGGGAGATCCCCCACACTGGTACTGAGACACGGACCAGACTCCTACGGGAGGCAGCAGTGAGGAATATTGGACAATGGGCGAGAGCCTGATCCAGCCATGCCGCGTGCAGGAAGACTGCCCTATGGGTTGTAAACTGCTTTTATATAGGAAGAAACACCCCGACGTGTCGGGGCTTGACGGTACTGTATGAATAAGCACCGGCTAACTCCGTGCCAGCAGCCGCGGTAATACGGAGGGTGCAAGCGTTATCCGGAATCATTGGGTTTAAAGGGTCCGTAGGCGGGTCATTAAGTCAGAGGTGAAATCCCACAGCTTAACTGTGGAACTGCCTTTGATACTGGTGATCTTGAGTTTTAGTGAAGTAGATAGAATATGTAGTGTAGCGGTGAAATGCTTAGATATTACATAGAATACCGATTGCGAAGGCAGTCTACTAACTAACAACTGACGCTAATGGACGAAAGCGTGGGGAGCGAACGGGATTAGATACCCCGGTAGTCCACGCCGTAAACGATGGATACTAGTTGTTGGGCGTAAGCTCAGTGACTAAGCGAAAGTGATAAGTATCCCACCTGGGGAGTACGTTCGCAAGGATGAAACTCAAAGGAATTGACGGGGGCCCGCACAAGCGGTGGAGCATGTGGTTTAATTCGATGATACGCGAGGAACCTTACCAGGGCTTAAATGTAAGTTGCATGATTTAGAGATAGATCTTTCTTCGGACTACTTACAAGGTGCTGCATGGTTGTCGTCAGCTCGTGCCGTGAGGTGTCAGGTTAAGTCCTATAACGAGCGCAACCCCTATCATTAGTTGCTAGCAGGTCAAGCTGAGGACTCTAATGAGACTGCCGGTGCAAACCGAGAGGAAGGTGGGGATGACGTCAAATCATCACGGCCCTTACGTCCTGGGCTACACACGTGCTACAATGGTAAGGACAGAGAGCAGCCAACTGGTGACAGTGAGCGAATCTACAAACCTTATCACAGTTCGGATCGGAGTCTGCAACTCGACTCCGTGAAGCTGGAATCGCTAGTAATCGCATATCAGCCATGATGCGGTGAATACGTTCCCGGGCCTTGTACACACCGCCCGTCAAGCCATGGAAGCTGGGAGTACCTGAAGTCGGTGACCGCAAGGAGCTGCCTAGGGTAAAACTAGTAACTGGGGCTAAGTCGTAACAAGGTAGCCGTACCGGAAGGTGCGGCTGGAACACCTCCTTTCTAGAGAAAGTGAATGGTCTTGTTGAAGATGAAGTCATGATTTTGCTCTGATTGAGCTGTCAATTTTTTATTATTATAATATATATAGGTATAATTCTATTTTAGATCTAAAAATAGTCTCGTAGCTCAGCTGGTTAGAGCGCTACACTGATAATGTAGAGGTCGGCAGTTCGAGTCTGCCCGAGACTACAAAAATGCGATGCATTTTTGGGGATAAGAGGTAGATTTAGTCTGTCGTTGATCAGTTAATTGAAGGTGTTAAGTATACCTTTTTGAAAAAGGTCATTCGATGCTGGGCAAGATGCTCAAGTCAATTTTAGATTAAAAGAAGTGTACATTATATATAGAAGGAAATTCTAGAAGTGGTTATTCACTCCATTAGTCGGCAAACGACTGCAGACCAAGTGCTGTGGACCGGCCCACTAGATAATGGGGGATTAGCTCAGCTGGCTAGAGCGCCTGCCTTGCACGCAGGAGGTCATCGGTTCGACTCCGATATTCTCCACAGATCAGGACGCAGTATGCGGTCTGTAGTATACAGTTCAAAGGGCTGTAACTGAAGGCTGTTTACTGGATACTGAAGAACGTTCATTGACATATTGAAAATAATGATATCGTAAATATCAAAAATAAAGATCGAGGTTTTGTTTTCGGACAGAACTAAGGTTAAGATAATTGAGAAGTTATCTTGTGAATACAAATATAAAAGAGCAAAAAGTACAATAAGCTAAATAAGGGCGTATGGAGGATGCCTAGGCTCTCAGAGACGAAGAAGGACGTGATAAGCTGCGAAAAGTTGCGGGGATTGG
>JALKAY010000017.1 GCA_023015935.1 Flavobacteriaceae bacterium F08102
AAATCTATATCCCATTGTAAAAATGCCTCATGACTTCCACTGCTATAGTTGCCTAAATTGGTGGTAGTATAATCATACGCATACCCCAATCGCAAGTCATGCGTTACCCCAAAACTAATTAAACCACTCACAGCATCTCCAAAACGATAACTCGCCCCCAGCTCTAATCGCTCATTAATCAAAAAATTTGCCGATAAATCAATGGCAATCGGAGCTCCCGAAACGGCTTTAACCATCGTTGATGGCTTAAATTTTAATGCTGGAGACAAATCGAAAACATACCCAGAGGTGAAGAAATAATGCATCTTCTCAGAGGCTCTGGTAATAGTACCGTCTGATTTCTCAAGATGTTTGGTTTCCAATAAGTTTGGTGCTGAAACACCTACATAAAACTTCTCGTCATAATACAAAACACCGGCTCCAAAATTTGGCAAACTCTCATTGACGTTGTCATCAAATAACGGATCCACGCCAGGTTCTGTTTGTGGTAAAACCAACGAGAGCAGATTAACATCGAAGAGCGTCAAACCTCCTTTTAAACCAAAGGCAAGTCGACCCTCTTCTGAAGTAGTCAAAGTATAAGAAATATCCGCGTAGATGTTTTGTTCCTTTACGGGCCCGTGTTCATCTAAAATCGCTGAAAATCCGGCTCCTAAATTTTTCGCAACAGGTGCATGAATCGCAAAGGTAGCCGTCTTGGGCGCTCCGTCTAGTCCAACCCATTGGGTTCGCCCCAAAACGCCAATACTCAAAGTACCTCGAGACCCCGCATAAGCTGGGTTCACAATATTCATATTGTACATATATTGGGTATACTGAGGATCCTGTTGACCAAAACTATCGAGGGAAATTAGGCTCAAAAATACGAGTATAATACGTGTTCCTATTCTCATAACTTTCATTTATTTAAAACAACTTATTTGTTTTTTTAATAATTTACATACACCCAACCAGCTACTGGATCAACTCCTGGCTCATTGAAATAAATAATATAATAATACGTTCCAACAGGTACTTTCTCAATTTCATCCATAGTCATTTTACCCGTAGAATATCCATCCCACCAATCTGGAAGTCCTTTTCCTTTATTACTGTACTCATGTACTTTTTGCCCCCATCTATCAAATATTTCAAGACTGAAATTCGGATATTTAGACAACAATGGAATAATAAAGGTATCGTTATCTCCATCTCCATTAGGAGAAAAGGCATTTGGAATAATTGTACATGAGGTTGTATCTAAATAATTAGGCTTACCATCGGCATCACAATCATCGTCATACCACACTCCATTTTCATTTGAATCTTCGTCTGCGGTTAATTCACCGTCATTATCATCATCAATATCTCTATAATCAAGATCATCAGTTGTTAATGGGTCGTCGGTCGCATCAAAATTTGGCAATTGATTCGCTGGGTCATCAATCTCATCATTTGCGTCAATATCATTTACATTTGCCCCTTCATATCCATCATCTAGTCCATCACCATCTGTGTCCACCCCTATTTCTTCAACATCTGGATGACCGTCATGATCAAAATCATGTCCTTCTATATAATCATATACACCATCATTATCCGAGTCATCATCTAAATAATCTGGATCATCAACGCCATCTGTATTTACCGGTATAATTCCTCCCTCACCATAAGCGTCATCTAAACCATTGCCGTCTGCATCGATACCTGAAGGCTCAATATATCCAACCGTAGGCTGAGCTTCAATATTATCGGGTATTCCATCACCATCTGCATCAATATCTAAATAATCTGGATACGCATCTGAATCATTATTTCCAGTTCCTTCTACGATGGTTAAAATACCATCACCATCATCGTCTATATCCAAATAATTTGGTTGTAAATCATTGTCTGTATCATCATCAAATGGATCGCCATTGCCGTTTAAATCCTCGTCATAAGTCAACACACCATCCCCGTCGTCATCAATATCTCTATAATCTACATTCTCGGTTCCATCTGTATCTGGCAAGTCATCTTGTGGATTATCTATTTCATCATTTACATCAAACCCATCGTGTAGATCGGCACCTTCAAACCCATCATCCAACCCATCTTCATCAGTATCAATGCTCAATAAAACACGATCAGCAATACCGTCGTGATTAAAGTCATTTCCTTCGATATAATCAGGCACATTGTCGTTATCAGAATCGGTATCTAAATAATCTGGCATATCTGTATTATCCGTGTTTACTGGATTTAAACCTTCTCCAGCTCCAGGAGAACTTTCATAGGCATCATCCAAACCATTTCCATCACTATCAATACCCGAAGGAGCAATATAATTATCCGTTTCTTGCGCCTCCACATTATCTGGAATTCCATCATTATCCGCATCGATATCTAAGCTATTCACATACCCATCATTATCTTGATCATCTGTCAACGCTCCTTCAACAGTATCTATGATTCCGTCATTATCATCATCAATATCATAAATATCTGGCACATTATCCCCATCCGTATCCACGAGAACTTCAATGCTTACCATTGCAGTTGAAACATCTCCATTGCTATCCTCAATGGTATAGGTAAATGTATCTATTCCAACAAAATCAGTAGATGGGGTATATCGTATGAAATCATCCGTTGGATCATTCGCTGTACCATTATCATCAACGGTTGCCGTTCCATTCGTTGGCCCTGCAGCAATTACAATTGGATTGGTACTTGCTCCATCTCTACCAAAATCATCTACACCATTTCCATTATCCAACAATACCTTTAAGCTGTTATTTGTTGAATTTTCGACCACAAATAATGCATCATTTTGAGCGGTTGGCAAGAAGTTGATCACAATTTGATCTTCAATGCTTTCATCATCATCTGCTATTCCATCAGCTAAATCGTCAACATCAAAACTCAAGGCAACGTCACTATCTGGATCAACATTGTCTGCTCCCGTAATTTCAGCTCGGTTATAATAACTTGTTGTCGTATTTGTACCTGTTGTTAAAACTTCAGCCGTAAAGGTCAACACAAGGTCTGCACCATTTGCAACAGACAAATTAGTCCATGTAATTGTATTCCCCGACAAACTTCCTCCATTTGAAATAGCTGCTACAGAACCATATCCATCAGGAAGTAGATCTGTGACTTCAATTCCTGTAGCATCACTAGGTCCATCATTATGAATGGTTAAGCTAAAGGTAACTACCTCGCCTGTTGTTGGATTTAAATCACTCACCGTTTTCACTAAACTTATATCAGATACTGGAATTGGATCTACTTCAATATACGCTTCATCATTGTCTGGAATCCCATCGTTTAAATCATCTGTTCCAAAAGAAGCCGCTGGGTCTGAATTCGGATCTATGTTGTCTGAAGCAATTACTTCAGCTGCATTCTCATAAGGTCCAGAAGCTAAAACATGCGCCGTAAATTCAAATACACGATCTACTCCTGACGGAATCGTAATTCCAGACCAGCTTATGGTATTTCCAACAATACTAGAACCAGCCGTAATTGCGGTTATATTGTCATACCCTGCCGGTACTACATCTTCAATTGCTACACCAGTTGCTTCACTAGGTCCATCATTACTTACGGTCAAACTAAACGTCACTACATCTCCAACAAACGGCGTATTATTACTTACCGCTTTAGATAATCGAATGTCAGATACTGCAATTGGATTGGTACCAATACTTGCATAATCATCTTCTGATATATCACCATTATTTGGTGTTGAATCTGGATCTAAATTATCAGAAGCAGTTACTTCAACTGTGTTTATATAATTTCCTGTTGGATTTACCTTCGCAGTTATCTGAATACTTTTACTTGATCCAGCGGCAATTGTAGGTACAGTCCAAACTCCAGAAGTATAATTTCCACCACTATTATCACTTATATACGTATATCCTGTCGGTAAATTATCCGTCACTTCAACGCCTGTTGCATCACTTAATCCATTGTTCATTACGGTAATTGTAAAGACTACATTAGATCCAACCCATGGATTTGCAACGTTCACAGTTTTTGAAATTTCTAAATCAGAAACAGCCGTTGGATTCACTTCCACAATATTACTCTCATCATTATCCGCAATACCATCACCTAAATCATCTGTTGCAAATCCACTTGATGGGTCTGAATTTGGATCTAGGTTATCTGAAGCGATAATTTGCGCTCTATTTCCATAGTTCCCGCTGGCTAAAACACGTGCCGTAAATTCAAAGGTTGCATTATCTCCATTTGCAACAGCAATGCCCGACCAGCGAATTGTATTTCCAACAACCGTTGCTCCTGGTGTTACAGGAGTCACATTATCATAACCGTTCGGCACAACATCTTCAATAGCAATACCTGTAGCATCACTTGGCCCATCATTTTGAAGAGTCAATGTAAAGGTTACCGTACTTCCCACCGCTGGAGTATCATTGTCAATTACCTTCGTAATACTTAAATCTGACACTGGATTTGGTGTAGTACTTTGTGTTGCATAATCATCTTCTGTAACATCACCATTATTTGGGGTTGAATCTGGATCTAAATTATTGGCAGCAGTTACTTCAGCTATATTTTCATAATCACCTGTTGCATTAACACTGGCTGTAATTTCAATACTTGCGCTTGAAGCGGATGCTATTGCAGGTACTGTCCAAACACCACCCGTATAATTTCCACCACTGTTATCACTTACATAGGTATACCCTGTTGGTAAGTTATCAGTAACTTCCACTCCGGTGGCAATGCTCGGTCCATTATTACTTACTGTTAAGGTGAAAATCACATTTTCGCCTACATTTGGAGTCGTATTACTTACTGTTTTTGTCAATGAAATATCAGAAACAGCCGTTGGATTCACAGAAACAATTGCACTCTCATCATCATCTCCGGTAAGATCTGCGTAATCATCATCATCAAAACTACTGGTAGGATCAGAATCAGGATCTACATTTGCAGATGCTGTAATTTCAGCTCGGTTTCCGTAGTCTCCTGACGCTAATACTTGCGCAGTAAATTCTAACTCACTTGGTGTTCCCACAACAACGGTTAATCCTGACCAAGAAATGGTATTTCCACTGACCGAAGCTCCAGGAGTTATTGCTGTTATCGTTCCATAACCACTCGGCACTACATCTTTTACCTCTACTCCAGTAGCATCTGTATTCCCAGCATTATTTAAAGTTAAGGTAAATCTTACTACATCACCAACATTTGGCGTACTATTATTTACCGTTTTTGAAAGGCTTAAATCAGCATATTCAATTGGGGTCTCAGCCGTATCTGTTACTCCAGCTGGAATTTCAGCTGTTGTAGCAGTAACGCTATTTATTAAACTGTTAGTACCACGTTGGAAATCAGCCAAACTCGTTGTATAACTAATGGTATACGTCCAAGTCTCTCCTTTATCAATTACATTAAGGGTTCCATTGTCTCCTGTTGGACCAACTAAAGTTCCTACCGTTCCATCTGGCAGTAAATCTTTAACATCAATTACTGTTAAATCAAGATCTCCATTATTCTCAAGGGTAATTGTATAATCAATTTTTTGACCAATAGCCGTGATAATTCCTGGGCCATCTGTTTGTTTTTTAGTTACAATTAAACTTGGATTACACCCGGGTTCAGTTAACGTAGTTACACCTGCTACATGATTAGTACATAAGGTAATAGAATTTCTAACCGAAATCGTATAATCTCCAGCAACTAAATCATTGAATATGTTTGACGTTTGATACGTAGCTCCCCCATCTATACTGTATTCTAAATTAGAACCCGTCGCAGTTATTGTAATGCTACCATCATTCGGTGTAGGACAATTTGCTGTGGTTGGATGGCTAAATGCAATACTATTAACTACTGGCACATCTACATCCTCATTAATCACTACCGTATCGGTCGCTGTACATCCATTGTCAGCATCGGTAATGGTTAAAGTATACGTTCCCGCTGAACTAATTACTGGAGACGCTGTATTGGCTCCACTATCGATAACTCCATCAGAGGTACTCCATGCATACGTTAACGCTCCTTGTCCTGTTGAACC
>JALKAY010000018.1 GCA_023015935.1 Flavobacteriaceae bacterium F08102
AGTTATATAGGAATTGAATTATTGATAATCCTTCGGAATTATCAACAATCCAACACCTCAAAGTCATCAAAATGAATTAATAAAAATAAAATATTAACTTTGAAGAACTGGACTAGTGCTTTTCATAGGACACTTTGTTACCTGCTGGCTTTTTTCTTTTCGTTCCGCTAGCGTTGGCGTGAAAGCTCTTTGCAACCGCAGGAACGAGGATTGCAATGTGCTTGAACTTCCGTTGGACTATTTCTCATAAATTTCATCTTTCACGTAACTAGCATTCAGCCAAAAACAATGTTTTGTAAATTCAGTTAATCCCGTTAATTTGTCCGCAATTGGTAATTCATAAGTATCTGCTGAATTTCTTGCGTGTGGTCTAACGTGACTTATTCTGTTTTCAGTTTTCTTTGGAAAATAAGTTTTTCTTACACCTTTTTCAGTTACTTCTTTTACGATTTCTCCTTTAGAAACTGTTGTTTTCATTTTGTCCCAAACAGATTTTGCTTCTAAAATATCTGAATACGACATATTCCAAAATTTCACCTTTCTTAAGATTAAGTTTTCTCTCTCAAATTGGTAGAAAACGAAGAAGAATTTACTTTCTAAAATGTTTTTAAAGTCTGAATCTTCCCAATCAGTTTCGATTAAATCTTGGTACTCAAAAGTTGGAAAAGAAATATCTTCTTTTGGTAAGTTGTTTTCTTTTAGACGAATAGTTTTTACTTGAATGTCTGCTTTTTCAAACTCTTCAATTTTTTGCCCAAGTTCAAGTCCGAGAATAGCATTTGTCAAATTGGCAAAATAACTTTTGGCTTTTTGGTTTAATTCCAAACCTAGCTCTTGTTCAATTTGTTCTGCTGATTTTCCATAAAAAGGTTGAAATTTTGAAACTACAACATCCTCAATTGATTGAACTTCGTTAAGGATTTCTGGTTGCTCAATTATCTTTCCGTAAACAGCGGTTTCTTCCTGAGCGATATTAGCAATTATATGATTTACATAACCTTGTTTAAGTGAATAAGCTCTTTGTTTTGCTTTTTTATCATTGAAAGGTTGGTCGCGATACGACTTTAATGCTGTTGAACCTTTTGTACAAGCACCAAGATAAAATGTGTCACCTTCTGATAATTCGTGTGCTTTTCCGTCTTTTATTTTTTGGTTTATTGTTTCCCAATCGTGTTTGATTATTTTCAAATCTTCATTTGGATATTGCCAACTGTCAACTAATTTAATAAGGTAATCAAGCAGGTCTAAATCTTTATCGTGCAGATAAAATACTAAAAGTAAATGAGCATTTTTCTTCCAAAACGAGCTATTTTCAAAGTCCTCTTTATGTACTTCTAAATAGTTGATAATATTTAAGACAAGCCTTTCTTTTGAACGAAATTCTTCATTTCTCAAAGTTTTTAACGGACTTGATTTCAGTTCAATTCCTGCTTCTTTAAAGTCTGGTTCTGCATCTGAATTTGGCTCATAACCGAAATAGAACTTTTCTAAAAGTTGACCAAAATTTCCTTTTCCTTTGTAGTCGTGTTTTTCAATTTCTTTTCCACAAGCTTCTCGTAAAGTTTGTCCTTTTAATTTTTTAGCAAACTCGATTATTGAATCTGCCGAAGTAACATCAAGCATATTCAAATTGGTTTATCTGTTTGTAAAGTTCTTGTCCTATTTTTTCAATTACACCTACAACTAAAGCATTTCCCATAAAGAAAGCACGTTTAGTATCTGAAATTCCTTCAAGTTTAGTGTGGTTATCAGGAAACATATTTAATCTTTCTAATTCAATTGGTGTTAATCTTCTTAAACCTCTGTCAGTAGCAACTACGTGTTTGAATCTTGAAGGTGATTTTCCACCTTCTCCTGTTATAATTGTCCTTGAAGCATTATCTAAAGCGTCTGGATAAATCATTCCACCTTCAGAATATTTATAAACAAAACCATCTGGTGATTTTCTTTCAATTGTTTTTGCACCTTTCAAATACTCCCATTTTTCTTTATCTTTTTCATCAATGAAAAATTCAGGTGTAACTTCTCCATTTTGCAAAACGTCTGCTAAAACAGTTCTCTTTCCATTATAATTTGGCTCTGTTTTAGTTGTGTATACTTTACCTTTTATAAGTAAACCTGTATTTTGAAAAGGCGATAATTTTCCATTTTTATTGAAGTTGTTTGTGATTTCTACTAAATCTCCTTTTAGTTCAATTTCTTGAATTGAGTTTGTGTTGTTAACAGGAAAAGCATTTGCAATCGTTCCTTCTTTTGTTAGCCAATCAATTTTGTCTGCTTTTTGAAGTTTTTTATATAGTTCTGTTGACTTGTGATAGCCAATAAAGAAAACCCTTCTCCTTCTTTGTGGCATTCCGTATTCAGCCGCATTGATTACTCTCCATTCTACTGCATATCCAAGTTCGTTTAAACTTTGAAGCATTACAGCAAAATCACGACCTCTTTGTTTGGCAGGTGATTTTAAAAGTCTATCTACATTTTCTAAAAAAAGATATTTTGGTTTGTTCTTTTTCTCTTCTAAAATTCGATGGATTGACCACCATAGAACTCCTTTTTTACCTTTTAACCCTTTTGAATTATGTAATGTAGTCGCAACTGAATAGTCTTGACAAGGAAATCCACCACAGAGTAAATCGTGATCTGGAATTTCATCTGTTGGAACCGTTGCTATATCTTGATTCGAATGATTTTCTTTACCAAATCTTGCTTCATAAACCATTGAAGCATGTTGCATTTTAGTTGAAGGTTCCCATTGATTACTCCAAACAACTTTGAAATTACTTTTTTCAAGTCCAAGACGGAAACCACCGACTCCTGCAAATAATTCTGCTACTTTTAGTGTCTTATTTTCCATTTGCTTGGGTTTTATAATATTTGATTTTTTCTTCTGCTACTTTGAGTATTTCAGAAGTTGATTCTGTGTATTTTAATTCGTCTGCAATTTTTTCTGAATACCAATTTATTGTTAGCTCCCTTTCAGAAAGTCCGTAAAATTTTGCAAGTCTAACGAGTTGCTCCATTGTCGGTTTTCTCTCATTTTTTTCAAACTTGCTTATAAGAGATTGGTCAATATCTACTTCAGCCGCAACTTTTCGTAGTATCAATTCTTTTTTCTCTCTGGCACATTTTAAAGTGTCACCTAACGTTTTCATTGGTCAAAATTGTTTTAGACAAATATTGTCCAAATATATAAAAACATTTTGGTCTTTCACTGATTAATTCAAATTATTTTTTTTGGTGCTGGTGGGGAAGTGAAAGCTCTTTTTATTTTGTGAGGTACGAGCAAAATAAAATGTGCTTGAACGTGTGGTGGCTTTTTTTTCAGCTTGCAGGTAACGGCTCAGTGTATGAAACGTAGCGTGTAAAAAGATACTACATTTTGGGTTTAACACAGAGCCAATTTTTTATATTTTGATTTAACTTATCAGTTTAAAAGCCAAATTAAAAACTTGGCGGTCTCAGCAAATAAAACACAAACCTTTCGGTTTAGCACTTAATTAGCTATGTTTTATACACCGTGTGCCTGTTGCACAAGTTACTAATTTTTCGTATTTTGTACTATGCAAGGCAAAAAAGCGTATCAAGAGAAATTATTCACTCAATTCCGCATGAGTGATCGGATTCCAAAGGAGAATTTTTATCGGCGAT
>JALKAY010000019.1 GCA_023015935.1 Flavobacteriaceae bacterium F08102
TCCGTCTAGTCCAACCCATTGGGTTCGCCCCAAAACGCCAATACTCAAAGTACCTCGAGACCCCGCATAAGCTGGGTTCACAATATTCATATTGTACATATATTGGGTATACTGAGGATCCTGTTGACCATACCCGTCAAGTGAAACTAAACTTAACATTAATACTACTACTAGCGTTACTATTCTCATAACTTTATTTATATGATTTTATAAGAAATTCCTATCTCTTTTTTAATAATTTATATATACCCAACCAGCTACCGGCTCCATACCATCTTGATTAAATCGAATGATATAATAATAGGTTCCGGCAGGCACCTTTTTCCTTTTAATAATCGTTCTTGGACCGTCTGAGAATCCATCCCACCAAAGTGGTTGAATTCTTCCATTGTTTTTGTATTCATAAACAATATTACCCCATCGGTCATAAACTTCCATTTCAAAATTATCAAATTGAGCTAAGGCAGGAATAACAAATGTATCATTATCTCCATCTCCATTTGGTGAGAAACCATTTGGAATGATTGTACAAGACGTAGTGTCTAAATAGTCAGGGAATGCATCTTCATCACAATTGTCATTTCTTGGGTCTCCATCTTCATCTCCATCTTCATCAGCCGTTAATATTCCATCATTATCGTCATCGGTATCTCTATAATCAACTTCATCCGCACCATCTCTATTCGGCAAATCATTCGCTGGATCATCTACCACGGTTAAACCATTTGGATCTAAGAAATCACCAATTGAACCGTCATAGGCATCGTCTAAGCCGTCTTGATCACTATCAATACCAGAGGCTAAAATATCTTCTTCACCATCGGCATTAAAGTCATGACCTTCTGTACTATCAGGCACATTGTCATTATCACTATCCGTATCTAAATAATCTGGATTATCTACCCCATCCGTGTTCACTGGAATAATACCAACGGTTCCAACCTCATAGGCATCATCCAAACCATTACCATCAACATCACCAATTGGGTTTACATAACTAGCCGTTGATTGACCTTCCACATTATCTGGAATACCATCGCCATCTGCATCTTGATCTAAATAATTAGGGAAACCATCGTTATCAAAATCATCAGCACCTTCCGTGATGGTTAATATTCCATCTCCGTCATCATCTATATCTAGGTAATTTGGCACTCCGTCTCCATCGGTATCATCATTGGTTGGATCGCCATCACCATCAACATCTTCATCTACCGTTAAGATTCCATCGTTATCATCATCATTATCGAGATAATCAGGAATAGTATCATTGTCTGTATCTACTGCATCGGATGGGTTACCGTCCCCATTTGGATCTGGATTCTCATTTTCGGTCAAGATGTTATCATTATCATCATCAATGTCTAAATAATCTGGTACTGAATCACCATCCGTATCTTGTGCATCATTAGGGTTCCCATCATTATTTGGATCTGGATTTTCAAAAATAGTATTAACACCATCCCCGTCATCATCAATATCTAAATAATCAGGCATTCCATTTCCATCCGAATCTTGCGCATCATCAGGGTTTCCATCACCATTTGCATCTGGATTTTCAAATGCGGTCAAGATACCGTCATTGTCATCGTCAATATCTAAATAATCTGGCTGACCATCATTATCCGTATTAATAACAATACCTGTCGTTGGATTTCCATCACCATCCGAATTATCATTTTCATACAAGGTTAAAATTCCATCATTGTCATCATCATTATCTAAATAGTTTGGTAGTAAATCGCCGTCTGTATTTAAAATGGCTACACCCGTACTCGGATTTCCATCACCATCCGAATTAGACACCTCAAAAATGGTATTTACACCATCTCCATCATCATCAACATCTAAATAATCTGGTACTGAATCACCATCTGTATCTTGCGCATCTGCTGGATCAAAGTTTCCGTCAGGATTTGCATTTTCAAATACTGTATTCACTCCATCATTGTCGTCATCAACATCTAAGAAGTTTGGACTTCCATCTCCATCTGTATTTAATAAGGTATAGTTAATCGTTGCTGCAGCGGTATCATCCGTTTCAACTCCGTTAAACAATCCGTTCGCACCAAAGTCAGCCGCAACGCCATCAATTACCCCATCATTATCCGCATCTAAATCCCCAAAACCAGCTTCGTTGGTGTCGTATACACCATCACCATCAGCATCTAAGTCAAAGTGATTTGGAATACCATCGCCATCTAAATCGCCAGTACCTTCTATAGCATCTGGAATACCATCATTATCATCATCTAAGTCAATATTATCAGGAATACCATCGCCATCATTATCTGTAAATACCGTTAAAGTGGCTGGGTCTGACGTAATATTTCCGTCACAAGCATAACCTGGAGACGATAAAATTACGCGGTATTGGTTACCATCTAAGGTTATCGTATTTGCATCAATTTCTAAAATTGCTGTATCTACCCCTGAATATATACCTGCATTCGCTAAGTTATTCCAAGTAGCACCGCCATCTGTACTTTCTTGCCATTGATATACGGGACTTGTCCCTGTCACATCAAAATTAGCCGTAGCATTTAAGATTACTGTATCATCTACCGGTTGAGTAACAATTGAAACGGCAACACCAACTTCTCTGTAGTCATAAATTCCATTTCCATCATTATCATCTGGTTCAGTATATCCTCCTTGACCAGTTACCACACCATTGGCGTCAGTTAACAAACCAGCGCCTGGTGTACCATTTCCTAAGAAACCATTGGCATCTCCATCTACAAATCCAGCTTCACGCGTATCATTACATCCATCTCCGTCTGAATTTATCTCATTTGAATCTGGAATACCATCCCCATCAGAGTCTATGGTTGGATTTGCCAGGAGTCCAGAGTCTGCAACTGTTTCTAACGGGTCAAACAATCCATTAGAACCTACGGTTCCAGCATTCGCTGCATCTATAATTCCATCATTATCAACATCTACCACATTATTCAAGGCATTTAACTGGCCTGATTCAACAAGATCATAAATTCCGTCATTATCACTGTCTAAATCGAGATGATTTGGCACCCCATCGCCATCTGTATCGAAACCTGCTTCAATTAATCCATCAACATCTCCAACACCAGGATTACCATCATCATCATCTAAGTATAAAGGAATTCCATCCCCATCACCATCTGTATACGGATCTAATCCACCTGATTCAATTGTATCTGGAATACCATCATTATCTGAATCTAAATCTATAGCATCTGCAACGCCATCACCATCAACATCAGACAAGAAGTTTAAGGTTGCTGGATCAGAGGTAAGATTTCCGTCACAAGCATAGGCTGGTGAAGATAAAATTACGCGGTATTGATTACCTGCTAAGGCTAGATTATTTGCATTTATTGTTAAGGTTGCTGTATTTGCTCCTGAATAAATTCCAACATTACTTACATTAGCCCAAGAAACACCACCATCAGTACTTTCTTGCCATTGATATACGGGACTTGTCCCTACTACATCAAAATTGGCATTTGCATTAAACATTACATTTTGATCCGAAGGTTGCGTTGTAATTGAAACGGCAGCACCTACTTCTTGGAAATCATAGATTCCATTAGAATCATTATCGTCAGGCTCGGTATATCCTCCTTGACCAGTTACCACACCATTGGCGTCAGTTAACAAACCAGCGCCTGGTGTACCATTTCCTAAGAAACCATTGGCATCTCCATCTACAAATCCAGCTTCACGCGTATCATTACATCCATCTCCGTCTGAATTTATCTCATTTGAATCTGGAATACCATCCCCATCAGAGTCTATGGTTGGATTTACCAGGAGTCCAGAGTCTACAACTGTTTCTAACGGGTCAAACAATCCATTAGCACCTACGGTTCCCGCATTCGCTGCGTCTATAATTCCATTATTATCTGTATCGACTACATTGTTCAAGGCATCAATTTGCCCAGATTCAACCAGGTCAAAAATTCCGTCGTTATCACTGTCTAAATCAAAGTGATTAGGCACACCATCTCCGTCTGTATCATAAGCGGGTTGTACAAGCCCATCATCATCACCAACCAGCGGATCATTATCATCGTCATCTAAATAGGCTGGGAAACCGTCTCCATCTACATCATCATCAGGATTTAATCCAGCAAGTTCCACTGTATCAGGTATACCATCATTATCATCATCTAAATCACTTAAGTCAGGAATACCATCACCATCATTATCATTAAACAAATTCAACGTTGCCACAGCAGAGATAATATTACTATCACAAGCAAAAGCAGGCGAAGTTAAAATTACGCGATATTGATATCCATTATAGGTAAATGGAACATTGTCAATAGTTAATTCATCGGTCGTAGCACCACTATACGTCGGGTTTAAACCTCCGTTAGTCACATTGGTCCAAGTCACCCCTCCATCGACACTCTCTTGCCATCTATAGACAGCGGCCGATCCAGTAAGATCAAAACTAGCGGTTGATCCAATTACAATCGTTGTGCTTGACGGACTTGTTGTTAAAGAAACAGCTTGACCCACTTCTTGGAAATCATAGATTCCATTGGAATCATTATCGTCAGGCTCGGTATACCCATCAACACCACTGGTTACTTTTCCGTTACCATCCACTGTCAGTCCAAGTCCAAAGGTACCATTACCTAAATACCCATTTGAATCAGAATCTGTAAATCCTGCTTCAAACACGTCAAAACAACCATCATCATCCGCATCCATTTCATTTGAATCGATAATATTATCAGAATCTGAATCTAAAGGCTGTAAGGCAAGTATACCACTATCCACCCCCGTTTCTAAATTATCAAATAACCCATTGACTCCTACTCCAAGTGGAGTTGCGGCATCAATTCGCCCGTCCTCATTCGTATCAACCACATTATTAAGCGGGTTAATAAACCCTGATTCCATTACATCAAAAATCCCATCATTATCTGAATCTAAATCTAAGTGATTTGGTATGCCATCGCCATCTGTATCATATACATCTGGAATGCCATTTGAATCACTATCCGTATAGTCAGTTATACTACCATCCCCGGGTGTTCCATCATCTACAACATCTTGCCAGTTTTGAATTCCATCACCATCGGCATCTCCATTAGGGTTATTTCCACCAGATTCTAACACATCTGGAATACCGTCATTATCGTCATCTAAATCAATTAAATCTGCAACGGTATCATTATCGGTATCTAAACCATCTCTATAATCTACATCTCCACCTGTATTTACATCACCATCTGAATCAGGTAAAATTACAGGACCCGTTAACGGATCATCAACTGTACCTCCCGGATCTGCATACCCAGCTAAATCAGCATCAACTGCATCATCTAGACCATCACTATCCACATCAGCCGCATTCAATACCAATCCTGCCTCTATCGTATCACTTATTCCATCATTATCTGAATCAACATCTAGATAATCAGGAACTGTATCAATATCTGTATCAACTGGAACAATCGGCGTTCCACCATTATCAGCGTCATACGCATCATCCAACCCATCATTATCCATGTCATTGCCCGTAGGAGCAACATATCCTAAAGTAGTTTGTCCTTCAACATTATCCGGAATCCCATCATTATCTGAATCTAAATCTAAGTGATTTGGTATGCCATCGCCATCTGTATCATATACATCTGGAATGCCATTTGAATCACTATCCGTATAGTCAGTTATACTACCATCCCCGGGTGTTCCATCATCTACAACATCTTGCCAGTTTTGAATTCCATCACCATCGGCNTAACACATCTGGAATACCGTCATTATCGTCATCTAAATCAATTAAATCTGCAACGGTATCATTATCGGTATCTAAACCATCTCTATAATCTACATCTCCACCTGTATTTACATCACCATCTGAATCAGGTAAAATTACAGGACCCGTTAACGGATCATCAATTGTACCTCCCGGATCGGCATATCCTGCTAAGTCAGCATCTACAGCGTCATCAAGACCATCAGTATCTACATCTGCTGCAGCCAACACTAATCCTGCTTCAAGCGTATCGCTTATTCCATCATTATCTGAATCTACATCTAAATAATCGGGGGCTGTATCAATATCTGAGTCAACCGGAACAATGGGCGTCCCTCCATTATCAGCATCATACGCATCATCAATACCGTCATTATCTGTATCATTTCCACTTGGAGCTGTATACCCTAGTGTAGTTTGTCCTTCTATATTATCGGGAATCCCATCATTATCTGAATCTAAGTCTAAATAGTTTGGTCTCAAATCTAAATCTAAATCGCCTGCACCTTCTACCACATCTAAAATCCCATCGTTATCTGAATCTAAATCTAAATGATTTGGGATTCCATCATTATCGGTATCACAAACCGTCTGAGTTATTAAAATATCATCGATAGCCAAATCGTTTCCAACACCACCACCAGCGTTATTTATTAGAATAAACCTTACATCTGTATTATTCCCTGGATTAAAAACTCCCGTAAATTCATGCCAAGCTCCATCTTCTGCAATATCGTTTGTACTAAAACTAGTGATCAAATTATTTGATAAATCACGCACCTCTATGGTTATGTTTGGTAAAGTTGAATCTGGTCCTGGTTTGGGTCGTACAATATTTTTAATCCAAATACTTAAATTCGTAGAAGTATTCGGCATTAATCCTGTTAAGGTTCTATTGTAGAACTCTCCCGCAGCTACACTTGCGTTAAATACAGCCATTCTTCCATTTGGATTCCCCGTATGGTCTCCGTCACTTGTCCATGAATAACTAGCCCCACCAACATTAAGGTCGTAAGGCGATGCAAATTGTAGAATTGCGTACTCTCCATCATCTATTTGTTTAGATCCAGGACTCGTACTGCACGGCGCGTTTCCAAACCCATCCTCATAACAATAATTGGTATAAGGACTTGATGTTCTATTTCCTGCACCAAAGTCTTCAAAAAGTATTGTATGATCTACCGTAGGCCCTACACAGTTCTGATTTTCATCCACATCTAAAATACCATCACCATCATCGTCTAAATCTGTATTGTTATGAATCGTATCTCCATCTACATCACAAACAGCACTCAAAATTGTATTATTTGTCACCCCAGCTGTCAGACCTTGCCCAAGTCCAGCTATTACCGGGACTCCATCTGGCGTAACACCGCCGGTAAGAGAACCATTACTATCAACATCTGCATACACAAATAATCCATCCCCCTCAAAGGCATCAAAACATCCGTCATCATCAGAATCTACATCTCTAAAATTTGGAATTAAATCTAGATCTGTGTCAAAATTTCCTTCAGCGCTGTCTAAGATCCCATCATTATCTGAATCTAAATCAAATTGATTGGCAATTCCATCAAAATCGGTATCACACATCTGCTGCGATAAGGATATATCATCCAAAGCGAGATCATTTCCACTTCCACCAGCCGCATTGTTCTTAACAATTATACGAATTGTTGTATTCGCTCCTGGATTAAACGTAAAATCCATTTCTCTCCAAATTTCATCTTGAGGAATGTTTCCAGAACCTGCAGAAAACAACAAATTATTAGACGCATCTCTTGCCTCTACTATAATATTTGGTAAAATATACCCTGCCCCAGCTCCAACTCTCATTAAGTTTTTGACATATAACCTTAAGTTAAGGTCTACATTCGGCCTCACATTAGTAACCGTACGAGCGTAAAACTCATCAATTGCGGCATCTGCGTTAAAAACGGCCATTCTCCCTCCTGCGTTTCCTGTATGATCACCATCTAATACCCATTGAAAACTTGAAGCACCAAAATTAATTTCATACGGCGCAGCAAATTGAACTACCGCATACTCACCATCATTAACATTTTGACTTCCCCCCGGAGGCACACCGGTACCATCTTCATAGGTATAGGTCGTATAAAGCGTAGATGTTCTATTACCCTGACCAAAGTCTTCGACAAAGAAAAAATGATTTACTACCCCACCATTGCAATTTAAATTTTCATCATCATCTGATATACCATCGCCATCGGCATCTTGTGCCCATCCCGAACCTAAGCCAAAAAGGCTTAAGGTAATGAAGAATAAAAATGATTTGTAAAAATGTTGACTCAGGTGTGAGTTAATTAAAGTTAAGTAACCTTTTTTCATAATGTCTTTACTTAATTGTATGATTTTGCGCAATCAGTTAGATTACAATATTTCTCTCCCATAATTATTTACTCGAGGTAAATAAACAATAGCTACAAATATATAAAAAATTGTTAAAAAAAATTTTTGTAGTCTTTTATTTTATCAAGGGTTATTAATAATCCAAGGTTCTGAAAATTACCGCTATAAACAGTACCTTAACGACAGATGTAATAAAAAAACAAAAGGGTAGAATTCTTGTAATTCTACCCTTTTGTTTTTTTAAATTTTTATATTTTTAAAAGAATCGAGGGGATTTAAGATTTTTTCTTGAGAAATCTATATCCCATTGTAAAAATGCCTCATGACTTCCACTGCTATAGTTGCCTAAATTGGTGGTAGTATAATCATACGCATACCCCAATCGCAAGTCATGCGTTACCCCAAAACTAATTAAACCACTCA
>JALKAY010000001.1 GCA_023015935.1 Flavobacteriaceae bacterium F08102
TGTGAATCCTTCGGATTCAATCAAACAGTAATCATATACATTAACACCACTTCCTTGCTTCTTAACACAAACAACATATATCCCGAAGGGATAACATGCCTATAACTACAATACCCCCATACAATAACGACCCTGAAAGGATCGAATGCCATAACACATAAAACGAAGATTTAAACCTGTGAATCCTTCGGATTCAATCAAACAGTAATTATATACATTAACACCACTTCCTTGCTTCTTAACACAAACATATATCCCGAAGGGATAACATGCCTATAACCACAATACACCCATACAATAACAACCCTGAAAGGATCGAATGCCATAACACATAAAACGAAGATTTAAACTTGTGAATCCTTCGGATTCAATCAAACAGTAATCACATACGTCGACATACCAACTCCATTCTTCTTGACAAAAATCAAAAAATATTCCGAAGGGATAACATACCTATAACCACAATACACCCATACAATAACAACCCTGAAAGGATCGAATGCCATAACACATAAAACGAAGATTTAAACNTGTGAATCCTTCGGATTCAATCAAACAGTAATCACATACGTCGACATACCACCTCCATTCTTCTTGACAAAAATCAAAAAATATTCCGAAGGGATAACATACCTATAACCACAATACACCCATACAATAACAACCCTGAAAGGATCGAATGCCATAACACATAAAACGAAGATTTAAACTTGTGAATCCTTCGGATTCAATCAAACAGTAATCATATACATTAACACCACTTCCTTGCTTCTTAACACAAACAACATATATCCCGAAGGGATAACATGCCTATAACTACAATACCCCCATACAATAACGACCCTGAAAGGGTCGAATGCCATAACACATAANAAATCAAAAAATATTCCGAAGGGATAACATACCTATAACCACAATACACCCATACAATAACAACCCTGAAAGGATCGAATGCCATAACACATAAAACGAAGATTTAAACCTGTGAATCCTTCGGATTCAATCAAACAGTAATCATATACATTAACACCACTTCCTTGCTTCTTAACACAAACAACATATATCCCGAAGGGATAACATGCCTATAACCACAATACACCCATACAATAACAACCCTGAAAGGATCGAATGCCATAACACATAAAACGAAGATTTAAACCTGTGAATCCTTCGGATTCAATCAAACAGTGATCATATACATTAACACCACTTCCTTGCTTCTTAACACAAACAACATATATCCCGAAGGGATAACATGCCTATAACTACAATACCCCCATACAATAACGACCCTGAAAGGGTCGAATGCCTTAAATTACTGGATCCATTCAAATAAAAATCTATCTTCATAATCTACATTCTGTTCATCTAAAATCGACCTATACTCATCTTTAAACAACACTTTCCTATGATGCTCCTTTTGATTATTTATATAATTAATAACATTTTCTAAAGCCGAATAGCTATATGAAAATGCTCCAAACCCTTCTTGCCAGGAAAAAACTCCCCTAACATATTTTTTTTCAGAAATGAATCGATTTGAAGACTTCTTAATTTCTCTAACAAGATCAGATAAACAACATTTTGGCCGCATTCCTATCAAAATATGAATATGATCCGGCATACCATTAATTGCAAGTAATTTTTGACCTTTGTTTTGAATAATTCCTGTGATGTACTTAAACAAATCTTCTTCCCATCGAATATCTATTAAGCTACGCCTATGTTTAACTGCAAAAACAATGTGAATATAAATTTGTGTATATGTACCTGATGCCATCTTCTCTATTCTTTATTTTAAACCTGTTTCTCCATATAAGACAAAAATAAAATTGTTCAAATACAAAATTTGGCGTTATTGCACCTCTTTATTAATGAATAAAAAACAAAAGATCTGTACGACCCCTTCAGGGTCGTTCTCTCCCATAAACATCCGAGCCTGAAGGGGGCGAATCTCTAAAAAACCAAAAGAAATTAATTTTTAACCTCAAAAAAATCAGAACCAAAAAACAAATCAGATTCTAGATCCGCTTTATACAACTCCTTGACTTCACCACTTGTTCTATCGACTTCATATTCTACTTCTTGATAATCACTCATCATCCAGACACGTATATTCTTTTCATTTGGCAGGATTAAGTATCGAGTACCATTTAAAGATTGGTAGTAAGCAGCTAAACTCGCATTGGTTTTATGCACTGCATTGAGCGCAAAAAGCACATCTTTTTCATGTGCGGGACTCATTTTAAAATAAGTCAACGGATGTGGAGAAGTGTAATCCTCCGGGTTTGACCGAGAATCATACGAAACAACTTCATTTGTTAAATCCACCAGTACTTCATAATAATATTCCGATTTCATAGGCAAATAAATAATGGGGTTTTCAAAGCTAACAAAAACCTCATCTGCGCTTGCCATCACCTTTACTGCATGAAAATAGCTCGTATCTAGCGGCGGATCTACCAATTGTAATGCTTGCTCTATGAGAACTGTTCTTGATAATGTATCAAAAACACCTCTGGTTTGCGCTTTAAGATTATGCATCATCAAAAAACAAATACACAGCCCAAATACGGTATCGTTTTTATGTAGCTTAAAAATCAAAATACCAATTGAATAAGTCTGTTTTAAGTCCAAAAGTAAACCAAGTACTCCGGTCATTTACACCTGTTGTTATGGCTTCCGGATTCATACTTCGATAATTAATTCCTGCAAACAACTGCAGGTTCGTTGTCGGATTTACCACATATCCTCCTTGTAGATCAGCAATAAAAAGATTCGTTTTATTTCCTTGAAGTAGTTTATTCCCATAATCCCCTATTCTATCTTCATTTGATGCGTAAATATCTCCTCCATAATTGATTCCATCACGATCAAACCCTTTAGCTCCTATAACTAATTTAGCATTTGCAAACCAGCGACCATTTTTATAACGAGTAATCCCTATTAATTCTGAAAAATTACTTCCCCACAAATGCCCAAGAGGCTGATTGTAATGCCCATAATTCAAACTAGGGTCTTTATGGGAAAATGTATAAGGTCTCGCAATATTTAACTCTCCTTGTAGATAAAGATCCTCTATATTAAAGGCATTGTAATATTTTGCTCCAAACTGTAAAGCGAATTTATTCCCCCAATACCCATCACCATTAAAAAATTTCCCCACAGTCAATTCATCCAATACAAATTGACTATATGCTGATATATTTTTTGTAACCTTATATTTACCACTCAATCCTATTACTGCATTTCCACCTCCTGAGCCCCTTGAAAATTCCACAGCGCGATAAAATATAATCGGATTAAAATAATTAATATCAAACCCATTTCCCCCTTCATTATTGGTTATTGCAGCCTCAAAAAGCCCAATATTAAGTCGCTTATTGACATTCCAACTCAAATGATGTAATGCTACATATTTTCTTGAACTAAGTCCATTTTCACTCACCGAAGGACGTACATCTTCTAACCACATCCACAAATTAGTATATTTTATTTTCCAAAAATCGGTACTTATCTTAAAGTATGGATAAGGAGTTGATACATCTGACAACATCATTGATCGGTAACCATCACCTATAAAATTTTTTCCATGACCAAATTGAAAATTAAAAAACTTATTTGGTGTATAAGATAAATAGGCCTCTGCTACTGGGTAATCAAACCCCGTTTCTTTAAAATCTTTTGCTTTCCCTCTTCCAGGAACTAAACCAAACGAACTCGCTCCAGAGGGTCGATTTGCAATCGCAAAATCATTAATATAAGAAGCAAACCTTCCTTGGCTTTCATAAATTGAGGCTGAAAAATTAAATCCTTTACCAAGACCTCCTTGTATATGAATTGCCCTAGTATTATTATAGGTATAGTCATTATCAGAATTATCCGTTCCTAACTGCAAATCAACAACAGGATTAATGGTAAACCAGTAGTCCTTCTTTTCTACTTTAAAAAAGTGTTCATTCCATAATTTTTTACCGAGACTACTGCTTTTCTCCTTAAACAAGGCCGATTTTTGAGTATCTAAATCAATATATTTCGATGCTTCGCTGTATTGATAAGGTTTAAACCCGGTATGACTATTACTGTTTTGGTCGAAATAAAAATTTAACTCATCGTATGTACGATGGGTAAAGGGAATATTTAATTCACTGTGATGCTCTGGAAAAAAATTAGATGCCACAACATTGTTAATGTCTTCACCCGCCTCTTGAATAGGTGGAATTAAATCTTGCTGAGCTTTACTGATAGACACTATTGAAGTTTTAGTTTCTTTAGTAATCGTCTCAGGAGGCGGATAACTCCCTAAAGGAATTTGAATAGGCATTCCAAAACGCATTTCTATTGGTCTTCCATTGAAGGTAGCTGGTCGTGCTTTTGGCAACATGGCAAATACTCGTTTTACCTCCGCTTCTAATTCAGCATAGGCACTTCGCACATATAACACTTCAAAATCACCTGAAGCCTTTACTAAGAAAATAACATTGATAGTCCCTTTATACCCATCAGATTTCACCTTTTCAGGAAGAACAAATTTATCTAATACATCTTTAGAAAGACGTTGATTAAAACACGATTCAAGAGAAGATTCAGCTTCATCGCACCCTTTGTAAATGGGATAAATATCCTCTTGTGCCACTAGGTTTAGTGAAACACAAAAAAGGACGAGACCAATAATTTTTTTCATCAAATTAATTTAGAATAGCACAAAAGTACAATTATATTTTTCGAACTTGATTGTTTTTCAATTCGTATTGCTCACCACTTTCTGGACAAATGGCAGATCCGTTAGCATCGAAATGTAAACGATGTCCATATTCACTGACCCAGCCAATTTGACGAGAAGGGTTCCCAACAACTAAAGCATAGGCGGGAATCTCTTTCGTCACTACTGCACCAGCACCTATTAAAGCATAAGCACCTATCTGATTACCACAAACTATGGTCGCATTGGCACCTATACTTGCTCCTTTACGCACAATAGTCTCTTTGTATTCATCTCGTCGTATCACAGCACTACGCGGATTAATGACATTGGTAAAAACCATCGATGGACCTAAAAAAACATCATCTTCACAAATAACACCGGTATAAATCGACACATTATTTTGCACTTTCACATTTTTACCCAACACCACTTGTGGAGAAACCACCACGTTTTGCCCAAAACTACATCCCTCACCAATAGTACAATCACTCATAATATGGCTAAAATGCCAAATTTTAGTACCTTTACCAATTGTACAATTTGCATCAATTACGGCCGTTTCATGCGCAAAATAATTTTGATTCTCCATAGTATAGTTAATTAATTCCCCAAAAGATTTTATAAAATCTATTCCCGCGAAAATACTAAAATTTACGCAAAAAAAATTATAGCCTAAGATTTACGATATTTTGTGAAGAAGAAATTTGCATGACAACATAAACTATAAAGAGTGTCAAAACAAGCCCCAGTTGCATAAACAATCCTGAACTATTTTGAAACTTTTCAGCAAGGGATCGATTTTTAATTTCGCAATCTTTTGAGGTTTTTTTTATAATTCACACTAATACAGATTAAAAATCATGAATTTATCATTTCAACAAAGGTGCCAAACATAATTTTTAATATAATAGATTTACAACAAGGTGCTGTCACGCCCTCTTCATCATAAATACAATGCGATTTACTTGTATAAAAAAAGACCGTTCAATGAACGGTCTTTTTAATTTTCACTTTTGTAGATTACTCTACTTGTAAGGTAATCGGCAAGGTATATTTAACACCTACTGGACGACCTCTTTGTTTTCCTGGAATCATCTTCGGTAGTAATTTAACTACGCGAATTGCTTCTTGTTCTAATCGTTTATGAGGACCTCTAGCCACTACATCAACAATATTTCCAGTTTTATCAATTTTAAATTGTACGTGTACTCGTTTTTTACCTGGTTCTAAACCTAGATCCGCAGCTAAATTTACATTGTACTTTCTATTTACATGTTTTCTAATTTCATCTTGAAGACACTTTCTTTTTTCTGCTTTTGTCCCTTTACATCCTGGAAAGACAGGAGCATCTTCGATAATAGCAAATAGTACATCTTCTTCTACATACTCTTCTTCAACCACTTCTTCTATTTCTTCAACCACGACTTCCTCAGTCTCATCGGTCTCTGTAGATTCAAGTACAGTTTCTTCAATCTCTTCCTCATTGTCGATGACCTCAATTACTTCTGGTGGTGGAGGTGGTGGAGGTGGTGGTGGCGGTGGCTCTGGGGGACGTTCAGTGATAGGAATATCCTCATCGACGTCCTCCATGATTGTTGGCTCACCTAAATCGGTGATTTCCCGAGTGAATGTTTTATATTCAATCCCGAGATAAACAATCAATAAGGCCAAAACCAAACCCAGCTGCATAAACAACTTTGTAGAGCTTTCAAGATTTGCTTTTGGATTCTTTTTTATTTCCATGTTACTAATGAATTAATTACTTTGCTAATTTAATAAATTAAATTTGTTATCCAAGTATTTCTATAAATACTAGTTCTTTTTGTACAAAAAACTTACGATGATCCAAGCCAGCGCTAAACCAAGTGTATTGGCCATCATATCAAAAACATCAAACTGTCTATTAAGCGTAAACAGCCCTTGACAAACTTCAATAATTATGCCATACCCCACTAGGATTAAAAAAACTACGGCAATTTTCTTTTTATGCAACAAGGCATACACATACCATGTTATCCCTAAGGTAAAATAGGCTAACCAATGACCGATCTTGTCGGAATTTTCAATCTTAATAGGATTTAACCCTTTAATGGAAACAAAGCTCAATACGGCAACAACACCTGTTATAAGTAAAGCAACATAAAGGATATTATCCTCCAATAACTTCTTTATAGGCATCCGCATCTAACAAATTCTCAATTTGTGAAGTATCACTAATTTTTATTTTGATCATCCACCCTTCCCCGTAAGGATCCGTATTAACCAATTCGGGTGCATCTTCAAGCGCCTCATTAAACTCAATTACCTCTCCAGAAAGTGGCATAAACAAATCTGAAACTGTCTTAACAGCTTCCACTGAACCAAATACTTCATCGTGTTCAAGCGTATCATCAAGCGTATCTACGTCAACATACACAATATCACCCAATTCTCCCTGTGCGAAATCAGTAATGCCAATTATTGCAGTTTCACCTTCAATTTTAACCCACTCGTGTTCTTTGGTATATTTTAAATCAGCTGGAATATTCATAGTTATAAAATTAGTGCTGCGAATTTAATAGATATAAATTTAATTTCCAATAGTATATCGCAAACTTATTCCGGCACTGGTAGATTTTCTTGGATAGGTTGTTGAAATGAGATATCTAGAGGCACTTCGATCAAAATAAAAGGAGGCTTGTAGGTTTTTATTGAGTGTATAATCGGCCACAAATTTGTAAGATAATAAGTGTTCTCCCCCTGTTACTTGATTGTTCAGCACATCGATTGAACGAATAGTCGTCGAATTATTTCGAATACTAAAGTCCGCTTTAAAATTAACATCCCCTTTAAATTGTGTAGACGTAGGCCCTGTTTTAATTTTAAGTTTTACATCTTTGAGTCGATATCCTATTCCAATTTGATACTCTTTACCTCTAATTTCCGTAATCGTATTGTTGTTAACATTTAAACTCAAGCTTTTATCTTGTTTCATTTCAGCGCGAATAGAAAACGAGTTTTTTAAACGCATATCTACCTTTACCAATGGCCAAAATTGTTCTTCAAGCTGTACTCCACTAAACAATGTTTTGGGCTGATAATTACCGTTTATATCGGTTACTGGGTTGTTGGCATCATAGCGTAAATTAGAACTAAAACCAATTACGGAATAGGTAGATCTATATGAATGTTCAACACTAAAACTTCGAAAACGTTCTTTAAACCAATCGTAATTCATCAAACCTTTATAGGTAATTTTCCAATTAGGTAAAGGAACATCTTTAAAGGCTCCTAATTTCGCTTTCTTCGCATCTTGCCCCGAATATGTTGACAAGAATGCTGGAATTAACACTTCTTGACTATTAAGTCCATATCCCGTATTATCTACTTGACCAGCCCGTGCAGCCAATCGTGAAGCGATGACCTCTCGATTCGCTTTAAATTTCTCAAAGGTCGCATCTCCATTTCCATCAAATGAATTTGGCAACATAAAATAACTCATACTGAAATTTCCAATTTCACTAATGGGTAAATCCTCTTGTAAAGTACCATTTAGCACATCTAATTGTTGAGATGTATTCCTTGTAAACATTCTATTGGCAGAGACTTCTATATCCAAGTCTTTAAATGGTCTCACATCTGCAGACAGATCAAGTTTATTCGTATGTGTATTGACATAATTTTTACTGAAATAATCTTCACCAACACTACGTGAAATCAGCCAATTATTCGCCGCGGCAATACTTCGTATGTCACTTTGGCTACCAAAAACGAAACCAAGTGTTGGCGCAGAAGACCCTCCGTAATTATCCCTTCCTAAGAAACCTACTTCTGGTCGATAGCCTGGTAAGATTGTACCATTATTCTCTGAATAGGAAAATCGAATTTTTTTAACCGATGTAACTACATCTACCAACCCTTGTAGTAGTTTTTGTCCTGTGGAAGTAGATTTAAGGTTGGTCGTATTTCTTAGAGTCACAGGTCGCCTACCATTTGCCGGCTGAACTGTTTTATTCGACTTTGAATTCTTTGATCGTTTCTTTGTTTTCTTTTTAGCTAAATTTACGATTCCCGTACGTTTATAAAGTTTAGTTAAGTCTAAATCCCCCCCCAAATTGTGTTGATTGCTATTTTGGATCGTATTCCCTACTTGATCCTTATATGAATTCGCTGCAGACTGCCAGTCAAAATCGGCTACATAATTATAATTTGCATTTACAAAATCAAACCATGAAATTTTATTAATCGGAATTTGATAATTAGCATCGAACGTTTGATGATAATGATCTGACCGCCCCACTCTAAAGAAATTTGTAAACAGGGTGGCATCTTCTACATCTTGATCATAAATAAAATTGTTTGATGCTCCTAATGAAAATCTCAAAGACCTTGTTAAATCATAACTAATATTGTAATCATAATCGAAGAGAAAGCGACGTTGCTTCAGCGCTGGTATTGCTGGAAGTCCTGTAACTAAAGGTCTCGATAGCTGTTCATTATAACTTCTAATGATATTTGAATTCAACGTTAAGGTAGAAGGCAATAAGTTCACATTAAACTCCTTAACAAATCGAAATAGGCTATTTTTTTCTAAAAATTTAGACCCCTTAAACGGTACAAATTCCAATGGTTTAAACGCATAATTATAATTTGCAGAAGCGCGAACATTTTGATCTAAAAATCGCTCCACATTATAATCTCGATGATAGGTATCGTTATACACGTAAGAAACAGACACATTTTCGATATCATAGATACGTTGTTTTTTTTCAGTATTGGTTCGTTGCTTTCCAACATTGACCAAGCTCACACTTCGTCGTTTGGTAAAATCGCGTGCGGAATTAGCATTAGCATCATCTTTATCAAACAACACATCTTGATACTTAGGATCCCATTTAGGATCTGCAAATTCTTCGGCAAAACTAAAATTAAACGGAAGATTAATTCCTGCGGTTTTAGGCAACAATTGGCCCAGATTAACAGTAGTAATGATGTCATATTGTTTAACATCTTCTTGACTACGTTCATTCACCGACTGACTTACGGATCCAAACCCTTGCGAATTAGCCCGACCAGAAACCGTGACATTTGCAAAATCAGCAACGTTTAAATCAGCATTCACTACGGCAGCCCACCCACCTTCATTATCTACATCTGTAGCGCGCAGTTCATTAAACCAAAGTTCTGCGTTCACATCTTGATTTGAAGTATTCTTCACACCGATCATCAGCGTTTTAATATTTCCTAAATTCGGATTCCCTTTAATTCTTAAGTCGGCTATCGGAGTACTCGCTACCGATGGATAGACTTCATTTAACGGAGCACCACTATTTACTCGCTCGAGTTTCAAACGACCAAACGCTTTCAAATCGGCATTGAGTTCATTTTCTGAAGGCCAAATTTCATCCGCAAAAGAAGCTCCTTCAGCCGTAATTTTCAAAGGTATTTCAAGTTGATAATAATTATTATCAATATCACTTCCCAAGCGAACGATGGCGGTTAGGTCATCATCACCAACACTTGGTTTCCCTTTAATACTCTCGGCGTGTAAAAACATTTTTAACCGGTTAAACATTCTCAAATCGAATAAAATATTTTTAAATACCGCTCTTGTTTCGCCGGGTTTTAATTCATTCACACGCATTAACAACGACTGTTCATTTTGCTCTTGTAGCGTGGTGGTTCCTTGCAATCGTTCACGCTCAACCCCCGGAGGCAATGTATAAGGAATGGGGGTTTTAAATTCATTTTCTTGAATATTCACCACACCAACCTCAAAATTTTGATTCTCTTCATCAGTCAAGTCTTCTTGTGGATCATTATTATCCTTAAGCGTTTTTGTATATCTTCTCCAATCTCCGCGTACTAATTGAAGTTCACCAAACCTCAAAACGACTGGAATTTTAAATTTTGCAAGAAACATCCGCATAAAGCGAATTGAGTTAAAATCAGAAATACTTCCTATTACCTCATTTGGAGATGAAATAGGAATTCTAAACTGATACCACTTGGCATTCTGAGTCGTACCGTTAGGCAATGTTACAGCCACCTCTTTTTGGTCAACAATATTGTTATGCCCCACTTTCAAATCGGCACGATCCAGTGACACTTTATATTGAAAATAACTTTCAACAGCACTCATTGTTTGATCCTTATTGATATCCTCTACATCAGGAAAAGAGGTTGCTGAAGTTGGATAACTCTCTGGAGAATTATTTATGGTTGTAGAATTCCCTTGAGTTTTATTAAAATTTTTATATCGCGTTATGATAGATGCATTTTGCGCATCCAAGTCCTGTCCTCGAAAATAATTATAGTTATCATTCGCTGGATCAGGTCCAAATTGAGTACCAAATCGAGCAGCTTCTTCCTCATCGGTAAGTCCATCTAACCCCAAATCTTGATTTGGTCGATGTTTATCTTCTTCAGAGAACGCATATATCAAGGATTGATTTACGGGAATATCAGACCAAGCCGTTGAATCAACATTCGCCCCAATATTTGGCTTGTGAATTTTTTTACCATCTGTAGGCAAGCCATTTTCAAACATCCGTCGATCATCTTTTAAGATATCCTCAGACACATTTCCTAAGTTAAAGTACAATTCCCCTGTGAAATCGGACGGATTAAGCGTTGTTGGTCCACCTTCTTCAGGTCGAATTGAATAATTTTCATAGGGATCCATCAACCAGAATTGAATATATTCAACATTCGCTTGTTGAAAATCGGTGGTGTTTAAAGCTCTCATAATCCCACCCCATCGCTTTTCAGGGTCACTAAATGTACCATCGGGATTGAGATTTTCTTCATCAAAATTATACATCCCTCTTTCTTGAGGAAAATACGCTAAATCTAGGGTATTGACTATATTTGATTGGGTAATATCTAATTGCAATTCAGGGAATAATTCTCGATATGTAACAGCTCTCACTTCGGCCCTAGAAAGCTCATCATCATTAATATTTTGTGGTTTTAATGAATTCCCATAAAACAATCGATCAATCGTATACCAAGATAACTGTGAGCGTTTCTTACCAAACCTAAGTAAATCAGGATCAGAAGGATCTCCTGTAAACTGTAAATCAGGATCGGTTTGATGTTGAGGTGTACTTGCTAAAAACCACTGCCTTGGAGAACTTATATCCAATGGAATTTGTGATCCTTCAAAATCGTCAATATACGAAGCTATTTCACCGTTGACTCCCCCATTTTTATTTTTTGCCGTTCCGGGTATCATATAAGCTCCCTCTGCCCGAATTGAAAAAACAGACGCTACATCTGTATCAATATTGGGTAACTTATTCACCCATTTGGTTAGTTTTGGCACTTCTGTTTGGTAATTAATATTAAATCCGAGCATGGTATTATTCACAGACTCTCCTCCAAACTGAGTTTTGCCTAAGGGTTTTTCTCTGAGGTTTACGAGGGTTCCACCAATACTAAAATCGTCTGAAAATACATGTTGCACATCAACTCCCATGAAAGTCCGTTGTTTTTGAATAAAGCCATTGTTATTCTCAACTGAAACATTAATTGGCGCATTGGCTAAACTGGGATTAATTATTTGAACTGTTCCGGTGATATAATCAACCACATAATCAGAACCTTCTAACAATTCTCGTCCTCCAGAGGTAACTGTTACAGACCCTCGCTGTACGTTAATCGCATTTAAAGGTATCCCCCCCGAACCAGCTTCCGATTTAAAATACCCTTTTAGGATATATTTATCTTTATACTGAAAATCATTTTGCGCTTGCGATTTCGTACGATCATAAAGTTCAGAAAACACATAAATATCATCGGCAGGATCTGTTAAAATTTCACCCAATTCGCCAGGATTCGTTGGCGGAGAGGTTGTACTTTTTCCAAATGGTTGAACGGTAGGGAAAATAATGGTTCCATCTTGCGAATTTACTGTGATTCCTTCAACATAATCAAAAAGTCCATCTCCTTCGGGCAATAAATTTTGCGATTGATCTAAACGATCAATATTAAGTAAGTTTAATAAGGTGGAATTTTGCGCCTTCGTAGTTGCCGCATTTTGGAGTATATTAACATCTACACCTTCTTTATCATCTTGATATAAAACTTCTAACCTAAACCCATCCCGATTTAAAGCGTAAGCTTGGGGGAGCGCATAAATATTTTTCATCATTAAATCCCACACCGGAATTGTCGTATTGACAATTTCACCTCGTAACAACTTAACAACTAGATTTTTTGGTGCTGTAACCCCATCTGTAGACAACTCTCCAACGCGGTATACCGTGTTTCCGGTCACATCTGTATACTCATATGCGACGGCTAAAATTTCACTATCGGTCAATTTTCGATTTAATGAAATATATCCCAATTGGGCATTCATCGTAAAATCTACTCCTAATGTAAGCCTTCTAGCATTTTCAAGAATTGAATAATCTGTACCTTGTTTATATCCTGCCAAGGTAGAGGTTACCGTTGAAATATCTCTAATACCGCCATTGGGGGTTAAAAAATTATTCAATGAATTAGCTTCATTAGACGGATCCTGCTGTCCTGTTGAGCTAACGAGTCCAGAATAAATATTTGTTGGATCCCCTTCTCCTAAATCTGCAATGGCAACAATATTTCTTACTTCTTCTGTGGTATTATTCTTATTGGTAACCCACACCTCAATTTGTGTAATTTGCTTGGTACTATTTATCAAGGGAAGATTAGCCAATGCCTTATTGTAATCATCTCTAAATTTTTGTGATAAAAAAAAGTGACGATTATCGTCATAATTACTTGCACTTAATTCAAATTCCGTAATGGTTGATCCTCCTTGAGCTGAGATAGAGTTGGTTTGAGAACGCTGTTGAGCATATACGCCAGTTACCGTGGTTCTACCAAATTGCAACTGTGTTTTAAGTCCAAATAAGTTTTGAGCCCCAGTTACTAAAGAGTTTTGAATAGGCATACTGACATCCCCTACTTCAATTTTCTGAATAATATCATCTTCGGTTGGTGTATATTCTAATTTTACTTGATTGTTAAAGTTAAAGGATGCTTGTGTGTCAAAATTCATTGCCACTTTAAGACGTTCACCTACTTTGGCATTTAAAGATGCACTAATTTCTTGATCAAAATCAAAGGTCGTACTTTGCCTATTGCGTTCTGAAATTTGAGGGTTGTCAACTTTTTGAGATAAAATTCCCATTTTTATCAGCACAGATCCACGAGGATCAACCTCAATTTGATTTCCTCCGAAAATATTTTGGAATAATTCTGATTTTACATAATATTTTGGAAGAATATCTTTTTGTGCATCAGCACTCTTATCTCTACCTCCATAGGCTCTAGATTTTTCTCGAAAATAGGCTAAAATATCTTTATTTAATCGATATTCTTCATATTCCTCTTTGGTCATATACATCGGGTTCGCGACATAATAATCCCCAACCTTCTCTACAAATTTATACGTATTAGTTCTTGCATCAAAGACTACTTCGGAATTTTTAAGATGACTTAAAAAGAGTCTACCACTGTCTTCTTGCTTAAAATTATACGGTAATTTTTTAATGGAATCTAACTTCGTTGTGTCTTTAGTTTTGGCATTAACAATTGGGGTCGTGGTTTTGGTACTGTCTTTAACAGATACTGGAGGAGGGGTTTGTGCACTTAGGGATGCAACAAAAAACAGCATAACCAAAGTTATACGAAACGATGTTAACGTTTTAAATTTCAACTTTTTACAAGTTTTTTAGTGCCTGCTTTATTATGTTTTCAAGAGTTGTATTAGGGGCTTCTTGAATAATTTTCTGAATTAATTTCTCGACTTGCTTTCTTGTGTAACCGAGAACTTCTAAAGCTGATAACGCTTCTTCTTTAATAGTATTGTTACTATAGACAGAATCTTCTGAAATTTGATACGTTTTAAGGATTTTATCTTTCAAATCTAGAATTACACGTTGCGCAGTTTTCGATCCAATTCCTTTGACTGATTGTATAGCGGCAACATCTTCTGAAGCAATGGCTTGTTGTATTTGTTCTGGCACCATAGAAGACAGCATAGTTCTCGCAATACTTGGCCCAACGCCAGACACTGAAATCAATAATTTAAACACTTCACGCTCTAACTTATCGGCAAAACCAAATAAAGTATGTGAATCTTCTTTTACTGACAAATAACAATACAACTTTACCGCTTCTGAATCAGGTAGTTTTCCGAATGTATTAACAGAAATATGCAAAAAATACCCCACCCCATTACAATCAATAATAGCATAGGTTGGATTCTTTTCAACTAATTTCCCTTGAATATGCGTAATCATGAATATGTCTCAGCTTTTAGCGTTATCTAATTTAATTGGCAATGCCACAACAATTAGGTTTAACAATGAAATCAAAAATACATTTTATCAACCTAGGTAAGTATGTCAATTTCATCAACAGATACCAAACGTTTTTCATCAATTTATTTATTTGGTAAATGTAGTTTTTAAAATTGAAATAGCCTATTCAACCCATTAATTTACGCTAACTTAAACCTAAGATTTACCGTTCAAAAATAGATAATTCCATTCTTATTTCACAGATATAAATGCTCCCAGCACACTTTTAGTCTTTACTACCCAAAAAGTATACTGGGAACAGTTATTTATTTTGATTTTGTTTGCGCATCAATTACAGCAACTGCTGCCATATTAACCATTTCGTCAACACTGGAACCCAATTGTAAAATATGTACGGGTTTTTTCATCCCTAACATAATAGGTCCAATTGAATCGGCCTTATACAATTCTTTCATCAGTTTATAAGTAATATTTGCCGCATCAAGATTTGGAAAAATCAATACATTAACTTTTTGATCTACCAATTTTGAAAAAGGAAATTCTTTACGTAATAATGCCGAATTCAGTGCGAAGTCTGCCTGTAATTCTCCATCGATTATTACTTTAGGATATTCCTTATGGATATATTTAATGGCTTTAGATATTTTGACTGCATTTTCTGAATTAGAAGCTCCAAAATTTGAAAAAGACAACATCGCAATTACAGGAGACATGCCAAATCGTTTAGCTAATGATGCGGTTAGTTGAGATATTTTTGCCAAATGTTCAGCTGTTGGGTCAATATTAATCGTCGTATCCGCCAAAAACATGGGTCCTTTTTTCGTCAACATTAAATTTGAAGCCGCCACACGTGTTACCCCTTCTGCGGGACCAATCAGTTCCAACATCGGCTTAATAACGGTAGCATAATTCCGTGTATAGCCTGTAATTAAGGCATCTGCCTCTCCAACATTAAGCATCATGGCACCAAAGTGATTGCGTCCTCGCATTGCCCTTTGCGCATCATTCAATTTAATTCCCTTGCGTTTATGTGCTTGCCAATAAGCTTCACCAAAACGATTTCTCCGCGCTGTTTCTTCACTTTCTTTTGGATCTATAATGGCTACTTCCGCATCAAATCCAATTTCTTCTTTTAAATTTTTAATGGTTGATTTATTCCCTAATAAAACAGGAATCCCGATACCTTCATCATGGACAATTTGCGCTGCCTTTAGAACATCTAATTGATCAGCCTCAGCGAAAATTACTCTCTTAGGATCACATTTAGCTCGATTATGCAGCATTCGAATCACTTTATTCCCCGACCCTAAACGCTCCATCAATTCATCACGATATTTAGCCCAATCGGTAATTGGTTCAGTAGCCACACCTGAATCCATAGCTGCTTTTGCTACAGCAGGCGGAATTTCATAAATCAAACGCGGGTCAATAGGTTTAGGAATTATATAATCTCTACCAAAACTCAAACTCACTTCATCATAAACAATATTAACTTGTTCAGGAACTGAAGTTTTGGCCAAGTCTGCTAAAGCTCTAACAGCCGCAAGTTTCATTTCTTCATTTATTACCGTAGCTCTTACATCCAATGCTCCTCTAAAAATAAATGGAAACCCTAACACATTATTAACTTGATTTGGATGGTCTGATCGTCCCGTCGCCATAATAATATCCTTCCGAGTGTTAATGGCCGTTTCATAATCAATTTCAGGATCTGGATTCGCCATTGCAAAGACAATTGGATCTTTTGCCATTGATTTTATCATCTCAACAGTTACAATATTTCCATGTGACAAACCGATAAATACATCCGCACCATCCATTGCTTCTTCTAGGGTATGTAGATCCTTATCAGTAGCAAACTCTGCTTTTAATTCACTAAGGTCAGCTCTATCCTTTCGAATAACCCCTTTACTATCGGTCATTACTACATTTTCAATCCGTGCTCCTAATTTAATATATAAACGGGCACATGAAATTGCTGCCGCCCCTGCTCCACTCACCACAATCTGCACCTTAGATAAGTCCTTTTTCGCTAATTCTACGGCATTAATTAGTGCTGCCCCTGATATAATTGCTGTTCCATGTTGGTCATCATGCATTACCGGAATATTGAGCTCTTCTTTAAGTCGTCGTTCTATTTCAAAGGCTTCAGGCGATTTGATATCTTCAAGATTAATTCCACCAAAAGTTGGCGCAATTGCCTTCACTGTATTTACAAATGAATCAACATCATTCGCATCGACTTCAATATCAAATACATCAATATCAGCAAATATTTTAAATAAGAGCCCCTTTCCTTCCATTACAGGTTTTGAAGCTTCTGGACCAATATTACCCAATCCTAAAACCGCAGAACCGTTCGTAATCACGGCGACTAAATTTCCTTTAGATGTATATTTATAAACTTCTTTTTTATCAGCTGCGATAGCCATACAAGGCACTGCAACACCCGGAGAATACGCCAACGACAAATCGCGTTGCGTTGCATATTTTGTAGTTGGCACCACTTCTATTTTACCTGGTTTTGGATGTGAGTGGTAGTATAATGCCTCCTGATCAGCTTTAGAAATACTCATAAGTTTTATGTTTAACACAAAGATAAGCGGTTTCTTTTATACGCACGTTTAATCTTTCAAAAATTGAATATTTCTTTTAAGTCCACTAAATTTCGTTCGTTTAACTGCTGATTTTTTAAAAATCTTTTTAAACGTATCCTCGGTAATTTCTTCCCAATCCTCACGTGTCATCTCCAACAAATCGGGATGTGGGTTAAACAATGGTTCTTCATGCGTCTTTGAAAATCGATTCCACGGACAAACATCTTGACAAATATCACAACCAAACATCCAATTATCAAATTTTCCTTTAACAGAATGGGGGATTTCATTCTTTAATTCAATCGTGAAGTATGAAATACACTTACTCCCATCAACCACATAAGGTGCTACGATTGCCTGCGTGGGACACGCATCTATACAGGCGGTGCAAGTACCACAATGATTTGTTACGGCATGGTCATATTCCAACTCAAGATCAACAATTAATTCAGCTATAAAATAAAATGAACCTACCTGTCGAGTCAATAAATTACTGTGTTTACCAATCCATCCCAATCCACTTTTAGCCGCCCATGCTTTGTCGAGTACCGGTGCAGAATCAACAAAAGCCCGCCCCTCTATTGCGCCAATCTTATCCTGCATTAACGATAATAGCGTTTTCAATTTGTTTTTAATCACAAAATGATAATCGGTTCCATAAGCGTATTTCGAAATTTTTGGTGCAGTTTTATCGCTTTGTACGTTTGGTGGATAATAGTTCAACAACAATGAAATAACCGATTTAGCGCCTGGAACTAACAACGTCGGATCTAAGCGTTTGTCAAAATGATTTTCCATATAGGTCATTTCTCCGTGGGCGTTGTTCTTTAACCAACGTTCCAGACGAGGAGCCTCTTCTTCTAAAAAACCCGCTTGGCTAATTCCGCACGATAAAAATCCGAGACGCTTTGCTTCAGCTTTGATTAATGTCGTGTACTGTTGCTTTGATTTCAAAAGTTATGACTAGTTTGTTTTTTTGTAAATAAACGAAAATTCATTCATATATTATAGGCATATACAAAAATGAAAATTACCTTATCATATTCAATATTAACATTTGAAAAAAATCTGTCAAATTCTCTTAAAACCATATCTTATCACGTATCTAACACCACCCACTTAATACATAAGTTATTCATTGATCCATTGATTATTATTAGGATGTGTATCCATAAAGATTCCTCCATCCAACCCGATGGATACTACATTAGAAACGCCTTTGAGTTCAACAGTTATTGCTCGTTGACCATTTTCCCAAACTGCAGGGTTTTGATGGTAGCTCGTTAGGTTACCATCTCTATCTTTAACAACGATATCAAAAGGAATTGGCATTCCACCGTGATTTTTAATGTTCATAGATACATCTGAACGATTTATAATAACGTTTTCAATACCTAAGTCCATCGTCCCTTGACTAAAAAACCATTCATTCCAAAACCAATTCAAATTTTTTCCAGCATGCGCATTTACCGAATAAAAGAAATCCCAAGGAATAGGATGTTTTCCATTCCAATCCTTCATGTAAGCTTGCATAACTCGAATAAATTCATCTGCCCCTAATAGGTCTCGTAGTGCTAAATAGGCAAGCGCTGGTTTACTGTATTGATTAATTCGTAGAATCGATCCGTTTAATGTATTGGACGGGGTAATAACCGGAATATTTACCTCCATATTTTTACTTGTCACCCAGCTATTTACCCTAAATAACTTAAAAGATTGAGCCGCTTGTTCTGATCCGAAATCATGAATTCCCATAAGGTATTCTAAGGCCGTTGCCCATCCCTCATCCATAAAGCCAAAACGAGCTTCATTAGTTCCCATATAAAACGGAAAATAAGTATGTGCAATTTCATGCGAAACTACCAATCTTGAAAAATCAGGATTTTACTGAGAATTATCATTGACCATCATTGGGTATTCCATATCTGCAAACCCACGAATAATGGTAGATTTTGAATACGGATACGGTATTCCTGGCACCTCTGTTGAAAACCATTTCAATGCATCCTTTCCAAAATTAACCATCTGTTCAAAATCCTTGGATGCCTCATCATAAGCAGCTTGCACACTCACTCTACGATTCGTTTTAGAATCTACAACGACACTTCCAGCATCCCAAATATAATGATCACTAAGACCTAGTGCGAAATCAGGTACTTTTGTGGCATTCCATTTCCACGTATTGGCATCTGTTTGTTTTGTAATTTGTTTTTTAGCCAAATCTTCAAGCCTGGCAATTTGAATTACATCATCGCTTTGCATGCTTTCGGCAAGGTTTTCAGCATAGAATGGCTGTAACACCTCTGTTGGATTGAGCAAATTACCGGTAGCCCATACGATGTAATTTTTGGGTACGGTAACTTCCACGTTATAGTCATTAAAATCGTTATAAAATTCTTGAGCACCATAAAAGGTTGTTGTATCCCAGCCTTGATAATCATCATAGACCGAAATTCTCGGATAAAAATAGGCCAAGAAAAATGTTGTTTCATCAATCGCCCCTTCCCTACCACTTTGAACCGAAAGATCAAAAGACCAATGAATCGTCAAAGTTACTTCTTGATTTGGTAAAAGAGCCTCGGTTAGGGGTATACTTTTATTGGTAGTGTCGTCATTATAATTCCAAAGACGTTCTTTCCCATTTTCTAGAAACTTATCTACCTGAATTCCCGTAGTTAAGTATTCTTTAGACACGGGGTTCAACCGTGCTGCCTCTGGTTTATGATGATTTAAAATTAATTTAAAATTGAGAGATTTAAGCGTCTGCGGACTCTTATTTTTATACACAATGATTTCTTCCCCTTTAACCCGTCGATTAGGAGGGCTAATTACGAGTTTAATTGTATAAGTGGCTGAGTTTTGCCAATAAGCTTTTCCAGGAGTTCCATCGAATGAACGGGTTTCATTTTGATAGGCTTTTTGGATATCTCTTGGATGATAACGGGTTTGGGTATAAACTCCTTCAACAAGGAATAAGGCAGCTAAAAACAAAGTGATTTTTCTAAACATCAGAATAAATTTAAGGTGAAAAAATAAATATGGTTACAATTTAACACCAAAGTAATTCACTGATTATTAGCAATCCCAAACTTCAAAGAATTCCCTCAGGGCAATTTCAAAATAGCCCGCCCTGAACACTCCCTTTTATTTTTCCGAGATGTTTATAGGCTAGGTCTGTTACTTCTCTCCCACGGGGAGTTCTCATAATAAATCCTTGTTGAATTAAAAATGGCTCATATACTTCTTCAATAGTTTCTGCGCTTTCACTCACTGCAGTAGCTAAGGTTGTTATCCCCACTGGCCCTCCTTTAAACTTATCGATAATGGTATGAAGAATTTTATTGTCCATTTCATCCAAACCATGCGTATCGACATTGAGGGCTTCTAATGCATATTTCGCAATTTCGATATCAATATTTCCATTGCCTTTTATTTGAGCAAAATCACGAACCCGTCTGAGTAATGCATTGGCAATTCTAGGCGTACCTCGACTTCGTCCAGCAATTTCTATAGCCGCTTCCATTCCAATGGAAACTTTTAAAATTTGCGCACTCCGTTGGACAATGGTTGTCAACAAATCCGTTTTATAGTATTCCAGACGACTGTTAATCCCAAATCGCGCACGCATTGGAGCCGTTAGAAGTCCAGATCTAGTGGTAGCTCCTACTAAGGTAAAAGGTTCTAAATTAAGCTGTACCGTACGGGCATTAGGACCTGACTCAATCATGATATCGATTTTATAATCCTCCATAGCCGAGTATAAGTACTCTTCAACAATAGGGCTTAAGCGATGAATTTCATCTATAAACAACACATCACGCTCACTCAAATTCGTTAATAATCCAGCCAAATCCCCCGGTTTATCAAGTACAGGACCCGAAGTCACCTTTATATTGGCATTTAACTCATTGGCTAAAATATACGCCAAGGTTGTTTTTCCAAGTCCAGGAGGTCCATGCAATAAGGTATGATCTAATGCTTCATCCCGCAAATTAGCGGCTTCGACAAAAACTCTTAGGTTTTCTAAAATCTGATCTTGTCCCGTAAAATCCTCAAAACTCAGTGGTCTTAATTGCTTTTCAAAATCAATCTCTTCGGGACTTAAATGATCGTTACCCGGATTTATTGCATCATTCATATAGGCTAAAATAAGCTAAATTTAATTGAAGGTAAAATGTGTTCTTAGAAAATGTTCAAATTTCACAAGCAGAAGTAATTAAATCTTAGGAAAGATTCATTTACAAAGTAAAATTCCGTTATTCTCGTTCAATATCGACCATAGCAGGGACAATTATAGCAGTTACAAAGGCTTCTTTAATTTCTACTAAAGCCCTATCGGCTTCAAGTTTGGTTTTGTAGTTCCCCACCATTAATTTCCAGTCTGGACTGTCAAACTGCAGTTTCGTTTTACCTTCAGGGAACAACGAAAGAAACTCTTCACCGGTTTTTCTAGCCCCCTCTTCACTTCCGTAAAAAAGCTGAATTCTAAATCCGCTTACCTGTTCAATGGATTTATTATAAGCCAATTTTTTGGCAATAACTTTTTTTATTTTTTCACTGCTATGAACAGTTAACCCCCCCTCACTTTGAGCCTGCATATTTACATTTATGAAGCACATAAAACACAGGGGTAATAAGATGTATCTAATTAAGTCTCTTTTCATTATATATTCTTGTTGGGACAAATTTAAAACATTGTTTTAAGCCTGCATTAATTTTTTATTATTTAGAACCATTATAAATTAGGTTTAACATTATTTTTAGATTTTGCTTTGAGGATTTAAATAGTATTTTTGTCGAATCTATTTTAGGAGGAATATGTTTAGTCCACGCCTAAATTAGAGAAAAAATCGTACCAAAAGACCGATAATATAATTAACCTATGAAAATTGTGCATCCACACAGTAAAATCCTGAGATTATTACTTTCAAGTCTTACTATTATTCTTCTTTCTGCAACTCAATTAACTGCCCAAGAGGTAGACTCTTTAACAGTTGTAAAAGGTAAAAAAATCTTTAATGCAAATTGTGCTTCGTGTCACAAAATAGACGGGAAGTTAGTAGGTCCCGGTTTAAGAGACATTTCAGAACGTCGAACAAAAGAGTGGTTACACGCTTGGATCAAAGACAATGTTGCGTTAAGAGAGAGTGGTGACGCAGATGCAATAGCCATTTTTAATGAGTATAACGGATCACCAATGACACCGTTTCCACAACTTTCTGATGAGGATATCGACGCAATACTCTTATACACCTCACATTCAGACATGTTAAAGGTTACCGCTCCTGGAGGTGGTACTGAAGAAGTAGTTACCGAGAAACCTTCAACAGCATGGATGTCATATGTAGTAATTGCCGTTCTATTACTACTCGCTTTATGGGTTTACTTCAAAAGTAAAAATGAATTTTTAAAAATCGTTACAACGATCGCTTTACTATTAATTGGTGCATATTATATGTATTACGGTTTGATGAGTGTTGGCGTTGATCAAAATTACCAACCAATTCAACCGATTCATTTTTCACATAAAATTCACGCTGGTGACAATAAAATAGATTGTCAATATTGTCATTCTTCTGCTAAACACAGTAAAACATCAGGAATTCCTTCTGCTAATGTTTGTATGAATTGTCACAAAAACATTGCTGAAGTTGCAGAGACTACGGCCACAGCTGAATATGACAAAGCATTTTACGACGGTGAAATTCAACGTTTATACGATGCCGTAGGATGGGATCCTGAAGAATTACAATATATAGAAGGTTACGAAGAAAAACCTATTAAATGGGTACGTATCCACAATTTACCAGATTTTGCCTATTTTAATCACTCTCAGCACGTAACTGCAGGAAATATTGCCTGTCAAACATGTCACGGACCCGTTGAGACTTATGAAGTTATGAAGCAGTTTGCTCCATTAACCATGGGATGGTGTATTGAATGTCATAAAGAAACAGAAGTCGATATAGCAAACAATCCGTATTACGAGAAAATTCATGAAGAATTGGCTAAAAAATACGGTGTTGAAAAAGTAACGGTAGCACAATTAGGAGGACAAGAATGTGGTAAATGCCACTATTAGTTCGAAAAAAGAATAAAAATTAAAGGGTTGATTATATCAGCCAAACCAATAATTTTATATAAACAATGGCAACTAACAAGAAATACTGGAAAAGTGTTGAAGAGCTAAACGAAAATAGCCCTATTGTTGAAAAGCTAAGACAAAACGAATTTGTGGCGGATATTCCAACGGATAAGTTTCTTGGTGATGAGGAGACGTTGGAACAATCTTCTACCACGCGTAGAGACTTCCTTAAATATGTAGGATTTTCTACAGCTGCTGCTTCACTTGCAGCCTGTCAAGGTCCTGTAATCAATTCAATTCCTTATGTCGTTAAACCAGAAGATGTAATTCCTGGAGTAGCGGATTACTACGCAACAACGATGGCTAACGGTATTGATATTGCGAGCGTTTTAGTAAAGGTACGCGAAGGTAGACCGATTAAAATTGAGCCTAATAAAATGGCGGGCACCCAAGGTACTACCAATGCTCGTGTACAAGCCTCCGTTTTATCTTTATACGATAATGGTCGATTGCAAGGACCGAAGTTTAAAGGCAATGATATAGATTGGAATACGCTTGATAAGGAAGTAATTTCAGGTTTAAATGCAGTAAAAGAAAGTGGTAAAAAGATTGCTATTTTAACTGGGTCAACGGCCAGTCCTTCTACTCAACAGCTCATCAATGATTTCAGTGAAGCCTACGGTAATGTTGTTCATGTTAATTACGACGCCATTTCCGAATCAGCTGCGTTAGATGCCTTTGAAACCGTATATGGACAACGTGCATTGGCTACTTATGATTTTAGTAAGGCCGATTTAATTGTCTCTATTGCTGCAGATTTCTTAGGAGATTGGCAAGGAGGTGGTCATGAAGTGGGTTACGCTAAAAATCGCGTACCTAATCATGGAAAAATGTCAAGACACGTTCAAATTGAATCAAACATGACCTTATCAGGTGCTAACGCTGATAAAAGATACATGGTTCGTCCTGTTGAACAAAAACACATCTTGGCTGGTATATATAATGCCTTAACTGGAAATGGTTCTATTGACCCATCATTAGCTCCCTTAGTAAAAGACCTTAAAGCAGCTGGTAAAAACGCTGTTGTAATAACAGGTATTCAAGATAAAAATGCACAAATTATTGCATTAGCCATTAATGATATATTAAAAAGTAATGCTGTAGACACGCAAAGACCAAGATTTATTAGAGCTGGGTCTGATGCCCAAGTTATGCAGTTGATAACGGATATGAAAGCAGGTAAAATTGGTGCTTTATTATCGTATATGACCAATCCTGTCTATTCATTACCAAATGCGTCCGACTTTATTGAAGGTTTAAAAAACGTTTCTTTGAGTGTTGCTTTTGCACAAAGTATGGATGAAACTGCAGAGCAATGTCAATATGTTGCCGCGGTACCACATTACTTAGAATCATGGGGCGACGTAACTACCAATTATGTAACGTTTAGTCTTACACAACCTACCATTCAACCCCTATTTAATACACGTCAATTTCAAGATAGTTTATTGAAATTCATCGGTAGTTCACAAACCTATTACGACTATTTAAAATCTTACTGGAAAACAACCATCCTTGCAGGGCGTTCTTGGAATCAGGCCTTACATGATGGCGTTATTACCGCTGTTGCAAATACGCCAATTGGTACGCCTGAAAAAACTAGCGTTAACCTTGCTGCTGAAGCAAGTCAAATCGTTAATTTTAACGAAGCTAGCACGGCATTAGCAAATGCAAAAGGATCGGATTTAGATCTAGTACTTTATACAAAAACAGGGATGGGAGACGGTCAAATGGCCAACAACCCTTGGTTACAAGAGTTGCCAGACCCTATTACACGTACTTCATGGGATAATTACCTACTCATTTCACGTATAGACGCCGAGAAAGCTGGTCTTAAAAACTGGACCGTTTCTAACGGAGCACTTAATGGGGATATGGTAAATGTTACTGTGAACGGAGTAACCATTAAAAATGTACCCGTATATATCCAACCTGGACAAGCACCTGGTTCTGTTGGTTTAGCCCTTGGTTATGGAAGAACTTCTTCTGCCATGCAGAAGGAAATGCAAGTGGGTGTTAATGCCTATCCTTTATATCAAAATTTTAGCGATCACCAACCGGTAGGTATTGAAAAAGTTGAAGGGGTACATAAATTTGCCTGTGTTCAATTACAACACACCTTAATGGGGCGTGACGAAATTATACGAGAAACAACATTAGCAGATTATACCAATCTCCCAAAAGAGAAATGGAATCCATCTGCACATGTATCTATGGATCATCAAGCGGTAGATATAAGTAAAGCTGATTTATGGGAAAAATTTGATGACACCGTAGGTACTAAATTCAATTTAGGAATTGATTTAGCCAAGTGTACAGGTTGTGCAGCATGTGTAATATCATGTCATGCAGAAAACAATGTTCCAGTTGTAGGTAAAAACGAAATTAGAGTAAGTAGAGATATGCACTGGTTGCGAATTGATCGCTACTATTCTTCAGACATGACAGTTGAAAGAGGGAAAGAAGAAGGCATATTTGGAACGGGTAAATACTTTAATGCACAAACCCATCCTTCAGATGCGCCACAAGTTTCATTCCAACCGGTTATGTGTCAACATTGTAATCACGCACCTTGTGAAACCGTTTGTCCAGTAGCAGCCACATCACACGGTCGTCAAGGTCAAAACCAAATGGCCTACAACCGTTGTATAGGAACTAGATATTGCGCAAATAACTGTCCGTACAAAGTTCGTCGATTCAACTGGTTTAAATACTTCGACAATAACGAATTTGATTACCACATGAACAATGACTTAGGTCGAATGGTTTTAAATCCAGATGTCGTGGTGCGTTCAAGAGGAGTAATGGAAAAATGTTCTATGTGTATCCAAATGACACAAGCCACTATCCTTAAAGCTAAAAAAGAAGGAAGACCAGTGGAAGACGGTGAATTCTCAACGGCATGTGTAAATGCATGTAGTACAGGAGCATTAACCTTTGGAGACATCAACGATAAAGAAAGTAACGTCGCGAAAGTCAAAGCTGACGAACGAACATTCCACTTATTAGATTTTGTTGGTACCCAACCCAATGTTTTCTACCAAGTGGATATTAGAAATACAGGAAACAATAACGAAGCATAATACTAATTTAAGCAGAGCATATACATTATGGGTCATTACGAAGCACCTATTAGGGAAGCCATCATTACAGGAGACAAAAGCTACCACGATATCACAGTAGATGTAGCCGCTCCTATTGAAGGAAAAGCAAATAAAAGCTGGTGGATAGTTTTTTCTATTGCCATTGTCGCCATGTTATGGGGATTTGGTAGTATAGCTTATACCATTGGAACGGGTATTGGCGTATGGGGATTAAACAACAGAATTAACTGGGCTTGGGATATTACAAACTTTGTTTGGTGGGTAGGTATTGGACACGCCGGAACCTTGATTTCTGCGGTACTCTTACTATTCCGTCAAAAATGGAGAATGGGAATTAACCGTTCCGCTGAGGCTATGACAATCTTTGCCGTAGTTCAAGCCGGAATGTTCCCTTTAATTCACATGGGACGTATTTGGGATGGTTTTTACACATTACCTATTCCAAATCAATACGGAAACTTGTGGGTAAACTTTAACTCACCTTTATTATGGGATGTATTTGCAATTTCAACCTATCTTTCAGTATCATTAGTATTCTGGTGGACTGGTCTATTGCCTGATTTTGCAATGATTCGTGATAGAGCTACCAAACCATTTCAAAAGAAAATTTACAGTTTGGTAAGTTTTGGATGGAGTGGACGAGCTAAAGATTGGCAACGATTCGAAGAGGTATCTTTGGTCCTTGCTGGTTTAGCAACACCGTTAGTACTCTCTGTACACACCATTGTGTCATTTGATTTCGCCACTTCGGTTATTCCTGGATGGCATAGTACAGTGTACCCTCCTTATTTTGTGGCGGGTGCAGTATTCTCAGGATTTGCGATGGTACAATCATTATTATTAATAATGCGCAAGGTTTCTAATCTTGAAGATTATATTACCCGTGTACATATCGAAAATATGAATAAGGTAATTTTGGTTACAGGTGGTATTGTGACCGTTGCATACCTTTCTGAATTCTTTGTAGGTTGGTATACTGGAAGTAGTTATGAAGACTTTGTTTATTTATCTGTTGGAGCAGCAACAGGACCTTATTGGTGGGCTTTTTGGTCATTAATTATCTGTAACTCCATTATCCCACAACTCTTCTGGTTTAAGAAAATTAGACGAAACTATATTTGGACCTTTATCATCTCTATATTCATTAATATTGGAATGTGGTTTGAGCGTTTTGACATTATTGTTATCAACCTAAGTAGAGGTCATTTACCATCGTCTTGGACTCAGTTTTCACCTACCTTTGTTGATATAGGAATTTTTGTCGGAACCATCGGTTTCTTCTTTGTACTTTTCTTATTGTATGCAAGAACTTTCCCCGTAATTGCACAAGCGGAAGTGAAAACTATTCTAAAATCGTCTGGAAACAATTATAAAGCAGCTAGAGATCTTAACCAACCCAATCCAACACCAAAGGTAGCAGATGCGTCAAGTAAAACATCAATAGCCGATGATAAAAGTGAAAAAACAAATACTTTACTTGATCGTTTGGGAAAATTTGATCCAAACACAGAGAAACCCGATGATTTAAAAAAGATTAGCGGTGTTGGACCCGTTTTAGAAAAAACCTTAAATAAAATCGGATTGTACACCTTTAAACAGGTGAGTAAAATGACAAAAATTGAATATGACTTGTTAGATTCAATCACCGAATCTTTCCCTGGAAGGGCAGAAAGAGACGATTGGGCCGGTCAAGCTAAAAAAATGATTTCATAATGAGTTCAAAAGTTATACACGCATTATATGATGATGACGACGTATTGTTAAACGCCGTTAAAGAAGTTAAAGCAGCTGATCATCACATTGAAGAAGTATTTACGCCATTTCCGGTACACGGATTGGACACTGCAATGGGCTTAGAACGTACGAGAATGGGCGTTACCGCTTTTCTATATGGATTGACTGGTTTGGCATTTGCTGCATGGTTCTTAAATTTAATTATGATACAAGATTGGCCCCAAAATATTGGCGGTAAACCAAGTTTTAGTTTTGCTGAAAACATGCCTGCATTTGTTCCAATATTATTTGAAATGACTGTGTTTTTTGCAGCTCACTTAATGGTAATTACCTTTTATATGCGCAGTAAAATATGGCCGTTCAAAAAAGCAGAAAATCCAGATCCCCGAACTACTGACGATAAATTTTTAATGGAAATTCCTGTGGAAGGAGATTCAACAGCTTTACGTGCATTGCTAGAAAAAACTGGGGCAATAGAAATTAATATAATTGAAAAAAGTCACTAAAAATATGAAGAGTATTGCTAACATAGTTTGTGTATTCACAGCGGTAATCTTATTAGCTTCCTGTACTGACCATACTCAAAGACAAGTTCAGTACATGAGTGATACAGACATGTATCTTTCAGTACCATACGATACGTATAGTGGAAATGCACGTTTTAAAGATAGTATGACAGCTCAACATCCTGTTAAAGGAACGATAGCTAGAGGGCAAGTTCCTTATGAATATCCTAATACAGAAGCAGGTTATTTAGCCGCAAAAGACTCTTTGCGTTCTCCATTGTGGACTAAACAACCTGGAGACTCCGTTTATCGTATTTCAAAAGCTGATATGGATAATGGAAAAAAAATGTATGACATTTATTGTATTTCATGTCATGGAGCTACAGGTGACGGTCAAGGAGAGCTTGTAAAAAGAGAGAAATTTCTAGGAATTCCTAGTTATGAAACAAGAGATATAACTGAAGGAAGTATCTATCATGTTATTATGCATGGTAGAAACTTAATGGGTTCTCATGCCTCTCAGCTAACGCATCGAGAACGCTGGCAAGTTGTTCACTATGTGGAAGAATTGAGAAACAAACTGAAAAAATAATACTGATTTAGTAGATTAAAAAAGATATGTACACATTTTCAAGTAGATTAAAGACGTTTGCATTTGCATTGATAATACTAGGTGCTATCGGCATTGCTATAGGATTTTTCACTACCCCCCAAACTGTTGACGAGTACAAAGCTAAGTATGCAGATACGCATGCTACTGCAACGAATCACGCAGTAAGCTCTGAAGAACATTCAACAAATACGGAAGTTCATTCTGTAGCCAATGAGCACGGTTCAGCTAATGAGCATGGTGCAAATAATGATCATGCCAAACACGACGAACACTTGTTGATGCAAGCTCAAAATAGACCTTGGACAGCATTGTATATTCCAGCGATTTTCTTTTTACTCGTAAGTTTATGTGCCCTCGTTTTTTATGCTATTCAACGCGCATCTACAGCAGGGTGGTCTCCCGTCTTATTTAGAGTTATGGAAGGAGTTACTGGTTATATCGTTCCTGGATCAATTATCGTATTAATTCTATTAATTATTTCATCAATGCACGGTAATCATCTATTTGCATGGATGTACACAAGTATAGACCCCACAGCTGAGAATTATGATTATGCAATGGAAACCAAAGATTGGTGGTTAAACATTCCTTTCTTTTTAACTAGATCAGTGATATATGTGTTATTATGGATTGGATTTAGACATTTTATTATTAAAACTTCAAGAGCTGAAGATAAAGCCACAGACCTAAAACCATATAAAAAGAACTTCACCTTATCCGTAGTTTTTCTAATTGTATTCTTGGTATTTGAATTATTCCTAGCTTTTGATTGGTTAATGTCTATAGATCACCACTGGTTTAGTCAATTATATCCTTTCTACGTTTTTGCTAGTATGTTTGTTTCTGCAATCACAGTTATCGCATTTGTTACTATTTACCTTAGAGCAAAAGGCTTTTTGCCCAAAGTTACTGATAGTCATATCCACGATTTAGGAAAGTATATGTTTGCCTTTAGTATCTTTTGGACGTACCTTTGGTTTGCACAATTTATGCTTCAATGGTATGCAAATATTCCAGAGGAAACAGCCTATTTAGTTCCGCGTTTACTCGGTGAGTATCAAGGTTTATTTATTGGAATGCTAATAATGAATTTTGTTTTTCCAATCCTCATCCTTATGAACAGTGATTATAAAAAAGTACCTTGGTTTATTGTAATGGCTGGACTAGTAATCCTTGCAGGACACTATATTGATATATTTGTATTAGTATCTCCCGGTACAGTTGGTAGCAACTGGCACTTTGGAATTCCTGAAATAGGCGCTTTACTATTCTTTTTAGGCTTATTTATTTACGCTGTTTTTAGTGCATTGACAAAAGCCCCGCTACATGCTGAAAAAAATCCATTTATGAAAGAAAGTGAAATTTTCCATTATTAAAATTATCAACTAGAAGAGATGAAAGCATTATTTTATATTATCATTTTTGTTGCACTATTGGTTGCTTGTTGGCAATTTGTTAAATTACTAGGGCTGACAAAAATTGAAAATCAAACCGCAACAGATAAAGAAAATAATATTAACGGTTGGTTATTGTTAGCAATGATGGCCTTTATATTTGGTTTGATGATTTGGAGTTTGTTTGGAACACGACACGTATTATTACCTCAACTTTCAGCCTCTGAAGAAGGGTACCATATTGACATTTTGTTCAAGATCACTATGACCATGATCTTAATCGTTCAATTTGTTATGCAAATCTTAATCTTCTGGTTCAGCTTTAAATATCGAGGAAACGTAAATAAAAAAGCATATTTCTTTGCAGACAGCCATAAATTAGAGATTTGGTGGACGGTTATTCCTGCAAGTGTATTGTTTATTCTTATTGGATATGGTCTTTGGACTTGGAATCAAGTGATGGATTCTTCTGATGCAGAAAACCCATTAGTAGTCGAATTATATGCCAAACAATTTGCATGGGAAGCTCGATATGCCGGTGAAGATGGAACTTTAGGATACGGAAACGTTCGATTTATTGAAGGATCTAATACCATGGGAGTTGATATGTCTGATAAAAACTCCGCCGATGATATTCCATTAACCCCAGACCCTACTTCTTTTGTTAAAGAATTACATTTGCCAAAGGGAAGGAAAGTTATTTTTAAACTTAGAGCACAAGAGTCATTACATTCAGCCTATATGCCACACTTTAGAGCACAAATGAATTGTGTGCCTGGTATGGTAACTCAAATGGCTTTCACCCCCTCTGTTACGACAGCTGAAATGCGTAAAAATAAAGATATTATAAAAAAATATGAGGGAATAAATAAAATCCGTAAAGCAAAAGGAGAAGAACCTGTTGAATTTGATTACCTCTTATTATGTAATAAAATATGTGGTAGCGGACACTATAACATGCAATTGAAAATAGTCGTTGAAGAAGAAGCCGAATTTAACAAATGGTTAGCCTCTCAAAAAACTTTTGCTGAATCTAATTAATAAAAAACCTAAAATAAAATAGTTTACGATATGTCAGATCATCATCATAAAGAAACTTTTGTTACAAAGTATATCTTTAGTCAAGATCATAAAATGATTTCCAAACAATACCTTGTAACGGGTGTTATTATGGGAATTATAGGGGTGTTTATGTCTATGTTGTTTCGTTTACAAATTGGATACCCCGAAAAGTCCTTTGGTATCATAGAAGCCTTTCTAGGGAGATCTGGTGAGGGAGGCGTAATGACTCCGGATATGTATTTGTCCTTAGTCACAATACACGGAACCATTATGGTATTCTTCGTATTAACCGCTGGTTTAAGTGGTACGTTTAGTAACCTGTTAATTCCGCTACAAATTGGGGCTCGAGATATGGCTTCTGGTTTTCTGAACATGGTTTCATATTGGATGTTTTTTCTTTCCAGTATAATTATGGTTATTTCATTGTTCGTAGAAACAGGTCCAGCGGCTGCAGGATGGACAATCTATCCACCATTGAGTGCATTACCTGAATTAATTCCCGGTTCAGGATTGGGGATGACTTTATGGTTAACTTCAATGGCCATCTTTATTGCATCTTCATTATTGGGGTCATTAAACTATATTGTTACCGTATTAAATTTACGAACTAAAGGAATGAAGATGACCCGTATGCCATTAACAATTTGGGCATTCTTTATTACGGCCATCATTGGTGTAGTTTCATTCCCAGTATTATTATCAGCAGCCCTATTATTAATATTCGACCGAAGTTTGGGAACGTCATTTTATTTATCTGACATCTACGTCGCAGGAGAAGTATTACATTATAAAGGGGGATCACCAATCTTATTTGAACATTTATTCTGGTTTTTAGGCCATCCAGAAGTATATATCGTTATTCTTCCAGCAATGGGAATTGTTTCTGAAATTTTAGCAACAAACTCGCGAAAACCAATCTTTGGATATCGGGCGATGATAATGTCCATTATAGCTATCGCGTTTTTATCAACCATCGTTTGGGGACACCATATGTTTGTTACTGGAATGAATCCTTTCTTAGGTTCTGTGTTTACTTTTACAACGTTGTTGATTGCGATTCCATCAGCCGTAAAAGCCTTTAACTGGGTTACTACCATTTGGCGAGGTAATATACAAATGACTCCAGCAACCCTATTTTCAATTGGGTTTGTTTCTACCTTTGTTACTGGAGGACTTACAGGAATTGTCCTTGGAGATAGCGCATTGGATATCAATGTACACGATACGTATTTTGTGGTAGCTCACTTCCACTTAGTTATGGGTATTTCTGCCATCTTCGGAATGTTTGCAGGCGTATATCATTGGTTCCCTAAAATGTATGGTAAAATGATGAATAAAGATTTAGGATTTTTACATTTCTGGATTACCCTTATTGCAGCCTATGGCGTATTTTTCCCAATGCACTTTGTTGGATTAGCAGGCTTACCAAGACGTTATTACAACAATACAGCATTCCCAATCTTTGATGATTTATTACAAATAAATGAAGTAATGACCATCTTTGCAATAATTGGTGGATTAGCACAAATCATCTTTTTATCGAATTTCTTCTTTAGTATTTATAAAGGTAGAAAAGCACCTCAAAATCCTTGGAAATCTAATTCATTGGAATGGACAACTCCCGTGGAACACATCCATGGAAACTGGCCTGGAGAAATTCCAACCGTTTATAGATGGCCATACGATTACAGTAAAACCGATGAGAATGGTGATTTATGGGGCGGACAAGATTTTACCCCACAAACGGTTCCAATTCGCCAAGGTGAAGAAGAATTTTAAACAAATAAACTACAAAAAAGCCTCCCATCGTGGAGGCTTTTTTTTGTCCAAGACCAATTTTCAGCCTATTCAAAACCCATGTGATAAGCCTTTGGTTCGCTAACGAATAGGTTATCATTAACGTCATCTTGCCAAAAACGGTGATTCTGTGAATAGGATACGTTTTCTTCGCCCTCACTTTAAAACAACGTGAAGCAAAGCAAATCTGCTTTCCAAATGTTTAATCCTACATTGATTGCGAATACGTCCATCATGCATGGGTAAGTCGACCGTGATTTCATCTAATGAATATTACATTCAGCTAACTTTTTCATAGGCTCAAGTTCAATAAATTTTTCATCGCTAACTAAAAATATTTTATCTTGAAGCCAGCAAAGACCAAATATCAAAATCAATTAATTCCATGAAAAAAATTCTTAAAGTCATAAGCTTCGTTATAATCGCGATACTCATTATCGGGTTTTTCACATTTCATAGTTTAAAACCACAATACAACGGGGAAATCAGTCTAAACAACCTCAACGAAAAAGTGACTGTGTATTACGATAGTATTGGCGTACCTCATATTTACGCCCAAAATGAACTTGACGCCCAACGTGCATTAGGGTATGTCCATGCCCAAGATCGTTTATGGCAAATGGAACTTATGCGACGGTTGGCAGCTGGACGATTGTCTGAACTCTTCGGAGATGTCACTCTTGAAACCGACAAACTCTTTTCGAGCCTTGGTATTGAAGAAGCTGCAGAAGAAACCATTGCCAACTTAGATCCCAATACGGAAGCTTACCAACTAACCATGGCGTATCTCGATGGAATAAATCAATTTATCCAAGAAGGGCCTACGCCTATTGAGTTCTATCTTTTGGGGATTGACAAATCACCATATTCCTTAAAAGACGTGTACAATGTGTATGGATATATGGCTTTTAGTTTTGCCAGTGCATACAAAGTAGATCCTGTCGTGACAGAAGTATCTAAAAAATTAGGTTCAGCCTATGTAGATGAGCTGAATATTCCTCTTTCTGAAAAATCAGCTTTACTCCGAACTGAAAAAGGAGCCGTAATTTCTAGTGCTATGGCAGAAACTGCTCATCAAATCTTTGAAACATTGCCCATCAGTCCGTTTATTGGAAGTAACAGTTGGGTAATAGGTCCAGAAAAAACAAAAAACGGTAAGGTTCTATTTGCCAATGATCCACATATTGGTTTTTCTCAACCTGCCGTATGGTATGCTGCCCATATTCATACTCCTTCGTACGAAATGTACGGTTACCACCTTGCTTTAACCCCATTTCCTTTATTAGGACACAATCGCGAAAAAGCATTTGGTTTGACCATGTTTGCAAACGATGATATCGATTTTTATGTGGAAGAAAATCATCCCAAAGATTCTATGCAATACAAAACACCCGACGGATATGAGCGATATGCGCTACGTGAAAAACATATTGCAGTAAAAGATAAAGATACGGTAAGCTATACCATAAAAGTAAGTCGACACGGTCCACTATTGAATGGGGTTATACGACAAATCATAGACGAGCGTCCCATAGCGATGGACTGGATATACACTAAAAAATCGAATCAATTAATGCAAGCTTCCTACGGAATGGGGCACGCTAAAAATATCAATGAATTTAAAAAAAATGTCTCAACCATCCATGCTCCCGGGCTAAATGTAATGTATGGAGATGCCAAAAATAATATCGCCTGGTTTGCTGTTGGACAATTGTATGAACTTGCCGATAGCGTTAGCACGAAAGTCTTTTTAGATGGAGCATCGGGAAAACACGAAAAACAACGGTATTTGCCGTTTGAAGAGAATCCTCAGGCCATAAATCCAGCAAAACACTATGTGTATTCGGCCAATAATCAACCCGACAGTATTAACGGAAAATTTTATCCTGGATATTATAGAGCCGAAGATCGTGCGAAGCGCATAGCCATGCTTTTAGACGCTAAAAACGATTTTACCAAGGAAGACGTTATGAAAATGATAAACGACGTTACAAACCCTGTAGTACCTCAAATCATCGATAATTTTACTGCAGCGCTGCCCACCGACGCGTTAACTTCTGAGGAAAAGAAAGCGCTAATGCTTTTACAAGATTGGGATGGGTCATATACAAAAGAAGCCGTTGCACCTACCCTTTATGCTCGATTGATTTATGAATTTTTAACACAAACCTACCATGATGAAATGGGGTCAACATTTGATGTATTTATCAATACCTCATTGCAACAAAAGGTACTCGCCGTTCAAATGGCGCGAGACAGTTCCGTCTGGTGGGACAATATAACCACGAAAGATTACAAGGAAAGCAAAGCAGACATTGTAACCGCAAGTTTTAAAAACGCGATCACATTTTTAAAAAAACAATTGGGAGCAAATATGCAAACCTGGCAATGGAAACGTGTTCATACCCTAGAGCATCAACATCCGATAGGTCAAAAAGCACTGTTGAGGCCCTATTTTAATGTAGGTCCTTTTGAAATCAATGGAGGTCCACAAGTCATTAATAATATGAATTACAAAATGGATAGTACAGGATATTATAAGGTCACTGCCGGTCCTTCGAATCGCCGAGTGGTTGATTTTTCGAATATAGAAGAAAGTATGGGAGTGATTCCCACAGGACAATCTGGAAATCAGTTTAGTCCCCACTATAAAGATCAAACCGATCGCTATAATAAAGGTGAATTTTATCAATTATTGATCAATTCTGAAGTAATTAAACAACAAAAAAATAAATTAATTTTTACCAAAAAGTAACTAACTACTTGCGCCAATCTAGAGTGATGTATAAACAATATCTTGTTGAATACTATATTAATAAGCGCCAGGTTATGTCATTTTAACTTTTTCACACCTGTCAGGTACCTGTCGGGTACCTGACAGGTCAAACATAAGCCAATGAATTATATAGCACTATTACGCGGCATCAACGTTGGAGGCCATAAGAAAATAAAAATGGCTGAACTGAGGCAAGCCCTTGAAAGCTCAGGCCTAACCAATGTTCAAACGTATATTCAAAGTGGGAATATAACCTTACAAAGCGAGGTTTCACCTACCAGCTTAGAGGCACATATTAAAAAAATAATCCACACTAGATTTTTTTTTGAAGTCCCCGTAGTCATCCGAACTGCAGAAGAATGGAGACATATTGTACAGAAAGTACCTTATGATGTAGAGAACTATCTTAATAAATCTATGTGGTGTTTTTACATCAGTCCCCTAAACCACAAGACCTCAGCATATTTTCTGCACTCAGTTTTGACCAAGATGTATTTAGCTGTATAGGGCAGCAAATCTATATTCGGTATACAGATCGAGCGAGCAACTCTAAATTAACACTTGCAATTATTGAAAAATATTTGAAGGTATCTGGGACGGCGAGGAATTGGAAGACGGTAAAGCAAATGTCGGAGTTGGTTAAGGATTAAGACGGGTATCTACTTATAAACAAAATTTTGTATATTTAGCTAAACAATTAAATCAACACGTATTGTTATCTTCAAAAAAATGTGCTTCATTTTAAGCCATCTTACTTTATTTCAATCGGTTAAAATCAATGATCAAAACAAGCAACTAAATATTACCTATAACTATTATTCTGAGCGAAATTTTGATGACTATAAAATAAACTTACTCGCCGATAAAAATGAGAGTCACCAAACCATTGTACGTAATTTAAGGATGTAAAACCCTTTCGGGGTAATCGAAAAAATAACTGAAATACGTTTTATTTATAATGATTTAGATCAACAAGAAAATAACTTCTGGGAAGAATTTGTAGATGTAAGTGTCAAAGAACCTCTAAACACCTTGACGTGGAATAGACCGGAAATACTAAAGAATTCTCACATACTAAATGCACATCGTGAGGCAGGGATTATATTACATTTTTTTCAACTGAATAACCCTTTAAAGCGCCACCATGGAACTTCATGGCATACCTGGATGGACTTAAAAATTTACACGAACAATGGCAATTTAAAAATTACGGCTAAATCCCTTAAAATAGGAAAAGATCATAAAACGATACAAAATCCAATAAAAGATAAAAAAAGTACTACAGCAGAAAAATATATTCAAACGTACAACTTAGAACAAACAAATTTGTCTGCGTTATTAATACTGCAAACGCCAGAGGCACTGTTCAAACTGGATTTATAACAACCTATAGGATTGATTAATCACTGTGGCGGATATACTATCTAATCAATACTATGATGCCAATATGAAGAAAGTTAAACAATATTCGATAACTCAAAAGTTGAATTGGGTAGAAATGAAAAAAAAACAAGTATTTACTACACGTGGAAATCATTTCAAAACCACAGGTTTCACATCAAAACTCAAGGGGGATTTTTCCCCTTTTTTGACAAAATATTGCAAAAGAAAAAAAAACATATTTTTAAAGAATAAATAGGAGTTTATATCAACATCATTGTAATTACTACATTGAAGTCGCAAAATCAAAGTACATTTTACTAAAAAGAAGAATAAAATAAAATCCTCCATTTTAACCGATGGTCGTACAAAGTTTTCAGAAAATGTTTAACCTAAACCGTAATTGCCAATGAAATCATAGACAACTAAAAAATGGAGGAAGTTTTGCAAAGGTAAAGCACCTCATAGGATAATTTAAGGGATTTGAGTAAATGTTTGATATTGGAGTATCCATTTAATCAAATCTAATTTTAACAATTAAATTTTATCAAAATGAAAAATAACAAATATTTGATGTTGCTTCTGACAGTGCTTTGCTTTACCGTTTTACCTTCATTTACCATATTAGTTGAGGATATCACTATTCCAGAAACGTAGATTAATAGTGAATTGGAAACCTTTGTTATGGAGTTGAGGGTTGAATTAGTCAATTATACCGAAGAAATTAATAAATTGGTTGAAAAGGAAAAAATCCTTTCAAGACTATTTATAGTTAATCCTAGCAGCATGGTAAGAGTTTATAATGAGTTCGGTTGTAATGGGCAATTGTTAGGAATCATGCCTTTCACGAGTCTAAATGATTCCAGTATGATAGCATCGATATGTGGAGAAAATGGAGAAGGGTCATATAAATATATTGAAGGTGCTCAAAATTGTATTGACATGACTTGTCATTCAAGGCCAGGGGAAGAACATTGATTAAATAATACGCAATAAATAAGTTTTAATTTTCCACCAGCTTAATTGACCTCATTAATTGATAATAGTTTTAATGACAGCTCAATTTTAGGTGGTGGGAAATGGAACTTAAATGTATTTGTACAAAAAAAGTAACAACCTAACTTAAGTATAACATTTAGTACATAATTTATACCGTAATATTCAACAGAATAGTTTAAACATTTACTATATAAAACTTGAAATAAATTGTATTTAGTTTAATTGGTTTAGTCAAGGGTTTAGCGATAATCATAGTATTGATTGGTAGTGAAATTCAAATAAATAAGGTTGAAAAGTGCAACTCAATTTTTTAAACAATATACAAATCGAAATAGTTATGACTAAGTTAACTAATTACTCATGTCTAACACAATTAACACTAAGTTAAATCTATGGCCTATTTTAAACACATTTTTTTATTAGCATTTTTCATGTTAATTCAATCGAAAGAAATAAAAAATCAAAACCAACAATTGTTTATTGAATATGATTTTTATTATTATCAATATGTTGGTGAATATAAAATAGAATCACTTACAGGTACTAATTCTAATTTACAAACCATTGTTCGTAATTTTAATTTGCAAACATCGCCTGGTATTGTTGAAAATATAACTGAAAAAAATTTTTGTACAAAAATTTAACTGATCAGACCTGTATATATGATGAAGTATATCTCAAGCATATTGTCCACGAAAAATTGAACACAATGAAATGGGACATGACTGGAAATTCCAAAGAATTTCTTGGTTATAACTGTCGTGAAGCTAAAACCACTTGGAGAGGAAGAGTTTATATTGCTTACTTTACTACTGAACTTCCCTTTAAGAGCGCACCATGGAAATTTCATAATTTACCAGGAGTATTGTTGAAAGTCTATACGGAAGATGAAAAATTTAATATTAGTGCAACGTCTATAAGAATTGGCGTGGATTTAGGAACCATTGCAAATCCTTTTAAATTTAAAAACAGCATTAGTTGGGATAAACATTGTGAAGAATACAAAGCGTCTCAAAAAAGAAGTATCGAAAGATTGAAGGTATTAAATATCAAAAACGGTTACAATATTACGTATGGTGGCGGGAGGATAGAATTATTCACTGATGCGGATATTAAATATGATCAAAACTCTGAAAATCAAAAAAAATAATTTTCCGGAACCTTTTTTGTTGGAGAAATCCAAAATAGATCTTTTGTATTCGGTATAAAGTGAACATATTAAAGTTATTCCATATAAGGTATATGACAAATTCAACAATTAGACTTTCTATTTTTCTATTTACACTGTTGAGTACGAGTTATTGCAATTCCCAAAGCGAAGTAACCATCGTAGGCACAGTAAAAGATACGGCCCAAAACGTCATACCCTACGTTGATGTGCTCCTCAAACAAAATGATTCTACCCAAAAACTGCTAGCATTTGCAAGTACGGATCAATACGGACAATTTAAATTGCTTAAACAAACCGAGGCTAAATCGCTACTCGTGGAGATTTCGGCCCTAGCCTATCAAAAAGCACAACAATATCTTGAGGTTACCCAAGCCAATCAAAAGTTTAGCCTCAACTTTACCTTAGAAGATAGAACCGAATTGTTAGAAGAGGTAGAAGTCAAAGTTGAAAACTCAGTGGTAGTAAAAAACGACACCACGGTGTTTAATTTAGATAAACTTACCGATGGTACAGAACGCGTAGTCATAGACATCTTAAAAAAATTGCCTGGCTTTACCATAGAACCCGATGGATCGTATAAATTCAAGGGCAAAAAAATAACTCGAGTACTCCTTGACGGAGACGACCTCTTTGTTAATAATTATAGAATAGGAACCGATAATATTAATGCAGAACATATCTCAGGGGTTGAAGCTATTGAAAATCACGAAGACAATCCCTTGCTTCAAGGTCTATCGGAAACAGAGAATGTAGCCATTAACCTTCAATTTAAACCTGGTCTATCCTTATCGGGCAAAGCAGACATAGGCTATGGTCATAAAGATCGGTACTACCTCAATACCACAGCCATTGCCATTACCAAAAAACTCAAAGGCTTTAGCTTATTGACCTATAATAATATGGGGAATAGACGTTCATCCGACTATTTTAATCCGCAAACCCAGATTCTACAGGCCAGAGATGCGGGTGTCAGCACCCAACAATACCAAGCAGACAGTTACATTGACGCAGATGGAAGCCTTTCTAGAGCGCAAAGTTTTGTTAAAAACAACGAAGTTTTTGGAAGTTTAAACCTATTACCCAAACTCAATGAAACCACCACGATACGACTTAATATCGATTATCTGTCCGATAAGGCCATACAAGAGAATCAATCAACCACCATTATCAATACAGACCCCAATAATCCTATCATTATTGAACAGTTCAATAAATCAAGCGTTAAGCCGCGATACTTTAACGCTAAAACCATGTACAATAAATACCTCACCAACAAAAGTTCAATTTTTACCCAATTTAATTTCTCAAAAATCTCAAATACACAACAACAACTCGGAATATTAAATGGGTCTCCCCAAGAAGAAACAAGCTTATACAAAGGTTATTTTATTGCAAATGCCACCAAGTACACGCATCGTTTACAAAATAACAGCGCCTATTTTATTGAATCGGCTATTGCCTTTAGTGAAAAACCAGAGTCGCTTCTTTTACGCCCGGGCATCGATTATGCAACGAATCAGTTTAACGCCATAGAAAACCGTCAAGAAGTATATTCACAAAAACAATCCCTTGATCTCAAAGGCAGTTATTACAAAAAAAATAAATTAGATCACAAGTGGAATATCCATGGTGGCCTACATTATTTTAAAAACACGGTCAACTCATCCCTCATTCAAGATCAGGCCCTACTTAGTGCCCAAAACAGCATTTCGTATAACGTACTACGACCCAATGTGAAAATAGATTATTTTATTCCGTTAGAAAAATTAGAAATTCGACCAGTGATCTCAGGAGAACTATACAACTATAGCTACACTGATAATTTAAACCAAACCGAAAAAAAAGGAAATCAATTTTTAACTGATGCCCGATTAAACCTAGATTATAAGTTCAGTAAAAAACATCGGCTATCTGCTCGAATTTCACACAACGAAACCGCTCCAAATGAGCAAAATTTATATCAGAATTATATTTTAATGACGAATAGAGTACTCCAACAAAATACCTTGAATTTTGATAAGCTGAGTAGCAATGCAATGGGCGCGAATTATTATTTTAATGATTTGTTTAGAGACATAGGAGCCTCAGCTGGTTTCTCGTATGCTAAGAATAACAATGCTTATTTAAATTCGTATGTAATCAATCAAGATGTGACCTACTTATCTTCTTTTTTACAAGATAAAGGGGCAGAAAATAGATCGGTCAACGTCAGCCTACATAAATTTGTAAATTTCATCAGAACCCGTATAACCCTTAGTGGCTCGTTACGTAATAGTCATTATTATAATTTAGTCAATACTGCAGCCCTCAGAAACAACAAAAGCAATACTACCTCAGGAAGTCTAAATTTATCATCAAACTTGATTGGAAAGTTTATGTATGAAAATTCATTCAATTATGGTAAAACCGAATATTACACGCAAAATTCCCCCGGTTTTATAAACGAAAACCTCAACAATCGATTGAGCCTTTTTTATGTGCCTAGTTTTAGGTTTAGAATCAAAGGAGAACTAGACTATACCCTACCCAACATAGACGATCCCAGCAACGATAGGCTGACACTTAATACCATCATAACCTACGAGAATAAAAAGAAGAGCATGACCTATAAATTGGAAGGCATGAATTTATTGAATCAGCAGCAAAATTTTAACGTAAACACCACCGATTATTCTATTACGACCAGTAATCAGGCTTTGTTTGAAAGGTATGTGCTAATGACTGTGAGTTTTAGGTTTTAGATAATTTTTTAACGCTGTAAATCATGCTGAAATCCAATAAATTATCACATTTTAGTTATAAAAAGAGCGATTAGTTATTTTTAATTTTTCTTTTTTGCATTGCCCAAAAAAGAAACAAAAAAGTCTAGGGCTGCCTAAGTTTTCTTTAAAATGCTAATCCTCGACCCGATGGCTTAAGAACTCATATGCTCACTAACGTTTACATACTCAAACACCTCAAGCCCAAAAATCGGGTCTTGCGGTTGCATTTTTACAAGACTCCTTAGGATGCCCACCTCCCACGATTTAACCATCTTATTATAGACATAATTCCATGCCTTATTCCATTCTAAGATTCCGCATATTGAGGCATCAATGGTTCGGGTAGAAAACTCTAATTTAGTCATCACTCCACTGCGTTACGTTCGCAAAGACGTAGTTCTATAAATAGGTGTTAGTTTTATTAACAAGCAAAAAGCGAAGCTTCTAATTTGTGCAATAAGACACCCACATCCTCCCCACAATATAAACATTCGTGAAAATTCGTGTGAAAGCCCCTGCAGTTAAACTCCCACTACAATAACCCCTAAAAGAAAAACCCAAACCCACCTTTAACCGCAAACTTCGTTGCTCCAGGCATATCTAAATAATTTCCTCTAAAGATAAAATCAATACGAATAAACTTAAATATATTATCTACCGCCAAATTATATTCATAATATGGCTTGTTCGGTGCTTTCCCCGCAAGAGGGAATTCATTCATGTTTATATTTTCATCACTTAAAGATCCAATTACACCTTTAACTCCAACAATTTCTCGTAGTTTTAACTTACGTAAAAACGGAATTCTAGAAAATATGCGTCCGTTAAAATTGTGTTCCAAATGAACAGCCGTGTATTGATCGGTAACAAAATCGTAATAATTAAGTAAATCAAATGTACGTGGTGCCGTAAAATACGATTGATTTCCGGGCACAACATCTAACAACGTTACGGGGACATTTCCAAAGGTTTTACCAGCTTCAATAAAATATTTTAGTTTCCCAAAACCTCCCATTAAAATTCGGTGACGATAGTAGAATTGTAATTTATCATAGTCGAATTCAGCGTCCGTAAACCCTTTTAATCCTTTTGTATAACTCGCATAGATAATGGGAAATCTGCCATCATTTGTCACTGCGCGTTCCACACCAAACCCAGCCATTTTTCGCCCCGGACTAAACGTAATTCCCAAATCAACTTCCGTTTGTTTCAGCGTTGATTTAAGAATCCCTTCGTCATTATAATAGCTAACATTAAACTGATCAGGTGCCGCCGATTTCATATCTTTAAAAGTGGCTCCTAACCTAAAATTTAAATTCTTTACAGGCTCAATATCCACCGCTATATTCGTCAAAGTTAGATCTGTTAACTGAAAATTATCACCACGTGAAGCAATGGAAGAAGAGGCAAAACTGCGATTTAACACATCGTTTACCGTAGTTAAGCTTACTCCAGTTTGTTCAATATCTTTACGAGTACCGGCCGAAATAATCAACCTATTTTTGGGCTCAATCATCCACTTACCTGCCAATCCAAATTTAAATTTCTGATCTTTAAATCCATACGCGGTATACGCTTGAATTCGCCATTTATCATTTTGATTAAAATAGGTCCTCCCTCCTACACGCAGTCGAAAACCTTCTACATCATTAGATCCAAAACTTGAAAATAACGGTCCATAATCAAATCCATCAAAAATCTCCCAATACCCAGTAGCCAACGTAGCTCCAATATTGTAAAGTTGTTTAAACTTACGATTATTCTGCAGCGTATCTAACATGTTATAGATTCCAACCTCATCTTCATTGAGTCGTTCCATCCGGTTTTCTTTCCAGTACTCATCCGGTTTGTTATAGATTTCCTCTACATAGGTTTCAGCTTTTTTATCGTATATATCTTCAGGTTGTGGTTTGTTGAACTCATAATTATTATAGAGGGTGGTACGCCTTCCATACACCCCTTTAGATTTATCTTTATTGTTTAAAGCAAAATCAGACATCATATGATCGCGTTTTAATAAAAACACAGAATCACTAAGTACATCAAATTCTTGTTCTATATATATCTCTTTGACCCAATTGATATTGGCACTTCGGGTCGCAGTCATTTCCACTTGTTTTATCGCAAACGTGGTGTCATTTACCCAAAAATCTCCTTTAAAAGTTAGTTCATTTTTACGTCTTGGATAAAACAAAATATTATAACACCACTTATTATCGATATAAGCACTATCTGTAAGGACATAATTATATACGGAAGGTCCTGTTCTAGACACTGGACTTGTAAAACTCTTGTCGAAGAATTTTAAATAATTATCATAGATATCATATTCAACATAGAGTTGTTTCACAAATTCTATGAGCTGTTGATTTGAATCAAAACCTGAATTTTTATTCGCTAACAATTCTTCATTTACTTTTCGCGTGGGCTCGTTTTGTCCATGGGTTTTATATATAGCTTCGTTGATGAAAATTGGCAGATAGGGTTTCCCTGTTATCGCGGAAGTATCGACTTTATCAAAGATAAACTCCATGCCTTTCCACAACTTTTTGCTTTTAAATTTTTCATCGATATTATTGAGATCAAATTCAATTTTTTCGTATTTATCATACGCGTATTTATCGTATAAGTAAATCCCATTTTGACGCTTTTTCTCCCATATTTTTTTAAGAATGGCTATTGCTGGATTTCCTTTCTTTTTTATTTTGCCCGAATAAACAACAACTTCATCCAAACTTGAATCACTTTCTTTAAGGACAATTTTCAAATCAAAATTTCGAGCTGATAGGGCAACACTTTTAGTTTCATAACCTAAAAAAGAAACGAGTAAGGTGGTGTAAGTTTTATCTGATTCTAGGTAAAATTTTCCATTTTCATCTGAAATGGTACCAATGGTTGAGCCTTTAAAAATAATATTCGCAAAGGGAATGACTTCGTCATTTTCGTCATAAATGATCCCACTTACTTTAACTTGGGACCAAGTCAGACTAGAAAAAAACAAACAAAATAATAAGAATTGCTTCACGCTATGTATGAATTTATGGATTGATTTATAGCTGCATAGTACTAAAAAACCTCTTACCAAAGGTAAAAGGTTTTAGTAAATACAATTTTAATGCCATTATTTAATGTACATTACTTTTTTTACCGCTGCTACAACATCATTTTCGTTTGGCAACCATTCTTTTAACAAAACGGGTGAATAGGGTGCAGGAGTATCTGCTGTAGTAATGCGTTGTATTGGGGCATCTAAATAATCAAACGCTTGTTCTTGCACTTGATAAGTTATTTCTGAAGCCACTGAGCCAAAGGGCCATGCTTCTTCTAAAATAACCAATCTATTTGTCTTTTTAACCGAAGTTAAAATAGTTGCATGATCCATTGGTCTAACGGTACGTAAATCAACAATTTCAACAGAAATCCCTTCTTTTTCCAATATATCAGCAGCTTTATACGCCTCTTTAATAATTTTCCCAAAAGAAACGATGGTAACATCGGTACCTTCACGTTTAACATCAGCAACACCAATTGGCAACACATATTCTCCTTCTGGAACTTCTCCTTTATCGCCATACATTTGCTCAGACTCCATAAAGATAACCGGATCATCATCTCGAATCGCAGCTTTTAAAAGTCCCTTAGCATCGTATGGAGTAGAAGGTACAATCACTTTCAATCCGGGTGTATTAGCAAACCAATTTTCAAAAGCTTGCGAGTGGGTAGCTCCTAATTGTCCAGCAGAAGCCGTAGGACCACGAAAAACAATAGGACAATTAAATTGACCACCTGACATCTGTCTAATCTTGGCTGCATTATTGATTATTTGATCAATCCCCACCAAAGAGAAGTTAAAGGTCATATATTCTACAATTGGGCGATTTCCATTCATAGCAGAACCAATAGCAATTCCAGCAAAACCGAGTTCCGCAATGGGAGTATCTATAACTCGTTTCGCACCAAATTCTGCCAACATCCCTTTTGAGGCTTTATAAGCCCCATTGTATTCTGCGACCTCCTCACCCATTAAGTAGATAGATTCATCGCGTCGCATTTCTTCGCTCATGGCTTCACAAATAGCCTCTCTAAATTGTATAGTCTTCATAGTTTAAACATAAGTGCAACAAAAGTAAAAAAATAAGACAAGTTTAAAGGAGAAAAAAGCGTAAAAAAAACAAGATCTATATTACCTTAAATTAGGAGGGCTTTTTCATCAAAAATAAACTGCATATGATAGTGATTTTTAACCATTAGGACGCATATAAATTTCTCCTTAACCTCAAAATCGTTGCAACTACTGACCAAAAACTCAAAAAAATGGAATTGTTTTCACAACAGAATAAAACACCTAAAACACGTCAGCTACGCTATATAAGGCTAAAACTTCCCTTTATATTTTTACTATGCACGCATAGTAAATAGAAAAAAAAATGCTAACTTCGCATCGGTGGCGAAAGCCATCAAAATAAACATAAAAAATTAGATCAATGAAAATATTAGTTTGTATCAGTCACGTACCTGACACCACTTCTAAAATAAATTTCACCGATGGTGATTCAAAATTTGACACCAATGGGGTACAATTTGTAATCAATCCATATGACGAATATGTTTTGACAAGAGCAATGTGGTTTAAAGAACAACAAGGAGCAACCGTAACCGTAGTGAATGTCGGTGAAGCTAGTAGCGAACCTACTCTTCGCAAGGCATTGGCAATAGGTGCCGATGATGCGATTAGAGTGAACACAGTCCCCTCCGATGGCTTAGCGGTTGCCAAACAGCTAGCTGCTATAGTCAAAGAAGGTGGCTATGACTTAGTACTCACCGGTAAAGAATCTATAGATTATAACGGTGGAATGGTTCCTGGAATGCTGGCTGGACTAACAGATTTTAACTTTATCAATGCATGTATTGATCTTTCGATAGACGGAACGAATATTACCGCAGCCCGTGAAATTGATGGAGGCAAAGAAATGTTAAGCAGTAGTTTACCCGCTGTAATTGCCGGACAAAAAGGAATGGTTGAAGAAAAAGATTTACGAATTCCGAACATGCGTGGTATTATGATGGCTCGTAAAAAGCCTCTACGTGTGGTTGAACCTATTGATACTACGCTCGCCACAAATGCTACTAAATTTGAAAAACCCGCAGATAAGGGGGCTATTAAATTAATTGACGCAAATAATGTTGGTGAATTAGTAGAATTACTTCACAATGAAGCAAAAGTAATTTAATAAAATAATCATACAAGGCACGAGACGACCCTCTATGCCCTTGAAATCATAAATAGAAAATACTATGTCAGTTTTAGTCTTAGCAGAATCTTCTGAAGGAAAATTCAAAAAAATAGCGTTTGAAGCTACCTCATATGGTAAGAAAGTTGCCGAATCTCTTGGCACTACCTTGACCGTACTTACAATCAATGCCAATGATCCATCCACCTTAGCAAACTACGGTGCGGATAAGATACTCACGGTAAATAATGAAAATCTAACCACCTTCAATGTGCAAGAATACACCCAAGTGGTTGTTCAAGCTGCTGCCGCGGAAGGTTCAAAAATTATAATCATCGACGCCAGTGCAAATGGTTTATACCTCGCTCCTTTAGTAGCGGTTAAATTGGATGCCGGATATGCGTCCAATGTAGTCGCATTACCTAGCAGTACCTCACCATTTGTTGTAAAACGAAAAGCCTTTTCAAATAAAGCTTTTAATCATACTGAAATCCATACAGAGCATAAAGTCATCGGTCTTGCAAAAAATTCGTACGGGTTAGTAGAATCCAGTGGAACTGGAACTATTGAAGAATTTAGCCCAAACCTCACCCCATCTGGTATAAAATCAACATCCATTGACAAAACAGTTGGAAAAGTGACGATTGCCGATGCAGATATTGTAGTATCAGGTGGACGTGGATTAAAAGGACCAGAAAACTGGGGGATGATAGAAGAATTAGCAGAAGTACTTGGCGCAGCGACAGCCTGCTCTAAGCCTGTTGCCGATTTAGGTTGGAGACCTCATGATGAGCACGTAGGACAAACCGGAAAACCAGTTGCAGCAAATTTATACATTGCAATTGGAATTTCGGGAGCGATTCAACACCTCGCAGGGATTAACTCATCAAAGGTGAAAGTGGTAATCAATACGGACCCTGAAGCCCCATTTTTCAAGGCAGCTGACTATGGTATTGTAGGTGATGCTTTTGAAGTTGTTCCGAAGCTAATAGAAAAGTTAAAAGAATTTAAAGCGCAAAACGCATAATTTTATTAAATTGTGCCGCGAAAGGCTGTCTCGTTAAATGGGCAATTCCGTCCTTTAAATGAGGCAGTTTTTCATTGAAGTATATGAGTTTAGTCCGATTAAATATCAAAGGTATTTCATACAGTCAAACCCAGAGCGGAGCATACGCACTGGTGTTGAGTGAAGTTGATGGTGAGCGAACCTTACCTATCATAATTGGTGCATTTGAAGCGCAGTCTATTGCTATTGCCCTCGAAAAAGAAATCAAACCGCCTAGACCTTTAACACACGATTTGTTTAAAAGTTTTTCTGATCGCTTTAATATCAAGGTAAAGCAAGTGATTATTCATAAACTCGTAGATGGTGTATTTTACTCAAGTTTAATCTGCGAACGTGACAAAATTGAAGAAATTATCGATGCGAGAACATCAGATGCTATTGCGCTAGCAACACGATTTAACGCACCCATTTTCACCTATGAAAACATTTTAGACAAGGCTGGTATTTTTCTTAAAATTAAAGAAGATCCGAAATTAACACAAACTAAACTCGACGTAGAAGAAATGTCACTAGACTTTGTAGAAGATGCCATCTCAGATGATTTAAGCTTAAAGGAGCTTTACCAAAAACTCGAAGAAGCAGTGGCTAATGAAGATTATGAATTAGCTGCAAAACTAAGAGATGAGATTTCCAAAAGAGAAAAGTAGCTCAGCCTCAACTCCGTGAAAAAAAAACTTCTGTTTTCACTATTTCTATGTTGCATCACTTTCTCAAGTGTATCTCAAGAAATACAAAAAAAAATGGACGTTAGATTCAATCAGTGGTCAACCTCAAATCAAAAACACTTCGCCAACCGACTACGTACTTCTCCATAACGGAGATTTTACATTTCAAATTGAAGGCTTAGTAAACCAAGCCAAAGGAGCTTATCTTCATCAAAATAAATTACTCGTCTTTTATTATACCCAACCAAAAGACACCCTAATCAATTTTAAAATTGAGCAACTAACAGATTCAACGCTAGTCTTTGCTAACAAACGAACATGCTACGCATTTTCTCCTTCTAAATCAACTCTTATTGAAGCCATTTCCAAACCTAGTAAAGGCATTTCTTTCACCTCCATTTGGCGAGGCGTATTGGGAATGCTTTCACTACTTATTATTGCCTATTTTTTTCAGTAATAATAAAAAGGCTATTCAATGGAAAACGGTTGCTATCGGTTTAGCTTTACAACTAATTATTGCTATCGGGGTTTTAAAAATTAGCTTTGTTAAACACAGCTTCGATTTTGTAAGCAAAATATTCGATAGTATGCTTAACTATACGCGTGCCGGAAGTAAATTTCTCTTTGAAGGATTGGTCGACAATATGGATACTTTTGGATTTATTTTTGCCTTTCAAGTATTACCCACCATCATCTTCTTTTCAGCCTTAACTTCGTTACTCTTCTATTTGGGTATTATCCAAAAGATTGTAAAGCTCATGGCAATATTACTTACATCCCTTTTAGGCATCTCTGGAGCTGAAAGCCTATCGTTAGCTGGTAATATCTTTTTGGGACAAACAGAAGCACCTTTGCTAATTAAGGCCTATTTAGAAAAAATGAACAAATCAGAAATTCTCCTAGTTATGATTGGGGGAATGGCAACAGTCGCTGGAGCAGTTCTCGCAGCGTATATCGGATTTTTAGGCGGAGACGACGAAGCGCTCAGACTTATGTACGCAAAACATTTATTAGCAGCCTCAGTAATGGCAGCACCTGGGGCAATTGTTATTTCTAAAATTTTATATCCACAAACTGAAAAAATCAATACCGATGTTCATGTTTCTGCAGATAAAATTGGAGCCAACATATTGGATTCAATCGCAAATGGAACTACTGAAGGGTTGAAACTAGCAGTTAATGTTGGTGCCATGCTTTTGGTTTTGTTGCCTTTATCGCGATGATTAATGGAGTATTAGGGTGGATTGGGGATATCACCGCTCTCAATGATTGGATCGCAAACAATAGTCCGTACAATTCCTTCTCCCTAGAAGCTATTTTAGGAACCATCTTTGCACCACTCATGTGGCTTATTGGTGTTGCTAAAGAGGATATGATGTTAATGGGACAACTCCTTGGAGTTAAATTAGCGGCCAGTGAATTTATCGGATATATTCAATTAGCTGAACTTAAAAATGTAGCCAATACGACCCATTTAACATATCAAAAATCAATTATTATGGCTACGTATATGCTCTGCGGTTTTGCTAATTTTGCCTCCATAGGTATTCAAATTGGAGGTATTGGATCTTTAGCCCCCGGACAACGTAAAACACTTTCGGAATTCGGAATGAAAGCTGTAATTGGAGGGTCAATCGCTTCTCTTATCTCTGCTACTATGGCAGGAATGATTATTGGCTAAAGATATCGATAGGGTGATTTGAAAATTAAATTCGTTCAAAACTTTTGTAAACTTCGCACAAAAAAGCCTCCATTTATTTTTCTGTTCTTCCTATTTTAGCTTCTACTTAAGAACAGGACGATGAAACAATATTTAGACCTAGTACAACGTGTATTAACAGAAGGCCATGAAAAGGGAGATCGGACGGGCACCGGAACCAAAAGCGTTTTTGGACACCAAATGCGATTTGATCTTTCCGAAGGGTTTCCTATGGTTACGACTAAAAAATTACATTTAAAGTCGATTATTTACGAGCTCTTATGGTTTATAAAAGGAGATACCAACATTCAATATCTTCAAGAAAATGGAGTCCGAATTTGGAACGAATGGGCTGATGAAAACGGCGATTTAGGTCCAATTTATGGACATCAATGGCGCAATTGGAATTCTGATGAAATAGATCAACTCAACGAAGTTATTCACACCTTAAAAACCAACCCTGATAGTCGAAGAATGCTCGTCTCTGCGTGGAATCCATCCGTATTACCAGACACCACTAAATCCTTCGCAGAAAACGTTGCAAATGGCAAAGCAGCCTTACCTCCTTGTCATGCATTCTTCCAATTTTATGTAGCCAATAACAAGCTCTCTTGTCAATTGTATCAACGCAGTGCTGACATCTTTTTAGGAGTGCCTTTCAACATTGCCTCTTACGCATTGTTTACTTTAATGATGGCCCAAGTCTGTGGTTATAAACCAGGTGAATTTATACATACGTTTGGCGATGCACACATTTATAACAATCATATAGACCAGCTCAATCTACAATTAAATAGGGACCTTAGACCTTTACCAAAGATGAAACTCAACCCTGCAATTACGAATATTGAAGACTTTACTTTTGAAGACTTTAAACTCGAAGGATATAATCCTCATCCACATATCAAAGGGGCCGTTGCCATCTAAAAAAAAGGTAATATTTAGCAAAATTAACTTTGATAGTATCTTTTTAGATATTATTTTAGTAACAAATTAATAAAGCTCTAAAAAAATGGAAAAAGAAAACTTAAAAATAGATTTAGTGAATAGAATTCACCAAATCGATGACCTTACGAAACTAACTGCCATTCAAACGATACTTGACACCTTAGAAGAAGATAATTTTAGCATTCTTGAAAAACATGACGCATTAGAACCTGAAGACTTTGCTGGATATATTAAAGAATGGATTAAAAACATGTAAACAACTCATGCCCTGCTTTTATACTCTTTTTCAAAAAACAGCACCAAATGTGCTTTGTACGTATTTAGCAGTTTAATCACTGGTTGATTTCATCATATTTAGATTATGATGTATCTACTTTTGCCTTTAACATCTTCAATTAACCAAATTTAGCATGTACACATGGATAGTAAAGAACAAGTTACACTTTTTGAAAAAGCGAGAAAACGGGCGGTAGCGAAAAAACAAGTTTACTATCACTTTGTTATATTTTTAATCGGCTCTGTATTTCTAATTGTTTTAAATACAGTATTCAACGTTGGCGAACAATATGGTGAATGGTTTAAATATGCCGTGGCTATTTGGTTATTTGTTTGGATTTTTCATTTTGTCAATGTTTTTATTACACATCGATTTTTTGGTAAAGAATGGGTACAGAATGAGACGGCAAAACTCATGGCTAAACACGATGTGAAAGTTAAGGAACTCGAAAAAAAATTACTTAAAAAAGGGGTGCTAACATCCAATTCACCAATACCATCATCACCCTACTCTCCAAAGAATAGTATCGAAAAAAAACAGAGAACATCTCCCCCTCCTCCCCCTCACTCTAAAAAGCACATCACGTTAATTGCTGCCATTGGAAAGAATGGTGAATTAGGTAAAGACAATGAGCTTATATGGCACTTACCAAACGACCTCAAACGGTTTAAAAAGGTGACTGCTGGTCACGATGTTATTATGGGAAGAAAAACCTTTGAGTCTTTAGGCAAACCATTACCGCAACGTACAAACATCGTAGTCACTAGAAATACAGGCTTTCATGCGGATGGATGTTTAATTGCACATTCACTCGAAGAGGCTTTAAAATTATCCACTGATCAAAATCCATACATTCTTGGAGGAGCACAAATCTATGCACAAGCCATTAAAATGGCTGATGTTTTAGACTTAACTCTTGTAAATGCATCCCTTGACGCTGATGCACATTTTCCGAAAATAGACAATACCATCTGGAAAGAAACATCACGTGAAAATTTCAGTGCAGATGATAAACATCAATACAATTATAGCTTCGTTCGTATGGAACGAAGAAATTAAATATACTGCATTGTAATTTTAAATTTATTTGTGATTTGAAAATTATGATTTAATTGTTTCTTTGCAACTCCTCATGAAAATGCAACGCATCACATATTTATCTCTGGGTAGTAATCAAGGTAACTCCTTGCAATTTTTGCAATTAGCACTGAATAAAATTGCGCTAAAAATCGGTAGAATAAGTCGCGTATCGTCCGTATACCAAACGGCCGCTTGGGGCTTTGAAGGAGCTGATTTTTTAAATATTTGTTGCGAAGTTCATACCAACCTCAACCCTGAGAAATTACTTGAAACCATCCTTCAAATAGAAGCTGAACTTGGACGGAAACGTTCTGCCAAGGAAGGATATGAAGGAAGAAGTATTGATATTGATGTCTTACTCTTTGAAGATGAAATTATCTTTTATCGAGATTTGATGGTGCCTCATCCTCGAATGCTTGAACGTAAATTTGTTTTAGCACCCTTAGCTGAAATAGCCCCCACACTGAAACATCCTATTGCTAAGACGAGTACCTTGAACTGTCTCAAAGCCTGCAATGACACCTCTACTATTGAAAAAACAACGCTCTATCTAAACCGGCCTAAATCTTTGGTTGAAAAATATAATTTTATCGCAATTGAAGGTAATATCGGTGCAGGTAAATCTACACTGGCCAATATGATGGGTGATGAATTTAACGCAAAACTCGTACTAGAACGTTTCGCAGACAATCCGTTTCTTCCTAAATATTACGAAGACATGGATCGTTATGCTTTTCCCCTTGAAATGAGTTTTTTAGCTGATCGTTATCAACAACTATCAGATGATCTTGCTCAATTTGACTTATTTAAAAGTTTTATCGTCTCTGATTATTATATTGTTAAATCCCTCATTTTTGCTCAAATATCCTTAGCGCCAGATGAATTTAAATTGTACCGTAAAATGTTCGATTTAATTTACAAGGATATTTCAAAACCTGATTTGTATGTATACCTATATCAAAATACCGATCGACTTTTAATGAATATAAAGAAAAGAGGGCGCATCTATGAACAAAATATTCAAGCAGAATATTTACAAAAAATACAAGAAGGTTACACAAATTTCATGAAAACTGAAAAGGACTTAAACACCATTATAATTGACGTTTCCGATATTGATTTTGCTAACAATCCCGATGACTACAACCGCGTGATTGCAAATATTAATACTGCCAACGATTGATTCTTTAATCCTTCAATCAAGAAGGGGTTAAGTCATCTAACCAATTATTTTTTTAACAACTCCAATTTTTCTGCGAAATAATCACAAAAATCACGCATGGTTGCCGTCATTTTCTCGTCGTTAGTTGCGCGTAAAAATGTATCTGATAGAGACATTAGCGTTTGATGGAAAAAATGCTGCATATCATTTAATGGCATATCTTTCGTCCATAAATCCATTTTAAGCGTTTCCTTATTAAGTGGATCCCAAACAGAAATTAATACCGCTTTGGTTTCTTCGTTTTCTATTCCACCATCCTTAGCGTCCCAATGTAAGGACTCTGGGACTTTATTCTCATCTAATTCAACGGTAAATTTTATTTCTGAAATTTTGTTTGACATAATTTAAGTGTGCTATTTATCGCAATTTAATTAACTAAATAATACTTGTTATTTCGCGGGTTTATACTTTGATTTTTTAAAGATTGTTTCATTTGGCGTCTTCAAAAGCTCTGGGATACTCGTATTTGTATTTTTCATAAAAGCTCTAACCATTTGCCATCCAAACCACCGACCAATACTTCCGGGAGTTTCATTGTCATTTTCAAGGTAGAATTTGGAAAATGGAGCCGGATCAATAAATCTTCTAGACAATTCAAAATCGGTACTATACAATAGTTCCTTTTGGATAAAATACTTCCAAACTTCCGTTTGATTTGCTTCAGCCCAAGCAATTTGATCTTCTGTATATCCAATCTTTGTCGCATCATCTACAGCGGGCATATAAGCGTCATATAAATATAATTGCTTACCTTCTTGAATCATTCTTGACAAAAAGGTTCTATCCATGCTGAACGGAATTTGAACACGTGTAATAGCCTCTGCAGCATCAATTACCAACCTGTCTTTTCTAAAATTTTGCTTTATATAATTTGGAAAATCCCGATATACTTCACTGTCTGGACCTAAGTATAAATCCAAGGAAACCAACATTAAACTATCTGCATAAATAACTTTAGTTTCATAATCAACATTTGAAATTAAACTAATTACATCAGGTGCTTCAAATGCTGGAAAATAATATTTAACATGTTTAAACAAGTCAATCAAAGCCTCTTCTTCCTCCTTAAAGGTAGGAAAAACCTGTTTACTCGCTTTAAATAATTCTTGTTCATCAACATCCTGCATTTTATTAATCCAAACAGAATCAGGGTTTTGCTCAGGAAATAGGTAGGGATAGGCCTCTTTTAATTTAGGTAAATCCCTTGGCTTGGCCTCATAAAACAGTTTGTCAAAACGATGAAAAGTAGGATGTACCTCAATCCCCGAAACATCAACTAACAATTTATCTTCGTTGGTACAATTAATAAGGGTAAACAATAGAAGAATCAAAGAAATATAGCGATACATGTCAGTCAAGTTTGAATTTTTAAGTATTTTCGTTGGTACGTAAAATCACGGCCGTAAATTTACTAAATACTTTTCCAATGCAGACAGAAAAAGTTACAAATCACATCGTTAAATGGTTAAAGGAATATGCTACCAATGCTGGAGTCCAAGGCTTCGTCATTGGGATTTCTGGTGGGATTGATTCCGCAGTAACATCAACACTTTGTGCAGAAACTGGATATAAGCTACTTTGTTTGGAAATGCCTATCCACCAAGATTCTCAGCAAGTTAATAGAGCCCAAGAACACATTGCACAACTCGAGGAACGCTATGAAAATGTACGTTCAGAACGGATCGAGCTCACACCTGTTTTTGAAGCCTTCAAAGCTCAAGTACCCAGCTTAACATCAAGTTCTGTTGACCTTTCACTCGCCAATACCCGTGCGAGATTGCGAATGACTACATTATATTATTTTGCTGGAATACATCATTTGTTAGTCTGTGGAACTGGAAACAAAGTGGAAGATTTTGGGGTTGGCTTTTTTACAAAATACGGTGATGGCGGTGTAGATGTAAGTCCAATTGCAGATCTACTGAAGTCAGATGTATACAAAATTGGCGAACACCTTAAGGTGCCAACATCTATTTTACAAGCACCACCCACCGACGGATTATTCGGTGACGCAAGAACAGATGAAGATCAAATTGGAGCTAGTTATGATGAACTTGAATGGGCAATGCTAATGCAAGGACAAGGTAAAACTGCCAAAGATTTTGGCGGAAGAACCCGAAAAGTCATGGAAATTTATGAGCAACGTCATCGTGCAAATTTACATAAGATGAGACCTATTCCAATTTGTGAAATTCCTAAGGAATTAATGAATCTCCCTTAAATTTCAATGCGCCAAGGGCTTAAAATTCAATTGACACCATCTATTAATACTTAAATGATAAGCTATTTTGAACTTTAAGAACCTAGATAACTCTATTTAACCTTTCAAAAAGTCGTTTTTTCAACGCAGTATAATTAACAACGAGCTCTAACATCGACTTGGAATCTTCTGGCTGTTCTGGTTGCTCTGTCATTAATTCTTTAATTTTCAACTCGATTAAAATACGTCTTAAGTTTAAGATTGCATCCATGACTAATTTAGTTAAATGGGTATCTTTAGATCGTACATATATTTCCTTGCGTTCCCAATCGCTTAAACGGTATTTTTCATCGTCCATTAATATATCCGTTACCATTTGTGAAATCTCAATATCTTCATGATTAATTAAAACATCTATTTTCAGTGTCTCATCCTGATTTAATTGATCAATAATTTCATAGTAAATCTTTTTGAAAACTGGATTGCTGAATTCAATCTCATCATCCTGCAAGTGTAAATAAATCTCTTTACATACCAAATTTTTGTACTTTTCTTTTACCACCTTTGTATTCCCGTCCTCATCCTCGACTTCAACAAAGTCAATAAACTCTACTTCGCAATTTCCATACAAAAGGAGAATTTCAATGAGTTTTTTTTCTAGGGTATTTAGTTGATCAGCTTTAGAAATTTGAGGAACCTTCTCTTTAACTACGGTCATTTGCTGACGAGTTGAATCTGGTCGTCCCTTAGCTACACGATCTTCTTTTTTAGCCAACTGCGCTAACTCACTGAATAACACCCGCTCAGAAATATCCATGATTTTAGCACATTCTTGTAGGTAAATCTCCCGCTGAATGTGATTAGGTATTTTAGATATACTTAAAACAATGTCTCGAATAAGGGCTGCCTTTTTTACGGGATCATTTTGAGCTTCTTCCATCAACATCGACACCTTAAACTGGATGAAATCTTGGGCTTGTGTGTCTAAATATGCCTGAAGACTTTCATGTGAATTCGCTTTCGCAAAACTATCAGGGTCTTCACCTTCAGGAAAAGTCACCACTTTTACATTCATTCCCTGTTCTAAAATCAAATCAATCCCTCGCAAAGAAGCTCTCATGCCAGCAGCATCTCCGTCAAAAAGAACCGTTATATTGGGTGTTAAGCGACTAATTAAACGGATTTGATCAGATGTTAAGGCCGTTCCTGAAGAAGCAACCACATTTTCAATCCCCGTTTGATGAAAAGAAATTACGTCGGTATATCCTTCAACCAAATAACAATTATCTAATTTTGCAATGCTTTGCTTTGCATGATATATTCCGTATAAAACCTTACTCTTATGATATATTTCACTTTCAGGAGAATTGACATATTTGGCTGCTTTTTTATCGGCCGTTAAAATCCGACCACCAAAACCGAGTACTCTACCAGACATACTGTGAATGGGAAAAATAACCCGTCCCTTAAATCGATCAAACTTTTTTGGATCTTTAACAATTGTTAATCCTGTTTTTTCTAAATAATCGATTCTATATCCTTTACGTACTGCCTCATCCGTAAATGCCGTCCATTCATCTAAGGCATACCCCAATTGAAATTTCTCAATAGTATCTTGACGAAACCCACGTTCTTTAAAATAACTGAGTCCAATTGCCTTACCCTTAGGATGATTCAATAAAATATCATGAAAGTAGTCGCGTGCAAATTCGGAAACAATAAACATTGCATCACGTTCAGAAGCCTGCTCTTTTTGTTGATCAGTTTGTTCTGTTTCCTCAATTTCAATATTGTATTTTTTTGCGAGATATCGAATTGCCTCTGGATAGGAATAATGTTCGTGTTCCATAATAAAGGAAATTGCATTCCCTCCTTTCCCAGAACTAAAATCTTTCCAAATTTGCTTTACAGGAGAAACCATAAACGAAGGGGATTTCTCATCAACAAAAGGACTCAGGCCTTTAAAATTACTCCCCGACTTTTTTAATTGCACAAAATCTCCAATCACCTCCTCTACACGAGCAGTTTCAAAAACTTTGTCAATGGTATTTTTAGAAATCATAAGTCAACAGGGTTATAAATAACTACCAATTCTCTAGAATAAGTATCTCCGATTTTTGTCGATGTACAAATATAAAGTTTTCTATATCTTCAAAATATTTTAAAATGCTAATATAGTCAACGAAAGCTGAATTCTTTTTAATTACCTCATTATAAGAACTCCATCGATAAGCATGGGGATGAACAGCTTGACGATGATGTACTGGATTCGTATGAATATAAATCATCAACTTCTTCAAATAATCTTCATTATCGACTAATTTTCTTTTGAAAGGTCTTTCAAATAAGGAACCATGACGTTGTGAAACTTTATTATAATATTTAGCGTATGCGTTAAAAAAATTAGAAAACTGTTGACTTAAATAATGCGCTGGAGTTTTGTGGTCCAATACAATTTCATCTGCCTCCTGAAAAAAAACTAAAAAATGAAAGTGATTGTGCAACAAACACCAAGAATAAGTTGAGGCTATTGGAGAAATATACTTTTTATACAAAAATAAAAAATACCGAAAGTGGTAATTCGAACCAAATATTGTACATCCATTAATACCTCTATTATAAATATGATAGAAGTGTCCACATTGTAAGGGAGTTGTAGATTTTGCATCCATTTTGTGTTTTTCTTTGTTCAAACAACAAAACTATGGCTGCAAATTGACATAACCTGTCAGGTACCAGACAGGTACCTGACAGGTTATGAAGAACCAAACTTACATTTACAAGCAGTTTGGAATAATTATTTTTTTTACGAAACTGCTTTTAGTCGACTCAACGTAGATTTCACCAATTTACTTTCTGCATATTTTTTGGTGATTCGTAATTTTTTCTCATCCGTTCCGGGAAGTTCAAACATCGCATCAGTTAAAATTGCTTCACATAATGAACGAAGTCCACGAGCACCTAACTTGTATTCAACCGCCTTTGAAACGATATAATCCAATGCTTTTTCATCAATTGAAAAATCAATATCATCCATTTCAAACAATTTTTGATACTGCTTTATAATTGCATTTCTCGGCTCAGTTAAAATCGCACGTAGCGTTCCTTCATCTAGAGGATTCATATAAGTCAGTACTGGCAATCGTCCAATTATTTCTGGAATCAACCCAAAGTCTTTTAAATCTTTTGGTACAATATATTGAAGGAGATTGGTCTGATCTACGTTTTCTTCATTTTTAGAAGCTCCATATCCAACGGCTTGCATATTTAAACGCTTACTGATAATCCGATTTACTCCATCAAAAGCACCTCCCGCAACAAACAAAATATTACGTGTATTGACTTCAACAAATTTTTGATCAGGATGTTTTCGTCCTCCTTTTGGCGGAACATTTACTACCGTTCCTTCTAACAATTTCAACAAAGCTTGTTGAACACCTTCCCCAGAAACATCCCGGGTAATCGATGGATTATCACTTTTTCTTGCAATTTTATCAATTTCATCAATGAATACAATCCCTCGTTCGGCTTTCTGAACATTGTAATCGGCTGCTTGAAGTAAACGCGTAAGGATAGTTTCTACATCTTCTCCAACATATCCTGCTTCTGTCAATACGGTTGCATCGACAATAGCAAATGGAACGTTGAGCATTTTAGCTATCGTCCGCGCCATTAACGTTTTTCCTGTTCCAGTTTCACCGACCATTAAAATATTACTCTTCTCAATTTCAATATCATCATCCTTTTTGGAAACAGGTTGAAGTAAACGCTTATAGTGGTTATAAACCGCTACAGACATTACTTTTTTTGCTTGATCTTGTCCAATAATATATTCATCCAAAAATGCCTTAATTTCAACTGGCTTCTTAAGAACTAACTCTGCACTTAACCCAGTGTTATCTGCTTCCGTAACTTCATCGAGCACTAAACCATGTGCTTGTTCAATACAACGATCACAAATATGCCCATCCAAACCTGCTATCAACAGATTCGTGTCTGATTTCTTTCTTCCACAAAATGAGCATTCTAATTCTTCCTTCTTTGCCATGATTTATTTATCTGTTTTATATTAACAGCATATATGCTTAACTATTTTATTTTATTTCTCGATAATATTTCATCAATCATACCGTACTCTTTCGCTTCACTCGCTTTCATCCAATAATCTCTATCTGAATCATGATCAACTTTCTTCTTGGTTTGACCAGAATGATTTGCAATGATTTCATATAATTCATCTTTCAATTTCAAAATCTCTCTAGCCGTTATTTCGATATCTGAAGCTTGTCCTTGTGCTCCTCCTAAGGGTTGGTGAATCATAATTCGCGAATGAGGTAGTGCAGAACGTTTTCCTTTTGTTCCTGCACACATTAATACAGCGGCCATAGACGCGGCTATTCCAGTACATATAGTAGCTACATCAGGTTTTATAAACTGCATCGTATCATAAATTCCTAACCCAGCATAAACACCTCCTCCAGGAGAATTGATATAAATTGAAATATCTTTACTAGCATCCGTACTTTCTAAAAACAATAACTGAGCTTGAATTACATTCGCCACATAATCATCAATTCCTGTTCCTAAAAAAATAATACGATCCATCATTAACCTTGAGAATACGTCAAAAATTGCAATATTCATTTGACGCTCTTCAATTATATTTGGAGTCAATGCCATCGGATGCATTGCACTAATCAATTTATCGTAATACAGGCTGTTTATTCCCTGATCTTTGATGGCAAATTTTTTAAATTCTTTTCCGTAATCCATGGAGTTTTTTTATTTGATAGTTTAGCTTGTAAATATACTAACTTAATTTGAAAACGAGAATAACAGCCTCATTAAGATTAAAGTCTTGTATCTCATTACACCTTTTAAAATGGGATAAAAAAACCCGAAATTAAGATTCGGGTTTTTAAAATTTATATGCGTATAACAAGCCTAAAAAATTAATTATCTTAAGCTCAAAAAATTATTTATACACCTCTTTGACAAATTCATCAAAGCTCAATTCTTTTGTTTTAAGCTTTACATTTTCTTTAAAGAACTTCAATAATTTTTGACTCATCAATTGTTCAGACAAACGTTTTACTTCTTCTTCATTTCCTAATACCCGACCTGCAATCTCATCTAACTCAGCTTCAGCTGGATTGGTATTGCCATATTGTGCCATTTGACTTTTGATAAACCCTTTTGCAAATTCCTTTAGCTCGTCAAAGGTTACTTGCAAATTGTGTTCTTTCGCAATTTTTCCTTCAATTAATTGATATCGGAGTCCTTTTTCAGATCGATTGTATTCTTCAATAGCTTCAGCTTCTGACAACTGTTTTTCACCTGCTACTGACAACCATTTTTGAAGAAATGCTGCTGGCAAATCAAATTTGGTATTTTCTATGAGTGATTCAGTAACCGCATTTAACAACTGCTGATCCGCTTGCTGCTCAAATTGCTTTTCTGCATCTTCTTTTAATCTAGCCCGAAACTCTTCTTTACTTTTTACTTGACCTGGGCCAAACAATTTATCAAAAAACTCCTGATTTAATTCGGCTGGTTCGGTATAGCTAATTTCCTCAATAGTAAAATCAACATCAATAGCCAAGTCATTTATAACGTCATGTGATACCCCTAGGTGATTTTGCAACAAGTGATTATCCGTAAACAACCCCTTTGTTTTTAACTTAACAACATCCCCTACCTTGGCTCCAATAAACTTTTTCGAATTGGTCTTTCCTTTTATTTTATCTAAGGTAAATGTAGTTTTCTTTTCAATGCCTTCCGATTCATTTACAAAAGTTCCGGTTATATTAGAATTTTCAGCTACTTCCGATTGGCTGATTATTTTCCCATAATTTTTTTGCAAATTCACCATTTGATCATCCAACATCTTTTGATCTGGCACAATTTTATAATGTGTTATTGGTTTTTTGGGCTGTAAATTCACTTCAAATTCAGGTGCTAACCCTACTTCAAATTCAAAGGTAAAAGCATCTGCTTCCCAAGAAAAATCTTCCTGAACTTTAGGAATAGGGTTCCCTAAAATATCTAGTTTTTCCTCCACTAAGAATTTACTTAATGAATCTTGTAAGAGCTTATTTACCTCATCAATCATCACTGGTTTCTCATATTGTTTTTTCACTAAACTCATCGGCACATGCCCTTTTCTGAATCCAGGAATATTCGCTTTCTTGCGATAATCTTGCAATATTTCACTAACCTTGTCCTGGTAATCTTCTTCAGTAATATCAATCTTCACTACCGCATTTAAAGCATCTATATTTTCTTTCGTAATATTCATAATCTATCTAATTAACCCATTTTTAAGGGCGCAAAATTACTAAAATTCTCTAATAAAACAACTTAACTCAGGTTTTGTTTTTTATCCCTTACTAAACTAAACGCCCAAGATTGAATTCCTGAAAGGAATAAACTAAAAAATAAAGCCCACCAAAAACCATTCACCTCAAAACCACTTACCAACGTATCTGCTAATAAAATAATACACGCATTAATTACAAACAAAAATAAACCTAAGGTTAAAATGGTTAACGGTAATGTAAATAAAATTATCAATGGCTTCGCAAATACACGTAAAAAAGCCAATACAATAGCCACCCAAACTGCAGACATAAACGATTGCACCTCTACGCCCGGTAAAATTTCAGCTAACAACAAAACCGCTATGGCTGTTATCAACATTTTTATAACTAAATTCATGTCTGTGTTGTTCTAAATAATAAATTGTATCGATTTTCTTTTAAACGCACTAAGGTACAACAGTTATACTTTTAAGTTTCAATTCAATACTTACGCTACCTTTCATGCACGATAACTATGCCAAAACCCTCAATTATCTAAAAACATGACAACATCGTTATAAAATTCCGTTGGATTCTCAGCATGGAGCCAATGACCTGCATTTTTGACAGTCTTCAATATTGCTTTTGGAAAATGAGTTAAAATTTCAGTCCAATCTTCATCAGCTATATAACCTGAATTTGCTCCTCTTAAAAATAAGGTTGCTCCCTCAAAACGAGTCATTGTAGGCAATGCAACACCAACCTCCTCATAATTCGCTGTTAAACTTGCCAGGTTAAATCGAAAAGCCAATTGATCTTTCGTTGGTCGATAAACATTTTTCAACAAAAATTGACGCACTCCTTGCTCGGGTATATACTGCATTAACACAGCTTCCACTGCTTTACGCGAAGTGTGTTTTGTAAAATCAACTGCAGCCAATCCCCTTAATATATCTTCGTGATGAGGCGGGTAATATTTCACACCAATATCAGCTACAATTAGTCGATGTACCTTTTCAGGATAATTTACAGCAAACAACATAGCTACCTTCCCCCCCATTGAATGCCCTAATAAATTAACTGATTTCAAGTTATGAGCATCCAAGTAGCGCACTAAATCCTCTCCCATCAATTCGTAACTCATATCATCCGCATGAAAAGATCGTCCGTGATTGCGTTGATCTATGAGATGTACTTCATACTTTTTAGCAAATTGATTTCCTAAAGTCTTCCAGTTGTCACTCATCCCTAGAAACCCATGTAAAATCAACAAGGGTTCTCCTTCACCAAAAATTTGGGAATGCAATATCTCCTTCATTATTTTAATTTTTCAAGGTACATATTAACCACATTTTCCAACCCTAGATACAGTGCTTCTGCAATCAATGCATGACCGATAGAAACCTCTAACAAATGAGGAACATTTTGACTAAAAAACTGAACATTTTCTAAACTTAAATCATGCCCTGCATTTATTCCGAGCCCTAAAGACGCTGCAATATCGGCTGACATTATGTAAGGAGCAACCGCTTGTTTAGCATCCATAGCATACTGTTTGGCATAGGCTTCTGTATATAATTCTATCCGATCTGCACCCGTTTTTGCTGCAGCTTCAATTAATCGCGCATCCGTATCCATAAAAATGGAAGTCCTAATTTTATTTCGTTTAAATTCAGTGATAACTTCGGTCAAAAAAGCTTGGTGTTTAATAGTATCCCATCCCGCATCTGAAGTTATAGCATCTACTGCATCCGGAACTAATGTAACCTGCGTAGGTTTTATGGCCAACACCATTTCAACAAATTTCGGAATTGGATTTCCTTCAATATTGTACTCAGTATGCACCAAGGGTTTTAAATCATATGCATCGCGATAAGTAATATGACGTTCATCAGGACGTGGATGAATCGTGATTCCCTGAGCTCCAAACCCCTGTATATCTACAGCCGCTTTTGTAACACTAGGCACATCTCCGCCACGAGCATTTCGAAGAGTTGCAATTTTATTAATATTTACACTTAATTTTGTCATGCAATAGATTTTTTTAGCAAAAGTAATATTAATTTTAATTTAGTTATTTTGCAAACTATTATGGCAACATCTGATTACATCTCAAAAGACGTCCAAGCCTTGGCAATGACGGATACAATTAAAGCTGTAAAGAGTCAATTTAACAAACTAACCTTTACGCATTTACCCATTGTAAAAGAGAATCAATTTATTGGTTTAGTAGATGAAAATGACATACAAGCAATTGTAGATGACAACGCCAAACTCAGTGAATTTGAATATATCTTTTTGTCGTTTTACGCCGATAAAGACACCAATTGGTTTGAATTATTAAAAATATTTGCCTTAAATCACTCCACCATAATTCCTGTAGTAGACCCTCATGGAATTTACTTAGGGTATTACGAACTCAATGATATTTTATCACTTTTTAACAGCACTCCATTTTTAAATCAAAACGGTTCAATTTTAGTAGTCTCAAAAGGAATTAAGGATTATTCTTTTAGCGAAATCTCTCAGATTATAGAATCAAACAATGCGCGATTACTCGGTGCATTTATTTCTAAAATATCAGAAAATGACGTAGAAGTAACAATCAAATTGAGTGACCACGATTTAAACAATACAATTCAAACCTTTAGGCGCTATAATTACACCATTCTTACAAATTTTCAAATGGACGAATACTTACAAACTCTTAAAGAACGATCTGATTATTTACAGAAATACTTAGATATCTAACCGCTCAAACCACAGATTAATGAAAGTTGCTATTTACGGACAATACCAAACCAAAGAAGCGGTCAGCTATATTAAGATACTCATGAGTATTTTAGCAAAAAAAAACATAACTGCTGTTTTTGAAGATCATTTTTATGAACTTATTAAGGAACAAGCTTTTCCAACTACGCACTATTCCACTTTCAAATCACATCAAGAATTAGACGAGTCATTTGAAGTTATGCTGACCGTTGGCGGTGACGGAACCTTTTTAAGAGCCGTCACCTTCGTAAGGGATCGTGACATCCCCATCTTAGGAATTAATATTGGACGACTTGGATTTTTAGCAACGGTTCAAAAGGAGCATATTGAAAAAGCTATTAACCTGTTAATTTCAAAAAAATATGTCATCAATGAACGCAGTCTACTATCCATAAACATAGACCCATCTAATGAATTCGAGGGATTGAATTTTGCCATAAACGAAATAGCTGTAAGCAGGAAGAACACCACATCTATGATCACCATAGAAACGTATCTAAACAATGAATATTTAACCTCATATTGGGCAGATGGACTTATTATTGCCACACCAACAGGGTCTACAGGCTATTCCCTAAGCTGTGGCGGCCCTATTTTAGCACCCGACACACAGAGCTTAGTAATTACGCCAATCGCACCACACAACCTCAATGCCAGGCCTCTTGTAATTTCCGACACCACGGAGCTGACGTTAAAAATTGTTGCTCGAGAAAAAGAAGCATTACTTTCATTAGACTCAAGAACAGTAAGCGTTGATAGCACCGCTACCATCCGTGTAAAAAAAGCGGACTTTAAGATAAAAACCATCCTATTACACGAAAATACATTTTTTAAAACATTGAGAGAGAAACTGCTCTGGGGGGAGGATAAACGCAATTAAATGACACTTTAAATATAACTTAAGCCTCTTTCCTACAATATTTTATCAGTATCTCTGTTTATCAAAAAAGAGAATCTAATCCTTTCCAAGCTCATAGATTTAATTATATTTGCAAACCATTTTTATCATGAAAAAATATCTTTTAATCATATTTTTTATAGGAACCTCAACGATTGGTTATTCACAATTAATTGAAGCAGGGCTATTTATGGGAGGAAGTAATTATATTGGTGATATTGGTTCAACAACGTACGTCAATCCAAATAGACTTGCGATTGGCGCGGTGGCAAAATACAATTGGACACCTCGAATTGCCTTTCGAGGAACGTTAATCTATACAAGCTTGCACGCAAATGACGCAAAATCTAACACTCCTTTTCGACAAAATAGAAACTTACGTTTTACTAATTCACTACTAGAAGGTGCTTTAGGTATTGAATTTAGTTATTACAAATACAATATGTCTAAATTAGGTTATCGAAGTACGCCTTATATTATTGCTCAAATAGGTGCAAGTAATTACAGCATTGTTGGATCAGATGGAGTGCAAAAAAGAAACACATCCTTAGTTTTACCTTTGGGCGTTGGATACAAAATGCCCTTAGCACGAAATATAGGTATTGCCTTTGAATCCTCTTTTAGGTATACCTTTAAGGATGACATTGACGGAAACAATCACAGTCTTCCCTCAGCAAATTTCGGAAATCCAAATTCCGATGATTGGTATGTATTTACAGGAATTAGTGTCGTATACGCTTTTGGTAGACCTGGATGTTATAAGGATCATCTCTTTTAATAATGGACTTGAAATCAGCGATTAAAACTAAAAATATTCCTCAGCATGTTGCCGTCATTATGGATGGCAATGGTCGTTGGGCCAAACAAAAGGGGAAAATGAGAGTCTTTGGACATCGTAAAGGTGTTAATTCTGTTCGTCAAGTAGTTGAAGCGGCTTCTGAAATAGAAATTAAAGTTTTAACGCTTTACGCATTTTCTACTGAAAATTGGAAGCGCCCAAAATCTGAAGTTAAAGCGTTAATGAATATTTTGGTAAGTTCTCTTAAAAAAGAACTCCCTGTTTTTCAAAAAAACAACATCAAACTACTCTGTATTGGACAAATTGATTCGCTTCCTGAAAAGGCTAAAAGAGAACTCTCAGAAGTAATTAACCTCACCAAGGATAATCATAAAATGATCTTAAATTTAGCGCTAAGCTATGGATCACGTGAAGAAATTGTTAATACAATTCAAAATATTTCTAAAAAAGTTGTTAATAAGACACTTTTGATTGAAGAAATTGATGAAAATATTATAAATAATCATTTATATACATTTACTTTGCCCGACGTTGATTTTTTGATACGTACAAGCGGTGAAAAACGCATCAGTAATTTTATGCTTTGGCAAATAGCTTACGCTGAATTATATTTTACAGATGTGTTATGGCCTGATTTTAGAAAGGATGATTTTTTTAAAGCCATCATAGACTATCAAAGTCGTGAACGCCGTTTTGGAAAAACCAGTGAACAAATTGAAACTGATAATGAATAGACTAAAAGTTACCCTATTACTCTTAGTATTTGCTTTTTCTTTAGTACAACTTAATGCTCAAACAGATTCCATTACTCCGGTTAGAGATTCTTTGTCCAGTACTGCTATTGATACCGTAATCCCCCCTAAGAAACGTGATTTAAGTGAATTTGATTTTAAAAAATCTCGTTCCTATATACTTGGAGGTATTTCTGTTAAAGGGAATCAACAATTTTCTGAACAGTCCATTCGTGTCTTTTCTAATCTTACGGTAGGAGAAGAAATTAAAATCCCTGGAGACAAATTAACAGCAGCCATCAAAAAGCTCTGGGGCTCAAAATTATTTAGCAACGTAGATGTCTATGTTACGAACATTGATGGAAACACCATCTACTTAGAGTTTGACGTTAATGAATTGTCAAAAATAAGTGAAGTGACCTTTGAAGGCATTAAAAAAACTAAAGCCGAAGAATTCCAAAAAGAGACAGACTTTAAAAGGGGCGCAATGCTCACTGAAAACTTAATTACAACAACCAAAAACTATATCAAAAACAAATATGTTGAAAAAGGTTTTTTAAATGCTAAAGTATCTATCTCAACAAAAGTTGACACCACGCATAACAACGCAGAAAAAGCCCTCATTGTTATTGATAAAGGAGATCGTGTAAAAATTAAAAATTTGCGTTTTCACGGAAACGAAAAATTTACCGATAAGCGTTTAAAAAAGTACCTCAAGAAAACTAAAGAAAAAAATTTCTTTCACATTTTTAAACCTTCTAAATATCGCGAAGAAGAATACAATGCAGACCTAGAACGTTTGGTTGAAAAATATCAAGAAAAAGGGTTTAGAGATGCGCATATCATAAAAGACTCTATCTCTTGGAATGACGATAATACCATTAATTTAGACATTAACTTAATTGAAGGAAATAAATACTATTTTGGAGATATTAAATTTATTGGAAACTCCTTCTTTACTGATGAAGAACTAGCGAATTTTTTAGGACTCGAAAAAGGTGATACATATAATGGTAAATTATTAAATGACCGGGTATCTGGCGATGGCAGCCCAGATTCACAAGATATTACAAATACCTACTTAAATAAAGGATTCCTTTTCTCTAGAGTTGTTCCAGTTGAAACACGGGTGCAAAATGACACCATTGACATTGAAATCAGAATCCGAGAAGATGAACAAGCCACGATTCGTAAGGTTACCCTTGTAGGAAATGAAATTACCAATGACCATGTCATCTTTAGAAATATTAGGACACGACCTGGTGACCTGTTTAGTCGTGAAAAAATTATCCGAACCATTCGAGAAGTTGGGCAATTACCATTCATTGATCCAGAGGCCATTGTTCCAGACATTAAGGATAATTACCAAGACAAAACGGTAGACATTGAATATACCGTAGCAAAAAAAGGAGCAAGCCAAATAGAATTACAAGGTGGATTTGGCGGTAAAACCTTTATCGGAACACTTGGTTTATCTTTTAGTAACTTCGCGATTAAAGATTTATTTAACAAAAAAGCATACACTCCGGTACCTCGGGGTGACGGCCAAAGCATCGCTTTAAGAGCGCAAGCAAGTAGATTTTCAAATTCATATAGCTTATCATTCACCGAACCTTGGTTGGGTGGTAAAAAGCCAAGATCATTATCTTTTTCTATCTACAGTTCGAGTCAATTTAATTACAATTACGCTACCAATGATGTAGATAAAAATCAAAAATTAAATATCTTAGGTGCCTCTATAGGTATTGGACAAAATTTAAAATGGCCCGATGACTATTTTACCTTAAGTGCCCAAATAAGCTATCAACGCTACAACCTTAATAACTTTTTCTTAAATACCTTTGGGTTTAATAACGGAATCTCAAACAACCTTTCCTTAGGGTTAAATTTTGGAAGAAGCTCTGCTGGGTATAATCCAATTTTCCCAACGTACGGATCAAAATTTAATATTGGTGCTAAAATAACGCCTCCCTATTCTTTATTCAATAAACGGAGTGACGAATATTATGCCGATCTAGACAGTAAAGATCGATTTAAATGGTTAGAATACTATAAATTAAACTTTTCAGGAGAGTGGTATTCTTACCTTTCAGGGAAACCTGGCAGTGAATTAGTACTTGTAACTGGAGCTGAAATGGGCTTTTTAGGGGCTTATAACAACAAATTGGGTGTTTCTCCTTTTGAACGATTTTATGTTGGTGGAGACGGCCTTGGTACTGGAAACTTTGACGGACGAACTACCGTTGGCTTAAGAGGTTATGAAAACAATAGCCTTTCATCTAATTCTGGAGGAACTATTTTTAACAAATTTTCTGCAGAAGTACGTTATCCTATAACGCTGAAACCAGCAGCATCCATTTATGCCTTAGGATTTTTAGAAGCAGGAAATTCGTATGACGGCTTTGTTAATTATGAACCCTTTAATTTAAAACGTTCTGCAGGATTTGGAATAAGAGTGTTTATGCCAGCCTTTGGATTACTTGGAATTGACTTTGGGTATGGATTTGATGATATGCCTGGTGTACCAGGAACTCCTTCTGGATGGCAGACACATTTTAAAATTGGCCAACAATTCTAACGAATTTAGTACATTTGCAAAAAACCAAACTTTGGCATGGTTTTTTCTAAACACTCACTGAGATGATTCGGAAACTGATTTTTATTCTAAGTATCTGTATATGTTCCACAGCTACGGCACAAAAACCGCAAAAACTGGGGTACATAGATATGGACTATATTCTTAAAAATGTTCCCGAATACACAGAAGCTGAAGCAAGATTACAAACAAAAGTAGCTGGATGGCAACAAAAATTAGATGCCTTGTCAAAAGAAATTGAAGCTATGAAAATAGACCTCAGCAATGAAAAAGCCTTATTGACAAAAGATTTAATCGCAGAACGTGAAGAAGATATTGCCATAAGAGAATTAGACTTTAAAAACTTACAGGCCTCTTATTTTGGACCTAATGGCGATTTATATATATTGCGAAAACAAATGGTTCAACCCGTTCAAGATCAAATTTACACCGCAGTACAAGAAATTGCCAAGCTAAAACAATATGATTTCATTGTAGACAAGACAAGTGAATTAATCATGCTGTTTGCCAATGACAAATACGATGTGAGTGAATTAGTTCTTAATAGGATTGTTAAAGGACGTAAATCTGTCGAAATTGAAGAACGTAAAATTCAACGACAAGAAGAACAATCCAAAGCTAAGGAACGAGCTAAAACAAAAGCTGAAATTCGTCAAGCAAATAATGAGGCTTTACGAGAAAAAATAAAAAAACAAAATGAAGAGCGAGCATTAAAGCGCAAACAAGCAATTGAAGCAGCAGCAGCTAAACGAAAACAACGCTTAGAAGAAATTGAAAAACGTAAAAAAGAACGAGAAAATTCTACAAAAAAAGAGGACAATTAATATTTAAAATCACAAAAACAAATGAAACTATTTAGAAATCTACTGTTAGTTACTATACTAATGATGGGAACCATGGCAGTAAACGCTCAGTCAAAGGTTGCACATATCAATTCTAGAGAATTAATTCAAAGTATGCCGGAATTCAAACAGATGCAAGATGAATTAAAAAAATTAGAACAAGAATATAAAACGTCATACGAAACAGAAGCAAAAGCTCTTGACGCTAAAATGTTAAAATATCAACAAGAAGCGCCTACTCAAACAGATGCTGAAAACAATAAAAGAGCAAAAGAAACGCAAGAAATTCGCTTAAAATTACAAGCATATATTCAAAATGCTGAAAAAGAATTAGCAAATAAACAACAAGCGCTTTACAAACCAATGGCTGAAAAAGCACAGAAAGCCATTGATGAAATTGCCGCTGCTCAAGGTATTGAATACGTCTTTGATTCAACACCAGGAGGTGGTTTAATCGTCGCAAAAGGAAAAGATTTAATGGCTGATGTAAAAGCTAAATTAGGCATCTAATTCTTAGAAAAGAATAATTGATTTAAAAATCCCGCATCTAGCGGGATTTTTTATTTTTGTATTATGACTTCTCAAGCTATTGGTATTTTTGATTCTGGACTCGGTGGGCTTTCCATTTGGAAAGAAATTATTAAACGACTCCCCCTAGAAAACACGTGTTATTTAGCGGATAGCAAAAATGCACCCTATGGTAAAAAATCAAAAGATGAAATCATTTCACTCAGTAAAAAAAACATTGATTATCTCTTAAATCTCAATTGTAAAATCATTGTAGTAGCTTGTAATACAGCAACCACAAATGCTATTAAAGAATTAAGAGCCTTTTACGATATCCCAATCATAGGTATTGAACCCGCAATTAAGCCAGCGACCATAAAAACTAAAACAAAAGTCGTAGGAATTTTAGCTACACAGGGCACCTTAAGTAGTGAGCTATTTCATCAAACTACCAATCGATATAGCAATGGAATTACCTTTGTAGAACAAATGGGAACTGGGATTGTAGAACTCATTGAAAGTGGTAAAACCAATTCTTTAGCCATGGAAAAATTACTTAAAAAATACCTTGCTCCCATGGTCGCTGCTCAAATGGATTATTTAGTTTTAGGTTGCTCACATTACCCATTTTTAATGCCAATGCTTCGAAAACTGCTTCCCCCTGAAGTAAACATTATAGATTCAGGTGAGGCCGTAGCAAACCAAACAGCCATGATTTTAGCCCAACACAATTTAGCAAATAACGACGCTAACGTTCACCACCGTCTTTATATAAATACATCTTTAACGGGACTCAATCGCATTGTCCCCGATCAACCGAATATTTTTAAAGAAATTCGATCGTTCTAATCTTTTGTCACACAACGACAACATACCGCGCCATGAAATACCTAAAAATTAAGCCGGACCTACCGTATTAACTTTAAAACACCTAAACTTAGTTTTCCCGTAGTTCCAAAAGTATAACTTGATTCAGTTGCGTCCCAAATTTATTAAAGTTATTATCAGCTATTAAGAGTATACTTCGATGCCCATTAGACAAAACTGGACCAAAACAAATACCTTCTATATTATCAACCGAATCATCCGTTAAATTAGCTCTAAACACCTCTAAATCTAAGAGCAATTTTTTTGAAGCTGACGTGTAGTTTAGGTTCTTTAAACTAGGAATCGTTAGCGTATTTGTAGCCTTTGAATTATCTGCCAAAAATAATCTTACCGTATTTCCTTGATTTCCCAAACCACTTGAATAACTTCGCTCAATTATTAAAAATCTATGTTCATCCAAAGCTAAGATGTCACTTAACCCATTCACCATAAAATCACCTTTCGGCGCCTTTGCAACTGGAGCTAACATATAGCTAAACTGTTGAGTAACTTCATTCTTTTCTAAATCAAAATAACTAATTCGAACAGGGTATTGATTAGATGCTAAGGTCGGTTCAGGCCCATCAGCAAGTAAGGGTAGTTCCATTGCAAACCAATATCCCTGCGCATCAAACGAAAGACTTAAGCCTTCAAACACACCATTACTTCTAAGCCATTTGGAACCTACATCAAACATTTTAGGCAAATCAAAAAAATGAAGATTTCCTAAGTCATCAAGAATGAAAACCGAAGGGTTCATTTCTTTATTAACAAGTCCTTCACTAGCTAAAACAAACTGATTACGGGTATAGTCAAAACGTAAACTCTCAAGATCTAAATAATGGCTTGTATCTTGAATTTTAACCACAGATCTAAATTGTATATCGTAAATGGTATCATGTTTTAAATCAATGGTAGCCGTATAATAGCGTGGATTACTAGCATCATCACAAACAAAATAATACTTCACCCCGTCAGAATCAATGCCCGAAAGCCCACCAATCTCCGTTCCATCCAAGTACATTCCTTCAGGAATAATATACTCATCCAAATAACGAAGTGTCAATGTCTTTTGGTTCGTTGTAACCCGTATTTTACATGAAGTTAAACACAAGAAAAAGAAGACAAACCCTACCGCTTTGTTCATTTATACCAACTTGAATAGGTAATGTAATTATTGGCAATACGGTCAATTTCACCAGCGAGCAATTCAGCTGATAAATCTTTAATTTTAACCGCCGGAATTCCCGCATAAACACTTCCGCTTTTAGCATGTGTTCCTTTGGTCATAACAGCTCCTGCTGCCACAATAACATTACTTTCTATTACGCAATCATCCATGATGATACTCCCCATTCCAATTAATACATTGTCGTTAATTGTACATCCGTGCACAATAGCATTATGCCCAATAGAAACGTTATTCCCAAGGACAGTTGGGCTCTTCTTATAAGTACAATGAACCACCGCTCCATCTTGAATATTCACTTTATTGCCCATTTTAATATAATGAACATCTCCCCTAATAACCGCATTGTACCAAACACTACATTGATCTCCCATTACTACATCTCCTACGATGACCGCATTTTCGGCAATAAAACAATCATTACCAAATTCCGGTTTTTTCCCATTTAATTCTTTTATAATCATTTAAAATACGTTAATAATTCTATTTTTTTAGTGGTAGACACACTGTGCTCCTTTCTATTGATAAAACTCACAGTACGTCCTTTTCCTTTATTTATATGATACAATATAAGACACATTTACCAAATATGATTTGTGAATTCATGCAAATCCATTGGGTGCTAAATTTTTTCAAATTACTTTAAAATCTTACTGACCAATTTCTTCCAATTATCAACCAAATAAATTTCTGTATAGTTGTCATCTGCTCTACTCAACCTCATTAAAAAACAAGCCGTAGCGAAAAAACACCATTGGTAATAACTACCAAATCAGACAATAACCTTCATGTTAACACAATTATGTTCAAGGCAAACTCGGAGTTTAATTGTCATTTCTATACATATACGGATTGTATTGAGGAAAATACGCCCTCATTCTAGGTTTTCCAAAAAGGTTAATCCCAAAGGTTAATTGGTGAAAACCTCCATAGTTAAAACTCAAATCGCTCAGTTGTTGTGAATACGTATAGGTAAAAGAATATCTCCCTATTTCAATCCCTAATATTGGCGAAAGTTGACTTAGCTCTTGAATGGGATTGTCGTCCAAACTTTGACGATACGATAAGGCTACATAAGCCCGTTTATCGGTTCCAAACAGACCGTATATTTTAGCATTAATATCGAGTGTTTTCTCTTGTGTTTGTTCCACGTATTGAAACATCAATGAAGGTTCAAATTGAAAGCGTTTTTCCCAACCAAAGAAATAACCAACGTTCAAGAGATAGCGTCTTAAATTTACTGATGACAAACGTTCGTCACTGGCCGATTTTGTATTAAGTACTAAATTTTTTATCGTTAAAAACACGTACGCATCTAAGTTAAAATACGCTACAGAAAAATCGGCATTCATATAATAGTCAGATTCAACAACAGGAGCAATTACAGGATCTGGCCTTGTAAAAGAACGTTGATCTACACTATTTTGAACAAAGGTTCCTGACAAGCCAAAGGAAAGTTGATTTAAGGCATCATCACGACCAAAATTAACGTGATATGCATAGGCAAGTTGAAATCCTTTTTGCGCGTGATATCCATTTTTATCATTAAAAAAAACACCGCCTATTCCAGCGTCTAATCCCAACCGTTGATTATACGATAAGGTTTGTAAATACGGTGCGTCTTGTTGGTCAGTCCATTGTTGTCGATGTGTTAAACGCAATTTAGCAAATTCATAATTTAGGCCAGCAGCGGAAGGGTGAATCAAAAAAACATTATCAGAAAGATAGTCTGAATAAACCGGTAAGGTTCCTTGTGACCATCCAATATTTATATAAAAGAACCAAATGCAACTAACTAAAAAGTATTTTATATTCATTTCCTCAACAAGCTAAAATGTCCTTTAAACAACCGTCCATCCTCTAATTTAACATTAAACCAATAATCCCCGTCTGGCATCATTTTACCACGGTATCGTCCATCCCAGCCATCTCCTTTGGGATCCACTTTAACCAGTAGTTTTCCAAAACGATCATAGATATAGATCAAACTAGTCGGTTGAAAATGCACACCGTCTATTTGCCATGTATCGTTATACCCATCACCATTTGGAGTAAAGAATTTTGGATACCCAATTACGGCAATTTCACGCGTAATTATTCCACAGCCATATTTATCGCGTACTTTAACCGTCACTATTCCTGATGGAACATTATCAAAAAAAGGATTGTCTTGAAAAAGCCCTTCATTAAGTGCATATTGATAATCGCCAGGACCAACGACATTGATAACCACTGTATTAATTTCATCATCGTCATCAATCGTAATTGATTCAATAGATGCCAAATCTGACATTTTTACTTCAATCGTCTTTGTCAGGCTACAATGTAGACTGTTGGTAGCAGTTACCGCATAGATCCCTGGCTTTAAAATATCTTGTGAACTACCCGTACCTATCACCTCATTCTCGCTATTCGTCCACTCATAAGTATAATCACCTTGTGCATTTTCAACTTGAACAGTGACTGGTGTGGTTGGGGTATTAGCACATAGATATGCAAATTCATCGAGATCAAAAGCCGGAATATCATCAACCTCTAATCGCAAGAAAAAACCTAATCCCAAACAGGCATTATTATCAAGACTTTCAACCCGAACTATCAAATCTTGGGTAAAGGGGACAATATTCGTATATCCATGTATATCTATTGGATTTATTTCTTTAAGTCCATCCTCCATACTTTCATAAAACTCCACGTGTAAATTTTGTCCAGAAGGAAACATCTTTTTTATTTCGTCAACCGCTGTGGTTAGATTAAAATTAACAAAACCGTTGGTCTCATCACCGTCTGATGAATCATCACATTGATGAACAATATAACGGGTGTTTATGGGTAATGTCGTTACCGTAACTCGCAAGTATATGGTCGCTATTTGTTCACAACCCGCTGCGTTTTCAACCCGCGCATAAACAAGGGAATTTGTCGATTGAAAATATGCGGTAGGATTATTAATTGCCTTTGAGGGATCTCCTTCTTCTGCATCACCAAGCGACTCAAAGAAAAGAAAATTCAACGAATTCGGATCCGTTGCAATAAGTGATTTGGCTTCATTAAGATTAAAAAAGGTTTGCTCGTCCATGTCATCATCACATTGAAATAAAGTTACCTCACTTGCTATTTCAGGGATTTCTAAAATTTCTATTTGCTGAACAAACTCTTTCTGCTCATCCTTTGTTGTTAATGTTACGGTTAATGTATAGGTCCCAGGGGCTGCATAACGATGTGTTGGATTTAGACTTGTATCTAATGGAGAACCGTCTCCAAAATCCCAACTAATAGAACGCAAGGGCTCATTTGTGTCTACCGAAAAACGCGCCTCTTGTCCAAAACAATTATTTTCAACGGTTACATTGGCTGCAAGAAATGACTGAATAAATGGAGGCAAACCTTCTGTTGATATTTTGTCATCAAGACGAATAGCATTATGCATATAATTAGCTCCAACTCCTCCTACTTCAGGATTACTTATAACCCCTAAAAACGAAGTTGCATTAATGGCTCTATATATTTTCCCATCGATCCCTAATTGTAATGCTGCGCGTTGATTTTGGTAACGATGCAGTTCCACCCTACTTTCATTAATTTCTGCTCCAGTTACATCATCCCCAGTCACATCAAATTGGTATAATACCTCTAAGGAAGTCTCTTCTGCATTTGTATAATCACCCGTTGAGATATACAATTTTTTGCTTAGAGGAGAGAACTCTACTCCATACCCTTTTTGTCCATTAAGATTAAGCATGCGTTGACGGCTAACCTGACCCGTTTGTGCGTCAAAATCGTACAGAAAAGTACCTCCAGACATAGCAGCCGACACTAATTTTTTTCCATCTGGAGAAATTTTCAAATAGCCACGACTATCACTTGGGTCTACAAACCCATCATTTCCAGAAACAGGTGTTACATTTACACCAGAAGCATCAACTTTATAAACAAAAAAACGGTCATTCTTTTTTGCAATCACCCAAAAAGCTTCTTCATCTTTAACCTTGACCGCTGTTATTTTCTCGTCAACCGGTGAAGATAAAAGCAATGTTGGCGTTGGAACGCCATCTGTACCAAGAACATCCCCTAGTCCAGCATCCAAACTCATATCAACCGTGTAATAATTTAACCCTCGATCTCCATTTGACCAATCAACAGTAAAGATAAAATATACGTTTTCATCATTAGGTTTAGGAACAATGATTGCTGATTGCGTACTTGAAGAGTGACCAAATAAATTCGTGCCATGAGGCATAATCTGATGGTTTTTATTCCACACCCTAGAACCGTCAGTATAAAAAAGTAAATTCCCTTGATCATCAGCAATTGTAGCACAACCTTCAGAAGTTCTAAGCTTACCATCGGTAATGGCCACTGGTACACCCGATCTAAAGTCTAGTCCCGCATTATTCCCAAAATACCAATACGATGCCTCCTTCTGTGCAAACGCATCAAAAGTGTATATGAGAAGTAAAAAGAATATAATGTAGCTTTGCTTCAAATTAGTTAGGTTTAGGGGTTCTCAAATATATATAATATCTTACTTTTGTCTCTAAATTTCAAGTTAAATGTTTGTCATAAAAATAGAAACCACAACCAATCCTACCGTAATAAAATTTGTTGCAAACAAAGTACTTACAGAAGGTAGTTTTGAATACAATAATATAGAAGAGGCAACCAATTCATCTATTATCGCACAATTATTTCACCTCCCTTTTGTCAAAAAAGTCTATGTTACTGCTAATTTTATAGCTATTGAACGTTATAACATAGTAGAATGGCCAGAAGTTCAAAGTGAAATAAAAGGGATTTTAGAAGATTATCTCAATGCAAACGATTCCTTATTTACAATAAAAAAGAAAACCTCAGGAATGGTAGATGTGTACGGAGAAAGTACGCCTAATCCACAAGTGATGAAATTTGTTTGCTCTAAATTATTGACAAAAGAATTGATTGAAGCAACCTCTTTAGAAGAAGCTGCTGAAATTCCAATTGCCCAAGCATTGTTTAAATTTGAAGGAGTGAGCGAAGTTTTTATTTCAGAAAATTACCTGTCTATTACCAAAACTCCTGAAATTGAATGGTTCGAAATAACCAATGAATTAAGAGATTTCTTAAAATCGTATTTACAAGAAAACAAACCCATTGTTACTGAAAATTTCAAACCCAAAAAGAATGAAATTGAACAGGACGATTCACCAAAGCGTACTGACTTATCGGGAACTTCCCAGGAAATTGTATCCATTTTAGACGAGTATATCAAACCTGCCGTGACTTCGGATGGAGGAAATATTCTCTTTCAATCATATGATGAAAATAGCAAAACGGTAAAGGTTATTTTACAAGGAGCATGCAGTGGATGTCCATCTTCAACAGTAACCTTAAAAAATGGAATTGAAGCAACCCTCAAACAACTTCTTCCCAATAAGATTAATGAAGTAGTTGCCTTAAACGGCTAATTATCAGGTTGAATGTTGTAAATTTACAATTCACTGAATTTTAAATTTAAACAGACAATTATGGCAATTATGAAAGTAATCGAAGTGATGGCAAATTCTGACAAGAGTTGGGAAGATGCAACACGAAAAGCAGTAAAGCACGCTTCTAGAAGTGTTAAACACATCAAATCAGTATTTGTACAATCACAAAGTGCTGTGGTAAACGACCAAGAAGTAACTGAATTCCGGGTAAACTTAAAAATTACCTTTGAGGTAAAATAAATAACAGCTGCTTTTAATCAATGCGTATTGTTTTTCAATACGCTTTTTTTTGCTCTTTTCACAAGTAGGAATAAGACAAAAACAAGCCAATTGCATTGTTTATCTTTGAATAAAAAATGTCAAAGCTACATTGGCTATTCATTTTGTTTTATAGTTGTACAATTCAAAAATAGAAAGAAATGCATAACTATACAAATAGCTTGATAGAGGAAACTACCCCCTACTTATTACAACATGCTCATAATCCGGTGGATTGGTACCCATGGAATGACGAAACCCTTGCCTTAGCAAAAAGAGAGCATAAGCTAATTCTAATCTCTATTGGGTATGCTGCTTGTCATTGGTGTCATGTAATGGAAAAAGAAAGTTTTGAAGACCTCAAGTAGCTACACTGATGAATTCAAACTTTATCAATATTAAAGTCGACCGTGAAGAACGACCAGACATTGACCAAATTTATATGCACGCCGTACAATTGATGTCAGGTCAAGGAGGATGGCCTTTGAACTGTATAGCCTTGCCAAATGGACAACCCATTTGGGGTGGAACATACTTTCCAAAGAAACAATGGATTCAAAGCTTAAGCCAAATTGCTACCTTACATCATAGTAACCCCAAAAAACTAAAAACATATGCCCTTAAACTCACAAAAGGAGTTAGGCAATCCGATTTAATCACCACGAATCCTCAACCACAAGAATTTACCAAAAAACACATAATAGCAATGGTAAAAACATGGCAGAAGTATATGGATACGCAACGAGGTAGCACCCATCGAGCTCCAAAATTTCCAATGCCGAACACCTATGAATTTTTATTGGCTTATAGCAATCAATTTAACGATGACATCATCTTAAACTATGTGAATACAAGCTTGACTAATTTGGCATTTGGAGGCATATTCGATCAAATTGGTGGTGGTTTTTCAAGATATTCCATAGATAAAATGTGGCATATTCCGCACTTTGAGAAAATGCTCTATGACAATGCTCAATTAATACAACTCTATGCCAAAGCGTATAAAGCCACAAAAAACACCCTATACAAAGAAGTTGTTGAATAATCCATTACCTTTCTTGAACGGGAATTAATGGATCTACAAGGTGCTTTATACGCATCTCTTGATGCTGATAGCGAAACCCTTCATGGCCAATTAGAAGAAGGTGCCTATTACACTTAGACCAAAGAAGAATTAAAATCCTTGTTAAAAGATGATTTTGATTTATTTGCTAACTATTTTTCAGTCCATGAAAAATTTCAATGGACATCTAATAAATATCAATTATTTCGAAGGCAAACTGACGACGAATTTGCCAGACAGAACGCACTAACTTCTGATGAAGTACATCAAAAGGTGAACAACTGGAAAACAATACTCCTAACAAAACGAAATGACCGTTCACGCCCTTGTTTAGATGATAAAATAATTACTTCTTGGAACGCCCTAATGCTAAATGCATATACTGAAGCTTATCACGCATTTGGCAACCCAAACTATTTAGAAAGTGCCAAAAAATTAGGTATATTCTTCAAAAGTCAAATTCAACCAGATGGGGGACTTTGGAGAAATTATAAAAATGGACAACGTACAATTAATGCCTACTTAGAAGATTATGCTACCGTCATTGAAGCCAAAATTTCGTTATATCAAGTAAGTTTAGACCCGCAATGGTTATCCAAAGCACAAGAACTTACCGAATATTGTTTTGAGCACTTTTTCGATAAAAAAGCAGGTTTATTCTTTTTCACCTCTGCTAAAGACCCAGCGCTCATCACAAGAAAAATTGAAATTGAAGATCAGGTAATTCCGGCTTCCAATTCGATTATGGCAAGAAACCTCTTTAAACTAGGTACTCTTTTCTCCAATAAAGAAACTGTTAACATAGCACGTTCAATACTACATCATGTACAACCCTTCATGCTTGATTACGGTGCTGGATTTTCAAATTGGGGGCAGCTGTATTTATGGATGTTGGATGATTATTATGCTATAGCAATTGTAGGTCCCAATGCTAAGGAAAAACTTAAATTAATGCAGCAGTATTACCTCCCAAACAGTCTCTTTTTAGGGAGTGAAACTAAGAGTAAAATTCCATTATTAGCGCATAAATATGAACAGGGCGTCACACAAATATTTGTCTGTGTAGATGGACGTTGTAAATTTCCTGTAAAAACAATAAAAAACGCATTGGATCAAATTGGGAAAAACTAAAAAAATGTACTTATTTTTGCATTTTATAACTAAAAAGACAACTACACTATGAATATGGATAAGTTAATGGAGAAAGGCATCGAATTCATTGTTGATTTTGGTCCAAAAGTATTAGGCGCAATTTTAATTTGGATTATTGGTTCTTGGATTATCCAAAAACTTATTGGCGTTGCTCGTAAAGTCATGACAAAACAAAGTTATGATGAAAGTTTACAACGGTTTTTATTAAATTTAATAGGATGGGTTCTAAAAATCTTATTAATTCTAACCATTCTAGGTAATCTCGGAGTTGAAACCACTTCATTTGCTGCCATTTTAGCTGCTGCAGGTTTAGCGATTGGCTTAGCACTTCAAGGGTCGTTGGCCAATTTTGCTGGTGGCGTTCTAATCATGATCTTCAAACCATTTAAGATTGGCGATCTCATAGAAGCCCAAGGAATTACAGGTGTAGTAAAAGAAATTGAAATATTCACTACCAAACTCATAACACCTGGTAATAAATTAGCGATAGTTCCTAATGGAGCACTCTCTAATGGTAACATCATTAACTATACTGCAGAAGGAATTTTACGTGTAGATTTAGTCATTGGCGTATCCTACGATGCTGACATTAAGAAAACCAAAGAAGTATTAATGAGTGTCTTGAATGCCAATGATAAAATTTTAAAAGATCCTGCACCAACCATTGCTGTTTCTGAATTAGCAGATAGTTCAGTGAATTTTGTAGTTAGACCTTTTGTACTCGCGGCAGATTATTGGACTGTTTATTTTGAAACTTTAGAAAACGTGAAAATTGCCCTAGACAATGCTGGTATAGAAATTCCATATCCACATTCTGTAGAAATTCAAAAACAAGGGTAGGGATTAACGTACTGCCAATTTAGAAATTTATGAAGCATCGGCCGTGCTTTATAAGCACGGCAAAATTTACTCGAATTCACCTATTAAGACATCTTAAAGGAGTTTCTTCTTAGAGGGAGTCACCAAGAATTCTTTGAGATAAAGTGGCTCAAAATAAGCGATATTTTCAAAGTTTTCATATTGGTATGCTTTATCTGCCAGCACAGGCATTTGTTTTGACGATGGATAATAACCATTCATGAAAATTGCATTTTCATGTTGGATAAGTGTACTGCATTTTTGGGCGCCATCACCCAAAAAATACACTTTCCCTTTCGCTAAATAATCACTAAACGAATGTTCATTGATTATTTCAGCTTTAATTTCGCGAATACACGCATAGTTGTGATTGTACACTGCACTGTATACTTCCAATCGCCTAGCATCTAATAGGGGGATAATAAAACTGTGTTCTTCTACTGAAACCGACCTAGCCAAAATAGCTAAGGTTGAGAGTCCAATCAAAGGAATATCTAAACTAAAACAAAACCCTTTCGCTGCCGCTACTCCAATACGTAACCCTGTGTAAGAACCCGGCCCCATACTCACGGAAACTGCTTTTAAATCGTCCATCTTCATATTGCTTAAGGTGAATAGCTCTTCAATAAAAACATGTAATAACTCACCATGACTAAAACGATCATCATTAAATTCTTTAACATGAAGTAATTTATCTCCATCCGATAAGCTGACGGAACAATTTTTTGTAGCGGTTTCTATATGTAAAAGTAAAGACAAGACATGATTTTTTGGACCACAAAGATATATATAAAATACATCATCCAACAGGAGAATGCTTATCGATTTATCCCACAAAATTTCGTAGAAAAATACCCTACAAGAATGATTCGAGTACTATCTTTATTCTAAAACAATTGGAATCCCGTAATAAAATTCTAACAATTTTGTTCTGAACACGAAATTGTATTTAGCACGAGATAAATCCGATTTAACTTTAGCCAATCGATTACGAACTTGTTCAAAATCAAAAGAGGTACTATCTCCCAAATTATAACGCTCTTGGGCAAAAACAAAGGCTTGTTCCTGTGCTTTAACCGATTTAACAGCAGCTTGATATTCTTTTAATGCCCCTCGTGCATTAATAAATGCCTGTTCAATATCTTCTCGCAAAGTTAATTTTGCATTTTCAAGACTTATTTCGGTAATTTCTTTATTGATAAGTGCCCTGTTAACGCTCGCTTTAACCTGCCCCCTACTAAAGATTGGTATACTTAGATTAAGTCCAACAGATTGTCCTAAATTATTATCCAATTGATCAGAAAAGTTAAACACATCTGGATTTCCGTACAAATGACTATAGCCTGTACTAATTCCAGCGCTCAATGAAAGTGATGGTAAATAACTAGATTTAGCAATTTTGATACTATTTTCTGCATTTTCTAAACGGATTTCTGCACTTTTAATTTCCGGCCGCTCTTCAAGGGCTTTCATAAAAATCTCATCGGTATCATTGTACATTAAAGCAACAGATTCAATGTTTACATCAATATCTTCAACGTTAAAATCTTTGTTGGGTATTTGCAAGATTTGAGAGAGGCTAAGAAGCGATAAATCTAAACTATTCTCTGCAGCTACGATTGCGCTTTCATCATTTGCCAAAGTAGCTTCTACTTCCAATAAATTCCCCTTTGGTAGAACCCCAGCATCGACCAACTCTTTAGTCCTAACTAATTGTTGCTTGGTTATTTCCAATTGTTCTTTAGCAATTGCTAAGCTTTCCTTATTGAAAAGCACATTTAAATAGGAGTTAACGATGACCAACGAAATATCGTCTTTCATCTTCTGCAAATCGAACAAACTAGCCTGATAAGCTAATTCAGATTGAAGCACACTGTATTTTAGGTTAAAACCATCAAACAACGTTACAGAAGTATTGAGTCCCATATTGGTAGATCGGGTATTAACCGACTGTCTATTCCCTGAAATAGGCTCGATTCCAGACCCAAAACTAAAATTTTGACCAACAGAACCCGAGACACCAGGGAGCCTATTTCCTTTGGCACTTGCTATATCTTGTTTTCGTAATTCAGTCGTATGATCTGCCTGTAAAACAGATAGATTGTGCTGTAAAGCATAGGTTACCATTTCTTCTAACCCCCATTTTTTTTCCTGTCCAACAGCATGTAAGGTTAATAAAAAGACAAATAACTGTGTAATTTTAGTTCTCATAAACGTTTTGTACTTTAGAAAGGATAGCCCCCTTTTTAAGCTTTTCAGTTAGATAGCTAAATCGCGTGGACTTTTCGATTTCCTATTTGACGAATAAGCCCTTTTCTTGTTACACTTTTTAAGATGTAATTCACATTTTATTTAGTCTGCTTGTATTTTTTATAGATAAAATATCCAGCAATCGCGACCAATATATAGGGGAACATCATTAAATAAACAATGCCTGTATTTAAACTTTCAGCCATATCAGCATCACCAGACTCAACAACAGCCTTACACATGGCACACTGGGCATTTGTCAAAAAGGGCAACATCAAAATGCTACTAATAAAGAGATATTTTGTTTTCATAAGTAATAAGGTGAAATCATTAGATAAACTACTACACCTGAAATCGCGACATAAAGCCAAAGAGGAAACGCAATTTTAGCTATGCGCTTATGCCTAACAATATCATTAGTAATGGCTCTCACATAAGTGATTAAAACAAATGGAATAACCGCTATTGACAAAATAATGTGCGAAATGAGTACAAAATAATAAACATATTTAACCGCTCCGTCACCTCCAAAAGGTGTTGAATCAGAAGTCATATGGTATAAAATATACATAATCAAAAACACCAATGAACAAAAGATGGCCGTTTTCATCAGGTTTTTATGAAGGTTTACTTTTTTATTTTTTACAGCCCAAAACGCTACCATCAAAATGATGGCTGTAATGGCATTGATACTCGCATAAATTGGTGGGAGAAATACAGGCAACGCTAATTCTATCCTTACCGAAAACAAACTCGCAACTACTAAAGGTATAAAGATTGACAATACAACTATAAGTTTATTGTACTTTTTTTCAGGTGTTGAGTTCATTCTTCCAAGAGTTTTTGTATGTCTTCTTTAATCCATTCTACTTGTTCCTTATCTGTTCCTTGATAATAAACAATTGGGTTTCCGTATTGGTCTTTCCTAGATCGAATATATCCATTTTTATCGATTAAAGCAAAGAATCCTTGATGCTCAAAACCACCTTCCACTGCAGGATTTATTCCTGTAAAAATATTCAGCCCTTTATTCGATAAATCGTATACATTTTGGTCTTCCTCTGTTAAAAAATGCCAATTTAAGGAGGTAACTCCATGGCGTTCGGCATATTTCTTAAGTACAATTGGCGTATCTATTTGAGGAGAAATTGTGAAAGAAGCAATCGCAAAATCATCGCGATTTCCATAAGCTTTTTCTAAGATCTTCATATTTTCGGTCATAACGGGACAAATCGTTGGACAACTCGTGAAAAAGAAATCAACTACATATACCTTCCCTTTAAAATCGCTTTTACTAATTAATAGACTGTCCTGATTTCTAAAAGTAAAATCAGGCATTTGTTTAAGAGTATCATTAATTTCTAAAAAAGCAAGTTTAGCATTCGACTTTAGATCTTTAGGTTGATCTACTGTATTGTCATTTTTTAATCGATCTACAATTTTTGGTACAGCATAAATTCCAAAAACCAAAACAATGAGACTAATTCCGATATATGAATTTTTTTTCATCACTTATATTTTTCGTTTATTCTTTTTAAGAGCCATGCGATATTCTGCTACAATGACCTTTACATCATCTACCATTTTATTGTGAATTGGCGCAACAGTTTCTGCATTATAACCATATAATATTCCTGCCGTATCGTCGTCGTCAATTCTTCCACGAAGATTTTGATCTTTATCAATAATAAAGGCATATGGAGAATAACTGTGTTCGTTTATTGTCAGTGTCGTTTTAAGGCTATTAAAAAGCGTTTCAATCTCTTCACGGCTACCGTACACTGATTTCCACTTCCGCATATCGGTAACTACACCTAATCGTTTCAATAAGGCATCAGATTGGGGCTGGGTACCCTCTGGCAAAACAGCGACAAATTGAAAATCCTTAAACTTATAAAAGTGCTTATATATTTTTTCATTTAAATTTAATGCATTGCTTTTAACAGCATCCAAATCATCCCCAAAGAAACACAGTATACTAATATTACCTTTAAGGGTAACTGTATCCTTTGATGGGTAATTAAAATGGTTAACATCTTGAACATTTTCAGTGAGTACGGGAAGTTTTGCGAAATTATTTGTTCCCGTTAAAAGGAAAATGTAAAAAACAAGCGGCATTATAAACAACACACCCACCACCCAAAAGTTTCTTTTCTTCATGCTAATTATTTTGTCATTCCGCCAACAAAATTACTGTTCTTTTAAGGAATTCCCTTAATTTTTAGCATAAAAAAAAGCGGTTAAACCGCTTTTTTCATATTGTTATTTCACCTCCTAGCTTATGACCAAGATGTATATCTTTCAAATATTTCACCTAAATGTCCACCTTCAATTAACAGTAAGGTAGCTAAATATGCAATTAAAAATACGGCTGTCCAAACAATAGCCCTTCTCAAGGCAGCCTTTTCATGTTTAAGGTGCATAAAATACCATGCAATTCCATATGCTTTAACGAGGGTAAGAATTAAGAACAACCAATTTAACAAACTAGTCCCTAAAAAATTGGTAAAATGCATATAAGCTGGCTTAACAATACCAAAAGCTACTTCTATGATGGTTACAATTGATAATAATCCAAAAACTTTCCAAATTAAACCAACGTTTGATTCGTGTGATCCGTGTGTCTGTGCCATTGTAAAAAATAAATATGATTAAACGAGGTAAAAGAAAGTAAAAACAAATACCCAAACTAAATCAACAAAATGCCAATAAAGTCCGACTTTTTCTACCATTTCATAGTGTCCTCTTCGTTCGTAGGTTCCTAAAATTACATTAAAAAATATGATAATATTGATGACGATTCCTGTAAATACATGAAATCCGTGAAATCCAGTAATAAAGAAAAAGAAATCTGCAAATAACGTGTTTCCATATTCATTGACTTTGAGATTAGCTCCCATTACAACACCTTCTGCCTTAGTTAAAAAAGCATTTGCTTCTTCTTTGGTCATTAGTGTTTTTTGTTTTTTATCAAAATTAATTAATTCAGTTCTCAAGCCCACATCTGGATTTGCTTTAAAACTACTCACCACTTCTTCAAGGGTATATGGAGGTATTGAACCTTCATCTTTCATGAACCATACTCCTTTATTTCTTGTCAACTGTTCACGTTCTGAGCTTGCAACAACAAAATCATCTAATGCAATTTGATGACCATCTTTATCAACAAACTGCGCAATTTTACCATCTTGCATAACTACAGCTCCGTAGGTACCCGCGATAAAATTTTTCCATTCCCAAGCTTGAGAACCAAGGAATATTAATCCCCCAATGATAGTCAAGAACATATACAATGTGACTTTAGCCTTTTTCATTTGATGACCAGCATCAACAGCCAATACCATTGTTACTGAAGAGAAAATCAAGACAAAGGTCATAAATGCCACATAATACATTGGAAAATGACCATGTACAAAAGGAACGTGCGTAAATACTTCATCAGCAATTGGCCAACTTTCCAAAAATTTAAAACGCATTAAACCATACGCTGCTAAAAACCCTGAAAATGTTAAAGCATCTGACACGATAAAAAACCACATCATCATTTTTCCATAACTTGATCCTAGGGGTTTACTTCCCCCACCATTCCAGGTGTTTTCTGCGCTAGTTTCTGTAGCAACTGTTGCTTCCATAAAAAAATTATCAGTTAATTTTGATTAATTCTGCTGCCGAGATGACTCTAAGCATCTGGCAAAAATATAAAACTTTACGACAAATCAATAGATAAAAAATGGTTTTTTACCCTTCTTAAATCTCTAAATTAAGTAATAAAATAGAAAAAGAAGAATAGAAAAATCCACAATATATCTACAAAATGCCAAAATATCCCACCGAGCTCTACGCCTAGCGAATTATCAGTACTGTATTTTTGTCTTAGCATCTTGATGGTAATATACAGAAGCACAATAATCCCTGCGGCAACATGCACTAAATGAGCAAAGGAAATCACAACTAATAATGCCGATGAAACAACACTTTCTTTCCCTGCAAAATAAAGTCCAGCTGCCCGTAACTCACCAAAGCCCTGAATTTGAAAATAAACGAAACACAAGCCTAAGACTAAAGTAATAACTATCCAAAGCGCCGATTGTTGTGTGTTTCCTTTTTTAACACTTCGCATTCCAAAAGAATAGGTCAAACTGCTTAAGAATATTAATGCCGTACTAATATATAAAGCTTGAGGCATTTGAAAAGAAACCCAATCCTCTCTTGCACTACTAATAATATAGGCACTGGTTAAGCCGGCAAACATCATAATTATACTCACAATACTGATATACAGCATTTGTTTTGACGCTTTTCGACGAATTTGAACTTCTGCTTTCATTTTAAATAAATTTATCTACAACAAAGATGACTTGAACTACCGTAATATAAAGTACACTGGTCAACATTAATTTTCGCGCTAACACATCGGTTTGGTTTTTATGCAATTTTATCCCGGCAAGGAGCATCAATAAACCAAATGCAAAAACAAAGATAGCTCCCACAATAGAAAGTTTAAGTTCCCCGGTTAATCCAAATACAGGCAAAATAGACACTAAAATCATCCAAACAGTGTACAACAATATTTGTGAAGTAGCCTTTTTATCTTTAGTACCCGTAGGTAACATATCAAAGCCTGCCTTTTTATACTCATCAAATTGCAACCAACCAATAGCCCAAAAATGAGGAAATTGCCAAAAAAACTGAATGACAAACAAAATCCCTGCTTCAATTCCAAATTTTCCGGTAGCTGCAACCCATCCAAGCATAAAAGGAATTGCCCCAGGAATCGCACCCACAAATACCGCTAACGGCGTAACAGGTTTCAAGGGTGTATAAACACTCGCATATAAAAAGATAGATACTGCACCAAACAGGGCCGTTTTGGGGTTAATATTATACAAAATTACAATGCCTGCAACAGCTAAAATAATTCCCAGTGTCATTGCCGTATTCACTGACATTCGCCCAGCAGGTAGCGGTCTATTTCGAGTTCTTTTCATGAGTTTATCTGTGTCTTTTTCAATCACTTGATTAAACACATTTGACGCACCAACCATACAATACCCACCAATCGCTAAAGAAATCAATACTGAAATCTGAATGGTATCTGCGGCAATAAGATAACCTGCAATAGCAGAAAACACGACACTTAAGGAGAGTCCTAATTTTGTGATTTGCTTGAAATCATCTATAATGGTAGCAAAAGATTTCTCTGTTGCAGATGTTTTAACAGAAGTCGACATATTCACTTAAAAGTTGGTGCAAATATATTTATTAATTAAAGAATAATCACCTTAAAATTACCCCTTTATTTCGTTCTTGGATAAAAAGATGAAAAAACCCTTTGCGATTTATAGAAATGTATTAAATTTGCGCTCGCATTTACGGCAACAAAATGCGAAACGTTCATATTAAAATCGCGAAAGTAGCTCAGGGGTAGAGCATCACCTTGCCAAGGTGAGGGTCGCGGGTTCAAATCCCGTCTTTCGCTCAGCATGATCGAAAGATGTTAAACCTATCCAATTCGTTGGAAACCCTTTGTTTCGATTAAACAAAACCAATTTGTCGATATTATCGACGGCTGCTCGAGTGGTGGAATTGGTAGACACGCCGGACTTAAAATCCTGTGACCATCTGGTCGTGCGGGTTCAAGTCCCGCCTCGAGTACAATAGAAAACCTTAACCGATTGTTATACAATTCGTTGAGGTTTTTCTTTTTACATTCTACTCAACATTTTAAAATAATTTGCAATATGCTTCAATAGCATTTTTTATAACAGCAACTTTCCTCAATTTGTTATTCCGCCTATTTTACATAGGTAATATATGCCAAAATTATTCATTATATTAATTGAGAAAATAACGTAGAATAGAAGCACAAAATTGAATCTATTTTAACTGCAAACACTTTACTTTTTATGAAAAAGGGTACAAAGCATATCAATATGGCATCCCTAACAAGTTTATCAGTGAGTAAAAGGAGCATCGAAAAAAAAGAAAATGTTCAAATTAGAATTTATGTAAAAAAAAAATCAATAAAAATACCTCATTCATTTTTTGCTATGTCCTTCTAAAATTCGAATTTAATTCAACAAAAAAACCTCAAGCAGTACGCTTGAGGTTCTTAATTTTCTTGTAATTTCTTTAAATTACTTCTATTGGGAACACCACTTGCACATCCGTTTCTCCGCCCGCTTGACTTATATCACCTTCAGCAACTCCAGCCGCTGTTTTTTCCGGCTCATGGCGCAGCGTAATAGTCAAATTAGACGTCCCAACAGCCTTTGTTTCAAGTACAATTGATAACCCTATTGGATTACCATTTACATCCTCATCATCATAACTTATATCAGCTACGTCTTGAGACAATTGAAAAAAGAACTGATGCTCTGCACCTTCCTCTTCTACTTCTTCTGTAATTTGATCTGCAGGAGATACTGTTTCATTTAATAATTCCATGTTACCACTATAAACCTGAGACACCTCCAATGTAGAAGACACCGTAATTATAGGTTCATCTGGCCCTATGCCATCCAAATCTCTACTCTCTAAGACTATTGGAGTTCCTCCGTCTTTAGGCGTAAGCGTAAGTCGTACAGTAGTAATTACTTCTTCTTCATTTACAGGAATTGGATCATCTTGATCATCACAACTGTTGGCTAATCCAAGTATAGCAAATAATAATATATAGGTGTATTTTTTCATTTTTTAAAATTTTTAATTGTCGTTGTTTTTAATAATTAAATTTTAGCTGCAAACTAATATTCCTTCCCATTTCATCCGCAAAATATCGTTGTCTATTGAGGTAATTACGATAACTTGTATTGAAAATGTTATCAATTTTTAGCCCAAGAGTTAGCCCTCGATTCTTTTTCAAATCAAAGCGGATTTGACTGTGGAGATGTAATAAATGATATGCAGCGGGTGGTGTACTAATATCTACTTCCACCAAGGTTTGATCATTTGGAATAAATTGCTCAAAATTAAAATTTGGATAATTTGACTGCTCAAAAACCCATTCACTTTTCAAACTAAGACTAAAATCCTTCCATTTTGATTGTTTATAGGTTAAGGAGTTTCGTGTTTGAAAAGAAGGAATATCGATTAACGCCTCGTCCATGTCTAAGTTCATCCCTCTGATATAGGCGGAATTATTAGTCAAGGTAAGACGAGAATTAATAGGTACAGCTGCCGTAAAATCAAGTCCAAAAATTCCCGCTTTGGCTTGACTAAAAACCCAAACTGGAAAGGCGCCACGAAGGGTCTGTTCGATTCCATTAGGCATAGAAAAAATATAATTATTTATCAAATTATAATATCCTTCCAACTTTACCGAAGCACTTTCATCCGTATATACTAACGTGGCTCCAATACGACTTGACGTTTCTTGCTTTAATCGCAAATCTCCAAGTTCTATACGAGCTGCCGAATGATGGAGACCATCACTAAAAAGCTCTGATGGATTTGGTGCACGGTTAGCCATACTGAAATTTAGACCTGCTTCCCAATGATCTTTATAAAAATATTTAAGCCCAAGCATTCCAGAAAAATTATGATAGTCAAATACCGGATTAGTCAGGTATTGACTCTCTAATTCGTCTGTAATAAAATGAGCATAATCATCTTGATAATTGCGTTCTTCCCAACGGCTTTTTAAGTAAAATTTTTTGGCATTCATCCGATTAAAATCGTATCGAACCCCAGCATCTACTTGCATCCCATTATCAAAATTCAAAAGGCTGGTAACAAAAGCTCCAAAATCAATTTTTTGATAATCTGGAATCAATCTTCGAACTCCCGTGTCAGGATCTGGCACATTCTGCTGATAACCAAACCGAAGACCCGTATTAAAAATACGCATATGATTTGCATCAAACTTAAAGTCTGCCGAAACGGTATGAGTTTTCAGAGCCAAATCTAAGGCAGCTTTATTACGATCATCACCTACGCGAATATCAAACTCTTTTCGGCGATTATTTTGAAAATCATACTGCAAATTTAAACGGCCCAAATTCTCAAAACGTTTAAAGTAATTCACCTTTGCTAAATGGTGTTTTACCTCTTGCTTTGGCGCTTCAATTTGATAGTCAAAATCTTCTTGAACAAGTGGCTCATCACTTTCAATAGCAGTGACTAAGTCACTAATATTTCCAATATGAGATGCTTTTAAAATACCAATCTCATTATTAATAAAGCTATAGTAAATAGACAATCCTTGTTCTAAAGTTTTAAAACCAGCCCTCAAACTTAAAGCATTCGATGAAAGACCACTATTTGTCAAGAAATAATCAGGAGCTTCTGCATCCCCAAAGCGTTTAACAGATGCTTGCCCGCTAATAAACCATCCATTGTCAAAAGATTTTGTCAATGAAGTATTTCCTGAAAATCCGCGACCATTGCTAAAGCCAGCTAAGATACTTTGTCCGTATAAACTATCCTTATTTCGAATAGTTGCTGGATTCATAACCACAACACCACCAACAGCATCACCACCATAAGCCAAGGCCGAAGCACCTTTAATAACCATGACATTCGCTACAGATCCCAAATCAATATTTGGCGCGTGTTCTACGCCCCATTCTTGATCTTGAAGTCGCACTCCATTATTCATAATTAATACGCGGCTACTGTGCAACCCATTAATAACAGGTTTCACAATATTGTTTCCTGTATTTAAACTACTTATTCCAGCAATTTCCTTAAGCGCATCTCCAAGTTGAGCTCCACTATAGAGCTCTAATTGCTCTTTTTTGAGGCGCGTCTCTTGACCTGAAGCACTGTGCTTATCTCCCACAGAATGTATTGTAATTTCATCGAGAAATTCAGCATGATGCTCTAAGTTAATCCGCTTATAAACATCCCCATCAATATGCACTTCAACTGTTTTCGTTAAACATCCAACATGTGAAATAGTTAACGTAAGGGTTCCTGCACATAAATCAGTGAACTTAAATTTGCCTTGTAGATCTGTAGCTAAATATTTATCCAGTTCTTTGGCATAAATTGTAGCTCCAACTAAAGGACTTCCATCGTGAAAATCAGTCACTTCGCCAATACAGACGTAGTGACAATTTTGACTAGCCATACTGTTTACAAACAAACATATAGCCAATAAAAATGTATATTTCATTTAATATTGTTTAGGTATAAATACTAATTAAACTCAAGTTTATACCAAACAGGGAGGTCCTCTTAAGTAAGAGGTTAACGGAAAAGTACTTTGAAAATTTGTATAAAAGTTTACTGGCTGAAAGTGACTTGCTTTCGTGAAAATCTGAAATTCTGGTTGGAAATGAACCAGTAAGTTGTGATGTAATTTTATTTTAAAATCACAATCATGATGAATTTCGTGAAAGTGATATTCATCTTCAGCAGTACACACTTCGTGCACTTCATTTTCTAAAACATGATGTAACTTTACTACCGTTGGAGTCGCAAAAGATGACAACATCCAAAAGAGAAAAAACTTTACAACGATATGATGTCTTAGACGATGCAACTTCTATTATTCTTTTTACAAAACAAAGATACAAAGATGTGACGAACTAAAAAGATGTATTTCGTGGATTTATGCTATGAAGCTATACGATTATATAAATTTTTAACAAAAGGCAACCAAGTTTTTCCATCATCTTTAGAACAACCAATGATGAGCGAAACTGTACTTGACGAAAGTTCTTTGTAAATTAATTTAAACAAGTACTTTGGCTTGTCCAATCCTTTTGTATTTTCACCATTAAGGAAGGTGAGTACGCCTTTATTTTCTGACCCCAAGTACGTATCTATTCTTCCTTCAACCAAATCAAGTGACATTAATTTATAATTATTCGTTTCACTATTTACAACCATCGTGTTTTGAAAATGAATAAATACATTTTCTTTAGTCACTTGCAAATTCTCAAAAATCACATTGTCCTCTTTATAAACTCTTGACTTGCCATTTCCAGAATGAAACCATCCTTCTGTTTCGCTATAACTATACACCTCAACGGCATATTCGCCAATTAAAAACTGAACTGCCGAAAAGCAATTCTGAAAAACTTTAGCATTTGCTGCTGACATATATCCAAGCATGGTAGGTTTTTTGCGATAAATAAAGTGAGTAAAAGTATACTATAAAGACGTTTGAAAAAAAAAAATGTTACATTTTATTCAAACTTTAACATTTAGAAAATACAATTCACAATTGCATGAATAAGAATTCATTAAACAAATTCCCAACTATCAAGGAGGTAAAATTTAACATTTATTTAAAGCAATTAGCGAAATTCTCCCAGAAATCTCGAAAAGACTTAGTGACAACTGCCGCGTCCTTAATTACGATAGGGACTTTCATAGCAAGGGGCGCAAAAGCCATTGCCATTCGGTGATCATCATATGTTTCAATAAAACAGTTTGAATAAATTTGAGAAGCCGCTTCAAGATGGAGCGAAGTATCTGTAACATGTATTTTAGCCCCCAATTTGGTCAATTCATTTTTCAAGGCTACTAATCGATCCGTTTCTTTTATTTTAAGTGTATGTAACCCCGTTAAATGACAGGGGATTTGCAAAGCAAAACACGTAACAACTATTGTTTGGGCGATATCTGGAGCATCCTGCAAATCTAGCTCCTTTAAAACAGGTGTACGATTCGTTTTGCGCAGTGTAATTCCACCATTTTCAAATACAGTATCAACACCCAATTGCCTATAAATATCAACAAGACATCGATCTCCTTGTAGACTATCTTCTTTATAATATGTTAAATAGTATTCGGTATCCACAGGACTCAATGCAGCCATACTGTAAAAATACGAGGCAGAACTCCAATCAGATTCAATGGTCCACGTGCTAGGTTCAATGTTTAACGTAGGTTTTATTTGGATTGTTTGGTTCTCGAAATAGGTCTTTACCCCTAAAGAATTTAAAAGTGTTAACGTCATTTCTAAGTAAGGCCTTGAAGTACATTTTTCAGTAAGCAATAGCTTCAAACCATTCTTCAAACGTGGAGCAATCAACAATAAAGCAGATAAATATTGACTACTTACGTTTCCTGCAATTTGTACCGAATTTTTCAATAGCTCCTTCCCACAAATCCTTAAGGGTGGATAGCCTTCATTAATTTCATAATGAATTTCAGCGCCTAATTGCTTCAACGCATCCACTAAAATCCGAATGGGTCTTTGCTGCATCCTTGAAGAACCTGTTAAAACTAACGTTCGCCCAGGCATTGATGCATAATAAGCAGTCAAAAATCGCATGGCAGTTCCCGCGTGGCCAATATCAATCAAATCGCCTTCATTCATTAAAGCATTCGCAAGATGAACTGTATCATCCGAATCAGATACATTTTCGAGGGTAATATTAGGAAATATTTGTTGCAAAACAAGCAACCTATTCGATTCACTTTTTGAACCTGAAATTTGTATTTCGATGCGCGATTTTACAGATTTATTACTGTAATCGAGAAGTTTATCTTGAATATTCATGAAGTATTAAACGATCTAATCGTACCTATTTTTAGTTGATTTTCTGCAAATATTGAGTCGTATTTTCAACGGACTAACTTATAAAAAAATATTTCGCTCAGCGCCTTTTAACCGTGTTTTTTAGTTAAGAAATGTCAAAGAAAAATAATTTTATTTGAACAAAAAGCTATTTATTTGGTATTTCTAGCAGTTAGCCAAATTCCATAAGCCGCACTTATAAATATTTTAGAAGCCAGAAAATATTTCCATTTTCCTTCACTAAAATTTTGTTCATTGATGGCTTCCATATCAAATTGGATAATTGCTGAAAAACTATTAAACATAAGGCCGAGAATAACCATAAATAAAAAAAAAGGAATAATAATAAATGCTGCTCGTTTCCAGAAGATCCCTTGTTTAATTTTTCCTAAAAAAGTCATGATTTTAATTTTTGATTTTGTTGATGACGATCGTGATCTCGTTTTGTTTTAAGGTCTAATTTTTTGTAAAAACTTTCGGAAAGATCAATACCCGTCTGATTTGCCAAACACAAAACTACAAATAATACATCCGCCAATTCTTCTCCTAAATCCTTATTTTTATCTGACTCTTTCTCACTTTGTTCTCCATATCGCCTTGCAATAATACGTGCAACTTCACCAACCTCTTCTGTCAATTGAGCCATGTTTGTCAACTCATTAAAATAACGAACTCCGTGATCTTTTATCCATTGATCAACGTCCTTTTGAGCATTTTTAATATTCATTTTCATAAAAATTTTAATGCTCAAAGATACGAGATAATTAACACGATCCCCTTGAGAAATTAGTTTTGAATCTCAAATTCACCCTAAAATTCAATACGCAAACCAAATCCCCCTTTTTTTTCATCATTAGCAAACGTAAAAACCCAACTATCAAAAGATGAGCGCGTTTCTTTTATTCATTTTTCACCAATATATTTGTAGGAGACAAAAGTAGTGACTACATTTATAAGAGCACTGCGAAACTGCAAATACCCCTAAAAACATGTCGAAAAAAAAACAACCCATTGGTATTAAAAAAATTACCACAATTACCATCAGTCTTTTCATTGTAATTTTTGCACTCCAAAACATTGAAATGACTGAAGTAAAGTTTTTATTTTGGAAAATAACTATATCTAGGGTATTAATTATTCTAGGAAGTTTTACAATTGGGGTCCTTGTTGGGGGATACGTAAAGAAATGGTTTCGGAAAGCTCCAATCAACCAAGATAACGGATCAAAATCACACCCATGGCAAGCATAAACGTGGCTATTGCCCCCTTTTATAAAAAAATAAAAGCGAATTTTAGCACTAATGCTCCATTCGCTTTTAATTTTTTTTATGAATACCTCTTATTTAGACATCAAATACTTATAATCTTCAAAATCAATATTTCCTCCAAATATTTTCATCGATTTTCTAATTACTTCATCTGCCTTATCCGAGGTACATCCTAATCCCAAGGCATATCGATAAATTAATTTCCGCTCAGCATCATCAATATAATGATCTGCATAAATAATCTTAAACAACTCATAAATACGTTCCAAACGCTCCTCTCTTGAATTCAACGGGTTTATTGAAGTCGTTTCCCCAGATTTGAGCATAAGGTTATATTCTTCTTCCCGAATGTTTAGTTTTTTTGCAAAACTCTTAATGAGCCCCTCTTCTTCTGGACTAATTTCGCCATCAATTTTTGCAATACTGACAAGGGCTCCAAAATGTGCAATATTTTTTCTGTGTTCACTCGTTTCAAATCTATCTACTATAGCCATTTTCTTTAATTTATTAATTTTAATAGGTCTGTTAAAAATACAATATTAATCCTTTTTTTGTAAACAAACTGTTGCTATTTTACTCCAAAAAGGATAAAAATAAGTTTCTCGATATCTCTTGAGCCCCCAAACTCGCCAAATGATCCGTATATACTTGGCAATCAATCAAACGAAAAGGCTTGGAGAATCCATTTTGAACAAGGTGTATAAATGCAACTTTTGATGCATTGCTACGAAGTGAAAACATACTCTCACCACAAAAAACATCTCCCAAATCAACCCCATAAAGACCTCCCACCAATTCATCCCCCATATATACCTCTATAGATTTAGCAAACCCTTCTTTGTTTAGCCTAATATAAGCTCTTTTCATTTCATCAGTAATCCATGTTCCAGATTGCCCAGGCCTAATCACTCCTTTACAATGTTCAATTACGTGTTCAAAATTTCGATTAACTTCTACACGAAAAGTCTTGCGCTTTAAAACGGTTCTCATCGTTTTAGAAATCTTTAATTTTTCTGGAAAGAGCACCATTCTTGGATCGGGACTATACCATACGATAGGATCAGGTTCACTGTACCAAGGAAAAATACCACAACGATACGCCAACTTCAATCTTTCTGATGACAAATCACCTCCAAAAGCAACAATACCTTCAGGACTGGCATTATCTACGGAAGGAAAAGAAATTTGTTCAGTTAACCACGGAATCATGAAAAGTTAAATTAAGAAAATTTTATCCAAAAAAAAAGCTGTCATAAAGACAGCTCTTCCATGTATATATCGATTAGAATGGTAAATCATCCGGCTCTGCCTCATTTAAATTATCAGCTTGTTGAAATGAATCTACAGCTTCAACTGGTGGTACAGATGAATTCACCTGTAACTTTTCAATTCTCCATCCTTGAATAGAGTTAAAATACTTTGCTTCACCTTCTGGGTTAATCCATTCTCTACCTCTAAGGTTTATATTAACTTTAACATCATCACCAACGGCAAAATTATTTAATAAGTCACATTTATCCTGTACAAATTCAATCATAAGCATTTGTGGATACTGTTCTTCTGTTGTCACTACGAGTTCACGTTTTCTAAAACCACTCGTTCCAAAGGTTTTAGTTTCATCAATTTTCTTAATCTTCCCAATAATTTCCATTCTATATATTTTTAATTAACAGTACTTTCCAAGCGCTATCAACGTCCTGTTGCGCTAAAAAGCGTTGTGCAAATTTATGTTTTTCTATGGTATTTTTATCCATGTATTCAGGATTATCGGACACAAAGTTATCAACATCCGCTGCCGTAGGAAGTTCTTCAACATTAGCTAACATTCCCAAATCATTCCCTGTTAACACTACACTCTCTCTAATTTCTTTAGGCAATTGATCTACCCCAATTCCAAGATTTCTCAATGGCTTTGGGATCTCAAAAAAACCACTTTTAGCTCTCGTATAATAACTTCCTCCAGCCCTCGCTACAAGGTCTAGCTTATGCTGATCAATCTGTCCTTCCTCATTTAAAACCGTCTTATCAATATGCATTTTCAACACTTCACAGATAACCAAATTACCTGCTCCCCCCTCTTCTCCCATTGGTTGAATATTAATTACTTTACACTCCATTTGCACGGGTGATTCAGCAACTCTAAAAGGTTTTACAGTTTCTGAGGCCAACATGGTAAATCCGGCTTTTTCAAACTCATTAACCTCTTTCGGATATTCCGTACTTGCTAATGATGCCTGGTGCACCATACTATAATTGATTACATTTATTACCACCTCCTTTACCTCTTGAACATTGGCCAACGTATGCTTTGTCGTATTATTAGACACTCTTCTCGCCGGAGAGAAAATCAAAATCGGCGGATTGGCACTAAAAACATTAAAAAAACTAAAAGGAGATAAATTTGGATTACCTTGAGCATCTATGGTACTCGCAAATGCTATCGGTCTTGGTGCTACAGCACTCAATAAAAATCCGTGTAAAACGGATGTAGGAATTTGAGTTGGATCAATTGTTAACATCTAAACGTATTTTATCGTGCAAAAATAGCCATAAAACTATATAATATCAGCGAATTATTTTAGTTATATCATGATATAATTTTATATTTGTCTCAATGAATCTCCCCCATAATAAGAAAACTATCAAGTGGATTTTTATCCTTACCGCATTTTTGCTGGTAGCACTAATATTGTGGAATACCAATACCTTTTTCCAAAAATTCAAACTTGAAGAACGGCACAAAATGGAAGTTTTAGCCCAGGCCTTCAAGCGAATGGATAGCGAAGATTATGATCGAGAAATCGATTTAGAGTTAAAAATTATAGAAAGCAGTCAAAATATTCCACTTATTGTAACGGATGAAAATTCTAGAATTTTGAAGTGGGCAAACTTAGCTTTTGACCAACGCATAGATTTAAATTACGACGATTTACCGACGAAAGAACAAATGTATTTAAAAGATCAATTGGCCATAATGAAAAGCCAAAACGATCCAATTTATATAACGAGAGTAGCGAAAAATGGAAAAACAACTGACGCTATCTACTATCGAAACTCGGACCTACTCAACAAATTAAAATACTACCCATTAGCCCTCCTCTTTATATTACTCCTTTTTGGAATTATCATATACCTTGTTTTTAAATCAAATAAAGTAGCCGAACAAAACAAGTTGTGGGCAGGTATGGCTAAAGAGACCGCACATCAAATCGGAACCCCCCTATCCTCCCTCCTAGGTTGGGTAGAAATTTTGCGCATGGATAACGCAAATGAAACAACCGTTATGGAGATTGAAAAAGACATAGAGCGACTTAACACCATCGCGAATCGTTTTTCTAAAATTGGTTCGGTCCCTAAATTAGAACGACATGACATTGTTCTTGAAACAAAAAAATCATTTGACTATTATGCTTCTCGTAGTTCGAAATTAATAGACTATCATTTTGATGCTAATGTTGATTCAAAAATTTACGCAATGATCAATCAACAATTATTTACATGGGTCATTGAAAATTTAGTGAAGAACGCGATTGATTCCATGGGTGGAAAAGGAACCTTACGCGTTCTTGTACAATCTAAGGATGCTAAATTTGTTCAAATTTCAATTTCAGATAGTGGAAAAGGAATTCCCAAAAACCACTATCGTAAAATTTTTGAACCTGGATACACTACAAAACGTAGAGGTTGGGGATTAGGCCTCTCATTGACGAAGCGAATTGTTGAAGATTACCACCAAGGAAAAGTTTTTGTTGAAAAATCTGAAATTGGAGGTGGAACTACCATGACCGTCTTACTCAACGAATTATAACTCTTAAAAATCAACTAGTCGTAACGCAGTTTATATTGAAGCCTCTATTTTAAGTGAGTACAAATCACCAAGCCATCCCTAGCTGGATATGATTTTATAAGTGACTTGCAATTCGAGCAGCAATCGCTTCAAATTCTTCTTTTTCAAGATTCACTTTGTGCTGAAAATTAATATCCCCCATCTGATTTAAGGGTATTAAATGCACATGCACATGAGGTACTTCCAAGCCAATCACAGACATTCCGACGCGCTTACAAGGAATTGCCTTTTCTAATGCAATCGCAATCTTTCGACTATATTTCATCAATTCGACATACTCCTCTTCTTCGAGTTCAAACAACTTATCAACTTCCTTTTTAGGAATTACCAAGGTGTGACCTTTTGCATTTGGATTGATATCTAAAAAGGCAAAAAAACGATCATTCTCAGCAATCTTATACGCTGGAATTTCTCCATTAACTATTTTGGTGAATACAGAACTCATTCTCTTGTTATTTCAAGGATTTCAAATTTCATAATGCCACTAGGGGCAGATATTTCGGCAATTTCACCTACTTTATGCCCTAACAATCCCTTTCCGATAGGAGAATTTACCGATATTTTTCCCGCTTTAAAATCTGCCTCAGAATCGGCAACGAGCGTATAGGTAAATTCCATATTATTCAATGTATTTTTAATTTTAACTGTAGATAAAGCTAAGACTTTAGACGTATCTAATTGTGATTCATCAATCAGTCTTGCAGATGCAACCACGTTCTTAAGCTGAGCAATTTTAAATTCTAACAAAGATTGTTCTTCTTTAGCAGCGTGATACTCAGCATTTTCACTCAAATCCCCTTTATCGCGGGCCTCAGCAATCGCATTAGAGACTCTCGGGCGTTCTACATTTTCTAATTGAGCCAACTCATCTTTGAGTTTCTTCAATCCTTCTTTGGTATAATACGATACTTTACTCATAGTTAAATCAGTTATTAAATACAAAAAATCCCAACTCGCAAAATTTTGAGGCAGGATTCAAACTACAAAGGTACAAAATATTTTAATCTACCCCTAAATTAGTACCTTGCAAGAAAATAATTACCCATGAAAAACTCATTAATTCTACTTCTAATTTGTTGTATTTCTGCTTGTGGCGACACTGAAGACGGCAATCCATTTCTACCAAACGTTGCTGTAAATCAAACGGTATATTTAAGTAACCCTTCAAATAATGCCTTATTATTTACAGGAGGATATGTTGAAATTGGCGGGGGAATTAAAGGGATTGTTATATATCGTGGTGCTGGGGATCAATTTTATGCCTATGACTTGGCTTGTCCACATTTAACTCCAAACGAATGTTCAAAAATGGTCATTGAAGATGCCTTTTACATGGTGTGCACCTGCGATGAAACCAAATTCGCTCTTGGACTAGGTGGAGCCCCTCAAAGCGGAACTAAATATGCGGCTAAACAGTATAAAGTTACCAAATCAGGAGAAACATTATTAATTAATAATTTTTAGAAATCGCAAAGTAAAATGTACTTTTGCACAAAGCTTTTTACGTGAAAAATTACTTCTCATCAAATTTTAAATTAGGAATTTTAGGCGGCGGGCAACTAGGAAGAATGTTGCTAGCTGAAACTCAAAAATTCGATATTTACACCGCAGTTTTAGACAACAACAGCGAGGCTCCTTGCGCCAAAATATGTGAGGAATTTAGTCAAGGAGACCTATTAGATTTCACAACCGTTTATGAATTTGGCAAAGGCGTAGACCTGCTTACCTTTGAAATCGAAAATGTAAATGCGGATGCATTAGAACAGTTAGAAAAGGAAGGTACCATTGTGTATCCGTCATCCCAAACCTTACGTACAATTCAAAATAAAGCTACACAAAAACTTTTTTATCGCGACCATCAAATCCCTACCGCAGATTTTTCTCTCTTTGCCTATGGAAATGAACTCCTTACAGCTGTAAAGCATGAAACCTTACAGTTTCCTTTTGTTTGGAAAAGCGCACAATTTGGTTATGACGGTACTGGCGTAAAAATTATCAGAAATGAAAATGATTTGATCGGTTTACCTGAATCAGAATGCATCACTGAAAAACTAATTCCCTTCAAAAATGAATTGGCCGTTATCGTTGCCAGAAATTCCAACGGAGAACTTAGCCATTACCCAGTCGTAGAAATGGAATTTCACCCTGAAGCAAATCAAGTTGAATATGTTATTTGTCCTGCGAGGATCGATGATGCTGTTGCAAAAAAAGCCATTGATACAGCATTAAAAGTTGCGAAAGCATTTCAACATGTCGGTCTTTTAGCCGTAGAAATGTTTCAAACCGAAGAGGATGAAATATTGGTTAATGAGGTTGCTCCAAGACCTCACAACAGTGGCCATTACAGTATTGAAGCTTCTGTTTGCAATCAATTTGAACAACACCTCCGTGCTATTTTAAATCTACCCTTAGGGGATCCATCTAGTAAAATGGCTGGTATTATGGTTAATTTAGTAGGTGAAGAAGGGTATACAGGAAAGGTCCATTATGAAAACATGGAGTCCATACTCAAAATGAGTGGAGTTACGCCACATATTTATGGTAAAAAAATAACAAAGCCCTTTAGGAAGATGGGACACGTCACCATCGTTGACAAGAATATCGACCGAGCGCGCAGTGTTGCAGAAAAAGTTAAAAAGACGATTAAAGTCATCAGTAAATCATAAAAACAGCATGTTTCAAGGGGTTTTAAAAAAAATGCAGACAGAGTTTACGAATCCAATTCAGTATTACCTCTGCCTGCAAAATGATTTTATCAACGTCAATCAACTCTTAAACAAAACGCTAGAACTCTCATATATTAAATATGAATGTTTAGGATGTGGTAAAGACAAGCCCATTTTTAGACAAGGTTTTTGCAAACAATGCTTTTTCGATTTACCACAGGCAGCCGATTGGATTATGCGCCCAGAACTAAGCAAGGCACATCTAGGCATTGAAGATCGTGATTTAGCTTACGAAAAACAAGTGCAACTACAATCGCACATTGTGTATTTAGCAAATTCAAGCAATCTAAAAGTAGGGGTAACACGAGAATCACAAATTCCTACACGCTGGATAGACCAAGGGGCACACGAAGCAATCCCTCTTTTAAAAGTTCCTAATCGCTATTTAGCAGGTCTTGCAGAAGTCAGTCTAAAGCCACATGTTTCTGATAAAACAAATTGGCGAAAAATGTTGACTAACCATGTTGAGGATGTCGATTTAATTCGCGAGAAGAAGAAATTGTCAAAATTTATCCCCAAAGATTTAATGCACTATTTAATTGATGAATACGAACAAGAAGTAACAATTCATTTTCCTGTTCTACAGTATCCGACAAAAGTAAAAAGCCTGAATCTAGTCAATCGCCAACGCTATCAAGGTACTTTAGTAGGAATCAAAGGACAATATTTAATTTTTGAAGATCAAACAGTTTTTAATATTCGAAGTAATGAAGGTCTATATATTGGCCTTATAACTTGCCCATGAGCACCCTTTAGCTTAACAGTTCTTTTTCATAGCAATTTTCCCGTCGATTTTGCCCTAAGGCCCGAGTAAAACAAAGTTTTGTTTTTACCAAACGATGCTCATTTACATCACAAATTTGACACTATTCTTTCATTCAGACAAGAGGGTAAACCCTGAATTTAGCAGGGGTTTTTCCCTGTTAAATTGTAGGAAAAATCCTTGTATATACAATCCGCGTTTATTCGTAATTTGCACAGACAATAATCTAAATCTTCATAGAATGAAAAAAAGTTTTTTAAAAGCACCTGATTTCACACTAATTTTGTGCTATTTACTGATGATATCAGGTGTTTTTACAGCATGTAACACAAGTGAATCTACAGATTATAACACACCAATAAATGTAAAAAAACTAAAAGAGCACCTCATTACAGTAGGCCAAGCGGTGGATGGTTATCAACGGTATAGCAAGGAACGTATTCATTTAACCCAAGATACATTAAAGCAATTATACGGTAAAGATTTTAATGACACTCGAATGGTTCGATTTGACATTGAAACTATTAAAAGTTATATCGCTTATGTAGAAAAAATGTCCGCTAAAAAAGGCCTTAAACCTGAGGGACTACAATTTTATTTTTCAGTTCATCCAAATTCTGGGAAACAAGCCAATCATCAATCCTTTTTTATAGCTCCAACAGTTGAAAACAATGGAACTCAATCAGGGTATACCATTGTTAAAAAAGGAGATTCAACCGAAATAATATTTTTAAAATCCTTATTAAGTGACGGTCGAAATACATCAAATTCATCGAGCCAAATCATCAATATGAGCAAGGCTTCATTCTTTAATTTTGCACAAGAAGATGAAGAAGACCAAGATGGTGAAGACGATGATGAGGATCTAGATGGTTTAATTATGAATATGGGATCTGGAACCCCTCCAGGCGAATAATAATCGAAAAAATTAATGCTTGACCTCTCTGTAACAGCAATTAAAGGCACTGTAAAATATGCCGAACTACTTGCCGCAATTTCTGGCACGATAACCTATTATAAATATAGGCATACTCCCGTGAAATATTTTTTATGGTTGTTATGGTATATCGTACTAACAGAATTTGTAGGTAGTTGGGCTATAAAATATGATTTTTTAATCTTCAAGGATGAACACGGAGTTAAATACAATTTATGGATGATAAATTTACTTTACCTTATTTTCTATCCAACCTGTTTCTATATCTACCATCAGACAGTAACAAGTCTACGCTACAAGTTTTGGATAAAGCTCTTTTTTATCGCATACCTAATCTTGTCATTAATTAATTGGACATTTATACAAAACTTTATATTTTCATGGTCAGAATTGCCATTTATAACAGGATCATTAATGCTCGTGGTGTCTATTATATTTTATTTCATTGAATTATTAAGATCAGAAAAAATAATTATCTTTCATCGAATGTTATTTTTTTGGATCAGTGTTGGTTTATTACTTTTTCATACTGGAACAATCCCTTTTAGTGCGCAAATAAATGGATATGCCCTGATCCCTGGCATCCATAAATTATTTTTAATCAATTATGTATTGGCCATTGCCATGTATGTAATTTTCACATTTGGATTTCTATGGAGCAAGAAGGAATAACATTAATTATAGAATATACAACAATTATCGTGTTGATATTAGCCATTGCACTTGCCTTTGTAATGAGCCTTTGCTTATATAAAAAGGATAAATTATTGGCCGAGATAAAGTCATTAAAAAAATTACTTTCAGACGATTCATCTCAAATAGTAAAAAACTAATCCCAATTTGATGTTTGACAACACGACAATAATGGTGATTATCACCACCCTTACCGTAATCATATTAGTAATCATTATTGTTGTGTTTTTCAGTATTTTTCAAAATAGAAAAATAAAATTCTTGTTTGAACAACAAGAGATTCAACGAAGATTTGATGATGAAATCATAAAATCTCAGCTAGAAACGCAAGAACAAACACTTCAAAACATCAGTTGGGAATTACACGACAATATTGGTCAGCTCTTATCTGTAGCCAATATGCAAATTAATATCCTGAAGCCAAAAATGAGTTTGGAGCAACAACAGCTCTTGAATGAAACGAGTGAAATCATCTCTAAGAGCTTACAAGAAATTCGTTCGTTATCAAAATTACTAAATCCAGAGGTTATAAAAAATATAGGTCTCGTAGACGCATTACAGTTAGAAATAGATCGATTTAACCGGCTTAATTTTATTGAAGCTACCCTCATAATCAAAGGAGAAACACAACCTATTGATCAAAAAGATGAAATCATTTTGTTCAGAATTTTACAAGAGTTCCTGTCCAATTCATTAAAACATTCTAAAACGAATAAGCTTGAAGTAAAAATAAACTATGAAGAAAATCTCCTTATGATTGAAGCCCGTGATTTTGGTGTTGGTTTTAATCAAGAGGAGCATAAAATAGGGTCTGGCCTTATAAATATGAAAAGTAGAGCTACCTTAATAAATGCAAAAATTGAACTCCTCGCCGAAAAAAACAAAGGAGTTTATTTAACTTTAACCTATCCATTAAAAGAAAATCATGCCTAAAACTACCGTTGCTATCATTGATGACCACACGTTATTTGCTCAATCTCTAAAGAGCTTAATCAATACTTTTGACAACTATACAGTAAGTTATGAAGCTCAAAATGGGAAAGTCTTTCTCAATCAATTAAAAGGAGGTGGAGCCTTACCTGAAATAGCTCTAATGGATATGAATATGCCCATTTTAAACGGACTAGAGACCACCGCTATACTCAACAAAGAGTTTCCATCAATAAAAGTTCTTGCACTCTCTATGGACGACGATGAAAACTCGATTATAAAAATGATTCGTGCTGGAGCAAAAGGGTATTTATTAAAGGACATCCATCCTGATATTTTACTTGAAGCCTTAAATGGTGTTATGCGCGATGGTTTTTACCACACGAAGCTCGTATCCAATTCATTAGTCCATTCCCTTCATCCAATAAGCGACAACCCCAATGAAACATCGATTGAGTTCTTAGGTAGAGAATTAGAGTTTTTAAAATTAGCAAGTACAGAAATGACTTATAAAGAAATTGCCGTTGTGATGAATTTAAGTCCAAAAACTGTCGATGGATATCGAGACCAGCTATTTAAAAAATTAAACGTTAAAAACAGAATTGGTTTGGCGGTATACGCAATTAAAAATAACTTAGCGTAAATGTAGCTCTTCAGTAGGTTTCAAGTCAAATCGTTCTCTAACCCCCATATACGACTAAGCAAAGAAATGGGGTATCTATAAGTGCTATTAATACCTTAACAAGCTTGTAAACATCGTCCAAGGCAATACCTCAAAACTACAGAGCAATACTAAAACGGTTGAGGTGTCAATGAGTTTAGATGAAAACGTTGAAAAATTATTCTGAAGCAAAAATCCCCACCACTACCACTTGATTGGATTTGCGTTTACCATATATTTCTGAAATAATATCCGTTATTAAAAAGGTTATCGGATAAGGTAAAATCCCAACAGAAATTTCAAATCGATATCTACCCAAAAAATTCCAATAAAAAAATTTTTGAAAAATTAAATTGGATACTACCAAAGCGGTACTAAACAATGCGGCTAACACCATATAGTTAGAAAGAGTAAGTTGTTTATTATCTCTTTTCATCAAGAACGAATTTATTAAATTTTACTGAAGGAGGGTATTCAGAACTAATTTTTCTATTTTTGCCACTTACCAAAATCAATAACTATGCACGCCTATATATTTCCAGGTCAAGGAGCCCAATTTTCAGGAATGGGTTTAGATATTTATGAAAATTCACCCGAAGGTCAAGAAATTTTTGAAAATGCCAATGCAATTCTTGGATTTTCAATTACAGACATTATGTTTGAAGGAACTGATGAGCAACTCAAAGAAACGAAAGTTACGCAACCCGCTATATTCTTACATTCTGTCGCGTTAGCGAAAACAATGGGAGAAGCATTTAATCCATCAATGGTTGCAGGTCATTCCTTAGGTGAATTTTCTGCATTGGTAGCAAATGGAACCCTTTCTTTTGAAGATGCCCTGCGCTTAGTTTCTAAAAGAGCAATGGCTATGCAAAAAGCCTGTGAATTACAAACCTCAACAATGGCTGCGGTTTTAGGTTTAGATGACGCCAAGGTAGAAGAAATTTGTGAAAACACACCTGGCATTGTCGTTGCAGCGAACTACAACTGCCCTGGTCAATTGGTTATCTCTGGAGAAACAGAAGCCGTAAACAAAGCATGTGCCTCTATGCTTGAAGCAGGTGCGCGAAGAGCGATTGTTTTACCCGTTGGCGGAGCCTTTCACTCCCCCTTAATGGAGCCGGCAAGAGAAGAATTAGCCGCCGCTATTGAAAACACCACCTTTAACGAGCCCAATGCCCCCATATATCAAAATGTAACAGCAAGTGCAGTAAATACCGCTAGTGAAATTAAAAATAATCTTATTTTACAATTAACGGCTCCCGTAAAATGGACACAATCTATGCAACAAATGATTGCCGATGGTGCAACTAGGTTTACCGAAGTTGGTCCTGGAAATGTACTTCAAGGTTTATTACGAAAAATAGATCGTTCAGTACAAACTGATTCCGCCAACATAAACAACAACTAAAATTATGCGACAATTTTTTTTACAATCTTCTGCTGAAGCCACAGGGGAATCCGTAGGTCAAATTGTATTTTACATTATCTTAATAGGCCTTAGTCTATTTCTCTATTTTAAAGTGCGCAATAGAAACAAAAAGAAGTGAAAAAAGACATCGAAATCCCAAAAGTAGAAGGTGTTTATATGGCAATTTGCCACCAATATAACTCTGTTTTTAAATCAGACGACTGGCATGCTTATATTCTTAATGAGAAACCCCTTCCATTAGAGAACATCCTCATTGTTTCTATGGGGTATGATCAAAAAAATAAAACAGCAAAGCTACGTCATCAACTCAACGTCTTGCCGGCCAAATCAGGAGCCAAAGTTGAATTGATTCAAGGTGAAGTACTGAAATTAACCAATGTATTTCAAGTCACCTTTTTTATCGAAAATCAATTGTTTGAAAAGACCTTTATTTTCCCTAAAAATAGTATTAATAAAGCAAATATCAAACCTATCCCCCTCCTCCAAATGAATGGAATTATGCAATCGTAATCTTTAGTTCTTTAATTTCATATCCATAAGGATAGCAAAGGCTTCGTTAATATCAACTTCCTTAACCACAATGGTCATTTCGTGTGTTGTTGAGATAACTTCCTGCACCGCAATATCTGCCCAGGCCAATTGTTTCAGAATAAAATAATATATCCCTGATTGTTCCAAATTGGTTTTGGGTAATTTTATCGTAACAGAAGCCAAATCTTCTAAAAACCACAATTTCACTTCCTCTTCAAAATGTTTTTCAATTTTATCTTTTAGGTTGCTTGAGGCTACAATATTGGTTTCATATACCCCTTGAGAAATCGTAAAAAAATTATCCGTTGACTCGCCCAAATCAGTCAGAAGCTGTGTAATGTTTTTTAACAAACTCGTCGAATTTTTAAAGGTACAGTCAATAAGATCTGATCGAACAATGAAATCTCCAGAGGCCAATGCAATTTTGCGCACATTTTTGCGCACTCTTAAAACACTCGAAGGTGAAAGCCTGTTTATTGCCATCATTATGGCTCCTTCTTTTATTTCCTTTCTCAACAATCGCTCTACTTCAGGCTTTATCATTCGCGCTAACGAAGACACGTTGATCAATTTATCATATAGCGCTTCTTCAATAAAAGGGGTCTTATTAATAATCGAAGTGACGGCTTGCTGTATGGTTTTCATGTTTAAATTTAAACTATTTGTTATATTTTGTAAAAATAAAATAAAAAGTTTCATATCCCACAGGAAGGTTTAATTTTTGCACTGAAAAATTACACTTATGATTGTATTAAAATTTGGAGGAACTTCCGTCGGATCTGCTCAAAACATTAAAAAAGTTGCATCGATTGTAGAAGCAGTTAAAGAAGATAAAATCATTGTACTTTCTGCTGTCTCAGGCACTACGAATAGTTTAGTAAAAATCAATGAACTTATCAATGCGGGACAGCACGACAATGCAGCAAACATCGTTCGGGACTTACAACAGCAGTACACCACGTTAATTAGTGATCTATATACAAGTAAGTCGAGTTTTCAAAAAGCGGGAATTTTTTTAAATGAACAATTTACACATTTAAAAAACCTCATGGCTCATCCTGGCAATGAAAATGAAATTTTAGCCTTGGGAGAAATTATCTCTACCCATTTATTTCATTATTATCAGCAAGAATTGAATCGTAATAGTGAATTAATTTCTGCTCTCGACTTTATGGTTGTGGATAAGCATCACGAACCCATCCATCAGCAAATCAGCAATCAACTCACACAAATTCTTGAACAAAGGCCTTCAACTTCTTATATTACTCAAGGGTTTATCTGTCGAAACATCGATGGTGAAATTGATAATCTAAAAAGAGGGGGAAGTGATTATTCTGCTTCGTTAATTGGAGCTGCTATAAAAGCCTCAGAAATTCAGATTTGGACCGATATAAGCGGTATGCACAATAACGATCCGAGATTTGTTGAAAACACGGTTTCTATCCAAGAAATATCTTTTGATGAAGCTGCCGAATTAGCCTATTTTGGTGCGAAAATTTTACATCCACAGAGTATTATTCCAGCGCAACAAAACAATATTCCGGTCCGTTTAAAAAACACATTTAATCCAGAAGCGGTTGGCACCATAATTAAAAATTGCCCCGTTTCAAAAGGCATTAGAGCTATCGCCGCAAAGGATGATATTATTGCAATTAAAATTAAATCTTATCGCATGTTAATGGCTTATGGATTTCTCAAAAAAATCTTTGAAGTTTTTGAAAAATACGAAACGGCCATAGATATGATTACAACCTCAGAAGTAGCGGTATCACTTACCATTGACAATCCGACCTATCTTTCTGAGATTTTGAAAGAACTTGAAGTATTTGGCAAGGTAGCTTGTGAACATAACATGAGTATTATTTGTCTTGCTGGCGATTTCTCACAAAAATCTAAAGGGATTATTGCCCAAGTTACTCAATGTTTAAAGGAAATTCCCATCCGAATGATTTCATGTGGAGGAAGTAATTATAACATTTCCTTATTAGTCACAAGTCAAGATAAAGTCAATGCTTTAAATCTACTTAATGATGGATTATTTAAGGCTCAAAATACGCCAAATCCAATTCTCAATTAACGACGAAATCGTCAATTAAATTAATCCAATAAACATTCAATTTAAAATAGATGTCAGAGACGCAAAGATCTTCTTTGCGTCTTTTTGGTCGTAAAGTACTTCATATACAGCGTTAATTATTGGGGTATTTGCCTCTTTATCAAGGCTAATTTTCTGTGCACTTTTGGTTGCGTAATATCCTTCTGCAACCATACTCATTTCCATCATTGCCGATTTCACCGTATACCCCTTACCAATCATATTGCCAAACAAACGATTTCTACTAAACGTAGAATACCCCGTCACTAATAAATCCCCTAAGTAGGCCGAATCATTTATATTGCGCTTCATTTTATGTACTTTTTTTATAAAGCGCTTCATTTCACGAATCGCATTAGACATTAGTACAGCTTGAAAATTATCTCCATACCCCAATCCATGCGCGATTCCCGCAGCAATTGCATAAATATTTTTTAATACGGCTGCATACTCAGTTCCGACGATATCATCTGTTGTTTTACACATAATATAACGACTCGCCAACTGAGAGCTCATATAATTAGCCTGCTTTTTACGCTTGCTTGCAATGGTCAGATAAGAGAGTTTTTCTAACGCTACTTCTTCCGCATGACAAGGCCCAGAAATCACGCCAATATTTTTAAATGGAACATTCATCACAACATTAAAATGTTCCCCTACAATGTATCCAGATTCCGGTACAATCCCTTTAATTGCCGAAAAAATAATTTTATCCTCTAGAGACACCGTTATTTTGTCTAATTCTGATTTTAAAAAAGCCGAAGGAATGGCAAAAATGGCGTAGTCAGCATACGCAATCATTTCATTAATATCAGCACTTAATTTTAGTTGTTCTGGTCGAAATTCAACAGCACTGAGGTATTTCGGATTGTGTTTATTTTCTTTTATATATTCAACACTCGAAGCTGATCGCATATACCACCCTATCTCAGTGCGGTTTTCACTCAACATTTTAACAATGGCTGTTGCCCAACTTCCACCTCCAAATACGGCGATTTTTACATTATTTTTCATCAATATTAATATTCTGCAAAGTTTCGTTTTCAGACAATTTCTGTTCTAGTTCTGTTTGAAATTCTTCCATAACTGGCTTAACTGTACTCTCAGGCAAGTCTGCAATTCTAATGTACATCAACCCATCAATCGCATTATTGAATTTTGGATCCACATTAAAGGCAACTAACTTTGCATTTTGCTTTACATATTTTTTCAATAACACAGGCATGCGCAAACTCCCCGGCTCCAATTCATCAATTATCTTATCAAATTTCATCATATCTGCCTTACTTGAATCAAAAACAAAATCTTTATCCGCATCTTTCAATTTTACTTTGTACTCCATCTTGGGATGTATGTACTGTGCTAAATATGGATCGTAATAATGGGACTTCATAAATTCAATCATCAAGGATTTTGAAAAATTCGAAAATTGATTTGAGATGCTCACCCCTCCCATTAAATATTTGTGTTCTGGATAACGCAACGTAATATGAACGATACCTTTCCACAGCAAAAATAAAGGCATGGGTTTTTGTTGATATGATTTAATAATAAAGGCGCGCCCCATTTCTATAGTTTGCTCCATCATGGTATACAACTCGGGTTCAATCCTAAATAACGTACTAATATAAAACCCTTTTATCCCATGTTTTTTATAAATTTCTTTACCAAATCCCATCCGATATGCGCCAACAACTAGTCGTTGTTCATTGTCCCATAAAAACATATGATGGTAATATTGATCATAAATATCAAGGTCAATTTCATTATTAGTTCCTTCGCCAATTTCCCTAAACGTGATTTCACGCAATCGACCAATTTCTCTCAACACCATTGGAATTTTATCACTTTCAACTAAAAACACCTCGAAATTTTTACTTTCTAACAATCGATAGTCTTGCCTAATTGCATCAATCTCTTTCACTAACTTGTCTGTTGCTACAGGAGGGATCACCATTTTAGGTGATTTGGGTAATTTCAATGAAGGGGTTTTGATCAGCGGAGAATTTACCTCAAAAGTTTTCGCCAACATATAAGTTTTCTTTCGAATGAAATTGTGAAAATCATCTATATTTTCGTATTCCAGTTGATCTTTAGTACTAATGGTTTTACCAATACGCACTTTAATTACTCGACTTTTTTGCGTTAAAAGTTCTGATGGCAATTTAGCCGTTCTAAGCGTATCACTTATCTTTGATAAAAGATAAAATAACCTCGAATTTTTTGCGTGAAAATAAATGGGAACAACGGGTACATTTGCTTTGTGAATTAACTTAATAGCAGCATCTTCCCAAGGTTTATCGACAAATATCTTACCATCTTTATACGTAGAAACTTCTCCTGCTGGAAAAATCCCTAACGAATGTCCGTCTTTCAAATGCTGTAAAGCGTGTTTAATTCCAATTAAACTTGATTTTACATCTTTTCTATCTTCAAAAGGATTTACGGGTAAAATATAAGGTTTTAACGGTTCAATTCTATGCAATAAAAAATTTGCTACAATCTTATAATCAGGACGTCTTTCTGCTAAAAGCTTCAATAATAATATCCCGTCTATTCCACCTAGCGGATGATTTGAAATGCTTATAAAAGCACCATCTTTAGGAATTCGATTCAAATCGGCTTCTGGAATTTCAAATTGAATTTTGACCTCTCCTAAAATAGCATTTAAAAAATGTATTTCCTTCTTATCTTTATGCTTGTCATAAATACGATTGAGCTTAGAAATTCTAAGAACTTTTAACAAGATCCATCCCAAAAAAGTACCTAAGAAACCGTACTTATCCAAGTGAATAACTTTGGCAATTTCTTTAGCAGATACTAATTCCATAGTTGATTTTTTGAAAGCATTCAAAGATAGAAAATTTATTGTACAACCATTTGAACTGTTTCTTGTGTACTTTGCTTAAGTAAGACCGTATTATTTTCTTCAATAAAAGCCAAAGAATCAGGAGTAAAGTGACGAATCGTCAAGAGGGTAGCTCCAGAAAATACCTTTACTAAAAACTCTTTTTGTAACAAGGGCAATAGGGTGTTAAACTGATTGTATTTATCTTCTATACATACCGAAAAACTGATGGCCGAGTTCTGAATTAAATTCACCTTAATTTTATATGCGTGAAAATAATTAAAGATATCACTTATGTTTTGCTCCATGATAAATGAAAAGTCTAACGTAGAAATAGACACTAATAATTGATCCTTTTTCACTATAAAACAAGGTAATAGCGGGTCAATTTTCGACCCTCTAGTCACCACGGTGCCTTGGTTTGTCGGTTCTATAAACGATTTCACATACAACGGAATTTCTTTTTTCTGAAGGGGCTGAATGGTTTTTGGATGAATCACTGAGGCTCCATAAAATGCCAATTCAATGGCTTCTGTATAGGAAATTTGTTTCAGTAACTGTGCATCATTAAAATAACGAGGATCAGCATTAAGCACACCCTCAACATCTTTCCATATAGTCAACGACGTTGCGTCTAAACTATAGGCAAATATACCAGCAGAATAATCCGAACCTTCTCGACCAAGTGTGGTTGTATACCCTTCTTCATTTCGACCGATAAACCCTTGCGTAATGTAAAGTACATTAGGATCAATATGGCTAACTATTGCCTGATTTGTCAATTTCCAATCGACCTCAGCACCTCTATACACATTATTTGTTTTGATCAAATCCCGTACATCCAACCAAGTATTCTCGATCCCTTGCTCATTGAGGTAGGCACTTACAATCTTCGTAGAAAGCAACTCTGCTCTAGAAACGACTTGATCATAGATAAAATCGTAATCTTCTGAATTTTGTGTATTTAAAAAATCATCAAGTTCTGAAAAAATTACGTCGACTGCCCTTCTAACTTCATGTTGTTTAGCAAATAAAGAATCTACAATCGATTTATGAAAAGTTTCAATCTCGTCACGTAAGATATTAAACGTGGTTTCTTTCTGCATATAAGCAGTGACCAAACTCTCAAAAGCATTGGTCATTTTGCCCATTGCAGAAAGTACAATAAGGGTGTGATCATAGCCTACACGATGCAAAACCTTCGCAACATTTCTTACCCCATCTGCATCCTTTACAGAGGCACCACCAAATTTAAAGATCTCCACCCAAATATGTTTTTATTTCCTTACTTTTCATTTGACAAACATTCCAATCAGACAACATGGTAGCTCCTGTACTTTTATAAAAGTTTATAGCTGGGGTATTCCAATCGAGTACCGCCCACTCTACTCTTTCTACACCTTGCTCCATCGCATTAACCAATACTTTGTCATATAAACTTTTCCCAATTCCCTTGCCGCGAAATTTTTCGGTAACAATTAAATCTTCTAAGTGAATTGACGGCCCATCCCAAGTAGAAAACCGACGATAAAATAAAGCCATTCCAACAATTTTCCCTTCAAATTCTGCTACATAAGTCCAAAATGCAGGCGGATTTTTAAAGCCTTGTTCTTGTAATAATTCGACGCTAATTTTAACCGCATCTGGTTCATTTTCATAATTTGCCAATTCTTGAACCAACGAATAAACGGATGGCATGTCTTCAATTTTTCCTGCACGTATTGTATAACTCATTTGTGTCTTTTTATCAGATATTCTCGCAAATTTAACGATATTTGCAGAGAAATCAATTGAAAATCACTATGCAAAAACACAGTACCCTAGGGGAATTTATTATTGGTCATCAAAAACAATTTAAATATTCATCAGGAGAACTTTCTCGCTTAATAAACTCTATTCGATTAGCTGCTAAAGTAGTAAACCACGAAGTAAACAAAGCGGGTTTAGTTGACATACTTGGAGATGCTGGTGACACGAATGTTCAAGGTGAAGATCAACAAAAATTAGATGTTTACGCAAATGACATTTTCATGGAAACCCTTCGCAACAGACAAATCGTCTGTGGGATTGCCAGTGAAGAGGAAGATGATTTTGTGACAATTTCTGGTCATGACGGTTCTAATACAAATAAATATGTTGTGCTAATTGACCCACTAGACGGGTCTTCTAATATTGATGTAAATGTATCTGTTGGGACAATCTTTTCCATATATCGTAGAGTTACAGAACCTGGAAAACCCGTACAAAAAGAAGATTTTTTACAAGAAGGAAACAAGCAGGTAGCCGCAGGATATATCGTTTACGGGACCTCAACTATGTTAGTTTACACAACTGGACATGGAGTAAATGGCTTCACGCTTAACCCAGCCATTGGAACCTTCTACCTTTCACATCCTAATATGAAATTTCCTGAAGACGGTCCAATTTATTCAATCAATGAAGGAAACTATGTTCATTTTCCGCAAGGCGTAAAAGATTACTTAAAATATTGCCAAATGGAAGAGGGTGATCGCCCATATACAGCTCGTTATATTGGATCTTTAGTCTCGGATTTCCATCGAAATATGATTAAAGGGGGTATTTACATTTACCCCACCAGTTCAAAATCTCCACAAGGAAAATTGCGCTTATTATATGAGTGCAATCCAATTGCCTTTATTGCTGAACAAGCAGGTGGGTTTGCTTCAGATGGATATCAACGAATACTCGATATCAAACCAACAGAATTACACCAGCGGGTTCCTATTTTTTGTGGCAGCAAAAACATGGTCGCAAAAGCTGAAGAATTCATGCGGAAATACCCCCAAGACGCATATTATGCAAAACAAAAATAGGGTATAAAAACAACTGCGTTTCATACTTACTTCATTATCCTGGTCTTTTGGAAAAACCGACGATAGCTCTCAGGAATCGTATTGACGTTTAACAAACACCCTTCTTCGAGATATGGATAAATTTCATCGTATTTTTGTACATTGTACATACCAACGCGTTTATTAATATCTCCACGAGACAATTCGTACGGCCCATCTAATCCAGCTGCCGCAACTAATTCTAAGAAACTATGAATCGTTGCTTCGTGATAATTCGCGGCACGTTGAGCCTTATCTTCTACTACCAAGCCTCTCATTAGCGACTTGTTTTGTGTTGCTATCCCGACAGGACATGTATTGTTATTACATTGTAAAGCCTGAATACATCCGATAGACAACATCATTGCTCTGGCACTATTACAACCATCTGCACCTAAAGCAATGGCACGAGCCATATGAAACCCTGAAATTATTTTCCCAGCTGCAATCACTTTAATCTCTTTTCTCAATCCAAATCCAACCAAGGTATCATGTACAAAAACCAACCCTTCACGTAGCGGCATTCCCATAGAGTTTGAAAACTCAACTGGAGCCGCCCCTGTTCCTCCTTCACCGCCATCAACCGTAATAAAATCAGGTTTAATTCCAGTACAAATCATCGCCTCGCAGAAATCCATAAATTCCTGCGCTCTACCAATACACAATTTAAAACCAATGGGTTTTCCTCCAGACAATTCTCGAAGCTCTTGGATGAAATACATGAATTCTATCGGATTAGAAAATGCAGAATGTGCTGGTGGTGAATGTACCGTAACCCCTGGTTTAATATGTCTAATTTTAGCTATCTCTTCGGTATTTTTTATACTTGGAAGAATACCTCCATGACCAGGCTTTGCCCCTTGAGACAACTTAATTTCTATCATTTTTACCTGCTCTTTACTGGCATTTTCTTTAAAAGTTACTGGATTAAAAGTTCCATCTTCTTTTCGGCATCCAAAGTATCCTGTTCCAATTTGCCAAATAATATCCGCACCATATTTGAGATGATATGGACTCAAACCTCCCTCACCTGTATTTTGGGCAAAATTCCCAATTTTGGCCCCCTTATTCAATGCGAGAACAGCATTACTACTCAACGACCCAAAACTCATGGCTGAAATATTGAGTAAACTTGATGAATAGGGCTGCTTACAATCTTTACCCCCAATAGTAAATCGAGGAAATTCACCGATCTCTTGCGGATTATGTCGCGCGTACATCGAGTGCTCCATCCACTCATACCCCGAATGATATAAGTCCATTTGTGTTCCAAAGGGCTCAGTATCATTTACCTTTTTTGCACGTTTATACACCAGCGATCTCAAGATTCTATTTAACGGTCTGCCTTGTGTGTCGGTTTCCACGAAATACTGCATAATCTCTGGCCGAATAGACTCCAATACATAACGCATTCTACCGATCAATGGAAAATTCCTTCGAATGGTGTGTTTTTTTTGGAAAATATCAAACAGTCCTAAAATAAAAAAGGGCCCAATAATTAAAAAAGCCCAATAAAATCCGGGCCAAAATTGAGCTAAAACACCAAAGAAAAGAATTAAAACAAAGGAGGTAATTAAAAATATTTCGCGTGCTTTCATTACATGAATAATTAGGCGACAAAAATACTAAAATTTAGCGGTAACCATAAAAATATAAACATTAGTTCCTACGGTAAATAATCTTACATATTTTGCCCATTTTGAATAAGAATAATCGCGATTAATGCTTATTTTTGGGACTTAATTTTTCACTATGCAAAAACTATCAGACAGAATAAACAGCCTACCTGTATCGCAAACCTTAGCGATGGCAGCTAAAGCACGAGAGTTAAAATCCCAAGGCAAAGACATTATTAGCCTTAGTTTAGGAGAACCCGATTTCAACACACCAGATTTTATCAAAGAAGCAGCAAAACAAGCCATTGATGACAATTTCAATTCGTATTCCCCAGTAGACGGTTACCTCGATCTTAAGGAGGCAATTTGTGAGAAATTCAAACGCGACAATGGACTTATATACCAACCAAACCAAATCGTTGTATCAACTGGAGCCAAACAATCTATTGCAAATGTTGCGATGGTTTTGCTTAATCCCGGAGATGAAGTACTGCTACCAGCACCATACTGGGTAAGTTACTCTGCTATAACCACATTGGCAGAAGCTAATTTTGTAGAAATTCCATCAACGATAGATACTGATTTTAAAATCACACCCGCTCAGCTCGAAGCTGCGATTACTCCTAGAACCAAAATGGTCTTTTTTAATTCCCCTAATAACCCTAGCGGTAGCGTTTATTCAGAATCAGAATACAGAGCACTGGCAGAAGTATTAGAAAAATACCCTGACATTTATATACTCTCAGATGAAATTTATGAGCATATTAATTACGGAGAACCTGTATTTAGTTTTGCTTCTATAGAAAGTATGTATGATAGAACCATTACTGTAAATGGCGTCGCAAAAGCATTCGCTATGACGGGATGGAGAATAGGCTATATTGGAGCACCTGCTTGGATCGCCAAAGCATGTACCAAAATGCAAGGTCAAATCACTTCTGGAGCAAATTGTATTGCTCAACGTGCAACCATTAGCGCCGTGTCAGCCCCAGTTTCAAAAATAAAATACATGGTTGATGAATTTAAATCCAGAAGAAATATGGTCATTGAGCTTATTAAAGAAATTCCTGGACTAAAAATTAATGAACCACAAGGTGCATTTTACGCATTCCCTGATGTTTCTTCTTATTTTGGAAAAACCATCGATGGCTATGCAATTAACAATGCATCCGATTTTTCTTTATTTCTTTTAGAAAAGGCAAATGTGGCCACAGTCACAGGAGAAGCTTTTGGTGCTCCACAAAATATCAGAATATCATACGCTGCATCAACAACAGAATTAAAAGAAGCTTTTAAACGTATAAAATCTGTTTTAGTCTAATGGTTTTCGAAAAAAGATTCACCACCAAATGGGCTGATTTTGATGCGAATCGTCATATGCGACATACCGCCTATAACGATTATGCAGCAGAATGCAGAGTCCGATATTTTAAAGAATCCAACCTCGACGTTTTAAATTTTGAAAAACTCCATTTTGGCCCCATTCTTTTTAAAGAAGAAACCACCTTTTTTAGAGAAGTAGGCTTGTCACAAGACCTTATTGTCAATGTCAAATTACAGGCCATATCACCAAAAGGTGAACGATTTAAAATGGTACATCAAATTTTTAGAGAAGATGGAGTTCTGGCTGCCGAAGTTAAAATTTATGCAGCTTGGCTCAATTTAGAAACACGTAAATTGATGACTCCGCCTCAAGTGGCCTTTGACTCATTAAATGCCCTCGAGCGAACAGATGACTTTGAAGAAATTCAACTTAAGAAAACCCCATAAGTGTTGAGAAAAAAAGCGAGCATTGGAGTTATTTTCGTACTCGTTGCTAGCGTAATTTACGCCTTTATATCCGTTCCGACTTCTGAAAAGTCGGACGGTTATTGGGCTGTAGAAAACTTTGATTTTTATCCTCAGTCTTCAGGACTTCGTGTGCAACACGAATATTATCAACTCTCCTATCGCGAAGAGTATGAACAAGCTGAATGGGTCGCGTATCATTTAACAGCAGATCAACTAACTTCAAATCGTCGTAAACGCCCCTATTTTAAACTTGATCCAAAGGTAAAAACGAAATCAGCACACTACAAAAATTTCAAAAACTCAGGCTATAACAAAGGTCATTTATGCCCTGCTGCAGATCGAAAATTTTCCGAAAAAGCCTATAATGAAACCTTTTACACCAGCAATGTAAGTCCACAAAAAAATAAATTTAATGCCGGAATATGGAACCGATTAGAACAAAAAGTAAGGTATTGGGTACAGCGGGATAAATCGCTCTTCGTAGTCACTGGGGGCGTATTAACTAATGGATTGCCAACCATCGGATCCGAAGAAGTAGCGGTACCAAAGTATTTTTATAAGGTATTACTAAGAGAAACCAAAAAAGAGCCATCTGCCATTGCCTTTTTAATCCCACACGAAGCCTCAGACCAACCTCTATATAAATATGTGGTTAGCATTGACTCTATTGAAACCTTAACTGGAATCGATTTTTTCCCAGCGTTAACGGATGAAATCGAAAATAAACTAGAAGCGTCATCATCCTATAAAGCGTGGAGCTTCTAGCTGTCCGAAATCTTACTACTACTTTTTATCACTTGTAAAACTCGACTCAATTCTTTATTTTGATCCGTAAATAACATCAATATTATGAGTGGAAAACTCGTGAGGTAATTTACAAAGAGGAGACTTGTTTTTTTAACAAATAATTTCATTTTTGGGTAGCTTGGATTATATTGTTTGGACAATTAGTAACGTAAAATCTCCATAAATTGTTATACAATAGGTACAAAAAAATTAAAATAATTTTCCTTACAGTTCACAACACCTACACAATATACTGAATTTCATGTAATCATCAGTTTCGCCTCAGAATCTATCCTGCCAATAAAACCATTGCTTAACTTCACTATCTTTATCTTTTAAAGTCTTCGACATACATCAAAAAAAGAAAGTTTAAAATATTACCATTATATGGACTTACGTGTAAATAAAGAAAATGCCATTTCCTTCTATAAAACTGCTTTTTTGGGAAATCCAAGATTAGCCATAGACACCTATGCCAGTACAGAATACATCCAACACAACCCAAGTGTTGCCAATGGCAGACAAGGATTTATTGATTATTTTGAACGTATGCAACGCGTATACCCAGAGAAAACAATCACCTTTGTACGCTGCATCGCAGAAGGAGATTTAGTAGCTCTTCACACCCATCAAGTCTGGCCCGATGATGATCAATATGTCACCATGGATTTTTTCAAATTTGATCAATATGGAAAGATTTGTGAACATTGGGATTCCATCCAACAAATTCCAAAAACATCAGCAAATCCAAATACGATGTATTAAAAACCTCTAACAGAACACTTCACCGTTTACTATACCCTAAGCCACATTGACATGCGATTAGACACATGGCATTGATTAAAGCGGTTAAGTACTTACAAACAAAAATTGGTACACAAAGGAAATTACAGCATCACAGTTCACGTAACGCCTATTGAATCAATGCACACCCTATTCGCCATTATTTTTCATTTCTGACGATGAGTATGGATTTAACCTAAATTTTCAATTTGACAAAACTAAAAAACTTCACATATATAATTCGAAAAACACAAACCGATTGTCCTGCTAAGACACCTCATACAACTTTACTTAATAACAAAACATACTAGAGATAATTTAAGATGCTCTTAAGAATTCATTTAAACTTCTCAAAGATTGTGTCTCTACATTTGCCTTTTAATAGGTAGCTATGACATTCAAAAACTCCATCGATCGCTATTATTTTTTAGGGGTATTCATCTTATTTATAGTATTAATAATTGGGTTAGGATCCTATGGACTCGCCGAAACTAGCGAAGCACGGTATGCTGAGATTAGTCGTGAAATGCTTTTATCAGGCGACTATTTCAATCCTGAACTTTTAGGAATTTATCATTTCCACAAACCCCCCATCACCTATTATATTACCACCCTAGGGTATCGCCTGTTTGGGATCAACGAATTTGGAGCGCGATTTTTTCTTCAAATTGCCCTCGTAATTCAACTGCTGTTAATTTACGAGATGGCTAAACTACTAAACTATAAAAGAAAAACCGCCTTGATCGCGGGACTTATCTATTTTTCAATGCCCATTGTTCTAATTTCGAGTAGAAACTTAACTACAGACGCCTATTTAACCACCTTTATTATTGCTTCTCTTTTTTGTTGGCAATATTATACCACTAAAGGCAAACTGCTTTTTCTGTATTTGAGTTATATATTCATTAGCATCGCAATTTTAACAAAAGGTCCCGTTGCCTTGTTGTTTATTTTTGGCTATATCATTCCTGCAAAAATAATATTTAAAAGATCGTGGCGCTTGAGTATCCATCATGTTCTGGGAATTATCTTCTGTTTAATCATTAGTGCTAGCTGGTATGTATCCGTAATTATAGAAAATCCTAAACTCTTGGATTACTTTATTAAAAAGCAACTTATTTCACGGATGACTAAAGCCTCTTTTAACCGGGCTAAACCCTTTTGGTATTATCTACCCATACTCATTGGCCTGCTCTTTCCTTGGTGGTTAAGTACGCTTCCTAATTTCAAAAAAAAACTTAAATCAATCAAGGAAAGCTCAACGGAAAATAAGCTTTTACTTACTTCAAGTCTTGTTATGATTGTGCTATTTTCAATATTCACAACTAAACTCATTTTATATATCCTCCCTATGTTTTGGATGATCTCTATTTTTATAGCAAGTCAACTAGCCCGTATTTCTACCTGCAATCGCACTATTCTATCAAAAAGTTATCTCGTACTACTGACTTGTATTTCTCTAGGATTATTTATCATTTGGATTATAGAACCAACATTTATTCATATTTCTATCTTGGGAGTGATGATTGCATTCACCGTTAATGCTGGTAGCTTTATGGTATACTATTTTATTAATTCAAACCAAGTCATTAAACCAGCTGCCATGGCCAGCGCATTCAGTATATCGCTGCTCCTTATCTCTGCCAAAACATTGAGTGAAAACTCATCCCTGATTAATTCTACCAAGGATATGGTCCATTTTATAGACCATACCTCAATAGATTCAACGAAAACCATTTTGGTATATGACTATTTATTGAGCTCCATTCCAATGTATACAAGCGATTTACAAATTACCCTAAAATACAAACACAACACTACGGCTCGTGAAACCCTATTTGAAAATGATCAGACTTATCGGGATCATCTATGGGATATAAATGAACCCGCTATAATTCCCAAAATTGATTCAATCTCCCAAAAACCAAACACCTTTTTAATGGTGCGAAATAGCTCAAAATTAGCTCCAGAACTCAGCTTCCTAAAACACAATTTCAACAAGACGAAGCACTATCCAAAATGGACCATTTATTACCATAGGTAAGCAAATACTACCCGCTGCACTAGTTTAAATCGATCCCCCTAGTCGCAATTCCAAATCATCCTTTGATACTTCTCGATCAACGGTGCTTAATTCGATAAGTTTTGTTATTTTTATCCGTCAACAGTAAACATTGGTATCCCTGTTCTAGTTCAATTCACTGAGCAAAATCCATTAAATTGTTGGTGCTGTACAAATTCGTACAAATCATTTTTTTGATAGAATAAACAGACCCATTAAATAGCCGAATATCTCTATATGAATTTACAAGAATTAAAATCGAGTTATGGACACATATTCGAAGCTGCATTAATCAATGAGATTATGCAATCAGGTACCTATAAGGAAATCCCCGAAGGCCAAACCATGATGGAGATAGGTGACTATATTAAAACGATGCCATTAATTATCTCTGGAGCCATTAAAATCTTAAGAGAAGATAGCGAGGGGGATGAATTACTGTTGTACTATTTAGAAAAAGGAGACACCTGTTCTATCACCATGTCGTGTTGTTTGGGTCAACAACGAAGTGAAATTAGAGCCATCGCAGAAATGGATACCCAATTGATTTTGGTTCCAGTGGGTAAAATGGAAGAATGGACAAAAACCTATAAATCGTGGAGAAATTTCGTTTTTGAAAGTTATCACAATCGAATTAATGAATTGCTTAGCACTTTAGACAAAGTTGTATTTAACCAAATGGATCAACGACTTATCCAATATTTAAAAGAAAAAGTAAGAATCAATAAAAGCACTATAGTAAAAAATACGCATCAAGAAATTGCCTATGATCTCTATACGTCGAGAGTTGTCATTTCGCGACTTTTAAAAAAATTAGAGCAAATGGGGAAAATTGAACTTCACAGAAGTTATGTGAAAATCATAGAATTATAGTCAAAGTGTAACTTAAGATACTGTAGATATACGATCATTCACATTACTTTTGTGGTGATAAAATTTTACAAGAGGTACAAGGTGGCCCATCCAACAAAACAAATCCGCATACAATAAATGTAAGGACGGCAACTTATCATCAAAAAAACGTGAATAAAGACACTATTAATGAATTAAAAACCACTATTCTATGAAAAAAATTATCTTATTATTAATCACCTTTTTCTGTCTCGGTATCGAGGCAAATGCACAAGAAAACGAACGGATTACCTTACTAGATGTAGCTACCTTTAAAGACTCAACACAATACAAAAACGTACAGTTGGTAGATGTAAGAACCGCAAAGGAATTTAATGCGGGTAATATTAAAGGGTCTGTAAATATTGATTATTACCAACAAGATACGTTTAAAACCAGTGTTGAAAAATTAGATAAGTCAAAGCCCGTTTACCTGTATTGCCGGTCTGGAGGTAGAAGTCATAAAGCTGCCGTTCAACTTGAAAAACTCGGATTTACTAAAATTTATGATTTAAAAGGAGGATATCTCGGTTGGAAATAAATAATCCGATGCATAGATAACCTATCGAAAACTGTTAAATCACACCAATAACTAGCAGATAATAAAAAGGTGTAAACTATTTTTTATACCTTTACTAACCATTTGGTTAAACTATTTGGTTAAAATGAAAAAAAAGAGAGATAAAAATACGGAAGAGCAAATTTTAGAAGCTGCAAAACACATCTTTCAGGCGAAGGGAATGGATGGAGCACGTATGCAAGAAATAGCAGACAAAGCCAACATAAATAAAGCGATGCTTCATTACTATTTTCGAAATAAAAAAATGCTTTTTGACGCTGTATTTAAACAAGCTTTTTCTTTAATAGCCCCTCCATTAAACAGCATATTAAACGACGATTCATCTATTGAAGAAAAGATTCGAAACTTCACATCGAATTATACAACTTTTATGATGAAGCACCCTTATTTACCTAATTTCATCGTTCAAGAGCTCAATAGAAATGGTGACTTTATCCAAAAGCTAAAGCAAGCAACTGGATTTCCAAACTTGGATAAATTTAAAACACAAGTAGATAAGGAGGTCCTTTTAGGCAAGTTAAAACCGATAGATTCTGATCAACTTTTTGTCAATATTATAGCGCTGAATGTATTTCCCTTTTTAGGAAAACCATTAATTAAAATTTTCACAAACAAAGACGACAAAGCTTACGAAGATTTCATAGAGAGTCGCAAAATTGAAGTCGCCAACTTTATCATCAATTCTATAAAAAGCGTATAAAATGAAACAACGGCTCCTCATTTTACTATTTTTTAATACAATTCCAAGCTTTTCACAACAATCGATAACGCTTGAGCAATGTTACGAGCTAGCAAATGTACATTATCCAATTGCCAAACAAACCCAATTACTAGAAACGCAACACCAACTCGAAGCTGCGATTATTTCAAAAACAAGCTTACCACAAATCAATCTGAATGCACAAGCCACGTACCAGTCAGATGTTATCGAAATCCCTATTCCGAATACCTCCATTGACCCGCTTCATAAAGATCAGTATCGCGCTACACTATCCATCAACCAACTTATATTTAATGGAGGAGCAACGAAATCTTCCTTACACGTAAAAGCCACCCAACTTCAGGCCTCACAAAAACAAGTGGAAGTCAGCCTTTACGCACTAAAACAACAAATTAATCAACACTATTTCTCCATTTTATTAGCACAAGAGCTAAAAAAATTACTCGAAACCAAAGCATTCGAACTCAACGCCAAACTCAAAGAAGTACAATCAGCAGTAACATATGGAACGCTATTGGCCATTTCTGAAAAGGTTTTAAAAGCAGAATTACTGAAAATTAACCAGCAAATTCTCGAAGTCGACAATACGAAAACCACGCTCATTGAAACACTTTCATCAATTATTGGACTATCCTTACCCACCTCAACTCACTTTGAGAATCAATTCATTGCCCCCTCCTTAAACAACGAACTTCAAAGGCCTGAACTCGAATTATTCGAACTCAAAAAAGACGAAATTGAACAACGAAGATCACTACTTGCAACAGAAAATTCACCTAAAATCATAGGATTCGCAACTACAGGTTATGGCAATCCGGGTCTTAATATGCTCGACAATACATTTCAGCCATTCTATACCGTTGGCGTTAAAGTATACTGGAATGTATTTGACTGGAATTCCAACAAAAAAAAGCGCGAATCACTATCGATCAATAAAGACTTGATTGAAACTGAAGCAGAAGTATTTAAATTAACAACCTCCATAGCGCTACATCAGCAACAAAAGGAAATAGAAAAAATTAATGCCTTAATCACCGCTGATAACAACATTATCAAACTTCGCCAAGAAGTTCTTCAGGCGACAAATTCACAACTCAAAAATGGCATCATCACAGCTTCCGCCTATCTTACCGAACTCACCAATTTATACGAAGCTGAAAACACTTTGATAAAACACAAAATTCAATTACAACTCGCAAAAGCAAATTACAACGTACTAAAGGGACACCAATGAAAAACTACACGTACATATTAGGAATAAGCATAATTTTTACAAGTCTATTTTCCTGTGGAAACGACCTTGAAAAGGCCGACGGATACGGAAATTTTGAAGCTACGGAAATAACGATTTCGGCTGAAAACAACGGAAAATTAATGCAATTAGACATCAATGAAGGAGATCAACTTAAAATAGGTCAATTTATAGGCTATATCGACACCATCCCATTGGCACTTAAACGTGAACAATTAGCCATTTCTAAAACCGTAATAAATTCAAAATCCAAAGGCGTTTTATCACAGATCAATGTTTTAAAAACCAAATTAAAAACAGCTAACATCCAGAGAGCACGAATTGAAAACCTAATAAAAGATCATGCTGGAACCCAAAAACAATTAGATGATGTAACAGGAGAAATTGAGGTGATTAAAAGCCAAATAAGAAGTGTAGAAATCCAAAATTCACCAGTGGTCAACGAATTAAAAAGCATTGATATTCAGTTAAAAGAAATTGATGATCAAATCCAAAAAAATAAAATCATCAATCCTATAAATGGAACCGTTTTAACCAAATATGCAGAAGCAAATGAAATTGTATCCTTTGGAAAACCACTCTATAAAATCGCCGACTTAAGCACCATGCTGTTACGGGTTTATCTAAGTGAACCCCAATTAGCAAGTGTAAAACTCGGGCAAGAAGTGACGGTTAAAATTGATGACCATGACGAAATGAAATCGTACAAAGGTACGATAAGTTGGATAGCGTCTGAAGCAGAATTCACGCCAAAAATAATTCAAACGAAGGAAGAACGTGTGGCCTTAGTTTATGCTGTAAAAATAACGGTTGTGAATGATGGAAGTTTAAAAATTGGTATGCCCTCAGAAATGTGGATAACAAATGATCCGAAAACAGCTACTTAAAATTGAACTATGTACAGAAGCACTCATAACAATTAACAAAGTTGCCGAGAACCTTTAAAGGTTTAAAAAGCTCTTAGAAAAAGAAAACAATTAACAATACTATATAAAAGTAACCAACTGTTTCAAAAATACGTGAAGAATTATTTCCCTATATTCAATAAAACATTAAAGATAAATTAAAATGGAAAAACATAATTACAACGTCAACATTCATTGGACGCAAGATCGTAAAGGAATGATGTGTTCACCAGAGATACAAAAAAAAGAATCAAACGAAGCAAACTGTATAGAGGTGGCTACACCACCAGAATTTGACCGCGGAATTCCAAATATTTGGACACCAGAACATTTATTTACTGCAGCCGTCAGCAGCTGTTTAATGACCACTTTTTTGGCTATTGCCGAATATTCCAAATTAGAATTCGTCAGTTTTAATTGTCGATCAAAAGGCATTTTAGAAAAAGTAGATGGCAAGTACAAAATTAGCGAGGTGCATTTGTTTCCAGAAGTAGTCATTTTAGACGAGTCGAAACGAGAACGGGCTGAACGCATCTTAGAAAAATCAGAAAAAGCCTGTTTAATTTCAAATTCTATTACCTCCAAAGTCACAATGAAAACTAAAATTAGTATTAAAAACTAATAAGAAATGCGTATTTCTGTAAGTCACATAAGCAAATCGTACAAACAGGTAAAAGCGTTGCACGATATTTCCTTTGAGGTAAAACCCAATGAGATTTTTGGCCTTATTGGACCTGATGGTGCTGGTAAAACCACATTATTTCGGATTTTAACAACACTCCTATTTCCTGATAAAGGCAATGCAACAGTTGCTGATTTTGATGTGATTACAGAGTATAAACAAATTAGAAACAGCGTTGGGTATATGCCTGGAAAATTTTCTCTCTATCAAGATTTAACCGTTGAAGAAAACTTAACTTTTTTTGCAACAATCTTTGGAACAACCATCGAAGAAAACTACGACTTGATCAAAGATATTTATATTCAAATAGCTCCTTTTAAAGACCGTCGTGCGGGCAAATTATCTGGGGGTATGAAGCAAAAACTAGCTTTGTGTTGTGCTTTAATTCACAAACCTAAAGTGCTGTTTTTAGATGAACCAACAACAGGCGTTGACCCCGTATCCAGAAAAGAATTTTGGGAAATGTTGAAGCGGCTACAACAAAAAAACATTACTATTTTGGTATCCACACCCTATATGGATGAAGCTTCCTTATGCGATCGGATTGCCCTCATTCAAGATGGAAAAATACTAGAAATCGATACCCCTGAGGCCATTGTAAACCAATATCCAAAACAAATTTACAACATTCGTGCCAATAAGATGTATCAACTTATCCAATATGTAAAAGCCTATGAATTTAATCACAGTGTGTATCCTTTTGGAACCTACGTGCATTACACAGATCGTAGGCCTGATTTTAACCCAGAAGATTTAAAAAGGTACTTAGCATCAAAAAATATTTTCGATGTAGAAATTAAAAAAACAGAAGCAACCATTGAAGATACTTTTATGGAATTAGCAAGAAAATGAATACGAAAAACGTCATACAAGTAGAAGGTCTAACCAAAATGTTTGGTGATTTTACAGCAGTAAACTCGCTCACTTTTAATGTCGGTAAAGGCGAAATCTTTGGCTTTTTAGGTGCGAATGGCGCAGGAAAAACAACCGCTATGAAAATGCTAATAGGCATTTCTACGCCGACATCTGGCAAAGCCTATGTTGCTGGTTTTAACGTATTCACACAAGCAGAAGACATCAAAAAAAACATTGGCTATATGAGTCAGAAGTTTGCGTTGTATGACGATTTAACAGTTAAAGAGAATATTACTTTTTTTGGCGGTATATACGGATTATCCAGAAAAATAATCAAAGAAAAATCAGCCGTTTTAATTACAGAATTAGGTCTGGAAAAAGTAGCTAACACCTTTGTTGGATCACTCCCTATAGGCTGGAAACAAAAATTATCTTTTTCGGTGTCTTTACTTCATGACCCTACAATTGTGTTTTTAGACGAGCCTACAGGAGGAGTAGATCCAATTACTCGGCGACAATTTTGGGAAATGATTTACAAAGCCGCAAATCAAGGCACAACCGTTTTTGTAACCACACATTATATGGATGAAGCAGAATATTGTGATAGAGTATCCATCATGGTTAATGGAAAAATTGAAGCCTTAGACACCCCTAAAAAACTAAAAGAACAATTCAGTACAAATACAATAAATGATGTATTTTTAAAGCTAGCCAGGGGATGAAAAGGTTCGTTGGTTTCATTAAAAAAGAATTCTACCATATACTTAGAGATAGACGATCGTTGTTTATACTCTTCGGAATGCCAATTGCACAAATATTACTTTTTGGTTTTGCCATAACCAATGAAATCAACAATGTAGACATTGCGATCTTAGACCATTCAAACGATTCAACGACCGAAGAAATAATCCATAAAATTTCAGCATCAGAATATTTCAGTATCAAACAAATGATTACGAAGGAATCAGATATTGCTGCTGTTTTTCAAAAAGGACAAGTAAAAGCCGTTTTAAATTTTGAAAAAGATTTTGGACAAAACCTAATTAAAGACCACAAAGCAACCATTCAAATTTTAACAGATGCCACAGACCCAAATACGGCAAATACCATTAGCAATTATGTAAATTCTATCCTTCAAGGATACCAAAAGGAAGTAAACAAAGAGGTAGTCATTTTATATCAAATAGTACCCCAGACACGCATGGTGTACAATCCAGAACTAAAAAGTGTATACATGTTTGTTCCGGGCGTGATGACAATTATTTTGATGTTGGTCTCTGCAATGATGACTTCTATATCAATTACGCGAGAAAAGGAATTAGGAACTATGGAAATTCTTTTAGTTTCACCGTTAAAACCAATTCAGGTAATTATTGGTAAGGTATTTCCGTACATTTTCCTATCTATCATTAACGCAGTAGTCATTGTCTTATTAAGCATTTTTATCTTTAATATGCCCGTTCAAGGAAGTTTGTTTTTATTGGCTTTAGAAAGCATCCTTTTTATTATCAACGCATTGGCTTTAGGCATTTTAATTTCAACTATTTCAGCCACCCAACAAACCGCCATGATGATTTCCTTAATGGGATTGATGCTTCCTGTGATTTTATTATCTGGCTTTATTTTCCCGATATCGAGTATGCCATTTCCTTTGCAGGTGATTAGCAATATCATTCCTGCCAAATGGTTTATCATCATCATTAAAGGCATTATGCTAAAAGGTGTTGGCTTACAATTTATATGGAAAGAAACCCTGATTCTATTGGGAATGACCATATTCTTTATCGCATTAAGCGTAAAGAAATATAAAATAAGATTAGCGTGAAAGAATCGACAAAGATTCTTTCTTTCGACGTGTGAAATTCTATGAAAACAATTCTATACATCATACAAAAAGAGTTTAAACAAATCTTCAGAAATAAAGGCATGCTTCCTATTATTTTTGTTTTACCCATATTACAACTCGTGATCCTGTCGAATGCTGCTACTTTTGAAGTTAAGCACATTAAATTTGGCTATTTAGATAATGATCATACGTCAACATCAAGAGCGTTAATTGAACAATTTAATGCATCAACCTATTTTGATGTTATAACAGATTTTCCGTCGGAAGCGATAGCGAGTGCTGCTATGCTCAAAGGAGAGGTTGATGTTGTTTTAGAAATCCCACCCTTTTTTGAACGCGATTTACAAAAAGAAAAATACAACAATTTAGGGGTAACTATTAATGCTATTGATGGAGCAGCTGCGGGGGTTGAAAATGTATATGTCACACAGATTGTACAAAACTTTAATCAGCGATTAAACGTTGAATTAATGCAACCTTCCGACCAACAAATACAACCAATGCGTATTGAAACAATTCCTTTATTCTGGTATAATGAAACCTTAAATTACAAAACCTTTATGGTTCCCGGCATATTGGTTTTATTAGTTACGATGATTACCTTATTTCTTTCAGGAATGAATATTGTTCGTGAAAAGGAAATTGGGACTTTAGAACAAATCAATGTAACACCCATAAAAAAAAGTCAATTTATTATTGGTAAACTATTTCCGTTTTGGGTAATTGGAATGGGCTTGCTAACCGTTGGATTACTCTTAGCAAAACTAATATTCAACGTCCCAATGCTTGGTAGTTTAGCACTAATGTATTTTTATACTTCCATATATATCTTAGTGATTTTAGGTATTGGTTTATTCATCTCAAACTTTACTGACACACAACAACAAGCCATGTTTATTGCATGGTTCTTTACAGTAATTTTTATTTTGATGAGTGGCTTATTTACCCCTATCGAAAGCATGCCCAAATGGGCTCAGCTCATTACGGAATTTAACCCGATAAAGTATTTTGTAGAAGTCATGCGAATGGTCATGCTTAAAGGTTCTGGACTTATCGATATACTTCCCCAATTACTTAAAACCTTACTCTATGCGGTAGTCATGAATGGCCTGGCAGTTTGGAGCTATAAAAAAACGATTTAAAGCTGTGTAACTCAGGTTACTGTGCACAATAAATACTCGCCCTATCTTTATATAAATTTTAGGATATGGCTAAAATAGTTATTCTTGGAGCTGGAATTTCAGGACATGTTGCAGCTTCACATTTACGTAGAAAATTACCGAAGATACATGAGATTATTGTGGTGTCACCCAATAGTAATTACCAATGGATTCCTTCCAATATTTGGGTGGGTGTTGGTCGAATGAAATCTAAACAAATCCTATTCCCACTAGCTCCTCTATACAAAAAGAAAGGCATCGGTTTTAAACAAGCCAAAGTGGTGTCTTTTCATCCAGAAGGAGATGCTCACGAACAGAAGCCTTACATCCTGGCTAGTTATGTGGCAGGAGCGCTCAAAGGACAGGATGAGAAAGTAAGCTATGACTATCTTATCAATGCAACCGGACCAAAATTAAATTTTGAAGCAACAGAAGGATTGATACCGGGTACCAATAACACCTATTCCGTATGTACCTATACACATGCTGAGCATGCATGGAATGGCTTAAAGGAGCTCATTAATGAAATGAAGGGTGGTAAGAAGGCGAAAATTCTTATCGGAACGGGGCATGCAAAAGCTACCTGTCAAGGTGCAGCATTTGAATACATACTCAATGTTGAACAAGAATTGCGAAAACACAACGTAAGGGATATGGCAGAGATTACCTGGATCTCTAATGAATATAAGCTTGGTGACTTTGGCATGGATGGGATGTTGTTGAGTTATGGTAGTATGACGATGAAATCACACGAAATGGTAGAGATGGTGTTTGAAGATCGAGACATTAAATGGATCCTTGGTGCAGGTGTACATAAACTTGATCATGGAATTGCATATTACGAGAATTTAGACGGAGAAACTAAAACAGAAGTCTTTGATTTTGCCATGCTCATTCCTACTTTCTCAGGACATGGTTTTAAAGCTTATGACCGAGACCATAGAGACATCACTGACAAACTTTTTAAGGGATTTATGCTTGTTGACGCTGATTATACTCAAAAACCCTATGAAGAATGGACCGTACAAGACTGGCCAGAAACTTATCAAAACCCGTCGTATAAAAACATTTTTGCTCCCGGCATAGCATTTGCACCACCACATAGTATTTCTAAACCTAGAAAGAATAAAAATGGTACAGAAATTTTTCCTGCGCCCCCAAGAACTGGTATGCCATCAGGTATTACCGCCAAAGTAGTCGCTGACAATATTATTGACTCTATAAAATCGGGCAACGAAAAACGTACTCATAAAGGCTCTATGGGGAATATGGGAGCCGCCTGTATCGCTTCCGCTGGGTTTGGATTAACCTCAGGTAGTGGAATCAGCATTACCACATTTCCCATTGTTCCAGATTATATAAAGTATCCTAAAACACAAGGAAGACAACTAGGCAAAACATTTGGTGAAATTGGCTTAGCTGGACATTGGCTGAAACTAGCCCTACATTATGCCTTTATTTACAAAGCTAAAATGCATCCATTTTGGTGGTTAATTCCCGAATAAAACTAAACATTATGACACATCGTATCACAAAATATCAACGTTTTAAAATGAAGAATCCAATTCTTCAGTTTTTTAAATTTCTGTATTTAAGTATTAAAATACTGTTCGTGGTAGCAGGAGGTCACGGCGGAACACGAAAGGCAAACTGACATTGGTCAGTAGGTAGGTTGGTTAATGATGAAAAACACCTTCTTGTAAGGTGTTTTTTTAGTTGGTAACCTAAGTTACCGTCTATTTAATAAAGTAATCCTATTTTTGCTTTGTAAATAAAATAGATATGACCAAAAACCTTATTAACCTATTTTTTTTAAGCTTTGTTTCAATACTTCAAGCGCAAGAAATTTTACCCATTTCTAAATCAGAGGTACTCAATAAAGTGACCCAAGAGAATATTTCCTTAAAAATTTCTGAACAAGATTTTTTTCAAGCAAGAGCTGATTATAGACAAACCAACGCTCTATTTCTACCCAATATTTTGGCATCACACACAGGCATTGCCACAACAAATCCGTTAATGGCTTTCGGTGCTAAATTAAATCAAGAAATTTTAACGCAAAGTGATTTCAATCCTCTCCTACTCAACAATCCATCACAAACAAAGAACTTTGCTACAAAATTTGAAATTGAGCAACCACTTATAAACATAGATGGTATTTTTCAACGTAAAGCTGCCAAATCCAAAATGGAAGCAATGTCGTTACAGCAGCAAAGAACAGCAGACCAAATTTCGCTGGAAGTTGAGAGAGCCTATATGCAATTACAATTAGCTTACAAAGGAGTAGAAGTCATTGAAAAAGCGTTAAAAACAGCACTAAACAATAAAAAGTTAGCAGATAACCGATTCAAACAAGGATACCTACAACGCGCAGATGTTCTTAATGTTGAAGTACGCGTCACTGAAATTCAAAATCAATTACAGACTGCGAAAAGTAATGTCCAAAATGCCTCTAACTACCTCTCATTTTTAATGAATGAATCAACTGATGTCATCTATCAACCTATTGATAGCCTATCCAAAACAACCCTTGGAGTCCATGTTGTCAACAGTGTGCCTGAAAATCGGGCAGACATTAAAGCTATGCAATTGGCTTCAGAAGCCTATAAAGAAATCAATACTGCTGATAAAATGGCTTTTCTTCCTCGCTTAAATGCATTTGGCAGTTATGAATTATACGATGACAATATTTTCCAAGGCAATGCCAACGGGTATTTGGTGGGTGCCAAATTAAGTTGGGATCTTTTTCAAGGTTCCAAACGATTTGGAAAAGCACAAAAAAGTAAAGCAGAATATGAAAAAGCAAAATTACAATACGATCGATACCTTGCCCAAAGTAATTTAGAATTAAACAAAGCTAAACGTATGCTCGTAGATGCAGAAAACAAATTAAATCTAACCACCTTAGCGTTAGCGCAATCTAGTGAATCAATGAGAATAAGAACAAATAGATTTAAAGAAGGTTTAGAAAAAACATCAGATTTATTAAAAGCAGAAACTCAATATGCCCAAAAGCAATTAGAATATTATCAAACGATTTTCGAATTTAATTATGCTCAAGCATACCTAAGCTATTTAACCAAAGAATAATGACCACTATGAAAAAAAACATTTCCCTCGCTATACTGCTACCATTATTTGTGATAATCACGAGTTGCGGCAATACCTCCAATGAAAAAGCAGCAGATACCACTGAAGCTATTAAAGTAAAAGTACAACAAGTGGCAAAAACCAACAATGCTTCTTTTTTATCTGTAAGCGGTAAAATTCAAGCAGTCAACAACGCTGATTTGAGTACGCGAATGATGGGCTTTGTCAATAAGGTCTATGTAAAGGTAGGCGACAAAGTTACCAAGGGACAATTATTGGTTTCTATCAATAATGCCGACTTACAAGCGAAAAGTGCGCAAACAAAAGCAAGCGTAATGGAAGCTACTGCAGCTTTTGAAAATGCACAAAAAGATTATACCCGATTTAAAAATTTATTTGCTGATAACAGTGCTTCGCAAAAAGAATTAGACGATATAACCACCGCATATGAAATGGCAAAAGCTCGATTAGAGGCAGCTAAACAGATGAATAATGAAGTAAATGCTCAATTTACCTACGCGAATATACGAGCGCCATTTAGCGGGGTTATTACTGCCAAAACGGTTGAACAAGGAGATATGGCAAATCCAGGCACTCCTTTAATTTCTATAGAATCTCCTGGGAATTTTGAAGTAATTGCCATGGTACCAGAAACAGAAATATCACAGATTAAAAATGGCATGCAGGTCGATATAAATGTTTCATCTATCAATCAATTTTTAAAAGGAAAAGTAACCGAAGTGAGCACATCAGCCAAAAATACGGGAAGCCAATATTTAGTAAAAATTTCCATAGACAAAACCCAAGCACCAATTCTATCTGGCATGTTTGCAACCGTTATATTTCCTCTCGAACCAACCACAAATACGGAAATGATTTTACTTCCCACATCCGTTATTGTCAATCAAGGACAATTATCGGGTGTATACACGGTAAGTCAAAGCAACAAAGCACTATTACGATGGTTGCGCCTTGGTAAAACCTATGGAGACCAGGTAGAAGTCTTATCTGGCCTAGCTGCAGACGAAACATATATCACCTCTGCAGAAGGAAAACTGTATAACGGAGCAAAAATAACAATCCAATAATCTCAGGATAATGAAAGAAGGTATCGCAGGCAAAGTTGCAAAAATCTTTATACAATCAAAACTCACTGTCCTTTTAATGATCGTATTTATGGTCATTGGAGTGTACAGCTCATTTTTAATTCCACGGGAAGAAGAACCGCAAATTGATGTCCCCATGGCAGATATTTTTGTGGGATATCCAGGCGCTAGTCCAACCGAAGTAGAATCAAGAGTTATAAAGCCTTTAGAAAAGTTAATTTCCAATATAAAAGGCGTTGAATACGTGTATTCCACCTCAATGAAAGAACAAGGAATGGTCATTGTTCAATTTTATGTAGGTGAAGATATTGAGCGTTCATTTGTGAAGCTTTACAACGAAATAAACAAACACATGGACCAAATGCCAGCAGGGGTAACGTTTCCGCTTGTTAAGACTCGAGCTATTGACGATGTTCCAATGTTAGGCGTAACCTTGTGGAGTGAAAACTATAACGACTACCAATTAGGTCAAATTGCCCAAGAATTAGAAAGCGAAATTAAAAAGGTAAATGATGTTGCCATAACTCATAAAATTGGCGGTAGAAACCGTCAACTACGCGTTGTCTTGGACAAGGATAAAATGGCTGCTAGCGGATTAGACTTCATGTCTATTTCTGAAATGATAAAAGCCAATAATGCACAATTAACCTCCGGTAGTTTTGATAAAAATGACACTGAATTCATTGTCAACACGGGTAATTTTTTGACTTCGGCAACCGATGTTGAAAATTTAGTAGTAGGAGTTCAACAAAATCGTCCCGTATATTTAAAACAGGTAGCTACCATCATTGACGGTCCAGAAGTACCTCAGAATTATGTAAATTTAGGGTTCGGACAGGCAAGTGAAAAAGCACAAATCTATCATTCAACCTACCCAGCAGTTACCATTTCAATTGCAAAAAGAAAAGGCGCTGATGCGATGAAAATTTCTGAAGTAATCCTCGATAAGATTGAACACTTAAAAAAGAGTTTAATTCCTGACGAAGTTCACGTTGAAATTACAAGAAACTATGGAGAAACAGCTTCACACAAAGTAACTGAATTACTATGGCACCTTATCGGCTCTATCTTTGCCGTTACATTGGTCGTAATGTTAGCCATGGGTTGGCGTGGTGGTCTTGTTGTATTTTTATCGGTACCCATAACCTTTGCTCTTACCTTATTGAGCTATTATATTCTCGACTATACGTTAAATCGCATTACACTTTTTGCTTTGGTATTTGTTACGGGTATTGTTGTAGACGATTCCATTATTATTGCCGAAAACATGCACCGGCATTTTAAAATGAAGCGCTTGCCATTTAAACAAGCCGCACTTTATGCAATCAACGAAGTAGGAAATCCAACCATCTTAGCAACCTTAACTGTAATTGCGTCTGTATTGCCTATGGCGTTTGTTTCTGGACTTATGGGACCCTATATGGCACCTATGCCAATTGGAGCTTCAATTGCGATGATTTTATCCTTATTTGTTGCCCTTACCATCACCCCCTATTTAGGCGTTATCTTCTTACGTGAAAGAGCAAAAAAAGGAAAAAAAGAAAAAATTGAGAAACCTTTAGAACAAACGTTAATTTATAAAATTTACCATAAATTTCAAAACCCACTTCTAGAGAGTAAAGCAAAACGTTGGTTGTTTTTAGGCGGAACATTTGCTATACTACTCTTAACAATGCTGCTCTTTTACACTAAATCAGTCGCAGTTAAAATGTTACCATTTGACAATAAGAATGAATTCCAAGTAGTCATTGATATGCCTGAAGGAACCACCCTAGAACGTACTGCAGTGGTTGCTAAGGAAATTTCTCACTATCTATCTACAAGACCTGAGGTTGAAAATTACCAGAATTACGTCGGTACTTCGGCTCCAATCACCTTTAACGGCTTGGTAAGACATTACGACTTACGTGGAGGTAGTAATATGGCAGATATCCAAGTAAATTTAATTGACAAAGAAGAACGAAGTGCACAAAGTCATGATATTGCCAAATTATTGCGTCCTGATATTCAAAAAATAGGTTTAAAGTACAATGCTAATATAAAATTGGTTGAAGTTCCTCCAGGGCCGCCAGTGTTATCTACCATTGTAGCCGAAGTCTACGGTCCCGATTACAAGGAACAAATAAAAATTGCTGACAACATCCAAACCATTCTTAAAAATACAGAAGATGTGGTTGATATTGATTGGATGGTAGAAGCAAATCAAGTGACTTACGAATTCGTCATCAATAGAGAAAAATCAATGCTCTATGGAGTAACCCCTCAGCAAATTACCCAAACGATGAATTTGGCTATGTCTAATAGAAGTGTAACCAATTTATACGATGAAAATGCACACCATCAAGTTGGTGTTGTCTTAGCTTTAGATGAAAAAGAGAAATCAACAATTGCTGACATCTCACAACTTAAGGTAAAATCATCCGAAGGAACCATGATTCCTATTGCTGATTTGGTCGATATTCATACCACAACCAGTGATAAAAGTATTTATCGTAAAAACCAAAAACGCGTGGTGTACGTAATGGCCGATATGGCAGGTAAATTAGAAAGTCCAGCCTATGCAATTTTAGGCATGGAAAAAAAATTAAAAGAGATTGAGTTACCAGAAGGATACACCTTAAATGAAATGTATTTAGGTCAACCAGATTATGAAGATAATTATACGGTAAAATGGGATGGGGAATGGCAAATTACCCTCGAAGTATTTAGAGATTTAGGCATCGCTTTTTTAGGGGCTATTATTTTAATTTACATCTTAATTGTTGGATGGTTTCAAAACTTTAAAGCTCCCATTGTAATGATGGTAGCCATACCATTATCGTTAATTGGAATAATTTTAGGCCATTGGATTATGGGTGCCTTTTTTACCGCAACCTCCTTTATTGGTATGATCGCATTAGCGGGAATTATGGTGCGAAATTCTGTACTTTTAATTGATTTTATCAATTTGCGATTAGACGATGGGATCCCTTTAAAACAAGCTGTTATTGAAGCAGGAGCCGTTCGTACTACACCGATCTTATTGACAGCCGGAACTGTTGTTATTGGTGCTTTTGTTATCCTCTTTGACCCAATCTTTCAAGGGTTAGCTATTTCCTTGATGGGAGGAACAATTGTTTCAACCGTCTTTACATTGTTGGTGGTACCCTTAGTATATTTTATGATTGAACGTAAAAAACACAATTAATATGAAACTAGTCATCGTTACCAGTGTAGAACAATTTCAACAAGACGTTTTGAAATTGTTTAAAAAAGCAAATATTGAAAATTTAAGTAGTGCTGATATTGACGGTCATAAAAACACCTCCGCAATGTTATTGAGAACGAATTGGTTTTCTAGTGAAAAGCAGGGAAATGAATCTAGCTTATTTTTTTCCTTTACCGAAGATGAAAATATTGAGACCTTATTTAATTTAATAAAAGAATTTAATCGTTCAATCGAGACGAACAATCCGATACGTGCTGTCGTAGTACCTATCGAAAAATATATATAAATGAAAATTCATCCAACATGTTAAACACGTATTTCAGAGCCATTGTAGGGGGGTTAGTGCTTGTCAGTGTATTGCTAACCCAATATGTGAATCCAAACTGGGTTTGGTTTACCGTATTTATTGGAGTAAATCTATTTCAATCGGCCTTCACTAAGTGGTGCCTTTTAGAAATTATTTTAAAAAGATTAGGGGTAAAAAACTAAGATTATCTTGGGTTAATCCATGTTAAAAGTACACCCTAACCCAACATAATTAGCCCTTAATCCTGTATTACGCTGATAATTATTATACCTTAAATCAATATTTTTTAAGCCCAACTTCCAAACGTGTGCATTACTAAAAATATCCGTGTAACTCACACCAAATCCGTATTGATTCGCATTAAATTCCGACAAATCATAATCAGAAGTATAAAACTCACTGGTTGACCTATTTTCTTCGTATGGAGCAAAATAGTCTACTTGTGTTTGATTGTAATATCGATAAGAAGGATACAAGGTGAATTTATCTGAAATTTTTATGGGTACTTCAAGACTCGCGGTATTTGACTTAATTCCCCAATCATCAAAATAATATCGATAATAACTACGCAATGAGATTACTTCATTAATGAAATAATTAAAGCGAAATCCTATGGGAATTTTCAATCTATCCGAAGGTAATCGTTCGATGTCATCTGCCAACTGAAAAACATCTTTATTGCTTGAGGAAGTGTAATTAGGTATACTCGAAGCATTGCCAATATAATAATTATTCACATCCGAAAAATAGACACGCTGCATTGGATTAGAAAGCCATCCCTGTTGCTTAACCACATCTATAAAAATTGAAAACTGAGCATTTTTAGACACTATTTGGCCGAAGCTCAATGATATGGAATACGAATTTCTCCCTTTACGTTTAATGGTTTCAAACCCGTTCAACGGACGCCAATTTAATGAGGCATTTCCAGATTGATCCAGAATGGTTACTCCTTCAAAAAAACCATCATTTTGATCACCATTTACCTCATCATAGGCCTTAAGTTCAGTCGGGTAAACAGGGCTCCAAGTGTCTAAATATACCTTAACGCTAGCCCCTAGGGTTGTATTTTTCTCATTGTATAGCTTTGTTAATCCGCCACCAAATCCTATAGAAGTATAATCAAACTCATTAGCAAACGACAGGTCAGCATTCCATATCGTATTTCGATCATCAGAACTATGCGCATAATCTACATTAACACTAGTCCAAACATCAGCACGCGATGCTCCGGATGAACTAACCCACGGGCTACCTATTACATCTCCCACAGCCTTCTGCCTATCGTCATCATCATCCTCATTTCTAGAAGCCCCCGAAATATCGAATGGATTTCCGTTACTAGAAGATGCTGAAGTATAGGCTGAAAATCCAGCATCTACAGTTAAGACATCATCCTCATTCATCGGAATACTCACGACAATTGTCGCTGTTAAATCGGTTAACTCCTCCGTTCCTATCCCTCCAGTAACAGAAGCATTATTTCCATCTTGCGTAAAGTAACTGCTCAAAAAGTCAACTTCAGTTGCCTCCAAGACTCTTTTTTTATACACCAAGGTTGAATCTCTTTGAGCCGAAAGTTGCCCCATAAATCCAAACACCATTAATATGAATATTTTTTTCATTTATTCTTTTTAATTACATCCACAACCACCGCCTGTTTTACCTCCATTTGCTCCAGAGGCACCTTCTCGATAGACTTGAAATGCTGTTTTAAATCGATCAATTTTTTTCTGTGCCAACATCATATCCGGATCGCTTAGATTGACTTTTTCATATTCCTTTACCGCTACACAAGAGCTACAAAACCCTACTAAAATTACGAGTACTAATGCTTTTTTAATCATTTTTATATGGGTTTAATTTTATATTCTTTGAAGTGCTAATCGTGTTGTGTTCATCTACAATGATACATTCTACGCCCTTTAGTTGATTGACAAAGTCAATGCCCGTCTCTTTCCCCATCACAAAAATTGAGGTTGCTAACGCATCAGCCAGTTCAGCCGATTTTGTAAAAACAGAAACACTGAGTATTCCTATTGCCGGATAACCCGTTCTAGGATCAATAATATGCGTGTACAACACATTGTCAAATGTTACATATTTCTCATAATTTCCAGAGGTAACCACTGCGCTATTACTAATTGGCATCCAAGAAAACACATGATCTTTATTCAAGGGATTCACGATAGCGACCATCCAATCTTTTCCATTGGGTTGGACTCCCCAAGTACTCAGGTCTCCTGAGGCATTGATAATCCCTCCCTGTACTCCCTTTTCAATCAAAAGCGCTTTAGCTTTGTCAGCAGCATATCCTTTCCCAATTCCTCCAAAGCCAATTTTCATACCTTTTTGATCAAGATATACCGAATGATTCTCTTCGTTTAAGGCAATATGTTCATACCCTACTTTTGCTACTGATTCTTTAATAGATTCTTTTGAAGGCATCTCCTTCATACTTCCGTCAAAATGCCATACTTTATCCATGGAAGCATAGCTTATATCAAATGCTCCTTCGGTTAATTTCGATAGGTTAATAGCCCGTTTAATCAGCTGATACAATTCCTCGTCGACAACCACCGGAGCAATGCCTGCCCCCCTATTAATAGCGGCAGTTTGAGTACTTGAATCCCAGGACGAAATTAACTTTTCAATTCTTGTAATTTCATGTACAGCCAAATCTATATATCCATTTCCCTCCTTTTCATTGTCCGCAACTACCGTAATATCAAATCTACTCCCCATTAAGGTAAGAGCTCTATGATACACCTGCTGGCTAAATGTTGTCGTAGTCACCAAGAAAAAACACAAGAAATAGCGTTTATTTTTCAAAGGCTTTCAGTTTATTAAAATACGCTGTTGGACTCATCTTTTCATAGCCCATACTTCCCAACACATCACCACGAGCATTGAGTACTACAACATATGGAAAATATCCATTTGGATTGTATTTTTCGGCCAATTTAGCATTGTGCTCTTGTTGATCTTTTGACAGTGCATTTTTCCTTTTTCGAGGAAAATCTGCTTTTAGCATAACAAAATGATCTTTTGCTAAGGCTTTAAATTCTGTTGTACTCCAAATCTCCTTTGCTAGTTTAATACAAGGCGCACACCAATCTGAGCCTTGAAAAACAAGAATAATAGCATTGTTTTTTTCAGCTGCTGTTTTTTTCGCCTTCGAAAAATCGGTATACCATTCTTGTGCAAAAACTCCCTGTACAACAACCAAGACCGTTACAATACTCATCAGTATTTTTTTCATAATTACTCCATAATTAGATTAAAGGCTCCTTTAATTAAAAACTCAGCACCTTGCTTAAAGTCGTCTGTATCTACAATTTGTACATAGTCGTTATTTCGTTGCCCTACTTTCACTAAGCGTTGACTAAATGTTAAATCTTTCAGGCGTTCTAGTACAAAATAGTCGTTATCAATAGCTACTACAGCGTCAATGGGTAAGGCAGGAAACTCTGATGAAGTTGTTATAATTTCACCTTCAATATACATTCCAGGCGCAAATAATTTAGCATCACTCTTATTGACTAAATCGGCATGTACCTCAATTGTACGTTCCTCAGGACTGATCGTTTTATTCACCAAATGGACTTTCCCCATATAAACGTTATCTGTATCATTTTGCAATCTTACATGTACAATTTGCCCTTCTTTTACCAAGGGAAGATCTTGTTCATATATTTTTAATGAAATGTGTAGATCATTGGTATTCGTAATAGTCAATGCTACATCAGAAGGGTTTAAAAACATTCCTTTCGTTGCTTTGATCGAGGTTACATATCCCGATATTGGCGCAATGACCGGAATGATAGATTGCATGTTTTCTGCCTTTAAGGTAGAGGAATTAATTCGCATTAGGCTTAATTTCTTCTTAAGGGATTCGTATTGTGTCTTCGTTACGTTGTAGTCTGCTTCCGCTTTTAAAAAATTCTTTTTAGAAGTAACGTTATCGGCTAATAACTCCTTTTGTCGTTCATAATTTGATTGCAAAAAATTTAACCTTCCTTTCGCCTCTAAAAAATCTTGTTGTACCTGTACATAAGAAGGGTTTTCTATAGTAAATAAAACGGCTCCTTTTTTTACGTATTCTCCAGGTAGTAGTTTTAGCTCCTTTACATACCCTTCAAAATACGCACTAACATCAACTTGATTTTGAGGTGGAACTTCAAACTGTCCATTTGCTTTGACTATCTTGTGAAAGGGTTGAGGGGTTATTTTACCAAGCTTCATCTGACCAGCATCAAACTGTGCCTTAGTCAATTTAATGGTCTCCTGCTCCACTGCTTCCGCTGGAGTGTCAAGTTGAAGTACCTCAACTCTTCCTTTAGAATTACAAGAAGTCAAGAAGATCGTTACAAGGAGTAAACCGTTTATCAGGTAGTGGTGAAACGTTAATTTATGATTGTTATCTCTCATGGTTAATTCATTAAAAAGTTCAATGCTAATACAGTATTATTATATCCGTTCAAACTCTGTAAATATGTAATTTTAATATTCTTTGCACTCTCTAAAAGTTGAACGTATTGTAAGAAATCTATCTCGCCACTTTTAAAGGCTTTAACAGCACTCGTGGTTAATTCATTCGACAGTTTTTTTCCAGTTTCTTCGTAATATTCAACCGCTTGTTTGAATTTTTTTAAGTCGGCAAGTAAGTTATCGTAAGTTGCTTGTAATTGCTTTTTATAATTTGCTAGTTCATCAGCTGCGATTAATACCCCTGTTTTTGCCGCCTTGATTTTAGATTTATGTTCTCCAAACCATAAAGGGACTGACAGACCAACCTGAAAACCGTTATAGCGTTTCGTTGTAACATCATTATTAAACCCTTGAAATACAGATAGATGAATGTCTGGCAATAAACGTTGTTTTTCTAAACTGAGCGAAGATTGTGCAATAGATTCTGCCACTTCGTGAAGTGATACCCCTGCATGGTTTTCAATAGAGAATCCATTTAGTTTTAGTTTAGGTAATACCATTTCTGCCACTTCAATTAAGGTGTCGCTTTGCATCCACATACCAAGCATCGTTTTTGCTTTTAAAACATCTTCCTTCGCTTGTGTTAGTGCAATTGCTACCTCTTTTTGTTTGGTTTCGGCCATTAATTTTTCAAGCAAATTTGTTTCTCCAACGGCATACCTCTTTTTAGCTGCGTTTAAGAAATGACTGTATAAACTATCCAGATAGCTATACTGCTTTACTAGGCTATTTCGGTAAACCACATTGTAATATGCTGAATACACTCCTTTAATTACTTCTCGTTCTTTTAATTGGTATTCATACGTTGCTCTTTTCACCTTATGCTTTAACAGATTTCGTTGCGCACCATAAACGGTTGGAAATTGTAAGGATTGACTTATACCCCAGACCTTTAACGGCAACCCATCTTCCGTTAAATTATTTTGATCACTATTGTAGTAGACTTGGGTTTTATCTATATTCAAGCCACTCCCAATAAGTTGATTAGACTGATCAATTCTATTTGCGTATGCATGAAGTCCTTTATTATTTTCAATGGCTAATTTAACCGCTTGTTCCACGGTAAGTGGGGCTTGTTGAGCCTTCCCTACAAAGGGGAAAAATAAAAGGAATACAATAACTAAAGAGGTGCCTTTTCTATTTATTTTCTTTTTCAAAAAAGGGATCTCTTTATCAAATATCGCATACAAAATCGGAAGAACAACAAGTGTCAAAACAGTAGCACTGATTAATCCTCCCACCACAACAGTGGCTAGTGGTCGTTGAACCTCAGCCCCAGCAGAGGTTGAAATTGCCATGGGTAAAAAACCTAAAGCAGCAGCAGAAGCAGTTAGCAAAACAGGTCTCAACCTATTTCGTGTTCCTGTTATAATTCGCTGATTAATATCTGTTATTCCCTTTGCTTTAAGCGCTTTAAATTCTTCAATAAGTACAATCCCATTTAAAACTGCAATACCAAAAAGGGCTATAAAACCTACTCCTGCAGATATGCTAAAAGGCAAATCACGCACATAGAGTAACAAAACTCCTCCAATAGCCGCTAAGGGTATTGCACTATAAATCATCAAGGCCTCTTTAACCGAATTAAACGCAAAATAAAGCAAGATAAAAATTAAGACCAGCGCAATGGGTACGGCAATCATTAATCGGGTAGTTGCTGTTCTTAAATTTTCAAATTGTCCGCCATAACTAATGGAATATCCCGTTGGAATATCAATTTCTTTATCAATAATTGCTTGTACATCATTAACCACCGATTCCAAATCACGATTTCTAACATTCACTCCAACTACCACACGTCGCTTAGTATTATCACGTGAAATTTTTGCTGGCCCTTTGGTATATGTGATGTTAGCAAATTCACTTAATGGTAATTTTGTTCCGTTGGGCAAGTCAACAGACGCCCTTTTTAAATCATCTATATCTGCTCTATGTGCTTGATCATAGCGCAATACCAAATCAAATTGTTTTTCCCCTTCAAAAACAGTCCCCGCAGTTTTCCCAGCAAACCCCATCGATATGACCGCATTTAAATCTTCAATATTCAATCCGTATTTCGCTATTTTTTGCCGATCATACCGCACGGTCATCTGTGGTAATCCCGCTGTTTTTTCAACAGAGATATCCGCTGCACCATCCACATTCTGGATGGCGGCTTGAATTTCTAATGCTTTTTTATACAACACATCCAAATCTTCCCCAAAAACTTTTATTGCTAAATCCGCTCGAACCCCAGTTATCAATTCATTAAATCGCATTTCAATAGGTTGGGTAAACTCATAGTCTACCCCTGCTATTACCGATAATGCCTCTTTAAATTTATTGGCCAATTCATCTTTCGATGAAGCAGACACCCATTCCTTTTTAGGTTTTAGTTTGATAATCACATCACTTTCTTCCATCGACATAGGGTCAGTAGGAACCTCAGCGGCCCCTATACGGCTCACAACTTGCTCTACTTCCGGAAATTGCTTCAAAATCGTTTCCATTTTTGTGGTAGCTTCAATAGTTTTAGCAAGTGACAATCCCGTTTTCAACACGGGTTGTATCACAAAATCCCCTTCGTCTAGCGTTGGAACAAATTCACCTCCCATTCTCGAGAATAAAAATCCTGTAAGTACAAACAATCCAATTGCCATCCCTAAAACAATTTTCTTTTTATGTAAAGCCCAACGAATAACGGGTTCGTAAATTCTTTCTAAGAAAGAAATGAGTTTCATCGAAATCGTTTTCTTTTCAATTTTCGCTGGTTTTATAAAAAGAGAAGCCATTACTGGAATATAGGTGAAACATAAAATCATAGCTCCTATAAGAGCAAAACAAAAAACCAATGCCATTGGACGAAACATTTTACCTTCAACGTTGACTAAAGACAAAATTGGAATAAAAACAATAATAATGATAAGCTGTCCAAACACTGCAGAATTCATCATTTTATTAGCACTTTTAAACGTAATTTTATCAATTGCCGTTTGTCTTTCTCTTTTCGGTAGTGCTAGTAAAGAAGTTCGTTGACTTGTAATTTTGAAGGCAATAAATTCAACAACAATAACCGCACCATCTATGATAATACCAAAATCAATAGCCCCTAAGCTCATTAGGTTCGCATCTACCCCAAAAAGATACATTAACGAAAGTGCAAATAATAAACTCAAGGGAATAACCGACGCAACGACTAAACCAGAACGCAAATTCCCCAAGAGCAATACCACGACAAAAATGACAATTAAGCATCCTAAAATTAGGTTTTCTGCAATCGTAAAAGTAGTTTTTCCAATGAGTTCACTTCGTTCTAAAAACGGATTAATTGAAATTCCTTCAGGCAGGGATTTTTGAATTTCTGCCACCCGTTGTTTTACCGATTCAATTACAGCTTTGGAATTAGCATCTTTCAGCATCATGACTTGTCCTAATACTTTTTCTCCTTCTCCATTTCCGGTGATGGCACCAAAACGATTGGCATGACCAAATCCCACATTCGCAATATCTCTAATATAAACAGGAAGGTTTCCTTTTTGACCAACGACAATGCGCTTAATATCATCTAACGAAGTGACAAGTCCCTCTCCTCTGATAAAATAAGTTTCATTTGTTTTTTCAATATAACTTCCACCAGCAACACTATTATTCTTTTCCAGTGCCGTAAAAACATCTTCTATAGCGATATCCATTGCTCGAAGTCGTTCAGGATTAACCGCAACTTCATAGGTTTTTAAATACCCTCCCCAGGTATTTACTTCCACAACACCGGGAATTCCTGAGAGTTGTCGCTTTATAACCCAATCTTGAATGGTTCGAACGTCTGACAAAGAATACTGCTCCTTATGCTTATCATCTACATCAATTATATACTGATAGATTTCACCTAATCCGGTAGATATTGGCCCCATAAAAGGCGTTCCAAAGCCTGCAGGAATTTTTTCTTCGGCACTTTTCAGTTTTTCAGCAATGAGTTGTCTAGGTAAATAAGTTCCCATTGACTCTTCAAAAACAACGGTTACAACAGATAGTCCAAACTTTGAAATAGAACGAATTTCTTTTACGCCAGGTAAATTAGCCATCTCCAACTCAACAGGGTAGGTCAAAAATTTTTCAACATCTTCGGTCGCTAAATTCCTTGAGGTAGTAATTACTTGTACCTGATTATTCGTAATATCTGGTACAGCACCTATCGCTATGTTAAATAAAGAAAAAATACCAAAGCCAGCGATAGCGGCCATAAATAGCATTACGATGAGCTTGTGGTGAATACTGTATTGAATGATACGTTGTAACATTTTCTAAACGGTTATTTTAACAAAAATCAAATCTAGTTTTACTCCTTAATGACTCTCTAAAAGGCCCCTTAAGATTTGCTTAAAATTTAATTATAAAGGTGGTACTAACACCATATTTACTTTCTACTCGAATTGTTGCATTAATGGCATCGGCTGCTTTTTTAGCAATGGACAAACCTAAACCATTGCCAACGATATTTTTATGCTCCAAAGCATTTGATCTAAAAAAATGGTTAAAAATCATATTCAAATCCTCTTTCTTAATACCAATTCCTTGGTCCTTTATGGTACATATTACCTTTGTGTCCACTCGTTTTAGATGTACATAAATCGTTGTTCTTTCTTTAGCATACTTCACGGCATTCCCAAAAACATTCCCTATAATCAAACGAGCATAATATTCAGAAACCATTGGCTCTACGGCAAGGTCATTTCTGAAATTTACGATCAAATCTTTTGCTGTAATTTCTTCTTTATATCTTGAAATAATTTCATCAATTAAAGTGGCTAACGAAACAGAAATATCCGATGGAATTTTCGTATCTGAATCAAATCTTGCCAACAACAAAAGTTGCTCAATCGTTTCTGTCATCCGATTAATTTCGCCTAGGCTAAAAATAATCTTCTCCTCATATTCTGAAGGCTCTCGAGGCTTTCGAAGCAAAACTTCTAAGGTACCACGCAAGGTTGCTAATGGTGTTCGCAATTCATGAGAAGCATCTGAAGTAAATTGACGTTCTCGTTCTATGGCATTTTCTATCCGTTGTAATAAGGCATTTATCTCGGTAGACAAATCAAATAATTCATCTTTATTTGGGGGTAAGGGGACACGTTCATTTAAATTGTTTTTGGTAATTCTACTCGTTGTGTCCGTGACCAATTTAACAGGCTTAATACTTCTTCCAGCAATGTATTTTGAAATGAAATAAAGACTCGCTAAAAGAACGAGGTAAACAACGAGCAAAATATTTCTCAAATACACCAGAACCATTTTAGAAGATTCAAAGGACATTGCGGCAATAATATACCCCTTTAAAATTCCGTCCTGCTCTATCCGTAATTGAATTTGCCTAATAGCTCTATCATTCAAATGCTCATTAAAGCTCCCCCCAAAAGTAGCCTTCGTTTTAAATTTAAGTTTGTTTTCTTTAAGGTTTGGAGAGCGATCCATAAACGCACCGTTTTTATCTAAAATTTGAATAAATACTGGATTTACTTGGGCTTCTCTATGTTCACGTTCTTCCCACTCCTTTTTATTCTTTATTTTTATACTATCTCCAACAATTTTTATTTCATCGATATGTTTTTCTGCTTCATAAGACAAATCGCCATCTATGTTACGATAAACAACCCCCTTTACAACAAAATACACCACCACAAAAGCAACAGCCATAATGATGGTCGTAACAATCATATAATGTAATGCAATTCTATTTTTATAGCTTAAATTCATTCTTCTCTCACAATATAACCAACACCTCTCACAGTTTGAATGTAATTCTCTTCTTTCCCTAGGTTTAATTTTTTTCGAAGAGAATTAATAAACACATCAATAACTCCGGTATTGTAATCAACGTGAATATCCCAAACACTTTCGATAATACGAGAGCGTCTACATACCCTTCCCTTATTGCGAAGTAGGTATTCTAACAAGGCAAATTCCTTTTGAGTTAAACGTATTTCTTCCCCTCCTTTAAACACTTGATGGGTTGTTGTATTTAATGAAATAGAACCTACTTTAAACAGCGAATGTTCCCCTGATTTTGGACGTAACTGTACTTTTATACGCTCCAAAAGTTCTTCAAAATGAAAGGGCTTCTTGATATAATCATTCGCCCCTGATTGGAGTCCAAAAACTGTTTCGTCTGTCGTATCTTTTGCGGTTAAAAAAATAATTGGTGTTTCTACAAAGTCTTTCCTAAATTGCCGACACACTTCGATACCACTCATTCCGGGAACCATCCAGTCTAATAGGAGTAAATCGTATTCACCTGAAAGGGCCATCTGTAATCCTTTTTTACCATCTTCGGCAATATCCACAAAATACGACTCCTCTTCGAGCCCTTGTTTTAGAAAGTTAAATATGCCTGGTTCATCTTCAATTACAAGTATTCGCATGATACAAAGGTCATTTTAAAGGTTAAATTTCACCTTAGTGGTTTCTTAAGATTTAATTAATAAGCTTGAATAAACCGTTTAATAATACGTTAAATACTGTGAATTACAATATAATCCTCACATAATAACCTAGTTTACAAGTAATTTTGGGTTAGTCTAAATAAAAAGAAGTGTATAAAATACTGAAAATAATTACGCTACGCTAAACCCCATAAGCGGCCTACACTCTCCTCATTGATTTTATTCAGGTCATCACTCGGTGAAATTGCTGTCTCATCGTTATCCAGGTAGTTTCAACCCCTGAAGCAACCAACTAAAAGAAAAGCCCCAAAATATCATTGAACCCCTTTTCCAGGTACGCTATTTTTTAAATTTTTCCACGGGTTATTCGCCCCAATGTGATTATTTTTAAAAGGCAAGGGGGACAATATACAATTCATTGCTAATTCCTTTTAATATTTTATAAAGTTATTTTAGTCACTTCTACTTATTCTTTGGCGTAATCAAGATTGTAATACCCTCCGCGATTTTCCTTTCGCGCTAAGGATTGCTGGATAATTAAATGTGCTATATTGACCATATTTCGGAGTTGAGAAAGCGCTGTATTAAGTGTATATTTTTGATAGAGTGCTTCTGTTTCAAAATATATTTTCTCCAATTGTCTCGTGGCTTTTAGTAAATCAGCATTATTTCTGACCACTCCCACATAGCTTCGCATTAACTGTTGCAGTTCATTAGTTTTTTGTTGAATAATTTCCGAATTATCCAATATAACAGTTCCCTCATCATTCCATTCGGGAATAATCTTGGTAACAGGTGAAGGCGGATGATTACAGAGGTATTGAAAAATACGATCAGCATACACCAAGGCTTCCAGCAATGAATTAGACGCTAGACGATTAGCTCCATGTAATCCTGTATATGAACATTCTCCACAGGCGAAAAGATTTTTTAACGAAGTTTTCCCATTCATATCAACAACAATCCCGCCACATAGGTAATGTGATGCCGGGACCACAGGAATCCAATCATTTGCCAAATTGATACCCATCTTTGAGCAAGTTTGATAAATGTTAGGAAAATGATTTTTGAAATCAACGGTATTCAAATGCGTACAATCTAAATAAACACAATCATCGCCAGAATTCTTCATTTCAGCATGGATTGCACGTGAAACAATATCCCGTGAGGCCAACTCTCCTCGCTCATCGTAATTTAACATAAATCGCTCTCCTTTTTTATTCCGTAAAAACGCTCCAAATCCCCGTACAGCCTCAGAAATCAAAAATGACGCTCCACTTTTCCCATCATATAATGAGGTAGGATGAAACTGAACAAACTCCATATTTTTAATGCGAACCATGGCACGATAAGCCATTGCAATCCCATCACCTGTAGCCACTGAAGGATTCGTGGTGTGTCCATATACTTGTCCTATGCCCCCTGAAGCTAATGTTGTGCAATCTGCTTTTATTGGAAAAATCCGTCCCGAGATTTGGTCTAAAACATATGCCCCGTAACAAAAATTCACATTGGGCATTTCATTTGAAAAATGATGTTCAGTAATCAAATCTATCGCAAAGTGATGTGGAAGCAATTTAATATTTGGTAGTTGATTACTGCGTTCTAAAAGGGAGCGCTCTATTTCCTGACCAGTCGTATCTTTATGATGAACTACCCTAAATTCAGAATGGCCACCTTCTCTCCCTAACGTAAGTTCGCCATAGGTGTCCGTATCAAAATTCGCTCCCCAATGAATTAATTCTCTCAATCTTTTAGGACCATCTTTTATTACCATTTCCACGACCGATTTATCACAAAGACCATCCCCTGCAATAAGTGTGTCTTCAATGTGTTTCTGGAAAGAGTCTTCCTTCAAATCAACGACTGCAGCTACACCTCCTTGAGCGTATTTAGTATTCGACTCTGCTTCATCCCCTTTCGTTACAACCGTTATTTTTTTCATCGGAAATTTTTCCGCAAGTTTCACCGCTAAAGTTAAACCAGCGACTCCTGAACCGATAATCAAAAAATTGACTTCCTCCATTATTTAGATAATTGAAGCATCTGCTCAATGGGCAAAATGGCCTTTTTCCGTATTTCCTCAGAAATCTCAATCTGTGGAGTTTCATTGTGTAAACAGTCATACAATTTTTGCATGGTGTTCATTTTCATAAATCCACATTCGCTACAGGCGCAGGTATTGTCCTCTTCTGCTGGTGCCGGAATCAAAACCGTTTGCGGAACTTCTTGTTGCATTTTATGAAGTATTCCTGCTTCGGTTGCAACGATAAATTTTTCAGTAGGATGATCTTTTACATACTTTATCATTCCTGCTGTAGATCCAATATAAACAGCCGTTTTCAAAATATGACTTTCGCTTTCAGGGTGTGCTATAATTTTCGCATCTGGATGTTCTTCATACAGCTTCAAAAGCTTATCTATTGAAAAGGCTTCATGTACAATGCAGGCACCATCCCAAAGCAGCATTTCTCTCCCCGTCTTTTTTTGGATGTATTTTCCTAAATTTTTGTCCGGAGCAAATATAATTGGTACGTCTTTTGGAACAGAGTTTACAATTTTTTCAGCATTAGATGAGGTACAAATAATATCACTTAAGGCTTTTACCTCAGCCGAACAATTCACGTACGTTATCACGGTATGGTTTGGATGTGCTTCAACTAATTTTCGAAATGCTTCCGGTGGACAAGAATCTGCCAAGGAGCATCCAGCCATTAAATCAGGCAATAGAACTTTTTTTGAAGGGTTCAATATTTTCGCAGTTTCTGCCATAAAATGAACGCCGGCAAAAACAATAATATCGGCATCTATTTCAGCCGCTTTTTGAGAAAGCCCCAAACTATCTCCTACATAATCTGCTACATCTTGAATTTCTGGCACTTGGTAGTAATGAGCAAGGATTACAGCATTTTTTTCCTTCTTAAGCTCCGTTATCTTTTGTGAAAGATTCATCATAATTAAAAGGTTATTTTTTTACAAAAATACGTTGAAAATAGGAGTGCCAAAATCAATAATGAACAAAATAACAGCGATTCTATGTATTATGGAATTATTTATTTACTTGGCAATTTAAAAACGCAATTTGGCGATAAAATTACCGCTTCAAATGTAGCCTATTTATGACATTTGTCAGTTGTTCAGATGAAAATTTCGATATACTTGGATTTCCTTTCTGGTGGATACATATTCGTTTAAATTCGCGTAGGTTTAACTACAGGCTTCTGTTTTTACAAAAAAAATAGTGAATCATATTGTCAGATACCCAATTTTTCTCTGTAATTTTCTCGATATAGTTCAAAAATATTCTTAATTTAAAAGGTTTTTATACATTCTCTGACTACTTCGGTTTAAGGCCATACCTATTGAAACATTCATTTTAGCATGGCTAATACGGAATGCCCAACAATTTTCAGTACGCTTTGGATGAAAATTTTCCTTTTTGCTTACAAATTTTGTAACCGAATTAACCATACTGCATCTAACGATAAAATAGGATTATGAGTGACCACGAAACCCTAAAAAAAATGTCAATTGTTTCAACATCACTAATGCCAGATATTTTGGTAGTAGAAAAAATATTGAACGGTCAATCAGAACTTTTCGAAATTTTAATGAGACGCTACAACGAACTACTATACAGAACAATTCGGAGTTATATTAACATTGAAACAGATGTAGAGGATACGATGCAAGATGCCTATGTTAAAGCATTCCAAAAATTACATCAATTTAAAAACGAAGCAATGTTTTCAACTTGGTTGGTTCGGATTGGAATCAATGAGGCTCTACAGCGAATTCGAAAATCAAAAAAACATCAAACACTCGATATTATGCAAGAAAATGGGGTCCTTCAAATCGCTGATACAACATGTATGAATCCAGAAATCAATACCATCTACAACGAATCGACTGCTTTTATTGAAAAAGCCATTGATGCATTACCATACAAATATAAAATTGTGTATATGCTAAAAGAAGTAGAAGGTATGGAAATTACCGAAATCTCAAACGCGCTTGATTTGACTAAAAGCAATATAAAAGTACGACTCCACAGAGCTAAAAACATGATGAAAGAATATCTTCTAAACGCTACAAACACCCGAGATGTTTTTGAATTTGGAAACTTTAAATGTGATCGGATCGTTAAAAGTGTAATGAGACAAATTAAAACAATCCAATAACCCTCTTTCTCGTCTTATCATACCGTCACACCTATACCATTGCAGTTCTGCGACTGCGGGATTGAGCGCCAATAATTGGTCTGCTAGAGCAACTTTAGCGAAAGACCAACCGGAGCGAAGCGGTTCGACTCCCTTCAGCAAACAAAAAAACCCTCCGAGAGGAGGTTTTTGAAGTGCGGCTGAATGGCGTGGCGCAATTTAGAGGTCTAGCAGACCTCTGAATTACGACGGCGAGAAAATGCGGCTGCGGTTCGACCCCTGATGCAAGCAATAAAAAAAGCCTCCCTAAAAAGGAGGCTTTTTTTGTTGTGCGGCTGAAGGGAGTCGAACCCCCACACCTTTCGGCACCAGATCCTAAGTCTGGCGTGTCTACCAATTCCACCACAGCCGCAACATTACTTGTTATTCTTTACTGTAAATTGGGCTGCAAATATACGCAATCTTCCCAAATAGCAAACCGTTCATCTATATTTTTCTTACATTTGAATATAAAATATACTTTTAACAATGAATGAACTTAATACCTACCTGTCTGAACATAAAAATCGATTTATTGATGAATTAATCGAAATCCTCAAAATCCCATCAATTAGTGCCGATTCTGCTTTTAGTCAAGATGTCTTTGACATGGCAGAGGCGGTGAAGAAAAGCCTAGAAGATGCGGGATGTTCTAAGGTGGAAATATGTGAAACTCCAGGCTATCCTATAGTATATGGAGAAAAAATCATCGATCCTTCTTTGCCAACCATATTAGTGTATGGTCATTATGACGTCCAACCACCAGACCCTATTAATCTATGGAATTCCCCTCCTTTTGAACCCGTCATAAAAACCACCAAAATACATCCTGAGGGAGCCATTTTTGCACGTGGAGCTTGTGATGATAAAGGACAAATGTATATGCACATAAAAGCCTTAGAGTTTATGTGTTCCACCAATCAACTTCCGTGTAATGTAAAATTCATGATTGAAGGAGAAGAAGAAATTGGCTCAGAGAGTTTAGCGTGGTTTGTTAAAAACCATCAGGAAAAATTAGCGAATGACATCATCTTAATTTCCGACACAGGGATGATTAGCAATGACCAACCTTCCATAACTACGGGTCTACGCGGACTGAGTTATGTAGAAGTAGAGGTAACGGGCCCTAATCGTGATTTGCATTCTGGAATTTACGGAGGTGCTGTGGCTAATCCAATCAACGTATTAGCCAAAATGATTGCCTCTCTTCACGATGAAAACAATCACATTACCATTCCTGGATTTTACGATAAAGTTGAAGAATTATCTCCGGAGGAACGTGCAGAAATGGCAAAGGCTCCTTTTTCATTAGAACAATATAAAAAGGATCTTGATATAGATGCAGTCTATGGTGAAAAAGGGTATACAACAAATGAGCGTAATTCTATCCGACCAACCCTAGATGTCAATGGTATTTGGGGAGGATATACTGGTGAAGGAGCTAAAACCGTCATTGCCAGTAAGGCTTATGCCAAAATCTCAATGCGCTTAGTACCACACCAAGATTGGAAAGAAATTACCCAACTTTTCAAAACCCATTTTGAATCTATTGCACCCAAGGGAGTCAAAGTTGTTGTTACACCCCATCACGGTGGACAAGGGTATGTAACTCCCATTGATAATATTGGGTACAAAGCAGCTTCCATGGCCTATGCCGAAACGTTCGGGAAAACACCAATTCCACAGCGAAGTGGTGGAAGTATTCCGATTGTCTCATTGTTTGAGCAAGAATTAAAAAGTAAAACAATTCTAATGGGCTTCGGTTTAGACAGTGACGCTATTCATTCTCCCAATGAGCATTTCGGTATTTTTAATTATTTAAAAGGAATTGCTACTATTCCACTCTTTTACAAATATTACACAGCCTTATCAAAAAAATAACTTAATTTTTAATGAAAAATACTTTATCCCTGCTTATCATAGCACTTTTTCTTGCCAATTGCCATACACCATCGACCCAAGAAAAAGGGGCTTTAACCAACGCTGATTACCTACGTGCTACCAAGCATTTAGGAAGATATATGAATCCTTTAGTTTACGATCAAATTAAAAATGGATGGTGGACCCAAAACGGAAATTACATCTATCGAAAATCGATTCATGGTGGGCATCAATTTGTGTTTGTAGATATTTCTACCAAGCATAAAAAATCGGCTTTTGATCATGAACGACTCGCTAAGGAACTTTCAAAATTAGTAGGTGAACAATACACTGCAAGTACGTTACCATTTACAAGTTTTGATCAAAAAGAAGGGAACTATATTGATTTTACCTGTAAGGGGAAATCATATCGCTGCGATTTAAACACGTATGCTTTGTCAGAAAACAAGGATAAAAGCTCATCTTCAAAAGCCAATGAAGTTCTCTCACCCAACGGCAAGTTGGCTGCCTTTATTAAAGATTACAACCTTTGGGTGAGAAATGTTGAAACCAATTTAGTACAACAGCTAACGTTTGATGGAAAAAAAGATTACGGATATGCTACCAATAATGCTGGATGGACTAAAAGCGATAAACCCGTTCTTGCTTGGTCACCCAATTCAGATAAAATCGCTACGTTTCGTCAAGATGCACGAGGCGTAAAAGAAATGTATTTGACATCAACAAACGTTGGCCATCCAAAATTAGAAGCATGGAAACATCCATTACCTGGAGACAGTATCGTTTTTAAAATTGAACGTATTATTATTGAAGTAACGCCTAAGGCTAAGATCATTCCTTTAAACATTCCTCCCGATTTTCAACGTTCTACCACCACCGATCATATCGCAGGTAGAAATGGAGAATTATTAGATGTTCAATGGAAGGATGATGGAACCCAATTGGCTTTTATATCATCTTCTCGAGATCATAAAATTGCCCATTTACAAATCGCAGATGCACAATCAGGAAATGTAACATCAATTCTTAAAGAACATGTTGACACATATTATGAATCTGGTGTTAAAAAGGAAAATTGGCATGTATTATTTGATTCTAATGAAGTGATTTGGTTTTCTGAACGGGATAATTGGGGGCATTTATACTTATATGATATTCAAGGTAATTTAAAACACCAAATTACTAAAGGAGAATGGGCTGTACAACAACTTCTTCATATTGACCCCATCCATCGGGAACTACGATTTACTGCGGGAGGTAAAGAAAGTGGAAATCCGTATCATAAATATTTATATAAAATAGGATTTGACGGAGCTAATATGATCACTTTAACTCCAGACACTGGGGATCACCGCGTAATAGCTTCACCTGATTGGACTTATTTTATTGACACCTATTCTACAACAAATACCCCTCCTATTTCTGTAGTTCGTGATCTACAAGGAACCCTCATAATGTCTTTAGAAAAAGCCAATATTGACGCATTAAAAGCAGCCAATTGGCAACAACCTATTGAATTTACCGTAAAAGCTAGAGATCATAAAACAGATTTATATGGCTTACTCTATTTACCGAGTTCTTATGACGCACATAAATCGTACCCAGTACTGAATTACATCTACCCTGGCCCGCAAACCGGAAGCATTAGCGATTATAGTTTTAAAGCCGCTAGAAGAGACTTTCAAGCTGTGGCAGAACTAGGGTTTATCGTAATGGCTGTAGATGCAATGGGAACCCCGGGAAGATCAAAATCATTTCACGATGCCTATTACGGAAATATGGGGGATAATGGTTTACCTGACAATATAACCGCCATTAAACAATTGGCAGCACAGTATAAAGGAATGGATACAACCCGTGTTGGAATCTGGGGACATTCAGGGGGTGGATTTGCTTCAACAAGAGCCCTATTTCAATATCCCAATTTTTATGACGTTGCAGTTTCTGGATCAGGAAATCATGACAATAGAAATTATGAAGCAGATTGGGGAGAGAAATGGCATGGACTCTTAACTTATTACGATCAAAATGATCGTGAATCTAACGGTTCTTCAAACTATGACAGTCAAGCCAATCAATTATTAGCAAAAAATTTAAAAGGACACCTATTAATTACGCATGGTAGTATGGATGACAATGTTCACCCTTCTAATACAATGCTGGTTGTAGAGGAATTAATTCGAGCTAATAAGGATTTTGACATGATCATTTTTCCTAACAAACGCCATGGATATGGAGACATGACCAATTATATGACTCGAAAACGGTGGGATTATTTTGTTACACATTTATTAGGTGTTGATCCTCCTAAAGAATTTAGTCTAGACGAATTTTAACTGTTTTCTTAAACGCATACAGAACTAAATAATATTCACACACCAATAAAAAAGGCTGGGAGAATTAGTGCTTCACCCAGCCTTTTTTGATATATACAAATCCAAACTATTCAATAGATTTTAGCCTATATATAAAGATTTATACTTTCTTTACATACTTAGTAATAATCACAATTTGTTGTCCATCTACTTTCCCTTCAATATATTCGGCATTCTCATTATCCAAAGAAATTCTTCGTACCGTTGTTCCGCGTTTAGCAACCATACTCGACCCTTTAACTTGTAAATCTTTTATTAAGACTACATTATCTCCAGCTGATAAAATTACGCCATTTGAGTCACGATGAATTATCTTTTCGCTCTCTTCTAATCCTTCACCGGTTGCCTGCGCCCATTTTAATTCATCCTCTTCTAAATAAAGCATATCTAATAAATCTTGTGGCCAACCTTCATTTTTTAACCGAGATAACATCCTCCATGCCAACACTTTGACAGGCGTAAACTCGCTCCACATACTATCATTTAAACAACGCCAATGATTAACATCCATTAAACTTGGATCTTCAATCTGACTTTTACAAACATCACAAAGTAAAGCAGAGCCATCGATCCCTCCAGTTGACACAGGTGGCACCTCATAAACACTAAGATTCTGTGTACTTCCACACAATTCACACGAAGACCCACTTCGATCCATTAGTTTACTTTCTACACTCATAATAAAGATTTTTTGCAAAAGTACTATTAAAGCTTAATTAAGCAAGAAATTTCTCACCAAATTAAGTCTATTACCTATTTCTACTCAACATTCATTAAACTATCAATCATCTCATTACTAGGTTATTACAACCATTTCACATAGCGTAAATTCGCCAGATTTTCATTAATTCTACGAACCTCTTAATGCATATCTACAATAAAAATTTGATTGAAGAATGCCCTTCAAAATTGATTTGGGCGTTCATATTTTCAATATGAGACTAGTTTATGTTACCCCTTAAGAAACAGGTACTAAATAAATTAAAATAGGTGATTAAATCGAAAAGATTTGCTACAACTGAATGGAAAATATCGCAAAAATGAAAGGTAATGAGGTTGATTAAACGATTTAATGATAATTCTATAATGAACAATCATAATCGTAATAATGAATCAAGAATTATATAAATAGCTAGGATATTTTCAATCCTTTGGTCGTTTCAGATTTACGCGCAGGTGTAATTTTAGCTATTACCTCTTCAGCGAATTCGTAATCTATTTTTCTAAAACGATCTTTAGCATATGCGTGGTATCCGCTACTCAACGACTTTACTTCTTGTAGAATTAGTCCTCCATCATACGGATTGAAGCCGACTACTGTGTAGATTTCATACTGTTTTAATCCCCCTAGTTTATACCATCTTCTTCGTGAATCAATACAAACCACCTTATCTCCGACCTTAAATTTACTCCCCATTTAAAAATAAATTATTTTAATTAAAAAATCCTTTATTTCTTTTTCATATCACAATAATAGGGAATATCTTTTGAAGTACAACTAAATGAGATGTTAAAATTATCCTTAAAATTTGGTAATTAATGATTAGGCTGCTACTTGGTAATTTTTGTATCGTGCATATAAATTACAAGCAAATTCTTCTCCTACTTTTCTAAATCTATGAGCGGCATAAGCGTTGTAACCACTGCTTGGACTTTTAATTTCTTCGAGTATGAGTCCTCCGTCATAAGGGTTAAAGCCAGCTACGGTATACACCATATTCTCAGCCAAATTCCCTAATCTATGCCATCTTCTTTTAGCATTAACGCAAATTACTTTGTCTCCGATATTAAACATACTATAAAATTTTTGGATTACATATATAAAACAATTAGAACTTAAAAAATCCCCTTAAAATTTTAAATTATTTTACATAATAATGGCAAATCCATGAAAGTCAGTAAAAAAATATCAAAACGTTCTACTTGGATTAAAAGGATCTATGTTCATCATAAGTGATCGATGACACAAAATCTCACTTACTAATTTTCCCGTTGCCGGACCAAGACTCCAGCCCATCATAGAATGACCCGAAGCTAAAGTTAAATTATCAAAATTCTTTACTCGTCCGATATAAGGAAGTCCATCAGGTGAAACTGGTCGCAAACCACATTTTGCATCGTCTATTTCTTCTGCATGTATACGCAGTCCTTTATAATAACGTTCAGCAGCCTTTGCTATTGCAGTAACTCGTTCTTTTTTAATAGCGTGATTAAGTCCAGAAAATTCCATCGTACCTGCAAACCTCGTAAAACCATTCATAGGAGTGACCGCCACCTTCGATTCCATTAAGATAGCTGGATAATTAATCCCTGTAGAACGATGAACATCTATGCGATATCCTTTGCCTCCTTCCATGGGAATGCTTAGTCCCACTTTTTTTACCAATACGCCTGACCAACTTCCTGATCCTAGTACAAATTCATCCGCTCGATACACGTTTTTATCTGTGGTGACACTTATTATTTTAGAACCACTGCGGTTAAAATCCACTACCTCTTCACCTGTCTTAAACACCACCCCTTTCTGCCTTAAAAAGGATTTCATTTTTTGCATAATTTCAGTAGGCGTTGTATGCGCATCACACGTATAATGCACAGCACATTGCACATCATCTGCTACATTAGGCTCGAGTTTACGCAATTCATTTCGAGATAGCATTTCAATGGCAAGACCTTCTGATTTTGCTCTTTCTGCAATTTTCCGTTCTGACGCTCCAGTTTTTTCAGTACGATGTAGCATTAAAATCCCTCGCTTATCCCACTGAAAGCTTCCTAAATCTCCTGAATCAAGCATTTCTTGATACAGTTCTTTACTGTGAAGGTTAATATCTCTAATTACTGAAATTGCCTTTTCAACTTTCTCTTGGGTTGACGATTTTTTAAAATACCAACTCCACTTCAAGAAGTCTTTATCTAAACGAGGTTTCATATAAAACGGACTAGCGCTATTAAACATCCATTTGATCCCTTTGTTAATCATTCCTGGAGCGGCTAAACTAATTATATGACTTGGAGTGATGTAACCTGCATTTACATAAGATGCACCGCCGCTAGCACCAGTCATAGCCGTTTTATCGATGATAGTTACTTCACAACCTTCTTTTACTAAATAATAGGCAGTGTTCACCCCAATCACTCCACCCCCAATAATAATCACTTTTTTCATTCACACAATATTGTTAATTCTTAACATTTATCAATTGGCATTGGCAGATCTATTATTCTTATTAAAAGAAAATTTCATTTTGCTTCATAACACCTGAAACCCCAATGCATAAGGATCATCCTCTGTATCAATTGACAGGGTATTATACCCATATATTTTGGCCCACCCTTTGATGCTTGGAATAATGGCTTTATAAGATCCTAACCTTGTTTCTTCCTGTATACAACCTTCAAAACAACTTCCAATAAAACTCTCATGAATATATGGTTCGCCAACATGTAGCCTTCCTTTTACGTATAATTGTGCCATGCGCGCTGAGGTTCCTGTTCCACAGGGAGATCTATCAATTGCACTAGCGCCATAAAAAACAGCATTACGACCATTTGAAGTCGCACTTAACGGTTTTCCCGTCCATAACATATGACTTACCCCATGAATCGTTTCGTCTTCGGGATGTATAAATTGATTTGGGTATTTTTGATTAATTCGTTCACGCATCACTTGGGAATATTGAATAATTTTTGAAGCTGAAAAATTCGACAACCCTGGATAGTTCTTTTGCGGATCTACAATTGCATAATAATTGCCTCCATAGGCAACGTCAAAAACAATTTCACCAAGCTCAGGACAATCAATCGTTAACTCAGTGGCCGCCAAATAGCTCTTAACATTCGTTAGTTTTACCCATTTAACTTTTCCGCATTCTTGATGATATTCAATTTCTACAAGCCCTGCTGGAGCCTCCATCCTTATTTTTCCTGGAATCTTTGGCCTAATTAACCCCTCTTCAATCCCAACTGTAATCGTTCCTATCGTTCCGTGGCCACACATTGGTAAACAGCCAGATGTTTCAATAAATAAAACAGCCACATCGTTTTCAGGATTATGTGGCGGGAAAAGGATACTTCCGCTCATCATATCATGCCCTCGCGGCTCAAACATTAAGCCTGTACGAATCCAATCGTACGTTGTCAAGAAATGTTGTCGCTTTTCACTCATAGAATTTCCCTGCAAACGAGGAGCTCCAGTTTTCACTACGCGAACGGGATTTCCACAAGTGTGCGCATCGATACATTCAAAAATTTTTTTCATGTTAATTCCTTATTGATCCCATAAAAAATATAATAAGTGCTCACGACTATTTGTATTTTCATCAATGTTTTACCTCTATACGGCCATCAACCGTACGTATAATGCCTAACGGATTATTTTCTTTTAGCACATCTGGCAGTAATTCATCTGGCCAATCTTGAAAGCTTATCGGCCTCACCCATCGTCTAATAGAATGAATTCCAACAGCGGTAAATCGACTGTCTGTTGATGCGGGATATGGGCCTCCGTGATTCATCGCGGGACACACTTCTACCCCTGTTGGAACTCCGTTAAAAATAAGTCTACCAACCCTTCTTTCTAGGGCATCCACAGCCGATTTATAATGTACAATTTCGTTGTCATCACTAATAATGGTCCCTGTTAATTGCCCTTCTAAATTATCAATTATTTGAGTCAATTGCATTACATCTTCACAGGCAACAATCAATGAAAAGGGTCCAAACACTTCTTGATGCAATGTAGGGTTATTTAAAAAGATCTCGCCTGGAACAAATACGACCGCTTGGTGTGCATGATTTGCCAATATTTGGTCTTTTGAATTGGCAAGGACAACCGTACCCCTTTGTGTGGATGCGATTTCTTTTAATTGCTCATACGCATGGTGAATATTAGGATGCAACATACACCCCGGCTCTATTTGCAAAATCTCATGAGCCAATTGATTAGAAAAAGTCTGGAGTGCTTCCCCCTTAATTCCAAGGATTAATCCTGGATTAGTACAAAACTGCCCAGTCCCCAACGTAATCGAATGAGCATACGTTTTAGCTAATTCATTGGCACGGTTAGCAAGTGCCTTTGGAAACATAAGTACCGGATTAATACTTCCCATTTCTGCAAAAACGGGAATGGGTTCTTTTCGTTGAGCCGCTATATCATATAAAGCACGCCCCCCCTTAATACTTCCCGTAAAACCAACACCTTTAATAAATTCATGACTTACCAACTGTTTTCCGACCTCAATTCCCCTACTATTTAAATTTGAAAAGACCCCATTTGGCATCCCCGTTTTTTCAGCTGCTTTGATGACGGCAGAGGCAACTAACTCACCAGTTCCTGCATGCATAGGATGCGATTTTACAATCACTGGACACCCAGCCGCTAAAGCCGCCGCTGTATCTCCACCAGCAGTAGAATAAGCTAAAGGGAAATTACTTGCTCCAAAAACAGCGATAGGACCTATTGGAATGTACATTTTACGAAGATCAGGTTTTGCTAAAGGACGTCGATTGGGGTCTCCATGATCGATAGTTGCTTCTACCCAATCTCCTTGGCTTACTAATGCTGCAAAACTCTTTAACTGTCCAATTGTTCTACCTCGCTCTCCGATGGCTCTTCCCTCTGGAAGCCCTGATTCAGCACAGTACATTTTAATAAGAGTTTCATCCAAACTCATTATCTCATCAGCAATACAATTTAAAAATTCAGACCGCCTCCTGTTTGACAATTTACTAAACGTAGAAAATGCCTGACGTGCCAACACGGCAGCACGATCTATCTCGGCAGCTGTAGCTTCCGTAAAAACCGGATCATTTGCTTTATTTTCAATCGGATTAAAAGTTTGATAACGTACATTTCCTGTTGCTGACAATGTATTACCTATATAATTTTTTCCTGTAATCATTCTTTATTTTTACTAATGGTTATTGTAAATAATGGGTGTGTCTATTAGAGAAATTAATTATGTCCTGGGCTATTTGGTCTTAATCATATCCACCTGCGCAGTTGAGACAAACTCCTTTTAATACTATTTCAACACAAGTAAATCAACATACACTTAACAACACCAATCATAACAACATCCGTTTCATGTATGAAATGTTAATTCAAAATTCACAGCTTGGGCTAATTTCAAGCCTCTTAAACTGTGAGATTTTTGTAGTCAGGCAAGATTGGTCTATTGGCCAATCCTTTTTTAATAATAGCCTGAACCTTCTCTCGTTCAGCTCCAAACAACGGCATTCTTGGCGCCCTTACCATTTCTGTTCCAATTCCCGTATGTACTTCTGCCAACTTAATATTTTGTACTAATTTAGGATTAATATCTAATTCTAACAAGGGGAAAAACCAGCGATAAATCGCTATAGCCTCTTGAATGCGTCCTGCCTTTTGCAATTCGTAAATTGCAACCGTTTCAGCAGGAAAGGCACAAACTAAACCGGCAATCCATCCATCCGCACCCATCAATAAACTTTCTAACGCGATTGTATCTACGCCCGTCATAATCTTAAGTCTATCGCCAAAACGATTTTTTATTCTAGTTACATTGGAAATATCGCGCGTTGATTCTTTTACTGCCTCAATATTTTGACACGACAATAGATCTTCAAACATATCCAAGGTAACTTCAATTTTATAATCTACAGGATTATTATAAATCATAATCGGCAACGAAGTACTGTTTGCAATTGCCTTAAAATAGGTCACCGTCTCAACATCTCCCGCTTTATAGCGCATCGGAGGAAGTACCATTAAGCCACTTGCTCCATCCTTTTCTGCAATTTTTGCTGCAGCAATAGCTCCTTGCGTAGTTTGTTCAGCAATGTTTAAAAGTACCGGTATTTTGCCATCTACAATATTTACTGCCGTTTGAGTAAGCGTTCTTTTCTCTTCACTACGCAAGGTACTTGCTTCCCCCAAGGTTCCCCCTAAAACAATACCGTGAACCCCAGCTTCCATTTGAGCCCTAATATTAATTTCAAACATAGCTAAATCTAGTTCATCCTCTTGTGTAAATTTAGTCGTGACTGCGGGCATCACCCCTTTCCATTGTATTTGCATGTTCGTTTATTTTAAGGTAAAATTAATCTAACACTAAGAGAAAAATAAACCATATTTATCCAAAAATGATACTATATTATCCTTTATAATTAAAAACAAACGTATTTTGCGTAAGAATAGCCCATAACAGGATAGGAAAATGAAAGTATTACCCTTTAAAATATCAAAGCCAGAAAAAACAGCATTGGTCTATCAAGAAGACCGTGGCGAGGCGTTTTATAATAAGTATCATCAACACAAAGAAATTCAACTGAGTCATATCGTTTATGGGGAAGGCACTCTACTAATTGGCGATTCAGTTCATCACTATCAGGCGGGGGACTTTTTACTCATTGGAGGAAACTTACCGCATGTATTTAGAAGTGAAGTAATTCCAGGAAAAGACACCCTGATGTATTCCCTATTTTTTGATGAGCACGCGTTCGGAACCTATTTTTTTACCTTAAATGAATTTAACACATTACAACCCGTATTGGCTAATTCTAAATATGGCGTAAAAATAAATTCACATAAGGAGGTCTTAAAAAAATTGTTTTTAGCCTTAAAACATGCAGATCCATTAGAACGATTTATTTTGTGTATGAAAATATTGCAAACGATAAGTAAAGCGAATACCTCTCGTTTATCGAGCTTTATTTATCCAAAAAACTATACGGATACCGAAGGGAAACGTATGAGTGCTGTGTTTGATTATACTATGCAACACTATATAGAGGATATACATTTGGCTAAAATTGCGCAAATTGCCAATCTAACTCCAAATGCATTCTGTAAATATTTTAAACAACGCACAAACAAAACGTACATTCAATTCTTAACTGAGTTACGCATCACCTTTGCCTGTAAATTATTACTTAAAAACAAGGATTTATCCATTGCTCAGGTTGCTTATCAATCTGGATTTAAAAATATATCTAACTTCAACAGGCAGTTTAAAAAGCAACAAAAAATGACCCCGTTGCAGTATAGAGCTTCGTCTTGAACAAAAAAATAAACTCGAAATATTTGCGAATTCAATTTTTTATTCAACATGGTATGCGCTATCTCTAAACAGATAATATACAACTACTTAAAACCAAAGAATAAGGAATGCAACATTTTTGGAAACTTGAAAAAGCATTCATGAAAGATATTATAGAAGAATATCAAGCACCAAAACCTTCCACACTACCATAGCAACCTTGTTAAAACGCATAATTAAAAAGAGCTATGTAAATTACAAAGCCTATGGAAACTCACGTGAATATTACCCTGTAATTAAAAAAGAAGACTACTTCTCTAGTCAAGTGAATGGCATGATAAAAACATTCTTTAATGATTCGGCCTGTCAATTCGCTTCATTCTTCATAAAAGAAACACCATTGAAAAAAAAAAACTTGAAGAATTAAACCAAGAACTTTCACACCCCCCTTATAGACGATCTAATTCTACTTTCATTTTTTTAGTTAAACCAGCCACCACTAAATCGTACGAATGATCTACTAATTCAAAAATAAAAGGAGTTTGAAGACACTCTATCCGTACGGTATTCCAGTGTTTTTTATTCATGTGAAAACCCGGTGTAATTTCTTCATATTCCTCTCGTAATTCTATGGCTTTTTCAGGATCACATTTTAAATTAACCTGTGGTGGAATTCGCTCTAGACCAGTCAAGGCAAACATCTTTCCCATTACTTTAAAAACGAGGGTATGCTCATCAAAAGGAAAGTGTTCAGTCACTCCTTTTTTAGATAAACAATACTCCCTAAATTCTTCAATATTCATCGTAACGCAGCTATCTTCGAGCTTAAATATGTTTAGTATATTCTACCGAAATAAAAAGTATCCTTCGATCATTCACGTATTCGTTCGTTAACGCGCTTTCCCAATTTTCCCCAAATGAGTATCTTGAAAAGAAGATGGATATTTTAAACCATAACCGAAAATTCGATCAAGACTGGCATGCCCAAAGAGAATAATCCCTGCAAATTGGAGATATTGAGATTGTACCGTCCATCCAATCATTAAAATTAAAAGTGCAATGCCCTTATGATGAAATAAATTATAGGTAAAGGCTCCTACTTTGGTATTCACTAAATACCCCAACATTCCAATATCTGGAACTAAAATGAAGAGAACGTACCACCACCATTCCATTCCAAGACTCTTAAATAGCCAAATGGACAAACCAAACATCACAAATTCTTCAAGCTTAATAGCGGTTTTCATGATTTTAAAATTTCATATAACACAGGTTTTGAGGGAGTTGCATCATTTTCAAATGATGCAATTTGTATATTTAAAAAATAGGTTCCATCAGCAATTGCATTTGGCACAAAAATTAACTCTGTAATGGTTGCATCATACCGTATTTTACCTGCAGTATTCCAAAATGAATTATGTGCTGCCAACACGCCCTCATCTTTCTCACGGTCTACACTCGGCAAGTCAATGAGCAAATGTTTAATACCCTTTTCTTTTAGATATTCAGTAGCTTCCTCAAGCAGGTATGGTGGATTAGAATGCGAGTAGTTTCTAGATAATTTATCAAGGGTATTAGGCAAGGTTCGTATAATGATAGCTTCCCTTTTTTTATTCCCAAGTAAAAATTGAATTTGCTTTTTAGAAATAACAAAATCCTCACCGGCTTTTTCAGGGGCAACGGTGATTAATTCAGCAAAATAAAAGAATTGTTTGAGTTGTTTATTTATCGAAATAAATTCTTTGGTAATATGCCCTACACATTCTGTATGTGTGCCATGTGCATGTGGGTTAAAGCTAATCGTATTAAAATTAACAGGGTCTTTTTTCTTTACACTTTGAATTTTTTTAAAACTTGGCGCATTTTGATACCAAGCAATTACATTTTGCCTAGACATTTGTAATGGCATTGAAATATCTAAAGCTTGACTTAAGTCAATTCGATGTTTTTTTGAATTGTAATGTATCGTTGCAATCATTCTTCAAATATACTTTTTTTAAACAAACAGCACAATCCTTTTTTTATTAGATCACAACGAAAAAACACGCCTAAAACATCAATCCACAAAAAATAAATCGGAGGCTAATCCATCACTTAAAAACTTTCCCTTCGCGGTTGTTTTCAAACACTCATTTTCTAGCATTAGCAACCCATCTTGTAGTGGTTTTTGGGCAGCTTTAAGTAAGCGAATGCGATCGCTTTCTTCACCAATGGAAGCCAAAACATTGAGGTCAATTCCCCACATTGTTCGAAGACCGGTCATAATTAATTCATTCAGCTGATCTTGTACACTTAACTCCTCATTTTCAGAAGGTAAACAATGTGCATTTATTGATTTTATATACTTGGCATTATTGGCCACATTCCAACTCCGATGCTTTCCTGAATACGAATGTGCCGAAGGACCAATGCCCAAATAGGGAACCTTTTGCCAATACGAAGTATTATGCCTAGCATAAAATCCTGGCTTGGCAAAATTAGAAATTTCATATCCGTCAAAACCGTTATCATCAGCCGCTTTTACCAATATTTCAAAATGTGTAGCTGCCAAATTTTCGTCAAGTTCTGGGTATTTTTTATGCTTAATAAATGCTGCCAACGCTGTTTTGGGCTCTACGGTCAAGGCATAACTAGAGAGGTGTTGAATACCCAAATCAAAACCCATCTGTAAATTTTCCAACCAACGTTCTTCACTCAATCCCGGTATACCGTAAATTAAATCAATACTTACATTGCCTATAACCGACAAAGCATCGGCAACAGCGCGATAGGCTTCTTCCTCTGTGTGTGCCCTATTCATCATGCGTAATTCTGGAGCGAAAAACGACTGAACCCCAATACTCATCCTATTTACACCGCCTTGACTGTATTCTTTAATTCGCGATAATTGTAAATCATCTGGATTTGCCTCAAGGGTAATTTCCACCTCACTTTCTACCGAATAATTGACATAAATTTGGCCTAAAATTCGATCTAATTCCGAAGGTGTTAACAACGAAGGCGTACCTCCGCCAAAATAAATCGTAGCAACATGCTGTGATCCTAATTCATCCTTACGCATAGATAACTCACTAATCAAGGCTTGAATCATATCTTCTTTTCGTTTTAATGAAGTTGAAAAATGAAAATCACAGTAATGACATGCCTGTTTACAAAAGGGAATATGAAGATAAAGTCCAGCCATCGTTTCGCCTATTGGTATTTTTTCTTTAATAATTTCCAAAATACAAATTCCAAATAACAACCAATTATTAAAAATAAATCCTCAAAATCAACACATAAAAATTGACCTTCGTTGATGTATTCGTTTTATACTTGAAATCTGAATCTTTTTTTGGAATTTGACATTTGCTAATTCAGTTGAGTCCTCACTCACTTCCGGACCTTCGCACTATTTTGTTTCACAAACGCTCCCCATCCAGTATAACTTTTCCCTGTGCTTATTTTACCTTCATTATAAAAATGACATACTGCAGCTGCCAAGCCATCCGTTGAATCCAGATTTTTTGGCAAACACTTTAAACTCAGTAGGCTTTGTAGCATTTTCGCTACTTGTTCTTTACTTGCGTTTCCATTTCCAGTAATAGCCATTTTTATTTTTTTGGGAGAATATTCTGTAATGGGAATTTCTCTTGACAATCCTGCTGCCATCGCTACACCTTGCGCTCGTCCGAGCTTTAACATACTCTGAACATTTTTTCCGAAAAAAGGAGCTTCAATCGCTATTTCATCGGGATGAAAAGTTTCTATTAGCTCTATTGTACGCTCAAAAATCAACTTTAACTTCACGTAATGGTCATCGTATTTTTGCAAAAGCAACTCATTCATCTGTATAAATTCCATTTGTTTATTGACCACCTTTATCAAGCCGAATCCCATAATGGTGGTTCCAGGATCAATCCCTAAAATGATTTTTTCTGACATCAACAATTAATTAGTTACTTTGCACTTTCGATATCATTGACCAAAGCGCTATTCCTTGTCCTACAAAACTAAACAATTCTTATTCTTTATCCTCAAAGTGGCTGTGGTAATTGGAGCTGCTTATTTTATTTATCAAAAAATAGGCGCTCATGAGACGGTTTCAGTTGGTGATTTCATTGACATTCTACAAAAAAATCTTGTTAAAAATCCGATCTATATTTTCATTTTACTCCTCTTCTCCTTACTAAATTGGGTTCTGGAAATTAAAAAATGGCAACACTTAGTTTCTTACATTAAACCCATTTCCTTTTCAAATGCCACAAAACAAAGTTTAGGATCCTTAACAGCTTCCTTACTCACACCAAATAGAATTGGTGAATATGGAGCAAAAGCCATGTATTATAAAAAAGGAAATCGCCGTAAGGTGATGCTACTAAATCTTATTAGCAACATGGCACAGATGGCTGTTACGGTTGTTCTTGGACTCATAAGTCTGAGCTATTTTTTCATACAGCACCCCGAAATTTTGGCAAACACAACGAGAGCCTTTTGGATTTACCTAGGCATTACCCTTCTTATCTTTAGTCTAGGAACAGTGATTACCCTAAAAAAAATTCGAGGGTTCTACATTGATAAAATCAAACACTTTATCTATAAAATCCCCATCCCACTCACTAAAACCACCATGTTTTTTTCCTTTTTTCGATATGTAATTTTTTCACATCAGCTGTATTATTTATTGTGGATTTTTAGAGTACACATCGAATACGTTGACGCTATCAGTGCGATCGGTGCTATGTATCTTATTGCCTCAATCATCCCAAGTATCTCATTTTTCGATTGGCTCATAAAAGGTTCCGTAGCGGTTTGGGTATTTGCCTTTTATGGCGCAGAAGAATTCGTCATTGTAAGTCTTAGCTTATTCATGTGGTTCATGAATTTTGGCCTTCCTGCTTTAGTAGGAAGTTATTATGTCATAAATTTCAAGCTCAATCAACGCCTATGACACTTACACTGATTATTATTAGCTGTACTTACACATTTCTCATAGTGGCATTCTATAGAGGTATTGATGCTGTACCTGAAACTATACACCGTCATACTAATACGCCTACTACCCACTTTTCAGTACTGATTCCTTTTCGAAATGAAGCAACCTACCTCCCAAATTTACTCGTGAGTTTAGCAAATTTAAATTACCCCAGGGCTCGTTTTGAAGTGCTTTTCATCGATGATGCTTCCACAGATACATCGCTCGAAATTGTTCAAACCTTTAGTAAAACCTCAGGGTTAGACATAAAAATTATCAGCAATATTCATTGCACAAATTCCCCCAAAAAAGATGCAATAAACTTAGCCATCCAACATGCCAAATACCCGTGGATTGTCACAACAGATGCCGATGTCATCCTCCCGACAAACTGGCTTAAAATTTTTGATCAATACATTCAAAATCACCCATCTAAACTCCTCGTTGGACCCGTAAAATATATTTCTACACCTGGATGGCTAGCCAATTTCCAAGCCTTAGATCAACTAAGCCTACAGGCTTCCACACTGGGCGGATTTGGAATACAACACCCCTTTCTTTGCAGTGGTGCCAACCTGTGTTATGAAAAAAAATCCTTTCTTGAAATACATCCTTATAAACAAAATAGCCATATCGCCAGTGGAGATGATATTTTCTTACTTCATCAATTTAAAAAACACTTTCCTCAACAGGTTCATTTTGTAAAATCTACTGAGGTACTCGTTCATACCTATCCCGAAAACACGTGGAAAGACCTCATCCAACAACGCTTACGATGGGCCGCTAAAACCAATCTAGTACACCATAATTTCACAAATCTTGTCGGTACTTTCGTGATTGGTGCTAACGCAGCATGGATCATAAGTTTATTCCTTTTATTCACACAGCATTGGGTTATTGGACTTGTTTTTTTAGGAATAAAATACAGTATAGATTATCTACTGTTAGCTAAGACGGCAAAGATTTGGAAACACCATTTTTCAGGGATAACCTATATCCTAAGCGCTTTATTCTATCCCTTTTTTATTTTTTACATAGGATTTCTTTCTCTGTTTTCTACCTATACATGGAAAGGAGCAATTTATAAAAAATAGGACAAGCATTCATTTTCAGGGAACGTACAAACAGCGTTACAAAACTCAGGCTACATCGTTCTTACCACCACCACCAATCGATATTGAGATTTAACGAAAATTCCACGTTTTACCGCAGGTTTCATACTCGGGAGCGCATCTATACTCTGCCGTACTATACTATCAAATGCAGGGATTTGCTCTTTGATAATATCAGGAGAATCAACGTTGACTGTACTGGCAGTTCCTGATTGATCAATTAGGATATCTACATTAGCCACATCGTTGACTTTTTTTTTCACAACCAACTTATGTTCAGCAAAAAATGCTGATAATTTTTCAATAATAGACGTTTCAAAACAATCCTTTTGATTATCGCTTTCGGCATAATTTTCGCAATCAGAAAAGATGGGGTATACATCCACTGAGGTGCAATCAATAATCGTATCTATCAGCTTAAAGTTACTCATCGCCTCCGATGTCTTACGCGTTGAAAACAATTCGCACGAACTGAATAAAACGATTAAAAAAAATACCGAGATGACTTGCCTTACCATACGTGGATAGTTTCACGACGAAAATACGATTTTTTCACAAAACAATTTCTCCATTTCTGTTTCCATATATAAAGCCTTCTTGATTGCTTTACTTTATTGATTTGCATAATGTGCTGATGTTTCATCACTTTGTTCAGAACTACATCTATTTAAATAGCAGCATTGTGATAAATTCCAATAATTTTAGCTATTTTTTTTGAGCGAAGGAGGCTCTACTTCCCATAATACGCGGAGTGCATTTTGATATTCTCCTGCTGACAGGATGGTATCTACAAGCAACAAAACCGAAGATTGTGCTTCGGTTTTAAAGAGGCTCACCAATAAAAAATAGACTTATAATCGTATATCGCAGGCTAAACTGACTATTTTATAATCATTGCATTAACCCTCTACTTGTAAGGTAATCGGTAAGGTATACATCACTCCAACATTTTTCCCATGATGTTTCGCCGGCGTCATTTTAGGTAATAATTTCACTACCCTAATGGCCTCCGCTTCTAATTGTTCATGCGAACCTCTGGCAACTATATGGTTAATAGTACCATCCCGATCAATCAAAAACTGAAGTAAAACTCTATGCCTTCCGGCGGGTAATCCTATACGTTTACTAAAGCCTGTATTGTATTTTTCATTTATGTGCTTTCTGATTTCATCTTGAAAACATCTTCTAATTTCCTCTACCGTCCCAGTACATCCAGGAAAAACAGGGGCATTTTCAACGATGGCAAACTGTACTTGACTTGTTTCATCTATTGTATTGGCTGTAGGGAGGTTATTGGCTTGTATTTCTCTCACTTTATTGATTCCTGCGTCAACGGTAGGGCCCCCATCCATATCTGCCACCTGCAGAGTAATAGGCAGTGTATACTTCACTCCAACAGCTTGACCATGTTGCTTGCCAGGAACCATTTTTGGCAGCAAGGAAATTACTCTCTTCGCCTCTTCTTCCAATTTTCCATGTGGACCCCTTGCCTTGATATCAGAAATATTTCCTGTTTTGTCAATAGTAAACTGAACGTATAAGCGTTTTCTCCCAGGGGCTAATCCAAGCGTTCCGGCTAAACTGCTATTAAATTTTTTATTAATATGTTTTCTAATTTCATCTTGCAGACACTTTCGCATTTCTTCTTTTGTCCCAGTACACCCAGGAAATATTGGGGCATCTTCAATTAGTGCGAAGAGCATATCAGACTCCTCTCCCGTCAATTTTCCTTCATCAGTTACATAATTTATATATTTCTTATCATTTTTTACTTTAAAGATCTCATACTTACCAATTAACGAACCCGACGTATCACGCGTCATCTCCATCCATCCATCAAATGCAGCTTTTTCTTCAGGCGACAAGTCTTCATACTTTATTAGCTCTCCATCAAGTTCTAACCCAGAACCAATATAAAAATAAGCGCCCCAATTTGGCTTTTCCACCACCTCATCATTCGCAGCTTCTATAGAAATCTCCTCCTTTTCGCAAGAAGTATACAACAACATTCCTCCTAATATGGGAATCAACAGCAGGTATTTCAATTTTCTAAGCTGATTTGATTTTTTCTTGTTCAACATGATTATGCGTTTTTTAATTAATGAATGTTTTAAAAATGGATTGACAAATGAATAATTGTCTACCCCAAAAGAATAGGAGAGCAAATGATTAAAATAACTCGACTTATCGTGATATTTCACCGCTTTTTCATCTGCGATAAATTCGTGTAATTCAGCAATTCTATTTTGATACAAATAACTAAAGGGATTAAACCAAGCAACCATTTTTTGTATTTCAAAAAAGAGTAAATCGATACTGTGATATTGCCTCACATGCACCATCTCATGCGTGATCACTTGTTCGTAATTCGCGGGAGGAATTTTAACACCAATAAAAATATAGCGAAAGAAAGAATAAGCCTCATTATACTTCATCCAAACCAAGTTAACCCCTTCCTTTTTCTCCACTGGATGGGTTGCAATGATCGTTCGTAATTTATAGAGTCGAATAACAAAAAGGATTCCCATTACGACCATTCCGAACACAAACAAACCTTTAATCATCCAAAGTAATAAGGTAGACCAACTAAATTGATCTCGAATCATTGCAGAAGGCGTAATCAATACTTCTGGCATGGCGGTTATATATGCTTGGTATGTTTCAGGCACAAAACGTTGCACGCGTTTCACACTTAATAATGGAATGACATACGCAAAACAGGATGTGAGTAAAAGATACCCCCGATTGATTTGAAAAAACGTTTCTCGTTTTAAAAACAAATCATAAGCAGCCAAAAAAAATGCCTGAAATAATAATACTTTAATAAAATAGTCTAACATAATTGCACTTTAACCTATTCAGATTTTTTAACCTCTTCAAGAATCCGCTCTAACTCTGTCAAACTCACATCATTTTTTTTCACAAAAAAGGAGACCATACGCTTAAAAGAACCTCCAAAATAGCCTTCCATCAATTTGTGAAGACTTTGATTACTGTAAGTCTCTTTATCTACAATTGGAAAATATTTGTAGCCCTTCCCAAACACTTTATGATCCACAAATTTTTTGTCTTCCAAAATTCGCACAATAGTTGATACCGTATTATACGCCGGTTTTGGTTCAGGCAACTCTTCGAGAATTTCCTTTACTGTACACATTTCAAGCTTCCATAATTTTTGCATTATTTGCTCTTCAGCCTTTGTTAATTGTCGCATCGTTTTCATAATTGTAATATTATTATAGTTTAGTTGATCAAATATACAACTATTTTTATAGTTGCAACTATTATTTTAGTTCTTTTTTACAAAATTGCGCAATTTTTGTGAAGCACAATCAACAAAATCTGCCGAGTGGGCTTTTTACTAACTATCATAAAACGGGTTGAATTCGGTGGTCAATTTTCAAGCTGAGTCATTATACCTTTCAGATGCCTTAGTATATCGATTTAGCAGTAACTGTTTAAACGTTTATCGTTTGCTTTACTCGAACTATTAAAGCATTTTCCAAAACAAAATTCCGCTCAACGAGAAAGGATTCGTCGATTAAAAAGCAGCAACGTTCTTTTTTTCAGTATGTAAATTTAATCCTAACTCAGAAGTTCTTTTGCTTTTACACAAAAAGAAAACTCCTTTAAAAGTGACCCTAAAGGAGTTTCTTACAATAACTAACCTATAATAAATAAAAGAATTAGAAACGTTAGGTCATTTCATAACCCTCTATTAATTGAAAGAATTGAAAGACACCAAGCCTCTTCAACCTCACAATATTCAGTAAAAGTAATTAGCCAACTAAGATTCTACAAGAGGGTATTTCCCCTTTCTAACAGGGGTTTTTCCCGTGTAACTTTTTCGCGCTTCTTACCGAAGTCCTCTTCAAGAAACAGCAAAATATTGTATATCCAATTAAAATTGATGTAATGATATTCGATAAAACTCCTTAACTCCCAAATAGAGTGTGTAAGTACTGTAGCTTCAAAGCACATACGCGTAAGGCAACCAACATAATGCGCAGGTCTCAAACATAGAGAAACAGCAAAAGCTCTCTAATGGAGCTATTTGCACATTTTCTGAAATTGGGTTGACTTTATCAGTAGCAACTTTTCCTTTCGAAAAAATTGTATTTTATAATTTGACTGTAAATGTTTCTTTTTAGGGACTTTGTAAAAAGTTTACTTTATGTTTCACTTACACTAATAAAACAACCCGCCAATAAAAATTCCTACCCAAAAAAACAAAAAAATCAATAAATTTATATTACTCCACTCATTTACAGCGCTTTAAAGTCAGCAAAAAACACTCTAAGGTTCTTAAAAAACAATCCTAATACTTCTCTATACAGCCCAAAAACCCATTTTTTAATGCAATTGATACTGAGCGGCGAGGGCTCTAAATTGATCTAATTGTTCTGCTTGCCAGGCTTCCCCTTTTCCGAGTTCATCCCCTAAAATTTTCGCAACGAAAGGAGCTGATTCACTAGCCGCTTTTGCATTTAAAAACAACATTCGCACACGTCTAGCAAGTACATCTTCTACCGTTCTTGCCATCTCAAATTTCACTGCCCAAACTACTTCGGCTTTTAAAAAAGGGAGTTGCGGATGAATTTTTTCTCCAAGCCATGGTTGCGAACCAATTAATTGCTCAATCCCTACAACATCTGTACCGTATATATACAAATGATTTTTCCGATCTACGGTTGGTGTAGCTCCATGAATAGCTAAGGATTTGGTCACGCATTTTACAGCGGGTAATTTCCCCACTAAAATGGCTTTATTTAATGTGTCTTGTGCCATCCGCCGATAGGTAGTCCATTTTCCACCGGTAATAGTGATTAAATTTGATGCAGAAACGATGACCTTATGACTTCTTGAAATCTCTTTGGTTTTAGCCGATGGATTTTTAGGGGCTGCTAACGGACGCAACCCTGCATAAACACTCAATACATCAGTTTTCTTGAGGGGTCTAGATAAATACAAATTGGCTGTATTTAAAATAAATTCAACTTCTTTATCCAACGGCTTTGGCTCTATACTATGACTATCTAACAGCGTATCGGTAGTCCCTATAATCACTTTATCATGCCAAGGTACCAAGAATAAAATGCGTCCATCAGATGTATGCGGTATCATAACAGCATCGTCTCCTGGTAAAAAACACCGATCAACAACAAGGTGAATACCTTGACTCGGACGAACCATGGGTTTGGCATTCACATTATCCATTTGCAAAATTTCATCAGTAAACACCCCTGTAGCATTGATAACCACCGTTCCTTTAAGCTGATAAGATTGACGTGTTTCACAATCAATAACCTCCACTCCATTAACCTTCCCATCAAGACCTTTACGCAATCCCGTTACTTTACAATAATTCAAAATCGTGGCGCCTTTTTCAATTCCAGTTTGCGCCAAATTCAATGCTAACCTAGCATCATCAAATTGACCGTCGAAATAGACTACACCACCTTTTAAGTGATTTTCTTTTAAGGTAGTCAAACGTCTCAATGTATATTCTCTAGAAATTCGACTCGATTTACCAAGACTTAATTTTCCTGCCAAAAAATCATATAATTTAAGTCCAACCGTATAAAACAAACTATCCCACCAAGAATAATTTGGTATAATAAAAGATTGATTATGCACCAAATGAGGCGCATTTCGAAACAATAACCCACGTTCATACAGCGCTTCTTTAACCAAATCAACATTCCCTTGCGCTAAATATCGAACACCTCCATGCACCAATTTGGTACTTCGACTAGAGGTTCCTTTAGCAAAATCTAGTTGTTCTAACAACACTGTTTTATAACCACGAGTAACACTGTCAACGGCAATGCCTAACCCTGAAGCTCCACCACCAATGACAATAACATCCCAGTGTTTGGTGTTCGCTATTTCTTTTAAAAGCTCTTCTCTACTTCGCAAGTATCATTTCTTTTACTGTTGTTTACTTACTATATATTTCAAATATACGCATATTTCTAGTAAAACGAAAGAAATCAAAACTAAGCAAAGAAAATCGAAAGCAGCTGCCAAACGAGCATATCCGAATTATTTTAGTCAGTTTGGTTATCTTTACCCACAAGAAGTCACATTTTCATGGAACGACATCAACTCATATTAGAGAAATTACAAAAGGAAAAGTTCATAACGGTTGCAGAACTATGCACCTTCTTCAATGTATCTGCCGTCACCATTCGAAAAGATTTAAACTTACTCGAAGAAAAAGGTCTACTCTTTAGAACACATGGAGGTGCCTCATTAGAAAACCCTTATATCAATGAAAGAGCTGTCAACGAAAAGGAAAAAATTTCGGTTGAAGAAAAAAATGGGATTGCCCAAGCGGCCGCCCAATTAATCGTCTCAAACGACTCAATTCTCCTCGCTTCAGGTACTACTGTTCAAGCCTTGACAAAATTCATACAACCAAAAGAAAAATTGACAGTCATTACATCTTCATTGCACGTAGTTCTTCATCTTTTACCATTTACCAATATTGACCTATTACAATTAGGCGGTTACGTACGCCATAATTCCGCTTCGGTGGTTGGCGATTATGCACAACAAATTTTAGCTAACGTTTCCTGTAGTAAACTATTCTTGGGTGTGGATGGAATTGACCTAAATTACGGCCTTTCTACAACAAACCTTGCAGAAGCACAACTCAATCAAAAAATGCTTAGCTCAGCGCAAAAAATTATTGTCCTTGCCGACTCCTCAAAATTCGGCAAAAAAAGCTTTGCTAAAATTTGCAACCTCAATCAAATTGACGAAATCATTACCGATTGTGGCATTGCTAATTCCATGGTAAAACAGCTCCAAGCCGAAGGAATTAAAGTTCGAATTGTTTAATAGTCTTACTCCATGCAAAAAACACATAATAATACGCACCAAATTGAACAATCCTATATTCAGAAACAACAAGGGAGACTAATCTACCTGCCCTCACTCCTTTCTTATTCCAAAAACTTGACAAAAATCATTAAAGCGACAAAAATTGTGATACTTCACATACGATACATCACTCAAATGTGTTAATAATAGTAGTTAATGAACTAAAATTATACAAATTGACGTTGTAATTTGCACGCTAAAAATATAGAACTTTATTTTATGAAAAAAATACTGAAAATAGTCGGGATTATTTTAGCCATATTCCTTTTGGCGATCTTCATTATTCCAATTGCATTTGAAGGAAAAATTTTAGAATTGGTCAAAACAACGGCAAACAACAACCTCAATGCCACCGTAAATTACGAAGATGGCTCTTTGAGTATATGGCGTAATTTCCCTAAGGCAGAAGTTTCACTATACGGCACCACCATTATTAACAAAGGGGATTTTGAAGGAGACACGCTTGTCTCTGCGAAAACCATTTCTTTACAGCTTCCGCTTCTTCAACTCTTTTCTTCAAATTCAGCCATTACCATCACAAAATTTACAATCGACGAAGCCAATCTAGATATCAAAGTAAATAGCCATGGGAAGGCAAATTATGATATTGCCAAATCAGAACCAACAGACAACCCAGACACCTCCAACAACACCACAAACCCTTTACAATTTAAATTAGCAGCGTATACCATCAAGAATAGCCGTATCTCTTATGACGATATAAACGGAAAAATAAAACTCCTATTAGATGACGTTAACCATTCAGGATCAGGAGACCTTTCAGCAGAAACCTCTACCTTAAAAACAAACACTTCGGCTCTTGCCTCTTTTGAATTTGACAGCATTGCTTATTTAAACAAAAACACCCTACAACTCGATGCTGAAATTGGCATAGATCTCAATCAAAACAAATTTAGTTTTCTTGAAAACAAAGCATTAATCAACCAACTCCCATTAGTCTTTGATGGCTTTGTAAAAATGAATGAAACAAACCAAGAAATTGACCTGAGCTTTAAAACCCCCTCCTCTGATTTTAAAAATTTTTTAGCGGTCATTCCAGAAGTATACTCTAAAAACATCACTGGAGTAACAACCACAGGAGCATTTACAGTTGATGGAACAATTGCAGGCATTGTCGATGAAACGCATATTCCAAAACTCAATATTCAAATTCATGCCGACAATGCATCCTTTAAATATCCCGACCTTCCTAAAACCGTTGAACACATCCATCTCAACACAGCCATTGTCAACACCACAGGCCTTGTAAAGGACACCTATGTCGATATGGATACACTTGCTTTTAAAATCGACCAAGAGGTGTTTCACGCCAAAGCAAAAATGACAGATCTTACTACGAATATGAAGGTAGATGCAGCGCTAAAAGGCGGACTGAATTTAGGTCATTTATCACAGATCTATCCAGCGGAAGCTTTTAAAACTTTAAAAGGAAAACTTTCTGTGAACGTAAAAACAAAATTCGATTCACAATCCATTGAACAAAAGAAATACCAAAACACCTACATCCAAGGAAAATTCGATTTGCGGAAATTTGAATTTGAATCAGATGAACTGACCGATAAACTGTTTATAGAAAATGCTGGACTCAGCTTTAATAACGCAGCAGTAAATCTTAGAGAATTTTCTGCCAAAATGGGTCGAACAGACTTTATGGCTCATGGAACGATTAAAAATCTACTCGGATTTTTATTCAATAAAGAAGATATTGAGGGCGATTTCGCACTTGACTCAAACGTCTTTGCCATTGACGATTTCATGGTTGAAACAACAAGCAGTGCAAAGGATAGCACAAAAACAACCACTCCCGACGCTCAGATCAAAATCCCGTCTTTCCTCAATTGTACCTTTACAGCAAAAGCCAACACCGTACTATATGACAATATCACCCTAAAAGATGTTGCCGGAACATTGATCGTTAAAGACCAACAAGCAACACTTAAAAACGTGCGTTCTACTATTTTTGGCGGAAATTTAGACCTAAATGGAATGGTTTCTACTAAACAAGAACCTTCTACCTTTCGTATGGGCTTAGACATTAAAAGTTTTAATATCGAATCATCGTTTGAGCAATTAGACTTACTAAAAGCCTTAGCCCCCATTGCTAGTATGTTAAATGGTAAGCTCAATTCAACAATTAATTTAGCCGGAACGTTAAACCCCGACTTTACGCCAATGCTAAGCAGCATTTCAGGCTCAGCAATGGCTGAAATACTCACGGCTACATTTAAAGAAAAAACACCGCTCTTGACTAAGCTTGAAGAAAACCTCAACTTTATTCAATTAGACCAACTGAATTTAAACGACCTAAAAACCGCCCTCAACTTTTCAAATGGAAAAGTACAAATTGACCCATTTACGCTCAAGTACAAGGACATTGCCATGGAAATTTCCGGTGGTCATGGTTTTGACAATACCTTAGGCTATACGGCTACCATGGATGTTCCTGTAAAGTATTTAGGTAAAGAAGGAGCTGCATTTTTAGCAAAGTTAGACCAAAACAAAAAAGAGGAAATCATCATCCCTATCAAAGCAATTATTGGAGGACAACTTAAAAACCCTTCGGTTAGTACCGACTTAAAATCGGCCATGACTAATTTGAGCAAACAATTAATCAATCAACAAAAAGAGGAAATTAAAGACAAGGTAGGTGATAAATTAAATGAACTCCTCGGTGGTAAAAATACGCCTGCTGACAGCACGAAAGTAGACTCAATTAAACAAACCCCACAAGAACAGGCTAAAAACAAAGCGACAGATTTGTTGAAAGATCTGTTGGGAAAAAAGAAGAAGGATACGGTAAAAAAATAGGGAACAAAAATATTCTTTTGGACTTTCAGTAGTTTGATACAAATTGCCTAAACAACCTTTACTTGTTTTACAGCAATCATAGCTTCGAACATACATAAATTATGGATTCATATTCCATTCCTGATGATAAACGAAGTAGCCTTAAAAAAGCCGTGATTAAACTATGTGATTGTTTTTTACCACATTAAAACTATTTTACCAAAAATCCGATGGATCCCTCAATCAATAATCCCCAAAATATTATTATATTCTTTTAATGAGACCACTTTACCACCTTTGGGAGGGTTAATTTTTAATGGCTTCGCTGGATTCAACAATACTTCTGTTGCGATAATTTTAGTCCCTTTTCCAAAATCAACTTCTAATATTAATCCCGGCAAACCTCCGTATTTATTAGGCCCATTACTCACTGGAATTTCCGGAGCATACCACGCGATAGTCGTCATATCTTTATATTCTATTTCAATCTCAAAACTCCCATTTTCTTTTTCAATACGCTTGCTATCTGAAATTACATTTTCGGTATAGGTTGCTTTATAGCAAACATATTTTCCAATTTTTTTCCGTTCGTTGTGAAGCTTCCAATTAAATCTCTCCAGAGAATCATTGATTATTAACTTCTCACTGAACGCATCAAACTTCTGCTTATACATCCCTTCTTGAAAATTTTTATAATAATCTTGAAATGCCATTTTCCTGTTAATTTCAGGGTCAAGGCTTAATACTTCTTCCTCTTTATAAATGGATTCTACTTTGTCAAACGTTAAGAAATAGGTTCTTTCGTTTGCTTTTTTTAACATTATAACGCTATTCAATAATGTATTCCGTCTCTCTAAGGAAATGCCCGGTTCTTTTAAAGCCTCATTCAATTCAGCATTCTCATATAAACTTCTATACGTTATTTTACCTTGGAAACGCTGAGCCACCACCGAACCAGAATAAATTAACATTGCTAAGACCATTATAAGGCTCTTCCCACTGATCATTTTTTCATTTTTTAATTCTTTACTCCCCAAACTTACAATTATTTTTATGAAGGTTCTTCAAAAATTGATGCTCAAATCAAGGTAAAGAACAAGCGGGTTTCTTTTTCAAAATTTGTTAAAAGAATGAATTAGGAATGATCCTAAAATGTTCTATTTCTTTGTCGCTTAAGAAAATATTCGCGCTTCATTGCATCAGATCGAAATTCGGAATTTTCAAAATAAACAACTTTCCATGGTCGTTTTGATTTCGTGTATTTCGATAATCCCTGATTATGATTTGTTAGCCGCTCTTTCATATCTGCCGTATGACCAAAATAAAATGAACCATCCATTTCACTTTGTATAAAATAAACACAGTACATATATGCAAAGCTATGGTACAAATAATGAATCTAAGAAAACGAAAGAGAATTTAGGAATAACCCAAAAACAAAAAAGCATCCTGTTAAGGAAGCTTTTCATTGACTAACTCATTGAGTTAGGGTAGTTTGTAAAAAAACTACCAAAACAACACAACATTTTAATTGCGGTCTGGACGGGACTCGAACCCGCGACCCCCTGCGTGACAGGCAGGTATTCTAACCAGCTGAACTACCAAACCGTTGCTTTAAGCGGTTGCAAATATAAACTCGTTTTTTATATTGGCAAAGCCTTTTTTTAAGTTTCTTACAAAAATCTTTTTCGACTGATTAAATACGTCGTTAAAATTTGCTCAAATCCTTGGTTAATATCTACAGGAACATACTCAATTTCATACTGCATACACTTCATTTTCAAACGATTGAAATAACTAGATACTGCAGCTTCATAATTTTCTTTAATCGTATCTGCATATAAATTTATAAAATCTCCAGTCTCAACATCTACAAAACGCTTAGGTGCGTTGTCAAATTCAAAATTCACCTCGTATTTTGCGTCAAAAGTATGAAATAGTACTACTTCGTGCTTATTATACTTTAAATGGCGTAGAGCCTCAAATAACTTTTCTTGATCAGCATTTGCCTGAAACATATCTGTAAAAAGGAAAATAAGAGATCGACGGTGAATTTTGTCAGCGATTTCATGTAGAGAAGCATAGGTTCTTGTTCGCGTTTGCTGTTTATCCCGTAAAACCGTATCTAACTGGTCTAACAACATCCGTCGATGACGTTCACTTCCCTTTGCTGGCGCAAAATAAGTGGTTTTTTCTGCATACACACTTAATCCAAAGGCATCGCGCTGACGTTTCAAGATTTCTAAGAGTGCCGCAGCAGCAATCACAGAGAAACCGACCTTATTCAATTGATTTAAATGAATGGTATTTACTTGGGGATAGTGCATGGAAGAAGAGTTATCAATAATGATATGACTTCTCAAATTAGTTTCTTCTTCATACCGCTTGACAAATAACTTATCGGTCTTTGCATATAATTTCCAATCTATATGTCGCGTACTCTCCCCCTTATTATACAAACGATGCTCGGCAAACTCTACCGAAAATCCATGAAACGGACTCTTGTGCAAACCGGTGATAAATCCCTCAACTACTTGTCTCGCCAAAAGATCTAAACTCTTTATCGCATCTATACTTTTTACTTCATTCAAAGCCATGATCCAAAGATACTAAAAAACCCTAGGTATCCCATCTTTTAAATTCGTTGCCATATGTACATCCCATGAACGAAACATTTCCAATCCAAAACAAATTTTAAGCAGTTTTTTCATCATCCTTGCTTTGAACAAAGTCTATTTCTAAAACTAAAATAACTTTACAAACATCAAGATTATACAGAAAAAAAGGGCTGTTTTTTGAAACAGCCCTTTTTTTTAATTTTCTGTGCTAAAACTTACATCAATGCATCTAATTTTTCTGCATAGGTAGCTTTCGGCGCAACACCTACTTGCTTATCAACAACTTCACCATTCTTAAAAATCAAAACAGTTGGAATATTTCTAACACCATATTTGGCAGCGAATTCTTGATTTGCATCAACATCTAACTTACCAACTACTGCTTTACCTTCATAATCTGCATTTAATTCTTCTACAGTAGGAGCTAACATTCTACAAGGTCCACACCATGCAGCCCAAAAATCCACTAATACTGGTTTGTCTGATTTCAATACTACTTCTTCGAAAGTAGCGTCTGTTATTTCTAATGCCATGTTATTTTTTTTATAATATTATACATTTCTTATACAAAAGTACACAAATAAATTGCTAAACCCCAAGCCACTTCATTACTTTTGTCTATAGCCTTATTAAATTTTGTTATCAAAGTTCTCTTAAAAAACAGCTTCGGCTACCGCTTTGATATTTGACGACCTTCCCATAGAATAATAATGTAGTACAGGAACCTTCGCTTTAATTAACTCTTTACTCTGTGCAATACACCAATCAATACCTACTTGTCTCACGGCTGTATTGTCTTTACAAGACACTACAGACATGATTAACTCATCGGGTATATCAACCTTAAATCGATGTGGGATTTGATTGAGTTGTTTCTTAGTAGCAATAGGTTTTAACCCTGGAATAATGGGAACCGTAATTCCTTCTGCTCTACATTTATCGACAAATTCAAAATATTTTTTATTATCAAAAAACATTTGTGTGACAATATACGATGCACCAGCCTTTATTTTTTTCTTTAAGAAGTGAATATCTGAATCCAAACTAGGCGCTTCCATGTGTTTTTCTGGGTATCCCGCTACCCCAATACAAAAATCTGTTTTGGATGAATTTTGCAAATCTGGATCTAAATATTGACCTTCATTCATTCGTCGAACCTGAGTTACTAAATCACTCGCATATTGATTTCCCTCCTTTTCTGGCTTAAAATAGGTTTCGCTTTTTACCGCATCCCCACGTAAGGCCATAACATTTTGAATTCCTAAAAAGTCAAGATCTATCAAAAAGTTCTCCGTATCTTCTTTGGTAAATCCGCCACATAAAATATGAGGTATGGCATCTACCTGATATTTATTCTGTATAGCGGCACAAATCCCTACAGTCCCTGGCCGCTTTTTTACTACCTTTTTTTCTAACAATCCATTTTCCAACTCCCTAAACACGTATTCTTCACGGTGATAGGTTACATCGATGAACGGCGGATTAAATTCCATTAAAGGGTCGATATTATCAAAAATAGATTTAATATCTTGTCCTTTTAAAGGCGGTAAAATTTCAAACGAAAATTGTGTTTTTCCGTTCGCTTTTGTTAAATGTTCTGTTACTTTCATTGTCTTATTTCTATCTATGTGAGCCTTCCCGATTCAACCGTATTTTTATGCTCTTTTTCTACTACTTACTTTTTCACTTTCACCCTACTTTCCAACATTTCAGATAAAGGCTTAATTATCTGAAAGATTAGGACTTAACCATTTTCGCGCCAATTCCAAGTCGATACCTCTACGTACCGCGTAATCTTTTAGCTGATCTTCCTGTATTTTTCCCAATCCAAAATATTTGGATGCTGGATTTGCAAAATAATACCCAGAAACACTTGATGCAGGCCACATGGCTAAACTATCTGTCAATTTTACCCCAATTTTTTCTTCCACTTCCAAAAGTTTCCATATCGTTTTTTTCTCCAAATGATCAGGACAAGCAGGATATCCAGGTGCAGGACGAATCCCCGTATATTCCTCACTAATTAACGACTCACTACTTAAATTCTCACCAGCAGCATACCCCCAGTAATCAGTTCTCACTTGATAGTGTAAATATTCAGCAAAAGCCTCTGCCAATCGATCTGCTAACGCTTTTACCATAATAGCATTATAGTCGTCATTTCCTGCTTTATACTTTCCTGACAGTTCATCAGAACCAAAACCTGTAGTCACGCAAAAACACCCTACATAATCCTTTTTACCCGTACTTTTTGGCGCAATAAAATCTGACAACGCAATGTTGGGCTGCCCTTCTCTTTTCTCTAATTGCTGCCGCAACGTAAGAAAATTAAGTTGTTTCCCATTATGGTAAACTTCTATATCGTCTCCCACTGCATTAGCTTCAAAAAGTCCAAAGATTCCCTTTGCTTTAAATAATTTCTTATCTAAAATTTCATTTAATAAATGCTTCGCATCTTTAAACAACTCCGTAGCTTGTTCACCCACCACGTCATCGGTTAAAATAGCTGGATATTTTCCATGTAGCTCCCAACTTCTAAAAAAGGGTGACCAATCTATATAGTCAAGCAATACCGTTAAATCGAGATCATCAATGATATGAATCCCCATTTTATTTGGTTTTACTGGGGTAAACGAAGACCAATCAATTTTGACATGTCTTTTACGAGCCTCTTCAATACTAATCAGTGATTTTTTCTTAGCACGTGACATAAATTGAAGCCTAAACTTTTCGTATTCTTCGCGAATTTGCGCTTTATAATCTTGCCGATTATCATTTAATAAATCTCCAACCACCGTTACTGCTCTTGACGCATCATTTACGTGAATCACTGAATGATAATGCGGAGCAACCTTAACGGCAGAATGTGCACGTGAAGTAGTTGCGCCACCAATCATAAGTGGAATGGTAAAATTCTTCTTCTCTAATTCTTTGGCAACGTGAACCATTTCATCTAAGGAAGGAGTGATTAGTCCGCTTAGTCCAATCACATCTACTTTTTCAGCAATTGCGGTTTCTATAATTTTTTCTGGAGGAACCATGACCCCTAAATCAACAATCTCATAATTATTACATGCCAATACGACAGCTACAATATTTTTTCCAATATCGTGTACATCGCCTTTTACAGTAGCCATCAATATTTTACCAGCAGCTTCACGCGGTCCTTCTCCTTTTGAAGCTTCAATAAAGGGTTCTAAATAAGCTACCGCTTTTTTCATCACCCGCGCCGATTTCACCACTTGGGGTAAAAACATCTTTCCACTTCCAAACAAATCTCCCACCACATTCATACCAATCATCAAGTGTCCCTCAATTACTTCAATAGGTTTCCCTACAGCAGCACGTGCTTCCTCTACATCCTCTATAATAAACGCATCAATTCCTTTCACCAAGGCATGGGTAATCCGATCTTGTAACGGCTCTTTTCGCCATAATAATTTAGTAACATCATCTTCTTTCTGCACTCCAACCACGGTCTCTGCAAATTCGAGCAAGCGTTCTGTTGCATCATCTCTGCGGTCTAATAATACATCCTCAACACGTTCCAATAAGTCTTTAGGAATTTCATCATAGACTTCTAGCATGGTTGGATTAACAATTCCCATGGTCATTCCATGCTGAATTGCATGATATAAAAAAGAAGAATGCATGGCTTCACGAACAGGATTATTCCCTCTAAATGAAAAAGAAACATTACTTACTCCACCACTTACATTTACATAAGGTAAGTTTTCACGAATCCATTTGGTGGCTCTAAAAAAGTCTACTGCATTTTGTCGATGTTCTTCCATTCCGGTTGCTACCGGAAAAATATTAGGATCAAAAATAATATCTTGAGGAGGGAATTTTACAATATCAACGAGAATTCGATACGATCGTTCACAAATCTTAATTCTACGTTCATAACTATCTGCTTGTCCATCTTCGTCAAACGCCATAACAATTACGGCAGCACCGTATCGCTTTACTAGTTTAGCCTGCCTGATAAATTCCTTTTCACCTTCTTTTAGACTAATCGAATTTACCACGCATTTTCCTTGTACTACCTGCAATCCTGCCTCGATAATTTCCCATTTTGAACTGTCAATCATAATGGGCACTTTGGCAATATCAGGCTCGGCGGCAATGAGGTTTAAAAAATTAACCATTGCTTCCGCTCCATCGAGCATTCCTTCGTCCATATTGACGTCAATAATCTGAGCCCCGCCTTCAACCTGTTCTCTTGCTATATCTAAGGCTTCTTCAAATTTTTCTTCTTTAATTAAGCGTAAAAACTTCTTAGACCCTGTGACATTGGTACGCTCTCCGACATTCACAAAATTTGTATTAGGCGTAACTACCAGTGGTTCTAAACCTGATAAGGTCAAATATTTTTGTTGTTTACTCATGACGTGGGGGTGTTTACTTTGCGAGGTGCATAGTTGCGTGCAACTTCTGCGATGGCCTGAATATGTTCAGGATTAGTCCCGCAACAGCCTCCAATTATATTTATCAAATTTTCCTTTAAATACGATTCGATTAAATCTTTCATTTCTAAAGCTGATTGATCGTACTCACCAAAGGCATTTGGCAAGCCAGCATTGGGATGAGCAGATGTATAAAATTCAGTCTGACTAGCCAATCGTTGTAAATACGGCTGTAATTGATCTGCTCCTAAGGCACAATTAAAACCAACACTAAGCAGTGGAATATGGCTAATGGAAATCAAAAAAGCTTCTACAGTTTGTCCAGACAGGGTTCTTCCCGAAGCATCGGTAATCGTTCCAGAAACCATGATTGGAATTCGTTCTCCTCGTTCTTCAAACACCTCATCAATAGCAAACAGTGCAGCTTTTGCGTTGAGGGTATCGAAGATTGTTTCAACTAATAATAGGTCTACACCACCATCAATTAATGCTTCAACCTGTTGCTTATAGGCTTTGCGTAAATCTTCAAATGTAACCGCCCTAAAGGCAGGATTATTTACATCAGGCGACATAGATGCGGTACGATTTGTTGGCCCAATAGAACCTGCTACAAATCGTGGTTTATGAGGCTCCTTCGCTGTAAATTCATCTGCAACTTCACGTGCTAATTGCGCAGAAATAACATTCAATTCAGTTACCAAATCTTCCATTTTATAATCTGCCATGGCGATGGTAGTTCCAGAAAACGTATTGGTTTCAATAATATCCGCTCCAGCCTCAAAATACTTTCGATGTATGGTTTTAATCGCATCTGGTTGCGTTAAAGACAGCAAATCATTGTTCCCTTGCAAGGGTAATGGATAGTCCTTAAAACGTTCACCTCTAAAATCTTCCTCGGTAAACTTATAGCGTTGCAACATGGTTCCCATGGCTCCATCTAAGACAAGAATTCGCTCTTTTAAAAGCTGATCAATATTCTTTTTCATCAATTAATTTTATTTATACTTTACGATATGTAGCCAAGAAGGTAGGAGAACTCAACTGAATTCTAGGGTTATCTATCCGACGAAGCGGTAGAATTTAGCACCTTCTTATCCCATAGAATCGGGAAAAGGGTTGCTAAGGCTTCACTGGGTCTAATCCCTCTGCCTTTCTTGATAACATAGGTAAATGAATGAACTAATTACCCTACAAAGCAATGAATTATTTTGGAGAATACCACATAAAAAACACGATATCTTTTAAGTACCCAAAGCTCCTTTCTTCTCATTTACATTTCTATTTTTTGCAAAGCCTGATTTAAATCATTAATTATATCTTTATAATGTTCTAACCCAACAGAAACTCTCACTAAACCATCAGAAATACCGACCGCTAATCGATCCTTTTCAGGCAACTTACTATGAGTTGTCGAAGCGGGATGAGTTACAATGGTTTTTGTATCTCCTAAATTTGCTGAGAGCGAACAAAGTTGGAGCGCATTTAAAAACGCTTCTCCAGCTTTCACCCCTCCTTTTACTTGAAAAGCAATAATATTACCCCCTGCTTTCATTTGTTTTTTTGCAATTTCATAGTGAGGGTGTGAAGGTAGAAACGGATATTTCACCCAATCTACTGCCAGTTGTTTTTCTAAAAACTGTGCTACTTTAAGGGCATTTTCACAGTGTTTATCTACTCTTACCGCTAAGGTCTCTAAACTTTTAGACAAGACCCACGCATTAAAAGGAGCTAAGGCTGGTCCTGTGTTTCTTGAAAACAAATAAATTTCACGAATCAATGCCGCATTACCAACGGTAATTCCCCCCAGAACTCTTCCTTGCCCATCCATTAATTTTGTGGCAGAATGAATAACTAAATCGGCTCCAAACTGTATTGGCTGTTGCAAATAAGGTGTCGCGAAACAATTATCAATAACCAATAGAAGCTCATGTTTCTTAGCAAAATCTCCCAACCGTTGTAAATCGAGGATATCAACCCCTGGATTGGTAGGGCTCTCGGCATAAATTATTTTAGTATTGGATTGAACAAGTGACTCAAGCTGATCTAAGTCATTACTATTAAAAAAAGTCGTTGATATATTCCACTTGGGCAAAAACTTAGTCATCAAAGTGAAGGTAGAACCAAAGATAGAACGCGCGGATAACACATGATCTCCACTGTTCAACAAAGCCGCTAAGGTTGAAAAAACCGCAGACATCCCCGTTGCAAATGCATACCCTGCTTCAGCACCTTCCATTTCACATACCTTATCAACAAATTCACTTGTGTTCGGGTTCGTAAAACGACTATAAATATTTCGTTCTTTTTCTTCCGCAAAGGAAGTGCGCATATCTTCCGCATCTTCAAAGACAAAACTTGAAGTGAGGTAAATAGGGGTTGAATGCTCTAGGAATTGACTTCGATCTTGTTGTGTTCTAATTGCTGAAGTCTCAAAATGAGGCTTGGATGCTTGATCTTTCATGATTAAATTTTTCCTGTTATACGTAAAATATCTCCAAAAACACCTCGTGCCGTTACCTCAGCTCCTGCCCCAGCCCCTTGAATTACAATAGGACGATCGCCATACGACTCAGTATAAATCTCAAATATAGAATCGCTTCCTTTAACCTGTCCAATAGGACTATCTGCGGGTACAGAGCACAATTTAACTTCCATTATCGCACCATCCTCTCTAGATAAATCACCGTGTAAATCACCGATATATCGCAAAACACACCCCTCTTCTTGCGCTTCTTTTATGGCTTCATAATGTGCGTCTAATGCCTCTAAATTTGACGTAAATTCATCCGCCGACAAATCACGTAAAGCAACCGGAATTAGGTTGTCAATATCAATATCTACAAGTTCATTTTTTAAGTCCAACTCTCTCGCCAAGATTAGCAATTTTCTGGCAACATCATTTCCACAAAGATCCTCTCTAGGGTCTGGTTCCGTATATCCAGCTTCCATCGCCTCGCTAAGAATTTCACTAAAAGCTTGATCTTTTACAGAAAAATGATTGAACAAAAAGCTAAGTGATCCAGAGAATACACCTCGGATTCTCGTAATATTTTCACCAGAAAGATGCAAGAGTTTTATCGTATCTATTAAGGGCAACCCAGCACCTACATTGGTCTCATACAAGTATTTCTTTTTGTGTAAACTGAGTTTTTCTCTCAAGTTATCATAAAAATCAATTCCGATTGTATTGGCAATTTTATTTGAAGACACCAGATCAAATCCATGTTCAACCAAGGTTGTATAAGCTTGAACAAATTCTTGGCTAGCGGTATTATCTACAGCGACGAGATTTTCCAAATGATGATCGCTTGCAAATTCGATAATTTGGTCTAAGGTATACGGTTGTCCCTGTTCTGCTAATTCTTTTTTCCATTCTTGATCAATTCCACGTGCTTTTAACAACACTTTTCTAGAATTAGCAACGGCAAATACATTGAGCTTTATTCCTTTTCTCTTTTCTATTTCAGGAGCTGAAGCAATCATTTGATCTAGAAGTGTTCCACCAACCAATCCATGTCCAAAGATTGCAATATTAATATGCTTAGCAATGCCAAAAATTTCACTGTGGATTACATTTATCGCTTTGAGCAAATCAGATTTTCGCAAAACGATACTCACATTCTTACCGGTAATGGTGTTATTAAATAACAGTGGAATAATTTGATTTTCAATTAAGGCAGAATACGGCTTATGAAATTCACTAAGATCTAATCCGACCATCGAAATTGCCGCTAATTGATCAACTACTGATATTTTATGTACATCATGTGTATAAAAGTCTTGTTCAAATTCACGGTGCAACGCTTTAATCGCTTTTTCTGCTTGATCAGCATCAACGATGAGTCCAATACCTCGCTCAGACGAGCCTTGAGAAATAATACTCACGCTAATATCCTGAATACTGAGTGCTTTAAAAATACGTGCATCAACACCACTTTTCCCTAAGAGACCTCTTCCTTCAAAATTTATCAGACTAATTCTATCAAGTACTGATAGTGATTTCACCCCCTTTACAGAAGGGTTTGCTGTAATAAGAGTCCCTTTATCTTCTGGGTTAAAGGTATTTAAAATCCGAAGATTGATATTTTTTTCTATGAGTGGAATAATGGTTTTAGCATGTAAAACATTGGTCCCAAAATTGGCTAATTCATTGGCTTCTTCAAAAGACAATTCAGTGATTTTTTTGGCATCAGATACCCAATCTGGATTGGCGGTATAAATTCCATTTACATGAGTATAATTTTGTAATTCTACCGCGTTTAAATAATTCGCCAACAAAGAAGCTGTATAGTTACTTCCATTTCGCCCTAGGGTTGTCGTTTCATTTTGTTCATTTGATCCGATAAATCCGGTAACTATAGCCAAATGTTCTAATCCTCCTAAAACCTCAATTGCATTTGCTTTAGACAACGTATTTATCGGCTGAGCGTTTCCAAAATTTTCATCGGTTTTGATCAAATTTCGCGCATCAATTGCCTCAGCATTAATCCCCTTTTTCTTTAAGGCATGAACTAAGAATTTGGCAGAGAGTAATTCGCCTTGTGCTAAGAGTTGATCTTTAATCTTTTTACCACAATCTTTCAGCAAGGCAATTCCAGACAGCAATTTATCGATGACCGCAAATTCTTGTTCAAAATCCAAATCGGTAAAGTCGGCAAATTGATATTTTTTAAGTGCTTCTAATGCTACGGTATAATCCTCCCCTCTTTGTGCCAATTCTGCTAAATCTACTAGTTGATCAGTGGTATTTCCACGTGCAGAAACCACCACAATCATTCTTTCATTAGCCTGAATTTTCTCTTCTAAAATTTGTACTACGCGTTCAATACCCTTTCCATTAGCCAATGATTTACCTCCAAATTTAATCACATTCAAATGTCGATTTGCCTGTGGCTTAAAAATTGGGGTAACGATTTTTTCTAGCTGATCAAATTCAATTAAAAAAGCATCGTGACCATGTACAGAATTGATTTCCTCATAACTAATATTTGGATGTGTTAGACTCATAATTCGTTGAGTTTCTCGATTTTCTTCTGCTGTAAAAAACAAATCAGAATCAACCGCTATAATGTGGATATTAGATTTTATTTTCGCCAACACATCGCCATCTCGTCCCTTCGTTACATCAATCGTTTTCAACAATTGATTCATGAGTTTATAAGCAGATAATTGAAATCGTTCTTCTAATTTATTCCCATGATGTAATAACCAACTCTCTACATTAAAGATATCCGCATCTGTATTCATTGAACGTTGAAATCGCTCCTTAAAAGAGGCAGGGGTACGATAACACAACATAGCATGCATACGAGCATCGTGTAAAGGTTTAGAGGAATTGGTTAAAAATTGTTCCTGAATCTGGCAGTTTGCAATCAACCAATCAGTCGCTTTCCAATCTGATGCCACCGGAATGAGATGTTCACAAAGGTCTGGTTCCATGACAGCCATTTCCCAAGCAATTCCACCACCAAGAGACCCGCCAATCATCGCAAAGAGTCGATGAACATTTAAGGCTTGGAGACCCTTTAAAAAAATAGCTGCAATGTCTCGGGCTACAAAATCTTTATAGTTTTCTAAGAGAAATCCATCATAGCCGTTACCTGGAATATTAAAGGCTAAAACAGTATACGTATTTGTATCAATTACTTTTCCTTCTCCTACGAGGTCGGTCCACCACCCCCCTTCACCTGCTACATTACTATTTCCTGTCAAGGCGTGATTAACTAGCACTATAGGGGCTGTATGCAAAGGTTTTCCAAACAGCTGGTATGACAATGAAAGGTCTACAACAGTTCCATTCAGCGTTTGATATTGGTCAATTTTTAAAAATTCTAATTTGCTCATTAAATAAATGTATACGAAAGGTTGACAATTTTTTGACAAATTTTACCGAAGCGATCTAGCCGAAAAAAGCTAGACCACCTCACTAAAATGAATTATACATTTTGTGCTTTTTTAACAGCGGCAAATGCTTTTTTTAAGTCTGCTTTAAGATCAGCTAAATCTTCTAATCCAACTGATAAGCGAATTAAATCTGATGAGACTCCAGTAGCTGCTTGATCAGCAGCAGAGAGTTGTTGATGTGTTGTACTTGCTGGATGAATAATTAACGATTTTGTATCTCCAATATTCGCGAGTAGTGAAAAATATGACGTATTATCAGCGATTGTTTTCGCAGCCTCAAAACCACCTTTAGCACCAAAAGTAACTAAACCACTCTGTCCTTCTGGTAAATATTTCTGTACAAGATTATAATCAGGATGATCTTTCAAGCCTGGGTAATTAACCCATGCTACTTCATCTTGTTCTTGCAACCATTGGGCTAAAGCGAGTGCATTTTCGCTGTGTTTTTTGATTCGAATAGGTAACGTTTCTAAACCTTGAATAATTTGAAAAGCATTAAAAGGGCTCAAAGCAGCGCCATAATCACGCAGACCTTCAATACGTACTTTAGCAATAAATGCCGACTTTCCAAGTGCTTCATGGTAAACTAATCCGTGATACCCAGCTGAAGGCTCTGTAAATTCTGTAAACTTACCATTAGACCAATCAAAATTACCTGCATCAATGATCACTCCTCCTAAGGATGTACCATTTCCATTAATGTATTTTGTCAAAGAATGAATAACGATATCTGCACCGTACTCTATCGGATTCAATAAGATAGGCGTTGCAATGGTATTATCAACAATAAATGGAATTTTAGCCTTTTTAGCCTGTTCAGAAATTAAGGATAAATCAAGTACATCTAATTTTGGATTTCCTAATGATTCTACAAAAATTGCCCGCGTATTTTCTTGGATTGCATTTGTAAATGCTTCTGGTTGACTTGCATCGACAAAGGTAGTTGTTATCCCTAAACGCGGTAAGGTAACACTCAACAAGTTAAAAGTTCCCCCGTACAAGCTACTTGAAGCTACCAAATGATCTCCTGCGCGAAGCAAGGTTAAAAGGGCCGTACTGATTGCTGCGGCACCCGAAGCAGTAACAACCGCTCCAATTCCTCCTTCCAATTCAGCTAATCTCTTTTCGAGAATGTCATTGGTGGGATTATTGAGTCGGGTATAAATAAACCCCGGTTCAGATAGGTTAAACCTATTCGCTGCCTGTTCTGAATTAGCAAAAACATAACTAGAAGATTGATAAATAGGAACAGCTCTTGTTCCTGCTGTGGTTGTCACATCGTGACCTGCATGCAACGCTTTGGTTGCCAAATTTTTTGTACTCATTTTCTTTACTTTTTAGTAATTAATAAAAAAGCCAAATGCACTGTAAACAGCGTACTTACAAGAAAAAAGTTATTAAGAGAAACATAAAAATTACCAGAAAGTAATTTTTTTGTGTTATCTATCCAGAACGTACATAAATACGTTCATAAGGTAGAATGTAGCACCTTCTTCTTCCTAAGAGTCGGTAAAAGGGTTGCTAAGGCTTCACTGGGTCTAATCCCTCAGCCTTTCTTGATAACAATTTCAATAAGTGATTGAACTTAGGCTGCAAATATTGTGAAAGAAAACGTTAATATGCAAATTTATTCGAAATATTTTTTAATTCTCTCATAATTCTACCATCAAAAATCACTTTGAAAACCCCTATAATCAACCCATTAATACGACCTTTATTTTATTAGATAAAATGTTTATGCATCCCCTTTTAGCGAAAATAAATTTCGTATTACGGATTCTACCTCCTATAATTGAGTGAAGGTATTGCAGGGGCAATGACTTCCAAAATCTAAGAAAACACCACGATCGATTTAAAGGGGTTCAAACTACGTCAAAGTTGGTTCCTACATCGACTGGTTTGATGTACTTGAAACTACCTACTCACAAATTATCCGCTTTTATTTTTTCTACGTTAATAATAAGTGTACTTTTGTCGCGTTAAAATTGAGGAAAAATTTGAACTGATTGCAACCTCATTAGCTGAATTGACAGTTAAAAAAATGCTAAAGCAGTACAACTACTCCTTTAGCCTTTTGCAATCAAATTTAAAACTTAAATCCATTATATGGCCTATTTATTTACGTCTGAAAGTGTCTCTGAAGGACATCCAGACAAGATAGCGGATCAAATATCTGACGCGTTAATTGACAACTTTTTAGCCTTTGACCCCGAGTCAAAAGTAGCATGTGAAACCTTAGTAACCACTGGACAAGTTTTTTTGGCTGGTGAAGTAAAATCGAGTACATACCTCGATGTTCAAAAAATTACGAGAGAAGTCATTAATAAAATTGGATATACCAAAAGCGCCTATATGTTTGACGGAAACTCTTGTGGTGTCATATCTGCTATTCACGAACAATCACCAGATATTAATCGTGGAGTAGATAGAGCTACAAAAGAAGAGCAAGGAGCTGGAGACCAAGGAATGATGTTTGGATATGCGACCAACGAAACAGAAAATTACATGCCGTTGGCCTTAGACTTATCACATCTAATCCTAAAAGAATTAGCAGCTCTTAGACGTGAAAATGACGCGATTACTTATTTACGTCCAGATGCAAAGAGTCAAGTCACCATTGAATATAGCGACGACAATGTACCGCAACGTATTGAAGCCATTGTTATTTCAACACAACACGATGATTTTGCAAGTGATGAAGTTATGTTGGCCACCATCCGAAAAGACTTAATCAATATTCTGATTCCAAGGGTTAAATCCAAATTACCTACAGAAATTGCTAATTTGTTTGATGATAACATTAAGTATCACATCAATCCTACCGGAAAATTTGTAATTGGTGGTCCTCATGGAGATACTGGATTGACTGGAAGAAAAATAATTGTAGATACCTACGGTGGAAAAGGAGCTCATGGAGGGGGTGCTTTTTCAGGGAAAGACCCAAGTAAGGTAGACCGAAGTGCAGCCTATGCAACGAGACATGTAGCTAAAAACTTAGTGGCAGCTGGGGTAGCTGATGAAATATTAGTTCAAGTATCCTATGCTATCGGTGTTGTTGAACCGATGGGAATCTTTGTTGACACCTTTGGAACATCCAAGGTAAATTTAACGGATGGAGAAATTGCTAAAAAAGTATCTGAACTCTTTGACATGAGACCTGCAGCCATTGAAAGCCGCCTAAATTTACGTCAACCTATGTATCTTGAAACTGCTGCTTATGGGCATATGGGAAGAAAAAATGAAACCATTCAAAAAACGTTTCATTTACCTAATAGCGAATCAAAAACTATGAACGTTGAGTTGTTTACCTGGGAAAAATTAGACTATGTTGATAAAGTAAAAGCTGCTTTTGGTTTATAAGGGTGAGACTTTAATTTCTTGTACAGCGTATTTGAAAATGCTAATAAATTAGTGCCCAATTTAAATGTTTAATTTGGTCATTTTACATAAAAAATCCCGCCATATGGCGGGATTTTTTATGTAAAATGATAGAGGGTTCAACTAGATGGTATACCTAACTCTAAGTGTTACAAATCGAGGCTGGATAAAATTCTCGGTAAAACTCACAAAATAGGTTCCAATACTTGTATTAGATTCCGTTCCAGCATTTAATAAGTTTGATCCTTTTAATTCTAATTCCCATTTACTATCCTGATCTTTTCGATATGCTAAAGAAGCGTCTAATGAACGATAAATATTCAACGTTTCCGTTTCATTCTTGGTTAGATTATATGAAAAATTAGACCTAAACGTAAACGCTTTAAAAATTAACGCATCAAAATTTATTCGCGGAGAGTGGGTATAAAATTTAGTTCTTCTATTCCCTTGATCAGAATCTTGAATTGAATACCTATAAGATAAATCGAAATTTGGTGCCGTTAAAAAGTTTGTATTTACACCAATATTATATCCATACGTATAATTTTCATTAAATGAAGTATTATTATTAATGATTTGATTAAACTTATTGTAACTTAAGTTCCCACCTAACGAAGCTCTTAATTTTCCAAAGGCACGTTGAAAACGACCATTTGCACTTGCACTTTCATCAGAAAAATCAGAATTGAATGGTGCACTAATTCTCACAACGCTACCTGGGGCAAATTGTGCAGAATTTCTAATTTGATTAATATTTTTACTATACGAAAGACTACCATTCATATTTGTATAATTGAACATATTAAAGCTTCGATAGTTCAGAGAAACATTGTGACGCAAAGAACTTTCTAAGTCAGGTAAACCTACAGAATACGAATTATAGCGATTCAACATTAGTCCTTGTGCTATTTTAGTAACGTCTGTAAATTGGGTGCTCATAACGTAATTGACTGTAATACTCTCACTTTTTTTCAAGTCAATACGCGCATTAAATTTAGGCAAAACTCTAAAGAAATTATCTTTGTAATTTCCGGTGAGCTGATCACTTTTGGTACCATACGCATGGGCTGAAAATCCAGGAGAAACAGTGAATATTCCAGATTTAAATCGGTATTCAAACCCTAAATAACTATCAGAAAATGTATAATCTACCTCATTACCATTCGCTTGATTGATGATGGTTGATACAGGATCAAATCGTGATCCATTATCAAGAAATTGAAAAATATCAGAATCAAATTTTTGATTGCTATACACTAAACCAAGGGTCAGGTTTATATTACTTTTTGGGCTTAAGATATTCCAATAATCGAGTTTGGCATCTAACTGGTTTGACTTAATTCGCTTTTCTTGATTAATGTTATAGGTATTTTGAGCCGTATCAAACCCAATATCTTCTGCCGTTTCATCAAAGGTCGGATCCGAAAAAATTGCATTATAAAAAGGATCTTCATCCTGCAATAAATGTTGACCAGAGAAAGCGAAAATATTTCGATCATCTAGGGTATAGTAGTAATTTAAATTTTGATTTATACTATACGGTTCAGAACCTTCTAATTCTCCAACATTCCCACTGACACTTGAAAACACATTTTGGTCTTGTTGTTCAGTTGAAACTCTCCCAACAATTTGATAATCCAATTGATTGCTCGTATTAGGGACATATTTTGTTTTAAATTTAACCATCGCCAAATCACTTGCTTGATGTGTCTTTGACTCAGTATCTTCATCTGGAAGATTTAACGAAGCATCTGTATATTGAATTGATCTATTTTCTCTCATATCGGTTCGGTTACCAGAATAGATTCCAAACCCACTAAGGTCTAACCCTTCTTTAGGAGAGTGATTAAAGTTCATAGCGGCCAATTTAGAATTAATATTATCAACTCGATCACTTTGTGATTGTGAAAACCCAAGGGAATTACTTCCTAGATTGATGCTGGTACCACTTGATTGACTTGGGGCTCTAAATCCAGAACCGAAATTGAAATAATCTCTTCGAGTAAAGGCAACTTCTCCCATATTATTTAAATCCCCAATAAAGTTTAAACTAGTTTTGGGACTGTAATAAAAGAGTTTTGGCTGTATTAAATACAACGGATCTTCTTGTGCCACACCACCTCCAGCAGTAACATTTCCGAACCAAAATTTATCTTTACCTTGTTTTAATTTAATATTAATGGCGACATTATCTTGATTGTTTTGAACACTTCTCAATTGACCAACTTCTGTAAAGTTCTTTAAAACTTCAATCTTATCAACGGCATTTGAAGGAATATTCTGAGTCCCTAATTTAGTATCACCATCAAAGAAATTTTTTCCATTTACCATTAATTTGCTAACGGCCTTTCCTTCAACTTCAATTTGACCCAAATCATTAATTTCTACCCCTGGTAATTTTTTTAAAATATCTTCCAATTTACGTTCAGTTCCACTTTTAAAAGAATCTGCATTGTAAATCATGGTATCTCCTTTTATGATTATTGGCATCTCATAAGTCAACTCAATTTCATCTAAAGAAACATCCTCTTTTAATATAAAATCGCGGTCAATATCAACATCTTTCGTGTTAATAATAACATCCGCGGTGGTAAATCCTATATAACTTACTTGAATCTTATAATTTGTATTGGGTTTTAAATTTAATTTATAACGCCCTTTATCATTGGTAATCCCATAGGAATCTAACGCTTTGGTTTCCTGATTTATCGCAACTACATTTGCCAATTCAAGCGGTTCACCAACCGTATCTTTGACAACTCCTTCAAGTTTTAATTGAGCAAAAGAAGTACCTACTACTACCATACAAAGTAGCGTAAAAATTAATTTTTTCATGAAAATGTGTGATTAGTTGTTTGTTATTCGTTGTTTCTTTACTTAGGAAATTATTAACGTCCACCTCGATTTCCACCTCGACCTCGACCTCGGCCTCTAAATTGTTCGGCCATTTCTTCCATTTTTTCTTTTGTAATTTTCTCGTACTCAGCCAGCGTCACTTTTTTACCTTTGGTTGGTCTTTTTATTTTTTCAGCCTTATCAGCATTCATCACAAGTTTTGTACAAAGTAAAACCGTATTTCCTTCGTGCAATTCTAAAATCAATCCAGGCAATCCCCAATACTTTCCTGGTCCTTGATTTACAGGAACCTGCATAGTATACCAAGCAGTAACCTTAACTTTCTCTGGGGGTGTTGGGGCTTGTTCTTCTCCGGCAGCAGCGCGATCCCGATTTCCTCCACGTCTTCCAAACTGCATGGCAGGAGGTGCATCAATTTCTGCGGTAGCCTTATAAACTGTATATTTTCCGATTTGTTTGGTCTCACCTTCCATCTTCCATTCGATAGGTTGCAATGTGTCTTCTACTAAAAAGGCTTTACCCATCAATTCATTTTCTTGGAGATATACATTTTCTTTTACGTTTTTATATTGAGGACCACTGGCCGCACTTATTGATCTCATCCATCCACTACCCCCACCTTGTCCAGGTGCTTCTAATTTCTCTTCTTCCTTGTACATTGATTCTACCTGGTTAAAATTCAAAATGTAGGTCTTTTCTAACATACTTTTCATACGTTCAGCCATTCGCGCTTTTTGCTGTTCACTCATTTGACCTCCACCAAATCTGCTCATATCCAAAGAGGTTTTACTCATATAATAGGCTTGGCCTTGAAAGTCTTTTTGCGCATACCCCACTGCTGTAAAAAATAAGGTCACCGCAACAATTGCTATTTTGTTCAAATTTGAATTCATCATGTATTTGTCTAAGATTTGTGTCCTAGTTAGACTATTATATTCTCTAGAAGTTCTATGATGAATTGTTAAATTCTTCTTAAATTTCTATCCGCCAATAATAAATATCTCTTCTCCGCTACCCTTTCTTCTCGATTTAAATTCATCCATCATTTCTTTATTTTTCTTTTTTTGAATCTTATCAAATTCTTGTTGCGAAACAATTTTTCCCTTTTTAGGCTCATCAATCTCAAATTTATTAGTAGGATTTAATACAATTTTTGTGCAAATTAAGGTTAAACTTCCATCGTTAATTTCAAGTATTAATCCGGGCAACCCTCCATAATTAGCTGGTCCCGTAGTTACGGGAATTTCAGGCGTGTACCAAGCCGTCGTTACACGCTCCTTCTTAACTTCAGAAATCTCCCCTTTATCCGAAATACTTGTCGTGGTAATAGAGTCAATAAAAGTTGCTTTATAACAGGTGTATTTTCCAATATTTTTGGTAGCCTTATCTAAAACCCATTTAATAGGTTTTAATTCATCTTTTATGAGAAAAACCTTCCCCAAATATTCTTTTTTTACTGTGTAGCGATTTTCTTTGGTATTTTTATATCTAACATCTGTATCCCCAGAAATTGTAATTTGGACTCCATCGCTAGAAGGAGTAGGGCCAGCTAACTGTTCTTCTTTTTTATAAATGGAAGACTCTTTATTGAATTTCAAGGTATATTCTTGTTGCATTTCCCTGACCAATTGCGCCTGAATTTCCATTTGTATGGCTGTTTGTTTCTCATCATCTATTTTTAAATTCAATTTTCGATGAGATTTGTAGGTCGCAATACCTTGAATATCTTGTCCAACAAGTATCGAGGGAAGCAAAGCGATTATCCCTACTAAACTTAGGTAAATTATACGTATCATTTAAATTGGTTTTTGTTATACTTCTCCCACAAAGATGAACTAACTTTTATTTTTATTAGGTTAACGAACGTTAACGTGTGTTAAGTCATTATTTTATCTGCCTGATAGCCATTATATTTGGGTTATGAAAACAGCCAATTATCGAGGTATTCTCTACTTTATTCTACTGACCATTATCATTACGATTGGCGTTCAAATCTATTGGAATTACAAAAACTATCAACTCAATAAGCAACGAGTTTTTAATGAAATTCAACTAAGTCTAGACAATGCATTGGAAGAGTATTATGCTAACATTGCAAAGACTGATTTTTTTACGATAATAAAAACAAAGGGAACATTCAAAGAGAATGCTGATGTTGAAAACGCATTCGTTGATAGCTTAAATAATAGTGATTTATTTATAAATGGACGGAAAACTAAGAGTGAAATCCAAGTAATTGTGAACAACAGTCAATTTTCCAAAAGGGATTCTTTAAAACCAAATGAACACGTAGATTTCCTTCAAAAATTTTCTAAAGATACGAATTACCATTATCCAAGGTTTCGTGGTTTCAAGCAATTGAATACTCGTGAAGAAAAAGAAGTGATTGCTAAAATAAATGGAACATTCGAGACACAGGTCATAAAAGACAACTATGCCAATTATGACAGTCTAAATATCCTAAATCATTTAGGATCCATACTTCTTTCTTTTCAACGTGATATCTTAAATTACCCGCAAATCGATTCGTTATTAACCATACAACTTACCCAAAAAAACATTCAGCTCGATTATAAGATTATCCACTTAAAGAACGACACGATTTTTTATCAATCACCACACCAATTAACTGGTCAAGAAATCTTAACTGCTAAAGCAAAGTCAACGTATATCAAACCGCAAGAGCAATTAACCCTACACTATAAGAATCCTATTTATGTAGCTTTAAAACGAAGTTTTTTGGGAATTTTCATCTCCTTTTTCCTAGCCTTAGCCATAATATCTTGTTTATTCTATTTACTTAAAATCATCAAACAACAAAAGCAATTGGCTGAAATAAAGAATGATTTAATCAGTAATATTACGCATGAATTTAAAACTCCAATTGCGACTATCGGTGTAGCCGTAGAAAGCATAAAGGATTTTAACGTGCTAGACGATAAAGTTAAAACCAAATCATATTTAGACATCTCAACTAAGCAACTATCAAAATTAAACACGATGGTAGAAAAGTTGTTAGAAACAGCTACCTTAGACAGTGAGGGTTTGCAATTACAATTAGAAGAAGTAAATCTATATGAGCTGTTAGAAGATTTAATTAGGCGATATAAACTGCAAGGGCACGCTAAACATATTCACTTTAACGCCTATAGATCGGCTCAACGTACCATAGTGGATCCATTCCACATTGAAAATGCAATAAATAATTTAATTGACAATGCGATGAAGTATGGGGGAGATCAGATTACCATTACACTTGTAGAATCAATAAATAAAACTAAAATCACCATTAGTGACAATGGACATAGCTTAACCTCTGCACATAAAAATGAAATTTTTGAAAAATTCTATAGAGTTCCGAGTGGGAATAGGCACGATGTAAAGGGGTTTGGAATTGGTCTCTATTACACAAAAAAAATAGTTCAAAAACACGGAGGATCCATTGAACTTACATTACATAAAAAAAGTACAGATTTCAATATAACCTTACCTAGACATGGCTAAGATTACCATTTTACTTGCAGAAGACGAACCCGCTCTGGGACAAATAATCAAAGAAAGTCTCGAGACGCGAAACTTTTTGGTGCATTTATGCTGTGATGGTGAAATGGCATGGAAATGCTTCCAAAAAGAATCAGTTGACATTGCTGTTTTAGACATAATGATGCCTAAAAAAGATGGATTTACGCTCGCTAAAGAAATAAGACAAATAGACGAACGCACCCCCATCCTATTTCTCACTGCAAAATCTCAAACATCCGATGTAGTAGAGGGGTTTACAATTGGGGGAAATGACTATTTAAAAAAACCATTTTCCATTGAAGAACTAATTGTTAGAATAAACAACCTGTTAGATCGGATATCCCTACAGAACTCTTCACGAAGCATAACCGTTGGCCGGTTTAAACTTAACTTGTCAAAACAAACCTTACGCTTTGAAAATGAACCCGAAACTCAACTTACACACCGAGAAGCACATCTTTTATTTCACCTAGCAAAAAACAGTAATCAAGTGCTGGATCGCTCCTTTATTTTAAATAAATTATGGGGCAACAACGATTACTTTTCTGCACGAAGTATGGATGTATTTATCAGTAAATTACGCAAAAAATTAGCTAGAGATGAAAACTTACAAATTATAAATATCCGTGGATATGGCTATAAGCTTGTAAATGATATCAGCTAAATTAATCTTGCCAATCAGCAATAAATAAATTGGTATCTCTTGTCCCTCCGTTATTACGATTTGATGAAAAAATCAGTTTTTTTCCATCATTTGAAAATACGGGGAAAGCATCAAACTCACTTCCGTATGAAACACGCTTTAAATTTTTCCCATCTACATCAATCATATACAAGCTAAAAGCATATCCACCTTCCGATTCAAAGTTTGACGAAAACAATACTTTCTTTCCTGAAGGATGAAAAAATGGACTCCAATTTGCATTTCCTAAGTTGGTTAACTGTCTCAAATCTGATCCATCTGCATTACAAATATACAGCTCCATATTTGTAGGCTGAACCAACCCTCGTGCTAACAAATCTTTGTATTCTTTAATTTCAGCCTCCGTTTTCGGACGAGACGATCTAAAGATTAATTGAGTTCCGTCTGGTGAGAAAAAGGCTCCACCATCATATCCTAACTCATTGGTAATCTGCTTCACATTTGAACCGTCTATATCCATGGTATACAATTCTAAATCTCCACTTCTCGTTGAAGTAAAGACGATTTTATCTCCTTTAGGAGAAACAGTAGCCTCTGCATCATAACCAGGTTCCGACGTTAATTGTTTCACAACATTCCCTTTAAGGTCTGCTACAAAAATGTCAAATGAATCGTATACTGGCCAAACATATTTACCATTTTCTCGTAAAGGCACTTCTGGACATTCTTTATCTGCCAAATGAGTAGACGCATACAAAATGTGTTTATTATCAGGCATGAAGTAGGAACAGGTAGTACGTCCCATACCAGTACTCAACATTTGTGGTGGTATACTATCAAATGTATCATCAACGTTCATTAAAAACATTTGATCACATTCTACACCCCATTTTTTATTACTTGATTGAAAAGTAAGTTGCTTATCGTCAAAACTCCAGTACGCTTCGGCATTATCTCCACCATGGGTAATTTGACGTAAATTTTTAAAGTGAACCTCTTTAGGATGAATTAATGAATCTCCAGCAGATTTCGATTCATCGACAAGTACATCAGCAGATTTCGCTGTTTTTACCTTATCATTTTTACAAGAGATCAACACAAGGGCACAAAAAAGGGTGTAAACTAGTTTCATAAGACCAAAATTTCATAATTTCGCGCAAAAATAAGACATAAAATGAGAAATTCCTTATTTATTCTGATAATTCTGTGCTTTGTTTCATGCAAAAAAAATCTGGTTGATGAAAACATGATTAAACAGGACGTTATCTATTTATCCGACGATAAACTAGAAGGCAGACAAACCGGTACTCCAGGCGAAAAAGCCGCTGCTAATTATATCGCTAAACGATTCAAAGACTTGGGTTTAAGTCCGAAAGGAACCAATGGTTATTTTCAACCATTCACTTTTAAACCAAAAACTGATCCACATCAAGATATCACCTATAATGTGGTAGATGGTGATAGCACAGTAACAGGAACAAATGTATTGGGATATATTGATAACAACGCAGCTTCTACGATTGTTATCGGAGCACATTTTGATCATTTAGGACATGGGTCTGATGGCTCCCTTTATCGAGGTGAACCTGCCATACACAATGGAGCAGATGACAATGCTAGTGGCGTTGCTGTAATGCTCAATTTGGCTTCAAAATTAAAATCGACAAATACTAACAATAACTATTTGTTTATGGCATTTTCAGGAGAAGAAATGGGGCTTATTGGATCCAATTACTTTGTGAAAAACACAACCATTCCATTAGATTCTTTAAATTATATGATTAATATGGATATGGTAGGTCGCTTAAATAAAGACAGCACCTTGGCTGTTTATGGGGTTGGCACTTCGCCTTATTTTAAACAAACCATTAACGCTGCAAATAAAAATTTTAAAATTATTGAGAACGAATCAGGTGTGGGACCATCGGATCACACCTCATTTTATTTAAATGATATCCCAGTGTTACATTTTTTCACTGGTCAGCATGAAGACTATCACAAACCAAGTGACGATGCGGATAAGTTGAATTATGATGGTATGAATCTAATATCAGAATATATTTATGAAATAATCACCGAGTTAGACGACAATGGAAAGCTAGCTTTTAGAAAAACCAAGAATGAAAGTGAAGAAACTCCTCGCTTCAAAGTTAGTTTAGGGGTTGTTCCCGACTACATGTTTGATGGAAAAGGGATGAGAATAGATGGTGTAAGCGAAGAAAAACCAGCCCAAAAAGCGGGTCTAAAAAAAGGAGATATTGTAGTTCAGTTAGGCGAATTGGCAGTAGAGGATATGATGGGATATATGAAGGCCCTTGCAAAATTTAAAGAAGGAGATAAAACGACCGTCAAAGTAAAAAGAGGTACAGAAACGATTGAGGCTGACGTTACTTTTTAACACAAACTTTATTTACAACCTGTCAGGTACCTGACAGGTGTTATACAGGTATCTTGCCAAATCAAAGCATTTTATATAAAATCATTAATTTCGCAAAAAAAAATTCGATTTGGCAGTTCACATAGGCAATATAACATTACCTGATTTTCCATTACTCCTTGCTCCTATGGAAGATGTGAGTGATCCGCCATTCCGTGCCTTGTGCAAAGAACAAGGAGCTGATGTAGTGTATACCGAGTTTATTTCTAGCGAAGGGCTCATTAGGGATGCTGCAAAGAGCACCATGAAATTGGATATCTACGAAAAAGAACGCCCTGTAGGCATTCAAATTTTCGGCGCCAATTTAGAGAGTATGCTACAGACTATCGATATTGTTGAAAGGTCAAATCCCGATATTATTGATATTAATTTTGGTTGTCCGGTTAAAAAAGTTGTTTGCAAAGGAGCAGGCGCGGGTATTTTAAAGGATATTGACCTCATGGTCAAACTTACCGAAGAAATGGTCAAACGAACTCATTTGCCAATTACCGTCAAAACAAGATTGGGATGGGATCATGATTCAATTCGAATTGTTGAAGTAGCGGAACGTTTACAAGATGTGGGGTGCAAAGCAATTTCTATCCATGGAAGAACGCGTGCTCAAATGTACAAAGGAGAAGCTGACTGGAAACCGATTGCCGCAGTAAAAAACAACCCACGCATGCATATTCCCGTTTTTGGGAATGGCGATGTTGATTCTCCTGAAAAAGCAGCTGAAATGCGCGATTCATACGGGTTAGATGGAGCTATGATTGGAAGAGCAACCATCGGACATCCGTGGTTCTTCAAGCAAGTAAAACATTTTTTCGCGACAGGAGAGCATTTAGCCCCACCTACCATGGAAGAACGTGTAAATATAGCCAGAAGACACCTTGAAATGGCTATAGCGTGGAAAGGAAAACGGTTAGGGATTGTTGAAACCAGAAGACATTATACTAATTATTTTAAAGGAATTCCTCATTTTAAAGAGTTCCGCCTAAAGATGGTAACAACCGATGAGCCAAATGAGGTTTACGCAATTTTTGATGAGGTTATTGAAAAATATAAAGACCATCAATTTGTTATTTAATCAATGAGCTAATAGTAGTGATTACATTCAACAAGCTAACTAAAAAGCAAATCCCAATTTAAATCCCAAACGAATACCTTCACTCGCAGTAAAAGCAGAAAAATTTGCTGAAATGACATTTGCGGCATTTAGAAAGAACCCTCCTCCGTATGAATTATTCCATTTTTTAGACGTATCATCCACTAACCAAACTCGACCGTAATCGACCCCTCCATACACCCCTATTTGAAGCGGTAATAAACTCGTTTTTATCTTCTTTAAATTCATTCGCAAGTCTGTACTTTGGTAGAATGCGTGTTTTCCGGTAAAGCGTTGATTTCTATAACCTCTCAACCCATCACTAGCCCCAAGACTCGCGGCTTGATAAAATTCAAATTGATTTCCCAAAGTCAAATGTCCTTTTACTTTTGTTGCCAAGACCATTTGCCCCGATGGTAAAATTGGATACACAAAACGCACACTGGAAATCACTGTACTAAACCCTGTAGCGTTTTCGAGGTTTCCCGTGTATTTATATGCAAAATTAGTGCTCATACCTCGTGTTGGGAAAGCTCGATTATCAACACTTTCATACCCATAAGCACCTGAAACACTCCAAAATGATTGCTCATTTTCAATTTGATTCTCGGAATAAAACGTATTGATAAAACGATTCTGCGTTTCTTCAACTTCAATAGAAGCATACGACAGCCCAATCTTAAAATGTGATCCAGATCCCCCTTTCCAAACAAGTGATGGTGCAATTTTCAAACTACTTAACTTCACTCTATTATAATCCATATTGTACAGTGCTTCCTGGGTATCGTTTAAATTAATGGTTTCATTTCCGTAATCAAAAAAGTTAACACTGTAGTTAGGACTTGTAAAATCCAGGTCAATCCCAAGATTCCAACTCCCAATTACATTAGCAAACTCACCATAATACCCTAATTCAAAACCATTTGTTGCAAAGTAATACGACGCTGAAAATTTGTGCTGTGACGAAAATGGGTTTCGTTCAAAACCGTACAACGTATACGTATCTAAAACACCAAATTTAAAACCGTCATCAGGATTGGCTCCCAAGGTAGGAATTAATTGATTTATGCTGTTTTTAAATTTAGTATAGTGATAACTATTTGTTTCATAGTCATCAGTCAATTTTTTTACTCCCTTTGTGGTTGTAAATTCACTTTTCTTTGAGGCATAATCGTATATTTTTATTCGTTTTCCATTTTCAATAGTATAGTAGTCTTTATTTTGCCCTCCAATGATTCTAATTTTAATATAGTGATTACCTTTACCGTAAACAATGAATTGATCTTGATCATCAAGTCCATAAATCCACAGTTCTTTAGTTTGAGTTTTATGATAGGTTTGATCGTGAATTAATTCTGCTTTCTCACCCTTTTTGTTTCGATAAACACGAACTGTTGTTAGGCCTTTGGGCCTCCGTTCAATTTCAAACACATCATCTTTATCTGTCCCCGCAATAATTGCATTTCGGTTTAACACTTGATAATAAATTTGTGCAGTAGTAGGCAATTTTTTTAATCTAGCTAAAATTGTTTCTTTTATTTTTTGCACAGTTTCATCTTGCATTTCTTCGGGAAATTCTGCCAAGGCGGTATCGATTAAAGCAGGGGTTATCTTCGCTTGTAAAAACGAAACTTGATCTTCCCATTGCTTTTTCGTTGTTTTATTTAACAAAACCATATCTAAGGAAAAGGGACTTGCGTTAAAGGACTTCACATTTCGAATTTCTTTATGAAAGCCTTCCATCAATTTCAGCGGAGGGATCACACGTGTTGCAAACCCCATCAACCACCCATCTCCCATATTGGAATAGGCTTGATCTCGATCCCTAGGAATTGGTTGCATGGTAACAATTCCTGTTTCTTTATCTTCAAATTCTGCCCACCTCCATTGATCTACATGCCGATCCCAATCACCAATTACCATATCAAATAGGCGTGCACGTAAATACATATCTGTATCCAATACGTATTTTTCATCCTTCCGTAATTTCTTTAATAGATCCGTTGTATTCTCAATTTTTTTAGCATAGCCAAAACTCTTTATGTCATGACCGTCTGACACGTGCTCTTCAATCATATACAGTTCATCCCCAAAGTCTGAATTATAATCACCCAATGCTTTTTGTTTTGGAACGTAATACAACACTGGATTCGTGTGATATAGGTTTACTGCATCAGAAAGCACCCCTATAGTAAAAGGTGCATACGGATGCGACCCCGTATAAAAATCTTCCAACAACGACGCTGTATAAGTACCTTCAAATTCACCCATAATGTATTGATCCTTAAAAGCCATGGCCTGAAGATAAACTTCAGCACTTTTCTTTATAGCTCTCATCACGTATCTCCTTCCATTTTTATCAATTAGCCTCAACGATTTACTTTGATGTCCGCCTCCTTTTCTAATCGGGATTAACCCACCCAATAAGGTATCTAGATTTACTGCAGGAACAGTAACGTTTTTTCCGTAATATGCACGATATCGCTCTCCCCATATTCTTTTAAAAAACGTACTTTTCTCTGTAGATCCTCGATCGTAAACAGACGCAGTTACGTTAGCAGGAAAAGATGAATTATATTCATCAAGTTTCGATTTACCGATTGGTTTATAGACTTGTGCACTAAATAGTTCCCCTGGACTATTCCTTTCATAAAAGGTCACCTTCGAACTCCCGTCTTTAAATACATCTAAGCGGGAAAATCCAGATACACTTGAAGAAAACTCATCTTTTGTATTTCGTGTAGCTGTTGTTTTAGTTGCGGCTCCACTAATAATTTGTGCTAAGTTATCTCTACGTAAAAATTGTAAATTACGTTCATGACCTGACAAAAATATCACTCTATCATTCTCTTGAGCCAAAGTAACTAATCGCTTTATCAAAGCTCTATATTGATTGTTTTGCGTGTCATTTGTAGATATTCCGGCTGTTTTTCTAACAACATTTTTAAGGGTACCAATGAGTGGGACAGGCGTTAAATGAGATATGAAGGTATAGTTCCCTCCATGAGGACCATTCGTAAACATCGGATGGTGAATAGCTATTAAGGTTGTTTTTCCTCTCGCCTTTTTAATTTCACCTTCAATCTCTTCAAAAAATTCAGCACGCGTTCTAATTTCACAATCATCATTAATGGTTGGGTATCTATCCCAATCGTTTAAATACCATTGAGAATCAATAATTAACACCTGAACTTGATCAGAAATTGAAAGCTTATCAAACGCACAACCGTTGGTTGGCAAAAAACTATTTTTCCCCAATTGTTCCTTTATAAAATCTTGTTGGAATTCTACTATTTTCAACCCATTTTTCCATTCTTGGTCTCCAGGAATGAATAGAGTATTTCCTTTAAAGCCTTCGAGTAAATCTATTTGAAACTGCAAGACATTCTCAAGTTGTTGTTTCTCATTAACTTTTGAAAGTCCTCGCACATTATCTCCTAAAAAAATGACCGTACTATTTTCGCCTGCAGACGTAATCATTCTTTTGAAGTGATCAAAATGATCTTGTGTTAAATCCACCTTGCTATTTCCAAGCCCCCCGATTAAGAAAAATGAATGATCTATACGATCAACACCCTCTTTATTTAGGCTACTTAAATCATGTATTTGCGTTTGATAAGTCGCACAAGACGACATACAAACAAGGAGCATTAGCGATAAAATTAACGTGTAAATTTTCTTCATAAACTTCTCGGTAAATTAATCAAAAGGGGTAAATCGCAGGGTATTTTTACGATTTAAATCCCTCTAAAAGTTGATCGATAGTCATGGTATCTCTTGAGGTCTCAGATTGATGATAAATCACCTCTACTCGCAATGCCTTTAAGCCTGAAACTCCTTGCAAATCTTCAACATCTAAATATTCTATTTTCCCCAGCATGTTTTTAGATTGTAAGTAGTTAATATACTTTCTATACTCTCTTGCATCTTTATCTTGCGCATACACTATAGCAATCTTTCCTGGCATAGTAAGACGTTGATTTGTTCCCTTAATGTTTGCTTTATCAATTCGTTTTTTAATAATTTCATAACGAACATTATACGCCCCATCCACATCAAATTGTTTTTCATCCATTCTAAACCGAATAGATAATGGATCACTGTGAATAAGTATTAGGGATGCTATTTCTAAGGGATGTGGAAGTTCCTTTTTTATTGTATGAGCAATGTTTTCCATTTGGCACATGGTTGTTAATTGCCATAAACGCAAATTGTATAAATACAAATTGCTATAATCCAAATGATGCACCAAGGATTGTCCTATATACATATTAAATTCGACTCCATCTGTTTTATATCGCTCAAAATAATGCGGAAACATTTGTTGGGCTTCTTCTTGACTTTTATCTAGAAAAAATGTCAATTTATCATTTAAAATTGTCACGCTATTTTCATAATGCTTACGCTCTTCATATACAACATTCAATTTTGCGTCAAGGCTATTCATATAGATATCCACTTTTGCACTCAACGTAGGATTTAAATTTTTAATATGTTTAAAAACAGGATAAATATCGCGTTGCAAGAAATCGAGAATTCCTATTTCATCTCCTGCATCAAGTCCTTTATTTACCGATGCCAAATAACGATTCACTCTAAACATCAATTCATCATAAATTGGCAAGGTATCAAATTCACAAGCTTCGCTTAACACACCAATCGCCATGTGTAGCTGCGTAATTAAATCTTTTTTTATGGCACTATTTCTAGCTAACGAAGAATTTCGTATATCCGCTTGGCCATATAAAGGGTATACATCATCAAAAATTATCTCCTCTAATTTTGGATTTTCAACTCCATTAGACAACGCTTGTTGGTAAGCTTCAGCAGCTTGATAAAAACGCCATTTTACAGAAGAGTGAATGGTCGTATAATTTTCTTGAATAGTTGCCTCTAATACATTTTGATGCTCTTCCGATGATCTTTTAACAGCTGCCTTAAACACATGTAAAATATCATTTAATTTCTGTAAGGTAACCGAATTTAATTCATATGGCCTTGGCGAACCAATTTCCAGTAAGGCCAAATCATCGTTTTCTGTAGCTTTAATTGGAATTAATATAATACTCCTAATTCCATTTTTTTTCAAATTTTTATAAAATGGATTCTGGTTTGTATTTTTCCCATAAGTCTCAACATCCGAAATCGTAAAAGGTAGATGTTTACCAAAAACTGATTCAACAATACCTTCACAAAAATAATCCCCGCACATAATTTCTGCAGTTTCATTGAGAATGATGCTTTCCTTTTTCACAATAGTCGCATCGCATACTCTCGAATTTATTGCGTCAAAGATGGAGAACCCTAATTTTAAATCATTTATATTAAAGAACTTACGAAGATTATGTTGTAAATCAACCACAAGATTCTCATCGCTTCGCAATAAATTATCTTTTAAGGAAGACAAACTTTCTTCTGCAGTAACATCAAATAAATTCATTAAGCAAAACCCTTTAAAGACATAACTGTTTAGGGGAAATTTTTCTTTCCAAATTTCTATATTCTCATAATTATCAAGTAATATTTTAAAGTCGTCTTCAGTAATTTTTGGAGCGTTCTCATTGGGAATAATTTCCATGAAATCAGCATTTATCGCCACGCGATAATGCATCATAATTCCGGTATTTTTATCGGGAATATCAAAGAAAAATGGCCTTTTTAAATCGAGTTTATACCCGTAACAATAATTTAAAATGATCACACAAGCCATAATGTATAGCTCATTTTCTTCATAATTTCTCACTTCAAATTCATATCCTTCTCCTGCATTTTCAATAATCTTCTCAAATCTATCTGAAAGTCTAAAAGAATAAAATGTAAAAGGAATTATAGCCGCTTTAATTTCATTAGATGACAGTAACCTTGGAAAAAGTGGATTTAAAATGAGGTTAATTTCTTCCTTATACGTTTCCAATTGATCAAGATCTGTAAACCCTTCAATGAGAATTGGATTTTTTTCAACATGGCTTAAAATTTTACGAGCGATATCTGCATAAGGGTGATTAGCTATTTTAACATAATTTCTATAATGTTCAATAACCTTATCAAAACCCAATTGAAATTGAAAAGGCAGATTCCCTTTATTGATATTTTGAGCGATTAATTTAGCCATATTTGTTTAGTTGTAATTTGTATTGTGAACTTACTAAATTAGTGAAAATATTTTTGACCTTATTTAAGGAGCGAGGCGTTAAAAATTCATTTTTTAAGCACTTAACTTATTGAAGTTTAATCAATTTATCATTGATTCGAGCACTCGCAATTTTTGCAGCTAAATACCCTAATGCAACAATGGTAAGAATGACAATTAATAAATTAAACCATTTAAATTCTATGGGGTATGCAAGGGTTTCATTTATCAAAATGAAGCCAAATTTTTTCTGTATCAAGACAAATGGTATGGCGAGACTGAGGCCAATAAACAACCCTACCAATGAAAGTAAAAATCCTTGAAATACAAATATTTGTTTTATTTCACCTAGGGTTGCTCCAAGGTTAAATAGGGTACGTAAATTTTCTTTTTTATCTAAAATCATCATAACCATTGCTCCAATCACATTAAACAAAGCGATGATTAAAATCAAGGTAAAGACTAAATAAGAAACCAAATTTTCGGTATTCAGCATTCGATGAAAAACGGCATTTAATTGCGCTCGAGTTTGAATTTTAAACGTTGGTCCTAGGCGATCTTTAAGTAGGTCAATAACAGCAGAAACATTGGCGTCAGGTTTTAATTTTAATTCTACTGCACTAATTTGATTAGGCTTGTAGTTTAATAATTCTTGTGCAAAGGCTAAATGAACAAAAACAAATTTTTTATCCATGTCTTCTGTTAATCGAAAAACCCCAATTGGCTGAAGGTTAAGTTGTGAAAAACTTCTTTTAGGGTTGTTCATATAGCCTTTTCCAGGCCTCGGCACAGTCACTTTTAACGGCTCTTCAAAATCGTAAGGCCCAAGAGATAAGGCTATTGATACTCCATTACCCAAAACGGCACTTTGAACCAAATCAGGATCTAACCATTCGCCAACATAAATTGCGGTATCAATATTATTTACGTTTAAAAATTGTTCATCTACCCCTTTTATATTAGCAATATGCGGTTTGTCTTTAAAACTAAAAAACGCACGCTCCTCAACGACCTTTGAATAACTAACAATTTGATCCAAATCTAATTGCCTAGCTAACTCATTCGTAAATTCAAAGGACTTTCCCTCTACGACAGAAACTTTTAAATCTGGATCTGCTACTTTAATAAAGTTCAAGCTAAATTCTTTTAATCCAGAAAACACAGACAAAACAATAAATAAGGCAATTGCCCCAACAATAACTCCTACCGTGGCAATTAACGTAATAATATTAATGGCATTATTACCACTCTTAGAAAATAAATATCGCTTTGCTATGTATAATGGAAAACTCAAGCTACTTTCTTTTCCTTTTATCCAACAGTTCAGGATTTTCAATAGGATTCCCTCCTTCACCCCTCAAAGAAGCATCAATGTCTTCAATATAGTCTAACGTATCATCCAAGAAAAAGGAAAGCTCTGGCATTCGCCTCAACTGGTGTTTGGTACGTTGTGCCAATTCATGCTTTATAAGGGCTTTATTTGACCGAATTCCTTCAATAATTTCATCGCGTTTGTCTTTTGGGAAAACGCTTACATACACTTTTGCGATGGATAAATCGGACGTCACTTTCACTTTTGTTATAGAAATAATAATTCCTTTCATCCCGTCTCTAGCGGCATGTTGTAGTACCTCTGCTAAATCTTCTTGTAGTACTCCTGCTATTTTTTTTTGTCTATTCGTTTCCATCCTACAAAAATAGGGGAATCGCGATAATAAATGCGCTTATTTTTCTACTTTTGAACAATGACATACATTTAATATTTAGCTAAATTCTCAAAGCATGGATAAAATTGAACATATTGGTATTGCAGTAAAGAGCTTGGAAAAATCAAATTTACTTTTTGAGCAATTACTTGGCGTTCCTCCATACAAAATAGAAGAAGTGATTTCTGAGTCTGTAAAAACCTCTTTTTTCAAGACGGGCCCCAACAAGATTGAATTACTCGAAGCCACAGATAATACTAGTGCAATTGCAAAATTTATTGAAAAAAAAGGCGAAGGAATTCACCATATAGCCTTTGCTGTTAAAGATATTGTTTCAGAAATAACGCGGTTGAAGTCTGCGGGTTTTACAGTTCTTAATGAACAACCTAAAAAGGGAGCTGACCAGAAACTTGTTGCCTTTTTACATCCCAAAACTACGGGTGGGGTTTTGATAGAATTATGTCAAGATATCGAAGAGAATTAAGTATATTGCAGCCTAAATTTTAGCTTTAAATTTATGAGTAGTGCCCACGAAAAATACCAAAAGAGAAGGTTAAAATCTTCGTATTTATCGGTTGTATTAAGTATTGCTTTTGTATTATTTCTCTTAGGTCTATTTGGCTTATTGATACTCAATACAAAAAAAATATCTGATTATTTCAAAGAAAGTGCATCCATCACTATTTTCTTAAAGGATAAAATCGACAAACAACAAATCAAGACCATTCAAACGCAACTTGAAGGGGAAGCCTATACGAAATCAATCGAATTCATCTCTAAAGAAAAAGCTGCTGAAATTGCCAAGGCTGAAATTGGCGAAGATTTCATGGAATTTCTAGGTTATAATCCTCTTAAAAATAGTTTTGATTTATATTTAAAAGCTGATTTTGTTTCTCCAGAGAAAATGAGCGAAATCGAAAATACGTTATTAAAAAACAAGTTTGTCCAAGAAGTATCATACGACAAATCGCTCATTAGTTTACTTACCGATAATGTCAAAAAAATTAGTCTTTGGGTATTAATTTTCAGCGCTATATTTACCTTAATCGCGGTATTACTAATCAACAACTCAATTCGCTTATCTGTATATTCTAAGCGATTTACGATTAAAACTATGCAAATGGTAGGCGCTACCAAGCGATTTATTCGAAAACCTTTTTTGCTAAATAGTTTAAAACTTGGTGCTATCGGGGCTTTTGTAGCATTAATCGGTCTAACAATTGTTGTTTATTATCTAGATAAATACTTGCCAGAATTTAAATTCTTAGAAAATGTTATTCATTTAGGAATTCTATTCGCTGGTATTTTATTTATGGGGATTTTTATAACTTGGATTAGTTCTTTTATTGCAACACAGCGTTTTTTGAACTTAAGAACCGACCAACTTTATTACTAAAAATAGTTACTTTTACAAAAAATTATCTCGATGCCTAAAGAAAACTCAGATAAACAAACACCTAACTTTCTTTTCGGAAAAAGAAACTATACCTTTATGGTTCTTGGAATTTTAATCATCGCTATCGGATTTATTTTAATGGCTGGTGGCGGGAGTGATGACCCAACTGTTTTTAATGAAGAAATTTATAATTTTCGTCGAATCCGTTTAGCCCCAACCTTAGTACTCATTGGATTAGGATTTCAAATCTATGCCATATTAGCGAACCCTAATAAATAAAAATGAGTACAATTGAAGCCTTTGTTTTAGGGTTAATTCAAGGCCTAACCGAATTTCTACCCGTATCTTCTAGCGGACATTTAGAGTTGACCAAAGCCATCTTTGGCAATGAAGCTTTACCAGCAGAGAGTTTAACCTTTACGGTTGTACTTCACTTTGCTACTGCTTTAAGTACCATCATTATTTTTAGAAGTGAACTCTTAGAAATTATAAAAGGACTTTTTCAGTTCAAATACAATGAATCGATGAAGTTTTCGCTAAAAATTATTATTTCTATGGTTCCTGCCGTAATTATTGGTCTTCTATTTGAAGAGCAATTAGCTGCATTTTTTAGTGAACAAATATTACTAGTAGGCTGTATGCTGGTCGTCACAGCAGTATTGTTGTTATTTGCTGATCGTGCAAAAAACACCACCAAAGAGGTTAATTATTGGAGTGCATTTATCATTGGAATTTCTCAAGCAATTGCGATGCTCCCAGGCATTTCTAGATCTGGCGCTACAATTTCTACTTCTGTATTACTCGGCATTGATCGAACTAAAGCAGCAAAATTTTCATTTTTAATGGTGGTTCCCTTAATTCTAGGTAAGGTAGCGAAAGATCTTATTGGTGGAGAAATAGATTATCACAATGATCAACTCACTTATTTAGTCGTTGGTTTTATCTCTGCTTTTGTTGCAGGTCTCTTTGCGTGTACTTGGATGATTGCCTTGGTTAAACGCAGTAAATTGTCCTATTTTGCAATCTATTGTACGGTTGTTGGAATAACCGCTATTATGTATGCCATATTCATTCAGTAATGTCAGGTGAAGATTATTTACAAGGACAGGTCATTCTAATTGACAAACCATTAAATTGGACATCATTTCAGGTTGTCAATAAACTGAGATGGATTATTAAACAACAATTTAATTTAAAAAAGATTAAAGTTGGACATGCAGGCACCCTTGACCCGCTTGCCACAGGGTTATTGATTCTTTGCACAGGCAAATTCACTAAAAAAATAGACACCTTTCAAGCTCAACAAAAAGAATATACTGGAAGAATTGTTCTTGGAGCTACAACTCCTTCGTATGATTTAGAATCAGCAATTGATGCGCATTACCCAACCGATCATATCACCCTAGACCTCATTGAGAACACCTTAAAAAAATTTAGGGGTGAAATTGACCAAAAACCACCAAAATTTTCAGCGCTTAAAAAGAATGGAAAACGACTGTATGATATGGCTAGAGCAGGTGAAGAAATTGAAATACCAAGTAGAAAAGTTACCATTCACGAATTTGAAATCACCGAATTCACTTCAATGAACCTAGACTTTAGGGTCGTTTGTAGTAAAGGAACCTACATTCGATCCTTAGCACACGATTTTGGCAAAGCCTTACATTCTGGAGGTCATTTATCTATGCTCAGACGTACAAAAATCGGAACATACTCCGTTGAAAATGCTCAACAAATTGAGGAATTTATAGCCTCATTAGGCTCTTCTAAGCCAAATTTTTAAGCATCGTTTCAACAGTACGCTCTAAATCAAAAGTAGCATCCCATCCCCATTCCCTTTGCGCTACACTATCATCAATACTCGCTGGCCAACCATCGGCAATTTTTTGTCTAAAGTCTGGAGCATATTCAATCGTAAAATCTGGAATATGTTTCTGAATTACTTCACTAATTTCTTTAGGAGTAAAGTCAATTGCATTTATATTATAGGCCTTATATTGCTTTGGTTTATCTGCAAGCATTAAATCTACAGTTGCTGTAATAGCGTCATCCATATACATCATCGGAAGTCTTGTATCTTCCTTTAAAAAACAGGTATATTGACCATCCTGCAAAGCACTATGAAATATTTCAACTGCATAATCAGTGGTTCCCCCCCCTGGTAATGTTTTCCAACTAATCAACCCTGGGTAGCGTACTGATCTAACATCCACACCGTATTTTTGATGATAGTAATCACACCATCGTTCCCCTGACAATTTACTAATACCATAAACCGTATTAGGTTCCATCACGGTCTCTTGTGGCGTCATTTCTTTCGGTGTTGTTGGGCCAAAAACAGCTATAGAACTGGGCCAAAACACTTTTTTAATCAACCCTTCCTTTGCAAAATTCAATATATGAAAGAGGGAATTCATATTGAGATCCCAAGCTTTAGCTGGATATTTCTCTGCCATAGCCGATAAAAGTGCAGCCATTAAATAAACTTCGGTAACCTTGTATTTTTTAATAATATTTTCAACGGCACCTTTATCCGTAGCATCAACTAATTCAAAAATTCCTGAAGCACTTAGGTCTTTATTATCCCTGATATCTGACGCAATCACATTGTTCGAACCGTAAATTCCTCTCAATTTCTGCGTGAGTTCTGTCCCGATTTGTCCACCGGCCCCTATAATAAGAATGGTATTTGTCATATAGCCATATTGGTTGAAAGTGAGCAAATTTAGCAAAATAAAGAACGTCATAATAGTTAATTTTGAATTTTGAAAAAATAAATTTATTAGGAACTAAATAAACTCAAAATCAACCCACTAGACACATAATTCATTTTCTATTTTTCAGCATAATCACTCCATAAAACATGAATGATCGGTTTAAAAAAGTTAAGACGTACACATACTTACTTCAAATTCATTAATTACTATCAAAAAGCACTCAAGTTTTAGTACCTTTGAATTTTACGAAAGCGACTATGTACAGATTCACTTTTATCATTATTACCCTGTGTTTGTATCTGCAATTTTCATGCAGTCAAAAACAAGAAAACGCTTCTGACAAAACGAATCAATTAACTGAAGAAATTGATTCGTTAAAACAACAACATATTCGCAATTTAAGCGAACTATTAAGCCCTGAAAGCCGAGAATTAGTAGCTTCTTGGAAGTCCTATCAACAACTTGATCAACTCATAGACAAATTTTACACCTATTCAGTTCAAGAGGTATTGTACAGCTCATCAGAATTAGCCAATGCAACACAGTTATTAAAAGATTCAATATCCATTAATCGCCTTAAAGAAATTGATGTTCTCACTCGGCTAGACGTTTTAAACAATAGTGCCTTGCGATTAAAAGACATGGCTAGTATTACAAGCATAAGTGCTGAAGAAGTAAATCAAGAAACACAAGAAATGTTAAATGCATTTGGTGCATTAAATAGTAAAATTAATAACATTACCCAGCAAGAAAAATTAGAATTAGAAGTGAAGGACATAGAGTCAAGGATTGATAAATTACCTTAGGGAATTAAAACCTTAAGTCGAGCATAAACCATATCTGGCTCCCACCCTCTATACAATAAATAATCTGCTAATTTTTTACGTTTCTTATAAACATTTGTTTCCTTCAGTCGATCGCATTGGCGTTGAGCTAATTCATCAAATTTCTGTAAATACTGTTCATCATCAATTTCCGCCAAGGCCAATTTAATATTTGGGTCTGTTATTTTTCGAGCCTTTAATTCTCTAATAATCCTAACCTTTCCCCATGATTTTATATTAAATTTACCCCTAGCAAATGCTTTAGCAAAACGCTCCTCATTCAGAAAATCACAGGCCAACAAATGTTCAATAATTTGCACCTGCGCCTCAGGTATCATCCTCATTTCTCGCAACTTAGAATTTATTTCCTCATGACATCGCTCTTGGTAGACACAATATTTTTCGAGTCGACGTTTAGCCTCTTCAAGCGTATATAGTGGCTTTGAATTATAATCCATGCTCAAAAATATCTTATTTATTTTAAACAAGCACAGATACTATAAATGATTTTTAACCGTTCAATACCCCTAAATAGGGGAAATTTACATTATGAAATTTATTAAAAACTGTATATTATGTATAGTAATAGGAGTCGCTGTACCAAAAATTAACAGTCAAACAGTAACCGAAGGATTCGAAACAGATGCTATCGGTTGGCATCAATATTTGGTAGAAGGATCAATTCCATTTTATCTCATCACAGACGATTATAACAGCGGAGAGCATTCGGCTTATACCTATACGGAAAAAGTTGGTGGGCTAATTAGCTATTTACAAAATGAATCATGGCTGATTTCACCCCCCATGGATTTTTCAAATGCGGGTCGCATAGATTTAAGTTACTTTCAGCGAAACATTGAGATTCATTCAGGCGGATCATCCGATCCGACACAACAGATCGTTTATTCAACAGATTATTCTGGAGCTGGTGATCCCTACAATGCCACGTGGTATATTCTTTATGATTCCCCCACAAGTGTTAACTGGACCCAAAATACTATTGAAGACAGTAACTTGCCAAAAGTTGACAATTTAACAATAGCCTTTAGGTATGTTGGCAAAAGTGAACGCCTAACGTTATTAACACGAACAAGTAAAGCTTGGCTCATTGATGATGTCGTTATTCAAGGCTATACATGTGCAGCTACTACGGTATGGGAAAATGGCATTTGGAGCAATGGAACCCCCACCTCAAACACCCTAGCGATTATTCGACAAAATTACGATACCGATTTACACGGAAGCTTTGAAGCTTGTAGTTTAGAAATCGACAATGGAATTAACACAAATATTAGTGATAATACATACATTACCATCCATCGAAATTTCACCAATAATGGTACCTTAACCATTACAAATAAAGGCTCTTTATTAATGACTGATGATGAAGCTATTATTGACGGATCTGGAACTACTACAGTTTACAAAACATCAAACCCTTTAAAATTATACGATTACAATTATTGGTCATCCCCTGTAACAAATGCAACGATCGGTAACGCCTTATCAACTTCTCCCTTGGAACATATTTACTATTATAATCCAACTAACCACGATGGGACCAATGACAGTGGATGGCAAAATGTCAACTCCAACAATATAATGACACCTGGTACTGGATACATTGCACTTGCTCCAACGACAGGTACTTTTCCACAAACGCAGACGGTTAGTTTTACAGGACAGGTAAATAACGGAATAATAACACAAACTGTTGACACTAACAATACAGATGTGGATTGGAATCTACTAGGAAACCCGTATCCATCTGCTATTGACATAGACCTTTTTGTAAATTATGAAGCTAACACCAGTGTAGATAAAACCGTCTATTTATGGACTCACAATACCAACTGGATAAACAACCCATCAGGCACTTCATATACAACCGATGATTACGCTGTGTATACTTCTGGAATTGGAGGAACCGCTGCCATTTCAGGAGGGAAAAAAGCGACCCAATTTATTTCATCTGGGCAGAGCTTTTTCATCAACGCAAATACTGAAGGCATTGTTAGTTATACCAATGCTATGCGAACGAATATACACAATGATACCTTTTACAGAAATCAATCAACAAAAAATAAATCAGAAAACGAAATAGATCGTATTTGGTTAAACATCACAAATAATGAAGGTGCTTTTTCACAAATGTTAGTCGGGTTTACAGAAAAAGCAACTGACCTAATAGACTCGTTTGACGGGCCTAGTTTTGGAAGTGGATATTTATCATTATACTCAATAATTGAAGGAAAAGCTTACACAATTAACGGCCGGTCACCATTGAATGGAAATACAGAAATCCCATTAGGATTTACTTCCTATCTCAACAAAGGAACAACTGCGAAAATAGCTATCGATGCTCGCAACGGGACTTTAGCTACATCTTTATACGACATCCTCCTTTATGATAAAACCTTAAATATACAATTTGACCTAAGCCAAGGTGCTTATGAATTTGAACTTGATGAGCCGGGTAGTTATAACGAGCGATTTACACTTTTTCTGCATACCACGAAAACCAATCAAACACCACCTAATTTAACAAAAGACACACTCATTATAGATCAGAAAAACAGTCAATTGAATCTTAAAACTAAACTAAATAACATTATAAAGTTAGTACAAGTCTACGACCTCAAAGGACAATTACTTCTTAGAGAAGAGAACAATTCTTCAGCTTTAATCATCAATAATCATTCTTTTGCTAATGGTAGTATTTTAATTGTACAAGCCACACTTGAAGACAATAGTAAATTAACAAAAAAAATTATTTTAATTAAATAAAAAATCGGTTAAAACACCTTAATGCAGGTCCCCGTATTTGGGTGTTTTAATTTACTTCATTACACTTTAGAAGCATTAAAAAACAGCTTATTAACTAAAACTATTCCTCCTATTTCTTCTACTTATTTTATAAGGTTGCACTCAAAAAATATTTTCAAATTAAAAGAGATTAAAATAACCTAAGAAATAATTAGGAGTTAATCTCGTTTGGTTGTTATACATATAGTCAACAATATCAAAATGAAACATATCGCAAAATATATTTTGATTACTGTATGCTTTATCACGACCCCCCTTTCGAGTCAAATCTTAATAGAAGGTTTTGAAAATGCATCATCAAACTGGATACAATACCAGCTTGAAGGTAATAACGGATTTAATCGCACCAATAGCCAATCTAATTCAGGTAGTTATTCAGCCCATACCTACACCAACAATGCTTCATTTTTTGGGAGTACGTCTAACGAAGTTTGGCTTGTTTCTCCAAAACTGGACCTATCTTCTTCTGAAGGAACACAATTGAACTATTACGAGTGCAATGTTAACGCAAGCGGCGGAGCTATAGCCAATAATCCTGATCAAGAAGTCTTGTTTTCGACAGATTACATAGGGTCCGGAAACCCCAATACAGCTACGTGGACAGTACTTAATTCAACGAATGCTACAACTTCTTGGAACCAAGTTAGCATTACAGATCAGTTACCTGTGAGTTCCAACGTGTATATTGCCTTTAAATATGTTGGGTCAAGTTATAATTTTTTTTTTACAGCTACCGATAGAGCATGGCATATTGACGATATAGAACTATTGACTTACCCTTGTGCTTATCAAACGGTATGGAAAAATAATCAATGGACAAATGGAGCACCTACTGCGAATACCACAGCTATAATTAAAAGCAATTATGACACAGCTACCGATGGCAGTTTTGAATCATGTAGTTTAATCATACGAAAAAATGCCACGGTTAATATCCGAGCAAATGAATTTATTACAGTTCACAATGATTTAAAAGTTGTAGGAACATTAGAAGTTCGTCACGAAGGAAGTTTAGTCATGACGGATGATTACGCAGTAATTAATGGAAAAGGTATAACCCATATTCACAAAACAAGCAATCCATTAAATTTATACGATTATAATTATTGGACTTCTCCCGTACAAAATGAAGTAATTGGAGATGCTTTTCCATCATCCCCTATAGACAATATTTATTATTACAATACGACTCACCACAATGGGAATAACAACAGTGGATGGCAAAATGTACAAAGCAACACTAAAATGGTTCCTGCCATGGGTTATATTGCCCTAGCCCCAACCAGCGGAACCTTTCCTCAAAGACAGTCTGTTACATTTTCAGGAAAAGTGAATAATGGTATAATCACCACCGCAATTGGTGTAAACGATACGGAAATTGATTGGAACCTCATTGGCAATCCCTATCCGTCTTCCATAAGTATAGACTCCTTATTTAGTAATCCAGTGAATAGCAATCTAGATAAGACTATTTACGTTTGGACTCATAACACCCATTGGAATGGAAACTCGTCAGAAACTGCTTATACCACTGATGATTATGCTTCGTACACTCCTATAATGGGCGGAACAGCAGCAAAATCAGGAGGTAACAAAGCGCGTGGATATATCTCGTCAGGTCAAAGTTTTTTCATCAACGCAAATGCCCCTGGCACGATTACATTTAAGAATAGTATGCGGAGCAAAGCGTATAACAATCAATTTTATAAAGCTCAAGAAAGTCATAAATCAACACAAAAAAGCACACATGATATTAGCCGAATTTGGCTAAACATGTCTAATCAGGAAGGAGCATTTTCACAGTTACTTATTGGGTTTACCGATATAGCAACTGATGGTAAAGATGCTTATGATGGACCAAGTTTAGGAACTGGATATATATCTTTTTACTCGATAATTGAAGGTAAGGGATACGTTGTTAATGGGATGAGTAAATTAAAAGACGAAAAGATAATCCCGTTAGGATTTACTTCGTATGTAGCTAAAGGGACCCCCTTAAAAATTGAAATTGATGAATTAGATGGCGTTTTAACTACCGACGAATATGACGTATATTTAATTGACAAAGATCAACATACAACCCTCGATTTAAAACTAGCACCATATACGTTTACAGCTGGTGAATCTGCGGTCTATAATGATCGTTTCGAACTACAACTCCGAACAAAAAAGACCTTGGAAGTTGACGATGAACATATACATAAAAATATCATTATTCAAAGCCATGCAGAAGAACTAAACATTTCAATAAATACGCATGACCAAATTAAGACTATCAAAGTATATGATATTCAAGGAAGGTTATTATTTAACAAAACAAACCAGAAAGAAACGCACACCCTCAATACTCAAGGAGTTGCTAAAGGTACCTTATTAATTATCCAAGTGTGGACAACTGATAATATTAGCTATAGTAAAAAAACCATTTTATAAAATAAAGAATCTGCATGATTTATGCAGATTCCTTTGCAATAATCAAAAATAACTAATTTATAGATACTTATAAGACCCATATTTTTTAAAAAGGTTTAATAATCCAAAAAAAAAAAAAAAAAACCTGCAAATTTTATTTGCAGGTTTTTTATGATATAATACTACCTTAATTCATTATCATTTGAATCAAAAAAATGATATTCAAGATATTGGTAAGCATCTCTAGGTATAACTTTAATCCACTTTTTATGTTTTAAGAACCATTTTTGTTGAATTGAAGGAACTCCTTTTTTAAAGTAAGAAGCTACAAATGGGTGTAGATGTAAGGATATTCCTTTTTTAGCATCTCCAAGAATTCGGTTTAAATGAGTCTCAATTTTATCTACCAAAACAATTGGTGCCTCGACTTCACCATTTTTATTTGGATTTTCTTCTTTGGTTTTAATAACCATTTCTGGTCTCACGCGCTGTCTTGTAATTTGAACTAAACCAAACTTACTAGGTGGTAACACCTTGTGTTTGGTTCTATTTGATTTCATCGCATTTTTTAAATGATCATATAATCGCTGTCTATGTTCAGCTGAATGCATATCAATAAAATCAACGACAATAATTCCGCCCATATCGCGCAGTTGTAATTGTCTTGCAATTTCAGTAGCAGCAATTAGATTAACCTCTAATGCGGTATCTGCTTGTGAATTTGCTTTATTAGAACGGTTTCCACTATTCACGTCAATTACGTGTAGCGCTTCGGTGTGCTCAATTACCAAGTACGCTCCTTTTGGCATCGAAACAGTTCTTCCAAACGCCGTTTTAATTTGACGTTCGATGCGGTAATTTTCAAAAATAGGAACTTTACTCTTGTAAAGTTTGACAATATTTGTTTTGTCAGGTGCAATACGCTCAACGTATACCTTGAGTTGTTCATATAAGGTTTTATCATCAGTTACGATACTCGTAAATGAATCATCAAATAAGTCTCGTAAGATGGATGATCCTCGATTGAGTTCTGACAACACTTTAGTTGGCGCCACTGCGTTTGGCAATTGTTTACATAAGTTTATCCACTGTTGCTGTGAATTTTGTAAATCCTTGTCTAATTCTGCCACTTTAATTCCTTCCGCAACTGTTCTTAAAATAACCCCAAAACCTTTGGGTTTAATACTTTTTGCAAGTCGTTTTAATCGTTCTTTTTCTTTCGTACTCGAAATCTTTTGTGAAACCGAAACGCGATCTGAAAAAGGAACAAGAACCATATATCTACCGGCAATTGAAAGTTCTGAACTAATGCGAGGGCCCTTTGTAGAAATTGGTTCTTTTACAACTTGTACTAATAAATTTTGACCCGCTTTAATAACTTGGTCAATAGATCCATTTTTATTGATATCTTTCTCAAAATGGAAGTTTTTAAAAGTGAAATCTTTTAGTTTACCTGTGCTTGCTAACTTAGTGTATTTTGTCAAAGATGCCAATTGCGGTCCTAAATCGTGATAATGTAAAAAAGCATCTTTTTCACTTCCTACATTTACAAAGGCCGCATTCAAGCCTGATAATGTTTTTTTAACTTTAGCTAAAAATATATCGCCAACATTAAAATCATTATCATTTGAATCTTTGTGCAATTCAATAAGTTTTCCATCTTTTAATAAGGCAAAATCTATATCAGAGGAATTTGATCTAATAATTAATTCTGTTTTCACTCTGTATAAGTTTTGTGTCCACGATATACACTATCGCAGAAAGATTAAAAAAATATGTTTACAGGTTTAATAACCCGATGAAATTTGTTAAAACAAATTTCTTTTTCAAAGAACGGTAATCAACAAGAAGAAGAAATAATTATTTCTTCTTCTTGTGTCTATTTTGTCTACTTCGTTTTTTACGCTTATGTGTAGATATTTTACTGCGTTTACGTTTTTTACCACTTGGCATAGGTCTCTATTTTATAATGATTAAATTATTTAACGGCTACTTTTTTCTTAACACTTTCAACAAACACTTTCGCCGGTTTAAACGAAGGAATATTATGTGCTGGAATTTTTATTGTTGTATTTTTAGAAATATTTCTCCCGGTTTTTTCAGCTCTTTTTTTAATTATAAAACTTCCAAAACCTCTCAAATAAACATTCTCATCACTTTCCAATGAGCCTTTTACTTCTTTCATGAAATCTTCTATAACTCTCAAAACATCTGCTTTTTCAATTCCAGATTTTTCTGAAATATTAGCAACAATCTCTGCTTTTGTCATTCTTCTATATTTTTATTCTATTACAGGTATATTTTAGGGTGGCAAATATATGACAATTTAACTAAAGACAATAACCTAAATCGTTAAATTTTAATGAGATAAAATAGCTAATATTGCACTTTATATAAAAATGAACACATTTTCTAACATATTAATAACGTGGTATTTACACAACAAGCGAGATTTACCATGGCGCAACACCACAGATCCATACTTCATCTGGCTCTCTGAAATAATTTTACAACAGACGCGAGTTTCGCAAGGTTTACCATATTACTACAAGTTCATTGAACGATTCCCAACGGTTTATGATTTATCAAATGCTGACATTGATGAAGTCTTAAAATTATGGCAAGGACTGGGCTATTACTCCAGGGCACGAAATATGCATTTCACTGCTCAATTTATCACAAACGAACTACACGGAAAGTTCCCTGACAACTATGCTGACTTAATAAAACTTAAAGGAATAGGTGATTATACTGCTTCAGCCATTGCTTCCATTTGCTTTAATGAGGCCACTGCAGTGGTAGATGGCAATGTATATAGAGTATTGGCTAGGTACTTTGGAATTTACACACCCACCAATAGCGCAAAAGGCATCAAAGATTTTAAGGCATTAGCGCAATCCTTAATAGACCCTGACAATCCTGCAACATTCAATCAAGCCATTATGGAGTTTGGCGCAACCCTGTGCAAACCAGCCCAACCCCTATGCACAGTATGCCCTTTACATACAAGCTGTGCCGCTTCGCAAGAAAACAGCATTCATTTACTCCCTGTAAAAGAGATAAAAACCAAAGTAAAACGTCGTTACTTTAATTATTTAATCATTCAAAATCAAGAAGAACAACTACTCTTCCAACAACGCACCAATAAAGATATATGGCAAGGACTCTATGAATTTCCATTAATGGAAACACCCCATCACGCCAACCATTCAACCATCATTCAATCAACATATTTAAAAGAACTGTTGGGAGAAAATCCAATTGATATTGAACTTTTTAATAACACCCCTATCAAACACCAATTAAGCCATCAAACAATTTTTGCGAAATTTTGGATTATCACGGTCAATTTACCCTTAGAAAATGGAATAAAATGGAAATCATTCTACAACTTTCCCGTACCGATTTTGATTCATAATTTTATCGAAAAATATAAATTACAAGCTTAATTTTTTCATTATCTTTGGTAATTAAAATAAATTAAAAATGGCAGGTACTTTAAATAAAGTTATGTTGATAGGACATTTAGGAGACGAAGTAAAGATGCACTATTTTGAAGGTGGAAATGCCATTGGAAGATTCCCTATTGCCACAAATGAATCCTACACAAATAGACAAACGAATGAACGAATAACAACCACTGAATGGCACAATATTGTTGTTAGAAATAAACTTGCTGAGATATGTGAAAAATACTTGAGCAAAGGGGATAAAGTGTTTATTGAGGGACGCATTAAAACACGTCAATGGGAAGATCAAAGTGGAAATAAAAAATACTCCACAGAAATTCATGCCGCTGAAATGACTTTCTTATCGACAAAAAAAGAATTAGGAGGACCAACAAATCAAACTAAAACCAATCCATCTTCATTAGAAATTGACGATCAAAATCAACAAAATACAATTGATGATCTTCCATTTTAAGTTGAATTAAACCTAAAAAAATTGGACCCCGAGCCCTGTAGTATATTTCTTTTCACTTCTACGCAACTTCCGGTAATTATCGGTTGTGTTGCCCTCGTCTTTCTATTATTTATCTCCGCTTTGATATCTGGATCTGAAATTGCATTTTTTTCCTTAACTAAAACTGACTTGAACGAAAATGAATCCTCAAAAATAGCCATAGTCAGGCAGCAGTTAGAACGACCTAAAAAATTATTAGCTACCATTTTAATTACCAATAACTTTATCAATATCTTAATTGTATTACTCTTTGCTTATTTAGGAGAATTCTTTTTTAGCGGTATTGAGAATACCATTCTACGGTTTACTTTAGAAGTTGTCTTAGTTACTTTTTTAATTCTGTTATTTGGAGAAGTAATTCCCAAAGTATACGCCAACCGAAACGCATTGAAATTTGCCTCGTTCATGGTAGTCCCGATAAAAATACTAAATAGCTTATTAAGCTTTTTAAGCATGCCTCTATTACAAATGACAACTGTTATTGAAAGGCGATTAGGTAAGAAAAATTCAGATTTTTCAGTCGAAACTTTATCTCAGGCTCTCGAACTAACATCTTCTGAATCTACTACCAAAGAAGAACAAAAAATTCTTCAAGGGATTGTCACTTTTGGCAATACCGAAACCGTCCAAGTTATGTGTCCAAGAATGGACGTCTTCGCACTATCAGAGGATGAAAATTTTCAGGATGTCGTTGCTAAAATAATTAAAAGAGGTCACTCCAGAATACCTGTTTATCATGAAAATATAGACGATATTAAAGGAATACTATACACAAAAGACATCCTTCCACATTTACATAAGAAAACTTTCAAATGGAATACTTTATTGAGACAGCCCCTTTTTGTTCCTGAAAACAAAAAATTGGATGACCTCCTCAAAGAGTTCCAAGAATTAAAAAATCATTTAGCCATTGTTGTTGATGAATACGGCGGAACTTCAGGTATTGTTACACTAGAAGACGTCATCGAAGAAATAGTAGGCGACATTAGCGATGAATTTGATGATGAGGATTTAAGCTACTCCAAACTCGATGAATTCAATTTCGTATTTGAAGGCAAAATTTCTTTAAAAGATTTTTATAAAATTGTCAAAATTGATGAGAGTCAATTTGAGGATATGAAAGGAGAAGCTGAAACACTAGCGGGATTTATCCTCGAGATAAATGAAAAATTCCCCAAAAAAAATGAACAAATAAATTTCGCCAACTTTATCTTTAAAATTGAACACATTGATAAAAAAAGAATTAAACGTATCAAAGTTACATTACCCCATGAATAAAGTCACCTTACAATTAATACTATGTGCATTTGTTATTCCCATATTTTGGTCTTGTGAAGAGGATCCTATCCCAAAGCCCAAAGCGTTTTTACGCTTATCCTATCAAGAAGCAACGTACCAACCAACCACCGCCAATTGTCCATATAGCTTTGAAGTTTCTTCAGAAGCCACAGCAAATTCACTTAAAAACTGCTGGATGAACATTAAATACCCAAAACTAAAAGCGACCATTAACTTGACATACAGACCTGTTGAAAACAACTTAAACGAACTTTTAATGGAAGCCGAAAAACTAACCTACAATCACGCAATCAAAGCAGATGGAATAAGTACACAGCCCTTTGTAAATACAACCGACCGTAAATTTGGCGCACTATCAGAGGTTACAGGCAACGCAGCTTCCCCTTTACAATTTCATCTCACTGACAGCACTGATCATTTTATTACTGGCGCCGTATACTTTGCAGTAAGACCAAATTTCGACTCCATACTTCCAGCAATAAAATACATTGAAAAAGATGTAATTCACATGATGGAAAGTTTACAGTGGAAAAAGGACCAGTTTTAGCTTCTCAATGACAAATGCTGCTTAGCACTTGTTTGTAGCAATAAATAAAACTGCAATCCGAACAAAAATGTTGCAAACAACAAATGTGTCGCCTGAGTTCCAAATGGAAAATCGGCATAATACATAATAATTCCAGTCAAAATTTCAATACCTAAAAAAATCATAATCCAATTTGGCAACCGATACCCAAGGTTCAATTTTCGGTTTTTAAACACAAGCAGTAAATTAATAAGCACCACAAAGATTGAAAAACTTCGATGTACCAAAAAATAGGTCTGCTCAGATAAATTGAGATGATGCTTATTCATCAAACCTACTTCCTTAAGAGCTATATCTACATATTGACGAATTTCAATTCCCAATAAAACTTGTACAATCGTTGTTAAAAGCGCTACAAAAACCATCCATTTCATTAATGCATTGTAGGGCCTTTGAACCTTCGAAGTGCGAAGCAGTTTTAAAATAATCAACAAAACAGCTACAATTGCTAAAGCTACTAGCATATGAACACTAATTTTAGTCACCGATAAATTTGAATCTACCACGGTTTTTCCTAACCAAGCTTCAAACAACATCATTCCCAATGCCAAGAATGATAAAATTGGAATCCATTTATTACTTTTCCGATAAGCGAAGGAACGGATAATCAACCATAAAAAAAACACTCCAGCTACAGCCGAAGTCAACCGATTAATATATTCAACCCAGGTATGGGTGGCATTAAAACTAGCATAATCATGCTTGGTATAAACCTCCCAATTTGCACGATTAAACGCTCCTTCAGTGTGAATCGCTTTTTGCGACACCCATAACTGATCTTCATGAATTATGATATATCCTTTTTTAAAATCGGTATTGGGTTTCCATGTTATCTGCTCTTCGGAAGTCGGCGGAATTAGGTGACCAAAGCATTTGGGCCAATCTGGACAACCCATTCCCGAACCAGTCATCCGAACGGTAGCGCCCGCTAGGATAATTAAATAAACTGAAAATATACAAATTTTAACGAGGGTAGTAAAAGGTAGTTTCACGGGGCAAAAATTTACAACAAAGATAAAATAAAGCCACAAAAAAAGGCTCCAAAATTGGAACCTTTTCATTTTTTAAATTAAGTAAATTATTGCCCTGCAGCTTCTTTTACTTCTTTAACTTTTTCTGCTACTTCTTCACTAGCTTCATTTGCTTTAGCTTTTAAAGAATCAACACCTTCTTTAATTTCCTCTTTTACTTCATTTGCAGTTTCTTTGACATCATTTACAACCTCTTCGGTTTTTTCCTGCGCCTGATCAACTTTTTCGCTTGCTTCTTTACAAGAAACAGCCACTACGCTAACTAAAGCAATAGCTAAAAATCCTTTTAATAATTTCATGTGTTTGAAAATTTAGTTTTTAATACGTTTACGAAACGCAAAATAACTGATAATATTCCACACAAACAAGCTTTTTTACAAGCTATTACGATTCGATCATTTCGTGACAATCACTCCCTATATCCACCAAAACAAAATCAACCCTGACAACCACTAACCTCTTGTTTATCAATTTTTTATCTGTTATATTCTTCACTTAAAACCCACTAATAATCACGAAAAATCACCATCTTTTTCACCCTATTTACTACCAATAATTTTAATTAAATTCGAATTCCAGCTCATTTTTTGGTCAAAATTCCGTCAATCTCCACCTTAAAACACCTAATATATTGTCATTGAGTGACTTGTTGCTTGATTGTTTTACACCCTCATCGTATATTTTTTATACAGAGAATTAAAGTGTTAAAAGAATTAAAGATAAATCTCGATTTAATAAAAAGACCTCAATAAATAAAATCACAAACTTCACCTTAGATATCCATAGCAATTTTGCTAAAAACATCAGCTCATAAGAAATAACAGATACGTTTATTTTAAAATTACTAAATAAGCTATTTAGCACGTAATAATTAGACTTTCACTCAGTGTTTAAACTGACTTTTCACAACCTATTAACCGTCAGAATGCTCATCAATCATAAATTATAACATTCAATTATTGCCGTATACAACAAAGTCATTGCGTCAAAAATAGATTCATTTTACCAGTGTCATTTAGGAGGCTACATAATACAAGGCATGTTTTATAGAAATCGAATAAAAAAAAGGCTTGATTATTAACAAAATAGAAGTATATTTGCACTCATTTTTAATCAAGCGAAAAATAACAACTTATGTACGCAATTGTAGAGATAGCAGGGCAGCAGTTTAAAGTAGCGAAAGATCAAAAGGTCTTTGTACATCGTTTAGCTAGTGAAGAAGGGTCAAAAGTAACTTTTGACAACGTTCTTTTATTAGATGATGGCAAAGTAACTATTGGCGCCCCAGCTATAGAAGGAGCAGCAGTGACTGCTAAAATTTTAAAACACCTAAAAGGTGATAAAGTAATCGTTTTCAAGAAAAAAAGAAGAAAAGGTTATAAAGTAAAAAACGGACATCGCCAAGCGCTAACTGAAATTCAGATAGATAGTATTATCACAAGTGGTGCTAAGAAAGCTGAGCCTAAAAAGGAAGCTGCTAAAGCAAAACCGAAAAAAGAAGCTCCAAAGGCTACGGCTAAACCAGCTGCCAAAAATACAGAAAAGGCAGATGACCTAAAAAAAGTGGAAGGTATTGGACCAAAAATTGCTGAAATATTTAACGAAGCAGGCATTGTAACATTTGCTGATTTAGCCAACACATCGACTGATAAGTTAAGAGAAATTTTAGCAGCAGCAGGTTCTAGATATGCTTCTAAAAATCCTGATTCATGGCCAAAACAAGCCAAAATGGCTGCGGAAGGTAAATGGGATGAATTAAAAAAATGGCAAGACGAAACTAAAGGAGGTATTGAAAAATAATTCCTTAAATTTTTAAATATAATAACAATCACGCCTGTCGCAGACAGGTTTAAAACTATAGATCATGGCACATAAAAAAGGTGTAGGTAGTTCTAAGAACGGTAGAGAATCAGAATCGAAACGCTTAGGTGTAAAGATTTTTGGTGGTCAAGGTGCAATTGCCGGTAACATTATCGTTCGTCAAAGAGGAACTAAACACAATCCAGGTGAAAATGTATATATGGGAAAAGACCATACCTTACATGCTAAAGTAGATGGTATTGTGAAATTTACTAAAAAAAGAGATAATAAGTCATACGTTTCTATTGTACCTATAGAAGCATAAGATGTTATTATTTGATTTCTTAAAAATCGGCAATCCATTCGGATATGCCGATTTTTTTTTACAACTTTTATTTTACTTCATCAAATTTAAAAATAATCTATGGTCGAATTTTCCATCTCAAAATTCCTTATATCTTTGTATGAAGTAGTTTGTTTTCAGCTTTTCATCCGAAGAATTAAATACCATATTTCGTAGCCTATACTACAAACGATAAAAGCTAAATTCGCTTATGGACATCAAACAAATATTTAAAAATAATATCGACTGGGTAAATGAAAAACTACAGCTAGATTCCAATTATTTTAAAACTTTATCAAAAGGGCAAAATCCAGACATACTTTATATTGGGTGTTCAGACAGTAGGGTCTCAGCTGAAGAACTAATGGGTGTTTCACCTGGAGATGTTTTTGTCCACAGAAATATTGCCAACATGGTTCCTAATACAGACCTAAGTGCCATGTCAGTAATTGATTATGCCGTAGTTCATTTAAAAGTTAACAATATTGTTGTTTGTGGGCATTACTATTGTGGTGGGGTTAAAGCTGCCATGGAATCGGCCGATTTAGGTATTTTAAATCCGTGGTTAAGAAACATTAGAGATGTTTACAGAATTCACAAAGAAGAACTCAATGCAATTACGAACCAAGATGCAAAATACAAGCGATTAGTAGAACTCAATGTTCAAGAACAGTGCATCAATGTTATTAAAACCGCCGAAGTACAACAGGCCTTTATTGATAGAAATATTACGGTCCACGGATGGGTATTTGACATTCATACGGGCAAACTAATCGATCTTGAAATTGACTTTAAAAAAGTAATGGAAAATGTTATGGAAATCTATCGTTTAAAACGATGATGGAAAAGTAGCAAAAATTAACCGTCATTATCGCCTATCAAATAAATAGTTAAAAAACACATCATTATGAGCTTTCGATTTAAATCATTTAGCGTTTTCACCTTTGTCCTAATTGCCTTTGGATGTGCTAAAATTTCAGCGCAAGAAAATAATGCTTCCTCGTTAAGTATTAAGCAAATAATGCAAGGAGACGATTTTGTGGGACACCTACCCTCGAATGTCTTTTGGTCATTAGATGGTAAAAAGATCTATTTCAATTGGAATCCCGAGAAAGCATATAGCGATTCTTTATACGTGTATCAATTAAAAGATGGGTCCATAAAAAAAGTAGACTTTGAAACCAGCTACAACCTCCCTCCGAGAAATGCCATTTACAGCAAGAATAAAACGTACAAAGCTTATAGCAAAGAAGGAGACATTTATTTAGTCGATTTAAAAAAGAACTCCACCATTCGAGTCACCAACACTGATGAAAATGAAGGAAATCTTCAATTTGTTGAACGAGATACGAAAATAGCTTTCAACAAAGGAAAAAATATTTACACCTGGACAATAAGCACTGGAGCATTAACCCAAATCACCAATTTCGTTGAAAAAAAGACTGAAAAAACCGCTCAATTAAACGAACGTGATCAATGGCTTCGTGACGATCAACTCGCTCTATTTGATGTTTTGAGAGAGCGTAAAGAAAAAGAGGATATGCGTTCAAAACTCAATAAGCGTTATGATCAATTTAAGCGATTTGAGATAGATACCAAAGGTCAAAATGTAGTAGGGGCAAAATTAAGCCCCAATGGAAAGTACGTAACCTATTTAACGGTGAAAAGGGTAGAACATAAAGGTACCATTGTTCCTCATTACGTTACAGAATCAGGGTATACTGAAAACCAACATACGCGCTCTAAAGTAGGAGATACGCCTCCCGAATACCACATGTATATCTATGACATTGACCATAAAAAGGTCTATCCTGTAAACTTTGATAATTTAGAAGGACTCGATTATATTCCAACCTATACCAAAGATTATCCAGACAAGCCATATAAAAACGAAAATAGAATTGGCAGTATTCATGGCCCTTTTTGGAATTCAACTGGATCAATGGCTATCTTAGACATTCAGAGTAACGATTATAAAGATCGCTGGATTGTTTCATTGAATGCTGCAGACGGAACAATTACCAATTTAAACCGTCAACACGATGAGGCATGGATAGCGGGCCCTGCAATTGGACGAGAAAAGATCGGTTGGATGCCAGACGATAAAACTATTTGGTTTATGTCCGAGAAAACGGGTTACGCACATTTATACACACTTAACCTTCAAACAAAAAAAGTACGTGCATTAACCCAAGGGAAATTTGAAATTTACAACCCTTTTATCTCTAAAGATCAATCCCGATGGTATTTCAATGCAAACAAAAACCATCCAGGAGATCGCCAATTTTACAGTATGCCTCTAAAAGGGGGAGAATTAAAACCGTTGACAAATACCATAGGGAATCATGAAGTTCAACTTTCTCCTGATGAAAAATATATGGCCATATTGTATTCTTATGCAAACAAGCCAACGGAACTTTATATTAAAAAAAATCCTCTCTTTTATAAAAATGCAACAAAAGCAAAACAAATAACACACTCAACAACGGCAGATTTTAATGCTTATACTTGGAAAGATCCCGAAATTATCACATTTACCGCAAGAGACGGAGCTAATGTTTATGCGCGATTATACGAACCTAAATCTTCCATTAAGAATAATGCTGCCATTGTTTTTGTCCACGGAGCTGGATATTTACAAAATGCACATGCTTGGTGGAGCTCCTATTTTAGAGAATATATGTTTCACAATTTACTTGTAGATAACGGATATACCGTCTTAGATATCGATTATCGAGGTAGTGCTGGGTATGGCAGAGATTGGCGAACTGGCATTTATAGACACATGGGCGGTAAAGATTTGACAGATCAGGTAGATGGTGTAAAAATGCTCATTGAAAAATACGGAATAGACAAAGAAAAGGTAGGTATTTACGGAGGGTCTTACGGTGGTTTTATTACCCTAATGGCAATGTTCAAAGAATCAGACACCTTTAAAGCAGGAGCGGCCATTCGATCTGTTGGCGATTGGGCAGCATACAATCATGGATACACAGCACGTATTCTTAATACACCTATTACGGATAGTTTAGCTTACAGAAGAAGTTCACCTATATATTTTGCAGATGGGTTAAAAGGAAATTTATTAATTTTACACGGTATGGTTGACGATAATGTGCATTTCCAAGATATGGTCCGGTTATCACAACGCCTTATTGAATTAGGAAAACACCATTGGGAAATGGCCATTTATCCCGTAGAACGCCATGGCTTTGTAGAAGCGAGCAGCTGGACAGATGAATACACACGCATATTTAATTTGTTTCAAACAAGCTTGTTAAAAATCCCCGTCAAACAGCCTTGATTTTCGTTAACGAATGCTATTCAGATAAATAAATTAACTAGTAACCTTAGATTGATGTTATGAAAAACCATTATATCCCTTTACTCCTCCTCGGTATGTTCTTTTTAGCTTGTGAACCGAAAGAAGACTTCAGCTCTACTGATAAGGTTAATTGGGACAAAAGAATAGCTACCCCGAATGCTAATGACTCCCTTGTATCTGGAAGCACCTACCTATCGATTTACTCTCAAATATACAGTTTTACAGAACATAGAAAGCACGATTTAACAGCTACCATTAGCATGCGAAATATCAGTCGATCTGATACGGTTTATATTTCTAAAGCCGTTTACTATAATACACACGGAAAACCTATTCGCACTTATTTTGATCAAACCATATATTTAGCACCAATGGAAACGGTAGAAATTGTCATAGACGAAATTGACAAAGTGGGTGGAACTGGGGCCAATTTTATCTTTGATTGGAAAACAAAACCAGCTATACATCCTCCCTATTTTGAAGGTGTAATGATATCTACGTCTGGCCAACAAGGCTTGTCATTTACAACTCAGGGAATCAGAATCGAATAGCCTAATTATATCTAAATTACGCTTCGCTTAGCACTAAAAACATTTTTTGGATTCAATTATCTTAAGTACATTCGCTTAGGCCTACAAACAGAAAAGCATACAAACATTTGAGCACCTTACAGCGTTTTTTTAAGGATACGGTAATTTACGGCATCGCCGCCGTATTACCTCGTGCAATTAATATTCTATTAACAAAATTACACACCAAATCTCTTGAAACTGATAAGTTTGCAGAAAACACCTGGTATTTTGTTTTTGCAGCTTATTTTATAGCTTTTTTAACCTTTGGAATGGAAACCGCTTTTTTTAGATTTTTCTCTAAAGAAAAAGAAAAAGGTAAAGTTATTTCAACCTCCTTCACCGTATTGGTTACTTCTACCTTACTGTTTTTAGGAATACTACTCGGTTATAATACATTTTTCTCGCAGGTCTTAGGCTTTGACAATCCGGAGCATTTAAAAATTCTTACTTGGGTTACTGCCTTAGATCTTTTGGTTGTAATTCCGTATGCCTATCTTCGTGTAACGAATAGACCACTTAAATTTACCTTTTACAAATTGGTGAATATTTTAATCTACGCCTTCTTTAATGTACTTTTTTTATGGTTTATTCCTTATGCCATAAAAAACAATATTAACATACCTAGTTTTCTACGTACATTTTATGACAATACGCCAACGGTTGTCTTTATTTTCATAGCCAACCTTCTCGCTAGCGCTATCACTTTTCTGCTATTACTCCCATCTATGTTACAGGTGAAATACGATTTTGACAGACAAATTTTCGTGAAGCTATTGCGCTATGGAATACCTATTATGATTGGGAGTTTAGCCTATGTTACCAATGAAAACTTAGACAAACTTCTTCTTGTGGATTACATTGGAAAAGATCAAATGGGGATTTATGCAGCCTGTTATAAACTCGGTGTTTTTATGGTTTTATACGTTATGGCATTCCGTTTAGGGGCAGAACCGTTCTTTTTCAACCATGCCGACAAGGTAAACGCTAAACAAACCTATGCTAGAATTTTAACCTGGTTCACCATCATTGGAGCCCTATTTATGCTTATTGTAGTTGTCTACATCAATCTGTTTGCTAAAATATTATTGGGTCAACCGGAATATTACGCCGCGCTAGGAATCGTCCCTATTATTTTATTAGCCAATTTATTCTTAGGCATATACAACAACCTTTCTGTTTGGTACAAACTTACGGACCGAACTAAATACGGCATGTATTTCTCTGTTTTCGGAGCCTTACTTACGATTGTATTAAATTTAGCTTTTATTCCAAAAATTGGCTTTATGGCATCTGCTTGGGCAACCTTATCAGCCTATGCTGCAATGACGTTGATCTCATATTATTACGGAAAAAAATATTACAAAGTACCATATAGAATGGACAAGGTTCTATTGTATTTAGGAATCTCTACAGCATTATCATTTATTTCATTTTACTTTTTTAAAGAAAACTATTGGATATCCACTAGTTTTATTGCCTTGTTTATTCTATACATATACATAAGTGAACGACAAGAAATTAATTCAATACTATCACAATGACGATTCAAATAGTTAATACCTCAAAACATCCATTGCCCCACTATGAAACTGAAGGAGCTGCTGGCATGGACTTACGAGCTAATCTCGACCAAGCGATTAAACTTGCCCCTATGGAAAGAACGATTATTAAAACGGGTTTATTTATCGCTTTACCCCAAGGATATGAAGCACAAGTAAGACCTAGAAGCGGTTTAGCGGCTAAATTTGGCATTACCGTTCTAAATGCTCCAGGTACGATAGATGCCGATTATAGAGGTGAAATTGGTGTTATTTTAATTAACCTATCTCAAGAACCATTTATTATAAATGATGGGGAGCGAATAGCTCAATTAGTCATCGCAAAACATGAACGAGCAGCATGGGAATCTGTTCGTGTTTTAGATACGACCGATCGGGGAAAAGGTGGTTTTGGTAGCACTGGACGATAAATATAATCACATTAAAATAGTGAATTAAGTCTTTGGTGAGGTTACTCATCCGCTTTTTGGTCAATTACATGATCTATGCGATCCATGGTTGACTGAGGCCAAAACCCTTTAGACGCTAAGACGATTCCAAATATCATTAAGACAACGCCCATTCCTCGTTTAATTTTTCGAATAACTTCGGGAGTTAGTTTATTTTTTAATTGTTTTGCTAAAAGAATTTTAATTAAATCTGTCAAAAAATAGGCTAAGATAATAGCCGTAAAATAGGTGAAAATCCGATGATTATTCATTTCTAAATTTGGACCAATAACAACCACCATACCAAGCCAAAATACGAGGACACCAACATTGATGAAGTTTAATAAAAACCCTTTTAAAAAAAGTCCGAGATAATTATTTTTTTCAACTACAACTAAATCGTCATCGGTAATTATTGGTTTTCGTCGTTTGTAATACGTCAACAGGCCATAGACAAATAATATCACTCCACCCAACACAAATAAACGCGGATCGTCTTTTATTTTCTCCAATAAACTTTTACTTCCAAAATAAGCGAAGTAAACAAACAATACATCTGCAACAATAACACCCAAATCAAAAATCACAGCCGCTCTAAACCCCTTAGTAGCACTCGTTTCTAACAGTACAAAAAATACTGGCCCAATCATAAATGAAAGAACAATTCCAACGGGTATGGCATTGAGAATATCTGTCATAAGCTATACTTCATCGTAATCAATGCTAATCGTGTTGGTAATAGGATGCGCCTGACAGGTTAATATTAACCCTTCGGCTACTTCTTCATCGGTCAGAATTGAATTCTTTTCCATCATTGCCTTTCCTTCTGTAATTTGTGCTAAACAAGTACTGCAAATACCTCCTTGACATGAATACGGAGCATCCAACCCTCTCAATAAAGCCTGTTCAAGAATCGTCTTTGATTTATCCATCACAAAGGTAGTTGTTTCGTCATCCAATAAAATGGTGATCTCTGCTTTACCTTCAAGACTTTCTTCAACATGCGATTCTTCAAGCGGTGTTGAAAATAATTCAAAGAGAATGTTTTTTTCATTAAATCCACTTCCAATTAGCCCCGATTTAATTGTGGAAATCATTGCCTCTGGACCACACAGATATACCGAATGAAAACTAAAATCTTTGTATTTATTTCTAACAATAAAACTTAATGTACTGGTATCTATTCGCCCAAACAAAGCTCCTTCAACATTTGCCTGACTATATACTCGCTCCATAAAAAATCGATCAGGATAAGTCGATTCTAAAGACTTAAGGTCAGATGCGAACATCATTTCTTCGGGTGATTTATTACCATATACCAATACAAATTTACTGTTGGGTTCAATGGCTAAAACGGATGATATCATCGATAATACCGGGGTAATACCACTTCCTGCTGCAAAAGCAAGATAATTTCGCGCCTGTTGAGAATCCGGTTTTAAAACAAACCTCCCTTCTGGGGCACTGACTTGTAACTGATCTCCAACCTTAAGTTGCGATGTTGCATAAACCGAAAATACCCCACCATTCACTTTTTTAATCCCAATTTTAAGCGAATCACTGTCCATAGGTGCACAGATCGAATACGCTCTACGTATTTCATTGCCATTAATAACTTTTGATATAGTTATGTACTGACCAGGATTAAAAGCGAAAATTGATTTGTATTCTTGAGGTATAGTAAACGTGACCGCTACAGCATTTTTAGTTTCTTCTGAAATCGCTGAAACGGTTAGGGTATAAAATTTTGACATTAAATTTTTTAAATTTTAAACATTAACCTTTTGAAATAGTATTGGGTAGTTCATCTACATCATCATCTTGAAAAGGAAAATATTGTTTGAGTTTTAACCCGGTATTGATAATACCTTGAATTAACCCACCAGCAAAATCTTTCTTTTTAAAGGCAGTGCTAATTGTATCGCGGATGCTTTCCCAAAAATCATCTTCCACCATGGCGTCAATTCCCTTATCGCCTATGATAGCAAACTTTTTATCCTCTACTCCTACGTAAAATAGCACGCCATTCTGCGCTTTGGTTTTATCCATATTCAACATGTAAAAAACCTCCTTCGCCCGATCCATAACACTTTTCTCTGTGTGTTTTTCGATATGTACTCTAATTTCTCCAGAGGTATTTAACTCGGCGGCGCAGATGGCTTCTACGATATCTCTTTCTTCCTTCTCGGTTAAAAATTCCTCAACTTTTGACATCTATCCTTAACTTAAAACTGTACGTTGGGTGCTACATCACTACCTTCTGCAGATGAAAACAGTGGCATCGCATCAAATCCGAACATCCCTGCAAAGATATTATTCGGAAATTTTTGAATCGCATTTCTATAAGTCGTTGCCACTTCATTAAAACGATTCCGCTCTGTATTGATTCTATTTTCTGTTCCTTCAAGTTGGCTTTGTAAATCTAAAAAACTTTGATTAGCCTTAAGGTCTGGGTACTTTTCAACCGTTACCAATAATCTTGATAAAGCACTGGTTAATCCTTGTTGTGCTTGTTGAAACTGTGCGAGTTGTTCAGGGGTAGCATTAGCTACATCAATGGTTGTCGATGTCGCCTTGGCCCTTGCGTTAACCACTCCTTCTAATGTTTCCTTTTCATGAGCAGCATACCCTTTCACAGTTGAAACCAAATTAGGAACTAAATCCGCTCTTCGTTGATAAGCGCTCTCTACATTTGCCCATTGTTTTTCTGCAGCATTTCGCTGGGTAATCATCCCGTTGTAGGATTTAATTCCATAAATCACTAAAACTGCAATAATTAGAATTGGTATGAGCCACTTTTTCATAATTCGTAAATTTAGTTGTTATAATTGATTTTTGATTTGCAATAATTCATTTTTAATTCGCTCTAATCTAGCAATAATTTCATGATTGTCTTTAATTCCCTCTGGATTAGATTTCATTTTTTTCTTTGCTCCTTCTAGCGTAAAACCTCTTTCCTTTACCAAATGATAAATCATTTGTAAATTTTTCACATCTTCAGGTGTAAACATCCGATTTCCCTTTCCGTTTTTCTTAGGTTTAAGAATATCAAATTCTTTATCCCAAAAACGAATCAATGATGTATTCACATCAAAGGCCTTTGCAACTTCACCTATTTTATAATAGCGTTTATCTGGTAAATTTATATACATTAGTCAAAAGATTGTCCTTCTTGCGAAGCCATTATTAACATTTGTTCAAACTCTTCTGGCGTTAAATTACCATAGTAAAAATTAATCGGATTTATTGCCACGCCATTTTTATGCACTTCATAATGTAAATGAGGTCCTTGTGACCTTCCAGTATTCCCAACAAAACCTATCAAATCTCCTCTTTTTACTTTTTGTCCACGTTTTACATTAAACTTTGACAAATGTGCATAAAGTGTCAAATATCCAAATCCATGATCAATTCTTACATGATTACCATATCCAGAGGCATGATTATCTGCTCTTACTACCTTTCCGTTCCCTGTAGCATATACCGGCGTACCTATAGGTGCTGAAAAATCCATTCCTTTATGCATTTTTCGCGCTTTAGTAAACGGGTCTGAACGCCACCCAAATCCAGATGCCATCCGCGTCAAATCCTCTTTACGAACCGGTTGAATTGCAGGCATTGAGGCCAACAACTCCTCTTTATCTTCTGCTAATTCAATAATCTCATCAAGTGATTTGGATTGAATATACAACTGTTTAGATAAAATGTCCATGTTCCTTGTAACATCAATAATCATTTCAGAATTTTCAAAATTCTCAAGTGACTTATACCTATTAACCCCACCGAAACCAGCCATTCGCTGTTCATTGGGAATTGGATTAGTCTCAAAATACATTCGATAAATATTGTTGTCTCGTTCTTGAATACCCGCTAATACTTCTTGCGCTTGTTTCATTTTTTTAGACAACAACTCGTAACGCAGTTTCATGTTCTCAATTTCTCTCTTCTGCGCTTTTTCTTTAGGCGAATCAAAAAATTGATTCGAAATAAACGTAAAAATTAACCCGAATATAATGGCGGTAAAAAGAAATCCTGCAATTCGCTTAAACTTATCCCTTTTTCTCAATTCTATTTTGCGATAGGAAAGGGTGTCAGAATCGTAATAATATTTTACTTTCGCCATAATATAAATTATAGTATTTTTGCAGTAAACAAGCGTTTTTTAGTTTAATTTTTGCAAAACAAACAAATTTACAAAATGTTTTGCAACTACAAAAACTCCCTTGTCTTTTTGCTAATAAATAACTCCTATGACATCTCAGAAAATACGTCAACAATTTTTAGATTTTTTTAAAAGTAAAGGGCACGCTATTGTCCCTTCATCACCGATGGTATTAAAAAATGACCCTACCTTAATGTTCACAAATGCGGGAATGGTCCCGTTCAAAGAATATTTTTTAGGTCAAAAAAAGATAACGCAATCAAGAATTGCAGACACACAAAAATGCCTTCGTGTATCTGGGAAACACAATGATTTGGAAGAGGTTGGCCTAGATACCTACCACCACACCATGTTTGAAATGCTGGGAAATTGGAGTTTTGGTGATTACTTTAAAGAGGAGGCCATTGCTTGGGCGTGGGAATTACTCACTGAAGTATATGGAATTGACAAACAAAATTTATATGTCAGCGTATTTGAAGGAGATAAAGAAGATGGGTTAGCGTTTGACCATGAAGCCTTTAATTTTTGGAAAAAATGGATTGATGAAGATCGAATCATCAACGGAAGTAAAAAAGATAATTTTTGGGAGATGGGCTCACAAGGGCCTTGTGGACCCTGTTCAGAAATTCACATAGATTTGCGATCGGAAGAGGAAAAAGCGAAAATTCCAGGAAAAAGCTTAGTTAACCAAGACCATCCATTAGTTGTTGAAATTTGGAATTTAGTTTTTATGCAATTCAACAGAAAAGCAGATGGAAGCCTAGAAGAACTCAGTGCGAAACACATCGATACGGGCATGGGCTTTGAACGACTATGCATGGCCTTACAAGGGGTAAAGTCAAATTACGATACCGACGTGTTTAAACCGCTCATTAGGGAAGTAGAAACCATCTGTAATGTACGCTATGAAAGTGGCACTGCTCAAGGAGATAAAATGGATATTGCCATTCGCGTGATTGTAGATCATGTTCGAGCTGTGGTTTTCACTATTGCTGACGGACAACTTCCTAGCAATACCGGAGCCGGCTATGTCATACGAAGAATTTTACGAAGAGCCATTCGATATGGATTTACTTTTCTAAACCAAAAAGAACCCTTTATTTATAAAATCACAACAATTCTTAGCAATCAAATGGGTGCTGTTTTTCCAGAAATTAAAGCGCAAGCATCTTTCATTAAAAATGTCATTAAAGAGGAAGAGCATTCCTTCCTAAAAACCTTAGAACAGGGACTCATATTATTAGATAAAATTATAGATGAAAATACAGAAAAGACGATTGCTGGAGCAAAAGCTTTTGAATTGTACGACACCTATGGATTTCCTTTTGATTTAACCCAATTAATTGCAAATGAACGAGGACTTACAGTAGATGAAGCTGGATTTAACGCAGCCATGAAAAAACAAAAAGATCGATCTCGTGCAGCCTCCGCTGTAGAAACCTCTGACTGGATAATACTCCTTGAAGATGAAGTGGAAGAATTTGTAGGTTACGACTCGCAAGAAGTCAATGTGAAATTGACGCGATACCGTCAAGTAACCACCAAAAAAGAGGGCAAAATGTATCAATTGGTTTTTAACATGACTCCGTTTTATCCAGAAGGCGGAGGACAAACTGGAGACACCGGTTATTTGGAAATGAGTAATGGTGAAGTAATTCACGTTTTAGACACTAAAAAAGAAAATAACTTAATTGTCCATTTTACCAAAAATTTACCCTCACATCCTGAAGAGATTTTTAAAGCTGTTATCAATAAAGAACAACGTGCACTCAGCGCTAGCAATCATACGGCTACACATTTGCTACATCAGGCTTTGCGAACCATTTTAGGTTCACATGTCGAACAAAAAGGATCCTTGGTGAGTCCCCAACACCTTCGCTTTGATTTTTCACATTATGCAAAAGTAACCCCTGAAGAATTAAAAGAAATTGAAGAATTTGTCAATGCAAGAATTAAAGAGAATTTACCTTTAGAGGAACAGCGATCCATTCCAATGGAAAAAGCCATTAACGAGGGAGCTATCGCCTTATTTGGAGAAAAATACGGAGATAGCGTGCGTACAATTCGTTTTGGAAACTCCATGGAATTATGCGGCGGCATCCACGTTAAGCAAACAGGTGATATTTGGTATTTTAAAATTAAATCAGAAAGTGCAGTTGCCTCAGGAATTCGTAGAATTGAAGCCATAACCAATGTAGCTGTAAGCAATTATTTTGTAGAAATAGACCGAAATTACAACGCAATAAAGGCATCCTTAAAAAACCCGAAGGAACCACTTACTGCCATTGAAAATTTACAAGCAGAAAATGCTAAACTTAAAAAAGAAATTGAAGAATTACTGAAAGCTAAAGCAGCTGGACTTAAAGAAGACCTTAAATCGAAGATAACTGAAATAAACGGAATTAATTTCTTAGCCAGTGAAGTTAATTTAGATGCAAATTCAATTAAAGATTTGGCTTTTCAATTGGGTGGTGAAATTGACAATTTGTTTTTTATAGCTGGCTCCACCAATAATGACAAAGTGCAACTCACTGTATATCTAGATAAAAAAATCACTTCTGACACCCTCCATGCCGGAAAGATTGTACGTGAACTAGGTAAACTAATTGAAGGAGGCGGTGGTGGCCAAGCATTTTTTGCCACTGCCGGCGGTAAAAATCCTGCTAAATTAAAAGAAGCCTTAGCTGCTGCAAAAACCTATATTCCATAGTGGAATTACAAACAAAAATACCACGATATCCTGCAAAAAACAGACTAACCTATTTATCTAAAACAGTATGTCTTGGATCTTGTTTCGCCGTAAATATCGGAGAAAAATTATCTTATTACAAGTTTCAAAACACACTAAATCCCACGGGAATATTGTTTCATCCTAAGGCTATTGAAACCTTTATTCAGCGCTCAGTAGAAGAAAACTTTTACCAAGCTCACGAATTCTTTTTTGACCGAAATTTGTGGCATCATTTTGAATTGCATTCTTCATTAAGTCATCCCGATAAAGAATCCATTTTAGCAACTGCCAATAACCGATTATTAGAAACAAAATCAGCTTTAAAAACAGCTACACACATTTTTATAACCCTAGGTACTGCTTGGGTTTACGAACACAAAGAATCCAAAAAAATCGTTGCAAATTGTCATAAAATAAAGCAAAGCTCCTTTAAGAAAACCTTATTAAGCATCAATCAAATAAGCGAAAGCCTTGAACAGATCAAAAACCATATCTACGCGGTAAATAAAAATGCGCAACTCATTTTCACCTTGAGTCCAGTAAGACATCTCAAAGATGGATTTATTGAAAATCAACGCAGCAAGGCCCATTTACTTTGTGCCATTCATACATTTCTTGATAAATACAAGGAAGCCGGATATTTTGCTGGCTACGAATTGGTATTAGATGAATTACGGGATTATCGATTTTACAAAGAAGATATGATTCACCCCAGCCCTTTAGCAATTAACTATATTTGGGAAGCCTTTAAAGCCATATGGATTGAGGAATCCGCTTACATAACAATGCGTAAAGTCAAAGAAATTCAACAAAATTTAGCGCATCGACCTTTTCAAGTTGACAGTGTAGAACACCGCCAGTTTTTAAAGAAAACCGAAGAAAAAATAAAACAAATTCAAGCCGAGTACAACTTTATTCAGTTTTAAATGCAAGACTGATAAATATCATTGGTTTCCGCAAATAATTTGCGGACTTTTATCAACCAATTTAATTTGTACTAAGATGAAAAAAAGAATTCCTATTTCAACCATAATGACGAAGAAAATCGTCACCCTTAATAAAACGGATGATTTGGTCACTGCAGAGAAACTTTTCAAAAAACATAAAATCAGACATATTCCGGTAGTTTCAGGAAATAAAATTATAGGAATGTTAAGCTATACTGATTTATTGAGAATAAGTTATGCAGATGCTGCAGATGACGAAGATCACGACGTAGATACCGTAGTCTATAATATGTTTACCATTGAGCAAGTCATGGCAAAAAATCTTATTACGATTAACCAAGACACTCCTATCAAAGAAGTTGCTGAAATCTTAGCTAAAAAAGAATTTCACGCATTACCTGTAGTAAATGATGATCAACTCGTAGGCATAGTCACTACCACAGATTTAATCAATTACTTGATTTCTCTATTTTAAACTAACAAAGACAAGCTTCTTATGGAAGCTTGTCTTACATATGTTTATCTACGTTTTCCCAAGGACCACCATTGATAACATCAATGCCATGGGCTTTTAAAAACTCTTCTGCTCTTCCGCTTCTTGCCCCACTTCTACAACACGTAATGATTGGTTTGTTCAAAGCTTTTATTTCCTCGATCCGTTCAGGAAGAGTATCCAAAACAATCAGCTTTGAACCCGCCACATGCCCCGCTGCATATTCTGCTTCTGTACGTACATCTAAAACTATTGCACCTTTTTGAAGGTACGATTTAACATCTCCAAATTTTGGTTTACTAAAAAATCCCATGTATACTTTATTTAGGGGGTAAATATACAGAAATGACTTTAATTATTCCCAATCAAGCATAAGCACATTTTCAAAAATCACCCTTCTTTAATCTCTCACCACACCCGCAAATTAAACATCAAGTTAAACGCGACTCTTCTAAACAGATGCGAATACCTAAACAACACAAATGGCTTAATTTTTCTAATAAAGCTCAATCAACCAGACATAAAAAAACCCCTACTCACATAAAAATAGGGGTTAAGATATGAAGCATTCACACCTAACGTGTAAATAACATTTCACGATACTTTACCAATGGCCAAATTTCATCATCAATGAGCACTTCTAATTTGTCACAATGGTATCTAATTTCATCAAAATATGGTTTAACTTTATTGCAATAAGCATCGGCCGCTTTATACCCTTGGAGCTTATTGGCTTTCTTACGCTCTTCTACCATTAAATTAATTTTCGAATTAATTTCTGTTATATGCCCTGAAATTTCTTCAATTAAAAGCAATTGTTCTGCCGCCAGTGTTTTATACCTCTCTCCATATACTTCTTTAAGCCCAATTACATTCTTCAATAATCTATTCTGATAAGTTATGGCTGTTGGAATAATATGATTTCTAGCCATGTCACCCAAGACCCTAGCTTCAATTTGGATCTTCATGGTGTATTCTTCCAGTTCAATTTCATAGCGACTTTCAACTTCTACCTGACTCATCACTCCCATTTCTTGATAAAGATCTATGGCTTTTTTTGAAACTTTCGCTTTAAGTGCTTCTGGCGTTGTTCTATAATTGCTTAAACCACGCTTTTCAGCCTCCTTCATCCACTCATCAGAATAACCATTTCCTTCAAATAAAATTGATCTAGACGATTTAATATATTCTCGTAATACATTAAAAATAGCCTCATCCTTTTTAAGGTTTTTACTTTTTATCAACACATCAACCTCCACCTTAAAATCCTTAAGCTGTTTAGCAACAATGGTATTTAACACCGTCATTGGATTGGCACAATTCGCCGTAGATCCAACTGCTCTAAACTCAAATTTATTTCCAGTAAAGGCAAATGGAGAAGTTCTATTCCTATCGGTATTATCCAATAACACATCTGGAATTTTACCAACAACATTTAATTTTAGATCTGTTTTTTCTTCAGGAGACAACTTACCCTTTGTCACTGTTCTTAATTCATTCAATACATTGGTTAGTTGTTCTCCAATAAACACTGAAATTATGGCTGGCGGAGCTTCGTTCGCACCTAATCGATGATCATTACTTGCTGAAGCAATTGCTGCCCTTAACAAATCTTCATTATCATGTACCGCTTTGATGGTATTTACAAAGAAGGTTAAAAATTGTAAATTACTCATTGGCGTTTTCCCAGGCGATAACAAATTAACACCCGTATCAGTTGACAACGACCAGTTATTATGTTTTCCTGAGCCATTAACACCCTTAAACGGCTTTTCATGCAACATCACTTTAAAATGGTGTCTCGGAGCTACTTTCCACATTACATCCATCAGCAATGAATTATGATCCACTGCAAGATTAGCCTCTTCAAAAATTGGTGCTAATTCAAATTGATTTGGAGCCACTTCATTATGTCGAGTTTTAACCGGAATTCCCAAAAGCATACATTCATGTTCCAAATCTTTCATAAAATTCAAAACCCTACTTGGTATAGACCCAAAATAATGATCATCAAGCTGCTGCCCTTTCGCCGGAGAGTGCCCAATCAAAGTTCTACCTGTTGCAATAATATCAGGTCTAGCTTCAGCCAAAGCATTATCAATTAAAAAATACTCTTGCTCCCATCCTAATGATGCAGAAACCTTCTTTACATTTTTATCAAAATATTTACACACTGCCGTTGCAGCTGTATCTACCGCTTGCAACGCACGTAATAAGGGGGTTTTATTATCCAAAGCCTCTCCTGTATACGACACAAACACGGTTGGTATACATAGCGTTGTACCATAAATAAACGCAGGAGAAGTTGGATCCCATGCCGTGTACCCACGTGCTTCAAAGGTATTCCTAATACCTCCATTTGGGAAACTCGATGCATCAGGCTCCTGTTGAACTAATTGATCTCCTCCAAATTTTTCAATTGACAAACCATCTCCAATAGTTTCAAAAAAGGCATCGTGCTTTTCAGCAGTTGCTCCGGTTAACGGCTGAAACCAATGCGTGTAATGAGTAACACCTTTAGACAAAGCCCACTCTTTCATTGCAGAAGATACTTGATCCGCAATATTTCTATCAATTTTTTTTCCGTGTTGTATAGCATTCAACACTCCTTTTAACGCATCCTTGGTTAAAAACTGACGCATGGTTCCTTCATTAAAAACATTTTCACCAAAATACGCAGAACGTCTTTCTGTCTCCTGAAATTCAACAGGAACTCTATTTAAGGTTTCTTTTAAAGCTGTAAATCTAATTTTGGACATGGTATCTATTTAAAATTATTTGGCAAACCTACAAAAAATATTAAACACACAGGTGTACACCCTAAATTTTATGGGGGTTAAATTGATAAATTTTCATTTAACGCAATAAATACCCCTTTTTTTCATGTGGTTTAATTAAAACGATTGATTCTGTCATGTTGTAATTATTAAAAATAGATTATGAAATCTAAATTAGAATACATTTGGCTAGACGGTTATGAGCCGACCCAAAACATACGAAGCAAAACAAAAGTTGCAAAAAACTTTACCAGCAACATAGCAGACTGCCCCATCTAGTCTTTTGACGGTTCTTCAACAAAACAGACCAAAGGGGACTTTTCTGACTGCCTATTAAAACCTAATACGGTATATCCTAACCCTACAAGAAAAAATGGCTATGTAGTGATGAATGAAGTGTTAAATGCAAACGAAACCCTACACAAATCGAATGCCAGAGCCTCAATTGAAGACAAAAATAATGATTTTTAGTTTGGATTTGAACAAGAATATTTCTTCATGGATACAACTACGCAACTGCCTTTAGGTTTTCCAGCAGGAGGATATCCTGGACCACAAGACATGTATTATTGCTCTGTTGGCGAAAGAAACAGCCTTGGTCGAAATTTTATGGAAGAACACACAGACTTATGCATTGAAACAGGCTTAAATTTTAAAGGCATCAACCGAGAAGCAACCAGTGAACAATGGGAATTTCAATTATTTGCTAAAGGAGCAAAAAAAGCTGGAGATGAAATATAGGATACTCACTATCTATTAAACTGTTTAACCGAAAAGTATGGAAATTATATCGACTATTTTCCAAAACCTGTAAAAAGCAATTGGAATAGCTCTAGAATGCACACTAATTTCTCAAACACCACCTTGAGAACAAGTGGTTCTAAAGAAGTATATAAAAAGATTTGTAAAGCCTTCCGCCCCGTAACTGAAGAACATATTGATGTTTATGAAGAATTCAACGAAGAACGTTCAACAGAAAAACATGAGACAGCCGCTATCACTGATTTCAGCTATGGCATTTCAGATCGCGGAGCGTCTATTCAAATTCCAATCATCACCGCTGAAAATGGATGGAAAGGTTGGTTAGAGGACCTGCTTCCAACGGCAACCCGTATAAAATTGCAGGTAGCGTTATCAAAACCCTTAACAGCACAGAACAACAACTCGCTTAACAACACAAAGCTCCGCGAACGGAGCTTTTTTTTAAGACAATTGTTTATATGAAAGATATATAAAAGCGATATATCCACCCAACAGAACCAATCCTTTAACCCTTGTCATCACCAACTTCTTTGGAAAAAACACCAAAGGCAACAAGACTAAGGAAATGGCGAGCATCCAAAAAATATCACTACTTAAAAGCCTACTATCTACTACTTTAATTGGCGTAATAATTGCAGTTAACCCCAAGACAGACGCAATATTAAAAATATTTGACCCAATTAAGTTCCCTAAAGAAATTGCCTTTTCTTGGCGCAAGGCAGCGATTACTGAAGCCGCAAGTTCAGGGACACTGGTTCCTAACGCTACCATCGTAACTCCAATAACACGCTCACTGACCCCTAGCTTTGCCGCAATATCCACAGCGCCATTTACTAGCAACTCCGAACCTCCCCAAAGAGCAAAGCCTCCAATAATTAACCAAGCTATAATTTTAAAGTTACTCGTCTCACTAAGCGACTCATCAACTTCATCGCTTACAAGGTTTTTATCCCTCGACATTTTAATCATAACAACAACAAAAATGATAAGCGATAAAAATAAAATCCCCCCTTCTATTCGCGACAGCATCAAATCATCCCATAAAAACAAATAAAGCACAATGGAGAGTATCATCATCATTGGCCAATTCATTTTATAAAAATCCTTATCAATAGCCAGTGGAAAAATTAACGCAGTAACCCCTAACACTAAGGCAATATTAGCTATATTAGAACCAATAACATTACTTAGCGCTAAATCAGGATGCCCTTCAAGCGCAGCGTTTAGACTAACAATTAACTCAGGAGCCGAAGTCGCAAAAGAAACAACCGTCATTCCTATAATGATTTTAGAAAGCTTTAACTTAAAAGAGAGTCCAACAGAAGAACGGACCAAAAATTCTCCTCCAACAACAAGCAATAACAACCCCGCAATGATATAAAAAATACTCATGGTTCTTTTTCTGCAAATATAATCTTAAAGGTTACATTTCATACCAAGCGATACTAGAAACTTTAACTTTTTGTTAAAGTTTCCAATATAACAAAATCTTATGTCTTATAATACCTAGATTTGCCCAGAAAATCATAAAAATTTGATATGAAAATTCACCATACTCTTTTACTAATTGGACTTTTTGTCACTTGTTCTTACCAGTCATTGAAAGCACAAAGTATTGATGTAACACATAAAAAAGACTCCTTATCCACCTACTCCATCTTAAACAATACTATTTTAGACAGCGAATTAGCAATGGTCATCACCAAATTCAAAAAAAAAGGAGTGCTCTTATCAATTACAAATATCAAGAGAAATAAAGAACATAAAATTACAGGAATTGACATAAAAGCAAACACTGTACAAGGTGAATTAAAAGCAGATTTTAGCAAAAACAGCCAAACCCCAATTAAACCAATTGCAATTGAGTACGACACGCAAAAACTCAACATACAATACCTTGAACCGTCTGACATAAACACGCATAAATTTTCAACCTTAAAATTCAATGACCCTAAGATCAATAACGATAGTATCAACTTCACGAAAGAAATACAGCTTACTACCTCAAACAAACAAGTAAAACAACCTAAAAATAGCCATAAAATTTTCATAAACAACAACCCCGATACGATTACAACCATCATCGTTAACGGAAAAATTGTCACAGAAGATGAATTAAACAAAATGGACCCCAACGATATTGTGACAATTGAAGTTCGTTCTGTACGCAAAACGAATGTTCAAAAACTAAATGAACAAAAGCATCAATATACTGATAAAATTACAGAAGAGAACCTTTAATTATTCTGACCGGGAAAAATTGACAACACAACCAACGCCAGTTCGCTTAACAAAATCCTTAGAAATAACACCGCATCAAAAAACGTTGACAGAGGTAAATTAGAATTAAAATGAGCACTAACGAATAATTATCTACTCATTCTAAACCACCCTCAAACACGTCATTATTTTCAGATTAAAAAAGACGAAACCCTTATTTTAAGCTATTTTAAAGAGGATAATTTAATGTAAAGCCGTGTTTTGGCTAAAAACACCCCTACAAATATTACATATTCATCATAATACATTATTTCTGATAATAATTTAAAACATTATTGTAGAAACAGACTTATACATGTAGTGTCAATTAACAAAATAACTTACATATACGTAAGCATTTTTAAAGATTTATTCATTTTTTAACGTCTATTATTCAGAATCTTCTCAACTTGAATAAGAATTTAGTTTATAAAACAATTATTAATCTTAAAAAAACACAATATGCTCATCTTAATTATTATATTCCTTCTTGAATTCTTTCTCTTTTTTCCGTTAAAATAAAATGAAATTTCACTTTTTTAATCATATTCATTACAACCTCACACCAAAAAGGACTTATAAAGCATTGATAAAATTGGCCCTATGAATAGCGCCCATTTTAATCACGCACAATAAAAAATAATATTGATTTATTGCGTTGGTAACAAAAACCTCATCGATTAAACAAGTCTAAGGAAACTAATTGAAAATTTCTTAAATTTGCACCCAGATAAAGATTCATCCTTTTATTTTAAATGCTCTGAAAAAAAAGGAGACATTTAAAAGGTGGTTTCACTAATAAAAATTTTTGTGTTATCACTAAAAGGAATATATTTGCAACCCTAAAATGGCCTCGTGGCGCAACTGAATAGCGCACTTGATTACGGCTCAAGAGGTTACTGGTTTGAATCCAGTCGAGGTCACGAATGAATAAAAAGTCTGCATGAGAATGCAGACTTTTTTACGTTAAGAAAAGTCTCAAGCTTCGCTTGAAAGACTTTTCTTAACGTAAAAAAGGAGCTGGGCGATAGCCAAGCAACTTTTTATTCTCAACACGGAGCAGATATTGGATCACGACCATAGGGAGTAATCCAGTTAAGGTCGCGAATAAATAAAAAGTGTCAAGCTTCGCTTGAAAGACTTTTCTTAACGTAAAAAGAGCTGGGCGATAGCCAAGCAACTTTTTATTCTCAACACGGAGCAGATATTGGATCACGACCATAGGGAGTAATCCAGTTAAGGTCGCGAATAAATAAAAAGTCTCAAGCTTCGCTTGAAAGACTTTTCTTAACGTAAAAAGAGCTGGGCGATAGCCAAGCAACTTTTTATTCTCAACACGGAGCGGATACTGGATCACGACCATAGGGAGTAACCCAGTCGAGGTCACTACAAGCGAAAAACCCTTAATTCCGCTAACGGAATTTGGTTTTTCATTTGCAAAAACAAGCACTTTCTGGATCACGAGGAACGATTAATCCTTAATAAAACAAAAATTTAAAATTATTTTTAATTGTAAGAATTTGTAACACGGAGCTAATTTAGGATCAGGAAAACTGGAAAACTGGAAAACTGAAAAATGAAAAAGGCTAAAGTGCACAAAGACTTCCCAGTAAATTCAAATCAAAACGATTGAATCGAACTTATTTTTACTCAAGTGCGAGTATTTTCGTTTGCCAACAAAAACTAGGGAAAGAAAGCAATCAGCGAAGTTAACCAAATTTACTCCGCTAAACACCAATACTCAACCAGCTCTATATATAAACGACCAAAGCTTTTAAAATTCTCCGAACTAAGTTACAAGACCAATTTAACCCTCTCTTATTTCTTATGTATAAATTTGATGCGCATAAGTCATCGATGTTGTATTAGAATTTTCGGTTATACGCTAGAGACAACCTCATCTAATAACCTAGCGCGCATAAAACAAAAATTATTTTCGATAAAACCAGTTTATTGTTGACGCATTTCTAAATTTATAACAATTTCAACCTCTTCTCCTACTGGAAAAGGCTTCACTGTTCCTACGTCAAATGCTGTACGGTTAATTACACTGGTCAATTTCAACCCCGCTTTTAACTTTTTACTCCGTTGATCTGTAATGATCCCATTCAATTTCCCTTTAAAACTCACTGGGTTAGTGACCCCTCTCATTGTTAAATCCCCCTTAACAATAAAGGTGTTTTCTCCTGTCTTTTCATAAGCACTACTTGTAAAGCTTATAGTTGGATGCGTTTCGGCGGCAAAAAAATCATCACTTCTCAAGTGTTTATCTCTGCCTGCATTCCCTGTGTTTATACTACTGGTTTCAATGGAAACAGTAAAGGTAGGTTCATCAAAACGATCATTTGATTTCGCTTCAATATCAAATTTTCCAAAATCCCCAGTCACTTCGGAAATTTTTAAATGGCTAATAGAAAAATTAATGTTAGAATGTGCATTATCTGACTTCCATGTAGTCTGTGCAAAAATTGTCATCGTACTACTTAAGCAGATGAGTAAAAAAATATTTTTCATAGTATTAAATTTAATGTTACGATTTTCTTCTTCGTTTTCTCACTAAACTATCTGCCGGATACGTAGCTTTCATATAGGTCATTTGTGCTTTAGCCCAATCAATTAACTCTTCTCTTTGTGCAGACGTAAGATTTGCGTCAGGATGTAAACCAAACTTGGTATAACTCTCAAGTGGCATCTGCTTTTTTTCAACTTTTTCAACAATCTCCTCAAATTTGTGATATTGAATCGCTAAAGGCAAATTGGTAAACTCAGAAAAATTCAAATCATCTTTCCCATGTTTAATATGATCAGATAACCACCAAGAAACAGGTTGTATTTCGGCATACCAAGGATAATTAGTTTTATTAGAATGGCAATCATTGCACGCTACATCAAGCATGTGCTTAATAGGATCATTTACCGTATAAACCGTTGAAATTGCAAACTTCTGGTCATTTGAATCATTTTTTTCCGGCGGAAAAAACTGTATTACAATAACGGCAACCAAAAAGAGTATAAATATTTTTTTAAGCATAATTAAGCTGTTTTATGTTTGCTCCAAGTTAATAAAATATCTTCAAAAAAAATTAACTTTACGAATAATACCCCAATCATATCAAAAATCTTATCTAATTCAACGTAACTGATAATGAATCAAGTAATGTCGCTCAAAAGCAAAATTAAGCCCAAAAACCAAGGATAAAAACGGCCATTTTAAAACACAATTTCATACCTTAGCTTACTCAAAGAAACACCCCTTTCCTATGGAGGATATGCTTTTTTATGATCGCGTTCAATTCGCCTTCACCATCACCTTTCATTATATTTTTCCGCAATTAACAATGGGACTCTCCCTGATGATTGTATATTTTAAATGGAGATACTTACGGAGTAAAATTGAAAAGTACAATGACGCTGCGAAATTTTTTATGAAAATTTTTGCCATCAATTTTACCATGGGGGTTATTACTGGAATTCCTATGGAATTTCAATTTGGAACCAATTGGGCCAAATTCTCGGAGCTTACAGGAAGTATTATCGGTCAAACCCTAGCCATGGAAGGGATGTTTTCCTTCTTTTTAGAATCGTCTTTTCTCGCGCTCTTTATTTTTGGTGAAAAATTAATGGGCCAACGACTGCATTTTTTAACAGGATTCTTGGTCTTTGTAGGCTCTTGGGCAAGTGGCTATCTCATTCTCGCCACAAATGCCTGGATGCAACACCCGGTAGGATATGAAATCTTAGAGAATGGAAAATTTGTACTCACCAATTTTTCAAGCCTTTTTAGCAATCCTTGGCTCCTTCCAGCTTTCTTACATAATCAAATTGCCTCCTTAGTAACTTCATCCTTCCTTGTTGCCAGTATTGGAGCATTTTACCTATTGCGTAATAAAAATCAATCGTATGGGAAACTATTTCTAAAAACAGGTGTCATTTTTGGTTTTTTCTCAAGTGTACTACTTGCATTTCCCACAGGTGATTGGAATGCTAAAAACGTAGCAAAATATCAACCTGCCGCCTTTGCAGCCATGGAAGGGATTTTTCACACCGAAGAGGCTGGAGCTGAAATTGTCTTTGTAGGCCAACCAAATATGGTTGAGAAAAAACTCGACAATAAAATTTCACTCCCAAATGTACTCAGTTTTCTGACCCATCAAAAATGGGACAAACAAATTCCAGGCATGGATCAATTTGACGAAAGTGAATTACCCGACAATATACCTGCTCTCTATTACTCATATCACATCATGGTGGGATTGGGCACTATTTTTATTGCAATCATGGGATTCTCCCTTTTCTTTTTGTGGAGAAAAAAATTATTCACAATGAAACCCCTATTATGGATACTACTCTTTTTAGTACCCTTTCCCTACATTGCGAATTTAACTGGCTGGTATGTAGCCGAATTAGGGAGGCAACCTTATTTAGTCTATGGATTACTCAGGACTAGTGATGGTATATCCCCAACGGTTTCTTCAGGGAATACACTCTTTACCTTATTGGGTTTTATCGCCTTATATATGCTTTTAGGGCTCTTATTTCTTCTATTGGTTGGGAAAACAATTTACAAAGGACCTAAACCACAAACACACTAATTATGGAATTATTCTGGTATTGTATTATTGCAATTGTTCTCGCTATTTTTTTCATTCTTGATGGATATGATTTTGGAACGGGAATCATTCATTTGTTCTATGCTAAAACAGAACAAGACAAAGAAGTTATCGCAAAATCTGCAGGATTGTTTTGGGATTCTAACGAAGTTTGGTTAGTTGCAGCAGGAGGTATGCTATTCATGGCCTTTCCGACCTATTACGCGTCAGTATTTAGCGGTTTTTACCTACCGTTAATCATTGTACTTTGGCTGATTATTTTTCGAGCCATAGGCCTAGAATTACGAAGCCATTTTAAGGCATCTATGTGGACAAGTATTTGGGACAAATCCTTTGGAATTTCAAGCTTACTCTTAGCTTTATTTTTTGGGGTTGCTTTGGGAAATGTAGTCAGGGGTGTAAATTTAGGTGGGGTGGAAAACAATACTTCTTTGTACGAAGCACATTACTTTTTCTTACCCTTGTGGAATAGTAGCTTCAGCCCAACAGGAACCCACCCAGGAGTCCTTGACTGGTTTACTATCGTTATTGGTTTAATTTCAGTGGTAACGTTAGCGATTCACGGCGCCAATTGGATTATTCTAAAAACAAATTCCTCCATTAATAAAAAACTGAAAAATACAGTATTTAAAGCGAATATTACCCTTTTAGGACTCACTATTTTCTCCCTGTTTGTATGGCATAATATCAACCCACAACCCTTTTCAAATTTTCAAGAAAACCCTTGGCTTATAATTTTCCCTCTCATCTATATGAGCGGGATTACAGGATTGTTTTTTGTTAAAAAATACCAGAATGAAATGCCGGCTTTTCTTTGTTCTACTGCCGTTATACTCGGTGGAATTACCTCATCACTTGCATCGATGTTTCCCAAAATACTCCCTTCCACCAATAGTACTAATGAATCCTTAACCATTTATAATACCGCTGCTGAGGAGTATGGTCTTTCAGTGGCATTGACATGGGGCATCATCGGATTTATCTTACTTTTTATCTACCTCATTGTACAAAAAAGATTAATGGGAGGCAAAATTGATCATATGAACTATGGGCACTAATGACTACATCAAATGACGGGTTCTCTCATATCCCTTTTTAGCATCACTATTGGAATTTTAGGATCCTTATTTTTTGGATTAGTCAAAAAACAATATTCACTCGGAATAGTTACAAATACTATTATTGGCGCTTTTGGTAGTATCTTAATTTTAAAAACCATTGGCAAACTAGGCTTTGATGCAGGGTCAATTATAGCACACCAAACAATTAAAATCGATTTATTAATTATAAATCTAGTCATTTCTTTTCTGGCAGGAGCATGCTCTTTAAGACTATTATTTCACCTAAAGAAAAAACTGAATCGCTAAAATAATAATTGACAAAACAAAAACAGAAGCGTACTATTCTTAAAAAATAAAAAGCTGCTCCTCAATAAAGAACAACTTTTAACAATATCAAAGCCTTCTATTTATAAATTCACTCACTTAATTTGTGAAGAACACCTAACATTAGCGTAAATGTTTCTTTTTAGGGACCTCTTTAGGGTTTACTTTATGTTTCATTTCCAAAAGACACTTCAACAAAATTCAGTGAACGATTGAATGTTAAAAAATGCTTTACTTAGACTTTCTACCCATAAAACAAGAACCGTGCTAAAAGTTCATACCCTCAATGAAAAATACATCCAAAACCACAAACACTCACTAAAACACATAAAAAACTGCCTAAACTTACCAAAACGTCAAGACAGTTTCCCCCCTTTTTATTAATCTTATAGTATAATCTAATAAAGAACTAAAAATTAGTTATTTTAAACTGTACATCTATAAAACAACAACGACTAAAAATATCCTGAAATTTTTAAAAGAAAATCAATTTAAATTTTTGCAAGTATAAAATTATCAGCGTTTTCAAGCTTTAGCGGTATATTTATTTTCGTGGTATCCCAACGTAATATCATATCAAATCCCGTAGAACTTTCTTCAAATCCAATCGTAAAATATTCAATTGAGGCTGCTTGATCTACATTAACTGAAACTCTAGCCCGATCAAACAACGGATTATAACAATCTGGGCCAATACCATTGAGATTCGCACTCAAAATTACATCCCAGGTATGTTTATGTGGCACCGTATACAAGATATACGTACCTGCCGAAATATGAACTCCACCAAAATTTACATCTTTATAAAATTTAACTTCCGTTGCCACCTTAGCCCCTGTGCTCCATACTTTATTAAATGGAATTTGCTCTCCAAAAACAGTAGATGTATTTTTTTTCACTCTTCCATAAATAACTTTAACAATAGGTTCATCAAGACTGTCTCCCCGATAATAAGAAATATCCAAGGGGGTTTCTTCTAATTTGGTCTTATTTTGTGCGTGTATAGACTGCTTTAATAACACCGCAATGCATAGACAAATTATAAATCTTATTACGTTAATCCTATTCATAATGACTATTTTAATTGGTTTCAAAAACAATAAAACCCCTAACTTTACAGTTAATAGGTTGTTTGTTAGCTTCAATGGCTATATGAAGTCATTGACTTATGAAACAAATGAAGTGGAAAAATTCCTACAACAACTAATATGATTTTGTAAATTATAATGCTGAAGACCCTAAATACCGATGTTTGCGAAGAACATGTATATGCTCGAATTTTTAAATCCTTGTCGAAAGACATATTTAATTTCTTACGTTTTAAATATGGCGATCGTTTAGATCCACGCGATAAGGTACAAGAAGCTTTTATTAAACTTTGGGACAATTGTAAAAATGTAACACCAGAAAAAGCCAAATCATTTTTGTTTACCACAGCAAATAACATGATGCTCAATGAAATTAAGCATCAAAAGGTGGTGTTAAAACATCAACAAATAAAACCCAAAAATTATACCAATGAGAATCCAGAATTCTTAATGGAAGAAACAGAGTACATGCATAAGTATCAGCGCGCCTTAGCTAAATTAACAGAAGGCCAACGGGTTGCTTTTTTAATGAATCGCGTTGAAGGTAAAAAACATAAAGAAATTGCAGAAATCTTAGGAATCTCTAGAAAAGGAGTAGAAAAAAGGATTTACACTGCACTAGAAAAATTACGAAAAGATATTGATGGTATTTAAAAAACCTTGGTTAATATAGAAAACTTTATATTTGAACTTTAAAACCCAAACATTGAGGCTCCATAAAAAAAATCACACCGCAGGTAGGAAAACATATGTTCTAGTTGTTCTATAATTAGAAAACATTGATATGCAAAAAGAAATTTTAATACAAAAATGGTTAGACGGTGAGCTGAATGCTGAAGAAATGGAAGCTTTCAAAGCACTCCCTGAGTATGCCTCCTACGCAAAACTCTCGGAAAAAGCCCTCTACTTCAAGGACGAATCATACGATGTGGATCTTGAATTTAATAAATTAAACGACATTATTAGTCGTAAAAGGCAACAAAAAACAGAAACTTCCACAAAAAAACCAGTGCAATGGCTCAACCCATTAATGCGCGTGGCAGCTATCCTCGTGGTAGGTATGCTGGTTTATTTTGCACCTATTTATGGTGATACAACTACGATAAAAACCTTGGCGAGTAATAAAACAGCCATCGAACTCCCAGACAATTCACATGTAAATTTAAATGCAGCCTCTTCAATTCAATTCAAAAAAGGAAACTGGGAAGAAAAACGCCAAGTCAATTTAGTGGGCGAAGCCTTTTTTAACGTAGCGGAAGGATCTCAATTTGATGTGGTTACGTGGCTTGGAAAAGTGAGTGTCTTAGGCACACAATTTAACGTAAAACAACGCGTTAATTACTTTGAAGTTAGCTGTTATGAAGGTGTCGTGAGTGTTACATATAAAGATAGGGTAATTAAATTACCGGCTGGTAAAACGTTTAAATTAATTGATGGTGAAATAATCGAAGGAGAAACAAATGAAAAATCTCCATCATGGTCATCAAAAAACATAAGCAGTTTTAAAAGTGTACCTTATTCACAAGTCATTCACGAATTTGAAAGACAGTATGATGTAAAGATTGAAACTCAAAATGTAGATACAACACAATTATTTACAGGTAGCTTCACACAAAAAAATAAGGAGCTAGCCCTAAAGGCCATAACATTACCATTACAATTAAAATACAAGCAAAATACCAACAAAATCACCCTCACAAAGGAATAAGTTTATTCCTTTGTTTACTTATTATTGTAAGTAGCCAAATGAGCCTTAAAGCTCAAGACATACAACAAAAAGAATCGCTTATAACGATTATTGAAAAGTTACAATCAACTTTTGATTGTAACTTTTCCTATATTGACAAGGATATAAAAAAGGTTTTTTTAATCCCCCCAAAAAAAGACTTGACCTTAACGGAAACGGTAGCGTATTTACAAAAAGCCACCGACTTGTCATTTACCATGCTAGGGAATAAATTTATTACCATCACCCGTTTTGCAAAACCTAGTTATTCTATTTGTGGCTATTTACTAGACGCTTCTACCAATGAAGTAATTTCAGGTGCGGTTATTCAAACTAAAAACAGCTCCATCATTTCTGATGAAAAAGGTTATTTTAAACTTGAAAATGTACACGATCATGATTTAGTCAGCTTCAGACATATTAGCTATAATATCTATACCGACGAAGCCCAAAACTACAATCATAAAGATTGTGATGTTATTTATTTAGATTCTAAAACAGAAAATTTAGCTGAAGTAGTCTTAACAAATTACCTCACCAATGGAATAAATAAAATAATTGATGGAAGCATTCATATCAATTATAGAAATTTCGGACAAGTTCCAGGATTGATTGAAACTGACGTCCTACAAACCATTCAAGCCTTATCTGGTTTTCAAAGCATCGATGAAACAGTCTCTAACATCAATGTCCGTGGAGGAACTCACGATCAAAATTTAATTATGTGGGACGGAATAAAAATGTATCAATCAGGACATTTTTTCGGATTAATTTCTGCCCTAAATCCTCGAATTACAAAACGCGTAACCTTGATAAAAAATGGGACAACCGCAAAATACACCGATGGGGTTTCTGGTACCATTGATATGCAAACCGACAAAAAAGTAAACAAAGACTTTAAAGCAGAAGCCGGAGTAAATTTCATCAATGCGGATGTATTTTTAGACCTCCCTGTCAACGATAAATCCTCAGTACAATTAGCCGCCAGAAAATCAATTAACCGATGGATTAATACGCCAACCTACGCACAATACTTTGATCGAGCTTTTCAAAATACAGACGTTGTGAATAGTACATCGAGCACCAATAGTAGCGAAGAGAATTTTGATTTTTATGATGTGAGTATGCGCTGGATATACGCATTCTCTGAACGAGATAAAATCGGACTAAATGCATTGTATCTAAATAACAGTCTTTCCATTTCTGAAAACGCATTTGGTGGTGGATTATCTGCTTCCAGAAAAAGTACTTTAAATCAACAAAATGCAGCTGCAGGGATAAATTACAACCACAAATGGTCAAAACACTTTAGTTCAGAAGCTTTGCTTTCTGGAACTAAATACGATGTAGATGCGGTTAATTTTGATATTATCAATGAGCAAATTCTTACCCAAAAAAACAATATTGAAGAAGTGGGATTTGAGCTAAACAACTCATTGATGTACAATGACTTATTGGTTTTTAAAGCGGGATATCATTTCAAACACACCAGCGCTGTCAATGTAGACAAGATTAACTACCCCGTCGTTGATAATTATGATAAAAATGAAGTGCAAAGCCATAGTATTTCTAGTGAAATAAACTTCACAAGCGAAGACTTCAACACCCACGTGAACCTTGGTGGTCGATTAAATTATCTCAGTACGTTTAACAAATTCCTTATTGAACCTCGGTTGAGTATTAATCAAAAGATAAATGATAAAATTACCGTCGAAATTTTGGGCGAATTTAAACATCAAAGCACCACGCTAAGATCATCAAATGAGAATTTTTTAGGCATTGATTCCAGACGTTGGTTTGTAAGCAATAATCAAAACATTCCAATAATCCAAAGCAAACAAATTTCTACTGGGATAAATTATAAATATCGAAACTTATTGATTGACACAGAAGTGTACTATAAAACGGTTAATGGCATTACCAGTGAGAGCCAAGTATTTAGAAATCAATACGAAAATCAATTGACCTCTGGCAGCTACGACGTAAAAGGTTTTGACTTTTTAATAAATAATACATTTGGAAAAGTAAATGCTTGGATAGCGTATTCACTCGCGAAAAATCAATATAAATTCAATTCATTAAACCCACATCGTTTCCCAAGTAATTACGACATACGTCACACTTTATCTATGGCAGGATCTGTTAACGTAAATTCATTTAAATTTTCGTCTGGACTAAACTGGCGGTCTGGTAAACCTACCACACCCATCCTTGAAAATGCACCTTTAAACACATTGACCTATGGCGACCCAAATAGCGAAAACTTACATGATTATTTACGATTAGACGCATCGATGATCTACCATTTCAATATCTCAAAAAAGGTAAGAGCCGAAGTAGGTTTAGCAGTATTAAATTTGATGAACAAGAAGAATGTAATTGATCAATACTACGTCTTAAATGAAAAAGGCGAACCTAACAAAATACAACAATACTCTCTTGGAATCACCCCTAATTTCTCACTTCGTTTTTACTTCTAAAAAAAAACTGTGATCCACCACAGCAGATCACAGTTCATCGTTAGCTAAACATCGTTGAGACAAACTCAATTCAAAATTTATCTATTCATTTAGTTCTGCATTTTCCTTTTTAATCAAATTCAACGCTGACCCTTCCTTATACCAGGCGATTTGCCCTTCGTTATAAGTATGATTAACCTCAATAACATCCGTTGAGCCGTCTGCATGGACTAATTCAATATGTAAAGGTTTATCTGCTGAAAATGTATCAAGATCTAAAAAGTTAAACGTATCATCCTCTTGAATTAAATCATAATCTGCCTCATTCGCAAAAGTAAGTCCTAACATCCCTTGTTTTTTAAGGTTCGTTTCGTGAATTCTCGCGAATGATTTTACAATTACAGCAACCACTCCTAAGTGTCTAGGCTCCATGGCAGCGTGCTCTCTTGAAGAGCCTTCACCATAATTGTGATCACCCACCACTATAGAAGGTACTCCTGCGGCTTTATAAGCCCTTGCAGTATCAGGAACTGCTCCATACTCACCTGTTAATTGATTCTTTACTAGGTTCGTTTTTTTACTAAATGCATTCACAGCTCCAATTAAGCAATTGTTAGAAATATTATCTAAGTGTCCACGAAACCTCAACCAAGGTCCAGCCATAGAAATATGGTCAGTTGTACATTTTCCGAAGGCTTTAATCAATAATTTAGCCCCTTTTATCTCATTCCCAATAGGCTCAAATGGTGTTAATAATTGCAAGCGTTTTGAATCAGGACTTACAACAATATCAATCCCAGATCCATCTTCCATCGGTGCAACATACCCTGCATCTTCCACATCAAATCCTCTTGGTGGTAATTCTAACCCCGTTGGTTCTTCAAATTTAACTTCTTCTCCATCTTCATTAATTAAAACATCTGTTAATGGATTAAAATCAAGACGTCCTGCAATTGCTACAGCAGCCACCATCTCAGGAGACCCTACAAAAGCATGTGTATTTGGATTTCCATCAGCACGTTTTGAGAAATTTCTATTAAACGAGTGTACTATCGTGTTTTTTTCCTCTTTTTCCGCTCCTTCTCTCGCCCATTGACCGATACATGGCCCACAAGCATTGGTAAATATTTTAGCATTTAAATCCTCAAATATTTTTATAATCCCGTCTCTTTCAGCCGTAAACCGTACTTGTTCTGATCCTGGATTTATTCCAAACTCAGCTTTAGTTACCAATTTCTTATCAACTGCTTGCTTGGCAACAGAAGCCGCTCGAGAAAGATCTTCATACGATGAATTCGTACAAGAACCAATCAACCCCCATTCTACTTTTAATGGCCAACCATTTTTGGTAGCCTTTTCTGTCATCTCTCCAACTGGAGTGGCTAAATCTGGTGTAAATGGTCCATTTAAATGAGGTTGCAACGTTGATAAATCAATTTCTATTACTTCGTCAAAATACTGCTCTGGATTAGCATATACTTCTTCATCTCCTGTTAAATAAGAAGCTACTTTGTTAGCCTCGTCAGCTATGTCATTTCTATCTGTAGCTCTTAGGTAACGCTCCATTGATTCATCATATCCAAAAGTAGATGTAGTAGCTCCTATTTCTGCTCCCATATTACAGATGGTTCCTTTTCCGGTACAAGAAATGGATTTTGCACCCTCTCCAAAATACTCAACAATTGAACCTGTACCTCCTTTAACTGTAAGAATTCCAGCAACCTTTAAAATAACATCTTTTGGAGCCGTCCAACCTGACAATTTACCAGTTAATTTTACTCCTATCAATTTTGGGAATTTAAGTTCCCATGGCATTCCTGCCATTACATCAACAGCATCAGCACCTCCAACACCAATCGCTACCATCCCAAGACCTCCAGCATTCACAGTATGTGAATCTGTTCCAATCATCATTCCTCCTGGAAAAGCATAATTTTCTAAAACTACTTGATGTATAATTCCAGCTCCAGGTTTCCAAAAACCTATCCCGTATTTATTTGAAACAGAAGCTAAAAAATTAAACACTTCGCTACTATTATTTAATGCTGTTTGTAAATCTTTATCAGCTCCTATTTTAGCCTGAATTAAATGGTCACAATGAACCGTAGTAGGTACAGCCACCTTTTTCTTCCCTGCTTGCATAAATTGCAACAATGCCATTTGTGCAGTAGCGTCTTGACAAGCAACTCTATCTGGTGCAAAATCAACATAATCTTTACCTCTTTTAAAGGCCTTTGTTGTTTTACCATCCCACAGGTGATTGTATAATATTTTCTCGGATAAAGTTAAAGGTTTTCCAACAACCGCGCGTGCTGCATCAATACGCTCTGCCATTCTAGCATAAACGTCTTTAATCATTTCTATGTCAAATGCCATATTAAAATTGTTTTTTAAAAGTGTACACAAAAGTACTGAATTTCAACCAAATAATTGAATATTCCTTAAATAGATTGGTCTTATTAGGAAATAAATGGAGATATGGCAAAAAACGCCGAATTACACTAAACTATTCGCAAAATGTTTTCAGGTTTATTAACAACCTCTAACAAATAAAACGGTTAGATAATCTCTGCAGACAAGCCTAGATTCAACAAGTTGGTACATTTGGGCTTCAACTCTTCTAATTCACCTGTTTTTACCGCACACTTACCCTTAAAATGCACCAAATAAGCACACTGTTCTGCTTGTTCGGCCGTGTGCTCACAAATATTAATCAAACAATCAATCACAAACTCAAACGTATTAACATCATCATTGTACAAAATGATTTCATGCTGATTAACATCTTGCTCTAGGACATCTACTTCCTCGTGTATTTTCTCTTTCGTGCTCATTGCTTTGATAAAATTAAAAAAGATTTTCTAAAATTAAAAATTTCAAGAATTCTTTAACAGGTACTTTAACGCTACCCAATTATTTCGTTCAATGGTCTTTTGCAATTTTAATCCATTGTCAGTAGCCAAACCATCTAACATAGGAATATCTTCTCGATAAAAACCACTTAACAAAATTTGCCCTCCAGGATTCAGACATTGTACATAAACTGGGAGATCATTAAGTAAAATATTTCTATTAATATTCGCAATAATAAGATCGTATTTTTGTGTGATTAACATAGAGGCATCTCCTTGAAATACGTTAATCGAAGGATACCCATTACGTTCACAATTTTCGATCGAATTTTCATAACACCAAGCATCAATATCAATAGCATCAATTGATTTAGCCCCTTTCATTGCTGCAAAAATAGCTAAGATTCCTGTTCCACACCCCATATCTAACACGCGTAAACCTGCTATATCCATGCTGATTAAATGCTGTACCATCATATGTGTAGTTTCATGATGTCCCGTGCCAAAACTCATTTTTGGTTCAATTACGATATCGTATTCCAACTGTGGATTTTCATGAAATGGAGCGCGAATACTCACTAAATCATCTACTTGAATTGGATTAAAGTTTTTCTCCCATTCAATATTCCAATTCACTTGAGAAATTTCTTCAATACGATAACTAATTTTAAACTCGGGGTTTTGTAAAATATAAATAACTGTCAGATCAAGATGTTTTGCTTCCTCTTTTGGGATATAGGCAACCACTCCTGTTTCCGTCTCCACAAAACTTTCAAACCCAATTTGTCCTAGCTCTGCAATCAAAATTTCAGTTGCAGGCTTTTTTGGAGCAATTAAAAAATGATAAGCTAAATAAATCATACGGCGTTAACTATAGCTAAAAAATCTGTTGCATTGAGTGAAGCTCCTCCAATAAGCCCTCCATCCACATCTTTTTGTGAAAAAATTTCGACTGCATTTGTAGGCTTTACAGACCCTCCATACAAAATATGCACTTCTTCTGCTAATTTTTCATCGTACTGCTCTGCGATTAAATTTCGAATAAAAGCATGCATCTCTTGGGCTTGTTCTGGACGTGCCGTTTCACCGGTTCCAATAGCCCAAACAGGTTCATAAGCCAAAACGATGTCTTGCCAATCGGCATCATTCAATTGAAATAAAGCATCCTTTAATTGATATTCAACCACGTTAAAGTGTTGGTCTGCTTTACGATCTTCCAATTGTTCTCCTAAACAAAAAATCACCTTCATTTGATGCTCTAATGCTTGTTCCACTTTTTTTGCTAACATTGTTGCATCCTCATGAAAATAAGCCCTGCGTTCTGAATGTCCCAAAATCACCGTATTCACTCCAACACTTTGCAACATCTTTGCTGAAATTTCACCTGTATAAGCTCCTTTTTCAGCGAAATGCATATTCTGTGCAGCCACGGTTATTGCAGTTCCTTCAACAAGCTTTGTAACGGCATGTAAATTAACAAAGGTTGGCGCAATCATCACTTCAGTTGAAGACAATTCCATGGAAGACAGTCCAGATTTAATTTCATTAACCAAGGATATTGAAGCCTGTAGGTCGTTATTCATTTTCCAGTTTCCTGCGACAATTTTTTTTCTCATTTCGGGTAAATTTTAAGCACAAATATAGGGATTTACATTGGCTGAAAACGCGCGATTATCAGAATATATTATAGACAAAACAAAAGTAAGCCAATTCAAATAGCCTCTGCATCCACCTCGACAAACATAAATGGTAAAGATTTACACTGCTCATTCTTATTTTCTTACTTTTGTCAAAATTTTTTTTCACTCATGAATAAGGATACCCTCATCACTCAAATAAAGAAAAAAAAGTCTTTTTTATGCATTGGTCTCGATGTCGATTTGGCGAAAATTCCACCCCATCTACTAGCCGAGGAAGATCCAATTTTTGCCTTCAATAAAGCCATCATTGAGGCTACACATGACTTGACTGTTGCATACAAACCAAATATTGCTTTTTATGAAGCATACGGAATCAAAGGCTGGCAAGCATTAGATAAAACGATCAAGTACCTCAATTCAAATTACCCAGAGATATTCACCATTGCAGATGCCAAACGCGGTGATATTGGCAATACTTCTACACGATATGCTAAAGCTTTTTTTGAAGATTTAGCCTTTGATTCAATTACTGTTGCCCCCTATATGGGTAAAGATTCAGTAGAACCGTTTTTAGCATTTAAAGATAAATTCACCATTCTTTTAGCCTTGACGTCAAATGTTGGCGGGTTAGATTTTCAACCCCTAAAAATAGGAGAAACTCCACTCTATCAAAACGTATTAGAAACCTCAAAAACATGGACCAATGCAGAACAACTAATGTATGTCGTTGGAGCCACCCGACCTGAATATTTCAAAGCTATACGTAAAATTGTACCCGATCATTTTTTATTAGTCCCTGGGATTGGTGCACAAGGCGGAAGTCTGGAAGAGGTTTGTAAACACGGAATAAACAAAGATATTGGCTTACTTATAAACTCTTCGCGAAGCATAATTTATGCTTCAACAGAAAAAGATTTCGCTGAAAAATCACGTCATGAAGCTCAAAAATTAAAGCAACAAATGCAGGCATATTTTTAACCTATCTATTAAAATTTAGCACAGACTTTATATACTGAGCCATAGCAGTCATTTGCGCATTTCCTTTCATTTTTCCGAACTGCCCAAAAACGTAGAACGCTATCCACAAAACGCAAATTACCAAACAAATTAACAGACTTGATACGTATGCTTTCCCCAACGTGTATTGTGAATAACCAAGTACACCAAAAACAGCAAAGACGATAGCCATCGCAAAATGAATCATCATAAAAAATGTCCACAATTGAGGTTTTGGGCCAAACAAGCCTTTTACCATTGTCTTTTTACCTGCCTCTATGAGTTCTAATTGCAATTGAGGTGACCAAAAATGGGCATCACTTTCTAGCACATCAATAACAATATGATTATCAATAATTTTCACCCTAAAGCCCGCTTTATTTTGATCAACATCCTGTTCAAACTTCGTTTTAACCCTTGATACATCCGCATCAACAAGTATCTTAAACCTCGGCTTGAGCCATATCTTATTTCCTAATGTTGAAGGTGTTAACGTTTCCATAATAAGTCCATCCATTAAAGGTACTATTTTTAAGAAAAAAATACAAGCACTGCACTTTCTTTATAAAAAAATGTCAACTACTATTTTTCCTGATATTTCACTCAATTTAATCCATTTTTTTTTAACGGATAACTCAATTTGAATACTTATCTTTGCCCTCAATAAAACGTTATGGGAAATATAGTTGCCATTGTAGGAAGACCAAACGTTGGAAAATCGACTTTTTTCAATCGATTAATCCAACGAAGAGAAGCTATTGTTGACGCAGTCAGCGGGGTTACTCGCGATCGTCATTATGGCAAATGCGAATGGAATGGAAAAGAGTTTTCCTTAATTGATACAGGTGGATATGTACTTGGGTCAGATGATGTTTTTGAAGCTGAAATTGATAAACAAGTTGAACTGGCTATCGAAGAAGCAGATGCAATCATTTTCATGGTTGATGTCAACACAGGCATAACAGGCATGGATGAAGATGTAGCCAAGTTATTGCGACGTGTAAAAAAACCCGTTTTTTTAGTCGTCAATAAAGTTGACAACAGTAAACGCCATGAAGATGCTATTGAGTTTTACAACTTAGGTTTAGGCGACTACTATACCATCGCTAGTATTAACGGTAGTGGTACAGGAGATTTATTAGACGCAGTAGTAAAAGTACTCCCAGAAAAGGAAGAAGAAATAGCGAATGACTTACCACGATTTGCCGTCGTTGGTAGACCAAATGCTGGAAAGTCGTCATTTATTAATGCCTTAATTGGAGAAGAAAGATATATCGTGACCGATATCGCAGGTACCACACGCGATGCTATCGACACCACCTATAATCGTTTTGGTTTTGAATTTAATTTGGTAGATACTGCCGGAATTCGCAAAAAGAGCAAGGTCAAAGAAGATCTAGAATTTTATGCTGTTATGCGCTCGGTACGCGCTATTGAATACTGTGATGTTGCCATATTAGTGATTGATGCAACCCGTGGCTTTGAAGGACAAGATCAAAATATTTTTTGGTTGAGTGTAAACAACAAGAAAGGAGTTGTCATCCTAGTCAATAAATGGGACTTAGTTGAAAAGGAGACTAAAACCGTTAAGGAATATGAAGCAACCATTCGAAAAGAGTTAGAACCGTTCACCGATGTACCCATCGTCTTTATTTCTACCATCACAAAACAGCGAATTTTCAAAGCCATTGAAACCGCTGTTAATGTCTATGAAAATCGCACGAAAAAAATCCCAACTAGTAAATTAAACGAAGTAATGTTGGAGATAATCAAGCAAAATCCGCCTCCGGCGTATAAAGGAAAATTTGTGAAAATAAAATTTTGTACTCAACTCCCAACGCCAACACCCCAATTCGCCTTTTTCTGTAACTTACCACAATATGTAAAAGATGGCTACAAACGTTATTTAGAAAATAAAATGCGAGAAATTTTTGATTTTCACGGGGTTCCAATAATTATTTATTTCCGAAAAAAATAGCACAACAAAATCCTGCTAATTCAAGCCCCTTCTTCTGTTTCTTTTTTAACAAAAGTTTAGCAGTCATCCATGACGCATAACTATTCGTTTAGTTAATTTCGTTTCCTAATCCACCTTTTTATATGAAAAATTTGCTCTACTGCTTTTTTTTGTTTTCAACCTATATGCTATCTGCGCAAAAAAAATATACATCCTTTGAAATTAAAGGTCGACTTGTCGCTAAAAGTGATCAAAGTCCGATAGAGTCTGCAACTGTTTTTGTACAGCGCGTAAAAGACAGCAGTTTAGTGAGCTACACCATCTCTGATAAAAAAGGAGCTTTTGTTTTAGAAGGTAAGATCGCCGACGAACAACTTCGATTAGTTATTTCGTATGTAGGAACCCAGTCCTATTCTAAAATAATTGATCTTGAAGCGCAACCAATAGATTTAAAAACCATTGTAATTGATGATGAAACAAATGTATTAGATGAAGTTGTTCTTTTAGCCGACACTCCCGTACGGATTAAAAAAGATACGATAGAATTTACCCTCGACTTTTTTAAAACCAGAAAAGATGCCTCCGTAGAAGATGCCTTAAAATTACTTCCAGGAGTTGAAATTGACATGGAAGGCAATATTACCATCAATGGAAAACCAGTAAGTGAAGTGCTCGTCAACGGAAAGCCATTTTTTGGAAATGACCCAACCATTGCTACGAGAAACCTAACCAAAGAAATCATAGATAAAGTTCAAATAGTTGACACCAAAACTAAATCGGAAGCATTTACTGGAGACGAAGGGGATCTTACCTCAAAAAGTATCAATCTTACCATAAAAAAAGATGAAAATAAAGGAGCATTTGGTCATGTCAGGGCCGGAGGTGGTACCGACGCACGTTATGAGCTGTCAGGAATGATAAATTACTTTAACGAGGACTTACAATTAGGCGTCCTAGGAGGACGAAATAATATTAATAGGTCTGGATTTAACTCAGGAAGTATCATATTCCCACCAGGTAGTTTATTCGGTGGTGGTGGAGCTGTGATGTCAGTGAGTTCAGTCTCCTATGGTAGCGGAGGATTCGGGGGAGGCGGAATTAGCACAGACACGAACGGAGGGTTTAATTTCGGGAATGACTACGGAAAAAACACAGAAGTTTCTGCCAATTATTTTTACGCTAATACATCAACAGAAAACAGTTCTAAAACTTCACGAGAAAACACCTTACCAGATAGAAATTATTTTACAAATTCTACTTCATCTAGTATAAGGGATTATGACAGTCACAGAGTAAATGCATCCGTACAATTCAAAATTGACTCTACTTGGTTATTTAATTACAGACCTAACATTTCTTATAAGTCTAGTAGAAGCAGCAGTGAACAAAGTTCGAATGCCTTAGACGATGCACAGGTATTGACCAATGAATCTACCACGAACTCCTTTTCAAATGGGAATGATAAAAGTTTTAGTAACGGACTTAGTCTAACCAAAAAATTTGGCTCAAAGGGAGCTTATGTTCGCGTAAATTGGAATAATACTATTACAAAGTCAGCACAAGAAACCTATAGTAAATCGCTCTCTGAAATATATGGAGACGATCCACAAACCATTTCTAGAGATCAATTTTTAGTAGAGGATAGAACGAGTAATCATCACACTATATCGTTTGGATATCGCGTTCCTCTTTACGCCAAAAAGCTTTTTTTAGATGTAAATCTCGATCAAAACTACAATACCACCGAAAGCAAGCGGAGTACTTATGATTTAAACGATGACGTGTATGACGACTTCAACCTTGCCTTAAGTACCGATTTTAATAATTACGAACGCAATATTTCACCTCAAATTGGAATGACCTATCGAGACAAAAAAATCACCGCAAGTTTTGGTGCTGGTTATCGATTCCAACGTCAGTCAAATAGAGATGGTTTACGTCCAGAATTTGACATAGAACGCGATTTTGAACTACCCGATTTTGCTGCTCAATTCATGTATCGACCCACGATGCAATCGATGATAAGAGTAGGATATAACTTAAGTAATCGCGCACCATCCCTTAGCCAACTTCGCCCCTTTGAAAATACAGATGATCCATTAAACACCATTGTGGGTAATCCAAATTTAACCTTTACCACCAACCACGGTTTGAGTTTTAACTATTCAAATTATAAAATGGCCAATAAAGGTTCCATCAATCTTCATGGATCTGTGAATATCCCTAAAAACAATGTAATTGCTAAAACAATTATTGATGAAAATTTTGTGAGAAGAACGGAATATGAAAATGTCAATGGAAACCAAAGTTATAATGTAGGAATGAGCTACAACAGATCTATAAAAATTGACACCGTTCAAAGTGTAACAGTGGGACTTAATGTAGGTTCAAACTTCGGTCAATCCGTTAATTTTAGCAATGGAATTAAATACAATGCCAACAACGTTTCTTTAAGTCCTGGCGTAACTTTATACTATAATATAAAAGAATTTCTAATCGTAAATTCCTCCTATAAATTCAATCTAAATCGCAATAAAATTAATCTTGAGGACTTTGAGGATCGTGAATTCTTTTCCCATAACCTCAATATGACCACAATTGTTCATGTAACAAATAAACTATCGTTTGAAAGTGATTTAAATTTTAATTACAACCCTGAGGTTGCTCCTGGATTTCAAAAAGCCTCATGGGCTTGGAATGGATCTGTTTCCTACCGTGTTTTAAAAGACAAGGGAGCTATATCCCTAAAAGCCTTCGACATTTTGAATCAGCGAACTAACGCCAGACGTATTGCCACCGAAAATTACATTCAAGATTCGGAAAGTACAATGCTACAACAATATTTTATGCTCGGTTTTAGATGGAATTTCAATACGTTAGGCACCAGAACTAGGATGGGTCCGCCTCCGCCTCCGCCTGGAATAAGCGTTCTATAAATCCAGTATTAACAAAACTTTATGTTCAGCGATTTATAAAATTATACGTCATTTAGTTTCTTTGCAAAACCCAATAAACCCATTTACATGAAATATTTTACCCTCTTTTTTTGCTTGTTGATGGCTAGCAATGCGTTTGCCCAAAAAACAACTGCCTTTGAAATTTCAGGAAAACTCATCGTAAAAAGTGATCAAACACCGGTAGAAAATGCAACCGTGTACGTTGAACGTGTAAAAGATAGCTCACTAGTAACCTACACGATTACAGATCAAGAAGGTAACTTTACCTTAGAGGGAAAAACCACCGATAATTCATTGCGGTTCTACGCTTCATACGTTGGGGCCCAAACCTATTCAAAACTTGTTCCTATAGGGGATGGCTTAGTTGATTTAAAAACCATTGTTATGGATGATGAATCGAGTCTCCTAAATGAAGTAGTGGTTATCTCTAGATCTCCTATTCGTGTAAAACAAGACACGTTAGAATTCAATGTTGGTTCATTTAAAACTAAAAAAGACGCAAATGTTGAAGATTTATTAAAACGCCTTCCTGGTGTAGAAATTGACCTTAGTGGTAAAATAACAGTCAATGGAAAAGATGTAGACAAGCTTCTAATCAATGGTAAACCCTTTTTTGGTGATGACCCTACTATTACTACGCGAAATATCACCAAAGACATGATTGAAAAGGTACAGATTATGGACACTAGGACAAAAGCTGAAGCATTTACTGGCCAAGTTAGTGAATCTGATAATAAAACCATTAACTTAACGATTAGTAAAGATAAAAATAAAGGTGTTTTTGGACGGGCTTCAGTCGCAGGAGGAACAGATAAACGCTATGAATTAGCAGGTATGGTTAATGTCTTTGACAATGACCAACGATTAAGCATACTTGGAGGTGCCAATAATACAAACTCCCCAGGATTTAGCTTTGGAGAACTCGACAAAATGTTTGGAGGTAGTGGTCGTGGTGGTTTTAGTGGAGGAAGTGGGATTACTACGTCACAAAATTCAGGAATAAACTATACGGACGACTTTGGTAAAAAAGTGGAAATGCAAGCCGATTATTTTTTCAGTAAAAGCAATTCTTATGATGACAATGCTACTGAAAGAGAAAATATACTCCCCGATGATCGCTATTTCACATCAAACAACTCATCTAGAAATAGTGATTCTGAAAGTCATCGAGTCAATATGGAGTTTGAAATTAAAATTGACTCTACGTTAATGGTTGATTTTGAGCCCTTTTTCTCTACATCAACAAGTTCTCGTAGCACATCAAGAGATGAAGAATCCAGAGACAGTAACCAAATCATTACCAATCAGTCTGAATCAGCATCAACCATCCTAAATGAAGGAAATCGATTTGGGAATAAAATGAGCATTACAAAACGACTTGGGCGAAAAGGAGGTTTTCTAAGTTTAAGTATCAATCAAGAAATTAACAAAACGACTTCCGACAACTATTTAAATTCACAAACGGAAATATTTGGAGATACACCTGAATCGCTCTCAAGAATACAATTCACTGATGGAGAAGAAAAAGCCAATAGATTTTCAACCTTTTTAAAGTTTCGACAACCAATTATGGGGAAAATAATATCTATGGACTTTACCTACAACTTCAGAAATGACACACAAGAAGATATTAAAAGCACCTATGATTTTAATAACGGAACGAACAATTATGATCTTTTCAATGAGGCCTTGAGTACTAACTTTGAAAACAAAAATATCCGAAGTATTCCTGGGCTGCGATTTAATTTTAGAAACAAAAAAATCTCTGCCAATTTAGGGGTAAGTTATATTTTCAGAACCTTAGAAAATATAGATGAATTGAGACCTGAATTCAGCCTAAAAAGAAATTTTGAAGCCGTTGAATCATCTGCACGAATTCGCTATTCTTTCAATCCGAAAAGCAATTTACAAATACGGTACTCCTTACGTAACGACTCGCCCAGTTTACGACAACTCAACCCATTCGTTAATGTGTCAAACCCCTTAAACACCATTGTTGGAAATCCTAATTTAGAACCAACTACATCGCACAATATTCGAGCCAGTTTTAGCAATTTCAACTTTCAGAAAAAATCTGGCTTATATTTCCAATTTCAGTCTAATTTTGATAAAAATAGTGTTGTTTCCAAAACGGAAATTGATGAAAATTTTGTGCGCAACACGACCTATACAAATGTGGACGGAGCGTATAATATTAGCTTAGGGGGCGGATACAACAAGGACTTAAAACTTGATTCTGTTAAAACCTTAAAAGTAGAATTAGGACTGTGGTCTAGCATCAATGAATCTATCAATTTTAGCAATGGAGAAAAATACAACGCAACGAACAACGCTATTTCACCAAATTTAGGATTAACCTTTTCCTGGAATGATGTTATGGAAATCAGACCAAATTATAGAATTTCATTTACTGAAAATAAATTTGACTTACCACAATTTAATTCTAGAAAATTTGCAAGACATACTATTGGAATCATTACCTCAACGATGTGGCCTAAACGACTTGAATGGAGAAATGATCTAAATTATAATTACAATCCACAAATTGCGGATGGCTTTCAAAAAAGCACCTGGTTTTGGAATTCTGGGATTACCTATTCTATTATGAAAGACAATGGATTGATTGGCATTAAAGCCTATGATCTTCTTAATCAGAATAACAATTCAGAACGCTTTGCTACAAATAATTACATTCAAGATTCGCAAAGTACCGTATTGCAACGTTATTTTATGTTCAGCTTTAGCTGGAAATTTAACAGCTTAGGAAATGGTGCCGAAATGAACAGAGACGGGAGAAGTCGCGGGAGAAGACGTGGTTATCAACACAACTATCGCAGTTAATCATTTGTTTAATGAGATGGGTAGATAACTTCCTTGCACGGCAATATTAAACCCCTTTGCTTTTACTTCTTGTTGCGCCTTACTATTTTCGATGAGTAGGGGATTGGTATGATTAAAATGTATAAGGTGTATTTTTGCTTTATTTCGTGAAGACAAATGACTGAACATTTTCATACTTTCTGTAACAAATGGATGCGGGACCAAACTCATGTCACGATCAATTTCTCCATTTTTATAAAAAGTAGCATCTAAAAATGCCAAATCTACTTTCGGAATTAATTCTTCAATTGGTGTTTTCCACTTTTCCCACTTATCGATATCAGGAATAAAAAGTATTTTCCTCCTATTTACTGTAATAATATAACCAACTGTTTCTGTAAACTCATCACGATGTGGTACTAAAAATGGTTGTACCTTTATGGATTCATTAAGCTGGATTTCCTTTGTTGTTTGTAATGCCCTCAACTCAATATTCTTCAAGGCAACCAATTGACTCCAGGGTCCGTTAGTTGTTAAATACGATTGCATCCGAGGCATGGCATATACTGGCATATTTGAAGCATTCATTGCCTCCCGTCCCAACTCCATTAAGCCTGTATAATGTCCGATATGGCCATGGGTTAAAAATATACCATCTGGCAATGATTTTTTCTTGAGATGCGATGACAACAATCTGATTTGCTCCTTAAAATCAGGACTCGCATCAAAGATCCAACTTTGATTGTGTTTAGGATCAACAATAGCGATAGAACTCACAAAGCGGCCTAACGCAGGATGTTCATATACCCGTTTACAACACGCTTTTTGACAATTAATTTGAGGATATCCTGCATCTTGTGCTACACCTAGTACAACTACATATGGCGTTGTTGGTAAATCTCTAAGAGCCGCTTTATTTTCAGGTGCAACCCCTTCTTTTTTACAGGCAAACATTCCTAGCAAAAAGATATTAAGAAAAAGAATAGATTTCATATAATCTTATTAACCACGTACGTCTTAACTACCAGCCTCCAGAGGCTCCGCCTCCACCAAAACCACCGCCGCCGAAGCCGCCTCCAAAACCGCCTCCGCCGCTAAAGCCACCGCCAGAACCACTACTTCCAAATCCACCACCTAAGCCACCACGTCCTTGACTACTCAAAATAATTGCTTCGAGTAATGATCCAGCCACACCTCTACTTCTACCACCATGATTGCCACCACCTCTATTTCTATTTGCTAAAATAATAAAGAACACAATGATAAATATAAATAGAAAAATAGAAGGAAAGGACGTACTATTTCTTTGGCGTGTTCCTGTATAAGTACCATTTAGAATTTCTATAATCACAGAAGTACCCTTATCTAACCCCCTATAATAATCCCCCTGTTTAAAGGCTGGAGTAATCACTTGTTCTATGACTCTTTTCGACAAGGCATCCGTCAAGAGATGTTCAATTCCGTATCCCGTACGAATAGTGAGTTTACGATCTTCACTAGCGACTAAAATTAAAATTCCATTGTCTTTATCAGCTTGACCAATCCCCCATTTATGTGCCCATTCTGTCGCAAACATAGCTATATTCTCACCGTTAACCGTAGGTACCGTAACAACAACTATTTGCGTACTTGTTGTGTCACTATAATTCACGAGCTTTTGTTCTAAACTTGACTTTTCAACCGCATTTAAAATCTTTGCACCGTCATAAACACTCGTTTGTTTTGTTGGTTTTGGAGGAATATCCATTTGACCATACATAAATGAATGGCCTACAAATACCAAGAATAGTAAGAAAAATTTAAAATGTTTACGGTAAGAGCTACTCATTGAATACACAACAGATTCTTCAATTTAAATACCCGGCAAGATACTAAAAAAGTCCCTTAATCATAAGACTTTGGTCATCAGATTATAAACTTGCTTCGTTATTCAAATGAGATCTATTTAGACCTCAATATCATGTATTACCAAAACGATTATGAAAAGAACATTTCTTTAGTTTGTACCCTTTTACATGCATTCAATAAGTTAAAACGTATAGATTAAAACTTAATAACTATTTGACGGAACAATACATTTGCTATTATTCCATTTATTCTTTAAGGAATCTAGTGGTATAATGGTTTTTGAACAATCAAGAAAATTTCCATGCTTATCTTTTAGCAACACTCTTAACTGCCCTTTTTTTAAAGCGGATAACAATTGATTAACTAAGTTACATTCTTTTAACTCGGGCGACTTTGCACCTAATTCAACTCCAATCTTATTATTAAAAGCATCCATTTTAGAGGAAGGTAAGTCAGGGCGTTGCCCATCTTCTTTTCTTTGTTTTTTAAACGTCATATAATTCCCCTTTTCATGTGCTATCCCCAACCTTATAGCACTCCTTTTGCCAATTCGTTGAGCGGTTACAGCCATCCAAAAACCATGTTTAAAAGCATCGTAGGTACCTCCGTTATTATCGTCATCAATCTGACCTAAAGCAGCGAGAGAATCCGAAACTACAATGGCTTTTTTTGCCAATGGATAAGCCTTTTTTGCCTTAAATGGGTGAAGTAACACCCATGTTTTTTCTGGTCTAGAAAGCTTTGAATAAGCGGATGACATCTTTGAAGAACACCCAGTTAATGCAATCGCTAAAACCATTATGTTCATTTTCTTAATCATAAGGAAGGTAAATCAAGAGAAGGCATTTCTTGAGAAACCAAATGGTGCAATTCAGCTTTGGTTTCCTGAATAGTTTTTTCTAACGACATACTTTCAGAAAAAAGTAAATCCGTAAGAGAATCTGCAGTTTTCAAATACCAGTCTAACCAAGCAACCACAATTGCCCCTTGCTCAATAGCATCTTCACCTTGCTGTATAGCCTCTTTTGAAAGCTTTATTTCATTACGCAAACGTTGGATAGCTGCTGATTTAACGGTTTCGAGTATTTCTAAAGCCAAAGATTCATTAGCATTCACCAAAATCAAAGCAGACGTCAACGTAGCAATACCTACATTTTTCATCGTTTCTTGAGAAACTTTATCCAATCGATCATTGTCTGTATGATAAAATTGATCTGTGAAGTGCCACAAGAGCAATCCTGGAATATCGTTTCGTAAAAAGGGCGTGTGATCACTTCCCCCTTCGTACGGATTTGTTTTTACCATCCAATTGGCCCTTGCCCCTTGTTGTTTAAATTGATCTATTATAAAATCATTTAAATAATGTGGCTTCATGTCTTCAAGTCGTAAAACTCGTCCACCCCATTCAGAGTGCTTATCATTTCCTCGTGTCCAAATAGCACTAGGGTCTGGCATTTTTTCAATGAGAAAACTTCCTCCAGTTATCTCGGTATTTTCACCAACCATATCCAAGCTTATCCCCCATTTTATACCTTTGGCACGTTCACGATCTTCCTCAATGTAGCGTCGGGTCGAAACAATTTCATCTCCCCATAAAAAAGTAAGTGTTCTCTTCGGGTCAATGATCTTTTCATTTACTAATTGTGCCGTGATTGAAGCCATTTCTAATTGCGTCCCCACTCCTGTTGCATTATCATTAGCCCCAGGTTCTTGTACATGCGCACTAAAAACCAAACGCTCCTCTGGCTTAACACCTCCCTTAACATCTGCAATAATGGTTAATTCTTCTGAACGGTAAAATTTAGTTTGAATATTCACATGAAGACGTACAGCACCTTTTTTTAGCCTTTCTTTTAACAATTCCTTTGCGCGATATGACAAGGCAATAGCCCACATCGTATTGTTATCGCGATAACGCATAGATCTAAACTGTATGGATGTAACATTTTTTTCAGGTTGAAGATAAGCTGGATTATTATAGGTCAACACACCTATGGCTCCCTGTTCTTGTGCTTGTTTTTCAAGGGAAGTTAAGCCCATTTCTGCCATCACAATTTTTCCCTTTAAATTAACTTTTGCTAACTCTTCTTTATTGGCTACATAAATCAATGCACCTTCAACACCATTTGACCCCGTAGAAGGTGAGTTTAAATAGACCATATTTCGATTGGATGCTTGTTCCAAAATTGGTTTTTCATCTCCCACAATTGTCAATGATGCATCTACAGGTTCCCAAGTAGGATTTTTCATGATCCTCTTTTCAATTCTATAGGTAAGGCGCGCATCTTTTGTTGAATCATTCTCCATACGATACCCTGCTGCTTCAAGACCTTCAGCAATTTTATAAATACTCGCATTAAATCCTGAATTCCCAACAACTCGCCAATATTGTTCAACAAAGGCGGTGGTTTCATACGCAAGATCACCACTAAACAATGCACTTATCATCTCAGTGTAATCCTGTTCTTTTGGCTTTTCAAGCTCCCTATGGCAACCTAATAGGAGTAGCGATAGCACTAAAAAATAGCATTTCATCCTCATTTGATTATTTTTTTCCTGTTTAATCCTTAAAACTAAGAAATATATAGCTCATAATAATGAAATAATCACCCCGATAGTTAACAATATACCACGTTTATTCTCCAAATTTTACACTATACCTATTTGAATATTGTCATGAGATAAAATAGTTAAATTCGACCTAATTCTTTCTTTAATTTCAACAATATGCATTATTTTTGGAATAAATATACCGTTTATGAAATATCAGGCAATCGATTCAAATTTATTTATCAAAAACCGTAAAAATTTTAGCTCAAAAATGGCTCCTTCGAGCCTTGCAGTGTTTAATTCTAATGACATCTACCCCATCAGTGCGGATAGCACCATGCCATTCGAACAACATCGTGATATTTTCTACTTGAGTGGTGTAGATCAGGAGGAGAGTATCTTAGTTTTATTTCCCGACTGTCCCAATGAAAAACACAGGGAAATTCTTTTTCTCAAAGAAACGAACGAGCATATTGCAATATGGGAAGGTGAAAAATTAACCAAAGAAGCAGCGTTTCAAATCAGTGGAATAAAAACGGTTTATTGGTTACAGGATTTAGAAAAAATCCTCTTTGAAATAATGACCCAATGCGAAACGGTATATATCAATACAAATGAGCATTATCGGGCATCAGTAGAAACAGAAACACGTGAAAACCGATTTACGAAATGGTTAAAAGAAAAATATCCAGCGCATCGAGTTGCAAAAAGCAATCCAATATTGCAACGTTTACGTTCTGTTAAAGATCCGATAGAAATAGCATTAATTCAGCAGGCTTGTGACATTACTAATAAGGGATTTAGACGCGTACTTAACTTTGTAAAACCAGGTGTTTGGGAATATGAAATTGAGGCGGAATTTATACATGAATTTATTCGCAATCGGTCAAAGAAATTTGCATACACCCCAATTATAGCCTCTGGTAACAATGCCAATGTGCTTCACTATATTGAAAACAATCAGCAGTGTAAAGAGGGGGATTTAATCTTGATGGATGTCGGAGCAGAATACGCAAACTACTCAAGTGACATGACAAGAACTATCCCTGTTTCTGGAAGATTTAGTCCTCGACAAAAAGATGTTTACAATGCCGTAAATCGCGTTAAAAATGAAGCCACTAAACTATTAGTTCCTGGCACTATCTGGGCAGATTATCATGTGGAAGTTGGTAAATTAATGACTTCAGAATTATTAAAATTAGGACTGCTAGACAAGGCTGATATTCAAAATGAAAATAAAGATTGGCCAGCATATAAAAAGTATTTTATGCATGGAACCTCTCATCACATGGGCTTAGACACGCATGATTATGGAATTCTAACAGAACCTATGCAAGCCAATATGGTCTTTACAGTTGAACCAGGTATTTACATCCCAGAGGAAGGATTTGGAATTCGATTGGAAGATGATGTAGTTATTCAAGCTTCTGGTGAACCTTTTAACTTAATGCGGGATATTCCAATTGAAATCGAAGAGATAGAAGAATTAATGAACGCTTCATAAGTGTTTATTAAATAGTTTTGGTCTGCTTCAATAAATTTACTAGAATCAAAGTCAGTAAAGAGGGTAAAACCCATCCGAAACTGTAAGTAGACAAAGGAATATAATCCTTTATTACTTCAAACTCGGATGCATATCCAAGGGTGCTGAAAAAATCAGGAACACTAAAGAGTATAGCCGTTAAAACAACGGATCTAAAAACTTCTTTTGTTGCGTATTTTTCAGGTAATACGTTTAATACAATTAAAACGATTGTTATTGGATAAACGATCATTAACACGGGAATTGCAATCATTACAATGTCGTGAAAATTTAACTGCCCTATTAATATCCCAATAGCACTCGCTATAAATGCAGTTAAAACAAAGGCTTTATTAGATTGGTTAAACAAGCCTTTAAAGTAGTCTGCAGTGCCCGTAACAATCCCTATAGCCGTTGTAAAACACGCCAGGGTTATTAAGGTGCTTAAAAAAACATTTCCAATATTCCCCAACGTTGATTGACTTAATCCTCTAAGTAAATTGGCTCGTTGCATATCAGCACTGACCGAACCATCAATAAAAATATCTGCCCCATAAAATGACCCTACGGCTATTAGACCTGCATAAATCACAAACAACCCCAATCCGGCAAACAATCCCGCCTTTCTGATAAGCTCCCCGTGGTTTTTGAAAGATGATTCTTTTTGCAAGTTTAAGGACACAATTATTACTCCACCAACCACCACAGCACCAATGGCATCAAAAGTTTGATACCCCTCCAAGACCCCATCTACTAAAGGATGTGTGAATTGACTTTTATTCATTAACATTTCACTCGAATAGAGCCCAATCCCAATAACTAAAAAAAGAATAACCACAATTAAAGGGGTTAAGTACTTTCCGAGTAGGTTGATCAGTTTTGACCTATTAAGAACCACTATAAACACTGCAAAAAAATAGATTGAACTCGTATAAATAGCCTCTGATCCAAACCAAGGATATATGGCAATTTCATGTACGGCAGAAGCAGTTCTTGGAGATGGAATCGAAATCGAAATAAGATAAATTATCACACAATAAACTAGGCTAAAGATAGGAGACACCTTTTTTCCAAAATCAAACATGGTACCTTGCAATTTGGCATGAGCAAAAATTCCAACGATAGGAATTATAACAGCAGTAAGGCAGAAACCTAATAAAACCCAAATCCACATACCCCCCGCTTTATACCCTAACATGGGGGGTAGTAATAAATTTCCTGCTCCAAAAAATAAAGAAAACAATGCGAAGCTAGTAATCCAAATTTCCTTAGTTTTATTCATTGAGTTGATATGAGGATTCTAAGATAAATATTTTTAAACATGAAGCAGTTGTTTTCATATAAAAACATCGAAGTTAGCTATAACGATTTAGGGAAAGGACCTGTTATTCTCTTGTTACATGGATTTCTTGAAAACAAAAAAATGTGGACTCCTCTAAACACCGAACTCCTTAAAAAAAACAGGCTCCTTGAAATTGATTTACTAGGACATGGTCAAACCGGCAATCTAGGCTACCTACATACTATGGAAGAGCAAGCTGATATGGTTTTAGCATTACTTCGATCTTTAAAATTGCGCAAATTTTCACTTATAGGCCATAGTATGGGAGGATATGTTGCACTAGCAATAGCTTCCAAACGACCCGCTGCCGTAAAGGGATTGTGTTTATTAAATTCAACACCCATCGGTGATACGCCTACAAAACAAAAAAATAGAGATAGGGCCATCCAAGCTGTTAAACATAATTACAAATCCTTTATCAATGTTTCTATTCCGAACCTCTTCGCTGAAGAAAATCGAAATCGCTTAAAAGCGCAAATCACCCAAGTTAAAAAAGAGGCAATGAATATGACCCTCCAAGGAGTTATTGCGGCACTAGAAGGAATGAAAATAAGAAATGACCACAGTGCGTTTTTAAAAGTGGCAAACTTTGAAAAATTAATGATTATTGGAGAAGCAGACCCCGTATTAAACAAAGATAAATTACTAAAATTAGCTTCCTTGACCAATTCAAAATCTGTCATCTTACCAGGGGGGCATATGAGCCACCTTGAAAGCAAAATTGCGCTGACCATTGCCCTAAAGCGATTTATCAATCAATTATAGCTCCTTTCAAAAACAGCGAAAATCTACGCTATCAAATTAAGACTTTAACAAAGCATTCCATCCTTGTGCTGTCAAAGCTACTTTTTGATTGCCTCTTGTAACTAAATGCATCCCCTCATTTTCTTCAGTCATGTGGCCAATGACAGTAAGATGTGGATTTCCTTTAATTTTTAGATAATCCCCCGTATCTATCGTAAACAATAATTCATAATCTTCGCCTCCGCTTAACGCTAAGGTCGTGCTGTCTACATTAAATTCTTCACAGGTTGAAATCATTTGAGGATCCAATGGGATTTTATTTTCATAAACATTACATCCAACTTTACTTTGCGTACATAAATGAATTAATTCAGACGACAATCCATCACTAATATCAATCATTGAGGTTGGTTGAACCTTTAACTCTTTTAATAAACTAACAATATCTTTACGCGCTTCAGGTTTTAGTTGTCTTTGTACCAAATAGGTATATTGATCTAATTCAGGTTGGGCTTGTGGATTTGCTTGAAATACTTGTTTTTCTCTTTCAAGAACTTGTAAACCCATATATGCTGCTCCAATATCTCCAGAAACAACAATAAGGTCATTTTTTTTAGCACCATTTCGATATACTAAATCTTTTTTATCTGCAGCGCCAATTGCCGTAACACTAATAAGCAATCCCTTAGTTGATGAGGTTGTATCCCCTCCTATCAAATCTACTTTATAATAATCACATGCCAATTGTATCCCAGCATACAATTCTTCTATTGCCTCCAAAGGAAAGCGATTTGATACCGCTAAAGACACGGTAATTTGACGCGCCTCGGCATTCATCGCATAGATATCTGACAAATTAACAACAACAGCCTTATATCCTAGATGCTTTAGCGGAACATATGCAAGGTCAAAATGCACACCTTCTATTAAGAAATCAGTACTAACAACCACTTGCTTATCTTCGTAATTCAAGACTGCGGCATCATCACCAACACCTTTAACCGTTGAAGGTTGAACCAACGTAAAATATTGGGTCAAATGATTAATGAGACCAAATTCACCTAATGAGGATAACGGTGTTTTTGCTTGATTTTTATTTTTATCTTCTAACATATTTTGTTGTCGTTACAAATCTTCACTTACGCTAAATCAACTTGATTTAGTTCTTTTTTCGACGGTAAAAATACAAATTTGATTTGCGTTTACCTTACATTTAAATACTATTTACCCAATTGAATATTTTTCAATACCCATTTTAATTCAGGGTCAATTCCCTGTGCTCGATCAGCAGGAGTAGGAATAATTTTTATATCAGGTTTCACACCATATCCATCAACATCTGTTTTAAATGGCGATTCAATTTGAATCATACCAAAATTCATTCGAACTTTTGAATTTGGCAATTCTACATACTTCATTAAACCAGCAACAGTACCATTATACGCCCCTCCTGTTTCTTCCCCTACAAAAACTGCACGTTTTGTAGCTTGCAAATTTGTTGAAATAATCGATGAAGCTGAAAATGAATTGCCATTGATGAGCACATATAATTTTCCTTTAAAGTTTAAGGCATTTGGCGACTTCACCTTTGTACTAGAAAATCTATAATAGTACATTCCCTTCATTTTTTTTACATGCATCAATTCAATAGGAATAATAACAGGTGAAAATAAAACTGCAAAAGCCCTAACTAAAAAGGGTCTGTTTTTTGACAAAACTGCATTTAAAAAAGGCGTTTTTGTTTTTATTTCACCCGGATTAATCAATTGATAATCTTCTAGTGCCAAATAACTGTACAATTTGTCAATTTCTGCTAATCTCCCCCCTGGATTATCTCGTAAATCTAAAATTAGCACTGACGTTTTAAAACTATCCAACTTTGCAAATGTCTCTTTGTAAAACTTTTTGTAATTGCCATTACTAAAATGACGGATTTTCATATAACCAATTTGAGAAAGCGAATCTATAAACTTAAAATTTCGCGTATACAACCCTCTCTTAATATAACCGTGTTTCTTTTTATATTCACGCTCTTTTTTTAACTGCTCCTTGCGCTGAACCAATTCTTTCTTAGATAATTCCTTCTTAATTTTTCTGAGAGAATCTGAAAAAATTAGCTTTTTCTTGTCAACTGCATAAAACGATGAATCTTTTGGTATTCGGCGAAGGGTTCGTTGAAACACACTATCTTTGATTGACAAGGTTAATTTCACACTATCCAAAATCCCATATTCCTGAAGATACATCTGTGCAAATCGCGCCCCCACAAATCGATCGTATAAGGTTGTATTATATCCATCTGAAGCGAATTGCTTTTTATACTTATGTAACAATTCTTTAAACGGTTTACCATCAACTTGTAAAACTTGACTCCCAACCAATGTGGTATCATTGTCAAAAACAGCTTTTATCCACAACTTCTTTTGGAGTACCTCAAATTTAAATTGTCCTAATTCAAATTTAGTTTTAGCATAGTCTTTACGTTCTTTCCTTGTTAACTTCCTTGTAGGAGGTCCTATACTAATATGCCCTTGACGAATACTAAATAATACTGGAGCTAGATTCTTAAAAAACGCACGTCCAGTTAATGGTTCTTTAATGCTTTTACGGAGACTATCAAACTTAGCTTCTAACTGTCCCTTTGAAATATATTGATCTAAATTAGGGTGTAATTTTTGTAATTTTCGATACGTATAATCAATGTCTTTTTGCAAATCCTCTACAGCTATTTTTGTGGTTATTTGCGCATTGTATTTTTTCACACTTGAACAAGCTGTTAACAAGAAAAAGGTTGTGACTGTCACAAGAAAATTTTTCATAGGAACTCAAAACAGATTTAAATAGCAATTCAAATCTACAAATTGATTTACACCCTACACACATTCTACTTCAAAAGCATACCTTATTTCAATGATATGATTTTCAATTTACGCTAAAGCCAAAGTTTCCAGCAATAAATATCGAATCTTATTTCTTACCTTTACTTGCAGATTACAAGGAGCCGTTTCATCGTTTATTTGTAAAATATCACGAAAACAGAACTATTTGAATTGTCTAAGGTTTAAGATAAATGCCCATCTTTTAAAATTAAATACTTAACTTTATTTGAATGAGCATATTTATACCATTATTCATGTATTCATGACCCAAGGATTAAATCAACAAGCAACTTTCAAGTATTAGAAAAACAATCTGAAAAAAGCCTCAGATACTCTATTTAAATAAAACACCTTTTTGGTTATGGGAATGCAAACAATTCTTGACAGTGCATTTAAGAATGCTAAAACAATTCGCATTTCTAAAAGTTCAAAGATCATTCTGATTAGTGATCTTCACAAGGGTGATAATAGTTATGCAAATGATTTCAGTCACAACATGCATATTTATGAACATGCACTTAATCAATATTACGAAAACAATTATACCTATATAGAACTTGGTGACGGTGTAGAACTTTGGGAAAATTACTCTTTTGAACCCATTTACAAAGCTTACCAAAGTACGTTTGATCTTAAAAAGAAATTTTACGACCAACAAAGACTACATTTAATTTGGGGAAATCACGATATGATTTTTAGGGATCCAAAGGCCGTTGAAAAAATACTGTACAAAGTGTACAAACCTAAAAACATTAGACAAAAGGAAGCGCTTTATGATTTACAATATCATGAAAGTATTTTGTTAGAAATTGAAAACTGTGAAAAAAACATATTCTTATTACACGGACATCAAGCAGATTGGTTTAATTATCGTTTTTGGAAAATGAGTCGATTTTTTGTTCGATACTTTTGGCGACCTATCCAAAAAGGATTTGGTGTAAAAGATCCAACAAGTCCAGCTAAAAATTATAAAACCTTAGTGAGGGTTGAGGAAAACTTAGCGCAGTGGATCCTAAAAAAACGATAATCAAATGGTTATTGCAGGTCACACACACCGACCTCGTTTTCCCGAACCAGGCGACCTCCCATATTTTAACGATGGGAGTTGTGTTCATCCGAGTTCAATTATTGGTATTGAAATAGATAATTTAGCAATTTCAATGGTCAAATGGCACCTTTCGTCCAATAACCAAATTATAAAATCCATTATAGCAGGCCCTCAAAATATCCATCAATATCTGTCGTAACCATATTGGTCGTTACTTCATCGTTAAAATCCACGCTCTGCTTTAATCGTTTCATACGCCTTTTGAATTGCCTGAAACTTTTCTTCGGCCCCTTTAATATGCTCCTCGCCTAAGTGCCTTATTTTATCGGGATGATGTTTTTTAGCCATAGTTCTATACGCTTTTTTCACCTCGGCTTCACTTGCTGATTTAGTAATTTCAAGGATAACATACGGATTGTAGGCCGTTTTTTTATAGAACATGGCTTTAATAGAATCAAAATCGCGATTGCTTATATAAAGATATACTGAAATCCGTTTGATTGTATCAATTTCCTTTTGGCTTACCACTCCATCAGCTTTAGATATCCCAAATAAAAAATGTACTAATTGAAGGCGAGCTGCATGTGTCATATGTTCCCTAATTTGAACACAAACCTTACGCGTGGGAATATTACCTTTTTCCATAATCCCATTAAATAGTTTAAAGGCTTTATTCGCTCTTTCTCTACCATACATTTCGCTAAAATTTCTTCGAACAAATTCCAATTCAGATTTATTTACCTTACCATCAGACTTAATCACAACTGCCGCCAGAACTAACAAACTAACCTCAAAATCTCCTGGTGTTGTTTGGGATTTGTCAGCCTTTCCTCCCCGTGCTCCACTGTATTTAGGAATTTGTTTGGATGCAGGAACCTGATCACTAAGACCGTCAAAAATACTCCCAAAAATAAACCCTAGTATCCCTCCAATCGGACCGCCAAAAGACCACCCCAATGTTGCACCAATCCATTTTGTAAAATTTCCCATCGCTGTTTTATATAAAGTTCAAAGATACATTTATTGCCTGAAATTACTTCATCACTCAAGTGATTATCAAAAACACCATCACTGATTCTTTTGTTAAAAATTCATTCATATTAGCATTAATGTGTACCTTTGTACTTCATTTATAGTAAAAGAATATGTATCCAGAAGATTTAATAAAACCCATGCGCCAGCAGTTAGTTGACGCTGGATTTCAAGAATTAAAATCGGCCAGCTCTGTCGAAGAAATATTGTCTAAAAAAGGCACCACACTTATCATGGTTAATTCGGTATGCGGTTGTGCTGCTGGAACAGCAAGACCAGGTACAATTTTATCCTTACAAGGAGATAAAAAACCAGACCATTTAACAACCGTTTTTGCTGGAAATGATGTTGAAGCAGTCAATAAGGCACGTGAGCGTATGGCTCCATTTCCTCCCTCATCTCCTGCAGTAGCATTGTTTAAAGATGGGGAATTAGTACACATGTTAGAACGTCATCATATTGAAGGCCGTACAGCAGAAATGATTGCTGAAAATTTAGCTGAAGCATTCCAAGAATTTTGCTAAACGCTTACAACAAATAACATTAACAATTTAATTTTAAGAGTCCCCACGTAAAACTGGGGATTTTTTTTAGCCATGAACGAAGATCTCATTCTAAAAAATACAATTCAATATGTCAAAAAAACGTTGCGGCATGCAGAAGGTGGACATGATTGGTTTCATATAGAACGTGTATTTAATAATTGTAAACTCCTATTAGCCTCTGAGACTGGCGATCGTTTTATAGTTTTACTAGGGGCGCTTTTACACGACATTGCCGATAGTAAATTCCATAATGGTGACGAAACCCTAGGTCCTCAACTAGCAACGTCATTTTTACGTAGTCAAAAAGTTCCCGATCACATTATTGAACACATCGTACAAATCATTAACAATATTTCATTCAAATCATCTTTAAGTGACAAGGAAGCCTTTAGTTCACCTGAACTTTCCATTGTCCAAGATGCTGATCGCTTAGACGCTATTGGCGCTATTGGAATTGCCCGATGCTTTAATTATGGTGGATTTAAAAACAGGGCATTGTATAATCCAGCAATTAAACCTAAATTAAACATGACTAAGGAAGCGTATAAAAACTCAACGGCGCCCAGCATTAACCATTTTTACGAAAAATTACTTTTATTAAAAGATAAAATGAATACAGAAACTGGCAGAAAAATAGCCTATGCCAGAGATGCATTTATGCGAATGTATTTAGCCCAGTTCATGGCAGAATGGGAAGGTAAAAAATAGGTTCATCCAACACAGAATGAACCTTGTTTCAATAATTCCGATTATTCAAAGATTGGAGTAACAATATACCCTTTATCTTTCAGCAACTGTAAAACACCTTTTCTACCTCCTAAGTGTCCAGCACCTACAGCGTAAAATACAGATGTTTCTTTAGATAATTGCGGGATTTTATCCGCCCAATTCTTGTTTCTCTGTAGTAATAACGCATTAATCATCACTTCATCATTGTTAAAATAATCATCCATATAGGTATACAAAGCATCCACATTTTCTTTTTTATATAACTCAATGAGGGTATTAAACAAATCCAAACTTGACTCCTCTTTAATCATTTTAATCAAATCGTCAATCTGCTCATCCAACGGTTGTGTATCAAATACGGCAATTTGTTCAGCGACCGTCTCAAGTCCTTTTAATTCTTTGGATTCTGTTTTGGCCATTTGAACAAATGTCATCTCATAACTCGCTACTTGATCTCCAATCATCTTGGTAAGCAACATTGAGGAAAGGTAAAATGGTTTAAACGTTTTAAAATTTGCTAAAGACATGTTGAAATTAGCGGTGAAATACGCATCTAAAAAACTGTATTCATCATCGTCCATATAAGCGTCTAAAGTCTTCCCATTTTTTAAATTCATTGCACCCATCATTTCCTTAAGCATATTAGGATCATCCATATCAAGTTCTAAATAAACCTCATCACATCTTTTAAAAGCCTTTTTGACTTTAGGTTGCATGACAAAATCTTTTTGCGGCATCAAATGAATAGTCCCAAAGAGGTAGGAAGGTTGTATATCCGTACCTTCAACTTTATACAATAAGGAATTTTGAGCAATCCCAAATTGCGCGTAAAAGGCCATAAAAATAATAAGCAGTTTTCTCATTTTTGACGTATTGACGAGTTAATTCTAAAACGTGTTAAAGCTACCAATCCCCTAAAAATTACAACCCGAAAGTTTTAAAATAGGGCAACAAAGTACAAATATCACAGTGCGTATTTCCTAAAATTTAGGACTTCGTTTTTCTAAAAACGCGGTAGTTCCTTCGGTAAAATCACGGGTACCAAATGACTTTCCAAATTGTTCAATTTCTACATCAAAACCATTAACCCCATCTTTAAAATTGGCATTTACAGCAGTTATTGCTGCTTGGATAGCTACCGGGGAATTACGCAATATTTTAGCTGCAATATTCTCTGCCAAAGGAAGCAACTCTTCCATAGGAACCACGTGATTCACCAGCCCCCAACGGAGTGCATCTTCAGCACTAATCATCGATGCTGTTAGTATCATTTCAAAAGCCTTCCCTTTACCCACTAATTGCGATAAACGTTGAGTCCCTCCATATCCTGGAATTACTCCTAAACTCACCTCTGGCAAGCCCATTTTTGCTGAATCAGCAGCAACTCTAATATGGCTCGCCATGGCTAATTCTAACCCACCCCCTAAAGCAAACCCATTAATAGCCGCAATTACTGGCGTTTTTAAATTTTCTATAAAATTAAACAATAGACGTTGTCCTTCTCTTGCTAAAGCCTCTCCTTCTTCAACATTGAAATCGGCAAATTCAGCAATATCTGCACCAGCAACAAAAGCCTTCTCTCCTGATCCAGTCAAAATTATCGCTTTGATTGTACTGTTTTGATCAGCATTCTTAAAAGCCTCATGCAATTCTTGAATAGTTTCTTTATTTAATGCGTTTAATTTTTTAGGACGATTAATTGTAATAAATCCAATCCCCTTTTCATTTGAAACTGTTAAATTTTTATAGCTCATAATTAATTCTTTGATTTTGGAATACGCACGGTAAATACCGTGCCTTTATTTATATCAGAAACAAAGGTAATACTTCCTTGATACGCTTCTACTATATTTTTAATCATTGCCAGACCTAATCCCATACCACTTGTTTTTGTCGTAAATTTTGGCTCAAATATCAAGGACCTAGCCTCTTCTTCAATCCCCTTTCCATTGTCAGCTACTTTAATATAAACCGCTGTATCAGTTTGTCCAACTTTCACTTCAACTCTTGGTTGATCTTTATTTTCTACAGATTGAATAGCGTTTTTTACTAAGTTCGTTACAATTCTAATCAATTGCGTTTTGTCAAGTTTTGCATAGATTTCTGGTTCCTTCGAATGAAAACTGATATACGGTTCATTAAATATATCTATCGCCAACTTAACAACCTTTACAATGTTCAGGTTTTCACTCTTCTGCTTTGGCATTTCGGCAAAATTTGAAAACGCAGATGCTATTGAACTTAAGGTATCTATTTGTAAAATAAGAGACTTACTAAATTCCTTAACTTTTTGTTGAATATTTGGATCATTTGGATCAAAGCGTTGCTCAAAACTCTGAACCGTTAAACGCATAGGCGTTAAAGGATTTTTAATTTCATGTGCTACTTGTTTAGCCATTTCACGCCATGCCTGCTCTCGTTCACTTTTCGCCAATTTAACCGCACTTGCATCTAATTCATCTACCATACCATTATAGGCATTGACTAGATTGTAAATCTCTGAACTCGCGTCTTTTAAATAAATTTTTTCATTTCTTCTATGAAAGACCGTTTTATTGATTTTTTCACTCACCGTTTTAATTGATTGCGTAATGTATTTAGACACAAAAAATGCGATCATTATTGCCATAATAATCATCAATAAGTACACATACCCCAATCGTAGCAAAAACTCTTTTAATTCTTTTTCTTGAAAAGAATTATCTTGTAAGTAAGGTAAATGGAGAATTCCAATGGGTTTAAACTTATTGTCATTGATATAGGTATAGGAAGACTGAAAAATAACCCCTTCTTTCGTTTTTTCCTCAACCACTAGGCGGTGATCTTCACTATTAGCAAGTTGCTCGAGGATCTCTGGACTTATATCCGTCCGCTCATCACTTTTAGTAAAAGTCGGATCTGAACTAATCTGAAGTTTTCCAGATAAATTATATATATCAATATCTAAATTATTAACATTAGAAATATCAAAAATTTTATCTTTAAAAATCAAGGCTAAATTTTCTTCAATCACTTCATAGGTAGTACGGCGTTGAAGTTCAATATCTAAACTCGTCCTGATCGCTTCCTCTTTACGCTCTAAACGTCCTTTATGATAATCTAAGGTCTGTTCATTATACTGAAATATAGCAACAAGCGCAATTAAAATGGAAGCAATAACTACCAAGAAAATCATCGCGAAAAAAATACGTGTCCGTAGGGAAAATCTTTTACGTTTCATGAGGGATAAAGATAGCAAATATCATTCCACTTGAAATATCATTCGTATTTCAATTTTAACATCTATAATTTTACACCATAAAATCTGAAAAGACACACAAATCACCTCAATAAAGAGCGCTAATGTCCTCTAATTTTCTCAATAAATTGATCAATCTTTTCCACCCCAAATTCTCTTAAATGCTTGATAAAAGCGCTTCCAATAATTGCCCCATTTGTATGTTCAATCGCTTGTGCAAAAGTTTCTGGGGATGATATCCCAAAGCCAACCACTAGTGGATTTTTCAAACCCATAGAAGCAATTCGTTGAAAATAGGCTGTTTGTGCTTCTCCAAAGCCTTTTTGACTTCCGGTTACACTCGCACTACTCACCATATAAACAAACCCTTTGGAAATTGAGTCAATGGTACGTATCCGTGTATCTGAAGTTTGCGGGGTAATCAATAAAATATTTAATAAACCGTAAGATTCAAATAGGTGTTTATATTCATTTTCATAAACATCTACTGGCAGATCAGGTATGATAAGCCCATCTATTCCAACAGCTTTACATTGTTGACAAAATGCTTCAACACCAAATTGTAAAATTGGATTAAAATACCCCATGAGTACGAGGGGTATAGACACTGTTTTTCGAATGTCTTTCAACTGTTCAAACAGCCGTACTGCCGTCATCCCATTTTTTAAGGCTTGTGTTGAACTTTCTTGAATAGTTGGACCGTCAGCTAAAGGATCGCTAAATGGCAGGCCAATTTCAACCATATCTACCCCTGCTTTTTCTAATTTTTCAAGAATGGTACAAGTATCATTTAAATTTGGAAACCCCGCTGTAAAATATATTGACACTATTTTTTGATTATTTGCTAAGGTTTTTTGAATTCTATTTTTCATCAGTATTCGTTAATCAGTGAGTCCTCTTTTATATTAAATTAAAATGTGAAATATAGGTTGCTAAATCTTTATCTCCTCTTCCAGATAAACTCAATACAACAACCTCATCTTTCCCAAAACATTTCTTTTCAAAAATTGCTAAGGCATGTGCACTTTCAATAGCCGGAATAATCCCTTCTAATTTACACAGTTCTAAACCAGCATTCATTGCGTCATTATCTGTAATTGCTACAAATTCAGCTCTTCCTGTATCAAATAAATGTGCATGCATCGGTCCTATTCCTGGGTAGTCCAATCCTGCAGAAATCGAATAGGGTTCTGTAATTTGACCATCATCGGTTTGCATCAACAATGTTTTACTTCCGTGAATAATGCCTTCCTTCCCTAATACGGAAGTTGCCGCACTCTCTCCTGAATTAACACCATAGCCAGCAGCTTCAACCGCAATTAACTTAACATCTGTGTTTTCTAAATAGTGATAGTAGGCACCCGCAGCATTACTTCCTCCACCTACACAGGCTACAACATAATCAGGTGCGTCCTTCCCTGTTTGTGTTAATAGTTGCGACTTAATTTCTGCAGATACAACCGACTGAAATTTCGCTACCATATCTGGATACGGATGTGGCCCAACGACACTACCAATAATATAATGCGTATCTATTGGATTATTAATCCAATCGCGAATAGCTTCATTGGTTGCATCTTTCAACGTCTTACTGCCTGATCTCGCAGGAATTACCGTAGCCCCCAGCATTTTCATTCTAGCCACGTTAGGGGCTTGTCGTTCAATATCTATTTCCCCCATATAAACCACACATTCCAGCCCCTTAAGTGCACATACAGTGGCAGTAGCTACGCCGTGTTGACCTGCCCCTGTTTCTGCAATAATTCTTTTCTTACCTAGGCGCTCTGCCATCAATATTTGTCCTATTGTATTGTTAATTTTATGGGCTCCCGTATGATTTAAATCTTCTCGTTTTAGATAAATCTGTGTTTCGTATTTTGCTGACAAGCGCGAAGCAAAATACAATGGAGAAGGCCTTCCTACATAATCTTTCAATAAGCTATTAAATTCCTTTTGAAAAGAAGGATCCTCCATTACTGTCAAATAGTTTTCACGCAATTCTTCTACATTGGGGTAAAGCATTTCTGGAATGTAGGCACCGCCAAATTTCCCATAATATCCTCGGCTGTCAATATTGTACTTCATAATAATTCCTTTCTAAAATATTCTGATTCTATTTAATTAATTTTTAATCACCCTGCGTTTCATTTCCTTAAGGGCTTCAATATCTTTAAGTCCTGGTTCAATTTCAAATTGACTATTAACATCAATCGCGCAACAGAAGGTCGATGCATTAGATTTAAAAAATGCAGCGAGTTTAGCGCTTGATGACAATCCAATCCCACCACTTAATAAAAAAGGTTTATTGGAAGGATAATTTTTTAAAATCTCCCAATCAAATTCAAATCCATTCCCTCCTGGAAGTGGTCCTTTCGTGTCAAATAAATAAAAATCACACAACGCTTCAAAAGCCTTTATTTCAGTAAAATCAAACTGATCGTTGACAGAAAAAACTTTAATAATCTTTATTTTTCTCGATAATTTTAGCAATGCTTGATTTAAGGCTAAGCAATAGCTCGGATCCTCATTTCCATGTAATTGAACCAATTGTAAATCATGTTGCATCACCTTTTCAAGGACTTCTTCGACGGGAGCTGCTACAAATACGCCCACTTTTTGAATAGATGACGCTATCATTGGCATGGTCCCTACAAAATTTCTAGGCGACTTATCATAGAAAATAAATCCCATAAAATCAGGGGCTAACCCACTAACTTCAGAAATGTTATTTTCATATTTCATTCCACATACCTTTAGTTTCATTGCCTTATATTCTTAGATAGTAAATCGTTAAAATCCTACTCGTTCAATTGCTTAACAAACGCTCGTGCATGCTCTCCTGGAGTACTCGTTTTCATAAAACACTCCCCAATCAAAAAGCCTTCATACCCATAGGGAATAAGACCTTTTATCATATCAACATCACTAATTCCACTCTCCGACACTTTGGTAAATTCATCTGGAATTAAACGACTTAAAGCTCTACTCGTTTCTACATCGACCGAAAAAGTTTTTAAATTTCTGTTGTTTACCCCTATCAAGTCTATACTGGGCATAAGCGATTTCTGTAATTCATCTTCATTGTGAATTTCTAACAACACTTCCAATCCAAGGGATTGCGCCAATTCGGAAAGTGTTTTTATTTGCTCCTTACTCAATACGGCTGCAATTAATAAAATTGCATCAGCACCAAACGCTTTAGCTTCAAAAACTTGATATTTATCAATAATAAATTCTTTTCGTAATAATGGTAAATGGCAACTTGCTCTGGCAAGGAGTAAATCATCTAGCGATCCTCCAAAATATTTCCCATCAGTCAATACCGACATACCACAAACACCAGCCTTCTCATATCCACGGGCAACTTCAGAAACATCCAAGGAATGATTTATAACCGATTTTGAAGGAGACCTTCTCTTATGCTCAGCGATAATTCCACCCACCGTCTTTTTTAACTGTGTTTTTAATGAATATGTTTCTCGTTTAAAGAGGTCTGTTTGCGTTAATTGATGTATGGAAACAACCTGCTTTTTAAGGGCGACTTCCTGTGCTTTATCACGAATAATTTTATCTAAAATATCCATTATTTACTGAGTTCTATTAGTGTTTGTAAACTTTCTTTAGCCTTACCGCTTTTTAACGATTCAAGTGCTAGCTGAAACCCTTCTTGTGGTGTGATATTTTTTGCTGTGGCAATAGCCATACCAGCATTAGCGCACACAACATTTTGTTGAGCTTCACTTCCTGAGCCTTGAATTACTTTTTTAAAAATCTCTGCAGATTCAGCCACTGTTTCACCACCAAAAATAGCGGCAGCATCAATCGGCTTTACACCAAAATCACTTGGGCTAATCATCTGTTCTGTATGGTTTGAAATTACTTTAGTATCACCCGTTAATGATATTTCATCATACCCATCTAAGGCATGCAAAATTGTAAAGTTTTTATCCGTCTCTTGATATAAATACCCATAGATTCTCGCAAGTTCTAAACTAAAAACACCAACGAGTTGATTTATAGGAAAAGCTGGATTAACCATAGGGCCTAGCATATTAAAAAATGTTTTTACCCCTAAAGCTTTACGGATGGGCGCTACATTCTTCATCGCTGGATGAAATAACGGAGCGTGCAATACACAAATTCCCGCCCGATCTAAGCATTGATTTAAGAAATCTTTATCACTACTAAACTTAACTCCTAAATACTCTAAAACATTGCTCGATCCAGAAATTGAAGAGACTCCATAATTTCCATGCTTCGTCACGTGCACACCAGCTCCAGCAGTTACAAAAGAAGCCAAGGTAGAAATGTTAAAAGTGTTTTTTCCATCTCCACCCGTTCCACACAAATCTATCGTTGAATAACCATCAAATTTTACCGCTAAACAAAGATCTAACAATGCATCTCTAAAACCTGCCAATTCATCGGTAGTTATACTCCGCATCATATACACGGTAAGAAAGGAAGCTATTTGACTTTCGTTATATGCCCCTTGTGAAATATCAATTAATACTTGATTAGCCTCTTGTTTTGAAATCGTTTCGTGATTGATCAATCTATTTAATATTCTTTTCATCTCAAGCTTAAATTAAGTAGGTGAGTTTTTTTGCGGTTCGCTATGCAACCAATTCTCTAATATTCTTTTTCCATCCGGTGTGAGGACTGATTCAGGATGATATTGAACGCCTTTCACATCGTATCTTTTATGACGTAAAGACATAACTTGATTCGTATCATCAACAGAAGTAATTTCCAAATCTTCAGGTAAATCCCTATCGACCACCCAAGAATGATAACGCCCCACTTCAAATTGTTTATTCAACCCTTTATAAAGTGACTCATCATCTACGGTTAAGGTAACTCGCGTAGCGACGCCGTGAAAAACTTCCGCTAAATTGATTATTTTACCTCCGAATACTTCAGCAATGGCTTGTTGTCCTAGGCAAACTCCTAAAATACTCTTGGTGGGAGCGTACCTTTTAATAATTGCCTTTAGTAATCCGGCCTCATCAGGAATTCCAGGTCCAGGAGATAAAACTATTTTATCGAAATTTTCTACCTCCTCAAGATCGAGTTGATCGTTTCGCTTTACGGTCACTTCACAATTGAGATCCTCTAAATAGTGGACTAAATTATACGTAAAGCTATCGTAATTATCAATGACTATTATTTTTTTCATTTGAAGATACATCTATGCGTTGATGGATTAATAATTATATTCTTTCTGCTGTTATTAAGGCATTGGTCAATGCCCCTAATTTATTATAGACTTCTTGCAATTCACTATCGGGATCTGATTTTGAAACCAATCCAGCCCCAGCTTGCCAATGTAATTCGTGATTTTTACTTAGAAATGTCCGAATCATAATGGCATGATTGAAATTCCCTTTAAAATCCATAAACCCTATTGCTCCGCCATAAAACCCTCTACTTGTTTTTTCATATTTTTCAATTAACTGTATGGCCCTATGTTTTGGCGCCCCACTTAAAGTTCCTGCTGGAAACGTATCAGCTACCACTTGCATTGTTGAAGTATTCCCTTGAATTTTTCCTGTAACCTTACTTACTAAGTGAATTACATGTGAAAAAAACTGAACTTCTCTGTATGTATCTACCTTCACTTCATTTCCATGCCTACTTAGGTCATTTCGAGCTAAATCAACCAACATTACATGCTCTGCATTTTCCTTTTCATCTACAGCAAGCGCTTTCGCCAAAGCAGCGTCTTGTTCATCATTTCCAGTGCGTTTAAAAGTACCTGCAATGGGATGAATTTCTGCTAAACCATCATTCACAATCAACTGGGCCTCTGGAGAACTTCCAAATATTTTGAAATCACCATAGTCAAAATAGAATAAATACGGAGAAGGATTGATGGTTCGTAGGGCCCTATATACATTAAATTCATCTCCTTTAAACGCCTGTGAAAATTTTTTCGAAAGCACTAATTGAAAAACATCACCACGCGCACAGTGTTTTTTAGCCAAGGCGACATGGTCTTTGTACTCATCATCCGTTAAATTTGAATGTATTTCTCCTGCTGTAGCGAATTGATATGACGTGAAATTTTTAGCTTTTATCAATTGATGTACCTCATCCACATTGTTTTCCGTTTGATAGCAATTAGCAAAAATATAGGCCACATTTTTAAAGTGATTTATGGCAATAATATTTTGATATACTGCATAATAAATCTCAGGAATCTCTACAGAACCTTCTTTTTTCGAAATTTCGACATCTTCAAAATACTGTACAGCATCATACGCTGTATACCCGAACATCCCACTGTGAATAAACTTAAATTCAGGTTCATTAGCCAGTGTAAAACGTTTAGAAAATGCGTCTATTTGACTAGGGACATTGCTGTTACTTTGAATGTAATCTTCTGAACTCGTTCCATCTGGAAATTGTTGAAAAATGGTATTATCTTTTACTTTAATTGAAGCAATTGGATTAAAACACACATAGGAAAAACTATTGTCTGAAGCGTGATAATCACTGCTTTCTAAGAGAATACTATTAGGAAATTTATCCCGTATTTTCAAATAAATGCTTACCGGTGTAATCACATCGGCTATTATCTTTTTATGATAACTTGTTAAGGTGTAGTTCATCTTTACTTAAAATCTTAATGGTATTAATAGCGCTTGATTTATATTTTTTCCAAAAAAAAAGGCTTGTCGTGAATGACAAGCCTTTGTATGATAAATTAAATATACGGTAGGTCACTTCACGAATACGAGTTTCGAAAGTTCCACCACCAAGTATGATTTAAAATTGTTTTCATTGTAATATTGGAACAAATGTATAAACTTTTTTTTGGTAACCAAATATATTTTTCTATTTATATTTAATTTTAAAAATAATCACCATCAAAGCTAACAATGCGGTGATACCATTCGACAAAATCATAGGCCAACTATCCAAATAAACACCGTATATAAACCACAAAACAATTCCACTAAAGAAGACAACATACATCGTCAACGAAATGTTTTCGACTGATTTTGTCTTATAGGCTTTATATACTTGCGGTATAAATGCTGCGGTAGTCAAACTAGCTGCTACAAATCCAATTAATTCAACATTACCCAACGATATTGACAATTTTCCCTGGCACGACAATTATTTTCTTAGGAATTCTCCCGGCTAATTGTGCCACTGTTTTCTCATTAGCCATCACTGCGTCCTCTATTGCCTGCTTATCTAAATCCATTGGTAATTCCATTGTAAAACGCACTTTCCCATTAAAAGAAATAGGATACTTCTTTGTGTTTTCCACTAAGAAACTCGGGTCATAGACTGGAAATTCTACAGTACTTATAGAAGAATTGTGCCCTAACTGCTCCCATAGCTCCTCGGCAATATGTGGAGCATAAGGAGAAATTAACACTAATAAAGGCTCTAAAATTTCTCGACTGTGACACTTTTGAGCAGTTAATTCATTCACGGCAATCATAAAGGTAGATACCGACGTATTAAAAGAAAATTGTGCAATGTCTTCCTCAACTTTCTTTATAGTTTTATGAAGCGTTTTAAAATTTTCGGCCGTTCCTTTACTATCGTCTACAATTAACCCATCCTTGTCAAAAAACAATCTCCACAACTTCTTTAAAAACCCATTAACACCTGTCAATCCAGCCGTATTCCAAGGTTTAGCTTGCTCTAATGGCCCTAAAAACATTTCATATAGTCGCAGACTATCCGCTCCATATTGAGCACAAATATCATCAGGATTGACTACGTTATACTTAGATTTAGACATTTTCTCAACTTCACGGGCTACAACAAAAGTATCATCCCATGTGGATGTTAACAAGTCGCTGGGTTGATCGGCAGTATGCAGGACTGCTCCCTTTTCTCCAATAAAAACTGCCTCATTAAATTCTGTACGCCATTTTCGAAACGCAGTTAAATTTAATTGGTTAGATGTATTTACCATAGAAACATCCACGTGTATTTTAGTAAATGACGGATTGTAATTTCCTGTAAGCTCAGTCAATTTTTCAGATAAATCAGCATCTAAACTAGCCTTTTTTACTTGATCGTAAATCGACTTAGACACAAATAGGTCTGCGCGATCATCTGATCGATATACAAACGCACTATTTCCTAAAATCATCCCTTGATTGATCAATTTTTTAGCAAACTCATCTACGGGAACAAAACCTCGATCAAATAAAAATTTTTGCCAAAACCGCGCATAGAGTAAATGACCTGTAGCATGTTCACTTCCCCCAATATACAAATCAACTTCTTTCCAATATTCAAGGGCCTCTTTAGAAGCAAAGGCTGTTGAATTATGTGGATCCATATATCGGTTAAAATAGAAAGAACTCCCCGCCCATCCAGGCATCGTATTTAATTCTAAAGGGAACACCGTTTTATGATCGATAAGATCCGTAGCAACTACCTTATTCTTAACTGTATCCCAAGCCCATACCTCAGCATTTCCCAACGGAGGTTTTCCATCTTCAGTAGGGAGGTATTTTTCAACTTCAGGAAGTACAATAGGTAAGTACTTCTCATCAATCATCTGCGGAAGTCCATCGACATAATACACAGGGAAAGGCTCTCCCCAATAGCGTTGGCGACTAAAAACTGCATCACGAAGACGGTAATTAACCTTCCCTTCGCCTATACCCAATTTTTCCAGTTCGAAAATAGCTCTTTTGGTTGCTTTTTTATAGGAAAGTCCATTCAAAAAATCACTATTAGCAATTATGGTTTTTTCTTTGTCTACAAAGGCTTCTTTACTAATATCAACGCCTTCAAAGATGTTTGGTATTTCCAAATTAAAGTGCTTTGCAAAATCGTAATCCCGTTGATCTCCACATGGAACGGCCATTACAGCACCTGTTCCATAACTTGCAAGCACATAATCTCCAATCCATATTGGAATTCTTTTTTTACTAAACGGATGAATAGCATAAGCCCCTGTAAAAACTCCAGAAATAGTTTTTACATCAGCCATTCTATCACGTTCGCTCCGTTTGGCTGTTGCTTGAATATATGCATCAACTGCTTTTTTTTGCTCAGCGGTGGTTATTTTTTGAACCAAATCATTCTCTGGTGCTAAAGTCATAAAGCTAACGCCAAAAATCGTATCAGGACGTGTAGTAAAAACCGAAATCTTATCCGATGTATTTTCAACCTCAAAAGTAACCCTAGCTCCCTCCGACTTACCAATCCAATACGCCTGCGAATCTTTTAAAGGTTGTGGCCAATCAAGCTTATCTAACCCTGACAACAAACGTTCTGCAAATGCAGAAATCCGCATACTCCACTGTTTCATTTTTTTGCGAACAACGGGATAGCCACCACGCTCTGAAACTCCGTTAACAATTTCATCATTCGCCAAAACTGTTCCTAATTCAGGACACCAATTCACTTCAGTTTCAGATAAAAAAGTAAGGCGATATTTTAATAAAATTTCTTGTTGCTGCTTAGACGAAAACTGATTCCACTCTGCACTGGTAAATGACACAACATCATCATCACAAGCAGCTTTAACTTCTGTATTCCCTGACGATTCAAACTTAGAAATTAGGGTTTGAATATCTTCTGCCTTATTAGATGATAGGTCATACCACGAATTAAAAAGTTGAATGAAAATCCACTGGGTCCATCGATAATAGGAAGGGTCAGAAGTACGGACTTCACGACTCCAATCAAACGAAAAACCTAACTGATCTAATTGACGACGATAAGTTTTGATGTTTTCAGCTGTTGTTACAGCGGGATGTTGTCCTGTTTGAATTGCATATTGCTCTGCTGGTAAGCCAAATGAGTCATAACCTTGAGGATGCAATACATTAAATCCCTTATGACGCTTGTAACGCGCGTAAATATCACTAGCTATATACCCTAAAGGATGTCCAACATGCAATCCAGCACCGCTTGGGTATGGAAACATGTCCAATACATAAAACTTTGGTTTTTTGTCGAACTGGGTTGCTGCAAAAGTTTGGTTTTCTGTCCAATAAGCTTGCCACTTGGCTTCAATCTCATTAAAATTGTAATTCATTCTGATCTCACTTTTTTCGATGCGCAAAGTTACGGTTTCTCGTCTAAATTAACCCTTGATTAATTTCATAAAAAAAAGCGAAGGTTCTCTTCGCTTTTTTTCATTCAATAGTTAGTTTTACGCCTTAATCGGTACGGTTACAATGGTATTTCCCCAACCGATATACATATTGAAATCTGTTCCTTCTCCTTCAAAAACAATAGAAAAAGCTTCAATCGATTTCTCACTTTTAGAAACTGTTCCTTCAACTCTTAACACATCGTCGCTTTCGTCATACGTATAAGCACCCCATACATTCAACGCTTTATTTAAAATTACAGTCCATTTCTTCTCACCAGGAATTGTAAAAAGCGAATAGGTTCCTGCGGCCACTTTTTTTCCACCAAAGGTTACATCTTTGTAAAAAGTGATTTCTGCAGCTTCATTGGCACCCGTTCGATAAACTTTACCAACTGGGGCTAACGTTGCAAGATCTCGATTCTTAAGCTGTGGTCTTCCATAAACTACTTTTACTACTTTATCCGAAATTTTATAAGAGGATGGAAAGGTCGATGCATCCATTGGACTCTTGTCTAGTCCCTTAAAATTTTGGGCTTGACTTGTTGCACTTAAACTAAATGCTAATACGATCATTAGCACGGTTAGGTAATTGTTATTTTTCATGGTATTGTTTATTTAATTTAGAATTTCTCAGTCGTAAAAATACACTAAAAGTTACTAACGTAACTAAAAAATAAAGTAAAGATTCATAAAGCCATTTTTTAAAATTAATTGTAAATGAACGTTTTAATTCATATTTTTACTAAAATCAAAAGGTCAATTTCAATGAAAACAATCTTTCAAACACTTGTGTTTTTATTAATTTTTTCATCAAATCAGACAAAAGACAATGTTGATTTACTAGTGCTCAACGCTACTATATATACCGTCGAAGATGGAGCTGAAAAAGTAGAAGCCATGGCAGTTAACGACGGTAAAATCGTTGATATTGGTCAAAGTGAGGCATTAAGAACACGCTATGAAGCAGACCAAACAATTGATGCTGAAGGAACATTTATATTTCCTGGATTCATCGATGCACATTGCCATTTTTACGGACTAGGTTTATCAATGCAAACGGCAGATTTAACTGGCACCCAAAGTTTTGAGGAGGTAATTGATCGGATTGTCAACTTTCAAAAAAAGCACAATTACGCATATATTCTAGGCCGTGGTTGGGATCAAAACGATTGGGAGGTAAAAGAATTTCCGACCAAAGACAAACTAGATTCCATTTTTCCAAATACACCCGTAGCTATACAGCGTATTGATGGACATGCCCTCTTAGCAAATCAAGCAGCCATTGATCTAGCTAATGTAACCGTAGAAACAGCGTATAGTGGCGGTGAGATTTTACAAAAAGACGGGAAATTAACTGGAATTTTTATCGATGCCCCTATGGCGTTCATTCAACCACCAGCGCCAAGTCGAGAAATGTCTATTAAAGCCTTAATAGATGCACAGAAAGTCTGTTTTGATTTAGGGTTAACAACCGTTGATGACGCAGGTCTAAGTATAGAAACCATTGAACTAATTGACAGCTTACAACAAGCAGGTATTTTAAAAATGAAAATCTATGCAATGGTGTCTGGATCAAAACGCAATTTAAACTATTTTTTAAAAAAAGGAATCATTAAATCTGACCGATTAAATGTCCGCTCCTTTAAATATTATGGAGATGGCGCCCTCGGATCAAGAGGCGCTGCACTACGTAAATCTTATTCAGATCATCCTAATCATTTCGGAGCCATGGTTACACCATTAAAAGAATTAAAAGAAGCCGCTAAAAAAATTGCAAATTCTGACTTTCAAATGAATACCCATGCCATTGGGGATTCTGCAAATCACTTTATCCTCCAAACCTATAAAAAAGCTTTAAAAAATAAGAAAAATCGGCGATGGCGAATTGAGCATGCGCAGATTATTTCACCTACAGATTTTGCATATTTTGAAAATATCATACCTTCGATACAACCTACGCATGCTACCTCAGATATGTATTGGGCACAAGATCGTCTAGGTTCCGAACGCATAAAAGGTGCGTATGCCTATAAAAAACTTTTGAATCAATATGGTAAAGTAGCCTTGGGAACTGATTTTCCCGTAGAAAAGGTAAATCCGATGCTCACTTTTTATGCAGCCGTAGCACGTAAAGATCTTAGCAATTATCCTGAAGGTGGATTTCAAATTGAAAACCGTTTAAGTCGTGAAGAAACCTTAAAAGGGATGACGCTCTGGGCTGCCTATGCTAATTTTGAAGAAGATGAAAAAGGCAGTATTAAAAAGGGAAAATACGCCGATTTCATCATTCTCGATCAAAATATTATGGAAATTCCGATTGCGGACATTCCAAAGACAAAGGTTTTAGCCACCTTTGTTCAAGGTGAAAAAGTAAACTAGTGATTCGACACTACCGTTCCTTGTTTTTCAAATTGTAATGGTACATAAACACGGGTTTGACCCCATCCAAGTACCATTTGTATTTTATCCCTCTTTTCACTGAAATCAATAGAGAAAACGGCTAACTCCTCCCCTCTACTTACAGGAACCGTCATTCTCGCAATGTCATAGTTTGGATTATACTGAAAAGCCCCCCAAACATCTAATTGTGAATTAAGGATTATTTCCCATTCATCTTTATAAGGTATTGTGAGCAACACATACGTGCCTGCTGGAACTTTTATTTCACCAAATTGAACATCTTTATAAAATTTCACTTCTGTCGCTTCATTTGCACCCGTTCGCCAAATCTTTCCATAAGGGACTTCTTTCCCAAAAACAACATCTTCCTGCTTCTTCGGTCTTCCGTATAATACTTTAACAAGGGGTGGAGCTATCTTACTCTCACGATAATACGCAATATCGTGAGGCGCTTCATCTAGCGCTACATATCCTTGTGCAAAACTTGAACTTGCGACGAATAGAAATAAAATAAGGGAGAATACAGTTGAAAAGTAACGTCTATTCATAAATTTATTTTAATTATCAAGCTATACAACGTGATGATTTCACCTTTTATTATTCCCATTATGTTAAAATATCAAATATCTTATGAACAATTAAGAATAATAAATTTCATACTTATGCTAAAATGCATATTTTAGTTTTAAATTATAAGCATTATGACACCTTATGATTATAAATATAACTTATTTTAGATATTTGCAGTCTAAAAATAAATTTTATGTGTGGAATCGTATGTGCTTTTGAGATAAAGCAACCAGCAGATCTTTTACGTCCTCAACTTTTGGACATGGCGCAAAAAATAAGACATCGTGGACCCGATTGGAGTGGTATATACAGTAATGAAAAAGCCATCATGGCACATGAGCGTCTAGCCATTGTCGACCCTACTTCTGGAAAACAACCTTTGTACAACACTGATCATTCATTGATCTTAGCTGCAAACGGAGAAATTTATAACCATAAGGAACTAAGAGCGCAATTAAAGAAAGATTATCTGTTTCAGACCGAATCAGATTGCGAAATCATCTTAGCCTTATACGAAGAAAAAGGAGTCAATTTCCTAGATGATTTAAATGGTATTTTTGGTTTTGCCCTTTATGATGCAACCAACGATCGCTATTTAATTGCGAGAGATCACATGGGAATTATTCCTCTTTATATTGGATGGGATCAATACGGAACCTTTTATGTAGCTTCTGAACTTAAAGCCTTAGAAGGATACTGTACTAAAATAGAATTATTTCCTCCAGGTCATTATTACGCAAGTGACACAAAGAATTTTACCCCTTGGTACCAAAGAGAATGGACGACTTACGAAGAGGTCAAAGACAATACTGGGTCAATTTCAGATCTTAGAACCGCACTTGAAGCGGCTGTACATAGACAATTGATGAGTGATGTACCCTATGGCGTTTTATTATCTGGTGGCTTAGATTCTTCTATCACCTCTGCAATTGCCAAAAAATATGCTCAAAAACGGATAGAATCTAATGATACCACTGACGCTTGGTGGCCTCAATTACATTCATTTTCTGTAGGGTTAAAAGGTTCACCAGACCTAATTGCAGCTAGAAAAGTAGCAAATCATATCGGAACAATCCATCACGAAATCGAATTTACAATTCAAGAAGGTTTAGACGCCATAAAAGATGTTATTTATCACTTAGAAACCTATGACGTCACAACCATTAGAGCATCAACACCAATGTATCTAATGGCTAGAGTTATAAAATCAATGGGGATAAAAATGGTCCTATCAGGGGAGGGCGCTGACGAATTATTTGGAGGGTATTTGTATTTCCACAAAGCCCCAAATGCACAAGAATTTCACGAAGAAACCGTTCGAAAATTGAGTAAACTGCACATGTATGATTGCCTTAGAGCAAACAAAAGTTTGGCCGCGTGGGGAATAGAAGGACGTGTTCCTTTTTTAGACAAAGAATTTATCGATGTAGCTATGCGACTTAATCCTCAAGAAAAAATGATTCACAAAGGAAGAATGGAGAAGTGGATATTGAGAAAAGCATTTGAAGATCTTATCCCAGAAGAAGTTGCCTGGAGACAAAAAGAGCAATTTTCTGACGGAGTTGGATACAGTTGGATTGACTCCCTAAAAGAAATAGTACAAGAAGAGGTGTCTGATGAACAATTAGCACATGCTCAATATAAATTCCCTATTCAACCCCCAACGTCTAAAGAAGAATACTACTACCGCTCAATCTTTGCTGAACATTTCCCTAGTGATACTGCCGCCCGCTCAGTGCCACAAGAAGCTTCAGTCGCTTGTAGCACCCAAATAGCACTAGCATGGGACGAAGCATTTAAAAATATGAATGACCCTTCAGGGCGTGCCGTTGCCTATGTTCACGATGATGCATATCAAAAATAACGCTTAAAAAACCACATCCCTACACAAAGGGGTGTGGGATTTCTCGACCACCCCATCCAACTCCTAAACGCCCCGCTACCACCCCAAACCAAAACGGATACTGCCAAAGTTTATGGCACAATTTCTATTTATATTTTTGTGATATTTTCAACGAAACATTGGTATGTGGCATCCTTTTTGACTAATATAAATAATTTTGTAATATATTTGATAATTGAAAAAGCATCCATGAAAATTTACCACATAAAGATTGTTTTCCTTTTAATGACGCTAATTCCGCTTGGTATTTCTGCTCAAGAAAAGCTAAAAGGAAATAAAATCGTTGTAAGCGAAACTCGCGATGTAGATGATTTTACAAAAATTGATGTCAACAACAAAATAGATGTAGTAATCACTCAAGGGACTGAACAAATAGTAACGGTTGAAGGAGATGAAAATTTACTCCCGGCTGTTTTGACGGAAGTAAGAAACGGGGTACTTGTAATCAGTGTCACAAAAAAAATACTGCGAAAAAAGGTGTTAAAAGTACATATCACAATCGATCAATTTATCGAAGAAATCACGACAAATGAACGTGCATATGTAAGCAGTTTTGGCGGATTAAAATTTGATAAAATAACGATTAATGCCGAAGGTGATTCTAAAGTTACCCTCGATATGAATTGTTCTGAATTCTTTTTAAACAACAATGCCAGTGCAGTGGTTAATCTCACCGTCCACACTACATCTTCTTATATCAATGCAAATAAAACGGGAAAAGCAAAAATTAATTTAACAACCAATACCGCCGAAATTTTAACCCAAGGGAATTCTACCACTGAAATTTCAGGTATAGCAAATGAACTGTTGCTAAATGCTGAAAATAAAAGCAACTTTAAAGGGGAACATTTTGAAGTGAACACCCTTAAGGTTTATGGTTCAGATGGTGCCGACATTCATGTAAATGCGGCCTCCGACATTACAATTTCTGCCATTAACACTTCAGAAATTTATATTTACAACAACCCTACAATTACGATAGAGAATTTCACTGACAAAGCAGTTTTAAGAAAAAGATAACATTTTACTTTTACACATAACGACTTTTCAATTTCTATCAAAAATTAATCCTATCTTTTCAGCTAAAGACTAGTTTTAAAATTAAACACATAACAAATGAAAATATTAATTGTAGAGGACGAAGAAGAATTATTAAACTCTATTACGAGTTATTTAAAAAATGAAGATTTTATTTGCGAAAAGGCAACCACTTTCTTGGAAGCTGAAGATAAGATTGTCGGCTTTAATTACGACATCATTATTTTAGACATTGGTCTTCCCGATGGCAGTGGTCTTGATTTACTAACCTTAATAAAACAACAATCCGCACTTACCGGAGTATTAATTGTTTCCGCAAAAAACTCTTTAGATGACAAATTAGCCGGTCTCGATTTAGGTGCCGACGATTATATTACTAAACCCTTTCATTTAGCCGAATTAAACTCTCGAATCAATTCGCTCATTAGAAGACGTCAATTTAAAGGAGATGAAGTAATCAAATTTAATGAAATTCACGTCAACCCAAATTCTAAGACTGTAACTGTGAATAATCAACCCATGGAATTAACCAAAAAAGAGTATAACCTACTCTTGTATTTCATTACCAATAAAAACAAAGTACTTACTAAAGAGTCCATTGCAGAACACCTATGGGGCGATGATATTGAAATGGCAGATAGTTTTGATTTTATCTATACCCACATGGGGAATTTAAGAAAGAAAATTAAAAAGTTAGGTGCACCTAATTATTTACGCACCATGTATGGTTTAGGGTATAAATTTTCAGACAAATAAATGAAGTTAATCAATAAAACAGCAAGAACCTATTTAATAATGTCAGTGATTATTTTTATCGCTGCAGGTATCATGTTGTTTTTTGTATTGACTGAAGTAATGAATAGGCAATTAGAAGAAAAATTGTACTACAACAAAGAAGTTGTTGAAAAGATAGTCAAATACGACTACCCCTTACCAACGCTAGAAGCCGAGCGAATGACTCCGATCGAGAAGATCAAATTTCCCAGAGACACCATCATCATCAAAGACACGTTAATTTCACATGCCATTGAAGGCGTCGATATTGATCAATTTGAAAAATACAGACAACTGACAGCTTATGAAACCCTACAAGGTCAACGATGGAGAATTGTCACGCGTAATTCGCTAGTGCGAAACAAAGACTTTATTTGGGTGATTACATGGACTACTGTAGTTATATTGTTATTACTCTTAACGAGTCTTTGGATTTTAAACACACGTATTGCAAAAAAACTTTGGAAACCTTTCTACACCAATTTAAACCGGTTAAAGAATTTCTCTGTTCAAGATCAAAACCCTATAAACCTAGAAGAATCATCTATTGAAGAATTCTCCCAACTAAACGAATCTATTTTAAGCCTAACTCAAAAGCTACAATCAGATTATAACAGTTTAAAAGAATTCTCTGAAAATGCCTCTCACGAAATGCAGACCCCATTGGCCATTATGCAGTCAAAGATTGAATTACTGCTACAGTCGCCAATGATTAACCAAGAACAAACAGAACAATTGCGCTCCATCTATCAAGCAGGAAATCGTTTATCTAAACTCAATAAAACTTTATTGCTATTGGCAAAAGTTGAAAATCAACAATTCAGCACCAAAGAACAAGTAGACATAAAAGCGTTAATCTTAAAGCACCTTGAAAATTATGAGGATTTCATCTTAAACAAAAACATCATCGTTCAAACAGAACTCTGTGACAAAAAAATTCAAGCCAATGCAATTTTAGCTGATACGTTATTATCTAACTTGTTGAGTAATGCAATAAAACACAACATCCAAAACGGAACCATTACCATTACTTTAACCGATAAATTTTTAGAATTTTCTAATACAGGAAATGCACTAACACAAGACCCGGCAAATTTATTTAATCGGTTTAAAAAAGCAAGCAACTCAAAAGAATCTCTCGGACTGGGACTCGCCATCGTAAAACAAATTTGCGATGTCAACGGATGGCACCCAAATTACACCTATAAAAACAAATTACACAAAATTTCAATTCTTTTTTGACTTCAATATTTCTTTAGAATCGGGACATACTTTTGACCTAACAAACAAAACTAAATAGTAATATTAAATTATAAAAAAAATTAAGTTACGCCTTTGTTATTACTGCTTTTAGCTTAGTGAGTACCCATTCGTTTGCACAAGAAATGAAAGACGTCGTAGAAGCGGTACAACAAGAAAAAGTAAAAATTGAACTTGGAGATTTACCAGAAGCTGTGACCAAATAACTCACCACAGATTTCGAGGAGTACAATGCACTCAAGGCATATACAACCATGAAAGACAATACAAAGATTTATTACGTAGTACTGAGCATAGCCGACCGTAAAGTTGAGGCATACTATAGTGAAGAAGGAAAATTAATTGGAAAAGAAGAAATTAAAAGTAAATGGATTCTATTGAATTAAAAAGTAAATTTCTTTGTAAAGCAGCCGAGCATACCTTGTTACGCTCGGCTTTTTTTTATTCAAGAAACTCAGCCTATAATTACATTTAAGTAGATTTAGCTTCGAAATACTAAATATTTGTTAATTTAAACAACAAGCTCCCATCTTGCAAATTTCTTTAGATTCTACTTGTACATTTGAGAAAATAAAAAAAAGAAAAATGGAAAACGAAAACAAATTATACTACGTTACCTTGGCAAATGAAAATGCCAAAGTCGAGTTTCTTTTTAATGCAAACGGAGACATCTTAGCGAAACCGACATTCAAAAAATAAAAATTGGGTTGATTGCTGTTAGAAACAGCTTTTCTGTCTTGGATCTAGCTGTTTCTTTCAATTTTAGTAAAAAATAAATGAACTCCACTCAAAACTTCAGAATTCCTTTAGATTCTGTTTATATATTTGAACTATCAAACAAACATATTGAATTATGTAGGTTCATTAAAATACAGAGCAAATTGGGTTGATTGCTTTAATTGAAACAGCTTAATACATTTCTACAAACATTAGGCTGTTTCTTTTTCTAATATCGAACTCACGAATATATACAAAAAAAGAACACTCTAAATTTAAATACCTCTCTTTTACAGAGAATTTGTTAATAACTTCCGTTATTAAACAGCATAGAAAACACGCTTGAAGAAGCGTGTTTTCTTATATTTGTATGTTTTTGAAATTACTTTAAAAAGAGATATAATAATATGAGCGAAGACGCGAAAAATCAACAATATTCAGCTGATAGTATCCAAGCCCTTGAAGGGATGGAACACGTGAGAAAAAGACCTTCAATGTACATTGGAGATGTTGGAGTCAGAGGGTTACATCATTTGGTATATGAAGTAGTAGACAACTCCATTGATGAAGCAATGGCTGGTCATTGTGACACCATTGATGTTGTAATCAATGAAGATAATTCTATTTCTGTAAAAGATAATGGACGAGGAATCCCTGTTGACATTCACAAGAAGGAAGGTGTTTCTGCCCTGGAAGTTGTAATGACTAAAATAGGTGCAGGGGGAAAATTTGACAAAGATTCTTATAAAGTTTCTGGTGGACTTCACGGAGTTGGGGTATCTGTTGTGAACGCGCTCTCTTCGAAACTCAAAGCCACAGTTTATCGTGACGGAACCATATATGAACAAGAATACGAACGAGGAAAGGCACTTTATCCTGTTAAGTCAATTGGAAAAACTGAGGAACGGGGTACTATGGTCACTTTTAAGGCTGACGAAACGATATTTCAATCAGAGATAGATTTTAGTTACGAAACCCTTTCTACGCGATTAAGAGAACTCTCCTTTTTGAACAAGCGTATCAAAATAGGTTTAATAGACAAAAGAAATAAAGATGAAAAAGGTGAATTTATTCAAGAACATTTCTACAGTGAAATAGGTTTGCCAGAGTTCATCCGCTATTTAGATGGCAACAGAGAGCAATTAACAGCCGAGGTAATTGCCATGGAAGGTGAAAAAAATGGGGTTCCTGTTGAAGTTGCTATGGTGTATAACACATCCTACAATGAAAATTTACATTCGTATGTAAACAATATTAACACCCATGAAGGTGGAACTCATTTATCTGGTTTCAGACGTGGCTTAACAAGTACCTTAAAAAAGTATGCTGAGCAATCTGGCATGCTAGATAAATTAAAATTTGACATAGCAGGAGACGACTTTAGAGAAGGTTTAACAGCCATAATTTCTGTAAAAGTACAGGAACCACAATTTGAAGGTCAAACCAAAACTAAATTAGGAAATAGAGAAGTTACTGCAGCAGTAAGCCAAGCAGTATCTGAAATGTTAACTGACTATTTAGAAGAGAATCCCAATGACGCTAAAATTATTGTACAAAAAGTAATTTTGGCAGCACAAGCCCGTCACGCAGCCAAAAAAGCCCGTGAAATGGTGCAACGAAAAACGGTAATGTCTGGTGGTGGCCTTCCCGGAAAACTATCAGATTGTGCATGGACTGATCCAGAAAAATGTGAAATATTTTTAGTCGAAGGGGACTCTGCGGGTGGAACAGCAAAACTCGGTAGAGATCGTAATTTTCAAGCGATACTTCCCTTACGTGGAAAAATATTAAACGTTGAAAAAGCCATGCAACACAAGGTTTTTGAAAACGAAGAAATCCGAAATATGTTCACTGCCTTAGGGGTTACTATTGGTACTGAAGAAGACAGTAAAGCATTAAATTTAGAAAAATTACGCTATCACAAAATTGTAATCATGTGTGATGCCGATGTCGACGGTAGTCATATTGCTACACTTATTTTAACGTTCTTCTTTAGATATATGCGTGAACTCATAGAAGAAGGCTATGTATTTATTGCAGCACCGCCATTATATTTAGTGAAAAAAGGAGCTAAAAAAGCCTATGCTTGGAATGAAAAAGAACGAGACGCATTGGTAGAAGAATTTGGAGGAGGAACCATCCAACGCTATAAAGGTCTTGGGGAAATGAACGCCATCCAATTATGGGATACCACCATGAACCCTGAATTCAGAACAATGCGTCGAGTAACCATCGATAATGGTACGGAAGCAGATAGAGTGTTTTCAATGCTCATGGGCGATGATGTTCCACCACGACGCGAATTCATTGAAAAAAATGCGATATACGCAAAAATTGATATATAAAAACCGAATTTAAATTAAATATGAAAGTAACTGTTGTAGGTGCAGGTGCTGTTGGTGCCAGTTGCGCCGAGTACATTGCCATTAAAAACTTCGCATCTGAAGTAGTCATTTTAGATATTAAAGAAGGTTTCGCAGAAGGAAAAGCTATGGACCTAATGCAAACTGCCTCCTTAAATGCCTTTGACACCAAAATCGTTGGAACTACAAACGATTATTCTAAAACCGCAAATAGTGATATTTGTGTTATTACCTCTGGAATTCCAAGAAAACCAGGAATGACTCGTGAGGAACTAATAGGTATTAATGCTGGAATTGTAAAAACTGTTTCGTCAAGTTTGATTGAGCATTCACCAAACACCATCATTATTGTCGTATCCAATCCTATGGATACAATGACCTATTTAGTACACAAAACAACAAACCTCCCGAAAAATAGAATTATTGGAATGGGTGGCGCACTAGATTCTGCCCGATTTAAATATCGATTAGCGGAAGCTTTAGGCGCTCCTATATCAGACGTAGACGGGATGGTAATTGGAGGACATTCAGACAAAGGAATGGTACCACTTATAAATCACGCAACCAGAAACAGCGTAAAAGTAACCGAATTTTTAAGTCCAGAACGTTTGGATCAAGTAAAAGAAGACACCAAAGTTGGTGGAGCAACACTCACCAAACTTTTAGGCACCTCAGCATGGTATGCCCCAGGAGCTGCAGTTTCTGGATTGGTTCAAGCAATTGCCTGTGACCAACAAAAAATGTTTCCTTGCTCAGCCCTCTTAGATGGAGAATATGGTTTATCTGATTTATGTATTGGAGTTCCCGTAATTCTAGGAAAAAACGGAATTGAAAACATCGTAGAAATCAATTTATCTGACGCTGAAAAAGCGCATTTAAACGAAAGTGCAGAAGGTGTTCAAAAAACAAATAGTTTATTAACACTTTAAAAAAATTGGCCTAATTCTTGGTATATATCTATTTGTAAACTAAGAATTAGGCCATATTTTGTATAAAAACAGTATATTGGACATCTTTTAAAAAACTCAACATATGAAAAACACAACCAAAAAATCAACTATCACCTATTTTTCCTTAATTCTTATAGCGCTTTTTAGCATCCAAGGCTTTGCTCAAAAAGAAATTAAAGAAGGATATATTATACAAAAAATGCAATTGTCCACGGGCGATGCAACAATGGATGCCCAAATCCAATCTATGATGGGCGAATTAACCTCTAAGACTTTTTTCAAAAACCAATTATCTAGCACCACTATGAATAATCCGATGGCTGGAAACACTAAAACCATTGTGGATCTTAACAAAAAGAAAATGATTATTTTCATGGATAATCCAATGCTGGGTAAAAAATACAAAGAGGATAACATCAACCTTTCTGAAGACGATTTAAAAAACGTTAAATTCACCTCTAATGGCAAAACTAAAACTATTTTAGGCTACACCTGTAACGGGTATGATGCCTCCGCTGAAGTTGATGGTAATGTTACGAACATGATTTTATACGTTACGGAACAAATAAAAGCACCAACACAATATGCAGCCTCTTTTGGTGAAAAATTAAAAGGTTTCCCAATGTTTATGGAAATGTCAATGAATCAAGGCGGAATGGATATGACCATGCAAATGGAAGTTACAGAAATTAAAGCTGAAACAGTCGCTGACAAAGAATTTGATATGACTATTCCAGAAGGATATTCTGAAATAAAAATGTAGAACAAAGCATAAAAAAAGCCCGCTAATTAGCGGGCTTTTTTTATGCTTTGTTCTTTACCTAGCTATCTATCCTTTTAACCACGAAGCTCTAAGCGTATTTTGAGTCGGTGTTGCATTCGGATCTACGGTTAATTTTTCACCTGGCATAAAACTTGGTGAAACTGTTTTTGTAAACTCCACTTTTTGGCCATTTCGATCTAAAACTATATTAACTTCTATTCCTTCTTTCCAATTTTCAATTTCACCAATAATTTGCTCCGCATTTTGTAATGTAACTTCTTGACCATTTATTCGCTTGAGTACATCATTTGGTTGAACACCAGCCTCATTCCAAAAACTATTATTTTTAACCAAATCATTAAAAAAGATTCCTTTCTCCAGGCTCCCTTGAAATATCCAATTCGCACCATTTCGAGCAAAACCAGTTTTTACTTGCCCCTCCACTACCTTGAGACCAACCTTTTTAAAATACTCCGCATAATCAATAGGCGTAGTTCCAATAACGTGCCTATCAAAAAAAGTACGTATGCTAGGATAAGTCATCGCAACAATAATATCAATTAATTTATCATCTTCAAAGGGCTTATTTTTTCCATATCTCAACGATAATTCTTTCATTAGGGATAAAATTCCCCGCTCTCCATGACTTTCTTCACGCATTAAAATATCAATACACATTCCAATAAGTGCTCCTTTCTGATACACGTTGTAATAATTATCTGCATAAGGTTTATCTAAAATGTTCTCACTCATTTCTGTAAAACTCATCGTATCATCTAAACCCTTTGCCGTATTGATTTTCTCCAAGATTTTAGTATAAAATTGATCTTCTGTAAAAAGTCCTTGATCTACTTGAAATAAGGTTGCAAAATATTCTGTTACCCCTTCATACATCCAAAGGTGTTTTGAAAAGGTAGGTTGATTATAATCAAAATAATGTACATCTTCTGAATGTACACTAAGCGGTGTTACAATATGAAAAAATTCATGTGAAACTACATCAATTAGGTTTTCCTTTAAAACATCAAGCGGCAAATTTTCTGGTAGTACAACCACGGTTGATGTATGATGCTCTAACGCCCCAAACCCGGTTGGAGCGATAGGTGTATTTTCAGCCAAATAAACATAAATATCATAGCGTGAAGTGGTATTAATATCACCTAAATACGCCTTTTGTGCCTGCATCATTCTCTCTATTGTTTCCTTCAAAACTTTGGCTGAATGCACCTTGTTTGGAGAATAAAGACTTAGTACAATATTCATATCACCAACCGTAAACTCTTCTACATCAAGATTTCCGTACATCATAGGATTATCCGTAATGTCAAAATAACGAGGAGCAAAATAACTAACGGTTATTGACGCTCCATCCTCACTAATTTTTTCATTCGTTTTTTGCAGTGCTGACGTCCGTTTAAATGCCACAGGTGAAATTACATCCAATTGATATTGACTATTTTTTAAATGGTCAAAATACCCAATGAATCCATGTAAATTTAAGACGTAATTTTCGGGTTCAATATTGGTCCCTGAAGGGGAAAAGGGTGTTTCCTGCCCTGGATTTTTCTCTATATCAAAGGTATCATTCACTAAATAACTAATTTTATCAAGTGATTTCGCCGGATATATTTTCCACGAATTCACATCACTTTTTTCAACAGTTAACGTATTTCCTTCATAATCTAGCGCCTTAAACCCCTCAATAAAACTCCCAAAATTGCTTACAGCGTAGGTTCCTTGTACCACTCTAGGCATTCTATAAATCACCGTATCAATCGAGAATCTTCCTGGATTTATCACCACAGGAACTTTATCCTTATTTACTTGCATCAAATTCAGTTCTGCATGGATAGGACTTGCGGTGGCCAAGGCCCCCAACGTTGCTTTTGAAGTCCCACAACTAGCTAATACCAAGCCCACACAAAAAATTAATACAATCTTTTTCATGAATCGTTTTTTTAAGAAAAATTTATTTTAAACATTGTGGCTTTAAGACAAGCCATCAATAACCCCGTCATTATCAATGGTCATTGACGTTGAGGCTGGAACACTTGGTAATCCAGGCATTCGCATCATTTTCCCTAAGATTGGAATTAAAAATTTTGCGCCCGCTGCAATTTCAATATCGCGAACCGTGATGGTAAATCCATTAGGACTTCCAATCAAATTCGGGTTGTCTGAAAATGATTTTTGAGTTTTAGCCATACAAATAGCAAAATCATTAAATCCAAGACGTTCAATCCGTTTTAATCGCAATTTTGCAAGATTTTCAAATTTTACACCATCGGCTCTGTAAATTTCTTTCGCTATGGTTTCAATTTTGTCTATCACTGGAGATTTCCAATCATACAATGGTTTAAATTTAGTTGCTTTATGCTCAACTACATCCACCACTGCTTTTGCCAAATCTTGCGTTCCATTACCCCCTTTTGCCCAGCCTTCAGACAAAACAGCTTGAACTCCTAACGCAGCACAACTCTTTATAATAAAATCGATTTCTTCCCGACTGTCCGTACTAAATCCATTAATAGCAACCACGGGTTCAATATTAAATTTACGTATATTTTCAATATGTCTTTCAAGGTTTGCGAAACCAGCTTCAACACGTGAAATATTTGGTGAATTATATTCGTCTGGTGAAGCTCCGCCATGATGTCTCAGTGCGCGAATTGTCGCAACTAACACAACAGCTTCAGGATTTAACCCTGCATATGCCGCCTTGATATCAAGAAATTTTTCAGCTCCCAAATCAGCACCAAATCCAGCTTCAGTCACTACATATTCTGAAAGAGACAATCCCATTTTAGTAGCAATAATCGTATTGGTTCCTTGGGCAATATTGGCGAAAGGACCTCCATGGATAATTGCCGGATTTTTTTCTAATGTTTGGACTAAATTTGGTTTTATCGCATCCTTTAACAAGATAGTCATGGCATTTTCTGCCTTTAAATCTCTTGCAAATACAGGTTTTTTATCAAAGGTAAAACCAACAAAAATAGCTCCCAATCGCTCTTTTAAATCATTTCTATCTTTGGCCATACATAATATAGCCATCACTTCCGATGCTGGGGTGATATTAAACCCATCTTCTCTAGGTATTCCATTCGAAGTACCTCCTAAGCCGATCGTGATATTTCGCAACGCTCGGTCATTCATATCAATTACCCGTTTCCATGCAATGGTTCGCGGGTCTATATTTAAATTATTTACACTACTCTGTAAATTATTATCAATTAAAGCTGACAACAAATTATTTGCCTTTTCAACCGCATTAAAATCCCCCGTAAAATGGAGATTTATATCTTCCATCGGAACAACTTGCGAAAATCCACCCCCTGCGGCTCCTCCTTTTATACCAAAAACAGGGCCTAAAGAAGGCTCACGTAATACCACTGTAGAGCGCTTACCAATCTTATTTAACCCTTCATTTAATCCGATTGACACCGTTGTTTTACCCTCACCTGCCGGTGTTGGTGTCAAAGCAGTAACCAAAACCAGATGATTTTTTTTGATTTCATTTTCATCAATTAAATGTAGCGGTAATTTGGCTTTGTATTTTCCATATAATTCTAATTCGTCATGATCAACACCTAATTTTGACGCTATATTGTTAATATGAGTAAGCGTTGTATTTTGAGCTATCTCAATATCTGATTGTGGTTTCATAAAGACAAAAAATTTGAAGCGAATATAATAAAAAATAAAACCGTACCAAGTTTAAAATACGTACGTGCTATTTACAAAAAATAGAAAAGAATTGTCTATTCACAATTGAAAGCCTATATTTGCGCGTTAAATACAAATTCAAGACTATTATAAATAGAAAAGGAGCATGCAAAACAAAGGAGTTATTAAAACATTTGCAATTATTTTCGGCTTAATCTGCCTTTACTACCTATCGTTCACTTGGGTGCACAATCGTGTAGTAAATGACGCAAAAGAATTTGCCAATGGTGATCCAGTCAAAGAAGATCAATATTTGGATTCTGTTGCAAATAAGCCAGTTGCCAATTATTTGTTTCAAAATTTTACGGGGTCAGAAATAGAAGACAGAGCCTTAAACTTAGGTCTTGATTTGAAAGGTGGAATCAATGCCACCTTAGAACTTCAAGTTAGATCAATTCTTTCTGGTCTTGCACTTGATTCTAGAAATGCCGTTTTCAATAAGGCACTTGCAGACGCATCAGCCGCACAAACTAATAGTGATAAAGACTATCTTGATTTGTTTTTTGAAGCGTTTGAAAAAGAAAGTAAGGGTACAGTAAAATTAAGTGACCCAAGCATTTTTGGCAATAAAAACTTAAAAGACAAAATTACCTTTAAGCTCACGGATGAAGAAGTAAAGCCAATTTTACGAGAAGAGATTAAAAGTGCAATCAATACGGCATTTACCGTATTGCGTAATAGAATTGACCGTTTTGGTGTAGCTTCTCCCAATATACAACAAGTAGGTGAATCGGGACGAATAATCGTAGAATTACCCGGGGCAAAAGATATTGATCGCGTTAAAAAATTGTTAGAAAGCACGGCTGAATTACAGTTTTGGGAGTGTTACGAAAATACCGAAACAGCACAATTTTTCATCGCTGCGAACAATAAGCTAGCGGAAATACTGAAACCAATTAAGGATACTGTTTCTGAAGTTGCTGTAGATTCAACCAAGTCAAAAGAATCAGAAATTGAAGCTTTATTAGGTGAAGAAAAAGATTCTGTAGATACGGCAGCAGCAAACCCTCTATTTTCAATTTTTTATCCTAGCATCCCCCAATCAGCAGAACAACGAAGTTCGGTTGTTGGTTCTGCTTCTGTGAAAGATACGGCACAAGTTAATGCCTATTTACGTATGCCAGAAATCAGACGTCTTCTTTCAAATGACATGGTTTACACTAAATTTTTATGGGATGCTAAACCTGTAAAAAATACAGAGGTAATCAATTTATATGCCATCAAATCTAACAGTAGAGACGAAGCTCCAATTGAAGGTGACGTTGTTTCAGATGCTTCTCAACAATATTCAGCGATAGGTTCTAGAGCAGAAGTTTCGATGACCATGAATAGTAAAGGAACGAAACAATGGGCAAAAATGACCGAAGAAAATGTCGGCAAATTTGTGGCTGTTGTATTAGATAACCTCGTCTATTCTGCTCCTATTGTTAATGGAGCCATTCCAAACGGCAGAACATCTATTGAAGGAAATTTTACGGTAGCTGAAGCACAAGATTTAGCAAATGCCCTTAAGTCGGGTCGTTTACCAGCAGCCGCGAAAATTATAGAATCATCCGTAGTAGGTGCTTCCTTAGGACAAGAAGCAATACACAGCAGTACTATTGCTTTTATTTTAGCACTCTCATTGGTATTGGTTTGGATGTTGTTTTATTACGGTAAAGCAGGGATTTATGCAAATATTGCGTTACTCCTAAATATTCTATTCATTTTTGGTGTTTTAAGTGCTTTTGGTGCGGTACTTACCTTACCTGGTGTTGCCGGGATTATTATTACCATAGGGATGTCTGTTGATGCCAACGTGATTATTTACGAGCGCGTAAAAGAAGCGCTTAATAAAGGAAAAAATCTCAAAGAATCAATCAATGAAGGGTTTAGTTTTAAAGGAGCATTATCTGCTATTATTGACGCAAATATCACAACCTTTTTAACAGGTATTATCTTATACATTTTTGGTTCTGGTCCAATAAAAGGTTTTGCAACCACCTTAATGATTGGAATTGCAACCTCATTAGTAACGGCGGTATTTATTACACGTTTATTAATTGAGTGGTCTGCCAATAGAGATCGTAAAATGACTTTTAATACTGTCATAACTAAAGGATGGTTTCAAAACATCAAGATTGATTTCTTGGCAAAACGAAAAATTGCATATGTCATTTCAGGAATAGTTATCATATCAGGGATCGTTTCACTCTACACCAATAGTTTAAATTACGGTGTTGATTTCACAGGAGGTAGAACGTATACCGTTCGATTTGAAAAGGATATGAATCCATCTGAAGTGTCTAATACCTTAAAAGAAGTCTTTGGGGATAGTCCAGAGGTAAAAACCTATGGATCTTCAAATCAATTAAAAATAACCACTAAATATAAAGTAGAAGAAAATTCATTGGAAGTAAGTGATGAAATTCAAGAAATAATGTTCAAATCATTACAAAATTTCTTACCTGATGGTACTACTTTAGAGGACTTTAAAATTGGGGCAAAAGAAGCAGATCACGAAAATAAAATCGGGATCATGCAATACCTTGAAGTCGGACCAACAATAGCTGATGATATTAAGCAAGCTGCGATTTGGGCAATTTTAGGATCACTCCTCGTAGTATTCTTATATATTTTACTCCGATTCAGTAAATGGCAATTTAGTCTAGGTGCTGTAATCGCCGTTTTTCACGATGTTTTAATCGTACTCGCTATCTTCTCATTATTCTATAAAGTATTGCCTTTTGATATGGAAATAGGTCAATCATTTATCGCCGCACTATTAACAGTTGTTGGATATTCATTGAATGATACCGTGGTAATCTTTGATAGAATTAGAGAATTTAGAGCAAGACACAGCTCATGGCCATTTAACCGAATTGTAAATGCTGGATTAAGTAGCACCTTAGGAAGAACTATTAATACTTCACTAACTACTTTAATCGTATTACTTGCCATCTTCTTATTCGGAGGTGATTCAATCAAAGGATTTATGTTTGCCATGATTATTGGCGTTGTAGTGGGTACCTATTCATCGCTATTCATAGCTTCACCTATTATGTATGACACCACGAAAAGATTAGAAAATAAGAATTAAATTATACCGATTAAACCATAGTAAAACCGTTCCATAAAGAGCGGTTTTTCTTTTTAAAATATGATTAAACTTCGCGACAAATATTTTGAATCGTATATACGCGCCGAAAAGATCAAACAAACAATTGATCAAATGGCTAAAATTGTATATAAAGAATGTGCAGATGAAATTCCTTTATTTGTAGGCATATTAAACGGTTCATTTATGTTCGCTGCCGATTTTATTAGAGCCTATCCCGGTCAATGTGAAGTTTCCTTCGTTAAATTATCCTCATACCAAGGAGTTCAATCAAAAGGTAAGGTTAAACAATTAGTTGGTTTAACTGAAGATGTAACCAATCGGACAGTAATCATTCTCGAAGACATTATCGACACAGGGACAACCCTTGAAGAAATCTATACAATCTTTAGAAATAAAAAACTAAAACAACTTAAAATAGCAACACTTTTATACAAACATGACGTGTATAAAAAAGGACTTCATATTGACTATATTGGACTACATGTTCCCGATAAATTTGTGGTTGGATATGGACTCGACTATGTTGGTTTAGGAAGAAATCTAAACGATATTTACACTTTAACAATACCCACCATGACAAACATTGTACTATTTGGCCCTCCAGGGGCAGGAAAAGGAACACAAGCGGAACTATTAAAAGACAAATACACGTTGAAACACATATCCACCGGAGATGTATTTCGATATAATATTAAAAATGAAACTGAATTAGGTAAATTGGCAAAATCCTATATGGATAAAGGAGATTTAGTGCCTGATGAAGTTACAATTAATATGCTTAAACAAGAAGTTGAACGTAATGCAGATGCTAAAGGTTTTATTTTTGATGGATTCCCTAGAACAGAAGAACAAGCAATCGCTTTAGACAATTTTCTTACCGAAAAAGGAGCCACTATAAATGGAATGGTAGCCTTAGAAGTACCTGAAGACCTCTTGGTAGAACGCCTTTTGAAACGCGGTGAAACCAGTGGTAGACCTGACGATCAAGATGAAGATAAAATTCGAAATCGATTTAATGAATACCAAAACAAAACGGCCATTTTAAAAGATTACTACGCTAAACAAGGTAAATATTACGGTATTAATGGGGTGGGTACTATAGAAGAAATTACCGAAAGACTCACAAAGGTGTTTGATAAGTTGTAACTTTGTAGTTCAACTTTAATGTACGAAGACGAACGTCATCGTAGCAGTTTAACATCGCTAAAAATGGCAGTAATTGACGTAAAAAATCTTGCAGTTTGGAAAGCTTCAGTAATGCTCATCAAAGAGATCGAGACCTTGACCAAAGGATTTCCAGAAGAAGAAAAATTTGCACTAATAAGTCAAATGAATCGTGAAGCGAGAGCAATTTCAGTTAATTTAATCGAAGCAGCTAATCATGAAATTGCAAAAGATCGATTGCGCTATTTGAATAAATCAATCAATGCATCAACAGAACTTTTAACATTAACGATCCTTTCTCAACGTCTTGGTTTTATATCACCTGCTGATTTAGAAACATACGAGAAAAAAATCGCAACTGTACTAACCATGCTAAAAGCATTTAACAACTAGCACATTTATTCTGCGCTTTTAAACGTTTATAACTTTTAATTACCCTACAACTATGACTGAAGGAAATTTTGTTGACTATATAAAAGTATATGCTTCTTCTGGAAAAGGTGGTAGAGGCTCTGTACATTTACACCGTGAAAAGTTTATTCAAAAGGGAGGTCCAGATGGTGGAGATGGTGGACGTGGAGGGCATATTATTCTCAAAGGGAATAAAAATTCTTGGACCTTATTTCACCTTAAATTCAAACGTCATTTCAAAGCTGAACACGGAGGTGATGGTAGCAAAAGCAGAAGTACTGGAAAAGATGGTCAAGACGTTTATATTCAAGTTCCTTTAGGCACTATCGTTAAAGATGCTGAAACCCAAGAAGTCTTGTTTGAAATCACGGAAGATGGAGAAGAAAAAATTTTGCTCCAGGGTGGTAAAGGAGGACGAGGAAACTGGCATTTTAAAAGCTCAACCAACCAAACCCCTCGTTACGCACAACCAGGTATTGACGGACAGGAAGGCTGGTTCCAGTTTGAATTAAAGCTATTAGCAGATGTTGGTTTAGTAGGATTTCCAAACGCTGGTAAATCAACACTATTATCAGTAATTACCTCAGCAAAACCTAAAATTGCTGATTATGCTTTTACCACGTTAAAACCGAACTTAGGAATCGTTGAGTATCGAGATTTCCAAAGTTTTGTAGTTGCCGATATCCCCGGTATAATTGAAGGAGCAGCTGAAGGTAAAGGAATTGGTCATCGGTTTTTACGCCATATCGAACGAAATTCAACCTTGTTGTTTATGGTTGCTGCAGATTCCGATGACATCACAAAAGAATACGAAATTCTACTCAATGAATTAAAAAAACACAATCCTGAACTATTGGATAAAGATCGCCTTTTAGCAATTTCTAAATCCGATTTACTCGATGATGAATTACGGGAAGAAATCACAAAATTGTTACCTAAATCTGTTCCTCATATCTTTATTTCATCGCTTACACAAATGGGTCTCGTTGAATTAAAAGATAAATTATGGCGTATGCTAAATAAATAATTCCCTTGAATTAAAACAGACACGCCTCTACGCATCCATATTACTTTACTAAAAATGTCTAGTGAAATTCGTATTCGTCAATTGGTTTAACGTACTAAACACCTGAATCTCACGTTTTCTTAAATACCATAAATGCTTACACACAAGTATGCATTTAAAAAATTCGACCATGAACTTTTCTTCTAAAAACAGTACTATTCTCATCTACGGTAGTCATGTGATAAAAACTCACCGTAAAAATTTAAGATTATTACTTCTGGTGTTATTAATCACATTAAGCTCCTGTGCACCGACAAATGAATTGACAATTGGAGTCACTAAAGCGGCCCCACTTTATCTTCCTAAAACTGTTCAACGCGTTGGAATAATGGATCGTAGTGCACCTTCAGAAGAAAATAAAACCGTAGATAATCTCGACAAAATATTATCTGCAGAAGGACTCCATTTAGACATTGAAGGGGCGCAAAAAGCTATTTCTGGACTCTCTGAAGCATTGTCAAACAGCCAAGCCTTTTCAAAAATCACTATCATTGAAAATGCTGGTTTAAGAAGTCCAGGATTAGGTATATATCCCGCCGTACTATCTTGGGAAACCGTTAAGACAATTTGTGAAAAATATCAACTTGATGCCTTGTATGTGCTTTCCTATTACGACACTGATTCAACTGTTGATTACACCGCTTTTAACAAAAAAGTAAAAGGTCCTGCCGGGGTTGAAATTCCAGTCATAGAACATCAAGCCAAGGTTAACACCAACATTAAATTAGGCTGGAGAATATACAATTTAACCAATCGGCGTATTGAAGGTCAAATTCCTTACGCAAGAAATGTATCCGTGATTGGCAAAGGGATAAATCCAGCCAAAGCGTTAAGTACACTTGCAGGAAGAAAAGAAGCTGTATTAGACGCTAGCAACACTTTAGCACATCAATACGGAAATCTAATTTTACCCTATAAAACCCGTGTTAAACGAATTTATTTTGTCAAAGGGACCGATAATTTTAAAATTGGAAAAAGACGTGCACAAGCAGGACAATGGAATAGAGCGGCAGAATTATGGATTAAAGAAACAAAAAATACTGAATCAAAAATTGCGGGTAGAGCCTATTACAATATGGCCATTATTAACGAAATTAATGGTAATTTAGAAGAAGCTATCGCAATGGCACAAACAGCCTATACCGATTACAATAATAAAGAGGCTTTAAAATATATCAACATTTTAAAACAACGGATCATTAACAATCAAATTCTGGCAGAAGATCCTTAGTCCGATGCTTGTAATATAAAATAAATGCAAGGAAACATAAGAAAAAATATCACCCTGGGAACAGAAGTTGATATTGTTCTAAAAAAAAATCAACGTACTGGAATTTTGACCCGCGGAATAGTCAAAAAAATATTGACGAACTCATCAAATCATCCACATGGCATAAAAGTCATGTTAACTACGGGTGCGGTGGGCAGAGTAAAAAACATCATTACATCCAAAGATTAAACCGTTACTTAGAAAGTTACCGTATCTGTTACAAACCTTCACGTAAAAGCACATTACTGGTGTTATCCAAGGAAAAAGAAAATGAATCACTTCTTACATCATAAATTCACCATTCACAAGCCAAACTAACGCCCTCCAAAAAGACGCTCCATCAATGTATCAGCATTAAGCCAAATAATGACAACTAGTAAAAGAAGTACTAATAAAATAAGGGCTCGTTTATGATTGGGTTTTTTACGTGGTTTTATCCGTTTGAATTCCATATAGGTAGTCATTGTAAAATCAAAAATACAATTTATCAGTGAACTTTTTAAACGAATACCCTATTTTGAGATGTAAATCCCTCCAATAGACATTCCTTGTGGTGCTTTTCTATGTACAAATCCCAATTCAAAACACCCCTTTTAAAAAAATCATCAACACCCAATTTTCTTTGTTTTCTACACGGACTAATTTCAGTATCTTTGCGACTTATATCATAACTTGAATGAAGAACATTCGTAATTTTTGTATCATTGCCCATATAGACCACGGTAAAAGTACCTTGGCAGATCGATTATTGGAGTTTACCAAAACCATAACTGATCGTGAAAAACAAGATCAGTTATTAGATAACATGGATCTTGAAAGAGAGCGAGGAATTACTATAAAAAGTCATGCCATTCAAATGGATTATGAACTCAATGGCGAACAGTACGTACTCAATCTCATTGATACCCCTGGACATGTCGACTTTTCCTACGAAGTATCCCGATCAATTGCCGCTTGTGAAGGAGCCTTATTGATTGTTGATGCCGCCCAAAGCATCCAAGCACAAACAATTTCCAATCTTTATTTGGCCTTAGAAAATGATCTTGAGATTATTCCTATTCTCAATAAAGTGGATTTACCTAGTGCAAATCCTGAAGAAGTAACTGACGATATTGTTGACTTATTAGGATGCAAACGTGAAGAAGTAATCCCTGCAAGTGGGAAAACAGGTTTCGGAATTCCAGAAATTTTACAAGCCATTATTGAAAGAATTCCAGCGCCAAGTGGACAATTAAATGAACCTTTACGGGCACTTATTTTTGATTCCGTATACAACCCTTTTCGAGGTGTTGAAACGTATTTTAGAGTCATCAATGGATCAATAAAAAAAGGGCAACAAATTAAATTTATTGCCACCGATAAATCCTATTTCGCAGATGAAGTTGGCACCTTGAAATTAAAACAACTCCCTAAAAAAGAAATCTTTGCAGGCGACGTAGGCTACCTAATTACCGGAATTAAAGATGCCCGGGAAGTAAAAGTGGGAGATACCATAACCGATACAAAAAACCCAACTACAGAGGCGATTGCCGGATTTGAGGATGTAAAACCAATGGTTTTTGCCGGAATTTATCCAGTGGATACCGAGGATTATGAGGAATTGAGAAATTCTATGGAAAAATTACAACTCAATGATGCATCCCTCGTGTTTCAACCTGAAAGTTCGGCAGCATTAGGTTTTGGATTTCGATGTGGATTCTTAGGCATGCTTCACATGGAAATTATTCAAGAACGTTTAGAGCGTGAATTTAATATGACTGTTATAACAACAGTTCCGAACGTATCTTATCATGCATTTACGCGAAAAAAACCATCAGAGATCTTAATTGTAAACAATCCATCGGATTTACCCGACCCATCTAGTTTAGACAGAGTTGAAGAACCTTATATTAAGGCTACAATTATTACAAAATCCGATTTTGTTGGCAATGTAATGTCATTGTGTATTGAAAAAAGAGGGATAATTACAAATCAAACCTATTTAACCACAGAGCGGGTTGAATTGAGTTTTGACATGCCCTTAGCCGAAATTGTCTTTGATTTCTACGATCGACTGAAAACAGTTTCTAAAGGTTATGCTTCGTTTGATTATACACCAATTGGCATGCGTACTTCTAAACTAGTTCGCGTTGATATTTTACTTAATTCACAACCCGTTGATGCACTTTCTGCACTGATTCATGCAGATAATGCACACAGTATTGGAAAACGGATGTGTGAAAAATTAAAGGAGTTAATTCCTAGACAGCAGTTTGACATTCCTATTCAAGCAGCAATTGGTGCAAAAATTATCTCTCGTGAAACAACCAAAGCTTTACGGAAAGATGTAACAGCCAAATGTTATGGAGGTGACATTTCTAGAAAGCGTAAACTATTAGAAAAACAGAAAAAAGGTAAAAAACGAATGCGCCAAGTTGGAAACGTTGAAATACCACAAGAAGCTTTTATGGCGGTATTAAAATTGAATGATTAATTTGTGAAATTGGGTATAAAAACATACGATTCTTGTTCAATTTACTGAACAACCAATGAATGAATGCGTATACAGTAGTTACTTTACAAATAGAGAACGATTCATTCAAGCACAGTGCTATCTCTAATCCCAATAATACCAACCCTTGATTATTTAACAACCGTGGTTGATGCGCCCTTTACCTCTCTATATCTCACGATTTAGAAAAATTTTAACGATTCCTTACAACAGGATACTTGAATTCAACTTACACGGTTAATTTCAGAATAAAACACCTTTAGCTATGCCATAGCAACTAAATTTATTCAACCTTCTTTACCTGCTATTTTTTTACCTAAATAAACAAGAAAACAACCGTCAACATTAGATAAAGCATCTCTGTGTGAAGATATAATTTCCAATTCTCCCGACTTTTTCTTTATAAAAATGGGTACTATTTCGCGATCTTCATTTGTCAGTTTTATCAAAGCATCAAAATGTGCTTTATCTCTGATTTTAACCTCGTGAATTTCTGGAAATTTTGTGGCTACATTATTCAAACTCGCAAAATCATCCGTATGCGAGAACAAGCCTTCAGCAGGATTACTGTCTGCATCTTTCATCTCTGCAGTACTAACCAACCTAAATGAGCCATTTTCACCAAATTGATCTTTAAATTTATTAATTGCATAGGTATTGATCTCAGAATTGCCTGTTAAAGCCATTAAATAACCAATATCATTTAATTCAATATTATCCATAAGGGTATCTGAATAGATATTTGTGTTAATGGCTTCCAACCCCAACTTTTGAGATTCACTAATATTATGTTGGTTACTATCGATCAAAACTACATGCCTTCCGTTCATCTCTAAATAATGCCCAATAAGACGTGATAATTTAGAAGCTCCAACAATTAAGATTCCCTCCGATTTCGTTAAGAAAACACCCGCAATTTTAGCAAACATTCTTGCTGTAGTTGCATTAAGTAATACAGTACCTAATACAATAACAAATACTAACGGAGTTATATACTCCGCCCCAGGGACTCCATTTTTTGCCAATTTTAACCCAAATAACGAAGCAATCCCCGCAGCAACAATTCCGCGTGGACCTACCCAGCTAATAAATAATTTTTCATTAAGCCTCAATCTAGAATGACTTGTACTTAGAAACACCCCAATAGGTCGAATAACAAAAACAACAATAGCAAAAAGAACTGCGGTATTCCAATTAAAAATGAGAAGTAAATCACTCATATTAATATTTGCAGCTAAGAGAATAAATAATATTGAAATTAATAAAACACTTAATGACTCCTTAAAATAAAGTAACTCCTTAAGATAGGTTGAATTTGAATTCCCCAATACCATCCCCATAATAACTACCGCTAATAATCCAGACTCATGCGCAAAAGTATCTGACAAAACAAAAACCCCGAGTACAGAAGCCAGGGCAAAAACATTAAGCAAATAATGTGGAACCCACTTTTTATTAATAATAAAATTCAACGCATGCGCAAAAGTAAATCCAAAAGTCAATCCAAATAACACAATTTTCCCAAATTCTATAAAAGCCATTTTTGTAAACTCTCCCCCTGCTTCAACACTTATAAATTCAAAAACCAATACCGCAACCAAGGCACCAATAGGATCAATCAAAATCCCTTCCCATTTCAATACTGCTGAAACATCCTTTTTAAGAGGAATATTTCGCAAAATTGGGGTTATAACTGTGGGACCAGTAACTATAATTAATGCAGAAAATAAAAACGATATTTGCCAAGATAAGTTAAATAGGTAATAGGCGGCAACACCTGCTCCAAAAAACGTTACTATGGATCCAACCGTGATAAGCTTGGTAATAACGGGACCCACATTTTTAACTTCACTCATTTTTAAAGTGAGCCCTCCTTCAAATAAAATGATACTAATCGCTAAGGAAACAAAATAGAATAAGCTTTCTCCTGGAAATAACCCTTCATTCCCGTTCCAAATTGGTTCTATCCATTTAGATCCATCAAGGGTTATAAATTCTGCAGCAATGGGTCCTACTAATAAACCAATTAAAATTAAAGGTAATATAGCTGGTATTTTCAAACGCCATGCGACCCACTGCGCCAAAATTCCCAATATAATGATCCCCGCTAATTCTATCATAGTACAATAATTAAAAGGGTTTCAAGATATTACTTTTTTGCTAAAAATAAAGTCATATGTGTATTTACTCAACTATTTTCAATAATTTGATTCGCAAGTTGGGTTGTTATGATATGATTTGTAAGAATTTTATCTACGATATCCTGTGTTTTATCGGGGTAATTTATCTCTAATGATTCTCCTGTACTTATCCATCTTTGGATCTTAGAAACTTTTTTCTCAGATAGTTTCGAAAGTACAGTAACCCCCATTTGTTTTAGACTTTCAGCGTTGTATAGCTGCTCTAATTGCCCCCTAATAGGAATTACTAATAATTTTTTCTTCAAAAACAGGGCTTCTGCTGGCGTTTCAAATCCAGCTCCACAAATAACCCCTTTACCTGACGCTAAACTACGTTCAAATGTTCCGGTCTTAATTGGCTTTACAAAAACATTTTTACGCTGATATGCTTTTTTGCATGTCGCAGAAAAGACTTTAAATTTCACTGCATCCAATTTTGAAAGAACTTTTATTATCTCTTTTTCACTATACGACGGTAAATACACCGTATAAAAATTCTTTTCTTGAATTTTTTGTTGACGAATTTCCTTTCGGATAACAGGAGTAAAAATTTCTTTTTCATACGATTTAAAATGAAAACCAAACTTACGCGATGAGGGTGCATAATTGGCCAAAATAAAACTCCCTAACCTGCTTTTCGCATCAGGCTTAGGAACTTTTTGATAGGACAAAGCTGCCTGATGACTTAAGGAAACACAACGCACTCCTCTGATATAACTAGCCCATGCAGATATGGGCTCAAAGTCATTAATTACCAAATCATACGACTTTACTTGACATTGTACTATTTCTCTTAGTACTCGAAATAATTTATTTTTCACTAAGGTTTTCCAATAATTTACTTTTCCATTACGTGTATAAAAAAGATCAATTCCGCGAAACGTATAATTTACGTTAAACGGCAAATCTACACTGTACTGACTACCACTAATCAATACATCGACATTTGCTCTATTTCGCAACGCAGGAATCAATTCCTTCGCTCGACTTACATGACCATTTCCATTTCCTTGTATTGCATATAAAATTTTCATAATGTTGTGCCAATTTTAAAATCGTTCAGCAATTCACTAAACAGTTCTTTGGTAGATTTTTCCTTTGTCGTGCTTAAAAATTGTTCAGAAGACTTAAAATCTTTATCATTGTATTGATAAATACTCCATTTGTTATCGTGAAATTCTAACGCAGTTAGGTTTTCAACCCAATCTCCTGAATTTAAATACATCACGTTTCCAGTTTGATTCATATACCTTTTGATACAAGGCTGATGAATATGCCCACAAATAACATAATCGTATTTATTTTCAATGGCAATTTCCTTAACCGTTTGTTCAAAATTATTAATGTATTTAACAGCCCCTTTCACACTGTCCTTTATTTTCTTTGACAGTGATAATTTCTCCTTTCCTAAAGCTTCACTTAATTTATTCATTCCTCTATTGAGTAAAATTAGCATGTCATACCCTACTGCACCAAGTTTAGTAAGCCATTTTGAATGTTGCATCGTCACATCAAAGACATCTCCATGAAAAAACCACGCCTTTTTACCGTTAAGTTCTACTACTAATTTGTTCTCTATACGAAATGAGTTCATTTCAAAAGGAACAAATTTTCGCAGCATTTCATCGTGATTACCTGTTATATAATGCACTTCAATATCGTCGCTAATCCATTGAATAAATTGCTTGATAATACCCATGTGTGAATGAGGCCAGTACCGTTTTTTAAATTGCCAAATGTCAATAATATCCCCATTGAGTATGACTTTCTTAGGCTGTATACTACTTAAATACTGAGCCAATTCAACGGCATGACAACCATAAGTTCCTAAATGAATATCAGATAAAACCAATAAATCAACTTCACGTAATTTTGAACACGCTTTACTCATAATTTACATTCTTCAATACAACGTTCAATTTACTAGTCGAAATTCATAAGAATGTAAGTTTTAAATTATCAATTTGTTAAGAAAAGATCTTGTAAAACTTAGTTTAATCACCACAATAATCTATCAATCTCAAAATTTAATATCTCCACTTTTCTACTGCAAAATTTAATTACCTACTTTTGAAGTATCGAATTTATATTAATCACACCTTATTTAACCCTTGATATTAATATACTTATGCGAATTTATTCTTTACTCTGTGTCCTCTTTTCAACCCTATACAGCAGCCCTAGTGCACAAGCTCAAATTCAGTTAGAATTTACGCATAAGACAAATTTAAAAGCCGATAAATTTATTGGAGTAGACGAGTTTGATGCAACATATTATATTTTAAACAATACATTATTTAAAGAAACTGAAGATACGATTGTCTCTTTTCAACAAAATCACCTTGGAGAAATTAGCTCAGTAGACATACGAAATCCTTTAAAAATTCTCGTTTTTTATCGCGACTATAATACGGTGATTTTATTGGATAATAAACTCAATCCCTTGGGCGACCCTATCAATTTTTCAACCCTCGAAGTAAGTCAAAACATTGGACTTGTCAATTTGGCACTAGACCATCAACTCTGGTTGTATACCATCGATGACAATAGATTACATCTTTGGGATTATCAAACAAAAAAAATAACGTATAGCAGTAAACCATTATCTTTCCTTAAAAAATCTACCTTTCACCCAACTCAACAGCTAGCTACTTTTACCGATACCTATTTAACCGACCAAAAAGGTTTCCTTAAATTCAACAAATATGCACAATTTGAATCGAGTATTAATTTTAATGAATTTAATAAAATCGTCAGAATCGAAGATGATTTTATTTATTTAAAAAACAACCAACTCTACTTTCAAACCTTAACCAAACCAGCTTCTAACGTAACGTTGAAACCCCATGTAAAGGTTAAGGATTTGTTTTATCTGCACGACCATTTGCATATTTTTGACGGGGAATCAATTTTTACCTATAAAATCACCAAAATTTAAGTAACTTTATTGGCTCTTAAACTAAAACCAATCAAATATAATGCACATTGCTATTGCAGGGAATATAGGCGCCGGAAAAACCACCCTAACAAAATTACTTGCTAAACATTACAAATGGACGCCACATTTTGAAACCGTAGAAGATAATCCGTACTTAGACGATTTCTATTCGGAAATGGAGCGTTGGTCGTTTAATTTGCAAATTTTCTTTTTAAATAGTCGTTTTCGACAAATTTTAGAAATCAAAGAAAGTGGTAAAAATATTATTCAAGATAGAACCATTTATGAGGATGCTCATATCTTCGCTCCGAATTTACATGCGATGGGATTAATGACTAATCGTGATTTTCACAATTATTCTTCTTTATTTGAATTGATGGAAAACTTAATAAGTCCACCCGATTTACTGATCTATTTACGTGCAAATATTCAAACCTTAGTAGGGCAAATACACAAACGAGGAAGGGAATACGAAAACACTATTAGCATCGATTATTTAAGTCGGCTCAACGAACGATATGAGGCTTGGATTTCTACCTATACAAAAGGAAAATTATTGATCATTGATATTGATAATTTAGACATTGTTGAGAAACCAGAAGATTTAGGCTCCATCATAGACCGTATAGATGCTCAGGTTCACGGATTATTTTAAAGCGTATACACAGCTTTAAAAAAATCATCGATTGAGGTTTCCGTTGAATTCATTGAACAAGAAATACATAGTGAACTTCGTAACTTTGTAGACAAAATAAATTAAGCCTTTTCTTAGGGTTGACAATCCCAAGTCTTTAGAGACATCCCCTTTTCTTTTTGCAAAAGGTAAACTTCCTTTCGAATTTAGAAGATAAACTTATTTTTGAGTATCAAATTAGGGAAACTAAAACTTCTGTAATTCAATACGAGAATTAAAAAGGCGGACTGAGGTCCGCCTTTTTAAATAATTGTGTGAAGTTCTAATTTTCTTTACGTGCAATTAAGTTATCAACCGCATCTCCTTCAAGTGTTTCAACCGTAACATCCGTTTTACCATTTATTTCTGTAGTCGTAATTACTGTTGCATTTTTTTGTCCATTTTCTTTTTTCACCAAAACTTTCATTTCTTCATGTTGAGGAAGTGTATTTTCAATGTTCATTTTTTGGATTGAAGCATGGTCTTCAGTATGGTGACCTCCTAAGATTGGAGCTATAACCAACCCAACCAAACAGGTAAGCTTAATCAATATGTTCATAGATGGTCCTGAGGTGTCCTTAAATGGATCTCCAACAGTATCGCCAGTCACTGCAGCTTTGTGCGCGTCTGAACCCTTGTACGTCATCTCACCGTTAATTTCAACACCAGCTTCAAAAGATTTTTTAGCATTATCCCATGCTCCACCTGCATTGTTTTGGAATATTGCCCACATTACCCCACTTACACAAACACCTGCCATATATCCACCTAATGGTTCAGCTCCAAATAATAATCCAATAATAATTGGCGTAATAATGGTTATTAACCCGGGTAAAATCATTTCCTTTAAGGCTGCTTTTGTAGATATATCTACACATTTGGCATATTCAGGTGTTCCTGTACCTTCCATAATCCCAGGGATTTCTCTAAATTGTCTTCTCACCTCTTGCACCATTTCCATCGCCGCTTTTCCCACAGATTGCATTGCTAAGGCCGAAAAGATAACAGGAATCATTCCTCCTACAAATAACATAGCAAGTACATCGGCTTTAAAAATATTAATCCCGTCAATTCCTGTAAAAGTTACATACGCTGCAAATAAAGCTAAGGCAGTTAGTGCTGCAGAAGCAATTGCAAATCCTTTTCCAACTGCTGCAGTAGTATTACCCACTGAATCTAAGATGTCGGTACGTTCACGTACATGATCTTCTAAATTACTCATCTCTGCAACTCCACCTGCATTATCTGCAATAGGTCCAAAAGCATCAATAGCTAGTTGCATTGCCGTTGTGGCCATCATGGCTGAAGCCGCCAAGGCAACTCCATAAAAACCAGCTAACTCATAAGAACCGTAAATCGCAGCGGCAAATAAAATCACCGATAAAAAAGTTGATTTCATTCCAACAGCGAGTCCAGCAATAATATTTGTAGCAGCCCCAGTAGAACTATTTTTAACTATATCCATTACTGGTTTTTTTCCTAAACTCGTATAATAAGAAGTAACCATCGAAATTAATGCTCCTACCGCTAAACCTATACAGGCTGCCCAAAACACATTAATAGAAGGGATCTGCTTTGCTCCTTCACCAAAGAAATCCATGGTCATGATTTCTGGAAGCATCCAATTGATTAAAAACCATGAAGCAATTAAGGTAATGAGGATCGCCACCCAGTTACCTGTATCTAATGCTCTTTGAACTTGAGATTCTTTAGCATCATTATTCGCTATTTTTACGAGCAAGGTTCCAATGATAGAAGCTAAAATTCCCACTCCAGCAATTACAACAGGCAACAAAATTGGCCCCATATTATTAAACACATCTGTAAATTGTGTTGTTATTGACATGTCTTTAATCAAGTAATTTCCTAAAACCATCGCCGCCAAAACAGTAGCAACATAAGACCCGAATAAATCAGCTCCCATTCCAGCCACATCTCCAACGTTATCTCCAACGTTATCCGCAATTGTTGCAGGGTTTCTAGGATCATCTTCTGGTATACCAGCCTCAACTTTCCCTACTAAATCAGCTCCTACATCAGCCGCTTTGGTATAAATACCTCCACCAACACGCGCAAAAAGTGCAATTGACTCAGCCCCTAAAGAGAAACCTGCTAATGTCTCAAGAACCATCGTCATATTATCGTAAAAATCCCCCCCTTCTGTTATGAATTGACTTACAAAAAATAAAAACAATAAGGTAAGCCCTAAAACTGCTAAACTCGCAACTCCAAGCCCCATTACTGTACCTCCGCCAAATGAAATCTTCAAAGCTTGTGGCAAACTTGTTTTAGCCGCTTCGGCCGTTCTTGCATTCGCCTCAGTAGCAATCCGCATTCCAATATTACCCGCAAAAGCTGAAAAGAAAGCTCCCAAGATAAAGGCAGGAACAATCATCCAACTCGTTGTTGCTACAAGCTGAGAAATACCAAAAAGCAAAATTGAAGCAATAATAACAAAGACAAAAAGAAGACGATACTCAGCTTTTAAAAAGGCCAATGCACCTTCTTTAATGGCTTTTGAAATACCTTTCATTTTATCACTACCTGCACTCTGCTTTTTGACCCATGCCATTTTTACTAGCATAAATAACAGTCCTAAGACTGCTAAGGCTATTGGCAGATAAATTATGTTTTTTTCCATGTCAATTCTTTCTTATTTTTTAGACGTGAGCAAAAGTAGTAAAACTGAGGTGATTAAAAAAAATTACAATGAAAATAAGCCGTTTGTATTCAATTAAATAGCAAACGTTTTATTCTTTTTATGCTCACTTTCATCATACCGTTTTACACATTGATGATATATTTGAACCGCTTCTTGTGCATCACCCCATCCACCTACATCTACCTTTTTTTCTTCTAAGTCCTTATATACTTGAAAAAAATGTTCTATTTCTTTCAAACGATGAGGAGATAAATCGGCAATATCATTACTATTATTCCAGATAGGATCTGATACAGGAACACAAATTATTTTTTCATCAGGACCTTTTTCATCGGTCATGTGAAAGACCCCAATAGGCCGAACCTCAACCACCGTCATAGGAAAATTAGGCTCTGTGCCTAATACCAATACGTCTAATGGATCTTTATCTAAAGCCAATGTTTCGGGGATAAATCCATAGTCTCCTGGATACATCATAGAAGAAAACAACATCCGATCAAATCTGATTTTATGTAGTTTAAAATCGTATTCATACTTATTTCTACTCCCTTTTGGGATTTCAATTAGAACGTCAAAAGTGATATTTGTGGGTAAATTCATTCAATTATAAATTAAAATTTTCGGCGCGAAAATACGAAAATCCAACTGTTTAAATAGGAAAAATGAAAATTATACGAGCCTAAAAATACCATGGGTGGTTCTTAGCATACGAAATAAAGCTTTACAGTAATGCCCATTAAAATTCCTAATTAACAAAGGATACAAGCATTCAAATTGAAAATCAAAGGCTTAACACCTCACACGACCCATACGTACACACAGATTAAGAATAAATTTGATTTCATCGCATAAAAAAACCCTAGATATTCATCTAAGGTTGAATGTACTCGAGGTGGGAATCGAACCCACACTCCCGAAAGAACTGGATTTTGAATCCAGCGCGTCTACCAGTTCCGCCACTCGAGCAATTTAAAAGCCACAGAAATTTTATCGCTTTTATTTTGGTTTGCAAATCTAAAAAATATTTTTGTTGTAAACCATAATTTATTCAATAAGTATACGCCTCGGTTTTAAATTATTTCTACTTTTGCACATCCTTTCTCTCGTAGAGGTTCATCCAAATAAAATTATTCTTTCAATCATGAAACAAAAAATACCCAAACCAAAAATCTTTGCTTGCTCACAATCGATTGAATTAGCAGAAAAAATCGCAACTTCCTTTGGAGCCAAACTTGGTAAATCAAAGAAAAGTGTTTTTAGTGACGGCGAATTTCAAGTATCATTTGAAGAATCAATCCGTGGAAGACGTATTTTCATCATCGGTTCAACATTTCCAAATTCAGACAACTTAATGGAAATGCTTCTAATGATTGATGCTGCGAAAAGAGCTTCTGCGAGACACATTACCGCAGTTATTCCTTATTTTGGTTGGGCAAGACAAGATAGAAAAGATAAACCTCGAGTTCCCATAGCAGCCAAGATGGTTGCTAACCTATTACAGGCTGCAGGAACTACGCGGGTAATTACCATGGATTTACACGCAGATCAAATTCAAGGGTTTTTCGAAAAACCAGTAGACCACCTTTATGCATCAACCATATTCTTACCGTCAATTAGAGCGTTAAACCTTGACAATATTACGATTGCGTCTCCAGATATGGGAGGTTCAAAACGCGCCTATGCTTATTCAAAATTTTTAGAAAGTGAAGTGGTTATTTGTTATAAACAACGAAAAGTGGCCAATGTAATATCACATATGGAGCTTATAGGAAATGTAGAGGGACGTAATGTTATTCTTGTTGATGATATGGTTGACACTGCTGGAACACTTACTAAAGCTGCTGATATTATGATGGAAAAAGGAGCCAAAAGCGTACGTGCCATCTGTACACATGCAGTCCTTTCAGGAGATGCATATGATCGAATAGAAGCGTCAAAATTAGAAGCTTTAATTACCACAGATACAATTCCATTAAAAAAGAAGTCAGCTAAAATAAAAGTTGTATCTTGCGCCCCTTTATTTGCTGAAGTTATGCACAAGGTGCAGAACAATAAATCAATCAGCGATAATTTTTTAATGTAATCAATAATTAAATAAACAAAATGAAATCTATTACAATCAAAGGATCTAAAAGAGAAAGCGTAGGCAAGGTAGCAACCAAAGCTTTACGTAATGCTGGAAAGGTACCTTGCGTATTATACGGAGGGGATAAACCAATTCATTTTTCAGCAGATGAAATAGCGTTTAAAGATTTGGTTTATACACCAAATGTATATACGGCAACGATTGAATTAGAAAGTGGAGAAAAATTGAATGCAATTATGCAAGACATTCAATTTCACCCAGTTTCGGATCGTATTTTACACATCGACTTCTATCAATTATTTGATGACAAAGAAGTAACCATGAGTATTCCTGTTAAATTATTAGGAAATTCTCCTGGAGTAATGAATGGTGGCGTTTTACGATTCCCAAATCGTCATTTACGAGTAAGAGCGATTCCGTCTAACCTACCTGACTTTATCAACGCTGATATCTCAAAACTAAAAATTGGGGATAAAATATTTGTTGGTGACATTACAAATGAAGCATACAAGATACTTCACCCTGAAGACATGGTTATTTGTCAAGTTAGAATGGCACGTGCGGCTATTGTTACAGCTGATGACGATGATGAGGATGAAGAAACTACTGCAGAGGCAGAAACTCAAGCCTAATTTACTCCAATTTATATACCAAAAAAGCTTCGCATATTGCGAGGCTTTTTTTTATTTTAGCTCCAATATGTTTTTCAATTTTAAAACCATACTTTTTAGCAAATCCAACCCCGTAGACATGAAAAAATATTTAATTGTTGGCCTAGGAAATATTGGAGAAAAATACGCCAATACAAGACACAATATTGGATTCAAGCTATTGGATTATGTAGCCAATGAAGAAGAGGTTACTTTTTCTACGGTAAAGTTAGGAGCAATGGCACAATTTAAATACAAAGGACGCGCCCTATTCCTCCTTAAGCCATCTACCTATATGAACTTAAGTGGTAAAGCTGTACAGTATTGGTTAACCAAAGAAAAAATTCCTTTAGAAAATTGCTTAATTATCTGTGATGATTTGAACCTCGAATTTGGTACAATTCGGGTAAAACCCAAAGGAAGCGCAGGTGGTCATAATGGCCTAAAAGACATCAATGAAAAATTACAAACTCAAGCGTATCCAAGATTTCGTTTTGGTGTTGGCGCGGCCTTTAAAAAAGGAAATCAAGTTGATTATGTCTTGGGTGAATGGAATGAAGAAGAGGCTAACCAACTCAATGAAAGAATGCAGAAAGGTCATGCTTTAATCAAATCATTCGCTACGGCTGGAATTGCCCACACCATGAGTGATTTTAATGGCAAATGAGACAACACATCATACAGCGTAAAACGCCTACGTTATTAACGTGTCGGATCTGTCTCAATTTTATTAAAATAATTTAGCATTAAGATCACCCCTCCTATTATCATTTGCCCAGTATTTAGCAAGCTAAAACTTCCTTTTTCTAGTTGATTAACGAGGCCTAGCACCAAAAACATCATCCCATACAAATACCAGAAAAGTTTTCTTAATTTCTTTTTTCGTTCAGAAGAAATCGACAAACTTTTCATCGCTACAATATGAAGAATAGCAACAACAACGAACACCACAAGTAAAATCGCGATTCCTTTCCACATATTTTACCGATTTGTTTCTCTAATTAACCAGTGGCGCGTACCTATTACCTATTCAACGGTCACTGCCTTAGCAAGATTTCTTGGCTGATCTACGTTACAACCTCTCATTACCGCAATGTGATACGATAACAACTGTAACGGAATTGTCGTTAGTAAAGGAGTTAATGATTCTTCCGTTTCTGGAATTTCAATTGCGTAATCGGCAATATCCTTAACCGTTTCATCTCCTTCTGTAACGATGGCAATAATTTTTCCTTTACGGGATTTTATCTCTTGAATATTACTTACCACTTTGTCATAATGCCCCTTATTGGTTGCTATAACCACAATAGGCATATTCTCATCTATTAATGCGATAGGTCCGTGCTTCATTTCTGCAGCAGGATATCCTTCAGCATGAATATATGAAATTTCCTTTAACTTTAATGCTCCTTCTAAAGCAACTGGGAAATTATATCCTCTACCTAAGTACAAAAAGTTCGTCGCTCCTTTAAAAACAGCAGCCACTTTTTGAATGTGCTCATCCGATTTTAAAGCTTGCTCAACTTTTTTAGGAATCATTTCTAACTCCAACATATGCTGTCTAAAATCTGAACTGCTAATCGTTCCTTTAGCTCTTGCTAAACGCAGCGCTATTAACGTCAACAATGTGATTTGAGTGGTAAACGCCTTAGTTGAAGCTACGCCAATTTCTGGCCCAGCATGCGTATAAGCTCCAGCATGCGTTTCTCTCGCAATTGAAGAACCTACTACATTACAAATTCCAAAAACAAACGCTCCTTTAGATTTAGCCAATTTTATTGCTGCAAGGGTGTCAGCAGTTTCACCAGATTGCGAAATTGCGATAACCACATCTTTTTCGGTAATAATTGGATTTCGATACCTAAATTCAGAGGCATATTCTACTTCAACAGGAATTCGCGCTAAATCTTCAAAAATATATTCAGCCACAAGCCCAGCATGCCAAGAGGTACCACAAGCTACAATGATAATCCGATCTGCATTTAAGAACCTCTTCATGTTATCTTCAACTCCTGCCATTTTAATAATGGCTTCTTCACGTAACAATCGTCCTCTATAAGTATCGGTAATAGCACTTGGTTGTTGATAGATCTCTTTTAACATAAAATGCTCATAGCCTCCTTTTTCAATTTGTTCTAAATTGAGTTTAAGCTCATGAACATTGGCATCGACTAAACTATCATCTTTAATTTTTCTAATTTTCACTTTTCGCCCTAAGCGAATAACCGCCATCTCTTCATCTTCCAAATAAATAGCATCTTTTGTGTACTCAATAAAGGGGGAAGCATCTGAAGCAACAAAATACTCCAATTGATCTTTTCCGATCCCAATGGCTAAGGGACTTCCAAGTCGAGCAACTACAATTTCATCGGGTTTTCTTTGATCAAACACAGCAATCGCATAAGCACCAACAACTTCATTTAGCGCAATTTGAACTGCTTTTCCCAATTTAACATCATTCTGTTTTTGAACTTCTTCTATGAGGTTAACGAGTACTTCGGTATCGGTGTCACTTTGAAATGTATATCCCCGATTGACCAATTCCTTTTTAAGTGTATCGTAATTTTCTATAATTCCGTTGTGAACCATTACAATGTTACCCGATTGGGAAACATGTGGGTGTGAATTAATATCATTTGGAATACCATGAGTTGCCCAGCGAGTATGTCCCATCCCTAACGTGCCACCAGTTTCTATCGAATTGGCCACTTTAGATTCTAAATCACTAACTTTGCCTTTAGTTTTAACTAAATTCAATTTGCCTTCATTATAGAGTACAATTCCTGCACTGTCGTACCCTCTATATTCTAATCTACGCAAACCATTAATGATGATTGGATAAGCATCTCTAAACCCAATATACCCTGTTATTCCACACATAATAAAATTGTATTAGTCCCTTTTAGTGTAATAAACTTTTAATTGCAATCTTTCAGTATCTGTTATTGCTCGATTATTTCCTTTTAATACCACAGGTTTTGGGGTCCAACTGTAATTTCGTACAATGGTATCTAACGCACTTACCGGGTCATCCGGTGAATGATAAACTTTCAGTCCAAATTTTTGTGGCGTCACTGTACTGTTTGAATTAACTAACTTAGAAAAATAATCTGTAATACTAAACTCATATTTTATCGGTTTATTGTCGTCCTCTGCATCTCTTACTAAAGTTCCTCCGATTCCATTAAACCCTGTGAAAACGTCAACAATTTGAGAATTGTACTCCTCATTATACAAATATAATTTTTCAGGAACATTCGTATTACTTGTCGGATCAACATACAGGGTAAGACTCGCTTCATTAATCAACCAACCCTCACTGCGAATTGCATCAAAATCAATACCTCCAAAAAGTTCTAAGACACCATTAGATCCAGCAGCACCTTGTATAAATAATCTATCCTCTCCATCGGTCGTATTTGGATTGGCAAATCGATCTGCTAAATTGACCATTGACGTGCTATAATCACGCACATAAGTATTTGCTTTAATCCCGGTTAAAGGAAAAGACATCACTTGTTTCGTTCTAACAGGCACATCCAAATCGTCCATATCTCCATCTCCATTTAAATCAGTCGTACTTTCATCAACATAAACCGTATTGGTATAATAAATAGAAACTGTTGCTTCTGACATTGGCAAGCTCATAAGCGCCCCATCCGTACCATCAACCTCAATGGCAAGTCCTCTAAAGTACTCAATAAAATCATCGTTACTATCAAAAACACCAGCAGGAGCATTTACAAATTTATTTCTAAAAAAAGTTGTATCTAAAGAAAACTTTAGCGAAGGAGCCTTGGTTTCAACAGCGATCGTATCAATATCATCGATTGTATTTCGATCATCATCTATAAATCGTCGTTCAACATATAATACCGTATCATTTTTGTTTGGCTTAATCATATCACTGTACAAGAGTGCTCCTTTATTATACGTTTCATCAGAAAAATATTGTTTTCGTTTGGATGGATCCGCCGGATCAAATAAATTGAGATATGTTGTCAGTTCATGAATAGAAACATTAAAGGTAACACTTTGATCCCCTATGATTGAATCAAGCTTAAAATTAGGCGTCCCGTCTTCATTATCTTCCTGCAAAGTTGCATAATAAGGAATATTTAAAATTACTGCGTCAATAGAAACATCATTCCCAAAATTTGTCAAGGTTGCCTTGGACAATTGAGCATAGAATGACGCTTTTAGTAAACCAAAATTAGGATCATTATACACACCTAATAAATACTCTGGAACTCCGTCTACTCTATTTCTTTCAATATTCTTATTGTATGAAATCACATTAAAACTTGTGTCTTTGGCTTTAAAGAGTTGATTGTCGAGTAACTCTACCCCAACATTATCAAAATCTTTTTCGCACGCTATGATTAGACCTAAACAACATACTAAGAATACAGTATATTTTAAACTGCTGATCATTTTTGTAAGCATAAACAAAAAATTAAATAGGTTATTTTATAAAACTTCGGTGAGGTAAAAGTTGGAGTAAGCTTCAGCATAATCTTCGGGCGATTGATAATCGAGTGCAGCTACATTACATGCAGCAATATGCGATTCAATTTCTTCGGGTAAACCTTCGCTTCCACGAATTACGGCATCCGAATTCTCAATCGCAATTTTTAAAAGATTCGCGTGATTAGGCTTGGGCAAAAGAGAAGTCAATTTATCTTCAGCGATATCATCAAATTTTATTTTATCAACTAAATGATCATTCAGCGTACCTTCGAAACCATTATTATACAATGATGTAACGATTTTACTATCTTCAAATAACGGATCGTTCTTGTAGTATTCCCTTAAATACAAAGGCAGTAAAGAAGCCATCCACCCATGCACATGAATAATATCTGGCGACCAATTTAATTTCTTAACAGTCTCAATAACTCCTTTCGCAAAGAAAATTGCGCGTTCATCATTATCGTCAAAAAGATCACCATTTTCATCTTTATAGAGTGCTTTCCTTTTAAAATACTCATCATTATCGATAAAATAGACTTGCATTCTCTCTTTGGGTATGGAAGCCACCTTTATTATTAACGGCATATCCATATCGTTAATGATAAGATTCATCCCAGATAATCGGATTACTTCATGGAGCTGATGTCTTCGCTCATTTATCACTCCAAAACGCGGCATAAAAATTCGCGTTTGAGCTCCTTTATTGTGCATTTGCCTCGACACTTCAAATGAGGTACTTGCTGTATCTGTTTCAGGTAAGTAGGGCACTACTTCTGACGACACAAACAATATTCTCTTATCTTTCATAAATCCATCTAAATTAAGAATATGCAAAATTACGAATTTTTGCTTAGATTTAAGCTTTAAATGCTAAGTTTACCGCCTTTTAACACTTATTAACAAAAATGTACCATGCAGGTCTATTCTAAATCTAATTTAATACAAAAGGACATACTTCGTTTAAAAAATGACCATTCAATTGGGTTTGTCCCCACAATGGGAGCCTTACATAAAGGCCATATTTCACTGATTAAAAAAGCTAAAGAAACAAACGATATAGTTGTTGTTAGCATTTTCGTAAATCCAACACAGTTTGATAAAAAAGAAGATTTAATTCACTATCCCCGAACCTTAAAAGGCGATCTAAAATTGCTTGAAGAATCGGGATGCGATATGGTTTTTACGCCAGAAGTTAGTGAATTGTATACCGATAAAATCGAAGCTGAACACTTTAACTTCAAAGGACTAGAAAATCAAATGGAAGGAAAGTTCCGCGAAGGTCATTTTGACGGTGTAGGAACTATTGTACGCAAGTTCTTTCAAATTATCCAACCTCATCATGCGTATTTTGGAGAAAAAGATTTTCAACAACTGCAAATCATTAGATCGATGGTCAAAAGCCTAAATCTTCCTATAAAAATTATTCCTTGCGAAATTTATCGAGAAAGTGATGGATTGGCCATGAGTTCAAGAAACTCACGATTAACCTATGATCAACGAAAAGCGGCACCATTTATTTATAAAGTCCTAAAGGAAGTTCAAGCCAATTTTCAAACCAAATCAATTTCATTCCTTCAAAATTTTGTTGAAGAACGCTTTAAACAACATCCCATATTGCATTTAGAGTACTTCACAATCGCAGATGAAAAAACCTTAAAGACGGCCATAAGAAAAGGTTCTACAAAAAAGTACAGAGCATTTATTGCCGTTTATGCCGGAACCATTCGATTGATTGATAATATCTCTTTAAATTAATTATCTTTGCCCGATGAAAATTGAAGTAATGAAATCTAAGATTCACCGCGTTCAAGTAACGGGTGCAGATCTTAACTATATTGGTAGCGTAACCATCGATGAAAATTTGATGGAAGCAGCGAATATTATACAAGGAGAAAAGGTTCAAATTGTTAATATAAACAACGGAGAACGCCTAGAAACATACGTGATTAAAGGTGAACGCGGAAAAGGAGACATTATCCTCAATGGCCCTGCAGCCAGAAAGGTTGCCAAAGGAGATATCGTGATAATTATTTCGTATGGAATTATGGATTTTGAAGAAGCTAAGAACTTCCATCCAACGGTCATTTTCCCGAATATCGAAGACAATTCATTGATCGGATAAGTTGAATAAAAACGTAAAGAAAATACTACTTAATGCGATTCCAATAATTGTTGGACTTTCTCTTGTTTGGTATTTTTTAGCTAAATTAAGCCCAGACGATAAAGTAGCTATTCTCAACTCCTTTAAATCTGCCAATTATTGGTGGGTCGGCTTGTCCCTAATTTTAGGCATTTTAAGTCATTTGTCAAGAGCCTATCGTTGGAAAATTATGCTAGCACCAATGGGCTATACACCGCGCTTTTTAAATACGATTATGGCCGTAATGGTAAATTATTTGGTAAATTTAGGCATTCCTCGTGCTGGTGAAATTATACGCGCAACAGCTATTTCAAAATACGAAAATATTCCTGTTGACAAAGCAATTGGAACTATTGTAGCCGAACGAATTGCCGATGTAATTATGCTGTTTTTAGTCCTTGGTACTGCCTTATTTTTACAAACAGAACTCATCGAAGGTTACCTTTTTAAAGAACAGTCAAACCCCTATTTTAAAATAGGGGTATTGGTGTTTGCCATTCTATTGAGCCTCATTGGATACCGAATTTTACAGCGATCTAAACACCCACTTATTCATAAAATTAAAAATTTTATAGACGGCATCATTGAAGGATCAATCAGTATCTTTAAAATGAAAAATAAATGGACATTTATTTTTCATACCGTATTTATTTGGACCATGTATATTTTGATGTTTTGGGTCGTAACTTTCGCTATCCCTGAAACAGCGAATTTACCTTTTGAAGCAATAATCGTTGGATTCATTTTAGGCGCCTTTAGCATGGCATTGACAAATGGAGGTTTAGGTACATACCCCATCTTTGTAGCAAGCGCCTTTATTTTATATCACGTTGATAAAAACCCCGCCCAAGCATTTGGATGGATTATGTGGAGCTCACAAACCCTGATGGTTTTGATTTTTGGTGGCCTTTCTTTCTTATTTTTGCCTATTTACAACAGAAAAAGGCCAAATGAAATTCTATAGTCACGGTAAATTATTGCTCAGCGCTGAATACCTTGTCCTCGACGGTGCCACTTCCTTAGCCATTCCGACCCAGTACGGACAATCACTAGAAGTTAACCCCATACCACAAGCCGAATTAGTTTGGGAAAGTTTTGACCACAAACAACAACAATGGCTTCAAGTAATTTTTGAATTACCAAAATTGCGAATTGTTAACGCAACCTTTAGCAGCACACAAGAAGGAGGGAATGACTTGTTAGCTGAAAATCTTCAAGATATATTATATGCCGTTAAAGAACTCAATCCAGATCTTTTTCAGGGTGAAACAGGATATCATTGCATCAGCCAAATGGATTTTCCAAGAAATTGGGGCTTAGGAAGCTCATCAACACTTTTGAATAATTTGGCACAATGGGCAAAAGTCAATCCATACCACCTGCTAAACAATACCTTTAAAGGTAGCGGGTACGATATTGCTTGCGCCCAAGCAAACACCCCTATACTATACACCAACACCAATAAACATCCACAGATAGAAGCCATCAATTTTAATCCAACGTTCTCCGATCAACTCTACTTTGTTCACTTAAATAAAAAACAGAACAGCCGTGAAGGAATTCAACATTACCGTCAAAACAAAAGCGAAAAATCGAGTTGGGTGAAACGCGTATCAGCAATGAGTAAAGAGATGAGCTCCTGTAATAACATCACTGCGTTTGAAACCTTACTTATAGAGCATGAAACCATCATCTCTCAATTACTTCAAATCAATCCAATTCAACAATCCCTTTTTCCAGATTATTTTGGTCAAACCAAAAGTTTAGGTGCGTGGGGTGGCGATTTTATTCTCGCAACTGGTAATGAAAAAAGTCCCGAATACTTTAAATCTAAAGGGTATACAACCATCCTTAATTATAAACAAATGGCTCTATGTCGTTAAACATACTCATTATTGGTGGAGGAGCGGCAGGATTTTTTACAGCTATAAATGCCGCAGAAAATTATCCAGAAGCTCAAATTAGTATTGTTGAAAAAGGCAATGAAGTACTACAAAAGGTGAAAATTTCTGGGGGAGGAAGATGTAATGTTACCCATGCTTGTTTTGACCCTAAAGAGTTAACAACCTATTATCCAAGAGGAGCAAAAGAATTGTTAGGGCCTTTTCATCAATTTATGACAGGTGACACCATGCAATGGTTTGAAGAACGGGGAGTTCCATTAAAAATAGAAGCTGATAATCGGGTTTTTCCCGCCTCAAATAGTTCACAAACTATTGTGGATCTACTCACCGGAGAAGCCAAACGTTTAGGCGTTGAAATCCGTTTAGCTCACCGTGTTAACGCAATTACAAAAACCTCGAAGCAGTGGACCATTAGTACAAATCACGGCGATTTAACAGCTGACAAACTAGTGATTACAGCGGGTAGTAATACAAAAATATGGAATTTGCTAGCACAACTTGGTCACACCATCATCGATCCTGTTCCTTCGCTATTTACTTTCAAAATTAACGACCCCCGAATTAAAGAAATTCCTGGTGTCTCGGTAACTAACGCTACAGTACAATTAGTTGGACATCCTGCTAAAACTACTGGACCAGTATTAATCACCCACTGGGGCTTAAGTGGTCCCGCTATATTAAAACTTTCTGCCATTGGTGCTCGTTATTTGGCCGAAAAAAATTATCAATACAATGTCATTCTAAATTGGTTATCTAGAAGCACAGGAGACGTGCAACAAGCATTAGAGATAATAAGAAAAAAAGAAGCCAAAAATAAGGTGCTGTTCAAATCTCCTTTTCAAGAAATTCCCAAAAGACTTTGGAGCTATTTAGCGCAAGCAGCCCAACTAACCGAAACTCATCGCTGGGGAGATGTATCCAATATGCACTTAAAACAATTAAGTTCCCAATTGACCAACGCTATATTCAATGCCAACGGGAAAAGTACATTTAAAGAAGAATTTGTCACTGCCGGAGGAGTTGATTTAAAAGAAATCAATTTTAAACGCTTTGAGAGCAAAATCCTGCCCAATATTTTCTTGGCAGGAGAAGTGTTAAATATAGATGCAGTAACAGGCGGATTTAATTTTCAAAATGCTTGGACAGGAGGGTATATTATTGGTAAATCACTCAATTTATAGCACTAAAATCAAGTAATATAAGAAAACTTAACAAAATTCAATTAAATCTTGAGCCGAATTAACTAAAAAGAATAACCAAAATTAAAGGTCGCCCCTGACCGATTATTTTCTAGCCCCATTAACAAACTATTTTTATCCATTGAAAAGTTTGTGTTCAATGCTGCGTTAAAAAACAGCTTTTCTGAAAATTCAACTTCAATACCTAAGAGAGAGCCAACCCCTAATTTGCTCATCGGTGCAATAGTATTAAAGCTGGGTGTATTTGCTACCCTGTACCCGTTAACACCTCCAAAAACCGATAATTGATTGGTTATTTTATATCTAAAAAATACAGGCAGTGAAAAGCGAGAAGCATCGTTATTATAGAACAAGGCTACATTTTGATGCAAAGTCCATCGCTCACTCAATTTTGTGGTTAAACCAAATTCCGCACTATGAACACCGTCTCTAAAGTTGAACTCACTTTTTGCATACCTCCCTTCTTGTCCAAAAACCGAACAAGCAACGAGCATAACACCAAAAAATATAACGTTTTTAAACATGCCTTACGGGTAATATGAAATTACAATTACTAAATAATGACTATCAGCCTGTTAAATCGATGTTAAACCTCAATCTCAGGCAAAATATACGTCTTGTAAAATGCGGTGAAATCCTTTTGAATTTCGTCGCGAATTCTTCTAAATTCACGCATTATAAATTCTTCAGAACCTTCAACCTCTGCCGGATCATCGAATCCAATATGTAAACGATGTACAACTTTTCCATTAAATGCAGGACAGCTTTCTTGCGCTCCACCACAAACAGTGATTACAAAATCAAAAGATTGATCTAAAAATGCATCCACTTTTTTAGGATAGTTTTTCGAAAGATCAATTCCAACTTCACCCATTACCTCTATGGCCTTAGGGTGTACGACAGCACTAGGATCAGTTCCTGCTGAATAAACCTGCAATTCGTTATTAAAAGATTTTAAAAATCCTTCTGCCATTTGGCTTCGACAAGAATTTCCAGTACAGAGAATTAGAATTTTTTTCATAATTATTACTTACTTAATACCATTTCTTTTTGAGCCATAGAGAAACATTCACTAAGGCAATTAATACGGGAACTTCGACCAACGGCCCAATAACCCCCGTAAATGCCTCTGGAGAGTTTAATCCAAAAACAGCAATGGCTACCGCTATCGCCAATTCAAAATTATTCCCAGTCGCCGTAAAAGCAACAGAAGCATTGCGTTTGTAATCTATCCCCATTCGTTTTCCTGCCAAGAAACTGACAAAAAACATCAACATAAAATAAATAATCAAAGGAATCGCAATTCGCACCACATCCAAGGGTAATTGGGTAATCATTTCACCCTTTAGCGAAAACATCAATACAATGGTGGCTAATAATGCGATGAGTGTTAAAGGAGAAACCGTTGGAATAAATTTACGGTTATACCATTCTATTCCTCTAGATTTTACTAAAAAATAACGACTTAAAAACCCTGCTACAAAAGGAATCCCCAAATAAATTAATACTGATTTAGACACTTCGTACATAGTAATGTCTACTACATATCCTTCTAATCCAAAATACGGAGGCAATACAGTAATAAATAACCAGGCATATAAACTATAAGTAAAAACCTGAAACACACTATTTAGGGCTATCAGTGTTGCGCCATACTCGCGACTCCCCCCAGCGAGGTCGTTCCATACAATTACCATTGCAATGCAACGAGCTAAACCAATTAAAATAACGCCTGTCATATAACCAGGGTAATTTCTAAGAAAAACAATCGCTAAGAAAAACATTAACAATGGCCCAACCACCCAATTTAACAATAGTGACAAGGTCATTAATTTTGTGTCTTTAAAAACGGTTGGAATTAATCGATAATTAACCTTAGCTAAAGGAGGGTACATCATCAATAATAACCCTATTGCTATTGGAATATTCGTTGATCCTACCGATAATTTATCTAAAGTAGTTGCCATTGAAGGAACTAACTTCCCAAGACTTACCCCAACCACCATGGCTAAGAATATCCATAGGGTAAGGTAACGATCCAAAAATTTTAAACGCGTTTTCATTTAACAACAACCAGATCCAGGTGAACACGCTTCCTTTGCTTCATTGATGCCTCCTTTTTCTATGGGTGGACAGCATACATCAAGCGCTTTACAACGCGTATCTTCTATTTGTAGTTTTACGATTACACGATGTTCATCAGTACGAAGGTCAACAACATGTAAGGTTGCTGTATGAAAATGTGCATTACTATATTCAAATTTCACCACATTCTCATAACGAAGAGCTTGTTTTTTATTCACTACTTCAAGTATAGATAAGGCTTTATCAACCTTCATATAATCTGTTTTGTTTAGCTCGGTCGGACTTTCCCATAGTTGAATTACCGTTTCTTGCCATTGATCTTCTTTCCCCCCACAATCTACAGACCTGATGTCAACTTGCTTAACTTCAGTAATATGATAATTTGCACCTACAAAACAGTTTGGACTATATTCAAAAATTAAATCTTTTTGTGGATTATCCTTTAAATAATCTAAAAATTCTTTAAGTATCATAACTATATTCTATTTAATGTATTTTTTTCGTTTTATTTCGTAAACAGCACCTTTACACTCCTATCATTTTCCCAGTACCCTAACATAATTACCATCCGTTCTACAGATCAACAACAACTTATTTTATTAAAATCCTCATCAAAAAAGGAATTGAGCAATTCTTTTGCCTTATTCCAATTCTCCTTATGAATACAATATTTTATTTTTGGCGGATTAACGGTTCCTTGAATCAAACCCGCCTCTTTCAATTCTTTTAAATGCTGAGAAACCGTCGACTGTGCTAAGGGCAAAACCTCGACTAAATCTCCTGTAAAACAACAAGTTTGATTACTTAAATATTTTAAAATAATTAGCCGAACCGGATGAGATAAGGCTTTAGCAAATTTAGCTAACTCAATAGAAGTAGCTGAATAATCAATTGGATGTAATGTATTTCCCATAGTTAATCGCAAATATACGATTGATATTTTACATAAGGTACATTTCTTCAAAAAAAATATAAAAAAAGTTGAAATTTCTATACGTACTGCCCTCTATGAGGTTTTAAAGCATCTCGATAGGTAGGCATCAATGCTTCGCTAACAACAATACTTGCAGCACTGTGATATTCACTATATGCTTCTACAGAAATCGTATCATATACAAGGTTTTCCATGATAGCAAATTCTTTGAGATGTTTAGCGTGGTGTTCTGCTATTTGCTTTGCATCCGGACCTCTAAAATCCCAAATCAATTTTAACATTTTATTCATAGATACTTTTTCACAAAGATATATATATTGGCAGAATAGCACACATAAGAATTCCAAAAAGGGAACCGATTTTCTTTAAAAATTTAAATTTGAACAAGTATATTTGTCTATGCAAAATGATCAACAATTTATAGCCAATTCGACCATCAAGAATACAGCGTCGTTCCACTCGTTCACTTGGGAAGCTCCGAGCAATATCGCACTGATTAAATATTGGGGTAAATCAACCCCTCAACTTCCAAAAAATGCCTCATTAAGTTTTACACTTTCTGAAAGCCGAACCATCACTACCGTCGAATTTACTAAACGAACCACCTCGCCACAAACGGTAGACTTTACGCTATTTTTTGACGGAATCAAGCACGATAGTTTTAAACCTAAAATTGCAAATTTTTTTCTTCGCATAGCTCCCTACACTCCATTTTTACAAGATTATCAATTATGCATAAAAACAAAAAATACCTTCCCACACAGTAGTGGTATTGCATCTTCAGCAAGTGGAATGGCCGCTTTGGCCCTCTGTATCATGAGCTTAGAGAAAACCATAAACCCTAGCATTTCAGAAGCCTATTTTTACCGTAAAGCATCTTTTTTAGCCCGTCTTGGCTCTGGAAGTGCAAGTCGAAGCGTTGAAGGTCCACTTATTCTCTGGGGAAAACACAGCGAATTCACACAAAGTAGTGATCTTTACGCCATTCCAATTACAACCGACATTGACCCCATATTTAATACCTATAAAGATACTATTTTGTTAGTCGATGAAGGAGAAAAACAGGTGTCTAGCACAGTAGGACATGAATTAATGCACCATCACCCATTTGCAGAGACCCGGTTTGAACAAGCAAATAAAAACCTTTCCGATTTGTTAAAAGCAATGAAAGCTGGTGATCTAAATCGTTTTATCCATATTGTAGAAAAAGAGGCTTTAAGTCTCCATGCTATGATGATGACTTCTTCACCATATTTTATACTCATGAAGCCCAATACGTTAAAAATTATTCATAAAATTTGGGAGTTTCGAGCTAGCTCAAAATTACACCTCTGCTTCACATTAGATGCTGGTGCCAATGTTCATCTTTTATTTCCAGAAAGCGAAGCCGAGGAGGTAAATGCCTTTATTCTAAACGAACTCCTTTCATTATGTCAAAATAAACGCTATATTTGTGACAGTGTCGGACTAGGAGCAACGCAATTATAAGTAATTGAAAGCCTTTTTTATGAAAATGATTTGACAAATAACGAAGTTCGAACTCCATCATCTAGGTAAGAAGAATTATACACAACGATATTTAAACCAATCTCCACAAAGATTTTATAAAATACGTTATGCATAGAATGCACATTAAATTCTTCTTATATGAAAACAACACTTCTCTTACAAATTTTAGCCATCTGCTTGACTACACCCTGTTTTGCCCAACTAGACACAATCTTCTACGATGCTAATTGGAGCATTTGTACCAAAAACCAAGCTTCTTACTTTAGACCCCCTCCAATAGAAAAAGATAAAGGGTATTGGGTTATTGATCATTACATTTCTGGGGAAAAACAAATGGAAGCATTTTCATTAAAACCATCAGAAGATACTTTTGACGGTTTTGTAACCTACTATTATAAAAATGGTAATGTTCAGCAAACAGTAACTTTTAAAAACAACCTACTACAAGGGGCTCGTAAAGATTATTATTTAAATGGGCGTTTAAAAGATCACTCCATCTACGACAAAGGAAAGAGAAATGGCCTTTGGATCAGTTACTATGAAAATTCGAATATCTCTGAAACGGGTAATTATTCGAACGACGAAAGAGAAGGTTATTGGAAAGAATTTCATCCCAACGGAAAATTAAAGGCCGAAGGGGTCTATATAAAAGGCAAAAAAATAGGCGATTGGAAAATGTACTTTTACGATGGTGAAAACAACAACTGATAATTTTTTTTAGCTGAAACCGCGTTATTTAACTAGATCTACATTACTTATCTTAGATAAAAGTATATCTTTGCGATAACCGTTTAGGTAATTAAATTTTAATTCAATGAGAGGACCACTCTTTTATGCTAAAATTTTACTTTTTGGTGAATATGGAATAATCAAAGATTCCAAGGGGCTTGCAATTCCTTATAATGTTTATCAAGGTGCACTTAAACTTGACGGTATAAAATCTGAACAGGCCGCACTTTCAAATAAATACCTGAAAGAATTCTATACCTATTTAATAGGTTTAGATACGAAATTAGCAAACTTTAGATACGACGATCTTCGACGAGACTTAGAATTAGGCATGTATTTTGATTCTAGCATTCCACAAGGATATGGAGTTGGAAGTTCTGGGGCCTTGGTTGCTGCAATTTATGACAAATATGCTGACGATAAAATTACCGTCCTTGAAAATTTAACACGAGATAAACTTATAAAACTTAAAAATGTATTTGCCGAAATGGAATCATTCTTCCACGGTAAAAGTTCTGGTTTAGACCCATTAAACAGTTATTTGAGTCTTCCCATACTCATTAATTCTAAAGATCATATCGAACCTACAGGAATCCCTTCACAAAAAGAAGGTAAAGGTGCTGTCTTTCTATTAGACTCCAAACAAATTGGTGAAACGGGCCCGATGGTGAATATTTTTATGAATAAAATGAAAAACGAAGGGTTCAGGAAAATGATTAGTGAAGATTTTGCGCGCTATACAGATGCTTGTATTGATGATTTCTTACATGGGAATGTTAAATCCTTATTTGGAAATGTAAAACAATTATCAAAGGTTGTCCTAAAAAACTTCAAACCAATGATTCCAAAACCTTTCCATACCTTATGGCAAAAGGGAATTGAAACAAATGCATACTACTTAAAGCTTTGTGGATCTGGTGGTGGAGGGTACTTCTTAGGTTTCACCGAAGACTATGAAAAAGCTCAAGAAATGCTAAAAAATTATTCGCTAGAGTTGGTTTATAGGTTTTAATTTCTAGCATATGGTTAGAGTAACAAACAATTCCACCCCTTCCTTGTTACGAAAAATCATAAGCTTGTTTTCTGTGGTTAGAGGATATAATATTGCGGTCATAGTAATGGCACAATACTTGGCTTCCGTCTTTATTTTCGCTCCACAACATACACTCAAAACTACGGTATTCAATCCCTCTCTTTTTTTTATCGTGCTGGCTACTATTTGCACCGTTGCTGCCGGATACATCATCAATAATTTTTACGATGCTGAAAAAGATAGCATTAATAAACCCATTAAAACTCAAATAGACAATATAGTTGCCCAACAAACACAGTTGACAATCTATTTTGCCCTTAATTTTATTGGCGTCATTTTTGGTCTAATTGTCTCTTGGAAAGCTTCTCTGTTTTTTGCGGTATACATTTTCCTAATTTGGTTTTATTCCCATAAACTTAAAAGACAACCTTTGTTAAAATTAGTAGTTGCGACTGCCCTAAGTGCACTCCCCTTTTTTGTGATTTTTGTGTTTTATCAAAATTTTTCTACCCTTATTTTTATACACGGATGCTTCCTGTTTTTAATACTTTCTATTCGAGAATTAATTAAAGAATTAGAAAACATTAAAGGAGACCTAGCAAACAGATACATCACCGTACCTATCAAATACGGTGAACCTTTCACTAAAAAAATTATTTCCCTAGGAGTTGTATTTACCTTTATCCCTATTGTTTTATTATTGAGTTTTTCAGAAATTGGCTATATGAAATACTACTTTTACTTAACCATGTTGATGCTGTTAGTTTTTGTAGGGTTACTGAGTCGCGCAAAAACCATAAAACAATACAATGTACTCCATAATTTTCTCAAATTTATCATTCTTTCAGGAGTGGTTAGCATGGCACTTATCGATACAGATGTCTTAATTAAAAAACTGATATGAAAAAAGACTTACTTCTAGGAATGGCTCAAATTTCTCCGGTTTGGCTAAATAAAAAACAAACCTTGTTGAAAATTAAAGACACCCTATTGGATGCTGCCAATAAAAAATGTGAACTCGTTGTATTTGGAGAAGCGATTTTACCTGGCTATCCTTTTTGGTTAACATTAACAAATGGCGCCGCTTGGAATGATCCAGTTAACAAAGAAATTCACGCCCATTATATGCGTAACGCCATCATAATTGAAGCAAATGAACTTGATGAAATTTGTAAAATGGCCAAACAACACAATATGGCCATCTACATCGGTATAGTAGAACGTGCAAAAAATCGAGGGTCTCATAGCCTGTACTGCTCATTAATTTATATTGACAATAAAGGAAACATAAAGTCTGTTCATCGAAAATTGCAACCCACCTATGAAGAAAGATTAACATGGTCTCCTGGAGATGGTAATGGATTACAAGTACACACGTTAAAAGAATTTACCCTAGGAGGTCTAAACTGTTGGGAAAACTGGATGCCCTTACCAAGAACAGCTCTATATGGTTTAGGTGAAAACTTACACGTGGCTGTTTGGCCGGGAAGTGATTACAACACGAGAGACATTAGTCGTTTTATTGCCCGCGAAGCGCGCTCTTTTGTAGTTTCAGTTTCAAGCTTAATGACACATAAAGATTTTCCGAAAGACACGCCACATCTAGATAAAATTTTACAAAATGCCCCAAAAATATTAGCTAATGGAGGTTCGTGTATTGTTGGTCCTAATGGCGAGTGGATTGTTGAACCCATCCTAAATAAAGAAGGGATATTTACACAAACCATCGATTTCAATCGCGTACTTGAAGAACGTCAAAATTTTGATCCTGTAGGGCATTATTCCCGACCCGATGTTACACAATTAACCGTTAATAGACATAGACAAAGTAGCGTGTATTTTCAAGACAGAGAAGAACAATAAATCCATTTCATTATTCTTTGCGAAGCTAACCCCCTCTTTGCGAAAAATTTAATGAAATCGTTTTGTTCAAACATTCCAAATATGAAGTATCTTTGCAAAAAAATTCATCATGTCATTAAAAAGCAACTCGTCGAGAGGACGACACACTGGTAATTCGAAAAAAAAATCGAAGCCAACAGAAGTAAAAAAGGGGTTTAAGAAAAAACCTCGAGGAACAGGCAAACCAAATCCCTATCGAAAAGATATTCGTAAAGATGCTAAATCTCAGCGTCTATCCGAACCAACTGAAATTCGATTAAATAAATACATTGCAAATTCTGGTATTTGTTCAAGACGTGAGGCCGATACCTATATCGCTGCAGGTAGTGCAACGGTGAATGGTAAGGTAGTCACAGAAATGGGATACAAAGTAAAGCCTGACGATGAAGTCCGATTTGATTCGCAACTTATTAGTCCAGAAGCCAAACGGTATGTATTGCTCAACAAACCAAAAAACTTTATCACAACAATGGATGATGAAAAGGGTAGAAATACCGTAATGGAGTTGGTTGCTAATGCAACAAAAGAACGCATTTATCCAGTTGGTCGTTTAGATCGCAATACTACAGGACTTTTACTTTTCACGAATGATGGTGAAATGGCAAAGAAATTGACCCACCCTAAACACAACATTAAAAAACTTTATCATGCAACGTTAGACAAAAAATTAGCCATGTCTGACTTGAAAAAAATAGAAGCGAACTTTGAATTAGAGGGTAGAATGGTTTTTGTAGATGCCATTTCTTATATTGAGAATCGACCAAAAACTGAAGTAGGTATTGAAATACACTCGGGTCGAAATCGAATTGTTAGAAAAATATTTGAGCATTTTGGCTATAAAGTAATAAAGCTAGATCGCGTCTTGTTTTCAGGGCTTACTAAAAAGAATTTATCAAGAGGTCAATGGCGACACCTGACTCAACAAGAAGTCAATACCTTAAAAATGCTATAGCTTATTTTATATTTTTATTAAATTCTTTTGAAAAGTCTAAAATTTAAATATATATTTGCCACCGCTTAAAAAGGCAATGGTGCCTTAGCTCAGTTGGTAGAGCAAAGGACTGAAAATCCTTGTGTCCCTGGTTCGATTCCTGGAGGCACCACGTTAAAACCCGAACTTGTTGTTCGGGTTTTTTTGTAAACAATTAGGTTAAAATCACCTTACTACCTAAGGTAATATCACTTATGTTGTTAAACAATAACTCCGATAATACACCCTATGAAAATAGCATTACTTAAAGGATTTTTCGTATTTTTAAACACCCTAATCTAGCCAATGAACCTCATTCTTGATATCGGTAATACACACGCTAAAATTGCAGTTTTTCAAAACCGCAAACTAGTGAGCCATCAACAAACATTTCCAAAAAACCTCAATACAGCACTAAGGGCCACCTTGAACAATTACCCCATACAAGCAAGTATTGTTTCTACTGTAAGTGCCATTAACAAAGACTCATTAACTTCCTTACACAAACTCCCAAAACTAATTTCATTAGACGCAAATACGAAAGTACCCTTTATCAATCAATATGCAACACCAACAACGCTTGGAGTTGATCGGATTGCATTAGTCAGTGCGGCAGTCGATCAATTTCCTGATCGCAACGTCTTAGTCATTGATGCTGGAACTTGTGTAACCTATGATTTTGTTACCAATGAAAAAATCTATCTAGGAGGTGCCATTTCCCCAGGGATCCAAATTCGATACAAAGCGCTTCATGACTATACCGCCAATTTACCATTATTACAAATCGATGAAGTCGAGCTTACAGGAAATTCAACAGAAAAATCAATTCACTCAGGAGTTTTAAATGGTATTGTTCAAGAAATAAATGGCGTAATTGAACAATATTCGCATAAATATCCAAATTTAACAGTAGTTTTAACAGGAGGGGATGCAATTTTCTTGGCAAAAATGCTAAAAAGTAGCATATTTGCGACTCCAAATTTTTTGTTGGAAGGACTAAACCGTATTTTGATACATAATTTAGACGAATGATAAAGAAACTTATAGGCTTATTTTTGATCTTTCTAACAGTTCAAGGCTTTGCACAAAAAAACAGTTCATCCCCATATTCTTTCTTCGGAATCGGCGATGAATCTACGCAAAAAACGGTTGAAGAAATGAGTATGGGCCAAATTGGTGTCGCTTTTAACAGCACCTTCCAGTTTACCATGTCTAACCCAGCCTCATACGCCTCTCTCCAATACACCGTTTATACTTTAGCAGGTGTAAATCGTGGAATTCGTATAGATAACGGTATCACTAAAGCAAACTCTTCTTCTGCTGGTCTCTCTTATTTAGCCCTTGGTATCCCCATAGGATCGAGAGGTGGAATCTCCTTTGGAATTCAACCCAATACTTCAGTGGGATACTCTATTTTACAATCTGTCTATGATACAGACGATAATTTAACCGCACTTAATACTTTTGAAGGTGACGGTGGAACCAACAAAGTTTATTTTGGATTCGGTTATACTGTAGCCAAAAATTTTAATATTGGACTACAAGGAAATTATATTTTCGGATCAACCGAAAACTCAATTTTAAATAGAAGAGACGGTGTACAACTAAGTACCAAGTACGAAACTTTTTCTAAAATTAACGGGCTACAATTAAAAGCTGGAGTTCAATACAATACCCCCTTAAACGATAAAGTTACACTAAAAACAGGGGCAACTATTGATTTTAGTAAAGACCTCCGCAATGAAGGGAATGAATATTTATATTCTATAGTTAATATAGCCGATGCTGTAATACCTAAAGACACGCTTATCAATAGCCAGTTTAACGGAACGTTTACCAAACCAATGAGCACTGCCTTAAGTGTAGGACTAGGCGAATCTAACAAATGGTACCTTGGATTAGAATATGGATTTACAGAAGCCCTAAAATTTAGTGATGGCTTCTTAAATCAAAATGAAAGTATTTCTTATGGAAAAGGAAGTAGAATCTCTGTTGGAGGATATTATACACCAAAAATCGCCTCAATAACAAGCTACTGGGACAGAGTAACTTATAGAGCTGGTTTAAGTATCAAAGAAACCGGTTTAGTGGTAGATAGTCAAAATGTTAATGACTTTGGCATATCTTTTGGAGTAGGTCTTCCGATTGGTCAACGTTACCCATCAAATATAAACATTGGATTTGAGCTTGGACAAAGAGGTAAAGTGCAAAATGATTTAATTAAAGAAAATTATTTTAACTTTCGCGTCAGTTTAACCTTAGCTGATTTATGGTTTGTTAAGCGTGGACTTGAATAACTAATAAAAACCAAGATGATGATGAAAAAAATTACACGACTAGGAATAAGCCTGTTGCTTTTTATAGGCTTCAGTACCGTACAAGCACAGGATAAAAATTATGGAGCTGAACCACAAAAATGTAAAGAAAATCTTTCTTTATTCTTTTCATATGCTAAAGCAAAAAATTATGATGCTGCCTATGAACCTTGGACTTGGTGTATAGAAAATTGTCCCGCATCTAGTCTAAACCTGTATTACTATGGATTAAAAATTGCTGAACATCGATATAACAATGGAGACAAAGAAGCAGCAGATAAATTAATCGATAAATTATATGAAATGAGAATTAAATACTTTCCTCAAAATTTAGGGAAGGTATATAGTGATTGGGCCATTTCTTTGGATAAAAGAGGAAAATCAAAGGACCTTATTTTTGAAAAACTCGAAGCAGGTTTTAAAGAAAACCCCGCAGACTTGAGTGTTCGTAATATGGCAAAGTATTTTGATGCCGTAACAGAGAGAAATAAAGATACAGACGTACAAAAAATATTTGATACGTACGATGATGTAATGGAAGCGGTAAATATTAAAATTGACGGATATACCCAAGAATTAGATAAAATAAATAAAAAGGAAGCTGAAGGAGCTGAGTTAACAGCAAAAGAAAAAAGAACACAGCACAATAATGGTATTAACTTAAAAGCATTAGGACAAGTAGAATCTGTACTTGATCAAATACTTGGTGAGGTAGCCACTTGTGAACGTCTAATACCGCTATATCAAAAAGGGTTTGAAGAACACAAGACAGATGCAAAATGGTTGCGAAGAGCTGCTTCCCGTCTAAATGACAAAGAATGTACAGACGATGCTTTGTATCCAACCTTAGTAGAAGCCTTAGTTACTGCTGATCCTTCGTCAAATTCATATATATTTTACGCTGGAATCTTAGAAAAACGAGGTGAATCTGCCAAAGCCTTGGAGTACCAAAAAAAAGCAGTTGATATAGAAACAGATCCTTACAAAAAAGCAGGGCTTTTGTATAAAATAGCGTCTACCCTTCGCAATCCATCTGCAAAAAGAGCCTATTTACGCAAAGCAATTGAAGTAAGACCTAGTTTTGGTCGTGCATATTTAGCAATAGCCAACTTGTATTATCACAGTGCCGAAAATTGTGGTAACGATGAGTTTAGCAAGCGAATGGTATATGTTGCTGCATTAAACATGGCCCAAAAAGCGAAAAGCGTGGATCCAAGTATCTCGTCACTCGCTACGAAATACATAAAAAATTACAGTACTATTATTCCATCACAAAAATTAATTTTCCAATTAGGGAAAAAATCGGGAGAAACGTACAAAATTGGATGCTGGATTGGAGAAACAGTGAAGATCCCATAAGCGTACAATAAAAACGATAACATTACACATCAAGCATTTCAACCTTTGGATTACCCTTAGAATTGAAATGCTTTTAATTTAATATAGATGAAAACAAACAAACGCATATCACTGACGATAATAGCACTGCTTTGTCTACTACAAGTTTCTGCCCAATCAAAGTACGGCAACGAACCTGATAAGTGTAAACTCCTTTTATCTCTTTTTCACGAAAGTGTAAAAATTGATGAATATGACGATATTTTTAACGACTGGAGATGGTGTTTTGACAATTGCCCACAAGCATCCTTGCTTATTTATACAGATGGTTTAAAAATTGCGAACCACATGTACGAAACTGGTGATAAAGAACGTGCTGCGGCCTTAATTGATGAAATTTATACCCAACGCATCAAACTATTCCCTCAAAACTTAGGGAAAGTTTATAATGATTGGGCAATATCATTAGAAGAAAGAGGAGCGAGTGAAGAAGAGGTTTTTGAGAAATTAACAAAAGGATACGAGAGTGACCCAACCGGATTAAGTGCCAAGAATTTAGCAATTTTTTTCAAATATGTTACTGAAAAAAATAAAACCACAGACGTTCAAAAAATATTCGACACCTATGATCAAATTGTCGAAGCAGTATCTGTGAAAATTGACGAATACAACAAAGAATTAGACGTAATAAATGCAAAAAAAGAAAGTGGTAAACCCTTACTATCTTCTGAAAAAAGAACGGAAAAAAACAACAGTATAAATCTACGTGCCTTAGGACAGGTTGAAATCGTCTTAGATCAAATTATCAATGAAATTGCTACTTGTGACCGACTTATTCCACTTTATAAAAAGAGTTTAGAACAATTTAAAAATGATAAAGTTTGGTTGCGAAGAGCTGTAAACAGAATGTTTAATAAAGGATGTAGTGATGATGCCTTTTATCCCGTAATCGTAGAGGCGTATGTAACGGCAGATCCAAGTTCTCAAGCCTATATTTTTTATGCTGATATACTCGATAAAAATGGTGAAACAGCAAAAGCATTAGACTACAGAAATAAAGCAGTAGATCTAGAAAAAGACACCTATAAAAAAGCCAATTTATTATACAGTATCGCAGGCACGATAAAATCACCCGTACAACGACGTGAATATTACAATAAAGCATTGGCGGTTAGGCCTAGTTATGGCAAAGCTTACTTAGGCATTGCAAGTCTTTATGCAAATAGCGCGAACAGCTGTGGAAATGACGAGTTTAGTAAACGTATGGTCTATGTTGCTGCATTAAATAAAGCTCAAATGGCCAAAACGGTAGATCCTAGTTTAACCTCTTTAGCTAATAAATATATCAAAAGTTATTCGGCAAATATGCCTGACAAAAAAATGGTATTTAACAGTGAATACAAATCTGGCTCATCCTTTACTATTAAATGTTGGATTGGAGAAACAGTAAAAGTTCCCACCTATAATTAATTACCAATCAAGTCTAAAAATTCCATACTTTTGAATATGGAAAAATTTTTCATAAAATGCATGCTACCATGCCTCTTGCTATTTATTACTTCTTGTGAAAATGATCTTCAAGAGGTACAGGATTTTTTAGCTGAAAAAAACTTACCTATCGGCGTAGCCGAGAATGTTTATTTAATTCATACAGATTCCGGACGAGTAAAAACTACACTTACTACAGCTATGCTAAAAGATTTTAGTAATCGAGAGAATCATCCTTATCAAGAATTTCCGAGAGGAATAAAACTTGTTACTTTTGATGAGTTTGGTGATTCTATTACTTTAACCGCAAACCAGGCCATCACATATACTAAGACTGGCATATCCATAGTAAACGGAAATGTAATCGTACAAAATCACAAAGAACGATCAACCCTATTTACTGAACAATTGTTTTGGGATCAAAACACACACTATATGTTCACGGAAAAAAAGTTTAGATTAATCCGTGAAAATGGCCCTCACAAAGACACTATCAACGGTATTGGCTTTGAATCAAATGAGGATTTATCAAAAGCTACTTTTAAGGAAATAGATGGTCCTATTTATATTAACGAATCTAACAATAAACCTTAATTATGACTAAACTATCAAAGTATATTGAAAAAGCTTGGATTATCATTGCTATCATCCTAGTTATTGACGGCATCCTGCAATTAACTAAAGCCACTGAATCTAACGACAAAGCCTATATGATGTTTGCGTTTGCCGCACTAGCCTGTTTTATGTATTTTTTCAAACGTAATTTTCGTCGTCGTTTTGAGGCTAGGAAGAACGATTCATTAAAAAAATAATCTTTAGGTCTTGGATATTCAACTGGTCATTATCTTTTTATCTATCCTCTTATCCGCATTTTTCTCCGGTATGGAGATTGCATTTGTTTCGGCGAACAAAATGCATATTGAATTAGAAAAGAAAAAAGGCACCATTTTAGCCAAAACCCTTTCGAGGCTTACTGGAAACCCATCCAAATTCATCACCACCATGCTCGTGGGCAACAATATAGCGCTTGTTGTGTATGGCTATTTTATGGGTGATTTATTAATGCCATTTATTAGTCCTTACTTAACAAATCCGTTTTTATCTTTGTTGATTCAAACGATCATTTCTACCTTACTGATTTTAATTACTGCAGAATTCTTACCTAAAGCCCTTTTTAGAATCTATGCTAATGAAACATTAAAACTATTCGCAATACCCGCATACATATTCTACTTACTTTTTTACTTTATAACAGCTTTTATCATATTAATTTCCGATTTTATTTTAAAATTCTTCTTTAACACCAAAGAAGACAATGTTCAAATTGCTTTTACCAAAGCAGAACTAGGCCATTATATTACTGAACAATTAGAAACAAGTACAGAAGAGGAGGTAGACTCAGAAATTCAAATCTTTCAAAATGCATTAGAGTTTCACAATGTTAGAGCGCGCGAAGCAATGATTCCTAGAACGGATGTTGTTGCTGTTGAATTACATACCTCAATAAAACAACTCAAACTCTTATTTATTGAAACTGGTTTGTCTAAAATAATGGTTTATAGAGAATCCATCGATGAAATTATTGGATATGTACATGTTTTTGAACTTTTGAAAAACCCAAAAAATATCAAATCTATCCTCTTACCCATTGAAATAGTTCCTGAAACAATGATGATTAATGATATTTTAAATGGGCTCACCAAAAAACAAAAAAGTGTGGCTATCGTAATTGATGAGTATGGGGGGACTTCTGGACTGATAACAATTGAAGATATTATAGAAGAACTTTTTGGAGATATAGAAGACGAACACGACACCATCGAACTATTAGAACAACAGCTTAGTGACACCGAATTTGAATTTTCGTCACGTTTAGAAGTTGATTACATCAACGAAACATATCATTTAGATTTACCTGAAAGTGATGCTTATGAAACATTAGGAGGTTTAATCGTTGATCACACCGAAAATATCCCCGAACAAAACGAAGTTATAGAAATCGAAAATTATCAATTTACGATTACCAAAGTTTCGTCAGTAAAAATTGAACAAGTTCATCTTAAGATATTAATAAAAGAAGATTAAACTCTAGGCACTGCATTTACTTGTAAAACCCCTTTTTTTATTTAAACGGATGTTGTATTTTCGCACACTGAATAAAAACGGGTTAATGCCTGACATATATTATTTAAAACTGTACTAAATGGCCATATTATCTAAAATTAGAGAACGTTCTCTTTTCTTAATCATTATTATTGCACTCGCCTTATTCTCATTTGTTATAGGAGATGTATTTACGCGAGGTGGCATGGGAAGTAACGCTACTTCTATCGGAGAGATTAATGGCGAGAATATTAGTCGAGAAGAATTTGCAACTCTTGTTGAACAACAACGAACCAATTTTGGCAATCAAGGGACTCAAATGCAATATGTTAATAATGCATGGAATACCTTATTACGAGAAAAGATTTATAAAAATCAATTAGAAAAATCAGGTATTTCTTTAGGAGAAAAAGCGGTGTGGGATGAGCTTATAAGTCAACCTTTTGTTCAAAACAGTCCACAATTTAAAAATCAAGCCGGTATTTTTGACGAAGAAATCTTTAAGGAATATATCGCTTCGTTAAGTGATGCTCAAAACGACAACGAGCAAAGCAAAAATGCTTGGTTAAGCTGGTTGGAGTTTGAACGAAATGTAAAATCAAATTTAGAATTACGCACGTACAACAATTTGATAAATGCAGGTTTAGGAAGTACCTTAAAGGAAGGTGAACAATATTATATGGATCAAAACACCAAATTAAATTTAGAGTATGTTTTTGTACCATTCAGCAGTGTTCCTGATAGTTTAGTAAAGGTTACTGATGATGAAATTCGCGCTTATGTTAAAAAGCACCCTTCACAATTTAAATCTGAAGCGAGTAGAAATATCAAATTCGTTAAGTTTGAAAACACACCGACAGCAGAAGATGAAGAAGCAATAAAACAATCGGTTGCTGCCCTTATTAAAGATACGGTATTGTACAATAAAGCGGCTGGTAGTAACATGAATGTTATTGGATTTAGAAACACAAAAAATGTTGAAGATTTTTTTAGAGATCATCAATCAGACACACCTTTAGACAACAATTATTACCATAAAAATATGGTGAATTCAATTATCGCCGATACAATTTTCAATATGGCTATAGGTGAAGTTTATGGCCCATATAAAGATGATGGTTATTATAAAATTTCTAAACTAGTCGACATTAAACAACGCCCTGATTCAGTGCAAACTAGACATATCTTAATTCCATTTGCTGGAGCAATGCGCGTTGACCCAAGTATAACTAGATCAAAAACCGACGCGAAAAAAGTAGCTGATAGTCTTTTTGCAATCATTAAAAAAGACAAGTCGAAATTTGCGAAAATTGCCGAAGAAAATTCTTCTGATGTGACAAGCGCCGTTAAAGGAGGTGATTTAGGTTGGATTGTTTCAACTACGAACTTTACTCCTGAATACAAAGATTTTGCTTTTGACGAGCGAAAAGGAACTATAGATGTAATCGAATCTCCTTTTGGATACCATATCATAGAAATCCAAGATCAAAGAAATATTGCGAAAGCAGTCAAAATAGCTACATTCTCTACCAAAATTTACGCATCTGAAGAGACAGAAAGTGTAGTTTACCAAAATGCAGAAAGCTTTACTGCCGCCGTTGAAAATGGAAAATCTTTTGAAGAAGCTGCTAAAGAAAACGACTTAACCGTACAACCTGTTGTAGGTTTAAAGGCTATGGATGAGCGTGTATCTACACTCAATGTTCAACGTCAGATTGTTACTTGGGCATTTGATAAAGACACTGAAGAGGGCGATGTTAAACGATTTGACGTAACCAACGGTTATGCTGTAGTAAAATTAGATAAAGCTATCAAAGCCGGTTTAAATATTGGTAATTCAACTTCTATCGTACGTCAAAAGCTAATGAATGAGAAAAAAAGTGCTATCATCCGTGAAAAAATGAAAGCGAACGATTTGGCAACCATTGCCTCTGAAAATAACGTAAGAGTAAATTCTTCTCAAGCTGTTTCTTTGGCAAGTCCAGTGCTTCCAGGAGCTGGTAGAGCAGAAGAGTTAATCACTACACTTGTGGGGCTTAATGAAAATCAACTATACAAGGGAATTGAAACTCCAACAGGTGTTTTTGCCGTTAAAATCACAAAGAAAGAACTCCCTGTAGCTTTAGACAACTATTCAAGTGCTGCAAAAACGGTATTGAACAAGTATAAAGCTAAGAGTGGAAAAGTATTTACAGTTTTAAAGGATTTGTCTGATATAGAAGACAATAGAGCAAGCTTTTACTAAAAAAGAAATAAGCGGATAATCCATTAGATTTCCTTTATTTTATATATTTGTTATTAATAAAAAACCGAAAATTAAATTTAAATTTACTAAAATGAAACATTTGAAAAAAGTTTTTTTCGTTTTAATCCTTTGTATTGGATTCAATATAAATGCTCAAGACGAAAATAATCCGTGGTCAATCGGCTTTGGAATTAATGCTGTCGACTTTTATCCTACGAATGAATTAGGAGGATGGTTTAACGAGTTCGTTAATGTTGACGATCACTATAACATTATACCATCTATCTCACGTGTTAGAGTAGGTCGTTATTTAGGCCAAGGATTTGGTATTGGCGTTTCTGGTTCCTTAAATAAAATTGACAAAATTGGTGATACAGGCGCTAGTGATTTATCATATTATGGCGCAGATTTAGACATCAAATATGCCTTAAATAACCTTTGGGGTGGTAAAAAATGGTTTGATCCATTTTTAGCTATCGGAGGTGGTTATACTTGGGTTGATAACAACGGTGTTGGAACAGCAAATGGTAGTGCTGGATTCAACTTATGGTTATCTGATTTCATCGGATTCAATATCCAATCTACCTATAAACACTCTTTTGACGCGGACAGAGTTTTACCTCATTTCCAACATGCCCTTGGGTTAGTTATTAAATTTGGAGGTAAAGATACTGACGGTGATGGTGTATATGATAAAGATGATGAATGTCCTGAAGTTTTCGGTTTAGAAGCCTTTAACGGTTGTCCTGATACCGATGGTGATGGCATTAAAGACAGCGATGACGCATGTCCAGAAACTGCTGGTTTAGCTGCACTTAATGGATGTCCTGATGCAGACGGTGACGGTGTTGCTGATAAAGATGATGAATGTCCTAATGAAAAAGGAACTGCAGCAAATAACGGTTGTCCTGATGCTGATGGTGATGGTGTTTATGATAAAGATGATAAATGTAAAGATCAAGCAGGACCAAAAGAAAATAACGGTTGTCCTTGGCCAGATACTGACGGTGACGGTGTATTAGACAAAGATGATAATTGTATAAATGAAGTTGGACCAGCTTCTAATCAAGGTTGTCCTGAAAAAGTAATTACTGTAGAAGCGAAAAAACAATTAGATGAATTTGCAAATTCTATCTATTTCAACAGTTCTAAATCTTCATTTAGACCAGGTGTAGCTGAAAAATTAGACTTAATTGTTGAAATTATGAAAGAATACAAAGATTCTAAGTTCAGCATTGAAGGTCATACAGACAATTCAGGTCCTGACGCTTTAAATCAAAAATTATCTGACTCAAGAGCGAAATCAGTTTTAGATTACTTAGTATCTAAAGGTATCGATCCAAACAGATTAACTTCTAAAGGGTACGGTGAATCTAAACCAATTGCTCCAAATAATACAAGAGCAGGAAGAGCTAAAAACAGAAGAGTTGAGATTAAAGTGACTAACTAATAGCCACTAAACTAAATACAATTAAAAGCCACTTCATTTTATAGAAGTGGCTTTTTTTTTTGCTTAAACCTTTGTACATTTCCAGGTGCAAAATTTTCTACAACAAGTATTACAAGATTTAAAAACAAATAAGGTTTCCTTTGAAAACCTCACCATTGTATTGCCTAGTAAAAGAGCTGGTGTATTCTTAAAAAATTACCTTAAACAAAGTACTGCAAATGTTCAAATGCTTCCTATAATCATTAGTTTGGAGGATTATATCGCAGAATTATCACAACTTGAACTTATAGACAATACCGCTCTTCTTTTTGAATTTTATACCGTCTATAAAAAAAACGCAACCTATCGGATAGATTCATTTGACCAATTTACCAAATGGGCACATATACTCTTACAAGACTTTAATGAAATTAACCGACATCTCGTTGACGCCAACGCACTTTTCTCTTACATGAGTGATGTAAAACGAATCGAACAGCTCTTACAAGACCAACCACTTACCAATTTAATTCACAACCAACTTAAGTTTTATGAGCAAATGCCATATCTTTTTGAGGGATTAAATCAACGGTTAATTTCACGTAAACTAGCTTATCAAGGATTACAATATAAAGTGGCTGTAGCTAATATTGATCAATTTATAAATGACACGACTCGTCAATTTGTTTTTGCTGGATTTAACGCGCTCAACAAAGCAGAAGAACATATTTTTGAAAAATTAAATGCAGCTAAAAAAGCCTTTTTTTATTGGGATATCGATCAATTTTTTCTCGATAACAACCATAATGCTGCTCTTTTCATCAAAAAATATCTCCACAAATTTAAACAAGGAACACAACCATCGTGGATTTCATCCAATTTCAACAAACCGAAAAAAATTCATATAACTGGCGTTCCTAAAAAAATCGGACAAGTAAAACAAGTTGCTACCATTTTAGCCAAACTTGAAGGTAAAGAGAAAGACTTTCAACAAACTGCACTGGTATTGGCCGACGAAAACTTACTAAATCCTACCTTAAATGCCCTCCCTAAGGAAGTTGATCGAGTTAATATTACCATGGGATATGGAATTTCAAACCTCCCTTTAGCTTCTTTTTATCACGTTATTTTCAATATGCACCTACATGCAAAGGAAGACCAATTTTATTTCAAATCTGTCATAGAGGTCCTACAATACGCAAACCAGTTTAATTTGATTGACTTCAATACCTTTTCAAAGGCTATTGAAACGATTAAAAATGACAACTTAATCTATTTAACTGCGAGTCAATTTAAAGCCCTTCATCCAGCTTTAAAGCCTATTGCATTCGTGTTAAATTCTTGGAAAAACAACTGCCAAACTTCACTGAATTGTTTGTTGAAAATCACCTCAATGATTCAGCTTCAAAAAACCAATATCATTCAAAAAGAAGCCCATCATGGATTAATTTCCATATTACAAACTTTATTAAACTTGAATGAAACATATGGCTATTTAGATTCTATCAAAGTACTTTTTCATTACTATCAACAACTTTTAAGTGCTGAAAAATTATCTTTTCAAGGAGAACCACTTTCTGGTTTACAAATTATGGGTATGTTAGAAACGCGGGCATTAGATTTTAAGACCCTAATCATTACGTCTGTAAACGAGAATATATTACCCGCTGGTAAATCAAACAATTCATTTATTGCCTTTGATATTAAACAAAAATTTAAAATGCCAACCGATATTGAAAAAAATGCCATTTTTTCATACCACTTTTTTCGATTGTTACAACGTGCAGAACACATTCATCTTTTGTACAATACAGAACCCGATGATTTTGGTTCAGGGGAACAAAGTAGATTTTTAACCCAACTAATATTTTATAAAAAAAATCAACTAACCAAACAATTAATAAGTCCAAAAGTTTACCCCAATCCTATCCAATTAAAAACATTCAAAAAAGACGAGTTTTCATTGAATAAACTTCGGGAAAAAGCCGCAAAAGGGTTTTCTCCCAGTGCCTTAACCACCTACTTACGGAATCCATTGGATTTTTACAAACGCTATGTATTGAATATCTACGAAGATGATAAAGTAGAAGAATTTATCGCTGCAAATACCTTAGGGACTATTATCCACAATAGTTTAGAACAACTGTATAAACCCTACATAGATAAGGTATTGACCAAAAGAAATCTCCGTGATATTATCGAAAAATCAGAATCGGTTATCCACCATTATTTTAAAAAAGAGCACAAATATGGAAGCCTTACTACCGGTAAAAATTTATTGATATATCATGTAGCAAAACAATTTGTTCAAAATTTTTTAAGGCTAGAACATAAACAAATCCAACAAGGACGCCAACTAAAAATTCTCGCCCTCGAACAAAAAATACAAATGTCTCTTACCGTTGAGGGATTAGATTTCCCTATTAATTTGATGGGAGAAATTGACCGAGTTGATCTCTATGACGGAACCCTACGGATCATCGATTATAAAACGGGTGTTGTAGAACAAGGAGATTTAGTGCTCAAAGATTGGGACACACTCATTGCCGATGACAAAAAAAGTAAGGTATTTCAACTATTGACCTATGCCTTAATGTATCGAACAGTACACGGGTTGAATCTGGATGAAACCCCGTTGACCTCAGGAATTCTATCATTTAAACGATTAAAAAATGGTTTAATGAAAGTCAATAAAGCGAATACATCCGAAGGTGATCTTGCTAATTTTGAAGCACAATTAAGCGATCTATTACTGAAAATCTTTAATCCAGCACTTCCATTTGAAGAAAAAGAACAAAAAACCCTTTCGTTTTAACCTTGTATTCATTTACATTTTTAAATTTCTCAAACGCAATGAGTTATAAATTACGGATACAGAACTAAAACTCATTGCCAAGGCAGCAATCATCGGAGATAATAACCATCCAAAAATTGGGAATAATACACCCGCTGCAATGGGGATTCCTAACGAATTATAGAGTAAGGCAAAGAATAAATTTTGTTTGATATTTTTCATCACGCTTTCACTTAAATTCCGTGCTTTAACAAGCCCTTGTAAATCGCCTTTGACCAAAGTGATTACCGCACTTTCAATAGCAACGTCTGTTCCGGTTCCCATGGCAATTCCCACATCACTTTTCGCTAAGGCCGGGGCATCATTTATTCCATCACCAGCCATCGCCACAATATGACCTTCATTTTGCAATTGTGTTACCACCTTTAATTTATCTGCTGGAAGCATACTCGATTTAAAATTTGTCAATTCGAGTGCTGTTGCGACCGCTTGTGCAGTGTCATGATTATCGCCAGTAAGCATGATTACCTCAATTCCCTTTTTTTGAAGTGACTTGATTGCCTTAGCACTTGTAGTCTTAATTTTATCACCGATAACAATATATCCACTTACCTTCCCATCAAGAGCGAGAAAAGACACGGTTTTACCTTGCTGCTGATAAACTTGAGCTTCCTTTGCCATTTCAGCAGTAATCTCCGCTTGTACGTATTCCATCATACTGGGATTTCCCAAAGCTATTCTTTTGTCTTCTAATTTGCCTTCAACCCCTTTGCCAGTCACTGCGCTAAAATTGTTTATTTTGAGTATTGTCGTCTTTTTTTCTTTCCCATAAAAAACGGTTGCTTCGGCCAACGGATGTTCACTATGACTATTTAAAGAGACAATGTATTGAAGTACTTCTTTGGTCGAAAGTTCTTGTTGAAATGAACCCACTTTTTCAACTGTCGGTTTCCCTTCTGTAATAGTTCCAGTTTTATCAATTATGAGGGTAGTCACTTTATTCATTTTTTCAAGTGCTTCAGCATGCTTTATCAATATACCATGCTGAGCTCCTTTTCCAATACCTACCATTACAGACATGGGAGTTGCCAATCCCAAGGCACAGGGACAAGCGATGATCAAAACTGCTATCGCATTTACCAAGGCAAACACATAGGATGGTTCAGGTCCCCAAATTGCCCAAACAACAAAAGTAATTACTGATATTATGACCACAATAGGCACAAAATATTCTGAAATCTTGTCGGCTAAATTTTGAATTGGGGCACGACTCCTACTCGCGTCATTCACCATTTTAATAATTTGAGACAACAAGGTATCGCTTCCCACCTTCTCTGCCCGCATCAAAAATGTCTGATTTCCATTGATGGTACCACTACTAACAGGGTCATCAACAGTTTTATTAACAGGAATTGGCTCTCCCGTAATCATCGATTCATCGATGGTTGTTTCTCCATCAATAATTATACCATCTACAGGGATTTTCTCTCCAGGTTTTACCTTGAGAATATCATTTAATACAATAGAATCTATACCAACTTCAACTTCATCACCATCTACAACTTTTAACGCTTTACTCGGTGCCAAATTCAACAATTCTTTTACAGATGCATTGGTTTTACTATGGGCTCTAGCCTCTAATACTTGGCCTAACAAGACCAAGGTTAAAATAACCGTTGCCGCTTCAAAATAAACATGAACTAAACCAGTCTCTGTTTTAAATTGATCTGGAAAAAAAGCTGGAAAAAACATTCCAAACACACTAAATAGCCAAGCTACACCCGCCCCAATACCAATAAGCGTGAACATATTGAGGTTCCACGATTTTACACTTCTATAGGCGCGTTCAAAAAACATCCAAGTAGCATAAAAAAGAACAGGTATAGAAAGCCCAAATTGAATCCAATTCCAATATTTCTGTTCCATAATAGCGTAAAGTGGATTGTTCGACAACATGTCACTCATCGCAATTAAAAAGATCGGAACTGTGAAAATAATGGCGAGTTTGAATTTTTTAATCAACTTGGCATAAGCTTTTTCTTCTGCCGATTGATCTGAAGCTAAAGGAACTAAATCCATTCCACAAATAGAACAAGATCCTGCTTCATCTTGTACAACTTCAGGGTGCATAGGGCAAGTCCATTGTTCGGAGCTACCAGTCATTGAAAGATTAACTTCTTCTACTAAATCCATTCCGCACACCGGACAGTCACCGGGTTTGTCATACGTCTTATCTCCTTCACAATGCATAGGGCAATAGAACGTGCCTGTAGATTTACTTACTGGTTTAGTGTTTTTCTTTATAGATGCTTTTGGCCTTTCTCCCTCTGCATATATGCTGTATCGATCTCCGTCCTGTAATAGCGCCTGTTGTAGGGTCGCCAATGGAATATGCGATTGCATCGTTATTTCAGCAGTTGCATTTTGTAAATCAATTGAAACACTGTCAACACCTTCCACTTTAGAAAGTGTCTCTTCTACATGTTTCTTACAGCCATTACAGCTCATTCCGTGTATGTGATAGCTATGCTTCATGGTTTTGTTTTTCTATGTACTTTCAAAAATACGCATCTTATGTAGAACAGATTTACTCAATGCGGATATAGATTTAAATAATTTAATTAAGTCATTTTGGCACTTTATTTTCATCCATATATTATTCATAGGCACGACTGTAGTTCAAAATCATCATCGATGTAAAACGAAGACACAGAAGCGTCCAACTAAATAAAAATTCAAGGATTTATCACATCAAATTAAATAAGTCTCATCAAGCTTGTAGAGTTCCCTGCTGACCAAGGGTGGGACGTAATCATCAATAACGTAGAATGTTGAAAGTAGGCCTTTCAAAAGATTGCTAGAGGTATATAAAAAAGTGGTTAAATTTACGTGTTCAGAAAATAAGCATTCCGTAGAAATAACACTTAATTCGTTTTGTCCACTTACCTTCAATTGATTTTGGTGACAACAATTTTTCTCAATAATTGAACTGTTAGAAAAAAAACCTTCTTGCCCCATTTCCAAGTTACAGCTATCAGTATGATGGAAGATTGCGGTATCTATCAAAATATTACCACAATAATGCATGTCAAACGTAAATAACATGGTAGAAAAAAGTACCATCACGACCATCATCACTGATCCTATTTTATGCAAAACCACTTTCATTCGAAAACTCAAAGGTATATTAAAATATTTTAAACCCATATCACTTCGTTAAAATTCATTGTCTTTAACAAATTCATCGATTAATGGCTGCTTGTAAATAAATTGTGAAACGCTGTAAAATGGATGCTCAATGCGTGAAGACAAAAGTGGTGCAATACACTTTACTCATTTTTGACAAGCTAATACCTCAAAAACACCCGTTTTTTCAACGTGAAAACAGCCGATGAGAAAGTGCTTGGCGTAAGTGAACGAACTATCCGTTCTTGATTAATTGATAAGCGCAACCTCAATAATGCGGTCTTCCATTAACGAAAATTTGCATTGCTCATACGAAGGAGCTGAAAATGTTGGTGTTACATTATTTGAAAACCCATAAGGTTCTTTGGGAATCCCAAGAAAATTACGATTAAATTCATCATCTGAATTCTTATCATGAAACATTGAAAACCCATAATCCCCTTTTGGCAAATCATTGATTATTATAGTTTCCGTAGTATTTTTAATGGTAATATAATAATGTTTAATTGCCGCTTCCCGTTTTAAAAAATTTTCACTTTTATTAAAAACCCCAATTCTTATTTTACCTTCAAGCACTTTAATGTTTTTAATGGTTATGGTCAATTCGGGATTTTCGGTAGAAACAACTGTTGATACAGTCAAAAACAATAATAAGAAGTACTTCATATTGGTAAATTTATGGTTTTTTTACTAGAAGTTGAATTATCTAGCAGATTATTTAATAATGTTTTGGCCAGATACTCCTTCAAATTAGTATTTTAATTATGCTGTCAATGATGATTTTCATTGCGAAAACCCTGTACATTGAACTTCATAATTTACTTATAAAAATAAGTTAAATAAACGAAATGTCTGATCGAGGTAAACCTCAATCAGACATTTTAGTAAGGTATAATAACACCTTATTCTTTACGCGCTATAATAGCTGGAAAATATGCCCAAATTAAATACACCTTATTTTCCATCATCAATTGAAGGGCAAATAAACACGGTAAATTCTACGATTCATTTGTACTATTTAAATCATCTACCATCTAAAATGCCACATTGATTTTATACTTAAGTCAAGTACGATTCTCTATGTCTACTTTTACGCATTAATGAATTCAATATTACAATTGCTTCTCTTAATCTAACACAAGCAATTCTTTTATTTTTTCTTCCAGTTCAGCACCTTTTAAATTTCGTCCTTGAACTACACCATTTTTATCAATTAAGATGGTTGCTGGGATCATAGTTATTGAAAATACTTTTGCAGATGGACATCTAAATTCCTTTAGTGAAGAAGCCTGATCCCACTTGATGTACTCATTTTTCTTTAAAAAATCACGCCATTTAGCTTCATCTTTATCATACGATATTCCTAAAACCTCCAAACCTTGCGGTCCAAATTTTTCATGTATTTCTCCTATATGTGGCATCGCCACGATACAAGGACCACACCATGTTGCCCAAAAATCAATTAACAATACTTTGCCTCTGTATTGGTGTAAACTAATTTCTGATCCATCTAATGAAGTAATTGAAAAATTGTCTGGAGAGCCACCGACCATCCCTCTCTTTATTTCTTCTACCTCCATCTTGAACACCTTCGCTTCTTTTGAATCTTTAATTTGGGGAGATAAGTTAGAAAATGCTTTTTCAACTGAAGGTAACGGGTCAAACCGTAACATATAATTTTTTATATAAAAGTAAGTTCCATAGCTATTTGGATAATTAGATAAGGTATCTATTACTTCTTCAATAAAATCTTCATCTAGTTTTTGACGTGCTTTTGCCAACTCATCATCACTAAGTTCATTATTCTTATTTGCTACAACCAGTCTATTTGTTGCTAAACCCCATACGGTTCTCCTCTCCTTATAATTACGTTTAAGTTTAGCATATACCGCATCCTCTTTACTTCTATCAATATCAAACTTAAAAGGTTTATTAACCTTTGATATCGAATCCTGCCAAATAGTAACATTAACGATCGTGTCTTCAAGAATAAAGTCTTCTCTATATTTAGTTCCCACAATAGATAATCTAACCTCTTTTATTTCACCAAATGAGGGACCTTTAAAAGAAAAATTTCCATGGCTATCCACACGGGCAGAATCAATAATTTTAACAACCCTTAAGTTAGAAAGTTCTTCTAATAGTAATTTTTTTCCTATCCCTTCTTTAAAAACACCACTGATCGTATAATGTGGTTTTTGACTGAATGAAAGCATTAATGAAGTACATAAAAATAGAAGTATCTTTTTCATTTTTTTAATAATTGTATTAAACGTAATTTTTAATTTTTTGCATAAAACTTTCATTTTATCATATAGGTTTTCACCGTAAAAAATAAAAGCAACCTAGTACAATCCAGATATTTTATGGTGCAAAAATACCTGGATTGTACTTTGTGACTATCAAAGGCTATTACATGGTGGTTACTAAATACATGTCATCTAGTCTCGATGAACATTCATCTCCGCTAAACTATTCAATAGCTCTTTAAATATTTAACGAGTTAAATAAATCAATTAATGCAGGATCTGATGGGCGTGGTGCATTGGGCGTTACAATTATACCATTAGGATCAATTAATATAAAACGAGGAATTGATCTAATATTATAATCTAATATAAATTGTGAATTAAAATCTTTGTCTGCCATCAGTTGAATTCCACCTAACTTTTTATCTACAATCATTTTTTTCCACTTATCATGATCCTTAGCATTGTCAACAGAAATACTCAAAAAATGTATATTTCTACCATGATACTCCTTTTCTATGCGTTGTAGGTCCGGTAATTCTGCAATACAAGGTACACACCAAGTAGCCCAAACATCTATAAAGATGTATTTTCCTTTTAAATCATCTAAAGACAAGGTTCCTCCAGCATTGTTTTCGTAATTGGTAAACTTGGGTGATGGTTGACCTTTACTTACCCTTTTTAACTTAGTATAAATTTCCGTGATTTTAGCATTATTTTCTTCATTTGTAGATGCATCCATAAACATTTTATAAAATTTCTCAAAATCTACAGTTTGATAAAAATCATATTCTGCTTTACTAAAAATAAGTTCGTTTCTAATTATTTGATTTGGAATCTTCGAATATACAGTTATTGCTTGAAGTCCATATTCAATAGAATCTTTTTTAGCTAAAGCATATATTTGCCTAGAATAGTGACGGTTAACCATTTCTCTATAGGCAGCAGAAAAATAAAAATCAACATCATTGTTCAGATCCACATCTTCTAATTCAGCCAAAAAGCCTTCGGAAGGTCTATACCCACGCTTTTGTGCCCATTGTCTATGATAACCACCAGCATACCGCGCTAATTCATTTAAATATTCGTAGTTAAGATTTCGTTTTTCTAAAGTTTTAAATGCGGGACTAATTCCTTTGGCAGTATCCAATTTGATATTCAAACTATGTTGAATTTCCTTAAATTTTTTCTTAAAATCAGCTTCTTCCAACTTATATACAGCTCTATCTTTGGTTTTTAAAGCTGCCTCATTTTTATTTTTTTCTAGTATATATGCCGTTGTTTCAGCTCCTTTACCTGAAACCTCAAGAGAATTAATGAAATTATTGGCGTCTACGGTAAGACTAAGGATATTCCCATTTTCTAAATAGATAGGCGTACTATTTTTACCTATTGAAAGTTGATAAAGTCCAGGATTATCTTTAATTGTATCTGTAAAACTACCATTTGATTCAATGGTTATTTGCTTACTAACTGAATGATCTGTTTTCTCAAAGGTTACTTCTTTGCCCTCAAAATTGTCGATTTTTCCAGTAAGTACTGCATAATTTACAGGCGTTTCATGTGTACAAGACACAAGACTAATAACAAGGCCGAAACTCAATATTGTTCTTTTCATTGTGTTCATAATTAAATTTTATTAATACTAAAATGCTTTTAAGCAATTCCATTTGCGGCAATTAAAACAAAATTCTCACAAAAGCATTTGTAAATTATTTTAGATATTTAATTCGCTAAATAAATCTATTAACTCGGGACTTGAAGGACGTGGCGCTTTATTAGAAACTATTCGTCCTTTTGGATCGATTAATATAAATCGGGATATTGAAGAAATAAAATAGTCTTTTATAAATTGAGATTCAGTCGCTTTATCTGCAATTACCTGAATTCCACCTAACTCTTTATCTATAATCATTTGTTTCCAATTGTCATAATCTTTTGGCGCATTAATAGATATACTTAAAAAATGGATATTCTTGCCGCGATATGCTTCTTCAATCTTTTTTAAATAAGGTACTTGAGCCAAACAAGGTGCACACCACGTAGCCCAAACATCTATATAGGTATATTTTCCTTTAAGGTCGTCTAAGGATACTGTGCCCCCTGCATTATTTTCATAATTTATAAATGTAGGCGACGACTGTCCTTTATTAATCCCTAATAACTTCATATAAACCTCCATAATTTTAGCCTTATTTTCTTCATTCGTCGAAGCATTCATAAAAATTTGATAATATTCCTCAAAATTCTCTGTTTTGACCATCCCATATTCTGCCCCAGAAAATATCAGTTCGTTTTTAATGATTTCATTTGGAATAGTGGAATGTACCTTAGCCTTTGCAAACATGAATTCAATGGAATCTTTTTTACTAACTCATTAATTTTATCTACATAATATGCGGTTACTAATTGTTTATATGCATTTGAAAGAATAAAGTCCTTTTCATTATTTACATCTAGAGTATCCAATTCTGCCAAAAATCCTTCAGAAGGTTTGTAGTCTGTTTTTTTGCCCAATAACGATGTCTACCTGTTACATATCTTAACAATTGCAATAAATAATTATAATTAAGATTGCGTTTTTCCAACATCTTAAAGCCAACATCAATACCTTTTATAGTATCCAACACAGTAGTTAGTACCGCATTTAAACTTTTAACTTTCTTTTTAAAATCAGCATCTTCCAGTGCATAAAAAGATTTCTTTTCACCAATTAGTTCGGCTGTCTTTCTTTAAATAATAAATAATTGGTGGTCTCTGCACCATTCCCTGAAATCTTAAGAGAACGCTTAAAATCTTTAACATCAGCTATAAGCTTAATAGCATTTCCATTGTTTACATAGATATTAACGTGGTTTTTACCTACAGAAAGTTGATAATACCCAGGGGTATCCTTAATGGTATCAGTAAAAGTTCCTTTTGAATCAATCGTAATTTGCTTACTAAATGATTGGTTTGATTTTACTAAGGTTACTTCTTCGGCATCGAAATTATCAATTGTGCCACTAAATAAAGCGTAATTTACTGGAGTTTCTATGGTAAAAGCCATAAGACTTGCGATCAACCCAAGGCTAACTATGGTTATCTTCATCGTTTCATTGTTAAAAAAACCTCCTATAAAAGGAGGTTTTTATACTAATTTCTCAATTCAATCTATAAACCAACGGACTGCCATGCTGTTGAAAAAGCCTCTAAATCCATTCCAAATTCATCCTGCATAGTTTCGATAACGATATCATATTTGGCTTTAATATTTGGTTTCGTGGTTAGCCACTCATCTCGTTCTGATTTTGGCCTAGAGATGATCCAAACCACGTACGATGTCCAATCAGTATACGGGTTGAACAAAATAGCTAATGTACCGTAAGGATGTACAAACCCAATATCCGTAGCAAGTTCTTCGTCATATTGAGCTGAAGAAAATAACGCAGGTTCACCTGCCCTTGATCTCTCAAATCTATAATTCCCTGCTGATACATTGATAAATGCTTCTGGAAGTTGAAAATGATATTGAAAATACCCACTGAAGTACGTATACAGTAGCATTTCTTTAGTAAGTAACAAGTTAAAATCAAACGTATTATTTATGTTTGAGACAATTTGAGTACCTTGAATATTATAGGTATTAAAATCTCGATTAAACCCATATTTATCATAATTACGAGTTGTAGTGCTTAAAAAGTCATTTCCAACCAATATGAGTCTTCTGTATACAGCCAACTCTCTATAATCACTAAATAAATCATACATTTCATGAATCAACTTAAGAACTACTACCGCTCTTTCTTCCTCTGCTTTTACTAAAGGAAATGACGTAAAGTTAATGGATCCATATTCGGTTTTTAAAGCCTCTTCTCCTTCAAGATTTATATAGGTATGCAAGTCATAATCTTTATAGAGATCATAGGCAAGTTGACTTGCTTCAGTTGTTCCTGGCTCAATTATTGGAAACGGTTCTTTACCATTGAAGTCAGAAATTAAAACTTCTTCGTTTTCACATGATATAAGTGAAGAAGTTAGTAATAAAAGTGACATTATTTTTATTATATATTTCATGATTTTTGTTTTATAGTTAATTTAATTACCTAGGAGCTGCTACGATGCTTGGATTCACTTGAAGTTCACTCTCTGGTATTTGCAATACATAACGAGGATCATCTTTTAACAAATGACCTTGTTCACCTAAATAACCTGTTCTTATCATTTCTGGACGTGTAGTGCGTTTTAAATCAAAAAAACGATGACCCTCAAAACAAAGTTCTTTTCTACGTTCACCATATATATACTCAATAAGCGATTCTTGAGTAAAGTCATTTACGTCTAAATCTGTATAAAAATTTGGATCAAATTTTTTGATTCTAAGTGAATTTAGATCGTCGATTGCTAACTCTAACTCTCCTTTTTTGGCATATGCCTCAGCTCTATTTAATAAAACCTCTTCTGTTCTAAGTACCCTACTGTATCCTTGGAAACTTCCGTAATATGCACTGGTGGCAAGGGGTGTATTTTCACCGTTTTTAGTGAGTGCCAATTTTGCCGTAGGTCGATTAAATAAGGTTCTAACATGCGTATTTATAAAATAGTATCTTCTAATATCTCCTTCCTCATAAGAATCCGCTAATTCTTTACTCACTGAAAAGGTAGTGGCTGTTGGCCAAATTGATAAAATGGGTATATTTTCATTAGCTCCGTTACCAAAAAGTACATTAGAATTTTCTAGACCCAAATAATCTGTTCCAGTCCTAAATGTAGTAAATTCAGCATCGTTAAGTTCATTATACGTATCTGAAAGCATGCTTATGTCGAAAATGGAAGGGTTGTTAGTTAAAACCTTACTAGCAACTTCAATGGTCTTGTCCCAATCCTGCATATATAATGCAACTCTAGACTGTAAAGCCGCCGCGCTTTCAGCATTAAACAGCACCTTGGTATTTTTATCAATAGGATTCGCTTCCATTAAACTAACGGCCTTTTCAAGATCTGTTTTAATTAAATTATAAACATCTTCTACTGAAGATCTTGGGTACGACTTATCCTCAGCACTCGTAGAAAGTGTAATTGGAACACCAAAGTCTGAACTTGCCGTAGCAGGGTCGTAATGCTGACCGTATAAATTAACTAGATAAAAATAAGAGAATGCCCTTAATGCATAAGCTTCTCCTTTTAAATTGTCCTTGTAGTCTTGCATATCATCTCCAACGGTCACAGACTTTGCTTTATCCACATTTGTAATTACTAAATTTGCATAGTAAATACTTTTATAAAGATTTGAAAATGCTAAATCTGGCCCCATACGCTCCTCGATGGATATATCAAACAAATAGGCTCCCATATAAATATCTGAGGCATCAGGTCTTCCAGACCCAGAATTATAACCATAAACTTTATCATCCTCTGAAAATCCTATATCATCTCCAAGCGCCTCAATATAGGGCATAATTCTAAGGTCGTTAACATATCCATAACTTAATAGCTCTCTATAGTCAGTCACCGTAGAAGGATTCAACTTATTTTGAGGCACCTCATCTAGATAGCTCTCACATGATACTGTACTAATAGTTATTAGTACCATCAACGTTATTTTAAATATTCTATATATGTTTTTCATGTTTTTCAATTTTATTATTAGAGATTCAAACTAATACCGAACGTAAATGTTTTTGGTAAGGGTAGAGAACCTCCCCAAAAAGAAGTATTAAAGTTCGCAGTTTCAGGATCCATACCATTTAATCGCTTGTCAGCAATTACAAATAAATTGTCTGCTTGAAACTTTAACACCAAATTTGAAATACCGGCTTTATCAGTAAAACTTTTTGGTAAGCTGTATTGAAGTAGTACATTTCTCAATCTTAAATAATCCCCATCCACAACTTGCGCATCACTATCATTAAACATTTGTGCTTGTGTATATGAACCAGTAGAAGAACCGAGCCATGGAATAGTCACTGTATCTTCATCACCTGGCTTTCTCCATCTATCAGTAACTCCTCTACGTAAATTATATTCATCTTCTATATACTCTGAATCAAATGCGAGATTTTGAAGTCTAATTTTATAATCTAACCCAGCAACAAGTAAAAAGGACAATTGAAAGCCTTTGTAATTAAATCTATTGGTAATACCCAAGGTAGTTGTTGGAACCCTAGAACCTTCATACTTTAGAGCATCTTTATTATCTTGAACGAGCGTTCTAAAATCTGTATCCCTTACCCAATGTTCATTCCCCTCTTCATCAAAAAACAATGCATTTCCTTCTTCATTAATTCTTGAAAAACGGTACGAATACATAGAATTAATAGGTTTCCCTTCTACAACTTGACCAACGGTATAGGTTGATGACAACAAGCTCTCAATAGAAGGTTCAATAAAGGATTTCGTTACCTTACTGTCTGTTAATGAAGCGTTAATTCCTAAATTATAGGAAAAATTATCATTATCAACAACTTTAGCATTTAAGCCGAGATCCACCCCTTGGTTTGTGATGTTTGCAAAATTCACGGCTTTACTTTGAAATCCAGTAACACTAGACACGTTTTTATATGAAATTAAATCATTACCATAGTCTTTAAATACATCAATTGCTCCAGATAACCTTCTATTAAAAAACGAAAAATCCAATCCTAAGTTTATTGTTTCGGTAGTCTCCCATTTTAATTCAGGATTCGCTGGTTGAATAATTTGCTGTTCTGGCAAATTTGTAAATCTATTTGGTGGCAATGCTGTTGATATAATTTGAGGAGAAGCTTCTTCCACAATATTACCTCTTAATCCATATGAGGCTCTAATAGACAGAGCATCGATAAATCTAGCAGACTCCAAAAAGGACTCTTGATCGATGTGCCATTTACCAGAAACTGACCATAGCGGAAGGTATCTATATTTTGGATTAGAACCAAAAAGGTTAGAACCATCAAAACGAATATTGGCATTTACCACATATTTGTTTTTAAACATTGCAGAAAATGTTCCAAAATAGGACATAAACGACCTGTCATAAAGCGAACGACTTACCGTATTTCTACGAATATGCCCGTCTTCTTCAGATTCTTGTGGGTTGTAAAAAATCTTACCTCTATCATGTAAATATCCGTAACTATTCACATTAAAACCGTCATATACTACATTTCTAAACTCCGTTCCTCCCAATATATCAACCGCCACCTCATCAAATGGGTTAAATTTAGCATTCAATGAGTTTCTAATAATGTAAGACTCTTGCGTAAAATTAGACTGGTTGAATACACCACCAAAAGGAAGCGGTGAATCTTCTATTTGTTCATCAGATCCTGTACCTAAATTATAGCGACGTATTTTAGCAACATATTGACTCTCCTCAGTAGCATATTGCTGTGTTACACTACCAGAATAGGTATAACTCATAAGAGAGAGGTATGTTAACCAATCTGTAATTTTATAATCAAGATCAACAGTGGCTCTAATTTCATGTTGTTTAGAGGTTTGATTGGTTGAGTTTTGTTCATTTAAGATATTAAAGTTATAATTTTGATAATAAAAATAACTTCCATCATCATTGAACGCTGGCAATGATCTAGAGGTAGAATAGGCATAATCAAAAGCGTTGGTTTGATAATTTTGTTCTCTATCTCTTTTAGAAGCATTTAAAATAATGCCAAGACTAATTTTTTCTGAAAGCTCTGTATTAATCTTAGCCATAGCACTGTAACTTTTATACCCTGTTACTTTGTCTAGTCCCTCTTCACTTGTATGACTAAGTGAGGCATAATAATTACTTTTTTCAGCCCCACCAGAAAAACTAATATCACTCGTGTTTGTAACTGCATCACGGAATAATAGACCAAACCAATCCACATTCATTTCAGAGGCTTTTCTTACCCCTTCAATATATTCGGCTTCCGTAATTCCTCCTCGGGTATACAAACCATCCCAATACGCAACACCAACAGAACCATGAAGTCCAATACCGTCTTCAAGTAATTCAAGCGAAAATTCTGCACGTTCTTTTGAATTCATCAAATCAAAATCTTCATAAGTAGGCCTTGGTTTAATTCCTGTTGTATGATTAAAGGAGATTCTAGGTTTTCCACTTTTCCCCTTTTTTGTAGTTACTACTATAACCCCATTTGCAGCTCTAGTTCCATAAATAGCTGTGGCTGAAGCATCTTTTAAAATAGTGAGAGACTCAATATCACTTGGATTTACACCACCTATTGAACTATTAAACGATTTTAAGAAATCCGGGTCATTAAGTTGTGCCGGTGTTGCAGGTACTCCATTTTCTAACATTACCCCATCTACTACCCAAATAGGTTCTGCATTTCCACTAAGGGTTGCAGTTCCTCTAATTCTAATTCTTGGTGCGGTTCCCGGTGCAGCACTAGAGTTTACAACATCAACTCCCGCAATCTGACCTTGTATCATATTTTCAACACTCGTAGTACCTAAAACATCAACATCTTTCATTTTAAGCACAGTTACCGCGCTACTCGTTTCACGTTTATCTTTAACTTGATACCCAGTAATTACTACCTCATTTAAAACAGAAATGTCTTCTTTTAGCTTTACATTGATAACATTTTGACCATTTACTTCAACTTCTTGACTCACATAACCCACTGAACTAAATACCAAAGTTGCCTTTTCGTCTGCTTTAATGGTATAGTTTCCATCAAAATCTGTGGCTGTTCCAACTCTTTTCCCTTTTATCGCAACAGTCACACCTGGCAAAACATCTCCGTTTTCATCAGTTACTTGCCCTTTGATTGTAATCATCTTTTGAAATTTTTCGGAAACTACTGGGATAATCGATAAAATATTCCCTTCAACAAATTGAACTTCATAATTTGAACCAACTATGTTCGAAACAATCGTTAAGACATCCGTATTCTTATAATTTGCCATCACGATCTGATTTACATCTAATTTGTTATGGCTAAAGAAAAAATCAACATTTGTTTTTTTCTCTATTATTTTGAATACACTAGATAATTTTACTTTCCCCAATTCCAATGTAATCTTTTGAGAATAGGAAAATGAAGCTGTACTAAAAAATAAAATACTTACAACGATACATCGTTTCATAAGGAGAAATAGCTTTTCTTTTGTGTTCTGGAATAAACCGGAGGACAAATAAGTCGTTCGCTTTTTTTTCATAAATTTGTTTGTTTAGTTATTATCAGTTACATGGTTTTTAGCTAATTAGAGTCTCCGGAAAATGTTCGCAGCATTTTCCGGTTTTTTGAATTAGCACTTATTTACTTAATTTTAATAGGTATTTTTCTTTATCTTTAGTTATTACATAATTTATATTGGCCGTTTTACTTATTAATTTCAATAATTTCACGATTGATTGATTCTTATATTCTACACCTGTCATAATCTCATTTTTTAACGAATTATCTTCAAATTCAACCTTAATATCGTACCATCTACTTGCCTTAAGCAGAATCTGCTCTAAACTTTCTTGCTCAAAATAGAATTTACCGTCTTTCCATGCCGTATATATTTCTGGATCAACCGTTGTTGTTGTAAATTTTAGCGTGTTTTTGTCTATGACTGTTCGCTTATTGGGAGTGAGAAATACCGAATTATTACTGCTTGAATCAAGTGTCGTTGATAATTTAATTTTACCTTCAACTAAAGTCGAAGAGAAAAACGAATCCTCCTTATAGGAGGACACATTAAACTGAGTTCCCAGAACTGTAATATCCGCCATTTCAGTTTTAACAATAAATTCTTTACCATTTTTAGCAACCTCAAAATAAGCTTCACCCTCAAGCTCAACAATTCTTTGTTCTCCTAAAAATAGCTCAGGAAATTTGAGTGTGGTTGATGAATTTAACCAAACCATAGTTCCGTCAGGCAACTTTACACTGTAAATTCCTCCAGTAGGCACCGACAATGTATTGTACGTTACCTCCTCGTTTACAATACTGTCCGTAGGGTTAAGAACTGGCTCAAAAACCAATTGATTCTCCTTATTTTCAATCTGAACATCAGCACCGGTAGTAGTTAATTTTCCTTTTTGATCTTTAAGATCTATAACGGATCCATCCGAAAGTATTAACGTAGCTTTTTCAAATCCAGGTTTAATCTCCTGAATAGCCTTATTGGTTATTTTTGTTTCATAATAAGGCGATTTTTTATAGAGCGTATTCGCTGTTACTACAAGAATAATAATAGCTGCAGCATACTTAAAAACAGACCGTTTATAAAACGGTATAACCTTAGGCGATTCTTTTTCTATTCTAGTCCATATTTTATCATAAGCTTTTTCAGAGTCAACGTGCGTATACAATTCATTCACAGTATAAGCCTCTCGAATATAGGCCTCAAAGATTTTTTTGTTCTTTGGTTTCTGTAATAACACATACAATTGCTCCTCTTCAGCTTCGGAAATAGTTTCTGATAGAAGTTTATAAATTAAATCTTTTAACATTATTTTTTTGTGTACATTATAACCTATAACGAAAAACCTTACAAAAACCCGTAAGAATATTTTCTAAATATTAAAATACTTTGCACATTTGTGAACATATTGTTAAAATTTATGGATGATTTATCTTTAATAAAAGCCATAGTAAAAGGGGATGAAAGTGCATTTAAAACACTTTTTAACCGACACTATGACAAACTTGTTGGGTATATCACAACTTTCACCAATGACTTTCATGTTGCCGAGGATATTGCTCAGCAAACATTTGTTGTTATTTGGACAAAGAAACATAAATTTAAAACACTTAAATCCCCAAAAAGCTATTTCTATTCCATTGCTTATAACCTATACATAGACCACCACCGCAAACGCAAAGCACAGAGTGTATTTTTTGATGAATTACGCGAACAAGCCTTGAGAAATACAATCATAGAGGATGAAGAATTAAGCCAAAAGCGAATAAATAAACTCAAAAGTATTATTGATTCTTTCCCCCCTCGATGTAAAAAAATATTTGAACTCAATAAGTTTAGTGGATTAAAATATAAAGAAATTGCAGCTCAATTAAACATTTCGGAAAGAACCGTTGAAACTCAAATGAGAATTGCATTTCGTAAAATTCATAAGGGGTTTGAGAAATTTGAAAATAAAAACTTAATCCTCTTTTTACGATTTTTTAAATTTTCGAATGCTAACTCACGTTCTTTCTAAAGCCATCTATTAAAAATCCTAGTTTTTATCACTATTCATTGTCCACTTTATTGGGATTTGAAATTTGATCGTTTGAAGATTCACAAAAGCTGACCCTCAATACAACACATTGAGAATACAAACTGAAACGCCTTTGAACATCCCTGATTAGTGTTAACCGTTTTTAGGTTAATAATTCATTGTTAAATATAGTCATCAATTTTCTTTCTTGAGGCCTCAAGAAAGAAAATTGATTTATGAACTTTTCAGGGTGTATGTCCCTGATATAGGTTGACCCCTTGATACGCTGCATGAATGCCGTATATTGGAAAGTGTTGTTATTTATTCTACTAATTACTATATATTCCTGCGATATATTGAGCACGAAAGCGGAGTATCAATGCGAAGCATTGAACCCTCAAGGTGGAAGAATAGTGGAGCTAAAAATGGGGAAGACAGGAGTTAAGAGGAACGAGTAACGACGCCCCATTTTTTGTAGCGGTTTTGATTACGACGCAAGGAGGAGTCAAAAATTCCTCAGCTTGAGGTGTCTTTTTTTGGTTCTTTTTTGGACAAGCAAAAAAGAATGAAAGAAGAAAAGGTAAAAGCCTTTAGGCTAAACGACTCGTGATTATGTAGTTTAAAAGATATTTTACAGCTACACGCTAAATGCTTTTTAAATTATAAATAACAAGCACCAAATTACAACTAAATCTCAAAAATCAAATTACAAAGTCTACGTATGCTAGTAAAAATGAGTATTGCTAGTGTTACTTTTTTATTTTTTGGGCTTTGCTTTTTAAGTTTTGGAATTTATTTGAGATTTGACTATTGAATTTTTTAATTAACGGATTAGCTAACGCTAATCCTCAATACAACGGGCTGAGAATGAAACCTGCACGAGAGTGCAGGTTTCATTCATTCGTGGAGCATATCGGATTCGAACCGATGACCTCTACGCTGCCAGCGTAGCGCTCTAGCCAACTGAGCTAATGCCCCTTTTATTTAAAAGAGATCCCAAAAATAAGCATCTCTTTTAAATAAATTCATTTTCTATGGGATTTTAATCAGAAAAATAAACATTTATTTTAAACGTTTATTTCGCACCTTTTAAAACTAAAAGCGGAATTCTACTTTCAAAATCCTTTTTATAAATCTTATCCTTTTCCCAAATTCGAGAGAAAAACCCTCGTTTTCTTCGAATTACACACAACATATCAGGATTAAAACCCCGAATATGCTCTAAAACTCCTTGAAAAACAGTACCATTTTCAGTAGTCGTAAAACTATCTTTTAATTCTTGTAGTTCCTCACTTAGTATTCCATCTGTATCATCAGAATTGGGTGTTTTTACATGTAACAAATCTAAATGCCCATCAAATCGGTTAAGTATTTCTCGTAAAGGAGTCAACACCCCAGCGTTTGAAACTTGTCCAACTTTTAATGCCATCATTACTTTTTGAATTGGCTTAAAAACATAGTTTCTAGGGACAAACAAAATTGGCAAATCAGTTTGTTTAATTAATCCTCCTGCAATTTTACCAAGAAATACCTTTTCATTGGTTGAAACACTTTTTGTTGAAGATATAATTAGATCCACTTTAATTTGTTTAGCAATACGCTCTATACTATCCGAAATTGACCCTTTCACTGATTTAGAAATGATTTCAACTCCTTTTGTATCTACCGCTTTAAGCACTGCCTGTAATTCAGCATCACTATCATCTGCTAAAAGTGCATCCATTTTTTTTAATGCACCCGCTACTTTTGTTACTCCAAAAACCTTAATCACATATAACTTAGCTTCTGTTCCTTGTGCATAATCAATTGCATATTGCAATGTATTAATCGCATTCCCAGAAGAACCGATAGGAACTAATATATTTTTCATGTTTATTTTGGACTTAACAAAATTTAGTATCTGTAATAATCAGGTTTATACGGGCCTTCCACATTAACTCCAATATATTTGGCTTGGTCTTCACTTAAAGTTTCTAATTCAACTCCAATCTTTTCAAGGTGTAAACGCGCAACTTTCTCGTCTAACGCTTTTGGTAACATATATACCTTATTCTCATATTTTTCGCTGTTATTCCACAATTCAATTTGTGCTAAAGTCTGGTTCGTAAAAGAATTACTCATTACAAAACTTGGATGTCCAGTTGCACAACCTAAATTAACTAAACGCCCTTCAGCTAATAAAATAATATCCTTACCATCAATTGTATATTTGTCTACTTGAGGCTTTATTTCAACTTTAGAACCATTCGAATTTTCATTTAACCAAGCTACGTCAATCTCATTATCAAAATGTCCGATATTACACACAATCGTCTTATCTTTCATTGCCTTAAAATGTTTCCCTTGGACAATGTCTTTATTTCCGGTAGTAGTAATCACAATATCTGCATTTCCAACAACAGTGTCTAATTTTTTCACTTCAAAACCATCCATTGCTGCTTGTAACGCACAAATAGGATCAATTTCAGTAACGGTTACGATAGATCCCGCTCCTTTAAAAGAAGCTGCAGTACCTTTTCCTACATCTCCATATCCACAAACTACCACGCGCTTTCCTGCTAACATAATATCTGTTGCTCTTCGAACCGCATCAACCGCTGATTCTCTACAACCGTATTTGTTGTCGAATTTAGACTTAGTCACAGAATCGTTAATGTTTATCGCTGGAATTGGCAATGTCCCAGCCTTCATTCTTTCATACAGCCTATGCACTCCAGTTGTCGTTTCTTCTGACAGTCCTTTAATCCCAGCTACTAATTCTGGATGCTTATCTAACACCATATTGGTTAAATCCCCTCCATCGTCTAGGATCATGTTTAATGGCTTTTTCTCTTCTCCAAAAAATAAAGTTTGAGCAATACACCATTCAAACTCTTCTTCTGACATCCCTTTCCATGCATATACAGGAATTCCTGCTGCTGCAATCGCTGCTGCCGCTTGATCTTGGGTTGAAAATATGTTACATGAACTCCATGTTACCTCAGCTCCTAATTCAATTAATGTTTCTATTAATACAGCAGTCTGAATAGTCATGTGCAAACATCCTGCAATTCTAGCCCCTTTTAATGGTTGTTCATTTTTATATTCTTTCCGTAAACTCATCAATCCCGGCATTTCTGCCTCTGCCAATTCAATTTCTTTTCTACCCCATTCAGCTAAAGAAATATCCTTAACTTTGTAGGGTACGTACGCTGTAGTTTTTGTACTCATATGTATTTTTTTAATTTTTCGATTGCAAAGTTACAAAATAACTAATTAAACCATGCCTCTTTACAAGACGATTGCTGTAAATGAACAAACTAAGGTCCTCATTTGGAAAATCGAGGAATCTCTAAATGATCTTTCAAAAGACATCCACCTAACCCCTTCAAATCAACGTCGTGTAGATGGTATGAAGTCTGAGATTCATCGACGAGGTTTTATGAGTGTACGCCACCTTCTAGCAGAGATAGGGTATACTGATCAAGATTTATTTTACGACTCCTTTGGAAAGCCCTATTTAAAAGATGGTAATTTTATCTCTATTACCCATTCTTTTACCTTTTCAGGAATTATCATTAGTAAAAATTTAGATGTGGGTATTGATATTGAAATGCAACGCGACAAAATTGTGAGAATCGCCCATAAATTCACCCCTGTTGAAGCGTATAAAACACTTGCGAACCACGATGCTTTAGTACGAAAATTAACTATCGTTTGGGGAGCTAAAGAATCCTTATATAAAATTCACAAAAGCGACGGCATAGGGTTTTTAGAACACATAGACATAGACGATTTCAATTTCGAGGATGCTGAAACCTCTGGAACTGTCCATTTTAACAATCATTCTTCTTATTATAAACTCTATTTTTTAGAATTTGACGGATTCACCTGTGTCTACGGCTATGAACTAAAGAAGATCGCCTAAAACTACAATGATTCTTCAAAACATACATCAAAAAATTAACAAGCAACAATCTTTATTGGCGGTTCTTTTAGATCCTGAAAAGATCGTACACTCCTCGCTATCTGCCTTAGTAAACCAAATTCACGAGGCACCTATTAGTCATATTTTTATAGGGGGAAGTACTGATGAAAACGCACAGATCAAAACGCTTGTAAAAGAATTAAAAAAACTTACACACTTACCACTTGTTCTTTTCCCAGGACATGCAGATCAGGTAGTCCCACAGGCTGATGCCATTTTATTTCTTTCTTTATTGTCAGGCAGAAATCCTCGCTATTTAATTGATCATCACATACAGGCTGTACCAACCTTAATAGAGTCAAATATTGAGATTATTCCAACGGGTTATATTTTAGTTGATGGAGGTAAACGTACCAAAGTACAAGAAGTCAGCGAAACGAAACCCATTCCACAAGATCAATTAACTCGTATTGTTCACACCGCTTTAGCCGGACAATACATGGGTAAAAAATTAATCTACCTTGAAGCAGGGTCCGGAGCAAATTATCCAGTATCGACCGCCGTAATTCACGCCGTAAAAAAACAATTATCTATTCCCTTAATCGTGGGTGGCGGAATTAGAACTAAAACTCAAATCGAACAAGCATATTTAGCTGGAGCGGATCTCGTAGTAATCGGTACCGCTTTTGAAAATGATCCTAACTTTTTTAATACAATCAACTCATGAAAATATCTGTAGAATTGACAATGAGTCCCCTTCAAGACAATTATGAAGAACCTATTATAAAATTCATAAAAGCCCTTAGAGCAAGTGACTTAATTGTTTTAGAAAACCCTTTAAGTACCCAAGTATACGGAGAATATCACCAAGTTTTTTCCGTATTAGAAAGGGAAATTAAAAGGGCTTTTGAAGGAATCGATATTGGACTATTTCAACTGAAAATTGTCAAAACGGACAGACACAACTATGAACGAAATTATTGATTTTTTTATTGCTTCATATCGCGAAGCGCGTACTGCTGATATCCTATTAGAATTTACCGCCTTTATTTTTGGAATTTTAAGCGTTTGGTACGCTAAAAAAGAACATATTTGGGTATATCCTACAGGCTTAATTGCCACTATTATTACAGTTTATTTACTGTATAAGGCTGGTTATTTTGGTGATATGATGATGAATTTTTATTATTCCGTTATGAGCATCTACGGCTGGTATAACTGGTCAAGAAAAAAAGATGATAAAATATTAGTTCCCATATCACGAACAAATTTAAGAGAAAAAATAATTGGCTTTATCTTATTTCTCGTTACGATGATTGTAACCTATACCGTGTATAAATCTAATGGTCAACTTTTAGAAACCGCAAACTATATTGACATCTTTACTTCAGGTGTGTTTTTTACCGCGATGTGGTTTATGGCAAATAAAAAAATTGAAAACTGGACATTGTGGATTTTCGCCGATTTCATAACAGTTCCCTTATATGGATATCGCGGATTAGGCATTCTTTCACTCCAATATCTTATCTTTACCATCTTAGCCATTCAAGGATATTTCGCATGGAAGAAAAGCTTAGACAAGAAGATGTCAACATTGTAAAAATTGTGTTATTTGGGCCTGAATCTACAGGTAAAACAACACTTTCTAGACAATTAGCTCGTCATTATAACACCGTGTGGGTGCCAGAATACGCTCGCACATACCTACAAAAAAAGTGGAATGAGACTCGCAAAACTTGTGAAAATAAAGATTTGGTTCCGATTGGGATTGGACAAATTAAAAGTGAAAATGAATTGGCTAAAAAAGCTGATAAATTGCTCGTTTGCGATACAGATTTGCTTGAAACTTGCGTATATTCACAAGCCTACTACGACGGATATGTAGAACAAACTTTACAAGAAGCTGCTCTTAAAAATACCTATGATTTGTATTTTCTAACCTATATTGACACTCCCTGGGAGGCAGATGACTTAAGAGATCGCCCCAATGAGCGAGAAAAAATGTTTAGCCTATTTGAAAAAGCTTTAATCAAACATAACCGACCCTACATCTTATTAAAAGGAAATAAAAAAGAACGATTAGAACAAGCTATTACAGCCATTGATAATATCCTATCACAACGTCCTAATTTGAATATATTCTCTGCTGATTTAATTGATTTCGACCTCCACTTCTTGCACCAAAATGCAGATCATAATTTTGGTTTAGACTGATGGATTTAGCCGACTTATTATCAGAACTGTCATTTAAAGCTACTCGAAGCGGTGGAGCAGGTGGTCAACATGTAAATAAAGTCTCTTCAAAAATTGAATTGTCCTTCGACCTATTAAATTCAAAGGTGTTCTCTGTTGAACAAAAAGAACTCTTGTGTAAAAATCTATCGTCAAAACTTACTAATGACAATAAACTGATTCTGTTTTGCGATGAAACACGAAGTCAACATAAGAACAAGAATCTTGCGATTCAACGATTTATTACCCTAATTAAACAGGGGTTAATCGCCCCCAAAAAACGCAAACCTACTAAGCCAAGCAAAGCTTCCATTCGAAAAAAAATCCAAGATAAAAAGAAACACGCTGATAAAAAACAATTGCGTAAAGGCCCTAATCTAGATTTCTAGAAAAATATACGCAGGCCATTTTTTCCAAACCAAATTTTCTCTGTTAGTCAGATAAAAAAGCACTGTATATCTTAAACATAGAAAAAATTTAAAAATTAATTTTTTAAGTACCAAAAATCAAAAATACCACTTATATTTGCGGCGTTCTCATTAGGGGTGCCTATACCAATTGGTAGAAGCTGAGATTATACCCATCGAACCTAGAACAGGTAATGCTGTTTAGGAAATTGAGTGTTGAAAATCGAATTGTTTATCCTACGTTAAACTACTTGAATTCAACCCTCTTGAGATGTAAATAGACTTGGGATGGTCTATTTTAAATCTACACTGTCTTGTTCTAAGACTGTTGATTTGGTACAACCAAAGAAACAAGAATAATTACCCCTTTTTATTCGATTATTAATTCATTAACGTTTAGTTTAATCGTATGAAAATTTATCATTTAGTACCCTTTTGTATTGCGGGCTTTTTTATTCAACAAGGTATCGCTCAAGAAAAAGTAAAAGATTCGGCAAAATCCGAAATTCTCGATGAGGTTTTAGTTAAAGCAGTTCGAGTAAATGCTACCTCTCCATTAACACACAATAACCTTAGTAAAAAAGAAATTGCTAAAAGAAATCTTGGACAAGATATTCCTATTTTAATGAATTTTTTACCCTCCGTGGTTACTACCAGTGATGCCGGAGCAGGAATCGGATATACTGGTATTCGAGTACGTGGTGTTAGTTCTCAATCTACTAATATTACCATAAATGGAATCCCTTATAACGATGCCGAATCACTAGGAACATTTTGGGTAAATTTACCCGACTTTTCATCTTCGGTTGAAAACATGCAATTACAACGAGGCGTTGGTACTTCAACCAATGGTTCTGGAGCATTTGGAGCGAGTATAAATATCTTAACAGATGCCGTTTCTAAAAATGCCTCTGGTGAAATCGCTAATTCTTTTGGAAGCTATAACAGCCGCAAGCACACCGTTAAATTTAGTACAGGTTTGCTCAACGAGCACATTGAAATAGCTGGAAGGTTTTCAAAAATTTATTCGGATGGCTATATTGACAGAGCTAGCTCTGACCTAAAATCATACTTTTTACAAGGTGCCTATAAGAGTGATAACACACTTATAAAGGCCCTAGCTTTTGGAGGACATGAACGAACATATCAAGCATGGAATGGACTAGAAGACCTAACCATTTTAGCAGAGAATAGACGGTACAATACTGCAGGAGAATATACAGACGCCAACGGTCAACTTCAATTTTACGAAAATGAAGTAGATGATTATCGTCAAGATCATTATCAACTCCACTGGAATCAACGAATTAACAACCAATGGTCAACCAATATTGGACTCAATTATACCCATGGAGAAGGGTATTTTGAACAGTTCAAAGAAGATGATGAGTTTGCCGATTACGGTTTCCCAGATGTTGTCATAGGAAATGAGACCATTTCGTCTGGAGATATAATTCGTAGAAGATGGTTAGACAACGACTTTTATGTGGCAACCTTTTCTTTAAATTACAAAACAAATTCCCTTGACTGGTTAACAGGAGCTTCCTATGGAGACTATGACGGCGACCACTTTGGCGAAATAATTTGGTCACAAGTTGCCGGAGCTATAGAAAAAGGCGACCATTATTATGACGGTAATGGAAAAAAAACTGATTTTTCAGTCTTTTCAAAAGCTACCTACAAAGTTTCTAACCGAATTAGTTTATATGGAGATCTACAATTGAGAACTGTAAACTACTCAACATCAGGACTCACTTCCGATCGCGTTGAGATGCTGATAGACCAACAGCATACTTTTTTTAATCCAAAATTTGGATTGACGTATTTAATGAATGAAAACAACAATCTTTACCTATCGTATGCTAGAGCTAATCGAGAGCCCAACCGCGGAGATTACGAAGTAAATCAAGACGTAAAACCAGAACAATTAAACGATTTTGAGTTGGGCTGGAGACATCATCAAAAAGCATTTAAACTCAATGCAAACCTATATTATATGCTTTACAATGAACAATTGGTACTTACTGGTGCACTTGACGATGTTGGAAACCCTATACGGACAAATAGTGGGGATAGTTATCGACTTGGTTTAGAATTAGACGCGGCAATAGCCCTCAGCAATAAAGTGTCACTTCAACCCAATATTGCCATCAGTCAAAATAAAAACAAACAGACATTTGCCCAAATTGACGGCGCTTTAGTAGATTTAGGGAAAACCAATTTATCGTTCTCTCCTGAATTAATTGCAGCAAACGCTTTAGTGGTTCAACCCACTAAACAACTTCAATTAACCTTTATGAGTAAATATGTTGGAGAGCAATATATGGGAAATACAGATAGTGATAAATCGAAACTGAAAGACTATTTTGTAAATGATTTGAATATCATTTATCAAATTCCCATGAAAAATATTTTTGATTCAATTACCTTTAGTGCATTAGTCAATAATATTTTTGATGAAGAATATATTGCGAATGGGTATTATTACACCTACGACGATACCTGGTCTAACCCCAATCAAACAACAACCATAGAAGGCGCAGGATACTATCCACAAGCCACACGAAACTTTTTACTCGGAGTGAGTCTGAAATTTTAATATAGAAAATACATACTCCTGTGTTGAAAAATACACAGGAGTATGTATTTATTTATTTCTTAACTAAATCGTACCCATTTTCCTGCCACGACATAACTCCACCTAGCAAATCATAAATTTTTTTATATCCATCAGCAGCGAGTAAGTCTGCCGCTTTATTAGATCTGCCTCCAGCTTTACAATAAACGTATACCGGTTTATTCTTATCAAGGATACTATTTGCTTTTTTAATAAAATCGTCATCGACCGTAATTAATTCAGCCCCCTTAATAGCTCCTAAAGCAAATTCTTCTGGAGTACGAACATCTACCAATTGAACGTCATTATTTTCAATCATCTCTTTAAAAGAATTCGCATTTAGCTGTTCAATTTGAGTAGATTCTTGACAGGCAACAAGGCTTAGTATAAAAAAAGCACACACTATATTTTTTAGCATTTTCATTTAAATTTAAATTTAATTTTTTGTCTTTCTACAACAATTTATAACGCGCTATTTCCAAATTATGGCGTTGATGGACAGATATAATCTGTTGTTTTAATAGTGCTTTCTTTAATCGAATCGAATCCTCCTGCAACATCAATTACATTATGGAATCCTCTGGCTTTTAAGATAGAAGCGGCAATCACAGAACGATACCCTCCTGCGCAATGTACATAAAACTCCTTATCGGTTGGAAACTGCTCTAAATAATCATTGATAAAATCCAACGGAGTATTTGCTACATCAACTATATGCTCACTCTCATATTCTCCAGGCCTTCTCACGTCAAAGACTACTGCATTATTTTCAGCAATTTTAGCTGCCAACGTAGATGCCGAAACAGAAACTAAACTATCTAATTCTTTTCCTGCTTTTCTCCAAGCCTCAATACCACCATCCAAATAACCCAATGCATGATCAAAACCTACCCTAGACAATCTCGTAACCGTTTCTTCTTCTCTTCCTTCCGGGCATACCAACAAAATGGGTTGTTCTATATCCTTAATTAAAGCCCCTACCCAGGGCGCAAAACTCCCGTCCAATCCAATAAAAATTGATCGTGGTATAAACCCTTTAATAAAATCAGTCTGATGCCGTACGTCTAAGATCAAGGCATCGGTATCATTGGCAAGCTGTTCAAATTTAGCAGGAGACAATGCCGTCTTCCCAACAGCTAGAACTTCATCGATACTATCATATCCTTCTTTATTTAATTTGACATTCAAAGGAAAATAAGACGGCGGAGGTAATAAACCCGCTGTTACTTCTTTAATGAATTCCTCTTTAGTCATATCTGCACGTAAGGCATAATTAGTCAATTTTTGGTTTCCAATGGTACCTTGAGTTTCCTTAGATAAATTTTTACCACACGCCGAGCCTGCCCCATGAGCAGGATAGACGATAACATCATCTGCTAAAGGCATCACCTTATTCCGTAAACTTTCATATAATGTGCCCGCCAATTGTTCCATTGTCAAATCAGATTTTTGCGCTAAATCTGGTCGTCCAACATCTCCTAAGAAGAGCGTGTCTCCACTAAACAAGGCATAATCTTTACGATTTTGATCTCGCAACAAATAACAAGTACTCTCCATTGTATGCCCAGGAGTATGCATAGCAACAATTTCTATATCTCCAAGTTTAAATACTTCTCCATCCTTGGCAATATGTGATGGAAAATTAGTCTTTGCATTCGGACCAAAAACAATTTTAGCCCCTGTTTTTTCTGCTAAAGTAACATGCCCACTTACGAAATCTGCATGAAAATGTGTTTCAAAAATATAGATAATCTTGGCATTATCTTTAGCTGCTCTATCAATATAAGGTTGTACCTCACGTAAAGGATCAATAATAGCAACTTCCCCCTTGCTTTCAATATAATATGCCCCTTGTGATAGGCAACCCGTATATATTTGCTCTATGTTCATGATATCTAATTTAATTACAAAGTTACTGACATTTCATTAATTGACATTAAATTTAACACGTCAATTCACATTTGCTTGATGAATGTACTTATCATACCCGCCAGTTTCACCCTTTTCAAAATGGTCTACGCCCTCTTGAATACTCATAAAGAAATTTTCCTTACCAATCGTGTCAATTAATCTACTTTTGGTCATCGCATCCCTTACTGGCCCTTTAATACTTGTAAAGTACATTTGAATATTTTTATTTTTATAATGCGTAACCAATTCCTGAAACATTGCTATACCACTACTGTCTATATTACTTATAACCTCGGCATCAATAATGATAACTTTTAATTTTGGTCCTTTTGCCTTAACAAAATCAGCCAATCGTTCTTTAAAAAAATTCGTATTTGCAAAATAGAGCTGTGCATCAAAACGCACTATGAGAATTTCATCATGTAAAATAACATCAGAAAATCTACGCTTATTTCTATAAAAATGACTCGTCCCTGGCACTTTCCCTAAAACAGCCATATGCGGCCGCGTTGTTTCAAAAATAACCACAAAAATTGACACTAAAACGCCTATTAAAATTCCTTCCTTGACGCCTATCGTCATTGTTACGATAAACGTGACCAGCATCATTATAAAATCCTTTTTATTCGTTTTGTACAAGAACTGGATGTCTTTTATCTTAATGAGCCCAAAAATTGCTACGATGATAATTGCCGCTAAAACAGATTTAGGCAAATAATAAAAAACGGGCGTAAGAAAAAATAAAGTGAGTAAAATAAATATGGCAGCAAATACATTTGCCATTGGACTTTGAGCCCCCATTTCTTTATTAATAGCTGATCTGGCAAAACTTCCTGAAGAAGTATAGGTACTCGAAAAAGAACCCATTATATTCGACAATCCTAACGCAATTAATTCTCTATTTGAATCTAACACCGGAGCGTCATCTTCTTCTACAAATGATTTTGCAATTGAAATTGCTTGTAAAAACCCGGTAAATGACAAGGTGAGGGCAATGGGAATTAACTGTTTGATCAACGCCCAATTAATTTCAGGAATAGCAAATTGAGGCAGCCCTTTTGGTATATCCCGCACAATTTGAACGCCTTCAAAATACGTTTCAAAAAATTTCATTATTACAATCCCCAAAATTACCACAACCAACGCCCCAGGGAAACGGCGATGAACCTTTTTTAGGCTATAAATAATTAAAATAGCACACCCTCCTAAAAGCAAGCTTTTTAAATGAATGGTCGAAAATTTCTCAATAATATCGGCAATTAGGTATTGAATTTTATTGTTTCGTTCAATATCAATCCGCAACAAACTCTTAAACTGGTTTAATCCAATAATTAGGGCGGCAGCTGTAACAAAACCAGTTAAAACAGGTTTAGACAAAAAATTAACAATAAATCCTAATCGAAAAACCCCAACAATAATTTGTATTATTCCTACCATCATGGTCAATGCCAATACAATACTGATATAGTGTTCTGTACCAACTTTTGCTAAGGTTGATACACTGGCAGCAATAATCAATGAATCAATAGCAACTGGTCCTACTGCCAATCTTCTAGACGTTCCAAAAATGGTGTAAACAATTAACGGAATTAAGGCCGTATATAACCCGTAAATTGGAGGAAGTTCAGCGATAATAGCGTAGGCAATTCCCTGAGGGATTAAAATTATACCTACTGTAAATCCCGCTAAAATATCCCCCTTTAAAAATGAACTATTATACGAGGGCAACCAGGATAATATAGGGATGATATTTTTCAAATAATGGCAGTTTATAGCGCAAATGTAAGAGATTTTAATAACTTTGATGCATGAAAATTAAGGTACTATTTTTTGGTGTGTTGCAAGATGTTTTAGGTGTGGATGAAAAGAGTTTCACCCTAGAAGATTCTACTTCTGTTAACGATTTTAAAGAACAATTACTGCATACCTATCCTGCCCTTTCTAAGTACGGATTCAGTATTGCCGTAAACGAAACTTACTGTAATTCCGACTTCCAGTTGCAAGACAACCATGTGGTAGCCTTGATTCCCCCCGTAAGTGGAGGTTAATTATTTCTAAATACATAGCACATTTTGAATTATATATCAGTTGAAAATATTGCCAAATCATATGGCGAAAGAGTATTGTTTGAAGATATTTCTTTTGGTATAAATAAAGGGCAAAAAATTGCTTTTGTCGCTAAAAATGGTACGGGTAAAACATCCATTCTCAATTTACTCGTAGGAAAAGACAGCCCAGATAAGGGGCAGATAGTCATGCGAAAAGACCTAGATATCGGTTTTTTGGCACAAGATGATGACTTAAATCCCGAATTTACTATTGAAGAATGTATTTTTAGTGCTGATAATAAAATCTTAGCCATTATCCATCAATATGAAAAAGCACTTGAAAACCCAGAAGATTCAGCTTCTTATCAAGAAGCATTTGAACTCATGGAACAACACAATGCATGGGATTTTGAAACGCAATACAAGCAAATATTATCGAAACTCCAACTTGAAGATTTAAGCTTACAAGTAAAACATCTTTCTGGTGGGCAGCGAAAACGTCTTGCATTAGCACTTATTCTAATCAATACACCGGATATTTTAATACTCGATGAACCCACCAATCACTTAGACCTTGAAATGATTGAATGGTTAGAAAGTTTTTTTGCGAAAGAAAAACTCACCTTGTTTATGGTCACACACGATCGTTATTTTTTAGAAAGAGTATGTAATGAAATTATAGAATTAGATCAAGGAAAACTCTATTCATATAAAGGGAATTATTCATATTATTTAACGAATAAGGAAGAACGATTAGCCATTGAGCAAACAGAACTCGGAAAAACTAAAAATTTATATAAAAAAGAATTAGATTGGATGCGTAGGCAACCTAAGGCCAGAACGACTAAATCAAAATCGAGAATAGAAGATTTCCACGAAATTAAAAAACGAGCACATCAACGTAGAGAAAATCACGAAATTCAACTAGAAATCAACATGGAACGCCTTGGGAGCAAGATTGTTGAATTACATCATATTTCGAAAGCTTTTGGTGATAAAATCATCTTAGATAAATTCCATTATGTCTTTAAGCGTGGTGAGCGCATTGGACTAATTGGAAAAAATGGAACAGGAAAATCCACATTTTTAAATCTCCTCACAGGAAAACTCCCAGTAGACAGCGGCAAAGTAGTCATCGGTGAAACCGTAAAATTCGGCTATTACACCCAAGCCGGGATAGAAATAAAACCGGGTCAAAAAGTAATTGAAGTCATCAAAGAATTTGGCGAATATATTCCGTTGACTAAAGGTAGAAAAATATCGGCGGGTCAATTGCTAGAGCGTTTTTTATTTGATCGTAAAAAACAATATGATTATGTAGAAAAACTATCCGGAGGAGAACAGAAAAGATTGTACCTCTGTACCGTTTTAATACAAAATCCAAATTTTTTAATTTTAGATGAGCCTACGAATGATCTTGATATTCTTACGCTAAATGTACTCGAACAATTTTTAATGGATTATCCAGGAAATTTATTAATCGTATCTCACGATCGTTATTTTATGGATAAAATTGTCGACCATTTATTCATCCTTAATACAGACGGACACATCAAAGATTTTCCGGGTAATTATTCTGATTATCGAGCCTATGATAATCAACAAATCAAACCAGTCGAAGTGAAACAAGCAGTTACACAAGCTCCCAAGGAAAAGAAAAAGCTATCCTATACTGAAAGTAAAGAGTTTGAAAAACTTGAATTAGATATTGCTTCCTTAGAAGAACAAAAAAAATCACTTGAACTTCAATTTACGAATGAAGAATTATCCCCTGAAAAAGTAGCTAAACTCTCAGAAGAATTACAATCAATAATTCATTCTATCGAGCGTAAAGAGGAACGGTGGTTAGAAATTTCGATGAAATTGGACCAAGATTAAACCTTATAAATTTCATTATTTTGTAATAGTGGCAATTGATTATAGCGCAAGACTAACTGTGCAACTGCAACAGTATCTCGTTCACAATATTGAACTATTCGCTCAAGAGCTTGTTCCTTATAATAAACATCAGCTACTTGACTTCCATCTATATCTTGTTTTGGTGAAGGTATTCCCAAAATATGAGTCAATAATTTAAGCGAAGTATACTGTTTATAATCACCAAATTTCCAAAGTTCTAAGGTATCTAGATGTGGTACTTCCCACGGTTTTTTACCAAACAAATTAAGCTTATCGGGGAGCGATATCGTGTGAATTATCATACGTCTAGCGATGTAAGGAAAATCAAATTCCTTCCCATTATGGGCGCATAAAACGTGTACTTGCTTATTAAAAAACCCATCTAAAAGGAATTTGAAGTCCAATAAAATTTTGCGTTCATCTCCATAAAAGGATTTCAATCTAAACATACGCTTCTTGGTGAGATGTGCAAAATAACCAACTGAAATACAAATAATCTTTCCAAATTCGGCCCAAATACCTGCTTGGTCATATTGATCTTTTACACTACAATCTTCCCCCCTTTTATAGGCTGTTTTTTGCTCAAACAGTTTCCTTTTTTCTTCTGACAATTCATCAAATGTGGCGAATTCGGGAACCGTCTCAATATCTAAAAATAAGATATTTGTCAATTTAATTTTAGTAAACATCTTTCGTTTTTCAACTAAGGTACTAAACGTTGAGCTGTCTAAAAAAAATGAAGCAGTGTCGCAAAAAATTTATTTGACAACTAACTTTCGGGTAATCGTTTTTTCTGAAATAATTACTTTGAGTATATATACCCCTGAAGTTAATTTGGAAATATTCAATTCCTTTCCCATTATTTTGGTAGTCAAAATGGACTTCCCTAAAATATTGAAAATTTGAATATGTTTAGCACCGCGATCTAGTGCAGATATATACAACTTACCGTTGGTTACTGGATTAGGATACATTTTAAACCCTCGAATTTCCTCCTTTTTATCCAATGCAACCTTAGCAGCCTTCTCTTTTACTTGAGCGTAAAAAGAAGTCGTGATAAAAATGAATATTAAGCAGGTAATTTTTCTCATAATCTCTCGGTGCAAAATTATGAATAAATGTATGAAAATTGAATCGCAACGTAAAGTTTAACATTTTATTATTCAACATCAAAAAAAAACAAATTTTTAATAAAAAAATAATGTTAATGTTAACTTAATATACCTAAAACAAATGATAACTAAGTTTACCCCTAATTTAATTTTGTATTTTTAACACCAAATGAAAAATAAAGACATTAAAATATTACTGGTTGATGACGAACCGGATATTCTAGAAATAGTCAGTTATAATTTGATTAACGAAGGTTATCAAATAGAAACTGCCTCCAACGGTAAGGACGCAATCACAAAAGCAAATAAATTCTTACCTCATTTAATATTACTGGATGTGATGATGCCAGGCATGGATGGAATAGAAGCGTGTGAAAAAATTCGCGAAATTGAAAATTTAAAAAATGTATTAATCGCTTTTTTTACAGCTCGCGGAGAAGATTATTCTCAAGTAGCTGGTTTTGATGCAGGTGCTGATGATTATATTACAAAACCCGTAAAACCGAAAGTTCTTGTTAGTAAAGTGAAATCGCTGCTACGTCGTCTTAAAAACGAACAAAAAGATCAACAGGGAATTGTTAAAATTGGTGATATTATTATCAATCGAGAGGAGTATTTTGTTGAGAAAAACAAACAGAAAATAATTTTACCTCGAAAGGAATTTGAATTGTTATCTTTATTGACGTCTAAACCAGGAAAAGTATTTAAACGAGAAGTTATTCTTGAAAAAGTTTGGGGAAATGATGTCATTGTTGGTGGCAGAACAATTGATGTTCACATTAGAAAACTCCGTGAAAAAATAGGAGACGAATACTTTAAAACCGTGAAAGGCGTTGGCTACAAGTTCAACAGCTAATGAAAATTAAAAAAACATATAAATTCGCCTTCAAGTCTTCAGGTTATCTGGCACTTTTTACTTTTATCATCCTAAATGTTGTAGATTTCTTTTTGTATAAAGAGTCTATGATACTCTCAATTACCTTTGTTTGTCTACTCGTCTTTACCATTTCATTTTTTATTCTACAATTTAGAGTTCAGCGCTTTATTTACAGTAGGGTAAAAAAGATTTACGATGAAGTATCTATGCTCAACGTGGAGGATTTAAGTAGAAAAAGCATTACTTCTGATATGGAATCCTTATCTCAGAACGTGAAGAAATTTGCTGAAAACAAACGTCTTGAAATTGAAATGCTTCAAATTAGAGAACGTTACAGACGTGAATTTTTAGGCAATGTTTCACACGAATTAAAAACTCCTCTATTTACGGTTCAAGGCTATTTATTAACTCTGTCAGACGGAGCAGTAGAGGATAAGTCTATCCGAGATAAATATTTACATAGAGCAAACAAAGGTGTTGAGCGCTTAATTAATGTGGTTCAAGATTTAGACATGATCTCTAAACTTGAGACAGGGTATTTGAATCCAAAAATGGAAATGTTTAACATTGTTAAATTAGTACAAAGCACCTTTGATTTATTAGAAATTAAAGCTAAAAAAAGAAAAATAAAACTGCGATTTAATAAGGTATACGACACTCCGATATTTGTTAAGGCAGATCAAAAAAGAATTGAACAGGTTCTTATTAATCTCATTGAAAACTCAATTAAATACGGAAATTTTAATGGTCAAACCATTGTATCTATTAAAAATTTTAGCTCAAAAAAGGTGGCTATTCACATTTCAGATGATGGAGAAGGAATAGAAAAGTTACATCTAAAAAGAATTTTTGAACGATTTTATCGTGTAGATCAAAGTAGGTCTCGTGAACAAGGAGGATCTGGGCTAGGGTTGTCTATTGTCAAACACATTATAGAAGCACATCAAGAAAAAGTTTATGCTGAAAGTGAAGTAGGAAAAGGCACCACTTTTTCCTTTACCTTAGAAAAGTTCGAATAGGGTTGGGGATAGATGCTCTACTGTCTGTGTATTGAATCCCGTATAATTAGCTAATTGGGCTAAATGTTTTACCGTAAATTCCCCTTGTTTTATATAGGGAGCAATTCCTTTATTTTGTAAATGATTTGCCAAATACAGCTGTTCATATTGCCCAGGAGTAGGAATAAAAAATGCTCTTTTACGCAGCTTGGCTAGGTCTAAAATGGTAGAATATCCACTTCTGGCAATAACTACTTCACTCGCATTGATAAGTCGCTCTAACTCCTCTTTTAACGCATAATTGATAATTTCTACCCCTTTTACTTCAGTCTTTATAGGTTCTTCTGAAAAAATGCCACGAATGAGCTTTACGCGATAGTTCGTATTAGAAAATTCAGTAATCAACTGGCTTTCTAATATACTTCGTTGTGGTTCTGGCCCTGATAAAACAATTAAATAGTCATAGCTAATATTTTCATTTTTCTTTTCTAAGCGACTTACAACACCTAAATATTTTACGTTTAGTGATGTATTAGCCAATGCCCCAGAGAATAGCTTTTGCGAATTATCAGGGACCCAACATTCATTAAATTTTCTAATAATCCGATGATGAAAATAGGTACTCAACCAGGTTGTCAATCCAGACAAAACAGTCAATTGATGGGTAATGTACACCGAAGGAATACCCGGGTGATACATTCCAAATCGATTATCAGAAATAACCCCCTGAACAGCACCGTTTTGCACCAACGATGCCAATTGTTTTTTTTCTTTTCGCACAGCGCTTAAGATCCGCGGCATACATTTGAATAATTGCCATTTCAATTGATGATTATTCCCATACCTAATTCCATACGATGGAAGTTCTATATAACAAAGTTTAGGAAACTCCTTTCGAAGTAAGGTTAAAGCCTCCCCATCACTAGCAATTATTAACTCAAACTCAGCTTCTAATAAGGCATTTATAATTGGAATACAACGCGTTGCATGACCCAACCCCCAATTTAATGGTGCCACCATTATTTTTTTGCCGCGCCTTAATTTCATCCTTTTAAATCAAAGCCAAGGTCTTTACGATAATACATTTTTTCAAAATGCAAGTTTTGAATGGTTTTATACGAAGCCTTTAATGCAGCCTCAAAATCATCGCCAAACGATGTAACAGCCATTACACGTCCGCCGCTGGTGACTACCTTCCCATCACGCGAGCTTGTTCCAGCGTGAAAGAGAATAGATTCCGTCTCACTTTCCAATCCACTAATTTGTTTTCCTTTTTCGTACTCCTCAGGATATCCACCAGAAACCAACATGACTGTCGCTGCTGTTTTAGGATTAACAACAAATGATTTTTCGTCTAGGTTTTGATTGGCAACCCCATCAAACAAATCAACCAAATCGGCATCAATTCTGGGAATTACCACTTCAGTTTCAGGATCTCCCATTCGTACGTTATATTCAATAACATAGGGGTCATTATTCACATTCATCAATCCAATAAAAATAAAACCACGATAATCAATCCCTTCGACTTGCAAACCTTTTATTGTAGGAATAATTACACGATCTTCTACCTTATCGATAAAAGTTTGATTAGCAAAAGGCACTGGAGAAATGGCTCCCATACCTCCCGTATTCAAGCCTGTATCTCCTTCTCCAATTCGTTTATAATCTTTTGCCGAAGGTAATATTTTATAATGAACTCCATCTGTTAGTACAAATACCGATAACTCAATACCTGCTAAAAACTCTTCAATAACTACCTTTGACGAAGCCGTTCCAAACTTTTCATTGGTCAGCATTTCTTTGAGTTCCGATTTCGCCGTGTCGAGATCTTCTAAAATTAACACTCCTTTTCCTGCAGCCAAACCGTCTGCCTTGAGAACATACGGCGCTTTTAAGCTTTCTAAAAATGCATATCCGCCGGCTAAGTTCTCCTTCGTAAACGTTTGGTATTGAGCAGTAGGGATTCCATATTTCAACATAAATTTTTTCGAGAAATCTTTACTCCCTTCTAGCTGTGCTCCCGCTTGATTTGGCCCAATTACTGGAATCTCCTCTAGCTGAGGGTCCTTTAAAAAATAGTCGTGTATTCCCGCAACTAATGGCGCTTCAGGCCCCACCAGAACCATCCGTATATTACAGGCTAATACCGCCGATTTTACAGCGCTAAAATCCAATGGATCTATCGATAGATTTGTTGCAATTTCATTTGTGCCCGCATTCCCAGGAGCTACAAAAAGCTGAGTTACTTTTGGACTTTGAGAAAGTTTTAAAGCGAAGGCATGTTCACGACCTCCGGAACCTAAAATAAGAATATTCATGGAAAGATTTTTTTTACAAATATATGATTAGCTCAACGTTTTTTTACATGAAAATCCCCATTTAATAAAATAAGTAAATGCTGATTTCAAATGAATAAAAAATAATTTGGTCTGTCTTCTTGAACCTCTTCTATGCTGATGCACAATGGAAACTTTTGGAACATACCTCTTTTTCAACTTCATTGTATCTAATTCGCGACAAATATCTACATCTTCCATATAGAGAAAATAACGCTCATCAAACCCGTTTAATTGAATAAAAACACGCGTTTTAAATAGTAAAAAACAGCCTTCCAGAAAATCTGGGTCAAAAGACTCTTGAAGGTTTCTTTCCGCATACCGCCCCTTATTAATCATTTTTTTTAACATTGTTCTCAGCCCAGGAACCGTACGTGCTATCAGTTCAGCTGGGCTTGGATAGCGTCTAGCCGTATATTGCAATTCCCCTTCAGGGGACATAACCCTTGGAGCTACAACGCCTAGCAATGGGGTTGACTCAAATTCATTTAAAAGGGGGACAAAAATAGTTGGTGCAAAACATACATCAGGATTTAAAACTAGGTGAAAATCAGATTGTAGATTAAATCTTTCTAAAACTAAATTATGACCGGCTCCAAACCCTATGTTTTTTCCAACAAATACATATCTAATATCTGGATGCTTAAATTTTTCTTCAAAATTATTTATTGGGGAATTATCTATTAAAAAGAGTTTTTTCGGAAATGGACAAGCTAAAAAAGAATTTACCGTACGTGATAAATCTACCAAATTCTCTTCATAAAAGACAATTGATGCAGATATTAAATAGGTGGGTATTTCTTTCATCTGTACTTTAATACGCTTTTTCTTCTCCAGTGAAAATATTGACCATGGTTTGAAAAATGATTTTAAGATCAAGAAAGAATGACCAATTTTCAATATAAAAAATATCGAGACGAATTCTATTTTTAATGTCCGCTTTTTTCTTTACCTCTCCTCTATATCCACTGACTTGGGCTAAGCCAGTTATCCCTGGCTTAACGGCGAAACGATCAATATAATTATCAATTTCCTTTTGGTATTCTTTCGATAAATTTGTCATATGAGGCCGAGGACCTACCACACTCATATCTCCTTTTAACACATTAAAAAACTGAGGCAACTCATCTAAACTTGTCCTTCTAAGAAAGCCTCCAATCTTGGTTACACGTTCATCATTTTTAGTCGCGTGTATTTTATCTGAAAGATCATTCAACTTCATGGATCTAAACTTATAACAAGTAAAAGTTTCCCCTCGAATACCTTCTCTTTTTTGAGTGAAAAATAGAGGCCCTTTAGATTCAAGCTTAATCAGTACCCACAAAATTGGAATTAACCAGGACATTACAAAGACACAAATAAAAATGGCAAAAATTACATCAAATAATCGTTTAACAATATGATTTTCTGCTGATTCAAAAGGTAATTTTTTAACATTAAGTACCAAAAATGAATCATAATATTCAGCGCCTAAGTATTTACTAAATAACTCCGTTGAATCTGGAATTAATTTAACACTAATTTTATGTTCATTTCCAAATTTGGTAAACTCCTTAACATTTTCATTACTAAGAACTGAAAGTGTGCAAAAAATTTCATCAACCTTATGTGTGATACAATATTCAAAACTCTCATCAAAAGACCCCAAATAATCTTTTTTGATGTCAATATCATCAGAAAAAAAACCAAGATATTTATATCCTAATTCACTATTTGTTCGGAATAAATTGGCCATTTTTTTTGAGGTATCATCTAATCCAATAATTATAATGTTCGTCGAATCTTTACCCTTTTGTCTAACGTACTTAACTCCATAAAAAGTCACTAATTTTACGAGAGAAATACTAACCAAAATAGCGGAAAAAATAAATAATTGATTATGGACAATAACCCCTTCTTTAAAGACGCCGAAATAAGCAAAAAATCCAAGAAAAAACAGACTAAATTGTACAAATAATAATTTTAGAATTCTAAATATTTTAGTAAACCTAAATACTTTATAAAAATTTGTGTTATAAGCAATTACGAGCCAAAATAATGAAATATATACTAAAAAATTAACATTAAAAAATTGTTTATCAGCAACATAAAAAACCACACTAAAAATAATTAGAATGTCAATTATTATAAAAATGGGCTTTATGAGATATGGATATTGTTGTTTCAATTGATTTTTCAATTAAATTCCTTATTACACGATAAAAATAAGAGATAATAATGAGTTGGCTATATTCTTTTGAAAAACTTACAGGGTATTTCCTTGATATAGACGTTCCAGTATAGGACTGTTATTGTCAATCAGAAAACGCTCCATAAAAATTGCTCTTGAATTAAGTCCAAACCGCTCTAATTTTTCATTATTTTGAACCAAATTCACAATTTCATAAGCCATTTTATTGGCATTCATATTTTCTATTAAAAATCCATTTACATTGTTTTGAACCAAATCAATATGACCATCTACTGCGGTTAGTACACACGGTTTTGACAAAGCCAATGCCTCTATCACAGCATATGGTAGCCCTTCATACCGCGATGTAGACACATACAACTTACTTAATTTTACAATAGAAAGAACCTCATCTCTACCAACCCAAGGATATAATATAACTGTATTATCTAATCCCAATTTTTGAATATTTTGTTGTAATTTTTGAAAATTCAAGGAATTTTGTTCCATACCGAGCAACACCAATTTTAAATCAGGTTGATTTTTCCTTACAATGGACATAACATCTAAGAGTAAATCAATATTTTTCTGATAAACATTTCTACCCACACAACAAATAAAGTTTTCTGGTAAAGAATTTGTCAATGAGATTGATTTTACTTGTCCAACATCTTCAATAGAATTATTCCATAATAGTACTTTTTCCTCCTTGAAGTTTAAATCGAAAACAGCCCGATTATATTCAGAAGTAGAACATGCAATTATTTTGGATGGATAGGTACGAAAATATTTCTCTATTGTCTTGTATACCATTCTAGAAAGGAAATTCTTAGCGCTCAAATATGAAAAAGCATGTGGGGTATAATAGGTCGTTATCGCTAATCTTTTCCCAACAATTCTCCCTAAAATTCCAGCTTTGGCACTATGACAGTGAATAACATCTGGATTAATTTCCTTGATTATTTTAATTAGGTCTTTTAAACAATTATAATCGTTTACCAGATTAATTTCCCTTCTTAAGTCTATACTATATTGCGGAATTCGAATTCCAAATTTATTGACAAATATTTTGTCCTTCGCTTCATAATTACTCAGCAAATAATTTTCAATTTTCAATGCGTCTAGATGAGAAAAAAGAGTTTGTAAATACATCTCAATTCCCGCATAGGGTCGTGCAATATGTACAACTTTAATCATTAATTATCACTTTTTTACTACAAAAAAGAAGGTAAAACAAAAAGAATAAAGCAATGCCTTTCACACGTACTAGCACGGATTCAGTTAGCATTGTTGTCATGAAAAACAACATAAAAAATACACCTAAAGTTCCCTGAATTTGATGCGTAAAGAAATAATATAACAACCAACAAAAAAAGAGCAACCCAACAACCCCCATACCAACCAAATAATGTAAGTATTGATTATGTGTATTCAAAGGTTTAAAGTAAATATAACCATCTTTAATAATTTGTTCACTTATCTGCGAAGTTACATTCGCCATTCCAATTCCTGTGAATAAATGATGCTTAATTTCACTTCCTGTATATGAAAGCACCAAAAATCGCCGATACATATTCCTCCACGAATTTTCCACTAAATCTTCTTTATCATTGGTCTTTACAGAAACATAAACTTTATTTATGTAATTTAAATCTTGTTTTACACGTGGTATAAAAAAATAACTAACTGAAAAGAATAATATACACACCCCAATGACACTTATGATTTTAATATAGGGTTCAAAAGAAAGTAATTTATAACAATACAATCCTAAAACTATAAATACACCTATCAACGACATTCGCGCTCCGATATATATTAAAATTACCATAAAAATAAGTAACAGGACATGATCAAAAATGGGATTAACTAGTGGATTTTTGTTAAAATTAAACCCCATAACAAAACAAGAACCTAATCCCAAAAAAAGACCAAAATAGACATGTGTTACCCCTAAGGTTTCTGAAAAATAAGTATTCGTAGTCATTGATAGTGTTCCATTGACCATATTAATTATAAGCAATAAGGTAGAAGCAACAACTATGGACAAAATAAAAAAACGAATGGATTTTGTCAAATCAATAGAAAATGGCAATTGCCTAAATCCATAGAACAATATCGGATATACTAACAAGTATAAAAAGGTGTCAAGCCCCTTAAGGCCATTTGAAAAAAGCATGTAGTTCCCTAAAATGAGTAAGAAAAAAATCAATAAATTAGTTTCAGCAGAAACAAATTCCCTTTTAAAACTGAAGCTAATTTTCTCACGCCAAATAATTAACAAACAAGTGGTCAAACATATGACTACATAAACGGTATGAATACTTTTTGCAAAAACAATAGCATATATACTGAGGAAAAAGAAACCATGTAGCAGGTAACTTGCACTTATTAGTTTTCTATAATACCTAGTAAACTGTACCAAACTAAGTAATACAATTATAGGGATACTGAATTTGTAAATTTTAGGAAAAGAAACTGTCGTACACAAAAAAAGAACAAGGAAATACCAATCAATAAAAAACGACTTTATTTTATTATGTACACTACTCATGTAAACTTTTTTTATAAAGTTCGTTTAATTCATCGACATAGGTATTGATATCATATTTTTCTATTATTGAATTATACCCCCTTTGCCCCATCCGTATACGCTCCTTTTTGTGCTCTATTAAAAACTGAAGCTTTTTCGCTAAGTGATTTTCATTTAAAGGCTCAAATAAAAACCCATTTATACCATTATTTATTAATTCTGAAGGACCTTCAAGATTACTCGCTACTACTGGAAGTTTAGCTAAAAAAGCTTCTAAAATCACCATCCCAAAGCCTTCCCAACGAGAGGGCAACACAAAAATATCTGCCTGTGCGTAATACGCTTGAACATCTGTAGTTTCACCTTCAAAACTAACCATTTTCATTATGTTCAATGCTACCGCTGTTGATACTAAAGCCTCCTTTTGTGAACCATCACCCACAACCAAAAGGTGAATGCAGTTTTCGTACCCCAATTCTTTGAGGATTTTTACTGCTTTTAACAAGGTGTCAACTGACTTCTGTTTCACTAATCTACCAACAAATAAAAGTCCAATTTTATCTTTCTTTGTAAAATTAGTAGTCGATTTACACAACGATTTATTTAACGGAATTGCATTATACAATAGGTGCAATTGATTTAATGGAATCTTTAGGGTTTTTTCAGCGTGTTTAAAAACAGATTCTGAAATCCCAATAACTTGAACATTCTTTCCTATGTTTAAAAACAATCGTCTATAAAGCCAAAAGAATATGGTGTCTAACCAATTTTTTTTAATAGATACATTATGTAACGTAGCAAACTGTTGTACCTTACTCAATCGCGCTGCTATTGTTCCTATACCGTCCGCATGTCCAAGATGGGTATGAATAATGTCTGGTCTAATTTCCCTAATTAAGTTCAGTAAAGATCCTAAAATTAATGGAGTCATGGGAAGATGAAAAAATTCAATCTCATGCCTTAATTCTGCTTTTAAGGGATTCTCTTTTTTTAAGGAAACAATAAAAACCTCATGATTTAGACACTGTCTATTTGCTACATCCTTTAAAAGTATTTCAGCCCCACCATACCCAAAAGCCGTTATTAAATGTAAAATTTTCATAACGAATTTAAATTTTCTTCTTTATAAACCAATTGAACAAAAGCGATGAGTAACCACATAGGAGCATGGTAAAAATCTGCAATAATAAAAAGATGTAAAAAAGTAGTCGTTAAAGAAAACATTAGAAAATTTCTGACATCCCCTTTTATTCGAGAAGCCTTCTTAAAGATGGCTAAAACAAAGGTACAAAAAAAGAAAAATGCGATAATACCGATGTCAGCTAAGATCGTCAAATAAACACTTAAATACCCTTCAGCGTCTTCATGTACGCCATAACCTGGACCGTGCCCGAATAATGGGCTTGTAGAAAAATTAGAAATTGCTCTTGACCATTGATGAAGCCTAGCTCCACTAGAGGAATTAGCTTGCTCGTTAAAGAAAATTTTGTTCATAAATTTTTGAATAGTCTCAGAACTAGCATAATCAAAAAACTGAAAACTAATCGTCAACAATACTCCGCCTATAGTTACACATAAAACCCAAAATAGTTGATTCTTTGAAATGTATAACTTCTTTAACTTATTAAATGTAAAAATAGCGATGACCGCAATAAAGGGAAGCGTTATACCCGCATTAGAAAATAGAGCAAAATGAGCGCATAAATACAAAATAAACACCCAAATGTAAAGGTGTTTCTTACGAATTTTATATATGTAAAACAAGGAAATACCAAAATAAAGATTGTAAAACATTGCCATAATACCAGGTTCTTCAGCAACTCCACCAACCCTAAACATACCACCTCTTATAAAATAATTCATATTGCTGGTAGCTCCGTCAATTTCACTATAAAATTGACGAAAACTAACATTAAAATAATTTTTGCCTATAAAATCAATAAGTATAATTAACGATATAACCACGAATGATTTCATAACAACTTTTGCAATCTGAAGTGAAGAAATATGAAATAATTCGATTAAATATTTTGATAAAAAAAAATAAAGAAAAATACTATTTGTATAAGCAAGCGTATGATTAAAGCTTCGTTGTTCTCCAAAACCTAACACATAGCTCATAAGCAGCAATCCAAAAAAAGCAAGGAGATAAAGGTCTTCAGACTTAATCCATTTTCGCTTAATTTTACCATACCGTAATATAGAAAGCATCAACACGACAAATACCAAAATATTAACAACGACCGGAATTCTTAGCCATGCAGAAAAGGCAAAAAAACTGGTAAATGGCGCCGCAAAAACGAATAAATAAAAAAGCTTTTTTACCATTAATACTCAATATTTAGTATGTTTCTCGTTGTATTTCGAACAATTATTAACCCGTTAAATATCAATCGTTTATAATAAAATATCCGAGCAAACTTAACTTTATTTTTTTTTCTAATATGGTAATCTTCCTTAGCCGTAATAGACAAATTTTTTAATTGTCCAGTCGCCCCTGAATTACGCATATTCACTAGTGTTTTATCAGAAAACAAAAAAGTTACACCCGCTTTATACGCCCTAAAAATTAAATCGTAATCTGCAGACAGTCTATAGGTTAAATCATATTTCCCAATTTGACGGTACACATTTTTGTGTATCAATGTAGCTGGAAAGTTTAAAGGCATCGTTCGGTGAATATATCGTGCTATATCCCTTTTATTTAAATGAATCCCATAGTGCTTTTTGTTAAAAGTCACTTTGTTTCGCTCCCCTGAGACAATGGAAAACGTATGATTTTGATTTACACGCACTAGCTCCGATATCGCATTGGTATTATACCAATCATCACTATTTAAAATTCCTATGAGTTCACCGTGAGCCAATGTTATCCCTTTATTATACGCATCATATATACCCTCATCTGGTTCACTAATCCATGAAAATGGAATGTTTTTTAATTTAAATTCTTTCTCGTAAAATTTGATAATTTCTATCGTTTGATCTCTTGATCCTCCATCAACTATGATATATTCTAACTCGTCATAATCCTGCTCTAAAACCGAAGTTATCGTGTCATGTAAAGTTTCTTCGCTATTAAATGTAACCGTAATTATCGATACGAGCATAGTTGATTTTTTTAAATCCAATTGGACTTTTTAAATTGTGTTTTGGGTATTAAATCATTCTATTTAGGCTTAAAATATTTAATTCAATACCCTTAACAATTACACATAAGCAATAATATTTCCTGAAAATGGATATGTAGGCACATTATTATCAATATCTAACACCTTATATTTATAATCTTTCAAAAACTTAATTACCTCTCTTGAAGTAGCATTTTGTTCAGATAGTAAAACATCATCCAATTCAGAAATAATGATGGGTTTAAATTTTTTTATCGTTCCAATTGAACCTTTTAAAACACTTAATTCAGCACCTTCAACGTCGATAACAATTATTCCTGGAGCTAATTCGTACTTTTCAACCAAATAATCAAGGGTTTTTCCTTTAACAACTTGGCTGGTAAATTTTTCATTTTGTATAGAAGCATGTACTAATGTCCCAATACTAGAATATTCCTCCATTCCTTCAATAATATTTAAATTAAACTCTCCATTTTCACTTGAAGCTATTCCGTTAAAAGGAATGATTTTATTTTCATTATTATTTAAAGTTATATTCTTGGTCAATAAACTAAAGGCTCTGTTGGTCGGTTCAATTGCCAATACTTTATTGGTATTATTGATATTATCTGCCAATAAATTTGAATAAAGCCCAATATTTGCGCCAATATTAATCGCGTCCATATTTCGGTTTACATGGTTTAAAATATGACGTACTAATTTAGGTTCATATTCTTTAGTTAACAATATTCTTTGCAGAATATGAGACCGTGCGTCAATTTCAAATTTACCTGGAATATTATCGAGCTCTATTAAAAGAGTTCCTTCTAAAACGTTAGAAAAAATGGTGTCATACAGCTTCTTACGTTTATTTGGAAAAAAGTTCTTAATCGCGCTTAAAACACTATATAGGCCTTTGTTTTTTTTAATATAGTTTTTTAAGGTCATATTAATTTTTCTTCTTTATAGACGAGATATGTGTGAATGATTAAATAAACATCTACAAATATAGGAATAGCTGCTAATACATAAATGTTTATATAACCTATCGACCAAAAGAATCCATACAACATAAAAAATACGACGGTAGAATAAATCATAAGGTTCCTAAATATTTTCTCATACCCCAGTGACCATAAACCTACCGTAATATAATAATTTGAAACATGGGTAGTAAAAATACTAAGGGAAAACAATCTTAATAAATTGACACTATCGAGCATTTCAGTTCCTCCTAAAAATACAGTAATCGTAGGCGCGAAAATTCCCAAAAGCACAATAATTACAATTGAGTAGGACCCCATAATTAATGAAACATCATGAATGATTTTAATGTTTTTGGTTTTTGCTACTCTCGGGAAAATTGCATCCCGTACAATATTTAATGGAAGCATTTTAAAAAAGGAAACAATTTTGTCGGCAAAATCATAATAGGCAACTTCTGCCATCCCCAACATTACCCCAATAATTACTTTATTAGACGTTGAAAAAACAGCTATTGAAATATCCGATATAAAAAAAGTAACTGCCCTAGACGCTAAACCTATAACACACTCAAAACCAGGGAATTCAAAAGTTATTTTGTCATTTTTAAAAATGATTATTATACTAGCTAACCCTGAAATTAAAGCGCCAACCCCATTAATAATAGGAAGGTTTAAATAATCTTTTTCTGTTTTAATCACCGTGAAAATTAATACGACAATTACCACCTTACTAACAGTGTTAATAATGGTAATAAACTTCATTTTTTCTATACCTTGGAAATACCATTTTGGAAATATAAAATCCAATAAACACATCCACATTGTTAAATACATGAGCGTCTCATGCTCTTTAAAATAGGGAATTAACTGAACAATAATCCAAAGTAAAAGGAACGAGCCTAAAAACAACCCTCCTTTTAAATAAAAAATTGCATTGACAATTTTGCTTAGAGCGGTTTTGTCTTCTCTATGAATACTAGTTTCTTTTATGGCTAACGTATTTAGTCCAAAATTCTGGAACAAAACCAAATAATAAATGAGCGCTTGAGCAAAAATTATAAGTCCATAAGTTTCTTTACCTAAAACAGCAAGCAGATAGGGTAAGGTTACAATAGGAACCAAAACGTTTATTCCCTGTAAAAAGGATAGATAGGTCAAGTTTTTTAATAACAGCTTGTTATTTTTGACCCTATTAAGTCTACTTTTAAAGTAATTTTGAAACAGCACTTTTTTTTTAGAATAAATCCTATCTATTCATTAATAGATTCAAAAGATTTTTACACCTTTCGGCTTTGTTTTGATAAAAATTGAGCGGAGGTAATAGGCCAATTCAAGACATCATTTTACGTATTTAATCGAACTTGTTAATTTTATTAATCACACCACCTTTAGGGGGTGAATGTTCCTATTTATCAATTTTATAATTTACTAAGTATTTATTCAACTGACCCAATAAAATAAAAAACAACATAAGCAAACCTCCTAACAACCCGTATTGAACCGTAAATTTCTTAAATAAATCTCGCTCTTTTATCCCTACTTCACTAAACGAGGAAACAATGTTTATAATATCAGAAGTTTCTGCTTTTTTCGTATTATTATCAATGAGCTCTTTATTTAATTTCAAACTTTCTGTAAAAAGTTCAATCTCATTTGTTTTCTTCGCCCCTTGTGCAAGCGTTATACTGGTACCCGCATCTGATTTCTTTGCCTCGGTGATCATCACTTCATTGTAAATTCGTCGAAGTGTGTCGACCTCCACCAATGATTTCAATAAAACGGTTTCGTTTTGTTGTAAATTTTGATCGTGTATCTTCTTTTGCGTCTTGAAATATGTATTGTTTTCTATTGAATTAATTATAGGTGCTTCAATTTTTTTAAAGATGGTACTATTTAACGATTTTACCAAAATCTGATGGTAACGGTAATCATACATGGTAAACCCCTTCTTAAAATCTCTAATATCTAGATTTTTGACTGTGGTAGTATCTAGATTTTCGACAAATTCATTAAAAAACTCATATTTTTCATTTTCATTTTCTATAGGTGTGATATAGAAGCCTTTCAAGTCCTTTGCTTGACTTACATCAATTGATAATGATTTAGCGAGTAATACCGAATCTTCCTGTCTGACCAACTCATTATAAAAGTTAATATTTTGATATAATTGGCGCGTACTTTTAAAGTTTGGCTCTACCAACATGGTTGAGGTATATATCTTTTCTTTATTAAAATCGAAATAAAATCCTACGGCTGCACCGACCACCATAGAAATTCCCAATTTAACTGCATTGTTTCTTAAAAACAGCAGTAATACGATGAAGCAATGAAATAAGAATTTAAAAAATTGACCAATAGAATCAATTATATTTCTAATTCCTTTTCCAATGATTTTGAATACACTCCCTAAATCTATATCCTCATCTTGAGGTGTTTTTTGACTATTCATGTTGACTAAATATTTGTTCTAATATTTTTTGAGTAATCGCATAGGTTGGCCTTACCCCTGAAGTTCCCAAACCACCAGAAGCAAGCGTACTTCCCGTTTTTAATGGATTGTCAGATGCATAATAAGCATAACGTACTTTTACATCTTCAGAAATATTACCTCGAATTTTTGACGCAGATTGTATGGCCTTTTGATAATGTGCGCCTTCCATTTCCAACCCAATTGCATTCCATGTTGAATCGTGAAAAAAACTGAGCAAATTTGTGTTTTGTAATGAAGTGCCTAACACGGTCACCATAGTCCCTTCATATACATTCACTCCAAAGCCTTCCAAATCCTTTTTCTCCAATTCATTCTTAAAAGGATAATTATCAGCGGTGCCTTCAAATATATGGGCTGATGGAATCATAATATCACCTTTATCGCCTTCTAATATCCCTGCTTTTCCCATAATTGATATAGATTTGACCTTCAAAAGGTAGGTTTGCCCATTATTGCAAATGTACGGTTTTAAGAGTTCATCCATTGTTTCAAAAGCCTGCTCACCAAAAGCATAATCCATTACAACAAGAACAGGTTTTGGAGTCCCTATTTTTTTTGACACAAATGAACTCCCTTTAAAATCAATTTGGGCTGTATCGATTATTTGAACATCAATATTTGTTCCTGAATTATCCTTCTGAAAAACCATCCCGTGTTGCAGAGCATATTCACGTACCTCTTGTCGAAGACCGACATGCTCTTCTTTACTCAATTGTATATACAAAGAAAATGGGTCTAACTCAATATTTTTTAAAGCATTTGTAGCATAGAGACTATTCATTACGCTATGCATATTCGCGCTGATAATATGAATAGGTCGGTCTAAAAAATTCAATTCTTCCAACTTCTGTTTTATTGAATTTGCCCATATTTCTCCATAAATGTGTCGTCCAATCCTTTCTTGCAACGTTGTACTAAACGTAATACTTCTCTTTTGATTTAAAAGATCTTCGTCTAAAGCAAGTTTACCCATCCAATAAATTGTGTGAAAAAACTTATTCGGATTCTCTTTTTGTGCGAATTGACCCACTGCCCATTTTATTTCTTCAAAAGTCCGGCCTAAAACATTTGTTAAATGTGTAATAACAACTTCTCGTTGATTATTCGTCAATACACGATGATGAATAACAACGTCTTCTAAATAGTTCCACTCGCGAATAGTTGTTCCTTCATCATCTAATAAGATTCTATTTTTGATCTTATTCGATTCAATAAATAAAAAAGTTAAATGCGTTAAAATATCGTAAATTTCAGATCGTCCTCTCGTAATTTCGATATTCATCTGATCCTTATCGATGCGATAACAATTTCGTCTTCTTTTTAAAGGGATAATAGGTTTAAAATGTGAAGATTTATATCCCTCATCGGCGGTAAGATTAATAAATTGACATTCTTCAATTCCTTCAGGTAAACGATCAATTACATAAGAAAGACCATTCAATTCTGCTTTTTTATCTGCAATAAACCCATATATTTCAGGTCGCAAAAGCAAAAGCGCTTCTCGCAGTGTTTCTCCACTAACCCCCATTGGCTTATAAAAGCCTCTATTGAATAAATGCCGCATCGTAATATAGAGGCGCTCAATCGCATTAGATGATTCCTGAGATTTAGTTGATTTTTGAGTCATTAACTAGCAGTCTGCGTTTTTTTAGTTTAATATCTTCTGATACTTCGATTGATCTTTTAAAATATTTACCGCTTCAATCACCGCTTGATCATGATTAACCTTACGAATAAATTCCCCTTTTTTGTAATAGTATTTACGAACAATTTCATTCGAAAGAACATCTTTTATCTCAGATTTATTTGGAAGTAATTCTTTAACCTTCTCCTTTTTAATCTTGTTAACTAAAGCATTAAATTCATTTTTAATGCTATTCGCATACCCTTCTTTATCAGCCTCTTGCAACAAATCAGCCAGCTTATGATCCGTAGTTGTAACAAACCCACTTCCTTCTTTTTGTATAAAATCAATAAAATTATTGAAATCAGCCTCACTTAATTTAAATTCATTTGCTGCTGGAATTTGCTTGTGTTCTTGGTAATAATTCACAGCAAAATTAAAGAAGGCGTCTGAATTTAATAAATCTTTCGTAGCCTGACTTCGTTCAACACTTGCTAATTTTATATCGGGTTCGATGCCTCCTCCATCATATACAGTTCGACCATTTTTAGTTTGAAATGCATTGCGTTGATTTTCGGAAAATTTAGGAACCTTTCCGTTTTTGTCTCTATGCGTATAATCGAGTTCTTGAATACATCGACCACTTGGCGTATAATATTTAGCGATTGTCAATTTTAGTTGCGTTCCATAAGTCAATTCGCGATATCGCTGTACCAATCCTTTTCCAAAAGATCGTTCACCTACAATAACCGCTCGGTCTAAATCTTGTAATGAACCCGCCACAATTTCAGACGCCGACGCTGATTTATGATCTATTAAAACCACAATGGGAATTTCCAAATCAAGAGGGTCCCGTTTGGTTTTATAGGTATCACTCCATTTTTTCACCTTCGCCTTTGTTGTAACAACTACTTCATTCTTCGGAATAAAAAAATTGGTAATTTCTACAGCTTCATTGAGTAATCCACCCAAGTTTCCTCTCATATCTAAGATGAGCTTTTGCATACCTTGCGCCTTTAAATCCTCAAAACTTTCTTTCACCCTTGCAGAAGCCTTATCATTAAATTTAATAAATGAAATATAGCCAACTTCGTCGTTTAACATTTGATAATACGGCACTGGATCCACATCAATATTCGTTCTATTTATACGTACATTGACTGTTTTACCTTGGCGTAGAACCGTTAAATTTACAGCTGAATCAGGATTCCCATTAAGCAGTAATTGAGCATCACTCGGCGGTGTTTCATCTAACGAAATATCATTTATTTTCGTAATTATATCACCCGCAAGTAGCCCTGATTTATCAGCCGGAGATGCTTCATAGGGCTCTGTTATTACTAATTTCCCATCAATTATTTTAGTTTCTGCTCCAATCCCCCCGTTCTGTCCATTCGCATTAATACGAGCCCTTTCTACGCCTTGCTCATCATAAAACCTTGTATAGGGATCAAGTTCAGACAACATTTTATCAATCGCCACTTCTGTCAATTCCGCAGGATTTGTTTCATCGATATAGTACATATTCAATTCTTTGAATAATGTTGTATATATTTCCAATTGCTTAGCCACCTCGAAAAAATCCGATTTATACCCAACAGAAATCGTAATGACAGAGAGTAATAATGCGATTATACCTAATCGTTTTATCTTTTTCATATCTTCAATCTTTAACTTTTTCCATAAATTTAATTAATAAAAGTATCAATTTTTCTTCTATTTGAACGTAATTAGGTAGCTTTTCGTCTATATAATTGATCATAATAATATGCTTTTTATCTAAATCTTTATAAATAATATGCTTCTGTTGTCTATAGACTTCTCTCATTAAACGTTTAATTCGATTGCGATCAACAGCACGTTTAAATTTCTTTTTAGAAACACCAAAACCACATTGAACAACTTGATTCGCCTTGTGATCTATAGGCAAATAGACCATTCGAAAGGGGTAAACTAGGATAGAATTCCCATTTGAATATAAAGCTTCAATGAGTTTTTTACTTTTTAATTTTTCTTCTCGACGCAATCTAAAATCCATGTATTTATCCTATTAGGCTGATGTTTGTATGCAACAATAGTTAATGTACCATTGTTCTAATTGATTAAACTAAATTTTCTTAAATCTACGAAAGAATACAGTAGAACATAAGGAGGGCATTCAAAATTTTCGCTAAAATAATATGCTGTAAAAATAGTGAATAAAACATTTTGGTGAAAAAGGAAAAATAGAAAGACATAAATTTATATTTTTGACTAAAATAAAAGCAGAAATGTCAAAAGATCTTTTTCAAGCCCCAGATTATTATCAAATTGATGACTTACTTAGTGAAGAACATAAATTAGTGCGAGACGCTGCTAGAGAATGGGTAAAGCGTGATATATCACCAATTATTGAAGATTATGCTCAAAAAGCTGAATTTCCAAAACAAATTATTAAAGGCCTTGCAGACATTGGAGCCTTTGGCCCCTATATTCCTGAAAAATATGGTGGTGCTGGTTTGGATCAAATTGCCTATGGACTCATAATGCAAGAAATTGAGCGCGGAGATTCTGGCGTGAGATCAACGGCTTCTGTACAATCTTCTTTAGTGATGTACCCAATATGGAAATACGGTTCTGAAGCCCAATGCGAAAAATACTTACCAAAACTAGCATCAGGTGAATTTATCGGTTGTTTTGGTCTTACAGAACCAGATCATGGATCCAATCCAGGTGGAATGGTCACTAATTTTAAAGATATGGGAGACCACTACCTTCTAAATGGAGCTAAAATGTGGATTTCCAACGCGCCATTTGCAGACATCGCAGTGGTATGGGCTAAAGATGAAACAGGGCGTATACACGGCTTAATAGTAGAAAGAGGAATGGAGGGTTTTTCAACACCTGAAACGCACAATAAATGGTCTTTGAGAGCTTCAGCTACTGGAGAACTAATTTTCGATAATGTTAAAGTTCCAAAAGAAAATATACTTCCTAAAAAATCAGGTCTTGGTGCACCGCTAGGGTGTTTAGACTCAGCCCGGTTCGGAATCGCTTGGGGTGCTGTTGGAGCTGCTATGGACTGCTACGACACAGCACTTAGATATGCCAAAGAGCGTATTCAATTTGGAAAACCCATCGGAAGTTTTCAATTGCAACAAAAGAAATTAGCTGAAATGATTACTGAAATAACCAAAGCACAATTATTAGCTTGGCGACTTGGGGTTTTGAGAAATGAAGGAAGGGCTACTTCGGCACAAATTTCTATGGCAAAAAGAAACAACGTAGACATGGCAATCAAGATTGCGCGCGAAGCGAGACAAATTTTGGGAGGAATGGGTATTACTGGAGAATATTCTATTATGCGCCATATGATGAATTTAGAGTCAGTAATCACCTATGAAGGCACACATGACATCCACTTATTAATTACGGGGCTAGATATCACTGGATTAAACGCCTTTAAATAATCATGAAATTTTTATTGATTTTAACTTTTTTACTTGGAAGTATTCCCACACAAAGTCAACCCATTTTTTCTAAAAAAGGACATCCAGAGCATATTATAGCTGGAACATTAATCGGCGCTGGAATATCCTATTATGTGTTTACTAAAACCCAAAATAAAGTAAAATCATGGATTATTGCTGCCGTTAGTACAAGCCTAATAGCCTATGTTAAAGAGGCTGTTGACCCCAAATGGTTTGGGGGAGTGCGAAGTTCTAAAGATTTTATGTTTAGCGCCTTAGGATCTGTGGTAGGCGCAAGCATGGTTATTCCGCTAAATAGGCGTCCAAAATCACAAAAATTAACGTCTTTTCAAAAAGTGTTTTAACGCAATTAGCTTGCCTTTTTTGCCAAATCATAACACGGACAACGTTTACATCGTTTTCCTTGTTTAAATTTCTCACAACAAGTCGACTTGTAGGTAGTGCTACTCATTTGCTTGAATCGCAAAACCTCCTCGCGAATAGAATAAAAAACAATCATACTATATTTTTAACATTGCAAATATAGCTTATTTAGATTAAATAAAAATAATGAAGCATAAATTATCCGTACATTTTTTTATAGTAGGTTTGGTATGCTCCTGAGGTTACATTACTAAGCCATTTTTCATTTTCCAAATACCAATCAATGGTTTTTGACAACCCTTCTTCAAAGGTAACCGTGGGCTTCCAACCAAGTTCCCGATTGAGTTTTGTTGCGTCAATGGCATATCTTCTATCATGGCCTGCACGATCCTTTACATACGTAATCAATTTTTCGGAGGTCCCAGGAGCTTGATTGAGTTTTATATCCATTTGGGCACAAAGCAATTTAATCAAGTCAATATTGGTCCACTCATTAAATCCACCAATATTATAAGTTTCTCCAGGAATTCCTTTATGAAAAATTAAATCTATCGCCTTTGCATGATCTTCTACATAAAGCCAATCTCTAGTGTATTTTCCATCCCCATAAACTGGCAAGGACTTCTTCGACTTTATATTGTTAATAAATAAAGGAATTAGCTTTTCTGGAAATTGATTTGCACCATAATTATTCGAGCAATTGCTAATTATAAACGGCATCTTATAGGTATTTCCATACGATCTCACCAAATGATCAGATGCTGCTTTAGAAGCTGCATAGGGCGATTGCGGATCATAGGAGGTTTCCTCCGTAAATAATCCGGTTTTACCCAAAGACCCATACACCTCATCGGTAGATATATGATAAAATAATTTGTCTGTAAAATCACCATTACAGCTATGTCTAAATCCATTCATTAAATTAGCTGTACCCATCACATTTGTTTCAATAAACTCATTAGGGTGGGAAATAGATCGATCTACATGACTCTCTGCAGCCAAATGAATTACAGCATCAAATTTTTCCTCTTCAAACAATTTATTAATAAACGCTACATCTTTAATATCTCCTTTTATAAACCGATAATTATCCGATGCCGCTATATCTTGAATATTTTCAAGGTTACCAGCATACGTCAATGCATCAAGATTTACTATTTGATAATTGGGGTATTTTTTAACAAAAGTTCGAACCACATGTGATCCAATAAACCCAGCTCCTCCGGTAATTAATATTTTCTTTGACATAGTATAAAATTTCTTAGTTTGTATGTAAGGATAATTGCCATTTCCAAGCTGATTGTAAGGCCTGATCTAAACTGTACATCGGGTACCATCCTAATTCGGTATTTGCCAAGGTAGTATCTGCATAAGCTTCAATAAAATCACCTTGTCGTCTATCTACAATTCGATAATTGAGTGTTTTACCAACAATACGCTCAAAACATTTCACAACCTCTAATACAGAACTTCCTTTACCTGTTCCGATATTAAATACTTCAAAAGAAGATTTTTGTTCGTTTTGTAACAACCTACTCAAAGCTTTTGTATGTGCTCTTGCCAAATCAACGACATGAATATAATCTCGAACAGCAGTTCCATCATTCGTAGGATAATCTCCACCAAAAATCAATAATTCTTCTTGTAAACCTGCTGCCGTTTGGGTAATAAAAGGAATTAAATTTAGTGGAATTTCAATGGGTAATTCACCTATTAAAGCTGAATCGTGTGCTCCTATAGGATTAAAATAACGAAGCGCAATCGCATTAAGTTTTGTAACGCGAGAGGTATCCATCAAAATATGCTCTCCAATTTGCTTCGTCTTTCCATAAGGCGATTGGGCTTGTTTGAATGGTGAAGACTCTGAAATAGGCATCTTATCTGCTTGTCCATATACGGTGCAAGATGAACTAAATATTAAATTGTTGATTTGATGCCTTTCCATGGCTTCTAATAGATAAATCAACGAACCTACATTATTGTGATAATAATGCAGCGGTTTTTCAACACTTTCTCCCACTGCTCTAGAAGCGGCAAAATGAATGACCCCTTTAAGATCATTATGTGTTTGAAAAAACGATGCAACACCAGCCTGGTTTTTTAGGTCGAGCTCAACGAAGGTAGGTTTCTTTCCTGTAATTCCATAAATTCCATCTAACACAGAAATATTCGTATTCGATAAATCATCAATGACCAATACGTCAAAACCTTGATTCTGCAACTCTACCACCGTATGTGATCCGATAAAACCTAACCCCCCAGTTACTAGTATCTTCATTATCCCTTCGGGTTTACGATTCTCCGTCCAACAGATTCATAATAAAAATTGTGCCCTTCTAATACTTCTAAATCAAAAATGTTTCTTCCATCAAAAATAACAGGAGACTTCATTAAACTCCTCATTTTTGTGAAATCTGGCGACGTGAATTCGCGCCACTCTGTACAAATCAATAGGCAATCTGCATCTTCTATAATTTCATACGCATTAGACCCAAAAGTTATTTTATCTCCATATATTTTTTTCATATTTGACATCGCTTCTGGATCATAACCCGAGATTTGAACTCCTTCAAGTAGTAAGGCATTAATTACATCAATCGCTGGAGCTTCTCTAATATCATCTGTATCTGGTTTAAAAGCTAATCCCCAAATAGCCATTTTTTTGCCTTTTAATTCGTTGTTAAAGTATTTCTTAACCTTAGGCACAAGTGACTTTTTCTGCTTCCCATTTACTTCTAAGACTGATTTCAATAATTTAAAATCGTAGTTTGCTTCATCACTGGATTTCACCAAAGCATTTACGTCCTTAGGAAAACAAGAGCCTCCATACCCTATTCCAGGAAATAAAAAACGATTCCCTATACGCGTGTCAGACCCCATCCCTATGCGTACCATATCAACATCAGCCCCAATTTCTTCACAGAGATTGGCAATTTCATTCATAAAGGTAATTTTGGTTGCTAAAAACGTATTTGAAGCGTATTTTGTCAATTCAGATGATCGTTCATCCATAAAAATAATTGGTCTTTTTACAGTCACAAATGGCTTATAGAGCTTTGATAAAATTGTTTTTGCTTTTTCACTTTTAGATCCAATAATAATCCGTTGTGGCTCCATAAAATCTTTTACGGCAAAACCCTCTCTTAAAAATTCAGGGTTTGACACTACGTCAAAAGGTACCTTTGTATGACTTGAAACGATTTCTTTAACGCGATCCGAAGTTCCTACAGGAACCGTACTTTTATTGATGATAATTTTATAATCTTGAATTAAAGCACCCAAATCATGTGAAACTTTTTCTACATAAGACAAATCAGCTGAACCATCTTCATCTTGTGGCGTGGGTAAGGCTAAAAATATAACTGTTGAATCCTCGATGGCCTCTTTTAAATTCGTTGTAAAATGCAATCGACCCCCTTGAATATTTTTGTGAAAAAGTTCTTCTAAATTCGGTTCATAAATTGGCACCTTCCCTTTTTGCATCTGTGCAACTTTCTCTTCATTGATGTCAACACAAATCACATTGTTTCCCATGTCTGAAAGACAGGTTCCCGTTACTAGACCTACATAGCCTGTTCCAATTACAGTAATATTCATAATTTAGTTATAAAATTTAAGACAGTTTGGGTGATATATTCTAATTGATCTTTTTCTAATTCTGTATGCATTGGTAAAGAGATTACGTTCTGGACCAACTTATTTGTAACCACAAAATCATCTTCCTTATAACGATTATCTCTATACGCCTTTTGGCTGTGTAGTGGAACGGGGTAATAAATTGCACACGGAATATCTTTACTCAATAAATGTTGATGTAAAGCATTTCTATCCACTCCATTTAATTTTAAGGTATATTGATGAAAAACGTGGGTCGTAAATTCACTCGTTGTTGGCGTGGTAATTTGATCACAACCGGCAAAAGCTGCATTATAAAATTCAGCTGCTGCTCTACGCGCATTACAATAACGATCTAAATATGGCAACTTAGCACTTAAAACAACTGCTTGTATACTATCTAATCGAGAATTCACTCCAACTACATCGTGATAATAACGCTCATACATTCCGTGATTTACAATCCCCCTCAAGGTATGTGCTAAATCATCATCATTCGTCATAATGGCTCCACCATCACCATAGCAACCTAAATTTTTTGATGGAAAAAAAGAAGTCGTCCCTACATTCCCAATGGTACCTGCCTTCTGCTTTTTCCCATCACTAAAGATATAATCTGCACCAATAGCTTGGGCATTATCTTCTATTACATACAAGTCATGTTCTTTTGCAACTGCTAATATCGCTTCCATATTTGCGCATTGACCAAATAAATGTACGGGCACAATGGCTTTGGTTTTTGGCGTAATCGCCTTTTTAAGGGATTCAATATTCATATTAAAACTATCCTCTTCCACATCCACAAGAACCGGCGTTAATTTTAGCAACGCAATCACCTCAACCGTGGCTGCAAATGTAAAATCAACGGTAATTACCTCATCGCCTGGAGACAATTTTAATCCCATCATAGCTATTTGCAAGGCATCCGTTCCATTTGCACATGGGATGACGTGTTTCACCCCTAAATAAGATTCAAAGGCTGATTGAAATGCTTTTACCTGAGGGCCATTAATAAAAGCCGTTTGATCTATTACCTCTTGAATAGATTGGTCAACTTGTGATTTAATTTGTTGATATTGACCCTTTAGGTCAACCATTTGAATTTTCTTCATTAGACACGTTTTTTCAATAAACGCACAAAAATACAAATTATTTAACCGTGGTTATTCTAATTCTTTAAATTAGCAGCTTCTTATGCGTATGATCTATAACATAAGCCTGTATTTGGTTAAATATTCTCTTTCATTACTCTCAATTTTTAATCCTAAACTTAAATTGTTTGTAAAGGGAAGAAAATCTACGTATCCAAAACTCACTGCATTATCTGCTGACAAACCCACACTTTGGTTTCACTGTGCATCTTTAGGTGAATTTGAACAAGGGAGACCGATTATGGAAGCCTGTAAAAAAAACTTTCCAAAAACTCAAATTGCACTTAGCTTTTTTTCGCCTTCAGGATATGAAATTCAAAAAAATTATCCCATTGCAGATGTGGTTGTATATTTACCCCTTGACACCATTCATCAATCTAAAAAATTTATTGCCGCTGTTAAACCTACGGTTGCCATCTTTATTAAATACGAATTTTGGCCAAATTATCTCGCAGAACTCAAATCCCAAAAGATTAAAACCATTTTAATTTCGGGAATATTTAGGCCTTCGCAACCTTTTTTTAAACCCTATGGAAAATGGATGAGAAAATCCCTCACAACTTTTGACCATTTTTTCGTTCAAAATCAATCTTCCAAAGCGTTATTGTCATCCATAGGAATTGATCGCGTCACGCTTAGTGGTGACACTCGTTTTGATCGTGTTTTTGCCATTACACAAGATAATATAGAATTCGAAGAAATCGCACGCTTTAAAGGTAGCTGCAAATTATTAGTAGCTGGTAGCACTTGGCCTAAAGATGAAGAACTTTTAATTGAATATATTAATAATACCCAAGATCCTTCCCAAAAATTTATCATCGCTCCACACAACATCAAATCGGAAGGCATCGCCCAATTCGCTGATCGTCTTAAGAAAAAAACAGGGCTGTTTTCAAATAAAACGCTTAACCTTAATAAATGTGAAGTCCTTATAATAGACAGTATTGGCCTCTTGTCTAAACTGTATAAATATGCTGATATTGCTTATGTTGGAGGAGGATTTGGCACGGGAATTCACAATGTATTAGAACCAGCTACCTTTGGAGTTCCTATTTGTATCGGACCTGCATATAAAAAATTCAATGAGGCTATTGAATTAGTTAATCTCAAAGCGTGCGTGGTCATTACAAACTACCCTGAGCTACAAGAAAATCTCGACACGCTTTTTAACAACGATCTCTTACGTAAAGAAACTGGTAAAATCGCAGCAAACTACGTTCAATCTAACCTAGGAGCTACTCAAATCGCCATGTCTTATCTCTCTCAAGAATTGAGTTAAATCCTCTTTTCTTTTGTACCTTGCATAAAAATTCACACTCAATTATGGCAGGTTTAATTGATAACTTTGGAAGACCACTTACCTATCTAAGGTTAGCCGTAACAGACCGTTGTAATTTGCGTTGTCAATATTGCATGCCTGCTCATGGAATAGCTATTGTAGACCGAAAGGAACTCTTGACATTTAAAGAAATGTACCGAATAGTACGTGTTTTAAGTGAATTAGGTGTCCATAAAGTTCGATTAACGGGTGGCGAACCTTTTGTACGTAAAAGTTTTATTGAATTTTTAGAGATGCTTTCGTTTAACGAACTTCTAGATGAAATCAATATAACCACTAATGGAGCCCTTATTGGACCTTATATTTCAAAACTAGAAGCATTAAACATTAAAAACATTAACTTGAGTATTGATAGTTTATCTAAAGAAAATTTCGCCAAAATAACCCGACGTGATGCCTTTGACGAGATATTTGCCAATTTAGAAGCACTCGAGAAAAGTACGCTCAATCTTAAATTAAATGTCGTTGTTCAGCCTGAAATTAATACACATGAAATTAATGATTTTGTAGCGCTCACTAAAACAAAAAATATTGCAGTACGATTCATTGAAGAAATGCCTTTTAATGGAGCAGGCCTTCGGAAAACAAAAGAGGTTTGGAACAGTACCAAAATTTTGTCTACCATAAAACAACGCTTTCCTTCACTTGAAAAAATAACAACACCAAAATCATCAACCTCAATTAACTATAAATTGCCCAACCACACAGGAACTTTTGGCATAATTCCAGCTTTTACAAGAACCATTTGTAATGATTGTAACCGGATTCGAATAACATCAACCGGACAATTTAAAAACTGTCTTTTTGATGAAGGAGTGTTTAACGTTCGCGATTTTATCAGGGAAGGAGCAAGTAACGGCGATTTAAAACAGTTATTTTTATCCATTGTTTCTAAAAAACCAGCTAATGGATTTATCGCCGAAGCTAATCGAACAAAAAATAAACGTGTTTCAGAAAGTATGTCAACGATAGGAGGATAGGATATGATAAGCAGTCAAGAAGCCTTAGAAATTATTTTAGCAAATGCTCTTCCCTTTGGGGAGGAACGAATTCCCTTTTTAGAAGCTACGGGAAGAATCCTTAAAGAATCTATTTATGCTGATCGCGATTTCCCTCCATTTAATCGCGTAATGATGGATGGAATTGCCCTCGCATATCAAAGAGTTGCAGATGGACAAACACAGTTTTACATTGAAAATATTCAAGCTGCAGGCAGCCCCCAACGAACACTTGAAAATCCTCATAACGCCATTGAAGTTATGACAGGGGCCATCTTGCCTGAGGGAACAGACACTGTTATTCCTTATGAAAAAATTGAACTCCTAGATGGTGTAGCTACTCTTCATGAGGGAAAAGTCACCCCCAATCAACATGTTCATTTTCAAGGAACTGATCGTACAAAAAACGATGAACTCATCCCTAAAAACACAAAAATTACACCCGTAGAAATGGGTTTACTGGCTACCGTTGGAATCAAAGAGGTCTTGGTTTCAAAAGTTCCTAAAACCCTTGTATTATCAACTGGAGATGAATTGGTTGAAGTTGATCAAATTCCTGCTCAACATGAAATCAGACGCAGTAATGTTTACACTTTAATGTCCTTATTAGCTCAAGTGCACATTAAGTCAGACGAACAACACCTCCCAGATAACAAGCCACTCTTAAAGAAAAAAATTAAACAGTACCTCAACACCTATGATTGCATTTTGTGTAGTGGAGCAGTAAGTAAAGGAAAGTATGATTTTTTACCCGAAGTATTCGATGAACTCGGAGTTCAGCAGCATTTTCACAAAGTAAAACAACGACCAGGAAAGCCTTTTTGGTTTGGTTCTAAAGGCTCTTGTTCTATTTTTGCGTTTCCAGGAAATCCAGTATCAACCTTTGTCGGAGCTCTTTATTATTTTTCAGCGTGGTATACCAAAGGATTAGGAATTACACCAAAAGAAACAAAGGCAGTATTGACAGAAGATGTTATTTTTAAACCTGAGTTAACCTATTTTCTTCAGGTCAAACTCAAATCAAATTCTGGTAGCTTAGAAGCTACACCCATCCGTGGCAACGGATCTGGAGATTTAGCCAATTTAGCTTTGGCAGATGCTTTTTTAATATTGCCTGCCAATCAAGAAAAATTTAACAAAGGAACACTATACCCATTAGTACAATATCGATGAAAAAATTCTCACATATTAACGCACAAAATCAACCAAAAATGGTAGATGTATCTACCAAAGCAGTAACTGCACGAACCGCTACCGCACAAGCAATCATCACGCTTAACGACGAAATCATGGCTCAATTTAAAGCAAATGAAATACACAGTAAAAAGGGCCCGGTTTTTCAAACAGCTATTATTGCTGGCATTCAAGCAGTAAAAAAAACTAGCGAATTAATTCCCATGTGCCATCCGCTGTCAATTGATGGAATTGAAATTACGCTAGAGCCAAACCAAAATTCACTTTACATCCGCTGTACTGTTTCTGTAGAAGCTAAAACAGGTGTTGAAATGGAAGCCTTAACCGGAGCCAGTGTAACAGCCCTTACTGTCTATGATATGTGCAAGTCATTTAGCCATAATTTAAACATCAAAGAAGTGAAACTCATAGAAAAAAAGGGAGGAAAGTCAGACATACATCAAAAAATATCACAGTCTTAAAACACTACATTTTATCGTGAAAAAACACCAAAAACACACATCGCTTGTTCGTCGTAAAATCAAAAATTACGCCCCTACTGAAATTTCAATTTTAGGCACAAAATGTAGTGTTATTGCCAAATTAGTTCAAAAAATTGCCCATTTTGACCCAACATCATTAAAAATTGGCTATTTAGACGCATCGCATAATGAAGCATATGTTCCTCCTTCTTTCGATAGTTATACCCAACAAACACATGGGCATATCAAGATCCATCGTATCGAACCTAACAATCAGTATCAAAAACGCATCCAATTTTCGGCCTATGATCTTTTATTTATCAATGGAAATCACTTTGAAGGAGAGCAACAAATACTCATTTTAGACCCTTCAAAAGAAGCCTCAATACAAAAACGACTATCACAAATTAATTCGATTGTCTGCATCGTAAAAACAGATCCTTCTATGGATTACTTTCCGTGCTTACAAGAAAAATTCCCTACTATTTCCTCTATACCCACCTATACCCTTTCGGACATCGAAGCCATTTATCAAGAAATCTCTTCCTTGATAAACACTAAAACACCGCCCATACAAGGCTTAATTTTAGCTGGAGGAAAAAGTAAACGGATGGGGAGAGATAAAACCCAACTAAACTATCACGGTAAACCACAACGCACCTACCTTGAAGATCTCTTACAATCAAAAGGAGTTGCCCCTTATATATCTGTAGCCGAACCGCCAAAAATAGCCACCCCCAATTATATTGTTGATACGTATCTAAATTTGGGGCCATTTGGTGGTATTTGTTCTGCGTTTCAATACAATCCAAATGTCGCATGGCTCGTAGTTGCTGCCGATGTGCCCTTTGTAAATTCAACGCTCATTCAACAGTTAATTACACATCGAAACCCCTCAAAATTTGCTACAACAATAAAAGGGAAAACCCGTGAATTTATGGAACCATTAATCACCATCTACGAGCCGAAAGCATACTCTCAATTATTACAATTTTTAGCCATGGGATATGCTTGTCCAAAAAAGATGTTGATTAATAATGACGTTGAAGTTATCGAAGTAGATGATCTATACGTAACCAATGTGAATACACCTGAAGAATTTACCAATGCTTTAAACAAATTAAACAAAAATGCTTAACATGCGGCCATCCTTGCTAAGGATAAAACCCCTGATAAACCTATAAAAGGCCGTGTCAAGAATAAACCCATAATTAAAGAGAAATACGAATTAAGCTCACCATTATTAGTGAAATTAAAAGCACCTTCTGTTGAAAAAAGACTATATTTTTATAACACTTTACAGCTCCTTAGAGCGAATTCAGCTAAATGACATCAACAAAGCATAAAAATTTAATATGAAATTGCGTCCTAAAGATTTATACCAACGACAAATTAGCCTTCGTGAATTAGGAGAAGTCGGCCAAGAAAAATTAACATCCGCTAAGGTGGTTATTATTGGCTGTGGCGGCTTAGGAAGTGTAGCTGCAGTATATTTAGCAGGAAGTGGAATCGGACATTTACATTTAGTGGATTTTGACAAAATAGATGCGTCGAACTTGCATCGACAAGTATTTTATACACCCCAAGATATTGGACAAAATAAAGCGACAGTATTAGCAAAATACCTTGAATCAATAAATCCATTTATCACCGTTAGCCACAGTCCGTACATGATTAACAAACAATCAATATTTGACCAATTAAATCGAGGGGATTATATTTTAGATTGTACAGACCATTTATGGACAAAATACCTTATCAATGATGCCTGCGTAATCAAGAAAAAAACCCTCATATATGGCTCTTTATATAAATTTACGGGGTATATAGCCACCTTTAATGCAAAAATTGACGGAATAATTACAGGGAACTTACGAGATGTATTTCCAGAAATTCCTGAACAACACATTCCAAATTGCGCCGAAATAGGAACCTTGAACACCATCGTTGGAATGATTGGAATTCATCAAGCCAATGAAGTCCTAAAATTAATCTCTGGTCTTGGGACCTCTCTAATAAACCAATTGCTAATCTACAATAGCCTAGAAAACACACAACATAAAATCAAATACACCCCCACTCTCAACCAAAACCAAATTGAAACAATTTTTAAAAAAACAACCTACAGTGACGATGGTATGTTTCAACAAAATGAAGCATGGTTAATAACCGCAACAGAATTAAAAAAAATATTGAAAACAGATAGTAATCCGCAAATCATTTCTGTTATCGAGGATATTTCTACATCTTTGCCCTTTGAAGTTACAACCAGGATTCCCTTGTCTCAATTTGATAAACTTTCTGAATTTATCATGACAAAAATTAATAAAGAAAAACCTTTAATTTTAGTTTGTCAACGAGGAATTTCAAGTTATATAGCAACTTCAAAACTTAAGAATATCAATTCTGAATTACGAGTATATAGCTTAATTAATGGCATAATAAATTTCTAATGCAAGAACCTTCTACCTTTTACCAAACAGAGAAACAAAACTTTGAACTCGAACTTAAAACGGTAAAAAAACAATTAATCAACTCCAGTTTATTACGTTTAGGCGTTTTTATCTCGTTTGCCTTTTGTGTGTATTTGTTTTTTAATCAATGGCAAATTCTAGTACCTATCACTGTGGTTAGCTTTATTTCTTTTGGATTTTTAATCTCAAGGCATGCTGATTTACAATTAAAAAGAGATTTAAAACAAACCCTAATAGATCTTAACGAAACAGAATTAAAAGTGTTAAATCGTGATTTTCATCACCTTGAATCTGGAAGTCAATTTGAAAACTCATCGCATTATTACAGCTATGATATTGACTTATTTGGAACTGGATCTTTTTTTCAATATAGTAATCGCACGGCAACTCAAGAAGGAATGCTTGCCTATGCTAATCTATTGACCTCAAACGACACAACACGTATTGTAGAAAAACAAGAAGCCATCAAAGAACTAGCAGGCAAGGCGAAATGGCGTCAACACTTTACAGCAGTTGGAAAACTTGTTAAAATTGAAGAAACCACGTCCAATATTAATCGTTGGATTAGTCAATATAAATCTGTCTTTCCGAAATATTTCGCTTTTATCCCACAACTATTTGCTCTGATTTCACTTATTTTGATAGTGCTCTCTGCAATTAACTTACTTTCTCCTAATGTGGTTGTAGCTTGGTTTTTTGTAGGACTCGGAATTACGGCAGTTTATATAAAAAAAGTATCTAAGCTATATCAAAATTCAAACAGGGCTAAAGACACCTTTAAACAGTATCATCAATTATTAAATGAAATTGAACAAGTTGATTTTACATCTACACTTTTACAAGAGAAACAAAAAATTATTCAATCTGAAACATTAAAAGCTTCAGTTATTTTTAAACGATTTTCAAAAATTCTCGACGCTTTTGATCAACGAAATAATATGTTTGTAGGCGTGGTTGGAAATGGATTAGCATTAATGGACTTATGGAATGCTCATCGGATAGAACGTTGGATGCAAAAGTACCATAAATCTGTTGAACATTGGTTTGAGGTAATTGCCTTTTTTGATGCACAAAACAGCTTAGCCAATTTCTCTTTTAATCATCCTTCCTATGTGTTTCCAACGATACTTGAAAAACAACACGGTTTTAACGCCCAACAGTTAGGACACCCATTGCTAAAACCAGAAAAAAGAGTAGATAATGATTTTTCAATTGACAGCGAACAATTTTTTATTGTTACTGGAGCAAACATGGCTGGAAAAAGTACCTTTTTACGTACCGTTTCTCTTGCAATTGTAATGGCCAATAACGGACTTCCAATTTGTGCTAAATCAGCACTCTATTCTCCTATCAAATTAATTACAAGTATGCGAACATCTGACTCTTTAGTCGATGATGAATCATACTTCTTTTCAGAATTAAAACGGCTAAAATTTATTGTAGATAAAATCCAAGAAGAAAGTGGTGCTTATTTTATAATTCTGGACGAAATTCTAAAAGGAACAAACAGTACAGATAAAGCAATTGGATCGAAAAAATTTGTAAAAAAATTAGTCGCGTCTAAAGCTACTGGAATCATTGCTACGCACGATTTAAGTTTATGCGAAATTACAGAAGAGTTAAAAGAGGTTCAAAATTATTACTTCGATGCCCAAATAATTGACGATGAACTTCATTTTGATTACCATTTCAAAAATGGAATTTGCCAAAACATGAACGCTTCCTTCTTATTAAAAAAAATGGAGATTGTTTAACTGGTCTTTAACCTGTCAGGTACCCGACAGGTACCTGACAGGTGTTAAAAAGGCTTCTTGTCACAAACAAGCAGTTTACAAATTTAAAAACAACACCTTTTTCATCGCTCTATTTCAATCATTTAAAGCAGGAGTACCCAATTTTATCACACTACTCATTAACACCAAGTATACTACTCGTCTTTGACTAACTTAAATTTATGGCGTAGCATTAACCCAGACTGCTCCATTTTCAAAAAATTCCTTTTTCCAAATAGGAACTTTTTTTTTCAAGGAATTTATAGCAAACTGGCAAGCACTAAAAGCTGCTGCACGATGTGCAGAAGATACCGCTATAATCACAGGGATTTCGCCGATTTTTAATTCCCCCTCTACATGATGTATAGCGATTTTTAAAATAGTAAATTGCGATAAAGCCGACAAAGCAATTTTTTTCAATTCTTTCAATGCCATAGGTTGATAACTAGAAAAGTGAAGTTCTTGTACTGCTTTTCCGTTAGTCTGATTTCTAACAGTCCCTACGAATAAGGCTATTCCTCCAGCCTTTTCATCCTTTACAAAGTCAAAACATTCTTGTAAATTAAGGGCTGTTGAACTTAAATTAACATCGTAATTTTGATTTTTCATACAAGCAAAGTTAGCAAATGAAAATGTAAATTTGTTCTGTAATAAAATCTACTTATTTTAGCAAAAAAAAACATGAAGAACACCTTTAGAATTGTAAGTATCTTAGAAGGAATTTCCTATATTCTACTCTTATTTATAGCAGTACCCATTAAATATTTTGGACATGATGAAAGCTATGTAAAAATGTTAGGAATGCCTCACGGGTTGTTGTTTGTTGCCTATCTATTTTTAGCCTATATGTTAAAAGGAGAATTAAAATGGGACAATACTACCTTTAGAAATATACTTCTCGCTTCTATTATTCCCTTTGGAACTTTTTACGTCGATAAAAAATACTTGAGAAGTTAATCATTCCTCAATAAACTCGCCTTTAAAAGCCTTCTGATAATCTAGCCATTTATCTTTAGTATCAATCTCTTTAAATTTGTCTGTTGCAAATAATTTAAGATAAATTTCTAATTGTCTAGGCGTGTGATATCCAACAAGCGGTGAAATCAATTCCGCATTTTCATCCATAAAAATCATTGTAGGATAGGCATTTACCTGCAAATAACTGGCTAATTGATGTTGTGTATTCCTCCCCGTTTTATTTGGATTATAACTCGGATTTCCATAAGTCTTCCCTTTGTAAACAATGGTTTCTGATCCTTCGGCATTAAACTTTACTGCGTAAAAATGATCATTTACATAGGCCGCTACATCCGCATTTTGAAAAGTGTTCTTATCTAACATTTTACAGGGTCCACACCAAGTGGTATAGACATCCATTAAAATCTTTTTAGGTTCTTTTGCTTGCTCGGCAATTGCCTCTTCTAATCGCATCCAATTAATCTTCTCTTGTGCAAATGCTACATTCGCAAAAATCAACAAACCGAACAAAATAAAATTCTTCATTGAAATAACTTTTTTCATGTACTCCTTGGTCGTAAAAAGAATACATTCTTTACAAAAAACGCTCCAAAAAGGAGCGTTTCGTATCATTTATCTAATTCCGTGCATCAACTTCTTGAGAAGCGGATTAAAAATAATCGCTAAAACTCCAAACCCTATTGGGACAAGAGTAAAAATTAAGAAGAAGGTGCTCAGCGAATATTTTTCTGTTATACCATCAATCATACCTCCCATTGTTCCAGCTGTTTTTTGACCAATAGCAATTGCCAAATACCAAATACCAAACATAAAACCAATCATTCTTGGGGGGACTAACTTACTTAAATATGAGAGTCCCACAGGAGAAATACAAAGTTCACCCATCGTATGAAATAAATAGGCTAAGACAAGAAAAATCATACTAACAGAAGCTGTTTTAGCTCCTTGAGGGATTCCCATGGTTCCAAAGGCTAGTACTGCAAAACCTATTCCTAGTAAAACTAATCCAATTCCATATTTCATAGCAGCACTAGGGTTGTATTTACTTTCCCACCACCGCGAGAAAAAGGGCGCCAAACTAATAATAAAGAAGGAGTTTAAAATAGCAAACCAACTTGCATCTACACGCGTAATTTCACTCGTTAATTTATCGTAAAGTCTAAATATAACTAAGCTCCAAATTCCAACAAATGCGATGACGAGCATAAGGTTAGAATATGGAATTTTAAAATGTGTTTTTTTAATTAATAAGGACAGTACCCAAGTAATAATAACCAAAGGAGCTACGGTTAATAACGTGTCAATAATCATAAAAATGAGTCCTGCTGACCCAACTAATTCACGATTCGTGTAATCTCTAGCAAAAAGTGTCATCGACCCTAAAGATTGTTCAAAGGCTCCAAAGAAAATCACTGTAAATATGGCAAAAATAGCGACTGCCACTAATTTGTCACGCACTATAGGTAGATATCTCGAAATTCGTGAAATCAATAAAATTAAAAACAAAATTAAGGCGGTTAAAACTACAACATTCGAACCACTCAGTCCAAATAATGTAAAAGGTGCTAAATTGATGTCCGCAATTTTTTCTAACGGATCATTAAACAAATACAACAATCCACCGATAGCAGAAATCACAATCAATACATAATCCAACATCGTAAATGGATTATATTTAACTGGAGTCTCATCATTGGTGTCAATTTCAGCATGCTCTTCTGTTATATTTTGCGGTAATTCAACCTCAAAATTCCCACTTGGTTTTCCACCGATGTTCCCAAAAATATCTTTTGCCCATAAAAACTGCAACATTCCCAAGAGCATAAAGATTCCTGCAAGTCCAAATCCATAAGACCAGCCATAATTTTCAGCTAAATAACCACACAGCATCATTCCAAAAAATGAACCTGCATTTACACCCATGTAAAAAATAGTATAAGCACCATCTTTCTTAGCTTCTTTACCGGCATACATTTCAGAAATTATAGAAGTAATATTCGGTTTAAAAAATCCTGTTCCTATCACCAACAATGCCAATCCTAAATAAAACCCTAGGGTTGATTCCAATGCCATTGCTGCGTGTCCAAGGGTCATAATCGTACATCCTATAACTACAGCTTTACGATAACCTGTAATTTTATCAGCAATATAACCTCCTAAAATGGGTGTCAAATATAACAGCGAAGCATAGGTTCCTATTAATGCCAATGCGTGTTCTCGTGGCCAAGCCCATCCGGGATGGGTATCTAACAATGGGGCTGTTAAAAAGAGAACTAATAAAATACGCATTCCATAAAAGGAAAAACGCTCCCACATTTCAGTGAAAAATAATACAAAAAGTCCCGCAGGATGTCCTAATACTTTGTCTTTAAATAAATTTTCAATATCTGTATTCATAATAATTTGTTAGTGAATATTACCCATTAGTTTTTTCATTAAAGGAGAAAATAACAACACGATTAAGCCAGCTCCTAAGGCATATTGTGCTATTAATCCAAACCCATCAATATAAACATTGAGGGTTTCTAACCCTCCAACATTAACATCCGTACTTTCGATCGCCAATTGTTTCGAAATAAAACCAACTATTTGAAACGCATAAGCCGAAGATAAAAACCACACCCCCATCATAAATGTAACAACCTTCGCGGGAGATAAGTCGGTTATTTTAGACAGTCCAACAGGAGACATAAATAGTTCCCCAATGGATATTATTAAATACATCACAAACAAATAAGCAAATGGAACCATCCCATTTTCATCTGCACTAGCTCCACTTTTTGATAAAATATAAAAACTCGCCCCTGCTAAAACTAATCCAAGTCCAAATTTATACGGCGTTCTTGGGTTTAATTTCTTCTTTGAAAGATAAGTCCACAATAACGAAATTGGTATAGCGAGAATAATAATAAACATTGAATTCAATGCATTTGTTTGGCTGGCATTAATAATCCCTCCCAAATCAACATTTCTAGACGCGAACAATGTTATTACACTTCCTGACAATTCATGGAATCCCCAAAACATGGTCATAAAGAAGGTAATCAATACGGCCATAAATAATTTTTTTCGTTCTTCTAAGGTCGATTTAAACATTATGTAGATGATATATGCTGCTACTGAAATTCCAATTACACCAAAAATATTACTCACATAATTATATTGCCACGAAGAAAGCAATAAGGCTATTATAGGGACACTTAAAAAAGAAATAATTGGGATTAACGTTTTTTGAGGAACGCCTATGATTTTACGTTCGTAAACCTCTTGGTTTGGAGGTAATCCTCGATTTCCAAAGACGTTCTTTTTAATTCCACTCCAAAAGAATATTAATCCTGTTAACATTCCAATACCTGCTAATCCAAAACCGTAATGCCAGCCATATTCCGCTGCCAACCAACCACAGAGTAAAGGCGCTACAAAGCCTCCAATATTGATTCCCATATAAAAAATGGTAAATCCAGAATCTTTACGCACATCACCTTCTTCGTATAAAGACCCTACAAAAGTTGAAATGTTGGGCTTAAAAAATCCATTCCCAACAACAATTAAAGCCAATGCTAAGAAAAAGGCTATATCATTTTCTATAGCTAGTACAAAATGCCCTAAAGCCATTAATACTCCCCCTAAAAAAATAGAGCTACGCATTCCCAAAATTTTATCAGAAATTTGCCCCCCAATTACCGTACTCGCATAAACAAGGGAGCCATATGAGGCATAAACAGCTGCCGCTGCTACATCCTTTTCTACTAAGGCTTTAAAAATTTCATTGACCATATAGAGCATCAAAAGTGCTCTCATTCCATAGAAGCTAAAACGCTCCCACAATTCTGCAAAAAATAAATAAAATAAACCGGTAGGATGACCTAAAGTAGTCGGTTCCTTTGGCAATTGGGTCGAATCAGACATAAATAATATGTTTTGTTTATAGTTAGGTTTAGGTTAATCAATTCACAAAAATGATATAAAAAACGCCCAAGTTTACGTAAAAATATGCGAAAAAATTGTTAAAAGGATCAAAAATTAATCGAATTAGAGGTTTCTGTCATAATTTTTTAATAAGTATCTTTGTGCGCTTATAAAAATTTTTTGATGTCAAAAACAATCAAAGGTTTTTCGAAACTATCTAAATCGGCTAAAATTGATTGGCTCGCTACCAATTTTACACATGATCCAATCTCGTTTAAAGAAACTCTTTCAAGTTATTGGAATTCAGATAAAGTAATTCAACAACTTCACGATGAATTCATTGAAAACACCATTTCAAATTATTATTTACCTTATGGTATCGCACCAAATTTTATTATTAATGGGGAGCCTCTAGCCATTCCTATGGCTACTGAAGAGAGCTCTGTAGTAGCAGCTGCCTCATTGGTGGCAAAATTTTGGAGTACGCGAGGTGGGTTTAAGGCGAAAGTCCTATCAACAGAAAAAACTGGTCAAATTCATTTTTTCTATACGGGAGCATTCGAAGATTTACAAAGCTATTTTGAAAGTAATAAGCAGCGTTTACTTGACTCTACCAATGATTTGACCCATAACATGCGTAAAAGAGGTGGTGGAATTCAAGCTATACAACTCATAGACAAAACGAACGAGCTCGCTAATTACTATCAACTTCACTTAAGTTTTGAAACAATAGATAGTATGGGGGCTAATTTCATTAACTCCTGCTTAGAACGCATTGCATCTCAATTTAAGAAAGAAGATATTGAAATTGTGATGAGTATTTTATCGAACTACGTACCAAATTGTCTAGTACGTGCCGAAGTACATTGTCCAATTGATGAATTAGGCAAAGATGGAAGAGCTTTTGCAGAAAAATTTAATCAAGCAGTTCAAATAGCCCATATTGAGCCGCTGCGTGCTGTCACACATAATAAAGGAATTATGAATGGAATTGATGCTGTGGTAATCGCAACAGGGAACGATTTTAGAGCAATTGAAGCGGGAGCACACGCCTATGCTTCAAAAGACGGAAAATACCGCAGTTTAACACATTGCAGCATAGATGACGAAACCTTTAGATTTTGGATTGATGTCCCTCTGTCACTAGGGACCGTTGGCGGTTTAACCACATCACACCCCTTAGCTAAATTATCCTTAAAAATATTACAAAATCCAACGGCAAAAAAACTGATGGAAATAGTAGCTGTCGCAGGCTTAGCACAAAATTTTGCTGCTATAAAAGCTCTGATAACCACAGGTATTCAAAAAGGACATATGAAAATGCATTTACAAAATATTCTCAATCAATTAGGAGCTACTGATGTAGAAAAGACACAAATTAGCAATTTATTTAAGGAGACTACCATCAGTCACAGTTCTGTTATGACTGCTTTAAAAAAATTGAGATCAATGTCATAATTTGATTTGATGATATTATAAGAACATTCTATGTCTATTCGTCGAAATTTCAATTCAAAGTTTTTATCTTTGAACTTCATAGAAGTTTAATCTTAAAAAACACATACAAATGGCTTTCGAATTACCAAAATTAGGCTACGCTTATGATGCCTTAGAACCATATATAGATGCAAGAACAATGGAAATCCACCATACAAAGCATCACAATGGATACACTACAAAATTAAATGCTGCCATCGAAGGTACTGAACTCGATGGAAAATCAATTGAAGATATTCTCTGCAATTTAGATATGAATAACAGTGCCGTTCGAAATAATGGAGGTGGTTTTTATAACCACAGTTTATTTTGGACTGTTATGAATCCTGAAGGAAAAGGAAGACTTTCTGGCGAATTAAAAACTGCCATTGAAAACGCCTTTGAATCGGTTGATAATTTTAAAGAAAAATTTGCAAACGCAGCAGCATCTCGTTTTGGTTCAGGATGGGCTTGGCTTTGCGTACATAAAGGAGGTACCGTAAGTATTTGCTCTACACCAAATCAAGACAATCCGTTAATGCCCGGAGTTGAGTGTGATGGTACACCTATCCTTGGTCTCGATGTTTGGGAGCATGCGTATTACTTAAATTATCAAAACAGAAGACCTGATTATATCCAAGCATTTTTTAATGTTATTAATTGGAATGAAGTTGAAAGACGATATGACGAAGCAAAATAATTAAATCAAATAATCATTTTAACAAGCTGCTCACCTCTGTGAGCAGCTTTTTTTTATATACTATGAGTTCAAAAAACATTGCCCTTCTCGCAGCCTTTGTTGTCGCAATTATTTATGGTGTAAGCTATACCGTAGCCAAAGAAGTAATGCCAATGTATATAAAACCATACGGACTCATTGTCATCCGTGTACTCGGAGCCTGTATTGTTTTTTGGGGCTTAAGCCTTTTTATGGAAAAGAAAAGGATTGAACAAAAAGACATTCCGCGACTCATGCTAGCGGCTCTTTTTGGAGTAGGTATCAATATGCTAAGTTTTTATAAAGGTCTTAGTATGACCACCCCAATTAATGCCGCTGTTTTAATGTTGTCTACCCCAATTATCGTATTAATTCTAGCTGCCTTAATTTTAAAAGAACGCATCACTCCCCTGAAATTTATCGGAGTATTTATCGGCCTTATCGGTGCTGTATTACTAATTGCATACGGCCAAGGACTTTCAGCCGAACGCTCCACCTTCAAAGGTGATCTTCTCGTCTTTATTAATGCCACTTCCTATGGCGGCTATTTAATAGTCATCAAAAAATTAACAAATAAATATCCAGCTGTATCCTTAATTAAGTGGTTGTATTTATTTGGACTAATCATCGTTCTTCCTTTTGGGTTTAACGAATTTTTAGATGTTCAGTGGAGTGAAATGCCTGCATCAATCTATCTTCGCGTTGCCTTTATTGTAGTGTTCACGACTGTGTGTACCTATTTATTTAATCTTTTTGCCCTCAAACAACTCAAACCCACCACCTTAAGTAGCTTTATCTACCTACAACCCGTAATTGCTACGGGGTATGCCTTATTTGTAGGTAGCGACACCTTAAATCCAACAAAAATTGTTGCAACCTTACTCATTTTTTTAGGCGTCTATTTAGTCACAAAAAGTAATTCTACGCTTCGCGTCCAAAAAGCCTAAGAATTTGCGTAAATTTGCTCAAAATTTTACTTCATCTATATGATTCAATCTATGACTGGCTATGGCAAAAGTGTTGTCCAATTAGCCCAAAAAAAAATAACTATTGAAATTAAATCACTCAATAGTAAAAACCTAGATTTAAACGTCCGCATTCCACAGGCATTTAAAGAAAAAGAATTGAGTATCCGTCAAGAACTCGCTTCACAATTAATCCGGGGCAAAGTGGAATTTTCGGTTCACAGTGAATCCACTGGCGAATCAACAACTACCACTTTAAACATTAGTGCAATTGAAAATTATATCGATCAATTAAAAAAAGTAAATGTTACCCATAAAGATGAAATAGAGTATTTAAAAATGGCCATGCGACTCCCTGAAGCCATAAAAACAGAACGCGAAGATGTTGACCCATTAGAATGGCCCGCAATTTATACCGGAATTCAAGAAGCCATTCAAGAAATTAAAGCATATCGCATGGATGAAGGCGAAGTCTTAGCACAAGATTTTAGAGAGCGAATTACACAAATACAAAATTTGTCAAATCAAATTATTGAACTTGATAAAGAACGCCTACAAGCTGTGAGAACGAGATTACACAAAGCCGTTGACGACCTAAAAATAAATATCGATGAAAACAGGTTTGAGCAAGAATTAATTTATTATCTCGAAAAATTAGATATTACAGAAGAAAAAGTTCGGCTTAATAACCATCTTGATTATTTTTTAACCACCTTGGCAAGTGAAGATTCTAATGGGAAAAAGTTAGCCTTTATTGGACAAGAGATTGGGAGAGAAATTAATACAACAGGTTCAAAATCAAATTATGCTCCAATGCAGAAAATTGTCGTTCAAATGAAAGATGAGCTAGAAAAAATTAAGGAACAACTCTTGAATGTTTTATAATGTCTACTGGTAAACTTATTGTATTTTCAGCACCCTCAGGATCAGGAAAAACCACCATTGTAAAACACTTATTAGGCTTAGACTACCTCAACTTAGCCTTTTCTATTTCTGCAACCTCTAGATCTAAACGAGGTGACGAAAAAGACGGAGAAGATTATTACTTTTTAACAGCCAACGCTTTTAAAGAAAAAATTAAGGCAGGAGAATTTTTAGAATGGGAAGAAGTATATCGCGACAGCTTTTACGGGACCTTACACGCCGAAGTGGAGCGAATATGGGCCATGGGAAAAAATGTCATCTTTGATATTGATGTGGCGGGCGGACTTAGAATTAAAAAGAAATTTCCAAATGAAACTTTAGCCGTTTTTGTAAAGCCGCCCAGTATAGATGAATTAAAAATTAGGCTTAAAAAAAGAAAAACAGAAAGCGAAGAAAAAATTAATATGCGAATTGCGAAAGCATCAATAGAACTTGCTACAGCACCGCAATTTGACAAAATTATTAAGAATTACGATTTAAACATTGCCCTCAAGGAAGCCGAACAGTTGGTGGCTGATTTTGTAGGCGTAAAGAAACCATAATCATGAAAATTGGATTGTATTTTGGAACATTTAATCCCATCCATATTGGGCATCTTGCAATCGCCAATCACCTTGCTGAATACACGGATTTAGACGAAATATGGATGGTTATTACACCGCACAATCCCCATAAAAAAAAATCAAGTTTATTGGCCGATCATCATCGATATCAATTGGTTCAAATTGCGACTGAACATTATCCGAAAATTAAACCTTCTAAGATTGAATTTGGTTTAAGCCAACCTAATTACACTGTAAATACTTTAGCAATACTCTGCGAAAAGTACCCTAATCACAATTTTTGTTTAATTATGGGAGAAGATAATTTGGCCACCTTCCACAAATGGAAAAATTACGAAGTAATCCTTGAAAATCATCAAATTTATGTGTATCCACGGATTTATAATGGCAAAAAAAAGGAAACACAATTTGATAAACACCCGCATATTCACCATGTTAAGGCTCCTATAATTGAAATTTCATCAACTGCTATCAGGAATGGCATTGCAACTAAAAAAAATGTTCGCGCCTTATTACCCTGTGATGTATGGACCTATGTTGACGAAATGAATTTTTACAAATAACTCAAAAAAATCTGATAGGAATCATTCTGTTATGCGCTCATACCACCTTCATACCCTACCGTAAAAATTCGTAAATTATATTATCAACTTCAGCAGACACTTCACTTTCCAACTAATATTTCTCGGAACTTTCTGTGGCAATACATGAAAAGATTACCTTTTTCTATTGTGATTTTTTCAATAAAATCTATTTAAAAAAGGGTAATTGAATTGCGATTTTAGATAAGTATTGCTGCCTATTTAAAAAAATAGAATTAATCGCGTCATCATAAAACACGTTGGAAATCGCATCCAACGCAGATGAAACTTTTACGTAATTTTTGATACATCACCTATTCAATTTTAAAAATATCCCTATATCCAAACTAAGGTGAGCAGATTCTACCTAGTCAACTAGGTAAAAAATAGATTTTCTACCGTATATTTGTCTCTATTCTCATGACAAAAAAGAAAAAAAATAGAGCCCTGCTAAAGGAAAAACTGACCTTTAAGTATCGACTAGTAGTACTTAATGAAGATACCTTTGAAGAGCGATTTTCATTTAAACTAAATAGATTAAACGTACTTGTTTTAGGCACTGTTTTTTCTATTTTACTCATAGGTATAACAACCGTATTAATCACCCTTACTCCTTTAAAGGAATACATTCCTGGATATGCTTCTACAGAATTAAAAAAACAAGCCACTGATTTGGTATATCGAGCTGATTCACTAGAACAAAAACTCGCCGTTAACAACAAGTATATAGAAAATATTCAACAAGTTTTAACAGGAAAAATAAAAGATATTACAATCAATAGAGATTCAATTGAAGAACAAATCCGATTAGAAGAATCTCAACTTGCTCCTTCCGCCATAGATTCTGTATTTAGGGAAGAAATTGAACGAGAAGATCGTTATAGTATTTTTACACAGGCTACGAAAAACTCAAGCATAGTCTTTTTTGCCCCTGTTTCTGGAAAAATAACAGAAGGGTACAATCCAAAAGAAAAGCACTACGCCATCGATATTGCTGTTGAAAATGATAGCCCTGTTAAAGCAGTAGCAGACGGTACGGTAATTTTTACCGGTTTCACCGTAGAAACGGGGTTTGTAATAATTTTAGAACATAAAAAAGGATTTTTATCCGTCTATAAGCACAATGCATCCATCCATAAGGAACAAGGAGACTTAGTCAAATCAGGCGAAGCGATTGCCATTGCGGGATCTACCGGTGATTTCTCAACGGGCCCTCATTTGCATTTTGAATTATGGAACGACGGATTCCCCGTAAATCCGCTTCATTATATAGACTTTAAATAAATGCGTATAAAATCGATTTTAGCGAAACCGTTTGCCAAACGTATTCAAAAGCAAAATTATAAATGGGCAAAAAACCCAGTATATTATCAAGAAAAGTTATTTAAAAAATTAGTGCGTCAAGCAGATCAAACGATCTTCGGCAAAGAACATAATTTTCATTCAATAACGAATTACAAGGAGTTTCAAACATCCGTTCCCGTACGTGATTACGAAGAGTTAAAACCTTATATAGACCAAATTTTAGAAGGGAAAAAAGACGTTCTTTGGCCTGGACTCCCCTTGTATTTCGCGAAAACATCAGGGACCACATCTGGAGCCAAATACATTCCGCTTACCCAGGAATCTATGCCATTTCATATCAAAGCTGCGAGAGATGCTTTACTAATGTATATAGCGCAAACAGGAAACGCTTCCTTTTTAGAAGGTAAGCTTATTTTTCTACAAGGCAGTCCAATAATAGATACCAAACAAAAAATTAAAACTGGACGACTTTCAGGTATTGTAGCGCATTATGTGCCCTCTTATTTACAGAAGAACAGAATGCCTACTTGGGAAACTAATTGCATCGAAGATTGGGAATCAAAAGTAAATGCCATCGTTGACGAAACATTACCCGAAGACATGCGACTAATCAGTGGAATTCCTTCTTGGGTACAAATGTATTTTGAAAAATTACGAGAAAAAACAGGTAAAAAAATCGCTGATATATTTCCTAATTTTAACCTATTTGTTTACGGAGGAGTTAATTACGAACCCTATCGCAATAAATTTGAACAGCTCATTGGTAAAAAAGTAGATTCCATAGAGCTCTTTCCTGCTTCAGAAGGATTTTTTGCCTTTCAGGATATTCAAGATCAAACGGGCATGTTATTATTAGTAAATCACGGGATTTTTTACGAGTTTATTCCTGCTGATCAGTTTTATGACCCCAACCCACCCAGACTCACCATTGGGGAAGTACAATTAGGTGTTAACTACGTCATGATACTTTCAACAAATGCAGGACTTTGGGCCTATAATCTCGGAGATACGGTTCAGTTCACTAGCTTATTTCCGCATCGCGTGATTGTTTCTGGTCGCATTAAGCATTTTATTTCAGCTTTTGGAGAACATGTTATTGCCAAAGAAATAGAACATGCTTTACAAGAAACAATATCAGAAAGCACCATCAGTGTTAATGAATTTACCGTGGCTCCCCAAATTAATCCAACAAAAGGGCTACCTTACCATGAATGGTTTATTGAATTTGATCAAAAACCCGAGAATATGGACAATTTTATCACAAAAATCGACACCGCTTTACAATCACAAAATTCGTATTATTTTGATTTAATTCAAGGCAAAGTACTTCAACCATTAAAGGTTCGTGTTGTGAAAAAAGGGGGATTTCAAGCGTATATGAAATCTGTCGGTAAATTGGGAGGCCAAAACAAGGTTCCCCGTTTATCTAACGATAGAAAAATTGCCGATCGACTTCAAGATTACGTTGAATGAAGGTAATTTCTGGAAATATTGGACGTCCAACAAAAAATCTACTGGCATCATAAAATTATTGAAACAGGATTTTTTAAAACACCCACAACACATCCCATTTTACTCGGGAAAAATCATGTTTAAAACGAGACTGTATTTGACCAAAACGTACATGGAAATATCGATAAAGCGCCACCCCATCATAATATTATTCTTTATGTAAAAGGGGAAATAGACAACATAAAGAGGAAAATTTTGTCGAAAGCCCCTAAAAGACTGTAATTTTGACAAAAAAACTCGTACTACTAAGTAATACGAGTTTTAAAGATGTTACAACTTACTTTTTAAGTAAATCTCTAATTTCTGCAAGTAATTCCTCTTGACTAGGACCAGATGGAGCAGGTGCTGGCGCTGGTTTCTTCATTTTATTATAAACCTTAACAATCATAAATAATACAAATCCCACAATGATTAAATTTACGATGGTATTAATCCAAGCCCCATAACGAATTGCATTTTCAGCAACTTCAGTACCATCTGCTGCCACACTGGCTGGTGTTAATACATACTTCATATCGGCAAAATCGATACCCCCTGCAAAATGTCCAACAAACGGCATAACGATATCATTCACAAAGCCATTTACCACAAGACCAACAGCCCCTGCTAAAATTACCGCTACCGCAAACTCGACAACGTTGCCTGTCATAATAAATTTTTTAAATTCTTTTAACATGTTTCTTAGTTTTATAGGTTAATAAGACTGCAAGATAAGGAATTTAACATTTATTTAAGAATTCTTTTTATTCGTTGTGAAATTGCGGTAAGTATCTCATACGAAATACTATCTATTTGTTCCGCCAAAAGATTCACTTGATGTTGATTTTCGAATATCACAACTTCATCCCCCTCTTCACATTTAATCGTACTAACATCCACCATAATCATATCCATACACACATTCCCCACAATTTCAGCCTTTTGTCCATCAATCCAAACAAATCCTTTTCGATCCCCAAAGGCACGATGTATTCCATCTGCGTGGCCAATAGGTAAGGTAGCCGTTCGCATTGGCTTCATAGCTTTAAATTTCCGATTGTATCCTACACTTTCACCTGGTTTAATTTCATGAATTTGAGAAATCACTGTTTTTAGTTTAAATACAGGTTTGAGTTTCTGTGTATATAATGGATCATTCCCAAATCCATAAAGCGCAATTCCCGTTCGAACCATATCAAACTGCGCCTCCGGATAATTAAAAATTCCTGAACTATTCAAAATATGCCTCATGGGTGATATCCCTAGTTCATTATTCAAATGCTTCGTAATCTCAACAAACTTAACTATTTGACCTTTGGTAAATTCATTTTCATTTCTATCTTCTGAAGCTGCCAAATGTGAAAAAACCGAACGAAGATCTAAAACGGATTGATTTTTAAATTCATTACAGAAATCTCCCGTTTCTAAACTGTTAAATCCCAATCGATTTAACCCCGTATTGAATTTAATATGTATTGGATAGTTTTTTTGATCTTTTGCTTTTACAACGTTCAAAAACGCTCTAAAGATTCTAAAATTATATAAGCTTGGCTCAAGGCCACGATCAATTATAGTTTCTAAATCAGCCATTTGGGGGTGTAGTACAAGAATTGGTGTACAAATACCAGCGTCACGTAATGCTACACCTTCTTGCGTATAAGCCACTGCAAAATAATCTACGTTTTCAAGAACTAATGCTTTAGCTACTTCAATTGCATCTGAACCGTATGCAAATGCTTTAATTACTCCAAGTGTTTTTGTATGGGCTGAAAGTTTAGATTTAATAAAGTTAAAATTATGGGATAATGCCTTTAGATCAATTTCTAAAACCGTTTCTCTAACCTTGGTCATTTCTTTTGCTTAGGTGATATTTCTTCAACATCTTTAACGTTCAAATTCGCTAATTTTTCTTGAAGATTTATTTTATGGTATGCTGCTCTACTCAAAGGTTCGTATTCTTCTGTTTCACCCAGAAAAACTACTTCCTTGTTTTTTACTTTACGATAACTATAATGAGCTAAATTTCCCGTTCTAGTACAAACTGCATGTACTTTTGTTACATACTCAGCTGTAGCCATTAACGCAGGCATTGGTCCAAATGGATTTCCTTTAAAATCCATATCAAGCCCTGCTACAATCACGCGAATTCCACGATTTGCAAGATCATTGCAAACAGAAACAATTTCATCGTCAAAAAATTGTGCCTCATCAATACCAACAACCTCAACGTCATTCGCTAAAATTCTAATATTTGCAGCAGCAGGAACAGGTGTAGATCGTATCTCATTTGCATCATGCGATACAACATTTTCTTCATCGTACCTGTTATCAACTGCTGGTTTAAAAATTTCTACTTTTTGTTTCGCAAATTGTGCTCTTTTTAGCCGCCTTATTAATTCTTCTGTCTTTCCTGAGAACATAGAACCGCAGATCACTTCTATCCAGCCAAATTGTTCGGTATGATTTACGGTATTTTCGAGAAACATTTTGTAATTTTCAGCGTTCTTAAATAAGACTAATCATATATAACAAAAGTATTAAAAATAGTATCACTACTTTCATTAAAAGAGTCAAATATGCATAAAAAATTGGAAGCGGAACTCGTAAGTCTAGCACATAGTATATTACAAATGAAAAATAGACATGAGGCTATCGCACTCAAGGAGAAAGCGAAAAATCTCTATGAAAAATTATCTGTACTTGCTTTTGTGGATGATTACATCGCAAGAACTCCAAATTTACAAACGTCAAAAGATGAGTTGTTACGACGTATTGAAGCTAAAATAGACGACCCTGCCCCCAGTGCAAAACCTCTCCCAATTAACCGACCTTCTAGTAGCCCAACAAAAGCAACTAAACCAGAAATTGAAAGAGAAGAAAAAGAAATGTTTCAACCAACCTTTGACAAAGTCAAAATCGACATTGAAAGTTTAAAATCAAATCAAATTAGTTCGAAAGAAGAATTTAGAGATACCATTTCTGCCGATAAAACATCCACCTTATTTGAAGATGATCATGTGGAAGTTAAAAAAACACTAAACGATCGATTGCTCAACTCGCGGATTCAAGTGGGGCTCAATGATCGTATAGCATTTGTTCAGCACTTATTTAATTTTAGTCAAAGTGATTTTAATCTAGCTTTAGATGAATTAAATAAATTTGACAACGTACACGATGCTAAAAATTATATATTAAAAACCATTAAACCAAAACATAATTGGGACGGTAAAGAAGAATATGAAGAACGACTTATTGCCCTAATTGAACGTAAATTTTCTTAAATGACAGCTACACAATTTAACGCCGTATTTGATGCGGTAATTGAAAAGTACCACCTTGAAGATAAGGTAGATCAAGATTTTACAAATCCTTATCCTTCTGATGAATTAGCCCATCTCTTATATAAAAAATGTTGGATAGACACAGTCCAATGGCATTATGAAGATATCATTCGCTTGCCAGATATTGATCCTGTAGAAGCATTAACGCTCAAGAGAAAAATTGATGCTTCAAATCAAGTCCGTACTGATATGGTCGAATATATAGACAGTTATTTTCTTCATAAATTCAAGGATATAAAGCCAAACGAAGATGCACGTATAAATACTGAAAGTCCCGCTTGGGCAATTGATCGACTTTCAATATTGGCTTTAAAAATATACCATATGCGAGAAGAAGCAACACGTGATTCTGCTACAGCTGAACACCGAAATGCTTGCCAACAAAAACTCAATGTACTGTTAGAGCAACGCAATGATTTAACCCTCGCGATTGACGATCTATTAGAAGATATTCAAGCAGGTAAAAAGTACATGAAAGTATATAAACAAATGAAAATGTATAATGACGATGAATTAAATCCGATGCTATACGCAAAACAAAGCTAATTCAATTTTTCAAGTAATGACTTTAACGTAGCTTTAGAGTTGCCAATAAATATATCATCATCAACAATGATGACTGGTCGTTTTAAAAAAGTGTATTCTTGCAAGAGTAATTGCCTGAAATCCGCTTCTTTTAACTGCTCGTGTTTAAGTCCCATCGCAGTGTATTTTTTAGCCCTTTTACTAAATAAGGCTTCATAGCTTTTTGACAAAGCAACCATCTCATCCAGTTGATTTGTCGTAATTGGATTAGATTTAATATCTTGTAATTCAAATTCATCAAGCGGCAACGATGACAGAATTCGCTTACAAGTATCACAGGTGCGTAAATAATAAATTTTTTTCATTGGTCTAATTTATGAATTAAAGGTGACATCTTTTCAGTCTAAAGCTATACTTTTATGCCAAAATTATGCAACATGTTTAAAACAATTGAAATTCTACGTGCAAATCGTAAAGCAATTCTCAGCCTTATTGAAAATCTCACCATGGAAGAACTAAACACAATACCGCATGGTTTTAATAATAATATTGCATGGAACATCGCACACTTAGTAGTTACTCAACAACTATTGTGTTATCGATTATCTGGCTTACCTTTACATGTTGATGAAGAACTCGTAAATGAATTCAAAAAAGGAACTGCTCCAGTTAAAGAAATTAATCAACAGCGTTTTGAAAAAATTAAACTACTTTTTATGAAGTTACCAGAACAATTGGAAGCCGATTTAAACCATGCTGACTTCACAAATTTCACAACATATCCTACCAGTGCTGGAGTTACATTAAACAGCATAGAAGACGCTTTATTATTTAATAATTATCATGAAGGGCTGCATCGTGGTGCAATCATCGCACTAAAAAACGTCATTTAAATGGATTATTTCGCAATTGCCACGATCCTTATTGTATTATCTGCACTTTTTGGTTACCTCAATGTACGGTTTTTAAAATTACCAGATGCAATTGGCCTAATGCTAATAACCATCCTGTTTACATTAGCCATTTTTGCTTGGAGCTATATTGATGATACGCTTTTAGTAAAAGAACGCGAATTTATTAAACAAATAGATTTTCAAACAGTTCTACTTGATATAATGCTAAGCTTTTTGCTCTTTGCAGGTGCTTTACATACCAATTTTCAACAATTAAAGATACAACGGGGACCTATCATTATTTTTTCTACCTTGGGTACACTTGCATCAACCTTTTTAACAGGCGGATTAGTCTATATCGTTTTACAAACCATCTCCTTCCACGTTGACTTTATCTATTGTTTACTCTTTGGAGCTCTTATTTCGCCAACAGATCCTATTGCGGTTTTAGGAATTATGAAAAAAGTGGGTGCACCTAAAAAACTAGAAACAAAAATTGTGGGAGAATCTTTGTTCAATGACGGCGTAGGGGTAGTTATTTTTCTTACAATCTATCAAATAGCTAAAGGAACTGCAGAATTCTCTATACTCGGTATTAGTGAATTGTTTCTAGTAGAAGTGGTTGGTGGCATTATACTAGGCCTTTTTATAGGGTGGTTAACCTACCGACTTCTCAAAAGCATCGACGATTATGATATTGAAGTAATTATTACATTGGCTGCGGTCATGGGAGGTACCTTGATAGCACAAAAATTTCATTTATCAGCACCATTAGCCATGGTTACGGCAGGGCTTATTGTTGGAAACGACACGATCAGAGAAAACTCTATGAGTAAAATAACCGAACAGTATGTAGATAAATTCTGGGAGTTAATTGACATTCTGTTAAATACCATGCTCTTTGTAATGATTGGTATGGAAATACTCGTATTGACATTTAAATCAACTTATGTTATCGCTGGATTTATCATGATTCCTCTATTGCTAATGGCTAGGTATCTTTCATTACTTTTACCCATAAAATTATATGCTAAAAAATTAGATTTCGTGCCAAAAACAAATTTGATTATGACGTGGGGTGGATTGCGAGGGGGGATTTCAATCGCCTTAGCATTGAGTCTTACTGAAATAATGCACAGAGATTTATTTTTAGTCATTACGTATATTATTGTGGTTTTTTCGATCTTAGTTCAAGGATTAACAGTGGGTCCAATGATTAAAAAATTTACAAAAAACACCGATGAAATTTAACACAAAGACAATACACGGAGGTCAACAACATGATTCTGCCACGGGGGCAATAATGCCTCCAATTTACCAAACCTCAACCTACGTACAAAGTAGTCCAGGAAAACACAAAGGATACGAGTATTCACGCGCTGCCAATCCAACACGTACCGCCCTAGAAAATAGTTTTGCTTCTTTAGAAGGTGGTACACATGGATTTGCCTTTGCGTCTGGCTTAGCTGCCATTGATTGTGTACTAAAAACCTTAAATCCTGGCGATGAAATAATTACTGGTGAAGATTTATATGGGGGCACGTATCGGATGTTCATGAAAATGTTTGAAAAATACGGCCTTAAATTCCACTTTGTCAATATGGAAACTCCCTCAAATGTCACTGCTAAAATCAACAAAAATACCAAGCTGATTTGGATGGAAACTCCCACTAATCCATTAATGAAAATTGCAGATATTAAAATGATAAGCTCCTTGGTAAAAAAAATAAACCCTAACATTCTTATTGCAGTAGACAACACATTTGCTACTCCATACCTACAATTACCTCTTAGCCTCGGTGCCGATATCGTAATGCATTCTGCAACAAAATATTTAGGTGGTCATTCTGATTTAGTAATGGGCGCTTTAATCGTAAAAGATAGCCACCTTGCCGAACGTTTACATTTTATCCAATTTGCGGGAGGAGCTATTGCAGGACCACAAGATTCTTTTTTAGCACTTCGAGGTATTAAAACTTTGCATGTTAGAATGAAACGACACTGTGAAAATGCCATGGCAGTAGCTACCTACCTAAAAAATCACCCAAAAATAGCGAAGGTTTATTATCCTGGGTTACCGACGGATAAAAATCATGAAATTGCCAAGACACAAATGAAAGATTTTGGCGGAATGGTTTCATTTACATTGAAAGACGAAAGTGAAGCGGCCACATTACGCGTTTTAGAAAATTTTAAAATTTTTACACTAGCCGAATCGTTGGGAGGGGTTGAAAGCTTAGTCAATCACCCAATCACTATGACCCATGCCTCTATGCCAGCATTTGAAAGAGAAAAAATAGGTATCAAGTTCTCTCTAATTCGACTAAGCGTTGGTATTGAAGATATTGAAGATTTATTAGCCGATTTAAAACACGTATTGGCCTAGTAGTAATTTCCCAAAAATAAATCAAGGTCAAATACAGCTCCTACACTAAAGTAAATCAAGGTGTCATTAAATTTATCCCCTGTATCGTTCGCATTTAAACCATCAACTGAATCTGAAAAGAAATATTGCCATCTTGCATCAAAGGTTAAATCAACATCCCCAATCTTATAACGTGTTCCTAAATTTAAGGTCATTGAAAATGTTTGGTCTTTCTCAATAAACACCCCATCATTAGCCCATTTGTCTGGTAAAACGGATGGGTTTGTTCTCCAATCTCCCAAGTCAGAAGTTAACTCTGGCGTAAATATACTGTATTGAATTCCTAACCCCATATATGGCGCAAATTTATCATCATCATTAAAAAGCAAACCGTAGTCTTCTAAATTTTTAAAGTAAAACTCCATCTGAGTACCAATATTAAGAATTTTAGTAGACCCCTTCATTGCCCTCAACTTAGCTACTTCTGTATGACCATTATCCTCTACATAAGATCCTTTATGCTCTAGGCTATTGTTAAAGTAATATGATAATTCCGTTCTTAATTTAAAGTGATCTGAGAAAAAACTAGCTCCATTTCTCCAATTATAATTAGTTCCATAAAAACTCAAATAATGAGTTAAGGCTATTCCAAAACTGGTCGCTGTACTACTCGGCAAGTCATGTCTTTCACCGTAATCCGTTTGCATGATTACAGGCCCAACATTCAGACCTATTTCATTGCTCAATTGCAGCTGACCAAAACTATTGGCAGAAGATATTAAGACTAAAAATAAGGCAATTCTACTAGTAAATTTCATGTACTCCCTTTTTTGCGCAATTTAGTAAAAATATGCAAAAATAATATTAAATTTCAGTATTTAAACTTAAATCAGACTAAAATATTGCGCTAGACACCGCTATTTTATTTAAGTTCTTCTGGATTCCAAAAAATAGTATCAAAATTTTGAACTCGATCATTCACTATTGACACTCCTTCATTCTCAAGCAATTGTTGCATCAAATTCGAACCACTAAAATGATGCTTCCCTGTTAAAAGTCCAATTCGATTGACAACTCGATGTGCAGGAATCGTGTCGTCATTTTTACAAGAAGTCATAGCCCATCCGACCATTCGAGCTGATTTAGCCATGCCAATTGATTTTGCGATAGCACCATAACTCGTAACTCTTCCATAAGGTATTTGCCGAACAACCGCATATACTTTATCAAAAAAATTTACCTCCATGCTCAGTATTTTGTCTGAAATTTTAGGTAAGTTATGGCTTTATTCATTTCTAAAAATTGTTTTTCATAAAACGTTTGAATAGAGGTTGCTTCTTTTGGAGACAAGTGATTTGAATAAATATCGTGATGAGCATATAAAATGTTGTGATTTCCCTCTTGCAAAAGACCTAAGGTATAGCCGTGTAAGAACTCACTATCCGTTTTTAAATGTACAACTCCATCCTTATTGAGGATTCGTTGATATTTTTGAAGAAAGTTTGGATTTGTTAAGCGGTGTTTCATACGCTTAAATTTAATCTGTGGATCGGGAAAAGTAATCCAGATTTCACTTACCTCTCCTTCTGCAAAGCAATATTCTATCAACTCAATTTGAGTTCTTAAAAAGGTAACATTGCTCAAATTTTCTTCTAGGGCGGTTTTTGCTCCCTTCCAAAAACGAGCCCCCTTTATGTCAATTCCAATAAAATTAATTTCGGGATGTTGTCTCGCTAGTTCAATCGTATATTCTCCTTTACCACAGCCTAATTCTAAAATAATAGGGTGGTTATTTTTAAAATGTCTAGACCAACACCCTTTAAACTCAAAACCGTTTAAAACAGTCTCGCGTGTAGGTTCTATGACATTCGAAAACGTTTTATTATCGTTAAACCGCTTTAATTTATTCTTACTTCCCAAAATTGTTGCTAACTTTCGTTTTTGCCAGCACTTTTACTGAATTTAATCATCTGTCCTAACCAATAGAACGTTAAAACAAATCCTATAAGAATAAAAATTACATTAACTATATTAGACATCCACCATCCGTCAATTGATCTAAATGCATCAAACGGAATAAATAGAATATTGGTAAAAAAATCTCCTATAGCTCTAAAAATATTGCTAGCAATCATAACTTATATATATTTACACGACAAAAATAGGAAATCTGATCAAATGTTAGCCAAGTTTTTTAACAAATCCAGCCCAATCAACACACTACTTATAATTATTGTATTATTCGTAGTTTATATACTGGCTTCATGTACACTTCCAAATGCACATTTCAGTTTATCCTATGTGGGAAATCGCACCGTGAACCTCTCATTGGTCGCTATTTCCTTTTTCTTGACTAACTTTATTATTCGAAAAAATGAGTTGAGCAAAGAAAACACCTATGCGTTATTATTACTCGTTTGTTTTTATGGAATGTTTCCTCATTCAACCGAAAATAGCAATTATTTAATTCTTCATATCCTACTGCTATTTTCGGCACGACGTCTGTACAGTCTTAAATCAATGCGTAGAACGAAAGAAAAATTATTTGATGCTGGGTTTTGGACAGGGCTTATTATGCTGTTAAATCCTTTTGGACTTATCTTTATCGTGTTCATTTATAGCGCAATAATTAATTATAAAAAATTCACCCTAAGAAATAGCATCATTCCTTTAGTTGGAATTATCACCCCAATCTTTATCTACGGAGTTTATCTTTTTGCTTTAGATCGATTTGATGAGTTACTTCCATCTTCACCCGCGGACTTTTCAATCTATAACTACGGTACTTTACCTTCTATTATCGCCCTAACCTTAGTCATCGGGTTTTTATTATGGACTATTATTCCAGCTACGATTAAAATAATGACTGTTAAACTTGAATTCAAAAGTTCATGGTACCTCGTTTTAATGCATTTGCTCACAAGTCTTTTGTTTATACTTCCTCAGATAAACAAAAATGGTGCAGAACTTATTTTTTTATTTTTCCCAACAGCCGTGATTTTTACCAACTACCTTCAACAAAATAGTGAAAATTGGTTTAAGGAAGTATTTTTATATTTATTTTTAATTACATCTATCACAGTAAATTTCCTGTGATTTGGGAAAAGATTTCCTAGCGCTTCTTTAAAAATCGTATCTTCACACCATAACTTTAATAAAATTCAATTATGGGATTATTTTCATTTATTAAAAATGCTGGAGCTAAAGTGTTTGGAATTGGTAAAACTACAGAGGAAGAAGCTACTGAAAACGTTGCAAAAGCAACAGAATTAGCTGAACTAAAGGCTTCTAAATTAACACACGCTGTCCAAGCGCTAGGCTTTATGGTAACCGATTTAAACATAACGGTTGATGGAGATAAGGCTACTGTTTATGGGATAGCAGAAAATCAATCTACTAGAGAAAAAACCGTCCTTGTTATAGGAAATACCGAAGGAATTGCTACTGTTGACGACCAAATGACTACGGCAATTCAAGAACCTGAAGCACAATTTCATACAGTAGTAAGTGGAGATTCTCTGAGTAAAATCGCCAAAAAATACTATGGTAATGCAATGAAGTATCCCGTTATTTTTGAAGCTAATAAACCCATGCTAACACACCCTGATAAAATTTATCCCGGTCAGGTACTAAGAATACCTGAGTTAGAAAAATAAATAATACCTATTTAAACGACTAAAAAAAACCGCTTAAAACGATGTTTAAGCGGTTTTTTATTGATTCTCAGCACCCCATCAACAATAATAACGCAATTTTTAAAGGTCAAATCTCAGTCCTAATGAAACATTATGCTGTTCAATTTCAGCATCCTTAAACAAGGGATTTAAGTCATATTTAGCATAAAGTAAAGTGCTACCAATACCCATATATGCACTCAATCCATACACAAAACTCCCTGTATTATAGTCTCGTTTTAATTTATCCTTCACGGCATCACCATCTATTTTATATTTTAATTTTTGTCGAGACCCGAGGTTTACCCCCGCATACCCTCCTAAACCAACTCTAAATTTCCGCTGTAAAGAATATCGAATTCTATCTCCTGTTTGCGTTTTATTTGAAGGTCCAAATTCAATGTGAATTGGAATAACTAAATTATCCATACGAAGTTTAGCCTTTTTTAAATTATACTCAAACTCCGCCAATTCAGTTTGCCCATCATTATCCACAAAATAGTTGTTGTCCTTTGCTTTTAATCCATTAAACTGAAAAGAAAACCCGTAATGAAACCGCAGAACATTACTGTTTTTAAAAACCCTCGTTCTCCATGCCCAACCAATTTCAAAAAACTTACTTCCCCCCACTTTATACGGAGTGTCATTTAAACTCTCTCCGTCAATTACTGCATTATTCAATCCAAAAGCTAAAATTAATTCGTCATAAGTACGCACGTCATTTTTCGAAGTATTCCTGTCTTCACTATTTAATTTACCCACCCCTCTTATTGAAAAATTTGAAGTTGAAGACGGTCGTAATCCATAGTCAAAATGAAGTTCTTTATTTCGATTGAGTAAGGCAATCTGATGGTCAATGATCGCATGCCTGTTTTGAATATTCAATGCATGTCGTTTAGCAGCTTCTGTTTTTTTATCTTGAGCTTCTTGTACTGTAATCTCCTTGTTTTCTAATTGTTTATTAATAGTTAATACTTCTTTTTTAAGAAGTGCTTTCTCATCTTCACTTATGCGCTCCTTTTCACTTTTAAGCTGCTCAAGGATGGATGATACATCGTGTTGTGCATATACGCGATGACAAACACTCATAACTACGAGTACAGTAATATAGATAATAAAATTTTTCATTTTGGTATAATTTTTCCTGCTTTTAAACCAAATCGGTTGAGTAAAAGACTTTATTTTACGATTAACAATTTATTTATTCCTCTCGGCAACAGCCGTTCTCACTTCTCTAAAGCCCTTCTTAAGCGCTTCAAAAAGTTTGTTTTTAATCGTTCCATTAATTTCATATTCTACTTCGTCAAGTAGGGCCATGGCGTCAATAGGTTGTTGTAAACGATTGTACTGTTGAGCGAGTATTTCATTCTGGGCTTTACGCAATAAGGAATCCACTTCTAAATCTGTAAGGTTGGAATTGTTCTTTTCAAGTTCTTGAACCTTTGCCAACACATCAATAATTTTTTGATTAATTAACGCTTGTGAACTACTTCCTAGACTGTCTTGCGATTTGTGAATTGCTATCATCTTATGTGAACTAGACTTCGCATTACGTATTGATTTTTCTAATTTCGTTTCATCCTTTACCGATGGTGTGGTCAACGTATTTTTCTTCTTTTTTAAAGCAATTACACGAGGTGTTTTAGGTACGACTTCTGTTTTCCCAAAAGCCTTTTCTTGAGTATCATTCTTGTTTTGAGGCGTATTAACTAACTCAATCGAAGGACTTGTTATTTCGTTTATCCCATTAAATTTAAACCCTAAATTGATTATTAACAATACAACAGCTGCCACAGCCACCCAATATAGAACTGTCTTTCGATTCAATTTTTTTAATCCTTTTTTTTGTCGAAGTTGCGAGTTAATCTCTTCCCATGAAGATTTTCTTGGTTCAATTTCTCTTCGATTTAACTGATTTCTTATGTATTCTTCAAATTTAGTTGGTTCCATAACCGATAATGTTTTGTGCCCTTAATTTTTCTTGTACTATCTTTCTTGCTCTAAACAATTGGGTTTTTGAAGTACTTTCTGAAATTTGTAACATTTTGGCAATTTCTTGATGTTTATATCCTTCTACGATATATAACAAAAACACCGTTCTATACCCATCAGGCAATCCATCTATGAGTAATTGAATCTCTTCCAACTCCAACCCCGTTTCATTGCTACGAATGCTTGTGTTCTTATCAATTTGCTCATCATCATATTCAACAAATTTTCGTTTTCTCAAAAAAGAAATGCATTCGCGAACCATTATTTTACGTATCCATCCTTCAAAGCTTCCCCGGTATTCAAACCTGTCTAAATGACTAAAAACTTTTACAAACCCCGTAATCATAGTATCTTCTGCATAATGCATATCTTTAATATACTGCCTACATACACCGAGCATTTTTGGCGCAAACTTGTTGTACAGTAATTTTTGCGCCAATGGATCTCCCTTCATCGCTTTTTTAATGAGGTGGTTTTCATCAATATGATTGGACAATATTTTCAATAGTTTAGGGTCTCTATTAGAAAGACGACAGATTGTTCACAATAGTTGTCTACATCTAAATAAACAGACATAACACATTGATTCTCAGGGTTAAAAATTTTATATATTCGAAAAACTTCTAAGGTTATTTTTTCTAAACACCGATACTAGTATATGCAGTTCAATGCGTTATTTACGTAATTCAAACATGAGCTAGTGTATATTACTTTGTACTAACAAAAAAATACTGATACGATATAAATTAACTCAGTATTAATCCGTCAAACTTCATTGCGCTAACACCTTAAAAATTCGCTCAATCACGTCATTAGGATGAATCGTTCGCATTGCATTTTCATATCCCTTAATTAATTTATTTCCGTAAATGGACGTAGGAAGTTGCGGGTATTGGGTTAAGTCGGGAATAAATTGATTCTCTTTATTTTGATTAAACGGAGCAAAACCAGCATAGGGATGCGTTCCTCCCCATAACGTGATTACTGGTACACCAAAATTTGCCGCTAAATGACCGTTTGCAGAATCCATACTCAACATCACATCTAAATTAGAAATAAGTACTAATTCTTCTTTAAAACTAAGAGCACCAACCACCGAGATAACCTCGCCATCTATAGAATCTGCTAATTTTAACAATTGTTTTTTTTCCTTTTCCCCGCCTCCAAATAATAACACTTTAACTCCAGAATTAGCTGCCAATCCTGTGACGAGTTCACGCATCAAATCTTCAGGATACATTTTAGCCAAATGTTGTGCATACGGAGCAACTCCTACCCAACGCGAAGGGTCATGACCTACCAAGGTCTGAATTTTCTCATTGAGATCTAATTTAGCCCGTTGGACTGGCTGATCAATAGAGACGGGAAATCCTAATTTTTTAAAGACCTCAGCATATCTCTGATGACAAGATTTTAGTGGTTTTAACACCTTATTTTTAGGCTTAATCAATGCTTTTTTTGCCGCCCTACCTTTATCTATCACCGCACATTTTATATGCGACAATGCAAGGAATTTTCGTAAAATTTGTGAACGGAGTACATTGTGTAAATCAGCAATTGCATCTACCTCTAACCTCTTAATTTCTTGAGCCAATTGATACAAGCCTTTAATGCCTTTATGCTTACCATCTACATCTGCTACGTAAAATTGTACGTTTGGAAGGTCGTCAAAAAGCGGACTTAAAAAAGCCCGCGACAATACCGTTATCTTAAGCGTTGGATACTGTTGAACTAAGGCTTTCAAAACAGGTACCGTCATGGCTACATCACCCATTGCTGAAAGCCTTATCACTAAAATATGCTGTGGTATTTTCACAAATTTTTTAGTAAAATTACAACAAATTCTCTAGTTACTCTTAGCACCAAATATTGATCCACCTTGAGAACGCATAATACAACACCCTTTGTTAGCTGTTTACAATTCTCTTTTGATGCTCTATTGATTCCTGATGAATGGCCTTAAATATTTTTTCAATGAACTCAGCACTTAATCCACTTGAAACACCTTCTTCAACCATTTTCCCTATCACTTCTTGCCATCGAGCTCTTTGTAAAATGGCAACGTTACTCTCTTTTTTTACTAAACCAATTTTTTCTGCAACGCTCATTCGATCAGACAGTAAATCGATTAACTGTTGATCTAAAATATTGATTTTAGCACGTAAATTTGACAACTTCTCTACAGAATCTTTCTCTTCAACCCGTCCTTTTCTAACCCGTAATGCTTTTGTTATTTCTGTGAGCCTAGTGGGGGTAATTTGCTGTTTTGCATCGCTCCATGCATTATCAGGATCAAAATGCGTTTCAATCATCAACCCGTCAAATTTTAAATCCAATGCCGTTTGGGAAACTTCAAAGATTCCTTCACGCTCTCCACAGATATGAGAAGGGTCACAAATAATTGGTAAAGTAGGGTATTTATTTTTTAAATCGATAGGAATTTGCCATTGAGGATTATTGCGATATTTTGTCTTTTTAAACGATGAAAAACCGCGATGAATGGCCCCCAAATTTTTAATATTTGCCGTATATAACCGTTCAATTGCTCCAATCCACAATGCTAAATCAGGGTTTATAGGGTTTTTAACCAAGACTATTTTATCTGTACCATGTAGGGCGTCAGCAATTTCTTGTATGGCAAATGGGTTAACCGTAGTTCTTGCTCCAATCCAAATTATATCAATATCAAATTCTAAGGCCAATTTTGCATGTTGTGCGTTGGCCACTTCAACCGTTGTTAACAATCCTGTTTCCTCTTTTACTTTAGCAATCCAAGGCAGCGCTCTTGCACCATTTCCTTCAAAATTTCCTGGTCGTGTTCTCGGTTTCCAAATTCCAGCTCTAAAAACAGTAGCATCTGTTTTCTTTAATTCGTGAGCAATTTTTAATACTTGTTCTTCTGTTTCGGCACTACATGGGCCTGCAATTACCAATGGATGGGCTAAATCCATTTCTTTAAGCCATAGTGAAAAATCTATTTTGTCCATAATTAGTGTTTTTAATATGTTCGTATGTTTTTTAACCGTTTATTTATTTACTACTCTGTTTTACAGGGTTTTAATTATTTAGAAATACCATTTAGTATGTTTTTAATCCGATTGGTCTCTTCCATAATCCGAAAAACTTCTTTTTTCTCATGGTTTTCAATATGTTTTTTAAAAGTTTCTAGATTGCGAATGTATTCTTCAAGCGATTTTAATACATTCGTTTTATTTTGCATAAAAATAGGTGCCCACATAGCTGGAGAGCTTTTTGCCAATCGAACAGTTGACTCAAATCCACTCCCCGCCATTGCAAAAATGGTTGCCTCATTGGGTTCTATTTCTAACACGGTTTTTCCCAACATAAAAGAACTTATATGTGAAAGATGGGAAACATAAGCAATGTGTTTATCGTGCTCTAGAGGGCACATCATTTCTGTTTTCATTTCTAATTCTTCAAATAAAGCACATGCTTTTTCCAATAGTTTGGGATGTGTTTTTTCAGGCTCACAAATCATATTTCTTTTCTTCTTAAACAACCCGATGAAAGCAGCTTCTGGCCCAGAATATTCAGTTCCTGCAATCGGATGTGCCGCTACGAAATTCCCACGTTTAGGATGATCCTTAATTCGATCGCATACGCGCTCTTTAACAGAACCTACATCAAATACGAGGGTCTCCGTTCCAATTAAATCTAGAACAGCAACTGCTACATCTGGAATCGCATCTACAGGAACAGCAATAATTACAATAGCTGCATCAGACACGGTAGTGAGTTCTCCAATTTTATCAACAATACCTAAGTTAATGGCTTGTTGTGCGTGATCACTATTTAAATCAATCCCAATAATTTTACGAGAATGATTTTGCTTTAAGGACAATGCCATCGACCCACCAATCAGTCCCAATCCAATGACTACTACTTTTTCCATTTTAATTTAATCGATTTAGCACTTCTAACAACACTGATTCTTCTACACAAAGAGAAATCCGAATATACCCTTCCCCTAAACTTCCGAAAACAGTTCCTGGCGTTAAAAACACATTGTATGTATATAATAGCTCGTCTGCTATTTCTTCCGCTTTTTGTCCTTCAGGTAATTTAGCCCACACAAATAATCCCACCGCATTCTTATCATAGGTAGCCCCAAGCCGATCCATAATTTTCCATACTACAGATCTACGCTGGGAATAAATATGATTAAGGTTTTCAAACCACCTTGTTGAACTTTTCAATGCTGCAATAGCACCTTGTTGAATCCCATAAAACATCCCAGAATCCATATTGCTCTTAATTTGAAGAACAGATTGAATTAACGCTAGGGCTCCAACCACCATTCCAACGCGCCAACCAGCCATATTAAAAGTCTTACTCAAGGAATTTAGCTCTAAACACACTTCCTTTGCGCCCTCAATTTGAAAAATACTCATCGGCTCATCAGTCAATATCATGCTATATGGATTGTCATTCACTAAAAGAATGCCTTGTGTTTTTGCAAATGCTATTAGTTTTTCTAATTGAGCCCGGGTAGCCTTTTGTCCTGAAGGCATATGCGGATAATTTACCCACATCAATTTAACCTTAGATAAATCAATGCGTTCTAGGGATTCTAAATCAGGGAACCAATTATTTTCTTCTTTTAAAGCATATCGTATGGGATCTGCTTCAACCATATTACTTACCGCTAGATAGGTCGGATACCCTGGATTAGGCACTAAAACCTGATCTCCTGGGTTCAAAAAGGCCATTGAAATATGCATTATCCCCTCTTTTGATCCCATTAATGGCAATATTTCATTATTTGGATCAAGTGTTACGTTATAATGCTGTTTATAAAAAGTCGCAATGGCTCCTCTTAATTCAGGAAGCCCCTGATAGCTTTGGTACCCGTGAATATCCCCCTGTTGCAAACTCTTTTGCAGCGCTTCTACCACTGTCACAGGAGGTTCTAAATCAGGACTTCCAATACCGATATTAATAATGGGTTTCCCTTCGGCTATCAATTGCCGAACTTCTCTTAACTTTTTAGAAAAATAATATTCTTCTACTTTCTTTAATCTATTAGCGATCATACGTGCGTTGGCTTTGTGTATATTCTCCCAAAATTTTCACTTGATTTCCCATGGCTTGAATTTCTGATATGGCTTCGTGATAAGGAACGATATTTTCAAAAATCACATCCACAAAAAAGGCATAATTCCACGGTTCATCGATAATTGGAAGAGATTGAATTTTAGATAAATTGAGTTGTTTTCTCGCAAATACAAGGAGTGCTTCTGTTAAACTTCCAGTTTTGTGTTTCGTAATAATTTTTAGCGATGCTTTGTTCTTTTTTACAACAGAAATTGTATTCTGTTCCGTTTGAACTACAAAAAATCGCGTATAGTTTTCTTCTCTTGTTTGTATATTCGAAGCTAAAACATCTAATCCGTATATTTCAGCAGCATGTTTGCTGGCAATAGCAGCAACTCCTGTTAAATCTTCCGCTTTAATTTGGGCAGCTACCGCAGCTGTATCCATCGCTTCAACCAATTTTATATGCGGTACAGTTCGAAAAAATTTTCCACATTGCAACAAGGCCATTGGATGAGACCAAACCTCTCGAATATCGGATAGTTGCTGCCCGGGCAAAGCCATTAAGTGATGATGTATTGGTAAATGCACCTCCCCTGTAATTGTTAAATTAAATTCATCGATAAGTGCGTAATTTGGCAAAATAGATCCCACTAAAGAGTTTTCTATGGCCATGACTCCTGCGTCAACCTTTCCTTGAATTAATAATTCTGGAATTTCAACAAACGATAAACAGGGAACCAGCTCAGACTTTCCAAAAAATTGATCTGCAACCTGATGATGAAATGATCCTAAGACACCTTGAATAGCTATTTTCATACAATAAAAAAAGCCTCGAAAAATTCGAGGCTTTATAGTTTTAAGTTTTGAATATATGTTATATTCTACCCACAAAGCCTCGCTTCATCTTAAAATAAAAGAAGTAAAAGAAAGCTTGCCAAGTAGAAAAAATGGTCATTTGTTTAATTTAGGGGACAAATCTAAAATTAAAATTTAAATAAACAAATATATTTTGAAGATAAGTAAATAAAAAATTATAAAGACCAACAATCCTCTGTACAAAACCCGTGAAGTATCGTACGATAAATCTTCATTCAAATTCACTCCTTCTATTTTTTTAATAAAATACGCATGAAAACAAACGTATGTAAAAAGACAACCGTACTGACCAATTATTTTATGAACTTTACAACAGAGATAAGCTATTCAACAAAAAACGCCTTTCTTGATAAAATATCGCTATTTTTGTCATGATTAACAAGTAAACATCCATGTCTATAGAAGTCGTAGAAATTTCAAAGTATTACGGAGAACAAAAGGCTTTAAATAATATATCCTTTAAAATTGCCTCTGGAGAAATTGTTGGATTTCTCGGTCCAAATGGTGCTGGAAAATCAACCTTGATGAAAATTATCACAAATTTTATCAAGCAAAGTGAGGGAGTGGTTCACGTAAACGGCTATAATGTTGAAACGGAATCGATGAAAGTTAAGGCCTCTGTTGGTTATTTACCTGAACACAATCCACTGTATTTAGATTTATACGTAAAAGAATACTTACATTTTAACGCATCGATTCACAACGTAGGAAAAAAGCGTATTGAAGAAGTAATTACCCAAGTGGGTTTAAACAGAGAGGCGCACAAAAAAATCAAGCAATTATCAAAAGGGTATCGTCAACGAGTTGGGCTTGCCGCCGCATTATTGCACGATCCTGAGGTACTCATTTTAGATGAGCCTACTACAGGTTTAGACCCTAATCAATTGGTCGAAATTAGATCACTTATTAAATCTATTGGCAAGACCAAAACCGTTTTATTTTCAACGCATATTATGCAAGAAGTAGAGGCCATTTGCGATCGCGTAATTATCATTAACAAAGGACGCATCGTTACCGATCAAAATCTACAAACCCTTAAAAAAGGCCAACATCAATTGCTAGAAGTTGAGTTTAATGTTTCTGTCTCCGAAGCGCAGCTTAAAAAATTACCTCATCTTAGTAAATGCCTCCATTTATCAGAAAATACTTGGCAATTATCCTTCAACACCACCGAAGATATGCGACCAAATGTGTTTGATTTCGCACAGGAACAAGGCATTAAATTATTGAAATCATCACAAAAGAATCAAGATTTAGAAAGTTTATTTAGAAGTTTGACAACCTAAAAAATTATGGATTTAACCCGTATCCCAAAAATAAAAAACACCCACACTGACAATTTTTTCCTCCTCGCAGGACCCTGTGCCATTGAAAGTGAAGACATGGCACTTCGCATTGCAGAAAAAGTAGTACAGATTACAGATAAACTAGGTATTCCCTATGTCTTTAAAGGAAGTTTTAAAAAAGCCAATCGATCAAGAGTAGACAGTTTTACTGGGATTGGAGATGAAAAAGCGCTTAAAATTCTACAAAAAGTAAGTAAAACCTTTGATATACCAACCGTTACCGATATTCACGATGTCAACGATGCAGAAATGGCAGCTCAGTATGTAGATGTGTTACAAATTCCCGCTTTTTTAGTCAGACAAACCGACCTCGTTGTTGCAGCTGCAAAAACAGGCAAAGTAGTCAACCTTAAAAAAGGGCAATTTATGAGCCCTGAAAGTATGCAACATGCGGTAAAAAAAGTAACTGATAGTGGCAACGACTTAGTAATGATTACCGATCGAGGAACCATGTTTGGATATCAAGATATGGTGGTTGATTTTAGAGGAATTCCTACTATGAAGGCATTTGGCACCACCGTTTTAGACGTTACCCATTCACTTCAGCAACCCAATCAAAGTTCTGGAGTAACTGGTGGACGGCCTGAGATGATTGAGACCATCGCACGTGCTGGTATTGCTACTGGAGTAGACGGCCTCTTTTTAGAAACGCATTTTGATCCTGCAAATGCAAAATCAGACGGCGCCAATATGCTAGACTTAGCCTATTTAGAAAATTTATTGACAAATTTAGTGGTCCTTAGAAAAGCCGTAAATTCATTAAATTTATAACTGAATTGGCATAATATATGTGAGAATTATAATATGAAACAAGGTGTATTTCTATTAATTTCATTTCTTTTTCTCAATCAAATAAATGCACAAAATTTTAATGCGGTTGATAAAAAAGTAAGTACCTATCCTATTCGCTATGAAACACCTGAAGGTTTAGCAAACCAAATAAAAACTGATTTTACCAGTAATCTCGAAAAAATACGTGCCATTTATTTTTGGTTAAGTTCAAACGTAGCGTATGATATGGATGAATATTTAAGAGGAACCAAAGTGCAAAATTTTCAATACAGCTCAGAACGAGATAAACAAGAAAAAATCGCGCAATTAAATGACCGCATTATTTCAAATACTTTATTATCAAAAAAAGCAGTTTGTGAAGGATATGCTCAAACCTTTCATAAAGTCTGTAGTTTGCTAGCAATTGAAAGCGCCGTGATTACTGGATATTCAAAAACTGATTTTCGAGATATTGCCTTGCAAAGAGCTATTGGCGATCACGCCTGGAATGCAGTAAAAATTGATGGAGAATGGAAATTACTGGATGTTACATGGAGTGCTGGTTCCACACGAGGCAATACTTGGCAAAAAAGATTTAATGATTTTTTCTTCTTGACTGATCCCAAAATTTTTGGGTTATCACACCTTCCATATGAAAAAAAATGGCAACTAGTTCAAACACCTCGAGATCAAGAAGCCTTTTTTAATTTGCCGCTATTTTCCCCCCCATTTTTTTGATTATGGAATGACCTTATCAGCCCCTTTAAAAGGCAAACTCATCACTAAACCTAATGAGAAAATTCAATTTAGACTTGAAAATGTTCCTAAAGATTTGAGACTTTTTTACGCGTACAATGGCGATAAATTTAGCCAAGAAATTAACCGAGTTTACCAAGGCAAAACCTGCAGCTTTGAAATTCCCTTCCCAAGAGAAACCAACTCCGTTCTCTATATTGTAGCATCGCAAAATGTCATATTAACTTTTAGAGCAAATGTTAAACAATAAGTATTCATCTACCTACCTCTTATTAAACGACCCCTTATAACTTTACCTTAACAACCTTTTTTTCACACACTTTTTGCCATTACTTAAAAATACCCTTTAGCACTCCAATCATTCCTACATCTTTCTTCTTACAAAACACAGACACCCACCTAAAAGAGAGCACCTCATCCAAACGGATTGAAAATTAATTTATTAGCGTACCTTTGTTAATCAACGCACATACACCATGGATCAAACAGATAATATAAACACTATTTCTAAAAAAACTTACGCTGAAAAACCCTGTACACGATTGTGGTCACTTCGAGGTCTTTCAGGAATTTTAGCGGGTATCTATGCTATTGTTGGAGGAATCATCGCTTATAATTTGCTCAAAGGGTATGGGCAAGGATACGGTAGCTTTGGAGATATGCTACCGTTAGGGATCCTAGAAATTATTTTAATAGGGGTTGGAGGTATTGTTGCCATACTAACCATAGGTACTACAACCATACTCACTAAACGAAAGGCTAAAAAAAATAACGAACTCGTTTGGTCTCCTGCTTCTAAACCGTTTTTTAGCGCACTCTTTATTCCTATTATCACTGGAGCTATTTTTATACTGCTTTTAACCTACAGAGGTTATTACGGTATTATCGTTCCGTCAATGTTGATTTTTTATGGAATGGGACTCATAAATGCGAGTAAATACAATTCAAAAAACGCGCGAATTTTAGGGCTTTTAGAAATTCTTTTAGGGATTATTGCAATGGCATCTTTTAAAAATGGTATACTATTTTGGATACTTGGATTTGGGGTTTTACATATCCTTTACGGATCCCTTAAGTATTTCAATCCGGGTAAAAAACAAACTTAAATTGACAAAGTATGCACCAATTTATCAATTCAAATAACAATGTCCATCAGCATTTACCTGGCAAATAAATAGTCTATTTACCACGTCTCTCAACATTGATCTAAAAATCAAATTACTAAATATAAGCTCCTATTTTTTTACTCATTTTTAAACCTGAAAATAATATAAATTCAGAAGAAATTAATCCCCGTTTAAAAGGTTGAACATCACACAATATGGTCATTCAATTCACATGCTACACCCTAAAAAAAATCAAATTTTTCCAAAATAAATTACAACCCAATTACACACTGTATAAAATCTATTTTCTATCTTTACATACAATTTCAATGTATGTATTTTTCATTTATTAGTGGCGGTGAAATTTTTGTAGTCTTAGTTATTGTCTTAATGCTTTTTGGAGCCGATAAGATTCCTACAATTGCTAGAGGCTTAGGAAAAGGTATGCGCCAAATTAAGGATGCAACCAACGACATAAAAAGAGAAATTCAAGAAACCGCAGAGAAACAAGGCATTGATACGAGCCTTACGCAAGATATTGAAGAAAGTATTCAAGGGATTAAAAAAAATATAGATGAAGTAACAGGCTCTATCAAACGAAACTTATAATTGGATTTTTTAGATTATATAATTACGAAAGACAAAGAACTGTTTGTTTACCTCAACGCTTTTGGCACTGAAAATTGGGATCAAATTTGGTTGGGTATTACCAATCAGTTTATGTGGACTCCTTTATTTCTATTCTTTTTTATTTTAATATTTAAAGCATACGGTTGGAAAAAAGGAGTAATCCTATTATTAGTTACAGCAGCTTTGGTAACTTTTTCAGATCAATATGTCAATTTTTTAAAAGACAGTTTTCAGCGTCTACGTCCCAATAACGATCCTACCATAAATACCGTTATTCGAATATTGAAGAGACCACGCAGCTATAGTTTTGTTTCTGGACATGCCTGTACCTCATTTGCGGCAACCACATTTATCATTTTAAGTTTACGGAAACATTATAAGTATACCTACTTTTTCTTAATCTGGCCAATTCTATTTTCATTGAGTAGGATTTATGTAGGAGTCCATTTTCCTTTAGACATTACCGTAGGTGCCATGAATGGACTGTTAATTGGTGTTCTTTTTTATAAGCTCAGCCTATACTTTTTATCCAAGTTTAAGGATGGTCAAAATTTGGATACATTACAGACTCCCCCTGCCGATAGTTGATGTTTAATCGCGTACTCTACTAACCGTTAAACCGTCTCTGATAGGTAAGAGAATTGTTTCTATTCGAGGGTCCTCTTTAAGAAGTCTATTGTATTCTTTTAAAACCTGTGTATCTATATCTTTTGAATCTACAGCTTCTAATACTTTTCCACTCCACAATACATTGTCAGATAATATGATCCCTCCTGGATTCATTCGATCAATAATAAGGTTAAAATAATTAATGTAATTTTTCTTATCCGCATCAATAAACACTAAATCAAATGTTCCTTTTAACTGAGGAATAACGGTAAGTGCGTTTCCAGTATACGATTTGATTTGAGCACTATACTCAGATTTATTAAAATATTTTTGTTGCAAATAACCCAGCTCCTCATTTCGATCAATCGTATGAATTTGACCATCTTTACGCAAGCCTTCTGCCAAACAAAGCGTAGCATACCCCGTATATGTTCCTATTTCTAAAATTGAATTAGGACGGACTAATTTCGACAACAGCGCTAAAACTCTACCTTGAAAATGCCCACTGAGCATTCTCGGAGCTAACACTTTTTGCCAAGTTTCACGCGATAATTCAGCTAATAACGAGGGCTCTTCTTCACTGTGCTGATTGATATAGGCCGATAACTCTTCTGAGATAAATTCCATAGGCTATTTATCAAATTCTTTGATTTTCTTTTGAAGTTCACGCTTCTCAACATCACTTAAGTGATGCTCTTCACACTTCTTTAAATGCAATCCAAAAATTTTAGTTAATAAGGTGTTTTGCTTTGAAAATTCCCGACAACGCTTGCATAAAAACACATGAAATCCCAACCTAATCTTATCGTAAAAACTAGCTTCTTTATGTTGATTTTTACAACAAAGGGTTGTTGCCTCTTCGCAATTTATTATAATTTTCTTGCTCATACTATAACTTATTTGGCAAACCAATTATCTTCCAAACATTTTCGCAATTGGTGCCTAGCTCTATGAATTATCACCCAAAGGTTAGACGCAGTTATTCCCAGCTCATTACAAATTTCTTCAGTTTCATACATTTCTACATTCTTCAATAAAAAAACCGTTTTATACTTCTGGGGTAATTTTTCTATACAACCTTCTAGGGTGCCTTTTAATTCTTCATTCTCTATCTGATTTTCTGCTTCATTTCCCCAATGTTGCGGGACCATTTCTTCTATCCAACGTCCTTTTTTGGGACCATCCTCATAAAAATTTACACTAACCTCAGCCTTGCCTTTCGTCGAATTCATCTTTCGGTATTGATCGATAATTTTTCTTTTTAATATAGACACCAGCCAAGTTCGTTCAGAAGCGAGTCCTTTAAAATTTTTAGCAGCTTTAAGTCCAGAGAAAAAGGTCTCTTGCACAAGATCTTTTGCCAATTCACTATTATCAACTCTTGTTATTGCGTAGTTATATAGAAAATCAGCATACATCTCTACCCATTTCGAGGAGTCAAGTACATGGTTGGTTTTTTCTGCCATCAAATTTTATCTAGGATTTTCTAAACAAAATTACAATTATTTTTTTGTTAAAACCCGAAATGAAAAATTGCCTCTCCAGTACTGACCATTGGAAAGTTGTTTACCGCAATGATATAACCATTAGTTGGGGCTACTATTTTTAACGTTGAAGCTCCATACGTATCCGTAATATACCCCAGCAATTGTCCTTTTTCTACTTTTTGTCCATTTTCTACAACTACACCTAGCATACCCGCTGTTTTGGCTCGAATCCATCTATTTTTAATCAATTCAACCGTTTCATGTTTTTTAGGTAGCGCACCCCTTGGATCAATCATCCCGAAATATTCTAAAATATTCAACACCCCATTTATGCCAATTTGTACAGACAACTTATCAATTCTAAGTGCCTCTCCAGCCTCATATACAATTATAGGCACTCCGTTTTTATGCGCTTCTTTTCGAAAAGATTTAGCAATTAAATTAGAACTAAACTGAAAAGGAGCATTAAAAATAGTCGCCAAGTGTTTTCCTGCAGAAGAACCAGGTGTATAACGCACTTGCGGAAAGTTATGCCGTTGCGCTCCACCCGTATGCATATCAATTCCAAAATCAATATGCTCTACTATTTCTTTCATTTCAAAATAGGCAATTCTACTCGCCAACGATCCTGTTTTTGAACCAGGAAAACTGCGATTCACATCTTTACCAAAAGCTTCCCGTGAAAAATGTAAAAATCCAAAAACATTTAATAAAGGCACCACAATGATACAGCCTCGCTTTATCTTAAAATAGTTACCACGTAATAATTCTCGAATTGTTTCTACCCCATTTACTTCATCTCCATGTAATCCCGCTTGAATTAATATGGTTGGTCCGTCTTCTATCCCATTGTATACGTAAATGGGGATTTCTATAGCCGTACCTGTTGGCAACCGATCAATTTCTACTTTAATCAATTTGTGTTCTCCAACTTCAACCCGTTGTCCCCGAATTTCTAAGGGTTTATTTTTAAAGCTTCCTTCGAACTTCATGTTCTGTACATTTTATTATTTTCTGCTGCTGTTTTCTCACGTATACCAGCTTCAATCTATTTTAAACTAGCTTTTAATTTACACCAAAAACAACCTTGTTCCTTCTGGCTCAATGAGAATTCGGCCAACACAATAGATAAATACTATATTTCTCGTTCTTACCCATTAATTATCTACTTATTCTGGATCGCAATGTACCATTCTATAATAAAATTGTGGTAATTTCTATTTTATTTTCAAGCGTTCTATGCACAGGACAGCGATTGGCAATGGCTAACAGTTTATCTTGTTGTTCTTTAGTTAGTGCCCCCTTAAGCTCAATAGTTCGTTCAAAACTATCAATTTTTGCCATTTGATCATCCTCACAGGTCTGACAATCAATTGCATGCTGTTTAAAGTGTTCCAAATGAACCAAAACCTCATCAAGCGGCCAACCTTTACGGTCAGCATACATACGCAGTGTCATAGCAGTACAAGATCCTAAGCTCGCTAAAAGCAATTCATATGGAGATAAACCCGCATCCTTTCCTCCAAACTTTTTAGGTTCATCCGCAATGATCGTGTGATTTCGTGCAACAACTTCTGTTCGGTACTTTGTTTTACCAATCCGCACCACAGTTTGTTTTTCCGTTTGTAAATCTGACTCTTCTTCTAAAACTACGTATCTATTCACCCAGCTGGCAATCACAGAACCAACATAAAATGAATCTTTTTTATTTGTCAATAAATGATTTGCTCCATCTAATGAAATGAAGCTTTTAGGATGATGTGCCGCATTATAAATATGTTTAGCATTTGCTATCTCAACAATCCGATCTTGAGGAGAATGAAATACCAATATGGGTTTTCTAGATGCTTGTAATAATTGAGTCATATCTTTAGACTCCAAGTCTTCTAAAAATTGTTTTTTAATTGTAAATGATCTTCCCGAAATATCAAAAGTTGCCTCCCCGTCTTGTTGAATACTGGCAAGATGCTCTTCAAAAAGATGGATAAGATGATTGGGATTTGCTGGCGCACCAATAGTGACAATAGCCTTGACTTCATCAATTTCTTTAGCTGCAAAAACAGCGGCGGCTCCCCCTAACGAATGACCAATAATAAGCTCAGGCGCATCGTAATGCGTTTTTAAATAAGCGGCGGCTGAAATTAGGTCAGAAATATTGGTAGAGAAATTAGAATCAGAGAAATTCCCTTCACTCTTTCCCAATCCCATAAAATCAAAGCGCATAACTGCAATCCTATTTGCCGTCAAGGCTCTAGAAATATTTCGTACTGCTGTAAAATTTTTATTCCCCGTAAAAAAGTGGGCAAAAAGTGCAAAACCTAGGGGCTTTTTATCTATAGGAAAATCGATATTTCCATCGAGGAATAGCCCTTGTTTGTTTTTAAATCGAATGCTTTTTGTATACATATTACTCCTATTTCAACATTAGTCGAAAAAACTAAATTATCCTTAAAGTTAATAAATTTATTTCCGATTAATAGCTCAATTGTCTAATACAAAAAACATAATAGTCATTTTACTGTACCCCAATAATTCTCACGAAGATTATTTTTTTTAAACATTCTAAATAATAAAAAAAATTACATTCCGTTTTTGAGAGCTAAAACTAAATGGTACATTTGTCTACCAATAAATTAAATCATAATGAGCGGATTATTCAAATCTTCAATTGGAAGGAAAGTGGCCATGGCCTTATCAGCTATATTCCTAATGATCTTTCTTTTACAACATTTTGCCATCAATATTCTTTCTGTCTTTAGTGCTGATAGATTCAATGATGTCTCACATTTTATGGGAACAAACTTTTTCGTTCAATTTCTATTGCAACCTGTGCTAATCTTTGGCGTTGTTTTTCACTTTGTGATGGGCTTCATGCTGGAAATTAGAAATCGCAATGCACGAACTATTTCCTATGCCAAAAACAACGGAAGTGCAAATACCACATGGATGAGTAGAAATATGATCTGGAGTGGATTAGCAATACTTGCCTTTATTGTTTTGCACTTTATCGATTTTTGGATTCCTGAAATTAACACCAAATACATTCAAGGTGATGTATCTGGACTATTGCCTGACGGTAATTTTCGGTATTTTGAAGAATTGCAACACAAATTTGAAAATCCTATACGAGTTGGAGCGTACGTAGTTGCCTTTGTATTTTTAGCCTTACACCTTTTACATGGATTTGCATCGACTTTTCAATCGATGGGAGCCGGCTCTATGCGAAGAGCAAAATTACAAGCTTTTGGAAAAGCCTATGCCATCATCATACCATTAGGATTTATTTTCATTGCTTTATTCCATTATTTTAATCATTAATATAACCCATATGTCTTTAAATTCCAAAATACCTCAAGGTCCTATCAAAGATAAATGGACGAATTATAAAAACAGTATCAATCTTGTAAACCCTGCAAACAAAAGATCGCTAGATATCATTGTTGTGGGTACAGGACTTGCTGGTGGTTCTGCTGCTGCAACCTTGGCAGAACTTGGCTATAATGTTAAAGCCTTTTGTTATCAAGATTCTCCACGCAGAGCACACTCTATCGCTGCTCAAGGAGGTATAAATGCAGCAAAAAATTACCAAGGTGATGGTGATTCAATTTATCGTCTTTTTTATGACACTGTCAAAGGTGGAGATTATCGATCAAGAGAAGCTAATGTTTATCGTTTAGCAGAAGTTTCTGCCAATATTATTGATCAATGTGTTGCCCAAGGTGTGCCATTTGCAAGAGATTACGGAGGGCTATTAGACAATCGTTCTTTTGGTGGTGTACTCGTGTCTCGTACCTTTTATGCAAAAGGTCAAACAGGTCAACAGTTACTCCTTGGTGCTTATTCAGCAATGAATAGACAAATTGCTCGTGGTAAAATTGAAATGCACAACCGTCATGAAATGCTTGACGTTGTTAAAATAGATGGTAAAGCAAGAGGTATTATTGCTCGAAATTTAGTTACCGGAGAAATTGAGAGACATTCAGCACATGCTGTCGTAATTGCATCAGGTGGATATGGTAATGTTTATTTCTTATCAACAAATGCCATGGGATCTAATGCAACTGCTGCATGGAAAGTTCACAAAAAAGGAGCATATTTTGCAAACCCTTGCTATACACAAATTCACCCAACTTGCATTCCTCGTTCAGGAGATTATCAATCAAAATTAACCTTGATGTCAGAATCTTTACGTAATGATGGGCGAATTTGGGTTCCAAAAAACATAGAGGATGTAAAGGCCATTCGCGAGGGTAAATTAAAACCCGTTGACATTCCTGAAGAAAATCGTGATTATTACCTAGAACGTAGATATCCTGCGTTTGGAAATTTAGTACCTCGAGATGTTGCCTCGAGAGCGGCAAAAGAACGCTGTGATGCTGGATACGGTGTTAATGCTACGGGTGAAGCTGTATTTTTAGATTTTAAATCAGCTATTGAGCGTTACGGAAATGAACAAGCTAAAATTCACAACATAAAAAATCCTTCTAAAGCGAAAATCACAGAATTAGGTGCTGCCGTTATCAAAGAAAAATACGGAAATCTTTTTCAGATGTACGAAAAAATCGTTGATCAAGATCCCTATAAAACACCGATGATGATTTATCCAGCAACCCACTATACAATGGGCGGACTGTGGGTAGACTATAATTTAATGACCACAGTTCCTGGACTCTACTGTATTGGAGAAGCAAACTTCTCAGATCACGGAGCAAATAGACTCGGTGCTTCTGCACTTATGCAAGGGCTAGCCGATGGGTATTTTGTCTTGCCTTATACCATTGGAGACTATTTATCAAACGACATTCGTACGGGTAAAATCCCCACCGACACCCCTGAGTTTGATGAAGCCGAAAAAGAAGTGAAGGAACGAATTAATTTCTTCATAAATAATAATGGTTCTCATTCGGTTGATCATTTCCATAAACGACTTGGAAAAGTTATGTGGGATAAAGTAGGAATGGCAAGAAATGCAAAAGGTTTAACAGAAGCAATGGCTGAAATTAAAGCGATCCGTGAAGAATTTTGGAAAGATGTGAAGGTCCCTGGTACTGCTAACGAAATGAATCCTGAATTAGAAAAAGCAGGAAGAGTTGCTGACTTCTTAGAATTAGGTGAATTATTTGCAAAAGACGCTTTAATGAGAAATGAATCATGTGGTGGCCATTTCAGGGAAGAATCTGTAGAATTAGAGGGAGAACAAAAAGGTGAAGCAAAACGAAATGACAAAGACTTTGCCTTTGTAGCAGCATGGGAATACAAAGGAGAACCTGCAGATGCTGTTTTACATAAAGAAGAATTGAAATTCGAGAATATCGAATTGAAACAACGTTCATACAAATAATACCAATCCGTGTTCAAAAAACACGATTATATTATTACATTAATTGAAACCGTTATACCCTACCAAATAAACCGTAGGTAATAGTGAAGAAGGGAGTTAATAAATAAGAATTTCAAAATTCAGCCATACACGTTGAAATGAAATAAAGTAGCAACCTATCTCTTCAAACATAATAAAAATAACGTTAAGGAGCATTTAAAAAATAGATAATGAATTTAACACTAAAAATCTGGAGACAAAAAGATGCCAAATCTAAAGGCAAAATGGTCTCTTATCAGGTCAACGATATTTCAGAACACATGTCGTTTTTAGAGATGATGGATGTCTTAAACGAACAACTGATTAATGAAGGCCAAGAACCAATTGCCTTCGATCATGATTGTCGTGAAGGAATTTGCGGAATGTGTTCAATGTATATCAACGGAGAAGCGCATGGTCCCGATCGCGGTGTAACTACCTGTCAATTACATATGCGTTCATTTAAAGACGGTGATACCATTACCATTGAACCTTTTAGAGCCAAAGCATTTCCAGTAATTAAAGATTTGGTGGTTGATCGCTCTGCCTTTGAAAGAATACAACAAGCTGGAGGATTTATCTCAGTAAATACTTCAGGAAATACCCAAGATGCAAACGCTATCCCAATCTCTAAACACGCTGCAGATGAAGCTATGGATTCCGCTACTTGTATCGGTTGTGGTGCTTGCGTTGCTAGTTGTAAAAACGCTTCAGCGATGCTCTTTGTTGGAGCAAAAGTTTCCCAATATGCTCTTTTACCTCAAGGTCAAATTGAAGCCACCGATCGTGTGAAAAACATGGTAGCTCAAATGGATTTAGAAGGTTTTGGAAATTGTACTAATACAGGTGCCTGTGAAGTGGAATGTCCTAAAGGAATCTCTTTAGAAAATATAGCACGAATGAACCGAGAATTAATGAAAGCTAATTTATAAAAGAACTTATTCTTCACGTATTCTTACGTTCTTCATTTAAACAAAAAAATCTCAACACTTCTGTTGAGATTTTTTTGTTTTGTATCTTAGACGCATGAAGCACCGTTCTAAATTACCAAGAATATCAACCTCCATTTTTTCTACAATGGGGCAATTAGCTCATCAACACAATGCACTAAATCTCTCACAGGGATTTCCCGATTTCGAATCAGACCCTGAATTAATCAATTTAGTCACGGAAGCTATGAAAAAAGGGCATAACCAATATGCTCCGATGCCTGGAATTTACAGTTTACGCGAACAACTTGCATTAAAAATTAAAAAACTATACAACGCTAATTACAATCCAGCTACTGAAATTACCATCACAGCAGGTGCTACACAGGCTATTTTTACCGCAATCACCGCATTCGTAAGACCTGGTGATGAAGTTATTCTTTTTAATCCAGCTTATGATTGTTACCAACCCGCAATTGAATTATGTGGAGCAATTCCGGTTAATATACAACTATCCGCACCTAAGTATGCAATCAATTGGTCTGAAGTTCAATCAAAAATCACGCCTAAAACGAAAATGATTGTTATCAACACACCACACAATCCATGTGGAACCATTTGGAGTAAGCACGATTTAATTAATTTAGAGAATTGTATTCGGGATACTAATATTATTGTTTTAAGCGATGAAGTATATGAACATATTGTTTTTGACGACCAAGTACACGAGAGTGTTTGCAAATTTTCTACACTTAAATCTCATAGTTTACTCGTTGCTTCGTTTGGTAAAACTTTTCACAATACGGGATGGAAAGTTGGCTATTGTGCCGGCCCCCAGAGTTTAATGGAAGAATTTAGAAAAGTACATCAGTTCAATGTTTTTTCTGTTAATCATCCTATTCAAATCGCATTGACTAGCTATTTAAAAAACGAAGAAAATTACTTATCCATTTCAAACCTATATCAACAAAAAAGAGACTACTTCCTTGAGGCTATTGAAAACTCCCGATTTACAGGAATTCCTTCTCAAGGCACCTATTTCCAGATAGTAGACTACAGTGCCATTTCACAAGAAAACGATGTTGATTTTTGCAAACGACTCATTATAGAACACAAATTAGCAGCAATTCCTTTATCCGTATTCAATGTAGATGGATTAGATCAATATCAACTACGCTTTTGTTTCGCAAAAAAAGAAGAAACCCTATACAAGGCCGCAACGATTATTTCAACCTTATAGGCAATTACATCATGAACACCATAGAAACTAAGTTAGAGGCGTACCAGTTTTGCCAATCTTTTATTAACAAAAGACTCCTAAACATCAATCAACACATTGGCCAGATCCAAGAAGCCTTACGTTCTGAAACGAAAAGTAGTGCAGGTGATAAACATGAAACTGGAAGAGCACATCTTCAACTTGAACGTGAAAGACTAGGAATACAATTGGCTGAAGCTCAAAAAATGCAATCTGTACTATCTAAAATATCACTTGAAAAAACGAATAAAAAAATAGGGATAGGTTCGTTCGTTATAACGAATCAAGCATCGTATTTTATCGCGATATCAGCTGGACTCTGTAAAAAAACGCCAAACACCATATTTTGTATATCCATTAACACGCCTTTAGGAAAAGTTTTGGCAGAGAAAAAAGCAGGCGATCGATTCCTTTTTAACAATCAACAGATAGAAATTAACCAGGTCATCTAAGATAAAAATGACTTAACAGCTTGAAAATCACACTGCTGATACGCAAGTGTACAAATAGCAGAATGCATTTACTTTTTGCGTAACTTTGTAATACACTAAATACATTACATAAAAACTCTAAACTTAATTTAAACACTTGTTGTATGAAAAATCTAAAATATATAGTATTCATGCTTGCCATGGTGGTAAGTATGGGAGTAAAAGCGCAAAAAATTCTGGTTCAAGGAAAGGAATATAAAGTTAAAGGAGAAAAGATTTTTTTAGGGAAAGAAGATGTTACTGAATCCTTAAGTTCAGAAGAACGACAAAATATAAAATCGCAATTAGCTAAAACCATCGCCTTAGAAAAAGCGGCAAAAGAAGCCAAAAAAGCAGAAAAAAAGCAGAAAAAAGCAGAAAAAGAACAAAAAAAGGCTGAAAAGAAACAAAGAAAACAAGAAAAAGCCATTAATAATCTTGCGAAAAGTGAAAAGAAATTAGAAAAGGAAACTTCTAGATACAACAAACTTAAAGCGAATGGTGCTTTATCACCGCAAGATGAAATAAAATGGATGAATAAGCTTAAAAAGCTTCGTGAAAAAATTAGCAAAGCCCGAAAAAAAGTCAAATAGTACAATGGAAGAAACCCTAACTATTGGATTAATACAATCAAATTTAATTTGGGAAAATGCGACGTATAATCGTATAGCGTTTACAGAAAAGATAGACCGCTTAACAAACGTAGACATCATTATTTTACCAGAGATGTTTAACACAGGGTTTACAATGAATCCTGAACGAGTTGCTGAAACTATGACTGGGGATACCATCAAGTGGATGCTCGCCTTAGCTAAGCAAAAAAACATCGCCATCACAGGTAGCTTGGTGATAGAAGAGAACAATCAATTTTTTAATCGACTCCTTTTTGTCACCCCTGACGGACATATACGCCATTACGACAAGCGGCATACCTTCACCTTTGCCGGCGAACATATAGCCTATACCGCTGGAACTAATCAAGAAATTATTGAATATAAAGGTTGGCGTATTTTTCCTTTGATATGCTATGATTTACGGTTTCCTGTTTGGTCTAGAAACACGATGCTGTATGATGTTTTGATTTATGTAGCAAACTGGCCAAAGCCGCGTATCCACGCATGGGATACATTACTTGCTGCAAGAGCCATCGAAAATATGTCGTATAGCATTGGTGTGAATCGTGTGGGAACTGATCAGAATGAACACGAATATGTTGGACATTCAGCAGTCTATGACCCACTAGGAGCTCAATTAACGAGTTGCAATGATCGAGAAACTGAAACCGTTATAACCTTAGATAAATCTCCATTAATAGAAGCGAGAACCCGATTTAATTTTCTCAATGATCGCGACAATTTTAGGTTGATTTTATAAAACGTACCTAAATTTATACGTACTAAGAGAAAATTGGCCATTGTTGCCAAGGAATTCTAGCCAATATCAGCAATAATCCAATTCCATAAAAAATTGCAAGGCTTTTAAATTTTCCTGCATCCGTAGTTTGCTTCTTGTGTTTAGTCCAACCAATCGTAATAAAAATTATCCCAACTAACATCATGAGAGGGTGCTCAATGGCTAATAATCTATTGCTCGTATCTACTCCAATTTCTTTCATCGATTTATACCATGGTGACATAAAGTACCACCCTAATCCAATTAATAACTGAATGTGAGTAACAATCAATGCAAAAAGCGAAATTCGCAAATCTTTCTCTGCAAAAGGTTTCTTTTTTGACATTCCAATTAGCGCGTTAACTACGGCTAAAACTAAAATTAAAAGGACTAAATAAGCCCAATAAGAGTGCACAATTTTCATCATGATACGTTAAGTTAGATTATACGCCTGAATCGATTCAATGTTGACGAATCAAGTCTTCACAAATATAAGTATTTATTCCTATAGTTTTCTTCCAAATCACCACCACTTAGCAACCAATAGTTGCTATTAAAAATAACTATATCATTAATTAGAAGCTTCATGAACAAAGAATATCAAATTAGCAGCATCTATGTAATTTGTCAGAATAACTGAGAACGCAAGGTAAAATAGAGAACCACTAATTGAATTAAAAAAAGAAGCGTATTATACCCAAATTTTTTATGATTTTGTCAAAGATTTATGCGCCATTTCCTTACCTAATTCAACACCAAACTGATCAAAACTAAAAATATTCCAAATAAAACCTTGGACAAATGTTTTGTGCTCATAGAAGGCAATTAACATACCTAAGCTTTTTGGACTTAAGCGATCAAATATAACCGAATTTGAAGGCTTATTTCCTTCAAAAACTTTAAACGGCAACAAGGTTGGAATTTTATCTGCAAGACCCTTTGTTTTTAAATCGAGATGAGCCTCTGCTTCAGACTTCCCTAAATAAAGGGCTTCCGCTTGTGCATAAAAATTCGCCATCAACATCTCATGATGCTGTTGGTTTCCATACAAAGAATGGTGAAATCCGATAAAGTCAACAGGAATAAATCGCGTACCTTGATGCACTAATTGCATAAAAGCATGTTGTGCATTTGTCCCTGTATTTCCCCAAATAATTGCTCCAGTTTGATAGTTAATAGGATTCCCTGCTCTATCCACTGATTTTCCATTACTTTCCATCGATAATTGCTGTAAAAACGGAACAAACTGAGTTAAATATTGTGAATACGGAACAACAACCTCGGTATCAGCTTGATAAAAATTCGTATTCCACACACTTACCAAAGCCATCATTACTGGTATATTCTCTGCATATTCTTTTTCCTGAAAATGTTGATCCATTAGATTGGCACCGTCTAATAACTCTTCAAATTTATCAAATCCTATGGCCAATGAAATGGAAAGCCCCACTGCACTCCAAAGCGAATAACGACCACCTACCCAATTCCACATTGGAAAAACATTTTTTGCCGCAATCCCAAACGAAGCGGCTTTTTCTAAATTGGCAGAAACCGCAACAAAATTATGCTGAATATCTTCTTCGGTTGCATCTTTCAAAAACCACCTTTTAATTGTTTCTGCATTGCTAAGAGTTTCTTGGGTATTAAAAGATTTCGAAACGATCAAAAACAAGGTAGTTTCAGGATTGAGATCCTTCAATACTTCCATGATATGATCTCCATCTACATTAGAAACAAAATGAATTTTTAAGTGATTTGCATAAAATTTTAATGCGTCAACAACCATACGAGGCCCTAAATCTGAACCACCAATACCAATATTTACAACATCTGTAATTTTTTCCCCCGTAAACCCCCTGAATGTTCCTGTAATGACTTCTTCCGAAAAAGTTTTCATTTTCGCTAAAGTTCTCTCAATTTCAGGCATTATATTCACCCCATCAACAAAGATCGGCGTTGAGGAGCGATTTCTCAACGCTGTATGTAATACTGCACGCTCTTCTGTAACATTAATCGGTTCGCCTTTAAACATCTGATCAATCCCTGATTTTAGATCGAGCTCTTCAACCAACGAAACCAATCCCTTTTTTACCTCATCACTGATTCGGTTTTTCGAAAAATTTACGGTCATATCCTCACAGCGAAGCGTATATTTCTCTTCACGTTGTTCATCATCTAAAAACAAGTTACGCATATGAAAGCCACTTTTAGATTCAAACAATGCTTTCAATGTTTGCCAAGCCTTCGTTTGTGTTGGATTCTGTGTAGATAATGACATAGGCAATAATATTTTAAGGAGTATTAATACCGTCTAATTCTTGTTTAGCAGCTGAAATAAAGTTTAAGTAAGCTTCTTTTAATTCTGGTTTTATTGGCTCAGCTGAAGGAAGTTTTTCTTTTAATGGATCTACTTGCACTCCATTTTTCCAAAAGCGATAACAAACATGAGGGCCTGAGGTATTTCCAGTCATCCCAACCCAACCAATTACATCTCCTTGTTTTACATAATCTCCCACCTTCACATTCCGTTTTTTCATGTGCAAATACTGTGTCGAATACACAGAATTATGTTTTATTTTTACATAATTCCCATTCCCACCTCGGTAACGCGATTCAATAACAGTTCCATTTGCGGTACTCATAATAGGAGTTCCAATGGCTGCAGCAAAATCAGTACCGCGATGCGCTTTTACCTTTCCGTAATATCTAATAAAACGTTTTAAATTATAGCGTGAAGAAATCCGCCCATATTTCAACGGCGCTTTTAAAAATTGTCGTCGAAGACTATTCGCTGTCTCATCGTAATAATCTGAGATATTCTTCGTAGAGTCAGTCACATAATTAAAGGCATAAAATGGCGTATTTTTATGTTCAAAATAAGCTGATTTAATTTTCCCAATTCCAACGCGCACTGTATCATCTACATACTGTTCTTCGTAAATAACTTTAAAACTATCACCACGTTGTAAATGAAAAAAATCAACGGTCCAAGCATAGATATCTGCCATGTTAAGTACCAACATATAATTCAATCCTTTACTCTCCATGACTTCTGAAAGAGAAGGTAACTCTTCAGTAATCCTACCTGAAGCCTTTTTAATAACTGTTTTAATTTCCTTTCGATATGAATTAGCGCTAATAGAATCCTTAAAATTTACCACGGTATATTCAATTTTATTCGGGTGGTAAATAAAAACTTGAGCTTTCTTTAAACTATCCTTAGAAGCTAAAATCGTATAGGGTTTTCCCACCTTTAACATCCGTACGTTAAACGTGTCTTTTATAGCTTCTACAATTGAATATACTTCGGGATATTCGACATGATTCTTGTATAGAATTTCGCCAAAACTATCCCCAGAACGGATGGTATCTTGAATAACCACATAATCATCTAAGTCAAACCCAAATAGCTTGGATGATTCAGAAGCTTTTGCTGAAAGCAAGATTGCCTCATCCGCATTTTCAATCTCATTTTTACAAGAAACTAGACAACAAAATAGTAAAAGAAAACTAAAGTATTTCAAAACGTAAATAGCGTGAATTTAAATTAAAGACACAAATCTACTATTTTAGTGTTTACCCCTAAAGTTTTTAACTTAAAATATTATAGGAAAGGGATTTGCCAACCCCTTATAACCATCCAAATCCCCATTCATTGATCCTACAGCCAAACTTGCCTTAATTTTTAAGGGAATCTTGTTTTTATCATCACTTACCCAAACGGTAAGACTTTCTTCCTCCTTAAAAACTCTTCCAGCTTGTACTATGGGCCTAAATTTTACTGCTTTAACTTTCCCAAACTTGGTTTTTATTATTTCCCTGCCTAATAAGCGCAGTTTAAAATTATAATTGGTTTGATCAAAAAACATGGTTAAAGAAATTTCATCCCCATCCTTCATTTTACTTATGTCATAATTTCTTAAATAATAAAGCGTTGAAATCATATCCTGTACTTCGGGATTTGTTGTATAGGTTTCTTCTGTCTTTTTTTTATGATTTTTCACCAACGCCGTTCTATTCGTTTGATCAAACAATATTTCCTTATCCTTCGTATGTCCGCCCTCATTAATTTGTCGAATAAAACGATATGGTAAAAGACTCTTTTTATCAATATATGACTGGTATTTATCTTTTACTTTAAAAAACCATCCGATTACTCCTGTAGTCTCTCCTCTACCAATAATATGATGTGCTAACTCTCCGTTATGGTACGTTTCTTTCACTTCCAAGGTAGCATTTCCTGCACTTAAGAAATTACTATAACTTATTTTATACTTTAACACTTCCCCTTTTTTATAAGCTGTTTGTGCCGATAAACTACCTGTTACAACTAAGAAAAGAATAAATAAAAAGCATCTCATAAACTCAATTTTAAAAAAAAATACAATTATCATTCCAAAATAGTGTACTGGGGACTAACGGGAACTTACCGGGTAAGAATTTCGCAAGAAGTTAAGTTGGTAATTCCCCAATTTTTTAATTCATCTGCAGTCCATAACTCAGGAAAAAAGATCCGTTTTTGATATTTCGGATGCATATATCTTCTCCAGTCACTACCTCCTGTGGCTTCTTCATTTGATGAACCAATATATTTTGCGGCCGCATTGTAATGAGCCATCACCCAACGCACATTGATATTGTGATCGAGTTCTCGCATTGCATTGATTAAATTTAAATCCTCTTGATCAGTTTTGGGTAATGTTTTAAACTTTGACCAAAGATTCACTTTTTGGTAGACTTTCATCGCATCTAAAAATTCTTTCTTATAACGACGTTCAAATTCTTGTAATAAGAAGGATTTTTTACCTGTTTTATAATCTTTTCCTGCCGCTTGCCAATACAAATATTCAAATGCGTGTTCTAGTGGAGTATTTCTATTTATATCTGCTCGAAACCTAAAATCAATTAAATTAATAAGTTCCGTTGAAGCAAATTCTATCAGACGATATTGCGCACTTTGAAATCCACTAGCTGGCGTCAACGTATCCCGAAATTTCATGTATTGTGCTTTTTCCATTCCATCTCCCATAATGGTAAACGACGATGAGAGCATGTCAAAATATCGACTAATTCTCCCCAATCGATCCACAAAAAAAGCAGTACTTAAAGATTCATTATTCGCCACTTGTTCAATTTCCCACAAAATCATTTTAAATAACAACTCATTAATTTGATGATACATAATAAATATCATCTCATCGGGTAACTGGGTGCGTTGAATTTGTAGGCTAAGAAGCGCATCCGTTTGGATATAATCCCAATAGGTAATTGGTTTGCTATAAAGAAGTCCATCTAAATGAGTTTCCAAGCTCTGATCAATCGAGTCAAATTTATCTTTTAACAAAGATATTCGCTCTGCAATATTGTCTTTCACAATGTTCGTTTTTTAATTTCTATAAGTGCCTTTAAAATTATGCATTTAATGTGGATGAACAATTATTTTATAGGCAGATTTTGTTTGGTTTGTGATTGCTACACGCTCATCTAACCGCTGATTAATCACCCACACAATCTTGTTTGTATCACAAAGCAGCCATGCCGATTCTTTTTCACGTAAACTAAATTTTTGGTCTTTGAAAAATTTACTTAGTTTCTTTTTACCTCCGAGTCCTAAAGGATAAAAATAATCACCTTGCTGCCATTTTCGAAGTACTAACGGAAAGCTAATTTTAGCTGCATCCACCAGCGCTATCCTTTTTGAGTCTGAAGGAACACATACTGCTGACTCCATTACTTCTATGGTAAAATCATTCGTAACCAATGGCTCTCCCACGGTTAACTTATACGTTTTTATCTCTGAGTTTTCTAAAGGACTAAGGCAAAGAACATCTCGGTTTTTCAACAATACATGGCTCTTACTAAAAATTTGTTTACCAGACTGCGACTCAATTAATTTTTCAATATCTCGCCATGCGGTAAAACCATACGGCTTTAACATCTCATATAAATAGGCTCTTATCGGTTTATATTTTGCCAATTTATCTAAGTTTATATAACTTGTTTGACCTTCTGTGTGAATTACCTTTTCTTTTACCTCTTGGATAGCATTATCTATGATAGCACGACTGTCATGTAAATGTGTGTTCGTATTTTCAATTTTAGACAAGATTGTTGGTTCAATACTCTTTAACATTGGAATTACCTGGAGACGCAATTTATTTCTCAAATATTTGGTTTCTTTATTACTTTGATCTTCACGCCAAGAAATGCCTTCAGTACGGGCAAACTTTTCAAGATCTTTTCTAGAAAAAGGCAACAATGGCCTCCGCAAATACCCTTGACTAGTGGGTATTCCTGTAAGCCCATCTAAGCCCGTCCCTCTTAATAAATTAATCATAAACGTCTCTAGATTGTCATCGGCATGGTGCGCTGTTAAAATGCAATCAAAACCATGTTTTAATCGGAGTTCATTAAACCAATCATAGCGTAATTGTCGAGCAGCCATCTGGATCGAAATTTTCAGATCAGCGGCCACTTTTTTAGTGTCAAAAGCAATCTTATAAAAATGCAAACCATAGCGCTTTGCAAATTCCTCAACAAAGGCTTCATCAGCAGCTGCCTCTGCCCCTCTTAATTGAAAGTTACAATGCGCCAAACTAATTGAATATCCTAGGCGATGCATGAGGTATGCCAAAACCGTACTATCTAATCCGCCAGAAGCACCAATAAGTAGTTTTTGACTTTTTAAATGTGGAAATTCTTGTCTTAAGTATGTGGCAATTTTATCAATCAAAACGATGTAAAGATATAGAATTCAAATCTAGTTTTTGTCAAAAAAAAGCCTCGAAATTTAACTTTCGAGGCCTTTAAAACAGTTCGTATTAACCGTTAATGAGTTACTACCCTTGTTTTCTTTTTAATTTTTAAATCTGCTAATACATTTAAAGCCTCATCTACATAAACATCTTTTGACAAATTCTTATGCCAAATCTCTCTACTTTTAGCCAATACTGAATCTTTGGCCAATAAAGGTAATTCATACGATGGAGAGGTAAACGTTAATTTATTTGAATAATCATATAAGCTTTGAAACTGTTTATTTTCGCGTTCCCTTTTGTCAATTTCTGACTCGAATTCTTTAAGATTTAAGCTAACAAGATTATCCTCCTGTCCTTCTTTTAACCATTTCGCATTCTTATCAATTAATAAAAATTGTTCATTTTGCGCAATTCGCTTTTTACTATTATTTATAGCTTCTTCAAAATTCTCGTAACCATCCCATTTTTTATAAGGTGCACTCGGGATCTTATCCCAATTTAGCGGGTTCAATTCATCACGTTCTCCGATATCCATATACGTATAGCGCGTTGGTAATGCCACATCTGATAAAACCCCTTGTAATTGCGTAGACCCTCCATTTACTCTATAGAATTTTTGAATTGTCATTTTAAGTGCCCCTAAATCACTCTTATATTTATAGTAATCATTAAGGTTTAACACACTTTGTACAGTTCCTTTCCCAAACGTTTGTTTAGATCCAATGATAACCGCTCTTTTATAATCTTGCATAGCAGCTGCAAAAATTTCAGATGCTGAAGCGGACATTTCATTCACCAAAATAACAAGAGGTTTATCCCAATGAATTTTTGGGTCTCTATCTGATTTAATCTTCGGATCACCATCTTTGTATTTCACTTGTACAATTGGACCTTCTTCAATAAATAACCCCGCAATATCGATTGCTGTATCCAAAGATCCTCCTCCATTGTTTCGTAAATCGATGATCAGACCTTCTACATTTTCCTTATTCATTCGTTCAACTTCCTTTGCCATATCCGTCGCAGAATTTCTGAAGTTCCGCTCATTAAAATTGATGTAAAATCTCGGTAAGTCAATCACCCCAAATTTTCTATTAAATTTTTCAACGATACTCGATTTAGCAAATGTCTCTTCAATCTCAACTACATCTCTCACAATTGAAATTGTTTTTATCGTACCATCTAGTTTTTTTAAGGTAAGATTTACCCGTGTTCCTTTTTCTCCTTTTATGTATTCGATGGCATCATCTAATCGCATCCCAACAATATCTGTAGGTTCTTCATCCCCTTGAGCAACTTTTAAAATCAGATCTCCAACCTCAAGTTCACCCGCTTTCCATGCAGGTCCCCCTGAAATCAATTCAGCAACCCGTGTATAATTTCCTTTCTTCTGCAACTTCGCCCCAATCCCTTCAAGCTTTCCAGCCATGTCAATGTCAAATTTCTTTTTATCATTTGGAGAAAAATAAGAGGTATGAGGATCAAACTCTTCGGATATACTATTGATATAAACTGAAAACCAATCTTCATCATTTAAATCCGCTTCTGCGATATAAAAATCTTCCATATTTTTCTCCGTCTCTTCTCTAGCCTGTCTTTCCAACTCTTCGAACGAAGTCATTACATAAGAATCATCCTGTTCTTTCTTGTACTTTTCAGCCTCAATTTTGTCATATAACCTAGACATCGCTGCTAATTTCAACTGCTTTTTCCAATTTACAATTAAATCAACATCGTCAACGGGAGCCTCTTTATTCTCGTAATCTATGTTATAAGTTTCGTCTTGAGTATAATCAAATGGATGTTTCAAAATTTCTTTATAAAACCCTTTAGACTCTTGAACACGTTGATGGTATTTTGCCAAAACCGCTTTGTAAAAAGTTAAGTCTTCCTTTTTAATTTGATCATCAATAAGATTTTTATACACTGACAATTCCGCAAGATCCTCCTGCGTGAAGAATCGTTTTGTAGGGTCTAATCCATTAATAAATTTAGTAAACACTGACTCTGAAAACTCGTCGTCAATTTGATGGGGTTGATAATGACCTTGAGTAAGCGCATATCTAATCAACCCTAAAAGGACTTTGTCTTTTTCTGGATCATTCGACCTTTGCTTAATATTAAAGCTCAATAATACCCCTGCCAATAAAATTATTGGTAGAATAATTTTATAGTTTGTTTTCATAAAATTTATCGTTTTTTTCATTTCTGTTCTACAATGATGCTACTAAAATAGTGCCATTTATTCTATTCTCCTTGGATTTAACTTCTTTTTTATAAATTCCAAGATCCGTTAACTCAATATTTGTCTGCTTTTATTTTTCAATTCTTAAGCCTTTTTAATCAATTCAACAGGCTTTAGAATTCCTAATCTGGACAAAAAAGTCACTTTTTTTTCACAAAAGAACCCTTACTATTGGTTTTTACAACCTCTTAAAAATTTGAATAATTCTCTGCAAGTCCCTTTAATACTTCGAGGTTTTCACCGAATTTTTAACAATTAAGTACAATTTTCATCTTTAGCTTGAAAGGAATTTCCTATTCGCAACTTACTTCCACATCCATTATCCCATCCAACTTTCACAATCATTAGGTAACATAAAAGTTTCAACAAGACTTGATGTAAACAGCTCACAGCCCTCTTCTTAGTCTAAAAAAATCCTGTTCATTACAGTTAAAAACGGTTTAACAAATTTCGCTAATTTATACGTAAATAGTTCTTAATAAATAGTTAAAGCCTTCACATCATTCTTAACGTAAAAAAATAGTAGTTTTGTATATCAACCATATATTAAATAATGAATAAAAAACCCTTAATTTTAGTTACCAACGATGACGGCATTACAGCACCTGGTATTAGAACATTGATTGAAGTGATGAATGGAATTGGCGATGTTGTAGTTGTTGCACCTGACAACCCTCAAAGCGGTATGGGACATGCTATTACAGTCAATACAACGCTGCGTTGCAATCCGGTCACTATAGATGATGGACCGCAATTAGAATATAGTTGCTCAGGAACTCCCGCCGATTGTGTGAAAATGGCTGTGAATGAAATTTTAAATAAGAAACCGGATTTATGTGTTTCTGGAATAAATCACGGTGCCAATTCTTCAATCAACGTTATCTATTCTGGAACCATGAGTGCAGCCGTTGAGGCAGGAATAGAAGGCGTTCCGGCTATTGGGTTTTCACTTTTGGACTATAACTGGGATGCTAATTTTGAAGCCTCTAAGACCTATGTCAAGACTATTGTAGAAAGTGTTCTTACGAATTCCTTACCTGAAGGAGTCGTTTTAAATGTCAATATTCCAAATCTCAAATCCGAAGAAATTAAGGGCGTAAAAGTCTGTAGACAAGCCCTGGGAAATTGGAAGGAAGATTTTGATAAAAGAGTAAGTCCGCAAGGGGAAGATTATTATTGGTTAACAGGAAAATTTGTCAATTTAGACAAGGGACAAGATACGGATATTTGGGCCCTTGAAAATGGATTTATTTCTGTAGTACCCACACAATTTGACATGACCGCACACCATTTTATTCAAAAATTAAACACTTGGAATTTATAGATGAAAAAAGATATTATAATTGGTTTTATGGTAGGAATTCTTGCCACCGCGATGGGATTTTACTTTTACGTTGAATACGCATTAAGCGGGACATTTAAGGATGCCTTGGCGGTAATGAAAGCCAAAAGCTTGTATGGAATGGTGCTGAGCATCTCGGCAATTCCGAACTTAGTTGCATTTTTTGTTTTTCTTAAAAAAAGACAAGATATGAAAGCACGAGGAGTCTTATTAGCAACCCTATTAATTGCCTTCTTAATTTTAATTACACAATTTATATAACGGAGTTTACTCCACAAATACGATTCTTGTGAACTATTATATTATTGCTGGAGAAGCTTCTGGAGATTTACACGCTTCAAACCTTATGAAGGCGTTGAAAAAAAAAGATGCACAAGCTACTTTTAGATTTTGGGGAGGTGATTTAATGCAAGCCGAAGGTGGAACTTGTGTAAAACACTATAAAGAATTAGCTTTTATGGGGTTTATGGAGGTTATTGCAAACCTCCGTACCATTATGCGTAATATAAAATTTTGTAAACAAGATTTAATTTCACATCAACCTGATGTATTGATCTTAGTTGACTATCCTGGCTTTAATCTACGTATTGCTGAATTTGCTAAAAAAAACAATATTCCAGTACATTATTATATCTCACCCCAACTTTGGGCTTGGAAAGAAAATAGGATTCGTAAAATAAAACGAGATGTTGATCACATGTATGTAATCTTACCTTTTGAAAAAGATTTTTATGAGACCATACACGCATTTCCTGTTCATTTTGTCGGACACCCATTATTAGATGCAATTAACACTAGAGCGCAAATTAGTGAAGCGGAGTTTAAAAAAACGCATAAACTCTCTAATAAACCTATCATTGCCCTATTACCTGGTAGCAGAAAACAAGAAATCAAAAAAATGCTTTCGGTTATGCTAACCGTGGTTCCGAAATTCCCACAATACCAATTTATCATAGCAGGGGCACCAAGTCAAGAATATTCTTTTTATCACACATTTATTAAAAACACCAATGTTAAATTTATAGCCAACAAAACGTATGATTTACTTTCTGTTTCTTATGCCGCTTTGGTAACATCAGGAACAGCCACTTTAGAGACCGCTTTATTTAAAGTACCTGAAGTGGTTTGCTATAAAGGAAATCCTATTTCCTATCATATCGGTAAACGGCTAGTCAAAATTAAGTATATTTCATTGGTTAACTTAATTTTAGATCGACCTGCTGTAACCGAATTAATTCAAGGACAGTTTACTCCAAAAAATCTAGCTAAAGAACTTGAAAAAATTCTGGAAGGTGAAGAAAGATCGGCTGTTTTTGAATCGTATTTTGAATTAGAGCAGAAATTGGGTGGTAAAGGTGCGAGTGATAAAACGGCAAGCTTAATAATCAACCCTACTTAAATTGAACAAGCCTATTTTTTTAACTGTCCAATCGGTATAATCATGAATTCCATACAACATCCGTCTTTTGCATAGATTTACTTTACTGGTTTCGGATATTTTTGCTGAAAAAGCATTGCCAAAATTCCAAATCTCAACAACATCCAAACAGTAAACGCAATCCAAATTGCAAAGAGTTTTAAGCCAAAAAAATCGCCAATTAGTAACGCAGGTACAAACCCTAAAAAAGTAGCAATTAACAGGGTGTTTCTTAACGAAGCCGCCTCTGCTAACCCTTTAAAGAGTCCGTCATAAACAAAGGCTAATGCATTTAAAGGCTGCATGATTAAAACCATCCAAAAAATAGAATTAAACAGCCTTAATACAGCGGGTTTGTCAGTAAACATTTCTCCAATAGGTTTGTAAAAAACAAAGCAAATTCCTGCTAAAAAGACTGCAATTATAATAGCATACTTACTTAAATCAGCACTCATTTTATGCAGATTGATAAAATCGCCAGCTCCTTTTAATCTTCCAGAAACAATATTTCCTACACTAGCATATCCATCGATAAAAAAAGCAAAAAACAACCATATTTGAAAGGCAATCGTTTGTGCGGCGATATAATTTGTACCATAACTTGTTGCGTAGGCATTTGCAAAATATATTGCAATGTTTAACGCAGCTGCTCTTATAAACAAATTAAAACTCAATATCAAAAGTCTATTAATTTCCGGATGAAATTTAGTATCCAACTTCAATCGAAAAGGAGTTTTCTTCAATAATAAATTCAACGCCATTAAGGCCATTACAATTTGCGAAATAATACTTGCATATGCAGCACCTTCAATATGATAAGCAGGAATATACCCTTCAATTCCGTATACCAAGATATAGTCTAAACCAATGTTCAGTAACATCCCTGAGATACTTATTACCATTGGGTAATACGTATTTTGCAAACCACGGAACACCCCAAATACCGAAAATGTAAAAATGGTAAAAGGCAACCCAATAGCTCTAATTTGGTAATAACTTACGGCATACTTAAACACCAACCCTTCCGCATTATACAGGGTAAATATAGCGCCAACGAAAAGCAATGTAATTACAACTAAAAAAAGGCTAAACCCTACATTAATCAATATAATTTGAGCAGGAAGACGCTCAATTTCATTAATTTTTCCTGCGCCAAAATATTCTGCAACAATTGCAGAAATGGCTGATCTTGTTTGAGCTAAAATCCAAAATAATGCTGATAAAAATGACCCCGCCAATCCAACTGCTGCTAATGATTCTGTTGCGTTAATAGTAACATTCCCAACAATTGCGGTATCTGTAATTGACAATAAGGGTTCGGCAATTCCTGCGATTAAAGCCGGTAGAGCTAATTTATTAATATACGAAAAAGAAATCCTTGATTGAGTTGACATACATCACGCTAAGCGCCCACAAACTTCGGCAAAATAAGTTAGACGCAAAAGTATAAAATTTTAGAAATGGGCAAGAAAAAACCTCAGCTATTGAGTTGACTGAGGTTTTTAAATTAAATAACTCTAAATTTTTCTTTCTTATAGTAATTTAAGTATAATTGGGTGTATTTTATACAATTACCTTCCCAAAAGTACAAGACAAAAGCTTACAATTTTAACCAAATTAACTAAAGTAGCACTTTTCTTTACAAACGGTGAGGTTTTTAGAATAAATGGTAAATTAGGTGAGTTAGAATCAATACCACATTATGTATCTACCAAAATACATCCCATTTCAACTGGCTTTATCACTCGTTCTAGGAATTGTTTTAGCGACCATTTTTCCTAGTGGATTCAACCTAAACATATCCATTTTGTCTGGCCTTGTACTTACAACATTGGCCTTTATTTTACTAAAGCCGAAACTTCCTAACCACCCTCCGCTTATCATGCTTAGTATGCTTATAATCTTTGGTGGTATTGGCTATGTTAGAACAAATCTCAGTAATCCAACCCTAAATCCAAAACACTATAATCATTTTATTAAAGCCGAAAACAATCTCGTCCTCACACTTACAGAAGAAAACAAAAACAGGGATGAATACAGTGAATATATAGCCGAAATAAAATCAATAAATAACCATACCGCAACGGGACAAATACAGGTCAGGATTCTAAAAGACTCTACGGAATTAAAAATAGGAATAGGCTCCCAACTTAGGGTTTACACCCCGTTGATTAAAATCAAACCTCCTAGTAATCCTCACCAATTTAACTACCAGGCCTTCCTCCATAAAAAAGGCATTTATCATCAAATATTACTAACACATAAAGAGGTAAATACAATTGGTAATACCCACCACCTTTTACCCAAAATAGCAAAATTTCGTAAAAAAATTATTCAACGTTTGGCAGTAAAAGGATTTAAAGGAGATGAATTAGCCATTATTAATGCGCTTCTTCTTGGTCAACGAAACGATTTATCAACCGAACTTATTAAAAATTATCAGAATGCAGGAGCTATTCATATATTGGCAGTTTCTGGGCTGCATGTTGGTATCATCTTACTCTTACTTAATTTTCTTTTTGCCCCTATTCAAAAATTACCATTCGGAAAAACCATAAAACAACTCTTCGTACTATCTGGCATATGGCTTTTTGCCTTATTCGTTGGAATGTCACCCTCGATTGTTCGAGCAGCAACCATGTTCAGCGCCTTGGCCTTAAGTTTGTCTCATAAAAAAAGAATTAGTACACTTCAATCTTTAATTTTATCGCTCTTTTTTTTATTACTTTTTAATCCTCATTATTTAATTGATGTTGGTTTTCAATTAAGTTATACAGCCGTATTTTTCATCGTATGGCTCCAACCAAAAATTGAAACTCTTTGGAAGCCGCCACAAAAAATACTGAGCTACTTTTGGCAACTAGTGAGTGTTTCAATGGCTGCACAGCTAGGAGTACTACCCTGTAGCCTATACTATTTTCATCAATTTCCTGGTTTATTCTTTATCTCTAATTTAGTGCTTATTCCCTTTATTGGATTTTTACTAATCTCAGGCATAGGCATTATCCTATTAGCCTTACTCAATAGTTTACCTGCCTTTATTGTAAATTTATACTCCTTTTTAATGAGCACTATGAATGCCATTATTTCTTGGATTGGACATCAAGATTTTTTCATTTTTGATCATATTTCATTTAATTTATTCGCATTGTTAACAGCCTATTTAATCATCTTAACCGGAGTAAAATGGACCGAAACAAAAAAAACAAATTGGTTGCTATTCAGTTTAATTTCACTCAGCATTTTTCAAGGTAACTTTCTCTATACCAAATACCTTAACTCCGAAAGTCGTTTGATTATATTCAATACCTATCAACAATCCTTAATTGCATTTCAACATGGTTCCCAACTCCATGCATACACTACGGATTTCAATTCCCCCCATATTAACAGAACCCTTAAAGAGTTCACCATAGGCGATTACGCCAATTTACAAAGACTTGATTCTTTAAAAAATGTTTATCAACTTACCAATGACCTACTACTCATAGTAAATAATGACGGCACTTATCCTAGAGATTCCATATTAAATAATACGATTCTTTTAAGCCAGTCACCTCCCGTTAATTTAGAACGATTAATTAAAGATATCCGTCCCAAACAAATTATTGCCGATGCATCAAACTACCCTACAGAGGTTATGCTTTGGGAAAAAACATGCAAAACCTACAATATTAAATTCCACTATACCGTTAGAGATGGTGCCTTTTTACAGCAATTATAACGAAATCAATTACGTATATTTGCCTAAAAATTTTAAGTAATCTATGAAAATTATCGTCCCCATGGCAGGAATAGGTTCTAGACTTAGACCGCATACCCTGACCATCCCTAAACCCTTAACCCTAATTGCGGGGAAACCGATCGTTCAACACTTAGTCGAGGATATTTCATCAGTAATAAAGCAAAAAATTGAAGAAATTGCATTTATTATTGGGCCAACATTTCCCAAAAATACGGAAGAAAAATTACATGAAATTGCAGAAAAATTAGGAACGAAGGCGGTGGTTGTGGTGCAAGAAGAAGCGTTAGGAACTGCGCATGCGATACAATGTGCTAAGGACTCACTCAGCGGCCCTTGTGTTGTCGCATTTGCAGATACGTTGTTTAAGGCTGATTTTACCCTAGATGCAGAAGCTGATGGTGCTATATGGGTAAAAAAAGTTGACAATCCAAGTGCCTACGGGGTTATAAAAGTGACTGACGGTATAATTACAGACTTTATTGAAAAACCCGAAATTAAAATTTCTGACTTAGCCATAATTGGCATCTATTATTTTAAAGAAGCTGAAAAATTACGAGAAGAGATACAATATTTACTCGACAATGATTTGAGAGAAAAAGGAGAATTTCAACTGACAAACGCCCTTGAAACCATGAAACAAAAGGGGATGAAATTTGTCCCTGGACAAGTAGATGAATGGATGGATTGTGGCAATAAGGAAATCACCGTTGAAACCAATAAAAAAGTACTCCAGTTTGCGCATCAAGAAGGGCAAAGTTTAGTATCTTCAACCGTAGAATTAATCAATTCAGAAATTATTGAACCTTGTTATATTGGGGAACACGTAAAATTAATAAATTCAAAAGTCGGCCCAAATGTATCTCTTGGCACAAAATGTGTAGTTGAGAATGCAACAATAACAGATTCTTTAATTCAGACAAATACAATGATAAAAAATGCATCTCTAAAAAATGCCATGATTGGAAATCACGTTGAATTTGATGGAAAATTTACAAGTTTGAGTATTGGAGACTATTCAAAATTAATTTAATATGCATCTGCGTTTACTATATGTATTTAGCCTGCTCACCTTCAACCTATCAGCTCAAAATGAGGTGATTGACAGTACGTTAATAGATATGAAAAACGCAGACGAATTGCTTGAAGAACAACGCAATTTGAATTTTGAACAATTCTTTTTTACTGCATTACAGCAAAAGGCCATTGGAAATTTTGACAAAGCTATTTCAGCATTAGAAAGTTGTCAATCTATTAAAAAAGACCTACTCCCTGTTTTATTTGAATTTGGAAAAAATTATTTTTCACTTGAAAAATATCCAGAGGCAGAAGGGTATACAAAAAAAGCGCTCAAAATTGACAGTACGAATGTGTATGTGCAGCTTTTACTTCGCGACATTTATAGCAAACAAAACAAGCACCTTGAGGCCTTAGAAATTCAAAAAAAAATTGCAGATAAAAACCCCGATAAACAATTAGACTTAGTTATTTTATATATTAAAAACAATCAAATCGAAAACGCCAGAACCTTACTATTATCGCTTGAAAAACAAGGCGTTTTAGCGTCTAGGTTAATACCTTTTAAGGAAGCATTGATGAAAGGGAAAATAGAAAAACCAGTGGAAGTTAATCAGAATAAAGACCTCACAAAATTAAGCCTAGAAGAACTGAGAACTCAATATGCTACCGACAAATCCTTTAATATTCTACGTCAATATCTATTAAAATTATATGAAAACAAAAAAATTAAGGAATTATTGGAAGAAAGTAAAAATGCATTAGAGCTCTATCCAGCACAACCATTTGTGTATTTAATGCAAGGAAATGGATTAAATCAAAGTAAACAATATGAAAATGCATTACTAAGTCTTGAGTTAGGCTTAGACTATTTAATCGATAACACATCGTTGGAGGCAGACTTTTACGAAGCCATGAGCTTGAGTTACAAAGGATTAAATCAAAATGTTAAGGCTTCAAATAGTTATAATAAGGCAATAGCTTTAAGACAAAAAAAATTGTAAGATAATGCGTAACATACTCCTTATTCTAATCCTTTCATTAACTTTAGGAAGCTGTAAATCAAAAAAGGATCTTACGAGAACCTCTGAAAACAAAAGCATGTCCTCAAGAAAGCTCATTAAAAATCACTACGATAAAGCGTTTGATAAAAAAACGATCAATGCAAAGCTTAAAATAAAATACACGGGTAAATCGTCACTTCCTGGGGTTACTGCGTCTCTGAGAATGGAAAAAGACAAAACTATTTGGTTAAGCTTAAGTAAGTTTGGAATTGGATTTGCAAAAGCTTTAATCACTCCTAATAGAGTTTCCTATTATGAAAAACTAAACAGAACGTATTTTGATGGAGATTTTACATTATTAAGTAAGTGGTTAGGAACCGATTTAGACTATGAAAAGGTACAAAATATTTTGATAGGCCAAGCGATTCTGGATCTCAAAAAAGATAAATATCACCTCAACAAACGTCAAAATGACTTGGTATTAACTCCACAAAAAGGAAATCCGCTCTATGATATTCTTTTTATTATTAATCCATTGAATTTTAAAATTAAAAGCCAAGAGATTCAACAACGCGACGCGGCACGTAAACTGCTTATTGATTATCCTGTTTACAGTACTTTTGGAACTACAATTTTCCCAAAGGAAATCTATATAGCGGCAAGTGATCTATATAATACCTCTACCATTGATATTGATTATAAATCGGTTGAATTCAATAAAAATCTGAGTTTTCCTTTTGAGATTCCGAAAAATTATGAGCCACTTGAACTTAAATAATATTTTGGTTTAAAGTTTTGATAAAAAGAAATAGATTTGCCCTATGAAATTGAACTTTTTATTCTTTTTATTTATTCTGTACTTTATAGGCAATCCTTCACATGCCCAACAACTAACAAAAAAAGAATTAGAACAAAAAAGAATTAAGCTCCAAAAAGAGATTAAAGAAATTCAAGTTGTTCTTTTTAAAAATAAAAAAGAACAAGCTTCTTTACTATCCGCCTTAGACGATCTTACTAAAAAAATATCAACCCGTACACAATTAATAAACGCCATTAATGATGAAGCTGAAGAGTTATCGATGGATATTATTGCAAATGAACAAGAAATGGCAGTCCTCCAAGACCGCTTAAAGGAGCTTAAAACTGAATATGCTGAAATGGTGGTACATATGTATAAAAACACCAAAAAACAAAGTCGAATAATGTTCCTTTTATCGTCAAAAGACTTTTCTCAAGCGTATAAACGAATGCAATATTTGCGTCAATATGCAGATTATCACAAAAAGCAAGGTGAAGAAATAAAAATTAATGCCGATCGATTAACTGATATAACAGATTCATTACGACTTAAAGAAAATGAAAAAAGATCTTTATTGTCGCTTTATCAAAAAGAGAAGGATTCCGTTGATAGAGAAAAAAAATATCATCAAGAACTCGTGAATCAAGTACGCGCGAAAGAAAAATACTTCACAGCCCAAATTAAGGCGAAACAAGCGGAAGATCGAAAAATTGATCGTGAAATTCAGCGTATTATTACGGCCGCTATGGCAAAATCAAATACGAATAAGCGCACGAATGCATCAGGATTTGCACTCACGCCTGAAGATAAAAAATTAGAGAGTTCTTTTGTCGCCAACAAAGGCAAATTACCATGGCCAACAGAGCGCGGAATAATTGTCAGAAAATTTGGAAATCAAAAACATCCAACATTAGCGGGTATTATCGTTCCCAGTAGTGGTATTCAAATCGCTACAGAGGAAAAAACCAATGCACGAAGTGTTTTTAAAGGTAAGGTAATGGCAATTATGAAACAACCTCAAGGCCAAAAAACGGTTATGATACAACATGGAAACTACATTACCGCGTATAAAAATCTCGACAAGGTTTTTGTTAAAGAAAATCAGATCGTTGATACAAAACAAAACTTAGGGATAATTCATACGGATGTAACAAACGGCAGAACAATTTTGGCTTTCTCTGTCTTTAAAAAAACAATAAAACAGGATCCTGAACCATGGATTAGTAAACGTTAATTACTTTCTAAAAACAATGCTTTTAATTCATTTGCCTCACTCGGCTTCATTCTTCCAGATAAAACTAAACTCAGTTGCTTTCGTCTCAAAGCCCCTTCATACCTTTCTATTTCTAAAGGAGTTTCTGGTTTTATAGCAGGCACCTTAACAGGAGTTCCTGTTCGATCTACAGCAACAAAAGTATAAATAGCCTCATTTGCCTTTGTCTTTTCGCCACTTTCACGATCTTCTATCCAAACATCAGCATAAACTTCCATCGAAGAAGTAAAAGCTCTAGAAACTTTAGCTTCTATAGTCAAAACACTTCCAATAGGAACAGCTTTATTAAACGCTACATGATTAACAGATGCGGTAACCACAATTCTACTAGAATGTCTTCTTGCAGCAATACTACATGCTCTATCCATCCTAGCCAATAGTTCTCCTCCAAACAAATTATTTAGGGGATTAGAATCGCCTGGCAATACCATATCAGTAACAACAGTTAAAGATTCCTTTGGAGTTTTCATAGATTAATTTTTGCGCAAAGATATTGAACATTCAATAAAACTCAGCAAAAAAATGCGGGGAAAAGGAAGTGTTTTTTTTACAAATCTTGGGTCAACAACCAAGCGTCTTTATCTTCAGAATTTCGGACTTCAATCAAATCGTTAACTGCATCTTGGTAGTTTTCATAACTGTTAATCGCAACTTGCGTCAAACCATGTTTATTTATGCCTAAAATTCGAGCATTATACCCCTTTTCTAAGAGGTAATTTACTTGCTTAGTTGCATTTTCTGGATATCTAAATGCGCCCAAAATAATGTGATATGGTTTTTTTTCTAAAGTAGCATCCACCATAAGGGACGGCAAAGCTTCAGTTACAATAAACGTTGCCTTCTCAATTTTTTGTTCAATTTGATGTTGACGTTCTAGTGAAGTCGCTATTTCTTGTTTTTGTTGATGCTTTTTATACAATGAACCGGCCGTATACCCTAGTACGGATAGCCCCACCAAAAAGATCGCGGCATATTTCAAGTAATTCGGATATTTTCTGGAACGTTCAGTCACCAGAATTGGCACCTTTTTCTCAAGCTCTTCTACTTCTTTCTTATACGTTTCTCTCTTAATTTCTGGGGCCACAAATGAGCTCAACCCATAAGCTTCTGTCAAGTAATTTACCTCGGTTTGAGGTTCAAAAATCAAACTATCTTTCTCCAAAGTAAAGAAACCTATATCTTCAAGCGTTAAATCAGTTTTACGCAAGGTTTCAATCCATGCATTTACCTCAAAATTTATAAAATTTAAAGCCGAATCATATGGGATTTGATCTACAGAAGCAATATAATTTGCCAACAACCCGTCATTGTGAACCAAGTGACTATTAAAGGTTATTAATTTGTGTGGAGGATAAAAAGTTTTTGAATAAGGGCTTATTATCGCAGGTTTTGTATTCATTACAAAACCCCCAAATCCAGGGACTATCACGCACTCATAGCGGTAGAGTAAATCACTTATGTACTTAGGGAGGTTCATTGAAGCAAAAATAAAAAAAACTTTTGTCAATGTATAGGTTGTTCATACAATTTTATTCAAATATTGTTTTGTAATTTCAAAAGCTCAATTTAAAAACCTGTGGAACAAGAAGAATTACTTTACCTATTGGCACTTACCAATTCTGAAGGAGTTGGCCCAGTAGTTGCGCGAAAATTATTGGATCATTTTGGGACTGCGAAACAGGTATTCCACGAACGAAATAACTGTCGAGCCACTATTCCAGGCGTTCGCCCCAAATTTTTGTCCTCTATTTTTACTAAATTCAATCTCCTAAATGCGGAACGAGAATTAAAATACATCAATGATAACCAACTTTCGTATTGCCATATCTCAGATACAAATTACCCTCCAAGACTAAAAAATTGCCCCGATGCACCTTTGTTACTTTTTTATAAAGGGGCTATTAATTTCAACATACAGCGCAGCCTAAGTATTGTTGGAACTCGCCAAATGACGGCTTACGGAAAGGCCACCCTCAAAAATCTCATGACGGATCTCAAAGCTTACAATCCATTAATAGTAAGTGGTCTTGCATATGGTGTAGATATTTATGCACATCGCTTAGCGATGGAGCACGATATGAGTACAATTGGGGTAGTTGCCCATGGATTGGATAGGATATATCCTGCGGCACACAAACCCATTGCAGATCAAATGCTCGCTAAAGGTGGAATTTTAACCGATTTTTGGTCTGGTACCAACCCAGAGCGAGAGAATTTTGTGAAACGGAATAGAATCGTAGCAGGCATTTCTCAAGCCACGATTGTTATTGAATCTGCGGAAAAAGGGGGATCCTTAATAACTGCAGATTTAGCAAACAGTTACCATCGCGATGTTTTTGCGGTTCCAGGAAGGGTTACAGATGCCTTCAGTGTAGGGTGTAATCAATTAATTAAAACCAACAGAGCTGCCGTACTAACCTCAGCAAAAGACATCGCATATATTTTAAACTGGGAAAGACATACAGAAAGCCAAAATATTCAACATGAATTATTTATCGAACTTCCTCCAGGTGAAAAGCAAGTCTATCAATACCTATTAAAAGAGGGCAAAACACAATTAGATTTAATTAGTCTTTATTGTAAATTGCCCACTTATAAAATTGCTTCAATTTTGTTTAATTTAGAAATGAAAGGCATGATTCGACCTTCACCTGGCAAATTCTTTGAAGCTATTTAAATTAATTCCCGCTGTTCAAAATAATGAACAATGGCTTCTTTCATCATCACTGCTTGCTCGCCTGGTTTTAAAAAAGGCAAATCTTCCACGATTTTATAATGTGGCCATCCATCCTCATCAAAATAATCAAAACGGTAATAACCATATGGCTCTAACAAACGGCAAATGGCAATGTGCATCAAATTCACCTTTTCATCCTTTTTAAACGAACGATATCCTTGCCCTAATTCTTGCACCCCAATTAAATAGATGATTGCATCTATATCTAAGGATTCTCCGTCACTGAATTGAGCAGAAAGCTGTTTTCTTAAAAATTCCCACTTTAATTTAAGTTGTTCGTCTCTAGCCATGTGTTTATCAATTAATATCAATTAGCTATTCTTCCTTGTCTCGAAGAGCCTTCAAACATTCATTAAACGTTTCAAAAATATGTGCTTCGGAAATTAAATCAGGAATAATATCTATTCTTTCCATCATATACCTAGGTTGTGGTAATACATCTACCAAAAATACGGCTTTTTTAGAATTTATCAACTCCACAAAGACATCTTCTAATGCGTATAATCCAGATTGATCAATATATTGCATCCTATCCATTCGAATAATCACCGCAGTAGCCTCTGCTGGAATTTGGTTTGCCAATTGTTGAAAATCACTCGTTGAACCAAAGAATAAGGGACCTTTAATATGTTTTATAAAAACACTTTGTTTTAAATGCTCAGGCATGGTAACCTCATCATCCCAATATTTTTCTTTTCGCAATGGCTTAACATCAGATCGTATTGCTGTTAAATCCCCCATCTTTTTCATAAACATCAAGGCCGCAATAACGAGTCCAATACCTACCGCATACACTAAATTCCAAAAGGTAGACAATAACATTACTACAATCATAATCATCACCTCTGCGCTCATTTTAAATGGACCTATTTTTAAATCCCTAGGTAAATTTGGAATAGCCTTTAATCCTTTGTAATCCATTACTCCAATCCCAACCGTTATTAAAATTCCAGCTAAAACAGCGGCAGGTATTTTAGAAGCTACAGGTCCAAGACCTAATAAAATGATTAATAAAATAAGTCCAGCAATCATTCCAGACAATTTCGTTCTTCCTCCGGCATTAATATTTACAACAGTTCTGATCGTTGCACCCGCTCCAGGTAAGCCGCCAAATATGGCACCAATGCTATTTCCTATACCTTGTCCAACTAGCTCTTTATTTGGCTTGTGTTTGGTTTTAGTCATATTATCAGCCACAACACTGGTCAATAATGAATCAATTGCTCCCAAAAGGGCAAGTGTTAAAGCGGTAAAAAGATAGGGAGATAACGCACTTAAATTAAAGCCAGAAAATATTTCCCAATTTGGGATTGGAATTCCGCTGGGTATTTTTTCAATGGGTCGATAGTCTAATTGAAACCCATATGCAATTCCCGAAATCACAATTAAAGCCACTAATGCACTTGGGACTTTGGTCGTTATACGCTTAAACCCATAAACAATTAAAATTGTCCCTAATGCCAGCATCAATTCAATCCAATTAATCTGCTTCAAGGCCCTAGGAAGTACTTTAAGGGTTCCCAAAACACCCGAAGACTCTGAACTTGCTAAGGTTTGAGACTCTTTCAAAATATCTTCAGCCGTAATGTTATCGGCTCTTTTAATCGTTTCCCTAAAGTCTTCAAGAACTAGGACATCTTCAGCTGCTTCTTCTTTTAAAATCGTGTGTAACATGATTTCTTCAGCACGTGGTTTAAATTTTTCCACATACTCCATATCTTCTTTAGGATAATACCCTAATGCTGGTAAGATTTGTGTAATTAAAATAATAAGGCCAATAGCAGTCATAAACCCAGAAACTACGGGATAGGGTATGTATTTAATATATTTTCCCAAACTGAGCATGCCAAGAACAATTTGCATCAACCCAGCCAATAAAAATATGGTTAAAATAATTGGCAGGGCTTTTTCAATATTTCCATCATTGGCTCCCAATATCCCAGCTATCACAACCATACTCACCGCTGTCATAGGGGCTGTTGGCCCCGAAATTTGTGTATTGGTACCCCCAAATAATGCAGCAAAAAAACTGATGAATATGGCCCCATATAACCCGGCGCTTGGACCTAAGCCCGAAGAAACCCCAAAGGCAAGCGCCAGAGGCAAAGCAACTATTCCAGCCGTCATACCGCCAAAAAAGTCCCCTTTAAAATTTGAAAATAAGTTCTTCATAGTATTCTTTTTATCAATTATACCCTGTAAACTCTATATTAAAAAAGAGCACACAAAAGCTTATGAATTTTTAATTAAGTTAAGTTTTAGTCAAAAAAAGTAACAACACCGGTGTTTACGTCGTACATCGCTCCAATAAGTAAAATTTCACCTTTTTTCTCCATCTCTGCCAATACTGGGCTATCCTTTCGCGTCTTTTCTAATGAGATATACACGTTTTTTTTCGCAACTGAATCTACAAATTCTAGATTGGTTGAATTTCGTTTTGACTGATCTTTAGGTTCCTCTACTTGTGCAACAGCGGGTTTAATTTTCGAAATCAATTTAGTTAAATTCCCCATTTTCGCATCGTCACACGCTCCCTTAATAGCCCCACAACTTGTATGGCCTAATATCACGATAAGTTTTGTCCCTGCTAATTTACAGGCAAATTCCATACTCCCTAAGATATCTTCATTTATAAAATTTCCCGCAATTCGTACGCTAAAAATATCACCAAGTCCTTGATCAAAAATCAATTCAGCAGATACTCTTGAGTCTATACAACTCAAAATCGTTGCAAAAGGAAATTGCCCTTCGCTTGTATCGTTTACCTGCTCTAATAAATTCCTATTCGCCTTTAAATTATTTTGAAATCTAACATTGCCCTCTTTTAAATAAGCCAATGCTTTTTCTGGGGTCATGGTAGATTGAGTTTCTCTAGTATGTGCTTTCATTCTTACTTTTTTATGTTTTAAAATTATATACAATAGTCCTAGCCATAGCCAATCACCGTTGATCTATCTCGCTAAGAAAAATTTCAAATCGCCTTATTAGATTTGATCCTAATAAAAAATTAAGAATGTTCTGGAGGGGGTAAGAGTTGTTTCAACGAACATGTAGTGTACATATCTTGAAAAGAATCATTTAATGTACCCGCTACTTTAGGTAAAAAAATAGCTGAACTAGCAACGTGAAATAATTTCACCATTTCATCCTTTTCCAATTCATTTTGTTTATGCTCTTCTTCATTTACATTAAAGACCATAGAAATATCGGCACTCGTATCTACCATAGAAACAATGGTCGGCGTAACAATAAAGTTAGCAAACACTAAAAATAAAAAGATAGCAAAACTATTTTTCAACATGAAGACCTACAATTTCAGGGTGACAAATATAGTAAGAACAGAATTAAACTGTTTGCCTTATGTGTAAAAATAAACAGATTTTTATGGCTTTGAAAATTTCACTAATAAAAATTGGATCTACCAAAGTCAATCGTAATACCCCATGGGCCATAAATAGTTGAACTGTTTTTTGACGATTCTTTAAAAGAATATTTATAATTCAGTTACCTTTGTCAACTGACAATATAATTTACATATGTACGGAAATATCAAACAACACTTACAAAGAGAAATCGACGAAATCAAAGAAGCTGGACTTTATAAATCTGAGCGGATTATTACCTCATCACAAGATGCCGTAATTAAAATTTCAACGGGAGAAGAAGTAATTAATTTCTGCGCGAACAACTATTTAGGGCTATCCAATCATCCAGAAGTAATACAAGCAGCCAAAGATGCTATGGACACCCATGGCTACGGGATGTCTTCGGTACGGTTTATCTGCGGAACACAAGACATTCACAAGGAATTAGAAGCTAAAATCGCTGAGTTTTATGGCTTTGAAGATACCATCTTATATGCGGCCGCTTTTGATGCAAACGGAGGTGTCTTTGAACCTTTGTTGGGTAAAGAGGATGCAATCATTTCTGACTCGTTAAATCACGCTTCAATAATTGACGGGGTTCGTTTGTGTAAAGCAGCGAGGTATCGTTATGAAAATAACAATATGGCTGAACTTGAGGCTCGTTTACAAGAGGCAAATGCTGCAGGAGCACGATTCAAAATTATTGTTACAGATGGTGTTTTTTCTATGGATGGAATTGTTGCTGACCTTGACAAAATTTGTGATTTAGCAGATAAATACGATGCATTGGTAATGGTAGACGAATGCCATGCCGCTGGCTTTATTGGTGCAACTGGTCGAGGAACTTTAGAGCTCAAAAACGTTTTGGATCGCGTTGATATTGTGACAGGCACACTAGGTAAAGCGCTAGGAGGTGCAATGGGAGGTTATACTACGGCCAAAAAAGAAATTATAGAATTATTAAGACAACGTTCTAGACCCTACCTCTTTTCTAATTCATTAGCGCCTGCGATTGTAGGGGCTTCCTTAAAAGTATTTGATTTACTCTCAAATGATACAAGTTTGCGTGATAAATTAGAAGAAAACACCCACTATTTTAGAAGCGGAATGGAAGCTGCAGGATTTGATCTTGTTGGTGCAGATGCAGCCATTGTACCTGTCATGTTATATGATGCAAAACTTTCACAAGATATGGCAAACGAATTGTTAAAAGAAGGAATTTATGTAATTGGGTTTTTCTATCCTGTAGTACCAAAAGGAAAAGCGCGTATTAGGGTTCAGTTATCTGCTGCACACACAAAAGCGCATTTAGACAAAGCAATAGCTGCATTTACAAAGGTTGGTAAAGCACTTAAAGTAATTTAATTAGGATGAGCAAAATAAGAGTTACCAAACATTTTGACTTTGAAACCGCCCATGCACTCTATGGATATGACGGAAAATGCAAAAATATACACGGCCACAGCTATCAATTATATGTAACTGTAATTGGAGAGCCGATTAATGATGCTACACACGTCAAAAACGGTATGGTCATTGACTTTGGCGACTTAAAAAGAATCGTTAACACTGAAATCATCGATCTCTTTGATCACGCTACCGTGTTAAATAACAATTCTCCACACAAAGCATTAGCAAAAAGTATTGAAGCACATTCTTCCAAGGTAATTTTAGTTAATTATCAACCTACTAGTGAAAATTTGATTATTGATTTTGCGCAACGAATTCAACGAAACTTACCAAAATCTGTTACCTTACATTCATTAAAATTATACGAAACTAATAATTCATATGCTGAATGGTTTGCTTCTGATCAAACATAGCAACTAAAATTCTTGTTATTCAATGACTATAGAACTCACTCCAAATCAAAAATTATACGTGGCTTCGGACCAACACTTTGGGATTCCAAATCACGAGGTAAGTTTGATACGAGAAAAACATTTTATTAGTTGGCTAGATCAAATTAAAGAAGATGCAGGAGCTATTGTATTATTAGGTGATTTATTTGATTTTTGGTTTGAATATAAAACGGTGGTACCTAAAGGCTTCGTGAGAATTTTAGGAAAACTTGCTGAACTTAGTGATCATGGAATTCCCATTTATTTTTTTATAGGTAATCACGATTTATGGATGCGAGACTATTTTGAAAAAGAATTAAACATAACAGTCTTTAGTGCTCCGCAAATTTTTACCCTTGGACAACATCGAATCTTAATGGGACATGGTGATGGTTTAGGTCCTGGTGACAAAGGCTATAAGCGCATGAAAAAAGTTTTTACAAATCCTATCGCTAAATGGTTTTATCGATGGATTCATCCAGACTGGGGAGTGCGCTTTGCCCAATATTTATCCACTAAAAACAAACTTATTTCAGGAGACGAAGATGTTGTTTTTCTCGGGGAAGACAATGAGTGGTTAGTACAATACAGCAAACAAAAACTCCAAAAAGAACATATTGATTATTTCGTGTTTGGACATCGTCATCTTCCAATGACCATTGCGTTAAACGAACGAAGCACCTATATCAATACCGGCGACTGGATCGGGCATTATACATACGCCGTATTTGACGGTAAAAAAATGGAGTTACTCAATTACAAAAAAGCAACTATCCCTAGCTAAACTCAACAATGGCCAAAACAAAAACAACTTTTTTTTGTCAAAATTGCGGTACTCAATACGCCCAGTGGATTGGTAAATGTAACGCCTGTAATGAATGGAATACCATCGTTGAAGAAATAATACAAAAAGAAGAAAAAAGAGATTGGAAACAGTCCAGCCCCATAAAAAAAACAAGTAAAGCACTTCGAATTAATGATATCGCTATTGAAGCGGAAGATCGAATTGACACAAAAAATAACGAATTAAATCGGGTTCTCGGTGGAGGTTTAGTTAAAGGATCGATGACCTTATTGGGTGGAGAGCCAGGGATTGGTAAATCAACCTTGCTTCTACAAGTCGCTCTACAATTAAACAAAAAAGTACTGTACGTTTCAGGAGAAGAGAGTCAATCACAAATTAAAATGCGCGCTGAGCGTCTTAGTACAAAAAGTACAAATTGCTTTGTATTGACTGAAACAAAAACGCAAAATGTGTTTAAAAATATTGAAGAAAATCAGCCTGAAGTGGTTGTGATTGATTCCATACAAACCCTGTATACCGATCGAATAGATGCCTCTCCCGGTACCATTTCTCAAATCAGAGAAACCACAGCAGAATTGATCAAATATGCCAAAGAAACTGCTACACCAGTAATGCTTATTGGTCACATCACTAAAGAGGGAACCATTGCTGGACCAAAGCTACTAGAGCATATGGTTGATGTTGTGTTACAATTTGAAGGCGATAGCAACCATACCTACCGGATACTAAGAGCCCAAAAAAACAGATTCGGTTCAACGGCAGAGTTAGGCATTTACGAAATGCAACACGATGGGTTACGAGAGGTAGAAAACCCTTCAGAAATTTTAATTTCACAAAAAGACGAATCGTTAAGTGGTACGGCAATCGGTGCAACGTTAGAAGGGATGCGCCCATTGATGTTAGAAGTACAAGCCCTTGTAAGTACCGCTGTTTATGGCACCCCACAACGCTCAACGACAGGATATAACACGAAAAGACTAAATATGATCTTGGCTGTTTTAGAAAAACGCGCTGGGTTTAGATTAGGAGCCAAAGATGTTTTTTTGAATATCGCTGGAGGAATTTCGGTAGATGATCCAGCAATCGACCTCAGTGTTGTTGCTGCCATTTTATCTTCTAATGAAGATGAAGTTATCGCCAAAGATTATTGCTTTGCTGGAGAGGTTGGTCTTACTGGAGAAATAAGACCCGTAACTCGGATAGATCAACGAATTATGGAAGCTCAAAAACTAGGGTTTAGCAAAATTATGGTTTCTAAATACAATAAAATCACCTCAAAAAATTATGCTATTAAGGTAATTTTGGTGACTAAAATTGAAGACGTATATCAACAACTATTCGTTTAAAAAAAATTGTTATAACTACTAATTATACTACTGTATTTACGTTGCAAATCTCGCAATTCACTGGATGTAAATTTTCCATCTTGTTTACTTATTTGAACGGTTTGTAAAAATTCATCGATATGCTTATAAAAGTTATCGTAATACTGATTTTTAAAATGTTCCTTTAAAAGTTTAGGAGTTAACCTTTTGTGCTTCAACAAATTTCCCTGTAGTAGTTCATAATTCATCGTAATAGCGTCCCTATTTGGTTGTTCATCACTTACTAGGTTTACTAGTTTCTCAACAATAGTCAAATCCTCTTTTGTAGCCATAATTGATTCGCGTAATGGATGATCTTCTAATAATTTATTTTCAGCATCATTGGCCAACGGACGTAAAATCGTATAAGCCTCTTCCTGATTTGCATAAAAACGAGTAATACTCTTTTCTAAAGCAATGATTAAAGACGCTCCTTTATCCCAATCGTCATCTTTAAAATCTTCATTTTCTAAATAGTTGTTAAAATCTACATACGCTTGATGCGCATTGTTAAAAGCCTCACTTGTTCCCTTAACCGCCTTGATTACATCTGCTTTAATAAACTCAGGCAACCCAGTTCCTTCAGTCAAAATAATTCCATCCGTTTTTTTATCAGCACTTGGCAGACTTCCGATAAAAGCCATGGCCTCAAACATTTCCTTACGTTGTGAAGCTACCATATTTGTCATCTTTTCGAAATCTCCTACGGCGAATCTTATTTTCGACGCCGCACTTTTCATATAAGTAACCATGGCATTGTTATACCCTATCACGTTACTTGCCGTTTCTTTATTTATATTAATGGATGAAGTAGAAGCTACGTTCCCATGTGACCCTTTATCTCCTAATTTACCACAACTCAATATGGCTAAGAAAAAGACACCTACTATGCTAAATTTCATTTCATTTCATTTTTAATAAATCTTCAATTATGGAGATTCAAAATTACTAGGACTTTATTACAGGCTCAAAGATACATCGATTGCCAAGGATTTACCTCCCTAGAACACAAAAGTTGACTTCTGACGGGTTTTGGCATTTGACAAACCTACATTTACCTCACAAAACAAGCCTTGCATACGTATAAATCTATCATCCTAACATCGGTAAAATGAAATTTCAACCAATTGTTACAACCCATATCCTTTTTATCACGCTCTGTGGTACAATAATGCAAGCTCAACACATCATCCATGGCGAAATACTTGATGCGACTTCCCTTAAACCTATTTCGAACGTTCATCTTCATATAGAGGGCAATCCAACATACTTTACTACTAAGCGTACGGGAAAATTTTCCATCCCAAGTGAAAAATCAATAGTCTACCTAATTGTATCACACCCTCATTATATAAAACGAACTTTTCAAATATCCCTTGACCGACGTATTTTAAATCTAGGGATTATAGTACTATACCCTTCTCGCGATATTTTTGAAGAACCTATTCACGACATCCCCATAGGAAAATCGAATCTCCTATCGCGATATCTACGATTCTATAGTTCAAGTATGCCCTTTCACTTACGCGGAACAAATCAAAAAAAATGGTCTCTAGAAAATATGACGATGAACCATTTGATGGATGGAAAAATTCATCGTGAAACATGGAAAGGTCTGTCTGGATTACTTAATACATCAACACAACGCCAAAGCCAAAATTCATTCGAACAAATGCCTTCAACATTTGGCTTTACAAATAAGCCAAAAGGATTCGTAATTAAAGGTGGGTTAAATAACCTAACATATTCAGGCGCATTTGAACTAACACTAAATCATCATACTACTTCTAAAAAATGGAAAAATCTTCTCTATTTTTCGAGACGATGGGCAAAAGAAGGGTACTTCGAGGGGTGTCTTTATGATGCTTGGGCTATCGGTGGTCTAACAGAATATCAATTTAATTTAAAAAACACCTTAAGTGCGGCAATTTTCTATGCACCACTGCGTGCTGGAAGCCATGCACCACTTACGGAGCGTGTCTATAAACAAATGGGCACCAACTACAATCCCCTTTGGGGTATGCAACTTTCTCTTCAGCGAAATTCCCATATTTCAAACAGTCGCATGCCCCTTTTTTTTACAAAATATTCCTTTCATCCTAATCGTTGGAAAATAACAGGTCGTTTAATGGTACAATTCGGAGAACGATCTAATAGTCGGTTAGATTACCAAGATGCTGAAAACCCTTTTCCCAATTATTGGGCGAAACAAGGATCCATTAAATCTGCTCCACAAATTGATTGGTCAACCCTATATTGGATCAACCAAAATCAAACAAATTCAACACATAAAGGAGCGTCAAAATACATGGTTTATGAAGAAGTACAAAAAGCAAAATCAGTTTCAGCTAACCTAGATTTAGAACATAAACTCGGTAAAAACTCAACTTGGGCTAGCGCCCTGTTCATTAAAACTTCGAATGATTTTAACTTTGCCAAACCTATTGATTTATTAGCGGCATCTTACTATTATGACGTAAATGAATTTTACTTAATTAATGGGGTTCCTGCCGAAAATCAAGTGGGTAATAGTATTAAAAAACTTGGTGACAAAATTAAATATAACTATCAACGACATGCTTTCCTTTTACGTTTTCAAAATGAATTTCACTATGCTTCGAAAATATTCAAAGCAACTTTAAAAACAACCATTGCAAAAAATTCATTTTATCGAAAAGGACTTTTTTTAAACCAAGCCTTTCCTGAAAATTCCTTAGGAAAAAGTGCACACCCCCAATTTACTCCCTATTCCATATCAACTCATTGGACATTCCATTTTAGGCCAAAGCACCAATTCAATATACAAGGAATCATAAAGAATGAAGCTCCCTTTTTTGAAAACAGTTATGTAAACGCTCGTGAGCATAATACCACTCTCCCTCATTTAACCACAAATAAAAAGATTAGTCTGGAAGCCTCTTATACATTTAAATCTTCGTCCTTACACACTCAACTTACAGGTTATTGGGCAAGGTCTACTAAAGAAACAGCTGTAGAATCCTTTTTTGCAGATGGCGGAATAGGGGCCAATTATTTTAATGTAATTACGACTGGTTTAGATCGGAAAAACAAAGGAATAGAATGGAGCCTACATCATCAATTCCATCCCAATTTATACACGCACCTTGCCCTTGCACTAGGGGAACATACATATGGTTCTAATCCTAATATTAGTGTGACTTATAACCCTAATGCTTTAGAAAATAATACCCTAGAACCTTTCCTATTTAAAGATCTAGGAGCGGCTTACATAAAAAATTATCGTCAAAGTACTGGTCCTCAACAACTATACGGTATTGCACTTGGTTACAAAAAACGATTTTTCAACTTTCAGCTAGCAGCAACCTACTATACAAACCACTATATAAATATTTCCGTTTTACGAAGAACAAGTGCTTTTTTCTTTAACCCACTCACCCATGGTCAACCCTTTGAAGATATTGATGAATCTCTCGCTAAAAATTTATTGAAACAAACGCAATTGCCTAAATGTTTACTTCTCAACACAAGCATTTCGAAATGGTGGAAAACAAAAGACATTGGCTTTGGCCTGTCTATTAAACTCAATAACGCACTCAATTCCAAGTACAAAATTACAGGGTATGAACAACATCGATTAGCGAGTTATTCTTCCCTTAGAGAAGACACGGCACTTGGCGATAAGCGGAATTTTGGTCCAAAATATCAATTTGGCATCGGACGAAATTTAGGCATTCAACTAACGGTTAAACTGTACTAAAAATGAAACGAAAAACACGTTTAATCTTCTTCATTACATCACTCTTATTTCTAGCGTGTATTCAAGACGATGACTATTCAATTCCGCCCATAGTCTGTGATGATCCCAATCTTTCGAGTACAACATCCATACAAGAAGTTTTTGATCAATCCACACTCGAACCTACTTCCTATCTTAGCCCCGATATAATTACTGCCTATGTAATTTCAGATGATCAAACCGGCAATTTTTATAAGATACTCTACCTTCAAGAAACTGGAGGAGAACGAGGCTTAAGTATTCCAATTGACGAAAATCATATCTACACTATATATAACCCTGGTCGAAAAGTATATATAAAACTTGAAAATACACATACACAAATTAAAGATGACGGTCTCATTATCGGAAATTTAGTAGATCAACAAATCGGTCGTTTAGCTAAGTCCAATTATAAAAATATCGTTATCCAGTCCTGTGAAAGCATAACAACAGCTGAATTGTTTAAGACCCTTTCTTTAAACGAGCTCAATGACAGCCATATCAACACCTTAGTTACCCTACGTGACGTTCAATTTGAACAACTTGCTGTTGGTAAAACGCTATATGACAACACCAATGACGCTGGTGGAGGCACGAATTATAATATTATCGATATTTCGGGGGCACAAATTCGAGTAAGAACGAGCGCTTTTGCCGATTTTGGAGGAGCCCTTGTACCTGAAGGAAATGGGACAATTAGCGGAGTTCTTACAAAATTCGGAATTCACTATCAACTCCTTCCAAGGTCAATATTAGATTTTCAAATGCCAAATGATCGCAAAAGAATTGGATTTGCAGCTACGATTTCTGGGACTAAAACAAGGATCAAAAATGTTCGAAATTTTTTTAAAGGAAAAGATGTTCGCTATCCTGATGATCATTTCATTGAGGGGATTATTACCATGTCTGGTATAGATCAAAATAATCTTAGTAATAGAACCGTATTTCTCCAAGATGAAAGTGGTGGAATAGCCTTGCGATTTTCGCATATCACCACGCTTATTCGTGGTCAAAAAATCAGAGTACAACTTAAAGATGCTGTATTAAACAATAATAGAGGGTTATTACAAATCAATCGTGTTCAATGGGAAGATGTATTCTTTGTCGCCGAAAACATACCCTTACCAACACCTGCTAAAACAACCATCGAGCATGTCTTAAATGGAGCCTATCAAGGACAGTTAGTTTATATTGAAAACGTCCAGTTTGAACAAACATCCGGAACATTTAAAGGACAACAACGCCTGGAAGATTGCGACGACAATATCCCCTTAATTACCTTAAACTCTGCACATTTCTTTGATGAAGAAACGCCGATCGGAAATGGTCCATTAACCGCTATTGTTTCGGCCTTAGATGAACCTGTTTTAATCATTAGAGATCTCAACGATGTAAAAGCGTTAAATAATGCACGGTGTATTCCTAAGGGAGACTTATCACAACAGCTGTTTTTTTCTGAGTTTGCTGATCCTGATAATAATGCTCATGCACGCTTTTTAGAGTTATATAACGCAAGTAACCAATCCCTCGATTTAACAGGTTGGCTTATCAAGAGATATACCAATGCAAATACTGAATCTACCGCCCAAATTGATCTAACAGGCCATGAAATTGGCTCAAAACAGACTTTTGTAATCGCAATAAATGAAGAAGTCTTTGAACAGGTTTACGGTAAGAAACCTGATTTAATTGGAGCTGCCAATGGCCCTGCTGGATCCAATGGTGATGACACCATGGTATTAATTGACCCAGAAGGGACCATCATTGACGTGTTTGGTCGTATTGGTGAAGATGGCTCAAATACAGATCACGAATTTGAAGATGGCAAAGCGATTCGTTTAGCAAATATCCAACTCGGAAATCCAATCTTTACGCCAAGTGAATGGCTCATTTACAACGACACAGGTGCACATGAAACCATTAAAAAACCACAATCAGCACCAGCGGACTTTACACCTGGCATACGCTAACTCTCTCTTTAATGAAAAAGGACATTGATAACAGCGATGAAACAAATCGTCTTAGCTGAATTCAACTGATGGCATATTCATTGGATTATACAACAGTGACTCAACAAAAGAAAAATTACTCTTTCACTACCACTTCTGTTTCCCAACCGTCATAAAATCCATTCATCGACGAAGATAACTTAATTAATGCCTGTGTTAATTCTTCAATAGCTTCTGGAAGTACCAAATCTTCACGAGAAACAATAAGTTCATACGGGTAATCTCGCTCTTGATGAAAACTGGTAGCGTCAATCTTAAAATTAATTTCTTTCATCTGCTTAATAAACGCAGCTCGATTTCGCTCCCGAGTAAAATGAATAAAGTGTTTTATTAGTCGTTTTCCTTCTAAATCATCTCCTTCATTGACCATCAAATTTAAGAGGTCATTATTCTTAAAAAAATCCTCTGTTTTATCATTTGGAAACAATTCAGTTCGGTAATAATTCCATGTTCTGTCCTTTTTTATCAACAAGTAATTTTTACCTTTCGGACGTAATTCTTCAAACAACGTGTTTATTTGTGCCTTTAAATTTGTCGTATCCTTAACGTAATATGCATCAAATCCAGCACACTCATAAGTGAGTACGCCCACTAAATAATTTTCAGTGTTTTTTTCAATAACAGTGGCAGCAGCGTCAGAAAAAGTATAAAGTTCTTCCAAACCGTCAAAATTAGGATACCCATTGGCTAAACATTTATCAGTATTAGTACCTACTACCACGAGATATTTATATCCTGCTTTTCGATATTGAGTGTTCAAATCGACTAAAATGGTCATCGGACCTTTATCCATAGTTTTCACATAGGTTGTCCATTGTTCATCCGATTGCGCCTGTAATACTATGGAAGGAAAAAGGAACAGTATCCATGTCGATAATAGAATACATTTTCTTAAGTTCATATATGATCTTTTTACAAAAATTTAACGTGTTATGTATTAGGGCAACATTGAACAAAAATCATACCGATTCTAACACCGTATACACCGGAAAATGGTCACTATAACCTCCTTGATGTTTTCTTCCCAAGTATGTACGAAATGGATTCCCTTTTCGCTTGCCTTTGTATTCAGTTAAAAAATTTTTATTAAAAATAGCAGCCTCAACAAACCGAATGGGAAAATCAGCTTGAAAATTTTGACTCATAATTATCTGGTCAAATAAAAACCATTGTCTTGCATGTGTTGAGGTTCCTTGACCGCGATTCTTAATAATTTCATAAGGATTAAATAAATCGTCATGCTTTAACCGTTGGATGCTGTTACTATAAGGTTCATCATTAAAATCACCCATAACTATAATTTGTGCCTCCGAATTATCACGCTTTATGTTCTCAATAATAGATCTCACTAAATCAGCTGCAGCAACTCGCTTTTCATCAGTAAACCCTGAGCCTGTACGTCTTGAAGGCCAATGATTTACCAGAACATGAATCGTATTACCTGCCAATTTTCCTTGCACATGCAACACGTCACGTGTAAAATCTCTTCTACCATGACCATCTTTTAAAAACAAAGGGTGCGCATTCGAATCGAGCAATTCAAAAATTGATTTTCGATATAAAAAAGCAACTTCAATACCTCGTTCATCTGACGAATTGGTATGTATATACCCAAAATTGTAGGGGCGCAAATGTTTACTATTGATGAGATCTTTAACTACCGCTTCATTTTCAACTTCACCAATTCCAATAAAAGCGGGTACATACCCCACTTTTTCTACGCCTATTTGAACCATGACAGAAGTTAATCTATTAATTTTAGCATAATAGCGCTTTTTAGTCCACTTCTTTTTACCTTTTGGACTAAAGTCTTCGTCTAATGTGTCGGCATCATCGCGAACATCAAATAAGTTTTCAAGGTTATAAAAGGCCGCAGTGTATAATTCTTTTGAAGAAAGTAATGCTTTCAACGATACAATTTTAGTTAAGCGAAAATACAAAATTTATATCGCTATCAGCCTAAACTTTTTACCTTTGCGTTTATGATAGAGAAACAACTTATAGATTTTGAGAAAACAGTTTTGATTGGTATTATCAATCAAGATCAAAATGAAGTACAGTCTAAGGAGTATTTAGATGAACTTGAGTTTTTAACATATACGGCTGGCGGTGAAGTGTTAAAGCGTTTTACTCAAAAAATTGATGTTCCCAATCCTAAAACCTTTATCGGTTCAGGGAAATTAGAAGAAGTTGCTAACTATGTAGAAGCCAATGATGTTGGAACCGTAATTTTTGATGATGAATTATCTGCAGGACAACAACGAAATATTGAACGAATTTTAAAGGTAAAAATATTAGATCGTACCGGACTTATTTTAGATATTTTTGCCCAGCGAGCACAAACAAGCTATGCGCGAACACAAGTTGAATTAGCGCAATACCAATATCTACTACCCCGTTTAACAGGTTTATGGACTCACCTTGAAAGACAACGCGGTGGAATAGGAATGAGAGGGCCTGGAGAAACAGAAATTGAAACAGATAGACGAATTGTTCGCGACAAAATTGCACTTTTAAAAAAGAAAATATTAACCATTGATAAACAAATGGCGGTACAGCGAGGAAACCGAGGAAAAATGGTTCGGGTTGCCTTAGTTGGTTATACCAATGTTGGTAAATCGACTTTAATGAATGTGATCAGTAAAAGCGACGTATTTGCCGAAAATAAATTGTTTGCCACCCTTGACACAACTGTTCGTAAAGTAGTTATAAAAAATATCCCCTTCCTCTTATCAGACACCGTAGGTTTTATCCGCAAACTTCCAACACAGTTAATAGAATCATTTAAATCGACCTTAGACGAAGTAAGAGAAGCTGATTTATTGCTACATGTTGTAGATATAGCACACCCGAATTTCGAGGAACATATTGATTCTGTAAATAAGATCTTAGATGAAATTGATTCCAAAGACAAACCAACCATCATGGTCTTTAACAAAATTGATCAATACACCCATGATTCGATTGATAAAGATGATTTAGTAACGGAGAAGACAAAAGCACACTATACATTACAAGATTGGAAAAAGACTTGGCTAAGTCAAGTAGATGAAGAATGTCTTTTCATTTCCGCCTTAAACAAAGAAAATATGGACGAGTTTAAAGCCGTTGTTTTTGAGGCTGTTAAAAAAATACATATGACTCGTTTTCCATATAACGATTTTTTATACCAAGAATTTGATGAATCAACATCGTAGCCTAGGGCTCTATAACGCCTAATCCCTTTGCTCTATTTTCCCAATTCTTACGAGCGAGTTGTTGCATATCTTTATCGGTATCACTTTCATCCATAATTTCTCTACCCAACAAAGTTTCTATGACATCTTCCATAGTTACTAATCCGCTCATCGTTCCGTATTCATCCACAACCAAGGCCAAGTGGTGTTTATTTTCAATAAGCTTATCAAAAAGCTCTGGAATAGGTAAATCACGATCAACAACCATTACCTGTCGCTTCAATTCTTTTAATAATTTCTCTGGGTGGTCTAAGGCCATTTCTTTAAAGACATCTGATTTAAGAATAAACCCCGTAATATCGTCTTCCGTTTTCGCAAAAATTGGAATCCGTGAAAATCGTAAATCTGCATTAGCTTTAAAAAAATCTCCCACAGTTGTCAATTCATTTTCCTTGGTCACCACAGTTCGAGGAGTCATAATATCTTTCGCTAAGATTTCATTAAAGGTTAAAAGGTTTTTAATAACCTTACTTTCTGACGCTTCAAAAACACCTTCTTTATGAGCCATATCAGTCATTACCATAAAACTCTCTCTACTTAAAACACTGCCATGCCCACTCCCCCCTATTAGCTTTGTAGTCAACTGTAATAACCATAATATCCCCGTCCATTTTAATGGAAATATTAAAATTTTCAAGGCTTTTGAAGTAAAATTGGCTAGGCTTTTCCAATATTTAGCACCAATTGTTTTTGGAATAATCTCAGAAGCCACAAGGATAAAAAAAGTCATAATCGCAGAGACCACACCTACGGTATTAATTCCGAATAACTCTATTTTATAAGGCAATTTCTCTGCTTCTATCCCAACCATCATTGCTCCTAACGTATGCGCGATCGTATTTAAGGTAAGAATCGCAATTAGCGGCTGATCTACATCTTTCTTTAACCGCTGTAAATCGTGCGCATACGACTTCCCTTGCTCTATCTTAACATTGATAAACGTTGGTGTAATACTCAAAAGAACCGCTTCGAGAATAGAACATAAAAAAGAAAAAAATATGGCGAGGATTGCCCAAAGTAACAAAGTTGTCATTGTGAATGTGGTTTTTACAAATTTATAAATAAAAATTAGGCTTATGTACTTTAAAATGAGGAACCGTTGAGATAAACCGTTTTTCAGTTAATTTAAATTTATTTGCCCTATTCACATATTTAAATTTCTCCACAATAAGATAAAAAAAAACCCTCCAAGGAGGGTTTTTATAATAATAAAATATAATTTTAGAACGCATAGTTCAATCCGATCATCCAATAGGTCTGTAGTTTATTATCTACGTTATCAAAGGTAGCTGAAGGATTTGGCGTTGGTCCTGTTAATGCATAATTTAAAGCTTCTTGTTTGTTTTTTCTCAAACCAACATCAAATCCAACACCAATCATTTTCCATAAAGTATAACCAAATGAATTCGTCCAAGTCCAGTTTGAATAATCTGAACTTTCATAACTATTGAACATAGACAAATTAGATTTAAAATTAATTGCCCCTATTTTCTTAGCATAGTCTGCAACAATTTTTGCTCCTAATGAAGATTCGTACATTGAAGCCCCTTTGCTAAATACAAAGTTGTAGTTCAATGGATGGATCACCACTACTAAGTCAGCAATAGGCGTCCAAGTAGCACCAACCCCTAAGTCAAGATATCCAGGATCATTGAAATTTGATAAAATCGTAGTTCTATACTCTCCTAAGGCAGAAATAGCAAAATGTTCTGTGAGTTTATACCCAAATAAAGAAGATATATTAAATACGTCGGTTGCTTCTTCAAAGTTATCACTATCAGTTGGATCGTCTTTATCGTCAAGCTTTACCCAAGTCAAATTAACGTTTGCTGCATTTCTCCAGAAGAATTTTTCCTGCATTAAATTAGCATAGGCATTTACGGTGAATCCAATATTTCCAGTCGAAGAATTGGCGGCTCCTTTAGCATACCAATTGTCAAAGTTAGCAATACTTCCTCCAATAGTACCAAAGGCACCTTTATGCCATCCAGGAAAAGCGTTTATTTCTCCCTGTAATGCATTTACTCGAGCTTGAATCGCTGCGATAGAATCTTTTTTAACTTTTTGAGTTGCTTTCAATTCGTCTAAGGTTTGTCCAAAAGCGGCTGAAAATACAAACATCAATGTAATTACAAATACTGATTTTTTCATGTTATTTAAATTTAAAGTGCGCAAAAATACACTTTTTCAATTAAAGCAAAAATTTTCTATTTTTTATATAACGGAACTGTTGAACAGGCTTCCCCAAACATTATCGATTTCACCACAGGCTGAAGTTTTTCCACAAGCATTCCAGAAACTGCAATCGGAATTGGCTTGTGCGCACAGCCTTTTATAATCACTGGTTTATCGCGATAAGATTCAAGAGGAAGATTATCAATGATTTCTTGATAAAGAACAATTTCTAAGGTGGTCAAATCACCTACAATACTCTTTTTTGCAATCGAGGCTAACCGGGTTATAATTAAAAGGTATGCCCATGATGGAATAATCGCATCCGATGAACAAGTTAAGGCAACAAAATGATCTTTATACTGCTGCCAATCATGATTTTGAACATGTGTTCTAAATTCCTTCTCGCGTAGTATTAATCCCTCGTGTAACCAAGGCATTATGTCAATAACCATTCGATTCCCAGCAGGATAAAAATCTTCTAAGTCGACGGTAATCAGCGGACTCTTGTCCACTCTATTCACAATCTCACCCATTATAAAAACCCTAATTCAAGCTTAGCTTCTTCACTCATCATGTCTTGTGACCAAGTTGGATCAAAGGTTATTTCTACCTCAGCATCTTTAATTTCCTCAAGTGATTTTACCTTTTCTTCAACTTCTACCGGCAATGTTTCTGCCACAGGACAGTTTGGAGAAGTAAGTGTCATTAATATTTTAGCTTCGTAATCTTCATTTACAAATACATCGTAAATTAACCCGAGTTCATAAATATCCACCGGAATTTCTGGATCGTAGATCGTTTTTAAAACAACGACTATTTTATCTCCTATCGCTTGAGCTTCTTCTGTTGTCATAACATTAATTTTAGAATACAAAGGTACAGTATTGCTCAGTCAAAACACAAATATTTTCAATTCACAAAATACAATTTGTCTTGTTTTAATTCTAATAGGAGTCGACATGAAATTTGTTAAAGTGTTTCGGTAAGACCTAAACCCTTTTTGAACACTTTATTGAAGTTTTTTGAGGAATCAATTAATTCGATTGTAATGCAATGGCAAATAATTTTATCTGCTTAATCATAGAGACTAATCCATTGGCTCTGGTTGGAGACAAATGTTCTTTTAGGCCTATTTCATCAATAAAATCGGTATCTGATTTTAAAATCTCTTCAGCAGGTTGGTTTGAATAAACCCTAAGTAATAATCCAATAATTCCCTTGGTCAAAATAGCATCACTATCTGCACTGAAAACAATTCGATTGTCCTTTTTTTCTGCATATAACCACACTTTTGATTGGCATCCTTTGATGGTATAATCAGCTGTTTTATATTTATCATCTATTTTATCAATAGACTTCCCTAAAGCAATAAGATGCTGATAACGATCCATCCAATCATCAAATAACGCAAATTCATCAACAATTTCTTCTTGTATTTCTTTAATAGTCATTTTTAAAAGTTATTTTTGCAAAGTTATGTTTTTTGAACGCAAAATAGTAGTGAAACAATAGATATGAGTAAACTTTTAATTGTCGGAACCGTAGCTTTTGATCAAATAGAAACTCCATTTGGAAAAACGGACAGAATCTTAGGTGGAGCAGCCACTTTTATTGGATTATCAGCCTCAAATTTTTCAATCGACGCAGGAATTGTATCTGTTGTTGGCGGGGATTTCCCATTAGACTATATAAAACTATTAAACGATCGAAATATTGACACAACGGGAGTAGAAATTGTTCCTGATGGAAAGACCTTTTTCTGGAGTGGAAAATATCACAATGACATGAACTCTCGAGACACGTTAATTACGGAGTTAAACACCTTAGCGGACTTTAACCCCATTGTTCCAGAAAAGTACAAAGATGCCCCTATTGTTATGCTAGGAAATTTACATCCAAGCGTACAAAGTGCTGTTTTAGATCAAATGACAGAAACGCCAAAATTAGTGGTCCTTGATACAATGAATTTCTGGATGGATGTGGCTCTTGAAGAACTTAAAGAAGTGATTAAGCGCATTGATGTCATTACCATTAATGATGAAGAAGCCCGACAATTAAGCGGTGAATATTCATTAGTTAATGCCGCAAAAAAGATCCATGAAATGGGTCCAGAATACGTTGTAATTAAAAAGGGAGAACACGGAGCTTTACTTGTTCACGATGGAAAAATGTTCTATGCGCCAGCCTTACCGTTAGCAGAGGTTTACGATCCAACAGGAGCGGGAGACACCTTTGCAGGAGGTTTTTCAGGATATTTGGCAAAGACAGAAGATATATCGTTTGAAAACATGAAAAATGCAGTGATTTATGGATCTAACTTGGCCTCATTTTGTGTTGAAAAATTTGGTACAGAACGTATGCTTAGCTTGACAAAGGAAGAAGTGACCAACCGACTCCATGAATTTAAAATATTAACCCAATTTGAAATTGAATTAACCTAATAACAATCCGCAATAACATGCGGATTTTTTTGTTGCCATGAGTGATGCCATAAAACACGAGTGTGGAATAGCCTTAGTACGATTACTAAAACCACTTTCATTTTACCAAAAAAAATACGGAACTTCTTTTTACGGAATCAATAAGATGTACTTATTGATGGAGAAACAACACAACCGAGGTCAGGACGGCGCTGGTTTTGCCAGTATAAAATTTGATGTTCCTCCAGGTACTCGTTATATTAGTCGTGTTCGATCAAATCAAGCTTCCCCAATTCAAGATATCTTTGCTCAAATTAATGATCGCCTAAATACGATTCTTGAAAAAAACCCTGAGCACAAAAATGATTTAGATTGGCAACAAGGTAATATGCCGTACGTGGGAAATTTGTTTCTAGGGCATGTGCGATATGGAACCTTTGGAAGAAACAGTATAGAAAGCGTACATCCTTTTTTGAGACAAAACAATTGGAAACACAAGAATTTAATTGTTGCAGGAAATTTCAATATGACTAACTCTCGAGAATTATTAGAAGAGTTAATTGAATTAGGCCAACATCCGAAAGAAAATACAGATACGGTAACTGTCATGGAAAAAATTGGCCATTTCCTTGACGATGAAGTCGCTCAATTATATCAGGATTGTAAAGACAAAGGTATCAGCAAAAAAGATGCTTCAGAGGTAATTGAAAAGGAATTAAATATTAAAAAAATTCTACAGAGAGCTTCAAAAAATTGGGACGGTGGGTATGCTATGGCAGGAATTATTGGCCATGGAGATGCTTTTGTTTTAAGAGATCCCGCAGGAATTCGTCCAGCGTACTATTACCAAGACGATGAAGTGGTTGTGGTTGCATCTGAACGACCAGTAATTCAAACAGCCTTTAATGTAGCATACGATACCATTCAAGAATTAGATCCAGCACACGCTCTTATTATTAAAAAAGATGGGAGTACTTCTATTGAACAAATTAAAACACCAACAGAAAAATTATCCTGTTCGTTTGAACGAATCTATTTTTCAAGAGGTTCTGATGCTGAAATTTACCACGAACGAAAAACTCTTGGTAAATTAATATTCCCAACGGTCTTAAAAAGTATTGACTACGATATAAGTAATACCGTATTTTCTTATATTCCCAATACCGCAGAAACTTCTTTTTTCGGAATTTCTGAGGCTGCAGAAGAGTTTTTAAATGAACGAAAGCTTCAAACCATCCTTGCTGGTAAGGGAAAATTATCGAAACCCGTAGTCACTGAACTTTTATCAGAGCGGCCTAGAATTGAAAAAATTGCCATTAAAGATGCCAAGCTACGAACGTTCATTGCCGATGACAATTCAAGAGATGATTTAGTTGCCCATGTATATGATGTAACTTATGGAGTTGTAAAGCACACCGATAATTTAGTCATCATTGACGATAGTATTGTTCGTGGTACGACACTTAAAAAAAGTATCATTAAAATATTGGATCGACTCAATCCGAAAAAAATAGTAATTGTTTCATCAGCGCCACAGATTCGCTATCCAGATTGCTATGGTATTGATATGGCTAAATTAGAAGAGTTTATCGCCTTTAAAGCCACGCTTGAATTACTCAAAGAAACCAATCAATATCACATTGTTGATGAAGTATACAAACAGTGTAAAAATCAAAATAACATTGATGATAGTGAAGTAATCAACTATGTAAAACAAATTTACGATCCATTTACGCCAGAGCAAATCTCATCAAAAATTGCCCAAATGCTTAAAACAAAAAATATCAACGCTGAAATAGAAGTATTATTTCAATCTATTGATAATTTACACAAAGCCTGTCCAAAAAATTTAGGCGATTGGTACTTTAGCGGAAATTATCCAACCATTGGAGGTACTAAGGTCGTCAATAGAGCATTCATCAATTTTTATGAAGGAAATAATGAGCGTGCCTATTGAGAAAATTCTTAAACAGTACAATTGCTACCCCACTCGCTTTAAATCATTGACAAAATCAATAACAATACTTGACTGATTAACAGGTACTTGCGTTTTATTTAAATGTAACAATCTACCAACTTAGAATTTTTGGCACAATTTTAGGTCTATGTGTATACAAATCAAACAAAAAAATTATGAAAAAAGTACACCTACTCTTAGCTTTACTTATAAGCGCAAGTTTGTTGACCTCGTGTGTTGTTGTTGACGATGGAAATGATAATGGATTAGCCCTAGAACAAGCGCTAATTGCACAAGATATTTGGTATGTAGATTACAATCGTACCACGGGTAACGGCGATATCCCTTTTCTTTCAAATGCCTTTACCATTACTTTTAAAAATGGAAGATTGTATGCAAATAATAATTTGGTTGGATTAGGTTCAACAGGAGGTGGACTTGGTTTACAAATAGGGTTCTACGATACGCGTAATGGTTACTTAGAAATTGATCACGATACCGATGGATATTATGATTTAGAGGTAATCAGTGTTAACTATCATGAAATTATCATTCGTGATAATGTTACAAATACCGCCTATTATTTAGATGGGTATCGATTAAATAACTTTGATTTTGATGCGGTTTTTTATGATAATATAGAATATTTTCTACAAGAATATGTGGCCTGGGAAAAAACCCATACAAGCATTTCTGGAGCCTTTAATGATTTTGACAATGAGAACTTCTTACAATTTACCCCAGAAAATATAACGACATTTAGATCTTCTCAAAGCCAGTTTGGCACGAATATTGACAACATTATATGGGACTATATAGGTTCGTACGAGGTCTTTGATGTAGTAGGATATGAAAATCTGAAAATTTTAACATTAGATTATGATTCGTATGGCAATGAGGAGTTCGAATTGACCGTTAATAATGACGGAGAGATTTCACTATATCACAATGCATCGGGTACTACCTACCGATTTAATGGAAGGGGTAATTTGCAATATAAAAAGGAAAATGAAAAAGGAGCAAAAGAAAGTAAACCCGTATTAAGAAAGAGATTCAAAATAGATCGTAAAACAAAAACAAGACATTCAAAAGCATAAAAATAAGGTTTGGTTAGTTGATTTTGGTTGATTTTGGTCAACCATACCGCCCCAAGAAATTGGGGCGGTTTTTTTTGTACTTTTAGTACCGTTATGATTAATAAAAGATTGCTTGTAAAAAACCTTCTTGCCTACAATGATGAGAATAGTTTTTACGATAAAAAAATTCAGCTCAATCTAGAAAATAAAGAAGGGAAATCTAAATTTTTAAAACACGTCTGCGCACTTTCTAATTCGAACCCTTTTAACAATGCCTATATGGTTATTGGTGTAGAAGATGAGACAAATAAAATTGTGGGAGTTGATTTTTATGATGATAGTAAAATCCAAAACCTCATTAACGCATACCTATCTAATCCTCCTAAAGTTCAATACGAAAATATTGCTTTTCCGAGGTTGCCTAGGCATAAAGTTGTTGGATTAGTAACCATACAACCCAACAACAAAACCACTTCTTTAGTAAAAGGTATCTGGAAATACCCTAAACAAACCGTTTTCGTACGACAAGGTAGTACATCCATCCGCTCTACGAAAGATTTTCTTATTCCTAATAACAAGGCCATTGTAGAAGATTTAGAACGACATGCAAGAAATAATATACAATTAACCTTAGACGGTGTTTTCGACTTTAAAAATGAACATCAACCAGAACTCAATCCTCAATACCTTGTGTTTAAAGATCATTTTGTGCTGTGCTGGGCTGGATTAAAAAAGAAAGTTGGAAATAAAACGCTTTATTCTCGAGTTGATATTGCCTTAGTTAATGAACAAACCCGTCTCTTTTATTCAACCCTAGACGAAGTTGAAATTGAGTACAACAGCCAATCATTTATTATCACAGAATACGTTGAATTAGGTCTAGAAAAACAAGCAAAGTATGTCCCGCTTGAAAAAACAGTAATTCACTTTAAAGACAATGGCGCTTATGACATCGTGAGTGAACTTTTATTTCACCCGCCTAGTTACGATAAAGTTGTATTAAAACACATTTTTAATCACAACAATGTCTTGATCGATAAACTCGAAAAAAACGTCCCCTTAAAACCCAATGAAAAACACGATCTCATCCAACTACCAACCTCGTATTTAATCTGTCATTTAAACGGTTTTAAAGAAGCTAAAACACGTTTAGAAGCTGCTAAAAAGCAGCTTCGAAATTTAACCGATAAAACAGCCTATATTAAGTTTAAGGAAACGAAACGAATTTTGCGAAAAATTAAATATAATTAAAGAAAACGAATTTCAGTATCAACTAAAATCTACGGCTGAATTATACGTAAAACGTATATTTATAAAGACTTCACAAAGTTAACTAAATCCCACCGTTGTTCTTCAGATAAAATTGGCCCCCATTTAATCATATCGTTTCTACCATTGGTAATTTTCCAAAAAAGTTCTCCGTCGGTTTGTGATTGAACCATTTTCAACGTTAAGTTTTGAGGTTTTGGGTTTAAGGCCTTCCCTCCTATACCATCACCAACCCCCTTCGCACCATGACAAATCATACAGCGGGTTTTGAAAATCTTTACTCCACGCTCAATGGAGGTGGCTTTATCTTTAATAGGATTTACCAATTTTTTTGCGTCTTCAGGAGCCGTCCATCGATCAATTTGACCTCTAAACTTAGTAATTCCAACGAAAAAAAAGAGAATTGTTAAAAAAGGTAATGTTCTATGCATAGTTATATGGTTAAATAGTTGTTTTTTAATTAATTACAACCGCTATTATGTAAGTTTATAGACCAAAGTAGGTTCTAAAAGTAAAAAGCACTTGCATATTAGAAACGTTTTTAGCGAAAGAATATTCTTATTAAATCGTGAGATTTGTCAAACCGACGATATTAAACGCTTATTTTACTATAGAATCTCTTACCCAAAACCATATTTTCTAAGCATTTTAAGTATTTTTACGTATAAATATATTCCCATGAAAAAAACCGCATTAATCACTGGAGCAACCAGTGGCATTGGTTTAGCAACCGCACGTATTTTGGCCAAAAACGATATTAATTTGGTCCTATGTGGAAGACGTTTAGACCGTTTAAATGCTATAAAAGACGAATTAAGTAAATTAACAAATGTACACACCCTTCAATTTGACGTCAGAGATAAATCACAAGTTTCTTTACAAATTGCAAATATTCCCTCTGCATTTACTCCCATCAATATTTTAATCAATAATGCGGGCAATGCACATGGATTAGATCCAATTCAACAAGGAACTATTGACGATTGGGATGCTATGATCGATGGTAATGTCAAAGGATTATTATACGTAAGTAAGCCGATTATTGAACAAATGGTTCAGCAAAAATCTGGACATATCATTAATATTGGATCTTCAGCAGCAAAAGAAGTATACCCTAAAGGAAATGTTTACTGTGCAAGTAAACATGCCGTAGATGCCCTTACCCAAGGAATGCGAATTGATTTAAACCCTCATGGAATAAAAGTTTGTGCCATTCATCCTGGTTTGGTCGAAACTGAATTTTCACAAGTACGATTTAAAGGTGCACCTGTTGCAAATGATGTGTATAAAGGATTCAGTCCCTTACAAGCAGAAGATATTGCCGAAATAATTTATTTTGCCATCACGAGACCTGCCCATGTAAATTTAGCCGATGTGTTAGTATTTCCAACAGCACAGGCCAATAGTGTCATTGTAAAAAAAGAATAATTAATGAAGATAAATAAAAAAGGAAAAATCCCTACTTCTTTCAAGGGTTTTCCCTCTTGTCTAGTTCATGCTATTACACGATCTTTGAGCTAATAAGAAAAAGGAAAAGTTCTTACCAAAAATCAACCCATTAAACACCTTGTTTCTCCCGACAAAGTTCGGCATTGAAACAAGGTTTTTGTGTTATAAAAAACACATCGGATTATAAATCAAACTTTATCCCTTGAGCTAAAGGTAACTCCGTTGTATAGTTAATAGTATTCGTTTGTCTTCGCATGTAAATTTTCCAAGCATCTGATCCAGACTCACGTCCTCCACCAGTATCCTTTTCGCCTCCAAATGCGCCTCCAATTTCTGCTCCTGATGTGCCAATATTTACGTTGGCAATACCACAATCTGAACCATTCACTGATAAAAATTGTTCTGCTTCGCGCAAATTATTAGTCATAATAGCAGAGGACAATCCTTGAGCAACTTGATTTTGAATTTCAATCGCATTTTCAACGTCCCCTTCATAACGCAATAAGTATAGTACTGGTGCAAAGGTCTCGTGTTGTACAATTGTAAAATGAGGTTGAGCTTCAGCAATCGCAGGCTTAACATAACAACCACTTTCATATCCTTCACCTGATAAAACACCACCTTCTACAATAATTTTACCGCCTTCTTGTACGACTTGTTCTAATGCCGAAGAATAGGCTTTCACAGCATCCTTATCAATTAAAGGACCTACATGGTTATGTTCATCTAGAGGATTTCCAATAGATAATTGTTGATATGCCGCTACGAGGGCATTCTTAACTTGTTCATAAATGTCTTTATGAATAATTAATCGACGTGTAGAAGTACAGCGTTGACCACATGTTCCAACCGCCCCAAAGACAGCCCCAATAACAGTCATTTTAATATCGGCATCTGGCGTTACAATAATGGCATTATTACCTCCTAATTCCAACAGTGACTTTCCTAATCGTTCTCCAACAGTACGCGCAACAATTTTACCCATACGGGTTGAGCCTGTTGCAGAAATCAAAGGGATTCTCTTATCTTTCGTCATGAATTCTCCCACCTTGTAATCTCCATTAATTAAACATGAAATTCCTTCAGGGAGGTCATTTTCTTTAAAAACACTTGCGGCAATATTTTGACAGGCAATTCCACAAAGTGGAGCCTTTTCAGAAGGTTTCCAAACACAAACATCTCCGCAGATCCAAGCCAAAGCAGTATTCCATGCCCACACAGCAACTGGGAAATTGAACGCTGAAATAATACCAACAACACCTAATGGATGATATTGTTCATACATACGGTGTCCGGGCCGTTCAGAATGCATTGTTAACCCGTGTAATTGACGCGATAAACCTACTGCAAAGTCGCAAATATCAATCATTTCTTGTACTTCACCCAAGCCCTCTTGATAGCTTTTACCCATTTCATATGAAACAAGTTTACCTAAAGGTTCTTTTAATAATCGCAAACGATCTCCAAATTGACGTACAATTTCTCCGCGTTGTGGTGCGGGTTTATTCCGCCATAATTTAAAGGCCTTGGTAGAGGCTTCCATTACACGTTCATAATCTTCTTTAGTTGTTGATTTTACCTTGGCAATTAGTTTCCCATCAACTGGGGAATAACTCTCTATAGTTTCTCCATTTGAAAAGTTATTAATTCCTGTTGAGCTACCCTCATTCACCTCCTGAACTCCTAAAGTTGATAAGGCTTCTTCGATACCAAATTCACGTGCAATTTCTATCATAATAATGTAAGTTTAGAACACAAAAATACGAATATTAACCCAAAAGTGCAGAAATTCAATACGAGATTTATACGAAGACAAGATCGCTTAACACCTGTGTAAAAGACACTAAAAAACCGGATATTGCTATCCGGTTTTCAGCTATATTTGGAACCACCCAAATATAATTAACCAACTAAAACCTAAAGTTTAACCCTGCATAAATTCCCAAAAAGTAGGGTTTAAACCCTCCTGAATCCTCTGAAAATGTATTGAATTGGTATTTAAGCATGGGTGATGTATTAAAGAATAGTTTTTTGCTAAGACTAACGTTTAAATCCAAGCCTATATTTCCACTAAAATTGACTGTATTAATATTTGAGGCTTCTCCTAGGCTCGTAGTTTTACCAAAAGAAGTTACAGATATATTATTTTGATAAAGCATATACGTACTGAAGCCTCCTACAAGATTAACGCCCAATTTATTTTGAATCAAAGCATATTTGGCTTCAAGGGGAATTTCAATATAATTAAAAGATTGATCAATTTTTCCAGCGTTATCAAACATTGATCGCTGGCTAAATGTTTCACTGTTTTGTTGTTGTGTAGAAACAATATCAATTCCTACTCCATTCAATTCAGAATAAATATTTGCATTAAAGGTATTGGCTAGACTCGATGATAATAATACGGCTGCATTTCGCGTTTCATAGCCCAATTCAACGGTATTGAGTCCTGATTGCAGTGTTAACTTATTCGTAAGTTTATAATTTACTTTTATTCCATAGGATATTCCAGTATTTGCAGATTTATCATTACTCGCTAAATCAGGATCTATTGGAGACCCCTGTCCCATGCTATTGTAAAATACAGGCGCAACATTTGATCCGATAGACCATTTTGACATAGGGGCGCTTTTTTCTATGTCCACAGCTGATTTTTCATTATCAGATTGGGCTAAAACAGCGTCCATGATATTTGCTTTTATCTTTAGATCTGACATTGTTTCGCCCCCTTTTTCGTTCATCGTATCGGCATTATTTTCCTCATTTAATTGTTGCAGGGTACTCGCACGCTTACTTTTGACTTGAAGGTCTGCTATAGAATTACTTGGTGTAACAATACGTTCCTGTGGTACTATTGAATGCTCTTTGGTAACTGTCTTTTGAATTTGTTGTGAGGCGATCGCATTTGTCCTTCCAATTTGCGGAACAGTATTGGTAGGCTTTTGAATACTAGACTTGTTAGTTTCAGGGACAATTACATCCTTGCCTTCATCTGCTATTATTCTATTATTTTCAATAGTTTCACCACGATCATTAGAGATTTTACTTGAATTAATCGAGGATTCTGATTGATTAAAATACCTGAAACCAACTAAAGCTATTCCAATAAGAATAGCCGCTGCGCTACCTGCACGTAGCCACAGCGGTAAAATTCTTCTCTTCTTCTTTTTCAAAAGGTGGTTTTCAATATTTCTCCAAACCACAGGTTCGGGAAAGACTTCAAAATCTTTAAATTTTTCTTGAAATAGTCGATCTATGTTTTTATGCTCCTCCATCTTACAAGGCTTCATTTTTTTTTAGTTGATTCTCTTCAATTTTTTGTCTTAAAATTACACGCGCACGAGAAAGGTTTGATTTCGATGTACCTTCAGATATACTCAATAACTCAGCTATTTCTTTATGTGTATACCCATCTAATACATACAAGTTAAAAACCATTCTATAACGCGTAGGCAATTCTTGAATTAACTGTAATAAATAATCTAAAGAAACATCCTCATTATCGATCTCAACCTCTTCTGTTTCAGGAAATTCATCAGTCACCAAGTTTAATACATTTTTTTGCCTATATGTTTGTAAAGCTGTATTGATAATTACACGCTTTAACCAACCTTCAAAAGAACCTTTAAACTTATATTGTTCAATTTTTTCAAAAACGGTAATAAAACCATTTTGCAAATTATCTTGTGCTTCTTGATAATTCCGTGAATATTTTAAACATAGGCCAAACAATTTACCAGCGTAGAGTTGGTAAATCTCAGACTGTGCCTTTCGGTTTTGTTGTTTACATTGATTTATGAGTTTTTTTAAACCCATTCTTATGTTTCGTTTTTAATTCACTGGTACAATTATTTCTTCAAATAAATCATTTCCTTCATCATCAACACCTTTCCAAAATTTAAAGGTATAATCTTCTACTTGTTGCACGTGCACGACAAAATCTCGCGTTTCCGTTTTAGGCTCACTTGAACACTCATCGCCTATGACTAAGGAGTTCACAGCTACAATTCGCGTATCTCCACTATATTCATAATATAAATCATAAAATGAATGACAACTATCGGGTAAATCATAAGTTACCGTCAAGGTATAGGTTTCTCCATATTCAAATGCTTCAGGAACAATAGCTTCTTTAATCGGTAATGTTTCAATACTCGCATCCGATCCATTATCATCTAAACTACATGCAGTACATGTAATCACAAAAAAAGCGGTTATCAAAATATTTCTTAACATAATATAATTAGTTTTTTTCAATAGATACTATTATTTATGCTAGGTTGCGTTATTTGCTTTATTTTTGTGATAATATATGTATATGCCAATTAAAAACATCTTTCACATCCAGTCAAAGACAGCATTTGAAAAACGTGCTCTGGAAATTTTCAACTATCAATTCCAGCATAATCAACTCTATCAACAATTTATTAAGTATTTAAAGATAGATCCTAATTCTATACAACACGTATCTCAAATCCCCTTTTTACCAATACAATTCTTCAAGTCTCATCGCGTACTTAGTAATCAACAGAATGATCAAATTGTTTTTTCGAGTTCTGGCACGACAGGTACAACCAGTAAACATCATGTTACCGATGTTCAAATGTACATTAAAAGTTATCGCAAAGGGTTTAATTATTTTTATGGAAATATTGAAGAATTTACCGTGTTAGCTCTTTTACCCGCCTATTTAGAACGCTCTGGATCCTCACTTGTATATATGGTAAATGACTTTATTAAGCAGTCAAAACAACCTGAAAGCGGGTTTTATTTGCATAATCACGATGTTTTAGCAGCAACCTTAAAGCGTCTTGATAGCCAAGGTAAAAAAGTATTACTCATTGGTGTAACCTTTGCCTTACTTGATTTAATAGATCTTTATAAATTTAAATTAAACCATACAATTGTAATGGAAACTGGAGGAATGAAGGGACGAAGAAAAGAGATTACGAGAGAAGAATTACACCAAAAATTAAAACGTGGTTTTGGTGTAGATACCATTCACTCTGAATATGGTATGACCGAATTATTGAGTCAGGCTTATTCGCAAGGAGCAGGAATTTTTACCTGTCCTCCATGGATGCGTGTTTTAATAAGGGATCCTGAAGATCCTTTAAGTTTACTGCCAACGAATCAAACAGGTGGAGTCAATATTATTGATTTAGCGAATGTTAATTCATGTGCTTTTATTGCTACCCAGGATTTGGGTAAAATACACAATAACGAGCAATTTGAGATCTTAGGTCGCTTTGACCATGCTGATATACGCGGGTGTAACTTACTAACTAACTAATTTATAGCGACTAATCTGTCCATTAGAATCAACCTTTTTCATACTATCCATATACTCCTTAAATTGTGCTATAAAATTATAAAATCCACTTCCTGCATTTACACGTTGCATCGTCCTTGCGCCCTCTAACGAATAAATAATATATTCAGCAACAGCTTCTGTATCAATATGCCTGTGAAGAAAACCATCTTCAATACCTCGGTATAATAAGTTTATTAAAGCCACTTTCCATTCGTCATAAATCGCTTTAAGTTGACCTTGTAAATCGTAATCATTTTCTTCGTTACTCAAGGCAACCATAAAATTTGACAATGCACTTCCTTCATTTGTATTTAATCGTTTATTATTTATGAATTGTTCTTCTAGTAGATCGCCCAAAATGAATTTTGGATTTCCACGTTGATTGATTGGTGTAATGTAAGTTGCGGTAATTTCCGGTCGTAACCGATCTTGAATAATGGCCTCAACAAATTGGTGTTTATTTTTAAAATGATAATAAAAAGCACCTTTGGTAATTTCAAGTTCTTGTAGAATTCGATCAATACTAATGGCGTGATATCCATAGGTGTTGATTAAAGTAAAGCCCGTATCAATCAGCAATTGCCTTGTTCTTTTTCTCTTAATGTTTTGAGTCATTTTTTGCGATATTAATGATTTGTTCATCCATAAAACAATTTCATCACAAAAAACCCCACTCTAATTCTCATAAAAAAAGTGCCAAACCTACTAAATGGTAGAAAAAACGCACACAAAGCTAATGTAAAAACCTGATTAGATGATGTTTAACAATAAAAAAATACTGTTTCGTAGGTTTTATTTTTAAACCAACCATTAAAAAAATGATCTTAAGGTTCAACTTTTATTAAAAAATAGTTCTTTTTTCCGCGCTGTAACAAAATAAATTTATTTTCCATCATATCATGTATTCCCAACACATAATCTTCACCAACTTTTTCTTTATTTACAGAAATTGAATTTTCTTTTAGGGCTCTTCTTGCTTCACCATTTGATTTAAAAAATCCTGTTTTTTTATTCAATGCATCTATAATACCAATTCCATTTTCCAATTCTGTCTTGCGAATTACCGCCTGTTGAACCCCTTCAAAAATATCTAAAAATGTTAATTCATCTAAGGATTTTAAATCGGCTGTCGTAGAGTTACCAAACAAAATAGATGAAGCTTTAATAGCATTCTCAAGCGCCTCTTCCGAATGTACCATTTTAGTCACTTCATTCGCGACCGTTCTTTGTAACAAACGCAAATGTGGGGCAGCCTTGTGTTCCGCAATTAAAATTTCGATCGTTTCTTTGTCTAAAAAAGTAAATATTTTAATATAGTTTTCTGCATCTTCATCAGAAGCATTTAGCCAATATTGATAAAACTTATAAGGGGAAGTTCTTTTAGCATCTAACCAAACATTTCCGCCTTCTGATTTACCAAACTTACTTCCATCTGCCTTGGTTATGAGTTGGCAAGTTATAGCATAAGCTTTACCTTGTACTTTCCTGCGTATAAGTTCTGTACCTGTGGTAATATTTCCCCATTGGTCTGATCCTCCCATTTGAATTTTACAATCTAACGTTTGGTATAAATGTAAAAAATCATATCCTTGTATGAGTTGATAGGTAAATTCTGTAAAACTCATTCCTTCATTCGAGTCGGCATCAAACCTTTTTTTTACAGAATCTTTTGCCATCATGTAATTTACCGTAATATGCTTTCCAATATCACGTGCAAAATCAAGAAATGAAAGATCCTTCATCCAATCATAATTATTCACAAGTAATGCGGCATTCTCAGCTTTATCAGAAAAATTTAAAAATTTTTCTAATTGTTTTTTTATTCCTTCTACATTTTTATTCAATGCCTCTTCATCCAATAAGTTTCGTTCTTTTGACTTTCCTGAAGGGTCTCCAATCATTCCTGTTGCTCCTCCCACCAACGCTATTGGACGGTGACCAGCTCGTTGAAAATGCATCAATACAATTATTGGTACCAAACTTCCTATATGAAGTGAATCTGCCGTTGGGTCAAAACCAATATATGCGGTAGTCATTTCTTTATCTAGTAATTCTTCAGTACCTGGCATACTATCGTGTAATAAGCCTCTCCAACGGAGTTCTTGAACAAAATTAGTCTTCATAATCAAAAAGTTTTGGCAAAGATATGTTTAATCACTCATTATTTCAACTGCCTGTATTTTTCTTTTTTTTAGAATATTTTTATGAAATATTAGTTACTTTAGAACCATGATTTTAGTCACAGGAGGAACAGGTTTAGTAGGGTCACATTTGTTGTATCAACTCGTTGAAAATGGGAATGATGTCATTGCTATTTACAGAACAAAATCAACTATAGACAAAGTAAAAAATGTATTTTCTTATTACACGGATAATCCGACCCGTTTATTAAAAAAAATTCAGTGGGTTTACGCTGACTTAACAGATATTACCAGTTTACATGACGTTTTTAAAGGCGTTACAGAAGTTTATCACGCTGCTGCAATGATATCCTTTGCACCCAAAGATTATCATCAATTGCGAAAAGTGAATATTGAAGGAACTGCCAATCTTGTCAATGTATGTATTGATTATAAAATAAAAAAACTTTGTTATGTAAGCTCAGTAGCTGCCGTTGGTAAACCTTTAAAAGGTACCGTAATAAATGAACAAAACGAATGGAATGTTAACGACAATAATTACGGGTATGCCATAACAAAATACGGAGCCGAAATAGAAGTCTGGCGTGGGGCACAGGAGGGTCTTGATGTGGTAATTGTGAATCCTGGAATCATACTCGGTCCAGGCTTTTGGTCTACTGGTTCTGGAAAAATATTTTCACAAATCAACCTTGGGTTTAAATTCTATACAGAAGGGGTCACTGGTTTTGTAGGGGTAGAGGACACGGTAAAAATCATGATTCACCTTATGAATAGTTCTATTAAGAATGAGCGTTTTATTCTGGTTAGTGAAAATGTATCCTTTAAACACGTGTTTTTTACAATAGCAAACCTCTTAGGAAAAAAACCGCCATCAATAAAGGCAACCAAATTCCTCGGTGCTATTGGATGGAGAATTGAAGCGATTCGAAGCTGGTTAATAGGAAGTGCTCCGTTACTAACCAAACATTCGGTAAAATCGGCCCATAACCATTATACCTACAGTAATGATAAAATTGTAAATGCTATTAACTATCACTTTGAACCACTTTCTACGACGCTAGCAAAAACGTGTAAAAATTTTCAAAAGCACTAATTCTGATCGGATGGAATATCGTGATTTGACTGAATAGAGTCTAGTGCTGCTCCTTTAGGATCATAGGTTCGTTTCAGTGCTTTTAACCGTTTTTCAACATCCTCAAACATTGTTTCATAATCATCAATACGTGTCGTATAATAATAATTACTACGCATAAATTGGGCTGAATCTATCTGATATTTTTTTAAAATAACAGGCATAATATTTTTATAATTTTTGAGGTCTTTAGTTTGTAAAGATTTTGCCGCTGATCCCAACAAAATATCTGTCCAAATATCCATCATTTTTTCTTTATTAATCAAATCCTTTGGCTTATTATAAACAACATTTGTACAACCAATCAGGATTATAAAAGAAAATAAGAAAATCCAGTTTCTCATATCAACGTGTAAAAGTAAGTTGTTTTCCTCGGTGATTTTCATCAATTTCACCCTCGTTATACACATGAAAGCCATTGACAAATGTATGGCATACCTTTGAATGGAAGGTCGTACCTTCAAAAGGAGACCATCCACATTTATACAAAAGTGATTCTTTGTTAACCGTTTGAATTCCTGTAGGGTCAATAAGTACTAAATCTGCAAAATAACCTTCCCTAATAAAGCCTCGTTTTTCTATTTGGAATAAAATGGCAGGATTGTGACACATTTTGCTTACCATCTTTTCCATGGTAATTTTTCCTTCTTTTACCTTTTCCATCATGGCTAAAAGAGCATGTTGTACCAATGGTCCACCACTAGGTGCCTTGGTATACCCCTGCAATTTTTCTTCAATCGTATGTGGTGCGTGATCTGTGGCGATTATATCAATTCTATCGTCTAATAAGGCTTCCCATAAACCTGCTTGATCTTCGGCAGATTTCACCGCTGGATTCCACTTTATTAATGTTCCTTTCGCTGGATAAAACGTGTCATTAAACCACAAATGATGAATACAGACTTCGGCGGTAATCTTTTTTTCTTCAAGTGGAATTTTATTGGTAAACAATGCTGTTTCTTTTGCGGTGGAAAGATGAAATACATGTAATCTTGCCCCTGTTTCTTTTGCCAATTGAATGGCTTTAGAAGAAGAAAGGTAACAAGCTTCTTCACTGCGAATTTTTGGGTGCATTTCTATGGGAATATTTTCTCCATATTTTTCTATAGCATCTTTCAAATTTCTTTTTATTGTTGTTTCATCTTCACAGTGAACCGCAATAAGCATTTTAGTGGACTTAAATATTTTGGTAAGCACTTCTTCGTCGTCCACTAACATATCTCCCGTTGAAGAGCCTAAAAATAACTTAATTGCAGCTACTTTCTTTGGATCTGTCTTAAGAAGTTCTGAAAGATTATCATTTGTTCCTCCAAACATAAACGAATAATTGGCAAAAGAAGTCTGCGCAGCAATATCAAATTTAGCTTGTAATTTTTCTTGGGTTGTTGCTTGAGGAATCGTATTTGGCATTTCTATAAATGAGGTAATTCCACCTGCAATAGCTGCCCTACTTTCAGTAGCAATCGTAGCTTTATGTGTGAGACCTGGTTCCCTAAAATGTACCTGATCATCAATAATACCAGGTAAGAGATACTTACCTGTAGCATCAATTATTTTATCTGCTTTCCGTTCAATGGAATTCGCAACCTCAACAATATATTCATCTTCAATATACACATCTCCTTTAAACGAACTTCCTTCGTTGACAATGGTTGCATTTTTTATTAATGTTTTCATAATTAATTAGGTAAGCCTTTCAACTTCATTTTAATAACTCCAAAAATAGCTTCGGATATAATTCCTCCGTCCATTTTTGAAACTCCTTCTTTTCTATCAGTAAAGATAACTGAAACTTCTTTAATCTTAAATTTGTGTTTCCATGCTTTAAATTTCATTTCAATTTGAAAAGCATATCCTCTAAAATTAATTTTTTCTAATTTAATAGTTTCTAAAACTACCCGTTTATAGCATACAAAACCAGCCGTGGTATCCGCAATTGGCATCCGAGTTATAAACCGAACATACTTTGAAGCAAAGTAAGAAAGTAATAGGCGTTTCATATCCCAATTAATTACATTTACTTCATTATTAATATAGCGAGAACCTATTGATACATCAGCACCCTCTTCCGCACAAGCTTTATATAATTTTAATAAATCAAGTGGATTATGCGAAAAATCAGCATCCATTTCAAAGATATACGCATAGGTTCTTTTCAATGCCCATTGAAAACCATGAATATATGCAGCACCAAGACCCGTTTTCTCCATACGTTCTTCTAAATAAAGTCGTGTTGGAAACTCTATTTGTAAATTTTTAACTATTTGTGCTGTACCATCAGGAGAATTGTCATCAACAATTAATATATCAAAATCCTTTTCAAGGGCTATCACAGCACGAATAATTCGCTCAATTGTTTCCTTTTCGTTATACGTAGGAATAATTACAAGGCTATCTTGCATGTATCTTTTGTTTAAACATACAAAGGTAAAACAATTTATTCCTAATTTTGTGTTAACCTTTTCCTACAATATGAACGAAGCTATTGACCGTGTCATTATTTCAAAAGATTGGATTACCATCATATTATTAATGGTTTTAGCGATGCTCATCTATAATAAGATTCGTCATCCAGATCGTTTTATTCGCCTACAAACTGTTTGGATGAATAATAGTTATATCAACAGTTATTCTAAGATGAGTCCTACATTAATGAACAAGTTTAACATCTTATTTTATGTAATTTTAATTCTTGTTTTTTCGATTTTAATATTCAATGTCGCACTTGTTTATCATCACGAACAAAGTTCATATACGTTCATATACTTTTTAAAAATTCTATTCTATGTGGCTATTTTTATTGGCGCTCGATTGTTAATAGGGTTATTATTAGGGTTATTATTTGAAACTGAACGAGAACAACAGTATTTTTCCTTTCTCAAAATATCCTATTTAAGTAATTTTTGTATCATTATTTTCCCTTTTTTAGTTTTGGGGGTGTACCTAGATTCATTGGTCTATACAAAAGTCCTTCTCTTTTTCTCAATATTTTTGTTTTTTCTTTATTACGTTTTACTTGTTAGAAACAACAGTAGGCTAATAATAAACCAATTGTTTTATTTTATTTTGTACCTTTGCGCCCTTGAAATAGCTCCCTTTATTATTATATATAAATTAGTAGTATAGGTCGCAACAAAAAAGTATTTATGAAAGTAAAAACTATTTTAGTATCCCAGCCTAAACCACCTGAGCAATCTCCTTATTTTGAGTTATCTAATAAGCAAAAAGTAAAAATTGACTTTAGGTCATTTATACATGTTGAAGGAGTTAGTGCTCGTGAAGTACGAAATCAAAAAATTGATTTTTCAAAATTTACTGCAGTTATTTTAACAAGCAGAAATGCTGTTGATAATTACTTTAGGTTGGCTGAAGAGATGAGGTTTACCGTACCTGATAGTATGAAATATTTCTGTCAATCAGAAGCGGTTGCTTATTACTTACAAAAGTACGTGATTTATAGAAAGCGAAAGATTTATGTTGGAGAACGCACTTTTCCTGATTTAATTAAACAAATTAAAAAGCATAAAAACGAAAAATTTTTATTGCCTTCTTCAGATAAATTAAAGCCTATTATTCCTGAATTATTGGATGAAATTGAAGTTTCATGGCAGAAAGCTGTTTTGTTTAAAACAGTAGTAAGTGATTTGTCTGATTTAGAGAATGTATACTACGATGTGCTCGTGTTTTTTAGTCCTTCTGGAATTCAATCTTTATTTGAAAATTTTCCAGATTTTAAACAAAATAAAACACGCATTGCCGTTTTTGGAAATTCAACGATTAAGGCTGCTGAAGAAGCGGGATTACGTGTTGATATAACGGCGCCAACCAAAGAAACGCCATCTATGACTATGGCACTAGAACACTACATTAAGAGAGTTAATAAATAACAACAAATACATTAAGAATTAAAAAAGTCACCAGAAAAATTCTGGTGACTTTTTTATTTACATAAATTAAAATACCATTATTGATTGATAACTTCAATAATCTTAGTTTCTAATTCTTCGGCTAAATCTGGATTATCCTTAATTAAAGACTTAACAGCATCTCTTCCTTGACCAAGTTTTGTTTCGTTATAACTAAACCATGATCCACTTTTCTTAACAATCCCAAATTCTACCCCTAAATCTAGAATTTCACCTACTTTTGAAATTCCCTCTCCATACATAATATCAAAGTCTGCTGTTTGAAAAGGAGGGGCAACTTTATTTTTTACCACTTTTACTTTAGTACTGTTACCAATAACGCGATCTCCGTCTTTAATTTGAGTTCTTCTTCTGATATCTAAACGTACAGAAGCATAAAATTTTAAAGCATTACCCCCTGTAGTTGTCTCAGGATTTCCAAACATTACTCCAATTTTCTCGCGGAGTTGATTAATAAAAAACACTGTACAATTCGTTTTACTTATTGTACCTGTTAATTTACGCAACGCTTGTGACATTAATCTGGCATGTAATCCCATTTTAGAATCGCCCATTTCTCCTTCAATTTCACTTTTTGGAGTCAATGCAGCTACAGAATCAATAACAACAATATCAACGGCACCTGAACGAATTAAATTATCAGCTATTTCCAAAGCTTGTTCTCCATGATCAGGTTGGGAAATTATTAAATTATCAATATCAACACCCAATTTTTCCGCATAAAATCTATCAAATGCATGTTCAGCATCTATAAAAGCAGCAATACCTCCCGCTTTTTGAGCTTCAGCAATAGCATGTAAGGTCAATGTTGTTTTTCCTGAAGATTCAGGTCCATAAATTTCTATAACCCTTCCTCTAGGATAACCACCAACTCCTAAAGCAATATCCAACCCAAGCGATCCAGAAGGAATTGCATCTACATCTTCAGTTACACTATCTCCCAATCGCATAACAGCTCCTTTTCCGTAAGTTTTATCTAACTTATCTAAGGTTAATTGCAATGCTTTTAATTTTGCGGTCTTTTCTTTATCCTCTGCCATATTTTCTTGTTATTATCTGAATAATATTGAGTCGCTAAGGTACAAAAAAGTGCTATATCCGTTGGCAGGATACCAAACTATTTTAGGATTTAATAATCCTTTTTAAAAGAGTTTTTGAATGAGTGCGTATTGCAATAAAACAACTGTTTTAACATCGGTGATTTTTCCTGAATAGATCATTTCTATAGCTATATCAAAATCTACTTCCAAAACTTCTATATCTTCAGCTTCATCCTCAATTCCTCCTCCTTTAGTTTGTTTCATTTGAGGCGTATACGCTGCAATAAAATAAGTGATTTTTTCACTGACAGCACCTGGTGAACTGTACAATTCCATTATTTTTTTTACCTCCTCAATTACATATCCTGTTTCTTCTAAGGTTTCTTTTTTAATACATTTTTCAGGTAAATCACCATCCAACAATCCAGCGGGTACCTCTATCATCATTCCGTCCTTATGTCCATTTAAATACGTAGGCATTCTAAATTGTTTGGTTAAAATAACCTTTCTGTCATTTTTATTATACAACAAAATAGCCGCACCATTTCCTTTATTATATACTTCTCTATTTTGATTTATCCACAATCCATCAGACATTTTATAATCAAAATTTACCTTATTAAGTATGTACCAATCATCTGATAAATTTTTAGTCTGTATGTTTTTAACTCTTGGATTCATGTTATAGTAAACTATTATTTAACATATACATATGAGGTATTCCATCTTCCAAATAAGGTTCACCTATTTGAAAAAAATCAAAAGATTCATAAAAATTTTGTAAATATGTTTGTGCACCAATTTTGATCGGTACTTTTCCAAATAACCGCTCTATTTCTTTTATAGATTTAGCGAGTAATGCTCTACCTAATTTATTCTTTCTGTTAGATTTTTCAACGACAATTCTTCCAATAGATGCTTCATTATAATAAACCCCTGGTTTAAACAAACGTGCATAAGCAACAATCTTATGATTATGTTTAAAAAACAAATGATAAGCAACCTTATCTTTTCCATCTAAATCTTGAAAAATGCACTGTTGCTCAACCACAAATACGGCATTTCTCAATTGAATAATATCATGAAAATCGGCTGTTGAAAGTTCATTAAAAGAAAGGCAGAACCAGGCCATATATTAACAAGGTATTTTAGCTACCCTTTTTTGATGACGTCCACCTTCAAATTTAGTAGTAAGAAATATATCTACAAAATTCACAGCTTGATAAGAAGAAACAAAACGCGCGGGAATGCTTAAAACATTTGCATCATTATGTAATCTTGCCAACGCAACCAATTCATTATTCCAACAAAGAGCGGCCCTAATTTTTTGATGTTTATTAGCGGTCATTTGTGCTCCATTTCCACTACCGCAAATTACAATTCCAAAATCGGCTTTTTTACACGCTACAGCTTCTGCAACTGGATGTACAAAGTCTGGATAATCTATACTATCCTCTGAATCAGTTCCAAAATTATGCACTTCAATTCCCTTAGACTCTAAATGCGCAACGATTATCTTTTTATATGCGGTTCCCGCATGATCATTACCAATGGCTATTTTCATTTTAATATATTTTCAATGTCCAAATTTACGCTATAAACACAAAAATAGGGCATTGTTAATTAATAAAATTATAACATTGATAAATAATACTTTAAGATCTAATAATATTGTTTATAACTTCAAATTAAATTTGATAAAAAAATAACAAAAAATTAAAATTAAAATGCAATAGATAATTGGTTTTAAATAACCAAAAAAGATTATCTATTTTTAACTACTTTTTATAAACATTAAAATACCATATTCTTAACTATTTTTTTAAAAACGTTATTCAAAAAACTTGTGTTTTTAGGTTATTAACAAACTGTTTATAACTGTAATTAATTCCTTGATAATGAACTTTTTTAAATAAGTAAAACTCGACTCATAACATGTTAATCAAAATTTAACAATGAAATAAAAAAATATATTTTCACTTTTTTATACCTTCTATTAACATCCTATTATAGACATCAGTTTCTTTTTTAAAATTTTAAATAAAATATAATATATACTATATAATTGTTTATAAACTTTTCAAAAATTACAATGGTTAATCTTCTGGTCAACAGTCCTTTTTACCGTATTAAATTGATATATAATTAGAAAATCGTACCTTAGCCCTCTAAAACTATGAAATTAGAAAATTTAAATTCCCCTATGTTATGAAAAAAAATTACTTTTTTATTTTACTAGTACTTTGTGTTTTTGTGGGACAAAGTCAAACCATTACCACAGTAGCTGGTAATGGAAATTCCGGCTTTTCGGGCGATGGAGATTTAGCAACCACGGCAAAATTAAATTTGCCTTTTAATTTAACGTTTGATAAAGCTGATAATTTATTTATAGCGGATACGTATAATAAAAGTATTCGTAAAATAGATACTGAATCTGGTATTATTTCAACGGTTGTAGGAACCGCAGATAAAAATGAAATAAGTGAATTAAATACGCCAACTGGTTTAACGTTTGATAATTACAACAATTTATATATCGCAGACTTGGCAAATGCTAGAATTAGAAAAGTAAATCTAGATACAGGAAGTTCGATAACCTTAGTTGGAAAAAAATCGGAAACTGTACGACCCAACATTGATGCTGAATTAGCGGGACCATTTAATGTTGTCTTTGATAAGATTGGTCATTTATATATTTCTAATAATGAAAATAGTAAAGTATCAAAAGTTGATTTTTTTACAGGTGAAGTTACTACTATTGCAGGAACTGGTGTTGCAGGATTTTCAGGAGATGGTGGCCCGGCGAATAAAGCTCAATTAGCAAATCCTACTGGTTTAGCGCTAGATAATAATGGTCATTTATTTATCTCTGACAGTGGTAACGAACGAATTCGTCAAGTAGACTTAAATACTGGAATTATCACAACCATTGCAGGTAATGGAAGAACGGGATTTTCAGAAGATGGTGTTTTTGCCGTAACAGCAAGTTTGTCAAATCCCTTAGGTTTGGCGGTTGATGTAGTTGGAGATTTGTATTTTGTAGATAGAAATAATAACATGGTTAGAAAGGTAGATATGACTACAGGTAAATTAACCACTGTTGCAGGTAATGGAAAGCAAGGTTTTTCAGGAGATGGTAGTTTAGCGACAGAAGCCAAATTATCGAATCCAACAGGACTTGCATTTAATAAATCAGGTGATTTATATATTGTTGATAGAGGAAATAATCGTATTCGTAAAATTACTGGATTAATTAAAAGTAGTGAAACCAATATAGCTACCAATATTAAAATTTTTCCTAACCCCAGTATAGATAAAATTAATGTTGAGGTAAGTAATGATGTTCAACTCATTGCTGTTGCGTTATATGATTCTTCAGGAACTTTAGTTAAAGTTCCATTGATAAATAATAGTTTAAATGTGTCTAAATTACCTAGAGGTATTTACATATTAAAAATTACAACTTCAGAAGGAAGTAGTGAACAAAAAGTAGTATTAGAATAATACTGCTACATATAAATTGAAAAAGCCTCGCTTGTTAACGAGGCTTTTTTATTTGGTATAAATTACGTTTTTACGTTAAATTTAGACCATATTAAGTACATAATGAATGTCAAAAAAAAGAAAATTTAATAGAAAGAAAAAAGGAAATGTTGTTAAAGATTTAACAGCAAAAATCCTAAAAGAATTGAATAAAAAATCAACGCAAAGTTTTAATTATAAGCAAATTGCTGCTAAACTTGGAATTGAAGATGCGCATGGAAAACAACAAATAATTGAAAAATTAGCAGCGTTAAAAATTGAAAAAAGAGTTGAAGAAGTTGAAATAGGTAAGTTTAAAATTATTCAAAATGAGCATTATCATGTGGGTATTTTAGATGTTACGAGTAATAAAAACGCATATTTTATTACTGATGACCTTGAATATGATGTATTTATTCCTGCCATTAATATTAACAAAGGGTTAGATGGAGATACCGTAAAAGTATATGTATATCGTCGACGAAATAATGATAAATTTGAAGGAGAGGTCGTAGAAATATTAGAACGAGCTAAAGATGAATTTGTTGGCGTATTGCAAATGAGTAAAAATTTTGGATTCGTTATACCGGATAATCAAAAAATGTATGCCGATATTTTTATCCCTATAAAAAAAATTGGAGAAGCTAAAGATGGGGATAAGGTTTTAGCAAAAATTACAGATTGGCCAGAAAATTCAAAAAATCCTTTTGGAAAAATTAAAACAGTTCTAGGTAAACCTGGTGAGCATGATACTGAAATTCATTCTATTCTTTTAGAATATGGTTTGCCCTATGAATTTCCTAAAGAGATTGAAGAATTAGCCAGTAAAATTGATACGAAAATTTCAAAAGAAGAAATTTCAAAGCGTAGAGATATGCGTTCTACGTTAACGTTTACAATTGATCCAAAAGATGCTAAAGATTTTGATGATGCATTGTCATTTAAGGTTTTAGACAATGGAAATTATGAAATCGGAATACATATTGCTGATGTTTCTCATTATGTACAACCAGGTACTGAATTAGAGAATGAAGCATATGAACGAGCAACATCTGTTTATTTAGTAGATAGAGTGGTTCCAATGTTACCCGAAGTTTTATCTAATGGCGTGTGTTCACTTCGACCAAATGAAGAGAAATTAACATTTTCTGCGGTTTTTGAATTAGACAAGAAGGCCCACGTTGTGAATCAATGGTTTGGGAGAACAGTCACTTATTCTGATCAACGATTTGCGTATGAAGAAGCACAAGCTATTTTGGAAACTGGATCTGATTTAATTCCGGCCGATGTTTCTTTAACTGGCGAAGAATATAGGGTTTCTGAAGCTATAGTTGAAGCTACTTTAAAACTAAATGAACTTAGCAAAAAATTACGTAAAAGACGGATAGAACAAGGAGCTATCACTTTTGATAGAGTAGAGGTTAAATTTAATTTAGATGAAAATGCTGAACCAACCGGAGTTTATTTTAAAGAAGCAAAAGATGCAAATAAATTGATTGAAGAATTTATGTTGCTAGCAAACCGAAAAGTGGCAGAATTTGTTGGAAAATCTAAATCTGGTGCACCTACTAAAAATACATTTATCTATAGAGTGCACGATGAACCAAATGAGGATAAATTAGAAGGTTTAAAAGAAATTATAGGTAAATTTGGATATAAAATTGATACTAAAACACGTACTTCTACTTCAGATTCATTAAATAAATTATTGAAAGATGTTCATGGAAAAGGCGAGTCTAATCTTATTGAAACATTAGCTATTCGGTCTATGAGTAAAGCCATATATACGACAGAAAATATTGGACATTACGGACTCGCATTTGATTATTATAGTCATTTTACTTCACCAATTAGACGCTATCCAGATGTGATGACACATCGCCTTTTGCAGCATTATTTAGATGGAGGTAAATCGCCAGATGCAGGACCTTATGAGATAAAGTGTGAACATTCTTCTGAACGTGAAATGATGGCCTCCAAAGCAGAAAGAGATTCTATTAAGTATATGCAAGTTAAATATATGCAAAATCATCAGAATCAAGAATTTAAAGGTGTTATTTCTGGAGTTACTGAATGGGGAATATACGTTGAAATTATTGAAAATAAATGTGAAGGAATGGTAAGGATTCGGGATATTAAAGAAGATTATTATATCTATGATGAAAAGCAATATGCACTTGTAGGACAATCTACAAAGAAATTATTACAGTTAGGAGATGAGGTTATTGTCAAAGTGAAAAAGACCGATCTAGAACGTAAACATTTAGATTTCTATTTGGTGGAAGAAAAAAATTAAGCAATTTATAGCGATAAATTTATGTTTTCTCAAGATGCTATGAAAAATTAATCATTACCTTTGTATGGTAAACTTTACTAAAATGATGACATCGATATTTTTATTAGGCATGCCAAGTCCGGCATCTTGGATATTAATTCTTGTAGCAATTCTATTGTTATTTGGAGGTAAAAAAATTCCAGAGTTAATGAAAGGTTTAGGTTCTGGTATTAAAGAATTTAAGGATGCTTCAAAACCTGATGAAGACAATAAAGAAACTGAAAAAAAATAATTTTTAGAATAAAAAAGACGCCGTTGGCGCCTTTTTTTTAAGTTTATTCAGTCTTCTTTTTTTTGGCATTTTTCATGGCTTCACCAATTTGATTACTTGCTGTAAATGAAGCGACCATGTTATTTAACATATCACTACCAGCTTGAGGAGAATTGGGTAAAAGAATTAAATTAGAATTCACATGTTCACCAATGGATTGTAAGGTGTCATAGTGTTGAGTTACGACAATTAAGGCAGAGGCTTCTTGAGAATTGATTCCTACCTTATTAAGTACTTCTACAGATTCTTCTAAACCTCTGGCAATTTCTCTACGTTGGTCAGCAATACCTTGACCTTGTAAACGCTTGCTTTCTGCTTCAGCTTTTGCTCTTTCTACGATTAAAATTCTAGCAGCATCTCCTTCGTATTGTGCAGCTACTTTTTCGCGTTCTGACGCATTGATACGATTCATGGCTACCTTAACCTGTTGATCAGGATCAATATCTGTTACTAAGGTTTTAATAATGTCAAAACCGTAATCTAACATTGCATCTTGTAATTCTGTTTTTACGGCAATGGCAATATCGTCTTTCTTGACAAAAACATCGTCCAATTTCATTTTAGGAACCTCTGCACGAACTACGTCAAATACATACGAAGTAATTTGATCGTGAGGATATTCTAATTTATAAAAAGCTTCATAGACCTTATCCCGAAGAATTACGTATTGTACCGAAACTTTTAGTTTTACAAAAACATCATCTAAGGTTTTAGTTTCAACTATGACGTCTAGTTGTTGAATTTTTAGACTGACTTTTCCCGCAATTTTATCAATAATGGGAATTTTAAATTGAAAACCAGAGTGGGCAATACGTTGAAATTTTCCAAATCGTTCTACAATTGCTACCGTTTGTTGTTTAACGATAAAAAATGTTTGAGGAATTAATAAAACAGCAATGATAATAAGGGGAATATACCCTAAATAATTATCTAAATTGACTTCATTCATATCTTTATATGATTTATAATAGTGAACCTTAAAGATAATTATAAATTTAGAGTATTGCTTAGCTAATTGTGAATTTAATATGATAGTTTTCCTCTTATTGAATTAACTAGTATAGTTTTTATGAATTACCCAATCGTGTGCAAGCTTTTTTTATGCGTTCAATAGATTCTGTTTTTCCGAGTAAACTGATAATATCAAAAACATGTGGTCCTTCCATAGCTCCTACAAGGCTTAAACGCAAGGGTTGCATAATTTTACCAAAGCTGAGTTCTTTGGCTACGATCCATTTTTTTATTTCCGTTTCAATATGTTTTGCATCAAAGGGTGTTATTTTTTCAATAACGGCCATGAGGTTTTTCATTAATTCGGTCGTATCTTCTTTCCAAACCTTTGCGGCTGTTTTTTCATTGTAGGTGTCAGGGGCTATAAAAAAGAAGCTACCTAATGAAAGAAAGTCTTTTACAAAATTGGCACGTTCTTTAATAAGCTCTACTACTTTTTCCATATACATAAGGTCGTCTAAATGTAATCCCTTTGAGCTGAGTGCTTGGTGTGTTGTAGGATTAGTTTTCATTAGACTTATGTGTAAATAAAGTAATTTAGCGAGTTCTTTATTATCTATCTTTTGTAGGTATTGATGATTAAACCATTTGGTTTTATCAGGATTAAATTTAGCCCCAGATTTACTTACATTTTCCAAACTAAAAGCACGGATTAGTTCAGGTAGACTATAAATTTCTTTTTCTGACCCTTTTCCTTCATTCCAACCTAAAAGGGCTAGCATATTGACTACAGCTTCACTAAAATACCCTTCTTCTCTATATCCAGTAGCCGACTCACCATTAGAATTCCAAGTAATAGGAAAAACAGGAAAGCCCATTTTATCTCCATCTCTCTTACTTAATTTTCCTTTTCCAGTGGGTTTTAAAATTAATGGTAAATGCGCGAATTGAGGAACTTCCCATCCAAAAGCTTTATAGAGTAAAACGTGTAATGCAAGCGATGGTAACCATTCTTCTCCGCGTATAACATGAGATATTTCCATAAGGTGATCATCAACAATGTTTGCTAAGTGATAGGTTGGCATTCCATCAGATTTAAACAAAACTTTGTCATCCAATACGGATGTATCAATATGCATCGTACCTCTAATAATATCATGCAGTTCGAGTTGTTCACTTTCTGGAGATTTAAAACGAATCACATAGGGATCTCCATTGTCAATCCGTTTTTTAACAATATCAGCATCAAGTGAAAGACTATTTTCTAGTTTTAGTCTATTATGCCAATTGTAAATAAATGTTTTGCCTTTTTCTTCATGGCTTTTACGGTGCATATCTAATTGTTCTGCCGTGTCAAAAGCATAATACGCATGACCACGCTCTAACAATGTATTAATGTGTTTTAAATAGATGTCTTTTCGTTCAGATTGACGATACGGACCATATAAATTTTGTTTTTCGGATAAGCCTGGCCCTTCATCAAAAGGAATATTGAGCCAATTTAAGGCTTCTATAATATATGCTTCTGCGCCTTCTACATATCTCTTTTGGTCTGTGTCTTCAATACGTAGTATGAAAGTTCCGTTGTGTTTTTTAGCAAATAAGTAATTGTATAATGCCGTTCGTACTCCTCCTATATGTAAAGGACCTGTTGGGCTTGGGGCGAATCGTACTCTAACTTTGTTAATCATTTTGTTAAATTTGTCGGCAAAGATACTATTTGCCTGTTAAAATAGTATTTTTATAGATTAATATGACAGGGAATTTTAATAACATACAAAAAAAACTTCAAAAATTTATTTCGAAGTACTATACCAATGAATTAATTAAGGGGGCAATCCTTTTCGTTTCATTTGGCTTGTTGTATTTTTTAATTACGTTAATCATAGAGTATTTCTTATGGTTGTCACCGATTGGTAGAACTGTGTTGTTTTTTGCTTTTTTGGGGGTTGAACTCATTTTATTGATTAAGTTTATACTTATTCCCCTAACAAAATTACTGGGTATACGAACAGGGTTAACCCAACAAGAAGCTTCTAAAATAATTGGAAAGCACTTTCCTGAAGTAGATGATCGGTTATTGAATGTTTTACAGTTGAACGAAAGTAGTCATAAATCAGAGCTACTATTGGCCAGTATAGAACAAAAAGCGGCAGCCTTAAATCCGATTCCTTTTAAAAGGGCTATTAATTTTTCTAAAAACACAAAATATTTAAAATATCTAGCTATTCCATTGGTCATTTGGGGATTTTCAGCCATTACGGGAAATCAGAATCTTTTTAATGAAAGTTTACACAGAGTAGTTCATTATAAAACAGCGTATGAGCCACCAGCTCCATTTTCATTTCGTATTTTAAATGAAAATTTACAAATTGTAGAGGGTGCTTCGTTAGAATTAAATGTTGCTACGGTTGGTGATATTATCCCTGAGAATGTTTCGATACATTTTGACAATCAAGTAAATTTGATGAAAGAAGTGGTTAGGGGACAATTTTCATTTTCATTTTCAAATTTAACTGAAGGACTTGATTTTTATATTTCTGCTAATGGTATACGTTCTGCGAAGTATCGAATTGAGGTTATCAATACCCCTAGAATTACAAATTTTGAAATGCTTTTATCTTATCCAAAGTATACGGCTAAACGCAATGAACAACTTCAAAATACGGGAAATACTATAGTGCCAGAAGGGACGGTTGTACGATGGAATATTCAAACCATATCTACCGATACAGTACATTTCGTTAGTAATCGTTCAATTGAATTATTTGACAGTGAAGATAAAGGGGTTTTTTCGTATTCTCAGCCCATTGTACGGTCGTTAAACTATCAAATTTCAACATCCAATCAACAACTTATTTCTTACGAAAAATTGGATTTTTCCATACAGGTGATTAAAGATGAATTTCCTAAAATTGAAATTAAATCTGATATAGATTCTATACAACGTGGTCCCATACAATTTGCAGGTCAATTAACTGATGATTACGGCTTGAGTAAATTACAAATGGTATTTTACAAAACGGAAGATAGGGAACAGTCGTGGAGTATACCCATTCCAATAAGCAATACCGTTTTTGAAGATTTTTATTTTGTGTTTGCTCCAGAAACTGATCCACGTGTAGAAAAAGGGCATGCGTATACCATATATTTTGAGGTTTTCGATAATGATGGAGTTAATGGCGCTAAATCCGTGCAAAGTCAACGTTTTCAATATTATCAAAAAACAAATGAAGAACTAGAGAGAGAATTGCATAAAGAACAGGAAGAGCGTATTAATGCCTTGTATAAAACAAGTAAAAATTCAAAAGAATTAAATAAAGAATTGAATGAATTCTCAAAAAAATTAAAAAATAAAACTCAGTTAAACTGGAATGATAAAAAGCAGTTCGAAAAATTTTTGAAAAGGCAAGAACAATATCAAAAAATGTTAGAAGATCATACAGATAAGTTGAAACAAAATTTGGATGATCAATTAAAAGATATTAATGATCCTTTGCTAGAACAGAAGAAAGATGAACTCAAAAAGCGAATTAAAGAAACGCAAGAACTGCAAGAAAAGAATCGCTTGTTAAAAGAGTTGAAAAAGATGGCGGATAAGATGGATAAAGAGGATATGATTCGTAAGCTAGAAAAACTCACTGAACAAAACAAACAAGAGAATCGTACTTTAGAGCGAATGTTAGAAATGTCGAAGCGATTTTTCGTAGAAAAAAAAGCTGGTCAAATTGCTAGAAAGTTAGATACACTTGCGAATAAACAGACGGCGTTATACCTTAAAAAAGACGAACAAAATACGTCATTAAAACAAACGCTACTTAATGAAGCATTTAAAGAAATTGATAAAGATTTTAAAGAATTGCGCAAAGAAAATAGCCACTTAGCTCAACCTATGGATTTTCCTCCTACTAAAGGGGATAGAGAAAAGATTGACGAATCAATGAATGAGGCTAAGGAAAAACTAGAAAAAGAAGAGGAGCATCCGGTTGATAATAAAAGTAAATTCAAGGAATCAGCTAAAATGAGTCAAAAGAGTGCAGCGCAAAAAATGAAGAAATTAAGTAAAAAAATGTCTGAGGCACTACAAATGATTCAAGGAGAAACCATTTCTGAGGATATTTCAACACTTAGGGGTATTTTAGAAAATTTATTAAGCTTTTCTTTTGATCAAGAAAAATTGATGATGGTGTTAAATGGGAAGGATTCGGGTGATGCGGAATATCCTAAATATTTAAAAAAACAGCAATTGCTTAAAGAACATTTTGAACATATAGATGATAGTATTTATGCTTTAGCATTAAGGCTACCAGAACTGAGTAATGTTGTGCAAAAGGATTTAACAGAAGTGCATTATAATATTAATCGTTCATTAGCCAATATTGCCGATAATCGTATTCATCAAGGAAGATTCAATCAACAATATGCTATGACGGCTGCAAACAATATTGCAGAGTTGCTTAGCGATTTATTAAATAGTTTACAGAATCCAAGTTTAGGGGACGGTAAAGGTGAGGGTAATGGCTTTCAATTACCAGATATTATTAAAAAGCAAGGAGAGATGAAGGGTAGGATGAAAAATGCCATGCAACCGGGAGAACAGGGTGAACCTCAGGATCAAAATGGAGAAAAAGGAAAACAGGGTTCATCTGAGGGTAAAGGTAAAAATAAGGAAGGAGATGGTAAATCGGATGAAGATACGTTTGAAGAGTTATATGAAATTTATCAGGAACAGCAAAGGTTACGCGAAGAATTAGAAAATATATTGGAAAATAAGAGGTTGCAAGGAAGTTTAAAAAATCAGGCTAAAGAGGCAGTACGTCGTATGGAATGGTTGGAAAATCAATTATTAGAAAAAGGGATTTCTCCTGATGTGCTACAACAAATGCAACGCTTAGAACATGAATTATTAAAATTAGATGAGGCTATTAAAGAACAAGGTGAGGATCTACAGCGTAAAGCAACATCGAACAAACGAGAGTATAAACAAGTAGTATTACCTCAAATTCGAGGTGAAAAATTATTCTTTAATGTTGATGAAATATTAATTAGAGAATCGCTTCCTTTGCGTACGAATTATAAAAAGAAAGTACAACAATACTTTAAAAACGCTACATTGTGATTTTATATACAAGTGAAACGGACTTTGTTTTGGATGATGAAAATAAGGTTACTGCGTGGTTAGGAGATTTATTACGATCCGAATCCAAAATCGAAGGTGAAATTAACTATGTATTTTGTTCTGATGAATTTTTACTTAAATACAATATTAAATATCTGAAACATAATACTTTAACAGATATTATTAGTTTTGATTATACGGTTGGGAATGAAATAAATGGCGATGTTTTTATTTCTATTGAACGTGTTAAAGAGAATGCTTTACTGTATAAAGTTTCTATGCGTGATGAATTACATCGGGTGATGGCACATGGTCTTTTGCACTATTGTGGTTATAAAGACAAAACAACTGAAGATAAAGTATTAATGCGAGAAAAAGAGGATTATTACTTATCTTTGCGCTCTTTTTAAATTAGGAACATTAAAGATGTTCCACGTGAAACATGGGAATATTTCAAAATACATATGATGTAATTGTTGTGGGTGGTGGTCACGCTGGAAGTGAAGCTGCAGCAGCAAGTGCAAATTTAGGAGCGAGTACATTGTTAATTACGATGAACTTACAAAATATTGCACAAATGAGTTGTAATCCTGCCATGGGCGGAATTGCTAAGGGACAAATTGTTCGTGAAATTGATGCAATGGGCGGATATAGTGGTATTGTGTCAGACAAATCGGCCATCCAATTTAAAATGCTTAATAAATCCAAAGGACCTGCAATGTGGAGTCCTCGTGTTCAAAGTGATCGAATGCGATTTGCTGAAGAATGGAGAATTCGCTTAGAGCAAACCAAAAATTTGGATTTTTATCAAGATATGGTGAATGGTTTGCTAATTGAAGGGGATGCGGTAGTTGGTGTGAAAACGGCTTTAGGTATAGAAATTCGTTCTAGGTCAGTCGTATTAACGACAGGTACTTTTTTAAACGGACTTATTCATATTGGTAACAAAAATTTTGGCGGTGGAAGGGCAGGAGAAAAAGCGGCTGTTGGAATTACAGAACATTTAGTAGCACTTGGATTTGAATCGGGTAGGATGAAAACAGGAACACCTCCAAGGGTAGATGGTAGGTCTTTAGACTACAGTAAAATGATCGTTCAGCCAGGTGATGCAATAACCTCTAAATTTTCATATAGTAAAGAAACCACTGCATTAAAACATCAACGTGATTGTCATATGACTTATACGAGCCAAGAGGTACATGATTTGTTACGGGAAGGTTTTGATCGTTCGCCTATGTTTAATGGGCGTATTCAAAGTATAGGTCCGCGATATTGTCCCTCCATAGAGGATAAAATTGATCGATTTTCTACGAAAAATAGACATCAGTTATTTATTGAGCCCGAAGGCTGGAATACGGTTGAAGTTTATGTAAATGGATTTTCAACTTCTTTACCTGAAGATGTTCAGGCAAAAGCTTTACGCAAAGTAGCGGGGTTTGAACATGTTAAATTTTTTAGATTTGGATACGCTATAGAATACGATTATTTTCCACCTACGCAACTAACGCATACTTTAGAAACGAAATTGATTTCAAATCTTTTTTTTGCTGGACAAATTAATGGTACTACGGGTTATGAAGAGGCGGCAGCTCAAGGATTAATGGCTGGGATAAATGCGGCTTTAAAAGTTAAGGAAAAAGCACCGTTTTTATTGAAAAGAAATGAAGCATATATTGGTGTTCTCATTGATGATTTGATTACAAAGGGTACTGAAGAGCCATACCGTATGTTTACATCGCGAGCAGAGTATCGTACCTTATTAAGACAAGATAATGCAGATTTGCGGCTTACTCCCAAGGCGCATGCTATTGGGTTGGCTTCTGATGAAAGATTACGAAGAGTAGAGGAGAAGCAAGCAAAAACGGATTTATTTATTGATTTTTTAAAAAACACAAGTGTATCTCCCAAAGCAATTAATCCTATCTTACAGAAAAAAAATACCGCAGAAATAAATCAATCTATGAAGATGTTTAAAGTAGCATCTAGACCTCAGTTAGATTTTGAGGATGTTCGTCAATTTCCGGGTGTAAATGATTTCATTACGTCACAATCGATTGATGAAGAAATTATGGAGCAAACAGAGGTTCATGTTAAATATGCAGGATATATTGAAAAGGAAAAAAACAATGCTGATAAATTGAATCGGCTTGAGTATGTAACCATACCTTCTGGTTTTGACTATTCAAAAGTGAAGTCATTATCCTATGAGGCTAGAGAAAAATTAGCAGTTATACAGCCGACCACCATCTCTCAAGCTAGTAGAATTTCGGGTGTATCACCATCAGATATTTCTGTTTTGTTGGTGTATATGGGAAGGTAGTTGATCAATGTTTCACGTGGAACCCTTTTAAATAGTTTTGTCTTTTGAAATCAAAAACCATAACATGTATAGATCACAGTGTGAGTAAAGAATCTTTCACATTGGTTTATAATGAAGTATTGTCCTTGTATAAAACAGATCCGGTTCCCAAGGATTTGGCATCGTATTACGAAAGTGATGAGTATATATCTCATACTGATTCTAAGAAGACGATAATTGAGTTTATTTATCAAACAGTACGAAGAGTTACACTACGACAAAAATTACGCTTAATAAATAGGGTGGCTATTCAAAAATCGGTGCTTGATATTGGATGTGGTACAGGTGATTTTATAAAGGTTTGTGAAAATGCAGGATGGAATGCGGTGGGTATAGAACCTCATGAAGGGGCAAGAAAAATTGCACAAAATAAATGTAACGGAACCGTTCATGCTTCAATTGAGCACATTGAAACGCAGTTTGACGTAGTAACTATGTGGCACGTATTAGAACATGTTGTTGATTTAGAATACTATTTGGAACAATTAACACGATTGGTTAAGCCAAAAGGATCTTTGATTATAGCTGTGCCAAATTATCGATCTGACGACGCAAAACATTATGGTGCTTATTGGGCGGCCTATGATGTTCCAAGACATGTTTGGCATTTTTCACAAGAGAGTATTCAACAATTATTTAAAGAGCGTCCTTTTACCTTGGTTGAAACACGGGGGATGAAATTCGATGCCTTTTACGTAAGTCTTTTGTCAGAGAAGTATAAAAACGGAAAAGGAAATTTTTTAAATGCATTTTGGCAGGGATTTCGTTCCAATTGGAGAGCAAGACGTAGTTCTGAATACTCTTCTTTAATCTATGTGTTAAAAAAGATCTAATTATTTATTTAGAGCTGTTTAAAAGCAGTTTTTTAGTAGAGATAATATAAACTATTACTTAAATTTAAACCGCACTTAAAACGCCTTAAAATAAGTTAAAATTGATAAGAATTACTTATTGTTATAATTTAATCATAAAAAATATTGATACTTTGCTACTCGTGTAAAAAAGTTATCTTTGGCAAAATTTTAAAAAATAGAATTGATGAAAAAAATTTTTGTTTTACTGACCTTGGGGTTAAGCTTACTTTCATGTACCCAGACTAAAATGGCTTTTATAGATGTTGAGGAAATTATGAAAGAATATAAAGGCACTAAAGAAAAGGAGGCCGAAATGAAAGAAAAAAGTGATGCTTTGCGGAAGGAATTAGATAGTTTGGCTTCATCATGGGAAGAAAAGGCACGAAAATATCAACAAGAGATGAATGCTTTATCAGCTAAAACGAGAGCTGAACGCGAAAAAGTTTTAATGCAAGAACAACAGGCGATAAATCAACGTCAACAAGCCATTCAACAACAAGTACAGTCGGAAGGACAAGCGGGCTTAGAGGAAATTACGAATGAAATTAAAGATTTCCTTAAAACCTATGCAAATACGAATGGGATTCAAGTTATTTTTGGAACCAGTGTGGCTAACGGAACCATCATGTATGGAGACGACGCGATGGATATTACCGACGATGTTTTGGTACAATTAAATAAAAACTATAAATCGTCTAAAAAAGAATAGATTTATACACGAGCTGATTTAGTAAGTCCAGGCATTTTGTCTGGACTTATTTTTTACATACTTATTAACAGTAAACACACTTTATTAACATTTTTTACGTTATGTTTTTGCTAACTAAACGCTAAAACTGTACATGAAAAGATTAATAATTGCTTGTTTGATGCTCTCCGCCTCCGTGTATTCACAAGAATCGACACCTAAGCATTTGATTAAATTTTTAGAATCAAATACGAGTCATTCTGATTATGCAGTCTCCTTTTATGGAGAAGACCATCTTGTTTTTTCATCACCTATTGATGATAAAAGAAAACACCCAAAACAAGATTTGTTTATTGCTAAATTTGATGAAATAGGTCAACTAAGCGATGCTAAATTTATTGGTTTTGAAAATCGAACCGTTACGAAAACTGGTTTGACCTTAAGCTCCGATCGACATACCGTATATTTTTCTGCAAAAAATAAGCGCAAAGGGAAACATCAACTGTTTAAAGCGACCATAGACAAAGATGGTTTATGGACAGCGATTGTTCGTTTACCTTTTAATGAGAGTAATTTCCATTTTACTTCACCCACGTTAAGCCCTGATAATACCAAGCTCTATTTTGCTTCTGATAATAGACAGTCCTACGGAGGAACTGACATTTTTGTGGTAGATATTAAATCAGATGGTAGCTTTGGAACGCCTGTTAATTTGGGAAATCTAATTAATACAACAGGAAATGAAGTAACACCATTTGTATCAGCGAGTAACGTTTTGTATTATTCTTCGGATGGTTTCCAAGCTTCTCAAGGAGGATTTGACGTTTATCAAAGTCAAATTTCTAGTGATGGTTTTACGGAACCGATCAATTTAGACGCCCCAATAAATGGCCCTCACAATGATATCGCGTATATCATAAATACATCAAATAGGAAAGGATATTTTTCATCTAATCGATTACAAGGAGGAGAAAATATGAATATGTATTCTTTTATAATTGATCATCCAGTCGTAGAAAAATGCCAGCAAGTTATTGCTGGTGTTGTTAAGGATAAAAATACAGCCTTACCTATACCTGGAGCTGAAATGATTTTGTACGATAATAAGAATGAAGAAGTTTCAAAGCAGGTAACTGATGAGACTGGTAACTATCGTTTTACTATGGATTGCAATAAAACATACACGTTAATAGCCACTGGTGAATTTTATGATAAAGAAGAACATATAATTAATACAGCCAATTATCGAAATGCACCGGCTTTAGTTGCAAATAAATTTTTAACTAAAACTATTGATTTTGATGCTTTATACGCATCGAATGGACATAAAAAAGCATCAAAACTTCCCACAACTGAATCAAAAGAAGGTGTTGTGGAACAACAAAAAGATGTAAAGATAACCTCGAATTATACACTTCCACGAAACGGTATGGAATCATTAGAAAACGTAGCTGATTTACCAAAAGTCAATGCAATTTACTTTGATTTTGACAAAGCGTATATCAAACGAACAGAAATTCCTCAGCTCGATGAGATTGTAAATTTGATGAAGGAAAACCCAGACGTATCTATCGAATTATCTGCATATACTGATTCACGCGGTCCAAAGGCGTACAACTTATTTTTATCACAACGCCGGTTGAAATCAACAATGAATTATTTAATAAAAAAAGGCATATCAAAAGATAGACTTTCAGGAAAAGGGTATGGAGAAGAAAATATTTTAAACAAATGTATTGATGGTGTTCCGTGCTCTCGTGAAGAACACAGAAAAAATAGACGAACCGAATTTAATTTTATCCGAAATAATGCCATTGTTACTTTAGAAAAAAAACGACCAGTGGTTGTGGAAAAAAAGGTTAAAATGGCACCAAAACAAAGGCTTAATCCAGTTGACATTTCGGTAAAGGATTCTGTAAAAAGCATTCTAAAGTCAACACAAGAGTCGATGCCATTGACCACCAGCAAACGCGCTCGTGAAGTAGAGCAAACATTTACAGTGAATCAGATAAAAGAAGTTAACAAGATTGGTCAAATTAACGCCGATACCGGAACAACGGTGGCTGAAATTAAAGCCTTGTTAGATGAAGGTGTTATCGTGGAATCTACGACCAACGTTGGTGATGAAATACAAGAACCAAAGAAAAAAAACATTCAACCAACGGCTCAAGAAAAAGTAGCGTCTGAAAAGGTATTGGTTGACAGAAGTAACCTTACAATTACGAAGAACACTCAAGAGATTGAACACCATGATACTCAAAAGAAATTGATTCAAACGGAGACAAATAAAGAAACGTTCAAGCAGCTAGAAAATTTGCAAAAAACGAAGGAAAAGGCTCAAAAGAAAAACAAAGCAAAAGTACCGAAAATTTTAGGAAATTCATCGAGTAGACCCTTTGATCAAGCTAGTGTTAGTGATGATTTTCAACCAAATGAATTACTGAAGCTTACCGATGAACAAATAACAATTACGAATAGAAGTGCTGCTAGGACAGCTTCTGAAAGCCCATCATTTGACGTTAAAATAAACACGGTATCCGTAACTCCGATGACGAGTAAGCGGGGTAAATATGTCAGCACCAACAAAGCTAAGAAAATAGAAGCGTTACGCGTAAATTTTAAATTATTGAGCAATCATGGCTATGCTCAAGGGTATCATGACGCTTACATTGTTATTAAGTCTCCCAATGGACAGGTCGTTAATCAGGCAGGTACTTTTGAATTAGTTACCGGTGATGAAATGGGGTTTACCGAACAAACCACCGTTTTAGTTGGAGATAAAGACATTAAAGTTGTGATGTTTATTGATCGTATTGTTCAGAAATTTATCAAAGGTACATACCAGGTGGACATTTATTTTAATGGTAGCTTATCAGCTACGAGCAATTTTGTCGTTGCAAGCTAATATTTTCTCCCCGTAGTATAGGGTGTATAACTTCTTTCTAACCCATATTGGATTTGGTTGAATTCAAAAGGATATTTGTTGTTTAAATTATAGAGTTTACTCTCCATTTTTTTGGTAAATTCATAAACTCATAAATTAATTTAAACTCTATGTCTAGCATGCGTTCTTTTTTTGTGTATTTTTTACTATTATTGACTACTTACTCATGTAATAAACAAGCTTCTACGTCGGATACAGATAATCTATTTACGTTTAAAGATTATATATATTATACAACATCTGGTTTGATATCGGTTGGAGAAAAGGTTGAAATTGGCTTGGCAAAAGAAGTTGAAACTTGGGAGAAAGGCACTATTTTATCTGAGCATTTATTTACCATAGAGCCCAAGGTTGAGGGGCGATTAGTTGCACAGAATTCACGTGCCTTTAACTTTATCCCATCAAGACTGCTTTTACCCGATACGGAATACACGGTAAGGATACACTTAGATAAAATTTACGGCGCAATACCTAACGCGTTTAAATCATACACTTTTCGGTTCAAAACCATTGCACCTAACTTTTCTGTGAATACACGTAATTTACATTCGTATGATAAGCATTGGCAATACATAGATGGCGTTTTTAAATCGGCAGATTTACTATCCTTAGATCAAGTTAAAACAGTACTTCAAGTAGATCAAATGGGTAAGGATATTTCGATACGATGGGATTCTCTGTCACCTACGTTATACGAGTTTAAGGTAGACAGTATTCAGCGATTTAAAGACGATTCTGAAATAACCATTGCGTGGAGTGGTAAAAAAATCGGTATTGATCAGGAGGGTCAAACGATAAGAACCATACCGAGCATTCGTAATTTTACCATTGTAAATGTAGGTGTACGGCAATCTCCAGAGCAATATGTAGAAATTAATTTTTCAGACCCTGTCAAAAAGCAACAAAATTTTCAAGGATTGGTGAAAATTGAAAACGTAAATTATGTAAAATTTACCGTAGACGGAAATGTATTAAAAGTATATCCCGACACACGCGTAAAGGGCAATGTAAACGTTGAAGTATTTCAGGGAATTCAAAATGTTGATGGGAATAAATTAAAAGACAATTTTTCTGAACAAATAGCTTTTCAAGAATTAAAACCGGCTGTAAGGTTGATTAATAATGGGGTAATTTTACCTAATTCTGAACGTCTTCAATTTAATTTTGAAGCGGTGAATTTACGTGCAGTAGATCTAAGAGTGATTAAGATTTTTGAGGATAATGTATTACAGTTTTTACAAGCGAATAATTTAGACGAAATTAATCGCTATTCAATTCGTAGAGTTGGTAGGAGGGTTGCAAAAAAGACGATTATTCTTCAAAAAACGGACTTTGAAAATACGGGGAAATGGAAATCGTATGGTGTAGATTTGTCTCAAATGATTAAAGCTGACCCTGGTGCGATCTATCAAGTTGAGTTAAGTTTTAAAAAGTCGTATTCGATGTATTCTTGTGATTCTGCGGAACGCATAACAAATAGCGAACGTGATATTGATATGGAAGTCGATTTTTATGAGGCAGATTTTCAAGAAGGTGATCTTTCGAGCGCAGAAAGCGACGCGCGAGAGGAAGCTTATTGGGATAATTTGATGTACAATTATCGCAATAATCGATACTATCGATGGGAGGACCGAGAAAACCCCTGTAAAGAGGCTTATTACCACAATGAAAACCATATTGTTACGGCAAATTTATTAGGTTCAAATATTGGGGTGATTGCTAAAAAGTCTGAAAATAGAATGTATCACTTTGCGGTAACAGATATCTTAACAACGTCCCCGATAGCTAACGCAACGATACATCTTTACAATTTTCAACAACAAGAAATTTCAAGTCAAAAAACAGATCGTCAAGGGTTTGCTCTTTTTGATGAAAATAAAAATGCGGCGTTCGCCATAGTAGAAAAAGGTAAAAGTAAGGCCTATTTAAAATTGGACGATGGGAATACACTTTCCTTAAGTAAGTTTGACGTATCAGGAAAGCATTTAGAAAAAGGATTGAAAGGATATATTTATGGAGAAAGAGGGGTTTGGAGGCCTGGTGATTCGTTACATTTAACGTTTGTACTCAACGATAAGGCTAATCCTTTGCCTGAAAATCACCCTGTTCGTTTGGAAGTAACGGATGCACGAGGTAAGTTACAGTTTCAAAAAGTAAATAGTGACGGTATAAATGGATTTTATCGATTTACGGTGCCTACTCGCAGCTCAGATGTAACTGGAAATTGGTCTGCAAAAATCATTGTGGGTGGAACTACTTTTCACAAAAATTTACCTTTAGAAACGGTCAAGCCTAATCGATTAAAAATCAATATTGATTTTGATAATGAAGTCCTTAGTTCATCAAGTCCTATTCGTGGAAAGCTCGGCGTAAAATGGTTACATGGAGCAGATGCTAAAAATTTAAAAGCAGAGGTTAAGGCGAAATTTACTACTACTTCAACAGCATTTAAAGCATATCCTGATTATATTTTTTCTGATCCAACACGAAAGTTTTCGTCAGAAGAAGTAATAATTTATGATAGATTATTAAATAATCAAGGCAAGGCAATGCTCAGTAAAAAAGTAAATTTTAGTCAACAAGCCCCTGGCATGTTAAAAGCATCATTTTTAACTAGAGTGTTTGAAAATGGAGGCGATTTTTCTATGGATGTGGTTTCTAAAAATTATGCACCCTATGAAACATTTGTGGGTCTAAAATCGCCAAAAGGACGCGCTTATGGCTCTTTTTATACAGATGAAGACATTGCGTTTGATGTCGTTACTGTGAACGCAAAAGGACAGCCTGTACAACGTGAAAATTTAGAAGTAAAGGTCTATCAAATAAAATGGCGTTGGTGGTGGAATTCTTCCTATGATGATTTGGCTTCTTATGCGGGAAGTAACTACAAAAAGGCGATAAAATCGTTCATTATTCACACGGGTGCTGACGGGAAGACCTCGTTTAAGGTAAATATTCCAGAGGAAGAAGGTGGGCGATATTTAATTCGAATTTATGACCCTAAAGGAAAACACGCAACAGGTAGAACGGCCTATTTCTACAAAAACTGGTGGCAAAGACCTGCAGGAAGCGATCCGCAAGCAGCAAAAATGTTGGTTTTTTCATCTGATAAGGAGAAATATAATGTAGGAGAAACGGCCAGAATTACCTTTCCATCTGGCACCGAAGGACGGGCCTTAGTCAGTATTGAAAATGGCACTGAAGTACTGGATCAAATTTGGGTTAAAACACAAAAAGGAGAAACCACGACAGATATTCCAATAACGAAAGAAATGGCACCCAATGTATATGTGAATATTTCACTATTACAACCCCATGCGACAACAACAAATGATTTACCCATGAGGTTATATGGTGTTATTCCCCTGTTGGTCCATGATCCTTTAACGATTATTAGTCCAAAAATTACCATGCCTAACGTGTTGCGACCGGATGAATCTTATGAAATAAACGTGAGTGAAGAAAATGGAAAGCGTATGACCTATACGGTAGCCGTTGTGGATGAAGGCTTATTAGATCTTACACGCTTTAAAACCCCAAATGCCTGGGATGATTTTTATAGTAAGGAGGCTTTAGGCGTGAAGACTTGGGATATGTATGATTATGTTATTGGTGCTTACAGTGGAAGTCTTGAGCAGGTCTATGGTATTGGAGGAGATGGAGAAGCCACAAAACCCTCAGCTAAAAAGGCCAATAGATTTACACCTGTAGTACGTTATTTAGGTCCCTTTACTTTGGAAAAGGGTGCTACACAGGTTCATAAAATTAACATGCCAAAATACATTGGTTCTGTACGGGCAATGGTCGTGGCTGGAGACAAATTGAACGGGGCGTATGGAAGTGTTGAAAAGACGGTACCTGTACGAAAACCTTTAATGGTTTTATCGTCTCTTCCGCGAAAATTGAGACCAGGGGAGCAAGTAACCTTACCGGTAACGGTTTTTGCGATGGAATCAAAGATAAAAAAGGCTACGATTCGTTTAAAATTGAGTCCTGGAATCAAGGTAATAGGTGCGTCTACGCAACAGGTAAGTTTCGTTAAGCCCGATGAAAAAATGATCTATTTTAACTTAGATGTAAGCGAGGCAGAAGGAATTGGAACAATTGAAGTAATCGCAGAAAGTAATGGAGAAAAATCGTCTTATGAGGTAGAAATTGACGTGCTGAATCCAAATCCCATGAGTACTATTTTTAAGGATTTAATTTTGGAACCAAACTCGACAAAAACGATAGATTTTGAAACCTTTGGAGTACATGGAACGCGTGGAGCCTCACTTGAGTTTTCAACGATGCCACCAATGGATTTTACCGGGCGTTTACAGTATTTAATTCAATATCCGCATGGATGCGTTGAGCAAACTACTTCAAGCGTTTTTCCGCAGCTTTATTTAGGAGATATTTTTGACTTAACCTATGATAAAAAGCAGGAAATAGATACAAACATTAAAAAAGCGATTGAAAAATTAGGGTTGTTTCAATTGCCTAATGGAGGAATGAGTTATTGGATTGGACAAAACTCAGTAGATGATTGGGGAACAAGTTATGCGGGGCATTTTATGATTGAAGCTGAAAAGAAGGGGTATGTAATGCCGTTAAGTTTTAAAAGCAATTGGATAAGATATCAACAAAAAGCGGCGGCGAGTTGGCGACCTAGCTACAAGAGATATACAACTGATCTGGCACAAGCGTATCGTTTGTACACCTTAGCTTTAGCAGGTCATCCAGATTTAGGAGCTATGAATCGCTTAAGAGAATTTAAAGAAATTTCTAATGATGCTAAATGGCGGTTAGCGGGCGCATATGCCTTGGCAGGACAAAAAGAAGCTGCACAAAAAGTGGCTTCAACGGCATCGATAGATTTTACACATACCCATGATTACTATACCTATGGTTCTACAAATCGAAATAGAGCCATGGCAATGGAGACGATGATCTTAACGGATAATCTTAAATACAGAGATTTGGCAATGTATCTTGCTAAAGAATTGTCTTCTAATCGTTGGATGAGTACACAAACAACAGCGTATAGTTTGATGGCAATGGCTAAAATGGTGGAATTTGGTGGGGGCAAAGCGTTGGATCTCAATTTCAAATTAAACAAAGATCAAGTGGTCTCAATAAAAACGTCAAAAGCCATATCACAACGTACCTTATCACCAAAAGAAGGGGTTAATAATTTAGTCATTAAGAATGTAAAGGCTAATACGGTCTATGTGAGATTGCTTAATTCAGGGGTATTGCCACTGGGTAAAGAATTGGTTGAAAAACGCAATATAGGGGTAAATGTAGTATATAAAGATCTCTCGGGAAACCGGATAGATGTTAGTGAATTGACTCAAGGAACAGATTTTAAGGCGGAGGTTACTATTTCAAATTTAAAAGCTGAAAATGTGTATAATATGGCGTTGACCCAAATTTTCCCTTCTGGTTGGGAAATAGTTAATACGCGATTTACGGATTTTGGAAATAACGCAACGAATCATGTTAATTTTATGGACATTAGAGACGATCGAGTGCTCTATTATTTTGATCTTGGCGATCGAAAATCGAAAACGTTTACCGTTTTGCTCAATGCTTCCTATTTAGGTCAATATTATTTGCCAGGAATACAGGTTGAGGCCATGTATGATAACACGTATTTTGCACGGGAAAAAGGACAGTGGATTAGGGTAAAAAAATAAGCAGAAAAAACGAGTGAATAAGGTTAAATAGCGGTGAGAATCATAAAAATTTTCATAACGATTGGTGCATTTTTTCAACGTCATCTTATTAAAAGTGTTGTTGTATGTATGCTATTCATTTGGTATTATTTTTCGCTTCCTACGGTTTTATTTCATGCGCCTACCTCAACGGTAGTTGAAAGTGCAGAGGGGGAATTAATTGGAGCACAAATTGCTGGGGATGGTCAATGGAGATTTCCTCCCATCGATAGTATACCCAAGAAGTTTGAAACAGCCCTCTTATCTTTTGAGGATGCTTATTTTTATCAGCATATAGGATTTAACCCAGTCTCTATTGCTAAAGCTTTTTATGAAAATTTACGAGCAGGATCAGTACAAAGAGGAGGAAGTACACTTACCCAGCAAGTCATTCGACTTTCACGGAAACAAGCAAAGCGAAGTTATTTTGAAAAATTTAAAGAACTGATTTTAGCAACGCGATTAGAGTTACGTTTAACCAAAAAAGAAATTTTAAAATTATATGCTTCTCATGCACCATTTGGAGGGAATGTTGTAGGATTAGATATGGCATCATATCGATATTTTGGAAGGCCTCCTTTTCAATTATCTTGGGCAGAGAGTGCTACTTTAGCCGTTTTACCTAACGCTCCAAGCCTTATCTATCCAGGCAAAAATCAGCAAAAATTGAAGGTGAAAAGAGATAGATTACTCTATAAATTGTTCAGAGAAGGAGCTATTGATAGCTTGACTTATCAATTGTCTATTGCAGAAGAGTTACCTCAAAAACCTTTTCCAATACCACAACTTGCCGCTCATTTACTTCAGCGTTTTGTCAAAACAGATCAAGGTAAACGCATTCGGTCAACGGTGCAATACGCGCTTCAAAAAAGAGCTCAAGAAATCGTAAAACAACATTATCATACGTTAAAACAAAATCATATTTACAATGCCGCAGTATTAATTATGGAGGTAAGAACAAAAAAAATTATCGCCTATATTGGAAATACACCTACTGACAAGCAACATCAAAAAGATGTGGATATTATTGAAAAACCTAGAAGTACAGGAAGCATATTAAAACCATTTTTATATACGGCGATGTTAGATGCTGGCGATATTTTACCAAATATGTTAGTTGCTGATGTTCCCACTCAAATAGCAAGTTATACTCCTCAAAATTTTGACCTTCAATTTAGCGGTGCTGTGGCCGCAAGTAGAGCCCTCTCACGCTCCCTTAACGTTCCTGCTGTACGCATGTTACAACAATTTGGTTTAGATCGATTTTACCATTATTTAAAGGCATTAAAACTTAGAGACGTGAAATACGATGCAAATCATTATGGACTTTCACTTATATTGGGTGGCGCCGAAAGCAATTTGTGGGATTTGACTAAAAGCTATGCTTCGTTGTCGTCAACTCTTAACCACTACGATTCCACACAGGGGAAGTACTATACAAAAGAGTTTGGTGAGCCAAGACTTAGAGAACATTCATCTCTTGATATGGGGGAAATAAGTACAGAAAAAACACTTTTTGATGCAGGATCCATTTATTTGACTTTTAATGCACTAAAAGAAGTTAATCGTCCAGAGGGGAATGAAAATTGGGAATTTTTTGATTCTTCGAGAAAAATTGCGTGGAAAACAGGAACGAGTTTTGGATTCCGGGATGCATGGGCTATTGGAACTACGAAGGATTACACCATCGGGGTTTGGGTAGGGAATGCTGACGGTGAAGGTCGTCCTGGGCTTGTTGGGATCTCAACAGCAGCTCCTTTAATGTTTGATTTATTTCAATTATTGCCGCGTAGCGAATGGTTTAAACAGCCTTTTGATGAAATGGAGGAAGTACCTATTTGTGCTTTGAGTGGATATCGAGCTGGTCAGAACTGTACAACGGTTGATACGGTTTTTGTTCAACGAAGTGGACTAAAAACAAAGGCTTGTAGTTATCATATATGGGTTCATTTAGATTCCAATGAAGAGTTTCAAGTAAATTCATCGTGCTATCCAACAGATCAAATGGTTCATAAAAGTTGGTTTGTCTTGCCTCCTTTGCAAGCGTATTATTATCAACAAAACCATCCTGATTATCGCGTTTTACCAAACTTTCAACCAAATTGTTCAGGAGGCTCCAACGCAACGATGGATTTCATTTACCCCAAGGAAGATTTAAAAATAGTTCTCGCTAGAGACTTTTCTGAAGACACCAATGAAATTGTATTAAAAATAGCACATGATTTGAAGGATAGTACCATTTTCTGGTATTTGGATGCGAATTTTATAGGTGCCACACAAACTTTTCATGAGATGGCAGTAATCCCTAAAAAAGGGAAGCATCGTATCACTGCAACAGACGAATTTGGCAATCAAATTTTCAGAGATATTGAAATTGTGGATTAACTTTTGTCAATGATATGAAATGTAGTATCTTGGCTTTGTTAAATAACCCTAAGCAAGCATAGACCATGTTAAAGACCATACTAGTTGATGATGAAATCAACGCGTTAGAAGCTTTAGAATGGAAATTAAATCGTTACGTTGAGGATTTAAAAATTATCAAATGTAACTCTCCTGTGGATGCTATCAATATTATTGAGAAGGAAAAACCAGCATTGGTTTTTTTAGATATTGATATGCCTGAGATGGACGGATTTTCATTATTACAGAAATTAACCTACACTGATTTTGATTTAATTTTCACCACGGCACACGATGAGTATGCCTTAAAAGCAATTAAAGTTTCAGCAATCGATTATTTGTTGAAACCCGTAGATAAAGATGAATTGATAATGGCGGTTGCCAAAGTTAGGTCTTCAAGAAATAATGATCATTTAGAAAATAAGTTGCAATCTTTGTTTTCTAACCTAAGTGCCACCAACGAAAAGATAAACATTGCAGCAGATGGTAAAATTTATTTATTAGATAAAGCTGATGTTATCATGTTGAAGTCGGATAAGAGTTACACGACAATTTTTTTAGAAGATAACAAAAAAATAGTCGTTTCTAAGACACTTAAAGAAGTGGAAAAGAAATTTGATTTTCAAGAATTCTTTAGAGTACACAATTCTTATTTGATTAACATTAATCACGTAAAAGAATACAGAAAAAGTATGGGAGGAGAGTTGCTGATGAGTAATGGAATGTGTGCGAGTATAAGTCGCAATAAGAAAAATGAATTGTTAGAAAAACTATTTTAATTCCCGCCGATGCTGTTAGATTTTAATTCAGAAATCTACGCCTTAATTAGAGGCGCATTGCTATTTCTGTCTTTATATATGTTCACCTTGTACAGTCAGCGGCGAAAGCGTTTATATCTATACTACGCTGCCTATCTGTTGTGTCTTTTTCTTTATTTTTTAAAAGATGTAAGCATTGAACCGTATACGTCACTTTATCACTACATAAATTTTTCAATTTTGTATGTGGCTTTGGGGTTTTATTTGGCCTATGGTCGTGAGGTTTTGAGAACTAAAAAATATATTCCTTCTTGGGATGCGCTTATGGTGAATGCCCAACGCGCTTTGTTTTTTTCACCGTTATTGTTCTTATTAATTGAATACTTTTTTGGGTATACGTATCAAAACAAGTTGTTTGTAATTACGATGCCAATTATTTCAGTATTTGCGATTTTAACGTACAGTGTATTTAAAAAAATAAAGGGAAAACATGTCAATTACTTTATAATTGGATCGGTCATTTTTTTAATAATGGCGAATATTAGTTTCATTGCCAATTACAGTTCAAAGGAATTTTTCATTGAAAACCTTGGGTTTCAACCCAAACTGTTTTTGTATGTAGGTGCCTTTATTGAAACCTTATTCTTTACTACTACCATAGGGTATTTAATAAGAGTGATGGAATCGCGTAAAATTCAAGCGGATATTCAACTCGCAAAAGTGAATAAAGAAATTTCGGATATGAAAATGACTGTATTGCAAACACAAATGGACCCTCATTTTTTATACAATTCGCTTAATTCAATAAATAATTTTGTCATTCAAAATGATATAGAAAAAGCATCTGATTACATTACCAAATTTGCACGATTAATTCGCGAAATTTTAAAAAACTCATCGAGTTTAACGGTTTCATTAGAAGACGATTTAGGGGTGCTAGGATTGTATGTAAAATTGGAACAAATGCGTACCGTTGGAGGGTTTGATTATATCGTCACTATAGATGATGAGATAGATTTAAGGGAAATCCAAGTTCCTCCATTATTTATGCAACCCTATATTGAAAATGCAATATGGCACGGCTTTGCGAATGTTAAAGGGTATAAAAAAATCAATCTAACCATATATGATGAAGAAGATAAAATTAGGTGTGAAATAATTGACAATGGGGTTGGAATTAAAAAATCTAAAACAATGAAGCCTAAAGATAAGCGAAAACCGTTTGGGTTAAAGGCTTCAGAAGACCGCATAAAATTATTACATGAAAATCAAAATGTATATGTCATTATTGAAGATATTTCTGATCATCAAAATACGGGAACAAAAGTAACCATTAAGTTTCCAAAGAAAATTTAATGCCATTTGTTGTTAAAAATGAACCATTTATTAATGTTTGAGGTTCATTTATTGTTTTTGTTAGAAAATAGTCCTCTAGAGCTGTACATTTGATCTAAGAAACGATACCCCTTATTACCAGATAATTATCGTTTACACTTAAAAAGTATCACTGTCTTTTTACATGGAATGATAACTACTGTGGGACGTATTCCAACATAAATTTTTGGCATAGGTCAAATAATATATAACGATGGGAAAATTTACTGTGAAAGAGAAGTATTTAGTCACGTTCAACCTCGAAATTTACTGTGTTTCGAGGTTTATTTTTTCCAAGAAGAGAACGGTTTTTTAATCAGGATTGCATTGTAATATTTTCGTTGGCCAGTGACCTCTTTCCCTAACCAAGAGGGGATAGGGTAAGCCTCATGTATACTTTTTAATTCTATTTCGGCTATGATTAATCCCTCATTGACACCCGAAAACACATCTACTTCATAGCAGTGATTTCCATAAGGGATGCGATAACGAATTTTTTCAATTAAGGGTTTTTCTGCAATTTTAAGTAAGGAGATTGCTTCTTCTTTTGAAATTTCTTTTTCCCATTCAAAGCGAGATACTCCGCCGTCGGTTGTTTTTCCTTTTACGGTGAGATATCCTATTCCGTCTGCAATTCTCACGCGCACTATACGCTTTTTGTGAGAGCTTAAAAAGCCCTGAACTAAGGTAGTTGAGCTCTGGGCTTCTGCTTTAAAGGAATCGTTTTTTACGAGGAATTTACGTTCTATTTCAAGAGCCATAGGCTATAATATTAGGTTTGTTTAAAATAAGTTAATGTATTATTGCGAAAAATCCTTGTAAAGGACCGTATTTACATTCATGTTTTACCCGTTAAAAATAATGAATATCTTTGGGGGAGAATCTAAAAAGAATGGTGAAAAGTATATGTTGTTTAATCGTGGGGTTGGTAATGGGTACTGTATCGGCTCAAGTTGACTTTTCAGATACCTGGGAAGATTTTTATTCTTATACAAATGTCAAAGATTTTATTAAGGTAGATGAGCAGGTGTATGCAATTGTTGATAACGCCGTTTTTATGTATAACACTACGACAAAAGAAATAGAAAAAAGATCATCTATTCACGGCCTCACAGGAGAAACTACTTCAAGCATTTTTTATAGTAGGATTTTTGAAAAACTAATTATTGGGTATGAGTCTGGTTTGTTGGAAGTATTAGATACCCGTGGTAAAATCACTGTAAATACAGATATAAAGCGTCTCACCATTACGGGAGCGAAAAGTATCAATCACATAACGGAATATGGAAATAAATTATTGATTTCTACTCCGTTTGCCATTGTTGTGTATGAACTAGATAAATTGCAGTTTGGAGACACGTACTTTATCGGAAATAGTTCAAATTCAGTTCAAGTGAATCAAACAGTCGTTTTTAATGAGCAAATTTATGCGGCAACTTCAGAAGGGATCTTTACTGCGAATGCCAATGATCCCAATTTAATAGATTACACGAAATGGAAGCAACCTCAAGGAGATTTTGCAGGTAATTTTAAGGCCGTTAGTGTCTTTAATAATGCAGTGTATTGTGCTAAGAATAATGAGTTATTTCGATTGGAGAATCCTGATGCCATAGTGCGAACATCAACTTTAGCCCAACCAATTTTAGACCTCAAATCTTCCCCTGAGTTTTTAACTATTAGTCAACCAAATTCGGCGCTAGTTTTTGATGCTGGAATGCAGGAAATTGCACGAGCAGAAAATGATCTTGATTTTAGTTTTACATTACATACGGCCTATGCAGAAGGGAATTCAATCTTTTTAGGGACAGAGCGATTTGGGTTGTTAAATTCTCAGATAATCAATCCGTCGAGCTATATAGAAATTCACCCATCAGGACCTTCGTCCAATGATATTTTTTCAATAACCGCAGAGAACAATCATATTTGGGTGGTTTATGGAGGATATTCAACGGCTTTTGCTCCTTTACAAAATGCAGAAGGTTTTAGCCATTTTAATGGTGAAGCGTGGAAAAATATACCATTTGATTATACCTTTCCTGCACGAGATTTGGTTCACGTAACAGTAGACCCTTTAAATATTAATAGAGCATACATCAGTTCATATGGACAAACTTCCCCCGATTTATTAACTGCTACAGGTGGAATTTTAGTGGTAGAAAATGATGAAGTACAGGAATTTTGGAATCACACAAATAGTGGGTTGGAAGATTTAGCGCCCGACAATCCAAATTATTCGAGTATTCGAATTAATGGAACCGCTTTTGACGATCAGGGAAACTTGTGGGTATCCAGTTCGTTTATTCGGAATAGGTTAAAAAAGAGGAGTCAGGATGGTGTTTGGACTTCTTATGATTTAAACAGTCTTATGACGGTTCAGGCATTTGGATTGACAGAGTTAGTGATTGATAAAAATCAAAATGTATGGATGGGATCCAGAAGAAATGGCGCTTTAGTGTATGCTCCTAGTACGAATCGAAAAACTTCCCTGACGGCAGAAGTAAACAAAGGGTCTTTACCAGATCCTAATGTGAGAACTATTGCGGTAGATAGAAATAATCGCATTTGGATAGGGACTAAAAAAGGCTTGGTAGTTTTTAATAATGTAGGGAGTCTTTTTGACGCAGCTATATACGATGCCGCACCGGTAATTGTAGAAGATGATGGTATTGCTAAAAAGTTACTAGGCGATCAGCCTGTGAGTACGATTGCTATTGATGGGGCAGATAATAAATGGTTCGGAACGGACACAGGAGGCGTTTTAGCAACAAACCCTTCTGGGAGTAAAACCCTGTTTGCCTTTAATAAGGACAATTCTCCATTACCATCAAATAAAATCGTTAAAATCAAGGTAGATAATAGTAATGGTCGCGTTTTTATAGCTACCGACAAAGGAATGGTTGCTTTTAATAATAATGTGGCCCCTTTTGGTGAGAAATTGGAAGCGGTTTACGCATATCCTAACCCCGCAAGGAGTGAACATAACGTTATTACTATTGACGGTAGAAATGGCACGCATTTACCCAGAGGCACCAACGTGAAGATTCTCGATGCGGAAGGTAGGTTGGTACACGAAACAAATGTGACTGAAGGACAAGAGCTTAAAGGAGGTAAGGTAATTTGGAATAAAACAAATTTAGCTGGACGTAAAGTAGCGTCGGGAGTTTATATCGTATTGCTTACTTTGCCAGATAAATCTGAAACAGCCATGTGTAAAATAGCCATTATCAATTAAATGTTACATACACACAAAGCCATTGTATTGAGTTCTTTAAAGTATGGTGAAGCAGATTTAATTGTAAAATGTTATACGGAGATTGGACTCAAATCTTATTTTTTAAAAGGCATTTTAAAACAAAAAAAAGGTCGAATTTCTGCTTCGTATTTTTTACCCTTAAGTCAATTGGAAATCACCGCTAATTATCCCTCACAAAAGCAACTTTTTTACATAAAAGATGTGCGGGTTGCCTATCCGTACAACCGTATAGCTACTGATATTAAAAAACAAACAATCGTCTTGTTTTTGTCGGAAGTGTTAACGCACGCTTTAAAGGAAGAAGAGTCTAATCCTTCTTTGTTTTCGTTTATCGAAACAGCCTTGCAATGGTTAGATACGCATGAACGTACTAGTAATTTCCACTTGTTGTTTTTAATGAATCTCACGAGACATCTCGGGTTTTATCCAGAATTTACGCCAAACAGGCGTTATTTTGATTTGTTAGAAGGAAAATTTACTGATCATTTCGTGTCAAAGCATTATATCTCTGGAGAACTATTAGGTTATTTCACGTCAATTCTCGGCACAAATTTTGATGCTTTAGAAAGCATAAATCTTAATAAAAAAAGTAGGCATAAATTGTTGGAAATCTTAATTGAATATTTTGAATTACATTTGTCAGGATTTAAAAAACCCAAGTCTTTAGCCGTACTTAAAACGATCTTTAATTAAATATGAAGAAAGTACTACTCCTTGTTTTTTGTTTGCCTTTTTTTAATGTTTCTGCTCAAACCATTACGATTTTAGATAAAGACACAAAATTTCCGATTAGAAATGTTGAGGTTTTTAGTGAAAATAAGCAAGTAAAAGCTATATCTAATAAAAATGGAATTGTAGATATTAGTGCTTTTGCCGATGATGAAGTGATTAGTTTTTCACATTTAGGGTACGTAGATTATGACATTCTAAAGCGTCAAATTCCTCTAAAAGGTAAAATTTACTTACAAAGTGTAGAACATCAATTAGAGGAAGTGTTTTTATCTACATCGAAACGTGTAGAGCACAGGCAACGTATAGCAGAACAAATAGATATTCTTTCTCTAGCAGAAATTCAGCAGTTGCAGGCGCAAACTGCGGCTGATGTCTTGTCAACAATGCCTGGAATTAAAGTTCAAAAAAGTCAATCAGGAGGTGGAAGTCCAATTTTACGTGGCATGGAAGCAAATCGCATACTATTGGTGGTAGATGGGGTGCGTATGAATAATGCTATATATAGGCATGGTCATTTACAGAATTCAATTACTGTCTCTCCAAATCAATTAGATCGAACTGAAGTGATTTTTGGTCCTTCTTCTGTGATGTATGGATCTGATGCCTTAGGTGGTGTAATTCATTTTTACACTAAAAAACCCAAGGTGAGTACGTTTTTTAATACGGAAGTAGATCTTTTAAGTCGGTATAATTCAGTAAATGATGAAGTAACGCTACAGGCGGGGGTTGAATTATCATTTCCTAAATGGGCAAGTTATACGAGTATTTCGCGCAGTGAGTTTGGAGATATAAGAATGGGAAAAAAGCGGAATCACGGGTTTGATACATGGGGTTTAATTCCAACCTATTCCTCAAATAACGATACTTTTTATAGTGATGAAGAAACGGTAAATGGGGATCCAAACGTACAGCGTCGTACGGGCTACGATCAGACTGATTTTTTACAAAAATTTTATGTGCCAATTTCAAATAATACGGATTTAGGTGTTAACCTTCAATACAGTACTTCTTCAAACATTAATCGTTTTGATCGTTTGATTGAAAAACGTGATGGTAAATTGCGATTTGCAGAATGGTATTACGGACCGCAAAAACGCTTCTTAGTTTCTACACAATTGGGCTTAAAACCTAGCTTAACTTGGATGAATAAAGGAACCATTACATTGGCGTATCAAAATATAGAAGAATCGCGGATTAATCGAAAATTTGGAAGTTTGAATCGTACAATCCGAAAGGAGCAAGTTGATGTGGTTAGTTTAAATGCTGATTTTTCTTTGCCATTGACTAAAGATGAAGATAGAATTCTCTCGTACGGTTTAGAATTTACTCATAATGATGTTGATTCAAATCCAACAGGAGAGGTATTAGCCATTGAAGGAAATCAAATTGTTGGTATTTCTGATTATTTTCCTGTTCAAGCGCGTTATGCAGATGGTGGGAGTAGCTATTCAACAGGGGCTGTATATCTAAATTATCGTCAAGATATTAGTAAAACCTCTACGTTGAATTCAGGGATTCGATTTACCCATACGCGATTAGCAGCAAACTGGATAGATCAAACCTTTATACGTTTAGCTGATCAGGATATACTAGTAAACAATTCAGCAGTTACTGCGACCTTGGGCTATATTTTTAAACCTACCCCAAACTGGCAACTCAATGGTGTATTATCTTCGGGGTTTCGATCACCTAATATTGATGATATTGGCAAAGTACGTGAAAAATCGGGCGAAGTTACTGTGCCAAATGTCCATTTAAAACCAGAGTATGCCTATAATGCAGAAGTAGGTTTATTGCGCTATTTTAATAAGAAAAAGATGTATGTTGGGGCTACTTTTTATTATACGTTATTGGATCATTACATCATGCGAACCAATTTTACAATGAATGGCAGTTCAACTATATTATTTGATGGAGAAGAAGGAAATGTTGTTGCGAATGTCAATATGGACAAGGCAGGTATTTTTGGTTTTACAAGTACAGTTAAAGGGGTGCTTTCGAATGAGCTAAGTACACACGCTTCACTCACTTATACACATGGAAAGGCCTATGATACTGACGAACCGCTGTCTTCTATTCCTCCTTTGTTTGCTCAAGTTGGAATGCGTTATGAAAAAGGAAAAGTGGGAGGGGGAATTGATTATGTCTTTAATGCCCACAAAAAGCCAAATACATATAATTTAACAGAAGGGATTGATCGATTTGAAGATACGCCATTTGATGAAAATACACAAAACTACTACGGTACTCCACAATGGGCAACGCTTGATGTAAACCTCAGTTATAAATTATCAAAGCAATTGATGTTACAAGCCGCGGTCGACAATGTTTTTGATATTCATTACAAAGAATATGCATCGGGTATTTCAGCGCCAGGAAGAGGCTTTAAAATAGCCCTGATGGGGAAGTTCTAGTGCGGTTTAATCTGTACATACAATGTGCTTCTTGGTTTGGAGATTACTTGATGCTTAATTTATGCGGCTATAGTTTATCGACTTTTTGCATACGGTCTGCAAAGTGTTTAACCACAAAGGACAAATGTAGATGGCAAATGTAGATGGCAAAGAATATATTGGCATGTTTTTTGAATAATTTATTGGCCTGCATAACGTAAGCTGAAATTTAAAAATCAAGGTTATTGAATGAAGTAAATTTCAATGACAAATTTTTTACTTGGGTTAAGAAGTAAGATTAATAATTGGCTATCTTTGTAGACTCAAATAACATTGGGGACGACTGGTTTTGACAGCAAGGTCAGTTGAAATGTAAGCATGTCGAGCAATGAAATAGTACTCGTAAAACTCAATTTCACCATTTAAACGGCGAGAATAACTACGCTTTAGCTGCATAATCTGAATTTTAGTAAGATTAGGCCACGTCTCTACAAGGTAGAGAAGCTTTATGTCTCCTGAAAGCGTTTGCTAACCGCGTTCAATTTAGAGGCATCGTAAAAGTCAGCATAGAATTCCTAGGCTTCGATAGGAATTTGAAATTAAAGAAGCTAAGCTAAAAGTGGACGGTTTTCGGTCAGCTTTTAGACGAAAATTAAACGAAAACTAAACATGTAGAAAGCACTTCTGCTGCTTGTTTGGACGAGGGTTCGAGTCCCTCCGTCTCCACTTAATCCTCTGTAACCAATTGCTTTACAGAGGATTATTTTTTTTGGTGTCAATTTAGGTGTCAATAATGTGCTTAATAGGAAGTCTTTTACTTTTAATTCTCAAGTTTTTTTTATTAATTGAAGTTTCAAATCACGGAAATTAGAAAACAGAAAATGCAAGATCCATTGTATTATTCTTTATTGGATATAACAAAAGAGGTTCGCCGATTACAAAACGTAATTAAGCCTTCGGTAATGGTCGAGATTCAGCGGTCAATAAATAGTGTTAGTGATTTTGGAAGAAATAAACACTTAATTGCTTTTGCTGAACAACTCAGAGCAAATTATCTTCCATTGAATTTTTTAATTCCTATAGATTTTACAACTAAACTAAATAAAAGGAATGAAGAAATTTCTATGGTTTTAAAAATTCTATCTACTTCAATTAATAATCTATCTGGTTTAAATTATGATCTACATACATTAATTCAGGATGAAATTGAGGATGAGTCTAAATTTAGTATAATTGATAATTCTAAAAATATTATTAAAAGTATTTACGAAGATCATAGTTTACTTGACATTATAGAACCTCGAGAATTTGAAGAGGTTGTAGCCGAGCTTTTGCAGAATAAAGGTTTTGAAGTTAGCCTAACAGGTAGAACAAGAGATGGTGGCTATGACATATTGGCTATGACTCATCAGGGTGACATTCCATTTAAAATGTTAGTAGAATGTAAACGACATAAAAAAAAAATTGGTGTAGAGGTAATTAGAAGTTTTTGTGATGTGATTCATCGTGAAAAGGCAAATAAAGGAATCATATTTACGACTTCATATTTTTCAAAACCGTCTCAAGTGAGAAAGGAAGAAAAGGGCGCGTTATTAGATTTACGAAATAGAAATGACTTATTAAAATGGATAATACAGTATTCAATTAAAAACTAAAGGATAATTAAGAATGAAAGTAAAATTAACACTTCATGAAAAAAGAGCTCTTTTTAATGCTGTTGCAATTAGAAAAAAGAATCATTCAGAATCAGATATCATATCTAAAAAACATAAAGAAGCGTTAAAAAAGGTGGACGATAGTTTAATGAATCAGCCCTTTATAATTGAAGGATTCGCGAAGGCGCTATTTAAAGGGTTGATAAATAGCGAAATAAAAAACCTTTTGTCTAATTATCAATTAGAATATTTGGCACCAATTGAAATAGATAGACTGTTTGTTTTAGCAGATACTCATAAATTTAGAAGGGGGTTGTGGAACAAATTGGAGAAAGAAGTTCCAAAAAGTTTATTTTAAAATATTATTAAACTATGTCTTTTTCATCCAAATATTATACAAGCTATTCAGAAGTCCCTTATTTAAGCTCGGAAGAAATCCTCAAAGGAGATTTATTATGGTTAAGAAAAAGTTATGATGGTGAAGGTGGTGAAATACCTGAAGGGGATAAGGAAAAATTAATCAAAGTCTATAACGAAATAATTAGAGAAAGAAATGAAAATATAAAGGGACTAGATACATTTAGTTTTATTCCAGAATTATCAAAATTACTTTCATTATCAAGTAGTTATTTTCTAGCCAAAAGTACTTTTCCTTTTTTTAAAACTGTCCAGTTGGAAAGTAAATATTGGAATAAATTCATTCGTGTTTATGAAGGGTATGATATGAAATATCATAAAAAAATATTGACAATAGAAGAGCGTGAGAAATATTTTACATGGCTTGAAAGGCAAATTTATAATTTGGGGTTAGAACTACTTAAATCAGTTAATAAAAACAGGTTTTTTCTAGTTAAGAAATACAATGAAGAGAAAATTTTAAGTTTGAAACAAACAGTCGAATCTGTTCTTTTTAATCCAAATTTGACCTCCCTTAAAGAGTTCGATAATTATTGTATAAAGTCAAAAGATAATTGTTAAAAACGGTTAAAATAGATGCCTATTTTTTTGCAATTTTCTATTAGAACTTGGTTGCGCATATCGTCAAAATGATTCATTTGTTTACGCAATTTGTATAACTTCATAAAGTCTTTAGTAGGCTTTCCTTTATAGAGCGGTTTTCTGTGTTTGGTAAAAAGCTCATTTTCTAATTTATCAACTTGTTTTCTTAAATCATGGTAACGATTATTATAATAATCTCGTTTAGCACATTGCTGAGTAGTATAGTAAATTCTTACATTATGATTTTCTAAATACCAATCGCGATGTACATACTTTGGGTATCTGTATGCCGAATATAAAATTCTTGCGCGTTTGGCACTTTCAGGACAAACAAAATATAAAACTTCACCTTTTCCTAAATTGCTTGGTACAGTAGTTATGTGTATTTTATAGTCGTAGTCGGTTTTTTCACCTTCTATATCGGTTACGGTATAATATAGTCTTAACCACTTTTCAGATTTAGTACATTTACATTCAAATCCTGCTGAGCTGTTATCAGTCCATTCAATTTGCCCGCGAGTTATAAAGCCTTTACGGATATAATTATTTCTTAATAACCAATTAATATTTAATTTTCGACATTCACTTGTAGACCACGCGCCTGTATTTGCTTTTCCCATTTTCCTATTTTTTAATTCAGATTAACCTTAATCTTTAAGAGAACTTACATTTATTGGTAAATTGTTTTCATCTGTTAATTCGAAAACATCTATTAACTTCAATAAGTTTACATTCTTTTTCATCATCCTTTTAATTTTTGCTTCTGTTATTGATTTAACCCGAGAAAAGTTTGTTGATGTGTTTGTAATTGTTGTCACTGTTTTGGGTTTTTTACTAGTTCTAATTTGTTCTAAATAAATATCTGCTAAATCAGTTCCATTTACATGGTTTGAATCTTCTATAAACCTACTAACTTTTATTTTAAAACCATAGTCATTTAATTCCATTGCCTTGCTCTGCCAGTCGTTATATTCCCCTTTGTCTGGGAAGGCAATTATATTATAACTTATAATTGGTTTAAGCATTTCATATTTAAAACCGTGTTTGCTTCCAGTAGCTAGCCAAACATAATTAGGTTTAAATAAGCTCATGATAACTGCCGTTTTTTCACTTTCTACAATTCCTATGGTTTGGCTGGCTTTTTTATTGATGAGATGTAAACCGAACAAGCATTGTTTTAGATTAAAGTTGTTTAATTTTAATAAGCTTCTTACGCTAGTTATAAAAGCATTTCCAGAAGCATTTTTAAGCCGTTTGCCAGTTTTAATATTATACAACATTACCTTACCATGTCTTACGTTTTTATTATTGTCTATTTGCCAGAATACAGTTGCTCCATCCCAAAATTTTGATGTTCCAATTAAATATTTTAAAATGACTGTTTTAACCTCATCTATGGTAAAGATGTTTTTCAGGAATTGTACAAAATTATTGTGTTTGTAATTCCGCCCACAATGAGAAACTAATGTGTAAGAGTGATAACTTATTGGTGGTGGTGTTGTATATTTGACTTCATAGGTTTTAATATAATTTCCTTTTGGCGCTGTGTGATAACCACATTTGTTTTCTCGATCGCATCGTCCAATCTCATTGGGTAAATATTCTTTTTTTTCATTATCAAAATATCTTACAAAAGTTTTTTTATTGCAATTTGGACAATGATACTTTTTACTGCTTTTATCTAAATTATATCTGTATTTCATTATATTTTTCTTTAGAGGATGGCAATGTTGACAAAGTTGACAAACATCAATAATAGTAAAGATTTCAGGCGTTTTTTACCTGTCAGACATTTGGCAATGCTGGCAAAGTGCCGACAATCCATATTGTTGTTAATGTGTTGAAAAATAATGAATTAAACTAGGATTTGCCATCTTTGTCGTCTTTGCCACATCTTATGAAAATTTCTTTTTATAATGACCTGCTTTTAGTTCTTTTGAAGTTTGAAAACTGTTAAATATCTTCTCATTTTTTAGAAATCTGTCCGCAGTTCTTATGCTAAAACCCATTTCATCAAATAACGGTAATACATCGGCTCTTTTAAACTCATAAGGTAATGCCTTGTATAAATCCAATTGAGCAGGTGTTAGGCCTTGTAAATAATTTTTAGACAGTATTCTGTCGTGCACTTTTAAAGCGTTATATCTAAAGTATTCTATCAGTCTAATAGCTTTGTGGATGCTTTCGTTTGAAATGTTTGTTTGAAAATGTCCAGTAGTCGCCTGTTGTGTCATTTCAATTACCAATGCCAAACGCCACACATAAGTTTCAAGTTTAGCTTGTATTGATGCTTCCAGTTGATCATTGAAACACTCTATCACTTTTTTATGTTGCCATGCTTTATAAATATCAATGTGTGAAATTGTTGTTTTAATTACCATTTGTTGAATATCTAAAAGATTATTTATTAACTTATGATAGTTATTTAAATGCCTTTGGTCAATATCTAGACCAGTAAATAAATTTGGTTCTATGTTGTCGGGATATACGAATAGAAATCTATCTAAAAAACCGTCTTCATTTCGATTGTTTTTTGCGATGCTTTTTAGTATTTCAGGTTGCATTCCACCTAAAATATTTACGTTGGTATGCTCTATCCTAATGGGTTCTTTCGTGACCCTATCAACCGTTAAACCACTTCCATTGAAAAGGTCGAGGTACATTTGTTGATCTCCGCCTTTTTTGTACTGGTCAAATGAATTAATCCACCTCATCAATTCATCTTGAAATATCAAAACTCCTTTTTCATTATATTGTAGCGTTTCTGCTAACTTTTCAGGAGTGAAGTCTTTTAGAATGAATTTAGAGTATTTTGGTCGTTTGCCTTTACCCTCGTTTTTCTCATATTCGTTATACGCCTGTTTGTAATCTTCAAATGATAGCGTATCTCTTTGTTCAATCGGTGTTTTAGTAAACTCTAGGGGTTGGGTTTTTCCTGTACCACGTCTGCCAATTATTGTGATCCAAAAAATAGGTTTAGCGGTATAGCTTCCATTGTAGAGGTTTACTGTATTTCCGATAGCCGTTGCGCAAATTGACAAGATCCCTGCACTTAAAAACTCTTTATTAAATCCTTTGGTTTTATGTGCGTTATCAATAAGCTGTTGAACTTCGGTCGGGAATATATCAAAGGGAAATTGTGATGTTTCCGTATGCATTTCATTATCAATGATTGCGCTTAATCTGTCTAACTCCATTAGAAAAACAATTTATATTGGTTAGACTTCGGGAATAAATCAGGGTTGGTGGTTAAAAAATTCGCTTCATGATTAGTAATTATACATCGATCTGTTTTAACCTTATCAATTTTATTGGCTTTACGCCATTTTGCTACATAACGGCAAATATTAGCCCTTAATATTCCAGTTTCAACACTTACCATTAACATTGTCTTAGGGCGATCATAAAATGCCTTAAAAACAATTTTCATTTGATCTTCAAATTTTTTACCTTTACGTTCTTCGCCAAAAGAATTTTTAAGGCTGTGTTTACTTTGTGTATTCATAGCCTTTATCTTTTGTATTTAATTGATTTTACTTCCCCGTTAGAGTCGAACAGTTCTGAATGTTGAACGTAGTATTTGTGTCCAAATTTTTCAGCTTTTAAATTACCTTTTTTAATTTGATTTCGAACGGTTAAGGGTATAACTCCGTATAATTCGGCAACCTCTTTTATTGAATAGCGTTTTTTTGATAGATCTTCTTTAGTTTGTTGCGAATTGATTTTTTTTACTACCTCATTTGCAATGTCGGCAACAAGAAGATCAATGTTTCTCGTACTTAATACTGTGTTGTTCATTTTGATTAAATTTTTAATTTCGTCAAAGAAACAACGCGATTGAAATCGGTAGTAATTAGGGTAATTACCCAGAATTACCTTGTTGAAAATGAGGAGGTTAGTGTTTTATGTTAGAATGAGGTTAGGGGTATTTTTCTATGTGTTTATTTACTTCGGGATCAAAATTTGATAAATTACGTATTGTTTTTTTATAAGATTTTCCAAAAATTTTACGAAAATTATCCTTATTACTAATATCTATTTCAATAAATTCTCGGTAAAACATTTGAGAGCTTATTGCGGGGTAGTGTGTCTTTGCAAATTGCTGAATCTCTTTTCTAGGGTATTTATCATCTAGATTACGTTCAAACATTGGTTCTTTATCCATTTCAATTAAAATCCAATGATATAATGCGTAGAATTTTGCTGAGATTTTGCCTTTGGCTTTTGTTTGTTGCGTTAGTTTTTGTGTTAATAACTCTTCAATATACGGTTTAAGAAAAATGTGTCTAAAATAGGTTTGCACTACCTTAGAACCATTCCCATTGTTGAGATAAGTAGTGTTCTCCTTATAATAATTACCATCTAACACTCGCAATAGTACAATTTCATTCTCGTATTCACGATTATAATGATATTTATAAATATTTAGTCCTTTGATTGATATTAATTTTTTCGCATTTTTTTCAAGGTCATTGAGGTGTTTTAATTCAGCTTTTAAAAAAGTATCTCTGAGTTCGGATTTTAATTGACTCTTAAATTCATTTTGGTTGATGAATTTATTAAACTCCAATTCTGAATTATATTTTAAAAACCAATAGGTGAATTCAGGTTCTTTATCGCTATTTTTAAAATAATGTTCATAGACAGGATATTGAATTTTTAAAGGAGACTTAAACTCTTTGTTACTAAAAATTGTTTCTAGAACCGTGTCATGATATTCAATAAAAAACCCCTCATCCTTTATTCTCATTTCATTAGTGATTACCTTGTATTTATCATAATACTCTCCTTTGATTATTCTTAGGTAATTCAATCTTTGAGAGATAGAACGGTGTTTGTTTAACTCCTCAATGATATGGGTGTGATCTAAATAGCCAAGAGGTTTAATTCTATTTAGTAGATTGTTTTCTTTTTGTGTTACCTCTTTTAAGTATTTGATTATAAAAATGTTTGCATATCGTTTTAATTCTCTAAATCTCCTTTCAGCTTCTTTTTTTGTAATGCCAAATTTTTTCAAGAAAGCAATATTGTTATATTCAGAAAGAATAAAGATTTGAATGTCGGTATTTTCCAAGCTTTCTATAAAATTATTTAATATTTTCTTTTTAAGCACTGGTAATTTTATTAACTCTAATTTAAGGGTTATGCTTTTTACGAAACTCTTGGCGTATTTTGAGGGTTTTTCTTTTTGATCTGTTAAAACGAACTTAGTAAAATCGTCAATTTCCTCTTGAACAATCGACAATTGTTTAATTAGGGTTGTATCCAAGATGTTATGAGCATAATACTTTTCATCTAGGCTATTATCTTGAATTTTTTTAAGAAATTCAATTTCAATCTTTTTCAGTTTTATTTCAATCTCTGAGAGGGGATAATGATTGGCAGCAACAATATCGGTGGAATTTTTTGGGTGAGTAGTGGGAATTGATTGATGACCTTTTAAAAATCCATTTTGAATTTCTAAATCACTTAAATATTTATTTTGGTATAGTGATAAATTAGGCGTTAAAGAAGTGTCTAAATATTGAGAGTATAATTTTTCTTTTAAATAGTCATCTTTTTGGAAAAGATCTAAATACGGAATTTTTCGAACCCTTCTTTTGGTAAGGTCTTTATTGAATTGCTCTCTTTTTCCCATTGATTAATTTACTTTTTTGAGTGGAATTTGGATGTTAAAAGTGTCTTTAATGGCTTCTTTTTTCTCATCATTAGAAACTTGATAATATTGATTCAGTGTTTTCATGTCGCTATGTCCTGAAATTTGAGAAATTAATTTATCACTTTTACCGTTTCTTTTCATCATGGTTATAAATGTTCTCCTAGCTGAATGACTTGCTATACGTTTATAAAATGGCATTTCTTCACGTATTACTTCTTTCCCTCGCGTGGTGGTTTTCTCCACAAGATATGTGTATCCTGCCAGTTTGAAAATCTCTTTCAAATAGTCGTTATATTTTTGATTTGCAATCAGCGGGAATTTATATTCGTACTTATGCAATAAATAAAGTGCAATTTCATTAAGTGGTATTTCTCGTGTCTCTTTACGGGTGCCTTTTTCTTCCTTTAAAAGCAAGGTGTCTTTAATAATATTACTTTTAGAAATAAGTTTTAATTCGCCAAATCTAACACCTGTTACACAAGCAAAGACAAAAATATCCCTTACTCGTTCAAGTCGTTTTGTGTCGTAATTCTGGGTTAATAGTTTTTCAATATCTTCTTTGGTTAAAGCGACTTGATTCGTTATTACTTTAGGTTTCTTTTTAAAACTCATAAAGTCTGTTTTATAAGTGTATCCTTTATTTAATGACCAAAATAAAAATGTTTTTAATAACCCAACGTTACGAGAAAAGGTATTATTAATGTGCCCTAAATCGTTCATGCAAAAGTTTGTAAATTCAGTATAAAAATTATCATTAATCGAATTGAAGTTAAGTTTATAATTCTTTACCTCTTCGAATGATAGAAGAATGTTTTTAATATTACTATATCTTTTAATTGTAGCTTTAGACCATTCGTTGTTCTTTTTTTTATATTCTATGAAATCATCGTATGCCTCAAAAAACTTATTCTTTTTAATAGAGACTTTTTTAAACTCTTTATCAAATTCAGTTCTAATTTTTTCAATCGTAATTTCTTGATGAGTGTTTTTGTATTGGTTAGTTATGGTAAGGAAGAAATTTGAATATCTATCCAATTGCATTTTAATAGATCGGTGATTGTCCGCTTTATGGCCACGTCCATTGAAGTTATTTGGAAGTCTATTTTTAAAATCCCATTCGGAAGGTCGTATGGTTTCTCCCGTTGAATAGACAAATCTTTTGCCTTCATTTTTAAAATAGGCTTTAAGATAAATAAGAGTTTTGTTGTCTTTGTTTTTTACGTTTTTTAGGTTGAAAGTACACTTCATTTTTATGGGTGTCAGTTTAGGTGTCAGTAAAATTATCGTTTTATATTAAATTTGAATTATATTTAGAATAAGAGTTATTAACATTTACAGGGCTTTTAGCGTTGTTTTATCGTGACGAATGATAATTATAAATAAGAGGTTAAATACCCTCCGTCTCCACAATTAAGCGTGATGTACGCTAGGATTCTAAAAAAAGGCACAACGAGCTTGCTCGGTTGTGCTTTTTTTTTAAAAGATTAGAGTCTGATAGTACGGCCTAGGTATGCACACATTTACTGCAAAGGAAAGTGTTCTGTTCTAAGGAGAACGATCGAATCCCGCTGTTTTCATCAATCCATTCTGACTTTTTAATGAAGAAAGGTCGTGTACATTGACGGGTATGTTCATTATTCGTATTTTCTATGAGTTTTAGTCTAGCTTTTCACTAAAAAATCAAAAATATACCAAAGCGTATTGTTTTAGGAGCGTTATAAATAGATGTGTCTAATAATCAATCTATTACTGCTTTATTAATACCAAGTAGTATGTTTAATTATAGGTGTAATATGATTAAATTTGGCATATATGCGTTAATATAGCAGTAATATTGTTCATATATGCTGGGCTTTTGGGAAAGATTCACGCTATATACAATCAACGTTCAACAGAAAATATGGTCAAGCCTATAGCGAATATCTCCATCGCATTAAGAGGTCGGAGTGACGAAAATTTTCATAATTCATTGTGTCTTTATTTTAGTATGGATCTTTCGTTTGGTACATTGGTGTAATGGTTTTAAAATTCCGATAGAGTTATTTTTTTAATCAATGTCTTTTGGAATTGAACAATTTGAAGAGAACAGTATTGATTTCAATGTAAAAATTTATATGACGAATTCAAGGCTATTGGTTGTTGTAAATGATATATATTCTTTTTAAAGAATTACATTGATTTCATTATTTGGAAACCTATATTTTATGATTTAATGAAATTATTTTGCCTGATTTAGGTGTATAATTGTGTTGTAGAGAGATGTAGCTTAGGTATTATAAAGCGAAAATGTAAAAAATGTAAAATAATGTGTTATATACGGAACGGTTTGTTTTTTGTAGCGTTAAGAAATTAACTTACTGTAATTAAGTCGTGTATGTTTACATAATTCGCTTTGGTATGTTTTTTTTAAGCCTGTTCAGGCATGTAGTTGGGTTTGACATTGAAATATTCGTTCTTCTGGACTTTTTAAGGGGCTTCTCGCTCCCTAGAATGAAGGGAATATTAAAAAAAGGGCTTGCCAAATAGCAGCCCCTTACAAATCATTTAGTATAATGGTGAAATTTATTTTTTTCAATGAGTTTTAAATCCATAATAGCATAAATTTCATAGGTCTCATCATTTTCATCACTTTCGGTTTCCATGCGATAACTCACTTTGAATTTTTTATCAACATATTTGATGTCAGTTAAATCATATTTTTTAGAAGCAACCGAATCAATTCGTTGAAATAGGTAGCTTCTTTCATCTTCATCAGTGAATGAATAGATTCCTTCGTCGTATTCGTCAAAGGTTGCTTTTACTTTAATTATATCTTGTAGGGCACTAAAGCCAACAGAAACACTCAATAGTGTAATTAAAATGTGTTTAATTCTCATGGTATTCGTTTTAAAATAAGTTAATTCATCAGTTAAAAAAATCGGCTTGGGTATTTACTATCTTCAATACGTTTAATCGAGGTGATTATGAAGCCTTTTTGAATTTGGTGAATACTATCTATTTCGTGTGAGACGATAAGAATGGTTTGTTGCGCTGTTTGTAGCGATAAAAGAAGTTGTCCGAATAGATCGGTTGCCTATCCCATAGGTTGTACTGTAGGAAAAGTTCACAATTCCGAGGTACCCGACGTGAATTAAATCATACATCGCGTCTAAACTTTGACGCTACAAATGACGTGATTTTTATATACAAAATTTATTTTATAGAAACTATTTTTTAGGTATTTATTTCTATGGCTTAATGGTTAATCGAAGAGGTTTAAAATAGTATACTAAATACGGCATTTGGTGTAAAGGCCAATGCACTTTTAGTCCCACGCTGTATCTGTCCTTCTTGGACGCGATAAAATTGGGAAATAATATTTTTGTGATTAAAGGCATTCCATAGTGATGCCCCTGTTTTTAGGTGTATTCCATTGGCAATTTTAAATTGGTATATGGCAGACACATCGACCCTTAAATAGTCTTCTAGTCGGCTACTATTGGTAGGTTCATATTGAATGGATTCCTCTTCAACCACCTGGTTTTTAACAGGGAGTGTGGTGGGTTTACCGGTGTAATAATTAAGCCCTGCAGAAATTTTAAAATTTGCGGTTGAAAAAGTTGACCCGAATGTTACAGCGTGGGTGATATCTACATTATTTGGGAATTGTGAGGGGTTAAATTCATCAAAAGTATAGGTGTTGTCTCCATAGGCATAACTCAACCAACTGCTCATCTTTTTTATGCGTTTATTAATTAGTAAATCTATTCCTTTTACCGTATAAGATCCGATAGATTGATCGTAGATGTGAGGTCCTAAAAATCCTTGACTTTGGGAGGTAATTTGATCTACGTTTTTATGATAACCAGTTGCACTAATTAACCAGCCTTTATGAGAATAACTTATACCTAATGAGGCTTGTTTACTTTGAATTATTGGCACTTCTTCTTGATTTGATAGACGCCATCTTCTTTTTTCAACGCCTAAAAAATCATTTTGAAAATTAATGATTTGCGAACTGTTTTGATGTTTAAATTCTCCTGCAAGTTCGAGATTAAAATGCTTAGCAAATCGTTGATTAATTATGAGTCTTGGTTCTATTAAATTTTTCTCAAATTTTTCAACATAGGTATAGCGTAATCCACCCGTTATTTGTGTTTTATTCGATATTGAATTAAAATTTATGGCTGAAAAAAGGGCATGTTCGCGAATTACTTCAGTTTCTAAGGTCAAAAACCTAGGATCGTCAACATCCGTGAGGTTTGAGATGCCAGATTCGATAAATTGATATCCATTGGTATAAGCCCATTTCAGATTGGGAGAAAAGACCGTTTTAAATTTTAAAGAACTTTCAGATACTTTATTTTCTTGTTCTAAGCGTTGATTTTTTAAAACATCAACATTAATAGCATTGAGGCGATAATCTGTTTCGTAGAGTTGTAAGCTAGTGTTGAATTTTGTGGACCAATTTCTTTGATAGTAGAGTCCTTCTGCCGTTGTGTTTTGAATTAAGCGACTTTCTCTAGTGTTTATTTCTTGATTTTGTTCCGCACTTTCGTTGAAAATTAATTTATTATTGACATTGATGAAGTTTATGCGGATTACATCGTTAGCACTTGGTCGATAGATCCAACGGAAAGAGGTGTCATAAAAATCAAAGGTAATTCCCGAATGGTTAATTTTTGAGGTGTTATTTTCTACTTCACTATCTTGTAAAACACGATCGTAGTAAGCACTATAGGTTGGGGTTTTGATGAAATCATTGATTGCTTTTCGCGCCGCAATTTGTAATGAAGATTTGGTTCCTAGTGAGAGATCTACAAAGGCGTTTGCATTTGTAAAATTTGAACCAAAACTTCCCGTTGTTTTTTGGGTAATTTTATCATCTGATTTCATTAAGATTGTTCCTGAGACACCATCGGTATACTCTACTCTTGTTCCGTTTTTTATCAAGGATACTTTAGAAGTAATTAAAGGGTTAAACATGGATATCAATCCAAAAAAATGTCCAGATTGATACATTTTTATACCGTCCCATAAAAGTAAATTCTCTGCATGGGTTCCCCCTCTAATATTAATATTTGAAACAGTTTCATCTGAACTTTGTATTCCTGGTAAGGCTTGCACAGTTTGTAAAACATCCGTTTCTATCAAGCCAGGGACTAGATCGAAGTTTTTAAAATTGATGGAAATACTACCATCGGTTAGTTTATCAATACCTTTAGCAATCAAATTAGCGAGTACAACTTCATCTAAAGATTCATATTGAACACTGAGTTCAATGGTATCACAATCCTTTCCTTGAAAATGATTTGATGGTATAGTTATAGGGGTATAACCCAAGTGCCGAATATGTACCAGTTCTTTCGGGTTTTCAATGCGTAGACTAAAGTAGCCCTCAGCACTAGAGGTAGTTCCGTGTTCATCGCCTACAATTGATGCCGAATGAATAGGGCTTTTATCGAATTGATCGACTACAATACCGCAGATGTTAAAGGAAGTCTCTATTTTATTGATGACAATGTAATTTCCCTCAAGAAAGCTAAATTTTAACCCCGTTTCTTTGCGGAGATAGGCTATGATTTCTTTTAGATTTAACCGTATATCTGGTGATTGAACAACAATGTTTTTAACAATTTGATCTGCATAGGTAAATTGACAGTCATGTTGCTCTTGAATTGCAGTTAAAACTTCAACAAGGGGCTTTTTTTCCGTATTGCCTTGGGCTGACAAAACAGAAGTCGCAACTAAGTAAAGTATAAGTGCAAAACAATTTAATTTATTCACTCGGGTATAACAAAATTTTAGTTGGACCTTCTTTCGTATAGGTCAAGTTAAATGAACTGGTAATGGACTGAAGAGCCTGTTCAAGGCTTAAATGGGTGAATCCGCCCGTAAATAGTTGCTCGGTATCAACCTCCTTAACGGAAATTTTTACCGCAAATTGCCGTTCAATTTCATTTAACACTTCAATTAGGGCAATACTCTTAAAGGTACTTTTATCAGAAATCCAAGCAGGTTCTTCCAGAGATAGTTCATCTAATTTTAATTCGCCATTACGAATACGCAACGATTTGCCTTTTGTTAAAAGATGGTTGATTTTCCCACTTTCAACTTGTACAACACCTTCAAAACACTTTACTTCAAAAAAATGGTCACGTTGGTTTACGGTAAACTGGGTCCCTTTTACAGAAACGATTCCTGCACTTGTATGTACATCAAATTTAGACCCTTTAGCAACTTTAAAGTACGCTTCTCCAGTAAGGGTTAATTCTCGTTTGTTTTTCCAGTGTTTTTTATTGTAACTAAGGCTTGATAAATTATTTAAAATTACTTCAGATGAATCTGGTAATTCAATGGTTGTTTTTTGACTCGCCATCGTTTTAATGGTAGTCTTATTTTGATTGAAAAAAGCCACGTATAAACCTAAACTTACAATGAGTACCGCAGCAATTCGTACAAAGATTTTGCTGGGGCTAAAGCGAACAACTTTAGGCTTTTGTTTATCCTCAAGAATACGTTTGAATTGCTCATATGATCTTACCTCAGAAAAATTAGTTGCTTTAAACGCCTTAGCTCCTTCGATGATCTTTGAATGCAACTCGAAGTCCTCGTCTTCTTTAAAGGCCTTTAATTCCTCTGCATTAAGGTCATTTGACAACCATTTTTTTATTATTTCCTCTTGATTCATTAACTAGTATTTTTCTTAAAAACAATATAGATTCCTTTTGTCCTGATGAATTTTTAATTATTTTATTTCTTTTATTTCTGCTTTGATGATTGCAAAAGCAGAATAAATTCTATATTCGACTACCTTTTTTGTAACACCTAGCATATCTGCTATTTCTTGGTGTTTTTTGCCTTCTGTTTTATTGAGTAAAAAAGCTACACGCTGTTCTTCTGACAATTTTGACAAGGCTTGCTGATATTTTTGGTAAAATTGTTCTTGTTCTAATAAAAATTCAGGATTCTCTGAAGTGTACCCTTTTGGCTTTACTTGTTGATGCTTTAAAATTACTTTTTGATGTTTAATTTCGTTTAGCATCATATTTTTTGAAACCATAAAAACAAAGCCTTTTGCTTTTTCAAAACTAACTTTTTTACAATTTTTCCATAGTTTAACAAAAGCTTCTTGTACAGTATCATTTGGATCATAGCGATCCCCATATTTGTAATAAAGGTAGTTATGAAGGTCTTTTGCGTATGATTTATAAATGGATGCGAATACGCGTTCATCACATACAGACTTTGATTGGGTCATTAATTTCCTATTTATGTTTTAAAAGTAAAAAAATTTTCAGGACTTTTAAGCGTTTAATTGTTTTACCATATATACACTTATGCGATAAATTCACATTGTACCATGAAACAAACGATAAAAACAGCCAAGTTATTACTCTTAGGATTATTAATTTTTGGTGCATGTAGAACAGAAGAATCTGTTTTGATTCCTGGGCCAAAGGAATCGTCTTTCACAGCAGATTCTAATTTGGCTGGATTGATGAAGCGAACCGCATTAAAAGATGGCTCTTTTGACAATATTATAGATAGAGCGAATTGTTTTACGGTACATTTTCCCATCACTGTGATTGCTAATGGAATTGAGGTTGTGGTAAGTAGTGAAGACGATTTTGAAACGGTAGAAAATATTTTTGATGATCATGATGATGATACAGACACTATTCAAATGCAATTTCCCATTACGGTTACCTTGCCTAATTATTCTGAGCTAACCTTTAATAATCAGGCAGAATTTGATTCTTTGGCGGCTTCATGCCCAGGCGAAAATGTTGTTGATGAGGACATTGAATGTGTCGATTTTAAATTTCCTATAACCGTGTCAACTTTTAATACCGTAACAGAAAAATTTGATAAAGATTTTTTACAAAGTGATCGGGAAATAATCAATTTTATAGACGCATTTAAAGCGGAGGATATTTCAAATATAGAATTTCCAGTGGTTGTTATACGAAGCGATGGTACTGAAGTAACTACAAATACGATGCAAGCATTGGAAGCAGAAATTACAGCCTCTATTGATGCTTGTGATGAAGATGATGATTATGATTACAATGATGATGATTGTTTAGAATGTGAATTACAAGAATTGATTGATTTGCTCACAGATTGTGATGATTGGGGTATAAATAGACTCACTTTAAATTCAGTAAATCTAGATTTACTCTATCCACTTTATCGATTTGAATTTGAAACCAATGGAACTGTTATTGTAAGATTATTAGGATTACCCATTTTCTCGGGAACTTGGACGGCTACTGGGACTGGACAAAATATTGAGTTAACAATTTCAATATTTGGATTAGTAGAGGTGTCAGATGTTTGGACATTGACAGAGATTGATTTGGTGCCAGGAGAAACACGCATAGACTTTAAAAGTAGTGATGGACGTTTACGTTTTGAGAGTGCTTGTGATTAAGCTATATCATCTGAAAAACAGAGAGAAACGTTTCTTTAATGGAATGATTGATTATTAAAAAGGAATGATCGTATAGATCAACGAATCGTTAAGCGGTTGTTTTAAAAGAGGAGAGTCATAAGCAGCTTATAGTGAGCATATAAAAAAACTCATTTTTTTTCAGGATATTTTATGCCGTTGTTGTTTTCATAGTAGGGGAGTCTGAAAAATAGATTAATATAGACTCAGCTTTATTTTTTTAACATATCATAGCTAAAAAAGCATCCTTTTTAACGGATGCTTTTTTTTTAAATCATATGTAAAGGCTTCACGATTCATGGAGGCATAAAGTTTGTGAAAAATCGATTTTTTTCGGGATTAATCCTTACGAGTTTGTTTTTATGGTACAGTCCGTTTTTCAAATATAAAAAGGTACAACTATCGGCAAATTTATATGAAGATTATGAAACAAAAAGTATGGGTACGACCCCCATTTATTTTGATGATTGTGTTATTTATTACCTACACCACAGAAGCTCAAGAAGTTTCAATAGATGATAAAATTCCGTTGGATATTGCTTATTTACGGAGTTCTCAATTAAGTAAGCCCGCGGTTAAGGTTGTTTATGGCAGACCTGCTTTAAAGAATGAACAGGAGAAACTTGCTGATAAAATCACCTATGGAACACTTTGGAAACCAGTAGAGAGAGAAGTAACAGAAATTAAGTTTTACCAGGCGATGTATTTTGGTAAAACCTTGGTTCCTCCAGGGACCTATGGGCTATTGTTAGTTCCTGGTGAAAAAGAATGGGAAATCATTTTAAATAGTCAATACGAAACATGGGGAGCTTTTCGGTATAACCCGCATGCCAATATTGCACATCTCAAAATCACTGTAAAAAAAGGAGAAAGATTGCGGGTTTTCTCTATTTGTTTTAACGAGCATAAGAAAAAGAGAACAATGGTGTTAGGGTGGGACCAGACGCGAATTTACATACCTATTCAAGCTGCTAATGAGTGTCATGTAACTAAAATATAAATTTGGGTAGAATTGATCATTGCTTCGCTTTTTAATTATTTAGGGAGGATTCAAATGAATTAATTAGCGAATCGATCAATTCGATAAAACTGCTTTGAGTTTATCTTAGAGCAGTTTTTGTTTGTTGAGTTGATATAGATTGTATCCAGTTTGTGAGAATATTTTGTAAATCCTTTAAGAAAAGTGATTTGACTTGGTTAGCTTTGTCTTCGTTTAAAATATCACCAAATGAAGTTTGCCATTATAAAAGAAAGAAAAAACCCACCAGACCGAAGAGTTGTTTTCTCTCCAGAGGCCTGTGTACAATTACTTGAAACTTATCCTACGTGTCAAATAGCCGTAGAAACCTCAGATATTCGAATTTTTAAAGATGAGGAATATCTCGAAAAGGGAATCGAAGTAAAAAATAACATAGAGGATAGCGATGTACTTTTTGGTGTAAAAGAAGTTCCTGTAGATGCGTTGATACCAAATAAATCTTATTTCTTCTTTTCTCATACGATAAAAAAGCAACCATATAACCGAAAGTTATTGAGGGCTTTACTCGATAAAAATATTACATTTTACGATCATGAAACCATTGTGAATGAAAAAGGAAATCGTTTAATAGGTTTTGGATACTATGCAGGGATAGTTGGTGCGTATAATACCATTCGTGCTTATGGTTTAAAATATGGAGGGATAAATTTACCGAAGGCTTCAACATTAAAAAATAAAAAGGAATTAGAGGATGAATTAAAAAAAATTAGCCTTCCAAATTTGAAAATTGTAATGACTGGTGATGGTCGAGTTGGAAAAGGAGCGAAGGAAATACTTGATTTTTTAGGTATTAGAAAGGTCTCGGCCGAAGCGTATGTTCATGAAACCTTTGACGAACCTGTTTACACACAACTTACGGTTTTAGATTATAATCGACGGAAAGATGGGAAAAGGTTGGATAAGTTTGATTTTTTTGAAGATCCATCAGCATATGAATCAACGTTTATGAAATATGCAGCAAAAAGTGATATCTATATTGCTTGCCATTTTTATGGAGATGGAGCCCCTTTTATATTTACGCGGTCTGATGCCAAATTACCTGAATTCAACATTAAAGTAGTTGGGGATATAAGTTGTGACATTGATGGGCCAGTCGCCTCTACCATTCGCGCTTCAACTATTGAGGATCCAGTTTATGGATATAATCCACATACAGAGAAAGAAGTTGATTTTAAAGACAAAGATGCCATTGTGGTAATGGCCGTTGATAACTTGCCTTGTGAGCTGCCAGACAATGCTAGTCGAGGGTTCGGAGATATGTTTTTGGAACATGTAATTCCTGCTTTTTTTAATGGAGATAAAGATGGTGTTCTTGCTAGATCAATGATGTGCACGCAAGGAAAACTCACCAAAAAATTTGCCTATTTACAGGATTATGTCGATGGTAAAGAATGATGCAAGATCCTGATTTTCTCATAGAACTGGCTCATACGAGAATGCCTTTTGGTAAATTTAAAGGTCGAGATCTTATTGATTTACCAGAACACTATATTGTTTGGTATCATGCAAAAGGATTCCCAAAAGGGAAAATAGGGCAAATGTTGGGACTCGTTTACGAATTAAAACTCAATGGTTTAGAGTATCTTGTCAAAGAAATTAAACACAAACATCAGCGACCAAATACACCGTGAAAATTTGGGGTAAAGGCGTTTGATTTAAGTTTGTATAAAAAAGGTTAATATAGAGTCGTTTTGCAGCCTTTTCGTTTTGTTGTTCGTACTGGATTTTTGCCCTGTTGTACTGCGTATGGTTTGTTGAGATCAGCTCAGCTATTGATTTGTCAAATTATAATTCACGTTGAATCATGTCTGCTGTAGCTACGGTTCTGAACCCTACATGGTCAGCTCCAGAATCTAGTGATACTGCCATGCGAGAGGAGATTCTAAAACTGGCACAATATGAGTCGTGACAAAGAAACGAACCTCCTTTTATAATGCGTTCTTTTTGATAGGGGTTGTTTGGGTTATAGGGTTCGTCTGCACCTTGTGGATTTACACTTACGGTATAGGGTCGTAAATTGCTGTAATAATTCACATTGAACCAGTCGGTTGTCAATTCCCAAACATTCCCAATCATGTCATATAGTCCAATGCTATTTGGTGGATAAGAGCCTACAGGAGCAATGAAGGCATATCCGTCTTTTGGTTTGTTCTCTAAGGGAAATTTACCTTGCCATGTATTGGCATGGGCATTTAGTTGGGTTAGGTCATTGCCCCAGGTAAAAATTTTATCTTGATAGGAACCTTGTGCTGCCGACTCCCATTCTGCTTCGGTTGGAAGTCTTCGATTTGCCCATTTACAATAGGCTACAGCGTCTTCATAAGCAATGTGTACTACAGGATAATTGTCTTTCCCTTCAATGCTACTCCCTTTACCTTCTGGGTGTTTCCAATTTACGCCAACCTTCCAACTCCACCATTGCTCATAATTGTCCATGGAGTCAATTTGATTGACATTTTTATTGAAAATCATACACCCCGGTTGTAGTATAGAATCGGGTGGTTTCGGTGTTCCCTTGGGAAGTTGTTTTTTCATTTCGTTCCAATCGACGGGTCTTTCAGCAACCGTTACATAGCCCGTTGCATCTACAAAGGCTTTAAATTGCGCATTAGTGACTTCGGTGATATCCATAAAAAAACCATCAACTTCTACTTCGTGCGCTGGTTTTTCCCGTGACAAAGCATAGGGGTCATTTTCTTTAGCACCCATTAAAAATCTTTTCCCTTTTACCCATATCATTCCTTTAGGGGTAGGTATGGTTGATGGTTGATCTACAATCAAACTGTGTGGTTTAGCTAATGCACTTTTAGCCTTTTCTTTTACAGCCTCTTTTTTATTATTACAACTCCATGTAAAAAGGATAAGTAGGAAGAAAAAGGTTTGTCGTAAGGGCATTTTATACAATTTTAACGTAGAAAACAGTAAACATTTTTTTATTCGGATGAATGATTTGTACACCAAAGATATACATATTGAGGGCTAATTAAAATGCTAAAATATGCGAATTCAATTTATTTTTTATGTTGGGAATTTTTTATTAGGTGGAATCCCATTATAAAAACAAAAAGTAATTGTCAGAAAATTAAGTGTATAAATGTGTTTATTTAGGAGTTAAAGAGTGCCGTTCAAATATATAGCCGTTGAATTAAGCCAATTCATTATTTCAATAATTGATACTTTTATTTTGATAGAAATGGGTTAATGTATCATATTTTATCTATGAATAAGTCTTATTTCCTAGTTTACAATAAAACAAAAGAATACCTGTAATGCGTAATTTTTTGAAGGGAGAAGTGTCGTAGTGGGAGCGATAAAGCAGACATATGACGGGGTAATTCTCTGTAAATTGAGATTTATATAAATGGAATAAAAAAGGGAGTTACTTTTTACTTAACATTCGTTTGATCTCATTGAGTTTCATCAACGCCTCTATCGGCGTAAGGCTATCGATGTCTGTGGTGAGTATTTCTTCTTTTATATCTTCTAATAAAGGATCGTCTAATTGAAAAAAACTAAGTTGGACATCTTCTTCTATCCCTTTTTTTACGGAGTCTTTTACAGATTCTGTGCCATGGCTAGCTTCTAATTTTTTAAGCATCTTTTCAGCGTTGTGAATAACCGATGAAGGCATACCGGCTAATTTAGCAACGTGAATTCCAAAACTGTGTTCACTTCCCCCTGGCACTAATTTTCTCAAGAAAATAACGGTATCTTTTAATTCCTTAATAGAGACATTGTAATTTTTTATCCGCTCAAAAGTTGCGGCCATGTCATTGAGTTCGTGGTAGTGCGTAGCGAATAAGGTTTTAGCTTTTGCTGGATGTTCGTGGAGGTATGCAGCTATGGCCCAGGCAATTGAAATACCGTCGTATGTGCTTGTTCCTCGTCCAATTTCGTCTAATAAAACCAAACTTCGTTCGGAAATATTATTTAAGATATTGGCAGTTTCATTCATTTCGACCATAAACGTTGATTCTCCCATTGAGATATTATCACTTGCACCAACGCGCGTAAAGATTTTGTCAACAATGCCAATTCGTGCGTTTTGAGCAGGCACATAACTTCCCATTTGAGCAAGTAATACAATGAGTGCCGATTGGCGCAGTAAAGCAGATTTACCACTCATATTTGGTCCAGTAATCATGATGATTTGTTGGGAGGTACGATTTAAAACCACATCGTTTGCAATATAGGTTTCCCCAATTGGAAGTTGGCGCTCAATGACAGGATGCCTTCCATTTTTTATCTCTAGGTCTGTACTTTCATCGAGTATAGGGCGTACATAATTATGTGAAATTGCTGTTTGCGCAAAAGAACAAAGACAATCTAGCTTTCCAATTTCATAAGCATTTTGTTGGACCTCAGGAATGTGTTGTACTAGACTTTCGACTAATTCAGCAAACAGTTGTTGTTCAATTTGGGTGATTTTTTCCTCTGCACCGAGTATTTTAGTTTCGTAAGTTTTTAATTCGTCTGTAATATATCGTTCTGCATTTACAAGTGTTTGTTTTCGTATCCAATCTTCAGGAACTTTATCCTTATGGGTGTTTCGAACTTCAATATAATAGCCAAAAACATTGTTGAAAGCGATTTTCAAACTTGGAATTTGCGTTCGTTCAGTTTCACGTGTTAACATGTCGTCTAGGTAGTCTTTACCTGTTGCCGAGATGTTACGAAGTTCATCTAACTCTTCAGAAACACCCGTAGCGATGGCATTGCCTTTGAGAATATTTACGGGCGCATCGTCTCGTAGGGTAGTTGTTATTTTATTGAGAAGTTTTTCACAAGCATTTATACGCGTACTGACATGTTGTAGTACTTTTTGATCGCTTTTTTCGGCAGCTTCTTTTATTGGTTGAATAGCCAATAATGAGCCTTTAAGAACTATGAGCTCTCTCGGACTAATCTTTCGTGTGGCTACTTTTGAGATCAATCGCTCTAAATCGCTAATTTGTTTGATTTGATTCATGATGAGCTCAAAAAAATCATCATGTTCAATAAAGTATTTTACAATTTCATGCCTTTCCTTGATATGATCTATATTTTTCAAGGGTAAGGCCATCCATCGTTTGAGTAATCGTCCACCCATTGGAGAGATTGTTCGATCGATACAATCGAGTAAGGTAACGGCCTCTGGTAGGGGCGAATGTATTAATTCTAAGTTTCTAATGGTAAATCGATCCATCCAAACATATCGATCTTCTTCAATTCGACGTATTACGGTGATATGATCAAGCTGGTTATGCTGAGTTTCGGATAGGTAGTGTAATGCAGCACCAGCGGCTATGAGTCCATGCGTGAGGTCGTCTACACCAAACCCTTTTAATGAAGCGGTTTTAAATTGATTTAATAAGCGTTCTTGGGCAAAGTCATTTTTAAAGATCCAATCATCTAAATAGAAGGTATAGTAACCTGATCCAAACCCCTTACTAAATTTTTCTTTATATTGCTTTTGTAATAAAATCTCACTGGGATTAAAATTTTGTAAGAGTTTATCAATATAAGCTTCATTGCCTTGTGCAACTAAAAATTCTCCTGTAGAAACATCTAAAAAGGAAATGCCCAGAATGTTTTTCCCATAGTGAATAGCTGCTAAAAAATTATTTGAATTAGATTGTAATACTTCGTCATTAAGTGCTACACCTGGGGTTACTAATTCTGTTACACCTCGTTTGACAATGGTTTTTGTCATTTTTGGATCTTCTAGTTGGTCGCAGATAGCTACTCGTAATCCAGCTTTTACTAATTTTGGTAAGTAGGTATTTATTGAATGATGTGGAAATCCAGCAAGAGCCGTTTCAGATTCACTACCAGCTCCTCTTTTAGTTAAAACAATACCTAATATCCTAGCGGTCTTAATGGCATCTTCTCCGAAAGTTTCATAAAAATCGCCCACTCTAAACAGTAATAAAGCATCAGGATATTTCATCTTAATGCTGTTGTATTGTTTCATTAAAGGGGTGATTTTTTTCTTTTTAGCGGTCAATTTCTCCTTTTTTAAATTAGTTTTGCGAAGTTACTTATTCAAAATTAATTTGCTGAAATTTTATGCGTAAATTAAAAAACAATGAGCTATTGCGGTTGACTCCTGAGGCGTTTAAAAATGCAACGAAAACTCCGTTGATAGTTATTTTAGACAATATTAGAAGTTTAAACAATATAGGCTCCGTATTTAGAACAAGTGATGCTTTTTTGATCGAAAAAATTTACCTCTGTGGAATCACGGCCTCGCCACCACATAAGGATATACATAAAACTGCCTTGGGTGCCACTGATACCGTAACTTGGGAATATGTAGAAGATACATTGGAGTTGGTGCGTACACTTAAGGAACAAAACGTGCTTATTGCCGCTGTTGAACAAACCGAAAACAGCACTTTGTTACAGGATTTTCAGCCTAAAAAGAATCAAAAAATTGCCGTAATTTTTGGAAATGAAGTAAAAGGAGTTCGTCAAGATGTGGTTCACAATGCTGATGCAAGTATTGAGATTCCGCAGTTTGGAACAAAACATTCTTTAAATATCTCTGTGAGTTGTGGGGTTGTATTATGGGATTTATTCAAGAAGATTTCATTATCGTGAGAACGTGAAGGGGTCTGTAAGGCTAATAAAGATTTTAATTGGTTCAACTCGTAGAGATGTCTATCTTTGTTACGGGTTACAGAATAGAATGGATCTTGAATATTAGAAGGTTCAGCATTAAATTTTACTTGTTTTTATGGAAGATTTTACACTTTATTTGCAATTAGCCTTCGATCATGTTCTCGATTGGAAAGCATATGATCATATTTTATTTTTTATTGCCTTAACGGTGGTTTATACCATCAAGGATTGGAAAAAAACACTATGGTTAATCACTTTTTTCACCATTGGACATACAACAACACTGGCACTAGCAACCTACGATATAGTTAATGTAAATACAGCTGTTATAGAATTTTTAATTCCTTTAACGATATTCATTACGGCGCTTGTGAATATACTAACCCTGAGAAATTTAGACTTACACAAGTCAAATGTAAATTTGATTTTTGCATTGGTTTTTGGTTTTATTCACGGAATGGGGTTGTCGGGGTTTTTAAAAATGACCTTGATGGATGATGAAGGAGTATTAGCTCCATTATTAGAATTTGCATTAGGTGTTGAATTAGCACAAATGGTAATTGTTTTTCTAGTGTTGGCTCTTTGGTATTTAATGGACAAATTGACTAAAATTACCCAGAAACAATGGGTTTTTGCGAGTTCATTGGTAGTAGCGGTTATCTCGTTTGTACTCATGATTCAACGTAAATTTTGGTAAAATTTTAACAGGAGTCCGATAATTTTAGTCCTACTTTGTCGTAGTAAAAGACGACAATACGTTAGGCGTAAATGAACGGGTTTTGAACGTGTTATAAATATATTCATGACAGCAGAAAAACAGAAAAGATACGATCAAGCCTATTTAAAAATGGCTAATGAATGGGCAAAACTATCCTATTGTAAACGTAAGCAGGTTGGCGCGCTTATTGTCAAGGGTAAAATGATTATCTCCGATGGGTATAATGGAACCCCCACAGGTTTTGAAAACGAATGTGAGGATGAGGATCACTATACAAAATGGTATGTGCTTCACGCAGAGGCTAATGCCATATTGAAGGTGGCAAATTCTACACAATCATGTGAAGGAGCTACCCTGTATATTACTTTATCTCCATGTAAGGAATGTAGTAAATTGATTCACCAAGCAGGGATTAAACGCTTAGTTTATCAAAATCCATATAAGGACGATTCTGGGCTAAAGTTTTTAGAAAAAGCTGGAGTTGAGTTGACACATTTAGAAATTAATGATGAAGAATAAATTATATCTACCACTATTTATAGCGCTTGCAATAGTTCTTGGAATTTTTATAGGTAGCTTTTTGAATTATCCTCAAGGGAGTCCGATGGGTTTGTTTAAAGGGAGTCCTCAAGAAGCAAAAATTAAGCGTTTAATTAATTATATTCAGTATGATTATGTAGATGATGTTGATACAGATAGTTTACTAGATGGAACGATTGCAAATTTACTGAGTAAGTTAGATCCACATTCTGTGTATATCCCTGCCAGCGAACACGATGCGGTCGCGGAACGGATGAATGGGCAATTTGTGGGCGTTGGAGTTCAATTTAGAATGGTTAATGATTCTTTGACTGTTATTAAAGTAGTGGAAGGTGGTCCGAGTGAAAAAGCGGGGATTAAGGATGGGGACCGAATTTTAATTGCAGATGGTGATACATTGTACGGCAAAGGTGTTTCTACAGATTACATTATGAAAACCCTAAAAGGGAAAGCAAAAACAAATGTGGATTTGACTATTTTTCGTAAGGCAACAGGAGAAATGTTAGATATACGTGTTAAACGAGGGAATATTCCTGATAAAAGTTTGTTGGCTGCTTATATGCTTAACGATAGTTTAGGGTATATTAAGCTCGACCGTTTTGCTTCAACAACGTACGATGAATTTATCACGGCCTTACACCAATTGCAAGAAAAAAATATGAAAGACTTGGTGTTGGATTTACGCGGAAATGGTGGTGGATATATGGGGGTAGCCACGCAAATTGTAGATGAATTTTTGGAAAAGGATAAATTAATTGTCTTTACCAAAAATAAAGGTGGACAAATAGATAAGACCTATGCTACCGCAAAAGGGGATTTTGAAAAAGGTAAAATTTATGTTTTGATTGATGAGAATTCAGCCTCTGCGAGTGAGATTGTTGCTGGGGCCTTACAAGATAATGATAAAGGAACTATTGTAGGTCGTCGTTCGTTTGGAAAAGGATTGGTGCAACAAGAAATGGAGTTAGGAGATGGGTCTTCGGTTCGATTAACGGTTGCACGGTATTATACTCCAACAGGTAGGTCTATTCAAAAACCTTATAAGGGAAAAGATGGTAAAAGTTATTATCAAGATTTACATTTGTTGCGATTTAAAAATGGAGAATTAATGAATGGTGATAGTATTAAGGTTAATGATAGTTTAAGATTTACAACGCCAAAAGGAAAAGTAGTGTACGGAGGGGGTGGAATTGTACCCGATGTTTTTGTGAGTATAGATACATCCTCTTATTTTGGGATTTATCATATAGAAATTTTGAACGATTTTGTTTTTAACTATGTAGATACAAATCGTGAAGAAGTTCATTCGTGGAAATGGGAAGAGTTTGTGCGCGATTTTGATAAAAATGACGAAATTTTTAATCACTATAACCAGGTATTTAAAAACAAAATAGAGAATGCATCCCATGGAAAAATAAAGGGAGAAATTTCAGAAAGGAGTAAGCCATATTTAAAATTATACCTTAAAGCTTTATTTGCACAAATGGTTTTTGATGATAGTTCCTTTTATAAAATTATCAATGAAAAAGATAAGATGATAGAACGGGTTCTGGAGCTTGAAGCAGAGGTGAATTATATAAAACATTGATCTCGTTGTACTTAACACAGGGCGCTACTGTTTTATGTAGCATTCGCCAGCAGTTGGTAAAAGCCATTTAGCTATTTTCTTTTATATTTTATCGTGAATTTTTGTATGTTCACCATCATTCCACAAGGTTAAGATATCTGTAGCTACAGCAGCTCCACTTCCACAGGCAATTGCGAACTGACTACGCCATCCTGCCAAGGCCCCAGCAACGTAGAGTCCGTCGGTGACTAAATGGTCTACATTTTTGAGCCAAATTCTATTTTTTTCTTTTTTTGCCTTCGGATGCGGTTGTACATAGTCTTCTAATCCTTCAATTAAAAACGGTTTGGTATACCCTGTTGCTATCACAACTAGCGTGGCTTGATAGGTGTTCTTATTGGTTACAACGGTAAATTGTCCGTCTTTTTTATACAAACTGCATACTTTTTCCCCTTTAATTTGTTGTACATGGGGGTATAATTGTGCTAATTGTTGCTTTCCGTCAGTTAAAATATCTACTCCCAATGTACGAGGATTTAGTCCTAAGACATTGTTGAACATGGCGGTGTGTAAATGTGAAGCTTTTTGGTGCATCACAATGCCAATTTTTTTCGTTGTAGCAAACTCTTTTTTATGAGCAGAACCTAAGATCAGCGCACAAGACATTCCTGAAGCTCCCCCTCCAATAATTAGAACATCAAATGATTTATTCATGTATTTTATTTATTGATTTAACAATCCTTGAATATTTGCTGCAAATAGTTTTACAGCGATTGCTAATAAAATGACACCAAAAATTTTGCGAATAACGCTAATGCCATCTGGCCCTAAAACACGCTCAATTTTTCCCGATAACTTGAGTACTGCATAGACAAACACCATGTTTATGGCGATGGCAATGATAATATTTATGGTTTGGTACTCGGCGCGTAATGAGAGAATTGTGGTCATTGTTCCGGCACCAGCAATCAATGGAAATGCGATAGGTACTACACTGGCTGTTTTCGCTTCTTCTTGTTTGTATAATTCAATTCCTAAGACCATTTCTAATGCCAAAAAGAAGATGACAAAAGCTCCAGCAACTGCAAAGGAGTTTACATCAACCCCCATTATTCGTAAGATATTCTCACCTACAAAGAGAAAACCAATCATAATTACTAATGAAACGATAGCAGCTTTTTCAGATTGTATATGCCCTACTTTCGAGCGAAGGCCTATGATAATCGGAATACTTCCAATAATGTCTATCACAGCAAATAAAACCATGGTTGCAGTGATGATTTCTTTTATGTCTAAACTCATTGTCGTACTCCGTTTAATTAGGGGGTAAAAATAACTAAATCTAATTCGATAAATCGAGATTTGAAGAAGGAATTTATACGAGAATTAATCTTTATTTTCAGCGGTGAATAAAACAAAACAATTTATTCCTTAAAACCGCTGTTACTATTCGTATAATTGTATTTTTGCCCAATAACTTAGTAACCGTACGACCATGTTTCAATTAGGAAAAACCATTGTTTCTGAAGAGATTATTGACACCGATTTTGTTTGCAACTTATCAGCTTGTAAAGGGGCTTGTTGTATTGATGGAGATGCAGGAGCGCCTGTTGATAGTGAAGAGCGAGAAATTTTGGAAAAAATTTATCCAAAAGTGAAGCCTTATATGAGAAAACAAGGGATTGAGGCGATAGAAGCTCAAGGGGTTTATACAACAAATGATGAAGGTGAACACGAAACGCCTTTGATTGATGGTAGGGATTGTGCTTATGTGTCATTTGATAAGAAAGGAGTTGCGCTTTGTGCCATTGAAGAGGCCTATAACCAGGGTGCGATAGATTGGAAAAAACCCGTTTCTTGTCATTTATACCCTGTTCGAGTGCAAGATTACTCAGAGTTTGCTGCAGTAAATTATCACAAATGGGAAATTTGTGATGATGCCTGTACACTTGGGAAAGAATTGCAAGTTCCAGTTTATAAATTTGTCAAACAAGCGTTGATTAGAAAATTTGGGGAAGACTGGTATATGGAGTTAGAAAAGGTGGCAGAAAAGCATCGTCCTATGAAGTGATTTTAACAATATTTTTTACATAAGATTGCTTAATTGCATATCTTTGCAGCCTATAAAAATGATATTAAAAATGAAAAAATTAAAACATGTGGCACTTGTATTTGCCATGCTTATTGGAGGGTTGAGTTATGCCCAGATTTCTGTTGGTGGTGGTCTTGGATTTAATGACGGTGTCTCTGCACCAGGGTTGCTGTTTAAGGCTGAATTTAATCTGATGGATAATATTGATGTCTCTCCGAGTTTTTCTTATTTTTCTGGATCGAGGGTGGCAGGTGATAAAAATAAATCATTTGAACTTGATGTGAATGGGCATTATAAAATAGAAGTTATGGAAGAATTAGTTTTATACCCATTAGGAGGACTGAATTATTCAAGTTATGAAAAATATTTTAACGGAGGTGTAGCCACCCTAGGTAACTACAAAGATGATGGAAATGCCCTTGGCTTAAATATTGGTGGAGGTGGCCAATGGGTTTTTAGCGATAGCTTACGAGCCTTTGCAGAAATTAAATATGTAATTAGCAGTTTTGGTCATGCCGTTTTTGGAGGTGGTGTGTTATTACAGCTCTAATTTATTTATAAAGTAAAAACTACGTTGATAAAAAAGGGTTCACTTTAGTGGACTCTTTTTTTGTTTTAGGCAGAACGCGAAGAATCCAATAACCATCCAAGTTGCCGATGACACTGCTCACCTAAAGACCTGTAAATCAAATAGATAAAAGTTAAGCAAATGTTAATCTATTTTTTTATACAGTGCCATTTGTTAAAAACTTCACGCGATTTGTGGATAATTATGAGTTTCATTTTTCATTAAAAAAATCAATCTTTGTTTCGACCGATTAAGTTCTGCAATCAATCAATAATTTTAATTTTTAAACACCTAAGCCATGTCGCAAGAAGAGCCCATTTTAAAGCCAAATGATAACAGATTTGTAATTTTCCCAATTGAACACCATGATATTTGGGAGTGGTATAAAAAGCAACAGGCTTGTTTTTGGACAGCAGAGGAAATTGATTTACAGCAAGACACTACTGATTGGAATTCAAAATTAACTGATGATGAACGCTATTTTATAAAGCATGTTTTGGCTTTTTTCGCAGCTTCTGACGGAATTGTAAATGAAAATCTAGCAGAGAATTTTGTAACAGAAGTACAATATTCTGAAGCTAAATTTTTCTATGGTTTTCAAATAATGATGGAAAATATTCATTCTGAAGTGTATTCATTGTTGATTGACACCTATGTTAAGGATGAAAATGAAAAAGATCAATTGTTCAGAGCAATTGAAGTATTCCCAGCAATTAAATTAAAAGCGGAGTGGGCATTGAAATGGATTGAAAGCCCAAGTTTTGCTGAACGACTTATTGCTTTTGCCGCTGTGGAAGGGATTTTCTTCTCGGGGAGTTTTTGTTCAATTTTTTGGTTAAAGAAAAGAGGGTTGATGCCTGGCTTAACTTTTTCTAATGAATTGATTTCAAGAGATGAAGGTTTACATTGTGATTTTGCGGTTCACTTACACAATCATCATATCGTTAATAAAGTGCCGAAGGAACGAATTAAAGAAATAATCTGTGATGCATTGGATATTGAAAGAACGTTTATCACAGAATCTTTACCGGTTAGTTTAATCGGAATGAATGCAAAATTAATGACCCAGTACCTCGAATACGTTGCTGATAGGCTGTTAGTTGAATTTGAATGTGAAAAGGTATATAATTCAACGAACCCATTTGATTTTATGGAAATGATTTCTTTAGAAGGAAAAACAAATTTCTTTGAGAAACGTGTTTCTGAATACCAAAAAGCAGGTGTTAAATCTGGAGGTACAGGAAGCATCAAGTTTGATGCAGATTTTTAAGGGGTAAAAAAGGGGATTTTCACGAGAAAATAACGAAATAAATTCGGCCATTGATGGTATCAGCATAAATTGCTGACCAATTATAACCAAACCAACTAATTCGATTGGGGCACAGCTTGCGCTCTAATCATAAATCAAAAAAATATGTATGTAATAAAAAGAGACGGCAAAAAGGAGCCCGTAATGTTTGACAAAATCACGGCACGTATAAGAAAAATGTGCTATGGTTTAAACAAGCTTGTTGACCCTGTTAAGGTTGCTATGAGAGTAATAGAAGGATTGTACGACGGTGTTAGCACCTCAGAATTGGATAATTTAGCGGCTGAAATAGCAGCTACCATGACAGTCCAACACCCTGATTACGCTAAATTAGCGGCAAGAATAGCTGTTTCAAATTTACATAAAAACACAAAGAAATCGTTTTCAGAAACGATCTCGGATCTTTATTTTTATGTAAACCCGCGCACGGGTAAAAAGGCGCCGATGATCGCTGATGATGTGTATCAAATTATCCAAGAGAATGCGGAAAAATTAGATTCGACAATTATTTATAATCGCGATTTTGGATATGATTATTTTGGATTTAAAACATTAGAACGTTCGTATTTACTAAAAATTAATGGAAACATTGTCGAAAGACCTCAACACATGTTGATGAGGGTTTCTATTGGAATACATTTGAACGATATTGATGCAGCTATAGAAACGTATGAGTTGATGAGTAAAAAGTATTTTACACATGCAACGCCAACGTTATTCAATGCAGGTACTCCTAAGCCACAAATGTCTTCTTGTTTTTTATTACAAATGCAAGACGATAGTATAGAAGGGATTTACGACACTTTAAAACAAACGGCTAAAATTTCTCAATCTGCAGGAGGTATTGGGCTATCAATACACAATGTGAGAGCTACAGGGTCGTATATTAGAGGAACAAATGGTACCTCTAACGGTATTGTGCCAATGCTTAAAGTATTTAATGACACGGCACGCTATGTAGATCAAGGAGGCGGAAAAAGAAAAGGTTCTTTTGCCTGTTATATTGAGCCATGGCATGCAGATATTTTTGACTTTTTAGATTTAAAAAAGAATCACGGAAAAGAAGAAATGCGTGCCCGCGATTTATTTTATGCTATGTGGATACCAGATTTGTTCATGAAACGTGTAGAAGAAGATGGCGAATGGACATTGATGTGTCCTAATGAGTGTCCTCATTTATTTGATACCTATGGAGATGAATTTGAAAAATTATATCAAGGGTATGAACAAGTAGGGAAAGGGAGAAAAACAATCAGAGCTCGTGAATTATGGGAAAAGATTTTAGAATCTCAGATTGAAACAGGAACCCCTTACATGTTGTACAAGGATGCGGTGAACAGAAAAACAAATCACAAAAACCTTGGAACCATACGATCTTCAAATCTGTGTACAGAAATAATGGAGTACACCGCGAAAGATGAAGTCGCTGTGTGTAACTTGGCTTCTATAGCATTGCCTATGTTCGTTTCAGAAGATGCGAATGGTAAAAAATACTTTAATCACAAAAAATTATTTGATGTTACTAAAAAAGTAACACGTAATTTAGATACGGTTATTGATCGCAATTATTATCCAGTAGTTGAGGCAGAAAATTCGAACCTTAGACATCGACCAATAGGATTGGGAATTCAAGGATTAGCTGATACATTTATCGCCTTGAGGCTACCATTTACTTCAGATGAGGCTAAAAAATTAAATGAAGAAATTTTTGAAACACTCTACTTTGGTGCAGTGACCTCTTCAATGGAAATTGCAAAAGCAAGTGAGCCTTATTCAACGTTTAAAGGATCTCCAATGTCAGAAGGACAATTTCAATTTAATATGTGGAATATATCAGAGGATGATTTAAGTGGACGTTGGGATTGGAAAAAATTACGAAAAAATGTGATGAAATACGGAGTGAGAAATTCATTATTAGTAGCTCCTATGCCAACGGCTTCGACTTCACAAATTTTAGGAAATAATGAGGCGTTTGAGCCATATACTTCAAATATTTACACGCGAAGAGTTTTATCTGGAGAGTTTATCATTGTAAATAAGCACTTGTTAGAAGATTTAGTAGAATTGGGCTTGTGGGATAATACGATGAAAGAAAATATTATGAGAGCCAATGGGTCTATTCAACACATTGACGTCATTCCTGATGAACTTAAAGAATTGTATAAAACAGTTTGGGAATTAAGTATGAAAGATATTATCGATATGGCACGTCAGCGAGGCTATTTTATCGATCAGTCACAATCGTTGAACTTGTTTATGAAGGATCCAGATTATGCTAAATTGACATCGATGCACTTTTACGGATGGAAATCTGGTTTAAAAACAGGGATGTATTATCTCAGAACAAAATCTGCTGTAAATGCAATTCAATTTACCTTGTCAAATGAAAAGAAACAAGTGAATAAAACAGCTGAGGTTGCAGTTGCTGCAAACACGCAAGTAAACACAGTAGTACCCGAAGGGAGTGAAATGTCTCCTGAAGAGTATAGAGCAATGCTTGCCCGAGCCAAAGAAGGCGAAGGGGATGATTGTTTGATGTGTGGTTCTTAATTGTGATTATCGTGCTGAATGCCATCAGCACTGTGATCTAAAAGGGTTAATTTAGAAAAGAAAAATCTCGGAGTTTTGCTCCGAGATTTTTTATTTTACCCTATTTGTAACAGATATTAGGTTAGTTACTTTTAACGTTATCTCCTTCTTGTGCATAGAGTTCTAAAAGACTAAGGGTAGATTTTATCAAATCTTTGGTCTCTAATAAAATACTGAAGTAGAGGGTTGTGTTTTTTGGGCTTGATTCAACCGTTCTCGTGCGTTCTACTTGCTTTTGAATGTATTCGGTTACATCTTCTAATAAAAGTTGTTTTTCTTCGAGTATGGGGTTTAATTCGTCGAAAGTTCGAGCGTCAAAGATTTCACTGACTTTGTCAAACATATGTTGTAGCTTCAGGTCAATTTCTTTGAGTTCTTTCGCCTGATTTACTTTAAGTGCCTTGTGATTGTTATTGATATGCTTATGACTGGCTTTGGCGATAAAGCTAGTAGACTGAGCAATGTCTTGTAAATCACCGATGACATCGATATAAAATTTACTTGCTCCCAGATAAGAATCGTCAAGTGCTTTGATAAAATAAAAGATATTATTTTGTAACCCTTCAATTTCGTCTTCAAGTTTTGTAACTTTATTTTTGGCTTTTTTAAGTGTTACCAAATTTTTGGTAATTAATCCTTCAATAGCCATTTCATTGGTTTTGCTAACGCGTTTAAGCACTTTAGAAATATTATCTGCACTTTCGTTAATCACGCCGTGAATTGAATTTGATTCTGATTTTTCTAAGCGATCTTCCGCCTTGAGTTCTTTGGTTTTTTCACGGTGTTTAATGTAATTTCTAGCAATGATAAGTGCCGCTAAGAACAATAAAACAGCAATTACCGCAGGACCACCAAGATCAATTAATAAAGCCATTAAACCAGCAGTTACAAAGGCAATGATAGCCGTACCAAACCATCCGCCAATAACATTGAGCACACCAGCCACCCGATAAACAGCACTTTCAGATCCCCAGGCTCTATCGGCTAAAGAAGTACCCATGGCTACCATAAAGGTTACATAGGTGGTCGATAACGGAAGTTTCATAGAGGTTGCGATTGAAATTAATACCCCTGCTACCAGTAAGTTTACTGAAGCTCTGACTTGGTCAAAAGCAGGAAGCTCATAGGTTTTGTCTTTAGGTAAATTAATGACGGGCTTTTCAAATTTTTTATTGATTTTAGCAACGGTTTTCGCCGGCAACATAGCATTAAACCCATTACTTAATTTAGAAGATCCTCTTACTAACCATCGCGATAATAAATTAGGTTGAAACTTTTCGTGGCCATCACCTTGTCTGGCGAGCCCTATTTCTGTATCTGCAACGGTACGTGCTTTTTTAGAAAACCACAAGGTTAATACCATTATAGTACCAGCTATAAATAATAGCATTGGTTCTGTAGGTACTTTATTTCCAAGTACTTCCATAGAAAAATCGCTGGCAAGAGTTCCAGAGGATGCCCATGCTAAATAGGAGTGATAAGCAGCCATAGGAACACCGATAAAGTTTACGAGGTCATTACCAGCGAAAGCTAATGCCAAACCAAAAGTACCAATAGCTATAATAGGGATAAAAATATTTTTCTTTAAGACGGTCATATAGAATTGCGACAATATGGTAAATACCACAAAACTAATGGCTAAAATGATCAATTCATTACCAGCGAACAGCCCAGAAAGTTGTTCAGAATACGGAGTACCTTTGAGGCCTTTTAGGAAAATAAAGTAAGAAATTGCCGTAAGAGACCCTCCTCCAAAAAGAGCGCCTAAATATTTAATTTTCTTTTCATAGTGAAAGGTGAAAATTAACCTGGAAAAATATTGGACAATGGCCCCAACACTAAAGGCGATGACTACAGAAAGTAAAATTCCGTAAATTATTTCGGTGGCCTTTTTAGTGTTTATGTATTTGGTTAAATCACTCATTGACTCTGTTTCAGAGGCACCAATTTTAATCAATGCAATAGCCACTGCAGCTCCTAAAAGTTCAAAAACGATTGAAACGGTTGTTGAGGTGGGCATTCCAACCGTATTAAAGAAATCTAACAAGAGAATATCGGTAATCATTACCGCCATGAAAATGATCATGATTTCATTAAAATAGAAATTGCCAGGAACAAAGATTCCTTTTCTAGCAACTTCCATCATCCCACTAGAAAAAACGGCTCCTATAAAAATTCCTAAACTCGCAACAATCATTATGGTTTTGAAGGAAATTGCCTTTGATCCTATTGCGGAATTTAAAAAGTTAACAGCATCATTACTCACACCAATTACCAAGTCAGCAATGGCCAAAACAGTAAGAGCAACAATCATGATCAAGTAAATATTATCCATAGGTAAAATTTTTTCAAAGGTGTTAAAAATAGTTAGCTCAAATATTAATTTATTGTTATGCTTTTTTAGAAATCTAGTTGAAAACGAAGCTGAAAGATGTTCGCTTTTCCAACGTGTTTTATATCGGCCCAGATATTGTTGAGCATTATTCTTGTGGCGGGATTAAGGTACCAATTAACCCCCAAGGTAATGTTTTCCTGTTCACCACCTGTTAGATTTTTATCATTAAAATTGGCATAGGAATAACGCAAGGCAATTTCAATTGCCCCAGGTCCAGTATTTTTGCCTGAAAAATTTCGATTTGGATGTATTCTATCAAAGCCTCCATAGGAACTTTTGTATCTTCGATATTCCCCTGTTAAAAAATAACTGAGTTGTCCATACCCTGTGTGAATTTGATACTTTTCTCGGGATTCGATATTCGCAATCATATATTCACCTTGTAGTGATGTGCTTCCCATAACTAAGGCTCCCTCGATATTAGAGAGTTGAACCCTATCTACAGCCTCAATTAAACCAGTATTGATGTATTTTTTTGTACTTAAATGAGCCTCTGGGCCAGCAGCGATTCGGTAATCTTCTGTAGAAGGTACTCGGTAGCTATGTGCAAATCCGAGGTGAAGTAAGCGACGACCATCTGCTTGATGTATAGGGAGTCCAGAAAAACGGCCTGTAAAAACGTACCCTTTATTCACCGCAGTATTATTTCCATTCTTATCGCTATTTCTAAAGTAGCCTAATTGATAGGACAATCGATTGTTTATAAAATCATTAAACACAAGCAGTCCATTATTACGAGTTTGTGAAAAATCATTTAAAAAAGATCGTTCCATAAACGTATTATACTTACTGCTAGTCAAACCACTTAAACGGATGGGTTCTTTGACATGGCCAATTCGGAGTGTGCCTACTCCTGGCAAATCTCGGATTCCAATGTAGGCATCTTTAAGTGAGATTAAACCCGCAACCATTTCGGCCTGTAATTTAAATTCTATATTTTGATAGAGGAGCCCTGAAAGGTATACTCTTCCTCTTCTGAATTCAGTCCCGGTTGTCGCGAGTAATGGTCCGTATATAGCATCGGTGTCACTGTCCTGTGAAAAAAAGGCATGATCAATCATGATTCGCCCTCCGAACTTAAAGGAAAAATCACTGTTTTTATGCATGATTTTAAATCCGTTATCCCAAGTTAGGGTAAATGAAGGATCCTTTTCTTGAGAAAAGGCCAGCGTTGAACAGAGCATTAACAGCTTCCAAAGGAGAAAGCGACTAGCCATATGATATCTAAGTTTTTGTCGAGACAAAGAACCGATTCTAATGTTAACTAAAGGTTTCCTGAACGTTAGTATTTAATAAAATAATGAGGGGTATAATTGAAAGGCTACTTGGCCAAAGTAGCCTTTATTTCAAATAAAAGTCGACAAAAACTTAGCATAATTTGAAATAAGTAAGTCTAAGACTGCGTCAAAAATAGCGGTTAACATGAGAAGTGGTGTAAAGAAAAGTTTAAGTTAACATCAATTTAGAAAGCTCCAATGTTAAGCTTTTGGCTATCCTTACAAGGTAATCATCTGATAAATAGATGTTTGCGATTATAATGTTAAGTTAACGTTAACAAAAGGTTGTGTAAATGTAAAATATTTGATATTTTTGATATGTTAGGATGTATAATTATTTAAAAAAAGCACCATGAAAAAAATTGCCATTATTGCCTTATTATTTATTACCAGCATGAGTTTTGCTCAAACCATAAGTCCTGTATTTGAAGTAAAAGGAGATCTAGTTAAAGTCACTTACTACCATGATAATGGAAAGATAGAACAAGAAGGGTATTTTAAGGATAATAAATTACAAGGAACTTGGAACTATTACAATCAAGAAGGAGAGAAGATAGCCATGGGAAATTACGATTCAGGAAGAAAAGTAGGAAAATGGTTTTTCTGGTCCAACGGTACGTTAAAAGAAGTAACTTTTACTGACCAAAAGATAGCAAGCATCGATGAGTGGAAAGAAAAAACGGTCGTTGTTTCGAACGAATAGTTTATTGATTTCAATAGAAAAAGCCTGCTAATTGCAGGCTTTTTTATTTAATAATCTATGGTGATTTAGTTTCCTGAACCAAACCATGACCAAGTTGAAATATCTACTTGGGTACCCGTATTGTACGGGTTTGTTGTTGTTGCAGCTTCACCATCTATAATCACATTGCCTAATGGTCCATCATCTTTCATATCTACATTGGTGGAATATCCTTCTAGGTATAAGTTTGTAAAGGTAGCGCCAGATTGTTTTTTAAATTGTAAGGCGATACCTCCCGTAGTAGAAATAGCGGTGAAGTTGATTAGTTTTGGATTTGCATTGTCTTTATCAGCTTCTACTGCCGTTGAGAAACCTTCAATGGTGTGTTTTACATACGTATTGGTTATCGTTCCACTCCAACCTTCTGTCCAATCTACGGCATCATCTTGATTGTTTTCTAGGTATATATTTTTGGCAGAAACAGTTCCTCCAAAAAATTCGATTCCGTCATCTGCTCCATTAATAACAGCAATGTTTTCAAGGACAGTGCCTGAACCTACTGCATAAAGAGAAACACCGTTATATTGTGATTCTGTTGAAATCTGTGCACCCGTTCCTTTGATTACTAAGTATTTAATAGACCCAGAATTGTCGGTATCATTTTGGCCTCCATAGATAAAGCCACCTACTTCTGCTTCTGCGTCGTTACCGGCAGTTGTTTTGGCATCACCACAAATGGTAAGCCCACCCCAGTCACCAGGTTTGGCGTTTCCAGAACTCATTATTACGGGCTCATCGGCAGTTCCTTGGATATCTATTTGACCACCTTTAAGAACTGCTAAATAAACATCTGTTCCTTTGGCATCAGCAATGATATTTGTTCCTTTTTCAATCGTTAATTTTGCACCAGACTTTACAATATATGATCCAGTAAGGTTGTAAGTGATTCCAGAAGATAAGGTTTTGTTACCTGTTAACTCTCCAACGAGCTCTTCTACCGGAACAGTTTGACCATTTATAAAATTCCAAGAGGTGATTTCAACTTCGCTTCCTTCATTATAGTCTTTAGACTCGTCGGCTGCTTGACCATCGATGATTACATTGGCTAAAGGACCATTGTCTACCATGTCGATATTTTTGTCAAATCCGTCAAGGTATAGGTTGGTAATCGTTGCACCAGATAATTTTTTGAATTGTAAAGCGGTACCACCAACAATAGATTTAGCTGTTAAGTTGATTAATTTTGGATTTGCATTATCTTTATCAGCCTCAACAACTGTAGAAAAACCAGGTTCTGTTAGATAGATATATGAATTTTCAACGGTACCGCTCCATCCTTCTGTCCAATCAATAGCATCATCTTGTAAATTTTCTAAATAGAGATTTTTTATAGAAACAGATCCTCCAAAAAATTCAACACCATCATCAGCTCCGTCAAACACGGCAATATTTTCAACTGTGGTTCCAGAACCTACTGCATAAAAAGAAATTCCGTTGTATTGAGATTCCGTAGAGATTTGAGCACCGGTTCCTTTAATTACCAAATTGGTAATAGATCCAGAACTATCAGTATCGTCATCACCACCATATTTGAATCCACCAACCTCAGCTTCAGCGTCTACTCCAGCAGTGGTTGTTGCCTTGCCACAAAGAGTAAGTCCCCCCCAGTCTCCAGGAGCTGCATTTGTAGAGGTCATTAATACAGGATTGTTGTTTGTTCCGTTAATATTAACTTTTCCACCTTTTAGTACGGCAAAATATACATCAACACCTTTGGCATCTGCAGTGATCGTTGTTCCTGCTGGGATGGTTATTTCAGCACCATCTTCAACGATAAATGAACCTGTTAATTGATAAGAATTAGATGTCAAGGTAATTTTCCCATCATCTTTTGTTAAGGTACCATTTAATATGCCTTTGTTAATGTTTTCAATAGTCTGACTTGCAGGATTTGGATCAATAGGATCAATTCCGCTTTCACTACTACAACTCGTGAGTAGGCTTCCAGTGAAGATGAGTGCACTGAATAACTTGAACATTTTGTTTTTCATAATTTTTTGATTAGATAATTAGTAATGTTTGTGGTTAAAATGTATAATTTATTCCAAGGTTTAGGGTCATTCCCTTTTTGTATAGCAATACGTTCTCGGTAGTTTCTACTTCGGTATTAAAGTTTTTGACTTTTTGAGTTTGTCTAATGTTTGGGTTTAATAGGTTTTTCCCAGAAACTTTAAAAGAGAAGTGATCGTTTAGTTCTTTAGTAATTTGTAAATCTACACCTACGTATCCTTTTTCAATTATTTCATCATTGTAAAAGGTCGCGCTATTGGTTTTATCTTCTGGACCTCCTAAAGAGTAAATTTTATCAGAAGCATAGGCAGCAGAAAGCGATGCCATAAATGAATATGGTTTGTTATTTGAATAGGTTAAACTTGTGTTTGTGATAAAATCAGAAGCTCCTTGTAAACCTGACTCAGTTTTATTTGCATATTGAAAATTTTCTAATAAATCTTGTGTGTGACGCATCAGGGCTGCGTTTAAGACTAAGTTTAATTGGTCTCCTTCGCCATCTTCATTCTGTTTAATCAAATCAACGCGAGATTCAAACTCTACACCAAATACATTTGCTTGTTCACCCGTATTGAAATAGGAAAAATTTCCAGAGGAACCTCGAGTAATTGCAGCATTAATAGGGTCTTGAATGTTTTTGTAAAAAACGCCTAATGATAATACTTGTCGGTTACTTGGAAAGTATTCGTATTTGAGGTCAAGATTGTAGTTTGTAGAAGCAATTAAATCAACGTTACCAGAAGTTACACGACCAGTAGGGTCATTGTATTCAAAGGGAGCAATTTCTTTAAATTCAGGTAGGGTTATTGTTTTAGAAAAAGATACGCGAAGATTTGCTTTCTCGGTAGCTGCATAGCGGATGTTTAATGCAGGAGAAAAGTTATCGTATGCAGAGTATAGACTCCCTGTTCTTCCTACATAATTTGGCACATCCCATTGAGGGAGATCTAAATTAATTTGCTCATATCGCACTCCAAGACTCGCGCTAAATTTGTTCACTGTAAATTCAAAAGCTGCAAATGGAGCAATAATGTCCAATGACCCCATATAGGATGCCGTTAATGATTTTAAAGTACTAGACGGGAATTGACCAGGGGTGAAAATCTCACTTAAATTATCAATCGAATTTGTGGTAAGGTTTCGTGCTCTTGCACCAATGAATTGGGATGCTAAGGTTCTTTCACGATGCCTGTAGTTAATTCCGAAATTGATTGATGAACTATTGTCATTGTCTTCATTTTGTGAGATTGTCCAATGATCTTTTAAGAAGGCATTGTATTCTTCATCTTGAATGTGTTGATTTGATTTGCGCTGTTGAAAATCCCCAACATTTGAATATTCAATTTTTCCAGGTGCTAGCGTGTTTACTTCATTGCGAATACGGTTTGGCTCTGTTGAAAGTACAAAGTTATATCCCAGTCCCCACGTGAAAACATTCTTTTCTGACGGCTTATAGGATCCCAAGAATTGATTTACGGCTAATTGGGTAGATTTTGTGTTTTGATCGCGTATGAATGCTTGAAATTCTGAAGGATCTTGATCAAATACATATCCTTCTAGGTTTCTTCCTGCTTCATATACTTCATCATTGCTCTTATTGATTAATAATGTATTCCAGGATAGTTTAACTTTATCTGAGGCAGAAAGAGACAGGTTTAAAAGTGCGGTTGTATTGGTTTTTGAGTTAAAGGTTTCTGCATCTGTGAATTCTTTATTTAGCACATTTGATCTAAACTGTCTAAATGTTCCTTGTGTGTGCTCAAAGGTATTCGCATGAGAAGCTCTTACAAAAACACCAAGATTTCTACCGAATACAGGAATTTTAGCATTTAGGCTAAAAGAACCATTAAAATTTAGAGGTGTACTTTGGGTTTCTGTGTCCCAACTTTGCTGGGTAATAGCTGCTTGCGTAGTCATAGGTCTTGCATAGAACCCAAACGATAAATCATTGACGTTTTGTGATCTTTTAAACACGTCTTGATCAATGGCATTGGTGTTAGTTCCAAATCCAACGCCTAAGCTAAGGTTTTTACCTTTTGCTTCTTTTGAGACCACATTGATACTCCCTGAAGCCATATCGGCGTAGTTGTCTACATTAAAAACTTTAGTTACAGCAATATTTTGGATGACTCCTGTGGTGAATAACTTTAAATCGATATTCTTTTTTTCAACGTCATCTGAAGGAATAGGCAAGCCGTTCATCGTTGTTGTTAAATAACGATCCCCTAAACCACGAATAAATACATCTCCAGAGCCTTCACTTTGCGTTATTCCAGAAATTTTTGTGGTTGCTACCGCTGCATCAGATACCCCCAGATTGGATAGTTCTTCTGCTCCTATGGCAGTTTGAATGGATACGGCCTTTTTTTGATCGGTTAATAATGCCGCAACACTTTCCTTTTGAACGGTGCTTTTTACGATGACTTCCTTTAAGGTCATTCCTTCGGCAGCTTCAAGAATTACATTCTCTAAGGTGGTTACTTCTCCAGGTTTTACAATAATGTTGGGGACTTCAATTTTTTGATATCCTACATAGCTAAACACCATGGTATAGGTGCCTGGATCGGCATTAAAAGAGTAAATTCCGTCTAAGTTCGTGGTGGTTCCTGTTTGCGAATCTTTAATAAATACATTGGCAAATGGAAGTGGTTCATTGTTCATTTCTTTGTCTATTACCTTTCCTTGGATGATTCCTTTGTCTTGGGCTATGGCCAAATAGGTAATTAATAAGAATACTAGCGTAATCGTTTTTTTCATGTTGTTTTTATATACTATTTCACGTGGCAAAGAAATGGCTCGAGTGTAAAGATTGGGTTAACTGGGGGTTAAAACATCATCAACCTTAGGTTAGTTTAATGTAAGGTTAGCACGTCTAGAGATTACGAAATTGTTAAGTGAAAAAAGTCAAAAATAATGTACCTTGCCACTTTAAAAATAATGCTATGAATTGGGAACAACTACTGTCTTTAAAGCGCTTTGGAGATCTTAAAAAAAGAGATAGAAAAGATCAGGATGCGAATCGAATAGGGTTTGAAGTAGATTATGATCGGATTATATTTTCGGATTCATTTAGGAGTTTGCAAGACAAAACCCAAGTTGTGCCATTGTCTCAAACAGATTTTGTCCATACTCGTTTAACACATAGTCTTGAGGTGTCGGTGGTAGGAAGATCGCTTGGACGGTTAGTAGGAGCCGCGTTATTAGAAAAATATCCAGTATTGAATGAGCTGGGGTACCAAAGCAATGATTTTGGTGCTATTGTGGCCAGTGCTTGTTTAGCTCATGATATAGGAAATCCCCCTTTTGGACATAGTGGAGAAAAGGCCATAGGTGAATATTTTAGTGTGGGTAAAGGACGGCGCTTTAAAGCAGATCTAACTCCCAAAGAATGGGAAGATCTTGTTTCTTTTGAAGGAAATGCAAACGGTTTTGCCATCCTTACCGAGAGTAGAAAAGGGATAAAAGGAGGATTACGATTATCCTATGCTACCTTAGGTGCCTTTATGAAATACCCCAAAGAATCACTTCCTAAAAAACCAACGGTACATATCATTGATAAAAAGTATGGCTTTTTTCAAGCGGATAAACACGTATTTCAGGAAATTGCCAGTGAGTTAGGTCTGCAACGTCTTCGAAATAATGAGGTTGCCTATATGCGACATCCGTTAGCGTACTTGGTAGAGGCTGCAGATGATATTTGTTATACAATCATTGATTTTGAAGATGGTATTAATATGGGTTTAATCGACGAAGATTTTGCTTTAGAATACTTGATTAAACTAGTAAAAGACACCATTAATACTGAAAAGTATTATCAACTCTCTACCAAACAAGATCGTTTAGGTTACTTGAGAGCTTTGGCTATTGGCAATTTAATAAATGAAGCAGTAGCGGTATTCTTACAAAATGAAGAGGCCATTTTGGCTGGTGATTATCCTATTTCCTTATTGGAAAAATGTGCCTATGAGGCTCAGATTAATGATATTATAGATATCAGTGTTTCAAAAATATACAAAAGCAAGGAGGTTATAGAAAAGGAAATTTCTGGATATTCAATTCTTGCTGAATTATTGGAGGTGTTTATAAATGCAATTAATCATAAGGTTTTAGGACAGGCAACTAATTTTGATAAATTGGTTATTCAATTATTGCCTGAAAAATACCAAATCAATCACGAAGATTTGTATACACGATTGTTAATGATTTGTAGATTTATTGCAGGAATGTCTGATAGTGGGGCCATTCTTTTACATAAAAAATTGCGTGGAATTAGCTTGTAGATCGACGAAAATATAAAATTATAGAATTTTATATACCTTAGCAAGGTAAGTATCGTCTATGAAATCAAAAACAACGCAAGTAAGCTTTTTAATCCTCCTGTTTTTATTTTTCTCCCAGTGTGAACGGCAACCGACAGAAATTGAGTTAGCACGAAAAAAACACGCAGAGTTTTTAAAGAAAAATCCATTTAAAGAGGTTATGAACCTCAGTCGAAAGGAACGAAAAGAGCGTGGTTTACCTCCAAATCTATATTTTGAGCAAGAATATCTTTTAGAGATGAATCCACGGACGGGTCGACCGGATTATGAGAAGAAAATGGAGTTACAAGCGTCCTTATTACAAAAGTTACGAACAAAAAGTGTTCCTGGTGTTTTGGATAATGCATGGGTAGAACGTGGACCAAACAATGTGCCAGGGCGCACAAGAGCGATGTTGTTTGATCCAAATGGGAATGGTAAACGAGTTTTTGCAGGTGGGGTTAGTGGTGGATTATGGGTAAATGAAGATATTACGAATCAGAATTCAAGTTGGTCACAAGTAGCTATCCCCGAAAATTTGGCGGTGTCGAGTATTACGGTTGATCCAAACAATTCAGATATTTGGTATTTGGGTACTGGCGAGTCGTATGTTCAGGGGCAGGTAAATGGAAATGGAATCTGGAAATCTACCGATGGAGGACAGTCATGGACTCATATCTATGGAGGAGCTACAGGCCCTTCAAAATTTGTGGGTGGATCTGAAGTCATTATCAATAGTCCAGCTTCACTTGCTTCTAATTTATCAGCTGTTCGGGCTAGTTTTGGGCCCGTATTTAATGCACCCATTTCAGGAAATTTAGTCTTGGTTAATGATGGCACTTTGAGTGCTGCTGAAGGGTGTAATACAGTGATAAATGCAGCTGCTCTAAATGGCAATATTGCGGTTGTAGAGCGCGGAACATGTAATTTTACTGTAAAAATAAAAAATGCACAAGATGCAGGTGCTCGTGCAGTGGTGGTTATTAATAATGTGGCTGGATTTCCCTCCTTGATGGGGGGCTCAGATCCAACGATAAATATTCCATCTGTTATGATTTCTAAAGCGGATGGAGCTGCCATATTAGCTGCGATAGAAGGAACGGTAATTAATGTGCGTCTCGATGATGTTGCAACGAATGGACCAACGGGATTTCTTTCCATTCCTGGTATTTTTCATATTAATGATATTGTCGCTAGGAATAACGATGGAGTTACCGAAATATACGCGTCCGTAGCAGAGTCGATTTATAGAGATGCCCAAGGGCACTTATTAGGGAATGAATACGGATTGTTTAAATCTGTAAATGGTGGAATAACTTGGTTTAATGTAGGACTTCCCTTATCGCCAAGTGGAAACCCTGTTTTACCAAATGATCTCGAAATTTCTACAAATAATACGGTTTGGGTAACGACCATGAATTCGGCTAGTTTTGGTGATGGAGGAGGGGCGATTTATGCGGCTAGTGATGGCAGTAATTTTGTACTTAAAAAACGGCAAATAGGTGCTGACCGGACTGAAATTAGTTTATCAAAGACCAATCCCAATAAGGTATATGCACTATATGAAACAGGAAATGTATTGATCCAAAAAACGGTCGATGGGTTTGCAAATACCATTTCAGTTAATTTACCCGAAGACGTAGATGAAGGTATTGATGCAGCAGATTTTACACGTGGACAAGCGTTTTATGATTTGATGATTGAAGTCGATCCACTGAACGATGAGGTGGTTTATGTAGGGGGGATCGACGTGTTTAGATCAACGAATGGAGGGGCCAATTGGACTCAAATTTCTAAATGGTCAAACAACAATAAACTAAGAAACCTGAAAGTTCCTTATGTGCATGCAGATATACATGCTTTAGTTTTTGATCCAAGTAACAGTGATCGAGCACTCATTGGTACTGATGGAGGTGTATTTTATGCCAATTCATTGAGTGCTGCTAGCGGGTCCGAAACAGCTATTTTTAGTGTCTTTAAGAATTACAATACAACCCAGTTTTATTCAGTCGCTATTGGCCAAAAAACAACCAATGAACAGTTGTTGGCTGGAGCACAAGACAATGGGACTAATTTTATCAATTACGGTGTGAATGGCATAAATGCTGCTGAAGAAATTGCAGGAGGGGATGGGGGGTATTGTTTTATTGATAAAGAAGGAGCTTATTTAATCACCTCGTTTACAAGGAATAAGTATCGTCGGTTTTCACTGCCAACGCCAGGGGCTTCGGTAACTATTGTAAATGATAGTGACAGTGGATTGTTTATTAACCCTGCTGATTTAGATGATAATTTAGAAATTTTATACACCAATGGCTCTACCTCTTCTGAATATAGTATTTCCCGATTTGATGAAGTCGATAAAAGTAATTCATCGAGAACAGCGCTCAAAGACGCTCGTCTAACTTCAACTCCGACCGTTATTCGCGTTTCACCGTTTACGACTACGAGTACGACCCTTTTTGTTGGAACAGCAGGAGGGCAATTGTTTAAGATTACGAATGCTAATTCACCAGGATTATTGTGGACAGAAATTACGGGGGACGAATTTTTAGGGAGTATTTCAGATATTCGTTTTGGAGCAAGTCAAAATGAAATTTTAGTAACCTTTCACAATTATGGGGTCTCAAATATTTGGTATTCAACTAATGGAGGGAGTACCTGGATGAACAAAGAAGGAGATTTTCCTGACCTTCCTGTAAAGGCTATTATGATGAATCCTTTACGCAATGATGAGGTAATTATCGGAACAGATCTCGGGGTGTGGAGAACGTCTAATTTTAAGGATGCCAATCCAACATGGAAGCAATCGCAAAATGGGATGAAAAATGTTAAAGTTACTAGTTTTGATTTGAGGACCTCTGATCAAACGGTGGCTGCTGCAACCTATGGTCGTGGACTTTTTACTGGAAAATTTACAGCAACTTCGTTGGGGCTTGCAGAAAATGAGCTTAGTGGTCAGCTCATACTATTTCCCAATCCTTCGCGAGGGAAATTTCTGTTAAAGAATGCGGTAAGTTTAGGAGAAACTTATCTTGAGGTGTATGATATTACAGGTAAAAAAGTGTATCATAAAACGCTTAATTTTAGCGATAATCAACATATTGATTTGCATCAACTCAAAGCAGGTGTTTATGTTTTAAAAGGGGTAAGTGAGCGAGGAACGTTTGCTAAGAAAGTGATCATTAACTAAGTTAAAAAGTGTACATAAATCCGATACCAAGCAATTGTTTGAGTTGAATTTTTGAACCCACTTCCTCCTTAATGCCGTCATTGTTTTTATCTTCTTTGAACTTTATGTCGTTATCGTATATAAGAAAGCCCCCAATATTGGCTTTTATATACTTATTTACGGCTAAATTAAAATTTAAGTTCCAGTCGATATCTATATTTCCGAAATCCTTTAAGTAGTCAGAATAAAGGGTCAAGCGATTTACCATTTCAATGTTTTTATCTAATTTTTGACGCCAACTTAGATCAACTAAGGATCCAAATTCATGTTTTGATTTTTCACCAGGAGAAACCCCGAAAGATCCAGCATTTGAAATGGTTTTATCAAGCACAAAAGTGGATTTTAAGGTGATAGGAGAAAGGTATAAAGAAAAATTATTTTCTTTTAATTCATAGTGAAAACCAGTACCTAAGAATAAATAGGCTGGGGCAAATAACCTTGAAATTGGGTCATCCGTATTTGGATACTTATACCCATTTGTAAACTGGGTGTTAAAATTAAATTTTAAAGAGTAAAACCAATTTGAAATGGTGTCTTTACGATACCCCACAGTGCTATTAATTTCAAACCGATCATCTGTTTTACGTAATTCTTGAGACTCTTGTTGGTTTACGCCATAACGTGCAATGAGTTCATTATTCCACAGCATGTGAAGTTTTTTATAATTTCGCACTAAATTGATGATTAGTCTTCCTGAGATGGAATTATTACCTCCAGATTTCCAATTCAAAAAGGTTGCCTCATTGATGTCAAATCCCAATTTGTTTTTTTGATCCCACCAAACAGGATTAGGGGCATATTTTCTTTTTGTTATTTTAACGGGTTTTATTGGGTTTAGTATTTTTATCGTGTCGGCTACTAAACGTTTTAAAGCAGTAATAAAGGCGGCTTCTTTTGGGATTGGTTCATAGATAGTATCTCTAGAAATGGGGTGAATAACCATCCTGTATTTTGGCGTATAAACCGTTTTGTTTTGGAGTGAATCAAACTTGATTTCGTAGAACGGTTTTAACAGGGAGTCTGTTACAATGCGTAAAGAATCTAATTTGGTTAAAACGGGAATGCTGTCAATATCAGTTAGGGTAGGAATGCTGTCAATAGTTGGTAAAAGAGGAATGCTATCAATATTCGCTAAGGTTGGTAGGCTGTCCATAGTTGTTGCAATTGGTATAGAATCTATGGGGGTAATTTTTTTAATAGTATCCTTTTCCTGACCAAAGATTTTTAAAAGAGGGGTTAGTATTAAAAAAAGTAATAAAGTCTTAATTCTCATAGTTAAAAATTAAGTGAACGAAGATATGGATTTAATTAAATTTTCAGGGTCGATTTCGATAGATTTGTAAAGTTCCTCCGTTTTGCCGTGTTCAATAAAACGATCGGGTACTCCTAATTGTTTAACGGTAATATCCGTATATCCATGATGATGGATGAATTCTCCAACCGCACTGCCAAATCCTCCAATAATCGTACCATCTTCAATGGTAAGTATTCGCTTAAATTTTCTGCATATTTTATGCAGGAGCATTTCATCGAGTGGTTTTATAAATTGCATATTATAATGAGCAATTTTTTCATCACTAAAATGAGATTTACAGAGCGCTTTTATTGTATTTCCAATAGGTCCAACGGTGAGGATGGCAACAAACTCCCCTTCTTTAAGGCATTCTCCTTTTCCAATTTCAATTTTTTTAAAGGGTTGTTTCCAGTCTAGTAATTCACCTCGTCCTCTTGGATATCGGATGGCTATTGGGTTTGTAAGGCCAAGTTGAGCGGTATACATCACATTTCTCAAGGCTATTACATCCATTGGAGCATAAATGATGAGGTTGGGGATACAACGTAAATAAGCAATATCAAATACACCGTGGTGTGTGGCACCGTCTTCACCTACTAAGCCAGCACGATCTAAGCAAAATATAACGGGAAGGTTTTGCAGGGCAACATCATGAATAATTTGATCATACGCCCGTTGTAGGAATGTTGAATAGATGGTGCAAAAAGGAATTAAACCTTGGGTAACCATTCCTGCAGCTAAGGTTACAGCATGTTGTTCTGCAATGCCTACATCAAAGGCTCTATTTGGAAAGGTTGTTAAGAGCTTGTTCATTGAGCTACCTGTGGGCATGGCGGGTGTTATTCCCACGATTTTAGGGTTTTTTTCGGCTAGTTCGACCAGTGTTTCACCAAACACATCTTGGTATTTTGGTGGAATTATTTCGTTAGTTTTTAGAGGGATATTCCCCGTTTTAGCATCAAATTTCCCCGGTGCATGATATTTAACTTGATCTTCTTCTGCTTGTTGTAGACCTTTGCCTTTAGTCGTGATTATATGTAAAAATTTGGGGCCTTTAACTGATTTTAATCGTTGTAATTCGGCTATTAATTTGGGGATATCATGCCCATCAATTGGACCTGAATAGTCAAAATTTAAAGCTTCAATTAGGTTGTGTTTTCTAACTCTTTTATCTTTTTTTATGGCGGTTAGGTAATTTTTTAAGGCGCCCACACTAGGATCAATTCCCATAGCATTGTCATTGAGAATAATTAAGAGGTTTGCATCGGTTACGCCAGCGTGATTTAATCCTTCAAAAGCCATTCCAGAAGCGATGCTGGCATCGCCAATTACAGCAATATGGTGTTTTTCTACGTGTCCCTGTATCAATGACGCCAGCGCCATGCCCAAAGCTGCTGATATTGAGGTAGATGAATGTCCTACTCCAAAGGTGTCAAATTCACTTTCACTACGTTTTGGAAAACCCGATATGCCTCCGAGTTGGCGATTGGTATCAAAGACATCTTTTCTGCCAGTGATGATTTTATGTACATACGCTTGATGGCCAACATCCCAAACCAAAAGGTCGTTCGGAGTATCAAAAACATAATGTAACGCTAGTGTCAATTCAACCACCCCTAAACTGGCACCGAGGTGTCCTTCTTTGGTTGCCACAATATCGATGATAAAGGCTCTAAGCTCACTTGCCAATTGGGGCAATTGCTCGATTCTGAGCTTTCGGACATCGTCTGGGGTTTGGATAGTATGTAATATTGGGTTATTCACGTTACAAAGGTACACCTTCAGTAAGAATTCTCACACAAAATTGTATTTTTACAAAAAATTGAAAATGGAGTCCTTCTTTGACGATACCTACTTTATGAAAAAAGCCTTACAGGAGGCTGAAATGGCATTTGAAAAAAATGAAGTTCCCATAGGGGCCGTCATTGTTTTAAAGGATCAAATCATCGCGAGGGCCCATAATTTAACAGAAATGTTGCGCGATGTTACTGCCCATGCTGAGATGCAGGCCTTTACGGCTGCAGCCGATTTTTTAGGAGGTAAATATTTGAGAGATTGTACCTTGTATGTAACCTTAGAGCCCTGTCAAATGTGTGCAGGGGCAAGTTATTGGACGCAAATAGGAAAGATTGTTTTTGGGGCGAAGGATGAACGACGAGGGTATCAATTTTTTAACACAAAATTACATCCAAAAACAACTGTGGTTGGAGGTGTATTGGCCGATGAATGTAGTGAAATTTTAACCCGTTTTTTTATAGAAAAACGAAATTTAAATTGAGAAGATTATACCTTAGCGAAGGCAATCATAAATTTTCTTTATCTATTTTAAATGGATTTTTCTTTGTAGGATCAAGAATATATTTCTTGTATTTTCCTTTTCGATAGCGATGGTATATGAACAGTGGCATCAAAATAAACGTCAAGAATAAAATGGTTAAACCAATAACGATATCTGCCGTTGCGTTTTGTTGCGATTTCAAGTAAAAGCCAAAAACCAAGCTTCCTAGAAATAAGATAAACAATATTTTTAATACAGTTTTCATACCGCAAAAATAGGTAAAATCTTTTGCTATGGGAGGCTTATTAATTACTTAACTACTTACCTCTATTAATTTGTTTCGATACACGGTGAGCATTTTAGATTTCGAGATAAAGCCGTAGTATTTGGTGTTTTTTATTACGGGTAAATTCCACGCACCACAACTTTCAAACTTATCCATGATGGTTTGCATATCATCCTTTTCATAAATAATTATATCAGGTGCATTTTGCATAATGGTATGTACGGAAAGAGAATCGTAAAAATTAGGATCAAACATGATTTTTCTAATATCATCTAAAAGTAATACGCCTTTAAACACATTTTTATCATTGACTACAGGAAATATGTTTCTATTTGATTGAGCAACGGCCTTTTGAAGTACTTCTCTTAATTTCATTTCTGGATGGATAGAAATAAAATCTGTTTCAATGATTTTGTCCAATTCCATAAGGAGCAATGTGTTTTTGTCCTTATCATGAGTCAACAATTCCCCGCGTTCAGCTAACTCAAGCGTATAGATGGAGTGAGAAATAAAATAGCGTGTAAGTGCAAAAGAAATCGCCGCAACAATCATTAAGGGTACAAATAGTTCATAACCACCAGTTATTTCAGCAATTAAAAATATGGCTGTTAGTGGTGCATGTAATACACCAGCCATGAGGCCAGTCATCCCTACAAGGGTAAAATTGGATTCAGAGACGTGAAATCCTAAACCAATGTTATTTATAATTTTAGCGTAGACATTACCCAGTGCACTTCCCATAACTAATGTTGGAATAAAAATTCCACCAACTCCTCCAGCGGCAAACGTTGTGGTCATCGCAATGGCTTTGAAAACGGTAATTCCTATGAGTAATGTAATAACCACCCAAACGTTATCAAGATTGGAGTTAAAGGGAGTTGAACCAATAGCGGCAACATGATTTCCTTTTAGAAGATTGTTGATTAATCCATACCCCTCCCCATAAAGTGGTGGGATAAAATAAAGCATAACGCCAATGGCTAAGGCGCCAATAATTAATCGGACTAAAGTTGATTTAAATTGATTGAAAAAACGGGTGATTGAAAAGTAAATTTTTGAGAAATAGACTGAGGCAATTCCGGTTCCTAAACCAAGGAAGATATAAAAAAGGAGGTCGGATATTTCAAATTTATCAACCAATTCAAAACTGAATAATACGGAGGTGCCGGTAAAAAAATAAGAGGTTATAACAGCTGCTACAGATGCGAGTAGTAGAGGTATAAGTGATGTAAAGGCAAGGTCTAAGCTAAAGACTTCCATGGCAAAAATTAATGCGGCTATAGGAGCTTTAAACATGGAGGCCATTGCTCCTGCTGCAGCACATCCAATGAGTAACATTCGCGTTTTCGTATTCATGTGAAAAAGCTGGGCTACATTAGATCCAAAAGCAGCACCAGTGCTAACGGCAGGGCCTTGTAACCCTACCGACCCTCCAAAACCCGCGGTAATAGGCGCTAAAATTAGGTTTGCAAATATTTTGTATCGCTCAATGATTCCACTTTTTTTAGAGATTGCGTAAAGAGTATCTGGAATGCCATGTCCAAGCTGTTTTTTAAAAAAGCGTTTTTTGATAAAGAAAACGAGTACCAAACCAATAATTGGTAGGATAAAATACAAGGATCCGCGAAATGATTTAAAGAGATTTAGATCAAGCAGTAATTGTATATAGTGGGTGAAGTTTTTAAGCAATACGGTACCAATCCCTGCTAAAAACCCGACAATAATACTCAATATGTATATAAATTGCCGTTCGGAGATATGTTTATACCTCCAAATTAAAAATTTATTAAACACTGGTTTAAGACGGGTCATTAGATAAAGATAACAAAATGAATTGAATACAAAAGGTGGTTTTTCAACACAAAATATCCATATACGCCGACTAAATCATATTAAAATTGGGAAATGGCTAGCTTTTTAGGGCTAATTTTAAATGTAATTCTTTTAATTGAGCATTGTCTAAAGGGGCGGGTGCGTCTATCATTACGTCTCGTCCGGCATTATTTTTTGGAAATGCAATAAAGTCACGAATGGTTTCTTGTCCTCCCAAGATGGCTACTAAACGATCTAACCCAAAAGCAATTCCTCCGTGAGGTGGAGCACCATATTCGAAGGCATTCATTAAAAATCCGAATTGTGCTTTGGCTTCTTCCTTGGTAAATCCTAAGTGATCAAACATGAGGGATTGCGTAGCTTTATCATATATTCGGATTGAACCTCCTCCAATTTCATTTCCATTGAGTACAAGGTCATAGGCATTTGCTCTTACTTTGCCGGGATCACTATCCAATAGGTGTATATCTTCTTGTTTTGGTGCTGTAAATGGATGATGCATTGCGTGGTAACGTTGACTTTCTTCATCCCATTCTAATAGTGGAAAATCGACCACCCACAATGGAGCAAACTCGTAGGGCTTTCTCAGTCCTAATCGTGTTGCTAATTCCATTCTCAAAGCGCTTAACTGGGTTCTAACTGTATCTTGTGCACCAGAAAGTACACAAATTAAGTCACCTGCTTTGGCCCCAGTGACATCAGCCCATTTAGCGAGATCTTCTTGATCGTAAAACTTATCGACTGAAGACTTATAGGTACCGTCTTCATTACATCGGCAATACACCATGCCTAATGCACCAATTTGTGGTCTTCTAAGCCAATCAATTAGTTTGTCAATTTCTTTTCGGGTAAATTTGTTTCCGCCAGGTACTGCAATTCCTACCACCAATTCGGCTTGGTTAAAAACGTTAAATTCTTTGTGTTGTGTTACCGCGTTTAATTCGCCAAATTCCATTCCAAATCGAATGTCAGGCTTGTCATTTCCATATTTTCGCATTGCATCAGCATAGGTAATTCGTGGAAATTCAGCAATGTTTACACCGTTAATTTCTTTTAATAAATGGGTGGTTAAGCCTTCAAAGATGGTTAAAATATCTTCTTGGGTAACAAATGACATTTCACAGTCTATTTGTGTAAATTCAGGTTGTCGGTCTGCACGTAAATCCTCATCTCTAAAGCATTTTACAATTTGAAAATAACGCTCTAGACCACCTACCATCAATAATTGTTTGAAGGTTTGTGGAGATTGAGGTAAGGCGTAAAATTGTCCTTCATTCATGCGTGAAGGCACTACAAAATCACGAGCTCCTTCCGGGGTGCTTTTTATTAAATAAGGTGTTTCTACTTCAATAAAATCTTCGTGAGATAAATAATTTCTCACGGCTTGTGTAACTTTATGTCTAAAAATTAAATTTTCTTTTACAGGATTTCTTCGAATATCTAAATAGCGATATTGCATACGTAATTCCTCTCCGCCATCTGTTTGGTCTTCAATGGTAAATGGAGGGGTTTTTGACTCGTTTAACACCGTAAGCTTCGTAACTAAAACTTCTATTTCACCTGTAGGGATATTCGGATTTTTTGAAGTTCGTTCAATGACTTCCCCCTCAATTTGAATTACAAATTCACGGCCCAATGTTCGCGCTTTTTTAAACAAGTCTGCGTCTGTGCGTTCTTCATCTAGGATTAGCTGGGTTATCCCATAGCGATCTCTCAAATCAATCCAAAGCATAAAACCTTTATCTCGGCTTTTTTGTACCCACCCTGAAAGGGTAACGGTTGATCCAACATCTGATTGTCTTAAGGCGCCATTGTTATGCGTGCGATACATAGGAGTAAATTTATATTAGGAGGGCAAATTTAGTGATTTAGCAAAGAATAGTCCTCATTAAAAAGATTGTATTTTTGTAAGAGATTTGTTAAGTAGAAGATCTTCTACGTAACGTACCAATAGCCGCATAAAAATGGATGAAGATTTATCACACAAGCACTACCACCTTCATAAACCTTATGGCTATTTAAGTCAGTTTGTTAATAATCAAAATAAGCGAAAGAATAAGCGGTTATTAGGAGCGTTATTTGATTTTGAACCCAATACCATGGCCATTGGAAGGTTGGATGAAACATCAGAGGGCCTTTTGTTTTTAACTACAGACGGTAAGGTAAGTGAGTATATACGCAGTGCCAAAGTGGCAAAAGAGTACCATGTTCAAGTAGATGGAATTATAAATAATCGGGCTATTGAGCAATTGCAAAAGGGATTACAAATTTCGGTGCATGGTAAGCCTTATCAAACCAAGCCTTGTCAAGCGTTTTTATTACCAAGTGGAACCAGCTATCCTATTGCAAATAGAAAAGTGCGTGACGAACGGCATGGGCCAACCAGTTGGCTAGGAATAATAATTCACGAAGGAAAGTTTAGACAAGTTAGAAAAATGACTGCAGCTGTTGGGTTTCCAACCCTGCGATTGGTGCGTGTGCGTATCGGAAAAACTCATTTGAGTTTAGCGGCTGGTGAAGTGAAGGAAGTGGATAGTTTATATCAGTTATAAAAAAAATATACGCTAAATATCAGTGTTAATTTCATCCATGATTTCTGCGAATAAATGGATAGATTTTAAGCGGTCTTGAGGATCGTACATAGTACATGAAACCATGATTTCATCGGCCATTGTATGGTTTAAAAATGATTTTATTTGGGACTTAACTGAATGTTTACTACCTACAAAAGCATATTTTATCATTTGTTGAATAGAAGGGTGTTGGGCAATTGCTCTTAGTTCTGAAGTCATAGGCGTAGGGGCAGGAATATATTCTCGTTTACCAGTCATCATTCCGATAATCATCCGTAATGACGAGGTGTAAAGACGCTCAGCTTCAGCATCTGTATCAGCAAGAATGGCATTTATGCCAGGAATAATATACGGAGCATTTAATCTTGAAGAGGGGGTGAATTCGCTTCGATAAATTTCGATAGCTTTTTCTAAATGTGTTGGGGCGAAATGGCTTGCAAAGGCATAAGGGAGGCCCTTTTTGGCAGCTAAATGAGCGCTATCAGTACTTGAACCTAAAATATAGATGGGCACATTGACACCTTCTGCAATAGGGGCTCTCACTTTGGCAGTGGTATTTGTTGTTGAAAAATATTGTTGTATCTGTTCAAGATCATTCGGAAAGGAACTAGCACTTTGCAAGAAATCCGTTTTAATGGCTGCTGCAGTTTCTCTATCTGTTCCGGGCGCCCTACCTAATCCAAGATCAATACGGTTTGGGAATAAGGTTCCTAAAGTTCCAAATTGTTCAGCAACAATCAAGGGTGAATGGTTTGGGAGCATCACGCCACCAGCTCCTACACGGATTTTAGTTGTTTGTTGTGCAATATGTCCAATTAAAATACTCGGTGCATTGCTCCCAACAGCTTTCATATTGTGATGTTCAGCAAACCAAATACGATGGTAGCCTAGAGCCTCTGCTTCTTTTGCTAATTGAACACTATTAACAAACGTTTGATGAGGGGTGGTTCCTTCAGAAATGAGGGCAAGCTCTAAAATAGAATAGGCAATTTTTTGATTTTTCATAAGAGAATCAGTTGAATTTCTATACAAGGATGTTGATGGTAGAAAGAAAAAAATAGATACAACAAAAGTACACCTTTTTTGTGCATTATAGAAAATGACCCTTTAAGTACCTAAGGGGGTAAGTTGGGAAGTTGTGTGTAAAAAACAATAAAAGATTGCGGTATAATTTTTAACCTCTAGGTCTAGAACGACAAAATTTAGTAAATAATCAAGTAACTTTGTACATTATGAGTAAACTATACCTTGTACCTACACCTATTGGAAATCTAGAAGACATGACTTTTAGAGCCGTTAGGGTGTTAAAAGAAGTTGATTTAATCCTTGCAGAAGATACGCGAACTTCAGGAAAATTATTAAAGCATTTTGATATAGCGACTCAAATGCACAGTCATCATATGCATAATGAACACAAAACTACGGCGATGGTAGTGGATAAAATTAAGGGAGGTTTGACGGTTGCTTTAATTTCAGATGCAGGGACGCCTGCTATTTCGGATCCTGGATTTTTATTAACACGAGCATGTATAGAAGCGGGTATCGAGGTGGATTGTTTGCCAGGAGCAACGGCTTTTGTGCCAGCACTAGTAAATAGTGGGTTGCCTAATGATCGATTTGTTTTCGAAGGATTTTTACCAATCAAGAAAGGGAGACAAACCCGTTTTGAATTGTTGGCCTTAGAGCGACGGACGATGATTTTTTATGAATCACCGCATAAATTACTTAAAACTTTATTTCAGTTTGGTCAGTATTTTGGAGCAGATCGAGTTATGTCTGTTTCGAGGGAAATGACCAAAATGTATGAAGAAACAATCCGGGGTACGGTAGCTGAAATTCAGGAATATTTTAAAGAAAAGCCTCCTAAAGGGGAGTTTGTGTTGGTCGTTGCTGGAAAAAAATAGATGAAACAACTTTTAAAGAATATCCGAAATTGTGAAGTGTGTAAAGCGCACCTGGAGCTTGGTCCTAGGCCAGTACTCAGTGCGGATGTTGACTCAAAGATTGCGATTATTGGCCAAGCGCCTGGATTAAAAGTACATCAAAGTGGGGTTCCTTGGGATGATCAAAGTGGAATGCAATTGCGTAAGTGGTTAGCTATTTCTAAGGAGGATTTTTATAACGAAAAAAAAATTGCCATTATTCCCATGGGGTTCTGTTACCCAGGAAAAGGGGCTTCTGGAGATCTTCCTCCGCGAAAAGAGTGTGCTCCATTGTGGCATGCCCCCCTTTTAGCACAAATGTCTAACTTGAAACTTGTCGTTTTAGTTGGGATGTATGCCACCCGTTATTATCTCGAGAATGCTAAAAAAAACCTCACAGAAACGGTACGCTCATATGAAGAGTACCTACCCAATTATTTCGTTTTACCTCATCCATCACCACGCAATCGATTTTGGCTCACGAAGAATCCATGGTTTTTATCCGAGGTTTTACCAACGCTTAAAGAACGGGTTCATAGCCTTCTCTAAAGATGTTTTGAAGAAGGGGGTGACATAATCACAAATCCACATTCCTCAATTTACAATTTATTGATGTTTTCCCTTTTCCCATCCGTATTTACCGAGGTATTGTTCACCACTTTCTACGGCACCGTCTTCAATAGAGGTTCCCATAGAATCATTCCATCGGTTGAGGTAACCAAATAAGGAGATAACGCCTAGCATTTCAACAATTTCACCTTCATCCCAATATTTATACAATTCGGTTTTAATAGTTTCATCTACAGCATTAGGAATTTGTGATGCGGCTAATGAGAAATCTAGTGCGGCACGTTCAGCATCTGAAAAGGCTGGATGCGTTCGGTATTCCCAGATATTATCGAGTTGTTCTTGTTCGGCGCCATAGCGTTCCGCAGCTCGGATAGCATGTGCTTGGCAATAGCGACACCCTGCAGCATTACTACTCACCCATGCAATCATTCGTTTTAAGGCAGAAGTTACTCTTCCTTCATTCGCCATGACCGCTTTATTCAAATTGATAAATGCTTTACTTATGGCGGGTCTTCGCTGCATAGTGAGCACAGAGTTTGGGCAAAAGCCAAGGGTTTCATTAAAAAAGGCTGCGAGTTCACGAGTTTCAGGATCATGTTCTGCAGATAAAGGAGTAACTAAAGGCATAAATAAAATATTTTAGAGCAGCAATTTACAACATTTCACGAATATTTTTCATGCGAATTTGAGGAAATCTAAAAAAGTGAATAGGATTAAATTTGTATCTAATAGGTGATTTTTAGGAGTGAAAATAAATTGGTAAAAAATCACCTAAATGTATGAATATAAGAGGGCTAAATCGTAAATTTGAAAAAAGATAGACCTTAATCTACGGATATGAAAATCACCTTGCTACCTTATCAATTAAAATTAAAACACACCTTTACAATCTCGAGAGAATCGAGGGATGTACAAGACTCATTAATTGTTGCTTTATCTGATAGTGAATATACGGGGTATGGAGAAGCGACTGAAAATCCGTATTATGGAATTACGGTAGAAAAAATGAGTGAGCATATAAGGGAAGCTCAGACGGTGATTGAAGAGTGTGCGGGTGTTGAACCCGAATTGATGTGGGAAAAGATAGAAGTTCTTTTTTGTAATGATCGGTTTGCACTTTGTGCAGTAGATATGGCTTATCATGATTTGTATACAAAGCAAAGGGGGGTGAAGTTATTTGATTATTGGGGATTAAGTACAGCGCATAATCCAATGACAGATTATACCATTGGGATAGATACCATTCCTAAAATGGTCGCGAAATTAAAGGAGAAACCTTGGCCAATTTATAAAATTAAGTTAGGGACTAAAGAGGATATTGCTATTGTTACTGAGTTGCGAAAACATACGGATGCTGTTTTTAGGATTGATGCCAATTGTGGATGGACTGTTGATGAAACCTTGAAAAATGCCATCGCCTTAAAAACGTTGGGGGTGGAATTTTTAGAGCAACCTTTACCTGCTGATGATTGGGAGGGGCATCGTTCGGTATTTAAAAGTTCTGTGCTTCCTATTATAGCGGATGAGAGTTGTTTGGTAGAAGAAGATGTAGTGAAATGTTATCAACATTTTCATGGTATTAATGTGAAATTGACGAAATGTGGCGGCTTGACTTCGGCTAAAAGAATGTTGTTAAATGCAAAGTCTCTTGGGATGAAAACGATGGTAGGTTGCATGACTGAATCTACGGTGGGTATTTCGGCCATAGCGCATTTATTGCCATTGTTGGATTATGTTGATATGGATGGAGCCTTATTATTGGCTGAAGATATTGCGGATGGTGTAACAATTAGCGAAGGTGTGATTAAGTATAGTAAGTTGAATGGAACAGGCGTTTCTTTACGATGAGTAGCAAGCATTTAATTCACCAATTTCCGAGCCGTACTATTGTTGTTGATGGGAGGGAAATGTGTTATTTTGGGGGGACTTCATATTTGGGAATGGCGAGTTTACCTCAATTTCAAGCCTTGTTATTTGATCAAATTAAGCAATGGGGAACGGCCTATGGGAGTTCTCGAAATGCAAATGTTCAATTGGCAATATATAACCAAGCTGAACAAGCTTTCGCGAGTCTTGTAGGTAGTGAGCAGGTTATTTGTCTATCATCTGGGATGTTGGCTGGTCAATTGGTTTTAGAGACCCTTTCAGAAGAAAAGTATCTTTTTTTTCATCATCCTCAAGCTCATCCTGCGATAAAACAAGTGGGGAGTTCAGTATTATTTGTTAATGGAAATGTGCATCAAGATTTACAATCAGCTGTGAAGCAATCGGTAGTGATTTGTGCAGATTCAATGCCTGCCTTACATACAAAACCTGTAGATTTATCGTTTTTGACGAAAATTCATCCCAATAAGGAAATTACCTTATTGCTTGATGAGTCGCATGCGTTAGGAGTAGTTGGAAAAGACGGTAGTGGGCTTTCGAAACAGGTTCCCAAAGAGTTGGTTAAACGAATTATCGTAGTGTCTTCTTTGGGGAAATCCTTAGGATTAGTAGGTGGGATTATTGCATCGGATAACCAATTTATAGAAGCTGTACGGGCTAGCGCTAAATATGTTTCAGCATCAGGAGCCAATCCCGCTTACCTTGGAGTTTTTGTTCAAGCGCAAGCCTTATATAGACAACAACGAATCGTATTGAAATCACATTTAGATGATGTTGCTAGGCATCTAAAACTTTCAGATTTGATTTCTTTTGATCAATCATATCCTGTGATGTATTGTAAGGATACTACCTTAGCAGACGTCTTATATAATCATGGGATTGTAATTGCCAAATTTAAATACCCAACGTATACGGGTGAAATGTTGCGTATTGTAATTTCGGCACATCATTATCCTGAAGACATAAAAAAGTTAATTAACACAGTAAATTTATATACATGATACAAACGGTAAAAACTACGTGGAAAAAAGACAGTTTATTTGAATCAACAAATCCTGGGGGAACCTTGTTTTTAAATGATGGTTCTGAGAGTGATGTAACGGCATATTCGCCTAAGGCATTGATGCTTTCTTCTTTAGCAGGATGTACAGGGCTGGATATAATTTCATTGCTGAAAAAAATGAGGGTTGAAGTTCAAGGATTTTCAATTGATATCGAAGCCAATTTGACGGAGGAGCACCCGAAATTTTATGACAAGGTAACGCTCATTTATAATTTTTCTGGAACAGATTTTAAGAAGGATAAAATTGAAAAAGCGGTAGCGCTATCTGCAGAGAAGTATTGTGGAGTAATGGATATGTTTAGAAAATTTGCTACACTTGACTTGAAAATTAATTATATAGAATTATAAGATTATTATTAAAAAAGCCCCGCTAAAATCTTAGTGGGGCTTTTTTAATAAATTGCACGTGAACTATTGAGCCCACCAAACATCTACGGTTGGTTCTTGTAGCAGTGCTTCAACAACATCTGGGTTTGTTCCTCGCTCAGATGAAGGATAAATACCACGTCTAAACCATTGACCTTGATATTCATCATCTGAATCATCGTCTTCAAGTCTTAGGGCAAGGTCTTTAAAAACATCAGGAGAAAAATTATAACGTCTAAAGTCATTGTAAGTTTCAGGATTTAATGTATTTGCAATATATTTTTCTTTCATGATCAGTTGTAAGGTTAAATTTGATGCTCCAACGTCGACTGCTCCATCTGCCATGTAGGCCGACCCATCCACGTCTAGTTGGTCCATATTGGCGGCAATACCGGTCATATATGCGGCGTATGCATCTGCGTTAGCACCTGTACTTGTAGTTGTTCCACCGCCCGCTAAAAATGCTGCTTCAGCTTTGATAAATTGTGCTTCTGCATATGTTATTACTGCGATTGGGGCTGTTGCTGAGGTATAATATCCACCATCTTTGTAGTAGGTGTTGGCGAGTTCTCCATCTGACGATGTTCCATCTCCACCATTCATTGCGCCTCTCCAAGGTGTTCCAATAGGATCTTCATTTTCATAAACAGCTTCCATACGTGGGTCAATTTCTAATCCACTTTGGAAAGGAAATGAGGAGCCATTTAAATAGCTTATAATTTGATCATTAGGTGCGCGATAGAAATTCCCAGTTTGCCGAGTGAGTATTGTGTTTTGGTACCATGGATTTATGTCTGTTTCGGGGTAATTCATTAAAAAATTATCATCGTTCGAGGTAAACCCATTATTAATGTTAGTCAAGACATCATTTGCCGTGGTAATTCCTTTTTGCACTAAATGGAGTTGATAGCGCGCTTTAATTGTGTAGGCGGCACGCAACCATTTCCCTATATCACCTTGATAGATAATGTCTTCATTACCAATGGTAATAAACGAATCGTCGGCTGCTTGTAAAAGTTGAATAGCCTTGTCTAAATTTGTGAATATAGCGGTATAAATCTGTTCTTGGCTATCAAATTCAGGATGTGGATATTCTGAAGGATTGGCGGCTTGACTATATGGAACGGCATCCCAAATATCAGTCGCTAACCCAATATTTAATGCCTCTATAATAAGTGCGACACCTTCATAATGCTTAGCATTTTGAGCAATGGCTTTTTCTTTGATAATTTTAAGGTTCGGCATTACTCTGAGATACACAGAACTCCATGTGGAGCTAACTTCTGATTTTCCTGCAGCACCATTTCCATAGCTTCCGAAATATTGACTATAATTACCAAAGACCGTAGAAGCTCCGTATTGACCTACTACGGTATTGTATAAGACGGGACCCATTAAATCCTTCATATCCAAGGCGTCTTTGGATACAGCATCAGCTGGGGTATTTATATCGTAATAACTGTCGCCACATGAATTTAACCCTAATATTAATAGGGCTAATATTGCCACTGTTTTTATTGTTTTTTTCATCATTTTTTGTTTTTAAAATCCAATTTGAAGACCAATACTATAATTCTCTGTTAATGGAATTCCTTTGCCAGAAAATCCATACACTCCACTTCCTGCAGAATACGTGCTGCCTTCAGGGTCATATCCATCATATGGTGTCCATAATATAATGTTATTGGCACTTGCGTTTAGTACAAATGAATTGATATTCCATTTGGTTAAATGAGAGCTAAAGTCGTACGAGAGACCAATAGACCGAAGTTTAATCCACGATGCATCTTGAAGGATTGCTTCAGCAGCACCTGTATAGCGACTCCAACTACGGTAATAATCTTCATCCAATCCGAATGCTGCGGGTGTTGTATTGGGGATGTAGGTGCCGGGATTTGCAGGATCTTCCATCACACCACTAAAAACATAATCAGCGGTTCTAATTCGTAATTCGGTTGCTTTGCTGGTTCCGTTTCGTAACATTTGGCGTCGTGCCCAGCTGTATTTGTCGCCCCCTTTACTCCATTCGAGTAGGAAGTTAAATCCTATATTTTTCCATCTCAAATGGTTCCCAATAGAGCTTACAAAATCTGGAAATGCATTTCCAACTATTACATAGCCTTCGCTTCTATCAATCGTTGGGTATCCATTGGCATCGATGTAACGCTCTCCATTATTTTCTCTTCTCCATTTATATCCATATATCGTACCCATTTTATCTCCTTCTTTTACTCTTGAATAAATTTCAGGTCCTCCGTCGCTTGCATAAGTGATATTGTCTATATCATCAGGTAAGTCAAGAACTTTTCCTTTATTGGTAGAAAAATTAAAGATCATTTGCCAATTTAGATCTTCGGTTTTAATAATATCTCCACTAATCATTAATTCATGACCAGAGGTTTCGTAGCTCCCAGCGTTGGTCACAAATCTTGATAACCCTGTTGATGGAGGGACTGATGTGCTAAAAATTTGATCAGTTACTTTGGTTGTATAATATGCGTAATCAAACCGCAATCGATTTTTCAAAAAGCGAAGATCTGCACCAATTTCAATCGATTTAGATCGTTCAGGAACCAAGTTGATATTGCCCCCAGAAATAGAGGTGGCATATCCACCAACTCCGCCAAACGGAAATCCATTGGCAGGCAGAATATAGGAATCCGTTTGCGCAAAACCAGGTCCGTTTCCAACCTCTGCATAAGAGGCGCGAATTTTACCAAAAGATAAGATTGAGTTATCGCCGATAAAGTCTTCACTAAAGATATAAGATGCGCTTATAGAAGGGTAGAAAAACGAGCGATTGTTAGTGGGTAGGGTAGATAACCAGTCGTTTCTTCCGGTCATTGATAAGAATAGTTTATTGTCGTAACCAAGTTTAATTTCTCCATAGAGTCCCGTATTTCTCAAATGGCTGATGCTACTTGAATTATCTCTAATGCCGGTATTGCTGATGTGATTAAAATAAGGGATGTTTAATTGTTCTCCATAAATTCGATCATAGTTGCGTTTTCTGTCAGAGACTTGATTTCCTACCATTAAGGAAGAGGTAAATTTATCGTTCCAATCTTTTGTCATGGTGACTAATAGATTTGATTCTAAACCGACAAAACGAACATTTTCATTAACAACAAAGCCTCCTACTTGTGATCCTGAATCGAGGTCTCCAGGGACAAATCGATCTCTGTGATCAGCGTAGTTATCAACTTGAGCCGTATAAACGATATTCATCCAATCCAAAGGATTGTAATTAAGGGTAATATTACCTATCCAACGATTTACGTCATCTTCATAGCTACTTCGTTCTGCATAGTAACGAGGGTTATCTATAATTCCGTGAGAATAATCTCTTTCTGAGCCATCTGCATTTTGGTAATCATTTACCGGAAATGTGTTTGAAAAATAGGCAAGGGCACTGATGATTGATTTATCGCCACCGTTTGCTCTTTTTCCTCCTGATTTGGCATAGGAAATAGACGTGTTAATTTTGAAATTCTCTGCTACTTGATACCCTCCTGTAAATCGAAAGGTAGTTTTATCAAAATTGGAATTTGGCACCGTACTTTCATCTGTTGAATTTCCAGCAGAGAAAAAATAGTCAATTTTATCTGAGGCTCCAGCAATATTGAAATTTATTTGGGTATTGATACCTGTTTTAAAAAGGTCCATTGGATCGTAAATTCGATCTCCTGATAAATCTACTATTGTATTGTCATCGTTAGTATAGCTATCAGCAGCGTATTTTGGTCCCCAATTGTAGAAAACGGTACCATTGTTTACCCGGGTAAAACCAGTTTCTGTTTCTGGCGTGTACAATTGCCTTGGTTCACCCCCAAATCCTTCGCGATATTTTAATTGTTGTTCAGGAGTTTTGGTTACATTTCTAAAAGTAGTATTTACAGAGAAATTAACTTTAGGTTTACCTTGTATTCCTTTTTTAGTGGTAATAATGATGGCGCCATTGGCGGCTCTAACACCATAGAGGGCTGTAGCAGCAGCGCCTTTTAAAATGTTATAAGATTCAACATCATCAGGGTTAATATCTCCTGCACGGCTTGTAAATCCAAATTGTTCATTGCTGCCCGGGGAATTGGATCCGGCAGAAGGTAAAACGCTTCCAGCAAACGTATCGTTATTGATGGCGATACCATCAACGATAATCAAAGGTTGGTTGTCTCTACCTGGAGCTAAGGATGATATTCCACGAATGGAAATATCTGAGCCAGCACCTGCTCCTCCAGAATTTTGTCGAATTTGTAGGCCGGCAACTTTACCTTGCAGGGCGGTAATTCCATTTGACTGTCCAGCTAAATTTAGATCTTCAGTCTTTACTTGAGTGACCGAGTATCCCAATTCTTTGGTTTCCTTTTTAATTCCGAAAGCGGTAATAACGACTTCATCTAGTTGGCCGGCATCTTCCACCATTGTCACGTTGTGTGTTGTTCCTGTTACCGTGATTTCTTGGGTGACATAGCCCAAAGAAGAAAATACCAAGACATTCCCTATAGAGGCTGTTATTTGGTAATTGCCATCAAAATCGGTTGCCGCTCCTTTGTTTGTGCCTTTAATTCGAATATTCACACCGGGGAGAGCACCGGCCTCATCACTTACTTTACCACTTACCGTAATTTCTTGGGCAAGCACTAAACTAAATGCAGTTGTGAAAAATGCGAGTAAAGTAACTGTAAGTTTTTTTCTCATAAGAAAATTATTTGAGTTAGTATGTAGTAAATTTATAAAAAAATTGCAAGAATTTGCGGATTTATTATGATTTCTGCATTTTTTTTATGAATTTGCCGTATGATTAACGAAAATTAACAGATTATTTAGAATCATAAATTATGTTAAAACTTGAGCGACATGCGTTTATTATTAAACAGCTAAAGCAGCATAGGAAGGTGCTTTCAGCGAAGTTAAGTGATCAACTTCAGGTATCAGAAGATACTGTTCGGAGGGATTTAAAAGAGTTGGCCTCCAGGCACTTACTGTTTAAAGTGCATGGAGGTGCTTTAACCATTGAAAATAAAATATTGAGTTTTGATGAGCGAAGTGTTGCCGACTTAGATAAAAAAAGGTCAATTGCAAAAAAAGCAGTTCACTTAATCCACGATGGGCAAGTAATTATTATGAGTGGAAGTACTGTCAATGTTGAATTAGCAAAAATAATTCCAAGCCATATTCGGGTTACAATTTTTACTTATAGCTTACCCATTGCGATTGAATTATCACATCACGAGTCTATAGAAGTTATTTTTATTGGCGGAAAATTAAATAAATTGGCTCAAGTAACGGTTGGTATTGATGTGGTCAATTCTGTGAGTAATATTAGAGCTGATATCTGTTTTATGGGAGTTAGCGGAATGGATGTAGTTCGAGGTATGACAGAGCCAGACTGGGAAGTTGCACACATAAAAAAATGTATGATTGCGGCTTCTGATTATGTGGTGGCATTATGTCAAAGTTCTAAACTAAATAAAATTGAACGTTATGTAGTAGTTCCTACACAAAATATTGATACAGTTATTATAGATGAGCCTTTAGAAGAGGATGTTTTAAAGCCTTTTGAAGAACAGGGTGTGCAATTTGTCTAATCCCGCAAAAAGCCGCAATGAAGGGGTTTGTTTCGTAGTATGACAGTGCTTTTTTTGCCTAATTGATACCTTATGTAAGAAATTACTTACTCGATTTAATCATTGTATTAATCATTGATTTTTTTAAATTTTGAGGATTTATTGTTCGATTTCGTCGAGTGGTTGAAAAAAGATTACTTTTGATTTTAAAGTGATTTAACTATGCAATGGGACTTAATTCCTCCTTTACCTACTTCAAAAATTAACGAAATTGCAACTAGCTTAAACGTGAGTCATACGGTGGCTTCTTTGCTCCTGCAAAGAGGAATATCTACCTACGATGAGGCTAAGGCATTTTTTAGACCTTCTTTAAAAGAATTGCATGATCCATTTTTAATGAAAGATATGGATAAAGCAGTTGATCGAATTTTAAAAGCCATTGATGCCGAAGAGCGCATTTTGATTTATGGGGATTATGATGTCGATGGGACATCGTCCGTAGCACTCGTTGCGAGATACCTGCTGTCGATTTACCCGAAAGTGGCTACCTATATCCCAGATCGGTATAAAGAAGGGTACGGAGTTTCTTATGCGAGTATTGACTTTGCCGAAGACAATGAATTTAGTCTGATTATTGCCTTAGATTGTGGTATTAAAGCCATTGATAAAGTGGCCTATGCAAACGAAAAAGGGATAGATTTTATAATTTGTGATCATCATCGACCAGGTTCAGAACTGCCTAAGGCGGTAGCAGTGTTAGATGCTAAGCGTGAAGATTGTAACTATCCTTATGATGAACTCTGTGGGTGCGGAGTTGGCTTTAAGTTGATTCAAGCAATAGGATCTCATTATGGTCATAATATTACCTATTTACAGCAATATTTAGATATTGTGGCAACGGCAATTGCGGCGGATATTGTTCCTTTGACGGGAGAGAATCGGATTTTGGCTTATTTTGGAATGAAGCAAATAAATTCGAATCCGAGTATCGGAATTAAAGCCTTAATTAATCAAGTGTCTAAAGATACCTTAAGTATTACGGATGTAGTTTTTATTATCGCTCCGAGAATAAATGCTGCCGGGAGAATGAAGCATGGTAATTATGCCGTTGAATTATTGATGGAGCAAGATTTTGACGTGGCTTTGAAAATGGCTGCAGAGATAGAAATGTTTAATAATGAACGAAGAGATCTCGACCAAAAGATAACGAAAGAAGCCTTACAGCAAATCGCCGAGAATAAGGAAGAGAATCGGGCAACTTCAGTTGTCTATCAAGAAGATTGGCACAAGGGAGTTATCGGAATTGTGGCTTCTAGGTTAATTGAAAAATTTTATCGTCCAACTTTAGTTTTCACTAAGAATGGTGATAAATTGGCAGCTTCGGCACGTTCTGTTAAAGGGTTTGATGTGTACAATGCCTTGGAAGCGTGTAGTGATACGATTGAGCAATTTGGGGGGCATAAATACGCTGCTGGGCTCACCTTGAAGCCAGAAAATTATCAAAAATTTAAAGAAGCCTTTGAACAGGTCGTTAAAAATACTATTTCTGAGCATTGTTTAAGTCCTACAATAACGATTTCTTGCGAACTTGAATTTGAAGAAGTAACGGCTAAATTATTTAGAATTATTAAACAGTTTGGTCCTTTTGGCCCTCAAAATATGAAGCCTGTTTTCTTGTTAAGACAAGTTGTTGATGGAGGTGGGAGCAGGACTATCGGTGTGAAAAATGATCACTTGAGATTGGATATTAAAACGAAGCACGGCAGAAAACACCTTGTTGGGATAGGATTTAATTTAGGGCATTTATATGATCAAATAGCTACCAAGAAGCCGTTTGATATTGTTTTCACTTTAGAAGAAAATCATTGGAATGGAATATCTACATTACAGCTGAATGTAAAGGATGTGCGGTTTGGTTAAAACGCGTCATAGTTGATCGGATTGACATTTGGCGGTATCAGCTCAGTTGAATCTGTTGACTTTATTTGTAATTATAACAATAGATGCATTGCATCGACTTAGTTTTATGGCTGTGGGTTTTAACCCACAGAAAACAGAAAACGGACCACAAATTATTCAAATCAATCCAATCATTTAACAACAATAAATTTGGCAAATTCATAGCATAAAGTGCATTTACAAATTTTTTTGCAGTAAAATACAGAGAAGCATTAATACATCCTATTTGGAAAAAAATTATTTGGAGTGATTGGACAATTGATTAATGAAACGGGTTGTAAAACAATTGTTGTTAATGGAGTTGAAGATCATGTTCATTGCTTTCTAAGTCTAAAGCCTAGTGTATCTATATCTAAGTTGATGAAGGCTGTTAAAGCAAAATCATCGAAATTTATCAATGACAAAAATTTAACCTTACATAGGTTTGAATAATAAAAGGGTTATGGAGTATTTTCATACAATAAATCACAAATTAACCGTGTATTCCATTATATAAAGAGGCAAGAAGAGCATCATAAAGGCAGCTCTTTTAAAGAAGAGTATCACAAATTTATTAACGAGTTTAATATCCATTATGACGAGCAGTATCTTTTTCATGAGCCCATATAAAAACTGCAAATAAAAAATGGGGATAGTCCAAATTCTCCTTGAAATTTAGAGCGCTTTTTCAGTTTAAAAGCAGTTTTTTAATCCGCTAATTGTTTTCTTCGGGTCTTCACTTTTAAAAACAAAACTTCCTGCTACTAAAACATCAGCTCCGGCAGTTACCAATTTGGGGCAGTTTTGGTCATTGACACCGCCATCAATTTCAATGATTGCTTTTGAATTAGATTTTTCGATGAGGTCTTTAAGTTGAATAATCTTTTTATAGGTATTTTCTATAAATGATTGGCCTCCAAACCCTGGATTTACACTCATGATCAGTACGAGGTCTAGCTCTCTGATTATATCTTCTAAAACAGCAATGGGTGTATGTGGGTTTAGGGCAACACCAGCTTTCATTCCTTCAGCCTTAATTGCTTGAACGGTTCTGTGTAGGTGTGTACAGGCTTCATAATGAACCGTTAAAATGTCTGCACCAACTGCTTTAAAATCTTTGATAAAACGATCAGGATCAACAATCATTAAATGTACGTCCATCGTTTTGTTAGCGTGCTTTTTCATCGATTTAATTACCGGCATACCATAAGAAATGTTAGGAACAAAAACGCCGTCCATTACATCAATATGAAACCAATCAGCCTCACTTTGATTTACCATTTCAACGTCTCGTTGAAGGTTTCCAAAATCAGCGGCTAGCATTGAAGGGGCAATTAAATGACTCATAAGTATATGTTTTTTGCAAAAATAAGACTATAAACTAGGATTTAGAGGAATTCTGTAAAAAATATAGCATAAAAAAACTCCATGTTTTAAACACGGAGTTTTAAGTCAAAAAGGATTGAATTTTATCCTAAATAAGTTCTTAAAATTTTACTTCTTGAGGTGTGTTTTAGGCGTCTAATCGCTTTTTCTTTAATTTGACGAACTCTTTCTCTTGTAAGATCAAATGTTTCGCCAATTTCTTCTAAGGTCATTGGGTGTGCATCACCTAAGCCAAAGTATAAGGCCACCACATCTGCTTCACGGGGTGTTAAGGTTTCTAAGGCTCGTTCAATTTCCACTTTTAAAGACTCGTGTAATAATTTTTTATCAGGATTTGGTGATTCTCCTGAGCGTAAAACGTCATATAGATTTGAATCTTCTCCTTCAATTAATGGTGCATCCATAGATACGTGACGTCCAGAATTTTTAAGTGATTCTTTAACGTCATTTATAGTCATATCAAGTTCCTTAGCAATTTCTTCTGCAGAAGGAGGTCTTTCATTTTCTTGTTCTAGGCGTGCATAGGTTTTATTAATTTTATTAATAGAGCCAATTTTGTTTAAAGGTAAACGAACAATTCTTGATTGTTCTGCTAGTGCTTGTAAAATAGATTGACGAATCCACCATACGGCATAAGAGATAAATTTAAAGCCTCTTGTTTCATCAAAACGTTTAGCAGCTTTGATTAAGCCAAGGTTTCCTTCATTTATCAAGTCAGGTAAGGTCAAGCCTTGGTTTTGATATTGTTTAGCAACAGAAACCACAAAACGTAAATTTGCTTTAGTTAATCGCTCTAATGCCAGTTGATCTCCGGCCTTAATTCGTTGTGCTAATTCTACCTCCATATCGGCGGTAATCAAATCTACTTTCCCAATTTCTTGTAAATATTTATCTAGTGACGCTGTTTCACGGTTGGTTACCTGCTTCGTTATCTTCAGTTGTCTCATCTATTCTAAAAAAAAATTTAAAGTTATACTCCTATTTGTTGTTGTGTACTTATATATACGTTCAATGTCGAAAAAATGTTACAAAAAATTTCATAATAATTCAAAAAATATTCGTATACATACTGATAATGAATAAACAACAAATAAAAAAACCCATCCGTTATAACGGATGGGTTCTGGTATACGTGTGAAATTTACTTAATCTTTTCTTCGATCGTTACGACGATTATCGCGCCCGTTATTTCTTTTGTCATTATCTCGATCTCTTGGAGGTCTTTCTACAAAACCTTCTGGTTTTGGAAGAATTGCCTTACGAGAAACCTTTTCTTTTCTAGTTCTCGGATCAATTCCAAAATACTTAACATCAAAGACATCGCCTAATTTTACAACGTCTGAAACATTTTCAGTTCGTTCCCATGCTAATTCACTTACGTGTAATAACACTTCGTTGCCTGGAGCTTCAACATACTCAACGACGGCACCAAAATCTAACATTTTGATTACTTTCACTTCATAAATTGATCCTTTTTCTGGTTTAAACATAAGGGAATCAATTTTAGCTAATACGGTGTCAATACCTTCTTGATTAGTTCCTAAAATTTCGACAATTCCTTCTTCAGTAACAGGATCTTCATTGATTACAATGGTCGTTTTAGTCTCTTTTTGTAATTCTTGAATTACTTTTCCGCCTGGTCCAATTAAGGCTCCAATATATTCATTAGGAATGGTTCTAGTAACCATTTTAGGAGAGTGCGGTTTCACGTCTGCATTTGGTGCGGGGATGGTGTCTGTTAATTTTTTAAGGATGTGCATTCGTCCATCACGCGCTTGTTTTAATGCTTTGACTAAAATTTCATAAGAGAGACCTTTGATCTTAATATCCATTTGACAAGCGGTAATTCCATCGGCTGTACCTGTTACTTTAAAGTCCATATCACCTAAGTGATCTTCATCTCCTAAGATATCAGATAATACGGCGTATTTATCGCCTTCAGAAATTAATCCCATGGCAATTCCAGAAACAGGTTTCTTTAATTGAACTCCTGCGTCCATTAAGGCCATGGTACCAGAACATACAGTTGCCATAGAAGAAGAACCATTAGATTCTAATATTTCTGAGACAACACGAACTGTATATGGACAATCTTCAGGAATCATTCCTTTCAGTGCGCGTTGGGCTAAATTCCCATGTCCTACTTCGCGTCTTGACGTTCCGCGGATAGGTCGGGCTTCACCTGTTGAAAAAGGAGGGAAGTTGTAGTGTAAGTAAAAAGTTTCTTCACCTTCGTAAGAAGGCATGTCAATTTTATTCGCTTCTCTTGATGTTCCAAGGGTTACGGTGGCTAAGGCTTGTGTTTCACCACGTGTAAAGATGGCAGAGCCGTGGGTAGAAGGCAAATAGTCTACCTCACACCATATTGGGCGAATTTCATCGGTTTTTCGTCCGTCCAAACGGAGTCCTTCATTTAACGTTAAGTCTCTAATGGCTGATTTTTCAGCCTTGTAGTAGTATTTTGAAATTAAATTTCCAAAGTCTTCCAATTCTTCTTCAGAAAAGGTAGCTTTTATTTCCTCTTTAATTGCGTCAAAAGCTGCGGTTCTTTCGTGCTTTGATGAACCTGCTTTAGCAATGGCATATACTTTGTCATAAGCCATTTCATGAATCTTAGCTTCAAGTTCTTCATCTTCTCTTTCTGACTCGTATTCGCGTACTGCTTTACGACCAACAGCTTCAGCTAATCGCAATTGAGCTGCACACTGAACCTTGATTGCTTCATGAGCAAATTTAATCGCTTCAGCCATTTCTTCCTCAGAAATTTCATCCATTTCACCTTCTACCATCATTACTGAATCGGCAGAGGCTCCAATCATCATATCAATATCTGATTCTTCCAATTGAGCTCTTGTTGGATTGATCACAAACTCTCCATTAACGCGACCCACTCTTGCTTCTGAGATTGCACATTCAAATGGGAAATCTGATAGTTGAATAGCAGCTGAGGCAGCTAAGCCGGCCATTGCATCTGGCATCACATCATCGTCATGAGACATTAGTTGTATCATAACTTGTGTTTCGGCATGGTAATCTTTTGGGAAAAGAGGACGTAGAACACGGTCTACTAATCTCATTGTAAGTACTTCGCCATCACTAGGTCTTGCTTCTCTTTTAAAGAACCCGCCTGGATATCTTCCAGAAGCGGCAAATTTTTCACGGTAATCAACCGTTAAAGGTAAAAAATCAACATCACTTTGTTTGTAGTTTGAAACTACAGTACATAATAACATACATTTTCCTGATTGAACAACAACAGAACCATGAGCTTGTTTCGCTAATTTTCCTGTTTCAAGGGTGATGGTTCTTCCATCTCCCAAATCGATAGTTTCGGTAAAAACCTTAGGTATCATAAATATATTTTAAATTAAACAATGGTTTGTTGTGTTGTGTTAACCAATGAAAAGTTTAATAAGCTTTTTTTCGCTTTCGCGGAATTAGATGCTTGAAGAAAAAAAAAGGGGCATAAAGCCCCTAATTTTATTTTCTTAAATTTAATTCTTTAACAATTGCACGATATCTAACGATGTCTGTTTTTATTAAATAATCAAGTAAGTTTCTTCTTTTTCCTACGAGTTTTACTAATGAGCGCTCCGTATTAAAATCTTTACGATTTTTTTTTAGGTGTTCTGTTAAGTGATTAATTCGGTAGGTGAATAAGGCTATCTGTCCTTCAGAACTGCCTGTGTCTGTTGCTGATTTTCCATATTTTTTGAAAATCTCAGCTTTTTTTTCTGCTGTTAAATACATGCTAACATTAAATTTTTAATCATTGTTATGTATCGAAATATTTCGAGCGGCAAATATAAAACTATTATTTTGAATGACAAGCTTTTAAAATACAATAGATTATAAAGGATTCTGCTCGTTGATGTTCATATTTTAGCTTTTGTTAAAAATGTGTTTTGCTGTTGCGACGATGTTTAAAATAAACATTTACATCTATTTAGGGTTTTAGTTTGTGAATTTTTTTACACGAAATTATACTATTGTGATCCTAATTGGTCAAATAGACACTAACAATAAAATCGTATAGAATGAGAAAACAATGGAAAAATGTAGTTGGTATTTCTGGAATGTTATTTTTTGGGTTGCTAACATCTTGTACTGATGATACTATACAAAGTGATCTTTCAAATTTGGAGGATCTATCTTTAAAGTTTGCGGCTGAGGATGCCGAGATTAACGAAGTAATGGATGCTTCAAGTGACATAATTGAAGAAGTGTATGTAGGTATTGAGAATCCCGTAACTAAAAGTTATGTGGCGAATCGTTTTATGCCAAGTTGTGCAACAGTAACCAAGAAAAAAATGGATGGTAAGAGGGTCGTAACTGTCGATTTTGGGGAGCAATGTACACTTCGTAATGGTAATGAAGTTGCTGGTAAAATTCAATTTTCATATCAGATAAATATGGATGAAGCTAGTCGTATGATACGTTATGAATATCAAAATTTTCAATTTAATGGAAGGCAAGTAAATGGGGGAGGAACTCTCTTAAGAGAGCGACAAAATGCACAAGGGAATCCACAATCTACCAAAACAGTTGATATTTCTGTTACATGGCCAGACGGAATGGTTGTAAGTAGAAAAGGAGAACGAATAAGAGAAATGATTGAAGGTCAATCTACCGTTGCTTGGGGAGACAATGTGTTTTTAATTACGGGGAATTGGAATCTTACGCGTAAAAATGGAATTGAAATTTCAGTTTCTATTATTGAGGCACTACGTAGAAAAATGTCCTGTAAATTTGTGGTTAGTGGGGTGGTTGAACTCAAACGCGGAGAACGTTCGAGCCTTCTTGATTATGGAAATGGGGAATGTGACGACTTAGCGTCTATTCGTATTAATGGAGGAGAGCCTAAGGAATTTCATTTGGGTAAATAAGAAAAGAGTAAAAAGGGGCTTTCAATTTTGAAAGCCCCTTTTTTTATTTTCAAGAAGGTACCTATTCGGTTCTTACTTTATTATTTTCAATTAAATCTATGTATAGGTTGATTTGTTTTTTGAGATCTTTCCGTTCGATAATCCTATCCAAAAAACCGTGTTCTAAGACAAATTCTGAGCGTTGAAACCCTTCTGGCAAATCTTTACCGGTGGTATCTTTAACTACGCGTGGTCCAGCAAATGCAATTAATGCATTAGGCTCAGCAAAATTTACGTCACCTAACATAGCATACGAAGCCGTTGTTCCGCCAGTAGTGGGATCAGTACACAATGAAATATAAGGGATTTTAGCCTTTGATAACTGCGCTAACTTAGCTGAAGTTTTTACTAGTTGCATTAACGAAAGTGAGGCCTCTTGCATTCGTGCTCCACCTGATTTTGAGATCATTAAAAAGGGAATTTTTTTTGTGATGGAATAATCAATTGCCCGTGCAATTTTTTCACCAACGACGCTACCCATTGACCCTCCTATAAAGGCAAAATCCATGGCTGCAATGACGAGGTCTTTACCCATAGATTTTCCAACAGCTGTACGCACAGCATCCTTTAATTTGGTCTTTTCTTGAGCTTCCTTTAGCCGGTCTACATATTTTTTAGTATCCACAAATTTTAAAGGATCCTTTGCAGTGATTTTTGGATTCAGTTCTTTAAATTTATTATCGTCAAAAAGGATTTCAAAATATTCTTGAGATCCTATTCGAACATGATAACCGTCTTCTGGACTCACATAAAAATTCTCCTTGAGTTCTTCAGTATCAACAACCTTTCCGCTAGGCGTTTTATACCACAGTCCTTTAGGAACATCTTTTTTATCTTCCGTTGGGGTTTGAATTCCCTTATCTTTTCGTTTAAACCAAGATGACATATAGTAATATTTGGGCTTGCAAGTTACAAAAAATGAACTTACAGGGTATTAACATTATTTAAATCTTCGAAAGCTTGTTTAATTCTAGCTTTAAACGATAGTTCTCCTTCTCGAATCCAAACTCTTGGATCGTAGAATTTTTTATTAGGAAGGTCATCTCCATCGGGATTTCCTATTTGAGATTGTAAATATTCCTTTTTGTCTTGGATATAATTACGTACTCCAGCCAAATAAGCATATTGTAAATCGGTATCAATATTCATTTTAACCACCCCATATCCAATGGCTTCTCGAATTTCTTCGAGTGTTGATCCAGACCCTCCGTGGAATACAAAATCAACAGGATTGGGTTGTGTGTTAAATTTTTTAGCAACATATTCTTGAGAGTTTTTCAAAATTTTTGGTGTTAACTTAACATTTCCTGGTTTGTAGACACCGTGAACATTTCCAAAAGCTGCGGCAATGGTAAAGCGATCACTCACTTTTTTAAGTTCCTCGTATGCATAAGCGACTTCTTCAGGTTGAGTGTATAATTTAGAACTGTCTACATCAGAATTATCAACACCATCTTCTTCTCCTCCTGTAATTCCAAGCTCAATTTCTAGGGTCATCCCCATTTTACTCATTCGCGCTAAATAATTTTTGCAAATCTCTATGTTTTCTTCTATAGGTTCCTCTGACAGGTCAATCATGTGCGAACTGTACAATGGTTTCCCGGTAGCAGCAAAATGTGCTTCACTTGCATCCAAAAGTCCATCAATCCACGGTAATAATTTTTTAGCACAATGGTCTGTGTGTAAAATTACGGGAACACCATAGGCTTCTGCCATTAAATGTACGTGTTTTGCTCCCGCAACAGCTCCGGCAATAGCCGCTTTTTGTCCTTCATTAGACAGCCCTTTCCCAGCGTTAAACTGAGCGCCTCCGTTAGAGAATTGAACGATAACAGGCGCGTTTAATTCTGCCGCTGCTTCAATGACTGCATTAACAGAACTAGAACCAATTACATTGGCTGCCGGTAATGCGAAATTCTTTGCTTTTGCTAGTTTAAAAATGGCTTGAACTTGGTCGCCTGTTGCGACTCCAGGTTGTATAGAATGACTCATAGAATTTAATTTTTTTATCAGTGTAAAAATAAGAATAAATGTAGAGAGCTGAACAATAAAATGCTAAAAAGGATAATTTATCCCAATATTATAAACCGCATGTGTGAAATTGTAATTTTTAAACCAACGGTTTGAATTTTTTAGATATGGTTCATAGGTTTTAAATCCAACATCAAGTCGAAAGACTAAAAAGCTTAAATCGTATCGGAGACCGAAACCTGTTCCAATCGCTATTTCCTTCAAGGAGGATAGACCTTTTAATTTACCTTCACTGGTCGAAATATTTGTATTGGTGATATCCCAAATATTTCCAGCATCAATAAATAAAGCACTATTTAAATTGTTCAATACATTAAATCGATACTCGAGATTTGTGGTGAATTTAAAAGTTCCTGTATTAAATTCAAGATTATTTTCGGAGGATCCAGGGCCTAAGTTAAATGTTCCCCATGCTCTAATATCGTTTGACCCTCCTGCTCGATAACTTCGACTAAACGGAACGTCAGTTGAATTTCCAAGGGGAATAGCGGCACCCACAAAGGCACGGTATACTAAAGTATTTCCAAGACCAACAGGCCAATATTTTTTATACTCAAATTCGGGTTTAATATATTGGGCTACGGGTAAGCCGAAAATTTCTTTTTTATCGCCATTGGCAGGTTTTTTCAAGAATAAGTTCGTGATATTTCCTGCAGAGACTAGACGTGCAGTAAGGGCCGAAAAACGTTGATCTGTAAAACTCTCCCGATTTGAGTAGTTAAAGGTATAGGACATTACGGGTACTAGGACATCCTCTATTAAGATATCTCTTCGCTCTTTTACACGTTCAATCGTATTAAATTCGTCCGGTTTTGAAGTTTCAAACCCCTGACTAGGAGAAAGGACATAGTCAATATACGCCAATGGATCACTCAATGGGTTGTTAGGGTTGACAATGTCGGGAATTACTTCTTGAACATCAATTAATTTTTGTTCTTCAGAGCTAAAAATATCAAAATATTTATCAAGGCGTAAGTTTTCAATGTATTGAATATTAAAGAGTTCGAATTTGTGGTCGGTAGTTTTTGAACTTTTCCAGTTATAGGCTAGTGCGCCGGTTAAATTTCTTCGATCTAAGCCAATGTTTCGTTGCACATTTAGGCTTATTGAAAAATTAGTTTTTGGTGTCATCCGTTTTGGGATAATGCGGTTTATATTAATTGGAAACCAAATTCGAGGGATGGTTAGGTTTGCGCTTGTTCCTAATTCCCAAGCATTAAAAAAGCGACTGTTATCTGAGAAATCTCGGTCGGCATTTAAAAAGGATCCTTGAAAAGAAAGTTCTAAAATTTCTGCACCCTTAAACATGTTTCGATCCATCCATGAAAATTTACCTAAAATTCCAAATGGCTTTACATTAGAGGTAGTTAAGTCCATATCAAAACCTAAAGATCGCTTTTTTAATGGGGTTAGAATAATTTTAGCGGTTAAACTATGATCTTCATTTTCTTGATAATTTATATTGATAGATTTAAAATTTTGTAATTGACGTAAATAATCCCTAGTTAAATCGCGTTCAGTATCCTTGTATACACCTTTGGGTTGAATTACAATGGCATTTGACAAATACTTAGGGTTGTGTTTCAATTTTCCGTAGGCATAAAAATGATAGTTATTATACACTGCAGAGTCTTGATAGCTTCTATCCTTATTGCTGAAGGAAAAGTCGGTAACGATTTCAACTTTTTTAATTTTCTTAATGGTGTATGGAGTCAAGTAGGTGCTATCGCCTTTAGTTTCTTGTAAGTCGGGAATTTCCAATAATACATTTTTAACAGACGAAGAAGTTAAGGAGTCAATCCAAAACTTAATCGCATCGCGACGATAATTATAAACTCCTGAATTTCTGAAAAGTTTTTCCAAGCGGGTAGCCTCATTTTCGAAATCTTGATAATCGATTTTATTACCAGGGATAATTAACGATTTATCTTTGTTGAGTTGATATAGTGAATCAAGGACAGGAGAGCTGATTGAGGTAGTTAATGAATCAATAAAATAAGGTTCAAATGTGGTAATATGATACTTAACTTCTATTTTTTTATTCTTTTTTTTTGAAGTTTCTGAACTTACTTCAACATCAAAATAGCCTTTTTGACGATAATAATCGGTAAGTGAATTTACAGATCGAATAATTTGTAAACTATCTGAAATAACAGGGGCATTTCCGTTTTTTAAAAACCATTCATTGAGGCCGCTTAGGGTATTTCCCATGGCAGCAACCTGTTTTTCAGAAAAAAAATTCACGAAGCGTTTCTTTTTTTTTGGGTTATTGTTTAACCATTTTTCAAAATTACGGTCATAATTAGGATTTCCTAGATTGTAAAGGTGTAGAGAAAATGGATATCCGAGAATTTTAGTATTTGGTTTTTGGCGTAAATAGGCTAGTACTTCAGGGTCTGAAGATTTTTGTTCATTAACAATAAGTTGGTTCTTATCAAGAAGATAAGATCCTTTGGGGACACGCTTTGTGGCATCACATGAAATGATTGCCGTAACACATATGAGAAATACTAGTATTTTAGCAAAATAGTTAGGCAACGCAGATAGACTTTTATTATCTTTCAAAAATACTACTATTTACATGTTAAGCAAGAATCAGCACAAATTAATAACGAGTTTAAATCAAAAAAAGTACCGACAGAAACATCGACTATTTATTGCCGAAGGCCCCAAAGTGGTCAATGAAATCTTAGGTTCCAATATTGAATTGGAGGCTTTGTTTTGCACTGACGATTTTAATATACGTAATAATATCAATTTTCATACCATCACTGATCGAGAACTTAAACAATTGAGTAATTTAAAAACGCCTAATCAAGTGGTGGCGATTTTTAGAATTCCTGAGGTTAAACCTTCTTCAAACACGGGAATGGTACTCGCATTAGATGGGGTTAATGATCCGGGGAATTTAGGAACCATAATTAGGCTTTGTGATTGGTATGGGATAGAGGAATTGCGATGTTCGTTAGATACGGTAGATTGTTATAATCCAAAAGTTGTTCAAGCCTCTATGGGATCATTGGCACGGGTGTCTGTGCATTATGTCGATTTAGTTTCTTATTTGTCTATGAGCACGTTGCCAAAATACGGTGCGGCTATGCAGGGTGAAAACATAAGGACCTTTGAATTAGAAAATCCAGGAATTATCGTAATGGGAAATGAAGCAAATGGGCTGAGTGAAGCAGTGATTAATTTGATGGATCATCTAGTCTCAATTCCGAAATTTAATCCGGACGCTGCGGTTGAAAGCTTAAATGTGGCTACAGCTACGGCTATTCTTTTGCACGAATGTAGGCGTTGAAGTTATTCAAAGGTAAATTTCAAGAAAACGCCTCGAGTACCTAGATAGTCAATAGGTAAGGTATAGGGGCTACTTGGAATATTATCAGGGACTAGCTCGTTATTAATGGCAAATACACCACGCAATGAAGGTGAGAATTTAAATTTGGGCAAGTAAAAATCAACTCCTAAGCCAAATTCATACATAAAATTATTTTTTTTCATTCGAAATTGGCCCTGTGTATTGTCATCTGTGTTATCTTGATTGCTCGAAAAATTATAGTCATACGACACTCCTCCGATAATAAATGCACGCATATTGTCTAAGCGATCGGTTCGGTATTGTAGGAGCATGGGGATTCGAAAATAGGTTCCTGGGACTTCTCTTACATTATCGCTTAGGGTATTGACATTTGTAAAACGTAAGGTTTTGGTATTGCTTGAAAGTCCAGGTTCAAAACGAAGATTTAGATTGTCGCTAATATTGTATCCTGCAACGAGCCCCACGTTAAAGCCAAAATTATCCTCAACCTCGACATAAGAATCAGCGAGGGTATAGCTAATTTTGAAATTCTTTTTATTGAGTCCGAGATAAAATCCGAAATGAATTTTATCTACGTCCTTACTGGGAATATTTTCGATTCTATCTTTCTTTTGCGCTGAAAGGCTGAAACTACACAAGATAAGTCCAACCAGACACAATAAAGCTTTATTCATCATTTCGTTGCCGTATATATGGAGGCAGCTCCAAAAGTTAAGGGTATATTCTTTGCAGTATTAAACCCATTTTTTTCTAAAATATTGTTGAAGTTTTTACCATAGGGAAAAACTGCGGCTGATTCAGGTAAATACGTATAGGCTTTTTTATCTTTAGAGCCGAGCCTGCCAATTGTTGGAATAATATATTTACAATAAAATTTATAGCCTTGTTTAAATGGAAATTTTTCAGGTTGTGAGGTTTCTAAAACGGCAAATATGCCTCCCGGTTTTAATACCCGATAAATCTCTTGGAGTCCGCGGTCTAAGTTTTCAAAATTTCGAACACCAAATCCCACCGTGATAGCATCAAAATAATTGTCTTCGAAAGGAAGGTTTTCTGCATCACCTATCATCATTTCAATAAGGTGTTCAAGCTTTTTTGCTTTAACTTTTTCAATTCCCTTTGCTAGCATACCTTTTGATAAGTCTAATCCAATTATTTTTTCAGGGGAAAGTGATGCCATCATAATGGCAAAATCACCAGTACCAGTGGCAATGTCTAATATTGTTTTAGGCTTATTTTTTTCAACAAGAGCAATGACTTTTTTTCGCCAACCTACATCAATGCCCAAGGTCATAAACCGATTTAATACATCGTAATTACTAGAAACATTGTCAAACATGGTAGCTACCTGTTCTTTTTTGCTTTTATCAGAGTCTTTATATGGTTTAATTCCAGAATTCATATCAAAGTTTAGGCAAATATACGGATGAAGCTCTTTAAACGTTTTCAAATGGATAAAAAAATGTGCAATAGCTGTTTATTTTTTCCTTTTTTTATGTTTAATTCGTGGTTATTATTAGAAAAATTTCTTCTCATTTGATTGAATTTCCTAATTATACATGAAATCTATGGGTAATTAGAATCACTAAAACACCATGTAATGTTTGTTTTGGGTAAAATAAACGGGGAATTACTTGACAAGGCCTATGGCGATGCACTATATTTGCATTCATTTTAAAATTCAGCAAACCCTTTATGAAATTATCACATTTTAAGTTTGAGTTGCCCGATAATCTTTTAGCAGAATACCCTTCAGAGCAACGAGACGAAGCCAGACTGATGGTTTTAGATCGTAAAACAGAAACTATTGAACATAAACTATTCAAGGATCTCGTCGATTATTTTGAGGAAGACGATGTAATGGTATTTAATAATACGAAAGTTTTTCCTGCTCGATTATATGGTAATAAAGAGAAAACAGGAGCTCGCATAGAAGTTTTTTTATTGAGAGAATTGAATGCAGAGAGTAGATTGTGGGATGTACTTGTAGATCCAGCTCGAAAAATCCGGATTGGAAATAAGTTGTTTTTCGGAGATAATGACGATTTAGTTGCTGAGGTAATTGACAATACTACTTCAAGAGGACGAACGTTGCGTTTTCTCTTTGACGGAAGTTATGAAGAGTTTAGAAAAAAACTAAAAGAATTAGGTCAAACACCTTTGCCAAAATATATCAAACGTGAAGTTGAACCAATAGACACTGAGCGTTATCAAACAATTTATGCCAAGCATGAAGGTGCTGTAGCCGCACCCACCGCTGGATTACACTTTTCGAAGCATTTGTTAAAGCGATTAGAGATTAAGGGGATCGATTTAGCCGAGGTTACGTTGCACGTTGGCTTGGGAACTTTTCAGCCCGTTGAGGTAGAAGATTTGTCAAAGCACAAAATGGACTCAGAAGAGATTAATATTCCTGAGGCGGCCGTTAAAAAAATCAATGCAGCTATTGATACTAAAAAAAGGATTTGTGCGGTTGGAACAACGGTAATGCGTACTTTAGAAAGTTCAGTTTCTGCTGATCAGCATTTAAAGCCGTTTAGTGGATGGACTAATAAATTTATTTTCCCTCCATATGATTTTAGTATAGCCAATGCGATGATTACTAATTTTCACACCCCAAAATCAACTTTAATGATGATGACTTCAGCATTTGCAGGACATGATTTTCTAAAAGCAGCTTATGCCGAAGCGATTAAAGAAAAATACAATTTTTACTCGTACGGTGATGCGATGCTCATTATATAAAAGCTAAAATCAAGGCCTTACAACAAATTTGTAGGGCTTTTTTTATACCTTTACATGCCATAATGGTCGCTGTATGAAGAAAATTTTACTTCCATTCTTTTGTATTTTTACGTCAATTATTTTTGGGCAAGTAACGAATGAGGGTACACCAGCGAGTTGGTCGTTACCACAGCAAAAATCGGCTTTTCAACCCATTGTGCTACCTCAATTAGAACTTGAGACACTTTACCGGGAAGATCAAATTAAAGATCAAAGTAGGCGAAAACCCTTTCGAGTAGGTGTTCCAATAGCTGTAGATTACGGATTGAATAATGCGGGATTTTGGACTAATTTATCGAATGGTGATCGAATATGGAGAATTTATTTTAATGCAGTAGATGCTGTTCATTTGAGTTTTAATTTTGATGAATTTTATTTGCCAAAAGGGGCTAAAATTTATTTATATACAAATGATCGAAGTGATTTATTAGGTGCTTATACAGCTATACAAAATAATGATAGTAATCAATTAGGAACGTGGTTTGTTAATGGAGATAAAGTTTGGATTGAATATTTTGAACCCGCCAATGCTATTGGCGAGGGGAAACTACATATTGCGTCAGTGATTCATGGGTATCGCCTAGGTCACGCTGTTCAAAAAAATTATGGGCTAACCGCTAAGCGTTCAGTTGGATTTAATAAATCGGGGAATTGTGAGCATGATGTGGATTGTTCTGTCGGTGCAGATTTTGATGGAATTAAAAACGTGGTAAAGAAATCGGTGGCTTTTTTAAATATGGGTAACGGATATATTTGTTCGGGAAGCTTGTTAAATAATACCGCTCAAGATAAAACACCGTATTTATTAACTGCTGAGCACTGTTATGAAGACGGAGGTGGAAACCCTTCAAACCCAGCGCTGTATTCTATGCGATTTAATTGGATTAGTCCTAATCCCGTATGTGCACAAATAAATCAGAGTACTGCATCTACGGTTTTTCAATCAATTAGTGGCGCTGTATTGCGAGCAAAAAATATGATTTCTGATTTTATGCTGTTAGAAATAAACAGTCCACTTGATCCCAGTTGGGATGTAACCTATGCGGGTTGGGATCGAACGGATCAAATACCCAACTTTACTGTGGGTATTCATCACCCAAATGGAGATATTATGAAAGTAAGCCGTGATGATGATCCTCCGTTTAAGTCGAATAATACCGGAAGTTATTATTGGGTGATCCCTGGTACTGATGACACTGGTTATGGAGGAACTGGTCTAGGAAGTGGTTGGGAAATTGGATCTACCGAAGGAGGTTCTTCAGGTTCACCACTTTTTAATCCCAATGGATTGGTAATTGGGCAGCTGTATGGAGGTGCTTCGGAATGTAGCCTATTAAATGATTTAAATGATAATGATAAATATGATTTTTATGGAAGGTTTGCAACCTCATGGGACTTCGGGGGGGTAGCGTCTAATAGTTTAAAGTTTTGGTTGGATCCGTTAAATACAGGGCAAACAACCTTAGCTTCACTTACATCTACCCTTGCGGTAGCCAGTGAGGAATTAAATAGAGGAATTAAGATGTATCCTAATCCATCATCTGGGATTATTTCTATTGAAATTCAACAGGCGTTTGGCGATTATAACGTTGAATTATTTAATGTGTTAGGACAAAGTTTGCGAAAAAATACGTTGAAAAATAATCAACTAGATATATCAAATTTACCAAGTGCCTTTTATTACCTTAAAATTACGGAGAAAGAGACCAATAGGTACGCAATTAAAAAGCTTATATTGAATAAATAGACCAAAATCATAACCATTACCTAGGCCCTTTATGAGGGCTTTTTTATATGACAAAGAAAAAACAAGACATAAGAGCATTGAGCAAAGAGGCTTTGAGAGATTTTTTTATCAATCATGGACACCAGGCCTTTCGGGGCAATCAAGTCTATGAATGGTTATGGCAGAAATCTGCACATAGTTTTGAGGATATGACGAGTTTATCTAAGGATACCCGTGCTATGCTTGAAACGCATTTTGTGATTAACCATATTAAAGTTGATCAAATGCAGCGCTCTAATGATGGAACCATTAAAAACGCGATTAAATTACATGATAATTTGGTGGTAGAATCTGTGCTAATACCCACTGAGACTCGTACAACTGCTTGTGTTTCTAGTCAGGTGGGGTGTAGTTTAGACTGTCACTTTTGTGCTACGGCTCGTTTAAAGCGGATGCGAAATTTGAATCCTGATGAGATTTATGATCAAGTAGTTGCTATTGATCAACAAAGTCGCTTATATCACAAGCGTAAGCTCTCAAATATTGTTTATATGGGTATGGGAGAACCACTTCTAAACTACAAGAACGTCTTAGCTTCTATTGAAAAGATAACTTCAAAGGAAGGTCTTGGGATGTCGCCAAAACGAATTACTGTCTCAACGGTGGGGATTCCTAAAATGATTGTTAAACTGGCAGACGATGGGGTAAAGTTTAACCTTGCAGTTTCCTTACATTCGGCTATCGATGAAGTGCGTTCAAAACTAATGCCCATAAATGAGAAAAGTAATTTGGCTGAGCTATTAGCTTCGTTACAATATTGGTATGAAAAGACCAATAAAATAATCACTTTTGAGTACGTGGTTTGGGAAGGGATTAATGACACTAAAAAAGATGCAGTAGCCTTGGTGAAATTTTGTAAGAAAGTCCCATCTAAAGTCAATTTAATTGAGTATAATGCTATCGATGATGGTGAATTTCAACAGGCCAATCCTGAGGCAATTCAAATGTATGTAAACACCTTAGAGGCACATAATATTGTCGTGAATGTGAGACGAAGTAGAGGTAAAGATATTGATGCAGCATGTGGACAATTGGCGAATAAAACAGCTTAAATCACGAGTGATTAGTTAAACTCGAAGCGTGTTTTAAAAAAGGCAGATTAAATTCTGAAAAAGGGTTTGTACTAAACTGGCAAGCTCAAAATTCCGAAAATGGAGTTTTGAGCTTGGTTGTTGAGGTTTTTAGTAGGCAAATAAACGTCTTATCGGTTTATTAATTTTCCAATAATTCATTGATTTTATCAAGGTTTGGGGCTAGAATTATTTCTATTCTTCTATTTTTAGCTCTTCCAGAAGCAGTACGATTACTTGCGATAGGAACAAATTCGCCACGACCAGCAGCCGTTACTTGTTTAGGAGATACGTTTTTATTAACAAGAATTCTCACAATAGCCGTAGCTCTTTTGGTGGAGAGATCCCAATTGTCTACAATGGCACCTTTTCCACCATAAGGAACATTATCTGTGTGACCTTCAATGAGAACATCAATATCAGGATTTTCTACTAAAACGGCGGCTAAATTTGAAACAGCCTTAGAGCCTTCGCTGTTTACTGCCCAGCTTCCTGAGCTAAAAAGTAATTTGTTTTCCATTGAAACATAAACTTTTCCGTTCTTTCTTACGACAGATAGTCCTTTGCCTTCAAAACCACTTAAAGCTGAAGAAACAGCGTCTTTTAGTTGCTGCATGGCTGCTTCTTTGGCGGCTATGAGTCCTTCTAATTGATCTACACGTGCTGATCTTTTTGCGAGTTCTGTTTGTAATTTTTCTAAACGACTACTTTCCTCAGAAAGTTTAGCTTCTTTATCTTGAAGCTCGGCGAGTAGTCGTCTATTTTCGGCAGCTTTCTCTGAGAGTTGTTGAGAACTCATTTTAGTTAAATTGGCATATTCTTCTTCTAATTTTTGTTTTTTAGCTTCGAGTTGATTTACTGACGTATTGATGCGTTCTTTTTCAGCGTCAAGTTTGTCGATTTCGCTTTGGAGTTTGAGGCGGCTTTCTTCTAAGGCTTTTTTCTGGTCAATTAATTGTTGATTTTCACTGAAAAGGTTTTGGTTATTGTCTCTGAGTTTATCGTATTTTTCTTCAAGTTCTGTATATACTTTTTTAGAAACACAGGCTGTACAAAGTGATAGGGTTAGGATGAATAATGCAATTTTTTTCATCGTGATTGTCTTTTATTTAGTTATTAGTTTTTTTGCCGAAAACAATTGTGTTAACGATCATTTTATTTTTAGGAACGGATGGTCACTCCAATCGGACAGTGGTCAGAATGTTTGGCTTCGGGCAATATAAATGCGCGTTCCAAACGCGGTTTAAGAGGTTCGCTAGCCATACAATAATCAATTCGCCATCCTTTATTATTGTTTCGGGAATTTGCGCGATAGCTCCACCAACTATAGTGATTAGGTTCTTGGTTAAAATATCTAAACGTATCTATAAATCCACTATCAATAAACTTGCCAATCCAAGCTCGTTCTTCAGGTAAAAAGCCGGATACACCTTTCATTTTCGGATTGTGAATGTCTATTTCTTTGTGACAAATATTATAATCTCCACAAATAAGGAGGTTTGGGATTGAATTTTTTAAGTCGTTTACATAGTCTTGAAATTCGGCCATATAATTAAGCTTAAACCCCAATCTTGCATCATTCGTACCCGATGGAAGGTATAGGCTCATAACAGAGAGATCATCAAAATCTACGCGTAGATTCCTTCCTTCAAAGTCCATTGATTCAATACCCGTCCCGAATTCAACGTGATTGGGTTCTGTTTTGCTCAGAATAGCAACGCCACTATACCCTTTTTTTTGTGCTGAATACCAATAGTGATAAGGATACCCTGCTTCTTCAAACAGTTCTAAGGTTAATTGATCGGCGTGTGCTTTGGTTTCTTGAATGCAAATTACATCTGGGGAAGCGGCAATTAACCAATTTAAAAATCCCTTTTTTAAGGCAGCTCTAATGCCATTTACATTATAAGAGATTATGTTCATTTTTTATGTTTTATTTATAAATTACTCAAGGTTTTTGATAATGTACAGTTTGCTTAATTTATCTATGATAAGTACCTAAAAGGTCGATACGAACGATTTTGTCTTATTTAATTTACATGAGTGAATTAAAAATGGAATTAAGGCGGCTGTACTAATTAAGGATCATTTCTGGAACTGATTCGGGAATAATTAATCGCCCTTCTGTGGCATTTTTAATTTCGTCTACGGTTACACCAGGAGCGCGTTCCAAAAGGACAAAACCGTCATTAGATACTTCCAAAACAGCGAGGTTAGTAACTATTTTTTTTACACAACCAACCCCTGTTAAGGGTAGGCTGCAACGTTTTAATAATTTAGATTCTCCTCGTTTATTGGTATGCATCATGGCTACAATTATATTTTCCGCAGAAGCGACGAGATCCATAGCGCCTCCCATTCCTTTGACCATTTTTCCGGGAATTTTCCAATTGGCGATATCCCCATTTTCAGCAACTTCCATAGCGCCTAAAACAGTTAACTGAACGTGTTGACCTCTGATCATGGCAAAACTGGTGGCAGAATCAAAAAGTGACCCGCCTTTTAATATGGTAACTGTTTGTTTTCCAGCATTGATTAAATCAGCATCTTCTTCCCCTTCATAAGGAAAAGCCCCCATGCCTAATAATCCATTTTCGCTTTGAAATTCAACTTCAATTCCAGCGGGAATATAGTTTGCAACTAAGGTAGGTATTCCTATCCCTAAGTTGACATACCATCCATCTTGTAATTCTTGTGCAATGCGTTTTGCTATACCAATTTTATCTAGTCCCATAGTATTATTTTTTTTGTCTAACGGTACGTTGTTCAATTCTTTTTTCGTAATTAACACCTTGAAAAATGCGTTGTACAAAAATTCCTGGAGTGTGTATTTGATTTGGGTCTAGTTCTCCAACTTCCACCAATTCTTCAACTTCAGCAACTGTAATTTTACCGGCCATCGCCATTAAAGGGTTGAAATTTCTTGCGGTACCTTTATAGATTAGGTTTCCAGCCGTATCGCCTTTCCATGCTTTTACAAAAGCAAAATCGGGATTAAAGGCATGTTCTAATACGTACATTTTTCCATTAAATTCGCGCGTTTCTTTTCCTTCCGCGACTTCAGTTCCATATCCGGCTGGGGTATAAAACGCTGGAATACCAGCACCCGTTGCGCGACAACGTTCAGCGAGTGTTCCTTGAGGGATAAGCTCCACTTCTAATTCACCATTCAACATTTGTCGTTCAAATTCATCATTTTCACCAACGTATGAAGAAATCATCTTTTTTATTTGACGTTGATGTAATAATAAGCCTAAGCCAAAATCATCGACTCCGGCATTATTAGAGATACAAGTTAGGTCGTTTACCCCTAATTTTACCAATTGGGTAATACAGTTTTCGGGGATTCCGCATAAGCCAAATCCTCCCAGCATTAGGGTCATTCCTGAGCGAAGACCTTCTAATCCTTCAGCCGCATCTTTTACTACTTTGTTAATCATAGGTTCTTAGTTAAAATCGTCGGGTTCTGTAATTTCACCCTTTTCTTTTTTTAATTTTTCACAATCGAGTTCTAAGTCGAAATCTTTTGGTTTTTCGAATTCTTTATCGCTGATATTTAATTCCTTGTCAGCATATAATTTCTTCATGTACAACGCCCAAATTGGCAAAGCCATGGTGGCTCCTTGTCCACGGGCAATATCAGGAAAGTGAACCGCTCTATCTTCACCACCAACCCATACTCCAGTTGTTAAATTTGGAACAACTCCCATGAACCATCCGTCTGATTGGTTTTGTGTGGTTCCGGTTTTTCCTGCGATGGGATTTGTAAACCCATAGGGATGTCCGGTAACTACGTCATCAGGATAATTACGTGCTCCTCCCCGCAATCGAGCTCCAGAGCCAAATTTTGTTACTCCTTCGAGTAAGTTTATAATTGTATAAGCAGATTCTTCACTTAATACCTCTTTGGTTTCTGGGGTAAAATCACTTAATACCATGCCGTTTTTATCTTCAATACGCAAAATCATCATTGGTTTAACGTACATTCCTTTACTGGCAAAAGTATTGTAGGCCCCCACCATTTCGTAAAGGCTCAAATCAACAGTCCCTAAGGCAATTGACGGATAGGGTGGAACGTTACTTTCTATTCCTAAATTTTTTGCCAATTTCACCACATTATTAGGGGTAGTTCTATCAATTAATTGGGCAGTAATAACATTGGTTGAATTTGCCAAACCATCGGTTAGCGTTTTATAACCTCCGTATTCTAAATTTGCATTTTCAGGAGTCCAATCTTCTGTTAACCCGTATTTTCCTTTCGGGATAGTCCATTTCGTATTTGGTAAAGAATCGCACGGTGACATTCTCAATTGATTAATTGCGGTGGCATAAACGAAGGGTTTAAATGTGGAACCTACTTGACGTTTTCCTTGTTTTACGTGATCGTACTGGAAATGTTTGTAGTTGATTCCTCCAACCCAAGCTTTTACATGTCCTGTGATGGGTTCAACAGATAACAAACCGGTTTGTAAAAATTGTTTGTAATATCGTATCGAATCATTTGGCGTCATGATGGTGTCAATATCAGTTCCTCCATCTTTCCACGAGAAAATTTTCATTTTTGTTTTCGTGTCAAAAGATTTCAAAATAGCCTCTTCGCTGTAGCCTGATTTTTTCATTCTTCGATAGCGATTTGAACGTTTTCTAGCTGCGGCCATATTGCCAGCGATTTCTTTATTTGTCAAATCATAGAACGGTGCTGTTTTGTTCTTCTTTTGTTGAAGATCAAATACCCGCTGTAGATTTGCCATGTGTTCTTTCATGGCCTCTTCGGCATATTGTTGCATTCTAGAGTCGATGGTGGTATATATTTTCAGACCATCGCGATGAAGGTCGTACAAGGTTCCATCTTCTTTAGGATGTTCCTTGATCCATTTTCCTAAATATTTTCGAACATATTCTCTAAAATAGGTCGCCATACCATCGGCCGTATCCTCTGGTGAAAAATCAATTTTTAACGGGAGATTTTGAAGTGAGTCTTTCATTTTTGGTGTTATATCTCCATGACGCTCCATTTGTTTTAAGACCACATTTCTTCGTTGAAGAGATTTTGCTTTAGAAACTTCTCTGTTTGGATTAAATTGTCTCGGATTTTTTAGCATGGCCACAATGACAGCCGCTTCTTCTATCTTTAAGTCTTTAGGTTCTTTACTGAAGTAAATTCTACTGGCGGAGCGAATACCTACTGCACGAAACAGGAAGTCTTGCTTATTAAAATACATCGCAATGATTTCCTCTTTTGTATACTGTCGTTCTAAACGAACAGCAATAACCCATTCCTTAATTTTTTGAAGTAATCGCATGGGAAGACTTTTAGATCCTTCTCCGTGGAACAATAGCTTTGCTAATTGTTGAGTAACCGTACTGGCACCACCATCTTGGCCGAGTTTAGCAAAGGCACGGATGGTTCCATAAAAATCGATTCCTGAATGTTGATAGAATCGAACATCTTCGGTCGCAATTAAGGCTTGTACTAATACTGGAGGTAAGTCCTTAAACTTTACGGGAGTCCTGTTTTCTACAGCATAAGTTCCGATGGTTTTTGAGTCGACTGAAATAACTTCACTAGCTAAGTTATTTTCTGGGTTTTCTAATTCTTCAAAGGTAGGAAGAGGTCCAAATGCACCGACTGATGCTAAGAAAAAAAGGAATACTACGATTGCAATTCCACCTAAAAAAAGTCTCCATAACCATTTGGTATAGGTCTTAAAATTGTTCGTTTCAGCTTTTTTCTTACTCATTCTCGTCAATTTTTTCAATACTGATTCCTACGTCTGATATTCCTTTTAGCTTTTTTATACCGTCTATTTCTCCAGCCTTTCGCATTGCTTGTTGCACTGTAAAAGTATATTCTCCTGTATGTGGAAAAATCACATTTGTTTTATACTCTAATTTATTTTCTTTGAGGTCTGTCATTCCACTGCCTAAAAATTTTCCAGTAACATCAGCCATTGCATATTCGAGCGTATCAACAACCGTATAATGGTCTGGAAATTCGATTCCAACAATCAAAAATAGGTTGCTATAGGCATAATCGTTATTATTTCTCAGATTTATATAGATATTATTTCTACTAACTGTATCGATTGGACTGAAGGTGAATTTTATAATTGAATCCTTATCCCATTGGGCTAAATCGACGGATTTATACGTATTGTAAACCACGTTACTTTCACAAGCAGTAAATCCAATACAAATGAGCACAAAATAGATTAATTTACGCATTTTTACGAGGGGGTTTTCTTTTTTGTTTTCTTCGTTTTTTATGTCGAACTTTTTTCTTTTGATCAAAACGTGTTAAGCTGTCTTGACCAACTACATTACTAAATACCTCGCTTTCGCTAGGGAGCTCAACGTTTGTGGTAAAATATTCGAGACTCTCGACTTTTTTACCGGCTTTGTTTAACTCAATAATTTGATTGGCTTGATCGACAAGTAATGGAATCCACTGCATAGGTTGATCTTTATAGGCATACCAAATTGTACGTTTAAAAATATCCATTTTTTGAAATACTGCATCGCCCTTTTCTGTCTTCAACCATTTATCAGTTTTTGGAAATTCTTTTAAAGCATCGATGTACGTATCGAGTTCATAGTTTAAACAACACTTTAATTTTCCACATTGACCTGCTAATTTTTGAGGGTTTAATGAGAGTTGTTGGTATCGCGCAGATGCAGTGCTGACAGATCGAATGTCTGTAAGCCATGTAGAGCAACATAATTCTCTACCACAGGATCCAATACCACCAAGACGAGCGGCTTCTTGACGTAAGCCCACTTGTTTCATTTCAATACGAATTTTAAAGGTTGACGCTAATTCTTTAATTAATAATCTAAAATCAACGCGTTCATCCGCGGTATAATAAAAAGTTGCCTTATTACCATCGCCTTGAAACTCGACATCAGAAAGTTTCATTTTAAGCCCAAGTCGTGAAATTATGAGTCGAGCATTTCGCTGTACATCCTTTTCTTTGTTTCGTGCACTTTGCCAAATGTCGATATCGCGTTGCGTAGCTTTGCGATATATTTTTTTTATTTCTTCACTGTCATAGCGAACAGATTTTTTGCGCATTTGCACCTTAACCAATTCCCCTGTAAGGGAAATAGTACCAACATCATGCCCAGGGGAGGCTTCTACAGCGACCACATCGCCAATATATAATGGAAGATCTTTACTATTTTTAAAGAAATGTTTGCGTCCGTTTTTAAAACGAACTTCAACAATGTCAAATTTGGATTGCCCATTGGGTAAACTCATATTGGCTAACCAATCAAAAACGGTTAGTTTATCACAGCTACCAGTGCCACAATTTCCATTACTTTTACAACCTTTGGGTACGCCATTTGTATCAGTTGAACAACTACTACAGGCCATACGTATTTTATATTAGTCGATCGAATGAAAAAACCATTCGACGTAAAATTCATAATTGGTTTTTATATGCCGTAAATATAATTAATAATCGCTACTGAAAAAAGTTAAAGATGACTTAAATTGAAATCAGAATTTGCGGTAAACAGTATATTTCTTCTTTTGTTTTAGCCTATCACTTCTTTTTTTGTGGGTTTAATATTTTTTCTGCATCGATCTATCTTCGTTCTGAAATCATTAGGCTAAAACTTGTGTTTAATCTAACGGAAGACTGTATTCTATCAGAGATCAAAAAGGGTATAGATACAATTTAAGTACAAAATCGTTCATTTTTATTTGACAAGATTTAAAAAAATAGGTTTATTAAACAAGTAACCCCATGATTTGTGCAGTCTGTAAAATTAGAAGCTTTATCGTAACTCGTATTTGAGCCATTTTTAGTTTTGTAGATCACCATACGGAATTGCTATATTTGCTTTGTTATTTCTATGACAGTCAGTAGGCTTATGCTTCATAAGAGAGTTAATTAGCTTAGTGTTGACAATTTTTTAGGCTTTTCTCATGGTTTTAATGGGTGTCATTCTGCCGTACAATTAGGTTGAACAATGGGGTGAAATTTCTGAGAATGGTGGTTTTGAGAAGTGCAAGCCATTTATAAAACTTTATTTTTTTAAAGTTATTGATTGGGTAAATACGGGGAATCGTACCTTTGTGTTTTATAAAAACAAATACGCATTTAAATGTTATTTAAAGATATTATTGGGCAAGAAGCTATTAAAAAACAATTGTTTGCATCAGTGGAAAGAGGGCGTATACCACATGCTCAATTATTCGTGGCTCCAAAGGGAGCAGGGGCGTTGCCTTTAGCGATTGCTTATGCTCAATATATACTTTGTCAAAATAAACAGGGAGAAAATGAGCATGGAAATCACGCTTGTAATCTTAAATTCAAAAATTTAGCACACCCTGATTTACACTTTGCTTTTCCAGTAACCACGACCCCTAAGGTGAAGAAAAACCCCACAAGTGATCTGTTTTTAACTGAGTGGCGTGAATTTATTGCGGCGAATCCGTATGGGGATGAGTTGAGTTGGTTTAGTCATTTGGGGGTTGAAAATAAGCAAGGTTTACTAGGGGTCGATGAGGCAGAAGCAATTGTTAAAAAATTGTCGTTAAAAGCGTATGAAGGTGGTTTTAAAATTATGATTATTTGGATGGCAGAACGGATGAATGCTTCGGCAGCTAATAAATTACTCAAGCTTATTGAAGAACCACCTTCGAATACAATTTTACTGCTGATTTGTGAAAATGAAGAACAAATTATCAATACTATTTTGTCTCGTTGTCAAAAAATAACACTTAATAAATTAAGTGAAAATGCGATTGTTGAAGCCTTAATTCAGCGAGAAAATTTGGATGAACTTGAGGCGAGAAAAATTGCCCACGAGGCTGATGGGAATTGGAATAAAGCGATTCAAATTTCACGTCATACTACCAAGGATCAACAGTTTGAGGAATGGTTTATTACATGGATTCGAACTGCTTTTAAGGCTAAGGGTAATGCGAGTGTAATTAGAGATCTAGTGACTTGGAGTGAGGGAATTGCAGGTGCAGGACGAGAGGTGCAGAAAAGTTTTTTAAATTATTGTATTCAGTTCTTTAGGCAGGCACTACTTCTCAATTATAAAGCTGAAGAACTTGTTTTTTTAGCACCTAAAAGTCCTAATTTCGATTTGCGAAAGTTTGCACCGTTTGTACATGGAGGCAATATTATGCAAATTTATGACGAATTGAATGATGCTATGTATCATATAGAGCGCAATGGTAATGCGAAAATTATTTTACTTGATTTATCTATTAAGCTTACGCGATTATTGCATCAAAAAGAAGCGGTTTTAAAATAAAATGCTTTTGTAGTGAACTATACATAGTAGTATATAGCTATAAAATGACAGAGGCTGCCTAGAAGTACAAATACATGGAAAATAGCATGATTATAGCGTAGGGAAGGTCTGCTGTATACCACGGCTCCAACAGTGTATGCGAGTCCACCTACTAGAAGCCAATACAGTCCGTGTATGGGAAAATTTTCTAATAGGGGTTTGATTGTAAAAACAATCATCCATCCCATGGCGACGTAAGCGATGGTCGAAATCTTATCAAAACGACCGGTGTAAAAAATTTTTAAAACAACCCCAATTACAGCAATACCCCAAGTTACTCCGAAAAGAGTCCACCCTAGTTTGCCGTGTAGGGTAACTAGCGTAAATGGTGTATAGGTACCTGCAATTAAAATATAAATTGCGGCGTGATCTATAATGTTTAAACGCATTCGTAAGAATGGCCGTTGAACAAGGTGATAAAAAGTAGAGGCTGCATAGAGTAGGATTAAACTACATCCAAATAAAGTAAAACTTACTAGTTTAAATGGTATGTCCGACCTGCTTGATTTTACAATGAGTAAAAAGAGACCAACGGTGCTCAAAACAAGCCCAATTCCATGTGAAAGCACATTGAAAAATTCTTCTTTTTTTTGATAAAAGGTAAGGTCTTCGTTTCTCAAAATGGTCTATTTTTTCGTTAAGTTTTGAAAGTGTTGTTGATCTTTAGTGAGTTCTGAATAAATGGTTTGAAAAGCCTGCTGTTTAATGTGTTCCATTTGTCCTAAAACTAGCCCCTTTGTTTCTATACTAGGATGAATTTTAACTCTTAATTTCCCCGGCCAACCACTAAAGAATGTCCAAGAAAATCGTTTTTTCACATCGTAAAAGGTGATGGGTACAATTGGGATTTGATGTTCAATAGCCATATAAAAAGCGCCATTTTTAAATTCGGCTAAGACTATGTTTTCTGGAGGGACTAATCCTTCGGGAAAAATGATAATACTCAGTCCTAAATTAATTTTTTCTTCTACACTTGCATATACTTGTTTGCGACTTTCAGGGTCATTACGGTTAACTAAAATACTTGTTTTTTTAAATATATATCCGAAGATGGGTATTTTTTCAAGTTCTTTTTTACCTACAAAAACGGCCGGATTTTTAACGATAGCTAACATGAGCATTCCGTCGATTAAGGAGGCATGATTTGCAATAAAGATATAGCTTTTAGCAGGGTCTAGGTGTTTATTTCCGGAGATGACAGGTCTAAAGCCCATGACAAATAAAATCGTTTTTCCCCAAGCAACAGCAATTTTAAAAAAAACAGGATAAAGCTTCTTGAAGGAAATGACGATGAGTAATAAAGGTAACGCAAGAAGAATGGTGAAGAGTATCCAGCCATAAAACCATAGGCGCCAGCATAATCGGAAACTATTTTTAAGTAGAGTCATCAATTTCAAATGTAGGTGATGAAATTGCAATAAACAAATTGTGCACCATAAAGTGCTAGTGAAATGAATTTGATTTATGTATTTTTGAAGCCTCAATAGATTTACATGAAAAGAATACTTACAGGAGTACAAAGTACAGGTACTCCACATCTAGGAAATTTACTCGGGGCAATTATTCCCGCAATTGAAATGGCTAATTCGCAAGAGGATGAATCATTTTTATTCATTGCTGATATGCATACCTTAACGCAAATAAAAAATGCGGATGAGGTGAGACAAAACACATATAGTGCTGCGGCAACATGGATGGCTTTTGGTTTAGACCTCAGTAAGACGGTTTTTTATCGTCAAAGTGATGTAGCAGAAGTGACAGAATTATCTTGGTATTTAAGTTGTTTTTTTCCTTATCAACGCTTGACGTTAGCACATAGTTTTAAAGATAAGTCAGATCGATTGGCAGATGTTAATTCGGGTCTTTTTACCTACCCTATGTTAATGGCTGCAGATATATTATTATACGATGCCGAAGTTGTTCCTGTTGGAAAAGATCAATTACAACATTTAGAAATTACAAGAGATGTAGCTAATAGATTTAATCATCAAATGGGACAAACCTTGGTTCCTCCAGAAGCAAAAATTCAAGAGAATTCAAAATGGGTTCCTGGAATTGACGGAAAGAAAATGAGTAAGTCTCGTAAAAATGAAATTAACTTATTTGTGTCGGATAAACAATTGCGCAAGCAAATAATGAAAATACAAACAGATAGTACGCCTTTAGAGGCCCCAAAAAATCCTGATACCTGTAATTTATTTACACTTTATCAGTTGGTTGCAAGCGCTGAAGAGGTGGAGAAAATGAGAGCCAATTACCTAGGAGGAAATTATGGTTTTGGACATGCTAAGCAAGCTTTTTATGAATTACTTATAGAAAAATATGCAACTGAGCGTGAGCGTTATGCTCATTATATGGCACATCCAGAAGAGATTGATGCTGCGTTAAATGCAGGTGCGATTAAGGCGCGTAAAGTAGCTAAAGAAGTGCTAAACAGAGTGCGAAAAAAACTGGGTTATACGCAGCGATAAATTTGCCTAATATTAGGCTGCTGGATTGGGAATTTCTCGATGTACACTTTCAATCTGAGCGCGTATTTCAGGTGTTAAATTTAGATCAATACTTGCGATATTTTCTTTGAGTTGTTCCATTTTGGTGGCACCAATAATTGTACTCGTTACAAAGGGTAATTGATTTACAAACGCCAATGACATTTGCGCTAAACTCAAACCATTTTGGGAGGCAATTTGCGCATATTTTTCTACAGCAGTGGTTGCTTGTGGACTGCTATATCGATTATAGGCAGGAAATAAATTTACCCGTGCATCTTTGGGTGATTTATTTAGGTATTTTCCACTTAATACGCCAAAAGCTAATGGAGAATAAGGGAGTAATCCTACATTTTCTTTTAGAAGCACTTCTGACAGTCCTATTTCCACACTTCGTTGAATGAGTGAATAGGCGTTTTGAAGGGTTACCATCCGAGGGAGTGATTTTTGTTTAGATTCTTCTAAATAACGCATGAGTCCCCAGGGAGTTTCGTTAGATACACCAATATGTCTTATTTTACCAGCTTGAATACACTCTTGAAGGGTCGTCAATACTTCTGAAAAATTATCTTCCCATTGGGTATCTTTTTGATAGGGGTACTCTCTAATTCCAAAGCAATTCGTGGGTCGTTCAGGCCAATGCAATTGATATAGATCGATATAATCGGTTTGTAAACGCTTTAAGCTGCCTTCTAGGGCCTCGTGAATTGCCATTTTAGAAAAGCCAGTTTTTCTGATATGTGCATACCCAGGCCCCGCAATTTTACTAGCTAGAATGACTTGATCTCTATTTTTATTTTTTTTAAACCAAGACCCTATTATTTTTTCAGTGGCCCCATACGTTTCGGGCTTTCCAGGGATGGAATACATTTCTGCCGTGTCGAAAAAATTAATGCCTTGAGAAATTGCATAATCCATTTGCTCATGTGCTTCACGTAGGGTGTTTTGCTGCCCCCAAGTCATCGTTCCCAAACAAATTTTACTTACCTTAATTTCAGTAGTTGGTAGGGTCGTGTATTTCATATCAATAGCATGCTAATTAACCTTAATCGGTATTAAGTCTAGATTAATAGGAGATTAAAAGAAATTAACCTTTTCATCGAGGTCAACCTATGTGTTTTATTCGTGTTAAATTTTAAGGGTAAAAAAGCCTTTAGTTCATGATTGCGTCAATACCGGGTAATGTTTTACCTTCTAACATTTCTAGCATTGCACCTCCTCCTGTTGATACATAGCTTACTTTATGTTCAAAACTGAATTGTTTTACAGCGGCTACTGAATCACCACCACCAACTAAGGAAAAAGCACCTTCAGCGGTAGCATCAGCAATTGCGTTGCCTAATTCAATAGTTCCTTTTGCAAAATTTTTCATTTCAAATACACCCAAAGGCCCGTTCCACAAAATGGTTTTTGATTGGGCTATTATAAAGGAAAACCCGACATTAGTTTTTGGCCCAACGTCAAGTCCCATCCAACCTGTTGGAATTTGATCAATAGGGACTACTTGGGTATTAGCGCTATTGTCAAAAGCGTCAGCAACAATGGCATCAATTGGTAAATGGATTTTAGTTCCTTTGCTTTTTGCTTCATTTAGAATTTCAATCGCTAAGTTTAATTTATCATCTTCAACTAACGAATCTCCTATAGAGCCTCCTTGTGCTTTAATAAAAGTAAAAGTCATGCCGCCACCAATAATAATGTGATCAACTTTGCCTAATATATTTTTAATAATTCCAATTTTAGAAGACACTTTGGCACCACCTAATATAGCGGTAACGGGTTTTTCACTATCATTCAAAACTTTTTCAATACTTTCAATTTCGGTCGCTAGTAAGAGCCCAAAACACTTTTTATTCTCAAAGAATTGAGCGATAATAGCGGTAGAAGCATGTGCTCTATGTGCGGTTCCAAAGGCGTCATTTACATAGATGTCCCCCAATTGAGCTAGTTTTTTTGCAAATTCTTTATCTCCTGCGGCTTCTTCTTTATAAAATCGTAAATTTTCAAGTAAAAGGACTTCTCCTGGTTTTAAGTTATTTGAAGCCTCAATGGCTTTTTCTCCGATACAATCTTCCACAAATTTTACCTTTACACCCAGTATATCACTTACACTTTGTACGATGTGTGAAAGTGATAATTTTGGGTCTACCATTCCTTTTGGTCGTCCTAAATGAGACATTAACACACAGCTTCCTCCGTCTTCTAAAATTTTCGTGATAGTTGGTTTAGCTGCTGTGATCCTAGTTGGATCTGTTACCTGAAAATCATCGTTGAGAGGGACGTTAAAATCTACACGTATCAGCGCTTTTTTATCTTTAAAATTAAAATCTTTAATTGTAATCATTGAAAAAAAATTAGATTTCAAAGATACTTTTTTTTTAGGATAGAAAGAAAGGAAATAGCGAAGAGTAAAAGGTGAATCTTGAGGAAAGTAAATCTGCGTAGGCTATGTATTTTTGCCATGAAAAAATATACTACAATAAAGTAAATATGGGACATATTTAATTAAAAAAGCCTGCAAAAGCAGGCTTTTTAAAAAATCACGAGACGTCATTAAATACGACTCGTTAACTTCCTTTAACTTAGGGGAAAAAGGAGATTAGTAATATGGGGTTTTGTTCATAGCATTTTCCCGTATTTTTTGCGACTGAAAGGTTGATTAGACCTTTCGGATATAGAACAATTAGGGGGGGTGTTTTCCTACTCATTACGGGATTATTTTTTTCTTTTTTTTTATTGCTAGTGTTGACGGGGCTTGACGAAGTAGAATTATGAATGCTAAATTTTAGATCCAAAAAAATGTTGGAAAAAGTTCGTTGTGTAAACTTCTGCAGGATCTAACATAAAAAAGCCTGCATGAGCAGGCTCTTTAAAATTACGTAAACTATTTTGCATGATAATTTCCTCAATCTTAGGGGAGAAAGGAGATTAGTAATATGGGTATTTTTTCATAGCATTTTTCCCGTATTTTTTGCGACTGAAAGGTTGATTAGACCCTTCGTATATAGAACAATTAGGGGAGGTGTTTTCCTACCAAATTACGGTATTAATTTTTTTTTTTTTTGATTGCTTGAGTTGACCGGGCTTGACATTGAAGAGTTTTAAGTAAAATACCTTAATTATTTTAACGGATTAATAAAGCAGAAAAAGTTTGTCGTGGAAAAAAACCAATAAAAGTTGTAATATAATCTTGATTGTTTATTCCAAATGGAATAAAATAAAGCCTGCAAGAGCAGGCTTTAGTCAACATATACGCAGGATTAACTTGCGTGTTGTGTCATTCAAATCGAGCAGTTAAAGAATCCACTCGATGTGCAAAGGGAACTCTTTTTCATAGCATTTTCCCTATTACTTTTTTTACGACGTAAGCGGATGTTACTCCGCTACAACTATAAAACAATCTCACCGCCAAAAGTCCTACTTGTTTTTGTGATTATTTTGATTTTTATTTTTTTCTAAACGATTTTTCGCATAGTTATTGACTTCGACAGCGTATTGATTTGTTTAAACTCAAAAAAAAGCCCACGGAAGTGGGCTTTTTTTTCTAAACTAACTAAACTATCAAACTTAAACTATTCTGTTATTTTCATTTTTTCTATCTTGTAAAAGATATTTGTTCGGGGTTTTAAAGTTGTGAATTATTCTTTTTTATTTTTTGCGATTTTGCGTTGTTGTAACGCTACATCAATAAAACAATCATCTTTAAAAAATTCCTACCACCATTTAAATAAAAAAATGATTTTTTTCTAAAAAAGTGCGTGATTGTTGGCTTTGAGAATAGATAATTTTTTTAGGGATGTATGTATTAAGGGATTTTTGAGTATATTTAACCAACTTAATTTTTATAGATATGGCTATTAAAAGTTTTCAAGGGGCAAGGAAGCAATCAAAAAAGGAGGAAATTAAACCTGCAATTGTTTCAGATATAATGAGTACTAAATTAATTACCTTTAAACCGAATCAATTGGTGTCTGAGGTTATGGAAATCCTTATTAAGAATCGGATTTCTGGTGGTCCAGTGGTCAATGATCAAAATGAACTACTCGGGATAATATCAGAAGGTGATTGTATAAAACAAATTTCTGAAAGTCGTTATTACAATATGCCTATTGACAATGATACGGTAGATAAGCATATGGTTAAGGATGTAGAAACTATCGATGGAAATCTCAATATATTTGACGCGGCAAAAAAGTTTCTCGAATCTAAACGCAGACGTTTTCCCATTCTTAAAAATGGAAAATTAGTTGGACAAATTAGTCAAAAAGACATTTTAATTGCAGCTTTAAAACAAAAGGGACAAAATTGGAAATAGTTTAACTAAGCAAGGCAAACAATCCTTTTCCGAAATAAACATAACAGGAAACAAGAATCAATTCTCCAATAAAAATCCCACTTAAAAAATACTTTAACGGCATTTTTACAAGTCCAGCAACATAGCAAATCATATCTGTAGGCACAAAGGGGAAGAATGACCAGCCAATCACAAAATACATCGCTTTGGGGTGTTGAAGTCTTTTTTTCCATTGTGCAATCTTTTTAGGAAACTTTGCTTCTAAGTACGGCCCAAAACCTAACCAATCTGCGAAAAAATAAAGTCCTATCGCGGCACACATAATTCCAGTCATGGAAATTAGTAAAACCCAAATAGGATGATGTGGAAATAAAAGTCCACCTGCAATTACGAAGGGTGTACTAGGAATAAGAAAAAGGCCTCTAAACAAGCTTAATAATCCATAGACAAAAAGCATTTCATGCTGATATTGCTTAATAAAATTGACTAGAAATTCAGGTTCAATACTTTTTGGATTTATGATAATTCCAAGTAAGATTGTTAATATTAATATCCCCCAAAATGAAGCGGTAATCTTTTTTATTTGTGTTTTAGTGAATCCCATATGTACATCGCAAAATTATAGGTTTATTACCATATAATTTTGATAAATTTTCATCAGTTAGGTCCGCACTTGTAATTTAAATGCGAGGGTGCTTTTAGTTCATCTACTTTTTGCCGTGTACTCCTTCTTTTTTTTGATCTATAGGCTGTAATTATCCAATAACCGGCTAAAGAATAGGTGTCAAATAGGATTAGGTTTGTTGGGCTTTTGAGAAGATAATGGTTGATTCAGCAGGTCTTGGTTACTGCATTTTAATACTCATATTGTTTAAGAAGCATAAGAATGATTGTATAGCACATTGCCTATGGGTTCATGAGAGCTATTACACTACGTTTAAAAAGTGTTATTAGTTAACGCTAATTGTGCCAATGGTAAAATATAATTTAGTTTGTAGTTTAGGCTAAAATGGACACTTAAACCTTGTAAGCAAGATGGAAAGCGGCATTATTAAGATTTAAAAATTGAATAAAATGGTTGCTTAGAATGATTTCAATCAGTTTTTTACGCGGGATACTACATGGATTACTGGAAAATAATATACTTTTAATAAAATAAATACGTTATAAGTTTAGCATTATTAAGATTTCTAGTATGAAAAACATATTGTTTTTGTTATTAATTTCTCCTCTTTTGGGTTTTACACAAAACCAAACAGGTGCTGCTAGTGGAGGGACAGTTGTTGAAAAATGTATTGTTGGTGATTGTATGAATGGAGAAGGAACCATGCAATATAAAACGGGGGTGTATAAAGGTCACTGGTCAAATGGATTAAGAGACGGAAAAGGAACGTACACTTGGAACAATGGTGACGTTTATACGGGATCTTGGTCAAAGGACAAGCGCCACGGTTATGGAGAATATGTGTGGCATGATGGTTCAAAGTACCATGGAAATTACAGTTATGGAGTTCGCAGTGGTTATGGAATTTATTATTATACCAACGGAACACGTTATGAAGGAACTTGGCAAAATAACCTTAAGCATGGGATTGCCAATTATTACAATAAGCAAAGTGTCAATTATGGCGGCAAATACATCAATAACGAATACGTAGAAGGAACGGGTATTACGAAAAGTTTATTCGAATCTCAAGTTTCTGGAAATTAATGTAAGAATAGCCTATTTAATACGACCTATCGCAGAGTGATCCTAGTCACTTCTTTTTTATAGCAATTTCCCGTTTTTAATTAGATTAAAAGCGGGATTTTTTTACTTTCGTTGAAATTTCCGATTGTGCCAAGAATTATTTTCTCTGTAAGTAATGATCTATCTACCGACCAGCGGGTGCATAAAATATGTACGGCTTTTCAAAAGTTGGGGTATGAAGTGTTGTTAGTTGGTAGAAAGCGCCGGGATAGTTTACCTTTAAAGAGGTCCTATAAAACACATCGGATGCGTTTGGTGTTTTCACGCGGTTTTTTGTTTTATGCAGAGTTCAGTAAGCGCTTGTTTATTACCTTATTGTTTTCTAGAAAAAACGTTCTTTATGCGAATGACTTAGACACTTTATTGCCAAATTTTTTAATATCAAAATTGACCGGAACGAAGTTGATTTACGACAGTCATGAGTTGTTTTCTGAAATCCCTGAACTTCAAAATAGGTCCTTCGTTAAGCGAGTTTGGTTAGCGATTGAAAGACTTATTTTTAAGCGATTAAAAAATGTAATAACGGTTAATGAGCACATTGCAGGTTATTATGAAGAAACGTATGGGGTGCCTGTTAATGTTGTTCGTAATTTAGCCCCTTTCCTTCCAAAGGAAACTCCAGATTTTAGTTTGGCAAAAGAAATCAAGGGAAATCGTAAAATGTTAATTTTACAAGGTTCTGGAATTAATCGAGATCGTGGAGCTGAAGAGGCGGTTAAAATGATGCAATATTTAGAAAATACGGTACTATATATTGTTGGTAGTGGAGATGTTGTTCCTGAATTAAAACGGTTGGTTACTGAATTACACATCGAACATAAAGTGCAGTTTTTGCCAAAAATGCCTTATGACGATATGATGGAGTATACCAAAATTGCAGACCTAGGATTGTCCTTAGATAAATCGACCAATTTAAATTATCAGTTCAGTTTGCCAAATAAAGTATTTGATTACATTCAGGCTAGAACACCTTTATTGGTTAGTCCAGTTGCAGAAGTAAAACAATTAGTTGAGTCCTGTGATATAGGTTATGTTATAAACACGTTTAATCCCGAATCAATGGCAACTATTGTGAAGGAGTTGTTGGCAGATCAGGCGTGTTTAAAGCGTTGGAATAAAAACTTAGATGAAGCGGCTTTGAGATATAATTGGGAAAAGGAAGTTGAAAAATTAATTGAAATTGAAAAACGTCTAAGTTAATGCGTCTTAGTTTTGGTGAGCTGACAGAGGGTATATAGCTTAAACAAATCAAAACCTATTAAGGTTGGGAATTTCGAACGCAAATTTGCATTAATTAGGGGTTTACATATTTGATAGATAAAAAGATAGGTCCTAACGAGTCTGAGTTTTTTTAGTTTGAGATATACGGCGAGGTGTTTGAGTTGTGATGGTCCTAATTTATTTGTTGTGAAAAGTTTATAGCCATTGGTAATAGCACTTTTCGTTTTTTGCATAAATTCATCAGCGTTATCAAGCCCTTCATGGATAACCGTGTTTTCAATATGGTGTATTTTGAGGTTTTTATCGCGTATTTTTTTGGCAAATAGGGTGTCTTCAAGCCCATATTTGGTAAGAGTTTCGTCAAACATAATTTCCATAAAGGTTGGTTTGTAGATTACAAAATTGGCAGAAAAAAACAAACGGTAGGCTTGTTCTTTTCGAACCTGTAATGGGTGTTGTTCCCTATGCCGACCGTATTTCCAACGTAAAACTTTTGATGCGGTGGGTTTTTTTTCTTGGTAAGAAATTCCTCCACAAATGACCATATGGGTGTTTTTTTTAATTTCGGTTATATATCGATCTATAAATATTTCATTGTTTGGAAGGCAATCTGCATCAATAAATAAGAGCCAGTCAAACTGTGCTTTTGTTGCTAATAAATTTCTTATTTTGCTCCTTCCTATATTTTTCGATAGTTTGAGAAGTCGCGTATGGAGAAGATTTTTTATTTCATTTTCGAATGCTAACATTGGGCGATTGGAAGCATCGTCAATACACAAAATTTCGAAGGGAATCGTTGCGTGTATTAATTGCTTATGTAGGCCGGTGATTAAGGGATAGGCATTATAATTAAATACAGGTATGAGAACAGAGAGCATATTAAACTACCTCATAGACTTTTTCGCCATCACATTTGATGGTTTTATGAGGATATTTTAAAATTAAGGCATAATCATGGGTTGCCATTAAGATTGTTTTGCCACTTTTATTAATTTGTTCTAAAACACTCATAACTTCCAAGGACGTTTTGGGATCTAGGTTTCCAGTGGGTTCGTCTGCCAGAATTAATTCGGGATCGTTGAGTAAGGCGCGTGCTATTGCTACACGTTGTTGTTCACCACCTGAGATCTGATAAGGCATTTTAAAGCCTTTTGTTTTCATCCCCACTTTTTCGAGAACTTCATCGATTTTAGCTGCAATTTTTGTTTTGTCGGTCCAGCCTGTTGCTTTTAGTACAAATAAAAGGTTGTCGTTAATATTTCGATCATTTAGTAATTTAAAATCCTGAAATACTATCCCTAATTTTCTTCGCAAATAAGGGATGTCTTTCTCGCGTAATTTTTTTAAGTCAAAATCAACAATATGTCCTTCCCCACTCTGCAGTGGTAAATCTCCATAAAGGGTTTTCATCAAGCTACTCTTTCCACTACCTGTTTTCCCAATAAGGTACATGAAATCGCCTTTATAAATATCGAGTGTGATACCCGAAAGGACCAGATTTTCTTCTTGAAAAATAGAAGCGTCTTTGAGATGTAAAATAGGTGTTGACATACGTTTACGAGTTTGTTAGGCAAATTTACATTTTAAGAATTAATAATTAGAGCAATAGGGCGTAAAATTAGAAATACTGAAAAAATGAAAAAATGAAGGTGAATTTGGTCTGATTTATGTGTGGGTAACTTAGTTCTTAACAAAAAGTTAATTTAATTAACAATTATACAATTTCAATTGAATCTGGCGTTGTTTAAGTTAAGTATGTCTATTTTTGATATAAAACTGATTTAGATCTTTTCGCTTGTTGAAAAAGTTATTTTTTGTTCATTAAGCGTCTTTTTTATTCTTCAACTAGGCAGTGCAAAAAAAGATATTTTTTGAGAAAAAATGAGTTATTTTCGCATAAACACAATGAGATTAAACCAGTTCATAAAATATACCTCCATGAAGAAACCTTATTTTAGTACGCTATTTCTCCTGTTTTTATTGGTTTCCTTGCATGCATTTGCTCAGAAAACAGCCATTTATACGGACGATTTGAGGGAGTACAATCACGCGGTTGCTCTGTATAAAAACAGGGATTTTGTTGCTGCGCAGTATTTGTTTAGTAATTTAAAGGATCAATTTGAACGGGGGTCTGAAAAAAGGGCCAATTGTGCTTATTATGAAGCGTTTTCAGCTATTCGGTTAGGCGAACCTCAAGGGGATGAGATGATGCGTGAATTTGTGGAACGATATCCCACAAGTACCAAACAAAATACCGCTTTTTTAGAGGTGGGTGATTATTATTTTAAAAATGGTAAGTATGCCTATGCCTTAAAATGGTATAATCGTGTAGAAACACGGAACTTATCTTGGGTGCAGGAAGAAGAATTTAATTTCAAATATGCCTATGGGCTTTTTGTTGTAAAGAGTTATCCAAAAGCGAAGGAGTATTTTCAAAAGTTACTCACATCTCCGGAGTATGGTGCTCAAGCTAAATACTATTATGGTTTTATTGCCTATCAGGATGATGATTACGATAATGCAGATCGTTATTTAAGTGAGGTGGCAGATGATAAGTCTTTAGGAAGAGATGTGCCATACTATATGGCGAATATTAAATTTAAGTCAGGTCAATTTGAGGAGGCTATTGAGATTGCTGAACCATTTTTAGATAAAGCAAATCGCACACAACATTCGGAGGTGTCTAAAATTATAGGAGAAAGTTATTTTAACCTCAATAAATTTGCAGAAGCGATTCCACATTTACAAAATTATAAAGGGAAAAAAGGGCGGTGGAATAATACTGATTATTACCTTCTTGGCTATGCTCATTATATGCAAAAAGATTATAAAAGTGCCATTGCTAATTTTAATAAAATCATTGGTGGGGATAATGCGGTTTCGCAGAATGCGTATTATCATTTGGCGGAATGTTATTTAAAAACAGACCTAAAAACTGAAGCTTTAAATGCGTTTAGAAATGCTTCACAGATGGATTTTAATCCGAAAGTAAAGGAGGATGCATGGCTTAATTATGCTAAATTGAGTTATGAAATTGGAAATCCATACAAAAGTGTTCCGTCGGTTTTGCAAGAATTTTTAGCAGCCTACCCTAAATCTGAAGCAGCTGCAGAAATTGAAGATTTGTTAATTAGTGCTTATATAACATCAAATGATTTTCAAGGAGCTTTGGAAGCCTTAAAAGGAAAAAAAGCGTCCGCATATTTAGATTTATATCAAAAGGTATCACTGTATAGGGGGTTGCAATTGTACAATGATGGAAATATAGATGAAGCTATTGCTAATTTTAATAATGCCATTGAATTGCCAAGAGACCCATCAACAACAGCAAGAGCCGTTTTTTGGAAAGCGGAATCGGCCTATCGAAAAAATAATTTTCAGCAGGCTTTAGAAGGGTATGAAAAGTTTGATAAAATGTCAAAATCAGATACCCTGGCAGAAATTGAGGATATAGATTACAATATGGCTTATGCGTATTTTAAGCTTAAAGATTACAATCGAGCAGGTGATTTATTTCAAGCCTATATCGACACAAGTCCAGAACAATCTGATAAACGCAACGATAGTTATTTGAGATTAGGGGATGCATTTTTCGTTTCTAGTAATTACAACAAGGCTATATCGGCCTATAATCATGTCATTCGTGAAAAGGGAATTGACATTGATTATGCACATTATCAACGTGCGATGAGTTATGGGTTTATAAGTAGAAATGCCGATAAAATTGATGATTTAGAGGCTTTTTTAAAGGCGTATCCACGTTCTAACTTACGAGATGATGCGTACTATGAATTGGGTAATTCGTATGTAATAGCTAATCAAAATGAGGCAGCATTAAAAACCTATGATTTGCTACTTGCGAATCACAAGCGAAGTTCTTATGTACCAAAAGCTCTTCTAAAAAAAGGCTTAATATATTATAATATCGAAAAAGACAATAATGCTTTAGATACCTATCGTCGTATTGTAAATGAGTTCCCAAATACAGAAGAAGCGAAACAAGCGGTGTCGAATGCACGTCAAATTTATGTTGATTTAGGAAGGGTTGACGAATATGCAGATTGGGTTAAAAACGTTGATTTTATTAATGTAACTGATGCAGATTTAGATAATGATATGTACGAATCCGCTGAAAAGCAATACCTGTTAAATAATAGAAAAAAGGCTATTCCTGCATTTCGAAAATACCTTGACCGATTGCCAAATGGACTGCATGCCTTACAAGCGAATTTTTATTTGGCTGAATGTTTGTACTCAGAAAAAGAACTAGCGGCTTCAGAGACCTATTATCTCAACGTTATAAATCAGGAACGTAATGAATTTACTGAACAGGCTTTGGCGCGATTGTCACAAGTTTATTTAGAGGCAGATATGTGGATGAAAGCCATGCCTATTTTAGAGCGTTTAGAGGAGCAAGCAGATTTTCCACAGAACATCACTTTTGCACAAAGTAATTTAATGAAAGGATATTATGCACAAGAAAATTATGTGGATGCTGTACGTTATGCCGAAAAGGTTTTAGAGCGTCCAAAACTTGAAAAACGTATTCAATCGGATGCTAAAATTATTATTGCTCGTTCTGCTTTTAAAACGGGAGATGAATCAAAAGCAAGGGCGGCCTATGCAGAGGTGCAAAAAATTGCTACAGGAGAAATTAAAGCAGAAACCTTGTATTATGAAGCCTATTTTAAACATCAAGACGAAGATTTTGAGGCGTCAAATAAAGTCTTACAAACCTTAGTTGCAGATTATTCGGCATATAAATACTATGGTTCAAAAGGTTTGATTATTATGGCAAAGAATTTTTATGCCTTGGGTGATGCTTATCAAGCCAGTTATATATTAGAAAGTGTCATAAAGAATTTTAAAGAATTTAAAGATGTAGTGGAAGAGGCGCGAAGTGAATTACAAAAGGTCAAAGCAAATGAAGCAAAAACCAATGAATCAGTTAATCCCGATGGAAATTAGTATGATAAAGATGAGAAATAATTTAGTCCTTTTTTCATTACTCTTGGTTTCTGGATGGATGATGGGGCAGGACAAAAGTAAGGACACTATTGGTACAGAGGTGATCAATGTCGTAAAATCTTATACCCCTACAGTGTCGGATGCCTTTAAAATCAAAACGGCACCAGTGGTTGATGCCAGAAGTATTAGCTCAAAAAAACGAATTGAATATTCAATTTTTTCTGCGCCGGTGGCTTCAACGTTTACTCCAGATAAAGGAAAGGCAAAAATTTTAAGAATAAATCCGAGTCCAACAGTCTATGAAAATTACGTTTCTGCTGGTTTTGGGAATTTTTCTACACCTGTTGGAGAGTTGTTTTTACACAGTAATAGCACTCGGTATAATGACTTTGGTATGTTTTTTAATTATCAATCATCCGTTGGAGGGGTAAAAGATGTTGTGTTAAATGATGACTATATGGATACGCGTCTCGATTTGTATTACAAACAGGAAAATCGCGACTTTGAATGGCAGTTAAATGCTGGTGGACATCTTCAGAATTATAATTGGTATGGTTTGTCTGATCAAATTAATTATACCCAACCCGTGGTTGCGAGTATTGATGAAAAACAAAAATACAGCGCCTTTTATGCGGGTGGAAAAATAGATTATTTTGATTCGTTTTTTACGGGTGGAAATGTGAAAACATTTCGTTTCTCAGATCGTTATAAAAGTGCTGAAATATACTTCTTAGCGAAACCTAAGTTTGAAATTCCAATTGCATCTGAATATATTACGACAGATACGCGATTAGAATTCTTAAAAGGACGATTTGAGCAAAATTATGAACGAAGTGACAAGATTAATTATACCTTTTTTACAGTGGGATTTAGTCCAAGTTTGGAAATTCTACGAGACAACCTTACCATTAATTTAGGGGTTGATTTGCTGTATAGTACGGGGAGTGGAGATACGAATGATAATAAAGGATATTATTATCCAAACGTTACCGCTTCATACAAGTTAATTGATCAAGTTCTAACCGTTTATACGGGAGTAACGGGGGGATTACATCATAATTCATATCGCGGATTTGCCGAAGAAAACCCATATGTTTCTCCAAGTTTAGAAATGAAGCGTACCGACGAGCAGTACAATGCTTTTTTAGGTCTTAAAGGTAAATTAGCTTCCAATATCAGTTATAATTTTATAGGATCCTATAAAAATGAAAAGGATAAGCCCTTGTATAAATTGAACCCATCATTAACCGATGGCTCTGAAATTGTGGACCTAGGATATAGGATGGGAAATTCATTTGAAGTAGTTTATGATACGATTAAAACGATTGGCATTTTTGGTGAGGTGCGAATAGATTTTTCAAAAGAGTTGAAATTTGGAGGGAATGTTTCCGTCCAAACCTATGAAACTTCAAGCCAAGAAGAGGCATGGAATTTGCCAAACTTAAAAATCACAGGCTTTGCAAACTATACAAATGATAATTGGTTTGCCGGTGCAGATATATTTTATGTAGGAAATAGAAAGGATGAGTTTATAATGGACTCACAGAATGCTCCATTTACACGGTCTCAGATTACCGTAGGAGATTATATTGATTTAAATCTTCATGGAGGATATCAATTAACAACTAAATTATCAGTTTTTGCAAAGGTTAACAATATTTTAAGTACGAGTTACGAAAAATATAGTAACTTTAGAGTTCAGGGCTTACAAGCCTTAGGAGGTTTGACCTATAAATTTGATTTTTAAAAATAACAGTATAAATACAACCTTAAGAGCGGAGTTAAGTTTCCCTATTACTTAATTGTATGACTCCCTTTTTTACTTAACTCTGCTCTTTAGTTATAAGGTTAATTTTTAATCAGTTTGAAAACGGCTTGTTCTCCATTTTCTCCCAATATTTTTAAGAAGTACAATCCAGAAGCATATTGGCTCAAATCAATATTAGCTATTGTTCCATTAATTATTTGAAGATTTTGTCCATAACAATTACTAAAAAAAAGTCCTTTTATAGGAATTGATCCATGATTTTCAATACGGACTGCGTTATGCGTAGGATTTGGAAAAATTTTTAAAATTCGTTTGAAAGAATCGTCGTTTTGTGATAATGTGGGTTTGAATTTTCGTTTAATTAAATCCCACAATTCGTCACGGTTTCCATCGTAATTTAATGCCCAAATTCCTACTCCACCAATTCCATTATTCAGTGCTAAATCATATTTCAGACTGAGGCTTTGCGGATTATCAGCCCATACTTGGTGCCAAGTAGGATTTTGCCATGCGTAATAAGGCGTTTCTGAATTACGATCCCAAGTATAGCCACCATGCGTAATGGCTTCTACTGCGGTGGTTCTATAAAATGTAGACTCTACATATTCTGTCACTGTTGCTCCAGCATTTCCGGTGCTTGTTTTCCATTCTTTACCGTAATAGGGTACACCTAAGATTATTTTTTGCGGATGATGAGCAATGGCAACAGCATAATCATCACGTAGGCTTTTGGTTACGCTGATTCCTCCTGAAGGATGGACTAAGGGTGAAACGGCGCCTGTTATTGTACTCCATGCTCCATTGTAGTCATAGGCCATTATGAGCAGGTGGTCAACAGAAGCCGCTAAGTCGTTAAATTTCCAGCCTGACCAATTCACTGCTGGACTGTCAAAAGACACTTCTTTTCCAGGAAGGTTGAGGTGTATATAGTTGGTTAAATCTGACATAAAGGAATTTAGTAAATCTCCCCGATCAGATGGATCAATTCCTTCGAAATCAATATTTACACCGTCTAATTGATAATTGCTTATCGTGTTTTTAATAGTGGCAAATAAGGTGTTTTTTGAGGTCGTATTTGTCAACAATGTGTGAATTGTGGTGGCGTTAAAATTAGTGACCATCATGATAATTTTAGTAGATTTTTGATGGGCTGCATTAATGATATCGGTCCATGGCCACCCTAGTGGAGGGGTTAAGTTTCCGGAGTCAGAAGTTTCAAAATTAAAGATCGCAATGTGGCTAAGTAAATCGTAATGGAGATTTTCTGCTCCTCCAGATGCATATTCCCAATAGGGTAAAAAACCAAAAACAACATGAGATAACGTATTAAGCTGTTTGTTTTGAATTGGTATAATGTCCATTGTTTGACTTTTAAATTGGGCATCTTTTTTATCTATGGACCCAAATTCAATCAGATGTTGCTCGTGAATGCCAAGGCGATGGGCTTCTTGTGCAAAACACAGCTGAGAAATGAGCAGAAGAATGCATTGTGCTTTTTGAAAGGTGGAAATTTCAATCACGTTAGCTAAATTTTGAAGTCTAAGGTACAAAAAATGCGGTATCACTAAGATCATCTCCGTCTAATGAGTAAATAGGTTTCATTTTCTAAAGGTAAATAGCCTTGGTCATACACGAAAAAATATGTGTGCTTAGATTGGGTGGTATAGATGGAGGTGAAATAGTTGAAATCGAAATTAAAAGTTATGAGTGTGCTGCGTGTTACTTTCGTTTTCCCTGTGGGATTTAAATCTTTTAAAATTTTATAGTTTCTACGTAAACGGTTGTTCGTGTTTCGAATGAGTTTTTTAGCTTCTCGATTTAATGTATTATTAAATGCATTGCGGCAGTAATCTGAGCAGAATTTTTTATCCTCCCTTCCTCTAATTTTTACCCCACATTTTAAACAAGTTTTTTGCAAATCTTTCAACTTTAGATACGACACAGGTAAAAATAAAGTGCTTGCCCGACTCTTCTAGGCATTCATTTATATTAATTTAACGTTGGTTTATTTTGTGCAGGTAAAGGGGTAATTCTTAGTGTCGATTTAGGCTTAGGAAAAATTAACCTTTAAAGTGACTCAGCGATTAAAAGGGTATTGGTTTCATTGACTTTTTCCAAGAGTCTTGATTGGTACCTGTGTTGGTTTAGAAAATTAAGTATTGGTTCAAGGTGTTCATCATCTTTGTGCTGGAGGGAAGCATTACATAAAATGACAGGAGCAGCACGAATGATATCTTGCCAAAAGGGAAGTCTTAAAAATGGTGAAGGGACTTTTGTATCGATAAAAAGATCGATAATTACCAAATCAAATTTTGAGGTATTTAATTGCATAAAATTTCGTGCATCATCGCAATGAATTGTTAATTTGTCACTTTCGTGGATGTTGAATTCGTCACGTGCGATAGCGATGATCACGGGATCAATATCAACCGCTACAATGTGCTTTTGATAGTTAAAATCTTTGCGTAAGGTTTCAATAACGCTTCCTCCTCCTAAGCCTAAAACTAAAACGTTTTGTACTGGAGAAAGATCAATTTCTTTTAAACCAATTTTTAATATTTTTTGTAGAGATCCATATGAATAATTGGCATTTTTAGTGTTTAGCATCTTTTTTCCGTTGTACCAAGTAATCTCTAAAATACCGTTATATTTTGAAGTGATTTTCTGTCCTACGGGATAAATATAGCTCAGCCATTTTTGCATAAACACAAAAGTAACCCATTCAAATTGAAAAAACGCTATTTTTTTTTACAAGCATTGATTTGTATTCAAATTAGGCTAAAGCGGATGGTTATTGAGGATTTAACCCGATTAGTTCCGAATGTAAACGACTACAACCGTTTACAAACGAAAGTAACTATTTATTAACCGAATAAAAGAAAGGGGGTGCTGTAGATTTGGGGTGTTGATTTTGGGAAAATCCTTGAGTTAGCATTTTTTTAAAAGTCCGCTGAAGTGGCGGCATGAATCTTAACTGTTTAACCATTTAAATTTATTATTATGAACGCACTAAGAAACAAAGTACAGTTAATCGGACGTTTAGGGATAGACCCTGAAATTGTAACCCTTGAATCAGGAAACAAAATAGCGAAGTTTACCATAGCTACGAATGAGAGTTACAAAAATTCCAAAGGTGAAAAAGTGGATCGCACAGAATGGCATCGTGTTATTGCTTGGAATGGAATAGCTGAAATTGCTGAAAAGTATTTAGCAAAAGGGAAAGAGGTGGCTATTGAAGGTAAATTAACCTCACGGTCTTATGACGATAAAGATGGGGTTAAAAAGGTTGTTACTGAGGTAGTTGCAAATGAATTATTGCTCCTAGGCGGCAAAAAGGGGTAGTCTTGAAAAAACGACCGGGTTAAAAAGTGCGTTTCGGCGCACTTTTTCTGTTGTATTCCCTTATGCATAAAGCTTAACAAGTTTTTGCCTGTATATTCTGTAATTATTTAGTCGGGCTTAAGAAATAAAAAGTTGTTTTTAACGTTAAGGTATAAGAAATGCTTAGAGGCGGAAAATTCGCTAAGAGCGAGAAAAAGTGAAAAGGGCTGCAGTAGCAGCCCTTTTTGATTTTGGAGGTATATTTTGCGTTATATTTTTCTATTCGCGCTTCATACTGAGTTGAATACGCTTTCTAGCAATATCTACATCCAGCACTTTCACCTGTACTTGCTGATGTAAACGCACATGTTCGGTGACATCTTTTACAAAGGTATCGGCGAGATTAGAGACATGTACAAGTCCACTTTCTTTAATTCCAATATCCACAAAGCAGCCAAAATTGGTCACATTATTGATAATCCCAGGTAAGATTTGACCTGTGCGTAGATCTTCAATAGTTTTAATTTGCTGGTCAAATTGAAAGATCTTGGCTTGTTTCCTCGGGTCGGTTCCAGGTTTTTCTAATTCATTTACGATATCTGTTAGTGTAGGTAAGCCAATCTCAGCGGTACAATAGCGTTGTAAATAAATTTGTTGAAGCAGCGATTTATTGCCAATTAAATCTGCTACTTTTACGTTGAGGTCCATAGCCATTTTAGCGACAATTGCGTAACTTTCTGGATGAACAGCAGAATCGTCTAGCGGATTTTTAGACTGTTTAATTCTCAAGAATCCAGCGCCTTGTTCAAATGCTTTTGCTCCGAGTCGAGGAACATTTTTAATTTGATTTCGATCGCTAAAAGCTCCATTTTCCTGACGATATGCTACTATATTAGAGGCGAGTTTTGGGCCAATACCTGAAACATAACTCAACAGTGATACACTTGCCGTATTAATATTCACTCCGATGGTATTTACGCAGCTTACTACGGTTTGATCTAATTCTTGTTTGAGTTTAGTTTGATCTACATCGTGTTGATATTGACCAACACCGATAGATTTTGGATCAATTTTTACCAGTTCTGCTAATGGATCTGCCAAGCGTCTGCCGATAGAAACGGCTCCTCGAACTGTCACATCGTAATTTGGAAATTCTTCACGTGCAATTTTGGAAGCTGAATAGATGGAAGCACCTGCTTCATTAACAACAAAAACTTGTACTTCTTTTGAAAATCGCATATTGCGGATTAATTGTTCCGTTTCGCGTGAGGCGGTACCGTTTCCAATAGCAATGGCCTCTATTTTATAGGCATCAATCAACGAAGAAATTTTCTTCATAGCACCGCGTTGATCATTTTGAGGCGGATGTGGGTAGATGGTTTCATTGTGAACTAACTCGCCTTGGGCAGACAAGCAAACTAATTTACAGCCACTCCGAAACCCTGGATCAATTGCTAAAATGCTTTTTTCTCCTAATGGGGCTCCTAATAAAAGTTGTTTTAAATTTTTTGCGAAAACTGCTATGGCCGCATCGTCTGCCTTCGCTTTGGCAATCGCTAAAATCTCATTGGTTAATGTAGGTAATAAAAGGCGTTTATATGCATCTGCAATGGCCAATTCGAGCTGTGTTGCACAATCGTTATCCGATTTTATAATGCGGTCTTCTATTTTGCTCAAAGCTCGGTGATCATCAATCGTAATTTTTACCCGTATGAATCCTTCGTTTTCTGCTCTTAAAATGGCTAGAAATCGGTGAGATGGACAGCGTTGTAAAGGTTCTGACCAATTAAAATAATCGCTGTATTTTTTTGCTTTTTCTTCCGTTTTTTTAGTATTAACAACCTTGGTTTCTAGAATGGCATAGCGCGCTAGTTGTTGACGTAATTGATGTCTAATATCACTGCGTTCACTAATCCATTCTGCCATGATATGGCGTGCACCTTCTAAAGCGTCTTCTCGTGATAAAACGGTTTTGTTTACATAACGCTGGGCAAGGGCTGATAGGTCTTTAACACCTTGACTCATGATCATCTTTGCTAAAGATTCTAAGCCGTTATTTCGTGCTGTTTCTGCCTTTGTTTTGCGTTTTTTCTTAAAGGGTAAATAAAGGTCTTCAAGGCGAGTTAAGTCGGATGAATCCTGAATTTTTTCACGAAGTTCACTCGTGAGCTGATCTTGTTCTTCGATAGACTTTAGGATGCTTTTTTTTCGCTTTTCTAATGCCTCAAATTCAGCCTTAAGTTTCACAATGGTTGCAATGGTAACTTCGTCTAAATTGTTTGTTTTTTCTTTGCGATATCGAGCAATAAAAGGAATGGTACAATCTTGTTCGAGTAACGCTAAGGTTGCACTGATTGATTTTTCAGGACATTGCAATCGAGATTTTATGTACTGAAGGCTAGCTGAATGATTCATAGAATATCGGGTTGATGTCAAAAATTGCGACAACTTAAAATTATTGAAAATAGCGTTTTACAAATTTAGCTAAAGGAGCCATTTTTGCTTTTTGCAAAGTTAAGGTATCCCCTTGGATGTTGTAATTGTCAACCTGTTTCAAGACCGTTAAAAATCTTTCTTCCAGGGGCAAGTTCATACAGGCCATTTTGGTTGAGATTATATTTTTAAAATGCAATCGCTGTCCTTCAAAAACTTCAAAGGTTCCACGAATAGGGTTACATCCACCGTTTCCGTAAAAAAGATTTCCTTCAGATGGTTTTAGGATGAAATAAGGTTGTGTATCCTTTATTTTATCAAAGCTAATAGTTTTTCCATACAAGGATACTAAAGCCCAGTGGCTGTCTGTAATGGAGGCGAATTCTTTCGATAAAATATATTGTTGGGCGAGTTTTCCGGTTATTTTTTTTCCAGATAGATTCAATTGGTGTAAAAGATGCTCTCCAACAAAATATTGCTGTGCTTTTTGATTATCCAATGTAATAATCTGTCCTTTTTTATCCCAACGAAAAGTACCATTTGTTAAGGTAGCTATATTTTCTTTCCCTTTATACCTTTGTTGCATGGTATAATGTAAATCTTTATAAAGGATGAGTATTGTCTCAATACCATCACAATCAGCACAAGGTAAAACACCGGTATAGGTGCCTTGCCAGTCTAAAGCATTCATACTGTTGTGTTCGTCTATCATAATTTCTTCAATTTTATGGTCTTCGATATTTTTTTTGGTATGACAGCTTATGAGAAGGATACTGCATAGAAAAAGGATGTTCGTTTTCATAGAAATATTTTTTTAAGCTTTATGATAAAGCGATTATTAAAAGCCATTGTTTATTGTCTTTGTCTTTTTATTAATTGTATATCCAATTGTGGGTTCTCAGAACTTAATCAGCACCCCAAGCATACGAGATTACGCATAGGTATCAAAGCAAAGCTTTATGTAGCAGTCGTTACACTAGATTCCGCGTAGAAATCTTGTAAATGGGATGTCTGTTGTTCAAATCGTTTTAACAAGTCATTTGCAACAGTTTTTCCGTCTTCTGTGATTTTTTCGTAATCGGTTGCAGCTGTATAAAAAAGGCATAAGGATGTTTGCAATGGGAACCTTGTGCATTTATAACATCTTTAACTAATTTTTTGACCATTGTCTACCGGCCTTTCAGGCTCAACAAAGGTTAATTTACCTTCGGGTGTATCGACCATTAAAATCATGCCCTGACTTTCGACTCCCTTGATGGTTCTTGGTGCGAGGTTGATGAGTACGGTTACTTGTTTTCCAATAATTTCAGGTGGAGAAAAGCTTTCAGCTATGCCCGAAACAATGGTCCTCACTTCCTCACCAATATCCACCCTAAGTTTTAATAATTTTTTCGTTTTGGCTATTTTACTCGCTTCTAAAATGGTGCCAATTCGAATATCTAGTTTACTAAAATCGTCAAAGGCGATAATTTCCTTTTGTGGTGCTATTTTTTGATTGGCTAATTCATTGGCCTTTTTAGAGGCTTGTAATTTGTCAAGTTGGATTTGAATTTCTGAATCTTCAATTTTGGCAAAAAGTAAGCATGCCTCGTTGATACGGTGATTCGGGGCAATTAAAGTTTCAGCTGTTTTAAGGGCATTCCAATTCAATTCGTCATGTCCATTAAGATTTAACATCCCTTTGAGCTTTGAAGCAGAAAAGGGTAAAAAAGGCTCGCTTAAAACAGATAACCCGGTGGCAATTTGTAAAGCGACAAACATAATGGTTCTCACGCGATCAGGATCTTCTTTAATTTTTTTCCACGGCTCTTCATCGGCTAAGTATTTGTTCCCCAATCGAGCGAGATTCATCATTTCAGTCAAGGCTTCTCTAAAACGAAAACGTTCTATAGATTTTCCAATAATCTTTGGATATCGTTTTAAGAGAATTAAGGTGTCTTCATCTACTTCATTAAATGTGCCTGGTTCTGGAACAATTCCGTCATAGTATTTATGCGTTAAAACGACCACACGATTGATGAAATTTCCAAAAATGGCGACTAATTCGTTGTTGTTACGAGCTTGAAAATCTTTCCAAGTAAAATCATTATCCTTTGTTTCGGGTGCATTGGCAGTTAAGGCATAACGTAGTACGTCTTGTTTTCCTGGAAAATCTTCTAGGTACTCATGTAACCAGACCGCCCAGTTTTTTGACGTAGAAATTTTGTTGCCCTCTAAGTTAAGAAATTCATTAGCAGGTACATTCTGAGGGAGTATATAAGAACCTTCTGCTTTGAGCATTGATGGAAAAATAATACAGTGAAAAACAATATTGTCTTTACCGATAAAGTGTAATAGCTCGGTAGATTCATCTTTCCAATATGGTTCCCAATCTTTTCCTTGTGCTTTTGCCCATTCTTTTGTGGCCGAAATATACCCAATAGGCGCGTCAAACCACACATAAAGTACTTTTCCCTCTCCGCCTTTAACAGGTACTGGGATACCCCAGTCGAGATCACGTGTAACTGCTCTTGGACGCAGTCCATCATCAATCCACGACTTAACTTGACCATATACATTTGGCTTCCAATCGTTTTTATGTCCTACTAAAATCCATTCTTTTAAAAAAGCTTCATAGTCATTTAAAGGTAAAAACCAATGGGTGGTTTCTTTCATGGTAGGCGTATTTCCTGTAATGGCTGATTTAGGATTGATCAGGTCTGTAGCATTATGGCTGGTACCACAATTTTCACATTGATCACCATAACTTTCTTCAAATCCACATTTAGGACAAGTTCCAATGACAAACCGATCGGCTAAAAATTGATTGGCTTCTGCATCGTATAACTGTTGGTTTGTTTCTTCAACAAACTTTCCATTTTCATATAATTTTTTAAAAAAAGCGGAGGCAGTTTCGTGATGAATTGGCGCAGATGTACGGGAATAATTGTCAAAAGAAATTCCAAAATCAATAAAAGATTGTTTTATGATTTGGTGGTATTTGTCAACGACTTGTTGAGGGGTAATACCTTCTTTTTTTGCTTTGATGGTTATGGGAACCCCATGTTCATCAGATCCAGAAATATAGGCAACATCGTTCCCTTGTAAGCGTTGATATCGAGCGAAGATATCAGCAGGTACATAAACTCCAGCTAAATGGCCTATATGAATGGGGCCGTTTGTGTACGGCAACGCCGCTGTAATGGTATATCTTTTAGGTGTATTCATGGTGTATTTTCTATGCACAAAAGTAAGAAAAAGGGAAGAATTCAATAGGCTTAATCTTGTTTAATTCCTCCTAGATTGCGCTATCAATTTGTCATTCGTAGTATTGGTGTTTTATGAATCAAGAGGATAAATTCTTTTAAATTCTCTTTTTTTATTGATCATTTTATACATTTACCTAAAATCTAATGAATTATGCGTGCATTTTTATATTTATTTCTTCTTTGTTTAGGATTCCAATCGATGTTTGCTCAATTAAAAAAACCGCCATACCTTCAAAAAGGAGATACGGTGATGATTATTGCTCCGGCTGGGATTATGAAGGATACAGCAGGGATAGAAAATGGAATTGCCCTTTTAAATGATTGGGGGCTTACGTACATCTTAGGAAAGAATTTGTATAAACAGAATTTTCAATTTGCAGGAACAGATGAGGAGCGTTTAGCGGATGTACAAGAGGCATTTGATAACCCGACAATTAAAGCTATTTGGTGTGCAAGAGGAGGGTATGGAGCCGTGCGTATTATTGACGATGTTGATTTTACTAAGTTTAAGTCTCGTCCCAAATGGATGATTGGTTTTTCAGACATTACTGTTTTCCACAATGAATTACACAATTTGGGTTTTGAAACACTCCACGCATTAATGCCATTGACCTATGATCCAGATGAAAGAAAACAAAAAAGAGCAGTAAGATCATTGAAAAGAGCACTTTTTGGAAAAAAGTTAACCTATCGAATTTCTGAATCGCCATTTAATAAAGAAGGAGAAGCACGTGGAGAGTTAATCGGTGGGAATTTGTCTATTGTATACAGTATGTTAGGTTCTAAATCATCACTCGATACCCAAGGGAAAATCCTTTTTATAGAGGATGTTGGTGAAGCGAAGTATCACATAGACCGAATGTTAATTAGTTTGCGTAGAGCTGGGTACTTTGATGGTTTAGCAGGCTTGATTGTTGGAGGTTTTAATGATATAAAACCAAATTCAACTGAATTTGGTAAGACAGTAGAGGAAATTGTCTTAGATGCGGTAAAAGAGTATGATTTTCCAGTAAGTTTTGATTTTCCATCGGGGCATATTACCGATAATAGAACATTGATCTTGGGAAGAACGATTGATCTTAAAGTGAAAGCTCATAAAGCCATTGTGAAATTTGAGGACTGATGGCTGAACACAATGTGCTTGGTGAAAGAGGTGAGACATTAGCTTATGAATATTTGCTAAAAAATGGGTATACTGTTTTAGAAAGAAATTATCGATATTTAAAAGCAGAAGTAGATCTCATCGCCATTAAGGGAGGAATTCTTGCTGTTGTAGAAGTTAAAACAAGATCTAATAGGAATTTCGGATTGCCGCAAGATTTTGTCAGTAAAAAGAAAATTAAATTAATGGTAATGGCAATTGATCACTATATCCAAGAACGCGAATTAGATGTAGATGTTCGCTTTGATATAATTGCGATTGTCATTGATAAAAACACGGTTAGTTTAGCGCATTTAGAAGATGCCTTTTACTATTTTTAATAACAGTATTATTTTAATTCTTCAAAATATGCTTTGAGTTCATCAACATCGTCAGGTTTTGCAATCACTCTCCGGTCTTTGTCTAAGATAAAGAAAGTTGGTGTAGCATGAATATCGTAGATTTTGGCGTATTTATAGTCCCATTTCCCAAGGCCATAGATATGTTCCCACCCAGGATATTTTAAAATTTGTTGCTCCCAATCAGCTTTTGTAGAGGCTTCTTCTAAACCAATAGCGACTACGGTTGTGTGATCATTGTTCTTTAAAAAATCATATAATAAAGGCAATTCAATTTGACAATGCGAGCATGAAGAACTCCAAAAAGCAATGATATAAAATTCTTTTGGCGCTAAGGTCATCAAGCTTTTCGTTGACCATTGAATGTCTGGAGCTATACTTCCTAGCGAGGTTTTTAATTTATTTTCAATTTCTGTTTTAAATGCATGATCTTGATATGTTTTGGGTAATTTACTATAGAAATTGTCAAGTATAAAACGTGTTAATTTGGTAGATTCGACACTAGAATACGCATAAAGTAACCCCTCTTGAACATCTTGAGATAAGCTGAGGTTTGCTTTGATTTTATCCATGACAACTGTAATAGCCTCGGTTTGCAATTGGTGATTGGTTTCAGGATCATCTGAGCTGTTGAGATAAAAAATAAAGTCGTTGATTTTATCGTTAATAAAAGTAGAATTGAGGAGTACTTTGTCCGTAAAATCAATAGCATCAAAGAAATGACTTTTTAATTGTACTAAATAGGTCTGTGCACTTTCAATGGGTTTTGTAGGGTTGAATCGTGCGCTTGCCTTGATAAAATGTTCGGCTAAGGTTCCTTTTGCAGCAACTTCATTTGTTTGTTGAACTTCCATCAATTCAGCATAATATGCTGCGTATAGTTTTTGAATATTTTTTTTATTTGCTGAATCTGCGCTAAAATATACCACTTGTAGTGAGTCTAATTTAGACTGAGGTTGTTCAATTGTATTTAAATAGCGTTGATAGATTTTATTTTCTTCAGATTGTTGGAATGAAATTGAGTTCTGTGGGAAATTTGGATTAAACGTAAAAGCAATATCTTCTTTGTTGTAGATAACATCTACAAAAAGATTTTGGTTTAAATCATAAATTAAGCGATACACACCGGTTTGTAACGAGTCTGCCAGTTTAAAAGCAAATCGTCCTTCTGTAATATCGGCATTGGCCACATATTCTTGTTTGGCTCCTTGCAATTGGTAGAGCATGATCCAGTTAAAATTTCCTGGAGGATCCATTGTGCCTTTAAGTGTATGTTGGGAGAAAGCTCCTAAACTCATTACAAATAGCAACAATGAAACAATCTTTTTCATGAATTTTTAGTTTAAATTTTACAGAACAAAGGTAGTATATTTTCCCCTTTGCATTGGAATTATGATCAAGAACAATTTTCACTAAAAACCGATCTGAAACTGGGTTTGATGTTGTTTATATGAAAGGTTTTGGAGTTCAAGGGTGACTGATATTTCAGAGGAGTTCTTGGTGCTTACGGAACGTTTAGTATAACGTAAAGAGGAACGTCAAAGCGTTTTTAGATTCAGATTATATTTTTTCGAGTTGCTCTATCGCTTTTTCAACCGAGTTAATTTGATCAAACGAAAGTAATAAGCGCAAGCCATTTTTAGTTTCTTTTTCTTTCATACTACAATCGGCTGGATTTTCTTGCACAAACTTAAGCACTCTTGAAAACGTAGGAGTTTGGTAATAGGTAGAGGTTTTGTCAGAAATAAAATAGCCAATCATTTTATTTCTTTTCAAAATCAATCGTTCAAAGCCTAAATCCTTTGCAAGCCATTTTATGCGAATACTCATCAGTAGGTCTTTGGCTGGTTTGGGTAAAGGGCCAAAGCGATCAATCAAAGAAAGTTTAAATTTCTTTAATTCCTTTTCTGTAGTTAATTTTCCTAGTTGTTCATATAAGCTGAGGCGTTCTTTGATAGCGTTGATATAGTCATCTGGAAAGAGCAATTCAAAATCAGTATCTATTTGGATTTCTTTGACATAGATTTTCGGTTTTTTAGCATCTTCTTTGTACAGACCTTTGAACTCTTTTTCCTTTAATTCTTCAATGGCTTCACTTAATATTTTTTGATAGGTGTCAAAACCGATGTCATTAATAAAGCCACTTTGTTCACCTCCTAACAAGTCTCCTGCACCGCGAATTTCCAAATCCTTCATGGCGATGTTTAGTCCACTTCCTAAGTCAGAGAAAAGCTCTAAAGCTTCTATTCGTTTTCTTGCATCACTAGTCATCATGTGGTATGGAGGGGTAATAAAATAACAAAAAGCTTTTTTATTAGAACGACCTACACGTCCGCGCATTTGATGTAAATCTGAAAGTCCAAAATTATTGGCGTTGTTTATGAAAATTGTATTGGCGTTGGGCACATCCAATCCACTTTCTATAATGGTGGTAGATACCAATACATCAAATTCATTGTTCATGAAAGACATCATGAGTGCTTCGAGTTTTTTTCCTTCCATTTGTCCGTGCCCGATACCAATTCTTGCGTCAGGTAATAACCGTTGCAACAAACCAGCTACCTCCTTGATGTTTTCAATTCGATTGTGGATAAAAAAGATTTGGCCTCCACGAGAGATTTCATATTGAACTGCGTCGCGGATGGTTTCTTCATTAAAACGAATCACGTGGCTTTCAATAGGGTGTCTATTTGGAGGTGGGGTGTTGATTACCGATAAATCTCGTGCCGCCATCAACGAAAATTGTAAGGTTCTGGGGATTGGGGTTGCGGTTAAGGTAAGCGTATCAACATTTGCTTTAATTGTTTTGAGTTTGTCTTTTACAGCAACTCCAAACTTTTGTTCTTCATCGACAATCAATAGCCCTAAATCTCTAAATTTTATGGCTTTGTTTGTCAGTTGATGGGTGCCTATTATGATATCAATATTACCTGAGGCTAATTGATCGATAACTTCATTTCGCTGTTTTGTTGTGCGAAATCGGTTGAGGTAATCGATGGTTACTGGAAAATCTTTAAGGCGTTCTTTAAATGTACGGTAATGTTGAAATGCTAGAATAGTGGTGGGAACTAGAATGGCGACTTGTTTTCCATTATCAACGGCCTTGAATGCTGCACGAATAGCTACTTCAGTTTTCCCAAACCCAACATCTCCACAGATTAATCGATCCATGGGTTGTTCTTTTTCCATGTCAAATTTAACGTCCTGTGTGGCGGCCAATTGATCTGGGGTATCTTCATACATAAAACTTGATTCGAGTTCCAATTGCATAAATGTATCTGGTTTAAATGCAAATCCTTTTTGCATTTTACGCTTTGCGTATAATTGAATTAAATCGTAGGCAATTTGTTTTACCCTAGTTTTAGTTTTTTGTTTTAGTTTTTTCCATGCCCCAGAGCCTAACTTGAACAATTTAGGAGTCTTCCCGTCTTTTCCGTTAAATTTTGAGATTTTATGCAGGGAGTGGATGCTGATATAGAGTACATCGCGATCGCCATAAATGAGCTTGATAGCTTCTTGTTTTTTGCCTTCAACATCAATTTTTTGTAGGCCGCCAAATTTGCCTATTCCGTGATCAATATGGGTAACATAATCCCCTATTTCAAGACTGTTTAATTCTTTAAGTGTAATGGCTTGTTTTTTGACATAGCCTGTTTTTAAGCGGAACTTGTGGTATCTATCAAAAATTTGATGATCTGTGTAACAAGCGATATTTAAATCGAAATCAATAAATCCTTCGTAAATAGGAAATACGATTGTTTCATAAGTAACTTTTGCGTCGATATCGGCAAAAATGGAAGCAAAGCGTTCCGCTTGTTTTTCAGTGGCACAAAATAGGTAGTTGTGAATGTTTTGTGTCGTATTTTCGTTTAAATTGTTTATGAGTAAATCGAACTGTTTATTAAAGGAGGGTTGTGGTTTTGTGCGAAAAACAATCTCATTTTTAAAGAGATGTTGACGGTTGTTGACTTCTACCAATCGATAGTTTTCCATATGTTGATTGATGGTTTGGCCATCGCAAAATAGAGCGTCAGGGGAACCGAGCGGAATTCCATCTTTTAGTTCGCCATAAGTTACCTTAGCCTTTTCAAATAGTTGATCTAAGGTGCCGGCTAGATTGGCTTGGTTTTTCAGGAAAATACAGGTGTGAATGGACAAATATTTAATGAAACTCTCTCTCTTTTCTTGAAGTTTTTTGTTTTCAACATTGGGCATAATGTTGATTCTGGTAACTTTTTCAGTAGATAATTGAGTTTCAATGTCGAACGTGCGAATACTATCGATTTCGTCGCCAAAAAATTCGATTCGGTAGGGTTCATCATGCGAAAAAGAAAATACATCTACAATCCCCCCTCGAACCGCAAATTCACCAGGTTCTGTGACGAAATCAACGCGTTTGAAGTGGTATTCAAATAGCATTTCATTGACAAAGTCGAGGGATAATTTGTCGTTAATGGCAACTTTTAAGGTATGCCGATCCAATTCACTTTTGGTAACTACTTTTTCGAATAATGCCGCAGGATACGTGACAATTACGGCTGGTTTTTTTCGTGAGTTGATGCGATTTAACACCTCAGAACGTAAGAGGATGTTTACATTGTCGATACCGCCTGTAGCCTCTGGATCGTATGGGCGTCGATAGGAGCCAGGATAAAACAAGACATTGCTTTCACCAAGAAGTTGTTCCAAATCATTGAGTACATGGGCCGCTTCTTCTTTGTCATCGAGAATGATTAAGAAAGGTTTTTCTACGGCTTTAAATACGGCTGCTATAACAAAAGACAATGATGATCCAGCCAAATGCCCTATAGAGAGCTTTTGCTTGTCGTTTTGTAATCCTTGTACAAGTTGCTTAACTTTTGAGGATTGCTCAAGTAATTTAACAATGGCTTGTTTGTCCAATTGTCGGAAATTTCGGCAAATATAGGGGTAATTATTCCAATTTTAATTCAATTTTTGGCGATTTAACAATCGTTGATAAACGAATGTAAATGCAGTGTCAGATTTGTACAGTACTTAGGGCGTATTAGAATAATGTTGATTCAATGCGAATGGTATATGCTACAGGAGAAATCCAAGGGAAACGCCGCCGAACGTAAAGAAAAGTCTATTTTGTAAATTATAATCAAGTACAGTGTTTATGGATTTATTGAAAAATCAATGAGATGACCGTTGGTTTGATAAAAAGAGACTTGTGAATTTGTTAAAATCTGCTGTAGTATTATAAACATTAGGAGAAACTCTTACAGCATCACCTCGAAACGAAACAAAAATGTTTTCATTATGTAGTGCCGATTTTAATGACGGGATGTCAAGGTGTTTGGGAAAATAAACCCCAAAGAGGTGTTTTGCTCTGTAGTTATCGTCTTCAATAAAACATCCAGCATTTTTCAATTGGTCAACTGCCTTAGCAGAAATGTGATGGCAATACGACTGAATCTTTTCTGGGGTCCATAGCGTGAGTTGTTTTATGCTCTCGGTCAACATCGGAACCAAATTAAAGTTACTGTATTCACCCATATTGTATCGGCCCGCTCTGGGTTGATATTGTGTATTGTAATTTACGAGTTGACTAAAATCCTCACTTTCAGCTCGATTAATCCAATTGTTCTCAATCGGTTCTCCATCATTAAAATAATCGCCCATATAGGCAAATCCGAGGCCATAAGGCCCTAAGAGCCATTTGTAGCCAACTGACACCACTGCGTCTGGTTTTAGTTCGGAAATTGAAAAAGGTAATGCGCCTATACTTTGTGATCCGTCAATAACCATCAATGCTCCCACCGCATTGGTTTTAGCTCGAATCGTTTTTAAGTCAAAAAGTGTACCATCAGCCCAATGACATTGAGGAAGACTAATAACAGCTGTTTTAGCATTAATCGCTTGAAGAATGGATTCGTTCCAGATCCTTCCTCTACCTTTGGTTATTGGTGGGGATTTAATTACGGTTATGGAGGCTCCTGATTTTTTGGCTACTTTTTGCCAAGCATATACATTGCTCGGAAATTGTGCATCTAGCAAGAGTATTTCATCTCCTTGTTGTAATCGAACATTGTTAGCAATGCTTGCTATACCATAGGATACCGACGGGATAAGGGCGATGTCTAAAGGGTTTTCAACGGACAAAAACGAAGCGAGTAAAACGCGTAAGGCTTTGGCTTCTTTAAAAAAGTCTTTAGCGCCTATTAAATAGGGGTGCGACTTTCGTTTTACCGCAGCGATGCCTGCTTTTTCAACAGATTTCAGTTGAGGAGACATAAAGGCTCCGTTTAAATAAGTTACCTTATCGGGGATGCTAAATTTATCTTTCTGGAGTTTGAGCATGTGACACGTAATTAGTACAGTCAAATATAGGCAATAGAAAATTATAAAAGATTATTTTTAGGTCTGTCTAAAAAAATATTTACATTTGTAAAAAAATATATTGTGTTAAGTCCAACGGAAGAAAATTATATCAAAACTATTTACGCTTTAGAAATAGGAGCAAAAAAGCGGGTAAGTACTAATTTGATAGCAGAGCAGCTTGAGACAAAAGCATCGTCAGTGACCGATATGATTAAGCGATTAGCAGAAAAAGATTTGTTGGTCTATGAAAAGTATCGCGGTGTGAAATTGAGTCCAAACGGAAAGAAAATGGCCGCGCGTATTGTTCGTAAACATCGTTTATGGGAGTGCTTTTTAGTTGATAAGCTTCATTTTTCTTGGGATGAAGTTCATGATATTGCCGAACAGCTTGAACATATTCAGTCGGAAAAATTAACAGAAAAACTAGCGTCTTTTCTCGATTATCCCAGTGTAGATCCTCATGGTGATCCCATTCCTGATAAATTTGGAAATATCATTGAAGTTAAGCAAATTCCATTAGCTACATTGGAGGAAAAGGAAGAGAGTGTTTTGTTAGGTTTAAAAGATAGTTCGGATGATTTTTTGAAGTATTTGAATAAGAAAAATATTTCGTTAGGAAAAAAAATTAAGGTGATTAGTATCGAACCATTTGATCGATCTATGGAGATTGAGTTAAACAATCAACTACTAAGTATAACTGAGGCAGTAGCAAAAAATTTATTAGTAAAAGAACGATGAAGAAAATGAGACTCAAAAGTGTGATTATAAGAACTAGTTTATTTGTTTATTTGGCTATTGTACTATGTAGTTGCAAGGGCAAGGAGAAGGTGTTGAATGAAAAACTACAGGTAGTTACTACCACAACCATGATTACTGATTTGGTAAAAAACATTGGTGGTGATTTTGTCGATGTGCAAGGTTTAATGGGGGCAGGAGTTGATCCGCATTTGTACAAAGCAAGTGAAGGGGATGTAAGTAAGTTGTACAATGCTGATGTAATTATTTATAATGGTTTGCATTTAGAAGGAAAATTAGCCGATGTATTTGAACAAATGACGAAGCAGGAAAAGCATATTATTGCCGTCTCGGATGCTTTAGATCCATCGGTACTTATAGGTTCAGAATATTTTGCCTCAAATTACGATCCACATATTTGGTTTAGTATAGCCAATTGGGAGAAAATAACGACTTATGTTGCGAGTCAGTTGGCAAAGGTAGATTCTTTACATGCTTCAGTGTATGTTGATAACGCGCATGTTTATCTAACACAATTAAAAGAACTTCGAGAAAATATAGAAACTACGTTGGCTGTTTTGCCTGATGACCAGCGAATTTTGGTCACGGCTCACGATGCGTTTAATTATTTTGGGAAAGATTTTAATTTTAACGTAGTGGGTTTGCAAGGGCTGTCAACAGCCACTGAAGCAGGTGTTCAGGATGTACAGAAGATGGCGAATTTCATAATTGAACATAAGGTAAAAGCAATTTTTGTGGAGAGTTCAGTTCCTAAAAGAACGGTTGAAGCACTGCAGGCTTCCGTAAAATCGAAAGGATATGAAGTAAAAATAGGGGGTACATTGTATTCAGATGCGCTTGGAAGTGCCGGTACTGTTGAAGGTACTTATTTGGGGATGTATAAATATAATGTTAAAACCATCGTAGAAGCTTTACAATGAAAAATCCAAACCAAAAATTAGCGGTTGCCGTTGATGATTTGACCGTAGCCTATAATTATAAACCGGTTTTGTGGGATATAGATTTGGCTATTCCAGAAGGTGTTTTAATGGCTATTGTTGGACCAAATGGCGCAGGGAAGTCAACCTTAATAAAAGCGATACTTGGCATTTTAGACCCTATTGCGGGAAGTGTTCAGATATATGGAAAGCCTTATGATAAACAGCGTAAATTAGTGGCCTATGTTCCGCAAAAGGGGAGTGTTGATTGGGATTTTCCAACAACGGCCGTGGATGTGGTGACCATGGGTACGTATGGTAGTTTGGGGTGGATTAAGCGACCGGGAAGAAAAGAGAAAAAAGCCGCCTTGGAAGCGCTTGAAAAAGTAGGTATGTTGGCGTTCAAAGACCGACAAATTAGTCAACTTTCAGGAGGCCAACAACAACGTGTCTTTTTAGCGAGAGCCTTAGTTCAAGACGCATCTATTTATTTTATGGACGAACCTTTTCAAGGGGTTGATGCGACTACTGAAATTGCCATTATCAATATTTTAAAAGAATTGAGAAAAAAAGGAAAAACGGTAATTGTGGTTCATCACGATTTACAAACCGTCCCTGAATATTTTGATTGGGTGACCTTTTTGAATGTAAAAAAAATAGCTACCGGACCCGTAAAAGATATTTTTAATGATGATAATTTGACCAAAACCTACGGGATTAATTACAAGGTTTCTGTGCAAAAATAACCCTAGTTGTGTGGTTATTTTAGGGAGATTACGAGTATTAATTTAAAATTTAAACACATCGATATTTTAAAATATATAGAGTTAGTTTTTACCGATTATACCTTAAGGACAATTACCTTAGGCACGGCCATATTAGGGGCAATCTGTGGAATGCTCGGTAGTTTTGCAGTGCTGAAAAAGCAAAGTCTTTTAGGGGATGCAATATCGCACGCCGCATTACCAGGGATTGCAATTGCTTTTTTGATTACAGGAACCAAAGATTCTAATGTTTTATTAATAGGTGCCTTGGTCAGCGGCCTTATCGGTGCCTTTTGGATACGTGGAATTACGAGAAATACGCATTTGAAATCGGATACGGCCCTTGGCTTAATCCTGTCAACTTTTTTTGGCTTTGGAATGTTATTATTGACTTATATTCAAAAGCTTCCGGATGCAAATCAGTCAGGATTGGATAAGTTTTTATTTGGTCAAGCGGCAACTTTATTGGTGAGCGATGTTTGGTTTATGGCTATCATTACCTTTGTTTGTATCATTGTGTTACTTTTATTTTGGAAGGAGTTTAAGCTTCTACTCTTTGATCCTGATTTTACAAAAACCTTGGGTTTTAATACGAAGTTTCTGGATATTCTAATCACTTCATTTATCGTTTTGGCCATTGTTATGGGGTTACAAACTGTAGGGGTGGTTTTAATGAGTGCGTTGTTATTAGCTCCAGCGGCGGCGGCTAGACAATGGACGAACAGTTTAAGAGTTATGGTCATGTTGGCGGCGATGTTTGGGTCTTTATCTGGGGTGCTGGGTACTGCCATCAGTTCTAGTCAAGCAAATTTGTCTACAGGACCCGTAATTGTCTTAATTGCCGGGGTATTTGTATTGATATCCTTTATCTTTTCACCCTCGAGGGGCTTGTTGTTTAAGCAGCTGAGACTTATTCAGAATCGGAAAGATTTAGAGCTACATAAAACTTTAACATTTATGTATGACATTGCGAAAAATCACCACAATAAATCGCATCCCCACACCATTAAAATTCTAAATAACTTTCAAGGATTTACTAAAAAAACACTACAACAATTAGAGCATAAAAATTACATTACGGTGGAGGGTCAACAATGGGCAATGACTGAAAAGGGGTATGAATTTGCCGAGAACATGTACAATCAACAAATGGTAGAGACTCATGAGTAGTGCGCAGATAGAAATACAATTAATTGCGAGTTTAGTTGCGATAGCTTGTGCCATACCAGGAACATTTTTGGTTCTTAGAAAAATGGCATTGATTTCAGATGCAATTAGCCATTCTATACTTCCAGGGCTCGTTTTAGGGTTTTTTATTACCCAAGATTTAAGTTCTCCATGGTTAATTGTTATGGCTGCTTTATCGGGGGTTGTTACGGTAATTTTGGTAGAATATATTCAAAAGACAAACTTAGTTAAAGAAGATACGGCAATTGGATTAGTTTTTCCAACAATGTTTAGTATTGGTGTTATCTTAATTGCAAAGAATGCCAATGATGTGCACTTGGATATTGATGTTGTCTTATTGGGCGAATTAGCTTTTACACCTTTTGATAGGATGATGGTTGGGGATGTCGATTTAGGCCCCAAATCACTATGGGTAATAGGGATTATTTTAAGTAGTACCATTGGTTTGTTGATCGCTTTTTTTAAAGAGCTGAAAATCAGCACTTTTGATAAGGGTCTTGCAACAACCCTAGGGTTTTCACCGGCTATTATCCACTATGGATTGATGAGTGTAGCATCCGTTACAACAGTTGGGGCTTTTGATGCTGTTGGTGCCATCCTGGTAGTAGCGCTTATGATTGCACCGGCAGCAACCGCCTATTTGCTAACAACTGATTTAAAGAAAATGCTTGGTTTGGCAATGATTTTCGGTGTATTCTCGGCTATTGTGGGCTATTGGTTGGCGCACTATTTAGACGCATCTATTTCAGGAAGTATGACTACGATACTAGGTTTGTTATTTTTACTCGTGTATTTAATTGCTCCAGGGAAAGGGTTAATTGCGGTGCTTTATCGAAATAAGCAACAGCGTATAGAAGTGTCGTTACTTACGTTTTTATTGCATTTGAATAACCATAGTGAAATTGAAGAACGTCATATCAATCATTTAAATGAGCATATTAATTGGCGAAAAGTTCGCGCTAAATTTGTGGTTGATCTCGCATTAAAAAATAATATGGTTACGATTGACGAAGACATTATTTCGCTTACAGAAAAGGGACGGATATTCACAGAAAAGGCAATTAATTATATTATAAGTAATGATCCTACAGAAATTGAAGCCATTAAAGAAGATTTCTTTTTGTTTAGAGGATAGGAATTAGTGCAAAGAGGATGATTAAAGATTGATATTGGAAATTTTTGGTTGTTTATTATTTAATAATCAAAACCGCTACAAAAATGGGGCGTCTACCTCTGGAGTCCTAAAACTTGATTTTTAACTCTGCTATGCTGTCCCCTTGAGGGTTCAATGATTCGCATTTATGTATATTGTCAATCAGTCAACCTATATCAGGGACGTACACCATTGAGTATTGGAATTTGTTTTTTGAATTTTGTGTGTGATTTGTCATTTGAGTTTTATAATGACCCATTGTCATTAGCTCAATTTTCTATACTTTTAATGAAAATTTTAGCGTGCACAATTCCTCAACCTTTACAGTGTATAATGCTTCCGCGGGAAGTGGTAAAACGTTTACCCTAGTAAAATCGTATTTGGCTATTGTTCTAGGGTCTACCGATCCATCTTATTTTAAATATATTTTAGCAGTGACTTTTACCAATAAGGCAGCTGCTGAAATGAAGGAGCGAATTATTTCAGCTTTAGATGAATTAAAGGAGGCTGATAGCTCCCATGAAATGATGCCTCTTTTGGTTGAGGAACTTCACTTATCTCCTATAGAAATTAGTGCACGAGCACGTAGAACTTTAAAAGCAATTTTACAGAATTATTCCGCCTTTTCGATAAGTACTTTAGATAGTTTTACCTACCGATTGATACGAAGTTTTGCTTTTGATTTAGGGCTCTCTTTGAATTTTGATGTAGAGATGGATGCGGCAAGTTTACTGAATGAAGCCGTAGAACAATTGATTTCTCAAATTGGGATCGATCAGAAGCTAACGTCTTTGCTCATTGACTTCTCTCTACAGAAAATTGATGAAGATAAGTCATGGGATATTAGTAGAGAGTTAAAAGAAATTGCTTTTCTTTTGTTAAAAGATAATGATGCCGACTATGTGGCAAAGATTCAAAACAGACCTATTGATGATTTTTTAGCATTTAAAGTAAGGCTGAAAAAAAAGCAGCAGACGATCAAAAATCGCTTTAAAGAATTTGGAGAAAAAGCCTTGGATATTATTCAGCGTGAAGGTATTCCACATACAGCTTTTTTTTATTCAGATTTGCCTAAACACTTTGTGAAATTAGTCGAGGGTCGGCTCGACAAATTGTTGTTTGAAGGTCGCTTAAATAAAAGTGTTGAAGAGAATCGTCACTTTTACTCAGGCAAGGCAACGCCAGCCGATAAACAGGCTATTGATGGAGTAATTGATGAATTAAAATCCATCTACAACGCGTCAAAAGAATATTATATGGAAGTCTACGGACAGTACATATTAAATGATTTGTTTTTAAAGAACATTATTCCCTTGGCGGTATTGGCAAAATTAAAAACGGCTTTAGACCTTGTTAAAGAAGAACGAAATGTATATTTAAACGCCGAGTTTAATGGGATTATTAGTCGAAATTTACAAGAGCAGCCAGCAGCGTACATATATGAGCGACTTGGAGATAAGTTTAAACATTTTTTTATCGATGAGATGCAGGATACATCCATTTTACAATGGGTAAATTTAGTGCCACTAATACACAATGCCTTATCGCAGGAAAATTCTTCGTTACTCTTGGTTGGTGATGCAAAACAATCGATTTATCGTTGGCGAGGTAGTGAACCAGAGCAGTTTTTGAAATTGACTCAAAAAGGAGATACATTGCTACACAATCCGTTTCATAATCAAAAAGAAGTGGTGGCTTTAGAAACGAATTACCGCAGTTATAGCGAGGTAATTCAGTTTAACAATACCTTTTTTCAATTTCTCTCTTCATTTTTTAATAAGCCAACATATCAACAGTTGTACTTAGATGAAAATCAGCAGCGGCGTACTGATAAGGTTGGCGGATTTGTACAGGTGTCTTTTATAGAGAAGGGATTAAAAGGAGAAGAAAGAGATTTAGCTTATGCTCAGCGTGTTTATCAGCAAATTGAACAATGTTTAACACAGTTTAGTCCAAAAGAAATTTGTGTTTTAGTTCGCAAGAAAAAGCACGGAATTCTTATTGCGGATTATTTAGCTTCCAAAAAAATTGACATTGTTAGTTCAGAAACTCTGCTGCTAAAAAACTCTGAAAAAATATCCTTTTTAATTGATTTGTTGAGTTATATAAATAACCCGAATGATAAAAATATGCTCTTTGATGTCTTGAGTTATTTACTTAAACAAAGTGATATGCAAACGTCGTGGAGCCTGTGCGTATCGCGATTTATTTCTATGGAAATTTGGGAGGTTTTTGAAAGTCTAGGCGATTTTAACATTCGGTTTGATTTAGGTAAATTCAAACAGCTATCCTTGTTTGATGGGGTTGAATACATACTACGTAGCTTTGGATTAGATCGTGAACCTGATGCATATATATTGTACTTTCTCGAGGAAGTTTTTCAGTACAGTCAAAAAAAAGCGAATGTATTATCTGAGTTTTTACAGGACTGGGATGCTAAAAAGGAAAAACTCAGTATTATAGTTCCTGACAACTTAGATGCGGTGCAAATTATGACCATTCACAAATCTAAGGGCTTAGAGTTTCAAGTAGTTATTTATCCTTACGATTTAAGTATAGATGAGGTTAATTCTGATCAAGAATGGTTTCCAGTACATGAAGAGTTTAACGATTATCCGTTTGATGATTTACTAATTCCAATGAGTAAGGAACTGGAACAAAGCGGTGAGGTTGGCGAGAAATTTTTTAGAGATTATTACAATGAAAAAGAGTTTGATGTCATTAATTTATGGTATGTTACTTTTACAAGAGCCATTGAGCAACTCTATATCATTGGAGAATTAAAAGAAACGGATAAGGAATTAAAAACTTCATCGCAATTTTTAATTCAATTTCTCAAAGAACAAGGAAAGTGGAATGAGGCATCTACAGATTTTCAATTTGGAATTCCAACGCGAATTTCAATACCACAAAAAACACAGAAAGATCACCATTATTTGACACGAATTAATAGCACAGATTGGGAAAATCATCAAATTGCTATTGCAGAGCAATTATCCTGGCTTGAGGGGTTGAACGATGGAGCAATAGCCTATGGATCACTACTTCACGAGATGTTGTCAAAAGTAATACGCGATGAAGATGTTGAACGAATAACACGTTTGTTTCTCCTTCAAGGAAAAATAAAAAATGAACAAAAAGAAGAGGTATTAAGACGTTTAAAAAGAATTGTTGAACACGAACAGCTCAAATCGTATTTTGCTAAAGAAGTGGTTGTTTTTACAGAACGAGAGCTTCTAAATGCAGAAGGAAAAATAGTCATTCCAGATCGATGGGTTATATTTCCAGACCAAACCGTGGGAATTTTAGACTATAAAACGGGGAAACCAGATGTTTCTCATCAACGGCAGTTGCGGCAGTACAGGTCTTATATTGAAAAGCTGGGGTATGTTGTGAATAAATGCTTGTTAGTTTATATCGGATCTGATATTGTAGTTCAAGAAGTTGAATAAGTTAGGTTTTAAGCCTTGAAAGTTTATATTTGTAGCTTATGAATATGTTAGACGTTATTATTGCGGCGGGACTCATTTTTGGACTTGTCAGAGGGTTCATGAAAGGGTTTATTCTTGAAGTGATTTCATTGATTGCAGTTTTATTAGGAATTGTAGTCGCAATAAAATTTTCGCCAAACATAGCTAACTTTCTCGAAACGAGTGTTGAATGGTCTTCACAAGTAATCAGAGTTATGGCTTATGCAATTGCATTTGCCTTAGCTTTAGTTGTCGTTTTTTTAGCAGGTAAACTTTTAACGAAACTGATAGAGGCGGTTGCTTTGGGTTTATTCAATAAAATAGTAGGCGCACTTTTCGGTTTGTTAAAATACGGTATGATTTTAAGTGTACTGTTGATTTTGTTTCAAAGTGTCAATAAAAAAATGAATTTATTAAAGGAAGATACGCTTAAAAATTCAGTTTTATTTGATCGAGTAAAAAACGTGGCACCACTAATTTTCCCGCTTCTTCTCGATTTAGAAAAAGAAATTAAAACAAATGTTGGACAACCAACACCTTAACAATAAAATTACAAGGACAATGTCTACAGCAAAAAAAAGATATAAAAGAGTAACCACACAAACGTTAGTGGAAATGAAAAACAACGGTGAAAAAATCTCTATGTTGACCGCGTATGATTATACCATGGCCAAGATTGTTGATAATGCTGGAATTGATGTTATTTTAGTAGGAGATTCAGCTTCTAATGTGATGGCTGGACACGAAACAACGCTTCCGATAACATTAGATCAAATGATTTACCATGCATCGTCTGTAGTTCGCGGTATTGAACGTAGTTTGGTCGTGGTGGATTTACCCTTTGGAACCTACCAAGGTAACTCGAGAAGTGCACTTGATTCGGCGATAAAAATCATGAAAGAATCTGGAGCACATGCGGTTAAACTCGAAGGAGGTAAAGAAATTGGAGAGTCTATAACCCGTATTTTAACAGCAGGAATACCCGTGATGGGGCACCTAGGTCTTACTCCGCAGTCTATTTATAAGTTCGGAACGTATACCGTGCGGGCTAAAGAAGAAGAAGAAGCAAAAAAATTGAAGGAAGACGCACATTTATTACAAGAATTAGGGTGCTTTGCTATTGTTTTAGAAAAAGTTCCGGCTAAATTAGCATCAGAAGTAGCGAACAGCTTAAGTATCCCTATAATTGGAATAGGTGCAGGGGGAGGAGTTGATGGTCAAGTGTTGGTAACACATGATATGGTTGGTATGACACATGAGTTTAGTCCGAGATTCCTCAGACGTTACCTCGATTTATATCATGAAATGACAGACGCATTTATGCAATATAGTCAGGATGTGAAATCAGGAGATTTTCCGAATCAGAAGGAACAGTATTGATTGTTATTTATTTTGTGAAGTATGAAATTTCTATACAATTTAAATGGGATTTTCAATTTGCACGAAATTACTTTTAACCAAATTTTAACAGCGACAAGTAGGCTTAAGCCCTAAGTTTGTTATCTCTAAACATGAAAATTTTCACCTAAATATTTTTTAAACACATGGAATTACAAAATGCTGGAGTTGATATTAGAGCCATCAATGAAAAAGTAGAAAAGGAGAGTGCTTTTATCGATTTGCTTTCATTAGAAATGAATAAAGTAATCGTTGGACAGAAGCATATGCTTGAACGACTGTTAATTGGCTTACTTGGTAATGGGCATATCTTGTTAGAAGGGGTTCCTGGGTTGGCAAAAACCTTAGCAATTAATTCTTTGGCGCAAGCCGTGCAAGGTTCTTTTAGTAGGGTTCAGTTTACCCCCGACCTCTTACCGGCCGATGTGGTTGGGACGATGATTTTTAATATGAAGGAGAATGATTTTTCAATAAAAAAAGGTCCCATTTTCGCTAATTTTGTTTTAGCTGATGAGATAAATAGAGCTCCTGCAAAAGTACAGTCTGCTTTGTTGGAAGCGATGCAAGAACACCAAGTTACCATTGGAGACACATCCTTTAAATTACCTGAGCCATTTTTAGTTATGGCAACGCAAAACCCGATAGAGCAAGAGGGTACATATCCACTGCCTGAAGCACAGGTTGATAGATTTATGTTAAAAACAGTCATTGATTATCCTAAAATTAATGAGGAGCAGTTGATTATGCGTAATAATCTCAAAGGTAATTTTGAAAAAATTAACCCAGTTGTTAGTTTAAAAGAGATCGTAACAGCTAGGGAATCGGTACGGATGGTTTATATGGATGAAAAAATTGAAAAATATATTTTAGACATCGTTTTTGCCACGAGAAACCCTGAGGAATATAGACTTAATGAATTACAGCCATTAATAAGTTATGGTGCTTCTCCAAGAGGAAGTATAAATTTAGCCATGGCTTCAAAATGTTATGCATTTATCAAGCGTAGAGGATATGTAATTCCTGAAGATGTTAGAGCTGTTGTACACGATGTATTAAGGCATCGTATTGGGGTTACTTATGAAGCGGAGGCTGAAAATATTACTTCTAAGGATGTAATTAATAAAATTGTAAATGAAATTGAAGTGCCTTAAATGAGGTGATTAATTACAGTCATAATCTCCAAAATTGACCAAATTTTTGTGAATTGTTCAATAAAAATTTTGAATGGTAATTTTTTATTTAAACCTACTTAGTGTAGGAAATTTAGACCATTGAGATTTATATTGCTGATTTTAAATAATAAACAAAGTGTTATATGGTTGTCGGTATTTAATGGCAGTTGAAGACACAGGACGATAAAAGTGGATACAAAAGAAATATTTAAAAAAGTTCGGAAAGTAGAAATTAAGACCAGACGCCTGTCTGATCATGTATTTTCTGGTGAATATCACAGTTCTTTCAAAGGACGGGGTATGACGTTTTCTGAAGTTCGACAGTATCAATATGGGGATGATATTCGATCTATTGATTGGAATGTTACTGCGAGGTATAATGAACCATATATTAAAGTTTTTGAAGAGGAACGCGAGTTAACCATGATGTTAATGGTTGATGTGAGTGCCTCCGAATTATTTGGAACAACAACCCAATTTAAAACAGAAACGATCACTGAAATTAGTGCTACGTTGGCATTTTCCGCTATTCAAAATAACGATAAGGTCGGTCTCTTACTTTTTTCCGATGAGATAGAATTATTTATTCCTCCCAAAAAAGGAAGATCCCATGTGTTGAGGATTATTCGAGAACTTATAGAATTTCGGCCAAAAAGTAAAAAAACAGACATTAGTTTGGCATTAAAATACTTGTCAAATGTGATGAAGAAAAAGGCCATAATTTTTTTGCTTTCAGATTTTATGGATGACGATTATGACCACGCGTTAAAAATTGTTGGAAGAAAACACGATGTAACGGGAATTCGCGTATATGATCGCTATGAAGAAACATTACCATCTTTAGGAATGGTACACTTTCAGGATGCGGAATCAGGTCGGACAGTGCTGGTAAATACCAGTTCAAAGTCGACAAAAAAACAATATCGAGCGCATTATTTAAAATCGGTTGATTATTTTGAAACCACCTTTAGAAAAAGTGGATCTGGGGTGATAAATACGAGGATTGATGAGAGTTATGTGAAAAAATTGTTAGGATATTTTAAGCAGAGAGGAGCAAAATGATAAAACAATTACGGTACTTATTTTTATTTGTTGTTGGTGTAATTTCTGCACAGGAATCACCTAAGGTAACTGCAAAGGCAGATACAACCAAGATTAGAATTGGGGAACAAATCCACTTTGAAATTTCTGTTGACAATACGGAAAAAGGGGTGATTTTCGATGAACTGAAACTAGACAGCTTAGGGAAAATAGAAGTCGTTGAAGATTTTGACATTGATACCCTCAAAAATCGCTTGATAAAACGGTATCTATTGACCAGTTTTGATAGTGGTAGTTATACGATTCCATCACAGGAAGTTCGAATTTGGAGTCAGGCTCAATTTACTGATCCGGTGAAAATAGACGTTTCTACGGTAGCTATTGACACCATAGCTCAACCTATGTTTCCAATTAAAGGGGTGCAAGAAGAGCCTTTTTCTTTTCGTGATTTTTTAATGGAATATTTATGGTGGATTATTGGAGGGGTATTATTATTAGCGGCCATACTCTATCTAATTTTCCGTAAGAAGAAGACGGCAGAAGAAATTGAAGTGAGGATACCTCCCTATGAATTGGCTTTACGTCGATTACATGAATTAGACCATAAACAGTTATGGCAAAAAAATAAAGTGAAGCAATACTATTCTGAATTGTCAGATATTGTTCGAAATTTTATTGAACGCGAATTGAGTATTCCTGCACTTGAATCAACTACAGATGAATTGGTTGGGTCCATTGAAGATTTTAAAAATAGTGGATCGATTAAGGTGAGTGATGAAGCAGTAAGCAAGCTTGAACGCTTATTAAAAGAGTCTGACTTAGTTAAATTTGCAAAGTATCAACCACTGTCAAATGAAATTGAATTGCATCGAAGTGATGCTGAAAAAGTGATTGAGATGTTGCACCCTAAAGAACAAAATGACGATGAAATTGTGGGATAATTTTGAATTGGCTGATCCACAGTTTTTGTGGGGGTTTTTGCTAATACCGCTTTTAGCGATATGGTATGTTTTTATAAACAAAAAAGATACAGCTCGCTTGCGTATTGGGAGTACTGCGGGTTTTGTAAAAAGATCATTTTGGGCAAAATCTAAACCTATCTTATATGTTTTACGGTTGTTAGGCTTGTCTTTTTTACTTCTTGCAATGGCGCGACCGCGAAATGTTGAAGTCAGTACAAAAACGAAAACTACCCGTGGAATTGATATTGTAATGGCTATTGACGTCTCTGCAAGTATGTTGGCAAAAGATCTAAGACCGAATCGGTTGGAAGCCTTAAAAGATGTGGCAGAAAACTTTGTGCGTAAACGCCCTAATGATCGGATTGGTATTGTAGTTTATGCGGGAGAAAGCTACACACAAACTCCAATTACCAGTGATAAACGCATTGTGATCAATACCATTGATGGACTTAAGTGGGGTGGGATTGATGAAGGAACGGCCATTGGAATGGGATTGGGATCTGCTGTAAATAGATTAAAAGATAGTAAAGCTGAGAGTAAAGTTATTATTTTGCTCACAGATGGGGTTAATACGACGGGATTTGTTGACCCTAAAATGGCAACTGAACTTGCTAAAGAACTCGATATTAAGGTATATACCATTGGTATAGGAACCAATGGAACGGCAGAATTTCCGGTGGCAAAAGGGAGTAGAGGACAATTGGTATTTAAACGGCTACCTGTCACTATTGATGAAGATTTACTCAAATATATTGCTGAAGAAACTGGAGGTCAATATTTTAGAGCTACAGATAATGACAAATTATCAGCCATTTATGATGAAATTGACACCTTTGAAAAAACAGATATAGAAGAATTTAAATATTATAATTATCAAGAGTTGTACAGGCCGTTAGTTTTATTGGGCGGGTTAATGATCCTTTTGGAAATGACTTTGAGGTTTACGATTTTTAAAAGTTTTATTTGATGAAATCCGGGTGAATTTCTAAAGAAAAGAAAATGTATCAGTTAGAAGAGAAATCATATTTTTATTACTTGTTTGCAGTAGCGGCATTATTGGTGGCGTATTTGCTGTTAGCAGGATGGAAACGCTATCAACAGAAGAAATTTGCAGAGGCTAAACTGTTAGAAAAGTTGAGCCCCGAAGCGTCTACCTTTAAATCGGTGCTAAAAACTATAATGGTTGCTTTAGCCTTAACTTTATTGGTGATTGCCTTGGTAAATCCAAAGATGGGAACTAAGTTGAAAACGATTAAGCGTGAAGGAGTTGATATTGTTTTTGCCTTAGATGTTTCAAAAAGTATGTTGGCAGAAGATATTGTCCCCAACAGATTAGAGAAAGCAAAACAGATTATTTCAAAAATTATTGATAAGTTAGGAAGTGACCGTGTAGGGATAATTGTGTACGCTGGAAGTGCATACCCACTATTGCCAATTACCACAGATCAGGCCGCCGCAAAAATGTTTTTACAAAATGCGAATCCAGATATGGTCTCTTCACAAGGAACTGCAATTAATGAAGCCTTAAAATTGGCGATGACATTTTATGATGATGACGAGCAGACGAATCGATATTTGTTTGTAGTTTCAGACGGTGAAGACCATGAAGAGAATCAAAAATTTGTATCAGATGCGGCGACTAATGAAGGGATTAAAATATTCTCGATTGGTGTCGGAAAACCTGAAGGTGGGCCTATTCCCATTAAAGAAAATGGCACACTTGTTGAATATAAAAAAGATAATAAAGGTGAGGTGGTAATTACGAAATTGAACGGGCAAACTTTGCAAAAAATTGCCTCAGATGGAGGCGGAGAATATTTATTGGGAAATGACACAAAAAGTACGGTTGACTATATCAATGATTTGTTATTAGCGGCCGATAAAAAAGAGTTTGAAACGAAACAATTTTCAGATTTTAAAGATCAATTTCAATGGTTTTTGGGCTTTGGAATTTTATGTTTAGTTTTTGATGCACTTATGTTTAGCAAAAAGACAAAGTGGATTCAACGATTGAATCTCTTTAATGAAAATAAAAAGGAATAAAATGAAGAAGATAGTAGTACTATGTATCTTTTTATGTGCGTTGTCCGTGGTGGCTCAAGGGCAGGGAAAAGCGCAGGAAAAGGAACAGAAAAAAGAGCAGGTTGAGATAAAACTTCCAGAAAAAAAATTAATCCGAGAAGGGAACGATTTTTACAATGAAGAGAATTATTCTGCGGCAGAAGAGCAGTATACAAAAGCGTTAGAAGAGAATCCTAATTATGAAAAGGCCAGTTATAACTTGGGAAATGCTATTTATCAGCAAAATAGGTATAAAGAAGCCGTACCAATGTACGATTTGGTCGTAAAAACGACAGAAGACAAATTGACCAAAGCAGAGTCCTTTCACAATTTAGGAAACAGTTATTTAAAACAAAAGGAGTATCAAAAGGCTGTCGATGCATATAAAAATTCCTTGAGAAATAATCCTACTGACGATGAAACAAGGTATAATTTAGCTATTGCACAAAAGTTGCTTGAAAAGGAACAGCAAAAGCAAAAACCTGATAATAACAAAGACAAGGATAAAAATAAAGATAAAAACGATAAGAAGGAACAAGATAAGAAAGATCAGGATAAGAAGGACGATCAAAATAAGGATGACAAAAAGAAAGATGATGAAAATAAGGATAAAGACAAGGATAAAAAGGGAGATCAGAAGGATGATGAAAAAGGCAAGGATGATCAAGATAAAAATGGAGACAAAAATAAAGACCAAAAACCTCCACAGCAACCTAAATTATCACCTCAGCAGGTACAGCAATTGTTAGAGGCAATGAATAATGAAGAAAATAAAACTCAGAAAAAAGTAAATGCCCAAAAAGCCAAGGGGAAAAAAGTAAAACAAGAAAAAGACTGGTAGTTACTGCTAGAAAGGAATGATAACAGGAGAGAAAATTGAAAATTTTAATGTGAACTGGAAATGAAAAAGAATCAGCTTTACATATGGTGTATGATGTTAACCGTGTTTTCTTCTATGGTTGCTCAAGAAGCTTCGTTTAAAACTGAGGTCAGTAAAACGAGAATGGGAATCAATGAACGTATCCGAGTTGTCTATTCTATGAATAGGCAAGGGGCAGATAATTTTAATATACCTAATCTCGAAGATTTTAGAATTGTTGCGGGGCCTATGATGGGGCAGAGTTTTTCCGATTTTAATGGAAAAACATCTTTTACGGTAAGTTATACATATACTATGCAGCCGCTTAAAAAAGGGAAGTTAAAGATACCAGTTGCCACCATAGAGTACAAAGGTAAAACGCTAAAATCTTCCAACGTTGAAGTGACTGTTACAGATGCTATTGAAATTCCTAAAGACCCGTACGATCCGAATTATATTGCGAGCCAAAACATTCACCTTGTGGCTGAAATTTCAAATACAAATCCCTATGTAGGGGAAAGTATTTATGTGGTGTATAAGTTGTATGTAGATGTGAATAACGTAGACATGCGCAATCCGCGTGAAATAGAATCTCCTTCCTTTAATGGGTTTTGGAACCAAAATATAGACATCCAACGGTGGGAGCCAAAATCAGGAACTTACCAGGGTAAAAACTATCGTTATGCTGTAGTTAAAAAAGCGGTGTTAATACCTCAAAAATCTGGAAACTTAACCATAGAGCCGATGACTATGGAAATACAAGCTGGTGTTCCCATTGGGAAACGGGATCTATGGGGTAATTTAATAAAGCGAAGTGTAGAGCTCAATGTTACTACGGGTAAGCGAATTATTAATGTAAAACCGTTACCCGCTAAAAATAAACCAGCTGATTTTAATGGGGCAGTTGGTGACTTTTCCTTTGCAATTTCTTCAGATAAGGAAGAGTTAAAAGCGGATGAAGCTGCACAAATTTCGGTTAAATTATCTGGTAAAGGAAATTTAAAGTTAATTGAATTGCCAGACATAACCACACCTGAAGGTCTTGAGAAATACGAACCCGAGTACAAAGAGAACTTGTCAATTACCTCAAGCGGTTTTAAAGGAAGTATTGAGAAGACCTATACAGTAGTACCTCAATATCGAGGAAAATATAAGATACCTAAAGTGAGTTTTAGTTACTTTAGTTTGCCTGACAATGACTACAAAACCATTGTGTCGGATGAACTGATTTTAAATGCGCCTGAAGGGAAGTCTTCTGGAGCAGGAACGACCGTTGTTTCTTCTGTGAAACGGGATGTGATTGGCCAGGCGAAAGACATCCGTTTTATCAGTACGAATACGAGTTTGAATCCGGTGAGAAGCGCATCAAAATTTTATGGGTCTACCTTGTTTTACGGGCTTTTATTGTTGCCGTTAGTTGCCATTCCATTAGGTATGCTTATCGGAAAGCAACAGCGCAAACGAGCAGGTGATATTGTCGGAAATAAACGCAGAGCAGCTGATCGATTAGCTAAAAAGTATTTATCAGAGGCGAAGAAGCAGTTAGGTAAGAAAGAAGGGTTTTACATCGCCTTAGAAAAGGCCTTACACAATTATTTAAAAGCGAGTTTACAAGTAGAAACGTCAGAAATTTCTAAAGAAAAAATTGCCGAACTTCTACAGGCCCGTTCCGTTGACGATGAATTGATTACAACTTTCATTAAAGTGTTAGACGATTGTGACTACGCGCGCTACACGCCAACCACGAATGTAATGATGGAAAAAGAGTATTACAACGCCAAAGAAATTTTAGCAAAAATAGATAAACAACTCTCATGATGAACGGAAAGCTATATTGCCTAATTGCCTTCCTAAGTCTTAGTACTTGGATGGGATTCGCACAACAATCGTCTGATTTGTTTGCCGAAGGAAATCGGTTGTATCAAGAAGAAAAATACAGTGAAGCCTTAGCTAAATATCAAGAAATTGAACAGCATAACTTGGAGTCTGATGCTTTGTATTTTAATATGGCCAATGCTTATTATAAATTAAATAAAATTGCACCAGCCGTTTATTATTACGAAAAAGTATTGCAACAAAATCCTTTGCATAAAGACGCAAAATTTAACCTGAGCTTTGCAAAGCGGATGGCGATTGATAATATTGAACCTCTTCCAAAAAACATTTATCAGAAATTTCGAGATGGATTTATTTTAAAATTATCTTATGATGGATGGGCGTGGCTAGCGGTGAGCTTTGCCATGTTAGCGAGCATTTTATTTTTATGGTATTATTTTACGTATCGAACTGGTTATAAGCGCTTGTTTTTTGTGATAAGTATTGTATGTGCTAGTTTAACTTTTGTTTTCTTAGCAATGGCGTATCAAAACTATCAATATGTATCGACTACAAAATATGCTATTGTTTATGTTCAAGAAGCGGAAGTTAAAACCGCTCCCTCCGTTGCTGGTGAAGTGAGTTTTGATTTGCATGAAGGCACGAAAGTTAAAGTACTTGAAAGTTTAGATAATTGGAAGAAAATTAGCATTGCGGATGGAAGGGAAGGTTGGATTGTTGAGGATGAGATTAGGGAATTATAAATATGTTGTTGCGAAGTCTTTATGAAATTTGAGCCAACTTACGGTAGTCTTTTATGGTGTTTCTCTACTACTTTTTGTAGCAAACTGGTAAAATTTCCCCTTTCATTAACCTGTATTTATCAACTTCGGTAGCAGAAAGTTGCTCGGTGTATCTAACGGGTTCAACGTTAAATCCAACAGCACTTAAACGATTAAAATAATCAGATCCATACACCCGTACATGATCGTATTGACCAAAGTGTTTGGCGCGTTCATCAGGATCGGTAATGCTGAAATCTTCGTAGGTGGTTGTGCGGGTATAATCTTGTGGAACTTGAAAAATACCCATTCCGCCAGGTTTTAGTACGCGGTATAATTCAGACATGGCCTTCTGATCGTCTACGATGTGTTCTAAGACATGATTACAGAAGATTATATCAAATTGATCATCCTCAAAAGGGAGGTCCAAAATATCGGCTTTAACGTCGACAATAGGAGAGTACAAATCTGCGGTGATTAAGTCAATATGTTTTAATTTTTTAAAACGCTTTAAAAAGCATTGCTCTGGGGCCATGTGTAATACTTTTATGGGTTTTGTTGCGTCAAAAAAGGATGTTTCACGTTCTAAATACAACCATAATAACCGATGCCGTTCTAGTGATAATGTACTTGGTGAAAGTACATTGGGGCGTTGAGTTCCGTAGCCATAAGGCAGGAATTTACGAAAGCTTTTTCCGTCAATAGGATCCGTGTATTTATTCCCTTTCAAATAAAAGGCTAAAAAGGGGCTCACCACATAGCTGAGTTTAATCAACCACGGACGGGGAACGGTGTTTAATATGGTTTTGAAGATTTTCATCTGAGGCAAAGATAGGCGTCCTAATTGTAATTTTATAGGATATTAAAAAAAGTAAATTCTAAAAAATGGTCATTAATAAACTTCAAAAAGTAAAGGGAATGCTTGACGAACAATTATTATTTTGTATTAATCAATCTGTAAATTTTGTTTTTTGAAGTTTGGATTTTATTTGTTATTTGGGAATTATTCAGACTTTGTTCTTAAAAAATTACGTTAATAATCAGTATTAGTTCATATAAACATCATGTTTTAGGTTGCTCTTTTTTACGAATAAAAAAGGCATTTAGTACGAGTAAAAGACCAAGTACGAAAAAGTTTTCCGCGGTAACAAAACTATATCCATAATGATATATTTTCATGAGTACAGTAATCACTAGGCATACCAATCCGATAATTAAAAACAACAAAAATCGGCGGCGGTTTGACCTCACAGGGTTGGTTTATTTTTCTTGAATAGATGTTTGTCGAAATGCTGCCTCTTCATCACTCGTAATGCCCAATGCCTCATAGATATAACTAAAAGTAGACAATAACTCAGGCTTGCCATTGACAATAGCTACATCATGTTCAAAATGAGCTGAGGGTTTGCCATCTAGGGTAAGGATGGTCCATCCATCTTTTAATTGTTTTATTTTGTGTGTCCCTAAATTGATCATAGGCTCAATGGCAACGACCATTCCTTCTTTAAACTTCTTTCCTCGTCCGCGCTTACCGTAATTTGGCATTTCTGGGTCTTCGTGCATTTCAGTACCTAAACCGTGGCCTACTAATTCACGAACTACTCCGTATCCATGTGATTCGCAATAATGTTGAATGGCATAACCAACATCACCCACGCGATTTCCTGCTCTAAATGCTCGGATACCTTCATATAAACTCTCTTTAGTTATGCGTAGTAGTTTTTTTGTTTCTTCTGCTACTTCGCCAACTTCAAATGTATAGGCGTGATCACCGTAAAAACCGTTCATTTTTGCACCGCAATCAATTGAAATAATATCGCCATCTTCTAAGGGTTTATCATTGGGAATTCCATGAACTACTTGGGAATTTGGACTCATACATAGGGTATTGGGGAAATCGTACAGCCCTAAAAAACCAGGGATGGCTCCTAAATCACGAATGTGTTCTTCTGCTAATTTATCAAGGTAGCGAGTTGTAACTCCAGGTTTAACTTCTGACGCCAATACGCCTAAAGTTTTAGAAACTACTAGCGCACTTTGACGCATTAGTTCAATTTCTTCTTTACTTTTAATTTTAATCATCAAGTAGTATTTAAAACGGCCAAATAGATTTTTTTTTCTTTTTAAGCGTCGATGTTGGTTTTCCAGAGATAAGTTTGTAGATCTCTCCCCATCCTAACATTCCTCCGATATTTCGATCATCAATAAATAGGTCTGCATTAATTTTTCGACTTACTTTACCCACAAATTTCTCTTCTGGATAATTTTTATTCACTGCGTAAAATTCAATTCCATTTTTTCGGCAAAATTCAACGGCTTCTGTGAGTCGCTCACCGTGTCTATAGGTCCATAAAATTAGCCGATGACCATCCTTTTGTAATTGTTCTAACGTTTCGAATGCAAATAATTTTGCATTTCCAATTTTAGGATAGGCATCTTCTACAATCGTTCCGTCAAAATCAACGGCAATAATTAAAGGATCTTTTGGCAACATAGATTTAAATTTCAATACAAATTTAAGTTAAATAAGGCATTAACAAAGAGATATGCATAATTTTTGGGTTAAGGCTAATTAGTGATGGTCGTACGCATGTTTGTAGGGTTGTCCGCTGATAATTTTCGCGATATCTTTTTCTAGGGTTTCGCGGGGGTATTCTACAATACGGCCTATTTCTTTGTTGTTTTTATAGAAAATGAGCGTTGGCACTCTAATAATATGTAGTCCTTCTTGTAAATTGTCAGGTGTTTTTTTAGCGTGATTGACAGCGATAAGTTCAAAATTTTTGAGGTTAAATCCGGTGGTTTCCATAATTTTGTAAAAACGCGGTATTTCGCGTTTACTATCTTCACACCAAGTGCCCATAAACCCTTTTATGGTTATCCCTTTGAGGTGTTTTTTGATTTTAGAAATGGAAACTTCATCCAATGAATATTGATTGTAATTTTGATTAAACCAACGTGTATAGGGCGCTTGTTGCAAATCGGATTTTTCTTTTATACCAACCAAGTCAACTGGACGTTGTTGGGTGATTGTTATTTTTTGTTGCGCTGTAGAATTCCATTGAATACTGACTACAGCTACGAAAAGTAGCAGAGTTTTCTTCATTTGGGTAAAAGCGATTTTTCATTCATTATTTTGGGTTTTTCAATGCCCATTAAGTCTAAAATCGTGGGTGCAACATTGGCTAGAATACCACTATTTATTGAGGTAAGTTGATTGTCAACTAAAATAATGGGTACTGGATTGGTCGTATGAGCTGTATTGGGTGATCCGTCTTCGTTAATCATGGTTTCACTATTCCCATGATCGGCAATTATGAGGCTTGTGTAACCATTAGCTAAGGCTTGAGGAATGACTTTTGACAAACAGTGATCTACGGTTTCTGCAGCCTTAACTGCCGCACTAAACACGCCAGTATGTCCTACCATATCGGTATTTGCAAAATTCAATACAATGAAATCAGCACTTTCATTTTCGATTTCAGGAAGGATGGTTTTGGTAATATCTTCCGCGCTCATTTCAGGTTGTAAATCGTAGGTAGCCACCTTAGGAGAAGGGCACATAAGACGTTTTTCTCCATCAAATAAAGTTTCTCTTCCTCCAGAGAAAAAGAACGTTACATGGGGGTATTTTTCGGTTTCTGCAATACGGATTTGCGTTTTGCCGTGGTTCGACAAGACTTCTCCTAAAGTTTCACTCAGGTCTTCTTTAGGATACATTACATGGATATTTTTATATGTATCGTCGTAATTGGTCAGGGTTACATAATATAATTTTAAAGGATATAAATTGTAATCAGGAAAGGATTCTTGTGTTAATGCTTCTGTTAATTGTCTTCCACGATCGGTTCTAAAGTTAAAAAAGATGACTACGTCATCCGCATGGAGGGTTGAAACTGGAGTTCCTGTTTTATCCACCATTACAATGGGAGGGATGAATTCATCTGAAACACCGGCTTGATAGGAAGTTTGAAGGGTTGAAACTATGTCTGTAGAAGGTTGCCCTGTTCCGTTACATATAAGGTCGTAAGCTTTTTTAATTCGCTCCCAACGACGATCTCGATCCATGGCATAATATCGACCAATTACTGAGGCTAATTTGGATTTATGTTCTGCTAAAAAAGGAACTAAATCTTTCATAAATGTAACCCCAGAATGAGGATCTACATCTCTACCATCCGTAAAGGCATGAACTACGCTGTTGAGTCCCGCCGCACTACTAGCCCGAACAAGGCCTTTTAGATGATCAATATGTGAATGAACGCCACCGTCAGAGACTAATCCAATAAAATGCACCGTCTTATTGTGTTTTGAGGCATAATCAAAGGCATTTTGCAAAGCTGGAACCTCGGCGATTGAATTTGATGCTACAGCCTGGTTGATTTTGACCAAATCTTGGTAGACAATTCTTCCTGCCCCTAAATTCATATGACCAACTTCACTATTCCCCATTTGTCCTTCTGGTAAACCAACGTGCAACCCGTCAGTTCTCAAACTTGCGTTTGGGTATTTTTTTAAAAGTGAATCAATATAAGGTGTATTTGCTTGCGCAATGGCAGAAACAGCTTCGTTTTGAGTGATTCCCCACCCATCTAATATTAATAAGAGTACTTTTTTGTGCATAATACAATTTGTATGTTACAAAGCTAAGAATTAATTAGCTAATCAATTGGAAATTCATTGTGAATTGGACGTTAATGTTGTGGATATTGGCTTTCAATATATACTCCTGGCTATGGGGTGTACAATGTTGGGTTTGTAATTATTATACCTTGTCTGTACATTATGCAATGTTTTGTTCATTTAACATCAAAGCTATTTTTTAAGGAAAGTTTAAGACTTTAACATATCGGGTTAAAGTCTGTTAAACTTGATCATGATTGGTAACATAAAGGAGGCTGAAGGCGTCTATTAGGAAAAGTACTGATTTGGACTTTTGTTTAAGCCAGTTAATAATCTAAAACTCTTTTATATGAAAAATTTATTGATCACATTCGCATTGTGTTTGAGCATGGCATTGAACGCTCATAGCACCGCAACGGTAGCTGAAATTGTACCGATGCACACTGTTAATAAAACGGATGCATTTTGCACCTTAATTCAGAAAGGAAATTATGTAGCTGTTAAAACCATGATTGAAGCTGGAGCTGATGTTAATAAAAAATCAAATGGCTTAACCCCATTAATGTTTGCAGCCAGACAAAATAAGGTTGAAATCGTGAAATTACTCTTGGCTAATGGCGCTGATATTAAACTTAAAGGGGATCGTGGGTACACAGCGCTACAATGGGCTAAAATGACTAAAGCTAAAGATGCCTATGAGGTCTTATTGAAAGAAGAACAAGCTCAAAAATTACGTAAAAAGGCAAAACGTAGAGCGAAAAAAAATTAGCTCATTGGTAATTTGGTTAAGGAAAAGGTGCCCTACAAAGTAGGGCGCCTTTTTTTGTTTAACGTCAAACCACGATCTAATTTTGAGCTTTTAAACTACGGAGACGTTAAATATTACGGTAAACTTATATAGCAAGAGACCTGCTAGGTTTTATTGTTTTTTTTTCTGTAGACCTGGATGAGAAATTAGCGGTAATAGTTTGAATTGGGCTTGGTATCACACTAAAAAAGTTTCAATGATTGTATTTGAATAAGTGGTGTGGTTTTGGGTGATGTTTTATTAATTCTAAAGGAATCAAAAATCCGTTTGTTTCAAGTGTTGGTTTTTGTTGCTCGCTTACTTTCGATATTTGGCAATGGCTTCTATAATTTTTTCTACGCGGTTTTCGGGGTCTGGATGTGTGCTTTGCATTTCGGGAATGCGATTTGGGCCTGCGGCTTCTTTTAAAATTTCCATCACTCCAATCATTTCTTCGGGTTGAAATCCCGCATCGAGCATGAATTTTACTCCCAATTCGTCACTTTCTAATTCATCGCCACGTTCGTATTTCATATTGATGACGTTGCCAATCATTTCTGCCATTTGCCCAGTTCCTTCTCCACCACCCATTACGACGCCTGAAATGAGCCCTTGTGTTAGGTCTTGTTTTGCTATTCGTTCTGCCGAATGTCTTGCCACTACATGCCCAATTTCATGTCCGAGTACGCCAGCAAGTTGATCTTCATTTTGTAATCGAGAGTACAAGCCATAGGTTATAAAAATTTGCCCACCAGGTAAGGCAAAAGCGTTTATCGATTCAGGATCTCTCAATAAGTGAAAATCAAATTGATAGGGGGATTGGCTTGCGATACTGTTTTTTACGAGTTTTTGTCCAATACGATCTACTTGTTCTTGGGCTTGTTGACTTGGGTATAAACCGCCGTAATCTTCGATCATTTTAGGGACACTTCGAAGGCCAATGGCAATCTCTTGATCTACGGTCATTGCAATACTCTGTGATTTACCAGTATAAGGGTTGGTATCTCTATTCGCGTAGTATTTGAAGAATGAAAACAACACAATGATGACTCCAATTATAAGTCTAATCTTAAATCCGCTACTGCGACCACCGAATCTCATAATAGTCATTTTCGAGTTTATAGATTTTATTCTCACTGAGAATAGATGTCCCTCGCGAGGCTAAGAATCGCGTTTAAAGATACAAATAATCTCAACGTTTAATAAGCTAAAAGCTCGTTGATCTTCATTTTCACTTTTTCGGTAGAAGGAATCATTGTTTGTTCTAAGGTTGAATTTAGTGGGATGGCGGGCATATTTTCACTACCTAACGTCATGACAGGTGCATCTAATTTTTGAAAACAATGAGCTTGAATTTTACCCGCTAAAGCCATGGCAAAACTGTTATTGCTAGGCTCTTCTGTGAGTACTAAACACTTTCCTGTTTTGTTTACTGACGTATAAATAGTCGCTTCGTCAAGGGGATGAAGCGTACGCAAATCGACTACTTCTACACGATCTCTCATGCCTTTTGTGGCATTCATCGCCCAATGCACACCCATCCCATAACAGATAATAGATAGGGTTTCTTCATCTTCTTGGCCCCATATTTCTTGTAAGACATTGGCTTTTCCAAAGGGTAAAATATAATCTTCAGCAGGTTCTATAGAAGTGGCACCTTTTGTGCCAGGTACTTTAGACCAATATAAGCCTTTGTGTTCTAGGAGGACAACGGGGTTTGGATCATAATAGGCTGCTTTGAGTAAGCCTTTTAAATCAGCTCCATTTGATGGGTACGCAATTTTAATGCCCCTAATATTGGTTAGTACACTTTCTACAGATGATGAATGATAAGGACCACCACTTCCATAAGCACCTATAGGTACGCGTAGAATCATGCTTATTGGCCATTTTCCATTCGATAAATAGCAACTTCTACTAACTTCAGTGAACAGTTGGTTAAGTCCTGGCCAAATATAATCGGCAAACTGAACTTCTACAATTGGTTTCAGTCCAACGGCACTCATTCCAACCGTAGATCCAACAATAAATGCCTCTTGAATAGGGGTGTTAAAAACGCGATCATCCCCAAATTTTTGTGCCAAGGTTGCTGCTTCTCTGAAGACTCCTCCAAGTCTTCCACCCACATCCTGTCCGTACAAGAGACATTCAGGGTGTTTTTTCATGAGTTCTTCTATACCAAATAAGGCACAGTCTACCATAACCACTTTTTCGCCTCCTTTAGGCGTGCGATTTCCCGTTTCTTCTTGAATAGGGGTGGGTACAAAATCGTGGGTAAAGAGATCACTCGGAAGAGGGTCTTCTGCATTTAAAGCACGTTCTAAGTCGTTTTTTACCAGTGTTTTGGCCTCATCTTCTATCTGAGAAATTTCATTCGCTGAAATTCCATTGTCTGCTACTAATTTTTTTAATACAGGATAAGGATCTCTTGATTTTGCCTCGTCTAGATCATCGCGATACCATTCCATGCGCACCCCAGAAGTATGGTGATTTAACAAGGGTACTTTAGCGTGCACTAAGAATGGACGACGCTCCGTACGAATGGTTTGTATAACCTTTTCTATGGCTGTATAACTCTCTTCAAAATTTGCACCATCGATACTGATGGCTTCTAAACCATTAAATCCTTTAGCGTATTCAAATGCATTTTGCGCTCGTGTCTCTGCTGCGTTGGCAGAGATGTCCCAACCGTTGTCTTGAACTAAGTATAAAATTGGAAGTTGTTTTAAGGCTGCCATCTGAAAAGCCTCGGCTATTTCTCCTTCAGTCACAGAAGCATCACCCAATGAACAAACGGTGATTGGAGCTTGTTGATTGGAGCTTGTTGATTGGATGTTTTTGATTTTTGACTGTGCTCGTTCTAGATACTTCATTCCCATGGCCGTACCAGTGGCTGGGATGGCTTGCATTCCTGTAGCGGACGATTGGTGGGGGATTTTAGGTTTGTCTGCATCGCGCAAACTTGGATGACAATAATACGATCTCCCTCCGGAAAATGGATCCTCTTTTTTTGCCAATAGTTGTAGCATCAAGTCATATGGTTTGAGACCGAAGGACAGGAGCATGGCATCATCTCGGTAGTATGGAAAAACATAATCTTGTGGCAATAACTGAAGGCCTAAAGCGATTTGAATCGCTTCATGGCCTCGTGAAGTGGCGTGTACATATTTTGAAACGATTTTAAAATTTTCTTCGTACGTTTCGGTCATTGCTTTGGCTGTACAAAGTGTTGAAAATGCCTGTTTAAGAAGTTCATTTTTCATAAGTTACCTTTCGCTAAGATGGATTTTTGTTAAGTTTATTAAACTTAGACGCTAAGCATCCAATTAAATTTATCTTCTAGTTTTCCTGTTTTAATGGCGTTAAGAGTGTGGTTGATGTCTTCCCCTACGGGACTTGTGTCAGAAACGTGAATGGTTCCTTCATCTGTGCCGATTTCTTGAATATAGGCTATACCAACCGCCGTACCCGTTCCAAATGCTTCTTTGAGTTGGCCATTGTCTGCTGCCGTTTTGATTTCATCAAGGGTAATTCGTCGTTGTGTAACCGTAAATCCTTTATCTTCTAAGAGACGGATCACACTTTTACGGGTAATTCCATCTAAGACAGATCCATCCAGTGCTGGCGTAATAAATTCGTCGTTGATATTGAAAAAAATGTTCATGGTTCCTACTTCTTGAATATAGCGACGTTCAACGGCATCTAACCACAGTACTTGATCATAACCTTTGGCTTTCGCTAACTCTGTAGGTCGTATAGCTGCTGCATAGTTACCTGCAGCTTTGGCTTCGCCCGTCCCGCCTTGAGCCGCTCGGATATACTTTTTTTCAGCCCAAAGTTTAATGCGCTTACTAAAGAAAGGCCCTGAGGGTGATCCGATAATAATAAATTTATAATGAGTAGCGGAGCGCATACCAATAAATGCTTCATCGGCATACATAAAGGGGCGTAAATACAAAGCAGAACCCGTTTTTTTAGGAATCCAAGGTTGTTCAAGTTTAACAAATTGCCGGAGGGCTTCTATGAATAAATCTTTAGGAAAAGCAGGCATACCCATTCGTTCTGCACTTAAATTTAAGCGTTCTGCGTTTTGGCCTGGTCTAAAAAGGTATGCGGTTCCATTCTCAGCTACGGTAGCTTTCATACCTTCAAAAATAGCTTGTCCATAGTGTAAAGCCATGGCTGCTGGATGGGTGGGAATGGTGTGCATTGGTTCAATACGTGGATTCACCCACGCATCATTTTCATAATCACAAATAAAAATATGATCAGTAAATGTTGTTCCTAATGGAATATTGTTAAAATCGAGTAGTTCTAACGTTGATTTTTGTGTTTTTTGGATGGTAATGGTAGGTTTCATTTTCTGTTCTATCATGGGTATACTAATTAAATGGTTCTTGTAGGGTCAAATTTTTCTAAATAATCGGCTACGCGTTTGACAAAACTACCTCCTAAAAATCCGTCAACCACACGATGGTCAAAGGAAAGAGAAAGGTACATCATATTTCTAATGGCAATTTCATCACCCTTTTCGGTGGTTAGAACCTCAGCACGTTTTTTAATAATGCCAAAGGCCAAAATAGCTACTTCTGGTTGATTGATTATGGGTGTTCCCATGACGCTACCAAAGGTTCCTACGTTTGAAATTGTAAACGTACTTCCTTTGATGTCATCGGCAGTTAGGGCATTATTTCGAGCTTTATTTGCTAGGGAATTTACATCGGTTGCAAGTTCTTGTAAGCTTTTGCTATGGGCATTTTTTACTACAGGTACAATTAAGTTCCCAGAGGGTAGTGCGGTGGCCATGCCAACATTAATTTCGTTTTTAACAATAATGTTTTCTCCATCAACTGATGCATTAATGTTTGGAAAATCGGCAATGGCTTTTGCGACAGCCTCGACAAATAATGGGGTAAAGGTTAGTTTTTCACCGTATTTTTTGAGAAAGTCTTCTTTGTGGGCCGTTCTCCATTGGACGAGTTCCGTTAGATCTGCTTCCACATAGGCTGTAACATGTGGAGAGGTATGCTTTGAATACACCATATGGTCGGCAATCATCTGACGCATACGATCCATTTTAATTATGGTTCCAGTGCCTTTGTCAAATTTTAATTGTGGTATGTGATAGGCGGTTGGATCAACAGGGGGTGCTTGTGTAAACTGATAGGGTCTCCCGTCATTGAGGTACGCAAATACATCACTTTTTCGTAAGCGCCCATTGTGTCCTGTTGCTGGAATACGTGCCAATTCTTCAAAACTGATATGATGTTCCTTTGCAATGGATAATACCAACGGTGATATAAACGTGTTTGTATTGGTGCTGACCTGATTTGAACGAAGAGGTTTTGTAATTTTTTTCTTTTTCGGTGCTGGTGTTCTAGTCGTATTTTTCTCAGTATTCGTTGATTTTGTATCGGTGAGATCCGCACTTTTTACTGAGATTAACGCAATGGCTTGGCCAACGGGTATCACTTCTTTCGCTTTATGCAAAATTTTAATTAACCTGCCAGCCGCAGGAGCGGGTATTTCATTATCCACTTTATCGGTAGCTACTTCGAGTAAGGTATCTCCTTCTTCAAAAGAATCGCCTTCGGCAACAAGCCAATTGATAATCGTACCCTCACTGATACTTTCACCCATTTTGGGCATTCGTAATTCTTGTGATGATAATGGTTCTTTAGGTTTTTCCATTGCGTTTATTGATTCTTTAACAACACATCGTGTTGCGCAAATTTAAACAATTTTTCGAATAACTAACGTTTGTTAGTTAAATACCCCCGTCAAGTAGTTGACGGGGTATGTTAGGATTTCATAAAGTTTTTTAAGGTTTCGTAGGTTTCTTCTTGAATTTTCATAGTGTCTGGTACCTCGCTAAGGGGGTCTACGGCTTCAAGGGATTCATGACATTCTTTAGGTAACTGTTGATAGAGTTTAGTTCCTTTTGTCTTCCAAGCGATCATTTCATCGCTTACCGTTTTAATAATTTTAGCCGGATTTCCTACCACTAAACTCCGTTTAGGAATTTTGGTTTCTGCTTTGATAAATGACATTGCGCCTACGATACTTTCGTCACCAATCAATACATCATCCATGATGACAGAATTCATGCCAATTAAGCAGTTACGTCCTAAATTTGCACCGTGAATTACGGCTCCATGACCAACATGTGCCCCTTCATGTAAGGTGATTGATTTTCCAGGAAACATATGTACGGTACAATTTTCCTGTACATTAACACCATCTTCTAAGATAATTTGCCCCCAATCTCCTCGGATTGCAGCGCCTGGACCGATATAACAGTTTTTACCAATAATGACGTTTCCTGTAACGGCTGCTTGGGGGTGTACAAAACTCGATTCGTGTACTACAGGCGTATAACTTTTAAATCGGTATATCATAAGTTATTTAAAGGTTTTTAATTTTGCTTTAGTAAATTCACTTAGCACAAGACGCCCGCTAATCTGCGCGCGTTCTGCTAATAATTCATCCCAGTTTTCGGTACCTTTCCAGAACATTTGTTTCATTTCACGCATAGCTTCGGGATTGTAGGTGCACAAATGTTGAGCAAAGGCAAGGACAGCTTCATCTAGTGCAGTTGTGCTTTCGTAGACCTGTGCATACAACCCTTTTTGTTGTGCCCAATCAGGCGAATAAAAGGTGTTGGCATCGATGGCAATTTGTGACATGCCAGCAAGTCCTATTTTACGTTCTATGGCTGGGCCAACCACGAAGGGGCCAATCCCTAAGTTGAGTTCACTTAGTTTAATGCTGGCAAATTTAGTAGCCATACAGTAATCGGTTGAAGCTGCCAGTCCAACACCGCCTCCTACTGTTTTTCCTTGAATGCGTCCGATGATAAATTTTGGGCATTTACGCATGGCGTTAATCACCTTGGCGAAACCAGAAAAGAAAATTTGTCCAGTTTCGGCATCTTTGATATTGACTAATTCTTTAAAACTAGCTCCTGCACAAAAGGTGCGATCGCCACCAGATTTTAGAATTATTACTTTGACTTCATCATTATCACCTGCTTTGGTGATGGTTTGACGCAATTTTTCTAAAATATCTCCTGGAAGTGAATTGTGTGCAGGGTGAAAGAATTCAATGGTTGCTATTGAATCTTGTATTGTTTGTTTTACATATGGTTGTGTCATTACGCTTGTGTGCTCCCGCGTAAACGGGAGTCTATTTTCTTGTTAAACTTATAATTCTAACGATTCATTGCTTCAAATGTGATATTTTTATTTGGCTAACCACTATCTCATTGTTTATTATCGTGAGTGCGTTGAACAGTGTGAGTTTAGATAAGTCCAAACTGTTCAAAATGATGGTTGAGGTGTTTACGTTCTAATAAATACCATTCGTATCTATTCAATGCTCCAAAAACGATATTGTTTAATTTGGCATTTGGGTGTTCTTTGAAATACTGTAAATAGGCTTCCCGTTCTTTTTTAAATTCAGCAATGGCCGTTGCTAAGTCGGGATGTTTTAAGCTATCTAAGGTATCTTTTTCCATTAAAGGAAAATTAGAATTTTTAGGGAATGGATTGTAGTCATAAAGGCTAGCGTGGACTTTCTCCAGTATTTTCTCGGGGGTAGCTACTTCGAAATCTTGCACCGAACCGTTCGCGATTTTATAAGTAAACGCTAAATGTTCTATCATGTGTTGTGGTGTCATGATTCCCCACTTTGGTTTCATGTTCGGAGTGAGTTTAGCTAAACATTCGGCAATTTTTTCTTCGGTCATTTCCACTAAGGTGGTTAGTTTTTTTTGTACCATGGTTAATATTGTGGCAACGGCTACCAGTTCATCTTCAGCATCAAAAACTTCTACAAACCATTTCACAATTCCACTGGGATGCTCAGCGCCTGATACATCGCGATCTACTTTTTGTTTACATGTCAATCGAACGTACACCGTATCATTGTGATAAAGTGGTCGTAAAAATCGACAGTCTTCAAGTCCATAATTCGCTGAAACGGGGCCTTTATTTGGATAAACAAATAGTCCCGCAGCGGCCGAAATTATAAAGTAGCCATGTGCTGTACGTTTTTCAAAGATACTTCCGTCGAGTGAGGTGATGTCTGTATGGGCATAAAAATGATCCCATGTTAGGTTGGCGAAATTGATAATGTCAGTATCGGTAAATGTTCGTTTATGTGTTTTTAACGACATGCCTGGTTCAATATCTTCCCAGTGGTATTTGAAGGGGTGCTGTGAACTTTCCTTATACGCTGCATTGGCTTGGTAAATTCCTGTGATTTCTGTTAGCGTTGTTGGAGATCCTTGTATGGCAGTACGTTGTAAATAATGTTTGATACCACGCATGCCTCCCATTTCTTCTCCGCCTCCAGCACGTCCTGGACCACCGTGAACTAAACTTGGCAGCGGAGATCCGTGACCTGTACTTTGTTTTGCACTTTCGCGGTTTAATACGAGGATTCGTCCGTGATGTGAAGCAGCATTAATGACATAATCTTTGGCGATATTATCATCGGCGGTTGCAATGGTTGATACCAATGATCCTTTACCCATTTGTGCAAGGGTGATGGCTTCATCTAAAGATTTATAGGGCATAAGTGTGCTTACTGGACCAAAAGCCTCTGTTTCGTGAACGGCTAAATTTTTAAAAGGAAGGTCTTCCCTTAGAAGCACTGGACGCATAAAAGCGCCTTTGTTGGCATCTGCTCCTATAGCTTCAACTGGTTCTAAAGAACCATACACCATTTGGGCTGTTTTAGTGAGTTCACTAATGCGTTCGTGTACTTCGTTGACTTGATCATGAGAAACTAAAGCACCCATGCGGACTTCTTTTAAGCGTGGATCGCCAATGGTAATTTTATGAAGACTGTTAGCTAATGCGGTTTGAACGTCATCTATGTATTTTTCAGGAACAATGATACGTCGAATAGCCGTACATTTTTGACCACATTTTACCGTCATTTCATTGCGTACTTCTTTAATAAACAGGGCAAATTCTGGAGTATTCGGTCCTGCATCTTCTCCTAATATAGCCGCATTTAATGAGTCGGCTTCCATGGTAAATGGAACTGATTCTTCAATGATTCTAGGGTGTGCTTTTAGCATTTTTCCTGTGGTAGCAGACCCTGTAAAAGTGACTACATCTTGAGAATCAACGGTGTCGAGAATTGAACGCGCAGATCCGGTGATTAATTGCAACGCTCCTTCAGGTAGAATGTTTGAGGCAATAATTTCTTTTACCACAGCTTCTGTTAAAAATGAGGTGTTTGTAGCAGGTTTAACAATTGCTGGTACCCCAGCCATCCAGTTAACCGCACATTTTTCTAACATTCCCCATACTGGAAAATTAAAGGCATTGATATGGATAGCAACCCCGCGTTTGGGCACCATGATATGATGCGCCATAAAACGACCTCCTTTTGATAAATCGATAGGATCACCTTCTACGTGATATGATTGATTAGGGAAAAGTTTACGCAAGGAGGCATTGGCAAATAAATTTCCAAACCCACCTTCAATATCAATCCAGCTATCTATACGGGTTGCACCCGTTCGATAACTTAGTTCGTAAAAAGCTTCTTTCCGTTTGGTCAGATGTAAGGCCAATTTTTTAAGCATATTTCCGCGTTCTTGGAAGGTCATTTTTCGTAAAACTTCTCCGCCTTTTGAGCGTCCGTATGCGACTATTTCTTCAAAGTTTAATCCTTCTGTATCTGAAAGTGCAATTACTTCACCAGTAATGGCGTCGTAAAGAGGGATTCCAGGACCTGTACCTTCTGTCCAAGCTCCATGAATATAGTTTTGTAATTTTCTCATTTTCTTTATCGTTTATTTTAAACCCAAGTGGTTTTATTATACGCGTTCAATTATAGCCGCATAACCTTGTCCTACCCCTATACACATCGTTATTAAGGCATAACGTTTTTGTTGTTCTTTTAATTCAAGTGCTGCGGTATAGGCTAACCTGGCTCCTGTCACACCGAGTGGATGTCCGATAGCAATGGCGCCGCCATTTGGATTTATTCGAGGATCGTTATCGGCTAAGCCCCATGCTCTTATACAGGCTAATGCTTGGGCGGCAAAGGCCTCATTGAGTTCAATGACATCTATATCGTCCATGCTTAATCCAGCTTTTGCTAGTGCTTTGTTTGATGCTTCCACAGGACCAATGCCCATGATACGAGGTTCAACCCCTACTACTGCAGAGCTGACAATCCTAGCGAGAGGTGTTAAGTTGTGTTTTTTAACTGCGGCATCAGAAGCAATAATGGTTGCAGCAGCACCATCGTTTAACCCTGAAGAGTTCCCTGCTGTAACACTTCCTCCTTCCTTTTTAAAGGCAGGTCGTAGTTTTGCAAGAACCTCTAAACAGGTAGAGGGCTTGATAAATTCATCTTTAGAAAATTGGATAGGATCTTTTTTTCGTTGGGGAATTTCAACTGGAACAATTTCTTTAGCGAGTCGTCCGTTTTCTTGTGCTTTGCTTGCTTTCATTTGTGACCAGTAGGCAAATGCATCTTGATCTTCTCGTGCGATGTTGTATTTTTCTACGAGATTTTCAGCGGTATTTCCCATTCCATCTGTACCGTATTTAGCGTGCATTTTAGGATTGATAAACCGCCATCCAAAGGTGGAATCATATAACTTAGCATCTCCGCCAAAAGCAGAAGACGGTTTTGCCATGACATAAGGGCCGCGGGTCATATTTTCGACCCCACCAGCAATAAAGAGATCTCCGTCCCCTGCCTTGATGGCTCTGTTTGCATGGATGACTGCTGATAGACCTGAACTACATAAGCGATTAACAGTCTCTCCTGGTACGGTATACGGTAAACCTGCTAACAGGGCCGACATCCGTGCTACATTGCGATTGTCTTCTCCCGCTTGATTGGCACACCCCATGATGACATCGTCGTATGCATCTAAGGGGATGTTTGGGTTTTTATCGGTTACTGCTTTAATGACTAAGGCTCCTAAATCGTCTGTACGAATGGTTGATAATGTACCTTTATAATTTCCTATGGGCGTTCTGATGCCGTCTATGATGTATGCGTTCATATTTATTTTTGATTTACGATTCGAGATAGTTGATTTTTGATTTTGACATCTGTCATCTGAATTAAATTTTAGTTTTGCCGAAGCTGTTTTAATACTCACGACAAATATGGATATGAGTTCGTCATTTTCAACGTGTAATTTATCCAAGTATGTTTGTTCATTTATTAGATTAGCTCCTTTTGAATTTTAAATTAATCAGGCATTCACTTAGTTTTTTTAAACATAGTTTCATTTTGTGAATAAAATCTCTTGATGATTTCCCAGCTCTTGCTTCCCCGTAGTTTAATTCGGATGAAGTGGCCGATCTAATACGTTGTTTTGCCAAATGTTCAGAGGTAAATTTTATTAGTCATTACTCTCGTTGGTTTGTCTTCACATTACATTTTTTATTCAAGTTACAAATTCAACAATCAACTATCCTCAGCTATTCTTCTTCCCAATTTTTACTTGTTCTATACACAACGCCTTTAAATAAGGCTACTAACTCGTCGCCTCGTTTTACTTCAATGATGTTAAAGCCCAATTTAGTATTCACTTTTTCAATTATCGATTCAGCGGTAATATAATCGCCTTCGTTTAGTGCTTCAATATGATTAATACTTGTTTCAATGGACACTGCAAATTTACCATGGGTATTTGCGGCAAAACCAAAAGCCGTGTCAGCTAAGGAATAGCTTATGCCTCCATGGGCTTTATGCATGCTGTTGAGCATTTCTTTGCGTACAGTCATCCCTACTTTTACGTGGCCTACCTCGGCGATTAAGATTTCAATACCCAACCATTGGCTATAGGCATCTTGACTGAGCATTTTATACGGTATTTTTTCTCCTAACATAAAAAGAAAGTTTTGTGTTCGCGGTTCATTTTTCGAAGTAATGGACTACATCGATAGCGATCCTCATGATACTCATTGTATAATGTATCGAGTTGTTCTACACACCAAGCGATGCCTTTTTCATCAGCCCAAGCCAATAATCCTTTGGGGTAATTTACGCCTTTGGTCATGGCATTATCGATATCTTCTGCGGAAGCTATTTGTAAAAACAAGGCATCGGCAGCTTCGTTGATTAGCATCACGAGTACGCGTTCAAAAATACGTTGTGCTAATTTTTGGTCTGGGTTTGGTGTTGGTATAACGGCTCCTTCGGTGTAATCATAATAGCCTTTACCTGATTTTCTCCCTAAATAGCCAGCTTCTGCATAGCGTTTTTGCGTAAAGGCTGGTTTATAACGCGGATCGTAATAAAAGGCTTCAAATACGCTTTCAGTTACTGTATAATTAACATCATTTCCGATAAAATCCATGAGTTCAAACGGTCCCATTCTAAATCCGCCCTGCGTTTTTAAGGCCGCGTCAATGGTTGCAAAGTCGGCAATACCTTCTTCATATATTCGTAAGGCTTCTCCGTAGAATGGGCGGGCAATGCGATTAACAATAAAACCGGGGGTGTCTTTTGCTACTGCTACTGTCTTATTCCACGCATTGATGGTTTTTACTACGTGTGTTAGGACACTAGGTGAGGTTTGAATGGCAGGAATAACTTCGACCAACTTCATCAATGGAGCAGGGTTAAAAAAGTGTATGCCAATACAACGTTCAGGGTAGTTTAATGAGGCGGCAATAGATGCGATAGAAAGACTTGAGGTGTTTGTGGCGATAATACAATCAGCAGCGACGTAGTTTTCTAATTCTGCGAAGACTTTTTTCTTAATGGCTAAATTTTCAATAATAGCTTCGATGGTTAGTTCGGCATCAGCGAAATCCTTTAGTGAATTGACATAGTTAATATTTGATTGGATGCGCGCTTTCTCTTCGGTGTCTATACGTCCTTTCTCAATTAATCGTGCCAATATTTTTTCTAAGGTGAATTTCGCTTTATCTAAGGCGGCTTGGTTTGTGTCGAACAGTTTAACTCGACATCCTGCCGTTGCTGCGACTTGTGCAATTCCACTCCCCATGGTTCCAGCACCTATGATTCCTATTTTCATTTTTTTTCTTTTTTGAATTTATAAGTAGGTCGTAAAAATTTTACATATTAGATTAATTGTTTAACAACCTTTAAACTTAGGTTTTCTCTTTTCTATAAAGGCGGATACGCCTTCCGTATAGTCATCGCTTTGGGCGGCTTCAATTTGATAGGTTGATTCCATAGCCAATTGTGCTTGTAAGTCGTTGGTCATTGACTTATTCAACAATTCTTTAATCATCCCTAACGCTTTTGTGGGCATATTGGCTAATTTTTCGGCTAACTTTGTGACGGACGATTCAAATTCTTCTGAAGAAAATACTTGATAAATCATTCCTAAACGGGCTGCTTCTTGGGCAGATATTTTGTCACCAAGCATGGCTAAAGCGGATGCTTTTTGAAATCCGATTAAGCGTGGTAAAAAGAAGGTACCTCCACTGTCTGGGATGAGTCCGATTTTACTGAATGCTTGAATAAAGTTGGCTTGTTCATGTGCAACTACGATATCACATGCCAATGCTATATTTGCGGCAGCTCCTGCGGCAACGCCGTTTACCGCGGCTAGAATCGGTTTTTTAATGGCTCGAATACGTGTAATTATCGGATTGTAATGTTCTTCCAGTATTTTTTTAAAACCAGGGTTTAAATTAGGATCTGTTACTTCGTTAAGGTCCTGCCCAGCCCCAAAGGCTTTACCATTTCCGGTAATGACAATTGCACGGACGGTTTTATCGGTTTCGCAGGTATCTAGGATGGTTTGAAATAACAAGGCCATTTCACGATTAATACTGTTAAATACTTCGGGTCTATTGAAACGAACATACGCTACATTATTGGTGATTTCTACTTTAATTGACGCCATAGGATGAGGTTTGTTTTTATACTATTTTAAACATTTAAAATAATCAAAGGGTTCTTTACAGTCTAAACATTTAAACAGTGCTTTACAGGCTGTTGACCCAAATTGACTGACCAAGACGGTATGGGTTGATTTACATTGAGGACAAGGAACTAATCTTTTTCCATGTAGGAGTACATCTTTATCGGCTTCTGCCGTTAAGGGGGGTGCAATACCGTATTTTTTTAAGGCTTTTCGTCCTTCTTTGGTTATCCAATCGGTGGTCCAAGCGGGACTGAGTACCAATTCTACTGTGGCCGAATATCCCGCTGCTGCAAGGGCTGATTTAATATCATCTCCGATGACATCCATTGCTGGACAGCCACTGTAGGTAGGGGTAATTTGAACAGTAACGTAGTTGTTTTCATCGATAATAGCTGAACGTACCACGCCCATATCCATAATAGAAAGTACAGGAATTTCTGGATCTGAAACTTTCGCCAAAATGGCGTAGAGTTCTGGTGCGATATGTGGTTCCTTTGGGGTCATGTTTTTTAGTATTCAGTCTTCAGTCTTCAGTCTTTAGTTTTCAGTTTTCAGTCGGATCCTGCTGCCAACTGCCAACTAGGTACTGCGGACTTTATTAGTCTTTAGTTTACAGTCTTCAGTTTTCAGTCGTGCCCTGCTGCCGACTGTAGACTTTTGTACTCTCTTAGCCTACCATTCCATATTCGGATAGGTTCGTTGCATATATTGTAAATCACTGAGTATATAGCCCATATGTTCCGTATGAATTCCTTCTTTCCCTCCTTTTTGAAACCATTTTGATTGGGGAGTTGCTAGGGTTGCTTCATTTAGAATGCTGTTTATTTGAGCATAGTAGGTGTCTTTAAACAAGGCCGTATTTACACCTTTACCCGCTTTAATCATTTGCTCATCATTAGGAGTAAGTTGAAATAATTCATTGGTATAGGTCCATAAATCATCAATTGCCGTTTGAATTTTTTCATGACTTTCATCCGTTCCATCTCCGAGGCGCACTATCCAGTCGGAGGAGAATCGTTGATGATAGCTTACTTCTTTGATGGCTTTATTTGCGATAGCAACTAAGGTTTGGTCTGTACTATTTTGTAAGTTTTGAATAAAAAGTTTATGAAAAATATCATACAAAAATTGACGAGCGATGGTGTAAGCAAAATTGGTGTTGGGTTGTTCGACTAATAAGACGTTTAGGTACTCACGCTCGGTTCTCATAAAGGCGATTTGGTCTTCTGAAGTTAGTCTTTCGTTTAATTGTGCTGCGTATTGATAATAGCTACGCACTTGTCCCAGTAAATCCAAAGAAATATTGGTACAGGCAATATCTGTTTCTAAACTTGGTCCATGGCCACATAACTCACCTAGGCGTTGACCTAAGATGAGGTTGTTATCGGCTATTCCGAGGATATAAGTATATAAATCTTGTTTCATTCGTTTAATGCATGAATTGTTTTTCTATCGCAATGTGAATCCTTCCGATTCATTAATTTGGGTAAAAAAGATGATATGTCCACGTTATACGGGATGCCATCTTTTTTCATTTCAATTTTTTTACATATGTTTTACCTCATCAGGTAAATCATAAAATGTTGGATGCCTATAAATTTTATTTTGTGCAGGTTCAAAAAGTTCACCGTTATTTTCGGGATTTGAGGCGGTAATGTTTTTAGATTCTACTACCCAAATACTCACTCCTTCATTACGACGGGTATATACATCTCGCGCATTTTCTAATGCCATTTCTGCATCTGCTGCGTGCAGACTACCAAAATGTCGGTGTTCTAATCCGTTTTTACTTCTCACAAAAACTTCCCAAAGAGGCCAATTTTTTTTCATAATTAGTTTCGCGTTCGCGGGTATTTTTTAATTAAACTACTTCTTTTTTTGCTGCTTTTTTTTCTGCATAGCACATGGCTGCATCTCTGACCCATTCTCCTTCTTTCCAGGCGGAAACCCGTGCATTCATCCGTTCTTTATTGCATGGTCCGTGACCTTTTACAACTTGCCAAAATTCATCCCAATCGATGGGGCCAAAGTCATAACTTTGACGGGCTTCATTCCACTTTAAGTCTGGATCAGGAATAGTCAGTCCAATTAATTCTGCTTGGGGTACGGTTTGGTCAATAAATTGTTGTCGTAATTCATCATTTGATTTACGCTTTAGTTTCCACTTCATGGATTGTTCAGTGTGTACAGATTCTGCATCAGTAGGTCCGAACATCATCAAAGATGGCCACCACCAGCGATTCAATGCGTCTTGAGCCATTGCTTTTTGTTCAGGTGTTCCATTGGCTAATTTCATCATAATCTCATAGCCTTGACGTTGATGAAAACTTTCTTCCTTACATACTCTTATCATCGCACGGGCATAAGGGCCGTAGGAGGTATTACAGAGCGGAACCTGATTGATAATGGCCGCGCCGTCAACGAGCCAGCCAATGGCTCCTATGTCTGCCCATGTGATGGTAGGATAGTTAAAGATGCTTGAATATTTGGCTTTACCACTATGTAGTTGTTCGTAAAGTTCATCCCGAGAAACTCCCAAGGTTTCACAAGCAGCGTAAAGGTATAGTCCATGCCCCGCTTCATCTTGAACTTTTGCAAGTAGGGCAACCTTTCTTCTCAACGTTGGAGCTCTCGTAATCCAGTTTCCTTCAGGTAACATGCCAACAACCTCAGAATGTGCATGCTGTGATATTTGTCTTATATGGGTTTGTCTGTATTTTTCAGGCATCCAATCTTTGGGTTCAATTTTTTCATCGCGTGCGATTTTGGCTTCAAACTGTTTTTCTCGTATTGCTTGTTGTGGGTCGTTCATGGTTCAAGGCTTTAGGGTATTTTTTATTAAACATCAAAATCTACCATTACTTGTTGGGTTGTTGGCACGGCCTGGCAACTCAACACATAATTTTGCGCTACTTCTTTTTCTTCTAAGGCATAATTTACTTTCATGGCAACGGTACCTTCTATGATTTTACATTTACAGGTACTACACACGCCCCCTTTACATGCGAAAGGGAGGTCGGCTCCAGCAGCAAGGGCACCATCTAGAATTGTATCATATTGATCATCCATGGTAAATTTAAATTCTGTTCCCCCATTGATAATTGTTACTTGTGTTCCGTCTTTTTTATGTTCTAAAACTTCAGCAATATGTTGATTTTCTTGATCACTGGTGCCTGAGAAAAACAATTCGTAATGAATTTTATCCGCAGGGAGTCCGGCTGCTTGCAATGCATCTTTTATTAAAAAAATCATCGCTTGGGGTCCACAAATAAATACGTGATTTGTATCGGCAATATCTATAAATGTCTTGGTTAGCACCTTCAATTTTTCTTGGTCGAATCGACCATTTAAAAACGGAATATCTCTTTTTTCTTGTGTTAAAAAGTAAAAGACTTGAAAGCGATCAAAGAATTGATTTTTAATTTGTTCAATTTCTTCTTTAAAGATAATTGATTTGACTGTACGGTTGAGGTAAAATAGCTTAAATGTGCTATGTGGTTCTTCCGAGAGGTGTGTTTTTATAATAGACAGTAGTGGTGTGATTCCACTTCCTGCTGCAAATGCGACGTAATTATTAGAAGCTGCAGGGTTGACTTCAATGTAAAATTCGCCATGAGGTGGCATTATTTCAAGTTCATCGCCAATTTTCAATGTGTTATTTGCATAACTGGAGAAGAGACCCCCGCGAATTTCCTTGACGGCTACTTTCCATTCGTGATCAAGTGGACTAGAGCACAAGGAATAATTTCTTCGAATATCTTCTCCATTAATGATTTTTCGCAAGGTGATGTGTTGTCCTTGTTTAAATGCAAATTTTGTCTGTAAACTTTGAGGAATATCAAAGCTAATTACTACGCAATCTCTAGTTTCTTTGTAGAGATTAGCTACTTTTATTTTATAGAATTCTGCCATAGTATACTGACTAACAATTGTTAGTTTGCTAGACAAAATTACAAAATATTTTTGAGTAATGAATTAAAATTATTTAGCGATACCGTTAATTAACACCTCACTAAGGCTCTTTGTAAGTGATTCTGTATTTACATCTTCTTTATTAGGAATCCATAAGTAAAGAGATCTAAGTGTTGAGAGCATTGAAAACAGAATTACTTCGGAGTTTTCATTTTTGATTTCACATGAGTCAATTCCAGCCAAAATAATCCGTCTAAAGTTTTCTTCATATTCACTTCTCAATTTTAAGTAATAGGGCAGTTGGTGTTCAAGATGCATCCAGTCGTTGTTGAGCGAAGCCATTCCATTGCTATGTTCACTAGAAATGCACACATGGATAGAGACAATTTTTTTCAGCTTATCGATATTGCTACTCGGGCTGTTTAGAATGGATTCCATTTTGGCGGTAAATTCTTCTGCTAAGGAGATAATAATTGCGCTTAATAAATCCTGTTTAGAGGAGATGTGATTGTATAAACTTGAAGCTTTAATACCCATTGCTTTTGCCAAATCACGCATCGTTACGGCGCTATATCCTTTTTCTTTAAAAAGTCTTGCGGCGGTTTCTATAATTTCATTTTTACGATTTTCGGGTTTCATACAAGGGGTAATTAGGGTTTAATAGCTTCTAATTTTTTCATTGAATCAATCGGAATTTCATTGTATTGTAGGGTCCAACCCAAAGAACTAGTCAATACATAAAATTTTGATAACTCACTTAGCAATCTGGCTTTTGCGTTTTTTAGCAGCGAAGATTGATTGATTTTTTCAGTGAGTAAATCTTTAACCGTTTTTTGAATTTTGTTGTAGTCCTCAGCCGTGAACGGGTTAAAATAATCGGCTTGAATGTCATAGTATTTTAATTCAGGCAGTATTTTAATTTCTTCTTTTGGGATTGATTTAATTCGTAAAATTTTGTGTTCTTGATCTATCTCAACGTTAATTTTGCTCAAATCATAGCTTATCAAAACCTCGGCATTCACGACCACCAAGGCTTTTTTCCTAGAAGTTATTAAATTAGCAAAAACATCTTTTGCGTTTTTAAAATTATATACTTCACTAAAATGTCCTTCGGTTACAATTAATTTACCTACGTTTTTAATTTGTTCTTGAATCAAAGCGGCTCCTTCGAAGGAGGATCGTTCTTCCGATTTATTCGTACAGTATCTAAAAAAGAGAAAGACGAATAGTACCAGAATAAATATTGAGCCAAATTTTTTAATCACTTTTAAATATACTCTATTTGACTTATTCTCATGGTATTTACCATTCCTTTTGCTTGAACAGGCATGGAGGTCAGATTGATAACAAAATCTCCTTCGTTTGCATATCCATTTTCTTTGGCAATTAAATTAATATCTTCAATCGTATCGTCGGTACTGACTAAGCGATCGTAATAGTGTGCTTTAACTCCCCACAAAAGATTGAGCATGGCTAAAATTCTACGATTGGAAGAAAAGGCCAAGATATGTGATTTGGGTCTCCATGCGGATATTTGAAAGGCGGTATAACCACTATTGGTTAAGGTGGTGATTACGGTAGCCCCTATCTCTTCAGCCATCACGGCAGCTTGGTGGCAAATCGTTTTAGAAATAAAGCGTTTGTTGACGCTTTGAATACTTGAATCAGGCATCGCAATTAGGGGTGAGTCTTCGACATTTTCGATAATTAAACGCATTTTTTCAATAACTTCTACAGGAAATTCACCGACCGAAGTTTCGCCAGAAAGCATTACTGCATCGGCTCCATCCATGATGGAATTGGCAACGTCGTTAACTTCTGCTCTCGTAGGAACTTGGCTCGTGATCATTGTTTCCATCATTTGGGTAGCTATAATGACAGGAATGCGCGCTTGTTTGGCGGCTAAAACAAGGCGTTTTTGAATTAAAGGCACTTTTTCCATTTCTACCTCAACGCCTAAATCACCTCGTGCAACCATTAATCCGTCACAATTTGCGGTGATTTGTTTGATTTTCTCAACCGCTTCTGGTTTTTCAATTTTGGCAATAATCGGAATTCTATAAGAAGAGTGTTTTTTAATAAGGGCTCTTAATTCTAACAAGTCTTCTGCATGGCGTACAAAAGATAAGGCAATCCAATCTACCTCAAGACTAATAGCAAAAATAGCATCTTGAATATCTTTTTCAGTTAAGGCTGGTAATGAAATGTCTGTTTTTGGTAGGTTTACTCCTTTTTTCGATTTTAGTTTCCCTCCGCGTATAACTTTAGTTAAGACTTCTTTTTCGCCATCTGTTTTAATCACTTCGAAGAGCAATTTTCCGTCATCGACTAAAATTGATTCTCCAGCCTTCACATCTTTTGGAAAATTTTGATAGGTCATATAGGCTTTTTCACGGGTGCCTTCACACTCTTCAGTGGTAAAAATAAACGTGTCTCCTTTTTTTAATTTTACTTTTTCAGCCATAACGCCCACCCGCAATTTTGGTCCCTGAAGGTCGGCTAGAATTGCAACGTTATATCCTTTACGTTCGTTTATTTCACGAATCAGTTTTACTTTTTGGGCTACATTTTCATAATCTGCATGTGAAAAATTGATTCGAAACACATTGACACCAACAGTCATCATTTCTTCAATAATTTCTGCAGAATTGCAAGCTGGGCCTAAGGTGGCTACAATTTTTGTTTTCTTTCCGTTACGCATAGTTTAGAATATTAGGTAATCTTTAGATTTCAAGGTTTTAGGATTTAGCGCATATGCGGTAATAACTCCTGTAATACTTTTTATTTTATCAACAAGTGGTTTTAACGGTTGATCTAAATCTTCAATCTTTAAAAAAAAATCGACATCTTTTTTTTCACTAATCAAATAGGATTGTTCTGCATGTTCTGGGAATAAATTTGTTTCTAGGGTCGTTGCGGTGGTAAAGCGCGTTTTGTTTTCTATTAAATGCCAGCAAACATCAGTAAAGTGACAGGTATAACTAAAGATACTGAAAGTTCCTTTGTTATCTTGTAAGACTAAACTGTTTTTTTCCCTTGTCAGTTTTAATTTTAATTGTTGATTTAAGAAATAGGCAAGTCTATAATCCTCCAAGGTACTTGTAATTGCAAGTAGCTCATAGTCGTGTTCGTATTCGAAAGCTAGGGAGATTATTTTAGACATATTAGCCAATTAACTCGCTAAAATACGGATTGTTTTGGAATAAAAATGTAAATTAATTATAAATACATTATTAAATTATTCCGATAATTCAATTTGATCTTGTAGTTTATAATAGGCTCTCTTGGAGGCAATTTCTTCTGCTTTTTTCTTAGAAGTAGCCCTTCCTTTCCCAACCACATCGTCATCGATATACAAGCGAACGCTAAAATGTTTAGTTCTGTCATTGCCTGTGTCTTCGTATACATCATAGCGGATTTGGCATTTTTGCTTTTGACACCATTCAATTAAGACACTTTTATAACTTGTAATTTTACCTTCTAAACGTTCTATGTCTACATAAGGTTCGATTACTGTTTTATTGATGAATTTTTCGCAATAGACAAACCCTTTATCTAGATATACAGCCCCTACGAGTGCTTCAAAAACATTCCCATGAATGTTGTCGCCGAAATTGTTTTTTGGAACCTTGCTTGAAATTAAGCTAATCAGGCTTAAGTCCTTTCCAATTTCATTCAAGTGTTCTCTACTGACAATTTTAGAACGCATTTGTGTGAGATACCCTTCTGAGCCCGTAGGAATTTTTTTAAATAAATCAATTGCGATAATTGAACTGAGAAGGGCGTCACCTAGAAATTCTAAGCGTTCGTAATTCAACGGTTGACCTGAGGCACTTTTCTTTTTGATGGAGCTGTGTGTAAACGCTTTTTTATAGATGCTCAAATCATGGGGTTTGAACCCGAGAATTTTTTGTATTTCTATCAAAAAAATCTCGCCATTTTCTGAACGAGATTTTAAGATTTTTTTGATAAAATTCATAATGTGTTACTCATCTAGCTTTTTAAATACAACACAGGCATTATGACCTCCAAACCCGAAGGTATTACTCATTACTATTTTAACATCTCTTTTCTGAGCTTTGTTTAAGGTTAAATTTAATGAGGGATCAATATTTTCGTCAACGGTTGTGTGATTGATTGTGGGTGGTACAATCCCATGACGGATAGACAATATAGAGGAGATTGCTTCAATAGCACCTGCAGCTCCTAAGAGATGGCCGGTCATTGATTTAGTTGAATTGATATTGATATGCTGGGCATGGTCTCCAAATACTTTCTTAATGGCTATGAGCTCTGCTACATCACCTAATGGTGTAGAAGTGCCATGTGTATTGATGGCATCTACATCTTCTGGTGAAATTCCAGCATTTTCTAAACAGTTTTTCATTACAGCAATAACACCAATTCCTTCTGGGTGAGGAGCCGTCATATGATATGCATCAGAAGATAAGCCCCCTCCAATTAGTTCTGCATAGATAGTTGCACCGCGTGCTTTTGCATGCTCATATTCTTCTAAGACAATGGCTCCTGCACCTTCTCCTAAGACGAATCCGTCTCTTGTAGCATCAAAAGGTCGTGAAGCAGTTTCTGGACTTTCATTTCTAGTAGATAAGGCGTGCATCGCATTAAATCCACCCATTCCAGCAAGGGTTACTGCGGCTTCACTACCACCAGTAACAATGACATCACAATGCCCCAATCGGATATAATTCAAGGCATCTATCATTGCATTTGCTGATGAAGCACATGCAGAAACAGTGGTGTAGTTTGGTCCCATAAATCCGTGCTTAATGGATATATTACCAGGGGCAATATCTGCAATCATTTTTGGGATAAAGAAAGGATTGAAGCGTGGTGTTCCATCTCCTTCAGCAAAGTTTAAAACTTCGTTTTGGAATGTTTCTAATCCGCCAATACCTGCACCCCAAATAACGCCAACCCTCAATTTATTGATGGTGGTTAAATCTAATTTGGAGTCAAGAATGGCTTCATCTGACGCGACCATAGCATATTGCGTAAATTTGTCCATCTTTCGGGCTTCTTTACGGTCAATAAAGTCGGTTGCGTTAAAATTTTTGACTTCACAGGCAAAACGAGTTTTAAATTTTTCAGGATTAAAATAACTGATAGGTGCAGCTCCGCTTTTACCATGTACTAAACCTTCCCAATATTCATCAATAGTATTGCCTATTGGTGTTAATGCACCAAGACCGGTGACAACGACTCGTTTTAATTCCATATGAAATTAATTAATTAAATTATAAAAACTACGAGCAAGTCACCACAGTGCTGCTCGTAGTATGAATAAGTAATGGGTTTTACTTTTTAGCTTCTTCTATATAGCTGATTGCTTGACCAACAGTCCCAATGTTCTCTGCTTGATCGTCAGGTATTTGAATATCAAATTCTTTTTCAAATTCCATAATTAATTCAACAGTATCCAAAGAATCTGCTCCTAAATCGTTCGTAAAGTTTGCTTCTGTAGTAACTTCATTTTCATCAACGCCTAATTTGTCAACGATGATAGCCTTTACTCTTGATGCGATGTCTGACATAATATTTCTAATTTTTAATTTTAAAATCGAGGCAAAAGTAAAAAACTTTCATTGATTACGGGCATATACCTCAAAAATATGTGGACTAATTTACTTAAAAAAGTTTAATTTTTGAATCAATCCACTCCAATTGTTAATAATAATTCTTTCTTTTGTGTCCACAACAATCAATGTTTATGAGTCGAATTGCCATATTTGCTTCAGGGTCTGGAACCAATGCAGAAAATATAATAAAGTACTTTAGTGACAAGCCAGCGGTGACCGTAGTTATGGTTCTTTCAAATAAGAAAGATGCTAAAGTTCTTGATCGCGCTAAGCGATTGAATGTGAAGACATTAGTATTTGACAGAGCTGCTTTTCAAGAAAGTGAAGCTTTGCTTAGGATGCTTAAAAAGGAAGTCGATTATATTATTTTGGCAGGGTTTTTATGGAAAATTCCTGAGAATTTTATACGGGCTTTTCCTAATAAAATCATCAATATTCACCCCGCTTTATTGCCAAAATATGGGGGGAAAGGAATGTATGGAAACCACATTCATGAAGCTGTGGTTTTAAACAATGAAAAAGTAACGGGTATAACCATACATTTTGTTAATGAGCATTACGATGAGGGGGCTATTATCTTTCAAAAAGAGGTAAGTCTTTCAAAAGAGGATACGCCAAAGAGTGTTGCCGAAAAAGTTCACGAATTAGAATATCAATTTTTCCCGAAGATTATTGAATCTGTTATTGTCGATGGATAAGGTACATATTTATACAGATGGAGCCTGTAGTGGAAATCCAGGCAAAGGAGGGTATGGAATTGTAATGGAGTGGGTAGGGAAACCCTATGTAAAAGAATTTTCTGAAGGCTATGAACTTACGACGAACAATCGAATGGAATTATTAGCTGTTATTGTTGCATTGGAGCAGCTTAAAAAGAACAATATTTCTGTAACGGTATACTCTGATTCAAAATACGTGGTAGATGCGGTTTTGAAAAAATGGGTTTTTGCCTGGGAAAAAAAGGGGTTTAAAGATAAGAAGAATGTAGATTTATGGAAGCGATTTTTAAAGATTTATCGTAAGCATTCGGTTGATTTTGTTTGGATTAGAGGGCACAATAATCATCCTCAAAACGAACGCTGTGACGCCTTAGCTGTAGCTGCAGCAAAGAAGGACAATCTTAAGGTCGATATTGGATTTATAAATTCGTGATCTAAATGAAAATGGAAATTTTTAAGCACACAAGGCAATAATTCATGTGTGATATTGAATTTAACCTTTTTTGGTAAGTTTTTTACCCTAAAATATTTGAATTAAGAAAATATTGATTCCTAAAAGCGGTGTTAACTTAACATTTCTTTGGCGCGTTTAAGGGCAGTAATCATTAAATCAATTTCAGTTTTAGTGTTGTAAAAGGCGAAAGAGGCACGGATAGTTCCTGGAATTTTATAAAAATCCATAATTGGTTGCGCACAGTGATGACCGGTACGAACAGCAATCCCCAGTTTATCAATAATAGTACCTACATCATAGGGGTGTAACCCCTGAAAATTGAAAGAAACAACCGCTGTTTTTTCGACCGTTTTACCGTAAATTTCAATACCATCTAGTTTTTCTAGTGCTTTAGTAGCGTAGTCGAGTAATTCACTTTCGTAGTTTGCAATTTTTGACATGCCAATTTGATTTAAATAATCAATAGCAGTTCCAAAAGCAATTCCACCTACGATATTTGGTGTTCCAGCTTCAAATTTATGAGGTATATCAGCATAGGTGGTTTTTTCAAAACGTACTTCTGCGATCATTTCGCCCCCTCCTTTGTAGGGAGGAAGTTTTCTTAGCCACTCGGCTTTACCATAAAGCATTCCTACTCCAGTTGGTCCACACATTTTATGAGCCGAAACGGTGTAGAAATCTACATCGAGGGCTTGAACGTTTGTTTTGATGTGCATACTTGCTTGGGCTCCATCAATTAAGACGGCTGCACCATGGGCGTGCGCAGTATCGATGATTCGCTTTATTGGATTGATGGTCCCCAATGCGTTGGACACGTGATTTACCATTACCAATTTGGTTTTATTGTTTAAGAACCTGTCATATTCCGCAAGATCGAGTGACCCGTCATGTTTCATAGGAATAACCTTTAATACAGCGCCAGTGCGTTCGCATAACATTTGCCAAGGAACAATGTTGGAGTGATGTTCTAAGGCAGAAATAATAAGTTCATCGCCGCTTTGAAGTAGCGTGGTAAAACTTGTTGCAACGAGATTTATCGCTTCGGTCGTGCCCGAAGTGAAAATAATTTCTTCGGGATTGGCCGCATTAAAATGGTGTTGAATTTTTTGTCGGGCAGCTTCGTATTTGTCAGTAGCTTCTTGACTTAACGTATGAACCCCTCTATGAATATTTGCATTGTAATTTTCATAATAATCTACAATGGCATCAATGACTACTTTTGGTTTTTGTGAAGTTGCGGCATTGTCAAAATAGACCAAAGGTTTATTGTTGATTTGACGTTTTAGTATGGGGAAATCGTTGCGAATTTTAGCTATATCTACCATGTTGTTTGCTTGAGTTTACAAAATTACAAAACAAAGCGATCAATTGATTTGATTCGGCTATATTTGTTTTTTCAAGTAAATAGTATGGCAAAATCGAATCGGAAAATCGTAAAGTATAGCCTGTTAATACTGGTAATTGTATTGGGTTACCTAGGTTATACCCAATATCCTAAATTGAATTTATTGGCTGGATATTCGGCTAAAATGATGAGTTCCTCCGTGTTTTTAGCACATCGATCAGCCGAATTTACAGATGCACATGAAAATAATTTTACACCTGTAAACTTAGCTGAAGACAACGTAGATATGTCGTCAAAATCGGTAACCACTTCGGTGTATGGTTTATTAACACGTAAAGCTATTTTTAGAGAAGGATTGGGATCGGTTCTTTTGGTGGATGGGGTTGACGAAAATAGTCCGTATTTAGTTCCAGTGAGAACTAAAACGGTCGCCAATTTACCTTACCCGTATGGAGATGGTGAACAAAAAGATACGGTTTTTCCCTCGGTTGACTACGATAAAATTAAAAATACGGTAGATGCTGCATTTTTGAATCCAGCGATTCAAAAAACACGTTCGGTACTCGTGGTGTATAAAGATCAAATTATTGCCGAAAAATATGCGGATAATTTTGATAAAAATTCAATCCTTTTAGGATGGTCTATGACAAAGAGTATTACGAGTACTATTTTTGGTATTTTGCAAAGCATGGGGAAGTTAAATATTTTGGATCCAGCTCCCATAGCAGATTGGCAAAATGATGAACGAGCTAAGATTACGATCAATGATTTATTACACATGAATAGTGGTTTAGCGTGGAGTGAAGATTATAAGCGTATTTCGGATGCTACTAGAATGTTATTTTTATCTGAAGATATGGCTGGTGTTCAGCAACAAAAAAAATTAGTAGGAACACCAAATAGCCTTTGGAATTATTCTTCAGGAACTACTAATTTATTGTCAGGAATTTTGCGAAACTACTTTCCTACGCATCAAGCGTATTTAGATTTTTGGTATAGTGGGTTAATTGATAGAATAGGGATGCATTCAATGCTAATTGAAGCTGATTTAGCAGGGAATTATGTGGGTTCTTCGTATGGATGGGCTACTACAAGAGATTGGGCAAAATTTGGCTTATTGTATTTGCATCGTGGGAATTGGAATGGGGATCAAATTTTTGATTCAGCGTGGGTTGATTACGTGACAACACCAACAGCTACGTCTAACGGTGAGTATGGTGGACATTTCTGGTTAAATGCTGGAGGAAAATATCCTGATGCACCAAGAGATATGTTTTCGGCCAATGGTTTTCAGGGGCAACGTGTATTCATTATACCATCTAAAGACCTTGTTGTTGTCCGCATGGGATTAGCCGAGGAAGGTTTTGATTTTAATGGATTCTTAAAGGATTTGGTTGCATCGATACGCGATTAGATTCCAAATCCTAAATCAACATCTAGTTTTTGGGCGATAAGTTTAGTAATTCTAGTTTTGAGTTCTGGAATTTTAATTTTACTTAATGCATCATTAGCGAAAGCGTACAAAAGTAGAGCGTTTGCCTCTTTTTTAGGGATTCCACGAGAGCGTAAATAGAATAGAGCGCTGTGGTCTAATTGACCAATGGTACAGCCGTGTGAGCACTTCACATCATCAGCAAAAATTTCAAGTTGAGGTTTAGCATTAATATCAGCTCTGTCTCCAATTAAAATGTTATTGTTTTGTTGAAAGGCATTGGTTTTTTGAGCTTCTTTTCGCACGATGACTTTTCCGTTAAAAACTCCCGTTGCGCTGTCAAAATAAATGCCTTTATAAAGTTCATGACTTTCACAATTTGGTTTTTTGTGTTCTACCAAGGTGTGATTGTCAACCAGTTGTTTGTCACCAATAATACTTATTCCGTTGAGTACACTGTTGCAATATTCTCCTTCTTGGTAAAATTCTAAATTGTTTCGTGTTAATTTTCCACCGAATGAAAAGGTGTTTACGGAGACTACACTTTGTTGTAACTGCTGAATATAGGTATTGTCAATTAAAGATGCACCTTTTTTGTCGTTTTGAATTTTGTAATAATCAATGATGGCTCTTTTTGCAGCAAAAATTTCTGTCACAGAATTGGTGAGTACTGCATTGTCATTGAGGCATTGATGACGCTCGATGATTTGAACGTGCGAATTTTCGCCCACTACAATCAAATTGCGTGGTTGCAACATTATTGCCGATTCATTACCGGTGGCAAAATGAATAATTTGAATAGGTTTTGGTAAAACGGTGTTTTTTGGGATGTTAATATATGCGCCTTCTTTTGAAAAGGCCGTGTTTAAAGAAGTTACACTACTTTTTTTACACGCGATTTTATTAAAATAATGGTCGATTACAGGTTTATATTTTGGCTTTTTTAATGCCGATCCTAAAAGACAAACATCAAATCCGTCATGGGTAGTTTCCGAAAGGAAAGAACTGTATACTCCATCAATAAAAACAATTTTATAAGAATCTAAATCGTGTAAAAAGTAATTCTTTACATCTGCATATTCAACTGCGTTGTCACTTTTCGGAAATACGTTGTAATCCTCTTTTAAAATTGAACTAAGCGATGTGTATTTATACTCCTCATCTTTTTTGGTAGGAAAACCATTCGCTTCAAAGTGAGAAAATGCCTCTGATCGGATGTCGTGTATATCAGATTCTGTATCCGTACCTACTGTATTCTCAAAAGCGAGAAATGAAGTGATTAATTTGTCTTTTAAATCCATTTTAAAAAAGGTTTCGTAATTTGTGTAAATTCGTTCGTTTTATGACAAGTTGTTCAGTCTTAGTTTCTTATTTAACCCAATCGTATCCTTTTTCTTCCAATTCAAGGGCGAGTTCTGGGCCGCCAGATTTTACAATCTTTCCATTGTACAATACATGTACAAAATCAGGCACAATATATTCAAGTAGTCTTTGATAATGGGTAATGACTATTACTGCGTTGTTTTCGTTTCGCAATTTGTTGACGCCATTTGCCACAATTTTAAGTGCATCAATATCCAGTCCAGAATCAGTTTCATCAAGGATGGCTAATTGAGGTTCTAACATGGCCATTTGAAAGATTTCATTCCGTTTTTTCTCTCCACCAGAAAAGCCTTCATTTAATGATCGTGATAGAAATTTACGGTCAATTTCTAACAGTTCAGCAGTGGATCTAATTTTCTGTAGCATATCCTTTGCTGAAAGTTCTTCTTGACCATTCGCTTTGCGCGTTTCGTTGATGGCCGTTTTAATAAAGTTAGTGACAGATACACCGGGAATTTCTACGGGGTATTGAAACGAAAGGAAAATACCTTTATGAGCTCTTTCTTCTGGATTTAAATCCTCAATATTTTCGTTGTTTAAATAAATACTGCCTTCGGTTACTTCATACTCTTCTTTCCCAGCAATTACTGATGACAAGGTACTTTTTCCTGAACCATTTGGCCCCATGATAGCGTGGATTTCTCCCGCTTTTATGTTTAGATCAATCCCCTTGAGGATCTCTTTTTCTTCAATTCTGGCGTGTAAATTTTCTATTGTTAACATAGTTTAAAGGTGTTTCATTTCAATAGTGTCAAAGGGGGCTTTTTTTACTATGTTAAAAGTAAAGGCCTTCTTTGTTTTGTTTTTAATATTTGTTGTAATTACTGTATGTTTTTTCTTAAAAACAGGTGCTGTTATTTTTCCAATGTGCAATAAATTGACAAAGTTCATCTTGCCTTGATGTGAACCGCCTTTTTCATAATTCGAATGAACATGTCTAAGGTTCATTTTGAAAGTCGTTGAGGTTATATCCAAACCATGAACGGCTGGTAATAATGCGAGATAAATATAATTTGTTGCTGCAATCATATTGCTATCCTACAGAGCCTTCTAGGCTAATTTCTAGTAATTTTTGAGCTTCTACAGCAAATTCCATAGGTAATTTGTTAAGTACATCCTTACTAAATCCATTTACGATTAAGGCAATGGCTTTGTCAGTATCAATCCCACGTTGATTGCAGTAAAATAATTGATCTTCCCCAATTTTTGAGGTCGTTGCTTCATGTTCTACTTGAGCAGATTTATTTTTAGCTTCTATATATGGAAATGTGTGGGCACCACATTCATCACCCATGAGTAGGGAGTCACATTGAGAAAAGTTTCGCGCATTTTCTGCTCTTGCGTTAATTTGAACAAGTCCTCGGTAAGAATTTTGAGATTTACCTGCTGATATTCCTTTAGAAATGATGGTACTTTTGGTGTTTTTGCCAATATGGATCATTTTGGTACCCGTATCCGCTTGTTGGTGATTATTGGTAACAGCAATAGAGTAAAATTCTCCAACAGAGTTATTTCCTTTAAGGACACAGCTGGGGTATTTCCATGTAATTGCCGAACCTGTTTCTACTTGTGTCCATGATATTTTGGCATTGGTTTCGCAAAGTCCTCGTTTTGTGACAAAATTATAAACACCACCATTCCCTTCTTTATCTCCAGGAAACCAATTTTGAACCGTAGAGTACTTAATTTCAGCATCGTCCAATGCGATAAGTTCAACTACCGCTGCATGCAATTGATTTTCATCTCTTGCTGGTGCCGTACAGCCTTCTAAATAGCTGACAAAACTTCCTTTGTCAGCAATGACCAATGTACGCTCAAATTGACCTGTACCTCCTTCATTAATCCTAAAGTAGGTAGATAGTTCCATAGGGCATCGAACTCCCGGTGGGATATAGCAAAATGAGCCGTCACTAAAAACAGCGCTATTTAAGGCAGCGTAAAAATTATCTGCTTGTGGGACTACCATCCCGATGTATTTTTTAACCAATTCTGGATGTTTTTGAATGGCTTCAGAAATAGGGCAAAAGATGATGCCTTTTTCTTCTAGCGTTTTTTGAAAGGTGGTAGCTACAGAAACTGAGTCCATGACGATATCTACAGCAACATTACTCAGTCTTTTTTGTTCGTCAATTGAGATACCAAGTTTTTCAAAAGTTTTAAGTAATTCAGGGTCAACTTGATCTAAACTATCTAAGGTTGGTTTCTTTTTTGGAGCAGCATAATAACTAATATTTTGAAAGTTAGGTTTGGAGTAACGTATGTTAGCCCATTCTGGTTCTTTCATTTTGAGCCATGAACGAAAAGCCTCTAGCCTCCAATTTGTCATCCAAAGAGGCTCGTTTTTTTTCTTAGAAATGGCACGAACAATATCTTCATTTAACCCTATGGGAAATTTGTCAGATTCAATATCTGTATAGAAACCGTATTCGTATTCTTTGGTTTCGAGTTCTTTCTTTAAATCGTCTTCTGTATATTTCATGCTCAAAGTTCAATATTAGTTCAAAGTTCAAGATTAGTGCGCATTGAACTTGCGTCCTTTAAAATCACTTTTTAATTAGTATTACGTCAGCCCTTTTCATGGATGGGTTGCTCTATTTATTTTACGTATTTTTTTGATGTTTTGGTCATCTGTCATAATCTTATTTATGAAAGCGGCTTAAAACTTCGATAAGACGCTTTGTAAATTCATCGGAACTCAAGGAGTTCCTTATGTCCATTTCGTTCAATCTATTAGGTACTTAAATTTAAGTAAAGTACCTATCGAACTTTTAGTTTTACATGTGGGTTGTGGTTTGTTGAAAATTTGGTTGTGAAGATAAGCGCGTTGATGCGATTATCATCTAGTTCTAAATTTTCAAACTTTTTCATCAATTTTCTATTGTTAAACCGCAAAGGATTCTCCGCAACCACACGTTCTGTTAGCGTTGGGATTTTTAAAAATAAATCCCGAACCATTGAGTCCACCCGAGTAATCTAACGTGGTTCCAACGAGGTATAAAAAACTTTTTTTATCAACAACGATTTTTATAGAATTGTCTTCGAAAACTTTGTCGTTTTCAAGTTGTTTATTGTCAAAGCTCAATTCGTATGAGAGGCCTGAACAGCCACCGCTTTTAACACCAACGCGTACAAAGTCTTTTGACGCGTCGTAACCCTCTTCCTTCATTAATTCAATGACTTTGGTTTTAGCAATCTCTGATACTTGTAACATAATAAAAATTCTTTCATTAGAAATGTTTACAAAGATAGTCCAAATTTGAAGAAACCTATACTTTTTACCATGAAATTAACGTATAATTATTTTAGGTTCATTGTCTTTGTTTCCGCTGTTTTAATTTGCGTATTCGCCTTGACTTATGGATTGCTCTATTTTAATTTTTAGACCCTTTCGCGAAGGGGCTGAAAAGTGGATTGGAGCGCGTCAGATTTTTTTTGCTATGACTTGTTGATCAATTAATGGGTAATAACTTTTGAGCTCAATTATACGGGATTTTCGAGGAGTATTAGGGTTTAAAATACGAAAAGGAATTGCAAACAGTTATAATAAAAAAAAGCGGGTGTCGTTGACCTAGTTTTAGCTCTAATATGTACAACTTAAAATTTTCATAAAAACGTTAAAATAGGTGGGGGTTAAAAGCAGCGCTAAAATTAAAATTTTTTTAGTTGTGGGCTGGGAATTCTTGATTGAAAGTTGTTATGTGTTTGTACAAACAGTACGTTTTTTTAAAAATAAATTAGAATAAGGTATAAGGTGTTATGTGACAGCTGTTTTGCATATCATCTAAAATTAAATTAAATCGCAAAAAATTTAAAATCTTTGAATAAGCAAGTTCTAAATTTCCGAATACTATTTGTTAGCCTAATAACATTGTTTTATTTCAATGCAGGCTTTGCTCAGTTGAGTGATCTTCATTATTTGCCACCGTTAAAGCAACAGTCAAATAACGAAGCAATAAAGGAGCAGACTATTTATTTGTCTACACCTGAAACGACTAGTTTCATAGTTAATGTTTATCAAGGGGCAAGTGCTACTGCACTTACGAGTTTTACCTTGTCTAATACAACTCCTGTTTCATATGCATTGGGAAATGGAGACAATGATATTACCTTGGTAAAAAATGCGCAGACTGGAGTGGTTTTAAATACTGCTGGATTGCGTTTTGAGGCACCTGGTGGTGAAAAGTTTTATGTCAATTATCGCGGAAGATCTTCTTCTCAAGCGGCATCTATAACGTCTAAAGGTAGGGCAGGATTAGGTACAAAGTTTAAGTGGGGAGGTGCGCCCATTGAGGCAAACCACAGTACCATGAGCGCTACGCTAGGAATTATGGCAACCGAAGATAATACGGTAGTCACAATTAGCGGATATGACCCTAACTGTATGTTTCGTTTAGGAAATACGGTTGATGCCATTACGTCAAATTCAATTATTGTTTCTTTGGATAAGGGTGAATCTTATGTGCTCGAAGCGTCGAAGTCGGCAACGAATGCGAATGTAGATGGTTGGATAGGAGCGTCAATAACGTCGACCAAAAATATTGCGATAAGTAATGGGATGTTGAATTTTGGCGTTGTGCCATCGAATCATAGTAGGGATGCGGGGGCCGATCAACCTGTGCCAGAAGATAGGTTAGGAAAAGAGTATGTGTTTGTTCGTGGGAATGGTGGGGATGCCAATGAGTTTGTAATTATTATTGGAACGCAAGAGAATACAAATATTTATGTGAACGGAAGTGCTACTCCTTATGCAACTATTGGGATAGGAGATTACGTAGAAATTCCAGCTTCGTTTTATTCAGGAAATTCTGTTGGGGATAATATGTTTGTTGCAGCATCGAAAGATGTATATGCGTATCAAGTTATTTCGGGGGATAAATCGATTGTGTCGGTAAGTTTAAATTTTGTGGCTCCTGTGAATTGCCTTTTGCCAGATACGATGAATTTTATTCATAGCATTGAAGATATTTCAGGGGTTGACGCAACAGGTGGTTTGTTTATTATAGCCTCTACCAGTACGCCAGACGCAAATATTGTTGTGACAGATGATTCAGGGGTTGTTGCTAAGCCAGTCCCTTTAGCTGTGGCAGGTTCGGGCGATTGGAAGACTTTTTATATTAGTGGGTTAATTGGGGATGTTTCGGTTCAATCAACAGGCCCAATTGCCGTTGGGTTCTTAGGATTTAATGGTGCGCGTGGGGTTGCGGGTTATTTTTCTGGGTTTGATACCGTTCCTGAAGTTACTTTAGTGGTAGCTGGAGGGGGGTGTTTGCCTGGAGCGACGGTTGAAGTGGTTAATCCTAATTTTGATTCGTATCAATGGTATGACGATGGAGAATTGGTGCCGGGAGCTACTGATCCTTCGTATACGCCAACCAATTCTGGCGATTACTTTGTACGAGTTACCAAAGGGGGATGTACCTATGATTCCCAACCTATTTCTGCTTATTATTGTCTTCCCGATGTTGTTATTACCAAAACTGCTGATAAACCAGAATACTCTGTTGGAGAAACAGTATCTTTTGAGATCACTGTTGAGAGTAGAGGGGTAAACCCAGTAACGAATGTTGTTGTTAATGATGTGTTGCCAGTAGGATTAACTTTTGTTAATGCAGCACCGAGTATCGGTTCGTGGTTAGCTCCAAATTGGAGTGTGGGAACTTTGATAAGTGGTCAGAAGGAATCCATAGTTATAACTGCTACAGCTGATGCTATTTCGCATTTGAGACAACGGATGGCTATTACGAATACAGCAACAAATTCACAGGATCAAGTAGATTCAAATACTACAGCAGATAGTCCTTCCGTATCGATTGATGTATTAAGTGATCTTGATGGTGATGGGGTGGTTGATGAAATAGATCTCGATGATGATAATGATGGGATTTTAGATATGGTAGAAGCTGATGGAGTTGATCCAAGTGGAGATCATGATAGCGATGGGATTCCTAATTATGCGGATGCTGATTTCTGTAGCTTAAATGCAGCTTCGATATGCGCTAATATGGATGTTGATGGTGACGGGATTCCGAATCATCGAGATTTGGATTCAGATGGTGATGGGATTCCAGATAATATTGAAGCACAAACAACCTTGGGATATACAGCACCTTCAGGTGCAGTGGATGGAAATGGGGTGTTTACAAATTATACTACAGGTTTGGTGCCAGTGAATACCGATGGTACTGATAATCCAGATTATTTAGATTTAGATTCAGACAATGAAGGAGGAAATGATACGTTAGAAGCGGGGATTACGTTGTCAAATGCTGATACGGATAATGATGGATTGGACAATAGTACGGATGCCACCAATGGGTACTTAGATTCTGGAGGAACGATAGATGATCCCTTGGCAAATCCAGTAGCCCTTCCTGATTTAGATACGGATGCAGCTACAGGTGGAGATGTTGATTTTCGGGATACATTTGTTGAGGATTGTACAGAGCTTTATGCGGCAGCAGCTAAGGGAACTCGAAATCAAATTTATATGTTGAATGGTATGTCGATGACTTCCGTTTTTACGGCACCGCAAAATGTTGGCGCCATTGCGGTAAGTGCTAACGGAAATGTGTATTATGATAATGCTAATTTAGGAGGATCGCCATTGTATCGGTTTAATGGTGTTGGACAGATTAATACAGGTGCTACATTGCCTGATTTAAAGGTAGGGATTGCGGCAGATCCGACAGGAAATGTGTATTATATTGATAATTCACATCATTTGCGAAGGGTGAGTTCTGGGGTAACAGGGCCTGCATCAGATTTAGGGCCGTTAGTATTTTCTGCAGGTGATCTTATAGGACCTAGTTTGGAATACGGGGATATGACTTTTGACGGGAATGGTCGATTATTGTGGTACGCATCTGTAGGAGGCTCTGGAAGTACCTATTTATATGTTATTAATACAACCACTTTGCAAGCGGAAAATTTAGGGAATGTTGGACCAAATGGAGCTTCGGGAATTGCTTTTGATGGAAGTGGAAATTTAATTACGACTGCGAATAAGGGTTCTACGGTGTATTCTATTGATTTTTCTTCACCATCGTTGGCTGGAACTGTAGTTGGAGAGGTTAATCCGGCTATTTATGATTTAGGATCTTGTTCTGCGCCTCTATTCAATCCTGAGTTAACCCTAGTGAAGTCGGTTGAGAACATTACGCAAGGGCAATCCCCTGCAACCTTAGCTCGATCAGGTGATATTTTGGAATATACTATAGTGGTGACCAATATCGGTAATTTTACGACAAATAATGCGACATTGGTAGATGCAATACCAGCATCAACCACTTATGTTTCAAATTCAACCTCATTAAACGGAAATTCTGTCGCCGATGTAAGTGGTGAAATGCCATATGCATCAGCAGCGCCTATTCATTCCGCTTCACAGCCTGATGGAGTAATTTTAGGGGGAGGAGGAACCGCAACCGTAGTTTTTAGGGTGAAAGTTGATTCAGTAACTTTACCTGTGGTTATTTCAAATACTGCAACAGCAACTTATCCTACGGTAGTTGGTGGGGTCATCACCTTGGAAACAGAAAATTCAAACACGACGAATACCCCTACATTGAATCAGGCTGACTTGAGTGTTCATAAGACAATAAGTAATAGTACGCCAAATGTTGGAGAGGATATTAGTTTTTCGATAACTGTTTCCAATGCGGGGCCATCGTCAGCAAGCACAATCTTTGTGAAAGATGTATTGCCGCCAGATATTACGTATACACATCCAAATTATACAGCAGCAGAAGGTGAAATATTGTATGACGCGGCGTCGAGAACGATATATTGGGATCTTGGAGGGTATGTGTTAGAGGCTGGTTCTAGTATCACATTGACTTATACTGTCCGCGTTAATGTCTGTGGAGAATTTGTTAATAGCGTAGAAGTGGTTAACAGCTCGGTGGTAGACCCTGATTCGACGCCTAATAACGGGCGCTAAGTTTCTTTTTCATCTTATTATGAGGTTGTCTTTTTTGGTATAATCGCCGTCAAGATTGATGAGTAAAGGGTTGACAAAAAGATTAAAGTTATTAACAATTCACCTGCCTTATTAACAATGTTATTAACACTTATTGTTGAAAACTTATATTCGCGGCGTAATACGGAGAGAGTTTTAGGGCAGCGAAAAATTGGCGTTTTCAGATCTATTTTGTGAAACAATTATCAATTTGTCGCTTTTTTTGATTTGAAATATGGACGAATGAGAATTCATTGGTCGAAATCAGATTATTTAAAGCGAGTATTTTGATTATTAACGTGGCAATAATAAAGATCTAAATTAGCGTGTTAAATCAATTCTCCCAATGTGTTTCTAGTATTAGAAACACGATTCTTTTACGTGTTTGGAATCATATCCAAAAGCGGAAGAAGTACTTGTTGGCCCCATTTCCATTCGCCCAATTTATGGTAGTGGATACGGCTGTTAAAAAAAGATCGCTTCCTTCGTATGATTCAAATTTTTTTCTTCTCCATAATTCGGATAGAATAAAGAGTTTCAATAAATCATCCAATAATTCAACCCATTTTTCGTTAGTAGTAAGACCAACTAAAAATGGATTATCTGAAGCGATAACTAAAAACCTAGAGGATTTTTTCTCTATTGACTCAACCTACTCCCAGCTTACCAATGATAGTAATATCGCTATTATTAACTTCAAAATCATATTTCATATAATATTTCGGGAATTAGCAATCTTAATTTTAAGGGTTGTCTTTAAACAGGGTGTTTTTACTATGGATTTTGGTTTTCATTCAGGTCAAATGTTTAATAAATTATGTGTTCAGTGTATACGTATATGAGAAATATAGAAAATAAAAGAAGCTCAAAGATTATTCATCGGTGTAAGTGGCTATGTTTATGGATTTACCTTTGCTTTGGCCAAGGAATGATAAATGCCCAAACAACGTTTACAGAGGACGCAAATGGCTATGGTCTTGATATTGGTTTTAAAAAAGATGGTGGGCATGCGTGGGCTGATTTTGATAATGATGGCGACTTAGATGTTTTGGTTTTATTGAATAATAATGGGCAATACAACCGCTTGATGCAAAATAATGGCGATGGAACTTTTACCAATGTTCAATCTACACTTGTTCCTGGAATGTTATCTGATCTTGCGGAGCGGCAAGCTGCTTGGGGAGATGTTAATAATGATGGAAGACCAGATTTTTTAATGACCTCACATGGAACTGGAAACAATACTGCTGCCATGCAAATCTATATTCAAAATAATGATGGTACTTTTGGCGATGGCATCGGAGGAACAACCCCAATTACTGTAGGTCGAAGTGGCAATACAATTAATATCAATCCCGTAAATGTAGAAGGAGCAGGATTTTTTGATTTTGAAGGAGATGGTGATTTAGATATCTTTTTTGATAGTCACGATTATGGTATAGAAATTTTGCGGAATAATTATATCGATCATACGACACATACCTTAGCGGTGACTACACCAGCAACTTTATTTACGCATATTACTACGAGTAATGGTACACCCCATGTAGATTTTGGACTAAATCAATATGCTACTGATGGGGATTATGGGACTGCTGCCGATGTCAATGATGATGGTTGGGTCGATTTATTTATGCGAAAACGAGATGAAAACGACTTTTTTTTAAATCAAGGTGGGGTATTTACGAATGGTGCTGATTTAGCTCAAGCTTCAAACAGCAACAAAGGAGGAAATGGTTTGTGGGACTTAGACAATGACGGAGATTTAGATGCGGTGTGGACTGAAAATGGTCTCACACAAATATTTAGAAATGATGCGGGGGTTTGGACTCCTTTAGGGGCAGCTCCTTTCCCAGGATTACCACAACCTGGAAACACAGATAATGGAGCATCTGCGGTTAGAATTGATGCTTTGGCAGGTGGAGATATAGATAATGACGGAGATATCGATATACTATTTGTCGGAAATAGCCGGAGTTATTTATATATTAATCAATTGAACAGTCCTACGCCCGCACCAGGTCAGATCGGAAGTGGTACAGCGATGACTTTTACCTTGGATAGTGAAACCTTTAATAATCGAGATGGTGAAGGGGTTACCATGGTAGATATAGATAATGATGGAGATTTGGATATATACATGTCGATTAATCATAATAGTGGAAATCAATTGTTCATCAATAACTTACCTGCCGCAAATCGGAATAATCATTTATTTGTTGATGTTGCTGAAGATAGAGCTGCAGATGGGTCAACGGGTGGTTTTTCGGGAAGAACTGCTGTCGGAACGAATGTATTGATAAGGGACTGTAATGGAAATATTGTGAGTGGTTTGCGACAAGTTAATGGGGTCTTTGGACATGGAACACAGCAAACTCCACGTGTACATTTTGGATTACCTCTAGGTGAAAATCAAACTTATCTTATTGAAGTCCATTATCCGAATTTATACAATGGTACAACAGGTACTATTGAACGGTTAGTTGCGACAGCAATAGCACAGCCGAGTACGATTGCAGGGACGAATCACTATTCGTTAACAACTACGGATGCTGCTGCGTTGGAAAATCCAAATGCACCTATTGCCAATGATGATATTGAAACGGTGAGTTTTGGAAATACCGTGTCTGTTCAAATTAGTTTGTTTGATAATGATTCTGAACCTGACGGAGAAAATTTTTTCATAGAAAGTATTGTTCAGCCATCCGTAGGATCGGTGGTAATTGACGATGCTGATGCGGGATTAGTAACCTATACCTATAATGCGGCTACTCCATTTCCTGGAGCAACATTTACGTATACCATTTCAGATGCAATTGCATCGTTATGTCCGGGTTCAGGGAAAAGTGATACAGCTACTGTAACGGTATATGAACCTTGTACGGATAGTGGAGGGTTGGATACTGATGGGGATGGAATTAATGATGTTTGTGATGTGGATGACGACAATGATGGAATATTAGATGTAGTAGAGGGGTGTGGAGGTCTTAATGGTGAATATTACGGAACAAATAGCTCTGTATACAATGTAGCCACCGCTTTAGCAGCTACTTCAGGAGCGCCAGATGCAACTTTTATTGCTACAAATATTGATTACCCGCAATTTGGTGGCGGCATTGGAAATGGCACAAACCTTCAAAATTTTTTAGCAGAGGATGCGGCATCCTTAAGTACGGATCCCGGTAATACGAATCGGGGCGTAATATTAATGGAAGGCTCTATTTATTTAGAAGCTGGCACCTATAATTTACGTATTCGATCTGATGATGGTTATCGGGTGAGAATTGATGGAAATACTGTGGGAATTCACGATGGAAATCAAGGTCCAACAACAAGAGAACATTCGAGTTTTACAATTGCTACAAGTGGTACTTACCCTATTGATATTGTGTATTGGGATCAAGGAGGTAATTATGTGTTTAAGGTGGAAATTAGAGAAGATACGGATCCATATCAAATAATGAATGCTGCCTTTTTAGCAGGAAATTGTATCGATTCTGATGGGGATGGTATCGTAGATTCTTTAGATTTAGATTCGGATAATGATGGTATACCAGATAATATTGAAGCTCAAACCTCTTTAGGCTACATTGCACCAAGCGGTATAGATAGTGATGGAAATGGTTTGGATGATGCGTATGAATCTTCACCCGGTTCGAGGGAAGGTCTTACGCCTGTGAATACCGATGGTACTGATAATCCAGATTATTTAGATTTAGACAGTGATAATCAAGGAGGTAATGATACAACTGAAGCGGGTCTCACGTTGAGTTATGTGGATTCTGATGGGGATGGGTTGGATGATTTGTCGGATGCTACGTTGGGTTATGCTGATCCAGGAGGAATAATTGATGATCCTGTTAGTGGGTCAATTGCTTTACACGATAAAGATGGAGATGTGAATACTGGTGGTGATTTAGATTTTAGAGATGCCTTAGATGATCGCCCAGATAATGATAACGATGGTATTGCGGATGAGGATGATGTAGATGACGACAATGATGGTATTTTAGATACAGATGAAGGCTGTGGTAACTTGTTGATTAACGGAAGTTTTGATGCTCAAGATTTTTCAAGTACGGTAGAATTTCCTGGACCAAATACAGAGTCTGGAGGGACCTTTATAGGTCAAACCATCAATGCGTATAGTTTATACGGATGGAATCAAAGTCATAATTTAGATGGTTGGGTTGGAGGCGGAAGCTTTTCCTGGACCCCTGATGATTTTGCAGCATCGTATGATGGAGATCAGTATATAGATGTATTAGGAAATAATACACATTCAGCAGGAATAAATAATACGATTTCACAAACAGTACCTACTGAAATTGGCCAATCATATACGCTAAGTTTTTATTGGGGGGAAGATGTAGGTCACTCAGCAGGTAGTACGGTTACCTTAGATGTGGATGTGCTGGATGCGAGTTCAAATAGTTTGGTTAGTCAAACATTGACCACGTTAGCTCAAGGCTCAGTAAATGGTATTATTGGTCCTAAAACTTGGTATTATTATGAGGTTTCTTTTGTTGCCACTACGACAACTACGACCGTTGAACTACAAGCCATCCCTCCAGCGGGAAATACGAGTGCAGGAGCAGGCTTGGACAATGTTCAATTGACTAGAGATGGAGGGTGTCAAGATACAGATGGAGACGGCATTATTGATGCTTTTGATTTGGATTCAGATAATGATGGCATTTTTGATGCGGTAGAAGCTGGTCATGGTCAAGCACATACCAATGGTGTGGTCAATGGCGCTGTTGGAGCGGATGGATTGCCAAATTTAGTACAAGATGCGCCGGATAATGAGCGGACTAATTATACACTTGCAAGTCATGATGGTGACGGGATTCCGAATCATCGAGATTTGGATTCAGATGGTGATGGGATTCCAGATAATATTGAAGCACAAACAACCTTGGGATATACAGCACCTTCAGGTGCAGTGGATGGAAATGGGGTGTTT
>JALKAY010000020.1 GCA_023015935.1 Flavobacteriaceae bacterium F08102
GGTTAAAGTATACGTTCCCGCTGAACTAATTACTGGAGACGCTGTATTGGCTCCACTATCGATAACTCCATCAGAGGTACTCCATGCATACGTTAACGCTCCTTGTCCTGTTGAACCAGATCCATCTAACATAAGCGTAGTAACAGCACACGTAAGTTCTGCATCATCTCCTGCATCTGCAACTGGCGCAGTTATATCTTGACTAATCACTACCGTATCAGTCGCTGTACATCCATTGTCAGCATCGGTAATGGTTAAAGTATACGTACCCGCTGAGCTAATTACTGGAGACACTGTATTGGCTCCACTATCGATAACTCCATCAGAGGTACTCCATGCATACGTTAACGCTCCTTGTCCTGTTGAACCGGATCCATCTAACGTAAGCGTNTCCATCAGAGGTGCTCCATGTGTAACTCACTCCTGTTGCTGTTGAACCGGATCCATCTAACATAAGCGTCGTAACAGCACACGTAAGTTCTGCATCATCTCCTGCATCTGCCACTGGTGCAGTTATATCTTGACTAATCACTACCGTATCAGTCGCTGTACATCCATTGTCAGCATCGGTAATGGTTAAAGTATACGTACCCGCTGAGCTAATTACTGGAGACGCTGTATTGGCTCCACTATCGATAACTCCATCAGAGGTACTCCATGCATACGTTAACGCTCCTTGTCCTGTTGAACCGGATCCATCTAACGTAAGCGTAGTAACAGCACACGTAAGTTCTGCATCATCTCCTGCATCTGCAACTGGTGCAGTTATATCTTGACTAATCACCACCGTATCAGTCGCTGTACATCCATTGTCAGCATCGGTAATGGTTAAAGTATACGTTCCCGCTGAACTAATTACTGGAGACGCTGTATTAGCTCCACTATCGATAACTCCATCAGAGGTACTCCATGCATACGTTAACGCTCCTTGTCCTGTTGAACCGGATCCATCTAACGTAAGCGTNGCAGCTATATCTTGACTAATCACTACCGTATCAGTCGCTGTACATCCATTGTCAGCATCGGTAATGGTTAAAGTATACGTTCCCGCTGAACTAATTACTGGAGACGCTGTATTGGCTCCACTATCGATAACTCCATCAGAGGTACTCCATGCATACGTTAACGCTCCTTGTCCTGTTGAACCAGATCCATCTAACGTAAGCGTAGTAACAGCACACGTAAGTTCTGCATCATCTCCTGCATCTGCAACTGGTGCAGTTATATCTTGACTAATCACTACCGTATCGGTAGAAGAACAACCCGTAATTAAATTAGTTACCCTTAAAGTATACGTACCCGCTGAGCTAATTACTGGAGACACTGTATTGGCTCCACTATCGATAACTCCATCAGAGGTACTCCATGCATACGTTAACGCTCCTTGTCCTGTTGAACCAGATCCATCTAACGTAAGCGTCGTAACAGCACACGTAAGTTCTGCATCATCTCCTGCATCTGCGGTAAGAGTAACCATTTCTTGAGTAATCACTACTGTATCAGTCGCTGTACATCCACTGTCAGCATCGGTAATGGTTAAAGTATACGTTCCCGCTGAGCTAATTACTGGAGACGCTGTATTGGCTCCACTATCGATAACTCCATCAGAGGTACTCCATGCATACGTTAACGCTCCTTGGCCTGTTGAACCAGATCCATCTAACGTAAGCGTCGTAACAGCACACGTAAGTTCTGCATCATCTCCTGCATCTGCAACTGGCGCAGAATTTACAGTAAAACTGAGTATATTACTTTCATTCCTACAACTTTGGGAGATCGCAATCCGTCTAAAATATCTCGTATCCGTAAGGTTACCTGGTGAATATTGTTGATTCGTTGCTCCGACAATATCAGACCATGTTATACCATCAGTTGATATTTGCCATTGAAAAGTAAAATTATTGATATAACCTCCTGATGGGTAAGTCCCTTGAATCTCCCCAGGATTAAAACTTGAACATGAACTTGAAGCCCCTAAGAAACTTATTATATTGTTACTTATTCCTGATGTATCAATAGTATAAATTATTTCATTACTCGTAGAAGTACATGAACCCGAAGTTACATTTCTTCTAAAAAAAGTTGTCGTTGAAATTATACCAGGGTCTAAACCTTGATTCGTACCACCCACAACATCTGTCCAAATAGATCCATCTGTCGAAGATTGCCATTGAAATGAATAAGCTCCTGTTCCTCCAGTAGGGTAATTCGCATTAATATACTGACTAGTTGCACATGAAAATGTTGCTGAAGGAGTTGTTATAACATTATTCGTAATTTCAGGAATTATACTTATTGAGGTGGTGGCTGTATTACTACAAGTACCATCACTAAAACTATATGTAATCGTATAATTACCTTGAACACTTGCGCCTAAATTTATTTGACCGGTATTGTTATCTATAACGAGACCCGCTGTAGAACTATAAGATCCACCTGCTTGTCCTGTTTGGGTTACATCTACTGTACCGACCGCACAAAAAGGACTTCCCGCATATGAAATGCTTGCTGTTGGTAACGGATTTATCGTCAATATTACAGGAGTTCTTAAATCACTACTACAACCTGTAGTATTGTCTTGACTTTCGGCATAATAGGTCGTAGACCCAACTCCTGTATGTATCGGATTTGCCACAATATTTCCACCCGAAGGGGCATCATACCAAACGACAGAAGCCCCTGCTGGAGGGGTTGCACTTGCTGTTAAAGTTTGTCCAGCATCACATTCAGTAATTCCAGCACCTACTGGAGCCGAAACAGCACTTTTGACAGTAACTGTGACTTCATCATAATCGTCCTCAGCTATTTTTATCGTTCTAAACGCTTCGTAATCAACTGTTCCTGTTTCAACAAATCGAATCTTTGTTTGATTTTGAAAAAGTACTGGTGGACTTAAAATATCAGCGGCTGTAACTGTATATGAAGTTGTATAAATCCATGTTTCTCCAATCTCCAAAACACCATTAGATGCACCACTTTCAGTTGGAGCAGAAAGAACCAACGGTGTTAAATCAGGAAACATAACACTTGAAATACTTGACGGATTTAAATCCTCATTTCCGGTATTTAATATTTCGATTTGGAAATTAAGAACTGTTCCTGCTTCAGAAACAGAAGTATTCCCATTTGTTTCAACATTTGACATTTTTACAGAATAGGTTTGAGCTTGTGAAGCAACACCTACAAAAAGTAAAAACATTAAAAATAAGAACGAAGTAATCTCACCCTTCAACTTGAAGAGTTGAGTATAATTAAATGTGACTTTATTGCGCTTAAAGTTCATGGGGTGGTCTATAAATTGATTATGCTATGTTTTATTAATTTATCTAAATAGAATTATTAATTGATTTTATTTATTCATATTCACTACTATAACAATCTTAATTGTTTTATTACTACTCATTTTTTACATTTATTTTCCATTATTTGGGGTTGAATCTGGATCTGACAAAGCACTATTAATTATTTCTGCTTGATTCACAAATTCTCCACAGACAATTACACTCACGGTATACGTTAAAGTAACCGAATGATTCACCTCCAATATATATCCTCCTAAATCCCATTCTAATTTTCTAGTTCCTGAATTATAGCTTACACTTCCTTCTGTTATATTAAAATTTGGATGCGTATAACTCAAGCCCGCTGGAATGCTATCTAACATAACAATATCGGTGGTTGGTGCAGACCCATTATTAACAATGGTTATCGTAAAAGTAATTTCATCACCAACTGCTGGAGAAGCATTACTCACTACCTTTTTCAAACTTAAGTCCGCTAGAGAAACAGCATCTCTAAAATCAACATCTCCACCTGTAGCTGCATCCGTATCTAAATCAGGAAGGGCTACTGGATTTGCCAAGGGATCATCTATCGTTCCTCCAGAATCTAAATACCCATTGGTGGCATCCGTACTATTGTCCAATCCATCATTATCCGTATCAGCATTTGACAACGTAATCCCCGCTTCTAACGTATCATTTCCTCCTTCATTGTCTGAATCTAAATCTAAATAATCTGGAT
>JALKAY010000021.1 GCA_023015935.1 Flavobacteriaceae bacterium F08102
AGGCATAGTAGGTCGATTTAACCCGTCAAAAAAAACAGAATTAAGTAGTCAATAAAATTACAGCCTCGCTTAAACCCACTAAAAACAAGTCAATAATTAGTTGTTTTTGGGGGTTGTGCAACGATTACCAATGTTGTGAGCATGTATTATGTGATTAACCCTCTCCGTTTTAGGAAACTTGCAATCATAGGTTTCGTATATTTTTCAACAGGATCTATATTTCGGTCATCCCCATTATGATAATATTCACCTTGGTCGAATGCTTCGAAACATTCCCATGCTATGTCGGAGAAAGTATAATTTTTAAAAAAGAACTCATTCGATGTCCAAAATCCATATAGATTGTTCATTATATAATTTCCAGTATGATAAGTTATTTTTCCATTCCAATATCTCAAGGCTGTTTCACAGGAAAGCTTCTGAATTGCCTCCGTTGGGAATTCCGAAGGACTGTTTAGAATTTCCGCGACCTTAATTCCGCTAATATATTCCTTTGATAATTGATTTAGGACCTTTTCAATATTCACATTCAATAATTAGTTTCCAATTAATAGTCTTTCTTATATTGCTCACAACGTTACGTATAAGAAACGTAGGGCAGGTGATAAGCACTTTCGTTTCGGTTTATTACTTAGCTAAATATAAATATTTTGCTTTTATCTTTTCTACTATAAACGCCAAATTTTATATTTAGCGGACTTTGTAAATATTCACAGAACTTTCGGTTTAGCCCAAATGCCCTATGTTTTTTATACCTTGTTATAGCCAGTTGTTTTTAATTCAATTCTTGGGCATATATAATTACCGAACCTCCAGATTCAATAAGTTCTAAACTTTTATAATATTCTTCCAACTCAGAATAAGTAAATGATTTAGAACCAATTTTCCCTCTATTAAAGAGCTCTTCAAATAATAAGCCTGAAATTGAATGTTCTTTAATTCCTTTGTAATCTATATATTCTCCCCCACGACTACCAGTATTCTTAAGTTTGTCAAGAACACAAATAGGTATATGCTCTCCCGTGGAAATTAAGTTTTGATTAACGGATTGAAGTGCATCTGTTGGTCTTAGAAAACTAGAACAGAAAGGAAATCTGAATCCTTTGTTTTCAGTTTTGCATTCGCATAGACCTTTATCACAAGTGGTTTTCCTAAGCCTATCAAGTTGTTTTACTAATCTAGGGTCTGATAAATACATTTTTTTGTTTTCCCAAATTTTATATTGGATAAAAACCAAACTTACTTTTTCAGATTCTTTATGGTGATATTCATAAACTAAATCTGCTCCAGTAATATGTTCTGGTTTATCGGGATGTAAAACTCGAATCCTTAAATTATTCGAGTTTGGCAATTCATAATCTAATGAAGATTGTCCTTTAAATAGTACAGGTAACTTTCTATTGACATTATATGCATCTCTGAAAATCAACTGATTCTCTGTATGTTTTGTTTTACCTAATTCGTCTTTTGCTTTTATTAATTTCTTTAACCTTAAATTAAGTTGGTCATTTCTTCTTTTTTCTGATTCAAGTGCAATTAATGATTGTATATCAATTATCTCTTCAGCTATTAAATCTACTGGGAATATTTCTTTTTCAGCTTGAATTGATTTTAGTTTGGCACGTTGTATAAATTCTTTAGCTGTTGTGCTTTGTCGTTCTTTACGCAGAAGACTATTTTCTTCACTTAGCAATTCAGGATATAATTCCCCTCCAAGTTCAAGCGCAACATCATAAGTAGATTTTGTGTAATCTCCGTGCGTAGCAATTTTCAATAATTCCCTTATTGCATTGACAGAAACCCATTCATTGTTTATTCTTATTTTCTCATTATCCATAGTTTAATGTGAGTTCTGTTTAATTGGCTATAACGGTTAGTATCTGAAACGTAGCGTATAGATATGCACTAATTTTCAGGTTATAACTTAGCCAAATTTGTAAATTTGGCGGTGCTTGTAAATTGGGTAGAACCTTCATTTTGGCACTAACTAGCTATGTTTTATAGCATTTATGAAAAAGCAGTAGATCCAGTATCTTTAAAGTTCACTAAAACTATAAGATATGAAAACTGTACCCACCGCCCAACCAAAGTTATACATTGGCATTGACATCCACAAGAGAAGTTGGAAAGTTAATTGCACTAC
>JALKAY010000022.1 GCA_023015935.1 Flavobacteriaceae bacterium F08102
ATCGCCGATAAAAATTCTCCTTTGGAATCCGATCACTCATGCGGAATTGAGTGAATAATTTCTCTTGATACGTTTTTTTGCCTTGCATAGTACAAAATACGAAAAATTAGTAACTTGTGCAACAGGCACAATGGCTATAAGTAATTGCTTGTTCTCGCCTACTTTGGAAATTCCTGCGGAATTTCCAACTTGGTGTGTACTTGCAAAGTTAACCGCTAACCCACGCAACTACTCATAGCCGAGACCGTTGTACACCATTTGACGAAAACCATTGAACTACAATCCGACAGACATATTTACAACTACCGATTTAGAAAAAATCATTACCGAAAATGAAATTAATTCTGATATAATAATTAGAGGAGAAAACATCAAAAAACTTGTGAAAGTTGAAAAAATAAATGGGTTTCTTGGAGTAAGTGATTCGACTATTGAAAGTTTTGGAACTTTAAAAGAAGTCAAAGGAAATCTATTTATTAGCACTAATACCGTATTCTCAAACATCAAATCATTAGACAACTTGGAATTTGTCGGTGGAGATTTAATTTTAAGATACTCAAATATTGAAAATTTAGGTGCTTTAAAAAAAGTTGGTGGGAAATTAAGCTTGAGAGACACTAATATTAAGAATTTAGGCTCATTAGAATTTGTTGGTGGCGACCTGTTTTTACCAAAAAGAATAGAAAAAGAAATTGACCTTTCTAATCTGATTGTAAAAGGTAAAATTAAGTTTTGGAATGATAGTAAAACAAGAGAGAAAATTTTTCCAAAAAGCGAAATGGGATATTTCGATTATGATAACCCAGTTCCTAATTGGAATCAAAAATACATTTACTCATTTAGAGAACTTGGAGAAGCAAATTCGGGACAATTAGCATTTTACAGAGTATATAAAAACCATTTTCTGAACGAAAAATACATTGACATAAAAGGCAACGATAATTATTCGTTCATTCTATTTTATGACTTGTTAGAAAATCATAATTCAGACACAAAAGAATTACAAAACTATTTAAAAAATTTAGCAAAATATTATCCCAAAACAAAAATATATGGAGAATCTGCGATAATAGAAAAATTAGAAAAGTCAGGGAATTATGAAAAAGCTTGGGATTTAATTTCACAAAAAGAATATATCAATGTTCAAAAAATCATTGAATATGAAAATAAACTAAACCGAGAATTATTAAATGGCGACCTAATTATAAAACTTGGTGGATTTAGTCATTTGACCGAGTTTGGGCAAAAAAACATAAACGAAATAAAACCTTTTGCCAAAGAACAACTTGAAATATATAAACTAGAAAAAGGAACAAAATTCTTCAATCTATTTGTTAAAGATGGCAAACCAACAACGACCACGAAAACAGTTGAAATCGGCAACAAAAAATCATTATTTGGATTTTTTAAAAAGCCAAGTACGCAAAACATATCTGAATACGATTCGGCATATTACGAAGATTTTTTCTTGTCAAAAGCAGAATATGAACACTACAAAGCAATAGATGATTATCAAGCTGAATCAGGTTATAAAAGTTTATTTCCTCACGTAGTTGAGAAATCAATCTTTAATCAATGTCGATTAATTCTAAAAAAAGCTGAAGATTTATATAGAGAAACTATTGGAATGCCTAAAGTTGGAGAAGGTTGGATAAGTGAAACAGAGTTATTTTATAAAATATCTGACTATTTTAAAAACGAAGAAGTTATACATCACGCCTCACCAAAATGGCTTGGTCGCCAACATTTGGATATTTATTTCCCAAATTTAAACATCGGAATTGAATATCAAGGTGCTCAACATTACGAACCAATTGAATTTTTTGGTGGACAAGAAGCATTTGAAAAAACTGTAGAAAGAGATAAAAGGAAAAAACAACTTTGCGAAAAACATAAATGTCATTTAATTTATGTTGACAAAGGGTACGAAATAAGTGAAATAATAACAGAAATTGAAAAAATAAAAACGGTGTACAACAATGGCTCCTATGAAAAGCACTAGTCCAGTTCTTCAAAGTTAATATTTTATTTTTATTAATTCATTTTGATGACTTTGAGGTGTTGGATTGTTGATAATTCCGAAGGATTATCAATAATTCAATTCCTATATAACT
>JALKAY010000023.1 GCA_023015935.1 Flavobacteriaceae bacterium F08102
AAATGCAATTAATTTATACAACGAAATAAGATTACACTTATCTTTAAACTATAAAACACCGAATATGGTATATAAATTATCAGCTTAAATTAATTATTAACCTGTAGCCATATTTCAGGACTAGACATTTGACGCAACCGACTGAAAATTTCATTGTCTAAATAAAAAGATTAATTATGAAAAAAGTATTATTTATTCTACTAACAGCTGGAATTTTATTCTCTTGTAATAAAGATGATGATAATATTCCTAGAGAAGAAGTGATTGAAAAAAACATAACCCTCAAAAAAACAGAAAATTACGAGTATGATTTAGGAAGTTTTGGATTTGAAGAAGGAGCCTGGATACAAACACAAGCTAAGCATTTTGAAATAAGTGAAGTAGAGAGAGATATTAATTTTAATCAAATCATATATAGATATAAGCCAGCTCTAGGATATATTGGAAAAGACTATGTTGAAATAAAAACAGGACGTGGTTCTGATGGTGCAAGTCCGAGTACAGAAATCGAGATTATAAAAATTACTTTCAATGTTACTGAATAAAAAACTGCTCACAACAATTTATAAACGCAATTAAGGCGGGTTCGACTTCGTCCGAATCCACTCTGTAATTGCACACGACAGTGTTTAATCCGAAATTTTGTGTGTTTTTAATCCGTAACTGATGTTTATACCAACCGTTAGCAACAAATATGGAATACCATTACTACATACTTCGAAATGGATTTTCCACAGACAAACAGAAGCTTAAAGAGGGAACGTTTATCGTTCGAATTCCAAATCATTTTCCAATTGACTTTTCAGATGGAAATGGACCTTTTAATTCATTAAGAGCGTTGAAAAGATATTCACCAATATTAAAATTACTAAAAACTACAAATCCGAAAAGAGCACAACAAATCGTAGAGGAAAAGAATATAATAACATCTGAAAAATTAATAGCAACACCTAAAGGAACTGAATTTAAACCTGCAATAGTCGACGGATTTATTCACGCAACAATCGGACGAATAAAAAGAGGAGACTTAACTGGTATTCATTTTTTCGACCCAAAAAAAGTCAAAATACTTGAGATTATTGAGATAAATGAAAATACCAGAGTATTCAAAGCAAGGTTTGAATTTTATGACGTTAAGACAAAAAAATGGATTGAAAAGAGAGCAGCAAGCACATTTTTTCCAAAGGATTGGAATTTAGCAACATTACTTATGGAATGTAAATTCGCATTTGATAAATTAAATGAAAAGGACTTAATTAATAGTAAAATAAAATCTTTAACGGAATCAAATATAGCAGTAGAAATAATAATAAGAAACGGTAAATTAAAATCACTTTATCCATTAATTTAAAAATATCAGTTGCTAACACCGGTAATCGTTGCACAACCCCCAAAAACAACTAATTATTGACTTGTTTTTAGTGGGGTTAAGCGAGGCTGTAATTTTATTGACTACTTAATTCTGTTTTTTTTGACGGGTTAAATCGACCTACTATGCCTCTCAGGTGGTCAATAATTTGAGTTAACACAGCAGTGACTGACTTGGCATCACTTCTG
>JALKAY010000024.1 GCA_023015935.1 Flavobacteriaceae bacterium F08102
TCCGATGTAACTCTGTAGGACAATAAATCAATTACCATCCAAAATTATACAACAAACATAGATTGTTATTAAATACGCGCATTGGTAAATGCTAGATGTCGCTCATACAGAGCTCTTTTAACGTACAACATCTATAATGCTATGTAAATTTCGCCACGCTGTGGCTCAGACCTTTTTATTTATTCTTATACGATATAAATAGAATGAACACGGGTTAAGCTCCGAAGGAACAAACTATCTGTATCCATTAAAAATGTTATCAGAATAATGTTCCAGCGGAGCAACATACCCCTGATGTAATTCCAAACAACAAAAAAGAATTAACATCAATCAATCATCCGTAAAAATATACCTAGATTTAAATTCAATTTCATGCATGATTAAAAATTCTATATACTCATCTTTAAATGTCTTTGACCTGTGATGCTCTTCTTGATTTTCAATATAACTGATTAACCTAGGCAATTGCGATTTCCCCACCGTAAACCCTCCAAAACCACGCTGCCATTCAAATTTTCCATTCACTAACTTTTTTTCATTTATCCACCTAGATGAGTTCGCTTTAATATCGCGAACTAAATCAGACAAAATACAATTTGGTTTTGTTCCAATTAAAATATGAATATGATTTGCCATTCCGTTAATTATCATCAATTTTTGATGTTTATTAATAATGACCCCTGTAATGTATTTATAAAGTTCTATTTTCCAATTTGACGATATAAGATTATTCCTGCCTTTGACAGCAAAAACAATGTGATAATATAATTGGGTATACGTGTTTGCCATGTTAAATTTATCGTTATTACTGAGCAAAGATTAATGAATGATATATTTGACACAATTTAGGTTTTGCCACACTGTGCCCCCTCCGTTATTCTAATACCTTTAAATGATGTTTGAGAAGAATCCAAAGCTCCAGAGGAGCGACATATTACTTACTCAATTCTGAAGCCATAAAAATAGATTTATCCATTGCCATAACACGTCGTTTTTCAATAAATACCTTGAATTTACCCTAACAAAGCTGACCTCTACCCCCTAAAAACTCCACCCAAATAGCATGCGTAATACATTGATTGAAACTGGATACACAAATTGTTTATTTTATATATCGCTCCTTCGGAGCCCACCTTAATCTACCGCACTTATAAAATGCTATGTGGATTACGCCACGCTGTGGCTCAGACCTTTTTATTTATTCTTATACGATATAAATAGAATGAACACGGGCTAAGCTCCGAAGAAGCAAAACATCAATAACCATCCAATATGCAATCAAAAAAAAACGCCAGTGGAGCGACTTAATTTCTTGCACAATTCTGAAGCCATAAAAATAGATTTATCCATTGCCATAACACATCGTTTTTCAATAAATACCTGGAAGAATCCAAAGCTCCAGAGGANATCTACCGCACTTATAATGCTATGTGGATTACGCCACGCTGTGGCTCAGACCTTTTTATTTATTCTTATACGATATAAATAGAATGAACACGGGTTAAGCTCCGAAGAAGCAAAACATCAATAACCATCCAATATGCAATCAAAAAAAAACGCCAGTGGAGCGACTTAATTTCTTGCACAATTCTGAAGCCATAAAAATAGATTTATCCATTGCCATAACACGTCGTTTTTCAATAAATACCTTGAATTTACCCTAACAAAGCTGACCTCTACCCCCTAAAAACTCCACCCAAATAGCATGCGTAATACATTGATTGAAACTGGATACACAAATTGTTTATTTTATATATCGCTCCTTCGGAGCTCACCTTAATCTACCGCACTTATAATGCTATGTGGATTGCGCCACGCTGTGGCTCAGACCTTTTTATTTATTCTTATACGATATAAATAGAATGAACACGGGTTAAGCTCCGAAGAAGCAAAACATCAATAACCATCCAATATGCAATCAAAAAAAAACGCCAGTGGAGCGACTTAATTTCTTGCACAATTCTGAAGCCATAAAAATAGATTTATCCATTGCCATAACACATCGTTTTTCAATAAATACCTGGAAGAATCCAAAGCTCCAGAGGAGCGACATATTACTTACTCAATTCTGAAGCCATAAAAATAAATTTATTCATTACCATAACACGGCGTTATTCAATAAAGATCAATTAATTACCATCCGAAATTATACACCAAACATAGATTGTTATTGAATACGCGCATTGGTAAATGCTAGATATCGCTCATACAGAGCTCTTTTAACGTACAACACCTATAATGCTATGTAAATTTCGCCACGCGGTGGCTTACATCCTGTGCTATATCTCAACATTAAATGCGTTGCTCACCTCCGATGTAACTCTGTAGGACAATAAATCAATTACCATCCAAAATTATACAACAAACATAGATTGTTATTAAATACGCGCATTGGTAAATGCTAGATGTCGCTCATACAGAGCTCTTTTAACGTACAACA
>JALKAY010000025.1 GCA_023015935.1 Flavobacteriaceae bacterium F08102
AGGCATAGTAGGTCGATTTAACCCGTCAAAAAAAACAGAATTAATAAGTCAATAAAATTACAGCCTCGCTTAAACCCACTAAAAACAAGTCAATAATTAGTTGTTTTTGGGGGTTGTGCAACGATTACCAATGTTACCTGCTGGCTTTTTTATTTCAGTTCCTATTTTGTTCATTATTTCGTTCCAATGTTCTTTCATTTCTGCTCTCTGTTCAGCATTCAATAATTTCTCGTGGTGAATTGCAACTGTTGTCTTTTCTTGATTTCCAATTACTCTAATTTGAATTGTTGACATATTTTCCCAATTTTTCGGTTTCCAATTCAGTCGAATATGGGAATTTGCTTTAAAAACACGGACAAGTCCTGTTATGCCATTTTCAGTTTCGTATTCTTTTTTAATTTCAAGTTCATTTTTCAAATTGCCTAACCAAATCTTTAGTCCATTCTCGGAAAATAAAAAGTCCCAAACCTTCTCACTCGAAACAGAAAAGGTTTTCCTTATTCCAAATTGAAATCCTACATCTTTGGTTTTTCCGAGTTGATTTTCCATTTTCTTATTTTTCAGGTTTAAATGCGATAGCATCAATTTCAAGTAAAAATTCGGGATTTATTAGTCCTGCAACATACAAAACTGTAATAATCGGTGGGTTTGGGTTTTGTCCTAAAAATTTCTGTGAAACTTGAAATGCACCATTAGCATTCTGCCCTTGAACAATGTGAATGTTTAATTTCACTAAACTCTCAAAATTTACTCCACAAGATTTAAGAGCAATTTGAAGGTTTTTCATTACTTGCTCGGTTTGTTGTAAAATATCATTTTTCCCTACAATTTCTCCATTTCCGTTTACTGCATTTTGTCCACCGATATAAATTGTCTTTCCGTTTCCTTCAGTCGTTATAATTTGAGAAAATGCAGGATTATTTATTAGTCCATTTGGATTTATATGTTCTATTTTATTCTCCATTGTTCGTTGTTTTCAGCTTGCAGGTAACGTGATTGTATAAGAATAGTTGCGGGTTTGTATGCGAGGAATTTCCGAAGGAAATTCAGACGTTACAAACACGAAACGCCCTTTGATTAAGCACTAAACCGCAATTATTTTTAGCATTTATGAAAAAGCAGTAGATCCAGTATCTTTAAAGTTCACTAAAACTATAAGATATGAAAACTGTACCCACCGCCCAACCAAAGTTATACATTGGCATTGACATCCACAAGAGAAGTTGGAAAGT
>JALKAY010000026.1 GCA_023015935.1 Flavobacteriaceae bacterium F08102
TTGACCCGTCCTGAATAAAGGCTACATAATTTTAAACATTATGTATAGAAATGACAAAGTAATTAGACGGTATTCAGAACCTTTTAAATTAAAAATTTTAGCCGAACTTACAACCGGAAAACACACTAAGAGTGAACTTTGTAAACTCTACTCTATTGCTCCTACAACTGTTAATGAGTGGATAAAAAAGTACAATCGTAAAGACTTAATGAACACCAGAGTAAAAGTGGAAACTAAAGACGAAATATCAAGAATTAAAGCACTTCAAAAAGAAATAGAACAGCTTAAAAAACTGTTGCTTAAAAAGGATCTCGATGCTATGGTATTAGATTCTTATCTAGAAGTAGCCGCTGAAGATCTAGGTTATAAATCTGTAGCTGAGCTAAAAAAAAAGTTAAGCATAAAGCCTTAATCAAAGCCAAAGAAAAATCTAAGGGATTTGCCTCTTTAACAACTATAAGTCATTGTTTTGGTCTTAAACGTGATGCGTATTATAAATACAAATCTAGAGCTGATAAGCGTTTAAAACAAGAACAACTCATTATAAACATAGTCAGAAAAAGACGCAAATCCCTTCCTAGAGAAGGGGTACGTAAACTCATAAAATCATTAGATGATGAGTTTACTAAAGCCAATCTTAAAGTGGGCAGAGACACCTTATTTAACGTCCTTAGAAAACACAATATGCTTACACTTAGAAAGAAAACTAGTGCTAGAACAACCAATTCTTATCATCGTTTTTATAAATATAATAACCTGATAAAGAACATAGACGTTACCAGAATAAACCAAGTTTGGGTGAGTGATATAACCTATATAAGAACCATAAAAGGTTTTTGCTATTTGGCTTTAATAACTGATGTCCATTCCAGGAAAATTGTTGGGTATGATCTTAGTGATAGCTTAGAACTTAAAGGTTGTGTAAGAGCTCTAAATAAAGCTATCTATCAAGCTAAAAACATTAAACAGCTTATACATCATTCAGACAGAGGAATACAATATTGTAGCAATGTATACACACAAATACTCAAAAGAAAAAAGATAGATATTAGTATGACCGAAGAAAATCATTGTTACGAAAACGCAATGGCAGAACGTGTAAATGGAATCTTAAAAGACGAGTTTTATCTCGACCAAACCTTTGATAATGTGTCCCACGCGAAAAGAGCTGCAAAAAATGCAATTAATTTATACAACGAAATAAGATTACACTTATCTTTAAACTATAAAACACCGAATATGGTATATAAATTATCAGCTTAAATTAATTATTAACCTGT
>JALKAY010000027.1 GCA_023015935.1 Flavobacteriaceae bacterium F08102
GATCCATTCTTTAATCTGACGGTCACCAGCATCTGTATGATTATAAGTTATAATAAACCCGGACACTTGCTATAAAAATGTGATCCTCCTTTTTTAGGAAGTCACCTACGTTGTTTTGTGTTACGAGTTTAGCTACTTTTTTAATGAGCTTTGTTATTGGTTATAATTTTATTTTATCACTCCTATCTGATAGGGTGTTTCTGTTTTAATTACTGCTAAGGTTCTACTTAATAGTTTTTTAGCTACTTTAATAATAACCGTTTTTGAATCTCTTCCTGTATGTTTCCTGTAATACGTCTGCATTACAGGATCAGTTCGTATTGCCTGCCAAGTAGCTTCTACAAAGTAACTTCGCATTAATCGATGAGCACGCGGGGTAATACCTGTATGTCTACTATTATCTCCACTTTGATGTATCCCTGGTGCAATACCAATATATCCTGCGAAATGTTTAACACTATTAAAACGTCTGAGATCTCCCAATTCGCTTAGAATTCCACAGGCTACTATTCCACCTATTCCAGGTATGCTCTTGAGCAAATAATAATCTTTCTTGTAATGCTTGCGACAATAGGCTCTAAGCTTATTTGACACATCTCTAATTTCTACAT
>JALKAY010000028.1 GCA_023015935.1 Flavobacteriaceae bacterium F08102
GGATGGAATCTACGATGTAATCGCTACCGTTTCTGATGGCAATGGAAATACCGCTGTAGATGGAACAACGGACGAATTGACGATTGACACCACAACTAGCCCAATAGTGCTAACACAGCCTACGGTGAATGTATTAAATGCTAGTGACGCAACTCCGACCCTTACAGGAACCGCTGATTCTTCAGACAACTTAACCGTTGAAGTTGACGATGTGGTTTATACCGAAGGGGATGCTCATTTAGTAGATAACAAGGACAACACCTGGACTTTAATCATTCCTGAGGCCAATGCTTTAATGGATGGAATCTACGATGTAATCGCTACCGTTTCTGATGGCAATGGAAATACCGCTGTAGATGGAACAACGAACGAATTGACGATTGACACCACAACTAGCCCAATAGTGCTAACACAGCCTACAGTAAATGCATTGAATGCTAATGATGCGACTCCGACCATTACGGGGACCGCTGATTCTTCAGACAACTTAACCGTTGAAGTTGACGATGTGGTTTATACCGAAGGGGATGCTCATTTAGTAGATAACAAGGACAACACCTGGACTTTAACCATTCCTGAAGCCAATGCTTTAACGG
>JALKAY010000029.1 GCA_023015935.1 Flavobacteriaceae bacterium F08102
ACTGAATACTGAAACCTTTTAAGGTGATTATAGCAATAGGGCTCACCTCTTCCCATTCCGAACAGAGAAGTTAAGCCTATTAGCGCAGATGGTACTGCCTTTGGTGGGAGAGTATGTCGTCGCCTTTCTTTTAAAAAGACTCTAAGTTTATTCTTAGAGTCTTTTTTTTTGCGCTAAACTGAACGCTCCCACCAAAGCCGGTGGTGGCACAACCTCATGGAATCTTCAGTTTATACGGGATGAAGTGTTGTGTCATCCGACTCACAACGTCGCCTTTCTTTTGAATCTTTGAGTTGTTGGTTTTGTATGTCGTTGTATTTCTCTGACTTGTTATAAGATCTTTCCAAAGGCCTCACCTTCATCCCCTCTCCGAGAAAAGGGAGCCTTCTTTGATCAATAATTTTTGTAATAGGTACATTTTGCGTAGTTTAATACGTTAAACATCACATGTTAAACAAGGATAAATATTAAGAAATCACATTTTATACGACCCT
>JALKAY010000002.1 GCA_023015935.1 Flavobacteriaceae bacterium F08102
CCTTTGATAATGTGTCCCACGCGAAAAGAGCTGCAAAAAATGCAATTAATTTATACAACGAAATAAGATTACACTTATCTTTAAACTATAAAACACCGAATATGGTATATAAATTATCAGCTTAAATTAATTATTAACCTGTGGCCATATTTCAGGACTAGACATTTGAGGAAAATGACAGAAAATAAAAAACCTCCCAAAATAAATCGAGAGGTTCTGTATATCTTTCACTTAATTACGTTTCTATAAAGAAAGAGGCTTGATTAAGCATTACGGTACAAAATAAGTGAATATATTTGTAATAGACAAATAAAAACAGGAAAATATTGGAATATCAAAAATTGGAATACTACCTATCGCAACCAAGATTAGACAGATTTTTAATAGCGATTGGCAATTCAAAATCTAAAGCTCAAAAATTATACAGAATTAATTTAAGAACTGCGCAAGCCTTCTATCCTGTCCTAAACTTATTTGAAATATTCTTTAGAAATATTGTAAATTATCAAGTGTCGTCACATTTTGCTAATCCGAATTGGATAATCGCAGAAAGAAATGGATTTATGAATGACCCTTCGCTAAATTCATCCAGATTCTTTTTGAAAAACTCAATTACCAAAGCAGAAAAAGCTATTCGCAGAAAAGGTGGAATTGTAACATCAGGAAAAGTAATAGCGGAACAGTCCTTTGGATTTTGGACAAGTCTATTTGATACTCACCATTACAGATTAATTGGAGGAGTTGTTATTCATTGTTTCCCAAACAAACCAAATCACGTTAACCGAAATATTTTAAATCAGAAACTCAACAGTATTAGAGAGTTTAGAAACCGAGTTTATCACAACGAACCGATTTGCTTTAATGGAAATGTCATTGATTTTACGGAAGCGACAAATATAAAAAATGAGATTTATGAATTATTGGAATGGATAGATGTTGACTTAACCGATTATGTGGATTATTTCAACGGAATAGACACGAAAATAAATATGGTAAACAACCTATAAAAACTATGCCCAACACCGGTAATCGTTGCACAACTCCCAAAAGCAACTAATTATTGACTTGTTTTTTGGTGGTTTTAAGCATGGCTATAAAGTTTTCTGTGGACCATCTGTAAATTTTTAGTGGATCAAATCACAGTTCTTTATCGTATTAGGTTAGGTCTACGCTGGCACTAAATTCAATACATTCATTTATCCGTAACGCGGACAGTCATTGTATTTCAAGTCATTATTTCAAAAATAAACCGTAACTTCGTGTCTCACCCCGATCGCAAAAAATACTTTATTGGAAGTATCTACTACCTGAGTCATATTCACTTGGGGAGAGTGAAGTGTGCTTGGTGGGGAGAAATTGAAGTGAGAAAATTAATATGAAATAGTATAGGGGCTGATATTTATACGTTGTATTTATTGTGAATGACTAACAGTAAAAATTAATAATTTACTTCTGAATTTAATTACCATATGAAAACAACCAAGCTTTTAGGAATTTCAATTTTAAGTGCTCTAGTGTTTAGTTGTGCACCACTTAAACCAGCAACAATCATTAAAAATAGTTCGGTGAAAAATTATAAATATATCTACATTTCACCGACAAATAGTTTGACTTCAAGTACTGGCGCAACTTACGGAGGACAATACTATTCATCAAGTAAGACTGTTAATCCGACGGATGTAATAACTGGAATACTTTCAAAAGAAGGATTTATTAGGGTGCCCGAATTAAAAAACGAATTGACAAATGAAACCCTAATAGTGAACTTTGGTGAAAGTGGCATAAGAAATAGAGGTTTAGGATATACAATTGAAGTAACGATACAGTTTGTCTCTGCGAAATCAAATGAACTTATTTGTTCTTGTTCAGCAGAGGGACAAGGAGAAACAGAAGCGGATGATATTAGACAAGCGATTACTCGCTGTTTATCAGCATTACTTTCAAAAGAAAATTAAGTGAAAAAAAATATGAATTGAAAATTGAAAATGGAAAAATACGAAAGTACAACAAAAGAACTATGAAAAAAACCAAGTTAAATTCCATTCATTTATCAGTACCTTCGTCTGTATTTATGATGATTAACAATACACAGTATAGCCATCACACCTTTCCTTTCAATCGTCAATAAAAATTCACTTTTTACTATCTTAGTGCTTACAAAAACGAACAGCCACAACCACATGGCCAGCAATGTAAAACCACACATCCCAACACAACAAAAATGACCCAATCTGAACTCATCCTATTAAATTTAACAGAAATACGGAGAAGAAGTATACTCCTTTGGAATGGACTCCCTGAAACCCATTATCATTGGAAACCCGACGAAAAAGCAATGAGTGCGTCTGCGGTGATAAGACACGTTTTACAAGCTGATTATGGTTGGAATATCATTATTAATCAAGGAGATATGACAAAGTATCAATCGCCTTGGGAACATCGACCATTCATAAGCCTCCAAGAGGAACTTGAATTTGCTGAACCTTATAGAAAAACATTGTTAGAAAGTATTCGTCAATTTTCAGATAAGGAATTAAGCACTACCCAAATCATCCATCCAGGAAATGGTGCCAAGAAAATCCTTGGAAACTATGTGTTGCGGACTGGATATCACGAAGCTGTTCACGCTGGTCAATTCCTGTCCTATCTACGAGCTATGAATATCGACAGACCAAATATTTGGGATTGACAAAGACATATCAGCCAACAACATACAGTGCCTAAAATCAAGAACTATTCCATTCACTCTCTACGAACCTATCACCGGATGGCTCATCCGTAACGATACTCGGTACGACCATCATACGCCCTCAACTGCAATCGTCCATAAAAATCCACGGTTTAAGGTGCATTACGCATCCTGCATGGAAATTATACCTGCGCTACCAGAGGCTAATCTGCCGTCTAAAAGCAAAAGGTGGTCCGCGTTAGCAGTACGGATCCGAAGTTGTTTCGGTGAGTGGTGTATATAAATACCCCGTTTTTTAGTATTTTTAATGCGTGAACGAATTATTGTATAAACATTGCGTTCTCCCAAGAAAAAGGAACTATAGAAGTTGCGGTTCCGTAAGTATAGCGAGTAGATTGAACGATGAAACCAACCAATTCAAAGGCATGTAACCATACCATTATAAAACAATAGAAATGCTGCATAGACCATGGGCAAGTGGTGCTTCTGAACAAAAATCGCGTCCCGTAGTCACAAGCAGCACATATACAAATCAATTATGAACACCGCAGGTTATTCAGGAACACCATTAGCCAAAAAACTGGGCATCAAAGAAGGATTTACCATCAAACTCGTGAATGCTCCCGAGCATTATTTATCACTCTTTGCTGATTTCCCATCGAATACAGAAACAGTAATCGATCCACACCGGAAGAAAAATTTTATCCATTATTTTACGAAGTCCATAAAAGAACTGAAAGCGGATATCGATCAATTACGTCAAGAATTAGAGCAAAACGGAATCCTTTGGGTTTCCTGGCCTAAAAAAGCTTCAAAAGTGGAAACAGACCTTGATGGAAATATAGTGCGTGAATTAGGATTGAACAATGGATTAGTAGATATAAAAGTCTGTGCAGTGGATGAGGTCTGGTCTGGATTGAAATTTGTCATCCCTGTAAAGGATAGAAAATAAGGCTAATTTTGTAGACGTCAATTCCAATAAATATCCTTGGTTGATGCCATTGCGTTCCTTACAAAAACAAGATCTCACCCTGGGAACGAATTCAATCATGGGGCAAGAATTCCTAGCGCATTGCTATAAGATGAAAGTCACTTTGAAAAAATAAGGAAATACGAAAAAGTAGATCGATAATCGTAAATTTGAGCGTGCAAAATAGGTGAAAAAGAAGTAATCATAAATTACGTTGGATAAATAGGGTATTACATCAGCAGAATTGAAAAACATAGAGTTCCTACATTAGCCTCCCCAGTTCGCATTCAAGAATATGGTACGGGATTGTTTATGGGCGCGCGAACCAAATCGGCCCTTAAAAAAGCCCTTAAGAAAAAATACATTACGGTAAATGATGTAATTGCCACTACGGCAACTTTTCTCTATGGAGGAGAGTGTATTTGTTTAACCATTCCGAAAGAAAACAAGCAGTATAAGAAGGTACAACTCGAGCTAACCGTGTTGTTTGAAGATGACTATCTAGCCATAATTCACAAACCTGCAGGGATATTAGTCAGTGGGAATAGTTTTAAAACCATAGCCAATGGACTAAGTCAAAACCTACAACAGAGTAGCCTTCCGGATGTGACCATACCACAACCTGTACATCGATTAGATTTCCCAACTACTGGGGCATTAATGGTAGGCAAAACAAGCGGGAGTATTCGCGCGTTAAATAATCTGTTCGCAACGAATCACATTGAGAAGACCTATTATGCAGTAACCATTGGTGATATGGAGGCACATGGAGAAATCATTTCGGAAATTGATGGAAAAAAAGCACAGGTGACGTATTGGCGAATTGAATCTATTTCTTCAAAGCGCTTTGGTCAACTCAACCTCGTTAAGTTGATGCCGAAAACAGGGAGACGGCATCAGTTGAGAATCCAGCTTTCTGAGATAGGGAATCCCATTCTCGGAGATAAGACTTATGGAAAGGAAAAATTAGTGTTAATGGGTAAAGGCCTGTATTTACACGCCTATTCCTTAAGATTCACACACCCGTTTACACATGAACTATGCGATGTGAAAGATCCGTTTCCGTTGCGATTTGAAAAGCTTTTTCCAGAAAGAGTATCAGCAATTTTGGCTGCTGAGGATTAAATGATACTCCGTTTAGGAAGAGGCAATTTTTGTCCATTTCACTTATTGACGTGGTAGTTTTTTATACATTTATGACGAATTAACAGCAGCTATTTTTTAGCACCGCTAATTTTTTTATCGGATTCCAAATAGAATGTTTATAGGAAAGGAGCCCTTTACCCTCTAGAATTGGTCAGTTGATTGAGAATCAAACGAAAGTTATGGGCGTATATGAATAAAGTAATTGCACATAGAGGCGCGTGGAAAACACAGGGGTTTCCTGAAAATTCAATGGCCTCGTTAAAAGAAGCCATCCGTCTTGGATGCTACGGTTCTGAGTTTGATGTCCATCTTACAAAAGACGAAATCGTCGTTGTGAACCACGATGCAGATTTTCTAGGGATGGATATTGAATCTTCTACCTATGAAGAATTAACGACTTTGAGATTGCCGAATAATGAAACAATCCCAACCTTAGAAGCCTTTTTGAAGGAAGGCTTACAGCATAAAACCAAATTAATACTCGAAATTAAAACCGCTTCTTCTGGACTCAATCGCACGTTAAAGTTAACAGAATTAGTTGTGACGATGGTGCAACGACTCGAAGCGCAATCATTGGTAGAATATATTTGTTTTAGTTATGAGGTTGGGCAATGGGTTAAAAAATTGGATCCCAAAGCGTTGGTTGCGTATCTCAATGGCGATGTTGATCCGTTGGAGGCGAAAGAAGCAGGATATACGGGGATAGATTATAACTACACAGTCTATCAACAACACCCTGAATGGATTCGAAAGGCACATGTCGCGGGGATGTCGGTTAATGTATGGACGGTCAATACAAAAGAGGCAATGCGTAAATTTCTATCGTTGGGTGTCGATTTGGTAACAACCAATGAACCAGAAAAACTTTTTGAAGTTTTAAGTGCAAATAAATCGTAGAAGGGAAATTGACCAAATTCCATAGTGTTAAAGTTAGATTACTACACCCTATCACCATCGCATTAATCAAGTTGAAGCTTTTGCATAGAGATTTAAATTCGAGGATAGGCGATGTAAAGAAAGGTAAAGAAAGGTAAAGAAATAGGGTGTAACGTTTTTTTTAAAAAATATTGTGTAGATGTTCAAAAAAAGTACCAAAATGTTGGTAATTTACTATAAAATTTGTATTATTACCTTGAAAAAGAAGCGTTAACCGCGAATATAGTCCCCTAAAGCCTATATTAAAAAAATTGCTAATTTAAATTAACCCATTTTGATTGAACTTGTAAGCCTATTGTTAGGGTCAGCAAATCTGTCCCGTTTCGTGTTGTTTCCTTACGACATGTATGGAGCCCAAAAGGCAATCATAAGGAAGAACTTTGCCTTTTACAACAATCTTTCAGAATCAGATAAACGAATTTTTGAGCATCGCGTAATTCGATTTATTGAGGCGCATAATTTTTCCGGAAGGGAAGGCGTGGTGATTACGAAGAAAATGGAGATTTTAATTGCTTCTACGGCCGTTATGCTCACGTTTGGTATGAGACGATATTTGTTCCCCAAATTTAAAAATATCATTGTTTATCCTAAGAATTATGTGTCAAAAGTGACAAAACGTAGACATAAAGGAGAAACAAATCCACGCGCGGGTACCATTGTATTTTCATGGGATAACTTTTTAAGTGGAGTTGAGGTTGAAGATGATAATTTAAATTTAGGATTACATGAATTGACCCATGCATTGCACTTTAATTTTTTAATGGATGGTAGCTTTACTGCGGCGGTATTTTTAGATAAATTCAAAGCGCTTTTAGAACGCATGAAGGATAAGAAATTACAGCGTAAAATTGTGAAAAGTGGATATTTACGCGAGTATGCCTTTACCAATAAATATGAGTTTTTATCTGTCTTGGTAGAGCATTTCTTTGAAACACCGCATGAATTTCAAAAAAAACTTCCCGAGGTATATGAGATGGTAAAAGATATGTTGAATATCGATCTGTTAAAAATGTCGGCCTAAGCAGTTGAGTATAAAAAACAGAGGCAACAGATACCCCAACTGATTTCCGTTAAACCTTCATATAGCCTAATTTCCCATCCTTAGATGGCTCGAATTTGTTAGATTGGGTCTATAAGTTCTTATTAGACCACAGAGTTTGGGGAAAAAAGGGAACCTGTCAGGTACCTGACAGGTGTAGAAATTATGGCAGTTTAGCAATTTTGTCCACTATTGTTTGGGCTAATTTCTCATTGCTCTCAATGGTCCATCCCGCAATATGGGGACTTAAGAGCACGTTTTCTGCGTGAATTAGGTAGTTAAAGGCAGGAGGGATGGTATCGTCTGTAAATAATTGTTCAAAGGATGATTTTTCGTAGGATAAAACATCTAAGCCAGCGCCAAGTATTTTCCCACGTTTAAGGGCAGCTACTAAATCTTCTGTAACTACACTTTTTCCCCGTGCTGTATTGATGAACCAAAACGGTTTGCGAAATTGCTCAATGAATGTACGATTGATCATTCCAATGGTTTGTGGGGTTTGTGGAGTATGAAGGCTTAATACATCCGCTTGAGATTGTAATTCAGCTAAAGACACTTGCTTGGCATTTTTGTCGCCCACCTTGGGTTTTAAATCATAACAAAGTACTTCCGCATTGAATCCGCTTAATTTTTGAGCAAAAGCTTTCCCCATATTGCCATAGCCAATTAATCCTATGGTTTTACCGTCGACTTCGATTCCGCGATTTTCTTCACGGAGCCATTTCCCTTGTCTTATTTCTCGATCAGCTTTGTTTAGCTTGTTAAAAAGTGATAGGAGCATCCCTAAGGCATGTTCGCCCACGGCATTGCGGTTTCCTTCTGGGGCCGCTATTAGGGCTATATTTTTTTGCGCTGCGTAGGTTGTGTCAATATTTTCTAGACCAGCACCAACACGCGCAATAAATTGTAAGGAGGTGGCCTTGTCAATAAAAGCTTTGTCAATCGAAAATCGGCTGCGAATTACAATACCGTCATATGATTCGATTTGTTTTTCAATGGCCGATTTTGATTCGGTATAGGCTTCAATACATTCATGACCAAGCTTGGTGAGTTCAGTAATTAAAAGTGGATGATTGCTATCGACGATAAGGATTTTCATAGTAAATATTTTTGTGGAACGATCTCAAAATTGGATACAAAAAAACCCAAAGTTAAAACTTTGGGTTGTATTCTTACGATAAAAAATCGATAAGCTGTATTGTTTTATCCGTTAAGCGCTTCAGCTCCTCCAACAATTTCTAAAATTTCATTGGTAATGGCAGCTTGTCTGGCTTTGTTATACGTTAATTTTAGTTCATCTCTTAATTCCGTTGCGTTATCTGTTGCTTTATGCATAGCTGTCATACGAGCACCGTGTTCTGCAGCAAACGAATCTCTAAGCGATTTGTACAATTGTGTTTTTAGCATTTTAGGAATTAATCCTTGTACGATCTCAATTTTTGATGGTTCAAAAATATAGTCTTGACTTCCTGATTGATCACCTTCCAAAGGAACAATAGGTAAGAATTGTTCGTGCATAACAATTTGCGTTGCCGCATTTTTAAATTTATTATACACAATGTCAATTTTGTCATAAGTACCATCTGCAAATAGTGCCATCAATTCTTCAGCTATTGCTGCTGTAGCGTCAAATGTTAAATCGTCAAAAATGCTACTCTTATTTTCAATAACATGCTGTTTATTTACGAAATAATCATTCGCTTTTTTACCAATAGCGTAAATATCGGTTGGTGTGGTATCTTTACTAAGTAGTTGAACCGTTTCCTTGAGTACATTCGCATTAAATGCCCCACAAAGTCCACGATTAGAAGTAACTACCACTACTAATTTTTTCTGTACTTCGCGTTGTTTTGCGTATACACCTCCAGCATTTTCATCTAGGCTTGCACTTAAGTTTTGCAATAATTCAGTTAATTTATTAGCATACGGGCGCATTGCGGTAATTGCATCTTGAGCCTTTTTTAACTTTGCTGCCGATACCATTTTCATGGCACTGGTAATCTGCATCGTTGAACCGATTGAAGCAATCCTATTCCGTATTTCCTTTAAATTGGCCATTCTTTTTAGTTATGAATTCAGAGTAATGAGTCTGCGTTTTAAGGTTTTAAGTGTCCCATATATGGTATTTTTACTCGGTATGGGACACTTAAAATTTAGCTCTTCTATCTATATTTCGCTGAAATTTCAGAAGCTGCGTTTTCTAAAACAGCAATTGCTTCATCCGTTAATTTACCAGATTTCAACGTATCTAAAGTGTCTCTATGTTTGGTATTTAAATAAGACAAATAGTCTTTTTCAAATTCTTTTACCTTTTCAACAGGTACATCCTTTAACAAGTTTTTAGTTCCTGCATAAATAATAGCAATTTGGTCTTCAACGGTAAATGGATTGTTTTGAGATTGTTTTAAGATCTCCACGTTTCGTTTACCTTTTTCAATCACATTCATTGTAGCTGCATCTAAATCTGAACCAAATTTAGCAAAGGCTTCTAATTCACGATATTGTGCTTGGTCAAGTTTTAATGTACCAGCCACTTTTTTCATCGATTTAATCTGTGCATTACCTCCTACACGAGATACAGAAATACCTACGTTAATGGCCGGACGCACCCCAGAGTTGAATAAATCAGACTCTAAGAATATTTGTCCGTCAGTAATCGAAATTACGTTTGTTGGAATATATGCAGATACGTCACCCGCTTGTGTTTCAATAATTGGTAATGCGGTTAAAGATCCACCCCCTTTAATCATGTGTTTGATAGAAGCGGGTATATCATTCATTTGTGAAGCGATGGTGTCATCGTTAATTATCTTTGCAGAGCGCTCTAATAATCTTGAGTGTAAATAGAATACATCTCCAGGATAAGCTTCACGTCCCGGAGGTCTTCTCAATAATAAAGATACCTCACGGTAAGCTACGGCTTGCTTAGATAAATCATCATAGATAATTAATGCTGGACGACCCGTATCTCTGAAATATTCTCCAATAGCAGCACCCGCAAAAGGAGCATATACTTGCATTGGAGCAGGGTCAGATGCATTTGCCGCTACAATCGTTGTATAAGCCATAGCCCCTTGTTCTTCTAAGGTGTTTGCAATTGCCGCTACAGTTGAAGCTTTTTGACCTATGGCAACATAGATACAATATACAGGATTACCTGCATCATAAAATTCTTTTTGATTTAAGATCGTATCGATAGCAACGGTTGATTTACCTGTTTGACGGTCACCAATAATAAGCTCACGTTGACCTCTACCTACAGGGATCATTGCGTCAACCGCTTTTATTCCTGTTTGTAGTGGCTCAGTAACCGGTTCACGATAAATTACCCCAGGTGCTTTACGCTCTAATGGCATTTCATACGTTTCACCTTGAATCGGTCCTTTACCATCAATGGGTTGTCCTAATGTGTCTACAACTCTTCCAGTAATTCCTTCACCAACCTTTAAAGAGGCAATTCGTTCAGTACGTTTAACGGTAGCACCTTCTTTAATCTCGCTCGATAAACCTAAAAGTACAACCCCAACGTTATCCTCTTCTAAGTTTAAAACCATTCCTTCGAGTCCGTTATCAAATTGAACCAATTCTCCGTATTGTGCATTGGCTAATCCATATACACGTGCGATACCATCACCAACTTGTAAAACAGTTCCTACTTCATTTAAAGAAGCCTTACCATCAAATCCTGCGAGTTGTTCTTTTAAAATTGCTGATACTTCAGCGGGTTTAATTGTTGCCATTTTATTAATTTATGCTAATTATTAGTTTGAAACCGCTGCTTGGCTGTCAAACGCTCTTCTTAAATTATTCATTTTACCAGTAATACTGGCATCATATTGTTGATCTCCAATACGTAGGATAAAGCCACCAATAATCGACGGATCAATGGTGTTTTCTATAGAAACTTCTTTTCCTACAAGGTCTTTAAGTTTGGCTAAAATTTTATCTTTTAGTTCATCGCTTAAAGGAATAGCAGAAGTTACTTGTGCTATTTGTGTTCCTCTATGTCTGTCGTAAATAAACGTATATTCCTTCGCAACATCATCGAGCATTTTTAATCGCTTATTTTCAATTAATAAACTGATTAAACTCAAAGATGTAGGCTCAATTTTATCCTTAAATATACTGGTTAATACTTCTTTCTTAACCGAGTTTTTAATCACCGGATTATGAATCATCCACTGTAAATCTTGATTTTCATCAATCGTTTTAGTGATTAACTTCATATCGTCATTAACTTCACGTCCCTTGTTTAAATCTATTGCTAGATTTAAAGCGGCCTTGGCATAGCGTATAGCAGTCTTTGATTCCTTCATTCTTAATTAAGCTTAACGTCTGCTAAAAGATTATCAATTAATTGAAGTTGCTTATCTTTATCTGAGAGTTGTTCTTTAACTACTTTTTCTGCAATGTTTATTGATAATTCTGCCACTTGACTTTTTAACTCAGTCATGGCAGCAAGTTTCTCACTTTGAATAGCCACCTTGGCTTGTTCAATCATTTTGTTTGCTTGAATTTTAGCCTCTTCTTTCGCTTCAGAAATTACATTTTCCTTAATTTCTCTTGCTTCTTTTAACATAGCATCTCTTTCAGCTCTAGCTTCTTTTAATACTTTTTCGTTGTCAGCAGTAATATTTTGCATTTCTTGACGAGCTCGATCTGCTTCTGCAAGGGCATTTTTTATTCCTTCTTCACGTGAATTAACTGCATTCAAAATTGGTTTCCAAGCAAATTTTCTCAACAAAAGCAAAAGCAATACGAAAAGTACAGATTGCCAAAAGAACAAACCAATAGAGAATTCATTAATGAGTTTTTCCATGTTATATGTTTAAATAATTTTTAATTGAACTGTGTATGCTTGCTGCCTTTTTGACATCAAGAATAGGTTAAATCAGCTTTTTGTTTAAAAACACTATTTAATAACCAACCGTTATTAAATAGTGTTTTAGATTTAAGTTATACTGCAAATAAGGCAGCAAAACCAATTCCTTCAATAAGCGCTGCTGCAATCAACATCGCTGTTTGAATTTTTCCGTAAGCTTCAGGTTGACGAGCAATTGCTTCCATAGCTGTTCCGCCAATTCTACCGATACCGAGACCGACACCAATAACTACTAAACCTGCACCTACCATTAAAGGGATTTCCATAATATATATATTAAAAATTAAACATTCATTCTAAATTGCACTACTTAATGTGTAGCCGCTTCTTCGTGATGATCGTGCTCTTCTGCAGCAAAACCAAAATACAAAGCAGATAACATTGTAAAAATATACGCCTGTAATAAGGCAACTAATAATTCAATCCCTGAAATGGCAAAGGCCAACATAAATGACATGGGACTTCCCAACCAGCTCTTGAACAAAAACATTAATCCAATTAAACTCATTAAAACGATGTGACCTGCTTGCATATTCGCATATAAACGAATTAACAATGAGAATGGCTTAATAAAAACACCTAAAATTTCGATTGGAACTAAGATGATATAAATTGGAGCCTTTCCATACCAAGGCATAGAATCACCTAATGGATCAAAGATATGTCTCCAATAATCTTTGGTTCCAGTGAAATTTGTAATTAAGAAAGTTAAGAGCGCTAAAGCTACGGTTACGGCAATATTTCCAGTAACATTAACTCCCAGTGGCGTCAAGCCAAATAAGTTTAAAAACCACACGAAAAAGAATACCGTTAATAAATACGGCATGTATTTCATGTATTTCTTTTCTCCAATATTAGGAATGGCAATATTATCTCTAATATATACGATGATAGGCTCAAAAAATCGCCCAGCTCCTTTTGCTATACTACCGTTCTTAGCATACGATTTTGCTAGACTGGTGAATAAAAAATACATTAAGATACACGTCAATAAAATCATAAATACCCCCTTGGTAAATGAAAAGTCTAAAGGCTTTGCATTGGTTGGGTGATGATTTTCATCATAGGTGATTGTACCCTCTGCATCGGTTTTGTAAATTTTATTGTGGTAAAGCTTGTAGTAATTTCCGTTGTTTTCTGCTACGGTTTCTCCGTGATTGAATTTTGATGAAGAAAAAACTTGCAATCCATTATCCCATAATATGATAGGTAAATGAAAACCAACATGCTTCTTAGTTCCATCTTCTTGTGTGTATGAAAATAAGGTGAAGTCATACGAATCTAGAAGGTGATGTCTAATGTATTCTTTGCGTTCTAATTTTTCAGCTTCTTTTGTGCTTAGCTCAGTAGATGCATCATCATGTTCTGTATGTTGAGCATAAGAAGGAGTCGCTGAAATGATAAATAATAAAACTACTAACTTAAGTAAAAATTTTTCTCGCATATTGCACAAATAAAACGGTGTCTTAAAAATCGGTGCAAATGTAGTGTTTTATATTAAAAAACAGAAGGAAAATAAAATGTTTATTACGCTTCTTTTTTAGCTTAATTTATTTAACAGTTTTGATAAGCTAAGTACCTCAATGGCAAGGCATAGAGAATAAGGAATGAAAAACGTAGCAAACTCCAAGCGATCCATTTGTCCATCGGCCTTATAACTAGTGTAAAAAACGATGAAAAACAGAAAGAATTTAAAAAAACTGAAGCCAATAAAAATAAAACCCAGTTGATTTTTAAGCGTCGTTCGATACCTATATAATACCCAAAATGTCAAGAGGGCTAAAAGGTAGTTTAACCCATAAGCCAAATGAATTTTGTTCGCAAACAAGGGGTAATCTAATTGGTGTAATATAAATAGGTGTATACTAAAAGCCAAAATAAGGCTAGTTGTCAATAGGGAAATAAAGTTAATTAAGGGTTTACTCATCAATCCTTTTTATTCATTTTTTTAAGCTGACGCAGGATGCTCCAAATAGAAAAGCCCATGGCAATCAGAATAAATATAAGGGTAAATACATTTTTTTTATGTCCGTAATGTGCATCTAATTTATTTCCAAAATAAGAAGCAACAAAAATGGCAGCTCCCATTTGGAAAGCGATGCCTGTGAACTGTGCAGCGAGTCTAAGCTGTTTTTTCTGGTTTTCTTTGTCCATGTGAAGTCCCTGGTGTTTCGTTTTTTAAGGACTTTACAGATCCTTTCATGTTGCATGACGCATTGAAATTTGCACCTGGCTCAACGGATAATTTGCCTAAAACAACTTCGCCAGTTATGGAAGCCGTAGCTTTCAATGAAAGTAAATCATCGACGTGGAGTTTGCCATTAAATGTGCCTTCAATATCAGCATGGGTACATTCAATGGTTCCATCTACTTTTCCTTCGCGACCAATAATAACTCTTCCTCTGGTTTTGATATTCCCTTCAACTTTCCCGTCTATTCTAAAATCACCTTCAGATTTTATATCACCTACCAATGCGGTGTTCTTACCAATGATGTTGCGTTCTAGGACTTGGGAAGGGTTTGATTTTTTTTCAGAAAACATAGTTCGTTTGTTTAGTGTTTAATACTCCATTTATTCTTTTTTTGGGGAGATACAAATTTAATCCTTTTCGCAACAATTTAATTTTCATTTAATCTCGATGAGGCTGCATCTACATTGTCCAATAAAGCAACAGCATGTTTACCTTCATCGGTATTTGGGTAGCTAATAGCGATATTACTCAACGCATCTTTAAATGCCTCAATCCCCATCGTTTTAAGAATTACGTAAGCTTTGAGTAATTCGAACTTTGGGATCATTTTTTGATCTTCAAATTGCGTTAGCGCCTTTTCAATTTTATCCAATGCGCGTTCGTAATGTTGAAAATCATAATCACAGTAAATATCGTTATAAACAGATTCAGCTGAATCTGTATCTACCTCATTATCTAAAATATTTTCCGGATGGGTGATGATCGTTGCATACCTAGAATCCGGATATTCTTTAATAATTTGGGTTTTATATTTAATGCTCTCCTCCTCATCAAAATTAGCATAAATTTTGTATAAATTATATTTTGTAGGAAGAATTAATTTTTCCTCTGGATTAAAGGTGAGTAATTTTTCAAGTTTTTCGGCAGCTAGACGATATTCTTTGAACTGCTCTTTATAAATTAATCCCAAGTTGTAGTAGGCATTATTTCGATCAATTAGGATACTGTCTAATTCGCTACCGGTAGGAATTCGACTGAGGTAATACGTTATGTCAAATTTTTTATCGTCGTTAAAATTTGTAGTGCCAAGCAACGATGCAACATTGGCTTCTGTACGATTGATTTTCTTGTCAGAAAGGCGCCAATTGTCTTCTAAAGGCCTATTTCCCCAAATCCTTTTAAAGTCCTTTTTTCCAAATCCTGCCACTTGTGGATTGTAAAAATAGAAGGTTCCTGCCGCAGAATTAGGGTTTTTATTATTGATATTATTCGCATTTCCTGTAGTAATCTTTTCATTCTCCTGGCGAATTCTCGCCAATTCTTCTTCTTTTTTTAACTGATCAATATGCGCCTGATAAAAAGCCATTTGCTCATCTTTAGATAGGCTCGCAATGTTGATTATACTATCGTTGATTCGCGCTATGGTTTCAAATTTGATTACCTCTTCTAGGTTGGCTCTTTTGCGAATGATTCGTCGAATGCGTTTTAAATTCGGGTTTTCAGCAATGGCAATAACACTGTCGTAATAGGCTCCGGCAGTTGCAAAGGACGTTTTGTCGAAGTATACATTGCCCAATTGTTCAAAGCTGAGTTCTTGTTGTGTTTGGGAACCAATTTTACTGTTTAGGGATTTTTTAAAACTCTTAATCGCCAAATCAATACTGTCATTGGCTCTTTCAATCATTCCTTTTTGGTAGTATAATTCAGCTAAAAAGGGTCTGTTATCTCGGTCTTTAATTAACCTTTTTAAGGTGGCTAATTGCACTTCTGCACTGTCGCCCTCCTTAAAATTCTTTGCGCGTTCAATGCTGGCATGCACCCTGTATCGCAATGGTGCTTTTTTGAATGTGGCAAGGATGTCAAAAGCCCGGTTAGAAGCGTCTATTTTCTCTTCTTGTCGGTACAGTTGCCCTTGAATAAATAGGTTTCTTGCCTTCATTTTTGGGTTGGCAGAAAAAATGACTGCTGAATCTAAGTGACGTATGGTCAAATGAGTGCTGTCCATTGAGCGGTACGCCAATGCCATAGCTGTATGCGCTTGCTCTATTTTATCTAATGATAATCTTGGGTTTTTTAATAAATAAGTTAAGGTTTCAATGGCTAATCGTTCATTTTGTAAACGTACTAAGGTCTTGGCTTGCCATATTTTAGTTTCTTCTAGTAAATTAGAATCTGGGTAATTTTCTAAGATGTAATTAAAGGCTTCAAGTGCGGGAACAAATCGTTGTGAATAATACCGGGCTTTTCCGAGCAGTAAATAGGCTTCGTCAATTTGTTTGTTTCGCTCCTTACCAGCAATATCCATCGAGTGTTTTTGAACTGCTTTAATGGCTTTTTCTTCTGCTTTTTCAAAACCTTGAGCAGTACTCTTTGAGCTGGGTTCTTTTTTTACGTTGAAACTAGGGAGTACAACTCCTTTTTCTTCCTCTATTTTTAAAGGTTCAATGGGGAGTATTTCCCAGTAATTATCTGTGTATTCATCATCTAATTGCGCTTTTGCTTGGTCAAAAGCCATCTGTCCATTATAAAGTACATTGTATTTTGTACTCATGGAGTGCATGCTTCTGCTCACAAAATTGTTCTTTTTTGTAGAGCAACTCAAAAAACACACGAGTAGGGAAGCAAAAATTAGGCGATTACCGATCCTTTTATTCAAAATTAGAATTTGTATATAGTTTTAACTGAAAAGCCTGCTTTTTATTGCAGTCAAATGTACAATTTAATTAAAAAAAATACACACTGATAAAAAAGGTATTTTTATGATCGTGTACATCGCTTTTACCATACGGTTTTTACACATCTATGCGCGATAAATTTACATTGTAAAGAACCCTAAGTGGAAGGTGATTACGTCTTTTAAGGGTCGATAGCTCATGCCATTGAAGGTTGTTTGTCCTGGCTTTTAAGCACAAAAAACTACCTTAATCTATTTTTGAAAAAAGCGAGACTTCGATTCCACGCTAAGGTAGCGGCTTCTTTGTTGTACCTCGGGGTGGTGTTGTTGTGAAATCCGTGATTGACTCCGGGATAAAAATGTGCTTGGTAGTCGATGTTATTGCTTTTGAGTACGTTTTCATACGCTGGCCAACCCGCATTAACGCGTTCATCTAATCCCGCGTAGTGTAATAACAGCGGTGATTTAATGTTGGCAGCATCTTCTGCATCTGGCTGCCCACCATAAAAAGGTATAGCCCCTTTTAAATTTGGTACTCGTACGGCCATCATATTTGAAATCCATCCTCCAAAGCAAAAGCCAATGACACCAATTGATTTTGTACATTGTTCATGCTGTTCGAGATATCCAAATGCAGCAATAAAATCTTCTAACATCGCTGCTCGATCCCGTTTTCGTTGAAGGGTTCTACCTTCATCATCATTACCAGGGTAGCCTCCTAGCGGACTCAAAGCATCTGGTGCAAGGGTGATATATCCCGCTAAGGCCAATACCCTCGCGGTATCTTCTATATACGGATTGAGACCGCGGTTTTCATGAACAACAACGACTCCCGGTAAGGGTTTTGTCACTTCCTTTGGGTAAGATAACAATCCCTTAATTTGCCCACCCCCTTTCGGCGAATTATAGGTGATGTAATCGGATGTAATCCTAGGGTCATTTGGTGGTACCTGGATGTGGTCTTTGTAATTGGGCATGATAAAGCTCATTAAGGAAGTTACTGTTAGCCCACCAACAGCATACATAGAAAGGCGATCTATAAATTTTCTGCGATCCATTTTGTTATGCGCATAAGCATCATAGAGCTTAAATATTTCTGGATTGAGGTCTTTTTTTTCTATTTTTTTCATCGGTGTTCAGTTATAGTTTGTGGTGTGAGTACGATTGATAATACAGCGGAACTCAATGATCTCATTTGTGTGGGGAATCATGAGTTTTACTTTGGGCAACCTGTTTAGAGTATCCAAATCAGTTCATCAGGGGATGAAACTACAGGAAGCAAGATAGTGAAAATGAGTGGTTTTCGCAAGGGGGATTTATATTGACCTATGGCAGATCGAGGTTCTTTATAAATTTCTTAAAATCCTCAATTTTAACTATAGGACATAAAAAACTAAGGTTAAATAATTGAATTTATGCGTGTGGGGCCTAAAATGACTGTCAAGAAGCGGGGTGTACCCAGTCGTAAAATTAGGAGAGGCTTGGTTTGATACCGTATTAATTCTTTATCTTTGCCCTATGGATAAAACGCAACATAAAGCGGGATATGTCAATATCATTGGCAATCCGAATGTGGGGAAATCGACTTTAATGAATGCCTTTGTCGGAGAGCGTCTTTCGATTATTACTTCAAAGGCACAAACTACAAGACACCGAATTTTGGGGATTGTCAATGGCGATGATTTTCAAATTCTATTTTCAGATACACCTGGAATTATCAAACCAGCCTATGAATTACAATCCTCTATGATGGATTTTGTCAAATCGGCTTTTGAAGATGCTGATATCTTGGTATATATGGTAGAAGTAGGTGAAAAGGAATTAAAAGACGAGCAATTTTTCAATAAAATTAGGCATGCAAAAGTTCCTGTGTTACTTTTAATTAATAAAATAGATACGTCTACCCAAGAAGAGGTAGATGAAAAAATGAAGTACTGGCAAGCGAAAGTCCCCAATGCGCTAGTATATCCAATTTCTGCGTTGGTGGATTTTAACATTCAAAATGTTTTTGAGAAAATCGTAGAATTACTACCAGTTTCACCAGCATTTTATCCGAAAGACCAATTGACCGATAAGCCAGAGCGCTTTTTTGTCAATGAAGCCATTCGTGAGAAAATTTTAATTCATTATAAGAAGGAAATACCTTATGCTGTTGAGATTGATACCGAAGAGTTTATCGAAGAAGAACATATTATCAAGATACGATCGGTGATTATGGTTGAGCGCGAATCCCAAAAAGGAATTATTATTGGGCATAAAGGAACGGCATTAAAAAGAGTAGGTGCTGAAGCTCGTAAGGATTTAGAAAAATTCTTTGAAAAGAAAATTTATATTGAACTGTATGTAAAAGTCAATAAAGATTGGCGTTCTAATAAACAACAATTGAAGCGGTTTGGGTATCAAGGAGAGTAGTTTAACCACAAAGGCCACTAAGTTTTTTTGAGCAATCGTATGAATATTTCCCACTAAGGCCACAAAGGCTCTTCTTCGAAGAGCTGATTGTGTTAGATTTGGATAGATATAAACTATTTGAATCTAACATCCAGATTTTTCTCTGAAAGAGAAAACTTTGTGGCTTTGGTGGATTTGTCCATCCAAATTTATCCTTTCTTAGTGGTCTTTGTGGTTAAGTCAACGCAACATTGCTCGCTCACTAAATTCCTTCAAATCTAACCCGCCATAATCACCAGAACTCATTAATACTAAGGCCGTATCTTTAAAATCTTGTTGGCCTAAATAATCCCTAAAATCTTTTGGATCGGTATAAATGATTAAGTCATCTCTATCAAAAGCTTCAGAAATTTGATCAGCAGTTACTGCGGCTAATTTTTTAATTTCAACGGCATGAGGTGAGTAAAATACTACGGCTTGGTCGGCAGCGTCTAAGGCACCTTTGTATTGGCTTAAAAATTCGGCATTTAAACTGCTATAGGTATGTAGCTCTAAACAGGCAATTACCTTTCTGTTGGCATATTGCTCTTTGACCGCCCTAGTACTTGCCATAACTTTACTGGGTGCATGGGCAAAATCTTTAAAAATTACAGTGTGTTTGTTTTCGCCAATTTTTTCTAAACGCTTACTGGCTCCTTTAAAACTAGCAATCGCCTCATAAAAATCATCTTCGTTTATACCTATGTGTTGGCAAACCCACTTGGCACCCGCTAAATTTTGAAGGTTGTGTTTGCCAAAAATCTCCAAAGGCAACATGCCGTCTGATGTGTCTAAAAATGTGATGCCATTTTCAATAGTGTATGCTGGTGTCTGATAGGGGTACTTTTTGATGGGATGTGAATTGGCTTCTACGATTTGTTTTACCCAAGGATCTTCTTCGTTGTACACGAATATTCCACCAGGTGTCATTGTATTGATGAAAATTTTAAATTGCTCGAGGTAGTCTTCAAACGTAGGAAATACATTGATGTGATCCCAAGCAATGCCGCTCAACAATGCAATGTTTGGTTTGTAAAGGTGAAATTTAGGGCGGCGATCAATGGGAGAACTCAAGTATTCATCCCCTTCTAAGAGTATAAATTCATTATGCTCTGTGAGGTGAACCATATTCTCAAAACCGTCAAGTTGTGCGCCAACCATATAGTCGACCGATTTATTACAATAGTGAACAACGTGTAAAATCATTGAGGTAATCGTTGTTTTACCATGTGAACCTCCGATTACCACGCGTGTTTTATTTTTGCTTTGTTCGTATAAAAATTCGGGATATGAATAAATTTTTAGTCCTTTTTTCTGTGCTTCTATTAGTTCAGGATTATCTTCTTTTGCATGCATTCCTAAAATAATTGCATCGAGATCATCCGTAATTTTTTCTGGATACCAACCAAAGGCTGAGGGCAATAAACCCTGTGCTGCCAATCTCGATTTTGACGGTTCGTGAATGGTGTCATCACTTCCGCTAATTTGGTATCCTTTTTGTTGTAAAGCAAGTGCTAAGTTGTGCATGGCCGCACCGCCTATCGCAATAAAATGTAGTTTCATTCAAAAAAATTAAGTTCGTAAAAATACAAATTGCCATCGGAATAAAATGCTATCTTCGATTAGAATTTAAGACCTGTGTTTACTCAATCAAAAGTGTATTTTACTCCTTGAACGGGAGGGGTCCCTCATGCTTGTTTTTTGGTTTGAAAAATAAGTTGGTGATTTGAGTTAGTCAAAAAAAAAGTTATGTCAAAGAAAATCCAAATAGTCACAATGTTGATTTTATTTTCAACACAAATAAATGCTCAAAATAATTACGATTTTGATAAACATTGGCGTGTTGTTGAGCAATTTGAAATTAAAAACTTACCTAAATCGGCATTAGCGGAAGTGAATAAAATTTACCATGCCGCTGTGAAAAATAAGGAAACTGTTCAACTGGTGAAAGCCCTCATCTACCAATCTAAGTTTGCGCTAATGGTAACCGAAGATGCTCAGTACCAAGTTATTTTAAACTTAAAAGCAGAAATTGAGAAAGCATCCTTTCCCACAACCAACATTCTTGAAAGTATGGTAGCCGATTTGTATTGGCAGTATTATCAACAAAATCGCTGGAAATTTTACAATCGTACTGAAACTAGCGAAAAGGTCGATTCAGTCGATTTTAGAACGTGGGATTTGCAAACCATCTTTAAAGAAACCCATCGTCATTATCAAAATTCGTTAAGGAATGCCTTGGAATTACAAGAGACAGACCTCGCACAGTTCTATCTTCTCCTTGATCAGGTAAAAGATTCAAAATTATTTAGACCCACACTGTATGACTTTTTAGCTCATCGCGCACTCGATTTTTACCGCAATGATGAACAAAATTTAAAAAGACCTTCCTATAAATTTGAAATTGATCAACCTGCTTTGTTAGGTACAACTACTGATTTTGTACGAACACCCCTCGTGGCTAAAGATAGTTTGTCTCAACGTCTGCATGCCCTTAAATTATATAAAAATTTAAGCTTATTTCATTTGAGAGACAAGCACCCGCGAGCACTTGTTATGAATGAATTAAACCGTCTTGAATTTGTAAGAACCTATGCTGTTTTTGAAGATAAAGAGGCTATTTATCATAAAACCTTAGTCCATTTATCAAAAAAGTACAAGAAAAGTGAAATAGGAACCGAGATTGATTTTGCTTTAGCATCATTTTTATATGATCAAGGAATGGAGTATGAAACGACAAAAGAGGGTGATAATAAATGGAAATTGGTAGAAGCTATCAATATTTGTGAGGCGGCCATTGAACGTTTTCCTACCACGAGTGGAGCCCAAAAATGCAGACATTTAATAGCCCAAATTAAGCGACCTTATTTGGAATTAAAGACAGAAAAGTTTAGTCCTGTTCAGCGCTATGCTAAAACCTTAGTGACATATAAGAATGAACAACAATTGTATTTTAAAGCACTTGACCTATCGGATAGTGCTTATAAAAAATTTAAGGAACTCCATCACGATTCTGCTCAAGTTGCCTTTATAAAAAAAATGAAGGTGCTTACATCATGGAGCCAAACACTGCGTGATGATAAAGATTTTCAAAAACATCAAACAGAAATAAGTATTCCACCGTTGCCAAGTGGACGTAAAATGATTGTGGTTAGTAATGTGGAGAATTTTGATGAAGACGATACGTTTGCTTATAGTTTTATTCAAATTACAGATTTAGCATTGATTGAAGATGTGGTGGGTGCGAAATATCGGTATCAAGTAGTAGATCGTATCACAGGGGAACCGCGCTCGAATGCGAAGGTGAGAATTCAGAATTTTAAAACAGGTCGGTACAATGCATTTATTGACAAAACATTAATTACAGACAAGCTAGGGTATGTTAATTTTTCAGTGGATAGATGGCATAATTATGTACAAGTAATGGTGAGTTATGGACGAGATCGTGCTGTGTTTGGCGATGTGTATTTACAAAAACAACAACAGACAAGAAATCAAGTGACGAAACGCTCTGCAATCTTTTTATTTGCTGATCGGAGTATTTATCGTCCTGGACAAAAATTTTATTTTAAAGGAATTGCCGTTAATTCTCGAAATAACCAAGGGAATGCGATTGCCAATAAAGCGGTTCAGGTGAAATTGCAAGATGTGCATGGTCAAGTTGTAGAGACGTTGGCATTAACTACGAATGAATATGGATCGTTTAGCGGGGAATTTATATTGCCCAATACCGGACTTACTGGAAACTTCTATTTGGCAGCTACCTTAGGTAAAATCAATGGGTCAATGAGTTTCGCTGTGGAAGAATACAAGCGCCCAAAATTTGAAACGCACTTTAATCCCGTAGAAGGAGTGTTTAAGTTGAATGATACGGTTACTGTAAAAGGGACGGCTACTGCGTTTGCAGGAAGTATGATTACGGATGCTAAAGTGAGTTATCGCGTTGTGAGAAATGCACGTTTCCCTGATTGGTATTGGCGTAGTCGATCTTTTCGAGTACCAAGTCAAGGAATGGAAATTACGAAAGGAGAGACGTTGACTGATGGAGAAGGCAATTTTGAAATTAACTTTAAAGCCATTCCAGATCCTCATATTTCTGAAGATAGTCAACCTACTTTTAGCTATCAGGTTTTTGCTGATATTACTGATCTTAATGGAGAAACTAGAAGTGCCCAAACTACGGTGAATGTTGGCTACCATACGATGAATTTAACTGTCGGTGTTGACGATGAGGTGAATCGCCTTGAAAAAGACGTTACGTTGACCATTAATACGCGCAATTTGAATGGTCAATTTGTAGGGGCTACGGGAGATCTTCAAATTTATAAACTAAAAACGCCGGGGAGGGTAGTGCGAAAACGCCCATGGCCAGCACCTGATTTTCAAGAGATGTCTTTGGCTGAGTATATGGCAAAATTCCCGTATGAAGCTTATTTAAATGAGGATAATTCACACGCTTGGGAACCAGGTGAAATGGTCTATAAAACACAATTTGACACCGATAAATCTACTGAAATTGTACTTTCTTCGATTAAAAAATGGAAGTTAGGGGCATATCTTATTAAACTTACCTCGAGCGATGCTTGGGGACAAGAAGTGAAATCAGTACGATACATCAACGTTTTTGATCCAAAGGCAATGACCGTTGCTGACCATCAATTGTTTGAAATTAAACAAGATAAAACGATCTATAAACCTGGTGAAAAAGTGAAAATCTCATTGGGTACAGCCGCTAGAGAACTCTATGTAACAATCCGTGTTGAAAAGGATCATAAAACAGTCAAAACAGAAGTGATTAAGTTGTCAGAGGAAATAAAAACCGTTGAAATTCCAGTTACAACCGATGACGTAGGTGGTTTTACTGTATATTACCAATGGGTTGGTATCAATGACTATCGCAGCGGATCGTTAAATATTCCCGTGCCGTATCCGCCGCATAATCTTAAGATGGAAACTACAACGTTTAGAAATAAGTTACTTCCAGGGCAAGATGAAACATGGAGTTTTAAGATTAGCGGTCCGAAGAAGGATAAAGTTGGAGCCGAACTATTGGCGTCTATGTATGATGCTTCATTAGATCAATTTAGGCCACATAATTGGCGTTTTAATCCGATCTATCAACAGTACTATTACGGCTATAATCGAAGTCAAGCGAGTCGCAGCTTTGGAACGGTTAATTTTAATGTTCATGAACGTGACTATACTTATTTTCCCATGCCTTATCAAGGTTATGATAAACTAAAATGGTTTGGGTTAGATTTTAATAATCCAAGTTGGGTTCAACGGCAGTATGTAGCTAATCTAAAACGTGAGCGAAAAACCTATGATCGAGTAATTTCAGGTGTGGTACGTGATGAAAGTGGGCCATTGCCAGGCGTGTCGGTTATGATAAAAGGAACTCAATATGGAACGCAAACCGATTTTGATGGGAAATATAGTCTTAAGGTGAAGGATAATGATCAGCTCGTTTTTAGTTATGTTGGGATGAAATCGGTTGAGGTCACTAGTAGCTCAGGATCAACAATCAACGTTATGCTTGAAGAGGACGCATCCTCGTTGGATGAGGTTGTTGTGGTAGGGTATGGAAACTCAAGAGACGGTAAATTGCATGCAAAGTCAATGGTTAATGTAGAAGGTGAAGAATTGGCTGAAATGGTTGCGGAGGATTCAGCGGGGCGTGCATTGGAAGGAAAAGTTGCAGGAGTTTTAGTGAAAAATGATGGCACACCCAATGATTCGGTTCAATCGACAGTGACACAAATACCCACAGCCGATCTAAGCGGAATCGTTGCTCGAAAAAATTTGGAGGAAACGGCCTTCTTTTATCCTCATTTACAAACAGATAGCAAAGGAAATATTAGCTTTAGCTTTACGGTACCTGAAAGTTTGACAAAGTGGAATCTCAACCTGTTGGCACATACCAAAGACATGGCCGTTGGACAATTGAAATTGACTGCCGTTACGCAAAAAGATTTGATGGTAATGCCTAATGCTCCACGATTTTTTAGGGAAGGAGATCGAATAATATTTTCGTCTAAAGTGGCAAATCTATCGGAAAAAGCGCTTTCAGGATTTATTGAGTTACAATTATATGACGCCTTAACGAATACACCCATTGATGTAAAACTAGGGAATGACACAAAACAGCAAACATTTCGTGTTGATGCTAAAGGAAATACACAGGTTCATTGGGCGTTGAGCATTCCTGAAGGTATTCAGGCGGTAACCTATCGCGTTGTTGCCAAAACGGATGATTTTAGCGATGGGGAAGAAAATGCAGTTCCGGTTTTGTCTAATCGGATGTTGGTGACCGAAACTTTACCCATGTGGATACGCTCTAATCAAACCAAGACATTTAGCCTTGATAAATTAAAAAATACTACATCAACTACGCTTAAAAATCACAAGTTGACCTTAGAGGTAACGTCAAATCCAGCCTGGTACGCTGTTCAAGCCTTACCGTATTTGATGGAGTATCCGTATGAATGCGCCGAACAAACATTTTCTCGTTACTACGCAAACATCTTAGCAAGTCATATTGTTCATATGAACCCAAGAATTCAGGCAGTATTTGATCAATGGGCGAGTTCGGATGCGCTGTTGAGTAATCTCGAAAAGAATGAAGAATTAAAGTCGCTTCTTATTCAAGAAACACCTTGGTTAAGAGATGCTCAGTCAGAGACCGCGCAAAAAAAGCAAATTGCGTTGCTTTTTGACTTAAATAAAATGAAGCGCGAATTAAATGTTACCGTCCGGAAGTTAAGCCAAATGCAATTTTCAAATGGAGGATTCCCTTGGTTTAAAGGAGCTAAATATCCGAATCGTTTTATCACTCAGTATATTGCGTCTGGATTTGGTCATTTGAACAAATTGGGCATACCAGCGAGTACAGAAGATCAACCAATGATAGAAAAAGCGGTGCGATTTTTAGATGGTGAAATTGAGCGTGACTATGCAGCTTTACTCAAGGAGGTAGATCGAATAAAAAAGAGCGCAAAAACAAAGGCTGCTGGCGAAAAAGCCGCTAATGTCTATATGGCTTCCAATCATTTAGGACGCTATCAAATTCAGTATTTATACATGCGTAGTTTTTATCCAGCATTAGCGATTCCGAAATCGACAGAAGCTGCGGTAGCATATTATACACAGCAAGCATATATGTTTTGGCAAGATTATAATTTATATACCAAGGGGATGATTGCTTTAGTTGCACATCGTAATAACCATGTATCAGCGAAAGCGATTGTGAAATCGTTAAAAGAAAATGCTGTAGAAAATGAAGAATTAGGTATGTATTGGAAAGAAAATCAAGGGGGATGGTACTGGTATGAATCGAAAATTGAAACTCAAGCGTTGATGATTGAAGTGTTCTCAGAAATAACACAAGATCAAAAAACAGTCGATGAGTTAAAAGTTTGGTTATTGAAAAATAAACAAACCAATCGTTGGAGTTCTACAAAAGCAACTTCGGAGGCGGTATATGCCTTGCTTTTACAGGGGACTGATTGGTTAGAGGTGACTGAATTTGTAGGGGTAGAAATTGGAAATAAAACCATTGATCCATTTGAGGTAGAAGATAGTAAGGTTGAAGCAGGTACAGGGTATTTTAAAACTTCGTGGACGGGTTCTGAAATTAATCCAACCATGGCTGAGGTAACCTTAAAGAAGAAGGGAGAAGGCATTGCTTGGGGGGGGCTATACTGGCAGTATTTTGAGGATTTAGATAAGATAACGCCCGCTAAAACACCCTTGCATTTAACTAAAAAATTATTCAAAATAGAGAATACAGACCGTGGAGAGGTGCTGACGGCGATTGATAAAGTGAAACTTGCACTTGGCGATAAGGTACGTGTTAGAATTGAGTTAAAAGTAGATAGAGACATGGAGTTTATTCACATGAAGGATATGCGAGCGGCGGGATTTGAACCGGTGAATGTACTCTCTAGGTACAAATGGCAAGATGGGTTGGGCTATTACCAAAGTACCAAAGATGCTGCCACCAATTTCTTTATCGATTATTTACCAAAAGGGATTTATGTGTTTGAATATGATCTTATTGTAAATAATAAAGGGGATTTTTCTAATGGAATAACCACGATTCAAAATATGTATGCACCTGAATTTAGTAGTCATAGTGAAGGTGTGCGGGTGAAAATTGATTGATTTATGAGCTTTGCCATTAGCGCGTCGTTGTATACGTTGATGCGCTAATGGTAAAGTCCCATTATCGAGGTTGCTTAATTGAGTTTATAGGTCAATTGTTGCTCGTCTAATAAACGCAATAATTCTTGTGAGATTTTCACCTTTGAAGATCGGCTTGGCATGTGTAACTGCGTTTTGTCTTCTACATCATAGATAACAAAGTTTAAGGCATCTGTTCCGCTGTGCTCTGTGAGTATTTCTTCGAGTTGATTGATGCGGTCAAGGTTGATTTCGGCGATATTTAACTGTAAGGTTAATTTATGTGCTAAGTTTTCAAGTACATCTTGGAGTAGTTGAATGGCATTAAATTGAATACGTACATCGCCCTCTCGCCAGCCCGGCCGAACAGAAATTCGAATATGTAAAAAGGAATTAGGAATCAAGAAGTGTTTAAACTTCAAATAATCTTCCCCAAAGATTCTAAATTCATGCGAATCTGAATAATCTTCAATGGTAAAAGCAGCCCATCCTTTTCCATTTTTTGAAACGCGATGTTGCGCATCGGTGACAATACCACCAATTGAAAGGTCTTTGTTGATTAATTCGGTGGGATTTGCAAAAACTTGTACCGGAGCATTGCAGAAATAACGCATTTCAGTTTTAAAATCATCAAGTGGATGACCAGAAATATAGATACCAACAACCTCTTTTTCTTTGGCTAATTTCTCCATGATACTCCATGGTTCACAATAGGGTATTTGTGGTTCTTCAAGTTGAACTTCAGAAGTTTCACCAAAAAGGGAAACTTGTGAAGAGTTGGCGTTTTCTTGATATTTATTTCCGTATCGAATTGCACGTTCTATAAATGTGGTACCGCGTTCGTCTAATTCAAAATATTGGGCTCTATTGGTGTCGGTAAACGAATCCATTGCCCCAGCAAGAATGAGCCCGTCAAAGGCTTTTTTATTAGCTGATCTCAAGTCAACACGTTTGGCTAAATCGAAAATGGATTTATAAAAGCCGTTTTTCTTGCGTTCCTCAACAATAGCAGCAACGGCATTAGATCCAACTCCTTTGATAGCTCCCATTCCAAAACGTATTGCGCCATCCTGATTCACAGAGAATTTATAGAAGGATTCATTGATATCAGGGCTTAATACTTGGAGACCAGCGCGTTTACATTCGTCCATGAAAAATGAAACCGATTTAATGTCATTCATGTTGTTCGAAAGTACCGCAGCCATATATTCTGCTGGATAATGAGCTTTTAAATAGGCTGTTTGATAGGCGATATAGGCATAGCATGTAGAGTGAGACTTGTTAAAAGCATAGGCCGCAAATGCTTCCCAGTCTTTCCAAATTTTCTCTAAAATCTCTTTTGGGTGTCCGTTTTTCTCTCCTCCTTCAATAAATTTAGGCTTGAGCTTTTCAAGTAAGGCGAAAATCTTTTTACCCATTGCCTTTCGCAAAACATCGGCTTCACCTTTCGTAAATCCGGCTAATTTTTGTGATAAAAGCATTACTTGCTCTTGATAAACCGTTACCCCGTACGTTTCTTTGAGGTACTCTTCCATTTCTGGGAGGTCGTATTCAATAGCTTCAATACCGTGTTTACGTTGGATAAACAATGGGATATATTCCATTGGTCCAGGACGATACAAGGCATTCATGGCAATGAGGTCAGCAAATTCTGTCGGTTTCAACGACTTCATATGTTTTTGCATACCAGGCGACTCGTACTGAAAGATTCCAACGGTTTCTCCACGTTGAAACAATTCATAGGTTTTTTGATCGTCTAATGGAAATTCATCTGGGACGAGCTCTATGCCGTGTAAAGCCTTGATAATTTTAACCGTATCCTTAATTAAGGTTAAGGTTTTTAGCCCCAAGAAGTCCATTTTTAATAAACCTGCATCTTCAACAACGTAGTTGTCGTATTGGGTTACGTATAAATCGGAATCTTTGGCTGTGGCTACAGGGATGAGGTTGGTGATATCCTCAGGGGTTATAATCACCCCACAAGCATGAGTTCCAGTATTTCGAACAGATCCTTCAAGTGCTGCTGCTTGTTTAATAGTTTGGGCTTCAAGGTTAGAACCTTCAGCGAGGTTTCGCAATTCATTTACCTTAGCCATATCATCGGCCCGCAATTCTTTAATTTTAGCGATACTTTTAGGATCATCGCCAAAGATAGTGGCTAATTTTATATTGGGTACTAATTTGGCAATTCGGTCGGCATCTTGTAGCGGTAAATCGAGTACTCGTGCGGTATCTCGAATAGACGATTTAGCAGCCATGGTACCATAGGTTATGATTTGTGCTACTTGGTTTGCTCCATATTTTTCAATGACAAAGTCAATAACCCGTTGTCTTCCTTCGTCGTCAAAATCAATATCAATATCCGGAAGTGAAACACGATCTGGATTTAAAAACCGCTCAAAAAGTAGATCGTATTTAATGGGGTCTATATTGGTAATTTTTAAACAGTAGGCAACGGCCGAACCAGCAGCAGATCCCCGTCCAGGTCCCACAGAAACATCCATTTTTCGTGCTTCTGCAATAAAATCTTGGACAATTAAAAAGTATCCGGGATATCCCGTCTTTTCAATGACTTCTAATTCAAAGTCTAATCGCTCTTTGGTCGTTTCATCGATCTCTCCATATCGCATTTTTGCCCCTTCATAGGTGAGATGTCTTAGATAAGCATTCTCTCCTCTTTTTCCTCCGTCGATTTCGTCCTCTTTGTGTTGAAATTCTTTAGGAATATCAAATTTAGGAAGTAATACATCACGCGCGAGGGTATAAATTTCTATCTTGTCTACAATTTCTTGAATATTGATAATCGCTTCAGGAATATCTCGAAACAAGGATTTCATTTCATCTTGCGATTTGAAATAATACTCCTCGTTTGGTAGACCATACCGGAATCCGCGCCCTCTTCCTTTCGGTGTAGCAAACTTTTCACCGTCCTTTACACAGAGTAAAATATCATGTGAAGTAGCTTCCGATTTGTCTATATAATAGGTGTTGTTGGTAGCAACCATTTTTACCTGATGTACTTCAGAAAATTTGCGAAGTACGCGATTTACGTGTTGTTCATTTTCTTGTTGATGATCAGTAAGTTCTAAATAAAAATCATCACCAAACGTTTTCTTCCACCACAATAAGGCTTCTTCTGCTTGGTTTTCACCAACATTGAGAATTTTACTAGGAATTTCACCATACATGTTTCCACTTAAAACAATGATGTCTTCTTTGTATTGCTCTATTACTTTTTTGTCAATTCGAGGAACGTAGTAAAACCCTGATATATACGCAATTGATGCCATTTTGGCTAAATTGTGATACCCTTTTTTGTTTTTGGCAAGCATCACAATTTGATACCCATTGTCTTTTTGAGATTTGTTTAAATGGTCCTCACAGACATAAAATTCACATCCTACAATAGGTTTAATAGGTGTTTCTGCATTCTTATTGTGCTTTAATATTTCTTGAACAAAATTAAAAGCCCCCATCATATTGCCCGTATCTGTCAGGGCTACAGCGGGCATTTTATTTGCTATGGTGGCTTTTACTAAGCGTGAAATGCTCGAAGTAGATTGTAAAATAGAGTACTGCGAGTGATTGTGTAAATGACAAAAATCATATTGGCTTAAATCAACCGATGATGATTGAGGAGTTGGGGGAATGGGGCTGTCGTCCTTTTTTAATCGTGCACTCGCTTTTTTAAGGTTGACATGTTTGAGTCCCACCCCTTGAATTGGCTCAGGATTTTGCGACTTAAATTGTTCGAGATACCCTGGTTTTTCGTTAAGTTCTTCTTCGGTAAAAACACCTGTACGAATTAACTCTAAAAAACAGCGGGTAGTGGCCTCGACATCCGCCGTGGCGTTATGTGCTTCGTCGAAAGGCTGATTAAATAAATAGTGATGTAATTCAGTTAAGGTTGGTAGTTTAAATCGACCACCACGACCCCCTGGGATTTTGCATAAATTTGCCGTTTTTTCAGTACAAGTATCGAGAATGGGTAAGTCGTTTAATTTGCTGTCAACCCCTGATCGATAATATTCACACCCCATGATATTGAGGTCAAATCCAACATTTTGCCCTACCACAAATTCTGTTCTGTCAAGTGCTTTGTTGAATTTATCTAAGACGAAGCTTAAAGGAACTCCTTCTTGTTGAGCTAAGGCGGTTGAAATTCCATGAATTTGTTCAGAATCATACGGGATATTAAAACCATCAGGTTGAATGAGGTAATCTGCATGCTCAATTAATTGTCCATGCTTATCGTGTAATTGCCATGCTATCTGTATACATCTTGGCCAGTTGTCTACATCGCTGATTGGAGCGTTGTAATTTTTAGGTAAACCCGTAGTTTCTGTATCAAATATTAAGTACATGTAGTGAAAATTAATGAAAAAAAGGAATCCTTAAAATTAAGAATTTCAAAATAATCTTGGTGAATTTATGCTGAATGTTATTAACAGGATTACTCGCCGAGTAAGGCTCTGACCTTCGCTAAATCCTCTGCCGTATCAATCGCAATGGTTGGGTGATTTGTCAGTGCAACTTGAATGCTATTTCCGTTCTCTAACCATCTGTTTTGTTCTAAAGATTCTGCTTTTTCTAAACTTGTGGGTGCTAAATTTGCAAAGGCCTTTAAGGCAGATGGTCGGAAACCATACATGCCAACATGCTTGTAAAATGTATGATGTTTTGTCCAGTGTTCTGGTGCCACATCACGGATAAATGGAATCACAGATCGGCTAAAATAAAGGGCGCGTTTATGGTTGTCTAAGACTACAAAAACTCCACCGTTGTGAATTTCATCGGTTGGATCTACTGGCATGGCTAAGGTTGCCATAGTAACCGATTTATCGGTAAAGCAGTCCGCTAAAAGTGCAATTTGTGCCGGGTCTAATAAAGGTTCATCGCCTTGAATATTGATAATCACATCTATAGGTTCTGATTGATTTTTTGTGTAAAGTTCATACGCTTCTAAGCAGCGATTAGTTCCTGTGGTATGCTGGGGGGAAGTCATGATAACGTTTCCGTTAAACCCTTTAACCGTCCGCTCTATGCGTTCGTCATCGGTTGCTACAAGGACGTTGGAAAGGGCTTTTTCTGCTTGTTCATAAACACGTTGAATCATGGTTTTACCCTTGAGGTTGAGTAAGGGTTTACCCTCTAATCGGGTAGAGCCATAACGGGATGGAATAATGCCTAAAATGCGCATGAGTTTAGTTTTTTGCAAAGATAGGGAATTGATGCTAGTTTATAGCAGTGTGTAGGTGTTGGACATGTGGGTGAGAACTGGAATCGTGCTGGTTTAATAAGGATCTTTGCGCGATTTAACTACATGCTAAAGAAATTAATTCAATAGCTTTACTAAAAAGATGGTTGCGGTTGTTTAATTGATGTGACCGCGCTTTAGAGACAGTAAACTCGAAAGTTTTTGTGGGTTCTATGTACTTCAAGTGTACATAATTACCATGGATATTTGCTCAACACTAAAAAAAGATGATATATTCGTTGAAAATAAGTTAATTAAGTCGAAATTCTTATTATCTTTGCGCCCACTTAATTAATAACCAAGGTCGAGTACCTTAAAATTTAAACAAATGCCAGTAAAAATTAGATTACAAAGACACGGTAAGAAAGGGAAACCATTCTATTGGATTGTTGCCGCTGATAGCCGTTCTAAAAGAGATGGTAAGTTATTAGAAAAACTAGGGACTTATAATCCAAATACCAATCCTGCCGAGATCAATATAGATGTTGATGGAGCTGTAAAATGGTTGCAAAACGGTGCGCAGCCTACGGACACTGCTAGAGCAATATTGTCGTACAAAGGGGTATTATTAAAAAATCATTTAGTTGGTGGGGTTCGTAAAGGAGCCTTAACTGAAGAACAAGCTGAAGCAAAATTTGCTGCTTGGTTAGAAGAAAAAGCCAATTCGGTAGCTGCTAAAACAGATGATTTAGCAAAAGCGAAGGCGGATGCAAAAGCGAAAGCTTTGGCTGCTGAGAAAGAAATTAATGAAGCAAGAATTGCTGCAGCAAAACCTGTTGAAGAAGTTGCTGAAGAAACAGAGGCAGCTGTAGAAGAAGCTGTAGAGGCTAAAGAAGAAGTTGCTGAGGCGCCTGCTGAAGAGACTCCAGCTGCAGATGCAGAATCTTCAAAAGAGGAAGAATAAATTTATAAGAATAAATTTTATTATATCTTTAAAACCTGACCTTGGTCGGGTTTTTTTATGAGTGAAACTCCAATTAGCAAAACGTATTTAATAGAGAGATGAACCTCGTAGAGTGGTACGGGTGTGATTAAAGCGTTTTTACAGGAGTTGTTAAAAAAATGATTGAACCTGAACGGCCACTTGCTAGATGGAGCTCATTTTTTGTGGGTGGAAGACTAAGGTTCAGTGACCTATTGATGTTTCGGATTGATGGGGTAATTACCAATGATTATGGAAAAAAAAGATTGTTTTTATTTAGGGAAGATTGTACGAAAATACAGTTTTCGAGGACAAGTAGTTATTAAATTGGACACTGATGAACCAGAATTGTATCAAAAGACAAAATTGGTTTTTCTCGATATAAAAAATAAGTTGATTCCTTATGAAATAAAAAAGAGTCTGCTGCAAAAAGGAAATCAATTACGCGTTCTTTTTGAAGGGGTAGATACGGAAGAAGGTGCTGTTGCACTTTTAAAAAGTGATGTCTATTTACCGCTTTCTGAATTGCCCGTACTTACTGGGAATAACTTTTATTTTCATGAAATAATTGGCTTTGAAGTAATTGATGTAAACTACGGCTCTGTAGGAGCTGTCACTGGGGTTAATGACTCAACAGCACAAGCATTGTTTGAAATTAAAAATGGGGATCGACAAGTACTGATTCCGGTGATTGACGATTTTATCAAAGAGGTAAATCGCGAAGACAAGAAAATTGTGGTGGAAGCTCCCGATGGATTAATTGCCATGTATTTAGAATAGTGGCTGATTTTAAGTTTAAACAATTCACGATAAAGCAAGATCAGGCCGCCATGAAGGTGGGTACGGATGGCGTTTTGTTAGGTGGGTGGACCACGCTCGATCACGCGCCAAATAGCATATTAGATATAGGGACTGGTACTGGATTAATCGCATTACAACTTGCACAGCGCAGTGAAGCCGAACTTATTGATGCGATAGAGATTGATGACAAGGGGTACGAAGAAGCGGTACAAAATTTTGAGAATTCAGATTGGGGAGATCGTCTCTTTTGCTATCATTGTTCATTAGCCGAATTTACCGAAGAAATGGACGAACAGTATGAGTTAATCGTGACGAATCCACCTTTTTATCAAGAACTGGGCAATCCAGCGGATATCGCGAGAAACAGTGCGAGAAGCACCCGTTCGTTATCCTTTGAATCTTTGGCTTATAGTGTTTCAAAATTATTGAGTCCTACGGGCCTGTTTTCATTGATTCTGCCAGCCAAAGAATATGATCATTTTGTGGCGTTAGCGCATAAAAATGGCCTTTTTTTAAATCGGTGCTGTTTTGTTAAAGGACATTCAAAAACGCCCCCAAAACGCGTATTGCTCGAATTTAGTTTCAGCGAAAGTGAACTGCTGAAATCCATGCTCACCATCGAAATTGAACGACACGTGTATACCCCTGAGTATATCAAGTTGGTTAAAGATTTTTATCTAAAAATGTAGCCTTTAAAAAAGGTGTTTTTTAACGGTTTTAAGGCGTCGAAATGAACATAGCTAAAATGATAACAACGCTAGGGGTAATTCCTCTTTGTCAAAACCATCGTTAACACGTTTTTTATTTGTTTAATAAGTAAAGGTTCAACTAGCCTCTGACATTTTCTGGATTATATCCTAAATAGGCAACTTCCTTTTCGACAAAGGAAATGCCGTATTTTTCAAGTTCAGCAAGGATGGGTTCGTAGACTTCTCTGCTGATAGGAATTTGAACGCCAGGGGTGGTGATTTTCTTGTTGAGAATGGCTAGTGCAGTAATAGCAACAGGCAACCCTACTGTTTTAGCCATAGCGGTATAGGTTTGGTCTTCGCCAATGACAACCATGCTCGAATCAATTTGATGTTTTTTTCCTTGTAACTCATATCCAAATTTATGGTGCATGATAATCATATCTTTGTCGTGTTCTTCCAAAGTCCAACTATCCATTAGGATTTTCTGTAAAATCTGAGCTGGGGTGGCATTTTTTAATCCAACTTTCTTTTCTCCATTAAAAATGTCGAGTTCTACTAATTTATCCCAGACCACATCATCTTGGTCAATTTTCAAGTAGGAGCGGAGTTTAAGCTCTACAGAGTCGTTGGGGTTATAAGCTAAAAAAGCGTTGGTAAAGTCGCGGTAGGACATATTTTCTGAACCGTCCATAATATAACTGTCATCTGTCATTCCAAGTTGTACAAACATATTCCAGGCTCTAGAAAAACCGACCTTCCGAATAGTTCCTCTATACATGGTGAGAATGTCATCTAAGCCATAATCTTTAATGTACTTTAAAGAATCTCTATTGGCGTATGCTTCAAATTTACCTAGGCCATCAATATTTAAAAATTCAGTTCTCCGAAATAATTTGTGATAAGGAATAAATTTATAGGTACCTTCTTGTAAGAATTTTGCTGCACCTCCTTGTCCCGCAACAACCACATTTCTAGGGTTCCATGTGAATTTATAATTCCATAAGTTGGTATCGCTTTCTGGGGCAACTAAACCTCCTGTAAATGATTCAAATAATAACATTTTACCCCCATTATCGCGAATGCGATCAATGACTTGCATGGCAGACATGTGATCTACCCCGGGGTCTACGCCAATTTCATTCATAAAGACTAGCCCTTTTTTGCGAACAGCTAAATCTAAAGCTTTCATCTCATTAGAAACATAAGAAGCAGTGACCATGTTTTTGTTGTACTGTACGCAATCTTTTGCTACCTCAATATGAAAGCGGGCAGGTAGCATAGAGATCACAATATCAGCTTGTTGGATAGCTTCTTTTCTCGATGAAGCATCAAAAACGTCCAAGGCGATTGCCGTTCCATTTGGGTGCTGTCCGATTCTTTCTTGAGCGGTTTCTTTTGATACGTCTGCCACCGTAAGGTGTAAATTTTCAGGGGTTGATTTGTTTAGTAAATAGTTGATTAAAGAAGAAGATGAACGTCCTGCTCCTATAATTAAAATGTTTCTCATAAATTTATTCATTAGTGGGGGTTACGATAACGAATACTCGGTCTAATTTTGAAATGGTAACCAAGCGTTTGATTAGTTCAACAAACGAGGTGCCTAGACTGTTCTTGCATTGATCACGGTTGCGAAACGCTTGAATACCGAGTGGTGGTTTTGGGGCGTTGACCAGTGGTCTTTGGTGATCAAAACAAGAGTTAAAAGCTATTTTTAATGGGTTTTTTTGTGGCATCTATGTGTTGAATTTAAACCTAAATATACATTATTATATAGAAACAAAAAGTTTACTTTTGTAAAAAGTTTTTTTATGAAAAATCACTATCTTTTTACAGGTGTATGTCTTGGTTTTTTGGCCGTACTTCTAGGGGCTTTCGGTGCGCATGCATTAAAAGAAGTATTGAGCCCAGAGAGGTTGCAAAGTTTTGAAACCGCAGTGAGATACCAAATGTACCATGCCATCGTTATATTATTTGTAAATGGAAGTTCGATTTTCAATCCGAAGTCACGCGTTGTCATTAGTCGCCTGTTTCTATTGGGAATTTTATTTTTTTCTGGATCAATTTACGCAATTACCGCAGGAATCGATCCGAAATTAATTTGGTTTATTACCCCTATGGGAGGTTTGTTGCTCTTGTCGGCGTGGGGAACATTAGGGTGGAAAGTTTTAAAATTAAAGAAATCCTAAAAGAAAATCGGTAAGTTTTTTTTTACGGTCAAATAATATGAGTAGTTTTGCCTACCATTAAAACACAACAACAATCAATGGATAATTTAACGAGAACTATGAACACTTCACTCGAAAATTACGGTATTAAAAATGCCACTGCACATTGGAATTTAAGTCCAGAAGAATTAACAAAAATAACCCTCGAAAAAGGTTTAGGAAAATTAGCGGATACAGGAGCTTTAGCCGTAAATACAGGTGAGTTCACTGGAAGATCGCCTCTTGATCGATTTATCGTTAAAGATGATGTCACTAAAGACGAAGTTTGGTGGGGATCTGTGAATATTCCTTTTGATCCTGATAAATTTCAAAAGTTATTTGATAAAGTGACAAGCTTTCTTTCAAATAAAGAAATTTATGTTAGAGACGCTTATGCTTGTGCAGATGAGCGTTACAAAATGAAACTAAGGATTATTAATGAACTTCCTTGGTCTAACTTATTTGCTTATAATATGTTTCTTCGTCCTAGCGAGGAAGAACTCAACGGTTTTGAACCAGAATGGACGGTAATTAATGCGCCTTCATTTATGGCAGACGCCGAAGTTGATGGAACTCGCCAACACAATTTTGCTATTTTAGATTTTACTAGAAAAATTGTACTTATTGGTGGAACGGGCTATACAGGCGAAATTAAAAAAGGTGTTTTTTCAGCCTTGAACTTTATTCTACCTGTTCAAAAAGAAACGTTACCAATGCACTGTTCAGCCAATGTAGGCGAAAACGGTGAGACAGCAATCTTTTTTGGTTTATCTGGTACAGGTAAAACAACTTTGTCTGCTGATCCTGCTAGAAAATTAATTGGCGATGATGAGCACGGTTGGACGAAAGATAATACCATCTTTAATTTTGAAGGAGGATGTTATGCGAAGGTAATTAATCTTTCTGCAGAAAATGAACCAGATATTTACGGAGCGATTAGACCAGGGGCTTTATTAGAAAATGTGGTTTTTAAAAAAGGAAATGAGGTAGATTTTTCGGATGTTTCTATTACCCAAAATACCCGAGTAAGTTATCCTATTTATCATATTGACAATATTCAAAAACCGTCATTAGCGCATAATCCTAAAAATATTTTCTTTTTAACAGCGGATGCTTTTGGGGTACTGCCTCCCATCTCACGTTTATTACCTAATCAAGCAGCCTATCACTTTATGTCTGGTTATACTGCCAAAGTAGCCGGTACTGAAGCGGGTGTTACAGAGCCAGTACCTTCGTTTTCAGCATGTTTTGGAGCGCCGTTTATGCCTTTACACCCAGCGAGATACGCAGAGATGTTAAGTAAAAAAATGAAAGATTCAAATGTGAATGTTTGGCTAGTTAATACTGGATGGACTGGTGGACCATACGGGGTTGGAACGCGAATGAAATTAAAATACACAAGAGCGATGATTAATGCAGCTTTGAATGGAGATTTAGGTCCGTATTCTTATGAAGATTACCATATCCATTCTGTATTCGGTGTTGCACAACCAAGAACCTGTCCGGGTGTTCCAACCGAAGTGTTGAGTCCACGTGCAACTTGGAAAGATGACGAAGCTTATTATAAAATGGCCTTTAAATTGGCGAATGCCTTTAGAAAGAATTTTGAAAAATTTGAAGATGATTCAAATGAGGAGATTCGTCGTGGTGGTCCACAAAGGTTTGACTTTTAAAGTGAGATTAGTCTAAAACTAAATTACGTTTTACATACTAAATACAGATCCCTGCATTCAATTGGATGCAGGGATTGTTTTTTTAAACGGTAGGCCTACATAAGAGGGCTATATGAAAAATCGTCAACGTTAACACCTTTAGCGATTTGGTTAAATGTTAGCATTTATTCAATCCTAAATGGACCCAGTTTCATGTTGTATTTGCGTTGTGCAAATTGAAAATACTGATATAATTTATAATTAACTTCCATCCCATAATCTATATTAGGTTGGTAATCAATGATGTTTTCATAAATTCGAGAGTCGTATTGGCTCGGATTTCTTACGCGATTGTTCCACTCATCAACATAAACTCTATTTCTTGATTCGAGCATGGATTGACTGTAGAAGCTCATCGGTTTTGCTGTGGCCAAATAGCTTGAAAAACCAACATCAAAGATGATGACTTCATATTCCAAAGTGTCATTGGCAATGCGAACCGGCTTTTCTTCAGTGTCTTTCGCGGCTACTGTTTTTGTGGCAGAACCACAACTATAAACTAAAAGCCCAAGAATTAAAATGCTAAATAGTGTTTTCATAGACGTATGTTTTTATATGTGCAACAAGAAGTATTCCAAAGTTACACAATATTAAATTAAGTGTAGTGTTGTAGGTTGAGATCTTTTATTGTGCAGCTTTAAGACCTATTTAGCGAAGTGTTTTCAAATAACAGTGGATGACTTCGGAAGCGTTATTGTCCTTTGAGAAAGAACGCCTATTGCCTTATTGGAGTTGTACGCAGAGGAGGGTAGATACTCATTTATAGAATAAATCGATAAAATAATCGGTTTTTACAGAAATAAGTGTATATTTGGTAAACCAATCTGGTTAACCAGTCAGAAATACGTGTTAACACGCTTATTTCTTTTTATAGAAATTTTCTTAGAAAGAGAAGTATATACCTCATAAAATGAATAAAATTATTCCCGCATTAGTCCTATTTTTTTTACTGTTTTCTTGCAGTGAAAAGGCTACGGTAAAGGCGATTAAAGTTGGCACTATGGACGAATTAAACCGTGCTATTTTAGAAGCAAAACCCGGAAATACGATTGTCTTAGCCAATGGTATTTGGAAAGATGTGCAGATTGCATTTGTAGGTAAAGGCACTGAAGAAAAACCGATTACTATTAAAGCAGAAACTGCAGGAGAGGTTTTTATCGAAGGGGAGTCAAACCTGTCTTTTGGTGGTGAGTATTTGGTGGTAAATGGCCTGTATTTTAGAAATGGTTTTTCACCAACGGAAAATGTTATTGCTTTTAGAATGGACGAAAATACGGTAGCAAACCACTGTAGAGTCACTAATTGTGTCATTGTAGATTTTAATAAATCACAACGCGATGACGATGATTTATGGGTTCAGTTTTTTGGAAGACACAATCAATTAGATCACTGTTATATTGCGGGTAAAACAAATGGAGGTCCTACGGTTAGGGTTGATTTAAAAGGTGTTCAAAGCATTAGAAACTATCATAAAATTAACGACAACCATTTTGGTCCAAGACCTCGAAAAGGAGGCGCTAGAGGTGAAACGATCCAATTAGGGAGTAGTTTTACGTCGATGAGTCCTAGTAATACCAGCATAACACATAACCTATTTGAAGAATGTAATGGGGAGGTTGAGATAATTTCAAGTAAAACAAATTTCAATGAAATCAAAAATAACGTGTTCTACAAGAGTGAAGGTTCGGTGGTTACGCGTCATGGAAATTACTGTTTGATTGATGGAAATTATTTTATTGGGGATGGTATCAATGAAAATTTTGGAGGAATTAGAATCATCAATACGGGGCATTGGGTGACCAATAACTACTTCTATAACTTAAAAGGGAAAAGTTTTAGAAGTCCGCTAGCCGTAATGAACGGTATTCCTAAATCACCCTTAAATCGATATAACCAAGTAACCGACGTAGTGGTAGCTTATAATACGTATGTAAATTGTAGTTCACCTTGGCAATTTGGGGTGGGTACAAACATTGCGCAAGTCGATGTGTTACCAGCATCCGAAATACGTTCTGCAAGAGCGATTAGAACAACTGTGGCAAATAATGTTGTGTATAATGAAAAAGGTCTTGAAAGCATTGTTGTTGAGAATGATAAGGCCGATGGCGTTACCTTTAAAAGTAATGTTGTAGAGAATCAAGGGGTCCAATTTAAGGACTTTGATGGTGGAATTATTCCCGCTTCTTTAAGCTTGAAAAAAGTATCTGATGATATTTTAATTCCAACAGGACTTCCAAGTGAGGTTGAAGTGTATCAAGGATTCGATTTTGACACCATCAAAAAGGACTTATTTGGAAACGCTAGAACAGACAACAACAGCATTGGTGCAGTTGTAGGTGTCGATTTTCCTAATCCTAACATATTAGACAAATCTAACTATGGGGCGACTTGGTATTCTAACGAAATTGAAACGGCAGCTCCGGTTACGCATACGGTAACGAACGTGGAAGAATTACAAACTATAATAGATGCTGCGAGTAATGGCGATATGATCGCTTTAGCGGAAGGTATTTATGAAATTTCAAAATCGTTGGTAATTAATAAAACGATTACTATTCAATCCGAAGGAAAAGCACAATTTGTTTTTTCTGGCGAATCTAGTACGCCCTTGTTTTCTTTACAACCTAAAGGAAAATTGACCGTAAATAAGTTGATCTTAAAAGGAAACAACTCAAATTATGCCTTTGCGAGTTTAAAAGAGAAGATGTCAAATCATTTCGGACTAACCGTTTTAAATACTGAGATAAGTGATTTTAAGTATGTTTTGAAAGTGTATAAGCAATCTTTTGCTGAGCGTATTACTTTTGAAAACACGTCAATGTCAAATTGTAAAAACGGCATAGAACTGTCAGAAGAAACTAACGACAGAGGTGATTATAACACGGAATATTTAACCGTAAACAACTGTGAGTTCAATACTATTCAAGCTAATGTGATTGATTATTACAGGGGTGGATACGATGAATCTACCATCGGTGGAAACTTGTTAGTGTCCAACAGCTCCTTTACAAATTGTGGTGCAAAAGAGAAAAACAAAAGACTGTTGAATCACAATGGTATTGTAAATGTAACGATTACTAAAAATACATTTAAAAATAATCCCGTTCAATTTGTTTCTATTCTTTGGGGAGCAAAGAATAATATTGAATCAGAAAATACAATAAGCAATTCAGGACAACTAAAAACGGAAGAAAATTTAGTTATGACACTGATGTATTAATCCAACTGATCCTTAAATAAATGAAGAAATTACTAGGTATAATTTTCACACTGTTGCTATGCATTGGATGTAAGAATAATACGACATCGAATCCAGAAGAAGAAGTAGCCAAGGAGATAAAATATCCAAGTGATGTGCTTCCATTTATGAAGGAATGGAAAATCCTTTTAGGTGATGGAACCTACGTTGAAGAATTGGTGAATTATGAAAAGAACGATTTCTTTTATGTTGAAAATGATGGGGGCATAGATTGGGTGGTATATAAAACGCCTAACGCTGGTATTACCTCACGTACCTCAAGTAATACGAGAGCTGAATTAGGACAAAAGGAACATTGGATTCCTGAAACTGGGGGTAAATTAACCGGTACGTTAAAAGTTCAACATGTGTCTACCACTGGCGATGCAAGTGTATCATCTTCCTATTCGGTCGTGGTTGGGCAAATTCACAGTGATGAAGGGCATGAAAACGAACCGTTAAAGATTTTTTATAAGAAGTTTCCAGGGCATACCAAAGGGTCGGTGTTTTGGAATTATGAAATCAATACTGAAGGTGATAATGCGGGAAGATGGGATTTCTCAACTGCCGTTTGGGGGCATGATTTCTCTGTGGTTGGAACAACCCCAACAACCTATCCAACTGAACCTGAAGATGGCATTGCTTTAGGTGAAGAATTTAGCTACGAAGTAAACGTGTACGAGGGTATTATGTACCTCACTTTTTCAAGCGAAGGTCATAAGACTATTAGATTCACAAAAAGCTTGATAAAATCAGATTTTGCTACAAAATCACAAATTCCACAGCAGATTATTGACGTGTATTCATCAAAACGAACTGTAAGTGTAGAAAGAGAAATTGCCTACGCTGGTGAAATCAATTATTTCAAACAAGGAGCTTATAATCAAGCCAATGGAAAGTCTACGAAGTCAGAAATCTACGATGGTGATATCGCCAAACAATATGAAAATGGAAGCTATGCTGAGGTTTGGTTTAAAGATGCTACGGTAGGGGCTGCGACAATTCCTGTAGAACGTTAATAAATAGGAAATTCTAATGAATGGGGTGTAAGCAAATTGCCAATGGAAGAATGCCAATCCATAGAACGTATATTTTCAAGAACTAACATAATATAAACAATGTATAAAGAATTAACGGTTTCAGTTTCATGGATTATGGGTCTTAGTGCCTTCGTGCTGTTTAACAGTTGTGTGTTTACTCCTAAAAAGTCGACTAAAAAAGAAGCACAACGCATAGTGTATGCAAATGAGGTTATCCCTTTTTTTAATGATTGGAATTTAATTTTGGGAGATGGTTCTAATGTAGGGCATGCAAATAATTTTGAACACGAAGATTTTTTTTATACCACAAATGATGGTCAAAAGAATTGGATCGTTTATAAAACACCTAATGCAGGCGATACACATGGAACATCAAATAATACAAGAACTGAATTAGCGCAAGTAAAAAAATGGTATCCCGAAACAGCTGATGATAAATTATCAGCTACGCTTAAAGTAATGAATGTTTCATCCACAGGAGATGCTAGGGTGGCAGCTTCCTATTCGGTAGTGGTCGGTCAAATTCACAGTGCCGACGGACATGAAAATGAACCACTTAAAATTTTTTACAAAAAATTTCCGGGACATACCAAAGGGTCTGTTTTTTGGCATTATGAAATTAATACTGCCGGGGATGATAATGCTGGAAGATGGGATTATTCTACCGCTGTTTGGGGTAATGACTTTTCTGTAGTGGGGGATTCAATAAATACCTATCCCGAAGAGTCCAAAGAGGGGATTGCCTTAGGTGAAGAATTTAGCTATGAAATAGCGGTAAAAGAGGGGGTAATGAACTTAACTTTTACGAGCAGAGGACATGAAACAAAAACCTTTACAAAAAATTTAATAGCATCGGCGTATTCAACAAGTGAAGAAATGCCAGCACAGACTCGAAAATTATTTGCGTCCATTGGTCAAGACGGGGTAGAGCGCAAAGAAGCCTATTTGGGTGAAGGTTGTTTTTTTAAACTTGGTGCTTATAATCAAACCAACGGAAAATCGCCTGAAGTAAATAGAAATTGGTGTTCGGGGGCTGAAACACATGAAGGTGATCTTACAAAGCAATATGCAGATGGTAATTACGCAGAAGTGTGGTTTAAAGAAGCCCGTATTGACGTGAGTGACGCGGCGGTGTCTAATCAGGGGTATTTCACCAAAAACGACTAACTGAATTAAGTATAGAACAGTATATGCCACACGGCCGGATTTACGGATATTCAGCTGTGAATATTGGTATTTAAAAAATTATCACTACATTTGGTAAACCAATCTGGTTAACCAATCTGCTTTAGCACCATGAAACATTCCAACGTAGTACGATTCTTTATAGGTCTTTTGATCGTAGGATTAGTTTCTTGTAAGAAGGATGTGTCTACTAAGTTGAACTCGGCGATTTCATCACAACATCCAAGTTTGGTGTTAACACCACAGGGTGTAATCAATATTAGATCTCATGTAGGAAGTATCCCAATATTTGATCAAACACTAGCGAAAGTTCAAAAGGAAGTAGATGTTGAAATTGACCATGGTTATGCTGTGCCCATACCGAAAGATTACTCTGGAGGATATACGCATGAAACGCATAAAAAGAATTATATCCTTATGCAAAAAGCAGGGGTGTTATATCAAATCCTTGAGAAGGAGAAGTATGCAGCGTTTGTGAAGGAGATGTTGTTTGAATATGCAAAAATGTATCCAACATTACCTATTCATCCGAAGACAAGATCGTATGCGCGTGGCAAGTTATTTTGGCAATGTTTAAATGATTCTAATTGGCTCGTGTATACGAGTCAGGCTTATGATTGTATTTATGATTACCTCTCTGAAGATGAGCGGAACACGCTAGAAAAAGAGTTATTTAAGCCCTTTGCAGATTTTATTTCGATGGATAATCCGCAATTTTTTAATCGCGTACACAACCATAGTACTTGGGGAAATGTAGCTGTAGGAATGATTGCGTTGGTGATGGAAGATGATCAATTATTAGCACGCGCCTTGTACGGATTAAAGGATTTTGACTTGGATAAGAATTTAAAAGATAACGATGGTGGCTTTATCAATAAAGATGGGAAAATGGGATTTTTTGCCAATCTCGATGAACCATTTTCGCCAGATGGGTATTATACCGAAGGACCCTATTATCAACGGTATGCCATGTATCCATTTTTAATTTTTGCCCAAGGGCTACAAAATAAAAAACCGGAGTTACAGGTGGTAGCCTATAAAGACAGTGTACTGCTTAAAGGAGTTACTGCACTGTTAAATTTAACGGACCAAAAAGGGAATTTCTTTCTGCTAAATGATTCACAAAAAGGAATGTCTTTTTACAATACGTCCTTAATATCTGCTGTAGATATTGCCTATCATTTTGGAGGCAACAATCCGGAGCTCTTGAGTATTGCCGAAAAGCAAGGTGAAGTCACTCTCGATGATGCGGGTTTGGCAGTTGCTCTTGGTATAAAAGAAGGGAAGTCGATCCCTTTTGTTAAAAAATCTGTTGAATTAACCGATGGGGCGAATGGGGATGAAGGAGCGGTAGGTGTGCTGAGAAGTGGTCCTCTTGAATTGGTTTTTAAATATACGGCACATGGCTTGAGTCACGGGCATTATGACAAATTATCCTATGCACTTTTTGATCAAGGGGATGAAGTAGTACAAGATTATGGCATGGCTCGTTTTGTAAATATTGAACAAAAAGGAGGTGGGAATTATTTAAAAGAAAACACTACTTGGGCTAAACAAACGATTGCACACAACACCTTGGTCAGCAATGAAATATCACATTTTAACGGAGACTATAGCAAAGGAAGTCAACATCATTCAGAAGCCTATATTTTTAGCGTTGAGAATGAAGTAGTTCAAGTGGCAAGTGCCAAAGAGTTTAATGCCTATCCTGAAACGGTCTTACACAGAACCATGGTGATTATTAATGATGAGGATTTTGATAATCCATATGTGCTTGATATTATGAGGGTAGCTTCTGATACGACAAATCAATACGATGTACCTTTTTATTATTTAGGTCAAGTACTGCAAACGAATTTTGAATACTCCAAAAGTGAAGTTCCGCAGCTGCTAGGTAACGCAAATGGATATCAACACCTCTATAAGGAGGCAAGTGGATTGGCGACTGGAGAGAACATTAAATTGAATTGGATTTTACATAATAGGTTTTACACCTATACTGCCGTTACTTCTACGAATGATCAAATGATAATGGCGCGAATTGGTGCAACTGATCCTGAATTTAATTTACGACATGAACCTACCCTTATTTTGCGTAAACGAAATGCCAAGGATGCATTGTTTGTGTCAACGGTAGAATCAACAGGTACTTATAGTCCAGTTTCTGAATTGGCCATTAATACATATAGTAACATTAAACACCTCGAAGTAGTTTTTAATACTAGAGATTATACCGCGATTAACATAGTGACAACGAATGATAAATCATCGCTATTTGTGATCTCTAATCACGATAACGATAAAGAAGCAACACACAAATTAACAATTAACGATAAGAATTATGAGTGGTCAGGTTCTTATTATTTTGAATAAAAACAAACAAGTTATAGTATGAAACGATTTAGCGAAAAGTACATTGTCACAAAAGAAATGCAATGGGAAGACCTTGGAGGAGGAGTGTCACGAAAATTTTTGGGTTACGATAACCAAATTATGATGGTTAGAGTAAAGTTTAAAAAAGGAGCATTAGGTGCACCGCATCAACATTTTCATACGCAAGCTACGTTTTGTGCTTCTGGTAAATTTGAATTTGAAATTGATGGAGAAAAGCAAATTGTAGAGGCGGGTGATGGTGTGTATATTGAGCCAAATTTAATGCATAGTGCAGTTTGCCTAGAAGAAGGCGAACTTATTGACACATTTAGCCCCGTAAGGGAAGATTTTTTAAGTGGTGATAGCGTATCTTATTTTGGGGATAAAAAATCTTAATTAAAAAATCTGCACACCCCATTAGCGAAGATTTTATGGCGTAATGCTACCATATCATTATAATACTTCACTGATTTATAGTTGCTATTACTTAAATCTACTCGCTTAATCACTTGCATATCAACAGGTTAAAATAAATTTATTAAATAGTGGCTACATTTGGAATAAATGTCATATATTTGGTAAACCAGTTTGGTAAACCAGTTATTAATCAATTGGTTACTAAGCTGTGAAACGAAAAAAGGACAGGTGCACGCCTATCCTTTTTAGAATTACTTCTTTGGAGGGAAGTAAAAAACATGCAAACCTTAGTTCGCATATTCACAACAAAAATAGGAAAAATCTTTCAGTGTTTGTGAGTGAATTTGTTTTTAAGTTTTGCCTTAATACTAACTCAGTTAATTAAATGAATTATTATGAACTTAAAAACGAAGCTAATTTTCACATTAGCCTTTTTCACTTGTACGATGCTATTTGCACAAGAAAGTTTTTTGCTCAAAGGTGAGGTAATTTCTAAAACGGATAATTCACCGATACCTGGAGTAAATATTATTATTAAGGGGACTGCTATTGGAACTTCTACGGATTTTGATGGTAAATTTGAAATCAAGGTAAAAAAAGGAAATGAACTTCAGTTTTCTTATGTTGGTTACATTGCTCAAACCATTACCGTGAGCGATGATTTATCCTTGAAAGTAACTTTGATTGAAGACGACAATACCTTAGATGAGGTAGTTGTTATTGGGTATGGTACTTCCAAAAAATCGCATCTTACCGGATCCATCTCTAAAGTAGTTAATGACGATTTAGATCAGATCGCTGTAGCTCGGGTAGACGATGCGTTGATTGGTCAAGTATCGGGAGTGAATATTCAAGCAACAGATGGAGAAGCTGGGGCCGCACCGACCATTAATATTAGAGGGGTTGGCTCCATGTCTGGAGATTCTACACCGTTAATTGTCGTAGACGGTGTGATTGTAAGTGCCGATTTCTTAGGGTCCTTAAACATGAATGATGTAGCCTCTTTTGAGGTGTTAAAGGATGCTGCATCGTCAGCGATTTATGGATCTAAGGGGGCCAATGGTATCATAATGATTACGTCAAAAGTGGGGATCGAAGGGGATACAAAATTTAACTATGGTACATTTACAGGATACAAAGAAGCTAAACACAGTGATGCGTATACCTTTTCTATTGCCGAGACGGCAGCCGCCGAATTAGCAGCGAATGGAACTATTTCAGATAGAACGCGTTACAAACAGTTGATAGGCATTGATCGTTCGTGGCAGGATGTTATTTTCGATGGAGGGAATATCACCAGCCACTCGTTGAGTGCACGGGGAGGGAGTAAGAAAACGAAATTCAGTACTGGGTTGAATTACTTGCATGATGAAGGGGTTTTACTTACCGATGATTTTAAAAAATACACCTTTAAGGTTAAGGTAGATACTAAAATAAATGATAAGTTTTCGTTTGGAGCAAACATGTCTCCATCCTATACCAATAGAAGACGGTTTGATGGCTCAACCCATGATATTTTAAGACAGACCAATTGGTTGCCTGTGTATCATGACGAAAATACGATTCAGTATGTGGATCGTACAGTTTATCCGGATGTGCAAGTAGGGGATTATGCATTGCAATACCATTTTGATAATTATGATTTAGATGGAGATGGTCAGTTAATTGATATCAGTACGACCTCGAATACGAATCCAGCAGCCAAAGTGTTAGAAAGAGAGCGGTATGATAAGAAATTTAAACTTTTTGGAAGCGTGTATGGAAACTACAATATTACAAATTCCCTGAGTTTTAGAACGACCTTATCAGGGTCGTATCAAGATACAAAACGAACGAGATGGCAAGGAGTTTTATCAAATCGTAATGGCGCTTCTGCCGCATCTATGAATGAAATATCTCAACGAGAAATTTACTTGATTTCTGATAACTTCTTGTCGTACAATAAATCGTTCGGGGGTCACGATATAAGTGCTATCGCAGGTTTTTCAGGGGAAACTACGAAATCCTTTTTCTCAACCATTACGGGTACGGGGTATACTTCAGATGACGTAAAGCAAATTACCAATGCAACGTTGATTTCTAACGCAGATGCCTTTGAATGGAAAAAAACAGGCTTGTCATACGTTGCCAGGGTGAATTATGCATTTAATAATAAATATTTGGCTTCCTTTAGTTTTAGACGTGATGGAAGTTCCATTTTTGGTAGTGATTTTAAATATGGAAATTTCCCAGCAGCCTCCATTGGTTGGAATGTTTCTAAAGAGGACTTTTTAAGTGATGTGAATTGGATTTCTAATTTGAAATTGAGAGCGAGTTATGGAGTAACAGGGAACGATCGCTTGAACACAGGGAGCGTAGATCCTGATGTGAGTAGTAGTACAAGTACGTTGAGTACGGGTAATATATTAGTAGATTATTATCCTTCATTAGCTTTACTGGGGGCTACTACCGCCGTAGTTGACGGAATCCTTGTTGCCGGTTTTAACCCCGCAAATATTGCAAATGCAGAACTGCAATGGGAGCGATTAGTAGAAGTAAATCCAGGGATTGATTTCGGATTTTTTAATAATAGAATTGCGGGGTCTTTTGACTATTACCAACGAACAAGTGATCAATTGCTTTTAAATAATCCAGTATCAGTAACTACTGGTTTCGACGCGGCTTTAGTTAACCTCGGGGAAGTTAAAAATGAAGGGGTAGAGTTTGAATTGAGAACTCGAAATATCGCCAAGGAGAAATTTAATTGGAATACCACGATTATCGCTACAAGAAATAAAAACACCTTAGTAGATTTTGCAGATTCTGATGGGCAAATTACCAATGTCGATGATAAGAGAGCCGCAGAATGGATTAATTTGGAAGGAATGCCTATTTCAACATTTTACGGTTGGGTGGTAGATCGGGACATTCCGTTGGAATATCTATCTAATGCGTATCATCCGGTGGGTGGTCAAGCGCAAGATGTATATGTAAAGGATTTAAATGGCGATGGAATTATTGACGATGAAGATAAGGCACCTTTAGGCGATCCGTATCCGGATTTAGTGTGGAGTTTAAGTAATAGTTTTAAACTGGGGAACCTTGACTTTAGCTTTATGTTCCAAGGGTCACATGGGGCAGAAATTAGAAATATGGGCGATCAGTATATTTTTAATCATTTTAATGGTGGTCAAGATTTTAATCCTTCAACTACTCCTGATCAAGCGTTTATCAAAGAGAAAATATTTACGAATGATATTATTCAAGATGCCTCGTATGTCGCATTGAGAAATGTCAATATTGGATATAATTTCTCAAAAGAAGTCCTGTCAAAAATTGGTGTGTCTGGATTGAGATTATACGTTGCAGGCCAAAATTTAATGTACAAAACGGCATCAGATTATACAGGGTTTAATCCTGAGTCCATTGATAGAACAAGTCCGACAACCTATGGGTATCAAAGAGCCGGGTCACCTATTTACAGAACCTATTCTTTAGGTTTGAATCTTGATTTTTAATAGAAAACAGCTAATAATATATATTATGAAAAAAATAAAAAATTTAACTGTACTCTTGATAACAGTGTTACTTGCGTCTTGTTCAAGTGACTTTTTGGAACCTGCACCCACATCTGGGGTGACCTCATCTACCTATTACAGTACTGTTGATGAAGTAGAGACCGCAGTTATAAATATGTATGACGGTATCCAAGGAGTTAACTCTACGGATAATGATGATAACCACGGCGTTATGTATGAATTTTACCTAACTGAAATGCGTTCTGATAATACGAGAACAAAAAGTGGAGAAGGGGAAGCTGCTCAATTTGATAATTTTACAGTGACTCCAAATAATGGTATTGTAAGTGATTATTATTCAAGTTTTTATAACGTTATTTTTAGAGCAAATATCGTTTTGGATAATCTCGATGTGGTTGAAGATGCAAACGTAGCGGCTGCCTTTGAAGGAGAAGCGAAATTCGTAAGAGCCTATGCCTATTTTAATTTAGTACGCTTGTTTGGTGAGATTCCGTTGGTGGACCGAGTAATCGCTCCTTCTGAAACGGATGTTCAATTTACGAGAGTTCCAACCGCTTCTGTTTATGCACTTATTGAAAGTGATTTAACTACAGCCATTGCTACGTTAAATAATGATCATAAAAACAGAGCATCTAAAGCTGCGGCACAAGCACTGTTAGCAAAAGTATATTTAACGCAAAAGAAGAATTATACCGAAGCACAAGGGTTGTGTGAAGCGGTAATGGGTAGTGGATTTAGCTTGGAACTTAATTTTAATGATGTGTTTTATAATGAAAATAATAATGAAGTTATTTTTGCTATAGGCTATGTACCAACCTTGTCAAGTGATAGTCAGAATTTTTCTGCTGAATGGATGAATGCTGTAGGGAGAACTTCTGGAGTGAACTATGTAACTACCGAAGCCCGGGCCGCGTTAGACGCTTCAGGTGGAGACCGTACACCGTATTCATATCGACAAGATTTAAGTCAACTTTCACAATATCAGGTGGCTAAATATTTGCCAAATGGTGAGGATGGAGGTGCGAATGGTAAGACCTTTGTTTCTGACGCCACCTTAGCGGGTAACGATTGGATTGTGTTGAGATATGCTGATGTTTTATTAATGCATGTGGAAGCTATCATGGGGGATAATACAGAAACGAGTGTAGAAATAGCCTTGAGTTCGTTCCAGAAAGTGAGAGATAGAGCTGGATTTACCACCCCTGTAACCTCGATTACAAAAGACGAATTATTACTTGAACGTCGCGTGGAATTAGCGTTTGAAAATCACCGTTTGTTTGATTTAATACGCTTTGGTAAGGCAGAATCTGTTTTATCAGCTTTTTCATCAGCGAATGGATATAGTTATTCGTCTACCGATCTTTTATTACCTATCCCTCAAAATGAGATTAATTTGAGTAAAGGTGTAATGACTCAAAATGCAGGGTATTAGATTAATTGTTTTAAAATAAAATATAAACGAATCATGAAAAATAATAGCAAACATAAAGGACCGTTTAAAGCATCTGTACTGATGATACTCTGCTTGGTTTTGGTAGTTTTTACTGCATGTGATTATGAGTATGAATTGCCAGAAGCAAATTCTAAAGCTGATGAAACACCGCCACAGGCTAACTTTTCAGCCACTGTCACCGATGACTTTTTGACCTATACTTTTGGAAATTCGTCTACCAGTGCAACCGATTACCTTTGGGACTATGGAGATGGTAATACGTCGACTGGTGTGGATGGTATCAATACGTTTCCAGATGAAGGAACCTATACGGTGAGCCTTACGGCTTCTGATAAATTAGGGGTGTCAAGTACTTATAAGATGGTTATTGAAGTGGTAGAACCGGAAGTGCCAGATGCTATTGTTCCTAAAATATTAAATCCGAGTTTTGATGAACCAGGGGATAATGGGAAATATACTTCACCATGGGTGGACAGTAATATGGGGAAAACGATTCAAATTTCCTCTAGTTCGAGTTTTGTGGGTGGAAAAGCTGGAAAATTTCCAGATGCTGTTACTAATACAAGGGTTGCGTATCAAAAGGATATCGCTGTAACGCCAAATACAGAATATGCTATTACATATAATTATTCCATTGAGACGGGAGCGCCATCGTCGGTAATTGTAGCTATTTTAGGAGGTACAGTTACAAGTCTTGGGGATGCTGCAGCGGCAACTTTAAAATCACATACTGGTACGATTCAAGCCGGAAAGACTCCCTTTGAAACGGTAACTATAACGTTTAATTCAGGAGCAAACAACAGTATTTCAATTTTAATTACGAATACAGGTACTGAGACGGGATATGTTGAAGAATTTAAAGCTGCAGTCAACGAATAATAAAATTAATTACCTTACGAAATTAGGAGAAATTCAAAATTTATTCCTCGGTTACGTAAGGAAGATGCCTTAGTATATAAGATGAGAAATTTTAACAGAACGATATGGATATCTATACTTCTCGTATGTATGACGACAAATGTTTCATGTCAAGTGAATAATCGCGGTGTTAATGAGAAGGCTAAAAATTCGTTATCAGATATAAAAAAGAAAAAGAAGAAACGGAAAAAGGTGAAACTTCCGGATATTGATTTAAGCCATTGGAAAGTGACGATTCCTGAAGGAATGGGTAAGGGGAAAACTATCAGTGTGGAACCTCCTGAAATATTAAAGTATGCGAGTAATGAGGTGTTAAAGCCTTATATGTACAATGATTCTGTACGAGGAGCACTTGTTTTTTATGCATTTCCAAGCAATTCGACCACTGCCAATACAAAATATTCAAGATCTGAGTTGAGGGAACAGATGGTGCCAGGAGATGATACGGTTAATTGGACTTTCGCACAAGGAGGAATTATGAAGGGAACCTTGGCAATGGATCAAACCACCAAAGATAAAGAAGGTAAATATCATCGAACCATTATTATGCAAATCCATGGGAGATTAACCGATGAACAACGCGATTTAATAGGCCAAAAGGATAATAATGCACCTCCAATTTTAAAAATTTATTGGGATAAAGGGAAGGTGCGGGTAAAGACAAAAGTGTTGAAAAATTTGAGCGCTAGCGATGTAGAAATGCTACACGAAGAGGCTTGGGGTGATGATGAAGGGTTTACTTTTGAACAAGAAGTGGGATTTAGAAAATTTAAACTTGAAGTTCGAGTGACTGAAGGAAAAATGGTGGTGGTACTCAATAATAGTGAATATGCCGTATATGAAAATATGCATATAAAAAAGTGGGGTATTTTTGAAAATTATTTTAAAGCAGGAAATTATTTTCAATCGAGAGATCCTGGTTCATTTTCAAGAGTGAAGTTTTATGACTTATCGATAAGTCATTAGCGAAAAAAATTAGAAATGGTCCCTTCTAAATTTGAATGGAAGTGATATAGATAGTATATGTATGTTTGATGGTATCAAAGATTCATTATGAAAGAGAGATAAAATTTAATATAAATAAATACACATTTTGTCTGGTTAACCAATTTGGACACCTTATATTTATCGTATGAAAATAGAAGTATTAGTGAAAGATGACAATCGCGAAATTCAAAATTCAATTATTTCTAAAATTCGTGATTTAATTAATTTAAAGAATTTAGAACCTGGCGAGAAATTACCGTCAGAAAGAATGTTGTCAGAAAAATTTGAAGTCAGTCGAAGTAATATTCGTGAAGCCATTCAGAAATTAGAGTTTTATGGGCTGTTAAAATCAATTCCGCAAAGTGGAACCTTTGTTGCCAATATTGGTATTATTGCGTTGAATGGAATGATTGAGGATATCTTGAGACTTAAAAGTCCTGATTTTAAATCGTTGGTAGAAACAAGGATTTTATTAGAATTAAAAACCGTACGATTAGCAGCTTTAAGAAGAACCGAAGAAGACCTAAAGCAAATGAAAGCTACCTTGGAGGCCTATCGTGAAAAAGTAAGGAATGGTCAAGATGCAGTTCAAGAAGATTTGTTATTCCATTTGGCCATTGCCAAAGCAAGTGGTAATAGCACGATGAATACCTTTATGTTGAAAATTACCCCTGAAATCATTACAAATTTTGCAAAATATCATGTTTGTGATAAAAATCAAGCGGTTTTAGGAATTCAAGAGCATACGGATATTTACAACGCAATTAGGGCGCAAGACCCTAGTTTGGCGAAGCAAATGATGAAGCAGCATTTTAAAGAATTATACAAGTATTGTTATAGTGTTTAATGGACTTGGTCTTTTAGAGTTGCACGGCTAAAGACACAGGTTGTTATTGGAGGGAGGTAACCTTTTTTGTAATCTAAATAAACATTTTTATTTAGGATTTCCACACTGGTTTATCTCATATATTTTTTAAGTAATAGAGTATTTCATTGCAGGTATAAATCCATGAATATGGACTGTATTTGTGCTTAATAATAAATTTATGAAAATAAAAGGATTGCGTTGGTGGATAATTATCTTGATTTTTATTGCCACAGTGATAAATTATATAGATCGAACCGCCTTTGCACTGTTGTGGCCAGAGATGGGGAAAGATTTAGGCATGGATAATTCAGACTATGCCATTATGTTAAATGTGTTTATGGCGACTTATGCCGTGGGGAAGTTTGCTTCAGGGAAGTTGTATGACGTTATTGGAACTCGTTTGGGCTTTGTGGTTTCTATTGTGGTTTGGTCATTGGCATCTATGTTTCACGCTTTTGCACGAGGGATTATCTCCCTTTCTATTGTTCGCGGATTTTTAGGTATTGGTGAAGCAGGTAATTGGCCGGGTGCGGTTAAAAGTAATGGAGAATGGTTTCCTATAAAAGAGCGTGCTATAGCCCAAGGTATCTTTAATGCAGGAGCCTCTATCGGAAATGTTGTTGCCCCCTTTGTTATAGTATTTCTTTATGCTAAGTTTGGCTGGAAAACAACGTATATCGTCCTTGGTCTTTTAGGACTCTTATGGGTAATACCCTGGTTGTTTCTCAATAAATCAACCCCAGAAAAGCATCCGTGGGTAACGGATAAAGAAAGAGCTTTAATTGTATCGGATCAAATAAAAGAAGAAGTCGTAGAAAGTAGCCAACCTACGTTGTCTGCTAAAAAAGGCTTAGGCCACATACTCAAGTATAGACAATCTTGGGGACTTCTAACTTGTCGATTTTTTATAGAACCCATTTGGTGGTTTTTTGTAGGGTGGATGCCAATTTATTTAAATTCAAAATTCGGATTAAGTATTGAACAAATTGGAGAAACTATTTGGATTTCCTATTTAGGAGGAGCAGCAGGAAGTATTATAGGTGGATGGTTTAGTGGAAAACTTATGGAAACAAAATCTGTCAATAGCGCAAGAAAAATAACCATTACGCTTGGCGCTATGATGATATTTTCAGGCCTGCTAGGTATTATCTTCTTTGTAAATGAAGAAAACTTTATGACCTTCATCTACATCGCAACCTTAGTACTTTTTGGGTTTCAATTTGCTATTGGAAACATACAAACCATATCCAGTGATTTATTTAAAGGAAGTTCTGTAGGTACTTTAGCTGGTTTGGCAGGTACGGTTGCGGCGGTATCGGTAATGGTAATGAACTGGTTTATTGGTCAAATTACCACAAATTCTTATACACCAGCTTTTGTTGTAATAGCAATCACTATACCCTTATCCTTAATTGCATTATACGTGATGATTAAGGAGATTGGCCCCGTAAAAAAATAAATTAAGAATAAATAAAATAGAAAAATATGAGTAAATCAATAGGAAAAGTAGCAATAATTACTGGAGCCACAGGAGGAATTGGGTTTGAAGTAGCAAAACGTTTAGGAAGGGATGGCTATACGGTAATTTTAAACGGGATTGACGATGAAGGTGGAGCCAAAAGAATAAAGGAGCTTGAGGTAGAAGGAATAGCTGCTGATTATTATGGTTTTGATGTGACGAATGAGGAACAGGTAAATACTAATATTAAAAATATTGGCAAAAAATACGGTAAAATTGATGTGTTAGTAAACAATGCTGGAGGGTTAGGAGGGAGATCTAGGTTTGAAGAAATGACAACTGAATTTTACAGATTTGTCATGGCACTTAACCTCGATTCAGTTTTTTTTGCTTCAAGAGCGGCGATCCCTTTCCTAAAAAAAGGAGAAAATGCAACCATTATTAATTATACGTCAAATGCAGCGTGGAATGCAGGTGGCCCTGGAGCGGGAATTTATGGAACCTCTAAGGCCGGAGTTCATGCAATAACAAGAGCTTTAGCAAAAGATTTAGCCGAATATGGAATTAGGGTGAATGCCGTTTCACCAGGAACGATTGACACTCCATTTCACGCGCAAATTAAATCGACTAAACCCGAAGTGTTTGCTTCCTGGAAGAACAATATAATGCTCGGACGTTTAGGTCGCCCAGAAGAAGTTGCCTCAGTTGTTTCATTTTTGGCAAGTAAGGATGCTTCGTTTATCACCGCAGAAACGATTCAAGTTGGGGGTGGTCAAGCCTTGGGAATTTAGCATTAAACCATATCCAACATTGGATATATAGATTAAGGATAGAATTGAGTCGCTAATGTTGTAGAGAACGATCGGAAAGCGTTATGTTACCATAGCGCTTTTTAACGTAAAAAAAATACGTAGTTTAGTAATTAATTTCAAGAAATGAATAAAGTAGTAACCTTTGGCGAGATAATGCTCCGCCTTTCAACTGAGCGACATTTGCGTTTTTCACAAGCAAAAACGTATACAGCTACCTATGGAGGTGGAGAGTTTAATGTAGCGGTGTCTCTAGCAAATTACGGGGTGCCCGCTGAATTTGTTACAAGAATCCCCGATAATGATATCGGACAATGCGCTAGAGGCGAAATGATTAAACGTAAGGTGATGAATGATAATGTAGTGTTAGGAGGGCAACGCTTGGGTATTTATTTTTTGGAAACCGGAGCTGGAACGCGTGGGAGTAAAGTGGTCTATGATAGAGCAAATAGTTCTATGGCCGAAATTACGGAAGGTATGATAGACTGGGAAAAGGTTTTTGAAGGGGCTACGCTGTTTCATTGGAGTGGGGTAACTCCGGCAATTTCACAAACTGCGGCCGATGTATGCTTAGAAGGCTTAAAGGTGGCTAAAAGAAAGGGAATTACCATTAGCTCTGATCTTAACTATCGTTCTAAATTATGGAATTATGGTAAAACTCCGAGTGAAATTATGCCACAACTTCTAGCGTATAGCGATATTATTTTGGGCGATTTAGACACAGCGTTTTTTATGCTTGGAAAAGAAAAAATAAAACCAAATTATAACGATTTAACTACATTGCCAAAGCTATATGAACAACTTTTTACCCTCGTGCCGAATTTAAAAACGGTAGCCACTACCTTGCGGTACTCTGTGAGCGCTTCCCATCAACAAATAGGTGGAGTATTGTATTCGGACAAACAGTTGTATACGGCTGAGGTACGAGATGTAACACCAGTGGTTGACCGCGTAGGAAGCGGAGATGCGTTTATGGGAGGGTTACTATATGGTTTGTTAAATGAACAATTTGACCTTCAACAATCGCTTAATTTTGCGGTAGCTGCGTGTTGTCTTAAACATACCATATATGGCGATTACAATTTATGTACCGTAGAGGAAGTAGATAATATGGCAAAAGGAAACCTCACAGGAAAGGTTTTACGATAAACAAAACAGCATCATGGCACAATACACAAGAATAGAAGTTTTTACCACAATGAAGGAGACTGGAATGGTTCCTTTATTCTACAATGGTGATTTAGCGGTTTGTAAGGAACTTATCACAGCCTGTTATAAAGGAGGCGCTCGTTTAATGGAATTTACCGCAAGAGGTGATTTTGCCCATGAAATTTTTGGGGCCTTAAATCAATTTGCTCTAAAAGAATTACCTGGCTTAATATTAGGTGTAGGGTCAATTACAGATGCAGCCGCAGCCTCATTGTATATGCAGATGGGTGCTAATTTTATTGTAACACCTAGTTTAAGAGAAGATATCGCTGTGGTGTGTAATCGAAGAAAAGTACTGTGGTCACCTGGATGTGGTTCTTTGACTGAAATTAATAAAGCCGAAGAATTAGGGTGTGAATTAGTGAAACTTTTCCCTGGTGCAACCTATGGCGCTGGATTTGTAAAGGCAATCAAAGGACCGCAACCGTGGACCAATATTATGCCTACGGGCGGAGTGGATTTAAATGAAGATAATTTACGTGCATGGTTCGATGCGGGAGTTACCTGTGTAGGTTTAGGCTCGAAATTAATTGATAAAACAACTATCACTAATCGCGACTATACTGGTTTAGAGAAAAAGGTACATGATACGATGGCACTTATTCGTAAAATAAGAACTGTTTAGCCTTTATATGCTATATGAAAAGCATGAAAAGAGTAAAAGAACAATTGATTTTTATAGACATTAAGGGGCGCTTGTCCTAAATAGGTTTCTCTCTGAGAATTCGGAAGGATGACTTAGGTCATTTAACAGTGAAAAATTTAATCATAACTTTGGTTAAATTCTCATTGTAATTATATGGACTATTCAATCTTTTTAGCAGAATTTTGGGGATGGTATCTCCTTATATTTTTTATTATTTTAAGCTTAAACCCAAAACGCATCAAGCAGATTTTTAATGATTTAAGAGATGATAAGTTTCTTATTTTGTCCTCTTTTATTGCAATTATTGTTGGTTTGCTCAATATTTTATTCCATAATATTTGGGAACCAAGTTGGAAACTTATCATTACCGTACTTGGTTGGATTTCTTTACTAATTGGATTGGCCTTATTTATTGTCCCAAAACCAACGGTTGCTTGGTTGCAAGTAGTCAATATAAAATTTGTACAGGTCTTATATACCTTATTACTTTTTATAGGACTTTTCCTGTTAAATGTAGTTTACGGCATAGTTCCATTTTAATTATTAGTTTAATTTTTCTAGATTGGAATTTGATGTTTGTTGAAATTTGTTTTTAGTTCACTTAGCACCTTAAAACTTATATTTATAGTTTTAATCAGGTAATTGTTGATGGTATAGGTAGTTGTAAAACAATCTTATTTCAAGATTTTAGTGAGGTTAGGAAGGGGGGAAATTAGCATTGCTTATACAAATCCTTTCATATCGAATAAAATACAACAATGAGGGCGTGTACAGAGGGCAATTTTTTTCAAAGAAGTTCGTTGAATTTCCTCGTATTCAAATTCAGTTCACCCCTGTTCCATTAGGTTTTTTCATAGCGCCCGGTTTTTTCTGTAAGCTTAATTCGATACACAACACCTTGCATAGCATCAATGGTTCTTTGTGGAGAATCAAATAAAGAATTACGAATGGTTGTTTCACCTGTCATAAATGGCATTACTTTGTCCATTAATATTTGCATACCTTCCTCTCGCTGCTCAGGAGTAGTTAATTCTTCAAACTTTCCCCAGGCAATTATACTACGCCAATTACTCATATTGTCTATGTCGTCAACTTGAAAACATACGAATGGATTTTTTCGCATCATATCAATTTTCAATCCTTCCATCGTGTGCCCATAGATGTGTGTACCATCATAAGCATAGGTAATAGGGACTACATAGGTTCTATTATTTGCATGACAACCAATTCGACCAACGATTAAACTCGATAAAACATGTTCAATTTGTCTATTATTTAATGCACCTAACATAGCGATAATGATTTAGTAGCTAAAGTAAAGTTAAAAAATGAACTTCTGAAATGATATAAATCAGTTTACATTTTATGTGTTATTCTTATGTTTACAAATTAATTTACAAAAATGAAACAGGATCATGAAGAAGCCCAATTTCTTGGAGGTAGAAGGAGTCGGGTTAAAGAGTTTGTAAGTGTGCTTTCCATCGGGTTTGAATTTATTAAAGGTTTTAGAAAACTTCATTTTACAGACCCGTGTATTACGGTCTTTGGATCTGCACGATTTGAGGAAGATAATGCATATTATAAAAGCGCAAGGGAATTTTCAACCTTGGCCTCCAAAAAAGGATTTACCATAATGACAGGTGGTGGTCCTGGTATTATGGAAGCGGCCAATAGAGGCGCGAAGGACGTGGCAGGTAAATCTATTGGTTGCAATATAAAGCTACCGAAAGAACAACAACCCAATCCGTACCTTGATTTTAACTTAAGTGTGAATCACTTCTACATAAGAAAAGTGTTGTTGTTAAAATATTCATATGCATTTGCTGTGTTTCCTGGTGGCTTTGGTACGATGGATGAGTTTTTTGAAACCTTAACCCTGTTGCAAACCAAGAAAATTTCCAATTTTCCCGTCGTTTTATTTGGGAAAGACTATTGGTCTCCATTATTAGATCAACTTAACCAAATGGAGAGGGTTGGTACGATTTCGAAAGATGATTTACAATTGTTTTGTGTTACGGATTCTGTGACTGAAGGGATGGAATATATCAATGCTAAATTAGAAGAAAAGTATGGCGGACCGATTAAATTTAAACCCACCAAAAGAAGATGGTGGTTTGGAGAACGATAGGTTTGTGTAATCGTTGTATGCGGAAATTTAGGGAACACTTTTGTATTTAAGTTTTATATTTTTTCGGGTTTCCATTTTTTGGAAACAGAATTCACTCACTCTTGCTCGTTGGTTCAGAATATGGGGAAGCTTGTACAAAAAAAAAACCAACAGCTTCGCTGTTGGTTTTTCTAGTAGCGGGAACTGGACTCGAACCAGTGACCTTCGGGTTATGAGCCCGACGAGCTACCTACTGCTCTATCCCGCGATATATTTTATAAACCAAGTTTAATTGGTTTTGATGTTTTTATTTCAAGTTCGGTAGGTACCTTTCTTGAATCATATCGGATGATTAGCATCCTTCGATATGGACGGCAAAGATACAATTATTTTTAAGTTTGACGCAAGAAATATTTAAAAAAAAAAGAGCCCGACGATGTACGCCTGACTCTCAATTACTTGAATTAGTTATTTTTGAGTAGATGCAACAATTAAAAAAGGGTTGCGTCACTTTTTATTATCCATTCATGGAAATTAAAAATTCTTCATTGTTATTAGAAAATTTAATTTTTTCTGAGATAAATTCCATGGCTTCTATAGGGTTCATATCTGCCAAATACTTGCGCATTACCCACATGCGTTGAACGGTCTTTTCGTCTAAGAGGAGATCGTCTCTACGTGTGCTTGATTTAACTAGATCTACGGCAGGATAAATTCTACGATTTGCAATATTTCTATCTAATTGTAGTTCCATATTACCCGTACCTTTAAATTCTTCAAAGATTACCTCGTCCATTTTCGATCCTGTATCTGTCAAAGCAGTTGCAATAATCGTTAAAGAACCTCCATTTTCTATTTTACGGGCAGCACCAAAGAAACGTTTAGGCTTGTGTAGTGCATTCGCATCAATACCTCCCGAAAGAATTTTTCCAGAAGCTGGAGCAACCGTATTGTACGCTCTCGCTAAACGCGTAATAGAATCTAGTAAAATGACAACATCATGTCCGCATTCCACGAGTCGTTTAGCCTTGTCTAGTACAATATTTGCTACCTTCACGTGTTTTTCTGCTGGTTCATCAAAGGTAGAAGCAACTACTTCTCCTCTTACATTGCGTTGCATATCGGTAACTTCCTCAGGACGTTCGTCGATAAGTAACACGATTTGATAAACTTCCGGATGATTTGCTGCAATTGCATTGGCAATATCTTTAAGCAACATGGTTTTACCTGTCTTTGGTTGAGAAACGATCATTCCCCGTTGTCCTTTTCCAATCGGTGAAAATAAATCGATGATACGCGTAGACGTAGAGCTTCCTTTTGCAGCTAGATTGAATTTTTCATTTGGGAATAATGGTGTTAAATGTTCAAAGGCAACTCGATCTCGAACAATACTCGGGTTGAGTCCATTAATTAGTGATACTCTAATTAAAGGGAAGTATTTTTCTCCTTCTTTTGGAGGTCGAACATTTCCGCGAACAGTATCTCCTGTTTTTAAACCAAATAGTTTGATTTGCGATTGTGATACATAAATATCATCAGGTGAGGATAAGTAATTATAATCTGATGATCGTAGAAACCCATAACCATCTTGCATGATTTCTAAAACACCTTCGCTTTCTATAATTCCATCAAACTCAAAATCTGGATCACGGTATTTCCCTTGTTTTCGGTTGCCGTTTTCAACCTTATTTTGATTTTGATTTTTGTTTCGTTGATTGTTCTGATTAGACGAATTATTGTTTGGATTGTTGTCCTTGCGTTGATTCGAGTGCTCAGATTTTTGTTGTTTTCTAGGGTGTTCCGCTTTTGCTGTTGACTTTGCAGCTGGTTTTGGAGTTGGTTTTCTCGGTGTTTCTGAGGTGTTTTCTTCGGCTTTTTTTACAGGCGCCTCTTTTGATTCTTTTTTCTCAGGAGCGGCTGGAGTAGACTCAGGGGCTGGTTTGTTTTCTCGCCTTGGTCCCTGTGATCTAGGTTTTTCTACGCGCTTGCGGGCCGGTTTTGGTTTTACTTCCTCAGGTGAAGGTTTAGTGGCTTGTACATCGAGTATTTGATACACTAAATCTAATTTTTTGAGTTGTTTGTATTTTGGGACGCCGATTTGTTCGGCTATTTCCTGTAATTCAGGTAGCTTTTTTTGCTTTAATGATTCAATTTCGAACATTATAAAAATGTGATTTAATTAATAGTAAGGAGAGTTCCTTCGATATGTTTAAGATTATATAATATAATATGGGATATTGTAAAAGAAGAAGATTACAATATGTGTAATAACGATGCAATTATACAAATTAAATTTAATATACAACTTCTATTCTTCAAAAGTTTGATGTATTTTTGCAAAATAATCATAAAAACATGATTCAAAGAGTCCAAACTTTATATCTTATTTTAGCAGCGATATGTTCGCTAGGTCTTACAACAATCCTTACTTTATGGAAAGGAACGGGAGATGTGTTTGCTATGGATTTGTTAAAGTCATCCGAACTGTTATTGAGATTGATTCCTGTCTTTTTTATCATTTCTGGACTTATGAGCGTATTGACCATAGGGCTTTTCAAAAAGCGAAAACGTCAATTCGTATTGAATCGCCTAAATATTTTGATAAACTTTTTTTTATTAGGCATATTGATATATTATCTACTAACGTTATCTGGAGACGCGGAAGTGTCTGAGAAAGGTATTGGGGTGTTCTTGCCAATTGTGAATATTGTGTTATTGGTTTTGGCCAATAAGGCTATTCAAAAGGATGAAAACCTTGTAAAATCTGTAGATAGATTGAGATAGACCTATGACCTTAGTTATATGTGCGAAAAAGTCCGACGATTAAGTCGGACTTTTTGTTTGTAGAAATAATGGGTACTGATCTTGATCGTTGAGAGTGACTTGTTGTTTTCTATACGATATGAATTACCGTAGTTAAAGTGATGATTGCGGGTTGATTTTGTAGGTGTGGTAGTAGTAAGTAATGGTTTGGTTTGATTAGGGAACGAAAAAAACAGCTAAGTAAACTTAGCTGTTTCATAATGGAGTATTGAATTGTTGTCGCTAAACACTTATATATACTCCCTTGTAATAAGGAGAGAATGGAAGGGGAGAAAGGGGAGATAATCTCGCCTTAAATAAATAGGAGTTTCCATTTCTCAAGTGTAAAGATAAGAATTATATTCATGTGGGCAAGTTCCTTTATTAAAAAACAATTTAATTTACATTGCTAAATAACGAGCTGAAACACAGTGGCTTGCGCTGTTGTTAACTATTTTATCAACAAAAAATAGCAATTTTATTAACATTTTTTCGTTAATTTTATAAAAAAAAGATTCAAAAACTAGTGGTTATTGGGTAGAAACTGGTGGTTTTTGGGTATTTTAAAAAATACCCATTTACACTATTGTTTGCACTATTTTTTGACAGTACATTTGAAATATAAGTATATATCAAAAGTACAATACTTTTACATTTAATAACTCTTTAACTCTCCTAATTATGAAAAAAACGCTACTCGCATTATGTGCGATAGTGATCATGTCTTCTTTTTCAAAAGATAGAAATGACACTGTAATTCTAAAAGAAATTGATGGAACCCTTTTAAAATCCTTTCCTGTGATTCAGAAAGTTGATGGTGACTATCAGATTACCTTTACTGTTGATGCTAATACCGTAGTTAGTACGGTAGTTGAAAACAATCAAACGCATGTGTATTTAATCGAAAACGGCAGTTCTAATGCAACAGCCAAACATACACTTTCGTTTAAAACGACTGGTATTGATTTTACTAATTACTTTGAAACTGGTGCTGATATTGCAAGTCTCGATGGTAATTATGCTGTTAGTAAAAGGCTTAGAAAACCAAAATGGTGGATTCCTGAATTCTTAGAATTTTAAATTATTTAAATCCGATGTTTTAAGCATCGGATTTTTTTTTGCGATTTATGCTAATTCTAAGCAATATTGAAGGGCTAATTTAGTTATTAATACAGATAGTCTTATGATGAATTATGAATGAAGAATTAGAAGCTTTTTTAGATGATAAAATTACCGTCCATATTGCGGACGATCATCAAATTTTAATTGATGGTGTAATTGCAGTGTTAGGTCTCGAAAGAGATATTGATGTCGTTGGTTTCTCTTTAAACGGAGAGGAAGTGATTGACTGGTATGAGGAGCATTCCTCTGATGTATTGATCTTAGATATCAATATGCCCAAATTAGATGGTATTGAGGTATTGAAGAAATTTCAATCAATGGAAGATGTGCCTCGGATTATTATTCTTTCTAGTTATGACGATATCAAATTAATAAAGGAAGTGCTTTCAATGGGGGCATCTGGATTTATTCCTAAAAAGTCTGCCGGAGAACATATTGTTAAAGCCATTCGAAAAGTGGCTAAGGGAGATCAGTATTTTAGTGATGAAGTTACAGAGAAAATGATGAAAACTTTGATGGGTAAACCAATGCATGAAAGTAATGTGGATGGAGTACTCATCAATTCACTAACGCGAAGAGAATATCAAATTTTAAAATTAATTTCACAACAATACACTACGAAAGAGATTGGTGAAACATTAGCAATCAGTGAAAGTACAGTAGAAACACACCGAAAAAACCTAATTCGAAAAATAAACGTTAAAAATAGTGTTGGGTTAGCGATTTTTGCCTTGAAGAACGAAATTGTGTAGCATATTGGGCTAATTAAATCAATCTATATGAGATTTATCCCACTTTGTCAAAACGCTTATCTCAGACTATCTCTCTTTATTTTATTTTTTATTGTAGGGTCTGTCGGGACTAGTATTGCCCAAAATATAGACAACACATCGCGTGAATTTAGGGGGATAGATTCGCTCATAAAGGTAGCGAAATATGATGAAGCCTTAGCGAAAATTACATCGAGCTCCATCAAACAAAATAAGGGGAGCAATCAAGAAGATAGGCTGAGGTTACAATTGCTTGAAGGGAGGGCAAATTATCGTCTCGGGAAAAATGAAGAAGCTATTAAATTGTTGTTGTCTGGTTTTGATGAAGTGACTCAAAAACCCGAATTTCTTGATCTTAGTTATCAATATGCCTCGTACTTAGGAAAGTATTTAGCGCTTGAAGGAAATTATGACAAGTCTAATTATTACTACTACATCGCCCTAAATAATCAAGATACGAATTCGTATACTCTTCCAAAATTAAGAGCTTTTGTGGCGATAGGGAAAAATTTTCACGCTAAAAATGATCTCGATAGCGCAGCCTATTACTTTGAAAAAATGATTGATCATCAGGCCTTAGACACTACAGGTAAATTAATTTCAGAAAGCTATTCAAACCTTGGGATTATTTCAAGTAAAAAAGGAGATTTTAATAAGGCAGAAGCGTATTTTCAAGATGCGTTGCGACTTGAGTTGGAGCGGAATGATACGATTGAGATGACAGGGGCATTGATTAATTTAAGTTCGTTGTACTATTCAATTGGGGCTTATGATAAAGCGAGTGACAATTATTTAAAGGCGTATCAAACAATAGAAAATATACATAGTCCGAATGCGCTTAAGCTTAAAGAATATACGTTATATAATTTGGCGTATACAGCCAATGAATTAAAGGATTATAAAAATGCGTATTTGTATCTTGATCAAGCGACGACATTGACAGATAGTATTGCTAAGAATACGATCAACAGAGGGATTTCAGAGATAGAAGCGAAGTATAATTTAGCGAAAGAAGCTCAGCGAACTGAAGAACAAAAGTCTAAAGCCCAACGCGCTCAATTTCTTTTTTATGGTTCATTAATGACCATTCTTGCCCTCCTTTTAATTGGGTACATATTTTATAGAAACTACCGATTGAAACAATTGAGCGAAATTGAAAAAATTGAAAATGAAACACAAACAAAAATTATTAATGCCACCATTGATGCAAAAGAGAAGGAGCGAAAATCAATTGCAGAGACTTTGCACGATAGTGTAAGTGCATTGTTGTCGTCGGCAAATTTGCATCTACAAGCTACAAAATCACAATTGAAAGAAACGGCTCCAATAGAAATAGAAAAAGCGCAAAGTATAGTCAATGAAGCTTCGGTAAAAATTAGAGACTTGTCTCATGAATTAATATCTTCTGTCTTGTTGAAATTCGGATTGGCTTTTGCGATCCATGATATGTGTCAAAAGTATTCTAATTCAAAACTTACCTTACACAATGATGACAAAGGGATTGTTCGGTATGATCAAGATTTTGAAATTAAAATTCACAATATTATAGAAGAGTTAATCAACAATATATTAAAGCATAGTAAAGCTACGCATGCGACCATAGCGTTGGAGCATAAAGCAAATGATAGATTGAGTATCCGAATTAGCGATGATGGGATTGGGTTTAATCCGCAAAAAGCGAAAAATAAAAATGGCCTTGGTTTAAGTCATATTTATGCGCGAATTAAAGTGATGAAAGGGGTGTTTATTATTGAAACTGGAAAAGGTCAAGGTACAAGTATTTTTATTGAGGTGCCCGTGCTTAAAAAGAAGCCAGTGTGATTATTTTTTTGCCAATTCAATTACTTCTAAATTTTCTATTTTATCATCGTTTATGTTAAATCGTAACATGGTTCTGATTTGATGAAAACCGTAGATTCCGGCGGCTCCGGGGTTCATGTGCAACAAGTTGTACTGCTTGTCGAACATGACCTTTAAAATATGTGAATGCCCAGAAATAAACAAATTAGGTTTGATCTCTTTTAGTAGGTTTGCGACCCGTTTATCATAGCGTTTTGGATAGCCGCCAATATGGGTAATCCAAACCTTTACACGCTCAATAGTGAAAATATTGTCTAAGGGGAACTCAGTTCTACATTCTGTGTTGTCGATATTTCCATAAACGGCCCGTAATGGTTTTATCGCTTTGATTTTGTTAGTGACTTCACAATTGCCAATATCTCCAGCGTGCCAAACTTCATCTGCTTGTCGTACAAATTTTAAGAGTTGTTCGTCTATAAAACTATGGGTGTCAGAGAGCAAGAGGATTTTTTTCAAGATATTTATTTTAAGAAGTTCATAAGTTTAGAAAGCGAGGGTTTGTATATCTTTGTCTTCAACAAAAGTAGGGATTCTTGAGGTATTTTATTGAATTAGCTTTTCATGGAAAAAATTATCACGGTTGGCAAGTACAACCGGATGTACGCACCGTGCAAGGTGTTTTGATAGATGCATTGTCTAAGTTGCTTGGGACGTCTACGGATGTAGTGGGGGCAGGTCGTACGGATACAGGCGTTCACGCCCGTCAGATGTATGCTCATTTTGATTCGATGGATGTGATACATCCCGTATGGCTCAAGAATAAGCTAAATGCTTTTTTGCCACCGGATATTGTAGTGTATCAAATTTTTGAAGTGCCCGAAGATGCACATGCTAGATTTGACGCAAGGAGTCGTTCTTATGCATATCACGTTTATCTCGGTAGAAATCCTTTTGGTATAGATACGTCTTGGCAGTTGTACAATCAGGTTATTGATATAAATAAAATGAATGATTGCGCTGCTCTTTTATTAGAATACACTAATTTTAAATGCTTTTCAAAAGTTAAAACGGACGTGAGAACTTATAATTGTAAAGTTACAGAGGCGAAATGGGTGTTAAATGGGGAAGAGTTAGTCTTTGTGATTAGTGCGGATCGATTTTTGAGGAATATGGTCAGGGCTATTGTGGGTACCTTATTAGATGTAGGAACAGGAAAGAAATCAATAAAAGATTTTATGGAAATTTTGAAGAGCCAGGATAGAAGACAGGCGGGGTTGTCTGTACCGGCTAAAGGCCTTTTTCTTACTCAAGTTAACTATCCTGAAAACCTATTAAAAAACAAATTATGCGTACCAAAGTGAGCGGAAATGCTTTTGATTTTAAGTTGTTTTATCGGTTGATGAAGTATGTTAAAAAGTATAAACTTCAGTTTGTTTTATCTACCGTAGGGGTATTTACATTGGCCGGGTTGTCAGCTGTAAAGCCTATTTTAAATAGGTATATAATTGATGATTTTATTATTAATAAAAATGCAAAAGAACTTTTAATTTTTAGTTTGATTGTATTGGGTGTGTTGCTTTTTGAAGTAATTGTCCAGTTCTTTTTTATCTTTTATACCAATTGGATTGGTCAACATATTATCAAGGATATTCGAATTGAACTTTTTCAAAAAGTATTGCGATTCCGAATGCAGTATTTTAACGGAACGCCAGTAGGGAAGCTGGTAACAAGATTGGTCTCAGATATTGAGACTATTGCCAGTATTTTTGGTCAAGGGTTGTTTTCTATTATCAGTGACCTGCTACAAATGATTGTAGTAATGATTGTTATGTTATGGATGAATTGGAAATTAGCCTTGATTGTTTTCGCAGTACTTCCTATTATTATTTATGCTACTAAAATATTTCAAATAAAGATTAAAAGTGCATTTCAAGATGTGAGAAATCAGGTCTCTAATTTGAATACCTTTGTGCAAGAGCGATTGAGTGGTATGAAGATTGTTCAACTTTTTTCGAGAGAGAAGACTGAATATGAGAGTTTTGTTGAAATTAATAAAAAACATCAAGATGCTCACATAAGAACGGTATGGTATTACTCTATATTTTTCCCTATTGTTGAAATCCTCTCTTCCTTAACTTTGGGTGTGGTGGTATGGTATGGTGGGCTCGGAGCAGCGATTGATGGAGACCCTTCTTTTGGTACCATTACTTCTTTTATTATGATGAGTAGTATGCTGTTTAGGCCCTTGAGACAAATTGCCGATAAATTCAATACCTTACAAATGGGTATGGTGGCAACTGAACGGGTTTTTGGGATTTTGGATGAAAAAGAGCACGAAATAAATGAAGGTACCATTAAGGCTACCTCTATTAAGGGTAAGATTAGTTTTCAAGATGTGAAGTTTAGCTATGTTGAGGATGAGCAAGTGCTGAAAGGTATTTCCTTTGAGGTGGAACAAGGACAGACCGTCGCGGTTGTAGGAGCAACTGGTGCAGGGAAATCAACGATAATTAATTTGCTAAATCGGTTTTATGATATTGATGAAGGGGTTATTACGGTTGACGATATTCCAATTCAGGCCTATTCATTGGCTTCTTTACGATCTCAAATAGGGGTAGTTTTGCAGGATGTGTTTTTGTTTTCAGATACTATTTTAAACAATATAACCTTAAATGATACTTCAATTACGCTTGAGTTAGTTCAAGATGCGGCAAAGAAAATTGGCATTCACGATTTTATCATGAGTCTTCCTGGGGGGTATGATTTTAATGTGAAAGAAAGAGGGGGAATGTTATCTGTTGGACAGCGACAATTAATAGCCTTTATCAGAGCCTATGTAAGCAAACCTGCAATTCTCGTCTTAGACGAAGCAACATCATCCATCGATGCTCAATCTGAAAGGTTAATTCAAAAAGCGACCAAAACAATAACCAAAGATAGAACCTCAATAATTATTGCGCACCGCTTAGCAACCATTAAAAAAGCAGATAAGATTATCGTAATGGAAAAAGGTAAAATAGTTGAGCAAGGCACACATAAAGAGTTGCTTAAGAAGAATGGGTATTACAGTAAATTATATGAAATTCAGTTCGATACTCCGCTTGCTAGTTAAATCAATTTAACGCTTCGGTTAAAAGTTCGATGAGGTGATTTGTATCCTCAAAAAGAATGAATTCCCCGTCCTTTAAATAAGAGATTTGGCCAGTTTCTTCTGAAACAACCAGGGCTAAAGCGTCATAGCGTAAAGTGACACCAATTGCTGCTCTATGGCGTAAACCAAATCTAGCGGGAATGCTAATGTCTTTTTCAATAGGTAAAATAACCCGTGTTGCCGTGATTACATTGTCTTCAATTATGATGGCTCCATCGTGTAATGGACTGTTTTTGTAAAAAATACTGGTAAGTAGTGGTTTGTTAACCTCGGCATTCATTGGGTCTCCCGTTTTTTTAAGTAAATCTAGGTTGTTGTTTCGTTCAAAAACAATGAGCGCACCTGTTTTGGTTTTGGACATAGATTCACAGGCTTTGACAATGCTCTCTACATCGGTAACAAATTCCTCTTCGGTCTTAAAAATTTTAAGTTGTTTCAAAAATCCTTTGGAGGCAAAACTAGTAGATCCGACCATGAGGAGAAAGCGCCTAATTTCTTGTTGGAAAACAATAATTAAGGCTATAAATCCACCCCCTAGAAACTTACCTAAAATATCACTGAGTAATTCCATCTTTAAAGCCTCGGTAAGCTTCCAAATTAAATAAACAATGGCAATTCCAATAAAGATGTTTATCGCTGCAGTACCTCGAATTAATTTATAAACGTAATACAGCAATACCGCTACCAATACAATGTCTACAATATCTAAGATGCTTAGATCTAAAAAGTCAAAGGTCTTCAATGTTTAGGATTTTTGTAAAAATAAGCATAATTAGTGAAACCTCATTTTATCAATTTGGCTTTTTATTATTGAGCTAAAAACAGGGAGTGTGTATATGTCTTTTGCTTAGGTGCCAGTGTTGGTAATTTTATAGGATTACGGGGTTGCGGGTGTTTGGTATTTCGCCATCACAATGAAGTCGCTGGGTGTAGTGTGGTAAATTAAAAGGAGGTAGCTTGTAGCAGTGAGCTTTTGGCGTTGGGGCTTTGGAATAATGTAGGTTAAAATGAGGTAGAATTAATATACGATTCTAATTTTTCGTCATTTTGATTCTTTTTGAAACTTAGTTTTAAGTTGGTGAAATTGATTTTGTAACGTTCATGTGTCACCTTATTTCTAAGGTCTGTATAGGCATTCGTTATTGCATTTTGTGCATTGATATATACGTGGTAATTTGCTTCGCGACTTGCTAATAATTTAATGACGGCCGTTTTTGGATGGTCTAATAGTGTTGTTGTATTTCTGCCCTCAGGATCTAAATCTGCGCCACTATCAATAAAAGCAGTCGTTATTTTTTTAAGTTCGTTTAAATCGTTGATGTGAACACCATTTACGCGAATTTCATTTTTATTATTGATGATAACTTCAAGTGTATTTTTTTGAGAAATTTGACGTTTGTCAATGGGGTCTTTTTCGGGAAAGTGTTTGTGAATCTCATTGTTCGCTATAAGAGGTGTTGTTATCAAAAGGAAAACAAAGAGTAATAAGCCGATACCAGCCATCGAATTGGTGTTAATTTTTGGAGAAGTTTTGGCGTACATATCTGTTAATTTTGGTCTGTTGAGTTGTTTTTATCCCTCAAAAATTATGCCGAATTTAAAAGTAAAAAACGGTGTTGAGCTTATTCAGCCTTCGCATTTTTGGTCAATTGAACAATTTGGATTGTTTCAATAGCTTCTTTCACATCGTGAACTCGTAAAATTTGACTTCCTTTGAGGAGAGCTATGGTGTGTGCAGCAGTTGTTGCATTGAGCGCTTCAGCTGGGGAGACATTAAGTGGCTTGTAAAGCATTGATTTTCTCGAAATACCTGTAACAATAGGAAGGTCTAAATCGTTGAATAAGTCTAAATGGTGAAGAAGGGTGTAGTTTTGTTTATTCGTTTTGCCAAAGCCAAAGCCAACATCTATAAGTACATCATTTACTTTTAATGCATTTAATGTGGCTAATTTTTTAGCAAAGAATAGTTTTAAATCAACGATGATATTTTGGTAGGATGAAGTGTGTTTTTGCATGGTTTGTGGATTTCCAGGCATGTGCATCATGATGTATGGAACTTGGTGTTGAGCGATGGTATCAAACATAGAAGGGTCTAAGTTTCCTGCTGATATATCATTGACCATACAGGCCCCAGCATTTAGAGCGGCTTTAGCTACTTCACTTCGGAATGTATCTATAGAAAGTAAAATTTCTGGAAACTCCTTAGCGAGTAATTCAACGATGGGAAGTACCCTGTTAATTTCTTCTGTAACCGAGATATGACTTGCATTGGGGCGTGAAGAATATCCGCCAACATCGATAAAAGTAGCGCCTTCATTTAGCATTTTATCAACGCGATTTAAAATGTCGTTATTTGAATGTAGGGTGTTGCCGTCATAAAATGAATCAGGGGTTAAATTTAAAATACCCATGACTTTTGGTGTGGATAAATCGATTAGTTTTCCTTTGCAATTAATGGTTTTAGGAATCATTTACTCGCGATTGTTTTGTTTATTTTATATTGAGAGTTGGGGCACTGTATTGTTCCATTTTTAAAAATAATTCGCTGATGGTTTCGCCAACGAGTACCCGGTTTTTATGTTCTTTTTTTAAAAAACCTTCTTTGACCATAAAATCCAATTGCAAGCGTAGTGCATCGTAAAAGCCATTGGTGTTTAAGATCCCAATAGGTTTATTTTCAATCCCTAATTGCCTTAAAGTTAATACTTCAAAGAGTTCATCAAAGGTGCCAAAACCACCAGCCATAATAATATAACCATCTACTTTTTTACTCATGATGATTTTTCGTTCAGACATCGTCTCGGTAATGAGCATTTCAGTTGTGTCGGTATGAATTATTTCTCTGTGTTCTAGGAGTGACGGAATGACTCCTGTAACCGTACCGTTTAAGGACAAAATTTCATCGGCTAAAATACCCATTAGGCCAATTTTACCTCCACCGTATACTAAGGCTATTTCTTTGGCTGTTAAAAAACGACCTAAAGCACGTGCCGCTTCAGCATAAATTGGGTTAAATCCGGTGCTAGACCCGCAGAATACGGCAATTGATTTCATGGGTTCGATCAGTTTATAAACCTTGTAAAAATAAACAAACGATTCAGATTAATTAGAAGATTTTTTAATAAATTCGTTTGCGAAAAATGTTTAGAATGCAGCAAACCAAAGAACAGTACGACGAGGTTGTCAAAGTGTGTAGAACGCTATTTGAAAAAAAAATGATTGATTACGGAGCTTCTTGGCGAATTTTACGCCTACCTTCTTTGACTGATCAAATTTTTATCAAAGCACAACGCATTCGTCAATTGCAAAAAAATAAAATTAAAAAGATAGACGAAGGACAAGCTTCTGAATTTATAGGAATTGTAAATTATGCGATAATGGCGCTTATCCAATTAGAGATAGGTGTTGTAGATCAACCTGATTTAACCGCCGCTGAAGCAGTTGAACTTTACGATAAGCATCTCGCAACAACCAAAGAACTCATGGAAAACAAAAATCATGATTATGGTGAAGCATGGAGAGATATGCGCGTGAGTTCGTTAACGGATTTAATTTTGCAAAAGTTGCTGCGCGTAAAGCAAATTGAAAATAACGAAGGTAAAACCATTGTCTCAGAAGGACTGGAAGCGAATTATCAAGATATGATAAACTATGCGATATTTGCCTTAATTTTAATGCACGAAAATAACTAATACTATGAAGTTTATCGTTTTAATTGCACGAATTTTAGTGGCTGTCACTTTTATTTTTTCAGGTTTTGTCAAGTTGGTAGATCCCTTAGGCTCAGCTTATAAATTTGAAGAATATTTCAGTCCAAGTGTGCTTAATCTCGAATTTTTAATTCCTTTTGTAATTCCCTTTTCAATTTTATTGATTCTTGCTGAAATTATGTTAGGGGTAATGTTATTACTTGGTTATAAACCGAGGTTGACAAATTGGAGTTTGTTAGGATTGACTTTAATATTCTTGTTTTTAACCTGGTATTCGGCATATTTTGATAAAGTAACCGATTGTGGGTGTTTTGGTGATGCTATTAAATTAACACCATGGGAAACTTTTTATAAAAACATTATTCTTATTGTGCTCATCCTTATTTTAGTTCTAAATCAAGATAAGATAAAACCGCTATTTTCTGAAAATAAGGTGAAATGGACAACGTTCGGATCTTTGGTTCTTTTCCTCTACCTAACATATTATGTATTACAGCATTTACCAATTATTGATTTTAGACCTTATGCAATAGGAAAAAATATTCCTGAAGGAATGATTATCCCCGAAGGTGCTAAAGAAGATGTCTATGAAAATACGTGGATCTACGAAGTGAATGGTGAACAAAAGGAATATTCTTCAGAAGAAAGTCCATGGGAAATTGAAGGTGCAACTTTTGTTGATAGAAAAACGAAACTAATAGAAAAAGGGTATACGCCTCCTATCCATGACTTTACAATGGAGAAGGATGGAGTTGATTTTACAAATATTTTAATGCAGCGAAAAAAGTTAATGCTTGTCATCATGTATAATATTTCTAAGTCCAATACCAATGTAATGGAGAATATTAAGGAAGTGACAGCGAAAGCACTTAAAGAGGGGTATGATGTATATGCCTTGACTGCATCACCAGTTTCTGATTTTGAAAAACTTAAGAAAACGTATAATTTTGATTTTGAGTCACTTTTCTGCGATGATATTACTTTGAAAACGATGATTCGAGCGAATCCGGGTATTATCACCTTAAATGAAGGAACGATTAAGGGGAAATGGAATGGAAATGATGCGGATGATGTTAAATTATAGTACCGAGCGATAGCTTTTGTATAGAAACAAGTAGATAAGCGTACATAGATGAAACAACTATTGATGGTTTTTATTGGGGGCGGATTGGGAAGTGTTGCTAGATATCTTGTAACCAAATACTTCAATGTTGCTAAAGAATCTATCGCATATGGTACTTTGACGGTGAATGTTTTAGGAAGTTTCTTGATTGGAGTAATTTTAGGTTATGTGCTCAAATCAAATGGCCTCACCCAAAACCAAACATTGTTGTTAGCCACCGGGTTTTGTGGGGGCTTTACTACCTTTTCAGCTTTTGCTTATGAAAATATGGTGTTTTTAAAGGCTGGAGATTATGTTTATTTTTTTAGTTATACATTGGCTACGTTTGCACTCGGATTGGCGGCGGTTTTTTTAGGTCTTTGGTTGGTGAAATAATAAAGGTAAGTTTTGACCGTGCCGTTGATGAGCCAATTTATTTTTTAATAACTTCTAACGTTACACGTGTAAACTATCCAAATGGCAGCTAAAAAAATAAGTATTCTTAAAGCGTTTAAAACCATTATTTGGCCGAGAAGGAATTTGGTGTTAATCGGATTGCTCCTAATTGTTATTAGTAAGGCTGCAAGTTTCGTGGCACCGATGTCTTTGACCTTTTTGATGGATGATATTATTCCGAATAAAAATATTCGGTTGTTGAAATTGTTGGTGATTGCTGTAATTATTGCCATTTTAGTACAAGCTGTAACATCTTTTTTACTCACTAAAATATTGAGTGTTCAAGCACAATTTTTGATATCTGAGCTTCGTGCACAGGTGCAAAAAAAAGTACTATCGCTACCTATTCGGTTTTTTGACAATGCAAAATCAGGTGCCTTAGTGGCCAGAATTATGTCTGATGTGGAAGGGGTTCGGAATTTAATTGGGACAGGCTTAGTACAATTGGTGGGAGGGACTATAACATCGATAGTGGCTTTAATTTTGTTGCTAAAGATTAGCTGGACGATGACTGTATTCACCTTAATTCCCTTAGCATTGTTTGCGATAATCGCGCTAAAAGCGTTTAAAATTATTCGTCCAATTTTTAGAAATAGAGGGAAAATTAATGCTGAAGTTACGGGGAGACTTACAGAAACATTAGGGGGGATTAGAGTTATCAAAGGGTTTAATGCGGAAGCACAAGAACATAAAATATTTGAAGCTGGAGTAGCCGAATTGTTCGAAAATGTTAAAATAAGTTTAACCGCGACGGCGTTTATGAGTAGTTCATCAACTTTTTTGCTGGGTGTTGCAACAACGGGGATTATGGGAATTGGTGGTTATAAAATAATGATGGATGAACTAACTGTTGGTCAATTTTTAGAATTCACTTTTTTGCTTGGTATGATGGTAGCTCCAATTGTACAAATGAGTAATATTGGGAGTCAGTTAACTGAAGCTTTGGCAGGGTTAGACCGCACCGAAGAATTGATGAATAAGGTGGCAGAATCAGATGCAGGTGAAAGAACCTATACGTTAGAAAATGTAAAGGGTCATATGGAGTTTAGCGATGTGTCTTTTGCGTATGATGAAGATACTGAAGTATTGCACAATATTAATTTTGAAGTAGCTCCAGGCGAAGTAGTAGCTTTAGTTGGAAGTTCTGGTTCAGGAAAGTCTACCATTGCGGGTTTAGCAGCTAGTTTTTTAAACCCCAACAAAGGCACGATTAAAATAGATGGCGTAGATTTATCAACCGTCAATTTGTGTAGTTTTCGTCAGCATCTTGGTGTGGTGTTACAAGATGACTTTTTATTTGAAGGGAGTATTAAACAGAATATTTTATTTCCAAGACCAAATGCATCAGAAAAGGAATTGGATGCAGCGGTTAAGGCTGCTTATGTCAATGAATTTACGGACAGATTTGAGGATGGTTTGGATACCTTAATTGGGGAGCGTGGAATAAAATTATCTGGAGGGCAACGTCAACGTATTGCCATAGCACGTGCCGTACTCGCTAATCCTAAAATTTTAATCTTAGATGAAGCAACTTCTAATTTAGACACAGAAAGTGAAGCTCTTATTCAAAAAAGTTTAGCTGAACTGACTAAGGGGCGAACTACCTTTGTCATTGCACATCGATTGAGTACCATTCGAAAGGCTGATCAGATTTTAGTTATTGAAAATGGACGAATTGCTGAACGAGGAACACATGATGAATTAATTCTTAAGAAAGACAGGTATTACAATTTGTTTACCTATCAGGCGAGAATCTAATAAGGGAAATTAAGTTAATTTTCAATATCCTTTGCATAAAATAGTTTAAAGAAAAACCCAAAAACACAAGCGTTGTTTTTGGGTTTTTTGATGTGATTCACTCTGTTTTATTTTTCAATCGTTGGCGGGTATTTTGCTAAAATTTCTGTGACGAATTCGTTAATACGTTCTTCTTTTTTAGCGGGGGTAGGAGCAGAATTTAGTACGCCTGTCCCCATTCCTTGCCAAGCTAATTCTTTCTTTTTTGCATCGATTAAATCGATAAATAAGGTTCCTTCAGTTGACTGTGTAACATTGTTGTAGGCACCATACCCAAAACCATATCCAAATCCACCGTAATACCAAGGGCGCCATCCCATATAAACATTATTGTTGATATTGATCTTTTCTCTCGATTTGGTGAATATGTTTACCAAAATATCAGGATTTTCTGATTTTGTAAGTCCTTTTGCCAATAGGTTAGTTTCAATTGCTTTTAATATTCGCCTTTTATCTAAATCAGATATATTGACTTTGTCAATGCCCTTTTTGTAAAAGGCAAAAGTCTTATAGTCGTTAAAATTTGTATTCATATCATAATCCGCACTTACTCTCACAGAAGAACAAGAGGCACCGATAAATAATAATAATAGAGGTAATAATTTAAGTGATTTCATCATTGTATTTTTTTATTCTTTTTCGTTGTTTTGACAATTCTCTATACAATTAAAGATACTAAATTAGGATAGCGTTGCGTGTAAAGCTACCTAATTTGTGTCTGGTAGTATGTATTTGTTTGAAAGCGTTCTGCTCTTAAATTCAAGTGAATAAGCGCAATAACCATACCAATTTATCAAAAAGAAAATTGATAATTATCATGTTTTAGAACAAACATTTTTGTCAGAAGTGATAAAAGGTTTCGGTTACGATCGTTTTCGATGCGTTTTTTTGTCATATCCATAAGGGCAATGACGGCATCCACTTTGGCAACAATACCCTCGTTTTAAGTGATATTTTTCAGTAAAGACTTTATACCCTTGTTCTGTAAGGTAAAAGTCGTCGGGTTCTAACGTTGGTAATTCATCGTTCATGGCATGTATTCAAAACGCTAATTTAAGTCAATTTCGTGATAAATTAAATTTTCTATCTTCGCTTTTATGTTTGAAGAATCTTTTTTAAATATTAATGAAAAAGTACGTCTTGATTTACCGCATGGTATTGAATTATCTGTGAAGAGGGAAGATTTAATCCATCCAACCATACCAGGGAATAAATTTAGAAAGTTAAAATATAATGTCCTTGCTGCTAAAGCGATGGGGTGTACTGTACTAGTTACTTTTGGAGGAGCTTATTCTAATCACATTGCGGCCGTTGCTGAGTTGGGAGCCGTAGCTGGATTTAGCACTGTTGGGTACATTCGTGGTGAAGAGTTATTTGATAAAATAAGTGAAAATCCAACCTTACAAAAAGCCCAAAGTTTAGGTATGAAATTCCAATTTTTAACCCGTCGAGCATATCGAAAGAAGGATGAAAATTCTTTTGTAGAAAGTATAAAAAGATCATTTCCTAATAGCTATTTAATTCCTGAAGGAGGGACTAACGAGCTTGCAGTTAAGGGGTGTGGTGAAATAATCGGTTTAAAAGATAAAATCTATGATTATATTTGCGTTGCTGTTGGTACGGGGGGGACGATGAGCGGAATTGTACAGGCAGGGATGCCTGGTCAAAAAATTTTGGGATTCCCAGCAGTCAAGGGGAGTTTTTTGAAGACAGAAATTGACAAGTGGGTTAAGGGAAAGGCTAATTGGGATTTAATAGAAGACTATGTTTTTGGAGGTTATGCCAAAATAAATCCTGAACTAATTGCGTTTATTAATAGATTTAAAGCTGAAACAAAGATCGCCTTGGACCCAATTTATACGGGAAAAATGATGTTCGGGATTTTAGACTTAATAAAAAAAGGATTTTTTAAAGAAAATAGTAAGATATTGGCTATTCATACCGGTGGACTTCAAGGGGTTTCGGGAATGAATGTCAAATTAAAACAAAAAGGATGGCCCCTAATAGAATGAAATTGACCGGTAATATACTGATCACCATGCTACTATCAACACTTATTAGTTGTGGATCTAGCAGAACCTATACTTCCAAAAATACCACGAGGAGTACTAAAAATTCATCATCTACCACCGTGGTGAAAAAAAAACCAATTCCTATTACTCCGCACAAGGTTGCACGTGCCGATGAAATTTTGTACGAAGTGGTACAGCGTAAACCTTCATTGAATAAAAGTACCATTGCTTATATTGAAGAGTATAATGACATTGCTATTTTAGAAATGTTGACTTATAAAATACCCGCGAGTATTACGTTGGCACAAGGTATACTTGAATCGAGAAGTGGGCAAAGCAGGTTGACGGTTAAAGGGAATAATCATTTTGGTGTAAAATGTCATAGTTCATGGACTGGAAAACGGATTTATCACGATGATGATGCAAAGCAAGAATGTTTTCGGAAATATGAACATCCACTACATTCTTTTCGCGATCATTCGCTATTTTTATATGAACGAAAACGATATGCTTCACTTTTTGATTTACGGAAAAAAGATTACAAAGGGTGGGCTAAAGGATTACGAAAAGCGGGATATGCTACAGATCCAAAATACCCCCAGAAATTAATTCGGCTTATTGAAGACTATGAGTTGTATAGATATGACGATTTTGAAGATGATTTTGAATATGGAGGTCATGTGGTGAAAGTAGATCGGGAAGATGTGACCGAAAAGTATATTTTAGTCCAAAAAGGAGATACGCTCTATTCGTTATCAAAAAAATACAATTTGACAGTCGAGCGTTTAAAGTGGTTAAACGGACTTAAAAGTAATACCCTTGAAATTGGGCAAAAATTATATTTACAATAAGGGGGATAAAAGTCGACTAACGAACCAAGATATATAAGAAAAACGCCAAAGATTCTTTTTAAAGATCTTTGGCGTTTTTTAATGAATTATCGCGTTGTTTGATTATTTTGTTACCTATTTTTCTTCATTGAGCTCTTTTTTGTCCTTGTGTTCGTTTTGCATTTTTCGGTGTCCATTCATTTGTTGCTTCATAGGGTGTTGACGATTCATTTGACTTCGTTTCATCTGCATTCGTTTTAAGGCAAAACGATTTCTATTAAAGTGATTTCTTCTTCCAGAAAAGTTCTTATTTCCGCGTTGACCACGTTTAAATTTTTTACCGAAGGGTCTAGATTGTTCCTTTTTCCATTGAGTGTATTGAGATTCCGATAAAATATTTTTAACTTCTGTTTGAAAGGCTAATTTTTGATCTAGTAAAGCAATTTGGCGGTTGAATCGATCCGGACGATCTTTAGTGTTTTCTTCAGACTTTGCATTTTTTCTAGCCTGCATTGCTTCTTGTCTATGTTTAATTCCTTTTTCTAGCAAATCTTGCATTTTTGATTGTTGGCTTTTGTTTAAGTCCAATCTTAATGCCATTTGCTTTACTTTTAATTCGGCCATTTGTTCGGGTGTGTATCGTGCAGTTTTATCATTCATGTTTCGCTGAGCAAAAGATGATATAGTGAATGCACTAACTAAGGCTATTGTCAATAATTTTTTCATGTTTATTATGTTTATGTGGTTTGTAGTTTAGACTCTAATAAAAGAGAATAGTTTAAGAGGGTAGTTGAAATTAACCCAATTTTAACAAACGTTAATTGTGGAATGTACGCTGATAATGAGTAAATTGAAGCTAGATTGGAGCGGTGTTTTAAATGCTTGTGAGAAAATTATTTTTGAGGGCGATTATTAATTACGTCAACAATATCCATGTTTTTCCACTTTGACATAAGTGCGGGGAAGTCTATTGGTAATTTTGCTGGTTGTTCTTCTAAAGAGCCATCAATAAATGATCTTCGAAGAATATCTTCAATTAAAAAATCAATAGCAACCGATTCTGGATGGTATTCAGACTTTAAATTTAACTTGAATAAATTGGCTGTAGTGTTGTACCAAAAAGCCTTCCAACCACTGCGATATTCTTTAATAAGTTCGTAGGTCGTGACACCCGTTTGTCGATGCAATAATTTTATTAGAATTCGGCCTTCTGTACGTGTTCTTTTTTTGAGTTCTTCACTGAATTCTTCTTCCATGTACTTTTGCATTTTTCGTATGTGTTTACGACGCTTACGCTTAGATTTTATGGTGGATAATTGATCGTTTAAAGCAATAAGTCTGTCTGCAGCTATTTTTGCATATGGATAGGCATTGTGTACCTTTTGTTTGTACCAATAATAGTATCGACGTTCTTTATTAGTTTTGAAATTTAACTTGTTGAGGACAAAAACTTCGTCTAAAGATAATTCTAAAGAATCTCCCTCTATGAAAATTATATTGTTAATAATGGTATCCTTTCGCACCTGGGCTTTTCCAAATGAAATGCTGCAAATTGCTACTAAGAATATAATTTTTTTCATGACTTCAAACATTCCTCTAAATCCATCTCAAATTTAAATTTTTTACGCTTGAGCATGTAAAATATAAACGTTAATTTTGATATAAATTATAAAAAAGCATTTTATCATGGCAAAAAAAAATATTCTCAATAAGAAATCAATGACTTTTCTAGAGCGTTACTTGAATAATGCATCGCCTACTGGGTACGAATGGGAAGGACAGAAAATATGGATGGATTATTTAACTCCGTATGTAGATGAGTTTATTACTGACACGTATGGAACAGCGGTAGGTGTGATAAATCCCAAAGCTAAATACAAGGTGGTTATTGAAGGTCACGCGGATGAAATTTCATGGTATGTCAATTATATTTCTGAGAATGGTTTGTTATATGTTGTTCGCAATGGTGGGTCAGATCATCAAATAGCGCCAAGTAAAGTGGTAAACATACATACAAAAAATGGTATTGTAAAAGGAGTTTTTGGATGGCCTGCTATTCATACAAGAAGTAAAACAAAAGAGGAGGCGCCATCTCTAAATAATATATTTATTGATGTTGGATGTAAAACCAAAGAGGAAGTAGAAGGTTTAGGAGTGCATGTAGGTTGCGTAATTACCTATCCTGATGAGTTCCATATTTTGAACAAGCACAATTTTGTGTGTCGAGCTTTAGATAATCGAATGGGAGGGTTTATGATTGCTGAGGTTGCTCGATTATTGAAAGAGAATAAAAAGACTTTACCTTTTGGTTTATATATAGTGAATTCAGTACAAGAAGAAATTGGATTGCGAGGTGCAGAGATGATTGCAGAGCGTATTCAACCAAATGCGGCCATTGTTACAGACGTTACTCATGATACAACGACTCCAATGATTGATAAAAAAGTGCAAGGAGAATGTGAAATTGGTAAAGGACCCGTGATTGCATATGCCCCTGCGGTACAGCAAAAATTGCGGGATTTAATTACAGACGTTGCAGAAAAAAATAAAATCCCCTTCCAACGTGCGGCTTTATCAAGAGCAACAGGAACCGATACGGATGCTTTTGCTTATAGTAATAGTGGAGTTGCAAGTGCTTTAATTTCGTTACCACTACGTTATATGCATACTACAGTGGAAACTGTACACAAAGAGGATGTTGAAAATGTTATCCGATTAATTTATGAGTCACTCTTAACGATGAAAGATGGGGATACCTATAGTTATTTTAATGTGTAATTGAACTGTACAGGATGACTTTAATGCTGATGGCCATTGCACCGGCACTACTGATTGTAATTTATATCTATATCAAAGATAAATATGAGAAAGAGCCAAAGAAATTGCTCTTGACCAGTTTTCTTCTCGGTGCAGTTTTTAGTGTTATTGTTACCACGATCCTTTATAGCGTATTTAAGGTTTTTTTACCCTTGCCAGATGATTTCAGTATTGTTCAACTATTTATAAAGGCTTTTTTTGTCGTTGGGTTAATTGAAGAGTTTAGTAAGTATTTGGTTGTGCGCTATTATGCTCAACCAAAAGCAGATTTTAATGAGCCTTTTGACGGTATAGTATACGCAGTAATGGTTTCAATGGGTTTTGCAATGCTGGAAAATATAGCCTATGTAATGCAAAGCGGAATGTCTACGGCAATTTTAAGAGCGTTTACTGCGGTTCCAGCTCATGCAACTTTTGCTATACTAATGGGATATTTTATGGGTAAAGCAAAATTTTCACCAAATAAAAAAATACTTAATTTGGTTGGATTAACATTGGCAATTTTGTTTCATGGGGCTTACGACTTTTTTCTTTTTATCCATTTTGTTCCTGGGATTTCTATTGGGGCGTTTATTTCTTTAGGGATTGGGGTGGTGCTTTCACGAAATGCGATAAAAAAGCATCAACTTAATTCTACGTTTAAATAGGATGGGCTTGTATCGTGAGTATAGGGCTATTTAATGTTGGATATATACCTAATAGAGCTGTGTTTTACATGGGTAAATTTTTTGTAGACCAAAGAGAAATCTGGTATGTAACGGAATTTTCAAAGCAACATCTGTTTGGAGATTAAGCTTAAATATCAGGATGAGTCAGCATTTAAAAATTGAATAAAGACATTTGAAGAAATTTTCAAACCTTTGTAGAATATGTATATTTATCCCTTTAAATTATAAATATGGCGGAATTAAGAGTCTTGGTGAATAAGGAATTTGAGTTTCAAATCACCAAAAAGGAAATTTCGGAGCTTGATGCTGTAGAAATTTCTCAAAATCATGTACATATACTTCATGAGCAAAAGAATTATGACGCACACATTGTTTCTGCGGATTTTCAAAGGAAGACCTATGATATTAACCTAAATAATGAGTTGTTTACAGTTGAGATTCACGACCAATTAGACCAGTTGATTAAAATGATGGGTTTTGAGGTTGGATCGAGTAAACAAATCAACGAAATCAAGGCACCGATGCCTGGATTAATTTTAGCGTTAAATGTAGAGGAAGGACAAACCGTAAAGGAAAATGATCCTTTATTGATTTTGGAAGCGATGAAAATGGAAAATGTATTGTCTTCGCCGAGAGATGGAGTGATTGCTTCGATTCACATAGCAAAGGGAGAGGCCGTAGATAAAAATCAACTATTGATTCAGTTTGAATAAAATGAAAAAAATATTAGTTTCTAACCGTGGTGAAATAGCCATTCGCGTGATGCGAACTGCAAAAAAAATGGGAATAAAAACGGTGGCGATTTATTCTGCTGCAGATCGTAGTGCGCCCCATGTACGATATGCTGATGAAGCAATTTTTATTGGTGAAGCACCTTCTAATCAATCGTATTTGTTAGGAGATAAGATTATTCAGGAAGCCTTAAAGATTGGAGTGGATGGAATTCATCCTGGCTATGGATTTCTCAGTGAGAACGCTGAATTTGCAAGAAAAGTAACGGAGGCAGGTATTCATTTTATAGGTCCTAATCCTGCTTCGATAGAAATCATGGGGAGTAAATTAGCGGCCAAGGAAGCCGTTAAAACGTATAATATTCCAATGGTACCTGGTATTGATGAAGCAATTACCGATATAGATAAAGCTAAAACTATTGCGAATGAAATAGGTTATCCTATTTTGATTAAGGCATCTGCTGGTGGTGGTGGAAAAGGAATGCGGATAGTAGAAAGTGAAGCTGATTTAGCTTCTCAAATGCAAAGGGCAATTAGTGAAGCTACATCTGCTTTTGGCGATGGTTCCGTATTTATTGAAAAGTACATTTCTTCTCCACGACATATTGAGATCCAAGTAATCGCAGATACACATGGAACTACCTTGCATTTATTTGAACGCGAATGTAGTGTTCAACGAAGACATCAAAAGGTGATAGAAGAAGCTCCATCTGCTGTATTAACTCCAACAGTTCGAAAAAAAATGGGGGAGGCTGCTGTTAAAGTAGCGAAAGCTTGTGATTATATAGGGGCCGGAACGGTTGAATTTTTATTGGATGAGCAACAGAATTTCTACTTTTTAGAAATGAATACGCGATTACAAGTTGAGCATCCGGTTACCGAATTAATTACAGGGCTCGATTTAGTTGAGTTGCAAATTCGCATTGCACAGGGAGAACCTTTAAGAATTAAACAAGAGGCGTTAAAGATTAAAGGGCATGCCGTGGAATTACGCGTTTATGCAGAAGACCCTGCCAATGATTTTTTACCGAGTGTGGGAACTTTAGAGACTTATCATTTACCATCAGGAGAAGGGGTGAGGGTGGATAATGGTTTTGAGGAAGGAATGGAAATACCTATTTATTACGATCCGATGTTAGCGAAGTTAATTTGCTATGGAGACTCGCGAGCAGAGGCTATTGATCGAATGATTAGGGCAATAGATTCTTATGAGGTGAAAGGAGTTAAAACTACCTTGCCTTTTGGTAAGTTTGTTTTTACACATCCGGCATTTCAAACGGGCGATTTTGACACTCATTTTGTTAAAAAATATTACCGTCCTGAACAATTGACAAAAGTCTCGGAAAAAAGCGCAAAATTAGCAGCACTCATTGCCGTTAAAAAGTATTTAGAAGATCAACAACAATTAAGTTTACCGAATCATGGAATCGAAGATAAAAACGCTGAATGAAAAAATGAGATTAGCTGCCCTTGGTGGTGGTGAATCGAGGATAGAAAAGCAACATGCGAAGAAAAAATTAACGGCGAGAGAACGAATTACGTATCTTTTAGACGATGGATCTTTTGAGGAGATAGGAGCTTTGGTGACACATAGAACCAAAGATTTTGGAATGGAAAATCAGCAATTTTATGGAGATGGAGTGATTACGGGATATGGAACCATTCATCGTCGATTGGTCTATGTATTTGCTCAAGATTTCACCGTTTTTGGCGGTTCCCTTTCTGAGACCCATGCAGAAAAAATATGTAAAATAATGGATCTTGCTCTAAAAGTAGGAGCTCCATTAATAGGGCTCAATGATTCTGGTGGAGCCCGCATTCAAGAAGGTGTACGTTCATTAGGAGGCTACGCTGATATTTTTTATCGAAATGTTCAAGCTTCAGGGGTTATTCCTCAGATTTCTGCAATCATGGGCCCATGTGCTGGAGGTGCGGTGTATTCGCCAGCGATGACCGATTTTACCATGATGGTAGAAGATACGAGTTATATGTTTGTAACGGGGCCAAATGTGGTTAAAACAGTAACCAATGAAGAAGTAACGAGTGAAGAATTAGGAGGGGCAAGTACCCATTCTGTTAAGTCGGGCGTAGCCCATATTACCGCGTCAAATGATGTAGCATGTTTAGAAGATATTAAACAACTTTTAAGTTACTTACCTCAGAATAATCGGGAAAAACCATCGCGTTTACCGATTGATTTAGGTACTGAAATTCGTCAGGAATTAACAACCATTGTACCAGAAAACCCAAATAAACCCTATGATATGCACGCGGTAATTCAAGGAATTATCGATGAAGATTCATTTTTTGAAATCCATAAAAATTATGCTGAAAATATCATTGTAGGATTTGCGCGATTGGGTGGGGAAAGTATTGGAATTGTGGCCAATCAACCGCTTTTCTTAGCGGGAGTTTTAGATGTTGATAGTGCAAAAAAAGCAGCACGGTTTGTTCGTTTTTGTGATTGCTTTAATATTCCATTACTCGTATTAGAAGATGTTCCTGGATTCTTGCCAGGTACAGATCAAGAGTGGAATGGGATTATTGTTCACGGTGCGAAGTTATTATATGCATTTAGTGAAGCAACGGTGCCGAGAGTTACCGTAATTACAAGAAAAGCCTATGGAGGAGCGTATGATGTGATGAATTCTAAACATATTGGTGCTGATATGAATTTTGCTTGGCCAAGTGCTGAAATTGCGGTAATGGGAGCAAAGGGAGCTGCTGAGATTATCTTTAAAAAGGAAATTTCAAACGCAAAAGATCCGGAACAAAAATGGAAAGAAAAAGAAGCTGAATATGCCGAGTTATTTGCCAATCCATATAGTGCCGCTGAACGCGGGTTTATTGATGAAGTTATTCTGCCTCAAGATACACGGCGTAAATTGTTAAAAGCTTTTGCGATGTTAGCCAATAAAGAGGAAGTAAGACCTAAACGAAAACACGGAAACATCCCCTTGTAACTAAGTTTTAACAAACTGCGGTTTTAGAAGGTTAACGGGCCTTGAACCGATGTTTGAAATGCGTAGATAACGACGCTCGCCAGTATCATTTGACATAAGGAGCGTCGTTTTTATGTTGAATATGTACGCGTTTATTTCTTAGTTGGGAAAGGCACTTTTGTCTAATCCTGGAACGATTCTCAGGGCGTTTTTATAATATACTTTTTTAAGTACATCATCAGGTAAATCTAGGCCGTACATTGGCCAAAAAGCATGGTATTTTTTATGGTACTTAAAGTACTCGTCATCACTTTCTAAAACCCGGAAATAGGTAGGGAATTCATGGGGTTGCCAACTGTCTTTTCCAAAAAGAATGCGGTCTTGGTATTTAATAAAAAAGGCTTTAGCATTTCTAGGTTGTCTTCCGAGTTCGGCAATGATTGCTCCTATACCAACATGCATATTAGGCATGGCATCTAACAATTTTCCCAAATGGCCTAAATTGTTTGCATACCATCCCATATGCGCATTGATAAAGGTCGTATTTGGATGTTTTTTGAACATGCGATGTTGTTCATCAATGATTTGTTGCCATGGTGCAGGGTTTTGATCATCTCGTTTTCTTCGAGGATGGGTTTTTAGTTCTAACCATCGTTCATTATTTGCATCAAAAGGATCCCAAAATGGTTTAGGGTCGGCAGAATGAATAAGTACAGGAATATTTAGCTGACCACAAGTCTCCCAAATGGGATCTAACCGAGGGTCATCAATGGCGATTCGATTTCCGTCTTGATCTTTATTGGTAAGTCCTAAACTCTTATAGACCTTCAATCCACAGGCTCCATTTGCCACATCTTCTCGTAATTGTGCAACGGTTTTTTCTACCCATTTATGCGACCCTAATCCGTTAAAATTAATATTGGCAAAAACAGCAAATCGATTTGGGAATTGTTCACCATTCTTTATGGCTTTAACTAAATTCTTCCCGGTTCCGCCACTTAGATTGACCATAATTTGCATATTGAGTGTGTCCATTGCGGCTATTACAGGGCTCATATCTTGGGTCGCCATACGGTATTGATGTCCGTGTATATCAATAAAGGGGTATTTCGCTTTTACTATTTTTTTACCCGGAACGACTAGCGTTGAAACGGGGTTGTACGATTCAAAACTCACTTCCTGTGAAGACAACGATAAACTACTTAAACAAAGCAAAAGCAGATAGGATTTGGTATAGATTTTCATATAATTCGAATTTGTTAGATCTAAAAATACAACTTCTAGGGCAAAACAGTTCAATGTTTTTGTGTCTGGTTTCTGATTACCTAGGAAAAATACCATGACACTCATTATATTAAGGAGCCACGGGGGTAGATTCGTCTTTAAATTCAGGGCAATCTAGACGCAATTCGTCAGGTTGCATTTTTTGTTTTAAAAAATGACAAAAGTGCCTCTTATTTCGAGTTTCATAAAATTTACAATGAAAGCAAGTACGTTGGACCGTTAATATTCCATTTTGATGAAGTTTGTGGATTAAATGAACGAGTAAGTGATAGGTAGAGCTAAGTTCAGATGGGCTAATTTTGTGAATTTCAGAGGCTAGTGGTTGCGTAAAATGTTGTGTAGTATCAACTATTTTTAGACCTGCAGAGGTTAATATAATTCTATAACTTCGAGTATCTGTTGGGTCGATTTCCTTCTCTATTAATCTTTTATTAAACAGTACGCGAACAGCGTCACTAACGGTTGGTTTTGTTACATTAAATTCTTTAGCTAAATAACTCACATTATTGAGTTCAGGTGGGTGATAAGCAACAAAAATCAAAATGCGAATTTGAATAGGACTTAAACCGTGAATTTTGGCTTGTTCCCAAAGCATGCTTTTAAATGCCTCTGCCAAACGCTCTAAACCGATCACAATTTTTGATGTTAAATGGGAGGGCTTAGTAATGTCAAAAATAGGGTGATTCATGATGTTTTATAGTTTCTGATGCTAGTCAATTATTGTGGAATATAGTTAATAGTTTGGATCCGTGTGCATTGGAATTTAAGTTGTTTATATCAAATCTAAACTGATTAAGTTAGTTTTCCTAATCAAATAGTGAATTTCATCTGGAATTTAAATAGGGTTTGGACGGCTCGTTATATTTTGGCCATGGACTTGTACTGTATATTTGTTTTATGCGATAAATGATCCATGTTGAACGGTATGGGGTTGTTAACGAGTAGGGGGCAGGACGTACTTTGTATGTTATTCTCGGATCTATAAAGATAAGGATTCCTTATCAAGTAGAGGATCTAGTTCGAAACATACGGTATGTTACGGCACATATATTTAAACGATAAAATGTTTAGGTGTTTTTATGGTTTATGGGTGGTTTAGTAGGGATGTTTTTGTGTTGTTAAATCATTGATTGGTTGTGTTTTGGTGGATTCATGAGTTTGACGCACATTGGATAGTCATGTTGAAGAATATTTTTTGATAGGTATATTCATCTAGGTGATGGGCGTGTAGGATGTTATATAAGTAGGATTCCTAATTAAAATATTTAAACGACAGACCCGTTGAGTCTGCGTCGATGCGTGGAAATTCGCTTTCCTAACACTTGTAGACTCGTAGATCTAATTGTATACGTTGAAGCTGGAATATGCCTATAGTTTGATTAATTCTTTAGACAAATTAATGTCATTAAGCATATCTTGTGTGAATTTATAATGCCCTTTATACGTGATGATTTTAAATCGGTCATCAGTCATTCTTGTTAAAACCTCAAGGAATCGCCATTTTGATTTTAATTTATTGGGTTCGGATGATTTTAAACTAATTTCAAAATAGTGTTTTCTCCCTGCTTTTTCGGCAACAATATCTGGGGTTACTATAAAATCACTTCCTTTTTTATGATATGATTTTGGAGATTCATATCCTTCCATATCAGCTTTGATATTTTCAAAGCCGTGATTCATTACGTACGTAATAGATTCTTTTAAAATTGTCTCATTTTCTAATTTATCTTTTGCTATCATCTGCTAAATATAGCAATTTTAGCTTTGAAAACCTATTTTTTTGATCAATTCATGTGTAGAAAGTGCTCTTTTACAATGAATTACTCTTTATTTCTTCTACGACTTCTGGATTGAGTAAGGTACTTGTATCACCTAAGTTTGCTACGTCATTACAGGCTATTTTTCGCAATATTCTTCGCATTATTTTGCCCGATCGAGTTTTAGGAAGGGCAGAGGTAAATTGAATTTTATCTAATTTTGCAATGGGTCCGACATGTTCCGTAATAATTTGGTTAATTTCTTTTTTAAGGTTCTCATGATCTCGTCCCATACCGGTTTCTTTTAGTGATACAAAGCCGTATAAGGCACTTCCTTTAATATCATGTGGAAAACCAACAATGGCTGATTCGGCTACAGCAGGGTGTTCATTAACAGCGTCTTCAATGGGGGCAGTTCCTAAATTATGTCCAGAGACAATAATTACATCGTCTACACGTCCAGTGATACGATAGTATCCTACTTCATCTCTTAAAGCACCATCTCCTGTAAAGTACATATTCTCATAAGCAGAAAAATAGGTTTCTCTATATCGGTCGTGATTACCCCAAATCGTTCTTGCCATTCCTGGCCAAGGGAATTTAATACAAAGCCTACCTTCAACTTGGTTCCCCACTAATTCCTTTCCATTATCATCCATTAATGCGGGTTGAACGCCAGGCATGGGTAAGGTTGCATAAGTGGGTTTCGTAGGGGTAACATAAGGGATGGGAGAGATCATAATACCACCTGTTTCAGTCTGCCACCAGGTGTCTATGATGGGGCTATTATTACGGCCGATATTGTCATTGTACCAATGCCAAGCTTCTTCATTAATAGGCTCTCCAACAGATCCTAAAACCTTGAGTGAAGATAAATCACATTTCTCGGCAAAGGCTAAATTTTGTTTTGCTAAGGCACGAATGGCGGTAGGTGCTGTATAAAATTGATTTACTTTGTGCTTGTCAACAATCTGCCAAAATCTACCAAAATCGGGGTAGCTTGGAACTCCTTCAAACAAGACGGTAGTTGCTCCGTTTGCCAACGGACCATAAACAATATAACTATGTCCTGTAATCCAACCGATATCGGCTGTACACCAATAAATATCTTTGTCTCGGTACTGGAATGCGTTTTTAAAAGTAAAAGCAGTGTATACCATATAGCCCGCTGTCGTATGGACCATTCCCTTGGGTTTTCCCGTAGAGCCAGATGTGTATAGAATAAATAGCGGATCTTCAGCATCCATGATCTCAGGAGGACAATCTGGGGAAGCTATGTCGAGTAAGGGTTGTAACCATTGATCTCGATTCACTTTCATACTAATTTTTGAGTTAATACGCTGAACTACCAGTACGCTTTTTACACTTGGACAATCTTCTAAAGCATCGTCAACAATAGATTTTAAATCAATAGTTTTCGCCCCTCGGTAGGACCCGTCTGCCGTAATTACAATTTTACATTCTGAATCATTAATGCGTGTAGATAAAGCCGTGGACGAAAATCCGGCAAAGACCACCGAGTGAATGGCTCCTATTCGAGCACAAGCTAAAATAGCCACGGCTAATTCTGGAATCATAGGTAAATAAATACACACGCGATCTCCTTTTTGAATACCTTGCGATTTTAATACATTGGCAAATTTGCATACACGCTCGTGAAGTTCATTATAGCTAATATGTACTGCATTTTCGTTGGGGTCATTTGGTTCAAAGATAATGGCTGTTTGATTCCCTTTTGTTCTAAGGTGACGGTCGATACAATTTTCTGTAATATTCAGTTTCGCACCTTCATACCACTTCACAGAGGCGCTTTTAAAATCAGCACTCAGTACCCTATCCCATTTTCTATGCCAGATAAAATGTTCTTGACCTATTTCATCCCAAAATGTTTTCGGGTCTCTAACTGATTTCCGATAAACTTGAAAATACTCCTCTAGATTTTTAATATGATAGTTACTCATAGGTAATTTTTTAATGGTTCTAAGCGTCACCAGCACCGCTTAATTTTAATTTTGTTATGGCTATAAATCTCGGAAATGTTGGTGGTTATCGAGATGTAAATAAACCAAATATAATTGTTTAAACGTTTGGTAAAAGAATCAACAATGTTTGCTGAAGGTCTTTAAGTACCATAGGTTTGGAGAGCCGATTTTCACATAGTAAGTCTTTCGGCTGTCTTTGAAAAAGTACCTGTAGCATTCTTATAAATTTAACTTCGTTGTGCAAACCAATATTGGAGATTAAGCTCGATGCTTTTACCTTTATCATCTGTTTTGATTAAAACAAATTCACCTGTATTGAAAATAGAAGTCCACTGTCATAGAGCTCACCATAACAAGTAAATCTTGTGCTCTTAAATTCCGTTGGACTTATATTTTTCAAGTGCAAATTGATTGATGAGAGAGCCAAGATAAAAAAAATATTGTTAACTTTTAAGTCTATTCTTATATACATCATATAACTTAATTTTTATAATTTCGAAGGCTATGGCTGAAATGGTAAATTCTATCTTTGAAGTGGTGCTAACGAATGGGACGTTACTTATACTTTTTTTTATCGTTGCAGTCTGTTATGCTTCTGTTGGATTTGGTGGTGGTTCAAGTTATTTAGCGCTCTTAGCCTTGTCAACCATTCCTTATGTTTCTATGCGCGCTATTGCATTACTCTGTAATGTGGTCGTCGTAAGTGGGAGTACCGTGGTTTTCACTCAGCAAAAACTATTGCCTTGGAAAAAGGTAATTCTATTAGTGAGTTGGAGTGTTCCTTTGGCTTTTATCGGAGGTTATTTAAGAATTAGCCAAGTTTTTTTTTATGTTTTGTTGGGACTTACACTCATGGTTGCGGCTATAGCTATGTGGATGTCTAAACGGATTGCTGAAAATCCGCGTCCTCTAAAGTCGTCTCTTAATCAAACGGCTTTGATAGGGGGGGGTATTGGATTTATTTCTGGGATGGTAGGTATAGGAGGTGGGATTTTTTTAGCTCCAGTTTTACATTTAACACAATGGGATCATCCCAAGCGAATCGCCGGAACGGCAAGCTTCTTTATTTTAGTCAATTCTATGGCGGGTTTGGTTGGTCAATTTTTATCAAATGACTTTCAAATAGACCTGTATTTAGCAGGAGTGTTAATGGGGACCGTTTTTATAGGTGGGCAAATCGGAGCGCGTTTAGGCAGTTCAAAACTATCGCCTCGTACCCTTAAAAAAATAACGGCAGTTCTTATTTTTTTTGTAGGATGTAAATTGTTGTATCAATATGTTTTTAGTAGATAAGACCTAACGCTCAATTTAAATATACGCCTGTGTTGATTTTTTAATAGTGATGCGTTTGTGTTGCCAAAACAGATTTTTTTAAGATAATTTTCCAAGGTGTAAGCCTTTGATGATTCCATCAGCCAACCCAATTTTTGGTACATAAATTTTGGTTGCGCCAGACCATTTCATTGCGTTTAGGTATATTTTGGTAGCTGGAATAATCACATCGGCTCGATCTGGATTTAAACCAAGTTCACTAATTCTATCCACATAAGACATTTTTTTTAAAAACTCATAATGGGCTCGCATGTAGATATAAGAAAGAGGTTTGCCTAATGGTCTTCCTGACATTTTAAAAATTTTATTGATATTCCCACCTGATCCAATGAGGGCAATCTTAGATTTATTAACCGTAACTTCTTGAATCCATTGTTCAATTTTTTTGAAAATTTCCTTATTTGATTTTTTGTTACCAAAGCGGACGGTTCCAATTTTAAACGATTTGGAATTGACAATTTTTCCATTGCTAAAAAATGTAAATTCAGTGCTTCCTCCACCTACATCAACGTAGAGATAGGAGCGGTTTCCTAAGATAAGTTCTTTTAAATCAGTAGTCGATATAATTGCGGCTTCTGTTTTGCCATCAATGATATTAATTTCTATACCTGTTGCTTTCTCAATGATGTCAACTATTTCTTTTCCATTACGCGCTTCTCGCATTGCTGAGGTGGCACAGGCTTTAAATTTCTCAACGCCGTGAACTTTCATGAGTAATTTAAATGCAGTCATGGCATCTGTAAGTCTTGCAATGTTGTTACTTGATATTTCACCTGTTGTAAAGGTGTCTGCTCCGAGACGAATGGGAACTCGAACGAGTGCTGATTTTCTGTATTGCGGTGCGATTCCTTCTTTTTGAATTACATTAGAAATCAATAATCTAATGGCATTTGATCCAATATCTATCGCAGCGTATTTCTTTATATCCAAATCGTAATCTATTTATGAAATTTAGGAAATTCTATGAGGAACGTTTCTCCTTTTTTTACGTTTTTCCAATGTTTGTTGTCAAATTCAATTCCGATAACTCCACAAGTGGATACGTGAGAAATTGGTTTACTTCCAAATTTGTTGACAAAACTGTTTATACCGTGATCATGGCTAAATATAATGGCTGAATCATAGTCGTTGTCTAAGGCCTTCACTGTTTTTATTAAATAACCATCGCTAAAACTATACAATGATTTACTAATCTTAACATTGGCTAAAGGGAAATTAAATGTATAAGAAAAAATCATGGCAGTATGTAATGCCCTATTGGCACAGCTTGATACAAAAGTGTCAGGGCAGTCAACCATTTTCTTTAAAACGCCAGACATTAAATAGGCATCATTAATCCCCCTTTCCTTTAATGGGCGATCAATGTCTTTTGCCGAGGGATATTCCCATGATGATTTGGCATGGCGAACGATATATAGTTTTTTCATTAGTTGCGTTGGTTAAGGGGCTAATCTTTCTTTTTTCCAATCGTGGTTGTTAGTTTCAGTATAGCGTATACGGTCATGCATTCTATTTGGTCTACCTTGCCAAAATTCTATGCTTATGGGTTTAACGTTAAAACCTCCCCAATGTTTTGGTCGAGGAATTGTATTTTTTCCAAATTTAGTGGCTACTGCCTCAAGCGCTTGATCAATTTCTTGACGGGATTTTACAACATGGCTTTGTTGACTTGCCCAAGCACCAAGTTGACTGCCAACGGGTCTTGATTTAAAGTAATTATCAGACACGTTAGAATCTACTTTACTTGCGACCCCTTTTACGATTACTTGTCGTTCAAGTGCATCCCAGAAAAAAGACAAACAAACCGCAGGATTTTTGCGTATGGCTTTCCCTTTTTCCGACTCATAATTTGTGTAAAAGACAAAACCATCTTTACTGAAACTTTTCAGGAGTACGATTCTATTTTTTGGAAAATTATCAACACCTATGGTTGCTAAATTCATGGCATTTACTTCAGAAATCCCCGGACATTGAGCCGCTGCCTCAAACCAGGTGTCGAATAATACCATAGGGTTGTCGGGAGTATTAGCCTCAAGTAAGGCGTCCTTTTTGTAAACTTGTCTTAAGTTGCTTAAATCTCTATTCATGTCTCAAAATTATAATTTATTTTCAATTCCATGAGGCTTTTTTGAGAATAAAAACAAGCCTAAAAAGGTGATTAATCCATTAATGATAAGTACGAAAAAACCGAAGTCAAAGGCGTATTTAGTAACTAGGAAATAATTGAGTAAATACGTTAAAATTGGAGATGATATAGCGACAAGCGGAATGCGATTGTCTTTTGTGTTTAGTTTCGTGAACATGCCAAAGGCGTAGAGCCCCAGCAAAGGACCATAGGTGTACCCTGCGAATTGAAATATTTTTTCTATAACGCTTTGATTGGCAATGAAATATTTAAAAATTAAAATAGTAGATGCGAGTAAAAATGAAAATAAGACATGTGCTCTTTTTCTTATTTTGATCTGATCGGCAATATTGTATTTTTTATCAATTTCTAAGATGTCAATGCTAAAGGAGGTAGTTAAAGAGGTTAAAGCACTGTCGGCACTTGAATAGGCAGCAGCAATTAATCCCAAAATAAAAAAGAGGGATACCGTAATGCCTAGTCCTCCATTCATTGCTAGCGTTGGAAACAAAGCATCTTTGTGTGCGTCAATTTCGTTGGCAATAGCAAAATCTGTTAATAGGATTCCTAATGCCAAAAAGAAAAAATTAACAATTACTAAAACGATTGTGAACCAGAAAATGTTCTTTTGGGCGTCTTTAAGGTTTTTGCAAGTTAGATTTTTTTGCATCATATCTTGATCTAATCCTGTCATTACCACCGCAATAAAGGCACCTGAAATAAACTGTTTCCAAAAATAATTTTTACTCTTTATATCGTCAAAAAAGAAGGTTTTCGAAAAGTCACTTTCGGCCACATAATTGAGTAAGTTGCCGATGTGTAATTGGTCTGAAATACTGTATATGCATACCCCAACTGCGATGAGCATAAATAAGGTCTGTAGTGTATCTGTCCAGACAATGGTTTTTATACCTCCTTTAAAGGTGTATAGCCAAATTAGTAATATGGTAACTAAAACGGTTACCCAAAAAGGAACTCCATACATGTCAAAGACAATTAATTGTAAGACATTCGCTACCAGAAACAATCGAAAAGATGCTTGAATTGTTCTTGAGAGTAGGAAAAATGCGGATCCAGTTTTGTATGCATTTTGGCCAAAACGATCTTGGAGATAGGTGTATATAGAAGTCAGGTTTAACCGGTAATACAGTGGCATTAGAACGAGTCCAATGATTGCGTATCCTATAATGTAGCCTAAAACTACTTGCATATACGAGAATGCGTCTGCTTCTACCCAACCGGGTACTGAGATAAATGTTACTCCAGATAAAGAGGCGCCAATCATACCAAATGCAACGATGTACCAAGGGGATTTGTTATTGGCCTTAAAAAAGGTGTCATTTGTTGCTGACTTACTCGTTAAAAATGAAATAAAAATGAGGACTCCAAAATAGGCCAGGATTAAGAGGGCAATATGGATTGGTTGCATTTGCTGTTAATTTTTAAACACGAATATATGATTTACCTCGGATTTTACCTTAAAATTTTACTTTCTTCTTTGTTGGTATGGTGAAAAAGAGTTTTGTTGTGTTAGATTGAGATTTTCGGAAGGGGGGTATAGGCTCATTTTGAGCGGGGTTTAATTTTGAGAAATCGTATTATATTTCTTATAAATCTTAAGTACATTTGCGGTATGAATTTCTCATCAAAATTACTTGAAAATGCAGTAAATGAGGTGTCTCAATTGCCGGGTATTGGTAAGAGAACTGCATTGCGGTTGGTTTTATATCTTTTGAAGCAGCCAGAAGAACGAACGGAGTATTTAACGACTGCGTTGAGACAATTAAAAGCGGAAGTAAAGTTGTGTAAACAATGTTACAATATCTCTGATCAAGAATTGTGTGAAATTTGTTCAAATCAAAATCGAGATGCGAAACTTATCTGCGTGGTTGAAGATATTCGCGATGTGATGGCGGTAGAAAATACGGCTCAATTTAAAGGGTATTACCATGTGCTTGGCGGGAAAATATCACCTATTGAAGGTATCGGTCCTCATAATTTAACCATTGATAGTTTGGTTCGTAAAATAAGGCAAGGAACTATTGAAGAAGTTATTTTCGCTCTAAGTCCTACCATGGAAGGTGATACTACAAACTTCTATATTTACAAACAAATTGAAGATTTAAATCTCAATATTTCTACCATTGCTAGAGGGATATCAATCGGAAATGAATTGGAATATGCAGATGAAGTTACCTTGGGGCGGAGCATATTACATCGGATTCCTTTTGAAAACTCATTAAATGGAGGGTAGGGAAGTGTCTAATTACAGGTTATTGTTGGGGTTCTGATAAAATGATTGCTACATGAATATTTGGAATTTCATTAAATTATTTAATAGAAAGAATAGCTGGAACCTCTTTTTGTTGTGTCTTAAAAATCCTCTTTTTATTATTCCTACGTTGATTGCTACGCGTACCTGTGTCAAACTATGTAATGAATATTACGGTACTTTACATCATAAAAATAATAGAACAAATGCTTTTAGACATGCATTGTGGAATTTGTTAATTATTGTGAGGTGTAAAGTGTTTTCACGATCAAATGAGAGGCTAATTCAGTGGGCGACTGACATTACAAATTGGCATGAGATTTTTTCGCCAAATACGGCTTTAGCTAAAGCGATGGATTTACATAATAATGCTATTGGCCGGCAAATTTTTAAGGAGCACATTGATTTTCAAGAAGCTGAATTTATATCTTTGTTAAAAGATAAAATGAAGTCGGCAGTGATGATTAAATTTGTTGCAGATATCCATAGTGTAGGGAACGAATTAGTCTATATAGAAAAATTGCCAAAAGCAACTGATGTTAAAACACGTACTTACTAGTTTTAAGGCCTACGGACTCTCTTTTCGGATGATGTCTGATTTACGATTGTGGAGTTTTTTTATGATTCCGATGTTGATTAGTATTTTGACAGCTATTGGATTAGGGGTTGCGGCCTACAATTTATCGGATAATATTGGGGTTTATATAGGTAAAATATGGCCATGGGAATGGGGGAGTCAAACCTTTTTAACGATTGGGAGTGTATTGGGGGGGATTGTTGTTTTGAGTCTAGGGTTGATCTTGTATAAACATATTGTCATGGCGTTGTCAGCGCCTTTTATGAGTGCCGTGTCTGAAAAAATAGAGGCGCATATGTTGGGGATAGATCGGAAACATTTGCATGTTTCATCAAGTTTTTTGACGCTTTTGTGGAGAGGAATTCGTATAAATGTACGTAATCTTGTAAGGGAGTTAGTTGTGACTATTCCGTTGTTGTTGATTGGATTAGTACCTTTGTTTACACCTATTACTACAACGCTTATTTTTATTGTTCAGGGTTATTTTGCAGGATTTGGAAATATGGATTACACTTTGGAGCGCCATTATACATACCGAGAAAGTGTTCTTTTTGTAAAGTCAAATAGAGGGTTGGCGTTGGGAAATGGAATTGGTTTTATGTTGATTTTGATGATTCCTGTTGTTGGATTTATTATCGTTTTGCCTTTGGCGGTAACAGCTGCATCTATTAGTACCATAGAAAAAATTAATAAGTCAATGCAAGCGTAAATATCGGATGGAGTATCACGGAGTTGATTTTAGTCTAGTTAGGTTACGCGAGGAAGATGCGTGTAGTTTGAATCAAATGATGTTGGCGAATAGGGAGCGATTTGAACAATTTTTACCCGTTACCCTTGCGCAGAACACAAATCTATATGGGAGTGAGATTTACATCAGTACAAAATCTATAGAATGGTCTAATGGGATTAATTATACGCTTGCGATTAAATCGGTTCATGATAATGAAATTGCTGGATTGATTATCCTTAAGAATTTGGATGTAGCGAAAAGGCAAGGTGAATTTGCTTATTGTATAAGTGAGGAATTTGGGGGAAAAGGATGGGTTACAAAAGCTGTTGGTGTTTTTGTAGAAATGGCCGTAGAATATTTGCAAATATGTAATTTTCAGATTATTGCGCATGTTGAAAATTACCCGAGTATTAACGTGGCGAAGAACAATGGGTTTCGATGGGTAAAAACCCTTGAAAATTCACATATTGATGTCGAGGGGCAACCTATGGATATGGAGCTTTTTGAGTTAAATGTTAAAAATTAGTAGGGCGACTTTCTGATTGTCGATCTTTATTTTTGAATTATTCCTAAAAATTACTCTTTAAAATTGAGAATAAATTAATTTTTTTGCGACTCTCTGCTATTTATTGTGAATAGTCTAAAATTTACACTTGACTGGTTGAAATTTATTCCTTTTGCATTCTATAATTTTTTAACTTGCGGCTTTAAAAAAAAACTCAACATCACATGGCAAAATTTGAATTAAAACTCCCTAAAATGGGTGAAAGTGTTGCTGAAGCAACGATAACGTCTTGGTTGAAAGAGGTGGGGGACACCATTGAATTAGATGAGGCGATTGTAGAAATTGCAACTGATAAAGTAGATTCAGAAGTTCCAAGTGAAGTTGAAGGGGTCTTGATTGAACGATTGTTTGAGGTTGATGATGTGGTAAAAGTAGGTGAGACCTTAGCGATTATTGAAGTTGAGGGGGGGGATAGTGAATCTAAATCAACGAGCTCTTCGAAATCAGAACCTACGGTATCTCAACCCAAACCGTCTGTACTTCAAGAAGTGGAAAAACCGTTGGCAGCAGTCACAGCTGCGAGTCCAGTTGAAATAAAATCTACAAATACTCGATTTTATTCACCATTGGTAAAAACCATCGCTAAAAAAGAGCAGATTAGTGAAGCAGAGTTAGCGCAAATTCCTGGGACAGGTAAGGATGGTCGTGTGACAAAAGACGATATGCTTAATTATTTAAAGCATAGAGGGACTGGACAACAAAATAATACAAATCAGGGAGTATTACCGTCTGCAGGCTTGAAAGAGACCGCTCAAAAACCAGTGAGTGCTCCAGTGTCAGTTAGCGGAGGAGATGAAATTGTTGAGATGACAAGAATGGGTAAATTAATTGCTCATCATATGATTGATTCTGTACAAACATCAGCACATGTTCAATCTTTTATTGAGGTAGATGTTACTAATATTGTACATTGGAGAAATAGAATTAAAAATAAATTTTTTGAGCGAGAAGGTGAAAAAATAACCTTTACGCCAATTTTTATGGAAGCTGTTGCGAAGGCTATAAAGGAATTCCCAATGATTAATATCAGTGTTGACGGAGATAAAATCATTAAAAAGAAAAACATCAATCTAGGGATGGCAGCTGCATTACCTGATGGTAATTTAATTGTGCCGGTAATAAAAAACGCAGATCAACTAAATTTGGTTGGTATGACACGGGTAGTCAATGATTTGGCTACAAGAGCTCGGTCAAATAATCTTAAGCCAGATGATGTTCAAGGAGGAACTTATACCGTAACCAATGTTGGAAGTTTTGGAAGTGTTATGGGAACTCCAATTATTAATCAACCTCAAGTGGCTATTTTGGCCTTGGGAGCAATTCGGAAAGTACCCGCTGTTATTGAAACAAAAGAAGGTGATTTTATAGGTATTAGACATAAAATGTTCTTGTCGCATTCTTATGATCATCGAGTGGTTAATGGAGCTTTAGGTGGTACATTTATTAAACGTGTTGCTGAACTTCTTGAGGGATTTGATGTAAATCGCGAATTTTAATAACCGAGCTATCCGTTAATAAATTAAGGAGATTGTTTGTAACTCTACCCTAAATTAGAGGGTCTCTTATAGCTAATTTGTAACTTTGATTTTTTAATCAAATTATGGAATTAAGACTAAAAAGACCTATCGTATTTTTCGACTTAGAAACGACGGGTGTAAATATTGCGAAAGATAGAATTGTTGAAATCTCAATTTTAAAAGTTTATCCTAACGGTAACAAAGAGAGTAAAACATGGTTGGTTAACCCCGAAATGGAAATCCCTCCGGAGGTTGTTGCGATTCATGGAATTACGAATGAAAAGGTTGTTACCGAACCTACTTTTAAGGAGCTTGCTCCAGAAATTAATGCGCTTATTGAAGGCTGTGATCTTGCAGGGTTTAACTCAAACCGATTTGACATACCACTATTAGCAGAAGAATTATTGCGAGCAGGCATAGATTTTGATATGAAAAATAGGGTAGGTATTGATGTGCAAGTTATTTACCATAAAAAAGAACAGCGAACTTTAAGTGCTGCCTATCAGTTTTATTGTGATAAAAACTTAGATAATGCACACTCTGCAGAAGCAGATACTTTTGCGACCTACGAAATTTTAAAAGCACAATTAGATCAATATGAAGATTTAGAAAACGATGTGAATTTTTTACATGAATTTTCTTCTCATACGAAAAGAGCTGATTTTGCAGGGTTTATCACCTATGACGAAGACGGAGATGAAGTGTTTACATTTGGTAAATATAAAGGTAAGAAAGTAGTTGAGGTATTACAAAAGGATAAAGGGTATTTCTCATGGATTCAAAATGCAGATTTTCCTTTGTACACTAAAAAAGTATTGACTGCAATTAAATTGCGAAGTTTGAATAATAAACTAGAATAATATGCTGATAGATTTTAACAAACTCCCAGATACTTCGAGAATATGGATATATCAAGCAAATAGAACGTTAACGCGAGATGAGGTACAACAGGTAAAAAGCCATATGAATGCTTTTTTGCCTACTTGGAAAAGTCATGGTGAAGAGATTAATGTATCAATGAATTTGGCTTATAATCAATTTTTGGTGTTGGCTGTAGATGAAAGTCTTACAGGTGCATCAGGATGTAGTATTGATTCTTCGGTGAGAGCGGTGAGCGCATTAGGTCAATTGTTGAATGTTGATTTTTTTAATAAACTCAATATAGCCTACCTTCAAGAGGATAAGGTGTATACAGTATCGGTTCCAAAATTTAAGGAGCTGGTCGTTCGAAAAGAAGTGACCGAGAATACGTTGGTGTTTAACAATATGATCACAAAGAAAGGAGACCTCGAAAAGCAATGGATAATCCCTGCGAAAGACAGTTGGTTGTGTAAATATTTTAAAACAGAATCTTCTATTTAATATGAAATTAGTTTTTTCGATTTGTTTTTTATTAAGTGCAATTTGTGTAAGAGCACAAGTGGATCCCTTGTTGAAAAGGGATACGTATGGGCAGGAAGTTTGGGTAGATAGTATTGTTAAAACGATGAGTATTGATCAAAAAATTGGTCAATTATTTATGGTTCAAGCTTATTCAAATAGAGATGATAAACATAAGCATGAGATCGAAAAATTGATTAAAAAATATGAAATTGGAGGGCTGATTTTTATGCAAGGAACACCTGATAAACAGATACGATTAAATAACCATTATCAATCCATTGCAAAAATTCCGCTCTTGATCGGCTTTGATGGTGAATGGGGACTGGATATGCGTTTACAAAATACATATCGATTTCCTTGGAATATGGCTTTAGGCGCTATTCAAGACAATGAATTAATTGAAGACTTTGGACGAATGCTTGGTCAGCATTGTAAGCGAGTAGGTATTCACATTAATTTTGCTCCTGTAGCTGACATAAATATCAATCCCAAAAATCCGATTATTGGAAATCGTTCTTTTGGAGAAGATCGAGAAAATGTAATGCAAAAAGCGGTTGCATTTACCAAAGGAATTCAAAGTCAAGATGTTTTGGCATGTGGAAAACACTTTCCTGGACACGGAGATACAGATGCTGATTCGCATAAAACATTACCTACAATTCCCTTTAGTAAACAGCGGTTAGATTCTGTAGAATTGTATCCTTATAAAGAATTGTTTAAACATGGATTAGCATCTGTCATGACTGCACATTTGAGTGTGCCAAGTTATGAACCAAACACGAGTTTGCCGTCTTCGTTATCGCCAAATATCGTGACGGGTCTTCTCAAAGAGAAAATGGGATTTGAAGGTTTGATTATTACGGATGGACTAAATATGAAGGGGGCGGCCAATTTTTCATCTTCTGCAGAAATAAATTTAGAAGCCATACTAGCAGGAAATGACATGCTATTAATTCCTCAAGAAATTCCAGCTACCATAAAATTCATGAAAGAAGCTGTTGAAAGTGGAAAATTAACAGAAGAACGTTTGAATGAATCAGTGCAAAAAATACTTAAAGCAAAGTATTGGGCTGGACTTAAGTATTATAGGCCTATTGATACGGTTAATTTACATGCGGATTTGACCGGAATATCGGCTCAAGTACTGCATCGAAAACTAGTTGATAACTCCATTACCTTGCTAAAAAACGATCGTAAAACGCTTCCAATTAATGATTTGGTATCGGCTAAAATTGCCTATGTTAAATTGGGTGATAGTGATAATGACACTTTTGTAAATCGATTAAGAGATTATGCCCAAGTGGATGTTGTTGAAGGGAAGACTATAGATGTTGTATTAGAACGTTTAAAACCGTACAATACGGTTATTATTGGATATCATAAATCTAATGAAACAGCATGGAAAGGGTTTAAGTTTTCTACAGAAGAATTGGTTTGGCTGCAGGAAATTGCCCGGAATAAAAAAGTAGTTTTAGATGTGTTTGCTAGCCCGTATAGCTTGTTAGACATTAAGTCGTTTGCAAATATTGATGGACTAATCGTTTCGTATCAAAACAGTGAAATTGCACAAGATATTTCAGCACAAAAAATTTTCGGGGCCTCTTCGATGAAAGGTAGAATTCCCGTTTCAATAAATGAAGATTTTCCAGTAGGAAGCGGTTTAAATTCGGCAAATCTCTATCGGTTGAGTTATGGCTTACCAGAAGAGGTTGGAATGAGTAGTGCAAGGTTAGCGAAGGTTGATTCGTTAGCTAACATTGTTATTGATAAGCGGATGGCCCCTGGAGCTCAAATTTTAGTAGCGAGAAAAGGAAAAGTTGTATATCGAAAAAGTTTTGGATATCACACGGCTAAAGGAATCACGAAGGTAGAGAACAATCACTTATTTGATATTGCATCAGTGACTAAAATTCTTGGCGCCTTACCATTAATTATGATGGCTGAGGAGGAAGGTAAGTTTGATATTGAAACAACGTTAGGTGAGTTGTTCCCAGTAATGAAATCTACCGACAAGGAAAATATTACCTTAAAAGCTGCTTTATCCCATTACGCACGGTTACAGGCCTGGATTCCATATTATCGAGAAACGCTCGATTCCATAACACATAAACCTTCAAAAAAATACTATCAATTTAAGCGATCTCCAAAGTTCAATGTTAAAGTAGCTCGTAATTTGTATATGCGAACTGATTATAAGGATACGATGATTGCGAAGATAGCTGAAACCTCATTATACCCTACGCTACGGTATAAATACAGTGGAATGATATTTTATTTGTTTAAAGATTATTTTGAAAAAACATATCATACTACGATGGATAAATTAGTAAATGATCGTTTTTTTAAACCTTTAGGTGCGACAACGCTTACTTATAATCCCTTAGATAGATTTTCTCCTAAAATTATTGTGCCTACCGAGATTGACACCTATTATAGACATCAACTATTACACGGGTATGTGCACGATCAAGGAGCAGCTATGTTTGGTGGTGTAAATGGGAATGCTGGGTTGTTTTCTAATGCCAATGATGTTGCTAAAATGATGCAAATGTATTTGCAAGAAGGGTATTATGGAGGAAGACGTTACCTCAAGCCAACAACAATTCATACCTTTAATCATCGCTATTATGAAGAAGATAAAGTGAGGCGTGGTTTAGGTTTTGACAAACCGCAACTTAGTGAAAGTGAAAAAGCAACCTGTGGGTGTGTATCTTCTAAAAGTTTTGGGCACAGTGGATATACAGGGACCTATACTTGGGCTGATCCAGAGACTGAATTAGTCTATGTATTTTTGTCGAATAGAGTATACCCGAATGCCGCAAATAATAAATTAGTCCGTGAGAATTCTAGAACGGTTATACAACAATTTATTCAAGATGCCGTTGTAGGAAAATAGCTAAACCTACTTATATGCGACATTTAACCGTACTCTTTTGTTTTTTTTCTTTGGGAATATTTGCCCAAACTATCAATACAACTGGAATTTATTACGCCCGTGAATTCAGTAAAGACAAAGCTTTGTATAAAGCTAAAGAATTTGTAATGGAGGAAATTATAGGGCTTGATACGAAGGTGACTCGATTTAATGTAGATGCCTTGGCCGAAACTTCCTCAGGAGAATTAATTTCATTAGCCTATGCTTGTCATGAAAAAAATTTAGACGGTTTAGTCCTTGGTTTTTTTGGGAATCGTTGGGATAATTCGGGGGTTTTTTATCAAGCATTTGCCTTTAAAAATCTCCCTCGAAAGGCGGCTGTTGAGATGTTAACGAAACTCAATGAAGAAATAGAACGCAATGCAAAATACCTATCTGCAGATTCAGATAACAATAATGTTTATTTCCAATACGAGGATATCACTTTTTTAATTTATCGAGATTCAGGAATTAAGATACGGGTGTTTTGGCAAGATTTTGATGCCGAATGGGAGTCCAATTCCTTTGGTCGAACCAAGAGGCGTTTTGAGAAAAAGTTGGAAAATTAAGTATTTTCTGTTGACTTATTTTGATTTGGCAGTTAGCCAAACTAACAATACACTAAATATGCCATAACTCCAGCCAACTGTATTTCCAAAAAAGAATCCTACGACTAAAGCTTGCAGGGTATAAAATAGAGGAAAGGCTGTTAATCCAACGGCTACTTTAGTGGTGCTTATAAACTCGGGCTCTTTTATGTTGGGTTCAATCATTTTATAGATTGCCATTGGGAGTATACTGTTTATGGTAACAAGGCCTTTAAGAATGGGATATATCCGATTGGTTTTGGATTTTTGAACTGGTATTATGGGTTGATTTGATTGAAGCTTGGCATTAATTTCATCTGGGTTTAAAAAATTTACATCTCCAAGAGAAGCTAATTTTTCATCGTATGTATCCATTGGGATATGAACGGTGAGTTTTTTCATTGCATCACTCACGACTTCTTTTAGGGTAAGAGCTGCGTTGTTTAGGTCTTCAGGGTGATAATAGTTATTTACGTTTATTGGCTCTCCGAATCGGATAGATACAGATTCGCCAAAGAGACGGGCATCGCTGTAATTGAGTCCTACAGGAATAATGGATAAGGGTAAGTCAGGGTGTTTTTCTAAGACTCCAAATGTTATTCGTGTAAATCCCTTACTTAAAGGGCGTACAAGGCGTCTAATATCATGCGTTCCTTCAGGAAATATCAGTAGGGTTTGTCCTTTGTGAAGTAGGTTAAAACAATAATTAAAGATGGCTTCATTTTTTGCTAATGAGGCTTTTCCGTCACGCATACGGTAAATGGGTAGCATATTGACTGTAGAGAGTAGCCATTTTACAAAAGGTATTTTAAAGGCACTTGCTCTGGTTAGAAAGTGTAAGCTTCTCGATGTATGCGTGGCAATGAGCAATGGGTCTAGTAAGGCGTTTTTGTGATTAGACACGAGTAAAACGGCTCCTTTTTTAGGAATGTTTTCTTTACCAACTACAATTATTTTTTTATAAAAAAATAAGAGTCCTACAGCAATAAATGCTCTGTTCATATGATACCAAAGTCGCTTCAATTCGATATGATTTTTTGTGTTTTAGTAGACCAATAACTAGCCAATAGTAACCCTGATACGATGTCCCAAATTCCCCAAAAAGCAACACACAAAGCCATACCACCTAAACCGTCAAAGAAATCAAAGACAAGAAGGAGTCCAAGCCCCGAATTTTGTATACCAGTTTCAAGGGCTAAGGTTTTTCTGTTTCTAGTTGAAAGTCCCATTAATCTTGCAAATTGAAATCCCCCAATATAACCTGCAAAATTATGCAAAAGAACAATCATAAATACAAAGTGAATATGGGTAGTGAAAATGGTTAAATTATTTGAAAATGCAACGACAATAAAGATTAGGAAAATGACAAATGAAAGTGGTTTTAATACCTTTGATAAGGTGGCTGCTATTTGTTCAAAGTGATGCCGAACAAACATTCCAATTACTAAGGGTACGCCCAAGATTAAGGATACTAGTTTAACAAGCGCCCAAGGGTCTAATTGAACTTCTTTTAGAATTTCAGAAGTGGGACCGTATAAATTACCCCAAAAATGAAAGTTGATTGGGGTCATAAATACAGCAACTAAAGTCGCAAAAGCAGTTAGACTCACTGAGAGTGCTGCATTTCCGCCTGCCATTTGTGACATAAAATTAGAGATATTTCCCCCGGGACAAGCGGCAACCATAATCATTCCAAGGGCAATACTCGGTAACGGATTTATCAAATAAATAAGTACAAAGGTTATTGCAGGGAAAAGAACAAATTGAGAAACTATCCCTGTAAAAAGAAGTTTTGGACGTTTAAATAAATGTTTAAAATCATCTAGGGTAATGCCAAGTGCAACACCAAACATGATAATTGCTAACGTAATATTTAGCAACCACAATCCGTTTGTGTCAAAATTAATCTTAAGATTATCCAATATGTAAGGGTCACTAATTCTTAAATACATAGGCTATTAAATTGGCTCCCATTTGCAAGGCTTTTTCTCTGAGTGCTGGAGGGTCATTGTGAACTACTTGATCTTCCCATCCATCACTTAAATCACATTCATAATCATAAAAGCAGATTAGACGCCCTTTGTAAAATAACCCAAATCCTTGCGCTCGTTTCCCGTCGTGTTCGTGAATTTTTGGAAGCCCATTAAAATTATAATCTTGGTGATAAATCGGATGATCATAGGGGATTTCCTGTAGCGTTAAATTTGGAAATACTCTTTTTAATTCAGTGCGAATGTATTTATCGAGGCCATAATTATCAGAAATGTGTAAAAATCCACCAGCTAATAAATACTTGCGTAAGCCGTCAATTTCTTCTGCAGAAAAGGAAACATTTCCATGACCTGTCATAAATACAATTGGATAATTGAAAATCTCTGTACTACTCGCTTCAACGGTTTCTATTTTTTCCTCGATATAGGTTTGGATGTGTTCGTTACAATACTTTACCAAATTGGGAACGGCAGTGGGGTTTGCATACCAATCGCCGCCTCCACCATACTTTAAAATTGCCACTTGTTGTGCCGAAAGTATTGGCCCGAGAGAAACTAGTAAAAGGAGTATTGCTTTTTTCATTTTAATTTGAACGACGTGCTTACAAATCTATTAAAATATATTGAATACGTACTTATGATTAGGGAGTCATCCTAATTTAATCTGTTACGGTTTTTACGGAAATATTTTGTGGTAAAACCGCAACAAAATAAATTTTACAAAATTTACATTTACTTCAGCTAAACACAAATCATGATGAATAAGGAGAAAGAGCTTTCGATGAAAGCAATCATTCGTATTTCTATTTTTTTAATTTATTTTTTTTATCAAGGCATTATTTATGCACAATCTGTGGGTATCAACACGACCATTACAGATCCATCTGCAGTGCTCGATATTGTCTCTAATAAAGCGGGAGTACTCATTCCTCGCATGACAAGTATGGAAATAGCGGATATTGTAGATCCTGCTGATGGGTTGTTAGTTTATAATACGGAAACGAAGAATGTTATTGTGATTATAGATGGAGTTTCCTATGACTTATATAACCCTCCAAGTGTTGGGAATTACTCCAAAACGATACTGGCCAATGGGATCGTTTCAACTTGGTTAGGTATTGCAACAAATACGCCAGAAGAATTTTTTGGAACTAGCTATAATCGGGTTAAAATGGACCTTACGAAGGCTTCTGAAATAAGAATAATGACAAATATTTCGTCATTTTCAATTTCTATTTTTGGAAGAGAATTGATACTTGCTTTAGAATATTCAACTGATAATGGAGCTACCTGGGCGAAGGTAAATGCAGCCAATAATGGTCCCGTAATGTTAATTTCTTCTACTGGTTTTCACGTTTCCAATTGGTTTACAATTGATCCCGATGCAAAAGGTGATGTGCTCTTACGTCTTGTTGCTAATTCTCCAGGAATATTAGCCTTAGGTGCTTCATTTGGATTGACTTCTATTGAGGCACGTTAAAAATTAAGCAATACGTTGTTGATGAAAAAAAATTTAGTAATAGCTTGTTTGTTTTTTGTCCATATTCTTATGGCGCAGGACGGATTCCATATTAATGGAGTAACCCTAACAATTACTGAAAATACAGTTTTAAGAATTGATAAGGGGGATTTATTTTTAACAAATAATGGGATAATTGCCAATACAGGATTAATTAGTATTGATGGTAGTTGGTATAATAATACGTTAAATCGAGGGTTTACTGGGGATTCAGAAGGAACAGTTCTGTTTAATGCTTCGGGACAAGATCCTATTGTAATTGGAGGCACTGGTGCTACAGTATTTTACAATTTGGAATTAGATTTAAATCAATTGAATCTTGATGTTAATACCACGGTTGGAGGTGATTTGTCGGGGGCTAACGCTGGAGTTTTGAACCTTAACGGATCGGTGCTCGATCTAAACAATCATACGCTCAATGTGAGTAATAGTGATGAAAATGCTATTGTCTTTTCTACAGGGATGATTATTAGTGAAAATATTTTTAATGAAAGTAAGGTTAGTTGGCAAACCTCACCTTCAGGTGCTACCTATGTTTTTCCTTTTGGTACGCGTTTACGGGAATCTATTCCATTTGCTGTTGAACGGGCTGCTGGAGATTTAGGATTGGTGACCCTATCCACTTTTCGTGCGGGGGCTGACATGACACCTTATCCTACCTTGCCAGATCCTGTAAATTCATTGATGAGGAGTGATGGTGTTGATATTTCTGCGATAGCTGTAACGCGATTTTGGCAATTGGATAAAACAGAAGATGGTACGGCGAACCTGGTATTTACATATTCAGAAAATGAATTACCTCAGGAGGGTGAGAAAAATTTTATAGCAACGAGGTATGATAATGTAGCCGATGTCTGGGAACTGATGGAGACGTCGGTTCATTCGCCAATAACAAATGAAGTTGCCGTTTCAAATGTAAGTGATTTTTCGCCTTGGGCAATTAATGGATCGCTCAACGATCACGATGGAGATTCTGTAGCTGACCATGTAGATATTGACAATGATAATGATGGCATACTGGATGTTGATGAAGGTGTTTGTTCATTGGAACAGTCCGGAGGATGGACGGTTATTGGCACAACAGCTACATATAATTTTGGGAATGGCGTCGTTGCGAGAGCAACGACGACGTCTTCACATAACTTTACTTCAGGAAATTTCAATGGGAGTGGTACAGGGTTTTGGTCTGAAGATTTGACGGGAGATGAATCGTTAGAAGGGACGTATACATGGAATTCATCATTGACGATTTCGTTTGAGGACACCTTCGGAAATCCAGTGAAAGTTGAGGATCCAATTCTTCATCTTGATCGGATTGGAAGTTTTAGTGGGGAACAGCAAAACTCTGCTAGAATCACCTTGCAAGGAGGGCTTATTTGGCATAAGTTGTCAGGGACTCAAGATTTTTTAAGTTCAAATACGACCGTAGAGGATGTAGGAGGGAATTTAAATACGAGCGCGAATTCGCCCTATACTTCTGAATCTTCAGAAAATGATCGCCAAGGAACAGCAGCGGGGACGTTACAAATTGAAGGGTATGTGGATCAGTTTACCTTGACATTTACCCAAGTAAATGGGAGTGGTTCTGGTGGAGATGAGATTGAATTAATCTTGTTTGCTTGTCATAGTGAGGATACAGATGAGGATGGGATCCCAAATTACTTAGATTTAGATAGTGATGGAGATGGTATTCCTGATAATGTTGAAGCATTTTCTACGGTGGGGTATATACCACCCACTTTAGTTGATACAGATTTAAATGGCTTGGATGATGCGTATGAAGTTAGTCCAGGTTCTGGTAAAGGAATCGCTGTAGTAAATACAGACGGAATGGACAATCCTGATTTTACCGATTTAGATGCCGATAATGATGGAGTAAGTGATACAATAGAAGCAGGAATAACCTTGAGCAATGCAGACGATGATGAAGATGGCTTAGATAATACTATTGATACCACTATAGGTTTTGCCGATCCAGGAGGAATTATTGATAATGTATTGGTAGGGTCTGTTATTTTGCCAGATATAGACGGGGATGCAATTGGAGCAGGTGATGTTGATTTTAGAGATGCTGATTTAAATGGAGACCTAAAACTGACAAAAGGAGTAAATAATTCAACTCCTGTTGTTGGAGAAGAAATTTCATTTCGGTTGAGAATTAAAAATCAAGGTAGTGTGGATGTGACTTCAATTATTGTTCGCGATATTATTCCTGAGGATTTCACCTATGACCATCCTGATTTTACTACTGCACAAGGGATGGTTACTTTTAATTCTGAAACAGGCGTTTTGGAATGGGATTTAACAGGCTATACGTTGAGTAGTGGTAGTTATATTGATTTAACTTATGAAGTTACAGTAAATTTTTGTGGTGAATTTGTAAATAGGGCAGAGATTGTGGGGAGTTCTATTGTTGATATTGATTCTACCGCCGACAATGGAAATTAGTCCTTTCTATGTCCTTATATTTTCTTATTTTCGTGAATAATTCTAAAAAAAAATAGACATGAAATTAAATGTATTTAAAATAGCGATTGTTGCCTTTATGGCATTGGCCGTTGTTGCGTGTAAAAAAGATCAAAATAAAACCGAAGCTGGAGCAGCTAAAAATGCGGCTGAAATTTCTAATGAAGCGGTACAGTATACCGTTGATACTGATAATTCTACGCTTGCTTGGGAAGGGTTTAAACCAACAGGAAAACATAATGGTACAATTCAACTTTCTGAAGGTACGATTGGTTTAGAAGATGGTAAATTAGCGGCAGGTAATTTTGTTATCGATATGAATAGCATTAAGAATTTGGATATTGAAAATGAGGGAGACAATGCGAAGCTAGTTGGTCATTTAAAAAGTGGTGATTTTTTTGATGTAGAAAATCATAAATTTAGTGTCTTTACAATTACTGGTGTTGAAGAACGTGATGGTAAAACCATAGTTAAAGGAAATTTAACGATTAAAAATATTAAAAAGAATATTGAATTTCCTGCAACAATCACCGTAAACGGAGATGAGGTGAATTTAAATAGTGAGGTGTTTACAATTGATAGAACGGAATGGGATATTAAATATAAATCCGGAAAATTTTTCGATGATTTGAAGGATAAGTTTATCAATGATGAAATTGAATTCCAAGTAAATATCAAAGCGAGAAAAAGCTAATTTTGACCTATTAAATAAAAAAAGCATTGTGATAATTCACAATGCTTTTTTTTATTCATTTTTTAACGCAATGGTATGTGCGGCTACAATTCCAGCAGTTTCTGTGCGGAGTCGGTTATTTCCTAAACTTACTGGTTGATAAGAAGATTGCATGGCGAGCGATATCTCAGCGGGTGTAAAATCACCTTCAGGACCGATACAAATGACCATGTCTTGTTCTCTTTTAATTTCTTTACTCAATGCGCTTTTAGCGTCATCTTCACAATGTGCAATAAAGTGATTGCAGCCTTGATGATTTTTTATAAACTCATCAAAAGCGGTTAGCGGATTTAATTTGGGCATATAAAAATTCAAGGATTGTTTTAAGGCGGATTCCAAAATCCGTTCAAAACGGTCAATTTTTATAATTCTTCGTTCAGATCTATCACATAGGAGTGGGGTAATTTCGTGGATTCCTATTTCAGTAGCTTTTTCTAAAAACCATTCAAAACGATCGTTATTTTTGGTTGGCGCAATGGCAATATGAAGCGTGTACGATGGACTTGGTTTTTGTTCATAAGAATGAATTACGAGTTCGCAATGCTTTTCACTTGCAACGGTGAGTTCGGCGGTAAATAAAAGTCCTTTTCCATTGATTAGCAATACGGTATCACCCGTTTTTTTTCTCAAGACTCTAATCATATGTTTACTCTCAACCTTGTCTAACGTAATGTGCTGACTGTCTATTGTAAGGGATGGATTGTAGAATAATTGCATGTTAGTATGAGGTCAAATTAAGTCAAATCCTTTCGATAAGTACAACGACGTTTGTGAATTTTTGGATTAAAGTGTTTCCAAATTTTATGAATTGCATGATTGTCATCTAATTCTGGAGTTCGAATACAACGCTGAATTCCTTTTCTCTTAAAAACTTCGTAGTATTTTGAGAATATGACCGCAGTAACTCCCTTGTTTTGATATTCTGGATCAATACCGATTAAATAAAAAATCACATCCTTACTCTTCTTCTTAGCCTTTAATAAGTGGAAAATACCGGTTGGCCATAATTTGCCATTTGCTTTTTGCAATGCTCTTGAAAATGAAGGCATCACAATGGCGAATGCAATTAATTCCTGTTTACTATCTTCAACGAAGACAATGTATTCAGGATTTATTAAACTGATGTATTTTTCTTTGAAATAGGCTTTTTGTATGTCGTTAATCGCTACAAAGGTAGGTAGTTTCCGATAGGCTTTGTTGAATAGGTCAAACATTCGATCGGCGTAAACCATAACCTCTTTAGTTGTTTTAAAAGTAAGGGTTTTTAAGCCATATCTTTTTTTGATTAAGTCATTTGCTTTTGTAAATGTTTCTGGGTGAACATCGCTAAAAGAAAAGTTACTTTCTTGAAAGGATTTTTCAACGCGATATCCCAATTGTTCTAAATGAACTTTATAATAGGCGTGATTATAGGTTGTGATCATGGTGCCTAGGACATCAAACCCTTCTGTGAGTACGCCTACTTTGTCTAAGTTTGAAAAACCAACAGGGCCTTCAATAAAGGTGAGATTATTTTGTAGACCTATTTGTTCTACTTCAGAGAGCAGGGCTTTTGTAACTTCAATATCGTCAATCACATCAAACCAACCAAAACGCATTTTTTTTAGTTGCTGATCGTTAACTTCATTCCAATTAATTATGGCAGCAATTCGTCCGACAATTTTCCCCTCTCGGTATGCCAACAAAAAATGGGCATCAGCCGATTTAAAAGCTGGGTTTTTTTCTTTATCAAAGCTGAGAATTTCATCTTTAATGATAGGAGGAACCCAATAAGGATTGTTTTTATATATCTGAAAAGGAAATTTTACGAATTGTTTTAATTCATTTTTATTGCTTACCTCTTTAACAGTAATCATCTGCTAACATTTTTAGGGGATTCATATTTTTTTTGCGTCCTTTTCTTTTTTCTTAAGATCTTTTTTTGCTTGTTTTGCACTTTTTTTCAATGCTTTTTCTTTTGCTTTTTGTTCTTTGGTTTTTTTCGGTTTAATCTCTTTTATCTTGCGTTTTTTGGCTTTAACCGTTTTAACTTTGCGCAGTTCTGGGCTTTTTCCACCCCCAAAAATACGTGAAAAAAATCCTTCTTTTTGATTTTTTGCTGAATTTCCTTTAGAATCGATTATTTTATATTTATCCACATGCTTGTCAAGCCTCCAGCTAAAACCAACGCCTCCAAAAAATGTGTCGTCACCGCGTTCGTCATTAATATATCTAAAGGAAGCGTCAACTTGTAGGTTTTTGGTGAGTAAATAGGCTCCACCAATTCCGTATTGGTAGTCATTGGGAACATTTGTTCTAAAAAATCCTTGATTTTCAATAAATACAGAAATTCGGTCTTGCAATGAATATGTGGCGGTGAGAATATACGCGTATTCTGAGGCATCTGTGAACATATTATCTGCAATAAAATTTGTGAGTAAAACAAATTTATTTGTAAAATCATTTTGTGTAAAGAGGGCAAAACGAGGGCTTATCCCATCGGGATTTCGATGCATTTTTGTTAAAAGATTGGTGTTTAATCCCGCATATATACCAACTGCAGGTATAAGTCGCTTCCAATCATACCTGTTTTTGGCTTTCCAGCTTCTAATTTCTTTAGATTTATCGGTATAAGTTGGGCTGTATACTAAATACTTGGCACCTAGGGTAAATTTACTTAAACCAAAAGAAGATTCACTGTATTGAGTAGGTCGTGTAAAGTTTCTTTTTTCATAACCAAGATCTAAGTCTACATTGAATTCTAGTCGACTAAAGAATTGTCCTGTTCTAAACGTGAAATTGGTTCCATAAGCGGTTGCATTGTAATTGATGTTTTCCATTTCCATTGCATCGTAGAATAAATAATTTCCAACGTGCTTGTAAAAGAACCCTGACTCAACTTGGTAAACCCCTGTTCCAACGCTGTAAGGTCCATCTGAGAATCCTGGTCGTTTAGAATTGATGACTTCTGTATATTGGGCTGTAGACAATTGATAAAATAATAAAGACACTACTAACCAGCCAATTTTTTGCATAATTCTTCCTTTTTAAAATCGATTTTATCTAATACTTAACGCGATAGTTGCAATCAAATTGTTACTTTTGAAACAAGATTTTAAAAATACTTTTTAACAATTTAATTTAATGCAAGAAGCAGGACTGATGAGTTTTCTGAGAACGATACTGATTATTTTACTAATTTATTACGTTGTAAAATTTATAGGCAGACTGGTGTTTCCAATTTTTATCAAGAAAATGATGCAAAAGGTGGAGCAAAAGTATGGGCAACAACCAAGGCAAGCGCCTCAACAACCCAATTTTAAAGAAGGTGAAACGGTAATTGACAAAGCACCTAAACAGGTGAAAAGCAACGATAATGTTGGTGAATATGTCGATTACGAAGACTTAGATTAATTTATATGAAAGACAAGATCGTACCTTACGTTACCGCCTTACTTATTTTTGTGGTGGTTGCTATTGCTTATTTTTCTCCAGTCTTGGAGGGAAAACAACTATTTCAAAATGATATTGCAAACTTCAAAGGGGTCTCTAAAGAAATTAGTGATTATAGAGCGAAACATCATCAAGAGCCCTATTGGACTAATAGAGCGTTTGGAGGAATGCCCTCGTATCAATTGAGTACGTATTATCCACATAATTATATTAAGAAACTCGATAGTGTATTACGATTTTTACCAAGACCTGCAGATTATTTGTTTTTGTATTTTGTTGGTTTTTTTGCTTTGTTAATGGTTCTTAAGGTCGACTGGAAATTAGCCATTTTAGGAGCTTTAGGTTTTGGCTTTTCTACGTATTTGATTAGTATATTAGGGGTAGGACACAATGCTAAAGCCCATGCAATTGCCTATATGCCATTAGTTTTAGCGGGTATTATTACCGTATTTAGGGGGCATTATTTTGGCGGATTTATATTAACCGCAGTCGCTATGGCCTTGGAAATTACCGCTAGCCATCCACAAATGACGTATTATTTGCTCTTTATGGTGTTGATTTTAGGCATCGTATTTATGATTGATGCTTTTAAACAAAAAACACTTGCTCAATTTTTTAAGTCCGTAGGAGTGCTTTTTGCCGCCTTAGTTATTGCTATTGGGGTAAATGCAACCTCGTTACTAGCAACCAAAGAATATGCTGCACATAGTACACGAGCCAAGAGTGAGTTGACTATTACGCCAGAGGGAACGCCAAAAAAAGAAATTCCATCAGGTTTGTCGAGAGAATACATTACCCAATACAGTTATGGGAAAGTGGAAACCTTTAATTTATTGATTCCTCGATTTACCGGAGGTGGAAATCGAGAAGACCTTGGAGTTAAAGCTGATTTATTTGAGTTTTTAAATGCACAACCAGAAATAGGAAGAAAACAAGCTGAGAGTTATGCAGAAAATTTCCCGGGTTATTGGGGAGATCAAATTATTGTAGAAGCACCTTTTTATATTGGAGCTGTGTTCATCTTTTTATTTGTATTTGGGCTGTTTTTTGTAAAAGGAAGAATGAAGGTGTGGTTATTGTCAGCTACGATTTTTTCTATTCTGTTAAGTTGGGGAAAAAATTTCCCAGCACTGACGAATTTCTTTATTGATTACGTACCCTTATACAATAAATTTAGAGCCGTAACTTCGATTCAGGTAATTGCTCAAATGGCAATACCTCTTTTAGGGATATTAGCATTGAATCAATTTTTAAAGACAAAAAGTTTCAAAAAGGACGATTTAAAAAAATTAAAATGGGCTGCGTTTGGTGTAGGGGGCGTGGTTTTGTTCTTTGTGCTTTTCGGTACGAGTTTGTTTAGTTTCGAGAGCTTTAGAGATCAACAACTTCAGGGTATTAACCAGCATTTCCCCGGCTTTATTGATACAATTATTAAAGATAGAAAACGCATTTTTTTTAATGACAGTGTTCGTTCATTGTTATTAATCTTGTTTGCGGCTGGATTACTATGGGGCTTTATGAAAGCTAAATTAAGTAGAAAAACAGTGTTTATTGGATTTGTTGTTTTGATTTTATTTGATTTAGTTGGAGTGGATAGACGCTATGTTAATACGGAAAATTTTGTAGCTAAAAGGAAAGTAGAACAACCTTATGTTGCTTCTGAAATTAATAAAACTATTCTCCAGGATACCACCTATTATAGGGTGATGAATTTTAATGTGGATCCATTTAACGATGGAAGTACATCGTATTTTCACAATTCAATTGGTGGATATCACGCCGCAAAACCGAGAAGATATCAAGAGTTATATGAGCATTATATCGCGAAGAATAATATGGAAATATTGGCAATGCTCAATACAAAATATTTTATTTTTACAGATAATCAAGTAGATCCGCCTGTAGAGCGTGTTCAGCTTAATCCAGACGCAAATGGAAATGCATGGTTTGTAACTTCTGTTCATTTTGTTGATACAGCGGATGAAGAAATTCAAGCATTAGATGGATTAAGAACAAAGACGGATGTGGTTGTAAATAATGAGTTTAAACCCATTGTAAAAAAAGATCAGTTTGAAATAGATAGTACGGCGACGATCAAATTGACTCATTATGAACCGAATGAATTGATCTACGAAAGTTTTGCTAGTTCAGAACAGTTGGTTGTATTCTCAGATATGTATTATAAAGAAGGTTGGAATGCGTATGTGGATGGGGAATTAACTCCTCATATTCGGGCAAATTATGTTTTAAGAGCAATGGTCTTGCCAGCAGGAAAACATCAAGTCGTCTTTAAATTTGAGCCAAGGGTAATCAAAACAGGTTCAACCATTACCTTGATTTCTTATGCATTGCTGTTTTTAATCCCGTTGGGATGGTTCTTCCTAGATAAACGAAATCAAGAACCTAAAGAATAAGGCCGATTACTAATGGTTCTTTGACTGTTGAATTATGTATCTAATGAATGAATTAAGAATTGCTTACCGTAAATAAAAATCGTTAATCCCCATAGTATGTACAAAGAACTTCCCTTAAAACGGTACCATCACACGATAGAATTCCTTAAAAAAGTGATGCCCCAATCAGGAACCATTTTAGATTTAGGAATACGGAATCCGTTTTCTGAAATAATGGAACAACACGGTTATACGGTGATCAATACCCAAGGAGAAGATCTCGATATTTTACCAGAAATTGTAAAGGAGCATCAAGTAGATGCGGTAACCGCCTTTGAGATTTTTGAACACTTAGTAGCTCCATTTAATGTGCTTAGCGCAATAGGAGCCCCAAAATTAATTGCGACAGTTCCTTTAAAATTATGGTTTGCGTCCGCTTATAGATCCAAAACAGACCCTTGGGATAGACATTATCACGAATTTGAAGATTGGCAATTTGATTGGCTTCTTGAAAAATCAGGGTGGCAAATTAAAGAAAAGGAGAAATGGACAAGCCCCATAAACAAAGTGGGTTTTAGACCGATTCTTAGAAAATATACACCGCGGTATTATGCCGTTTATGCTGAAAAACAGACCTTATGAATACCCTAATTTGCATGGTTGTTGACGGAGCATATCCTGAAGATATACGCGTTCGAAAGGAGGCAGAAACATTGGTTGCAAGTGGTTTTGAGGTTTTAGTTGTTTGTCCTAAAAAAAAAGGTTTGCCTAGGGAAGAAGTAGTACGCGGGGTGCGAGTTAAACGGATTGGCAACCACTATGCTACGTTTAAAAAGGGAGTTCACGATATGTTTGAAAGTATATTTAATATCAATTTATTTTTTTATTTCCCTTTAAGATCCATCTTAAAGAAAGAAAATGTAGTTGCAATACACGTACATGATTTACCTTTAGCAGGGACGGTCTATCGTTTTAAGACTAAGCATCGTACGATGGTTCTGGATTTACATGAAAATTACCCAGAAGCTTTGAAAACATGGTTTTTATGGAGAAGTAATCGTTTGATTAAATTTAAAAATTCCATTTTTATGCGTCCATCGAAATGGCGAAGAAAAGAGGAAAAGTACGTTAAATTATTCGATGTAGTTATTTGTGTGGTGGAAGAAATGAAGGAAAAGTTAATTCGAAATTTTTCAGTGAACCTATCTAAATTGATTGTTGTTTCTAATATGGAAAAGAAATCCTTTGTAAGGAACTATGAAAAGTTGGAAGCACAGGACTTGATTAAACCCGGTGATTTTGCGATTACGTATGTTGGTGGTTTTGGTCCCCATCGTGGGTTAGATACAGCGATTGAAGCGATGCCAGAAATACAAAAGACGATTCCTAATGCAAAACTGTTCTTGGTAGGGAGTGGTCATCCTGATGTACTTGCTGTTTTGAAAAATAAAGTAGATCTTTTGAACCTTCAACAGTGTGTTGTTTTTGCGGGACAAAGACCCTTTAAGGAAGTAGCATCTATTATGTGTTCATCAGCGGTTAATATTATACCTCATCACAGTAATGACCATACGGATCATACTATTCCACATAAATTATTTCAAATTATGTTAAGTAAAAGGCCTCTGGTTGTGAGTTCTTGTACCCCGTTGCAACGTATAGTCAAAACGTATGATGCGGGTTATGTTTTTAAAGCCAGTGATGCGTTTGATTTTGCTAGAACTATTGTGCGTGTGTATCAAGATCCCGAAAAGGCCATTGCTCGCGCTCGTAATGCGTTTATCGCTGTAGCGGAAAAAGGTGAAAATTGGGAGAGAGAAGGTGAAAAATTAGTGACATTATATAAACAACTGGTGAATTGAAAGTGTTAATTTTAACATATTATTGGCCTCCGTCCGGTGGTTCAGGCGTACAGCGCTGGTTGAAATTTGTAAAATATTTACCTAGTTTTGACATTGAACCAGTTGTGTACACGGTTGATCAAGCTCAATATCCTATCCTAGACGAGCGTTTGTTGGAAGAAATCCCTGAAGAAATTGAAGTGTTAAAGCAACCCATAAAGGAACCAAATCGTTGGTTGGCATTTTTTAAAAAATCATCCTCGATTAGTGCTGGATTTATTGCTAAGAAACCCTCATTTTTTGGTAAAGTAGCTCTTTATATAAGAGCAAATTACTTTATTCCAGATGCACGTAAATTTTGGATTAAGCCATCTGTTCGTTATTTGACTGACTATATACTCACCCATCAGATTGATTTGGTTATTTCATCAGGGCCTCCTCATAGTTTACATCTCATAGGGCAAAAATTAAAGGAAAATTTAGGCGTGAAATGGATTGCAGATTTTAGGGATCCATGGACTCAAATTGATTATTTTCATCAGTTACCCCTTTCAAAAAGAGCCTTAGAAAAACATCAATATTTAGAAAAGGGGGTTTTACAAACTGCCGATAGGGTATTGGTTGTTGGTGATTATATGAAAGAGCAATATTTACCTTTTACCGATAAAATTGACGTAATTACGAATGGGTTTGACGATATTCATTTGGGTCGTGATTTGGTTTTGGATACGTCGTTTAGCCTTGTGCATATTGGAATGCTAAATGCCGATAGAGATCCAATTTCCCTGTGGAAAGCATTGCAAGCTCTTTGTAAAAAAGAAACGGATTTTGCAGAGAATTTTAGTGTAAAATTAATAGGTAAAATAGCTCCTGAGGTGGTGTATAGCATAAAGCGTTATGGGCTGATGCCTTATGTGACGATTATTCCTTACGTGACGCATCAAGAGGCGCTACGCTTGCAACGGCAGGCTCAAGTTTTAATTTTGGCGGTAAACAACGTTCCTAGTGCTAAGGGGATAATAACAGGTAAAGTTTTTGAATATTTACAAGCTCAAAGACCTATTTTAGCCATTGCCCCAAAAGATGGAGACTTGGCCGAGATTATCGAAAATACAGGGGCAGGAGCGGTTGTTGGGTTTGATGATGTAAAATTTATTGAAACGAAGCTAATGGCGTGGTTTGAACTTTTTAGACAGGGTGAATTGTGTTTGAAAAGTACATCGATTGATCAATACCATCGAAAGAATTTAACTAAATCCTTGGCACAAATTATCCGTAAATTGTGTACGACGCCGACCCGGTGAATTTGTCGCGTTAAACGTTTTTAAATAAGCATATTCGAAGTGAAAAAAATACTGACCATATTAGGAGCTAGACCCCAATTTATCAAAGCTTCCGTATTGAGTAAAATTTTACTCGAGCGTGGGGAATTTGAAGAAATATTGTTACATACTGGTCAGCATTTTGACGATAATATGAGTCAGATTTTTTTTGAGCAGATGAAAATACCAAAGCCTAGGTATAATTTGGGAATTCACGGGAAACATCACGCTCAAATGACGGGTGAGATGTTGACTGGGATAGAAGCTGTGTTAGATAAAGAACGTCCAGATATTGTACTCGTTTATGGGGATACAAATTCCACCTTGGCAGGTGCTTTGGCTGCAGCTAAATGGCCTTGTAAATTGGTACATGTTGAAGGAGGGTTACGTTCATTTAATCAAGATATGCCTGAAGAAATTAATAGAATTATAACAGATACAGTTTCTGACCTTATCCTTTGCCCGACGAATACTGCTCTTGACAATTTAAAACGGGAAGGCTTAGATAAACAGCCGAAGTTAATGGTGGTTTGTGGTGATATCATGAAAGATGCGGTTATTAATTTTAAACCCATTGCATTGCAGGTAACGACTCTTTTAAAAGATCATTCTGAGATTCGGTTACCTTTTGTGCTTGCCACTATTCATCGCCAAGAAAATACCGCCGATAAGGCATGTTTAGAAAATATATTTTCGGCATTGGAGAAATTGCAGGAAACTTATACCGTGGTGATGCCATTGCATCCGCGGACCAAAGCGCAATTGCAAAAGTTTAATCTTAACCCATCAATTGTTATGATTGACCCCGTGGGTTATTTTGATATGTTGGCGTTGTTAGACCAATGTGAATTGGTGATTACTGATAGTGGCGGATTGCAAAAAGAAGCTTATTTTAACTGTAAACCATGTGTCATTGTTAGAGAGCAAACAGAATGGGTTGAGTTAGTTGAAAAGGGGTTTGCGAGATTAGCAGGTGTGAATACTCAAAAAATAACGGAAGCGGTTGCGTATTTTGAAACCGCGAAACTCGATTATACGGAACAAATTTATGGCAGTGAAGTTGGAGAAAAAATTTATACTGCACTTAAACAGATATAACTATGAAATTACCAAAATTCTTATTAGGAGATAATACAGATTTTCCTGAAGATATATTTATTATTCATACAGATTACCCACAGTTTATTATCAATTTAGCAAATGATGAAATTGAGTGGTTGGAAGATGTACAAGGAGATAGTGAAACGGCCCTGACCAATGAAATTAATGATTTGATAGAGCAAGCTTCTGTCTTTTATGACCGTGAAATGAAACGCTATGAAGATGCGTAATCAAGCAATTGTAGAGGTTGATTTATGAGAATAGTCGCTTCGCTAAGCGTTTTAATGATTTAATTTTGTAATATTTTAGTGTGAAGTAATGAAGGTGTTATTGATTGGATTTAAGGTGTTTTTTTGGTGAAAAGTTAGTGTGTTGTGGTTGGCTGCGCAAATTGATAATGAATGAAAATTAGCGTGGCGTTGTGTTATTTTTTAGAACTTTCAACAAGCTCAATTTGGTTTAACTTTGCTTGAGTAGTGAATTTACCGTAATTTACGGTGACGGTATTTTTTTCTATTTTGTCTATGGTTCCTACTGACCTACTATCTTGTAGGCGTACACGATCATTGACTTTAAAGGTATACGGAATAACATTTTTTTTAGGGGGTGATTTTCGTTTTTCTTGAATGCGTTTATTCTGCTTAATAGCCTTGTCTACCTCTAGTTTTACTTCTGCCAGTTTGTTTTCTTTTTTCTTCGTGGTTTCTTTTTTACTTTTAGGCGTCGCTTTTTTTCTAGGATGTTTTTCTAGGTATTTGCTTTTTTCGATAGTCATCCACCGCATAAAATCAGCTACTAATTTTTTCTTATTATTTGTTTGAAAATAGGTATTGCTTAACTCATTTATTTTTCGACCAAGGGTTAACATTTTTTGCTGATGCTCGTATAATTCTTGAAAACGTTCAAGCTTTTCTTGAATTTTCTCTTCTTTTTGTTGTAAATTTTCTGAGTACTCTTTTGTTTTGTCGTGTTCTTTTTCTAGGTTTAATGCATTGTTTCTCAGCGCATTTCTTTCCTTTTGGAGTTTTGCAATTGTTTTGTCTAATCGTATTTTCTCACCTTCAACTTTCTTTTTGGCGCGATTGATCAGGCTGAAGGGGATTCCATTTTTTTGGGCAACTTCAAAAGTAAATGAGCTTCCGGCTTGTCCGATATATAGTTTAAATAAGGGTTCTAAGCTTTTTTCATCAAATTGCATATTCGCATTGGTGACGTTATCGAGCTCGTCAGCTAATACTTTTAAGTTTGCATAGTGTGTAGTAATTACACCATATGCTCCTTTTTTATGAAATTCTTCTAGAAAAATCTCTGCTAGTGCCCCACCTAATTCGGGATCACTACCGGTACCAAATTCATCAATGAGAAATAGTGTGTTCGTATTGCATTTCTTTAAAAAGGTACGCATGTTTTTCAATCTATAGCTGTATGTGCTAAGCTGATTTTCAATAGATTGGTTATCTCCAATGTCTGTTAGGATGGTGTCAAAGAAATAGACTTCACTGCGTTCGTGGACCGGAATAAGGATTCCACTTTGGATCATAACCTGTAAAAGTCCAATGGTCTTTAGTGTGATACTTTTTCCGCCAGCATTTGGTCCAGATATAACAATGATTTGCTGTTCATTGTTGAGATCCAGAGTCTGTGGAATGGTCGTGATGTTTTTTGCCTTATTGTTTTCTAAAAGTAACGGGTGGTAAGCATCTCTTAAAAATATTTTTTTCTGATTTGCTATCCGTGGTAGAAGGCCTCCAATTTGTAGGGCATACTTCGCTTTTGCAGCGAAAACTTCTAAAGCAACGAGATAGTTTTGATATGCTTGAAACAGCTGGTGGTAGGGGCGAATATCGTTGGTTAATCGCTTTAGGATTTTTACAATTTCTTCGTTTTCTTCAACGAGTAAATTTTGTAATTCCCGGTTTAATTGTACGGTGGCTTCAGGGGCAATAAATACGATACTCCCTGTTTTAGAGCCTCCTAACACAGAACCCTTGATTTTTTTTCGGTGTTTGGCTTGAACCGCTAATACGCGTTGATTGTCAATTACAGACTCTTTTATGTCGTCTAAGATATCTTGTGCTGAATAATGAGCTAGTGCTTTGTCGAAGCTGGTACTTAATTTTGCCCGTACCGTATTGAGTTCTTTACGAATAATTTTCAATTCAGGACTTGCTGTACTTAAGACTTCCCCAAAGCGATTAATGACTAGGTCAATTGATTTTACAGCTTGTTCTTCATAGGTCAATTCAGCACCTAATTTGTATAAATTTGGATAATATGATTCAAATTTTTTAAAAAATCGCAATAATTCATATACCCCTAATGTAACAGAACGGATGTGTAAAAAATCTTTTGGTTCTAAAAAGCTACCTTCAACTTTTAATAGATTTAAAGCAGATGAAATATCCTCATATTCGCCTAATGGAATACTGTTTTCATTTTCAAATGATGATAAATATTCATTTGTTTGATAGAGATTTGTTTTAAGTTGAATACGCTGTTGTATCGGACGAATAGCGCGTATCGCTTTTTTTCCTAATCTCGAGCGACCATAGGAGCTTATCTTCTCTAAAACGGATTCAAACTCTAAATCGTTTAATGTCTTTTGCGTAATTTTTGTGCTCAATACTGTATCTTTGTTTTGAACTCAATTGGTTTTTAAAGGTTGTGCAATAATTCATTTTTTTATTGCTCCGATACGAACTTAAGTTCATTTTGCAAAAGTATGAAAAACGAAGGATACACAGCTATGATGAAGGTAGACATTAGTCCAGCTTGGAGAGATTTATTGAAAGAGGAGATTTCAAAGCCCTATTTTTTAGCCTTGGCTACTTTTGTGGATAATGCGTATAGAGAAACAACTTGTTTTCCTCCCATGGATGCTATTTTTGCTGCATTTAATCGTTGTGCTTTGGATGATTTAAAAGTTGTTATTCTAGGACAGGATCCTTACCATGGAGCGGGTCAGGCGAATGGGTTGTGTTTTGCAGTTTCTGAAGATCAACCACATCCACCTTCCTTAAAGAATATTTTTATTGAATTGGCTTCGGATATCCCCAGTACGAAAAGTACCGATGGATCCTTAGTTTCATGGGCTGAGCAGGGTGTGTTACTACTCAATGCTACACTTACGGTTGCCGAAGGTAAGGCTGGGTCACATCAAAAAAAAGGATGGGAAACTTTTACTGATGCTGTGATAAAATTAATTTCTGATCAAAAACAACACGTAGTTTTTTTGTTATGGGGAAATGCCGCACAAAAAAAAGGAGCCAAAATTGATAGAACGAAACATTTGGTATTGACTAGTGGGCACCCCTCTCCACTAAGTGCAAACCGAGGGTTTTGGTTTGGAAATAAACATTTTAGTCAAACCAATGCTTATTTATTACGTCATAATTTAAGTCCTATTCAATGGTGATATCGCAACTTACAGCGACCGTATGTCAATAAAAAAGTTTTATGATTGGTTTGTTAGGAAAAAAACAGTTAGCTGTGGATAGATTTCATATTAATGAATAATCGACCTTAATTTAAATATTAATGTCTTACATTTGCATGCAATTAATTGATAAGTTAGTTGCCTTATGATTGCTCACAATGCTAAAATAGTTGGAGAAGGATTAACCTACGACGATGTACTACTCGTTCCGGCCTTTTCAGAAGTACTTCCAAGAGAAGTCAATATTCAAACAAAATTTACAAAAAAGATAAGAATTAATATTCCTATTGTTTCTGCAGCCATGGATACCGTGACTGAATCGGCTATGGCTATTGCTATTGCTAGAGAAGGTGGGATTGGTGTATTACATAAGAATATGAGTATTGAGCGGCAAGCCGCAGAAGTGAGAAAGGTAAAACGAGCAGAGTCAGGAATGATTATTGATCCAGTAACACTTTCGTTAGAAGCTACTGTAGGTGATGCTCAACAATGTATGCGAGAGCATCATATCGGTGGAATTCCAATCGTTGCAAAAGACGGACGATTACTGGGGATTGTGACGAATCGTGATCTGAGATTTGAAAAAGACCTTGGACGATCTATAAAGGAGGTTATGACTAGTGAGAATCTAGTTACTGTGAGTAAAGGAACCTCTTTAGCCGAAGCAGAGGGGATTTTGCAAAATCATAAAATTGAAAAATTGCCCGTTGTAGATGATGCGTACAAGTTGGTCGGATTAATCACCTTTAGAGATATCACTAAACTTACACAGAAACCAATTGCCAATAAAGACGAATTAGGTCGGTTGAGAGTTGCCGCTGCCTTAGGTGTAACTTCTGATGTTACAGAACGTGCTACTGCTTTAGTACAAGCGGGAGTTGATGCGGTAATTATTGACACAGCGCATGGTCATACGATTGGCGTTGTGAATGTCCTTAAAGAAATTAAAGCAAAATTCACAGATTTGGAAGTGATTGTAGGGAATATTGCAACGGCAGAGGCAGCAAAATATTTGGTAGCTGCCGGAGCAGATGCTATTAAGGTTGGTATTGGACCCGGGTCTATTTGTACCACAAGGGTAGTAGCAGGTGTAGGTTTTCCTCAATTTTCGGCGGTGTTAGAAGTAGCCAACGCAATTAAAGGTAGTGGAGTTCCGGTGATTGCTGATGGAGGTATTCGATATACCGGTGATATCCCGAAAGCCATTGCAGCAGGAGCAGATACGGTTATGCTAGGTTCTTTATTAGCAGGAACCAAAGAATCTCCAGGGGAAACGATAATTTACGAAGGACGGAAATTTAAATCTTATAGAGGGATGGGGTCTGTTGAAGCGATGAAAGAAGGATCTAAAGATCGTTATTTCCAAGACGTAGAAGATGATATTAAAAAATTAGTTCCAGAAGGAATTGTTGGTAGAGTACCTTATAAGGGCGATTTATTTGAGAGTATTCATCAGTTTATTGGTGGACTTAGAGCGGGAATGGGCTATTGTGGAGCAAAAGATATTGAAACCTTAAAGGAAACAGGTCGGTTTGTGAAAATTACCTCTTCAGGAATTAATGAAAGTCATCCTCATGATGTAATGATCACTAAAGAATCTCCTAATTATAGTAGGTAACTTTTAAATCATTTTGCGCCGAAGAGGACGTAGAGATATGAGTTGGGCAGCAATGCTTATGGCAATTTCATCTGGGGTTTGACTTCGGATCGGTAAACCAATTGGGGCGTGAATTTTATTTAATTCTTCTTTGCTAACCCCTTCTTTGCCTAATACATCAAACATAAGATCGAGTTTTGCGGTACTTCCTAGGACTCCTAAAAATTGATGTGGGATTCGTATGCATTCTCGCAGAACTATTTTGTCGTCTGTATACTTGTTTGTCATTATGGCAATAATTGCGTTTGGATTTGTAATATGTTTTGAAATTTGACGATAGTCAATTATTTTTTTTTCATTGGCAAATGTATTTTCATAAAAGGTGTTCAGGTCTTCGCGGTTATCATAGAGTATAACATAATAGCCTAATTGTACTAATAATTTTGAAGTTGCTAAGCCTACATGTCCACCACCAACAACATAGACAACTTCTCTAAAATTTAATAGCTCCTTGAAGTACCAATCTGTTTCACTATTGAAAGCATGGTCGAAAGGGGGTAATTGCACGTCTGTGAGCTCAAATTTAAGGCGATTTGGATGTAATTCAAGTAGCCCTGTGGCTCCGTGTTTTAAAGATTCTTTGATTTTCTTAACGGTGGGTAAATCTTCAATGAGAATAGGATAAAATAATACGGTTTGCTCTCCTGAGCAAATCATTCCGGAGCCATGTGTGATAGTCCCTTTGTGGATTTGTCTTTTTGCAAAGGAATTATATTGTTTTAATTTTAGAAGCGTTTTACATTGCTCAGCTAAATTGTATTCCATTACGCCTCCCCCAATAGAACCAAAAATGGCTCCATCAGTGGCAACAGCCATTTTAAAGCCTTGTCGACCTGGAGAACTCCCCTGGTGTTGCATTACACACATTAAATAGACTGCGCCCGTTGTAGAGAGTTTTGTTTCAATAAATTGCCATAACTTCATGTGTTAAAAATACATAAAAAATGATGAATTTTGACGGTTGTGTCCGGGTGAATTTACTATGCGCTTAGTTTGTCTCTTCAACAACAATGGCAATTTTATCCCCATGAGGACTTATAGCAAGTCGTGTGATTCCTGTTAAATTAAATTCGGCTAACGAAGCAAATTTTACCCATTCTCGTTTGTCATTTAAAACCAATTTGTATAAACTATCACCTTTTCCCATAATTAAAATACCACTTTGAGTCCAAGCCATGTCTTGAGAGTCAGGTAGAGGGTCTGCAATGTATTTCTTTTCGCTTGTAATAGGATTAATCTGGTAAATTTCGGGTTCACCGTGTTCTAAACTGATAAAACTCAAAAGGTCTGTATATGGAATTCGATGAATAGAACGTCCGATGTTTTTATCAATAGGATAATTAATATCGTATTTGAGGTTAGAGACCATTAAGACAGATGGATCTCCAAGGATAAAGGAAGCGACTAAATTTTTATCGAACCACGTATGGTACCCTACGGTTAAATTGGGAAGTAAAATTTCAGATTTTCGACGATTAAAAGAGTATTGCCATAATCGTTGAGTCTCATCATTGTCTAGTCGAATAGCCGTAAAATATTTTTTTTTTGGTGTTTGGATTGGAGAATACTCACTCCCAGGGGTGTCTGTTAACCATGCTTTCGTGTGATTTTCTAAATTGTAGAGAACCACATCTGTTTGCCCATTTCTCGTTGAGGTATATAGTACTCCCGTTCCATCATTCAAAAAAGAAGGTTGATTATCATATCCTTTATTATTTGAAATATTGATTGGATTTTCTACTTTTTGAATACTATCATTAAAGGTGAAATCGAAAACATAAACTTCTGTCGGGGTTTGACAAAATGCTGCAAGGTGAACTAAGAAAAAAAGTATAGGTATTTTTTTTTTCATATGGTGTTTTAAATACGATTATACTGTTTTTGTAAAAGTAACAGATGGTGAATTGGGTTAAACAAATATAATAAAATTGCCTTATTGTATCGATTTCAAAATTTTTAAATTGTATTTTCTAATTTAAAAAGGAACCTTTTTAAGGTCTATATTTCCGCCAGAGAGTAATACACCGACCTTTTGATTTTTAAATTTTGCGCTATTCGTTAGAATTGCGGCCAAGCTCACTGCGCTTGACGGCTCTACAATAATCTTTAATCGTTCCCAGATTATACGCATAGCGGCAACAATTTCTTCTTCGCTTACGCGGATAATTTCAGTTACATGTGTTTTAATTAAACTAAAAGTGATATCTCCTAAGGATGTTTTTAGACCATCAGCAATCGTATTTGTGGTTGCGTTTTGTTCAATATGCCCAGAAGCCATTGATCTAAACGCATCGTCGACGTTTGCAGGCTCTGCTCCGAAAACGGTAGGGTTAGTGCCATAAGACAAGGCGCTTAATGCAATCCCTGAGACAAGTCCACCACCTCCGACTGGTACTACAATACGCTCAATAGATGGAAAGGCTTCTAGCAATTCTTTTCCTGCCGTTGCATTGCCTAGTATCACATTGTAATCATTATACGGGTGAACAAATGTAGCCCCTGTTTCTTGTTGAATTTCATTAGCTGTATGATGTCTAGCGGCTAAAGTAGGTTCACATTCAGTTATAATTCCACCATATTCTTTGACTGCTGCTTTTTTGATGTCTGGAGCATTTTTAGGCATCACAATATAGGCTTTACATCCCGATTTTTTTCCGGCTAAGGCTAACGCCTGTGCAAAATTCCCAGAAGAATGCGTTACTACGCCTCGGTTCTGTTGTTCTTTTGAAAGTTGTAATACGGCATTACTCGCGCCACGCATTTTAAAGGACCCTGTTTTCTGAAAATTTTCGCATTTAAAATACAAGGTTGCCTTACACATCTCATTTATGGCCGAGGAAGTGAGTATGGGTGTATGGTGAATTAAATTCTTAAGGCGTTTAGCGCTGTGTTCAATATCGTCATATACATCCATTTATTTAGGTTTTTTGTAGGCTTTAACTCCTGCTTTGATAGCTACGGATAAATTATTTTCTTTGGGAGGAATTGGACAGCTATATTTGTGATTGTATGCGCAATATGGGTTGTAGGCTTTATTAAAGTCTAGTGTGATCTTCCCATTTACAGGGAGGGATACTTCGAGGTATCTTCCCCCACCATAGGTTTCTTCGCCATTGGTCAAATCGTTAAATGGGATGAATAAGTAATCTTTATATTCCGGTTGGCTCATCAATTCAATATTTTGGTAAATGTGAAGGACAAGTTGTTTACCGTCTAGCTTAAAACTCGCTGTGCCATATTCTTGATACATTGGAGTACGGTTGGTACTCGTTTGCATTTTAAACGCCCTAGCTCCCATTGTTTTTGTAAAATCGGCTTCTATTTTATACTTTTCGGAAGGCTCATAAAAGTCTAAGCTCCGAAATGACTTCCGATCTTTTTCGGGTAAAGGGGAAGTTTCTTTTGCTGAAAAATCAGCGTTCATTTTCATTTGGTAGGCCTTGATGTCCTTGTAGAATGCTGATTTTGAATCTGTTTGTTGGCAATGTGCGAAACTGGTTATGCACAACATTAATATTGCTAATCGCTTTTGCATTTGTATAAATTTGTCTCAAATATAATTAATTAATACCGCTTATTTTAATATTTATTTTTTAGCTTTGATTCTCATTAATAATAAAATGATCATGAGATATACTACCGTAAATAAAACATCATGGATTTGTACCCAGGTAAAGGTACACGAGCCGTATTATTTAATGTAGTTATATCGATATAACAAATATCAATCATAAATAATCCTGGCTTTTGGCCGGGATTTTTATTTTGAACTAAATCTATTGTCATTGAACTAATATCCTATTTAGATGAAACTCATTCGTTATATTTATCAACACATCATCAAACCCTATTTAGGAACTTTTGATGGGCTTTCTAAAGAGGTTTGGTGGCTGGCTTTTATTACATTAATAAATAGGGCAGGAACTATGGTGATTCCGTTTTTATCGCTCTACCTTACTAAACATATGGGATTTTCGCTCGGAAAAGTAGGTTGGGTGATGTCTGCTTTCGGAATAGGTTCTGTAATTGGTTCATGGATTGGAGGTAGATTGACCGATAAAATTGGTTATTATAAAGTGATGTTTTTCAGCTTAGTGGGGGCAGGGTTTATGTTTGTCTATTTACAATATTTGGAGACTTTTCAAAGCCTTTGTTTAGGTGTTATGGGGGTGATGATCCTCGCAGATATGTTTAGACCAGCGATGTTTGTGGCTTTGAATGCTTATAGTAAACCCCAAAATAAAACGAGATCTGTAACCCTAATTCGGCTAGCGATTAACTTAGGGTTTTCTGCCGGTCCGGCCGTAGGAGGATTCATTATTACAAAGATGGGGTATTCAGGTTTGTTTTGGGTAGATGGAATTACTTGTGTACTAGCTTCTATTTTATTATTGTTGGTATTACATCCAAAATCAGCTAGAATATTAGATGAGGTATTTGTGGAAAATCCTAAATCTGTTTGGAAGGATACTCCATTTTTTATTTTTTTCGCTGCAATGGTTATTTTTGGCTTTGTATTTCTACAATATTTTTCTACCATACCACTGTTCTACAGGGATATTATAAAATTGACAGAATCAGAGATTGGGCTCTTAATGGCAATGAATGGATTTTTAATTTTTTTATTAGAAATGCCATTGATAAAGACCTTAGAAAGTGGGAGGCATCATAAAATACGGTTTATCATTATTGGGGCAGTTTTGATGGGCACTAGTTTGTTGTTGTTGAATCTCGGACATTGGGTGCTTATCGTAGTTCTTGGAATGTTGTTAATGACGATTGGAGAAATGATATTGTTCCCATTTTCAAATTCCTTTGTCATAGATCGAGCGAAAGGTGGTAAGCAGGGGCAGTATATGGCTTTGTACAGTATATCATTTTCAATTGCTCATATTTTTGGACACAATAGTGGAATGCATCTCATTGAAAAAATGGGCTATTCGAATACATGGTTTATTATGTTTGAATTGAGTTTGGTGGCTGTATTATTATTAGTTTGGCTTAAAAGGAAGGTACTGTCTGAAGAACTTCATGTCTTAAATGACCATTGCATAAAGGAGGGTAATCGCTATAGACGTTGACTTACTTGAGATGGGTAGAAGTTAATCACTATAAATCTCAGACGTACTATCATCATCTTTTAGGTAAGAGTTCATATTTTATGCAGTGCCTTAAATATAATTTTTTACCGTAAATATGACGAAGAAACAGAGGGATATAAATAAAATGTGGAGACATTTCCTGATGTATTTTGTAGGGTAAAGGAAAAGTTATATGAAAAATAGAGCCATTAGATCTATATAAAAAGACATATACAAAAAAAAATGACAATTGGTTGCGGTTTTGCCACATATTATTTATGGCAAAACCGCAGGAGTTGAAAGAATAAGCCATCTACCTTTATGGTTGCTATATAAAGGATTGAGTTTATGGTAAATATAAAAATAAATAGTTTTCTCTTGCTACTGGTAATTATGTTACCAAGGATAGAGAAAGGGTTTCAAAAGGGGATAGAAGTTAATGAAACATCGGTTTTTCAACACGAAGATACTTCAATAAAATCTGTTGAAGAATGTGCTTTGTTGACTAAAGTTATTACAGCAGCTACTACAGATGCTATGGTTCATGTAAATAATCATTCAGAATATGGAATTAAATACAGCCAGCGATCCCTTGAAAAAAGAGAAATGAAAATTCTAAAAAAATATTTGGAAGGGAAGGTTTATGACGATCAATTTGGTATCCATAATGAAAATGAATATTTTGAAATTAGTACAAAAACCTTGGTGATTAGTTATAATAATGAAATTGAATACGGGCCGCTACTTGCATATCACGTAAAAGACAGGTATTTAAAGGTACTGCTTATGGATGGTACAAATAAAGTGCTGTATAGTGCACCGTTTGCTCCAAATACAATCAATTTTAATGAAATTAGAAGTACGTTAAGTGCGCTATATTATCAAGGTATAAAACGTGAATTTAAAAAGTTTTATAAAGAATAGGATCGTATATGCTGAAAGGGTATTGATAACTGGAAATTTTGCTTTGCTTGAGTTTTCATTTGAAAAAAAAATATACTAAATAGGAGCAGTGTCCCCGAAGGGGTGTCGTGTTAATAAATAAGGTGTAGTCGTTGAAGAATCGCCCCTGAAAGGGGTGTGTATTTTTGAAGGGAGAATTACACTGACAATACAGCCAAGAACCAAGAAATCCCGAATATACTGACGCTGGAAGTATATTCGGGATAAGTGATTATTTGCTTACATATTTCTTCGGTATTGTCCACCAACCTCAAATAGGGCATTTGTAATTTGCCCTAGTGAACAAACCTTTGTTGCTTCCATTAATTGCTCAAAAATATTTTCATTACGGATTGATTTTTCTTTGAGTAATTTCAATTGTTCTTCTGCAGCTTTAGCATTGCCTTTGTTGAGGTTTTCTACAACTTTAATTTGTTGTCTTTTTTCTTCTTCAGTAGCCCTTATTACCTCTTTAGGAATGATCGTTGGAGAACCTTTGCTACTCAAAAACGTATTAACCCCAATGATAGGGAATTCCCCATTGTGTTTTAAAGTTTCATAATATAAACTTTCTTCTTGTATTTTTGAGCGTTGGTACATGGTTTCCATGGCACCCAATACGCCACCCCGTTCTGTAATACGATCGAATTCTAAATAGACTGCTTCTTCGACTAAATCGGTTAATTCTTCAATAATAAATGCGCCTTGAATAGGATTTTCATTTTTAGCAAGACCTAATTCTTTATTGATGATAAGTTGAATTGCCATTGCTCGTCTTACAGACTCTTCTGTAGGGGTAGTAATGGCTTCATCATATGCATTGGTGTGCAGCGAATTACAGTTATCATAGATTGCATACAGCGCCTGTAAGGTGGTTCTAATATCATTAAAGTCAATTTCTTGCGCGTGTAAAGATCTTCCAGAGGTTTGAATATGGTATTTCAACATCTGAGCTCGTGAATTTGCTCCGTATTTAAATTTCATTGCTTTGGCCCAAATTCTTCTAGCGACTCTTCCAATTACGGCATATTCGGGGTCTATGCCATTGGAAAAGAAAAAGGATAGGTTTGGTCCAAATTTGTTAATGTCCATTCCCCGTGAGAGATAATATTCTACATAGGTGAATCCATTTGATAATGTAAATGCCAATTGTGAAATTGGATTAGCACCTGCTTCAGCGATATGATATCCAGAGATGGACACAGAATAAAAGTTTCGTACTTTATGATCAATAAAATAGGCTTGTACATCACCCATAAGGCGAAGTGCAAATTCAGTGGAGAAAATACAGGTGTTTTGAGCTTGATCTTCCTTGAGGATATCGGCTTGAACAGTACCGCGCACTTTGGCAATGGTTTCTGCTTTAATTTTATCGTATATGTCCTTTGGTAGCACTTGATCGCCGGTGACTCCAAGGAGTAATAGACCGAGGCCGTTATTTCCTTCAGGCAATGGGCCTTGATAGGCAGGGCGTTCAACCCCTTTTTCCTTATAAATTGCTTCAATTTTTTGTTCGACGCTATCTTGTAATCCTTCTTTGATGATATATTTTTCACATTCTTGATCAATGGCGGCATTCATAAAAAAACCAAGAAGCATTGGTGCTGGACCATTGATTGTCATTGAAACAGAAGTCATAGGATTTGTTAGGTCAAATCCAGAATACAGTTTTTTTGCATCATCTAAACAACAGATAGATACGCCAGCATTTCCAATTTTACCATAAATATCAGGACGAATATTAGGATCGTTACCGTATAGGGTTACTGAATCAAAGGCTGTTGACAAGCGTTTTGCTTCTAAGCCCAAACTCACATAGTGAAATCGACGATTAGTTCGTTCTGGACCACCTTCACCAGCAAACATTCTCGTTGGGTCTTCTCCCGTTCGTTTAAATGGGTAAATTCCAGCGGTAAACGGAAATTCTCCGGGGACATTCTCTTGGAGGTTCCAATATAAAATATCGCCCCAAGCTTCGTATTTTGGTAGGGAGATTTTTGGAATTTTTAATTGTGATAAAGTCGTTGTTGTGGTATTGATATTAATTTCTTTATCGCGTACTTGAAAAGTATAGACGGGGTTTTTATAGCGTTCTTTTTTAGTTTCCCATTGGTAAATAATTTCCCAATTTCTCGGGTTTAAATCTAATTTTACCCGATCAAATTCAGCGAGTAAAACCTTTAAAATATCTGAAGATTTGTATGAATCTGGATCGAAATCTAAACCGTTATGACTTAGGATGGTTGTCGATGAATTGATGTCTCCAATAGTTAATATGGTTTTGTAGATTGCGTAAAGTTTTTGAGCAATTTCCTTTTGCAAGCGACTGTTTTTGTCATATAACCGATTGTTTTCTGTAATTTCAGAGAGATATCTCGTTCGATTTGGAGGAATGATAAATTGTTTTTCTGAAATTTTCTCGCTTAAAGTAAATGAACTATTAAAATTAGCCGCTGTTTTTTCATTTAGCTTGTCAATGAGGGTTCGGTATAAAGTATTTGCTCCAGGATCATTAAACTGGGATGCGATTGTTCCGAAAACGGGCATGGTTTTCACATCTTTATCCCAAAGATTATGGTTTCGTTGGTATTGTTTTTTTACATCCCGAAGGGCATCTAATGCTCCGCGTTTATCAAACTTATTTAAAGCAATTACATCGGCAAAATCAATCATATCAATTTTTTCCAATTGAGTTGCTGCACCATATTCGGGAGTCATTACATATAATGAAACTTCAGAATGGTCTAAAATTTCAGTATCAGATTGTCCAATACCTGAAGTTTCCAAAATAATTAAGTCGAATTCAGCTGTTTTTAAAATATCAATAGCGTCTTTGACATGTTTAGAAAGGGCTAAATTAGATTGTCTTGTTGCTAATGATCTCATATAGACGCGATCATTTTTTATAGCATTCATTCGGATACGGTCGCCTAATAAGGCTCCGCCAGTTTTTCGTTTAGATGGGTCTACAGATACAATGGCAATTGTTTGATTAGGGAAATCAGCCAAATATCGTCGAACTAATTCGTCTACGAGTGATGATTTTCCAGAACCACCAGTCCCCGTAATTCCCAAAACGGGAATGTCGTTGTCTGTCGGGGTAAATATTTTTGTGTAATTGGTGTGATCGTTTTCGGCTAAGGATATTAATCGTGCGATGGTATTAACATTCTTTTCTTTTAAGGAGGGAACTATTCCTTGATTTAACGTAGTTTTATCGATTCCTAAAACAGGGGTGTCACACCGCTGAATCATATCGTTAATCATACCCTGTAAGCCCATTTTCCGTCCATCGTCTGGTGAATATATACGCGTAATTCCATAGTCCATTAATGTCTTAATTTCTTCAGGCAAAATGACTCCACCACCTCCACCAAAAATTTTGATGTGAGAAGCTCCTTTTTCTTTGAGCAGGTCATACATATAGGTGAAATATTCATTATGTCCTCCTTGGTATGAGGTTACAGCAATGGCATTTACATCTTCTTGAATAGCGGTGTTTACAACTTCTTCTACACTTCGGTCGTGGCCTAGATGTATTACTTCAACACCAGTAGATTGGATAATTCTGCGCATGATATTGATTGCGGCATCGTGGCCATCAAACAAGGCTGCTGCCGTTACAATTCGAATTTTATTCTTTGGGGAATAGGCTTGTATAATCTCCATATATGGTCAAAAATTTTAGACCGCAATTTACAAAATCTAATGCGGATATACTTAGCCGATGTACTTTAAAAATGCCCAGACTTTACGGTTTGCTAAATAATTTGGATTTCCTTCATTAGCATATGCTTCCTTTTCAAAACTAATGCTTTTATAAGCTTTGTATCCGTTTAAATACCATAAAAAGTTGAGAAGGAATTCTATATAATACCAGGCAAAGAAGAAGATCCAACACAATTCAATTTGTTGTTTTAAATGGATGCGTTCATGGTTGATTAACACCCAATTGTTTGCTAAAGTTTTATTTTTTAAAAATATAAAGGGATAAATCGCCAAACCTATATAATTTTTTGGAATTAAGTATTTCGAATAGCGAATCATAGGTAGAGCTTTAGTTCGGGTATTGCTAATTTAACGCTAAGTTTGTTTCTTTATTTGTTGATTTATAAAGATTTATGAACAAATGAATGAACAAATTAGTCGTGTAAGGTCTTAAAATAGTCTAAGGCTTTTAAAAACCGAGAACCATACCAGCTAAAATATTCACCATCGACCAAAATAATTTTATTTGTGGGTATTGGTTTGAAAAGGGCTCGATGTGTCTCATTAAATGGGTAAGGCTCAGAAGATAACAAGACAAGATCTGGTTTTTCCCTGTGTAAAGCTTCCATTGAAAGTTCAGGGTATCGATCCTCAATGATGATGTTTTCAAACTTATTAAGTTTCAGCATGGTATTGATGTAGTTGTTTTGTCCAACGACCATCCAAGGAGTATGCCAAATGTAGTATACCACCTTTTTACGAGGTTTAGTTTGTATAAAATCAGAAAAACGAGTGAGGGCTATTGTTAATTTTTGGATTAGCACATGTGCATTTTTTTTTCTGTTACATATAATACCAAGATCGTTAATGCATGCAATCATATCATCGATAGTGGTTATGTCAGAAACGTAGACCGGGGCAATTTTTTCTAATTCAGCAATCATTTGCGGTGTGTTTTCTTCCTTGTTAGCTAGAATGAAACTTGGAGCTAAGTTGCGAATTTTATCAAAATGAACCTGTTTTGTTCCTCCGATAACGGTTTTTGAGCGAATTAAATCTTTTGGATGTACACAGAATTTAGTGATCCCAACGAGCTGGTCTTTCAAATCTAGATCGACTAATAATTCTGTGAGCGAAGGAACTAAAGACACGATCCTACTTGGGGGATTTTTTAATTCAAATGTTCTATTAATTTGATCCTTAAATTGGGACATAGCGCATTGGAGTTGGGTAGGTGTGTTAGAATTTGTTGGATTTCCAGAAGTAAGGGGTGATTAAGATCAGCACCGTAAACAATTCTAAACGTCCCAATAACATTAAAAATGCAGACCACCATTTACCTAGATCGGGAAGACTGTCATAATTTTCAACAGGTCCTAGTTGTCCTAAGGCCGGCCCGACATTCCCTAGGGATGAGGCAGAACCACCAATAGCCGACATGAAGTCGAGGCCTAAGAATGAAAAAACTAAGGCACCGATGGTAAAAACAATTAAGTAAAGTACAAAAAAGGCCATAATGTTAAATACAATATCTTGAGAAACTGACTTCCCATTATAGCGTACTGGAATAATGGCGTTAGGATGAATAGATCGTTTAAATTCTAGATATCCATTTTTAATCATAATGATGTAGCGTACAAATTTCACTCCGCCTGCGGTAGAACCGGCAGAAGCACCAAAAAACATCAAAATAAAAAACAATACGGTGATAAAGGGGGTCCATAAGGTATAATCAGCCGACACAAATCCCGTTGTGGTAATAATACTGACTACTTGAAAAAGACCGTGACGGATGGCGCTTTCTAATTCGCCATAAATCATAGGGTATGGATATACTTGCAGTGTGGTTGGTTCTTTGGAGAGGCTTGCATTAAAAAAGATTACGGTAGCTACAATAATGGTAATTCCGAGAATATTGAGCAAATAGGTCTTAAATTCCTCATCCTTTAATATTTTTTTAAAATTCCCTTTAAAGGCGAAATAGCTAAGAACAAAATTTGTTCCAGCGAGAATCATAAAAAAGGTGAGGATATATTGGATCAATGGATTTCCATTCCAATGGGCAATACTGTCATTTTTTGTTGAAAATCCACCCGTAGAAAGTGTGCTCATCGCGTGGTTTACAGCGTCAAACACACTCATTCCAGCCAATTTTAAAAAGAGCGCTTCAGCAAATGTAAGGCCTAGATAAATATACCAGAGGCGTTTTGCAGTATCGGTAATTCGCGGGTGTAATTTATCAGCGGATGGACCAGGAGCTTCTGCTGCAAATAATTGCATTCCACCAATCCCTAATAAAGGAAGTACAGCGATGGTGAGTACGATAATTCCCATTCCACCGATCCAATGGGTGGTACTTCGCCAAAACAAAATACTCTTCGGCATGGCTTCAATATCGTTCATGATACTGGCACCTGTCGTTGTATAGCCTGAAACAGTTTCAAAAAAGGCATTGGTAAAAGATGGGATAGCTCCTGAAAAAATATACGGTAAACTACCTGAGGCAGACATGAGAATCCAACCCAAGGTTACCACTAAGTACCCTTCTCTTTTTTTAATTTCTTTGCGAAAATCTTTTGTGATAAATCGAAATGTAACTCCAGATAAAATCGTAACAATACCAGCCATAAAAATGCCTTGCGTAGCTCCGTCTTGATAAAAATAAGACAGGACGCCAGAAATAAGCATAAAACAACCATTAAAGATGAGTAGAAAACCCATCATTTGGAATATTATCTTTACGTTTAAATTTCTCATGTTTCCTTTTGGGAATCTAGATGGTTATTGCTCGAGTTTATGTTTAGTCAAAAAACTTTTCAACTTTATTAACCGCATGCGCTAAACAGCTTATGACCACCTTATCACCGGCTTGAATTTTAAAATCTCCTAAGGCTATGATTCCTTTGCCATTCCGGATTACGCCACCAATCGTCGCTTCTCTAGGGAAGTGTAGGTCTTTAATAATATGGCGTGTAATTTTTGAATTCTCGCGTACTGAAAATTCTAAAATTTCAGCATTTAGATTGTTTAAGGTAGCGATTTCTACTACATCTCCTTTGCGAATATGTCTAAAAATACTGTTGGCTGCTAAGAGTTTTTTATTGATGATTGTATCGATTCCTATGGAGTGGGATAATTTGGAATAATCAACATTTTCTGCCAATGCAATTGTTTTATTCACCTTTTTGGATTTGGCAACCAAACAAGTCATAATATTGGTTTCAGAGCTTTCGGTAGCACCAATGAAAACATCCATTTCGCCAATATTTTCTTCTTTTAACAACTCTACATCCCTTCCATCACCATAAACGACAAGAGCATTGGGTAATTCGTCAGCTAATTCTAAGGCGATGGCTTTATTTCGTTCAATTATTTTGATGTTCATCTTTTTGTCACACAGTTCTTTTGCAGTTCGTCTTCCAATTGATCCCCCTCCTAAAATCATGACATTTTGAACATCCTTTTTTATTTTACCCGTGAGTTTATACAATTCGGTAACGCCTTCATCTAGGGTGATGAAATAGGCTAAATCACCCTCCTTAAAAACGGTATTTCCTCTCGGAATTATAACATCTTCAGAGCTTTGTGTTTGGATGGCAATGGGCATAAAATGAATTTCTGGAAATGTAGCTGCTGCTTGTTGGACAGACATGCCCACAAAGGGTGCCCATTTTGATAAAATCATTCCATACATACTTAAAACGCCATTGTCAAATTCGTGCATATGATTAAACGCTGCCTGATTGAGCATGGTTTTAATCTCATTGGTGGCTAATTCTTCGGTTGAAATTAATTCATCAATTCCAAATTCGGCGAAATTAATTTCTTCTTTATTATCTATGAATTCTGAATTGCTGATTCTTGAAATGGTGTGTTTTGCTCCGAGTCGTTTGGCTAAGACACTAATAGTTATATTAATGGCTTCTATGGAGGTAACGGCAATTACTAGGTCACTGAGATGAACATTTGCTTCTTTAAGGATTGCAATGGATGTTGCATTTCCTTTTAACGCTTTTATGTCTAACCGAGTGTCGGCATAAAGTAATCGATCTTTTTTTAAATCAATTAGTGTAATGTCATGCGATTCGTAGGAAAGTAATTTCGCTAAATGAAATCCTACTTCACCAGCTCCCGCAATAACTATCTTCATTTTTCTAGTAATTTGAAAAGTACTGACAAAAGTATTGTTTTTTCTTTTATATATTTAAACAAATTTTATAAAACCCTGAGTTGAAGGCACCATTATCAATAAAAGACTGGAAAGAAGATGATCGTCCGAGAGAAAAACTGCTCCGTAAAGGGAAAGCTGCATTGTCAGACGCTGAATTATTAGCCATTATTATCGGAACGGGTAATAAAGATGAATCGGCTGTGGGATTAACGAGGCGAATATTAACGAGCTATGAGAACAATCTCGGTATAATTTCACGCTTGTCGGTTCCTGATTTAATGCGTTTTAAGGGGGTTGGTGAGGCTAAAGCGGTTTCCATTGTTACGGCAATGGAACTTGGACGTAGGCAGCGAATGGAAGAAGCGTTAACACTTACTAAAATTACAGGAAGTCAAGGGGTGTTTAATGTGATGCATCCGATACTCGGTGATTTGAATCATGAAGAATTTTGGGTATTGTACCTAAATAATTCGAATAAAATCATTTATAAATGCCAATTGAGTAGGGGAGGGATAACAGGGACATTGGTTGATATTCGTCTTGTGTTTAAACAGGCCTTAGAGCGTGGTGCGGTGGGAATGGTTTTGTGTCATAATCATCCGTCAGGAACCTTAAAACCGAGTAAAGCTGATCGGGAACTAACACAAAAAATAGCGGCTGCCGGAAGAACACTTGATATTAAAGTGTTAGATCATCTTATAATTACCGAAAAAGCGTATTTTAGCTTTGCTGATAGTAATTTGATTTAATGCTACTTATTTATACCCAACACATCACCCCAAGATTGACGTTTACCCTAAAGCAATTCTTTACGAGAATATTAGGGTTGGAAATTCAATTAACGACTAAGGTTGAAGAGTTTATTGCTCACAATGATATAAAATTGACTTATGCAAAGCAGTCTTTAGGGAGCGAAATTTTTGTAAGAAGTTGTGGATTACTGTCAGAACAGGGAATTAATGATGTCGAAATTAATATGGATACCTGGGACGGAGTTCCTAGTTTTTTTAATACACGACAAACGGCAAGTTTACCTTTCGATGTTTTTGCGGCAAGTTTTTATCTATTAAGTCGGTATGAAGAATATTTACCTCATGTAAAAGACGAATATGATCGATTTCCCGCAGAGGAGAGTTTAGCGTTTAAACATGGATTTTTGCATCTTCCCCTTGTGGATATTTGGGCGTATAAATTTAAAGATCTTTTAAAGGAGAAGTATCCAGAACTTCAATTTCCTACAAGAAAATTTGAGTTTATATCTACGGTTGATGTCGATATGGCTTATAGTTATAAGCATAAAGGATTGCTTCGTGGCATGGGAGGGATGCTTCGAGATATTACAAAACTGAAGTTTTATGGGGTTTGGGAAAGAATAATGGTACATTTTGGATTTAAAAAAGATCCCTTTGATACTTTTGAAGATTTATTATACTTTCAAAAAGAATATGGGGTTAAAACGTTATTTTTCTTCCTCGTTGGTGATTATAGTACCTATGACAAAAATATATCTTCTAAAAACGCTCATTATAAATCTCTTATTAAATCGATCGCTGATTATGCAGAAGTGGGTATTCACCCTTCATATTTTACTCCCACCGATGAGTCTTTGATGAAAAAAGAGCTGATGCGATTGGAGGCTATTGTTAATCGACCTATTGAGAAATCTAGACAACATTATTTACGAATAAGTTTGCCTGAAACCTATCAGAATTTAGTAAATTTAGAAGTCCGCGAAGATTATACAATGGGCTATGCTGCGCATTACGGGTTTAGAGCGAGTACATGTACGCCGTTTTATTTTTATGATCTTGATTATGAGATTCAGACACCTTTAAAACTCTTTCCATTTGCTGTGATGGACGGTACCTTATGTGATTATCATCAATTGTCGCATAAAAATGCATTTGAAGTTATCAGTAAGTTAGGAAAAGAGGTTCAGAAGGTGGACGGTACGTTTATTACGCTTTTTCACAATGAAACACTGAGCAATCGAGGGAGATGGAGACGTTGGCGAAAATTGTATATTGATATCTTTAAGATGTTTTCAGAAAAAAAATGATCCAATTCGTCAAAAGAAAAAATCTTGATTTACCTAAATATGAAGCGTGTGTTGCGAAGGCTTTAGATTCGAGAATTTATGCTCAGCCATGGTATTTGGATGCTGTTTGTAGTACGTGGGCTGTACTTGTTCAGGACGATTATGTTGCTGTGATGCCATTGCCAATAAAACGTAAATATGGTTTTCCTTATGTTTATCTTGCTCCTTGGATACAACAATTGGGGATTTTTAGTAGGGAGCAGATTAGTCCCGACTTGTTTAACTTGTTTATTCGTGCCATTCCGTCTAGATTTAAGTTTGTTGAATTGATGTTAAATCCCTCAAACCCTTTAACCATGCGCTATTCAACAGGCCGGACTAATTTTATCTTACCCTTACATACGCCGTATGAAACGTTGTATAAGGGGTATAGTAAAGGGCGTAAAAGTAGTATTAAACAAGCAGAAAAAGCGAATTTAGTGGTCGATTGGTCTAGTTCAGTTACCGCGTTGATTGCTTTGTTTAAACAGGGGGTAGGTCGGCGAGTTTCTTTTAAAAAAGAAGCTTATGGTCGCTTAGAAAAGTTGGTAGTTGAGGCAGAAAAACGAAATTTACTAAGTGTTCTAGGAGTAAAAAATTCACATGGAGCGCTGTTAGGTGGGGCACTGTTCCTTAAAGACCATAATCGCTGGGTGTATTTATTTTCAAGTCAGTCAGAAACTGGACGAAACTTACAAGCTATGTCTTTCTTATTAGATACGTTTATTAAAAAACATGCACAAACTGATGGAATCCTCGATTTTGAAGGTTCTATGATTCCAGGAATTGCCAGTTTTTTTAAAAGTTTTGGTGCGATTTCAGAAACGTATGGACATTACAAGCGCTATTTATGGTATTGAGCAGTCTTCGTTGCAATTACTTTTATTTAAGTAGGGTTCGAGTTGATGAGGTATTTTACGATTAAATTGTGTTGTTTTGTACGATTCTTTATAGGGTGGCTTTTCCTTAATTACCTTGCACGGGTTCCCTACAGCAATGACATTTGAGGGTAAATTTTTAGTGACCACACTTCCTGCACCAACAATTACATTATTACCAATTTGTACTCCCGGTAAAATGACACTGTTTGCACCAATAAATACATCATTTCCAATTTGAATCGGTGATTGGTTGATATGTTGTGAATGGACATTTGGGTCGTGGTTTGCCGATAAAAGTTTAACCCCTGCTCCAAAACCTACATTAGAACCTAAAATGATTCCGTTAATTGCTTGAATATAAATTTGAGGATTATCTCCAGGATCACATAAAATGCCCTTTGAAATTTTATGCGGGGCAATAACGGTAGAGGTAAAATGAACAGGCCATTTTGCGCCAGGGTTTAACCGAAAAATAAATTGGGGAATGGCATAGTGAAAACACAATTTACGATAACTCATATATCCGTATTTTGGGCGGTAATACGCTGGGTACATCCAGTTGACAATCCATCCAAAAAGAAAAAAATCTAGGCGCTGCTTAAATGGAATTTTTGGCATTCTTGTTTTTTTTTAAGTGGTTCAAAAAATACAATAATAATAGTATATAGCCTAGGCCTCCTCCAATTGAGAGTATCCTTACAGTGTAAAGAATATCTTGAATTTGGTAGCCTATATAAATTGCCAGAAGGTTTATACAAACTAAAAAGAGGTTAAAAATCAAACCAATTTTCATTTTATTTATTATAACAATTAAAGAACTGATGGGTGAAAAAGTCACTTGTCCTAGGACTAAAATAGAAAGTAGACGGATATACTCGCGTAGGTGATCCCAGTTTTTATCAAATAAAAGTTCTAGAAAATAAATTCCGATCGTATTGATAAGTATTAAAATACCTAGCATAATGAAGAAATTGGTACGTGCTACGCTTCGTGTTAAGGTATAGAGCTTTTCTTTTGTGGTATTAAAATAGTTGGATGCTTTTTGAAAATAGACTTGGGAGACAGAAGATGTGATAATGAATAAGGGAACAGAGACAATTTTGAGACTTAGGGCGAATACTCCTGTATCTGCAGGACTAAAATAAGTTAAGAGGAGGATTGGCATGATATTGATGGCAAATACATTGACTAATCCAGAAGGAAAAGCAAAGCGTAAAATGTTTTTATGGGACTTAATTGTTGTTTTAAAAAGGGGGAAATCTGGGCGTTTAAGATCTTTTTTTAAACGAATTGCATAGAATAAAAACACAAGGAACATGGCAATTCCATAGCCATAGATTAATCCGTTAGACGCATAACCAAATAGTAAGAGTTGTAAACTGATGACGGCAATTGATGTAAACACACGTGCCGTAGCGATGGTTTTGAATTCAGCTGTTCGCGTAGCAAAGGATTCTAAGATTTTACTGTTTGATAGAAAGAATGAAGTAATGCTGCTAGCAACTAAGATTAAGAAAATAAATCCATGTGCTTCAAAATAGTCTCTGCTAATCCAGAAGAACCCTAAGTGCAACAAGCAGATGAATAGCACTATAAAAACTAAGCCCTCAGTGATATTTTTACTTCGATCTAGTGATTTGTCGGTGATGATGATGTATTCTAATTTAAGGCTGTTTATCACAGTCAAAATGCTGACGAAACTTAAAAAAGAACTGTAGGTTCCGTAAAGTTCTGGAGCATATAGTTTTGCGAGGATTAAGGCTCCAAGAACATTGATCGCTTGCGCTATAATTGTTCCGCTAAATAGGGTCGCAATATGCTTTTGAAATGGCGTTTTTAGAAAAGATTGATCTGAAATTTTCAAGCCGCTTGTTTTGATTCAAAGATATGCATCTTAATGCTTAAAATCCTTAAGTTATTCCGTCTATTTTAATGGCATTTGCCTAAATTTACTATCTTGCACTATGCAAATAGAACACGTATTTTTTGATCTAGATCATACGCTGTGGGATTTTGAACAAAATTCTGCAAAAGCGTTTGACTATTTGTTTTCCAAACATCAAATTAAGGTAGATCTTGTTTCATTTTTAAAGGTGTATAAGCCAATTAATTTTGATTTTTGGAAAATGTATAGAGAGGATAGAATTTCTAAAAAGGAGTTGCGTTATCAACGTTTAAAAAAGACATTTGACGTATTACAATTCACCATTTCTGATGATCGTATTCATTCTCTTTCTAGTGGGTATTTGGAGCAGTTAACTAATTTTAATCACCTCTTTGAACACACTGTTGATATTTTAGAGTATCTAAAGCCCAAGTATCAATTACATATTATTACCAATGGATTTTCTGAAATTCAGGAGAAGAAAATGTTAAATGCGCAAATACGTCCGTATTTTACACATATAATTACTTCAGAAAGCGTTGGTGTGAAAAAACCAAATCCGCGAATTTTTGAATTTGCAATGGATTTAGCACAGTGTCATACGCAGAATTGTATGATGATAGGAGACAGTCTCGAAGCTGATATTCAAGGTGCTCAAGGGGTTGGAATTCAAACCATATTTTTCAACAGTCATCGGGAGCGTAATCATAATCAAGATCGAGCCATTGAGTGTCTTCTTGAAATAAAGCATTTTCTTTAAGAGCCTTCGTTGAGAATTTGATATTTTAAAATATAGTACCTTTAAAAAAAATAACCCATATGAAATTTCGTATATTTTTAGTCTGTTTTTTAGTTGCGATGTCGAATTTGAACGCACAAAGTTTAAATCAATATGAATATGTAATTATTCCAAGCGAATACAGTTTTTTGAAATCGCCAAATCAATATCAATTAAATGATATGACCAAGTTCTTGTTTGACCAGAAGGGGTTTAAAACCCTGTTTGATAATGAAGAACGTAGTGCGACGTGGATTAAGGATCCGTGTAAAACGCTGTTGGCAAATGTTGAAAATAATTCAACGATATTTTCGACCAAATTAACTATTACATTAACTGATTGTTACAATAAAGTGGTTTTTACAAGTGCCGAAGGGAAAAGTAAGATTAAGGATTATAAAAAAGGGTATCAAGACGCATTGAGAAAGGCATTTAAATCCATTGAATCCCTTGAGTATACATATGAAGGTGGGGCAACAAGTGTTCGGGCTTCAGAAGCTGAAGACGATGAAATTGTTGTGGAAGAGGTAGATTTTGGCGCAACCTCACAAGTTGTGAATCAGCAAGGTAAACAGAATCAATTGAAAGACAAAATGGTGGAAGTTACCGAGGTTAATGATGCAGCCCTTACGATACCTGATACTGAAGAATTATTATATGCTCAGGCTAATAAATTGGGTTTTAATCTGATAGATAGTAGTCCTAAGGTTGTCTTTAGATTACTTAATTCATCAAAAAAAGATGTTTATATCTTACAAGACAAAAAGGGAATTTTTTATAAGGATGACGCGCAATGGTTTGCTGCGTTTTATCATAATGGTACTTTAATTCGTAAAGAAATTAAGGTGAAATGGTAAGTTGGTCTACAGTCTACAGTCAACTGTATGTCCCTCATATAGGTTGATCACTTTTTAACAAAAGTAAAATGTATGAAAGCAAGCAGTAAAGTACTGAAGAAACATGCGGGTATACAGAAGGATTTAATAGACAAACAATGGCAAAATTTAACAATGAAGTATTCACCTAAAAACGGTCAACTCTATTTAGAGTATGTACAGAAAAAACAGTGGACTGTCAACTAAAGGCTGGGAACTGCGACCTGTAGACTGCAGAATGAACAGTGACCTCCTCGCCGTACTAATACCTATACTTCTCCTTCCATCGTTGCTTTAAAAATTCTCGGCTGGCTTGTTCTCGTTGATTTTGTCCAGGTTCATACAATTTCGTTTCTTTAATTTCTTCCGGCAAGAATTCTTGATGGGCAAAATTTTGAGAATAATCGTGCGAATATTTGTATTGTTTTCCGTAATCTAGTTCCTGCATTAATTTGGTTGGGGCATTTCGCAAAGGTAAAGGAACTGATAAGTCGCCTGTTTGTTTAACAAGTTGTTGGGCATTTCCAATAGCAACATACGAGGCATTGCTTTTTGGGGAAGTTGCTAGGTATATTGCGCATTGACTTAAGAGTATTCTCGATTCGGGGTTTCCAATGACACTCACTGCTTGAAAGGTTGAATTGGCGAGAACTAAGGCGGTTGGATTGGCGTTTCCTATATCTTCTGATGCTAAAATCAACAGTCGTCTTGCAATGAATTTCACATCTTCACCTCCTTCAATCATTCGTGCCAACCAGTAAACTGCTGCGTTGGGATCGCTGCCGCGTATGGATTTAATAAAAGCGGAGATGATGTCGTAATGCTGTTCCCCTGTTTTGTCATAACGTACCGGGTTTTGCTGAACTTTAGCAAGTACTTTTTTATTGGTAATAATAATCTTTTGGTCGTTTTCAGCATTAATTATGAGTTCAAAAATATTCAATAATTTGCGTGCATCTCCCCCAGAAAGTTGTATTAAAGCTTCTGTTTCTTTTAAGGTAATGTCCTTTTTTGACAGTTGAGAATCTTTAGTAATGGCTCGTTGTAATAGGGCTTCGAGCTCGTTTTTGTCGAATGCATTAAGGATATATACTTGACATCTTGACAGGAGCGCTGGAATGACTTCAAAACTTGGGTTTTCAGTAGTGGCGCCAATTAAGGTAACCCACCCTTTTTCGACGGCCCCAAGCAATGAGTCTTGCTGAGATTTGCTAAAACGATGAATTTCATCGATGAATAGGATTGGGTTTCGTGTGGTAAATAACCCTCCGCTTTGTTTTGCTTTATCAATGACTTCACGAACATCCTTCACCCCGCTGTTAATGGCACTTAAGGTGTAGAATGGACGTTTCGATTCATGGGCGATAATATTGGCTAGGGTTGTTTTACCAATGCCCGGTGGTCCCCATAAAATTAAGGAAGGGATAATTCCTTTTTTAATTTGTTGTGTTAAGGCACCTTCAGGTCCAATTAAATGCTGTTGGCTGATATAATCGTCTAGTGTAATAGGTCGAATTCGTTCCGCTAATGGTATATCCATAATGCAAAAATAAGCTTAATTCTTAAACCTGATAGCTTAATTTTGGAGGTTTAAAAAGAGGTGGTTGCTGGTGTTGTGTTTGTTTCATTTTGTCAAATGGTTGGCGCTGTGTTGACATTGGGGAAAAGTTAAGGTTTTTTTTGGGTGAAATCGTCGTAAGCAGTGTTTTATCCTTGATGTACTGTCATTTTGTTCTTGTTTTTTGTTTTGGATGCATTTTTGTTATCTTTCATCAATGAAAGAAACAGAGGAGCCATTTAAATTTACGCCAAGTGTTATCGGGATTCCGTTGTATGCCGTATTATTTTTGTGGGTTGTGTTTTGGGCAGGTATTTCATTTGATTGGTATTTAATTAAATATGGCATTTATCCAAGAACAGCGTTGGGACTTAGAGGAATCTTATTTTCACCTTTTATACATAGTGATACGAGTCATTTAATTAATAATTCAATACCCTTAATAGTCTTGTTGACAACCTTGCTTTATTTCTACCGAGAAATTGCCTTAAAGGTGATGCTTTTAGGGATTTTACTTAGTGGCTTGCTCACTTGGGTGATAGCTCGTGATGCATATCATATTGGGGCAAGTGGCGTTATTTACTTGTTGTTTAGTTTTATTCTTTTTAGTGGGTTAATTCGGCGGTATTATCGTTTAGTAGCAGTTTCACTGATTGTTGTTTTTTTGTATGGGGGGATGATTTGGTATGTGTTACCCATTGAAAAGGGGGTGTCTTGGGAAGGCCATTTGTCAGGTTTTTTAGTGGGTTTGATCTTTGCTGTAATGTTTAGGCAACACGGTCCGCAAAAAGAGCGGTTTATATGGGATGAGGAAGCATATGAAGAGGCGTATTGGATCGATGAGGAAGAGGAAGCGTAATTGTAAAGATACGACGTGAAGGTTTTTTGCAATGGGATGATTAATTGGTGGTCATTAATCTAAATTACGCATTTGCAAAGTGTTCAACGCTAATTAAAAATTACGACAACCGTTGTCTTACTACTTCATATAAAGCAACCCCGCAGGCTACAGATACATTTAGAGAGGCAATATCGCCAAGTAAGGGGAGTTTACCTTTGCTATCTGCCAATTTGAGTATGCTATTGGTAATGCCTTTGTGTTCAGAACCCATGATTAAAGCGGTGGGTTGTGTTAAATCAATATCGTAAATACTTTGGTCAGTTTTCTCGGTAATTGCTACAATTTTAACACCTTCGGCTTGTAATAAATAGACTGCATCTAATAGGTGGTTAACTTTGGATATTGGAATGGTAAATGCGGCTCCTGCTGAAGTTTTAATAGCGTCTGCATTTAAGGAGGCGCCACCTTGTTGAGGGACGATAACACCGTCAACTCCTGCACATTCAGCAGTTCTTAAGATGGCTCCAAAATTTCGAACGTCAGTTATTTGATCGAGTAAGAGGTAGAGTGCTGATTTGCTTTTGGTCTCATTAACGAGTGTTTCAAGATCATAAAACTCAACTGCAGATATTTTGGCAACTGCACCTTGATGGTTCTGAAATTTAGATAAATGATCTAATTTTTCTACGGGGACATAACTTGACGAAATGGCATTTTTCTTAATAAGGGTGTTTAATTCTCCGATTAAAGAGTTGGTGATTCCTTTTAAGAGGTATACTTTTTGAATTGTTTGTCCGGCTTTTATCGCTTCGATGATCGCTCGTGTACCAAATATGTTTGAGGTGTCTTGCATGGTGCAAAGATATGTGTTTATTTTATAAAAAAACACCTCTTACGAAGATCCGTAAAAGGTGTTTATTATGAAAGTTACCTATGTTTTAGTTAGGGTTCTGATCTGCAGGTGAAATAGCATCATTTAAGGTGATTTCATCTTCAGGTAATTGAAAAGTAAATGAATTTGATCCAGCGGGGAGGTTAAAATACGCTGAATTTTGTGGATGTGTTGAGCCTGGGTAATCTCTTGTTAATCCAACATTCCATCTTTTCATGTCTAAAAGACCAAAACCTTCTCCCCATAATTCAATTCTTCTATTTATTCTAATTTCATCCATTAATGCTTGCCCTGTATTTGTAGATAATGTATAGGTAGCATCTCTAGTTGTCATAAGTTCAAATAATGCTTGGGCAGCTCCTGGGTCATCACCCATAGCGGCTTTTGCTTCGGCTTCAATTAAATAAAACTCAGCAACTCGCATATATATATAATCAGCTTCGAAATCAGTATTATCATAAAATTTATAGTTATAAAATTGATCGGGTCTTCCTGCTAGGATAAAACCATTATCTGGACCAAACCAATTGCTACGAATATCCGTTGGTTTAATTTCGGCATAAAGTCTTGGGTCAATAGTTCTGTGATGTGCTAATTGTCCAGCATAGCCTAGTGTGGTTCCAAAATTGGCTTGATTTGCAGCAGAATAGGATTGCATTTGAGACATGAATGATGCGTAATAACTATTGGTATCAACATTTAGGTCTGCTCCCCAAATAACTTCCGGGTTGTGAATAAATTGAAATCCATCTAATAAATCAGGTCCGCTTAGAGTTCCAGCTGTTTGAGCGATTTCTGCATTGGTTACAGCTAATTGGTATTTACTGCTATCAATTGCTCCCCATACTAAGTAAAATCGAGCTAAGAATCCGGCAACAACTTGTTGGTTTACTGCGGTTTTATCTGGTCTTGCATACCCCGCTAAGCCGTCAAAGGCCTCTGTTAAATCTGTTTCAATTTGAGCATATACATCTGCTACCGTTAGTCTACCGAATCCAGGGCCATTAATTAAGTCAGCTGTTGGGTCAATTAACGGAACTCCAAGGTCAGTTAAGGCTGGTTGACCTTTCTGATAAATTTGAATTAAATAAAAATATGCTAATCCTCTAATAGCTTTAGCACGGGATAGTACATATTTTAAATCATCGGTTAAACTTGCTGGGGGAACATTACCAACCAATCCGATTGTTTGATTTGCACCTTTTATAATTTCATAGTAGAAATTCCAAACCACGCTGGTTACAGATGAATTTTGTACGCGTCCAGTATAATTGTAATTTCTAAAAAACCATCCAGTATTAGACTCTAGAGATTCCATGTCATTTGACATGATATCCATCATAATATCAATGGCTTTTTGTCCGAAATCATTATGACCAGTTGTTCCTCCAACCCCGTATGTTCTTAGGTTATTTATGGTACCAGCATCAAAAGACGATGCGATATTTAATAGAGCTTCAGGTGATTCTTCAGATAGTTGAACGATTGTTTCATCGGTCACTATATTTTGAAGATCAGAGTCTAAATATGCTTCGCTACAACTTGTTATTGCAGCAAAGGATATTATAATTAAAAATATTTTTTTCATGATTCTTTAGTTTTAAAATTTAACATTTACTCCAAAAGCAAATGTTTTTAATGTTGAATATCTCACCGTATTATTACTACCTGTTACGCTAGCGCGTGGATCAAATCCTTGTCTGTCAGATTTAGTCCATAAAGCTACGTTGTTGCCCAATCCATAAATTCTAATGTTATCGATACCAATTTTGTCTAAAACACTTTTTGGTAAGGAATATCCAATTGATACATTGTTTAAGCTGATGTAGGTTGATTCTTCAATGAAGAAGTCGGAGGTTGAATAGTTGTTAGATCCTTCTACAACTCTTGGTAAAGTGGCGTCGGTATTATCGTATCTCCACGTTTTGCTAAAGTCGCTATGGAAATTTTGACCAACTTTACCTGTAAATCCTCCTCCATAGATATTGTCATATGCATATCCTCCAATTTGATATGAAAAATCCAATCCAAAATCAAAGTTTTTGTAATTTAAAGAAGTTGAGAATCCTCCATAGACATCAGGAAGGGCAGATTTTCCAATATCATATTCTGTTGCTCTTGAATAATCTTCGGTAATACCATTTGTTGGGGTTGTGCCGTCTGATTGGAACTCGAAATCGGTTTCCCATTGTGCCATACCTGTTGTTGGGTTAACACCTGCGAATTTACGTGTAAAATAATCGTATGCTCCACCATTAGTTACCCATCGATAGATTCCATTATCGATAAACTCTTTACCGGGGGCTAATTTTGTTATTTTATTTTGATAATGTGTTGCGTTAAAGTCAAAAGACCATGTTAAATCTTCATTGTCTATTATGTCGTATGCTACGCTAAATTCAACCCCTGTATTTTGCATGTCCATAACGTTTTCGGGCACGGATGGTAGCCCCGTTGAATTAGGTAATGGTCGATTGTACAGTAAATCGGTAATTTTACGTTGAAAGTATTCCGCTTCAATTCTAAGGCGATTTTCATACATATTCATTTCAAAACCGGCATTAAAATTTGTGGAAGTTTCCCATTTAAGGTCTTTATTTCCTAATACGGTTTTAGTTAAACTAAAATCGCTACCATCAGAAACAACATTCCATTGGTCTAAATATGGTGCGTAATTTCTACCACCGCCTGGATATGAAACGTAATCGTTACCTAATTGTCCATAACTTGTTTTTAGTTTAAGTTCTGAAAGCCAAGATGCATTGGCCATGAAGTTTTCTTTTGAAATTCTCCAAGCTGCACCTGCTCCGTAAAATGTACCCCATCTATTATCAGGGTGAAATACAGAGGAACCGTCACGTCTAATGCTACCATTGATGTAGTATTTATTGCTGAAATCATATAAAACTCTAGCAAAATAGGCCTCCAAATTATATTCACTTGCACCACCAGTAACATTACCTGCACCATCATTTTCAGCGAATAAATCTAATGATAGGTCGGTTGATATGAACTGATCTTTTTTAGAAGCGCCCATGTTTTTTGCGTTATAATCAGAGGATTCGTGACCTAATAATACTTCAATATTGTGTGAATCATTCAATGTTTTTGAATAATTCAATAGCTGTTGGTTTGTAAATGTCTGACCTCGTCCGTAGTTTTCGGTAATTCGGGCGTTTGGAGCAATACCACTTCCTACGATTTTATTTGTATAGTTTACCGTATTGTAATTTGCTAAGTCTAATCCAAAATTATAGGTGAAAGTGAAGTCATTCAGAAAATTTATTTTTGAATAAATTCTACTGGTCAAATTATCTCTTTGGCTTTCATTAACATTTAATTTTTGTAAACCAACGGGGTTTGAAAAACCGTTAAAAGGTCTTACTCCTAGGGCATTTGGTGAAGTTACTGCTTCAGAATCGTAAAGTTTGTTGCCATTAGCATCTAGAATTGGAATTCCCGTTGCATGGTCTAAGGCATAAACAGGGTAAATTGGAGCAACGACTCTGACCCAGTTAAAGTTACCTGTAATATTATTTGTTAAAGTACCTTGTTGTTCTCTATTTGTATAGTTTAAGGATCCTCCTAACTTAATATTCTTATTGATTTCTGAATCGATCGACGTGTTAAACGTATAGCGTTGGAAACCAGTATTGATGTTGTACCCCGTATTGTCTTCATGTCCAGCAGAGAAGAAATAATTTGTATTATCTCCTCCACCTCGGACACTTAAATATACGGTATTAACCCCACTGGAATTATCAAATAATTCGTCTTCCCAATCAGATGTCCATAAAGGAGTTCCAGATCTGATTGTTCCAGATGGGTCAACTACGGTTGTATTATCACCTCCATACATGTTGTAAACTAATCCTTCAGCTCCTGTGATTAAATTATTTGAAGCTAAAATACCAGCATCTGATTCGCTGAGTCCGTCATCCGTGATGGCATTTCCTTTTAGCATTTTGTGATAGTACTCGTAGTATTTTGCTCCATCTTTTAAAAAGGCGTAGTCCTTAACGGCCCTGCTCGTAAAACTGGTTCTAATATCGGCATCAACAGTTAGGCGACCTTTTTTTCCTTTTTTCGTTGTAATAATTATTACTCCATTTGCACCGCGACTACCATATAAGGAAGCTGCAGAAGCATCCTTTACGAAGGACATCGATTCAATATCATTTGGGTTTATACTCGTAATAGATTCGTTAAAAGGAACACCATCTACTACGTATAGTGGTGCAGATGAGCCGGTTAGTGATCCAATACCTCTAAATCGAACGGAAGGGGCTGCTCCTGGTTGTCCTGAATTAGAGTAAATTTGAACCCCAGCAATTTTACCAGTTAAGCTAGTTACAGCGTTACCAGATGGCACTTTTGCAAATTCCTCAGATTTAATTTCAATAACAGAACCTGTTAAAGACTCTTTCTTTTGCACACCATAGGCGGTAACTACAACTTCCTCAAGAACGTTGTCTGCTGTTAATATGACATTTATTGTGTTTGAAGTCCCAACCGTTTTTTCTTGTGTTTTCATACCCACAAAACTAAATACGAGGACATCTCCAATATTCGCAGTTATTGAATACTTACCGTCAAAATCGGTTTCTGTACCTTTTTGGGTTCCTTTAATTAGAACACTTACGCCTGGTAAGACACCTGACTCATCAGCGACAGTACCAGTGACGGTTTTTTGTTGGGCAAAACTAAATTGCACAACGAACGCTAGTAAAAGCGTTAAAATTCCACTAAACTTTGTTTTCATTGTATATGTTGTTTGAATTAATTTAGTCAAAAGTCTCAATAAAATGTTAATTTTCCAATTATTTTAACATAAAAAGTTAAAGAAAGTAAAATAAAATGTTAATTAATGTTTACCTCTATTTTAAAGGTTGGGTGTGTTGATGGGTGGGGACTTTTGTGGTTGTATTTATAAGGTGTTTTTTCATGAGTCGTTGTTGTATTGAATTAGGTGTTTTTATTTTGAGTATTTAAAATACTGAAAAGCAAGTAGATGTGGCTAATGTATTCTGTTTTGTTGTTGGGATCGATCTCCTTAGATGGGGTGTTTTTTTGCGAGGTCTCTGTGGGGATTTATTGTTTTATTGTAATTTCTTTTCGAATTTAGTTAAAATAGGTGTTTCAAATATTAACATAAAATTTAACAAAATTAACATTTGGATTGCGTGATAGCGTGGAAAATCATTTTTAACATAGTCAGTATGCTGTTTTTTATTGAAGTGGTTTTTGGTTGTGTTTGGTGGTGAGATGGGTTGTGGGTTATTTTTTTGTAGTTTAGAAGTTTTGGTGTGTGGTACACGGTTGTTTGGAGGGTTAAAAATTTGTAATAAATTTTAGGTGAACACGTGCGTTGTTGAGATTTATTGTTTGGTGTGTGACTCCACCTATCGCATAGCTTAAATTGAGGGAGCCCAAATTTGTTTGAAATACATAGCCGAGTCCAAAGCTATAAAGTTTTGTAGAGCTGTTTGCTTGTTTGTTTTCTAAACTTCCAAAGTCACTGATGCTGTAGAGGTATGTTTTGTTGTTGGGGCTGAATCGATATTCGAGGTTTATGACGGTATAGGCGTTGCTAAAAAATTGGTCTTCGTTAAAGCCTCTGATTGAATTAGTTCCACCTAATCTAAATAATTCATTAGCATAGTAGTTCTCTGACCAAAGTAGTTTGGTTTCATTGGATATATATATATGGTGTTGATTTTTTAAACGCCAGAGATAGCTTCCTGTAAATTTTAAGTTGGATTGCTTTGATTTTATGGTTGTTGTTCTATTTCCGGTATAGAGGCTTAGGTTGATGTTAATTTTCTCTGGAAACAGGGGGTTGTCATAGGGGGTAAAATGATGGTAAAAAAGGCCGTAATAAAAATGATTGAAACTTGGGGTAATTGGATTTTCAGTACTCGATGATGATGTTGTCCACTTTGTGTTAAGTCCTACTTCGTGGTTAAACTTAAGTGCGTATCCTAGGGTAAGTTCGGTTGAAGTGTTTATATAGGTAGAGTCTTGTTTGTAAATACCTACATTGAATTGTGGACTGATGGCTGTGTTGAAAATGTAGGGTACCTTTGTGTGTAGTGTTAGGTATTGCTGTTTTTGCCCATTATTTTTCCATGAAAAACCTAGCGTCTCACCTCCGTGAAACAGATTGTGAAGTGCTAGATTTAGATAGCCGTTAAATTGAATGCCGGATCCGTTATTTTTTGTTGTGAATCCTAAAAGTCCGTCAAATTTATTGATCATTTTTTTTTGTAAAAAGAAATATATGTGGGTGGAGTCTTTTGTAAATAATACTTCTGGAGTTTTTAGTTGAGTTAGGAAGGGGATCGAATTTATTTGTCGAGAGAATTTAGTTAAATCTGATTTTCGAAAAACAGCACCTGTGTTTAGTTGTAGGTAGTTGCGAAGGTAATTTGTAGATAGTTGTGGGTAGCCTTCTATAATTATTTTGTCAATATAGCGCATCTTGTGAGGATTTACAACTACATTTGCTAGGAGTTTATCTTTTTTTATGGTTATATGGCTTAGTCGAATGATTGAAAAAGCTTGTCCTTTTTGGTCTAGTATGGTCGTTAGCTTGTCTAAGGTTTTTTGTAAGGAAGTAAAGGGGATGTGTAATTGATTATGATCTGTCATTCCTGGAAGTGAGCGCAGTTCGGTGTTGGTAAATTGCGAGGAGTTAAAAGTGAGGGTGCATCTTTTGATTTGGTGATTTAATTTTATTCGAGCAGCATACGCGCTATTTGTGTCAGGTATTTTCTGAATTTGTGCATTTAAAAAACCGAGTTTGTGTAATTGTTGAGTAATGTTATCGATTTCTGTTGAGAATTGTTGAGGATTAAGTAGGTTGGTTTGAAAGGTTAATTGATTTAATATTAGGTTGTTTTCATCATCCTGTATAGTGATTAGTAGCGGTGCCTTTTGTGCGATAATTTGCGCTATGGGGCCGGCTAAAAAAAAGAGGTATAAGTATGTTATAAGTTTTCTTTTAAACACGATTCAAAAATAGTCTAAAAAGAGGTTTGATTAAATCTTTTTAAAATTGTTTTAATATGTGTGATAAAAATAACGTCCATGCTATTTGGAATACCAAAAAAATATTCTACATTTGCAAACTCTTAAAAAGAGAGGATATAAAAATAAAAATATAATTAATTTATATGCCAACTATACAACAATTAGTACGTAAGGGAAGAACCCAAATAACTAAGAAGAATAAATCGGTTGCTTTGAATTCATGTCCGCAGCGAAGAGGCGTATGTACACGTGTTTACACGACCACTCCAAAAAAACCTAATTCAGCGATGAGAAAAGTTGCTAGGGTAAGGTTGACGAATGGGAATGAGGTGAATGCATACATCCCTGGAGAAGGACATAATTTGCAAGAGCACTCGATAGTATTAGTTAGAGGAGGAAGAGTAAAAGATTTGCCTGGGGTGAAGTATCACGTAGTTCGTGGAGCTTTAGATACTGCAGGGGTAGAAGGGAGAACTCAGCGCCGTTCAAAATACGGAACTAAACGCCCGAAAAAATAATTTTAACACTTTAATGTAACAGCGTAATGAGAAAAAGAAGCGCCAAAAAAAGATTTCTACTACCTGATCCTAAATTTAACGATCAATTAGTTACACGGTTTGTAAATAATTTGATGAAGGACGGAAAAAAGTCTGTAGCTTTTAAAGTATTCTACGATGCTTTAGATATTGTAGAGGAGAGAAAACAAGATGAAGAAAAGACTTCATTAGAAATATGGAAAGAGGCATTGTCAAATGTGATGCCGCATGTAGAGGTGCGAAGCCGTAGAGTTGGTGGGGCTACTTTTCAGATTCCAATGCAGATTAGACCCGATAGAAAGGTGTCAATGGCAATAAAATGGATGATTTTGTATGCGAGAAAGCGCAATGAAAAATCTATGGCTCAGCGTTTAGCTGGGGAGATATTAGCGGCTGCGAAAGAAGAAGGAGCAGCGGTTAAAAAGAGAACCGATGTTCATAAAATGGCTGATGCAAATAAGGCCTTTTCACACTTTAGATTTTAATTAGAAATGGCAAGAGATTTAAAATTAACGAGAAATATTGGGATTGCAGCTCATATTGATGCTGGTAAAACAACAACAACAGAGCGTATTTTATTTTATACAGGGGTTAATCATAAAATTGGTGAAACGCACGAGGGGTCTTCTACCATGGATTGGATGGAGCAAGAGGCTGAAAGAGGTATTACTATTACTTCAGCAGCTACTACTTGTGATTGGAAATTTCCTATGGAAAATGGAAAGCCGTTACCAGAATCGCAAGATTATCACTTTAATATTATTGACACTCCGGGCCACGTAGATTTTACTGTTGAAGTGAATCGCTCATTACGTGTATTAGATGGGTTGGTGTTTTTATTTAGTGCGGTGGATGGTGTAGAGCCACAATCTGAAACTAACTGGAGATTGGCAGATAACTACAAGGTGCCACGAATTGGATTTGTAAATAAAATGGATCGTCAAGGTGCCAATTTTTTAGAAGTTAACAATCAGGTGAAAGAAATGTTGGGATCTAATGCGGTTCCAATTGTATTACCTATTGGAGATGAATCTGATTTTAAAGGGGTTGTAGATTTAGTAAAAAACAGAGCCATTATTTGGCATGATGATAATTTTGGGTCTACATTTGATGTTGTAGATATTCCAGAAGAAATGAAAGAGGATGTTCGTAAATATAGAGCGAAGCTTATTGAAGAAGTAGCGAGCTATGATGAGGACTTATTGGAGAAATTTATGGAGGATGAAGATTCGATTACGGAAGATGAGGTGCATGCTGCATTGAGAGCTGCTGTAATGGATATGGCAATAATACCAATGATTTGTGGATCTTCTTTTAAAAATAAAGGGGTTCAATTTTTGATGGATGCAGTTTGTCGGTATTTACCATCCCCATTAGATAAGGAGGGTATTGTTGGTGTTGAGCCAGGAACAGGAAAGGAAATCGCAAGAAAACCAAGCGTTTCTGAGCCATTTGCGGCTTTAGCATTTAAAATTGCTACAGATCCATTTGTTGGTCGTTTAGCATTCTTTAGAGCTTATTCTGGTAGATTGGAAGCAGGTTCATATGTGTTGAATAATCGTTCAGGAAAAAAAGAACGAATTTCACGTATTTATCAAATGCATGCGAACAAGCAAAATGCCATAGATTTTATTGAAGCTGGAGATATTGGAGCAGCAGTAGGATTTAAGGATATTAAAACTGGAGATACTTTATCTGCAGAAAATGCACCGATTATTTTGGAGAGTATGGATTTTCCAGATCCAGTAATTGGTATTGCGGTAGAGCCAAAAACAAAAGCGGATGTTGATAAGTTAGGAATGGCTTTATCTAAATTAGCAGAGGAAGATCCTACGTTTCAAGTTAAAACCGATGAAGCTTCTGGTCAGACTATTATTTCTGGGATGGGTGAGCTTCACTTAGATATTATTGTAGATCGTTTAAAAAGAGAATTTAAAGTTGAGGTTAACGTTGGTCAACCACAAGTTGAGTACAAAGAGGCGATTACAAGAGCTGCTGATCACAGAGAGGTGTATAAAAAACAATCTGGTGGTCGAGGAAAATTTGCGGATATCGTATTTACGATGGAGCCTGTAGAAGATGGAAAATCCGGATTGGAATTTGTAAACCTTATTAAAGGTGGAAATATTCCAAAAGAATTTATACCAGCGATTGAAAAAGGTTTCAAAGCGGCCATGGCGAATGGTCCATTGGCTGGTTTTGAAATGGATAGTATGAAAATCACCTTGAAGGATGGGTCTTTCCACGCTGTGGATTCGGATGCACTTTCATTTGAATTAGCGGCTAAATTAGGATACAAAGCGGCTGCTAAGGCAGCAGGAGCTGTTATATTAGAGCCCATTATGAAACTGGAAGTTTTGACTCCAGAAGAGAATATGGGGGATATTGTTGGGGATTTAAACAGAAGAAGAGGACAAATTAGTAGCATGTCTGATCGTGCTGGATCGAAAGTAATTAAAGGAGAGGTGCCATTATCTGAAATGTTTGGGTATGTTACTTCGTTAAGAACCCTTTCTTCAGGTAGAGCAACATCAACTATGGAGTTTTCGCATTATGCTGAAACTCCGCCAAATATTTCGGCAGAGGTCATCAAAAAAACACAAGGTTAATTTACTATATAGAACGATGAGTCAAAAAATTAGAATAAAACTAAAGTCTTACGATTATAATTTAGTAGATAAATCTGCTGAGAAAATTGTAAAAACTGTAAAGAGTACAGGTGCTGTAATTAATGGTCCCATCCCTTTACCAACACATAAGAAAATATTTACGGTATTGCGTTCTCCTCATGTGAATAAAAAGTCGAGAGAACAATTTCAGTTAAGTTCTTATAAGCGATTATTAGATATCTATAGCTCTTCATCAAAAACGATTGATGCGTTGATGAAATTGGAATTACCAAGCGGAGTGGAAGTAGAGATCAAAGTGTGATCTTAACTTGACAGGTTGATTGAATGGTGAGTTGACTCATTAATAAAATTAACTGTCATACATGTCCTAAGCGGTTGTCGAGGGAAAAACGGAAAAATACATTCAGGGTTGAAGTATTTTTGACCCTTTTTTTTTGTCAACGGTTACTAGGAAGATTGAGAATACTAATCCGCCTTAGCGGAATAACAAATAAATAAATAATTAAATTAAAAGTAAATGTCTGGGTTAATAGGAAAGAAAATTGGAATGACCAGTATTTTTGATGACAATGGGAAAAATATTCCTTGTACTGTTATTCAAGCTGGTCCTTGTGTAGTTACCCAAGTCAGAACCAAAGAAGTTGATGGCTATGAAGCCTTACAGCTTGGTTTCGATGACAAAGCAGAAAAGCAGACAACCAAAGCTTTAAAAGGTCACTTTAAAAAAGCAGGTACTAATGCTAAGAAACGTGTTGTTGAATTCAAAGGTTTTGATAAGGAGTACAAATTAGGTGATTCAATCACTGTAGAACACTTTGAAGAAGGTGAATTCGTTGATGTATCTGGTACCTCAAAAGGGAAAGGATTTCAAGGGGTTGTAAAACGTCACGGTTTTGGTGGTGTTGGACAAGCAACGCATGGTCAACACAACAGATTAAGAGCCCCTGGATCTATTGGTGCGGCTTCATATCCTGCAAGAGTATTTAAAGGAATGAAAATGGCCGGAAGAATGGGGGGTGAAAAAGTGAAAGTTCAAAATTTAAGAATTTTAAAAGTAGTAGCTGAAAAAAATCTTTTAGTGGTAAAAGGTGCAGTTCCTGGCCATAAAAATTCTTATGTAATCATTCAGAAATAATGAAAGTAGAAGTAGTAGATATCAACGGGAAAAATACTGGAAGAAAAGTTGAACTTTCAGATGCTGTCTTCGCTATTGAGCCGAATAAGCATGCGGTTTATTTAGATGTTAAGCAGTATTTAGCGAATCAAAGACAAGGTACGCATAAAGCTAAAGAAAGAGCTGATATTAAAGGAAGTACACGGAAAATTAAAAAGCAAAAAGGGACCGGTACTGCAAGAGCAGGTAGTATCAAGTCGCCTGTGTTTAGAGGAGGAGGGCGTGTTTTTGGTCCACGACCTAGAAACTACGGTTTTAAATTAAACAAGGGCTTAAAACGTGTAGCAAGATTATCAGCGTTGAGTATGAAGGCCAAAAATGATGGAATAGTAGTAATTGAAGACTTTAATTTTGAAGCTCCAAAAACGAAAAATTTCACAAATGTATTGAAGGCGTTGTCTTTAGAAAACAAAAAATCATTGTTTGTGTTGGATGCTTCAAATAAAAACGTATATTTGTCGTCACGCAATTTAAAAGCTGTAAATGTTGTAAGTACCTCTAAGTTAAATACTTACAATATGATGAACGCAAGCAAAATTGTAATTTCTGAAGCAATGGTGGCGGAAATTGAATCAAATTTTAGCAAGTAAGCATTATGAGTATTTTAATTAAACCGATAATAACGGAAAAAGCAACCGATCAAAGTGAGCTTTTAAATCGCTTTGCATTTAGAGTTGATAAACGAGCTAATAAAATTGAAATCAAAGAGGCCATTGAAAGTGCTTATGGAGTTTCAGTTAAGAAAGTTAGAACCATGAATTATCCATTACAACGCAGTACTAAGCATACAAAAAAAGGTGTTGTTGTTGGTAAAATCGGAGCTTATAAAAAAGCAATCGTGGAAGTAGCTGAAGGAGAAACTATTGATTTTTATAGCAATATCTAAGACGAAAAGAGATGTCATTAAGAAAATTAAAACCAGTAACCCCAGGACAACGTTTCAGAATCGTAAGTGATTTTGATACGGTTACTACTGATCAACCAGAAAAAAGTTTGTTAGTAGGTAAGAAAAAATCTGGAGGGAGAAATAATAGAGGAAAAATGACTATGCGCTATGTAGGTGGTGGTCATAAAAAGAGATACCGTATTGTCGATTTCAAACGAGACAAAGACGGGGTTCCTGCAACTGTAAAATCAATAGAGTATGATCCTAATCGTACGGCGTATATTGCTTTGTTGAATTATGCAGATGGAGAAAAGAGATATGTAATCGCACAAAACGGATTAAAAGTTGGACAAGTGATTGTTTCTGGTGAAAATGTAGCGCCTGAATTAGGGAATGCGATGCCTTTAAGCGCTATTCCATTAGGAACTGTGATTTCGTGTATTGAATTGCGACCAGGGCAAGGTGCTGTAATGGCAAGAAGTGCTGGGTCATTTGCTCAATTAGTAGCGCGTGAAGGAAAATATGCGACGGTAAAATTACCTTCAGGTGAAATTAGATTGATCTTATTAACCTGTAGAGCCACGATAGGTGTTGTTTCAAATTCAGACCATCAATTAACTGTTTCAGGTAAGGCAGGAAGATCGAGATGGTTAGGAAGAAGACCAAGAACTAGAGCGGTTGTTATGAATCCAGTTGATCATCCAATGGGTGGTGGTGAAGGTAAATCTTCAGGAGGGCACCCAAGATCAAGAAAAGGAATTCCTGCTAAGGGTTATAAGACACGTTCTAAGACCAAAGCAAGTAATAAGTATATCATAGAACGTAGAAAAAAATAAGTAAGAGAATATGGCACGTTCATTAAAAAAAGGACCTTTTGTTTCCTATAAGTTAGAAAGAAAAGTTCAAAACAATGTTGAATCAGGAAAAAAAACGGTAATCAAAACGTGGTCTAGAGCCTCTATGATTACACCTGATTTCGTAGGTCAAACGATTGGGGTACACAACGGTCGTCAATTTGTACCTGTATACATTACAGAGAATATGGTAGGTCACAAATTAGGAGAATTTTCACCAACAAGATCATTTAGAGGTCATGCAGGTGCAAAAAATAAAGGTAAAAAATAAGCAGGATCATGGGAGTTCGAAAAAAATTAAGAGCAGAGCAACTAAAAGAAGATCGTAAGAATAAATTCTTTGCTAAGTTAAAAGGCTGTCCAACATCGCCGAGAAAAATGCGTCTCGTAGCTGATTTGGTAAGAGGTGTAGAAGTTGAAAAAGCGCTTCACATCTTGAAGTTTAGTCAAAAAGAAGCTGCGCGCAGTTTAGAGAAATTGACCTTATCGGCAATTGCAAACTGGCAGGCAAAGAATGAAGATGCAGCGATTGAAGATGCTGGATTATACATAAAAGAAGTGTTTGTTGATAGTGCTACAATGTTAAAAAGATTGAGACCTGCACCACAAGGACGTGCACATAGAATAAGAAAAAGATCAAATCACGTAACCATGATTTTAGGTCAAAAAAATAATAGCAATTCGTAAATAGTATGGGACAAAAAACTAATCCAATAGGGAATCGTTTAGGGATCATCAGAGGATGGGAATCTAACTGGTATGGTGGAAATAACTATGGCGATAAAATTGCTGAAGATGACAAAATTCGTAAATATGTTCACACGCGTTTAGTAAAGGCGAGTGTGTCAAGAGTTATCATTGAGCGTACGTTGAAATTGATAACCATTACAATTACAACAGCAAGACCTGGAATCATCATTGGTAAAGGGGGGCAAGAAGTTGATAAGCTAAAAGAAGAGCTTAAGAAAATTACAGGAAAAGAAGTTCAAATTAATATTTTTGAAATTAAACGACCTGAGCTTGATGCGTTTTTAGTGGCTACGAGTATTGCGCGACAAATAGAGAATAGAATCTCATATAGAAGAGCGATAAAAATGGCCATTGCAGCTGCGATAAGAATGAATGCAGAGGGAATTAAAGTCCAAATTTCTGGAAGATTAAACGGAGCAGAGATGGCGCGTTCAGAAAGTTATAAAGAGGGTAGAATTCCTTTATCAACCTTCAGAGCTGATATAGATTATGCCTTAGTAGAAGCACATACTACCTATGGAAGAATTGGGGTTAAAGTATGGATTATGAAAGGTGAGGTTTATGGGAAAAGAGAATTGTCACCACTAGTGGGATTGTCTAAAAAGCAAGGTAAAGCAGGAAGTGGACCAAATAAAGGTGGAAGAAAACCTCAAAGAAGAAAATAGATTTTTTAAAATTTTAGAAAATGTTACAACCAAAGAGAGTAAAATATCGTAAGGTTCAGAAGGCCAAAGGGAATATGAAAGGGAATTCTGGAAGAGGACATCGACTTTCAAACGGTATGTTTGGAATTAAATCCTTAGATCAGAACTTATTGACTTCACGTCAAATAGAAGCGGCCCGTATTGCTGCAACTCGATATATGAAAAGACAAGGAAGTTTGTGGATTAAAATATTCCCAGACAAACCGATTACTAAGAAACCATTAGAAGTTCGTATGGGGAAAGGAAAAGGTGCCCCTGAATATTTCGTAGCGGTAGTAAAACCAGGAAGAATTTTATTCGAAGTTGGTGGTGTTCCTATGGAGGTAGCTAAAGAGGCATTACGTTTAGCAGCTCAAAAGTTACCGGTAAAAACGAAGTTTATTGTTGCACGTGATTACGATCATAACGCTTAATTAAGTTGAAAATGAAACAATCAGAAGTAAAAGAATTATCTGTTGAAGAATTACAAGAGAAATTCGCAGCGTTAAAAAAGAATTATGCAGATCTTAAGATGGCACATGCTATTTCACCGTTGGAAAATCCAATGCAACTTAGAAATATCAAACGGTCGGTGGCGAGAATTGCAACAGAATTAACAAAAAGAGAATTACAATAATTGTATTCGTATTTAGAAGATGGAAAAAAGAAATCTTAGAAAAGAAAGAATAGGCGTAGTGTCAAGTAACAAGATGGAGAAATCTATTGTTGTGAATGAAGTGACTAAAGTAAAGCACCCTTTGTACGGTAAGTTCGTATTAAAAACGAAAAAGTACGTGGCACATGACGAGAAAAACGATTGCAATATTGGGGATACCGTAAAGATAATGGAGACTCGTCCATTGAGTAAAACCAAACGTTGGAGACTAGTAGAAATCTTAGATAGAGCTAAATAATTATGTTACAACAAGAATCAAGATTAAAAGTAGCAGATAATACTGGAGCTAAAGAAGTTTTAGTTATACGTGTGCTTGGCGGAACAAAAAAGCGTTATGCGTCTGTAGGGGACAAAATAGTCGTAACAGTGAAAGATGCGACCCCTAACGGAACAGTAAAAAAAGGACAGGTTTCAAGAGCTGTTGTTGTTCGTACAAAAAAAGAAGTTCGTCGTAAAGACGGTTCATATATCAGATTTGATGACAATGCTTGTGTATTGTTAAATCCAACTGAAGAAATGAGAGGTACCCGGGTTTTTGGACCTGTAGCAAGAGAACTTCGTGAGAAACAATTCATGAAAATTGTATCATTAGCACCTGAAGTGCTTTAATTTAATGACCATGGGAAAGTTTAAAATCAAAACAGGCGATACCGTAAAAGTGATGGCGGGAACTGACAAGGGTCAGGAAGGCAAAGTAATGAAAATTTTAGTGGCTAAGAATAAAGCCATTGTTGAAGGAGTAAATATGGTGTCAAAACACACAAAACCAAGTGCTCAGAATCCTCAAGGTGGTATTTCGAAAAAAGAAGCCCCAATTCATATTTCTAACCTAATGTTGGTAGAAAATGGTGTAGCGACAAGAGTGGGATATAGAATGGAAGGGGATAAGAAAGTTAGATTCTCTAAAAAATCGAATAATATTATTTAGTGATGGGATACGTACCAAGACTTAAGGAAGAATATACAGGTAGAATAAAAGCTGCCTTAACCGAAGAATTCGGTTATAAAAATATTATGCAAGTACCTAAGTTACAGAAAATTGTAATAAGTAAAGGGGTTGGAGCAGCTGTGGCTGATAAAAAGCTGATTGATTATGCCGTTGAGGAAATCACGAATATTGCTGGTCAAAAGGCAGTAGCAACTATTTCTAAAAAGGATGTCGCTTCGTTTAAATTGCGTAAGGGAATGCCAATTGGTGTAAAAGTTACCTTACGTGGCGATAGAATGTACGAGTTCTTAGATCGATTAGTAACTGCATCATTACCACGTGTTAGAGATTTTAGAGGAATTAAAGCAACTGGTTTTGATGGTAGAGGGAATTACAATTTGGGAATTACCGAACAAATTATCTTTCCTGAAATAAATATTGATAAGGTGAATAATATTGGCGGTATGGATATTACCTTTGTAACTTCAGCCAAAACCGATAAAGAAGCAAAATCCTTATTAACTGAATTAGGCTTACCGTTTAAAAAGAATTAATTATGGCTAAAGAATCAATGAAGGCCCGTGAGGTCAAAAGAGAAAAAACTGTAGCTAAATATGCAGAAAAGAGAAAGGCTTTAAAGGAAGCTGGAGACTATGAAGCATTACAAAAGTTGCCAAAAAATGCATCTCCAGTAAGATTACACAATCGATGTAAGTTGACCGGTAGACCTAAAGGATACATGAGACAATTTGGAATTTCGCGTGTTACTTTTCGTGAAATGGCAAATCAAGGCTTGATACCAGGAGTTAAAAAAGCAAGTTGGTAAAAGAAAAAAATTATCTAATTGGTTTCAGGTTTAATCACAACTGAAAAGGATTAAAAACCAAAACCGTAAAATTAATAAATATGAATACAGATCCTATTGCAGATTATTTGACTCGTATCAGAAACGCTGCGAATGCCGGACTTCGAGTTGTCGATATTCCTGCTTCAAATTTAAAAAAGGAAATAACCAAGATCCTATTTGATCAAGGGTATATCTTAAGCTATAAGTTTGAAGAAAATAAAATTCAGGATAATATCAAGATTGCCTTGAAATACGACAAGGAAACAAAACAATCTATTATCAAAAAGATTCAAAGAATTAGTAAACCAGGTTTACGTAAATATGCCAACGCTACAGAGATGCCTAGAGTATTGAATGGTCTCGGAATTGCTATCGTGTCAACTTCCAAAGGGGTTATGACCAATAAAAAGGCAGTACAAGAGAATGTGGGTGGTGAAGTTTTATGTTACGTATATTAATAAAGTATAGCCATGTCAAGAATAGGAAAAGCTCCAATTAGTGTCCCTGAAGGCGTAACCGTTGAATATAAAGACGGCGTTGTTACGGTAAAAGGAAAACTAGGAGAATTAACTCAGAATATTGAGGATATTATTTTTAAAAAAGAAGAGGGGGAAATTATTTTAGACCGTCCTTCAGAAAGCAAAGTTCATAAATCAAAACACGGATTATACCGATCTTTAATCAATAATATGATTGAAGGTGTATCTAAAGGTTTTACTAAAGAATTGGAATTAGTAGGTGTGGGATATAGAGCAAGTCATCAAGGTCAAAAACTTGATATAGCTTTAGGCTTTTCACATAATATTGTTTTCGATTTGGCTCCTGAAGTTAAGGTTGAAACGGTTTCTGAAAAAGGAAAAAACCCAATTATTAAATTAACTTCTTTTGATAAACAATTAGTAGGACAAGTTGCCGCAAAAATTCGCGGATATCGTAAACCAGAACCTTATAAAGGAAAAGGGGTTAAATTTGTAGGTGAACAATTAAGAAGAAAGGCAGGTAAATCTGCATAATAAAAGATATTATGGCATTATCAAAGCTTGAGAGAAGACAGCGAATTAAATACAGAATCAGAAAGGTTGTTTCTGGTACAGATACGAGACCTAGACTTTCAGTCTATAGAAGTAATAAAGAAATTCAAGCCCAGTTGATTGACGATGTAGCAGGGAGAACCTTGTTAGCAGTATCTTCAAGAGATAAAGGGATTGATGCTAAAGGAACAAAAATAGAAGTTGCTACTTTAGTGGGTAAGGCACTTGCTGAAAAAGCAAAAAAAGCTGGGATCGAATTAGTATCCTTCGATCGAAATGGATATTTGTATCACGGTAGAGTTAAAGCCCTTGCAGAAGGTGCACGCGAAGCAGGATTAAAATTTTAATAAGATTATGTATCAAAAATACGGAAACGTTGAACGAGTAAAACCAAGCGGTCTTGAATTAAAAGATCACTTAGTGGGAGTACAAAGGGTTACTAAAGTAACAAAAGGTGGTAGAACTTTTGGGTTCTCAGCAATTGTTGTTGTAGGTAATGAAAATGGCGTAGTTGGTCATGGTCTAGGAAAATCTAAAGATGTTGCTTCTGCGATAGCAAAGGCTATAGAAGATGCAAAGAAAAATCTTGTAAGAATTCCTTTAAACAAACAAACTATTCCTCATGAACAAAAAGGAAAGTACGGAGGTGCTAAGGTTTTCTTAAAACCAGCTTCACATGGTACAGGGGTAATTGCAGGTGGTGCCGTTCGTGCGGTTTTAGAATCTGTAGGTGTTAATGATGTATTATCCAAATCTCAAGGTTCATCGAATCCTCATAACGTAGTAAAAGCAACATTTGATGCTTTGTTACAATTGAGAGATGCGAATACAATTGCAAAACAAAGAGGAGTGTCATTAGACAAAGTCTTTAACGGATAAATCAAGGACGATGAAAAAAATTAAAGTAACACAAGTACGCAGTCAAATTAGACGTCCCCAAAATCAAAAAAGGACGTTAGAAGCGTTAGGTTTGCGTAAATTAAATCAAGTGGTTGAGCACAATGCGACCCCTCAGATTTTAGGAATGGTGGATAAAGTAAAACACTTAATTTCTGTTGAAGAAGTTAAATAATTAAGGTATGGAGTTAAATAACTTAAGACCTGCAAAAGGTTCAGTAAAAAATAAAGCCAAACGAATTGGTAGAGGTCAAGGATCTGGAAAAGGTGGAACTGCTACCAGAGGACATAAAGGAGCAAAGTCTCGTTCAGGATATTCTAAGAAAGTAGGATTTGAAGGTGGGCAAATGCCTTTACAAAGACGTGTGCCTAAATTTGGTTTTACAAATATCAATCGTAAGGAATATACAGAGATCAATTTAGATGTCTTACAAACTATGGTTGATAACGGTCGAATTAAAGATACTGTTAACATGGATGTGTTGGTAGAAAATAATCTTGCAAGTAAAAATGACCTTGTAAAAATCTTGGGAAGAGGCGAATTAAACGCTAAATTAAATATTACAGCACATAAATTTACCGCTACTGCGAAAGCAGCTATTGAAAAAGTTGGCGGTGAAGCAGTAACCCTTTAAATCCTTTGTGATTAAATGAAAAAATTTATAACCACGATACAAGATATTTGGAAAATTGAAGAACTGAGAAATCGAATCATGATTACACTTGGTTTGATGGTCGTATATCGATTAGCGGCCCAAGTGCCGTTACCAGGTATTGATCCTACTCAATTAACCGGCCTTCAGAGTTCAACAGACTCAAACAATCTTTTAGGATTGTTAACGGCATTTACAGGAGGAGCGTTTGCTCAGGCGTCTGTAATGGCTTTGGGTATTATGCCGTATATCTCGGCTTCGATTGTTGTTCAATTAATGGGAATAGCAGTTCCTTACTTACAAAAACTACAAAAAGAAGGTGAAAGTGGTCGTAAAAAAATTAATCAAATTACGCGTTGGCTAACCATTGCTATTTTAGTGATTCAAGCGCCTGCTTATTTAGGGAGCTTACCCTCTCTTGGAGTACCGGAAAGTGCGTTTTTATTAGGATTTGGCCCAATGTTTTGGTTCTCATCAATTCTGTTACTTACGACAGGTACAATATTTGCGATGTGGTTAGGTGAGCGTATAACGGATAAGGGTATTGGAAATGGAATTTCATTGTTGATTATGATTGGTATTATTGCCAGATTGCCGTCAACATTTATGGAGGAATTATATTCAAGAACAGAGCAAACAAATGGAGGTTTGTTAATGGTCTTAATTGAAGTGATATTCTGGTTATTAGCTATTCTTGCTTGTGTGTTCCTTGTAACTGCTGTACGGCAAGTGGCTGTGCAAGTGGCGAGAAGAACAGTAGCGGGAAGTAAGGATGTAGGACAAGGTGCTAGACAATACATACCGTTAAAGTTGAATTCATCAGGAGTGATGCCAATTATCTTTGCTCAAGCATTAATGTTTGTACCAGCGTTGTTGGCAAAATCAGAGAATTCTACCTTAAAAGCGATAGGAATTGAATTTCAAAATATGTTTGGATTTTGGTATAGTTTGTTATTTGCAGTATTAATTATCATCTTTAGTTACTTCTATACGGCAATTACTATCCCAACAAATAAAATGGCGGACGATCTAAAACGTAGTGGTAGTTTTATCCCTGGAGTAAGACCTGGAAAAGAAACGGCAGAGTATCTAGATACGATATTATCTAGAATAACCTTACCAGGATCTATATTCCTTGCGTTATTGGCTATTCTACCTGCATTTGTTTTCATGGCTGGAGTACAACAAGGTTGGGCATTGTTTTATGGTGGTACCTCTTTAATTATTATGGTGGGCGTAGCCATTGATACCATACAACAAATTAACGCACACTTATTGAATCATCATTATGATGGTTTAATGAAAACCAGTAAAAAACGTAAATCAGTCGTATAATGGCAAAACAACCAGCAATAGAACAAGATGGAACAATTATTGAAGCGTTGTCAAACGCAATGTTTCGTGTTGAACTTGAAAATGGACATATTGTAACCGCGCATATATCTGGTAAAATGCGAATGCATTATATTAAGTTATTACCAGGGGATAAAGTGAAATTAGAAATGAGTCCGTATGATTTGACGAAGGCTCGTATAACCTATAGATATTAATAAGAATAAGTTAATTACGGAGCGGTAATTAAAAAATAGATCAGAACAGATGAAAGTAAGAGCATCAGTAAAAAAGAGAAGTGCCGACTGCAAGATTGTACGTCGTAAAGGCAGACTATATGTAATCAACAAAAAAAATCCTAGATTTAAACAAAGACAAGGATAAATTATGGCAAGAATAGCAGGTATAGACATACCAAAAAACAAAAGAGGGGTTATTTCATTAACTTACATCTATGGAATTGGTAGAAACAGAGCTAAAGAGATTTTAGCGAATGCAAAAGTAGACGAAAATACAAAAGTACAAGATTGGTCTGATGATGAAATCAGTCGAATCCGAGAGCAGGTTGGTACATTTACCATTGAGGGTGAATTGCGTTCTGAAACTCAAATGAACATTAAGCGTTTGATGGATATCGGATGCTATCGTGGTATTCGTCATAGAAGTGGGTTACCGTTAAGAGGTCAACGTACGAAGAATAACTCAAGAACGAGAAAAGGAAAAAGAAAAACAGTTGCTAATAAGAAAAAAGCAACTAAATAATCATAAAGCTTAGTTATTAGTTCGAGCAGATGAATGGATTCAAAAGCGATGGACTAATCCCCATAAATAGTTGGGACTAAACAAACATAATTATGGCAAAAACAAGTTCAAAAAAACGTAAAGTAATCGTTGACGCTATCGGTGAGGCGCATATTACGGCATCCTTTAATAATATTATCATTTCTTTAACCAATAAGAAAGGCGATGTTATTTCATGGTCTTCTGCTGGAAAGCAAGGATTTAGAGGATCTAAAAAGAATACACCTTATGCCGCTCAAACCGCTGCTGAAGATTGTGCAAAAGTTGCGCATGAGGCAGGATTGAGAAAGGTAAAAGTATATGTTAAAGGTCCAGGAAACGGTAGAGAATCTGCTATAAGAACCTTACATAATAACGGTATTGAAGTTACTGAAATTATTGACGTTACTCCATTACCACACAATGGATGTCGTCCTCCTAAAAGAAGAAGAGTCTAAGTTTTTCCAATGTTATTTGGAGAATTACTATAATTAAAATTAATACTAATACTAATTAGAAAGGAGTTAGATTATCGAAGGATAAGCCTTAATTCATAATCCCTTTCGTTAATAAACAAATATGGCAAGATATACAGGACCTAAAACTAAAATTGCTCGTAAATTTGGCGAAGCAATCTTCGGAGATGATAAATCGTTCGAAAAAAGAAATTACCCTCCAGGACAACACGGAAATAACAGAAGAAGAGGAAAAAAATCAGAATATGCAATCCAGTTAATGGAAAAGCAAAAGGCTAAATATACCTATGGTATTTTAGAGCGTCAATTTAGAAATCTCTTTGAAAAAGCTTCTAGAAGTAAAGGAATTACGGGTGAAATTTTATTACAATTTTGCGAATGTCGTTTAGATAATGTAGTTTATAGGATGGGTATTGCACCTTCTAGAAGAAGTGCAAGACAACTTGTTTCTCATAGACATATTACAGTAAATGGTGAAATTGTAAACATTCCTTCTTATTCAGTAAAACCTGGGGATGTTATTGCCGTACGCGAAAAATCAAAGTCTTTAGCGGCTATTGAAAGTTCATTGTCTAACAATAGTGCTGTTTACGAGTGGTTGAATTGGAATAAGGATACCATGTCAGGAACTTTTGTTAGTGTTCCTGAAAGAATCCAAATTCCAGAAAATATTAATGAACAATTTATTGTAGAATTATACTCTAAATAATAAAGAACTTAGTTAAACTTATGGCAATATTAAATTTTCAAAAACCAGATAAAGTAATAATGATCGAATCTACCGATTTTAACGGTAGGTTTGAGTTCAGACCTTTAGAACCAGGTTATGGTTTAACAGTAGGTAATGCCTTACGAAGAGTATTATTATCTTCTTTAGAAGGGTATGCAATTACTTCATTACGAATAGAAGGTGTTGAGCACGAGTTCTCAACGATTAAGGGCGTAGTGGAAGATGTTACTGAAATCGTTTTAAATTTAAAGCAGGTTTGTTTTAAACAACAAATTGAAGAAACGGAAAATGAAACAGTTAATATTACCATAACAGGTAAAGAGCAATTAACTGCTGGAGACTTTCAAAATTTTATTGCAGGTTTCCAAGTACTCAACCCTGATTTAGTGATTTGTAATATGGAAAAATCAGTTAAACTTGATTTTGAAATTACAATTGAAAAAGGACGTGGATTTGTCTTAGCTGAAGAGAATAAAAAATCTGGGACTGCGTTAGGAACCATCTTTACCGATTCAATTTTCACTCCGATAAAAAATGTAAAATACGCAGTTGAAAACTACCGTGTTGAACAAAAAACGGATTATGAAAAATTAATTTTTGATATTGAAACGGATGGTTCAATTAATCCAAAAGATGCTTTAACCGAAGCTGCAAAGATCTTAATTCACCACTTTATGTTGTTCTCTGATGAGCGAATCACGTTAGAGGCTGATGAGATTGCTCAAACCGAATCATATGATGAGGAATCATTGCATATGAGACAGTTATTGAAAACGAGATTAGTTGATTTGGATCTTTCGGTAAGAGCATTGAATTGCTTAAAAGCTGCTGAAGTTGATACGCTTGGAGATTTAGTATCATTTAATAAAAATGATTTGATGAAATTTAGAAACTTTGGTAAAAAATCATTGACCGAATTAGATGAATTGGTTAGTGTGAAAGGCCTTACTTTCGGAATGGATCTTAGTAAATATAAATTAGATAAAGAATAAAATTTTTAAATAAAACCTAAATTCCGAAACAAACATAATTTTAAACGAAGAGAAGTACGGTACTACAGTACATAACCCGTAATACTATTTTCTTAATCGGTGAAATTTGGAAAGGGAATTTAAAGATATAAAAGATGAGACACGGAAAGAAATTTAACCATTTAGGACGAAAGACAGCCCATAGAAAGGCAATGTTGGCTAATATGGCTTGTTCACTCATAGAACATAAGCGTATCAATACCACAGTGGCTAAGGCGAAAGCCGTACGACAATTCATTGAGCCTTTAATCACAAAGTCTAAAACTGATTCAACACATAACAGACGTATTGTTTTTTCATATTTAAGAGATAAATACGCAGTGACCGAGCTTTTTAGAGAGGTTGCAACGAAAGTTGGAGATCGACCAGGTGGGTATACTAGAATCATTAAGTTAGGTAATCGATTGGGAGATAATGCTGATATGGCACTGATTGAATTAGTTGATTATAATGAAACGTATAATCCAAATGGTAAGAAAAAGAAAAAGGCGACTCGAAGAAGAGGAGGAAAGAAAGCGCAAGCTGCATCGGCTACACCAGCAGCACCAGCAGTGACTGAAAAAGAATCGTCTCAAGAAGAAGAATAAGATGTTAATAAACATTAAATTTAAGGATAAACTAAGTATAGTTTATCCTTTTTTTTTGTGCTATTTTTGTGAACTCAAATTCCTTAAATGGAATAATTTTGAATACAATTTATGAAATACCAAACAAGAAAAAAAGCAGTTCTGGTTCTCGCTGATGGAACTGTATTTGAAGGAAAATCCATTGGAATTGAAGGCAGTTCCTTTGCTGAAATTTGTTTTAATACGGGAATGACAGGGTATCAAGAAATTTTTACTGATCCGTCGTATTACGGACAATTGATGGTGGCTACCAATGCTCACATTGGAAATTATGGTGTGAAAGCAGATGAAATTGAATCTGAAGGAATTAAAATTGCAGGACTGATTTGTCGTAATTTTTCATTTAATTATTCGAGAAGTGCTGCCGATGAATCGTTATTTGATTGGTTTAAAAAGCATAACTTAATTGCTATCTCTGATGTTGATACACGTGCTTTAGTTGCGTATATTCGTGAGCATGGTGCAATGAATGCAGTAATTTCTACAGAGGTGGATAATATCGATAAGCTAAAAGAAAAATTAAAGGAAGTTCCTGATATGGAAGGCCTTGAATTGGCTTCTAAAGTTTCAACTAAAAAACCGTATTTTTTTGGAGATGAAAATGCAGCGATTAAAATTGCGGCTTTAGATATTGGAATAAAGAAAAATATCCTTCGTAATTTGGCGGATCGAGGAGCTTATATAAAAGTATTTCCCTATAATACAGATTTTGAGACCATGTCTTCATGGGAACCTCATGGTTATTTCTTATCTAATGGTCCCGGGGATCCTGAGCCCTTAACTGAAGCACGAGCGCTAGCTGCCGAGATTATTGAACGCAATTTACCATTGTTTGGTATTTGCCTTGGGCATCAAGTCATTGCTTTAGCAAATGGCATTTCGACATATAAAATGCATAATGGACATAGAGGTATTAATCATCCAGTGAAAAACTTGTTGACTGGTAAAGGAGAAATTACTTCGCAAAATCACGGTTTTGCAATTAGTAGAGAAGAAACCGAAGCAAATCCCAATATAGAAATAACACATGTTCACTTAAATGATCAAACAGTGGCTGGAATTCGGATGAAAAATAAGAAATGTTTTTCTGTTCAATACCATCCAGAAGCGAGTCCCGGACCACACGATGCATCTTATTTATTTGATCAATTTTTCGAAATGATAAAAAATTAATTTAAAAGAAGATCTACCATGAGTATTATAACAAACATACATGCCCGTCAAATTTTTGATTCTAGAGGAAACCCAACCATTGAAGTAGATGTTATTACAGAAAACGGAATCATGGGAAGAGCTGCTGTACCATCAGGAGCTTCAACAGGAGAACATGAAGCTGTAGAATTAAGGGATGGAGGCAAAGCATATATGGGTAAAGGTGTTCAAAAAGCAGTTCAACACGTGAATGAAGATATAGCATCAGAATTGTTGGGTGTTTCTGTTTTTGAACAGGCTTTGATTGATCAAATTATGATTGATCTGGATGGAACAGCTAATAAATCTAAGTTAGGTGCCAATGCTATTTTAGGAGTTTCGCTGGCAGTTGCTAAAGCAGCAGCTAATGAATTAGGATTGCCTCTATATCGTTATATTGGTGGAGTTTCTGCGCGAACACTACCTGTACCTATGATGAATATTATCAATGGAGGCTCTCATTCTGATGCACCTATTGCGTTTCAAGAATTTATGATTATGCCGGTGAGTGCAGCTAATTTTTCTGAGGCATTAAAAATGGGAACTGAAATTTTTCATCATTTAAAAAAGGTACTTCACGATCGTGGATTGAGTACTGCTGTTGGTGATGAAGGTGGTTTTGCGCCAGTTTTGGGAGGTACTGAAGATGCTTTAGATACAATCGCTGTTGCTGTAAAGAATGCAGGATATAAAATGAAAGATGATATTATGATTGCATTAGATTGTGCTGCTGCAGAGTTCTATGTGGATGGTAAATATGATTATAGAAAGTTCGAAGGAGATCAGGGCGCTGTATTGACCTCAGAAGAACAAGCCCATTATTTGGCTAAATTGGTAGCCGATTATCCAATCATATCTATAGAAGATGGAATGGATGAAAATGATTGGGATGGCTGGAAAAGTCTTTCTCAAAAAATTGGGGATAAAGTACAATTGGTTGGAGATGATTTATTTGTAACCAATGTTGAACGATTGTCAAAAGGTATTGAAAACGGTATCGCAAATTCTATTCTTATTAAAGTGAACCAGATAGGTACCCTTACCGAAACCATTGCTGCAGTAAATATGGCGCAAAATGCGGGATATACAGCAGTGATGAGTCATCGTTCAGGTGAAACTGAGGATAATACCATTGCTGATTTGGCAGTAGCTTTAAACACGGGTCAAATAAAAACAGGTTCGGCCTCAAGATCTGATAGAATGGCAAAATACAATCAATTAATTCGAATTGAAGAAACTTTAGGTGAGATGGCCTATTTCCCAGGAAATAAGGCGTTTAAAATTAAATAATCAACAAGTGTTTTGTGAAAAACGGCGGTCAATTGATCGCTGTTTTTTTGTGTTATTTTTTTTGTAAAACCTTGGATTAAATACAAAGAAAATAAGGCATTTTTTGTAAATTAGCGCATTCACGAAATACATTAAATACTCTTTTAAAAATATGTCTACAACAGCAACTCTAACTATTGATGGTCAAGCTTATGAATTTCCACTTATAAAAGGAACTGAAAACGAACGGGCTATTGATATTAAAACCTTAAGAAGCAGTACAAACGGAATTATCACCATAGATCCAGGCTATAAGAATACGGGGTCTTGTGAAAGTGCCATTACATTTTTGGATGGTGAAAATGGTATCTTGCGTTACCGAGGGTATACCATAGAAGAGCTTGCAGAAAAGGCAGATTTTTTAGAAGTCGCTTACTTATTAATTTTCGGTGAATTACCGAATGAAGAAACGTTAAAGAAATTCCATAACGACATCAAGAAAGAGTCGGTAGTTGACGAAGAAATTAAAAAAATTATTCATGCATTTCCAAAGTCGGCACATCCGATGGGGGTCATTTCATCTTTGACGAGTACTTTAACTGCATTTAACCCTTCATCAGTTGATGTTTCTTCAGATGAAGCAATTTATAATTCGATTGTGCGAATTTTAGGTAAATTCCCTGTACTCGTAGCATGGACTATGCGTAAAAGACAAGGATTGCCATTAGACTATGGAGATAATTCATTAGGATATGTTGAGAATATTTTGAAAATGATGTTTAAACGTCCTGATGAAGAGTATGTTATGAATAAAAAAGTGGTCGATGCGCTAGATAAATTACTGATTCTTCACGCAGATCACGAACAGAATTGTTCTACGAGTACCGTACGGATGGTAGGTTCTTCGCATGCAGGGCTATTTGTTTCTCTTTCTGCAGGGATTTCTGCTTTATGGGGACCATTACATGGAGGTGCCAATCAAGCGGTAATAGAAATGTTAGAAGGAATCAGAGCAGATGGTGGGGATACAAAGAAATACATGGCAAAAGCAAAAGACAAAAATGATCCGTTTAGATTGATGGGCTTTGGACATAGGGTATATAAGAATTTTGATCCTCGTGCAAAAATTATCAAAAAATCGGCAGATGAAGTTTTAGGTGATTTAGGTGTTGTTGATCCTGTATTGGATGTAGCCAAAGGATTAGAAAAAGAAGCCTTAGAAGATCCTTATTTTGTAGATCGAAAATTATATCCAAATGTCGATTTCTATTCTGGTATTATTTATCGCGCTTTAGGAATTCCAACAGAAATGTTTACGGTAATGTTTGCTCTGGGGAGACTACCAGGGTGGATTGCGCAATGGAGAGAAATGCGATTGAGAAAAGAACCAATTGGTAGACCAAGACAGGTGTATATTGGTGCAAATAAACGCGATTTCGTACCCATTGAGGAAAGGTAATTCAAGTTACTATTACTTCGCAATAGATCAATATCTATCTAAACTATGTTGACATTAAATATAACGAATGAAACCGCTCGTTTAAGGGCGGTGGTTCTTGGTATTGCTGGAAGTAACGGTCCAGCCCCCACATTAGAAGAGGCTTATGATCCTAAATCAAGGGAACATATTCTCGCAGGAACCTATCCTGCCAATGAGGATATGGAGCGAGAAATGGAAGCCTTTAATCAAGTATTGCTTAAATATAACGTTCAGGTCTTTCGCCCTAAATCTATTGATAATTACAATCAAATTTTTGCTCGTGATATTGCTTTTGTAATCGAAGATAAGTTTATTATTTCTAATATACTTCCAGATAGAGATAAAGAAATTGAAGCATTAGACTATTTAATCCAACAAATAGCACCTGAAAATGTAATACGTTTGGCGGATGAAGTACATGTGGAAGGAGGAGATGTAATGCCTTGGAATGAGTATATTTTTATTGGCGTTTATACGGGCGCAGATTATGCTGATACAATTACTGCTCGTACTAATATTCATGCAGTGAAAGCTATTCAAGATTTGTTTCCACATAAAAAAGTCAAATCATTTGAATTGAGGAAATCAAACACTGATGCGAGAGAAAATGCTTTACACTTGGATTGTTGTTTTCAACCTGTTGGAAAAGACAAGGCTATTCTTCATAAAAATGGATTTTTAGTTGAAGAAGAATATCAGTGGTTGGTAGATTATTTTGGGGCTGAAAATATATTTGAAATTTCTAAGGAAGAAATGTATCATATGAATAGTAATATATTTTCCATTTCTGAGGGTGTGGTAGTTTCTGAACAAAGTTTTACCAGGTTGAATTCTTGGCTCAGATCACAAGGAATTAAGGTTGAAGAAATTCCTTATGCCGAAATTGCAAAACAAGAGGGGCTATTACGCTGCTCTACCTTGCCGTTGAGGAGAGATTCATAAAATGCGTATATTAGCTATGTGTTCAACGTTGATCTATTCATAGATTTTAAGGAAAAAGTGTGTATTTTTTTTATTATGCTTATATTTGATAAATTCATAAATTTTATTCGATGAAATTAACTGCTATCTTTTTGTTTTTTTTGCAAACTGTACTATTTTCACAAGTAAATCCATTAATTCACCATCCTGTTATTAATAATGAAGGGAATACGATTGCTTTTTCGTATCAAGGTGATATTTTTATAGCCAATGCCACAGGTCAAAATATAAAACGATTGACTATTCACGAAGCCTACGATGGAAATCCGATCTGGAATCCAGACGGCAAGAGTCTGTATTTTAGTTCAAATCGCTTTGGAAATAATGATATCTTTAGTGTTCCTATTACGGGAGGTGTTCCAACGCGACTTACCTATCATTCTGCTTCTGATGTGCCTACTGATATAACCAATGATGGGCAATTACTCTTTATGACAAGACGTAATTTTGTTCAAGTAGAGCGCGAATCTGAAATTAACAGTATAGATATTCAAGGAGGAACCCCAACAAAGTTTTTGTCCTCACTGGGATTTGATGCACGCATGTCTCCAAATGGAAATTTGATTGCTTTTACCCGTGGATATTGTCGAATTGAACGAGAAGCTTATAGAGGAGCCGCAAATAGAGATATATGGGTTTACAATATAAAAGAAGATAAATATCATCAAATTACTACTTTTGATGGGCAAGATTTTTCGCCCTATTGGGGCAATGACCAAACCCTTTACTTTCAATCAGCACGAAGTGGTGTTTATAATATTCATAAAGTGGGTATTACCGAAACTGGCGAGAAACAAGGTGAAGTAGAACAAATTTCGAGCCTTCAAGATTTGGGGCTATTTTCTTTTAATGTTAGTAAAAATGGTAAATATGCAGTCATGAATGCTGGAGATCAGGTATGGACTATAGACCTTAGTTCTAAGGTTACTACACCGATTAATATTGCCATCTCAAGTGATTACCGTTTTGACCCAACCGTGCGTCAGACCTATCGAAATAACGCGTCAAGAATTGCGTTGAGTCCATCGACTAAGTATGTGTCTTTTGAAATTCGTGGTGAAATTTTTCTAAGAGAAAGTAATCCTCAAAAGAGTAAAACAGTTAATTTATCAAACTCACCTGCGAGAGATATGGGAGCGGTCTGGTTAAATGATGAAACATTAATTTTCTTATCTGATCGAGATGGAGATTTAAATATCTATTCAATTCAATCTACAGATCCTTCGGATAAAAATTTATTCACTTCGTTAAAAAGAGGTGTTTATAAGCAAACTAATAAAAAAGAAGGTATTATAGAAATGGTATTATCCCCTGATAAAAAACGGATTGCCTTTATCGTTGGGAATGCCAAATTAGTTGTAGCTAATATTGATGAAAATGGAAAAATATCTTCAGAAAAAACGTTATTAGACGGTTGGGATAAACCTTCAGGATTGGCTTGGTCTCCTGATTCACAATGGCTTGCCTATAGTAAAAGTGATTTATATTTTAATGATGAAGTGTATATTCACAAAGCAGACAATAGCATGAAACCGATTAATGTGTCTATGCATCCTAAAGCTGACCAAGGTCCTGTTTGGAGTCCAGATGGCACAAAATTAGGTTTTTCATCAAACCGAAATAATAATGATCACGATGTTTGGTTTGTCTGGTTGACAAAAAAAGATTGGGAAAAAACTCAAGAAGATTGGGAAGAATCTGAGTCTATTGCAGCCAACAAATCTGAAAAGGATAAAAAACAAACGAAAAATGATGATTTGAAAACCGTACATATTGATATAGAGGGGATTCACGAACGTCAACGACAAGTTACCTCTTTTACGGGGGGTGAATATTTAAATAGTATTTCTAAAGACGGAAAAACCTTTTATTACATTACTGGAAATAGTGGTAGAGGGGATGCTAAGGTGAGTTCTGATATGTTTAAAATTTCTTGGAAGGGAGATAAGCTAGAGGCAATAACAAAAGGAAATTCACGTCCGAGAAATGTAATCTTATCACCTAAAAATGATTTCTTATACTATATTTCTAATGGTAGTATTGCACGGATAAAACCCTCAACAAAGAAGAAGGAAAGCCTTTCATTTAATGCTAAAATGATGATTGACTATAGAAAGGAAACTGAACAAATTTTTGAGGAGGCGTGGAAAGTTATCAGAGATCGTTTTTATGATCCAAATCATCACCAACAGAATTGGGAATCCTTAAAGAAAAAATACAAGCCATTGGCACTAAAAGCGAGTACGCGTGTAGATTTTAAAGGGATATTTAATAGAATGTTAGGCCAAATTAATGCTAGTCATATGGGAATGGCCAGAGGCGAAGACCGAATGGAAACTCAGCGGGAAACGACAGGTATTTTAGGTCTTGAATTAAAAAATGAAAAAGGTAAACTAGTTGTAAGCAAGGTGGTAGCCAACTCGGCTGCAGATAGAGAAGTTAGTACTTTACTGGTTGGAGACGTAATCAAAAGTGTCAATGGAGAAATTATTCAGCCGAAAGATAATTTATATCAGTATTTAGCAGATACAGGAAATGAAAAAATTCTCTTGGGAATTGTGCGGAATGGTAAAACAATGGAAATTACGATCCGACCCAAAACTTCAGCAAGAGCCGACAATTATAACGCTTGGGTGAAGGAACGTAAAGCATTGACAGAAAAGTATTCAAATGGTCGTTTAGGGTACATTCATATTCAAGGTATGAACTGGACGAGCTTTGAACAATTTGAAAGAGAATTAACGGCAGCGGGGCTAAATAAAGAAGGAATCGTAATTGATGTAAGGTTTAATGGAGGAGGTTGGACTACGGATTATCTAATGGCCGTGTTAAGTGTTAAACAACACGCGTACACGGTGCCAAGAGGTGCCGCTAAAAATTTAGAAAAGGAACAACGTAACTTTAAGGAGTATTATCCGTTTAGCGAACGTCTTCCTTTGTCAGCATGGACAAAACCGTCTATCGCCTTATGTAATCAGTTCAGTTATTCAAATGCTGAAATATTTTCACATGCTTATAAAGAATTAAATATCGGTAAGTTAGTTGGAGTACCTACTTTTGGTGCGGTTATTTCGACAGGAAGCCATACGCTTATAGACGGCACAACGGTGCGTGTTCCATTTAGAGGTTGGTATGTAAAATCAACTGGGGAAAATATGGATTTCACACCAGCTACACCTGATATTATTGTGTATGACCAACCTGATGATAAAAGTAAAGGGGTAGATACTCAATTGAAAGCGGCCGTAGAGGAATTGTTAAAAGAGTTGTAAATCTATTTTTGAAATAGAGAAGCCCCAGATCACTTAGGATGAAAGCGTCGTTTGAAAAGATTAAGCAACTCAGAGAGGAGCTAAATACGTATAATTATGAGTATTATGTTCTTGATAACCCAACGATTTCGGATTTTGATTTTGATTTAAAATTAAAAGAGTTACAGGCATTAGAAGCCCAATACCCCGAATTTTTTGATGCAAATTCGCCATCTCAGCGTGTTGGCGGAATGGTTACCAAAAATTTTGCGACACTTACGCATAAAAGTAGGATGTATTCTCTTGATAATAGTTATTCTTTAGAGGATTTACGTGCCTGGGAAGAACGAATTCAAAAGGTATTAGGGGTTTCAGAGGTAGAATATGCCTGTGAATTAAAATATGATGGAGCATCTATAAATTTAACGTATGAAAATGGATCTTTGATAACGGCGGTTACCAGAGGAGACGGTTTTAAAGGCGATGATGTTACGGCCAATATTAAGACCATAAAATCTATTCCGCTTCGCCTGAGAAATCCCATTCTTAAAAACTTTCAAATTCGTGGTGAAATCATTTTGCCTTTGGAAGGTTTTGAGCAAATGAATAAGGTTCGTATTGAAAATGGAGAAGAACCGTATAAAAACCCTAGAAACACAGCGAGTGGTAGTTTAAAGCTACAGGATAGCGCAGAGGTGGCAAGTAGGCCGTTAGATTGCTTACTCTATCATTTAGTTGATGATAAATCGCCTTTTAAATCGCATGCTGAAGCGTTGGAAGCTGCACGAAAAATGGGCTTTAAGGTGCCAAGTACGTTGAAGGTTGTGAAGACTATTAATGAGGTCTTTGATTTTATCCAACATTGGAGTACAAAGCGCCATCAATTGCCTTATGAAACAGATGGTGTTGTTGTTAAAGTAAACTCATTACAACATCAAGCTGAATTGGGATATACCGCCAAGGCTCCGCGATGGGCAATTGCCTATAAATTCAAGGCAGAGCGCGTACCAACCTTATTGGAAGAAATCAGTTACCAAGTAGGGAGAACCGGGGCAATTACCCCGGTTGCTAATTTAACCCCTATACAACTTGCAGGGACTATTGTTAAACGGGCGTCTTTACACAATGCCGATCAAATTGAGCGTTTAGATATACGTGTTGGGGACACTGTATTTGTTGAAAAAGGAGGGGATATTATTCCAAAGGTTATTGGTGTAGACCTATCAAAAAGGCCTGCCAATTCACAGCCAACAGTGTACGCAACACACTGCCCTGAATGTGGAACTGCGTTAATTAGAAAGGAAGGTGAAGCACAGCATTATTGTCCAAATGAATACGGATGTTTACCTCAAATTACTGGAAAAATCCAACATTTTATAGGTAGGAAAGCAATGGATATTGATGGTTTGGGGGCAGAAACGGTAGTGCTCTTATACAAAGAGGGTTTGATTAAAAACTATGCCGATTTATATCATTTAACTACCAAACAATTACTTCCCTTAGAACGTATTGCTGATAAATCAGCTGAAAACATAATTAAGGGGATTGAAGCATCCAAAAAAATGCCATTTGAAAAAGTGCTATTTGCCTTAGGAATACGTTTTGTAGGTGAAACTGTTGCGAAGAAATTAGCACGTCATTTTAAATGCATTGACCGTTTATTTAATGCCTCTTTTGAGGAACTTATTGCTGTAGATGAAATTGGAGAGCGAATTGCGAATAGTGTAATAGACTTTGCACAAGATGAAAAACATCGAGCGATAATTGATGATTTGAAAAGTCAGGGACTGCAATTTGAACTTTCTGAAGAAGCCTTAGCAGGTAGGTCAGATAAATTAACTGGGTTGACTTTTGTTGTTTCTGGTGTTTTTGAGACTTTAAGTAGAGAGGAACTAAAAAAATCAATTGAAGACAATGGGGCTAAAGTTGCGAGTTCCATTTCAAAAAAAACAAATTATATTATCGCTGGTGCTAATATGGGACCTAGTAAAAAGACGAAAGCCGATGACTTAGGAATTCCGATTATAAGCGAGTATGACTACCTTGAGCTTCTTCAAAGTAAAAATAAGTCTACCGAAATTTAATTGAAAAATACCGCCTCGTCTTTGGTTGTTACACCCCTAATTTCATCAATTAAAAATTGTTTAGAAAAGGAAATGGATGTCTAGAGAAAATTATCTAACCCAGGAATATTGGGAAGACCTTCTTTGGCGACAGCCCCTAGTTCAGCTTCTTGAAGTTTTGTGGCCTTATCTATCGCGTCGTTAATTGCTAAAATTAGAAAATCCTCTAAAGCCTCCTTGTTATTGAGTAAAGTGTCGTCTATATGAATAGATTTAACTTCTCTATTACCAGTCATGCTTACTTTAACGGCATTGTGATTTGAAGTCCCCTCGACATAAACCGTATTTAGACGATTCTTCGTTTCCTCAATTTTTTGTTTCGACTCCTTAAGTTTTTGCATCATACTGCCTAAATCTCCAAACATATTTTTAGGTATTAAAATGATTGGCAAAATACTATTTTTTTTGTGAAGTTAAGAAAATAAATGCGTGAATTATCTTGGAACAAGCTGAATATATACCGTACTTTTGCGGTCGAATTATTTTTACAGATGAAGAATAAAGTGAAGAAAGCACCAGTGGCAACCAAACGCCCTAAGGTCATGGAAATTCATGGGGATAAGCGCGTTGACAACTATTATTGGATGAGGCTGACAGAAGAACAGAAAAATGCGGAGCAGCCAGATGCACATACACGAGAGGTTTTTGATTACTTAAATGCCGAAAAGGAATATTATGAGGCAGTAACCGCGCATACTGATCAGTTAAAGAAGAAGTTATTTGAAGAAATGAAGGGGAGAATTAAAGAAGATGATGCTTCGGTACCTTTGAAAGACAATGGTTACTACTATATTACGCGTTATGAAAAAGGGCAACAATATCCTGTTCATACGCGTAAAAAAGGAAGTTTAGAGGCTCCTGAAGAAATTTTATTTGATGTGAATGAAATGGCGAAAGGCCATGAGTATTTTTCGCTTACGGGTGTTGATGTTAGTGAAGATAATAAATGGGTTGCATTTGGTGTAGATAATGTGAGTAGACGTCAATATGTTTTGCAGTTTAAAAATTTAGAAACGGGAGAATTGTCTCCAGAAAAAATTGAAAACACAACGGGTAGCGCTACTTGGGCTAATGATAATAAAACCATTTTTTATACGAAAAAAGATCCTGTCACATTAAGAGCCGATCGTATATTTAGACATGAACTAGGTACTGATCCTGCTACCGATGTTGAGGTTTATTATGAAGCCGATGAGACCTTTAGTACATTTGTTTATAAAACGAAGTCAAAGGCTTTTATTGTGATTGGTTCATCTTCTACGTTGACTACAGAATATAGGGTTTTACCCGCAGAAAACCCCTTGGGTGATTTTTCGATTGTACAAGAGCGGATACGTGGATTAGAATATAGTATTTCTCATTTTGAGGACTATTTTTATATATTTACAAATAAGGATGGTGCGGTCAATTTTAAGGTAATGCGGACGCCTATCCATAAGACGACTGCTGATAATTGGGAAGATGTAATTGCACATCGTTCAGATGTGCTTTTAGAAAATTTCTCTATTTTTAAAGAGTACCTCGTCTTAGAAGAGCGATCAGAAGGGCTCAATAAAATTCGTGTAATAAGATGGGATAAAACTGCAGATTATTACATCCCATTTAATGAAGAAACGTACTCGACTGGCGTGTTTTCAAATCCAGAATTTGATACGGATATACTTCGCTACGGGTATAATTCAATGACAACGCCCGCCTCGGTGATTGATTTCAACATGAAGGATCACAGTGTTAAAATCCTTAAAGAGCAAGCGGTTTTGGGTGGGAAATTTCGGAAAGAAAATTATGTAAGCCAACGAATTTGGATCAATGCAAGAGACGGTAAAAAGGTGGCGGTTAGTATGGTGTACCACAAGGATACTGTTTTGAATGAAAATACGCCTTTTTTACTTTATGCTTATGGTTCTTATGGACATACTATTTCAGACAGTTTTAGCACGACGCGGTTAAGCTTGCTTGATAGAGGGGTTGTTTTTGCTATTGCCCATATTCGCGGAAGTCAGTACTTAGGTAGAACGTGGTATGAGGATGGGAAATTATTGAATAAGATGAATACCTTTACTGATTTTATCGATTGTAGTAAAGCATTGATTGATCTTGGATATACGTCGAATAAGCACCTATATGCTATGGGAGGATCTGCTGGAGGATTATTAATGGGAGTTGTGGTTAATATGAACCCTGAATTGTATAATGGTGTTATAGCAGCTGTTCCCTTTGTAGATGTAATGACCACCATGCTCGACGAAACGATTCCTTTAACAACATTTGAATATGATGAATGGGGGAATCCGAATGATAAAGTTTATTACGATTATATGCGTGCATATTCGCCTTATGATAATATTTCTGAAAAGGAATATCCAAATATGTTGGTGATCACTGGGTTACACGATTCTCAGGTGCAGTATTACGAACCTGCAAAATGGGTTGCGAAATTAAGAGCACATAACAAAAGTACCAATGTTTTAGTCTTTGATATTAACATGGAAGCCGGTCATGGCGGAGCTTCTGGCAGATTTGACGCCCTTAAAGAGACCGCTAAAGAATATGCATTTTTATTAGATTTAGAGGGGATAAAAGCCTGATTTAAAAAAAAAGTGGTAAATTTGGCCGTTATATAATTATTAATCGTAAAAGATTTTTATGAAGCATAATTTAGGTGTATACCAAAATGTACTTGAACTTATTGGAAATACTCCGATGATCAAATTAAATAAAATCACTGAACATTTAGCTGGTGAATTTTATACAAAATTTGAAGGTTTCAACCCTGGTCATTCAACAAAAGACAGAATTGCTCATCATATTATTGAACAAGCAGAACGAAAAGGTATTTTAAAGCCTGGTGATACAATTATTGAGACGACATCTGGTAATACAGGTTTTAGTATGGCTATGGTAAGTATCATTAAAGGCTATGAGTGCATCCTAGCAGTAAGTTCTAAATCTTCTAATGACAAGATTGACATGCTTAAAAGCATGGGAGCGAAAGTTTATGTTTGTCCTGCAAATGTTAGTGCTGACGATAGTCGTTCTTATTATAATGTAGCTAAAAGACTACACGCTGAAATCGCTGACTCGGTATATATTAATCAATATTTTAACGAACTGAATACTGAAGCTCATTATTTGAGCACGGGTCCCGAAATTTGGGAACAGACCGATGGGAAAATTACCCATTTGGTTGCTGCAAGTGGAACTGGAGGAACTATTTCAGGGGCTGCGAAGTATCTTAAGGAACAAAATCCGAACATAAAAATAATCGGTGTTGATGCCTATGGTTCGGTATTGAAGAAGTTTCATGAAACAGGCGTGTTAGACCCCAATGAAAGTTATCCATACCGAATAGAAGGATTAGGGAAAAATTTAATTCCAACAGCTACTGATTTTGAAATTATAGATAAGTTTGAAAAAGTAAATGATGGAGATAGTGCCCACAGAGCAAGAGAAATTGCCTTGACTGAAGGTATTTTTGCAGGGTATACGAGTGGGGCAGCTATGCAAGCAGTTATGCAGCTTGCTGAAAAAGGAGAATTTGATGAAGATAGTAAGGTGGTTGTGGTTTTCCCGGATCATGGATCGCGCTATATGACGAAAGTTTATAGCGACGATTGGATGGAGGAACAAGGCTTTTTTGATAGTGAAAAAGAACCTCAAGTAGCCATTGAATACATAAAATAAAATCAATTTATACAATGCTTTGAAGAGGTTCTATTCGTTATAGACCTCTTTTTTTGTTAAAAAAAACACGTAAAACCCTTTTATACAGGCGTAAAAAGTGGTTAATTTGCAGTGTCTAAACCCATAGATAATGAAAGATTTATTTGATAGAATCATCCAAGATAAAGGCCCTTTAGGAAAATGGGCAGAACAAGCAGAAGGTTATTATGTTTTTCCTAAATTAGAAGGTCCAATTTCGAATAGGATGATTTTCAATGGGAAACGGGTAATTACCTGGAGTATCAACGATTATTTAGGCTTAGCAAATCATCCTGAGGTGCTAAAGGCAGATGGTGAAGCGGCTATGGAGCATGGGATGGCCTATCCGATGGGAGCCAGAATGATGTCTGGACATACTAATTTTCATGAACAGTTAGAAAGAGAATGCGCAGCATTTGTAGGGAAAGAGTCAGCCTATTTGGTGAATTTTGGTTATCAGGGAATGGTTTCTGCCATAGATGCCTTGGTATCTAAAAATGATGTGATTGTATACGATATGGATACACACGCATGTATCATTGACGGTGTTCGATTGCACGCCGGAAAACGATTTGTATATAAACACAATGACGTAGAAAGTTTAGAGAAAAATCTTCAACGTGCAGTAAAAATTGCCGAACATACAAATGGAGGAATTCTAGTTGTGTCAGAAGGTGTTTTTGGAATGCGTGGAGAACAAGGGCGTTTACGTGAAATTGTAGCTCTTAAAGAGAAGTATAATTTTAGATTTTTAGTCGATGATGCACATGGTTTTGGAACCTTAGGAGAAGGTGGTAGAGGAACTGGTTATGAACAAGGTGTACAAGATGGAATTGATGTTTATTTTGCAACCTTTGCGAAATCCATGGCGGGTATAGGTGCATTTTTCGCTGCGGATAAAGAAATCATTCAGTTTTTAAAATACAATATGCGCTCTCAAATGTTTGCAAAATCTTTACCTATGCCAATGGTTAAAGGTGCATTAAAACGCTTGGACATGTTGAGAACTATGCCTGAGTTAAAAGAAAAGCTTTGGGAGAATGTTAATGCCTTACAACAAGGTCTTCGTTCGGCTGGTTTTGATTTGGGAACCACACAAACATGTATTACACCTGTATATTTGAAAGGAGATATTCCGGAAGCAATGGCGATGGTACAAGATCTTCGGGAGAATCATGGAATTTTCTGTTCTATTGTCGTGTATCCTGTCATTCCAAAAGGCTTAATTATTCTACGTTTAATTCCTACAGCCACCCATACATTGGATGATGTTAATGAAACTATCGCAGCTTTTTCAGCGATTCGAGAGAAATTAGAAAAAGGAATTTATAAAAGGATAGCTTCCGCAGCACAAAAGGTTGTGGAGTCATAGTTGAACGAAAAGAGTTAGATAGAGGAAATTTTTCTTTTACAGTTGGTTTAATTTTAAGAAAACTTACAATTTCAATCGAGCTTTTGGACTCACAGACAGTGGGGAGAAATCTTGTTTAAGATATTTGTAATAGCCTACGATTCCGATCATTGCCGCATTGTCGGTGGTATATTCAAATTTAGGTATAAAGGTATTCCATCCAAACGTCTGTTCAGCTTCACGTAAGGCTTTTCTCAGTCCACTATTAGCAGATACGCCTCCCGCAATTGCAATGTCATTAATTTGATGTAGGTCAGCTGCTCGTTTTAATTTCTTTAAGAGTAACTGAATAATTGTATCCTGTATCGAAGCGCAAATATCATTTAAATTTTCTTTGATAAAGTTGGGGTTTTCTTTAAGATTACGCTGTAAAAAATACAAGACAGAGGTTTTTAAACCACTGAAACTAAAATCCAAGACTTTTTTTGTTTTTGGATGTGGAAAATCATAGGCTTTGGGATTGCCAAGTTGGGCGTGTTTGTCAATATATGGACCGCCAGGATAGGGAAACCCGAGTAATTTAGCTGATTTGTCAAAAGCTTCACCAACGGCGTCATCAATGGTTTCGCCAATGACTGTCATTGAAAAATAATCGGATACCTTTACAATTTGGGTGTGTCCTCCACTAACAGTTAAACATAAAAACGGAAATTTCGGATTCGTATAACCTTCTTCTTTGATGAAATGAGCCATAATATGGGCTTGCATATGGTTAATTCCAATCAATGGAATTTGCAGCGACATACTCATTGATTTGGCAAATGCACTTCCAACAAAAAGTGATCCAAGTAACCCAGGACCCTCAGTAAAAGCAATCGCAGATAATTCACTTTTATCTATGTTAGCTTGTTTAAGCGCTTCGATAATGGTGGGAATTATATGCTGCTGATGTGCTCGAGATGCTAATTCAGGTACTACCCCTCCGTATTTTGTATGAATTTCCTGATTGGCAACAACATTTGACAATACGTTGTCGTTTTGTAAGATAGCCACCCCTGTGTCATCACATGATGATTCTATCGCTAAAATATAAATTGAATTTTTATCCATTATTTTTGAAAAAAGGCACAAAGTTTGTACTTATAAATTGCGTAATTTTAGACGGCTAAATTTAACACATTTAATTCTATCAAACGGGCAAAAAAAATAACTAAAAGAATTGTACTAACGCTTGTTTTATTAGCGGTTCTTTTGGTGGTTTTATTTTCCATCCCTGCTGTTCAAACAAAGGTAGCCAAACTCATTACAAAGAGTATCAATGAAAAGTACCAGACGAATATAGTTATAAAAGCTGTTGATTTATCTTTTCTTGGGAATATTGAGCTCGAAGGCATCGAAATTCGCGATCATCACAATGACTCTTTGCTCTTTATCAATTCGTTGAGTACGTCACTACGAAGTTTTAAAAATGCAATTAATAATAATCTATTGTTTGGCGAAATTGCTGTAGAAGGGTTGCGATTGAACATGAATACATATCAAGGTGAAGTCAATGATAATTTGTCAATTTTTGTAAATAAACTTGATTCAGGAAAGCCTTCGTCGAGTAATACTCCCTTTCATCTGGCTAGTTCCCATATTCAATTGGAGAATTCTTTTTTTGAATTGCGTAACGAAAATAAAGAGACGCAAGAAGTTTTACAATTAAATGAACTCAATGGCGCCGTAAAAGATTTTGAAATAGTTGGGCCAAAAGTGGTTGCCGATTTACGAGGTGTGAAGTTTAAAGAAGGAAGAGGAATTGACGTGGTTAATTTGACAACGAATTTCACCTATACCCCTACACAAATGCGCTTTGAAAAGTTTAGCTTAGAAACTCCCTTTTCGTTGATAAAGACAGAGATGAAAATGGATTATAGGAGAGGAGATTTAGCTGATTTTGTCAATAAAGTTAACATTTATGCAGAATTTTCTGATGCGAAGGCATCTTTGATTGATATTAATAAATTTTATAACGAACTAGGGGTCAATGATGTTGTTTTATTTGATGGTATATTTACAGGAACAATCAATGATTTTAAATTATCCGGGTTAGATTTAATCAGTAACCGAAATTCGGTAATAAAAGGTGATTTTCACTTTAGAAATGTACTTAATCCGTCCGAGTTTTCTTTACAAACAGACGTAAAAAAAGTGGCGTCAACGTATCAGAATTTAAAGATGTTATTGCCTAATATTATCGGAAAATCTTTGCCTTCAACTTTTGAAAAGTTTGGTCGATTTAATATTGATGGTTATTCGTATATCACAGATGAATCTGTAGATGCTGATTTGCATATTAATTCTGCCTTAGGTGTAATTTATGCGGATTTAAATTTGACTCATATTGATGATATTGACAATGCAAAATATATAGGTGATATTCGCTTTGTAGATCTGGAATTTGGGAAACTTATTCAAGATAGCCTTGTTGGTCAATTATCGTTAACCGCAGAAGTTGACGGTAAGGGGTTTACTTTAGAAACCATAAATACATCTGTTAAAGGAGCCATTTCAAAACACCAATACAAAGGGTATACCTATAAAAATATTGCCATTAATGGGGTGTTTAAAAATCAACATTTTGATGGAAGTTTGGTGACGAATGATGAGAATTTAAAAATGAGCTTTACAGGATTGGCTGATTTGTCAAAAGATTTGTACACGTTTGATTTTATTGCAGATGTTGAATTTGCGAACTTTAATAAATTAAATTTATTTAAACGAGATTCCATTGCCATTTTAAAAGGCGATATTGATATTAAAATTACAGGGACTAACTTAGAAAACGCTAGAGGAAGTATAAATTTTCAAAATGCCTCTTATACTAATCAAAACGACAATTACATCTTTAAAGATTTTTCAGTAACCTCTTCGTTTAAAGATTCTGTAAGAACACTTACCATGAATTCTACTGATTTTGTTGAAGGTAAAATAGCTGGGCGATTTAAATTTAATGAATTAGGAAAACTCGCTACCAATTCTTTTGCGAGTGTGTATTCAAATTATAAGCCTAAGACGGTGAGTTCTGGACAGTTTTTGGACTTTAACTTTAAAATCTATAACACCATTGTTGAGGTGTTTTTGCCGGGGGTTAATTTAGGTTCAAATTCTACCGTAAAAGGTTCCATAAATTCAGATGATGATCAATTCGAGCTTACCGTAATATCGCCTAAAATTGAATTTTATGACAACGTGATAGAGAAGATCAAATTGCAAATTGATAATAAAAGCCCATTATTTAATACACTACTTACAGTTGATAAGGCCAATACGAAATATTACGACTTTAAAGATGTAAGTCTGGTTAATGTTACCTTAAATGATACGTTGTTTTTTAGAACTGATTTCACAGGGGGTAAAAACAATCAAGAAATTTATGATTTGAGTTTCTATCACACGATTAATAAAGAGAATAAATCGGTCGTTGGCTTAAAAAAATCAACCGTAAACCTAAGAGGAAAAGAATGGGTTCTTAATCCCACCCAAAACAAACAAAACAAAGTAGTTTTTGATAGTAGTTTTGACTTTTTTGCCTTTGATAAATTCAACATGGTAGCTGAAGACCAAGAAATTGCTTTTGGGGGGGTCATTAACGGTAAATTCGATAAAAATCTCGACATAAATCTCACAAATGTGAAATTGGAAGGTTTTACCTCATTTCTTAATGATGCTAATATGAAAGGGCTTATTAATGGACATATCAATTTTAGAGAAACGAATGGAGATGCGTTTCCGATTGCTAATATTACCATTGGAGATTTTTATTTGAATAATTTTAAACAAGGTGATTTAATCCTTTCGGCCAAAGGACGTGGTGCTATAAAACAATATGATGTTGAAGCTAAATTGACGAATGATAATGTGGAAACGGTTTTAATATCTGGAATCGTAGATACTGATGGAGCTTACCCACAGCTTATGGCTAATTATAATTTTTCTGATTATAATATTGAACCCTATGGTTTCTTTGCGAAAGATGTATTAAATAACATTCGAGGTGTAGTTTCAGGGACAGGTGTCATTAGCGGAAGGTTATCCAACCCTGATATCAATGGAGCATTGTTTTTAGACGATGCTGGGTTTGGTATTCCTTATCTCAATGTAGATTATAGTTTTGATGGAAATGCCCGTATAGATATAAAAGGAAATACTTTTATCGTTGTTCGCGGAGATATTTATGATGTTGATTATAAGACAAAAGGAAGGATCTCGGGAGAACTATGGCATCAAAATTTTACAGAATGGTTTTTATCCTTAAATGTTGATACTGAAAATTTATTAGTGTTAAATACATCTTATAATCCAGAACAGCCGTATTATGGAAAAGGATTTATGAATGGCAATGCAATAATTTCAGGTCCAACGGATAATCTAGGGATAGAAGTGGTTGCGACAACGATGCCTGGCACTGAATTTATCGTGCCCCTCAGTGATGTGTCTACTATTGGGAATTCAAAATTAATCAAATTTGTGACCAAAGCTAAAGAAGAGGAAGCAGGGGGAGAAGTGAAAGATATCGTGATTGATGAATTAAAAGGGCTAGATTTAAAATTTGACCTTACGGTAACTAAAGATGCGATTGCTGAAATTGTGGTGGATAAAAACACAGGGAGTATATTGCGTGGTAGTGGGGATGGTAATCTTGAAATAAATATAGATACCAACGGAAAATTTGAAATGTTTGGGACGTATATTGTGGATAATGGAATTTATGAATTCAGAAATATCGTTAATAAAGATTTTATAGTACAGCCAGGGGGACAAGTAATTTGGGCAGGAAATCCTTTTGATGCCTATTTAAAGGTAGAAGCTATCTATCGAACCAAGGCGAATCCATCTGTATTGCTTGAAAACTTTCCAGGTCAACAAAAAATAGATGTAGATTTAGTTGCGAAAATTTCAGGGCAATTACTGAACGCTGAAATGACTTTTGATGTGCTTTTACCCAATCAAAGTTCTATCGTAAATTCAGAGTTGGCATTTAAAATGCCAGATCAAGATTCAAAACTCTTACAAGCTTTTTCAATTTTGACTACCGGTTCTTTTATGGATACGGGTCAAGGTTCTTTAAACTTTGATAGTAATGCAGCGTTGTATGGAACAATCTCAGAAAAAATTGCGAATGTTATGTCGGGAATTCTTAGAACTCAGGGTGATGTGTTTAATTTAGGAGTTACTTATGATATTGCGAGTAAGAATGATTTTAATAATTATTATTTAGATGATCAATTGGGAATTTCTGTATCCAGTACAATTGCAGATAAATTAACGGTAAATGGGAAGGCGTATGTCCCTGTTGGATCTAAAACGAACAATAATATTGTTGGTGAGATTGAGGCTGAATATGCCTTAAATAATGAGGGAACTCTACAGTTAAAAGCCTACACCAAGCAAAATGACATTGAGTATGATGCAAATGATGCTGAGGGGTATACCCATGGGGTGGGAGTTTCATGGAGAGTTGATTATGATACGAGTAAGGAACTCCTTCACAAAATGTTTAAAATCAAATCGAAAAATAAACGTAGAAATGTCTCAATAGATTCGACCAAAACTAAGAAATTAATAAAATATATAGCACCAAAATCAGATACACTCAAAAAGCCACTTCCTAAGAAATAAAATAGTTGATTACGAATGATATTTTCTAAATCCTTTATACATTTACAGTTAATTATTTAAAATGAAAGGAATTAGGAAGATTGGATTAATAACTTCAGGAGGAGATGCACCTGGGATGAATGCAGCTATTAGGGCAGTTGCTAGAGCTTGTGCCTTTTATCATATTGAATGTTTTGGGTTTTATCGGGGGTATCAAGGGATGATTGAAGGAGATTATGTCCCCTTAAGTGCAAGAAGTGTTAAAAATATTATTAGTAAAGGAGGAACCATCCTGAAATCTGCTAGATCTACTGAGTTTAGAACTCCCGAAGGTCGGAAAAAGGCGTATGATCATCTGAAAGCTGCAGGTATTGATGCCATGATTTTAATTGGTGGTGACGGAACGTTTAACGGCGGCGTTGTTTTTCACAAAGAATATCAGATTCCATTTATTGGAATTCCAGGGACCATTGACAATGATATCGCTGGAACCAATTTTACCATTGGATATGATACGGCTTTAAATACAGTTGTTGAATGTATTGATAAAATTCGAGATACGGCAAGTTCACATAATCGATTGTTTTTTGTGGAAGTAATGGGTCGAGATGCCGGATTTATAGCTTTAAATGCTGGAGTTGGAGCTGGAGCTGAAGAGATTTTAATTCCAGAAGAAGATTTGGGATTAGATCGATTGTTAGAATCCTTGAAAAAAAGTAAAAGAAGTGGAAAAACATCGAGTATTGTGGTTGTTTCGGAAGGAGATAAGATTGGTAAAAATGTTTTTGAGTTAGCTGATTATGTAAAGGATAATTTACCAGAATATGAGGCTCGTGTCTCTGTCTTAGGTCATATGCAACGTGGAGGTAGTCCTACTTGTTTTGATAGAGTATTAGCGAGTAGATTAGGTGTAAAGGCGGTTGAGAGCTTGTTGGATGGAGAAACGAATGTAATGGTGGGGACAGTCAATAATGAAATTGTGGTGACTGATATTGAAAACGCTATTAAAAGACCGCATGATATAAATAGAGAATTATTAAGAATTTCTGATATATTATCAGTTTAAGAAATACAAGATGATTAAAGTAGGTATAAATGGATTTGGTAGAATAGGAAGAATTTCTTTTAGGGTAGCAATGTCACGGAAAAACATCCAAATTGTTGCTATAAATGATTTATTAGAGGTAGATTATTTAGCCTATTTATTAAAACACGACTCAGTTCATGGCCGATTTCAAGGTGATGTTTCTGTTAAGGATGGTAAGCTCGTTGTCAATGGAAATGAAATACGAGTTACTGCTGAACGAAATCCTGAAAATTTAAAATGGGATGAGGTTGGAGCAACACATATTATAGAAGCAACAGGCCTTTTTAAAGATAAAGAAAAAGCAGGTTTACACGTAAAGGCAGGAGCAAAACAAGTTCTTATTACAGCACCTTCTAAAGATGCTCCAATGTTTGTAATGGGGGTGAATAATACTAAAATTACACCCAAGGATACCATCATTTCTAATGCTTCGTGCACAACAAATTGTCTCGCCCCTATAGCAAAGGTGTTACACGATAATTTTGGAATAGTCGAAGGAGTTATGACCACGGTACATGCAGCTACAGCTTCACAAAAAACTGTCGATTCACCATCAACTAAAAATTGGAGATTAGGAAGATCTGCCATACACAATATTATTCCGTCAACAACGGGGGCAGCAAAGGCGGTTGGTAAGGTAATTCCTGAACTCGATGGGAAATTGACAGGAATGGCTTTTAGAATTCCAACCATGGATGTTTCTGTAGTTGATTTAACCGTTAATTTAAAAAAAGGGGCTTCGCATGAAAAGATTTGTAGGGTGATGAAAGAAGCTTCTGAAGGTAAGCTTAAAGGAATTCTAGGTTATACGGAAGAAGATGTCGTGTCGCAAGATTTTGTTGGTGAAACGTGTATCTCTGTTTTTGATGCGAAAGCAACCATGGCAATTACAGATACCTTTGTGAAAGTAATTTCTTGGTATGACAATGAATACGGTTACTCAACAAAAATTGTTGACCTCCTTGAATATGCGGCAAGCGTAAAATAATATCCCCTATATTTGCATCCCAAGCACCAAAGTTTTGGTTTATGGAGCAATAGATATGGTAGATTATTTTATGTTATTGTCTTTTGTTGGCGCAACTTCTCTATTGGCTATTACGCCAGGTCCCGATAATATCTATGTGCTTATTCAAAGTTTAACCAACGGAGTTAAGTTTGGTTTAGCTACGGTTTATGGCTTAATGACAGGCTGTCTTATTCATACGAGTTTGGTCGCCTTTGGAGTTTCAGCAATAATTAAAGCAAATGATGCTTTATTTTTTGCATTGAAAATAGTGGGAGCAACCTATCTTTTGTATTTAGCTTACCGGGTATTTAAATCATCTTCTACCATCATATTAGAAGGTAATTTGGAAAAGCAAAAAACAAAATTTCAGTTGTTTAAACAAGGGTTTATGATGAATGTGTTAAACCCTAAAGTATCTATTTTTTTCTTGGCTTTATTTCCGGGTTTTTTATTTAGTACAACCTTATCAACAGTACTTCAATTTTATGTTTTAGGATTGTTGTTTATACTTATTTCGTTAGTGATATTTTCGTTGATAGCGATTGGAGCGGGTAAAATATCGACGATCCTTTATCATAATAAACAGTTTCCAAAAACCTTAAAATGGTTGCAAATTTTTGTATTTATTGCAATTGCATTTTATATCTTATTTGAGAATTAAGAACAAATCCATTTGTATATTTGTGGATCATGGCTGCTATAAAACTCATAGAATGTCCTCGTGACGCAATGCAGGGTATCAAACCTTTCATTCCGACTGAACTCAAGATAAAGTATCTCAATGCTCTATTGAAAGTTGGGTTTGATACGCTCGATTTTGGAAGTTTTGTTTCTCCGAAGGCTATTCCGCAAATGAAAGATACCGCCAAAGTTTTGGATGGTTTGAATTTGTCAGAAAGCAAAAGTAAACTGTTGGCCATTGTGGCGAATGTCAGAGGCGCGAATGATGCTTCCCAGTTTGAAGAGATTAACTACTTAGGATATCCTTTTTCAATTTCTGAAAACTTTCAAATGAGAAATACGGGGAAAACAATTGAAGAGTCTATAGGGATCTTGGCTGAAATATTAGAAATCGCTGATAGATCAAACAAAGGAGTTGTTGCTTACCTTTCGATGGGGTTTGGGAATCCTTATGGAGATCCGTGGAATGTTGATATTGTTGGAGAATGGACCCAGAAAATGGCGGATTTAGGCGTTAAGATTATTTCATTATCGGATACCGTAGGGAGTTCAACCCCAGACACTATTCGCTACCTGTTTTCACATTTAATTCCCATGTACCCAAAGATTGAGTTTGGGGCGCATTTACACACAACACCGACTACTTGGAGAGAGAAAATTCACGCAGCCTATGGAGCTGGATGTGTTCGATTTGACAGTGCTATTAAAGGGTATGGTGGTTGCCCCATGGCGAAGGATGATCTAACTGGAAATATGCCCACAGAACGGGTCTTGGATTATTTTAATGAACAGGCGGTTCCTCTAGGTATAGATGCAGCTTTGTTTGAAGATGCATATCAGTTGTCTACGCAGGTGTTTTTGTAAGTAATAGAGGTCTTACGAGATGTCATTTATATACAGGATGTTTTCTGTGTAGAGCGGGATGATTTATGAATTTATTTTGTACGAACACGATACGCACTTTAGTGAACATCGTAAGTTTGAGACAAGACTTGGAGCAAGATGATTTTGTGTAAGCCCTCCTTGTCGGTTGCTTTTATCATGACAAAATTCGGTTTGCGTTGGACGTTTTCTATATTTTTTAGGGACGATTCTAAGCAGAACACAAATCAACAGAAAGAAACGGCTACTCCTCTCAACATACGATCATTACAGCAGTCAATTTTGTAAAGTCATCTAAACCCCTGTTCTATAAGAAATTTTTCATGGACCAAGCAGGTCATTCTATGTTGTTTTTAACATAGAATTCTCGGTGTTGATTCATATGCTTAAAATATAAATTGCTTACGCGTAATTCTTGTTCAAATGCGTTTTTATTTTCACTATCTTTAACGCTTAAACTTAGAAATATACGTATGAAAAATATTGTAACCAATTTATTCCTTATCTTATGTGTGTCTACCTCAGTACTCGCACAAGACAAAAACTTGCCATTTTATGAAATTCCTAAAGCACCCGAAACCTATACAGCTGGGACGGTAGCAGCAAGAATGGTTGATGGTCTTGGGTTTAGATATTATTGGGCCACAGAAGGTCTTACAGAAAAAGATTTAGCCTATAAGGCAAGTGAATCAGGGAGAACCTGTGGGCAAACTATTGACCATATTTTAAGCTTGACAAATACCATTTATCAATCAGTTACCAATCAAAAAACACCAATTAAGATAGACGAAATGAGTTTTGAAGAAAAACGAACTTTAACCCTAACCAAATTAATGGAAGTGCGAGAAGTACTTAAGGAAAGTAAAAATTTGGAAGAACAAAGTAAGTCGTTTCCGTTTTGGAATAATATTAATGGTCCAATTGGTGATGCCCTTTGGCATGCAGGACAAATTGTTGTATTGAGACGTGCTGCTGGAAATCCTATTCCTTCTGGGGTTAATTTTTTCAGTGGAACTAAAAAATAAGTAAAAACTTCATTTTCGTAAATGTAATAATATCATGAAAACATACAATGGGTTGTTTGTTGGACTTTTCATTAGTTTGTCTATACTGTCGTGTAAAGAACATACAGGTCAATTGGCTCAAGAAACAAATAGAGAAAAGGAACAATTTTCAGTAGATTTTGAAAAGTTTCAATTGGATAACGGTTTGAAAGTGATTTTTCACATTGATCGCTCTGATCCTGTGGTAGCCGTTGCACTGACTAGTCATGTAGGGTCTGCTCGTGAAATAGAAGGGCGAACTGGGTTTGCGCATTTGTTTGAACATTTATTATTCTTAGAGTCTGAGAATCTCGGGAAAGGAGGGTTGGATAAAATGAGTGCTCGGATTGGGGGGGCTGGAGCAAATGGATCTACCAATAGAGACCGAACTAATTATTATCAAACGGTGCCTAAAGATGCTTTAGAAAAAATGATTTGGGCAGAAGCTGATAAATTAGGGTATTTTATAAATACTGTAACAGAACCTGTTTTAGCTAAAGAAAAAGAAGTCGTAAAGAATGAAAAAAGACAACGTGTAGATAATCAGCCTTATGGGCATGTTGATTTTGTTGTAAATAAGAATCTTTACCCAAAAGGGCATCCGTATAGTTGGACTGTTATAGGTTCTTTAGAAGATCTGCAAAAGGCAACATTAACAGATGTAAAGAATTTTTATAAAAAGTGGTATGTTCCTAATAATGTAACCCTTACCATTTCAGGAGATTTTGATCCGGAACAAGCTAAAATCTGGGTGAAGAAATACTTTGATGAAATTGAAGGTGGCGATGAAATTCCAGCAACACCTAAACAGCTCGTATCTTTAGATGAAACAAAAGATTTATATTATGAAGATAATTTCGCTCGATTACCTCAATTAACGCTTACATGGCCCTCGGTTTATGAATTTCACGATGATTCCTATGCCTTAAATGTATTAACAACCTATTTGTCTGAGGGAAAAAAGGCTCCTTTATATCAAACACTCGTCGTTGACAAACAACTTACAGATTACGTAGATTTTTATAATGCCACTTCAGAACTCGCGGGAGAATTAAGTTTATCGCTTGTTACTTTTAAAGATGTCGCTCTTAATGACGCCTTAGAAGGCGTGATGGAAGCATTTGCTGATTTTGAGAAAAACGGAATGCAACAAGCAGATTTGGATCGTATCAAGGCAGGGCAAGAAACCCGTTTTTATGCATCGTTAGCAAGTGCAGAAGGAAAGGGGTTTCAATTAGCACAATATGAAATATTTGCCGGAGATCCAGGCTATATAAGTGAGGATATTCAGAAAATACGCTCCGTGAATACTGAAGACGTTATGCGAGTATATAGAAAATATCTTAAAGGTAAAAATTATGTGTCAGTGAGTGCAGTGCCACGTGGTCAAACCAAATTGGCCATCACCGGAGCTAGAAAAGCCAATGTAGTGGAAGAAAAAATTGTGGAGGGAGCCGAAGCTAATTTTGATCCAAATGTTGTGGCTACCTATGATAAAACGCCTTCTAGTTTTGATCGAAGCATTGAACCTCCTTATGGAGAAACTCCAGTTGTAAAAGCACCAGAAGTTTGGAAAGACGAGCTTAATTCGGGAATTAAAATCTATGGAATTACCAATGATGAAGTGCCTCTTGTACAGTTTAAAATGCAAATTAAGGGAGGAATGTTGTTGGAGAATAGTGGTAAAATAGGCGTGTCTAATTTATTGGCATCGTTGATGACTAGAGGGACGGAAGATAAAACACCCGAAGAGTTTGAAAATGCCATAGAAAGTCTAGGAGCATCTATTTCTGCTAGGGCTTCAACAGGGCATATAGAAATTTCTGGTATGAGCCTTTCTAAGAATTATGATGCCACAATGCAGTTAATTACCGAAATGATCTTGAAACCTCGTTGGGATCAACAAGAATTCGATTTGGTAAAACAAAGTACCTTAAATAATATCATACAAATTCAATCAAATCCAAACAGTATTGCTACGAATGAATTTGCAAAAATAGTCTATGGATCAGACCACTTATTAGCGAATAGGTATATTGGAACCGCGAATTCTGTAGAAGCAATTACGCTCTCTGATTTAAAAGCGTATTATGAGGCTCATATTTCTCCCTCTGTGACCAAGTTTCAAATCGTGGGTGATATTACCATCGATAAAGTGAAAACGTCTTTGGCTGTATTAAATAATCAATGGACTCCCAAAAGTATTGAATTTCCAACCTTAAAAGATCCTCTACCAATTCAATCTTCAAAAGTATATTTTTATGACGTACCTGATGCAAAGCAATCGGTGATTACATTTGGGTATCCTAGTTTAAAGGCAACTGACCCTGATTATTATGCTGCAAATGTGTTGAATTATCGTCTTGGAGGAGGAGGATTTGCTGCTCAATTAACGCAGGAGTTAAGAGAAAGTAAAGGCTATACATATGGCATTCGGTCTAGTTTCTCAGGGGATGATATCGAAGGGATGTTTACAATTTCTAGTGGTATAAGAACCAATGTGACTTCAGAAGCTTCAGTACTCATAAAGGAAATTTTGGAAAATTACGGACCCAACTTTAGTGAAAAAGATTTAGAAGTTACGAAAGGATATTTGGTAAAAAGTAATGCAAGAGCTTTTGAAACCATGGGAGCAAAATTAGGGATGTTAAATTCTATTAGTCATTATAATTATCCTAATGACTACGCTGCAAAACGTGTAGAACAAGTTCAAGCCATGACCCTTGAAGACATGAAGGAGCTTGCAAAGAAATATATACACCCAGACAAAATGATTTATTTAGTTGTTGGTGATGCGAAAACTCAACTCAATAAAATGAAACAGTTGGGATTTGGTGAAGCAATTTTATTAAATCCATAAACCACTATCAAATCGTAAAATGAATTGGTTATCCTATTTCTTGAAAATCCTCGTCAACGTAAAGTTAACGAGGATTCTTACTATAAGAAAGATAATGGTTGAAAAATGATCAATGAATAGGGGCTTTTAAAAATTCCATGGTGGTGTATCTCTCATTTTGGATTCGGAATGGAAATTTAAAAATTGAATAGCAGGATTTAGTTTTATTCGTCTATCATTTTTACGGTAATATAGAAGTCTTTGTTTATTTTAATTGTGTCTGAATTTATAGGTGTCGTTTGCCATTGGGTGGTTGGATAGAGCCAAGTTGATTTTTCACTCATAATCTTAAGGGGCATCGCAAAGTTGTCAACGGTATTAGCCCAGCGGTATTTCAATTCTTTATTTTGTATGTGGTATTCAAAAACAGGGATGTTTACGCTGCGCAAATATTGATCAAAAAAACCTTGTAAATCTAAGCCAATCTCTTTGCTGAGGTAGTTTTCTATTTCTTGTGTTGTTACTGTTTGATGATAAAATGTTTTATTTAGCCCTCGTAAAATTTGTCTCCATCGCTCGTCATCATTTACTATTTGCCGTAAGGTGTGGAGCATATTGGCACCTTTGTAATACATGTCACCAGATCCACTTTTATTCACATGGTAGTGCCCTATGATTGGACGGTCATTCAAGATGTTTTTTCTAGTTCCTGTTGCATAAGCGGATGCAGCCTCTTTACCATAGAAGTAGTCAACAAAAAGACTTTCAGAATAGGCGGTAAACGATTCGTGTATCCACATATCCGCAATGTCTTTGTTAGTGATGTTGTTAGCAAACCATTCGTGACCTGATTCATGGATAATAATAAAATCAAATTTCAATCCCCAACCAGAGCCTGATAGATCACGTCCCAAATAGCCATTTTCGTATTGATTTCCATAAGTAACTGAGCTTTGATGTTCCATTCCTAAATAGGGAACTTCTACTAGTTTATATCCATCTTCATAAAATGGGTATGGGCCAAACCAGTGTTCAAATGCTTCCATCATACGCGTGGCATCCTTAAATTGGATTTTGGCTTTTTCTAAATTGTCACGTAACACATAATACGTCATATCTAAGGGGCCTTTTTCACCATTATATACTTCAGAAAAAGACACATAATCTCCGATGTTTACATTAATTCCATAATTATTAATTGGGTTTTTAATTTGCCAATGCGTTGTTAGGGTGTGATCATCGTGTTTGTCAATTCTGATTAATCGGCCGTTTGAAACATTCATTAAGTGGTCTGGAATACGCACACTTATGTCCATACTATCTACTTCATCATACATATGATCTTTGTTAGGCCACCATGCGCTAGCACCTAAGCCTTGGCATGAAGTAGCGATAAAATCGTTACCATTCTTATCCTTTTTCCAAGAAAAACCTCCATCCCAAGGTGCATTTACTGCTTCTCTCGGATTTCCTTCGTAATAGACAGTTACTTCTTTGGTTGTTCCAATTTTTTGATCTTCTACGAGGGATATAAAATGGGCATTTCCATGATGTCTTATTTTTAATTCTTGTCCGTTCTGGATAGCCTTCGTTAGCAATAAAGGAGTTTGTAAATCAATTTGTAATTCTTTGGCGGTGTCAATTACTGTATAGCGAACCGTATTTTTTCCTTTAATAAACTTTGTTTTTGGAAAAACTTGAATGTCTAGGTGATAGTAGTTTAAATCCCACCAAGCTCTTTCAGGCGTGATACTTCCACGTAAGGTGTCTTGTTCAGTAAATGCGGTATCCTGTGACCAGGCTTGATAACTAAGAACAAAAATTATAAATGCAAAGTGTATATTTTTCATAACTGCAATGTAATAAAAAAAATAAAAGCCAACTGAACTAACAGTTGGCTTTTTCAATAGCAAATTTTGCGTAAATTCTAAAAACAGTACTTGTTTTCAGCTTTTACTTTTTCGGCGATTTCATTTCGCAAATCGACAATGTCAGGGTAATTGGTGTATTTTGTAAACCGTTTTAATCCCATTAACATCATTTTTTGCTCATCACCTTCCGCGAAGGAAATAATACTCTCTTTTCCATTTTTCTCTACAATATCAACCGCTTGATATAAGTATAATTTAGCCATGGCAATTTGCACAGATTGAGCTTCTTTGCCAAAGCGTTTAACATTTTTTTCAGTGCGTAAAATTGCTGATTCGGCCATGTATATTTCAATTAATATATCAGAGGCGGCAATGAGCAATTGTTGGTGTTCTTCAATTTCAGGTCCGTATTTTTTAACAGCGGCACCGGCGACCATTAAAAACGCTTTCTTTAATCGTTTGATCATATCTTTTTCTTCAGCAAAAAGCTCAGAAAAATCAGGGCGATCAAAAGAAGGTATTCCAAGTAATTCTTTTGACACTTCAGTGGCAGGCGTCAAAAGGTCTACATGGCCTTTCATCGCTTTTTTAACCAACATACCTACAGATAACATTCTGTTTATTTCATTGGTTCCTTCATAAATTCGTGCAATTCTCGCATCCCTCCAAGCAGCTTCCATAGGGGTATCTTCAGAGAATCCCATTCCACCAAAAATTTGAATTCCTTCATCGGCACAGGCTTGAACATCTTCAGATACAGCAACTTTTAATATTGAGCACTCAATGGCATATTCTTCAACCCCTTTTAATTCGGCTTCTTGTTGCGAATTCCCACTAGCTTTTCTTAGTGCAATGCGATCTTCAATATTTTTTGCAGCTCTATACGTTGCAGATTCTCCAACATAGGCATTGGTTGCCATTTCGGCTAACTTCACCTTAATGGCACCAAAATCGGCAATAGGTGTATTAAATTGTTTGCGTTCATTTGCGTATTGTACTGCGGCTGTGGTAATTCTACGCTGAGAATCTAAACATGCTCCAGCGAGTTTTATTCTACCAATATTTAGTGCATTCATGGCAATTTTAAAGCCTTCACCACGTCCGGCTAGCATATTTTCAACAGGCACTATACAGTCGTTAAAAAAAACTTGCCGGGTTGAAGAAGCACGTATTCCTAATTTGTGTTCTTCTTCTCCTAAGGTTATGCCATTTGGATTTTTTGGGTCGTATTCTACGATAAAACCAGTAATATTTTTATCATCTTCAATTCGTGCAAAAACAATCATTAAACTACAGAATCCAGCGTTTGAAATCCACATCTTCTGTCCGTTAATCTTATATGATTTTCCGTCTTCCGAAAGGGTGGCAGTTGTTTTTCCTGAATTTGCATCCGATCCGGCTCCAGGTTCTGTTAAGCAATAGGAACCAAACCATTCACCAGATGCTAGTTTTGGGATGTATTTTCGTTTTTGTTCTTCTGTACCATACAACGTAATTGGCATAGTTCCAATTCCCGTATGTGCACCAAAGGCGGTACTAAAAGAACCTGTACCACTGGAGATATAATCACAGGTCAATAGAGTAGAAACAAAACTCATACCCAAACCACCGTATTCTTCAGGTACTGCAACGCCTAAAAAACCAAGATCTCCGGCTTTACGCATACATTCTTCGGTAAATGCGTAATCTTTGGCTTCAAACCGAGACCTATTGGCTATGATCTCTCGTTCGTTAAATTCCATTACGGCTTCCTTCATCATTCGCTGTTCTTCAGTGAAGTCTTCAGGTGTAAATACATCATCGCAGTTGGTTTCTTTCACTAAAAATTGACCGCCGCGGAGTAGGTCTTTATCTGTTGTTTCCATATTGTTTAATTGATAAGGTGATATTAATTTTGTTTGATTATGTTGGACTAGTGTAAAAATTCAAAGATGCCACAGGCTCCTTGACCCGTACCCACACACATTGTCACAGCACCGTATTTACCAGGCATATTACGTTTGCGCATTTCATCAAAGAGTTGGACGGATAATTTAGCTCCTGTACATCCGAGGGGATGTCCTAAAGCAATGGCCCCTCCATTCACATTCACAATATCAGGGTTAAGATCTAACTCGCGGATAACCGCTAGTGATTGTGAAGCAAAAGCTTCATTTAATTCTATTAACGCGAGGTCATCTTGATGAAGTCCTGCTAGTTTTAGTGCTTTTGGAATAGCTTTTACAGGACCAATTCCCATAATTCTTGGTTCGACACCGGCAGCAGCATAGTTGACTAAACGCGCAATGGGTTCTAAATTGAGTTCTTTCACCATATCTTCGCTCATAACCATAACAAAAGCAGCACCATCACTCATTTGAGAAGAGTTTCCTGCGGTTACGCTACCATTGGCGGCAAAGACCGGTTTTAATTTTGCGAGAATTTCTTTTGAGGTTCCTTTCCGTGGACCTTCATCTTTGGTAACCGTATATGATTTGGTGGCTTTTTTACCATTGTCATCAATATAGGTTTGATTGACAGTAATCGGAACGATCTGATCTTGAAAGCGATCTTCGGCCTGTGCTTTTAATGCTTTTATGTGTGAGTTATATGCAAATTCGTCTTGGTCTTCTCTTGATACGTTAAATTGATTTGCGACTGCTTCGGCAGTATTTCCCATACCCCAGTAATAGTCGGCATGTCCTTGTTTTACAAGATCGTAATTCAATTCAGTCTTATAACCAGTCATGGGTACTGAACTCATACTTTCAGCACCTCCAGCAATAATACATTTGGCCATTCCAGATCTGATTTTTGCAGTTGCAATAGCAATGGTTTCAATACCAGAAGAGCAAAATCGGTTGACAGTTACCCCTGGAATATCTACAGAATCTAATCCCATTAAAGAGATTAACCGTGCCATATTGAGACCTTGAGAGCCTTCAGGCATCGCATTACCTACAATAACGTCGTCGATTCGTTTCTTGTCTAATTGAGGTAATTCTTTCATCATATATTGGATGGTTTCGGCGGCCAATTCGTCGGTTCTTTTAAATCTGAAAACACCCTTTGGAGCTTTGCCTACGGCGGTTCTATATGCTTTTACTATATATGCTTCTTTCATTTTTTTTCTATTTGAAATTTTCTAAACGCTTGGTTGTATTGTATTAATTGCAAATCCCTTAGCCATCTTTAATTTCGTAAGGGTTTTCCCTTAGTCAACATATGCTGTATACGCTCCAAGGTTTTTCGTTCTGTACATAAACTTAAAAAGGCTTCTCTTTCAAGATCGAGTAAATATTGTTCGTTTACCAGCGTAGGTTCAGATAAATCTCCACCAGCCATTACATAGGCTAGTTTATTGGCGATTTTGTGATCGTGTTCACTGATATAGTGGCTGGCTTCCATAGCGTCGGTTCCCACCATAAACATTCCTAAGGCTTGTTTTCCGAGTACTTTAATGTCTTGGCGTTTTGGTGGTTGTGTATAGCCACTTTCGGCCATTAATTTTGCATAGGCTTTTGCGGTAGCTATTTGACGGTCTTTATTTACCACAACAATATCTTTCCCTGGTTGTAAAAGGCCCAAATCAAAAGCTTCATATGCAGAAGTGGATACTTTTGCCATGGCAATGGTTAAGAAATATTCTTGAAGAATGTTTAGTTCAACATCATTCTTTTTAAAGCTATCTGATGCGCGTAATGCCATTTCTTTAGAACCACCTCCGCCAGGAATGACACCAACTCCAAATTCAACAAGTCCCATATACGTTTCTGCAGCGGCAACTACTTTATCGGCGTGAAGTGAAAGTTCACAACCGCCTCCAAGGGCCATGCCGTGTGGGGCTGATACGGTGGGAATGGAAGAGTATCGCATGCGCATCATGGTATCTTGAAAATATTTAATAGCCATGTTTAATTCGTCATATTCTTGCTCGGCAGCCATCATAAAAATCATTCCAATGTTTGCACCTACTGAAAAATTTGCAGCTTGATTTCCAATAACCAGCCCTTGAAAGTTTTGTTCGGCTAAATCTATTGCTTTGTTGAGGCCTGCTAAAACGTCTCCACCAATGGTATTCATTTTAGATTGAAATTCAACGTTTAAAATTCCATCCCCTAAATCTTCAATAACCACACCTGCATTTTTAAACACTTCAGATGTTTTTCTAATATTGTCCAAAATAATGAAGGAATCCTGTCCAGGTACTTTTACGTGTTTCTTGGAAGGAATGTCATAGGCAAAGGTTGCACCTTCTTTAACGGAGTAAAATGTTGTATGACCACTTTTTATCATTTCATCTACCCAAGTTGCAGGAGCAAAGCCTTCAGCTTGCATGATATTTATCCCTTCTGTTACCCCGATGGCATCCCAAATTTGAAAAGGTCCGTGTTCCCATCCAAATCCAGCTTTCATGGCATCATCAATTTTGTATAGATCATCAGAAATTTCTGGAATTCTATGTGAAACATAGGCAAAAAGGGCGGCAAAGGTTTTTCGATAAAAGTCTCCCGCTTTATCTTTTCCTTTCACCAGTACTTTAAATCGATCAACTACCTTATCAATAGTCTTAGTCAATTCTAAGGTGTCAAATTTTGCTTTTTTCGCAGAGCGATATTCAAGTGTTTCTAAATCGAGGCTTAAGATCTCTTTTTGTCCTTTATCATCAACATTTTTTTTGTAAAACCCCTGACCTGTTTTGCTTCCCAACCATTTGTTTTTGATCATATGCTCAATGAAATCAGGAATTTCAAAGAGTGGAAGTTGTTCGTCGTTCTTGCAGTTTTCGTGAATTCCGTTCGCTACGTGTACTAAGGTGTCTAAACCTACCACATCAACAGTACGGAACGTGGCCGATTTAGGTCGTCCAATGACAGGTCCCGTTAATTTGTCTACTTCTTCGATGGTGAGTCCTAGATCTTTTACTGCATGGAATAAACTCATAATACTAAAAATTCCAATTCGATTTCCGATAAATGCAGGTGTGTCTTTTGCTATCACCGAAGTTTTTCCTAAAAACTTTTCTCCATAGCCGTAAAGAAAATCAATTACCTCAGGTTTGGTTTTTGGACCAGGAATGATTTCGAATAATTTTAAATAACGAGCAGGATTAAAAAAGTGGGTGCCACAAAAGTGCTGCTGGAAATCCTCACTTCTATCCTTACTCATAAAATGAATGGGGATACCCGAGGTGTTCGAGGTAATTAAGGTACCTGGTTTACGGTATTTTTCAACCTGTTCAAATACTTTTTGTTTAATATCAAGGCGTTCAACTACCACTTCCATGACCCAATCAACGTCGGCAATTTTAGCGAGATCATCTTCAAGATTCCCCGTAGTGATCCGAGAGGCAAAACGTTGCGAATAGATAGGCGAAGGTTTGGATTTCAATGAGGCCTTTAGACTTTCATTGACAATTCTATTTCGCACGACAGCATCTGTTAAGGTAAGACCTTTTGCTTTTTCAGCAGCGGTTAATTCTCTAGGTACAATGTCTAAGAGAAGAACTTCAACACCAATATTAGCAAAATGACAGGCAATGCCTGAACCCATAATACCCGATCCTATAATGGCTACTTTTTTAATTGATCTATTTTTCATTTATGTATTATTTATTGAGTTTCACAGATTCTTCGAAGATTTCTCGCTCTGCGATTAATTGATTTATTTTATCCGTCACTTCAAAGAAATGATTGAGTTTTTCTTCAGGCACTTCTGCCTTTATTTTTTCATTAAAGGTGATGACAGTTTCCCTTGACAATTTACGCATTTCCTTACCATAATCAGTTAATTTGATTAGTACACTTCTGCCATCAACAGGATTTTTCTCTCTAAAAATAGCCCCTTTATCTTCCATTGATTTTAGCAATCGAGATAAACTAGTAGGTTCCATACCCATTTGTGGACCTAATGCTGTAGATGGAGTGCCATTTTCATAATCGATATTTAATAAAACAAAACCTGTAGCCATGGTGCTATTCTGTTTTGCCGCCTGTTCGTTGTACATTTTTGCTACCGCTTGCCAAGTAGCGCGAAGTACATGGTCTATTGTGTTCTCTTTTAACATACTACAAATATAGCATTTTTTTATTATGCACGCATAGTAAAATATTTAAATGTTACGAATCTCATTTTTTGGCGTCAAATGGATATCTTTGAAAAAAAAATAGCCATAAATGAATGAAATCTTAGTTGCGAAAGACATTGTTAAGCGTTTTGGTGAGTATACAGCACTGAATAAGGTGTCTATTGCCGTTCCAAAAGGAAGTATTTTTGGATTATTAGGTCCGAATGGGGCTGGTAAAACTACGTTGATACGGATAATTAACCAAATAACCCTACCAGATGAAGGTTTAGTGTCGTTAGATGGTGCTCCACTGAGACCAGATCATATTAAGGATATTGGTTATTTACCAGAGGAAAGAGGGTTGTATAAGTCGATGAAAGTTGGTGAGCAGGCGTTATATCTTGCACAGCTTAAAGGCCTTACAAAGGCGCAGGCTAAAGAAAAGCTCCGGTATTGGTTTAAAAAATTTGAAATTACTGATTGGTGGGATAAAAAAGTTCAGGAGTTATCGAAAGGGATGGCACAAAAGATTCAGTTCATCGTTACGGTAATGCACGAGCCTAAATTATTGATCTTTGATGAACCTTTTAGCGGATTTGACCCGATAAATGCAAACCGAATAAAGGATGAGATCCTTGAATTACGCGATAAAGGAGCTACCGTCATTTTTTCAACGCACCGTATGGAGTCTGTAGAAGAGCTTTGTGATCATATTGCGTTAATTCATAAATCGAATAAAATACTAGATGGTAAATTAATTGATATTCAACGTGAATATCGGACAAATACTTATGAGATTGGATTGCTATCTGATCAAAAAGAGGAAGTTTTAAAAAAGTTAAATGAGACGTTTGAAGTCTCAGAGGCAACTTTTAAAACCATCAATGATGAATTGAAATTGAACATTAGAGTTTCCCCAAATACCTCTGCGAATCAATTGCTCAATCAGTTGATGCCGTATGGTCAACTCACCCACTTTGTTGAAGTGATTCCAAGCGTGAGTGATATATTTATTCAAACTGTTCAAAATAATTAAGCATGAACCACTTATCACTAATTACCAAACGGGAATACCTAAATAAAGTCAAAAATAAGTCATTTATTATTATGACTTTTTTAAGCCCCATCATTATGGTTGGTGTAATCAGCCTAATTGCTTATTTGACTCAGCTCAACAATGACAGTGTACGAACGATTTCTGTTTTAGATGAAAGTGGATTGTTTGTTGATAATTTTAAAAGTACGTCAGCAACAACGTACCATGTTCTAGAGGGAGTGGAGCTCGATGTGGCAAAGAAGTTAACCCAAGAAGCTAAAAATTACGGCCTCCTTTATATTCCACAGGGAGCCAACGTAGATGAGATTGCACAAAAGATAATTTTTTATTCTGATGATTCACCATCTTTATTTGTGATGGATGATATTGAGGATACCATCGCAGAAAATGCACGAACTATCAAATTAAAAGATTCTGGTTTAGATGCGACGTTGGTGAATAGTATGAATGTTAAAGTTTCGGCAGATCTTGAGACTTTTGACGGAGAGACTACCTCGAAAATGGGAAATGGACTTAAGTTGATTTTTGGCGGTGCAGCAGGCTACCTTCTTTTTATGTTTATCATTGTGTATGGCAATATGATTATGCGCAGTGTCATTGAAGAAAAGACGAGTAGAATTATTGAAATCATTGTTTCTTCAGTGAAACCAATTAAGCTTTTACTCGGAAAAATATTTGGGTCTACCTTAGCGGGATTAACGCAATTTGTTATTTGGATTGTTGTTGGAGGATTATTAATGATTCTCGCGTCTTCGATCTTTGGAATTGAACTGGGAGGGATGCCTTCGCAGGAACTTATAAATCAAGCTTCTAGTAGTGGTGCAAACGAAGAATTGGCAACCATCGTAGCTGAAATATGGCGCTTACCTTTGTTAAATTTAGTGGTGATGTTTATCCTATTCTTTGCAGGCGGCTATTTGTTATATGCCTCAATTTACGCGGCAATTGGTGCTGCGGTAGACAATGAAACAGACACACAACAATTTATGTTACCGATTATTTTGCCGCTGATGTTGGCGATATATGTTGGTTTTTTCACGGTAATTGAAAATCCGCATGGAGTGGTTTCTCAAATATTTTCATATATTCCATTTACTTCACCTGTGGTGATGTTGATGCGAATTCCATTTGGCGTACCCATTTGGCAGCAATTAATTTCGGTTGTAATTTTATTTGCTACCTTTTATTTGATGGTTGTATTAGCTGCGAAAATTTATCGTGTCGGTATTTTAATGTACGGAAAAAAACCAACCTATAAGGAATTGTATAAGTGGCTAAAATATTAATCATTTTCTGTGGAAGATATTAAAAACATACTGGACTATAGCTTTTCCCTAGGGAAAGACAGTGAGATTACTGTAAGAGCCATACTGATGGTTGTGATTGCACTTATAGCTACGTCCATTGTTTTAAATTTTTTGCGAAAATTGGTCACGCGAAAGTTACCTGAAGAAGATAAGGTTAAATTTGTTTCTGTTTTTGGTTATTTAAAATGGGTGATTTACCTTGTTATTTTTCTTATTACACTGCATACCGGGGGTGTTAATATAACCGCTATTTTCGCGGCATCTGCAGCCTTGTTGATTGGAGTTGGTTTAGCTCTTCAAACCTTGTTTCAAGATATTATCTCAGGTATTTTTATTCTAATTGATCAATCTGTCCACGTAGGGGATATTATTGAGTTAGAAGGAAAGGTTGGGCGCGTAGAAGAGATTAAATTGAGAACAACAAGGGCTGTAACCGTTGACAATAAAGTGATTATCATTCCCAATCATTTGTATTTGACCAATAGTTTGTACAATTGGACAGAAAACGGAACCGAGACGAGGGAGTGTGTTTCAGTAGGTGTAGCTTACGGTAGTGACACGGCCTTAGTGAAAAAGATTTTACTGTCTGTTGCGAATGATCATAAGGCGGTATTTAAAAATCCTGAACCCGTCGTGCTATTTGAAGATTTTGGAGATAGCGCACTTCAATTTAAATTATGCTTTTCTTTGAATGATAGTTTTCAGGCAAGAGGGCCCAAAAGTGATATGCGATTTGAAATTGACAGACGCTTTAGAGAGGCTGGTATTTCTATTCCATTTCCCCAAAGAGATTTGCATATTATCAAATCGTAAGTCATTGTCGTAGGTACTTAGGTCTGTTGTCAAATAGATTTTATTCCTATAGACAGGATGTTCAAATGACAAAGAAATAAGTGAGAAAGAATACAATTAAGCATCGCAGGCAGGGTAATTTTTGCACTCTACATTTTATCTACTGTTTAACGTAAAGGTGGTTAAATGAAAGTCAAAGATTACGCTCATATTTTGGATTTTCTTTAACTTTTGACACGGGGCAATAATTATTGAGACTCATTACTAATTCCTATCTTTACGCAAAATAAAATAACAATGCCAAAAATTTTAATTATTGAAGATGAAGCGGCCATCCGTAGAGTCTTGAGAAAAATCATTACAGAAGAGAATGCAAGCTATGAGGTAGAGGAAGCCGAAGACGGACTCCAAGGGATGGAAATGATTAAAAATAATGACTATGACTTAGTCTTATGTGATATTAAAATGCCTAAAATGGATGGGGTTGAGGTGCTTGAAAAAACGCAAAAAATAAAACCAGAAATTCCGATGCTTATGATCTCGGGTCATGGAGAACTCGATACGGCTGTTCAAACAATGCGTATGGGGGCTTTTGACTATATTTCTAAACCCCCAGATTTAAATAGACTGCTCAATGCAATCCGTAATGCCTTAGATAAGAAAAATTTGGTAGTTGAAAATAAGCAACTCAAGAAAAAGGTGAGTAAAAATTACGAAATGGTTGGCGAAAGTGAAGCCATTAGCCGTATAAAAGAAATTATTGAAAAAGTAGCAATCACAGATGCAAGAGTCTTGATAACAGGTCCAAATGGAACAGGGAAAGAGTTGGTAGCACACTGGTTACACGAAAAAAGCACACGTTCTAAATCACCGTTGATTGAAGTGAATTGTGCGGCCATTCCTTCAGAATTGATAGAAAGTGAATTATTTGGTCACGTGAAAGGTTCCTTTACAGGCGCTAATAGAGATCGGGCTGGAAAATTTGAAGCGGCTAATGGCGGAACTATTTTTTTGGATGAAATTGGCGATATGAGTTTATCTGCCCAAGCGAAAGTATTACGGGCCTTGCAGGAGAATAAAATATCACGTGTTGGAAGCGATAAGGATATTAAAGTTGATGTCCGTGTAATAGCGGCTACAAATAAAAATCTACAAAAAGAAATTGAAGAAAATAGGTTTAGAGAGGATTTATATCATCGATTAGCCGTGATTTTAATTGAAGTTCCTTCATTAAATGACCGTCGTGAAGATATTCCATTACTCGTAAATTTCTTTGCAAAAAAAATAGCCAATGAACAAGGAACTGCGGTAAAATCTTTTTCTGCTGGAGCTATCAAACAACTACAGACGTATAATTGGACAGGAAATATTCGCGAGTTGAGAAATGTGGTGGAGCGGCTAATCATTTTAGGTGGAGATGAGGTATCGGAAGAAGATGTAAAGTTGTTTGCAAGTAAATAGCGAACCTGTCATGGGTACTATCTGTGAGGTACATGTACTATGCCTCGGTACTTATTGAAGGCAGGATAAGTTTTATTTATAAAAATTATATCAGACAGTATGCAGCTGCAATTACTAGATTTAGAAATTCCATTAGATCAATATGTACCAATTGATTTGTCGGTACACAATAAGGAGTTGGAACAAATTGCGATTTCCGACCCAATTTTTTGTCAAGAATACATTGATTCTGTGTTGAAAAAAAACTGTGCCACGGTAGCTTATGGAGGGTATTTAGAGCATCGAAACTTGTATCAACACAATGAAAATTTTAACAGCGAGACGCAACAACGGAATATCCATTTAGGGGTTGATTTTTGGGCTGAGGCAGGAACAGCTGTAGTAGCACCTTCTACAGGAACGGTACATAGTTTTAAAAACAATGCTATTTCTGGAGATTATGGTCCAACCATCATTTTAACACATACAAATCAAGAAGGACAGTATTATACGTTATATGGGCATTTGTCATTGGAATCGTTGGCAGGTTTATTTGTAGGAAAGACAATAAGACGAGGCGAAAGTTTTGCAAGGTTAGGTAGGCCAGAAATTAATGTAAACTACGCTCCTCATTTACACTTTCAAATTATTCGAAAAATTGGATCGTTTTATGGAGATTATCCAGGTGTTTGTAGTGAAGATGAATTAGCATTTTACCAGATGAATTGTCCTAATCCATTGACATTTAATTTTTTATAAGGCTAGTTTACGTTTACGCGCGCTATGTAAATTCTAATGGATTGTGAAATAGGGCGTTTTTCAATAGTTTATTATCTTGATTTTCAATCGGTTGATTGTGGGCTGAGGAGCGTATTTAAAATTAGCCTAGTATTAACAGCAGCGTGTTTTTAAAAATCAATACCTTTAACCTACAAATTTATTAACCTTTAAGCCTTGTGGATAAAGGGTGTTTGTGAAACGTTGATTCTTCAAAATTTATATCATGCGAGAAAATGAAACTGAATTTTCAGAAAGGGAAATTATCATTTCTTTTTATGAAGCTTTTGCCAATTTGGATGCGGAAGCCATGGTGAGTTATTATCATGACAAAATAATTTTTAAAGACCCTGCTTTTGGAGTACTAAAAGGAGAACGGGCAAAAAATATGTGGCGAATGCTTTGCCATAGTCAACGTGGAAAAAATTTCAAGGTAAATGCTTCACGATTTATAGGGAGTAATCAACAAGGATCGGCATATTGGGAAGCCTACTATACTTTTCGTAAAACGGGTAGAAAAGTGCATAATAAAATTGATGCCGTTTTCGCCTTTGAAGATGGGAAAATCATTCAACATATAGATCAATTTAGTTTGTATGATTGGGCGAAGCAAGCCTTTGGGTTAAAAGGGGTGTTGTTGGGAAAAACGCGATTTTTTAAAACCAAGCTACAGCGTCAAACAAATGCCTTATTAGACAAATTTGAGGCCACGAGGAAGTCGTAAGTAGGTTTTTATTAGCCAATGAGAATCATCGTGTGATTTGTGTTTTAGTTCATCGTTCTTCGCGATAAATAATTTCGATACGATCATAAATAAAAGGCATCAAAAACCCTTTTAATTAGCCCTTTTTGATGCTATATTTGCATTTAAAATAAGTATAAATTAAAATAAACAAGATGACAATAGTAGGTAAGCAATTTCCAAGTGTAAACGTTGATGCAATGGATTCAAAAGGACAAACTTTTAAGATCAACGTATTAGAAGAGGCAAAATCTCAAAACAAAAAAGTAATTCTATTTTGGTATCCAAAGGATTTCACCTTTGTGTGCCCAACCGAATTACACGCATTTCAACAAGCATTAGGAGAGTTTGAAAAGAGAAATACAATTGTAATTGGCGCTTCTTGTGATACACCAGAAGTTCATTTCGCTTGGTTGAATACGCCAAAAAATAATGGAGGAATTGAAGGAATAACCTATCCTTTACTAGCTGATTCAAATCGAAACCTATCAAATATGTTAGGTATTTTAGATGCGACTGAAGAATCATATGATGAAGCTACAGATACGGTAATGATGGAAGGAGATAATGTGAGTTTTAGAGCTACGTATTTAATCGATGAAGAAGGAAAGGTATTTCACGAAAGTATTAACGATATGCCACTTGGTAGAAACGTATCTGAGTTTTTACGCTTAATTGATGCTTACAGTCATGTGCAAAAAAATGGCGAGGTTTGTCCAGCAAACTGGGAAGCAGGTAAGGATGCTATGGAAGCGAACCTCAAAGGTACTGCAGCCTATTTATCTACACACTAAATGGAATTGATGTTAGTGTAGTGAGTAAAAGTCCGTTAGTTAACAATTAACGGACTTTTTTCCTTCCTATCGTTAGCGATGGCCAATTTAAATGACATTGCGAATCTGTAGAATTCATTGTTCTTTTAATCCTTTTGAAAGGAAAAAAGGAAGGTTAAAAATGAACATTACTGTGTGATAATTTCTATATTTAACCCTTAATTCATTTTATGAAAAACGCATACCGTGTAAGTGTTCCAGTAGACCTACGAAAGGTTCCAACCTTAGAGGTTGTTGAAAATGCAAAGAAAGCGCTCAAAGGTTATAGAAAGCAGCTAAGTAAATTGCAAGATACCATGTACGCCCATGGAAAGTACAATATGCTTATTTGTCTTCAGGGCATGGATACCGCTGGAAAAGACAGTTTGATTAGAGAGGTTTTTAAAGATGTGAATGCCCGTGGTGTGGTGGTACACAGCTTTAAAGTACCAACACATAAAGAGCTAAAGCACGATTTCTTATGGCGGCATTATGTGGCTTTACCAGAACGTGGCAAAATAGGGGTGTTTAATCGTACCCACTACGAAAATGTCTTAGTGACAAGGGTACATCCTGAATATATTTTAGGGGAAAACCTGCCTGGTATCCATTCAATCTCGCAATTAGATGATACTTTTTACCATCGACGCATGGAGGCGATTAACCAGTTTGAAGCGCATCTGCACGAAACGGGTACCATTATTTTGAAATTCTTTTTACATCTTTCGAAAGAAGAACAACGGCAACGCCTTTTAAGAAGATTGAGATTGGAACATAAAAATTGGAAGTTTTCTAGTGGCGATTTAAAAGAACGCAAATTGTGGGACACATATCAACACTGTTATGAAGATATGCTAAATAGGACAGATACAGACAAAGCCCCTTGGTTTATTATACCCGCAGATGATAAATCCACAGCACGGTTGCGGGTAGCAGAAACCATTGTGAATACCTTAGCATCGTATACAGATATTAAAGAACCTGAATTGGATGAAAAAACGAAAAGTCAATTAGACGATTTTCGTGCGCAATTGGAAAAAAACAAATCGTAGTTTGCTGATTTTATGAAATTCAACCGTATGAAAAAGTTGTTATCTCCTTTTGACCTGTATCTTAACTATCTTTTTATAAACAGGGGAAGGGGAGTTGATACTGGTTCATTGAAAACTGTGTCAACTATATTCCCTGAATTAAATCCTGATTCTCAATGGTACTTTGATTTTCACTATGCAACTATCAATCTCTTTGAAAAAGTAAACAAACGTGAATTATCTGTAGGTGCTGGTGCAATGGTGTCTATCTTATGCCTTTTCGAAACCTATGGATTGCCATATCTATTTCTATGATTTATTCTGATAAAAAACTAGCTCAACGTATTGTTGAATGCTGTGTACAACAACAAATTACCCAAGTCGTTATTTCTCCAGGTTCTCGTAATGCGCCCTTAACCATTGGTTTTACCAATCATAGCGAGATGGAAACTTACAGTATTGTAGATGAGCGGAGTGCGGCTTTTTTTGCTTTAGGGCTTGCGCAATTCACTAAAAAAGCGTGCGCTTTAGTGTGTACGTCAGGTTCGGCATTATTAAATTATTATCCCGCTGTAGCGGAGGCATTCTACAGTCAAATTCCGTTGGTGATAATTTCAGCAGACCGACCTGCAGATCGGATAGATATTGGGGATGGTCAAACAATACGACAGCGAAATGTCTTCGCGAATCACATCCTGGAAAGTGTGAATTTAGCGGAGGTTGAGGATAGTCAAAATGAGTTAATTTTAGACGCATTACAACGTGCTACTACCATGAAAGGGCCAGTTCATCTAAATGTTCCTTTTGATGAACCCTTGTACGGTACCACCGAAGCGTTACAAGTCACACTTCATAAGAAATCCTATGAAAATCCAAGACACGAGTCATTTCCAACAGCGCTGGAGGGTATTTGGAAAACAACACAAAAAAAACTCATCTTGGTTGGAGTACATGAACCGAACCCTATATTGAATACGGTTTTAAATGAACTGGCTAAAGATCCGAGTGTATTGATCTTTACTGAAACCACAGCTAATCTACACGGAGCATCTTTTGTTTCTTGTATTGACCAATTGATTTTTTCATTGGATGAGGCAGGATTTGCGGCCTTACAACCAATGTTGTTGATTAGCTTTGGTGGCATGGTTATTTCTAAGCGAATTAAAAGTTTCTTACGCAGTTACCAACCAGCACAACATTGGCATATAGATCCGATTCGCGCTTATGACACCTATTTTTGTCTGAACAAGCATGTAAAAATGGATCCCATTGACTTTTTTACTAGGCTTTCTCAACTTGCGCCTATGAAAGATAGTACCTATAGAGACTATTGGTTGGAACAAAAAAATCGCAAAAAGCGAAAGCATCACCAGTTTTTAGCTAAGGCTCCTTTTTGCGATTTAAAGGTGTTTCAAATAATCACCGAGAGCTTGCCAAGGCAGTGTGCATTGCAAATTGCTAACAGTTCGGTTATTCGTTATGCTCAATTATTTGACATGAATGGAAGGACGACCCATTGTAATCGGGGCACCAGTGGCATTGACGGGAGTACTTCAACGGCTATTGGAGCTGCTTTAAAAAATGAGCAGCAAACGGTTTTTATTACGGGCGATGTCAGTTTTTTTTATGACAGTAATGCGTTGTGGAATTCGTATATCAAAAAAGATTTCCGCATTATTATCATAAACAATAATGGCGGTGGGATCTTTAAAATTATTCCCGGACCAGATCAATCGACAGCCTTACCGTATTTTGAAACTCCGCACGGCTTAACGGCGGAACATCTTTGTACTATGTTCAGACTAGACTATGCAGCAGTAACTTCTTTAGAAGAGCTCATCGAAAGCTTGGAGGATTTTTATACAGCGAGTGAGCGTCCAAAAGTATTGGAGATTTTCACCCCTTCTGATAAGAATGCGCAAATGCTGAAGGACTATTTTAGGTTTTTGGTGTAGAAGTTTTTCTTTTTTTAGACCGTATAATTTTATAGGCTTTTTGGGATTGATGATGATCTCAGTGCAAACCAATTTTGATTGTCCGCCTAGATACATTTTTAAAATCATTCCAGGTAATGATGCCCATGACCAACAAATGAAAACTTCATTTCCTGTTGAATCAAGACAAATTAAATATTCATTAGGACAGCAGTCAGCAGTGGTCTCGCAAAAATCTACAAGCTAACCTAGTAATTGAAAATTGGGAATGGTTTAAATTAACTGTTAAAGTTAAAACTAAAATGGTAGTTGTAGTTTTAATTTAGTACTATTGTATGCCTTTTGCATTTATCTTCATTTTTTATGTTTAACTATAAAGTTCTTGTATTTCTATGGTTTCTTTCATTTTCAATATATGCACAAGTAAAAGTGTCTGGTGTGGTTAAAGACAGTATTGGCAATCCCTTAAATCTTGCTAATGCCATTGCGGTAAATCTTGATACGAAAGCCATTGAATCGTATAATATTACGAATGGTAAAGGAGTCTACACCTTAAATCTCGCTAAAAACACGCCGTATAAACTTACGGTAAGCTAAACCATCCATTTTGACTTAAACACAGAAGAAAAAGAAATACTTAAAGATTTTCAACTTCAAGAAGATACAGGGGCATTAGATGAAATAACATTAACTTATAAAATTCCCCTAAAGATTAAAGGTGATACCTTAATCTATGATGCTGATTCGTTTAAAAATGCAAGTGATAGAAAATTGGAAGATGTTTTAAAAAACATGTCCGGTTTTGAAATAACGAAAGATGGAGAAATAAAATTTGAAGGAAAAACCATTACGCAAATTAAGGTGGAGGGGAAACGTTTTTTTGATGGGAGTACTAAACTGGCCTCTAAAAATATACCCGCAGGTGTATTAGACAAAATTGAGGTGTTAAAAAATCATGATGAGGTAGCTCAACTCGGCGGAGTACGCGATAACAGCGAGAATGTAGCCATTAATATTAAACTCAAAGAAGGCAAAAAGAATTTTTGGTTTGGAGATCTTATGGCGGGTGGCGGATTGGATGAGCGTTATATATTTCATCCGAAGTTATTTTATTACAGTCCTAAAAAAAGTATCAATGTTATTACCGATTTTTAACAATATTGGTGAAGTTCCTTTGGGGCCTAGTGATATCAATCTATCACGGAAGAAAACACAGAAAATCCCTATAAAATTACCCAAGGAGTAGATTATTATTACACCTTAAATGATCGAAATGTATTCGCATTTGAATCACAGTATTTACTACAGCATGAAGATCCATTTTACAATGCCGTACTATCACAACCGAGTATGTTTCAATTTGCAGATAATCTTGGGTTAAATCAAAGTCAATCTGCTTATTCAATTAATCAAGACAACCTTGTAAAAACCAATAAATTTGATGCAACATTAAATTATTGGTATGTGATTAACCGCAAAAGCAATATAAATTTCACGCTGGGTACGCTATTGAGCAAACAAGATTTTAACTCAATGATTTATCAAATTCTAGATAATGGAAATCAATATGACTTAAATCCGCCAGAAGGAGAGCTAACCAACGCTATTCGTTATACGTTTAATGATGTTTACTTCGGGGGTACACTACAGAATAAAAGCGGGTATTTTTACGATTGCTCCCGGATTTACCGTACATTCATATCGGTCTAAAAACAGACAATTCAATACGATTTCCATGCTGGATTTCTTTAAGGTATTGCCTGGCTTTAAGCACAGATAAAGAGCACAGAAACAATTCGTTTTGATTATCGTTTGCAAACGCAGTTTACCGATGTTAACAATTTGGCCGAAGGATTAGTCTTAAACAATTATAATGCCTTGTTTTTGGGGAATCGGGATTTAGAGAATACCTTGTCTCATTTGTTAAGCCTTCGTTATTCTAATAGTATTAATTTATTGAACCGATATAGAAATACCACGATAGACGTATCCATTAATTACCATAAGACCCTCGATGCCATTCGGAATAAAGTAGATCCATAAGGAGTATTATAAGTGGCTATCCCTTTTAATTTAAACTTTAAGGATAAAGGACTTATGACCAATTTGCGATTGACTAGAGCTATATGGAAATTTCAAGCCATTGCAGGTGGTGTTTTTTCGTATGTGCAATACAATCAGTTCTATGAGAATATGGTCAGCACAAATACTTCGTTTACCCAAACCTATAATTTTGGATTCAAGACTAATTTTTATCGTGAAAAATTCCTTGAGTTTGAGATAGGTTACAATCGTACCATTAACAGTTATGAGCAGGGGCAAACAAATCCTAAATTTTATACTGATAGTCCTTATGCAAGCATTGAAGTGTCTTTTTTAAAAGGATTTGTTTTTGAAGCTGATTATTCTTATGCTGAGTACAGTAATAAAACGAAGAGCCTTAATACCTATAATTTTATGAATGCCAGTCTAAGGTATCAAAAACACAATAGTCAATGGGAATACAGTCTCAATGCAACCAATTTACTCAATACCAGTTCGTTCAATACTGATTCTGCTAACGAATTTTTCATAAGTAGCAATCAGTATTATATTCAGCCTCGCTACCTTATTTTGGGCGTTAAGTACAATTTGTAGCTGTTGATTTAGTACAAGTCAAATAGTATAACCTACTGACTAGATTAATGGAGGGATATTTGCAAGCCTTCGTTTGAAAGCCCTGTACCAAAAGGAATAACAAAATAGAAAGCTGCCATAAGGGTAGTTTTTTATAGAAAAAGGTATATTTAATTATTCTCTGGCCCCTTCTCCTTCAATGTCTTCTGGATTTTCCTCGTCGGGCTAAAGTCGGTTATTGATGTTTTTAATTTTTGTCACTACACGTTCAGCGTTTTGAAAAATAAAACCTAGCAGCTAGATATGTAGGATGCTGCCTTTTTAATAGGTAAGCTCCGAGTCCGTGTTAAGTCGCCTTAATAATTAAATAGAGGTAATTCGTTTAAATTACCACTTTATAAATGAAAGAAAGAACCCGTGATGAGGTGATTACTTTTGCTCTGTAATAGTTCCCTTTGTGTCTATGGTAATATATTTTTTCTCACCGGTTGCATCATACAGTTTTAGGCTATATAAAATGTTCTCCCCCTTTTCTATTAAGGTAGTACTGGATATGTCGTGCTTTTTGAACTTTTTCATAACGATCTCTTTAAGGTTCAATGGAAGTACATCATTATACGGAATGGTATTGGTATGTGATCGTTCTCCAATCGCATCTCCCCGAAGTTCAATAAAGGTATTTGGGCCTTGCTCATTTTTAATAAGTTCAAAGGCGTCGTAAAGCGCTCCAGTGGCAGTCAGTGATTTATAATGCAACCGATTTCCATCTATTGAAATTGATTGGATTAATTGCGTGTTTTCACCGGCACGTTCTCTGTCAGCTTCCCAATCTTCCCATGCATTTGGCCTTAAACTATACATTTTTCCTCCGCTTACTGAAACCACATACACCGTCCCTGTTTGATCTAATTTGTTAATCCCCGAAGTTAGATTGTATTCAAGAGGTGCAACCCGTCCTCTGGCATAGCTGTGGTCATGTCCCTGTAAAACTAAATCTACCTGGTATTTATCAAAGATTGGTTTAAGGATTTCTCGTCGTGTTTTGTTATCTCTACCCATCGAAGCTGAAAATAGCGGGTGGTGAAAAGTAACTACCGTCCATTGATTGGGGTTTTTTTCTAATACATTGATAAGCCATTCGGCTTGTTCAGTTAGGGGAGCATTGGTGTCGAGACCAATAAAACGAACTCCTTGATAATCTGTGTAATACACAGTTTCTTTGAGGTACTCAGGACCATTTAATGGAAGGTTAAATTGTGGTTTCCAAAAGAGCGATAATTGACGGTCTTCTCCTTTTTTAAGCGCGGCATATTCGTGGTTTCCTGGAATGGGAAAAGTAGGTACCATGCTGTGGATGAAAGAACCTGCTTCAAACCATTCGTTCCATTGAGAATCATTGTTGGCATTGTTTATCAAATCGCCCGCATGAATGATAAAAGATGCATTAGGATTTGATTTATATCCCTGTCGAATTAATCTCGACCAGAGTTCTAGGACGTAGTTTTGTGCATCCCCTACATATAAAAACGAAAAGGGATCCCTTGTTTTTGTGGCCGTTTTAAATTGGATCCATTCACTCCAATGGTCTCCATCTCCAACTCTATAGCCATATAAGGTATTAGGCATTAAATCTCGAAAAGTTACACTGTGGTAATTGGCAATTACTTCAGCTCCTTCTACGTGCGTGAGATCCAAGGTTTCCGTTTGCGCTTTGATGGTTTTTGCAGTTCGCCAGAATTTTGGGGCGGCCGTAGCGACGGCTATCTCTGCATAGGTCGTTTTTGCTTCTGAAGAGGTTCTCCAGGCAACACTCATGCTCGTAGAAGGATCTTCGGTAATGTTTAGTACTATACGATCTGGCTGTAAGGTAGGTTGGTTCCAGTTAGGTACGCTTACCGGGGCTTGGTATTTTTTTTGCTTATTTTGCGCATGAACGAAACTGAGTTGTAAAAACACAAGGAATGAAAGACGAAGGAGTTGGGGTGTAATTTTCATCAAAGGATATATATTGGGTAAAATTCACGACAAATGTAAATTTTTCTCTAATGATCGATTGATTTTCAATGTGATCTCTGTGTTAATTGATTGGTTTAATTGGGATTTTTAACTCTACATTACGTGCTGTCCGTTTTTTTCATTCGTTTATTTGGTATCCGAGTCGTATCCTGTATCACTTTACAGCAAAAAAAAAGCTACTCAAAAGTAGCTTTCTTTTGGGAGATTTATTCTCCGGTCCCTTCTCCTTCCATTTCTTCTGGATTTTCCCCGTCGGGATAAAGTCCGTTTTTGATGTTTTTTATTTTTGTCATTACGCGTTCAACGTTTTGATAATATCCGTCTCCGTTTGGATCGTCAGAGGATATCTTTGCAAATCCGTTTTTGTAATATTTTAAGGCTTTTTTAAAGTCGTTTCCAATTTCATAATATTGTCCGATATAATAGTCGCCAATAGGGGACTCTGGATATACTCTGTTAATCATTTTTCCAAACTCTTCTAGATAAGCCCCATCTTCTTTATCGAGGATAATTGATTCTATGGCAAAAATATCTCGTTGTCGTATTTTTAAATTGGCACCAAATAAATATTGGATTTCAACATATTTCTTTTCAACATATTCAATTGCCTCTGCTGGAGATAAATCGGCAACATTTTGTTCATATTCTTCTTTGGAAATAGACGAATACATGTCAAAAATATGGGCTAAGGCACCAGGAATAGCTTGCCCCATTGCTGCGGTTACCGTTGAATTATCGAAACGATCGTATTTAAATTTAAAGTGTTCATTTTCAAAATTCTTTAAAACATAATAGATGTCTTCAATAGACTTGTCTTTTTCTTCCGTATTGTATTTTCCGGTGTTAAGGTAATAATAGATGTTATTCGTTAAGGTAGGAACCTTTCCTCTAAATAACTCTGCAATATCTTGTGCGTAACTCGGATTAATATTAATATAAGCGTTAAAGACAGGAACTTCTTCAACTAAGAAATAATTGGCAAAATTAGCGGTAATGGTGTTTCCAACAATGGTTCTAAACGGTGAAATACGGTATGAATCTTCAATATAGTTGATTAATTCATTTCGTATGAATTTGTAAAATTTAGAGCTGGATTCAGTAAGCATACTGTTAGCATCTGTTTCACAATCGATGGTACGTTCATTGCGTTGATTTTGCATTATTCCAACAACAATTTGTTCAGGAGCTTTGTCTTTGGCAGCGAATAGCTTCGCATTAGCAACATAAATATCGAATAAATATTCAGCATCTAAAACAATCGCCAATGGGTAGACTCTAGACGAGTCTTGTTTGTATGATTCTGGAATGTATATTTTTAAGGTACGATCTGTATTTATTTCTCCAGCTAAAGAAGCGGATTTCAACGTTTCGTAATGTACTTGGCTAAAAGCGAATACAGAAATAAAAAGGAAGAAGACTTGACTTATTAATTTCTTCATATTGGAACAGTTTTATGTTTTTGGCGACTTATTTTTTTGTAATTTATCTTAATGATATATTTACAAACGAAATAAATTGTAAAATATGATACAGATAGATTGGAAAATTGCAAAAAAATATGAGGACATCACCTATAAAAAGGCAAATGGGGTTGCGCGTATTGCTTTTAATCGCCCTGATGTAAGGAATGCATTTCGACCAAAAACAACGAGTGAATTATACGATGCCTTTTATGATGCACAAGAAGATACGAGTATTGGTGTAGTATTGCTTTCTGCAGAAGGGCCGTCTTCAAAAGATGGTGTGTATTCTTTTTGTAGTGGAGGAGATCAAAAGGCTAGAGGGCATCAAGGGTATGTAGGAGAAGATGGGATGCATCGGCTAAATATTTTAGAAGTTCAACGGTTAATTCGCTTTATGCCTAAAGCCGTGATTGCCGTTGTTCCTGGATGGGCTGTGGGTGGCGGACATAGTTTGCACGTTGTTTGCGATTTGACTTTAGCAAGTAAAGAACATGCCATTTTTAAACAAACAGATGCGGATGTGACTAGTTTTGATGGCGGGTATGGCTCTGCGTATTTAGCAAAAATGGTAGGACAGAAAAAAGCGAGAGAAATCTTCTTTTTAGGGAGAAATTACTCAGCTCAAGAGGCCTTTGAAATGGGGATGGTTAATGCGGTGGTTCCGCATGACGAATTAGAGCAAACGGCATATGCATGGGCGCAAGAAATCTTGGCAAAATCTCCAACTTCTATAAAAATGCTCAAATTTGCAATGAACCTTACAGATGACGGAATGGTAGGACAGCAAGTTTTTGCTGGAGAGGCGACACGATTAGCTTATATGACCGATGAGGCAAAAGAAGGTAGAGATGCCTTTTTAGAAAAACGCAAACCTAATTTTGAAAAAAAATGGCTTCCGTAAGGAGATATTTATGAAAACGGTTCATTGCTTTTGATCAAGTATAACCGCGAATTCTAAACAACAAATAACTAGTAACAAAAAAGCAAGTTTCAAATTTCAAAAACATCATTATAGAACGTTGAATCAAAAGGAGGGGGTGAACCTACCAGCAGTAGGGCTAGTGTTGATTTTTTAAACTGAGTATTATTCGGTTCTTTAGCGTTTGAGATTTGTATTTTAAAGATTAAATTAATGAAAATAATTTGTATAGGCCGAAATTATGCCAAACACATTGCTGAATTAAACAATGAACGACCAGCACATCCGGTAGTTTTTTTAAAGCCTGATTCGGCAATTTTACCCACTAAAATGCCTTTCTTTATTCCTCCTTTTTCGAATGATATTCACTATGAGGTAGAGGTGTTGGTTAAGATAAACAAAGTAGGAAAATATATTGAAGAAAAATTTGCGCCTAAATACTATGATGAAATTGGTTTGGGTATCGATTTTACAGCACGTGACATTCAAGAACAATGTAAAGAAAAAGGGCTTCCATGGGAAAAAGCGAAAGGGTTTGACGGCAGTGCAGTAATTGGCACATTTTATCCTAAAACTGACTTCGATCTGACGAATCTAAATTTCACCTTGCGTAAAAATGATACACTGGTTCAAGATGGAAATACAGCATCAATGCTTTGGAAGATAGATGCTATCATCGCTTATGTATCTCAATATTTTACCTTGAAGAAAGGAGATATTATTTTTACAGGAACACCTGCAGGTGTAGGCAAGGTAGTCGCAGAAGATGTTTTAGTGGGAGAAATCGAAGGACGAGAGGCGTTGAGATTAAAAATAAAATAATTTCGGAGTGCTAATGTAAAAATCAAGTGGCTACTACCTAATCTTATTTAGGTGGTAGCCACTTGGTCAATTTTTTGTGGTGTAAAAAAGATTATTTTTTTACAGGAGATTTTCCATATAACTCAACCCCTTTTTTATAATACTTATCACCTTCTGTCCAAAATGGTGTTTGAGGGTCATTTGCAATGCGTCTACATGCTAAGACATACGATTTAAAAAACTTTTCTAAATAGTCATAATCTAACGTATCAGGATTGTCTGAAGTTTTGTGGTAGTATTTATTGATTTCTGCGTCAAAGGCAGTGAATCCTAAACTGTAGGTTGGCGCAGGGATGCCTTTTGCCGCAAAACTTACATTATCTGAACGATCAAATAAGCCTTGCTCCCCTGCCGGATCGTCAATCACGTTTAATCCAAATTCCTTAGCTGCAGAGATAATGTGTTTTGCAGCCGTCGTTCTGTGTAAACCGATGATGGTAGCGATGGATGTGTCGTTATATCCTCCATTATCGCTGTTAAAACAATAAACCATTTTATCTAAGGGAATGAGTGGGTTGTCGGCGTAATAACGACTTCCTAATAAGCCTTTTTCTTCCCCTGTAAAAAGGATAAATAACGCAGAGCGTTTAGTAGGATATTTCCCTATATTTTCTGCTGCACTTAAAACGGTTACGGTACCTATCGCATTGTCTCTGGCACCATTGAAAATAGAGTCGTTGGCTTCATTTGGTTTTCCTGTTCCAATGTGGTCGTAATGAGCAGAATAGATAATGAATTCGTCTTTGAGTTTAGGGTCGGTACCTTCCACCATACCGACTACATTTTTAGAATTCACATAAGTTTTTCCTGCACCTTCAACGGTTATTTTAGCGTTTATGCGTTTCGTATTAGCAAAGCTATTTGCTAGCAAAGCATCGGTATCCTTTATCATCATGTAAGGAATTTGATCACTCGAAGTATCGTCTATTGCGGGGGTAAGTCTTGATGAATTTGCCTGTCTCGCGATAAAACGCCAGAATTGTGAAGTTGTATTATTGAGTTCGATGATGCCAATGGCTCCGTGTGCAGCAGCAGTTTTACGCTTATTTTCGGCGCTGTTCATTGCCGCTCTTACATCGTCATTGCCAGGTGTGCCTGCACGTGAAATAACCAATTTACCTTTTACATTTTTACCTGTATAATCAGACTCTTCTCCGTAACCTACAAAAATTGCGGTACCATCATAATCGATGTTTTGTCCGTTGAGCGGAACAAAATCTTCAATGGTTGTTCCATTTAAGCTTGCTTCTAACTTGCTAGCAGGTTGATTCATTTGAAATTTTATATCCTGGTAGTAGCTTCCGTTATTTACAGGTTTTACATTGTATCTTCGGAAACTATTGGCCAAATAAGCAGCCGCAATATCTGCTTCTCGGGTGCCGGTTTCTCTTCCGCGAAGTTCATCTGAGGCCAAAAAATAAATATGGCCTTCAATATCACTTTTGACTACTGTATTCTTTGTTTTTTCAATATCGGTTTGTCCATGTACTGGTAAAAAGGCAAGAATTCCTAAACCAATAATTATTAGGTGTTTCATAATGCGTCGTTTTTTGAGAAGATTAAATGTAAAAGTAATCAAATTAATTTGGGCAAGAAATTGATTGAAAGACCGGATTTCCATTATTGTCAACCGTCATTCTCCAGCAATTTCCATCGGGTGATTTCATAATGACACCGCTACCAACATTTTCGATGAAAATATCACTGGTTTTCACGATGATATCTCCAGAATTTTTAATCCGTAAACGTTCTGTGTCATTGGTTCCGAATTTTATGTCGTGATCTTCAAATTGCCAGATAAAGCCTTCATTTGAGCCAAAAGGGCTGTTTGTATTGTTGATTCCAACCCCAAAGCTAAAATAATCGGGACCGTCGGTAGTAAAGAGCATTTTGGTAACTCCGGCAGGATTCTCGTTAAGCAATCGTAAATTTGTAGCACTTTCGTCACTGTCATTTGAACGGATTTGAAATTTTACAAAAGGATCAATTATGGCATTTCCTGATCCAACCTGTACATTTCCGCCTTTGTAAAGGATACCATAATCTTCCTCTTCCCAATATTGTCCACCTGCATTTTGGGCGTATAAGGCATATGGAACACTGAGTAGTTGACTTGTTCCAATAATGCTGTAATTGGTTCCTCCGTTTGGGTCGACTGCGGTTTCTAAAAAATAGGGGCCGTTCCCCCAATCAACAGTGCTAAAATCTCCTTGAAGTACGGTACCTGTACCTATAGAAATTGCCACAAGACCATAGTCATTGGTAGTGGGTGTGAATGTTTCGCTGTAAACAATTGGTCCTGAAACAGTTCCTTGTATGAGACTCATTCGCATAGTAACTTCTTGATTGCTGAGGACTAATCCCCCTGCATCACGTACAGCAGCTTGGTAGTTGAAGGAATTTGGACTTTGTGCGAAACCACCATACCCAGCTAATAAGAATAAGACTGCAATGAAGTATAGATCTTTACGGTCAGTTACGTGAATGATTGAGTTTTTCATACAGTTAGTTTTTAATTATGCGATAGGTTTTTTGTTTATCATTGAGGTTGTTTTCAACCTTGAATAGGTATACCCCTTGGGCTAAATTTAATAAATCAATTGTTGCAAATCTATTTGTAATGGTACTTTCTTTAAGGGTTCTCCCTTGAATATCAAGCAGGGTATACTTAACCTTATCTAGGTTAAGGAGCTTTATGTGGATAACACTGGAAGAGGGATTGGGATATATCTTTATGGATAGGTGATCAAAATCATCAACGTCAAGAATAGATAATGAGGGTTGTAATAGGCCTTGGGTTAAGCTATTTTGCGTGTTGTTAAGGGTAAGGATACTGACTTCTCCTAAGCTGTATTCAATTGATCCAGTAGTTGAAGAATACGTACCGCCGAGCGCTGAAACTACCTGCTGGGCTTCTGACGTAAGTGGGAGGTATAAACAAATAAGTAGGAGTAATTTTCTTGTCATAGCCACTAATTTTAGGCGATAAAAATAAGTAAAAAAGACGGATTAACTTCTTTACCTTTGACAATAATTTAAATTGAAAAAACGTGAAAGCGGAAATAATAACCATTGGTGATGAAATTTTAATAGGGCAAATTGTAGATACTAATTCGAGTTATATTAGTAAGCAATTTGATCTAATTGGGTTAACTGTAGGACGTATTGTTTCTATTGCAGATACGCGTGAGGCGATTTTAAAAGCATTGAAAGAAGGGGAGAAAAATGCTGATGTGATTGTTTTAACTGGCGGCTTAGGTCCTACCAAGGATGATGTTACTAAACAAACATTTTGTGATTTTTTTAATGATGTTTTAGTTGAAAATACCACGGTATTATCGCATATTGAAACCTTGTTTAAGCAATTTTCAAAAGAGCCTTTGTCTATGTTAAATAGACAACAAGCGATGGTGCCATCGAAGGCTATTGTATTGAAAAATTCATTTGGCACTGCCCCTGGAATGTGGATGAAAAAAGGGAATAAGGTATTTGTTTCACTTCCAGGAGTACCTTTAGAAATGAAAGGGATTGTAGATAATGAAATAATTCCTAGGCTTCGTAAAACCGCAAATTTGCCCGTTATTATGCATAAAACCCTGTTGACCTATGGGTTAGGAGAAACCAAGGTGGCCGAACGAATACACCAGTGGGAAGATGCACTTTATCCCGATGTGAAATTGGCGTATCTGCCAAATTTCGGACTCTTGCGTTTACGCCTTTCGGTAAAGGGAACTGATAGGAAATATGTTGAAGCGTTACTAAATCGTAAGACGGAAGAATTGATTGAGCTCGTAAATGATGTTTTTGTTGGATTTGATGATGGTGGAGAAATTGAAATTGGAATTGCAAAATTATTGCGAAAATCACGGAGCACATTGGCCGTGGCAGAGAGTTGTACTGGAGGTGCTATTGCAAAACGATTAACCCACTATCCAGGGGCTTCTGATTTTTTTAAAGGAGGTGTAATAGCATATAATTCAGTAGTTAAACATGGGGTGCTTGGTGTTTCTAAAGAGGTGATCGACACGCACTCTGTGGTGAGTAGGGAAGTGGCGGAATCGATGGTTAAAGGGGTTAAAACGGTTTTTGATGTAGATTACGGTATTGCTGTGACTGGCAATGCTGGACCAACGGTAGATCGCCATACAAAAACAAAGGTAGGTGATGTTTTTATAAGCGTACTTTCACCCTCAAGCATAGTTACCAAAAAGTTTAATTTTGGTAACCCTCGTGAAAAGGTGATAGAAAGAGCGACGAGTAAAGCCTTAGAACTATTGAGAATAGTGCTGATTGAGAATGAGAAATAAAATATATTTAAAAACAACCCTTTTTTTGTTTGTGAATTGAATAAAAGTTAGTATTTTTGCCCCTCGTTTTGAAATAACTATTTTAAAATTAAACAAGATGTCAAGAGTTTGTGAGTTAACAGGAAAGAAGGCTATGGTAGGAAATAATGTTTCCCATGCCATGAATAGAACGAAGCGTAAATTTGACGCTAATTTGATTAAAAAGCGTTTCTACCTTCCTGAAGAGGATAAATGGATAACGTTAAAGTTGTCTACATCTGCATTAAAGAATATTAATAAGAAAGGAATTGCTGCTGTGCTTAAAGAAGCAAGAGCAAAGGGGTTCTTAAAAAAATAATTTGACCGATGGCAAAGAAAGGCAATAGAATTCAGGTGATATTAGAATGCACAGAGCATAAAGAGAGTGGTATGCCTGGTACTTCTCGTTATATTACAACGAAAAATAAAAAGAACACTCCGGATAGAATGGAGTTGAAGAAATTCAACCCTATTTTGAAGAGAATGACTATTCATAAAGAGATAAAATAATTGAATAATGGCTAAGAAATCAGTAGCATCATTGCAAAGTGGCTCAAAGAGATTAACCAAAGCAGTAAAAATGGTGAGATCTCCAAAAACAGGTGCTTATACCTTTGTAGAAACAGTACTAGACCCATCAAAAGTAAACGATTTTTTCGCAAAGAAATAAACGCTTATTTTATACAATTTAAAAGCTACTTTCAATTCGTTTGAGAGTAGCTTTTGTTTTTTATATTTGCACCTCATAAGTCAACTAACAATATTTTCGGTCTCGTTAGATCCAACCTACCATAATCATGAGTTTATTTAGAAAAATATTTTCAAAAGAAAAAAAGGAAACCTTAGACAAGGGTCTTGAAAAAAGTAAAAGTTCATTTTTTTCAAAATTGTCGAAAGCTGTTGCTGGTAAATCTAAAGTAGATGATGATGTATTGGATAATCTTGAAGAAGTATTAGTTTCTTCTGATGTAGGGGTTGCAACAACCTTAAAGATTATTGATCGGATTGAGGCGAGAGTGGCACGGGATAAATATTTGGGAACTGAAGAGTTGAATTTGATTTTACGTGAGGAGATAGCTGGATTGTTGGCAGAAACACATGGAGAGGATCAAGTTGAGTTTTCGATTCCTAAAGATAAAAAACCTTATGTGATCATGGTTGTTGGTGTTAATGGGGTTGGAAAAACAACGACTATTGGAAAGTTGGCCTCGCAATTTAAGAAGCAGGGCTTGCGCGTAGTACTTGGCGCTGGAGATACCTTTAGGGCGGCAGCCATAGATCAATTACAGGTTTGGGCTGATCGGGTAGGCGTGTCATTGGTTAAACAAAAAATGGGTAGTGATCCAGCTTCTGTAGCGTTTGATACAATTCAGTCTGCTGTTACTCAAAAAGCCGATGTTGTAATTATAGATACGGCGGGAAGGCTTCACAATAAGGTGAATTTAATGAATGAATTGTCAAAGATTAAGCGTGTGATGCAAAAAGTGGTGGCAGATACGCCTGATGAAGTCTTGTTAGTTCTTGATGGTTCTACAGGACAAAATGCTTTTGAACAGGCAAAACAATTTACAAAAGCCACCGAGGTCACCGCTTTGGCAATTACCAAATTGGACGGTACAGCAAAAGGAGGAGTCGTTATTGGAATCTCCGATCAGTTTAAAATTCCAGTAAAATATATTGGGGTAGGAGAAGGTATGGATGATTTACAAATCTTTAATAAAACCGAGTTTGTCGATTCCTTTTTTAATTAAAAAGAAAATAGTGGCCGAGAAAAAGTGAAGCTAAACATTAACTGTTTATCGCAAAAAATACTTCTAAAGAAAATTCTACAAACCACTATTTAACTTTATGATCCAATGGCAGTAGCTATGAAATACTGCCATTTTTTCATTTGTTTATACCTTATTACAAATGGATTCGCATTTGTAAGTGTCTAGCACTTCAAAAGTAAATAGTATTTTCAATAATGTGCTGCGGTTTTCCCGCAAACTTTTTGCGGTAAAACCGCAGCAAAAAGTTAAACATAAGTCTTAATTTGGTAGAATAAAATTGTACTCCCCATGCAATATAAGTACGCTATCATTGAGCAAGACGGATCTGTTGTAAATCATTTGCAATCTAATTTTGAAAATTTTGCCAATTTCACCTGTGTTGGTACAGCAGATAATTACGATGAGTCCATTGAGTTAGTGATCGAAAAAAACCCACAAGTTGTTTTTATTAATGTTGACCAATCCATTGGGGAAAGTGCTTTTCAATTTATTTATGAGTTGCATAATTATTTAGAACAATTACCCATTTTTGTCGCGATTTCAAGTACTAAAGAATTATCATACCAATGTATTAAACACAATTTTTTTGATTATCTATTAAAACCTATAAGTAAGTTTGACTTAACAAAATGTGTGGCGCGTATAACTAAAGCCTCTAACTTAGAACCTTCTCAAAAACTTTGTTTAAAATCATATAAAGACTATCGCTTTATTGAAATGGAAGATATTCTCTTTCTGAAAGCAGATAATACTTCAACAGATATTTATATGGAAGACGGTACGAAAATCAGTGCTTATAAAACGCTTAAATCGTATGAAGCTATTCTTCCCTCGAATTTTACCCGAATTCACAATAGCTATATAGTCAATCGAAATTATGTGTCGCGAATTCACTTTGGTAAGTCAAAATGCACACTCAAGAAAACATTTGACTCTATACCGTTTTCTAAGTCATATAAACACAATGTAGTGCTACTTGAAAAAGCGTTGACCAAGCAAGCGCTTCTTTCTTTAAATTAAGCTAATTCTAATTACCTTCTGTAAAAGATACTTCTATAGACTATTACTACGTTATAGTCATGAAGAAAATATGTTTGTATAGTATGGATTGTTTCTTTTTGTAATCTTCTAAAAATCCAGTTACTCGTGTAATTGGTACATCTACTTCTAATGGTATGTCATCTACTCGATACGTCGAAAATTGTATGCAAATGCTATTAGAGGCTTCTATATTTGTCCTGTAACTAGCGCAGTTTACGATATGAATAGCACTGCTATTCTAACAATAAAATCTTATAAATAGAGAAGTTAACATAATATCTAATCAATATAAATCCAAACAATATGAAAATTTTAAGAAATTTAGCAGCGATCTTTTTATTAACAACCTTAGCGTATTCTTGTGATGCAGATGCTACACTTGACGAAACACAAGCTAGCGTAGATCAACTTCAAGCCGATGGTGGAGATGAGGAAGCTCCAGATGAAGATGGAGGTGGAAACGTACATAATGATCCAGACGTTAAAGAATAATTAAAATTTTTAATTAATCTAAAAATCCTAAACCTTGGTTTAGGATTTTTTTTTGGATAGATTTGTGAAAATATTCTCTTATAAACAGATGTCGCTAAAGTACTTTTTATACTTATTCTTAATTTTTATTGGATTTTTCGGTTGGTCGCAGAATACACAAAAAACGGATTCAATCGAAATTTATATTGACTTAGCTAAAAAGTCAAATAATTCTCCAGTCGTTGCCTCCAAAAATTTAGGGAAAGCATTAAAATTAACACGTTTTGTAAAGAATGATTCCGCTAAGACCTCCTATTATATTAAAATAGGGTACCGTTATATGACCGTAGGAGACTATGAGAAATTTAGAGAATTAAATACGAAAGCGAGAAAACTGAGTAATCGTATTAAGGATACCTTGCAGTTTGCAGAGACGTATTGGGATTTAGGAGCCTTTTTTTCTAATATAAGTGTATATGATAGTGCGTATTATGCTTTTAATGAAGCGAAAAAACATTATGAAGCGGTTGGAAATAAGTTTTATGTAGGCAGAATGCTTCTCAATATGGCAATTACACAAACCAAAATTGAAGATTATACCGGAAGTGAAGTTACTACTTTTCTCGCCCTGGATGTTTTAAAAGGGTTTAAGGCAAACCGACAAATTTATGGCTGTTATAATAACTTAGGTATTGTGTATAACGAACTAGATGATTTTGAATCTTCCTTAGAATATTATTTTCAAGCCTTAAAGTATCTAGACGGTGTAAAAGGGCGAAACACATCTGAAATAGGTACTTTAAATAATATTGGCGTAGTCTATGAAAAAAACAAAGATTATGTAAAAGCCTTGGAGTATTATAATAAAGCCTTAGCCGTTTCAGATCCAAAAGATATGCGTAAAGATCAATACGCCATGTTATTAGACAATATTACGTATATACATTTTAAACAAAATAAAAAAGAGGGAATTGAAGAGGGATTTTTAAAATCTTTGGCCATTCGAGATAGTATTGAAGATTATTTTGGTCAAGCGATTAATAAGTTGCACCTGGCGGAGTTTTACATGAAAAATAATGATAGTGTGCGGGCTTTAAAAGAGTTAAAGGAAAATTATGAATTGACAAAAAAAACAAATAATTATAGGGATTTACTTGCTACCTTAAAATTATTAATGGTGTTAGATCACAAAAATTCAGCTAATTACGCCTTGGCATATATGAATTTGACAGATAATCTACAAAAAGAAGAACGTAAAATAAGAAATAAATTTGCGCGAATTCAATATGAAACTGAAGAAATACAGCATAAAACGAACCTTTTAGCTAAAGAAAATCGACGTTTGTGGTGGATAGGCGGTTTGTTATTATTACTCTTAACAGCTGGATTTGTCATTAGGGCACAAACGTTGAAAAATAGAAACTTGGAAATGGAGCGAAGCCAACAAGCGAGTAATGAGGAGATTTATGCGGTCATGTTAAACCAACAACAACAAATAGAGCAAATTAAAAGTCAAGAAAAACGACGTATTTCAGAGGAGTTACACGATGGGGTACTAGGTAAATTGTTTGGTACGCGCCTCTTGTTAGAGACCATTAATAGAAATTCAGATGAAGAGAGTATTTTATTAAGAGAAAAACACATTCAAGATTTACGAGAAATTGAAGAAGAAGTTCGTAATGTTTCACATGAACTTCATGAAAAATCATTTGATATTAAAGAGAGTTTTGTTCAAATGTTGGAAAATTTAGTGAATGACCAATCTAAAATCAGTAATTTTAATTACCATTTGTCGATCGAAGTGGATTGGCAAAAATTGGACAGTAGCTTAAAGATGAATGTGTTTAGGATTTTACAAGAAGCCATACAGAATATTAATAAATATGCGAAAGCAGAAAACGTGTGGATTAAATTCGAAGAAGTGAAAAGTCAGTTAAGATTTACGGTTGTTGATGATGGAGTTGGCTTTAATATTTCAAAACAAAAAAAGGGAATCGGATTGAAAAATATTATATCGCGCGTTTCTAAATTATCGGGAACTGTAAAGTTTGATTCTGAAATAAATCGCGGAACTCAAATTTTAATTGAAATACCGATTTAAAGTTGAGAAGAATTCGTTAAATTTGTGATTCAACCTCTATTTTTATGACTGTCGCTACTAAAATTAAAAAGAAAATTCTTATTGTAGATGATCACCCAATGATCATTGTGGCTTATCGTAAGATGTTAGCATCTTCAGGTTTAAAGCAGTATGATTTAGAGATAGATACTGCTGAAAATATAGATGAAGCGATCTGGAGAATTAATGAAGCTAGTGCGTCTAAACCCTATGATCTAACATTTTTAGATATTAAACTGCCACCGTCCAGTGACGGCAAATATGTTTCTGGAGAAGATTTGGCTATTCTAGTTCGCGAAAAGCTACCTAAGGCAAGATTGGTGATCTTAACCATGTTTAATGAGAGTTATAGGATTTACAATATTCTCAAAAAAATTAATCCAGATGGGTTATTGATAAAAAATGACGTCAATGCTAAAAACTTCATCCAAGCATTTCAAACAGCCTTAGAGAATCCTCCGTATTACAGTGAGTCAGTAAATAAATATTTCCGAAAATTAGGCGTTGAAACAAACCCACTTGACGATATTAATAGGCGGATAATTTTCCATTTATCCAATGGTGTAAAGACCAAAAATATAGGACCGCTGGTTGATTTAACCCTGAGCGCTATTGAAAAACGAAAAAGTCAAATCAAGAAAATTTTCAGTATTGAAAATGCATCAGATGAAGATTTGATTGCCGAAGCCCAAAAGAGAGGTTACGTGTAAGAGTTTTGTTTTTTATGTCAAATGTGCTTTTGAATTGTGTACTTTTGTAGGCTCAAAAATAATGGGCTATGCGCACTAAATCAAGTAAGCAAAATAAAATAAATGTTGTTACCTTAGGTTGTTCGAAGAATATTTACGATTCTGAAGTCTTGATGGGACAACTCAAAGCTAGTGGAAAAGATGTCGTTCATGAAGATGAAGAGGAAGATGGAAATATTGTTGTGATTAATACCTGTGGATTTATAGGTAAAGCAAAAGAAGAATCGATCAATACGATTTTGCATTTTGCAAATAAAAAAGAGGCAGGTTTAGTTGATAAAGTTTTTGTGACTGGCTGCTTAAGTGAACGTTATAAGCCTGATTTAGAAAAGGAAATTGAAAATGTTGATGCGTATTTTGGCACCCATGATTTGCCTAATTTACTCAAGGTATTAGAGGCAGACTATAAACATGAGTTGTTAGGTGAGCGCTTGACTACTACGCCAAAACATTATGCTTATTTGAAAATTGCGGAAGGTTGTGACCGCCCCTGTTCGTTTTGTGCAATTCCCTTGATGCGCGGTAAACACGTTTCACAGCCGATAGAAAAATTAGTTCAAGAAGCAACGCATTTAGCCAAAGAGGGAATTAAAGAATTAATTTTAATTGCTCAAGATTTAACGTATTACGGATTAGATATTTACAAAAAAAGAGCGCTCGCAGAATTGCTTGAAGCCTTAGTTAAGGTTGATGGAATTGAATGGATTCGATTGCATTATGCATTTCCAACAGGATTTCCTTTAGATGTGCTAGAGGTAATGAAACGTGAAGTTAAAGTATGTAATTATATAGATATTCCACTTCAACATATCAATACGGAAATATTGAAATCAATGCGTCGTGGAACTACCTATGAAAAAACAAATGCGTTGCTAGCTTCGTTTAGAGAAATTATACCTGAAATGGCTATTCGAACTACCTTAATCGTTGGATACCCAGGAGAAACTGAAGAGATCTTTGAAGAATTGAAAGCGTGGGTTAAAGAGATGCGTTTTGATAGAATGGGAGCCTTTGCTTACTCGCATGAAGAAAACACCCATGCAGCAACCTTAGTAGACGATGTGCCAGAAGAGGTAAAAGAAGCACGCGTTGCAGAAATTATGGAAATTCAAAGCCAAATTTCATGGGAGTTAAACCAAGAAAAAATTGGAAAGACCTATCGTTGTTTGTTTGATCGAAAAGAAGGGAATTATTTTTATGGAAGAACTGAATTTGATTCTCCTGATGTAGATAATGATGTTATTGTGGATGCGAGAACGCATTATATCCAACTTGGACAGTTTGTCGAAGTGAAAATTATAGATGCGGGAGATTTTGATCTTATTGGGGTTCCTGTCTCGGCGAATGATGTGCAAAATGAAGTTTGAAAAATGAACGATAGAGACTAGCTAAGTCATGCTACCAACCTTATCATTTACCTAAATTAAATAATCATAAAAACAATTAAAAATGAACATTAAAAAACAATTGGGGCGACTCGTCCTTGTAGCATTCTTATTGCTTACTTTTTCCTGTAGTAAGAATACCCCAGCCGCCGCTGCTGAAGCTTTTTTAAGCCATCTATATGCAGGTGAATTTAATGAAGCTAAAGAATTTTCTACTACTGATACAAAATCAGTACTTTCCATGATGGAATCTTTTGGTGCCAAAGATCAAATGGAAGATATGCTTGTTGACGCTACATTTAACGTGATTGAAACAACCATGGATGGAGGTGATAAAGCGACGGTAAAGGTGCAGGTAAACGATAACGACGGTAATGAAGAAATACAGTCCTTAAGTTTAGTTAAAAAGGATGGAAAATGGCTCGTGAATATGGGGAAAGAAGATTCACCAAAAGAAGGATTAAAGCCTTCAACTTCTGAAGAATAATTGCGTTGTGAAGAGGAGCCTAATTTTTGGATTTTTTGTAAGTTCCCTTATACTCGGTATTATCTATTATATAGACGCCAAATCTCAACCAGATTTGGCGTTTTTTACGTACAAGCTTTCTTCAGATGAACTGGATGAACTAAACGAAGGTGATTTAATTCTTCGTAGGGGATATGGGTTGCTAAGTACGCTTATTATGAAAATGATGAACGAAGATTATCCAGTAACCCATCTCGGAGTAATTTTAAAAAAACAACATACGTTTTATGTAGTACATTCGTTGTCAAGTAGTGTTTCTGATGTGGATGGAATTCAGATGCAACGCCTTGATTCATTTGTAAACAATTCATATCCAAACACAATTATGGTCAGTAGATTGAAGAACATTCATCAAGATCAGATAGGTAAAATAAAACAGCGTTTAGCCTATTATTTGAAGAAAAAAGTTCCCTTTGATCATTATTTTAATGCACAAGATACTACGGCGTTTTATTGTTCTGAACTCGTTTGGAAAGTTTTTGAAAAAGATCTCGACTATTTAAGGGTTGATTCACAACTAAGCGATGATGATAAATATGCAAGTTTAAAATTTTTTTACAGTCCAAAATATTTTGATATTATCATAAATCATCATGAGTAAACCACCTATATTTGTACCTATGATGCATTCAATTCCTTTTAGAGATACGGGCTATTTTTCTGATATTATTTGTGATTATTTAGATCAAAAACCAAGTATTCGTCCGTTTTACAATGAGTTTCCAACCCTTGCGGGATTCAAAAAGCAGATGGATCGTAAGGGGCGTAGTTTTCCATCTGAAAATCGAGCACTTTTGGTTCAACGTTTATTGGTTCAAAATGAGAACATAAAACTTACCAATAAAACGAAACAAAACATACGGCTTCTAGCTGAAAATTCTACGTTTACAATTACAACTGGGCATCAGCTAAATTTATTTACTGGCCCCCTTTATTTTATTTATAAAATTGTCAGTGCTATTAATTTGGCATCTACCTTAGGTAAAGTGTATTCTGAACATACTTTTGTGCCTGTATATTGGATGGCTAGTGAGGATCACGATTTTGATGAAATTTGTTTTTTTAATTTAGGTAATGAAAAAGTAACGTGGAAAACAGCGGCAGAAGGTGCGGTTGGTCGATTGTCCACGAAAGATATTGAAGCGTTGGCTGCGACGCTAGAGCGTGAATTAGGAAGTAGTCATCGAGCACGTAAATTAATTGATTTGTTTAAAAAGGCATATACTGAATTTAGCACATTAGCTGCTGCACACCGGTTTTTAGTGAATGAGCTTTTTGGTGCCTATGGACTGGTCATTGTAGACGGTGATGATGCAGAACTCAAAAGCGAATTTATACCTCAGATAAAAGCGGAGTTAGAACATCAACAAAGTTATGCAGAAGTACAAAAAACGATTCAACAATTAGTAAAGGAGCAGTATCCAATCCAAGTCACCCCTCGAGAAATAAATTTATTTTATTTGCGAGATAATTATCGAGAACGGATTTTAAAAGAACAAGACGGATTTATTTCAGTTGATGGGCGTTTTAAGTGGACTCATGAAGAAATATTTAAAGAGGTTGAAGCGCATCCAGAACACTTTAGTCCTAATGTTATTATGCGTCCCTTGTACCAAGAGGTTATTTTACCCAACCTGTGTTATATTGGTGGAGGGGGAGAGTTGGCGTATTGGTTTGAGTTAAAAACCTTTTTCGAACAACAGCATATTCCGTTTCCAATATTGCTTTTGAGAAATTCTGTACTGTGTATTTCTCGAAAACAAGCCGATAAAATGAAAAGATTGAATGTAAGTCCAGAAGAGTTATTTCTCGATCAACATGATTTATTGAGCCAAAAAACAAAAGAACTCTCAGATATTGAAATTGATTTCACTCGTCAAAAAGCACATTTGATTGCTCAATTTAATGAATTAGAAGTCTTGGCAACCAAAACGGATAAATCATTTATAGGGGCTGTAAAAGCCCAAAAGACAAAGCAAATAAACGGTCTAAACCATTTAGAAAAGCGATTGTTAAAAGCGCAAAAAAGAAAATTAAAAGATCACTTAGGTAGAATTTCCTCGTTGCAAGATGCCTTATTTCCTAAACATGGTTTAGCTGAGCGCTATGATAATTATGCCACTGCGGTCTTAGCTTTTGGTGAGGATTTTATAGATACTTTAATAGAAAATTTAGATCCGTTGTCTCTTGAGTTTACTGTGTTAACGTTAGAAGGATAGTCGTCATAGGGTGAAAGATATTGGCTGTTAAACACGGGGTGTTGTTTAATACAATTTACATAATTCAAGTGCACGTTGATAAGCTTGAGCTCTAAAATATGTAGGGAATTTGTGTAATTCATTTGGATTAATCCACAACAATTCATCAAACTCATCATCTTGAGGTTCAAGTTTCATTGTGGGATGGTATTGAATTAGCACTACATGTAATTCTTGGCGTTTAAAAATGTACCGATCTTCGTCGGGATAATCATAACCTACGGTTTCATCAAAATGATCAAGGATGGCACTTTGATCTAATTCAAGACCCAATTCTTCTTTTAGCTCTCTTTTTATTCCATCGAGGTAGTGTTCATTTGGTTCTAAGCCTCCTTGTGGAAATTTATATCCTCCATCTCTGGGAGATGATCCAATAAGAACTTTATCGTTGTGCACAAGCACCCCCATTACCGCTCTACGCAGTTCGTGTTTCATAGGTTAATTAATTTATAGGCTCAGCAGAAATTTGTGCATAATCAAGTGAACTGTTTGCGTAGTATTTGACAACGTTTTGCATATCAACTACAAAATTGTGAATAGCCCTTTTAAATTTTTCGCTATTGTCAGAATTACTATCTTCATTAGCGTATAAATTAATTAAAAAAGGATAGTAATAATTTAAAGACATTTTACAAACACTATCAGAATTATGGTCATTACATAAATCTTTATTTATTTTGGCATAGACCTTAAATTTTGCACGGTCCAAATTAGTTACATGTTTTATATCTCCAAATTTTTCTAACTTCTGTTGGAAGGTAGTGTACGGAGCCGTTTTGCTTTTTTTGAGAACTATCGAAATAAGTTCATCAATTTTTTTCGTGTTTTCTACGATGATTGATTTTATTTCATTAACCATACTAATAAATTTTGAAAGCGCGTGTGGCGTTTGGTTATTTTAACGAGTGATAGTTTAAATTAATTTAATTCGATAGTTTAGGTGAAAAACAATTAGAAATAAGGTAGTTAGACTCCCGTATTCTCTACGATACTATAACGTTAATCTTAGGGTTCTAGTATGTGTGTTTGAAAATTACTTTTTTGGCTAATGGACTGTGTTTTTTCTTTTTAATTCACTATGTACACATTGATCAAATAAAAACAAATTTCACTTCTGTAAAAAATTGCTATCGTTCTTATTCACGATACCTTATAAGTTGGCTTGAAGGAAAAAGAGTTGCTCAACGCATTAAATGATGAAAAGAGATGCTCTGAATTTACCGTTTTGTCAAGCCATTTTTGTCATTAATTTTGAATACCTCGCGTTATAGGGGGCTATTTTTTAATATTGATAAATGTAGGAATGCAAATGGTTTGAGTTCCAAATTTAAAATAAAGTGCTAAAAAGCGAATTCGCGTAATAAGGTGTCGTATTAGAAAGCGCCTGAATTTATTGTCACTTTTGGGCATAAGAATTAAATGATGCATATTTTCGTAAATTTTATAAAAATAATGCTACCGCATTTCTGAATAAAATTTTACTTTTGCGGATGCAACAAAAAGTACTTATTTTAGATTTCGGTTCTCAGTTTACGCAATTGATTGCGCGAAGAGTGAGAGAGTTAAATATTTATTGTGAAATTCATCCATTTAATAGCACAAAGCTAAATGTTGATGACTTTAAAGCGGTTATTCTGTCCGGAAGCCCATTTTCAGTGAATGCGGATAATGCACCAACTATTGATTTAACGAAGATTAAAGGTAAAAAACCAGTTTTAGGTGTTTGTTATGGTGCGCAATATTTAGTGCATCATTACGGTGGACAAGTAGGTGATTCAAATAGCCGAGAATATGGTAGAGCAAACTTGAATATCGTTGATTTAAACGCACCTTTATTTGAGAATGTTTCTCAAGGAAGTCAAGTTTGGATGAGTCATTCTGATACGATTAAAAGGCTGCCAGCAGGCTTTAAGAAAATTGCAAGTACTAGTGATGTAGAATATGCCGCCTTTACAATTGAGGATGAAGATACGTTTGCAATTCAATTTCATCCAGAAGTATATCACACCACAGAAGGGAAAAAAATACTAGAAAATTTTCTAGTTAAAATAGCGGGAGTGGAGCAGACTTGGACGCCAAATTCTTTTGTTGAAACTACGGTGAGTGATCTCAAAGCGAAATTGGGAAATGATAAAGTTGTGTTAGGGCTCTCTGGAGGTGTTGATTCTTCTGTAGCTGCTGTGTTATTAGATAAAGCCATTGGACATAATTTATATTGTATCTTTGTGAATAATGGGCTTCTTCGAAAAGATGAGTTTACGCAGGTCTTAGCACAGTACGAAGATATGGGGTTAAATGTAAAAGGTGTTGATGCTTCGGCACGTTTTTTGAAAGCTCTTGAAGGAATTACTGATCCAGAAGCCAAACGAAAGGCTATTGGAAATACGTTTATTGAGGTGTTTGATGATGAGGCACAGCGAATTAAAGATGTAGTCTGGTTAGGTCAAGGGACAATTTATCCTGATGTTATTGAGTCGGTTTCAGCTTCTGGCGGACCATCGGCTACCATTAAAAGTCATCACAACGTAGGCGGGTTACCAGATTTTATGAAATTGAAGATTGTTGAGCCCTTACGAATGATTTTTAAAGATGAGGTGAGACGTGTAGGGAAATCATTAGGGATGAACCCTGCCCTTTTAGGAAGACACCCTTTCCCCGGACCTGGGTTGGGAATTCGTATCTTAGGGGAGGTAACCCCTGAGAAAGTGAGAATCTTACAAGAGGTAGATGCTATCTTTATTGACGGGTTGAAAAAATGGAATTTATATGATGATGTTTGGCAAGCAGGCGCGATGCTTTTACCGGTAAATTCAGTGGGAGTGATGGGAGATGAGCGAACCTATGAACGTGTGGTAGCTTTACGTGCTGTTTCTTCAACAGATGGTATGACCGCAGATTGGGTTAATTTGCCTTATGAGTTTTTGCAGGAAACATCAAATAAAATAATTAATTCTGTTAAAGGGGTAAATAGAGTTGTTTATGATATCAGTTCAAAACCTCCAGCAACGATTGAATGGGAATAATCTAAGGTTTATGTTGAAAAAAATTAGAATTACAGTTTTAGTATGTTGTCTCACGGTATTGAGTGTGCAAGCACAAGAATATGTGTCATACAAAGTTTTACCTGGTGATTCTATAGAAGTTATAAGTCGTAAATTAGGGGTTAGTACCTTTAATTTACTAAAATTAAATCCGGATATTGAAGCCGGCCTTACCGAAGGTCAACTCATTATTGTTCCTAATAAAGATTTTAAACCGGTTAATGATATTGAGGATGGTGATTATGTAGAAGGGGGCTTTTTATACCATAAAGTACTTCCAAAAGAAAATTACTTTCAGTTTAAAAAGCAATATGGAGTGAGTAAGCGCGATTTGAGAAAGTATAACCTATCACTGAGAAGTGAAGGAATTAAAGCTGGGACTGTATTGAAAATTCCTGTTGATAAGGATTTTAAATTGCCTTCTTTTTATCAAAAAGAAGAAACAAAACCGTATTTGGTTTTGCCACAGCAAACCAAATATATGATTGCTAAAAAGTTTGGAATTAGTGTTGAAGAGCTCGATGCTCTGAACCCAACACTTGCGCATGAGGTATTAAAAGCAAATACAATTATCAAAGTTCCAAACAAGAAGTCCATTCCTGTTCAAGATGAAAATTATATTTTTTACCAGGTGGTAAAAGATGATAATTTTTTTAGAATCACTCAACGATTTCACACTACGAAAGAACAATTAATCGCCTTAAATCCTGAGTTAGAAAATGGTGTCAAACTTGGTATGGTGATTAAAATTAATAAGATTGGTGCTAATCCAGAGGATCATTTTGTCCCACTTAGTTTAGAAGGGAAAAAAATAAAATTGGCAATGGTTTTGCCTTTTATGGCCAATGCGTCTATTGATTTTTCCAATCAACGAACCGCGAATTACGTGACCGATTTTTATTTAGGAGCAATGATGGCACTCGATTCCTTGCGGAAGCAGGGGTTAACGATCGATTTAAAAATTTTAGATTCTGAAAATAATAGAGAAAAAGTGTTGGCGCTTTATGAAAACCGTAATTTCGATGATGTTGATGCGATTATCGGTCCTATGTATTACAATAATGTTCGATTATTGGCACCACGTATTAAAATTCCATTAGTGTCACCCGTTTCCGATAAAGATCACAAGGTTTTTGCAACCCGTTCTACTGTACAAGCGACTACCAAAAAGGAAACCTTAGCAAAAAAAATGTTGGCGTATATCAAAGCGCATTATGAAGGTCAGGAACTCACTGTGGTGATAGATGATAATCCTGCACATCAATTTGAATTCAACAATGTGATTAACGAATTAAAATCGATTGATTCATTGTCTAAAATTAACGTATTAAAACCTGAAGAAGGATTTATTAAATCGGACTTATTCAAAAAAAATATCACGGAAAAAAAAGAAAATTGGGTGGTGGTATTAACAAAGAAAGCTTCGGTTTGTGCCGAAGTGGTTCAGCACCTTGGCGTAATGCCAGAAGAAATTGATATTACCTTATTTACACTGCATTACGATAAGAATTTTATCGGGGCTGATAATAATTTTTTGGCAAGATTACATTTTCATTTTCCAATGGTAAATTTTGTTGACTATGAGTCTGCATCCGTGCAACAGTTTGTGCGTCGTTATACAGAAAAAAACTTTGCTGAACCGAGTGATTTTTCTTTTAGAGGTTTTGATGTTACTTATGATACTGTATTGAGGCTAGTGAGTGCATCAATTTTTAAAAATCCATTTGAAAATGGAGTTTCGGAACGAATTGCTACGCGATTTAATTATGTTAATACGGAGGGTAATGGGGTAGAGAATGACGGTGTTTATATTGTGAAATACGATGGGTTAAATCTAAAAATAGCAGATTAATTTACCTCTTCTACACGAATCTGAAATAGTGTTCGGATAAATAGTCTAACTTAAGAATTTATGGAGGTGGTTGAAATTCAATTAAAAGCGTATTTCTCAGTGTTTTAAGAGACGAAATTAGATAGATTTCCTTATGTTGAGATAAAAAAAAAGTAGCGATGTTCACATAATTAAACGTAAAAACTTCGCTACTTTATTTAAATAATAGCTTAAACAAGCATGGTTACTGGGTTTTCAATATAACCTCTTAAGGTTAATAAAAATTGAGCTCCAGTTGCACCATCCACGGTTCTGTGATCACAGGCCATGGTTAATTTCATCGTATTGCCAATGACTATTTGCCCATTTTTCACAATGGGTTTTTCTACAATAGCTCCAACGGAAAGAATAGCAGAATTAGGCTGATTGATAATTGATGTAAAATCTGTAATTCCAAACATACCTAAATTAGATACGGTAAACGTGCTACCTTCCATTTCTTGAGGTGTAAGTTTTTTTGATCTCGCTTTTCCAGCAAATTCTTTTACTTTGGCTCCAATTTGCTGTAAGGATTGTTCGTTGGCGAATTTTAAAACAGGGACCACAAGTCCATCTTCAACGGCAACAGCAACACCTAGGTGAACATGGTGGTTTAACTTTATTCGATCTTCAAACCATTGGGAATTCACTTGAGGGTGTTGTTTTAAAGCTAAGGCAGTAGCTTTTAAGACAATGTCGTTAAATGAAATCTTGGTGTCTGGGATGGAGTTAAATTGTTGTCTAAAAGCAATCGCATTATCCATATTCAGCTCAACATTTAAATAATAATGTGGAGCTGTAAATTTAGATTCACCTAAGCGCTTTGCAATTACTTTACGCATTTGTGAATTTTTAATTTCTTCGAAACTTTCTTGACCTTGAGGTACAAATGGTGCAGCTGTTATTCCTGCTTGACTTGGAGTAAAGTTCTCAATGTCTTTTTTAATAATGCGTCCATGTTCGCCACTACCTTGAACCTGTGCTAAATTAATCCCTTTTTCTTCTGCAATTTTTCGAGCTAATGGAGAAGCGAATATGCGACCACCTGTTGAGTTTTGCGTTACAGACTGTACAGGCTGAGAGCTAGTGGTTGTTGTTGTAGGGGGCGGTTCAGGGGATGCTGTTTTTCGAGTTTCTTTTACGGGTGTGCCATTTGCTTGATTGTCGTTTGTTGAAAACGCTCCAGCTTTAATCTTTTCAATGATTCCAGAAACATCTGTTCCTTTTTTACCTATTAAAGCGAGTACGTCGTCAACCTTCGTTGACTCGCCTTCTTGAACCCCAATGTATAAGAGTGTTCCTTCGTAGAAGGACTCAAATTCCATGGTAGCTTTATCGGTTTCAATTTCGGCCAAAATATCACCTTCATTCACCTTATCGCCTTCTTTTTTTAACCAAGTAGCAACCGTACCATCGGTCATGGTATCACTTAAGCGAGGCATGGTAATGATTTCTACGCCTTCTGGTAATTCAATCGTTTTTTTAGTTTCTGCTGTTTGAGCACTGTCATTATCACCTTGCTTGGTTGGTTCAGCAGAAGGATTTTCTTTAGTTGAAGTAGAAGTTTCTGAAGTTGTTGTTTGATTTTCGGCTAATAATGAAGAATAATCTTCACCTTTTTCACCAATAATGGCGAGAAGAGAATCAACCTTTGCAGTTTCACCTTCTTGAACCCCAATGTATAAGAGCGTTCCTTCATGGAAAGACTCAAATTCCATAGTGGCTTTATCGGTTTCAATCTCTGCCAAGATATCTCCTTCTTCTATAGAATCTCCAACTTTTTTCAACCATTGTGCTACCACACCTTCTTCCATGGTGTCACTTAATCGAGGCATATTAATCACTTCAGCCATACTAATATCTTGTGTTTAAATTATAATCTGTGTTTTAAAAACGGGTAATTTTCTTGCTCATATACAACATCGTAAAGGACTTGTTTATCTGGGAATGGAGATTCTTCAGCGAATTTTTCACATTCAGAAACCATATCCTTTACTTCTTTATTGATTGCTTTAATTTCTTCGTCGGTTGCATATTTTTCGTTTTTAATGACGTCTAAGACTTGCGTAATTGGATCAATCTTTTTGTATTCTGCAACTTCCTCTTTGGTTCTGTAGTGTTGAGCATCACTCATCGAGTGTCCACGATAGCGGTAGGTCTTCATTTCTAAAAATGTCGGCCCATTTCCTTTTCGTGCATGTTCAATAGCCTCGTAAACTGCTTCTGCAACCTTCACGGGATTCATACCATCTACAGGACGACATGGCATTTCATAGCCTAACCCTAATTTGTAAATATCTTCGTGATTAGCAGTACGTTCAACAGAAGTACCCATGGCGTAGCCGTTATTTTCAACAATAAAAACGACAGGTAATTTCCATAGCATAGCCATGTTAAATGTTTCGTGTAAACTACCTTGACGCGCAGCACCATCACCAAAACACGTTAATGTTACCGCATCACTTCCTTTGTATTTATCTGCAAATGCAATACCTGCACCTAAAGGGATTTGTCCTCCTACGATTCCGTGCCCTCCATAAAACCTAAACTCTTTAGAGAAAATATGCATTGAACCTCCTAAACCATGTGATGTACCTGTAGATTTTCCGTAGAGTTCAGCCATAACGGCTTTTGGGTCAACACCCATTCCAATCGGTTGAACGTGATTTCTATAGGCAGTAATCATTTTGTCTTTAGTAAGGTCCATAGCGTGCAACGCACCTGCTAAAACGGCTTCTTGCCCATTGTATAAATGTAAAAAGCCCCTCACTTTTTGTTGAATATATACCGCTGCTAATTTGTCTTCAAACTTTCTCCAAAACAGCATATCTTTATACCATTTTAAATAAGTTTCTTTGGTAATTTTTTCCATATGTTACTAAATCTAAGTTCCCTACTGTCTGATATTTAGGGGTTCAGTGTTATTGTCAACGTTGAACTCTGTTGCTCTTTCTAATGAGTAAGAGCGTTGTTAATACTATTATAAATTGCGAATTTGAAAAAAAATGAAAAATCCGAAAGGATTTCTTGTATAAAACAAGGCATTTGTTTTTAAGAGTAAGACTCCAAATTTTTCACTAAACGCAATAACAAAAATAGTATTTTAGAAATAGCTAAAAAAGAATTACTAACTTTATTTTACCGTTGACGTAATTCGCTGATTTTCCTGTTTATTTTTTGTGGTTTTTTATTAGGATAACACTTTGTTTATGAAGTGTTTAGTAGCGTGTTTTTTGGTGATTACGGTTTGATTTCGTGTTGTTTTTTAGTTTGCTGAGTCTGGAGTTAATTTTGTTGTGAACTCAATAAGGGGCTTCACTATTTTAAAAATTTACATTTCACTATTCAATAAGTTTGTTTTGATTATATTTTAGATATGCGAAGTACAGAATTTGAAGAAGGAAGTAAACGATTAGTACACGTTGAATCGAGATTGTTTTGTTAAAAATTAAAGGATTTACATGAACGGCTATATTCTTTGAGGGTGTTCATAATTTCTGATCGTCTTTAAGCTCCTTTTTTACGCATTAGAATTAAGTTTCGGGTATACACGACAAACCCGAACATTTGTCCAAGAAATAGTACGGGGTCTTTACGAAGAATTGCATAGCTCAAAATCATCAATGATCCAGTTAGACTCAATAGCCAAAAACCTTTTGGCAGTGAAGAAGCCTTATAACGTTCAGAATAGATCCACTGGTAAACAAACCGTAAGGTAAAGGTGATCTGACCAATGGCTCCCCAAATTAATAAGTTTAAGGGTATTTGGTCGTTTTTAAATAATCGATTAAGGTCAATTTGATTATTGTTAAATGAATAGATGGAAATTATCACTGGAAATAGCCAAAGAAACCCGCGAAGAACTTGTGGTAATTTTTTCCATGAACCCTGTAACTGCATATTTCGAATGTATATAAAGTACGTCAATGATTGTCCGAGCATAATGGCAAAATCATCCCTGAACCATCCGTATAGAAATAACAAAAAAGATCCCATTAAGCTGAGTTGCCAAAACAATTCAGGGGTCATCACTTTTTTTACGCGTTCCGATTGAATCCATTGGATTAATAATCTGGCAGAAAATAAAAGTTGTGCAGTAAAACCAATGATATAAATAAATCCTTTATGTGATAACCAATCAGACATTAATTGTGTTTGCTTTCGGCAATTTCATAATTGATATAGCGCTTTCGCATCCATCGATAGGCGAAGGTGTCTTGTAGCGGTTGTAAAGATCGATTAAAGATGTTGAATTTTGATTTGCCAGCAATTCGTTCAAAATGTTGAACTTTTACTTGCTTTACACGTCCTCCTTGTAGTTTAATTAAAGCAGGTATAAACCGATGCATTCCCTTAAAAAATGGGATGCTCTTGGCAGTTTCAGTCTGTAAGACTTTTAAGGGACATCCCGTATCTATTATTCCATCATTAATAAGCCCACGTCGAATACTATTGGCAATTAAAGATTGAATTTTTTTATTTAGTGTGTCTTTTCGCTTACCTCGATATCCGATAACTGCTTCATGGGTATCTATGTCTTGTAATAAAAGGTCAAAGTCAAATGGGGTAGTTTGTAAATCGGCATCTATATAACCCGTCAATTCTGTCGTAATATTGTCAATTCCTGCCTTTATCGCAGCACTTAAACCACAATTTTTCTTAAATTTTATAAATTCAAAATCGGGATTGTTTAAACAGATTTTTGAAATTTCCTCAAAGCTTCCATCGGTTGATCCATCATCTATAAAAAGTAGTTTACTTTTCGTTTTACTTTGTTTAAAATAATCTTTGAAAGTAGATTCTATCCTCCTTAAATTGTCTACTTCATTGTAAACAGGAATGATAATGGTCATGCGATACTCCATTAAGAATAGGGTTTTTGTTGCGACAAATGTACAAATAATTCTGAGGAAACTCTAGCTTAAAACTACCTGATATTTACCTATATTTGACGTCTAAATAACGGCTGATTTGGATAGAACATTAATAAATTATTTGGTAATTACATTAAAGGGAATTGCGATGGGTGCTGCTGATGTGGTGCCAGGTGTCTCTGGCGGTACGATAGCCTTTATCTCTGGAATTTATGAGGAGCTTTTGGCATCTATCAATGCTATAAATTTTAAAACCCTGACCATTCTTCGCAAAGAAGGTGTAGCTGCTGCATGGAAATCAATTAATGGAAATTTTTTACTTGCCTTACTTTTAGGTATTGGGTTGAGTATTGTGTCGTTGGCTAAATTGATTAAATATTTATTGGCAACACATCCCATCTTAGTATGGGCGTTTTTCTTTGGTTTAGTGTTGGCAAGTGTAATTTATGTTGGAAAACAAATTGACAAGTGGAATGTAGGGGTGTTTATCGCGCTTATCATAGGGGTAGCTGTGGGTTATTATTTAACAATAATCCCTGCAGTTGCCGCTGTAGGAAGCTCGTCGCTATTTTTGTTTTTTGCTGGAGCACTAGCTATTTGTGCAATGATTTTACCGGGTATTTCTGGCGGTTATATTTTACTTTTACTTGGTGCTTATCGACCTGTTCTTGATGCAGTAGATGAGCGGGATATAAAAACCATCGCAATATTAGGAGCTGGGGCCATTGTTGGTATTCTCAGTTTTTCGCGCTTGTTGAAATGGCTTTTTGAAACGTATAGAAATATCACTTTGGCTGTTTTAACGGGATTTATTATTGGGTCATTAAATAAGATTTGGCCTTGGAAAAGAATTGTAGATAGCGTTGTGATTGAAGGAAAAGTAAAAGTTTTACACGAAGAGAGTATTCTGCCGAATCAATTTAATGGTGATCCTCAAGTTTTATATGCCATTTTACTTGCGTTAATAGGATTCGTATTTATTGTTTTATTAGAGAGTTCAGTAAACATAAAAACGAAAAAGTAAATGCATAAGCCTAGAACTTTATTCGATAATTTTATGCTATTTGTCAAAGGACTCGCCATGGGAGCTGCAAATAAGGTTCCTGGGGTTTCTGGCGGAATTGTAGCCTTTGTTACGGGGTTCTATGAGGAGTTAATTTATTCTCTTCAACATGTGAATGGGAAGGCTTTTAAGCTATTGCTAAACGGTCGTTTTAAAAGTTTTTTTCGGTATGTAAACGGTACCTTTTTAATCCTTATTTTTTCAGGAAGCGTCTTTAGTTATTTTAGTGTTTCCCTCGTACTTGATTATTTTTTAACACATTATGAACTCTTTGTGTGGAGTGCTTTTTTCGGAATGATTTTGGGTTCTATTGTGTATATCGGGAGGCAGTTTAATGATTGGTCTACAAAAAATATTATAGGAATCGTTTTAGGGATTTCCTTAGGTGTGGGGATTAGTTTTATGAATCCAGCAAAGGAAAATGATAATTTGCTTTTTGTTTTTTTCTGTGGAATTGTTGGTGTTACTGGGATGACATTGCCAGGCTTGTCAGGTTCCTTTATTTTAATATTGTTAGGGAATTATGTGCTCTTGCTGGTAGATTCTGTCAATATGCTTTATCGAACTATTTTGGATGTGTTCGAGGGGGATTTTTCCTTTTTAACAGACGTTGTTCGACTTCATTATTTAAAAATTATTGGCTCGTTTACAGCGGGATCTGCTTTTGGACTTGTCGTGACTTCTCAAATTTTAGGGTATGTACTAAAACGGTGGCATCAATTAGTGACTGCTGTAATTATCGGATTTATAAGCGGATCGCTTGGAACCGTTTGGCCATGGAAAGAAACCGTATATAAAAGAGTGGATGGCGTTTATGTATATGATACCGCTGGGCATAAAATCATTGAAAACTATCATCGGTATATTCCTGATTTTGGACGCAAAGAAACATGGCTGGCTTTTGGTTTTGTCATATTGGGAATTATCATTGTATTAGGCTTAGATTACTATGGAAAACAAAGAAAAAAAGGTAAATAAGTTTGGGCTTTTAGGGAAGCATATTGATTATTCGTTTTCAAGAACTTATTTTAAAGAAAAGTTTCAAAAGTTAGGACTTGACAATTATAGCTATGAGAATTTTGATCTTGAAAAAATTGAAGATATAACGAAATTAAACCTCCGAGATTTAAGTGGGTTTAATGTTACTATTCCTTATAAAGAGGCTATTATTCCGTATCTTTTTCAAATTGATAAAGTGGCTGAAACAATTGGGGCTGTTAATACCGTAAAGATTGAAAATGGAAAAATGTTCGGGTTTAATACCGATGCATATGGATTTGAAACATCAATTCAGAATTATTTACAATCACATCATAAAAATGCCTTAATTTTTGGAACAGGAGGAGCTTCTAAGGCGATTAAATATGTACTCAACCAAAAAGGCATTTCCTTTACGGTTGTTTCTAGATCGCCTAGTGAAAATCAATATGGTTATGACGAACTTACTGAAGATCTTATTGAAGCCAATCTATTACTTATTAATTGTACACCTGTTGGAACATTCCCTGATATTGATAAACGCCCAAAATTACCTTATGAAGCCATAAGTAGCAAACATCTCTTGTTTGATTTAATTTATAATCCATCCAAAACGGCCTTTTTAAAAGCTGGTGATTTACAGGGAGCAACTACGGTGAATGGCTTAGAAATGTTGCAATTTCAGGCAGAAAAAGCTTGGGAAATTTGGGGAGATTTTAAAGTTTAAGTTTAAAAAAAACATTTTAAAATTACAACAAGCTCATTTGTAGCAGGTTAGCTTATTTTCTTTTTTCGAAAAAGATGGTTTTATATGCAACTGTCTATAAAGATTTGTATCTTGCCAATGAATCTCTTGCAAATCATGTGATCGATTCGTACTTTTAAGAACTTTTTTAAAGTGGAACCCTTAAACATTTAATATAAAATGTTAGACGATAATCAACATAATTCTGACGCGCAAACCCCTTCAGAAAATCAATCTCAAGCAGCTAATTCAGCATCAACACCTGAAAGTAATTCGGATGTTAATTCCAATGAAGCTCTTTCTGCTAAAAGTGTCATTAATACGGAAAGCAATACCGCTAATGAGGAATCTGAAGTTTCCTCTCCTGAAGTACCGTCGACACCGCAAAATAATTCCGAACCTGAAACGAAATCTATAGAGTCTACAGAAGCTGAACCCGTAGTTGATGAGTCTAGCCGAGCTGACGAAGAAGAAGTTGACTCTTCAAGCACCGAAGAAAAAGTAGGAAAAGTGGAAGCGGCAGCAAAATCAGATGAAATTTCGTCTATCCCTGAGGAAAGTGTAAATGAAAAACCGAAAGTTGAAACGAATACCGTTACGACAAAGGCAGAGGAGGATAATCAAATCGATTATAGTGCCTTAACACTTGAACAGCTTATTACACATTTCCAAAAGGAAATTAAAGGGGAAATCCCGAAAATCAAAAAAAACATTGAAGAGATAAAATCGAATTTTACTAAAAAGTTCGAAAAATTACGTCAGGAGAAAAAGGAAGCTTTTCTTGAACAAGGTGGGAATGAGGTTGATTTTGAGTATGTTAACCCGTTGAAAACGACCTTTAATGATTTGTTGTTTGAGTATAAAACAAAGCGTGAACGTTATTATAGTGAAATAGAACGCGAGCAAAAAGAGAACCTTAAGAAGCGTTTAGCATTAATTGAGGAATTAAAACATTTGATTGATAATGCTGAACCTGAAACTATGTATACGGAATTTAGGGCATTAGAAAAAAAATGGAAAGAAATTGGTAAAATTCCGAGAGTAAAATACAATGATGTATGGCGTACATATCATCATCATGTAGAGCGATTTTATGATTTATTACATCTAAGAAATGATTTTAGGGATCTCGATTTTAAGCACAATTTAGAAGAAAAGTTAAAGTTAGTTGAAAAAGCAGAACAATTAGCAGAACAAGAAAATTTAAATGAGGCCTTTAAGGAATTGCAAGTCCTCCATAAAATTTGGAAGGAAGATATTGGTCCCGTAGCACGTGAATACAGAGAAGAAATATGGGAGCGGTTTAGCAATGCAACTAAGAAAATACACGAAAGACGCCATGAACTTCAGAAGGAACTCGAATCGAAATTTGAGGCTAATGCAGCGCTAAAAAGGGAGGTCATTGCAAAAATATCGGCCATGGTCAATGAGCAGGCTAAAGAGTCACATAAATATTGGCAACAAAAAATTAAAGAACTAGAGGCATTGCGTCAAGAATTCTTTGCCATTGGAAAAGTTCCAAGAGCGATGAGTGATCAGATTTGGAATGAATTTAAGTCGATTACGCGCGAATTTAATAGACGAAAGAATGTTTTTTATAAGAATATCAAGCGAGAACAACTTAGTAATTTAGAAAAAAAACGAGCCTTGGTTAACAAGGCAGAGGAATTAAAAGAAAGTGAAGATTGGGAGGTGACTACGGAAATAATGAAGCATATCCAAGCTGAATGGAAACAAATTGGTCATGTACCACGAAAGTATTCAGATAAATTGTGGAATCAATTTAAAGGAGCTTGTAATTATTTCTTTGATAGGTTACACAAAGAAGAAGATGAAGGAAGTAAAGAACAAATTGAGGCGTTTAATAAAAAGAAAGAGATGCTCGAAAGGCTGAAAGAAAGTGATGAGGAGATGACCCTTGAGCAAATTAATGCGCTCACAAACGAATGGCGTGCCATTGGTCAATTACCTCAGAAAATGAGACATTTAGAAGCTAAATTTTCAAAGGTGATTAACGGAATGTATAGTAAGATGGATCTTAATGCGCAAGAAATTGCGATGTTGAAATTCCGGAACTTAATAGATTCATACCTTGCTGAGAATAACTATCGTAAAATTGATAATGAAAAAGTATTCGTTCGAAAAAAGATTGATGAAATTTCAAAAGAAATTCAACAATTAGAAACCAATGTGGGGTTCTTTTCAAATGCAGATGAAAATAATCCACTGTTTAAAGGTGTGAATGATACGATTAAAAAGCACAATGAAGAATTGGAAATTTGGAAAAATAAACAGGACTATTTGGCTAGTTTGGATTATTAATTTCCTCGTGTTTACGCGTTGTTCGTAAAAGACAATGGCGCAATGAAGGCGTTTAACGCCCCATCAATTTTAGCAGTAGGACTGACTGTATTGATAGCGATATGCTGCTCCTACGGAGCTTGACGATTTACTACCATTTAATTATCACACTTCCCCAGGTAAATCCGCTTCCGAAAGCAGCCAAAACAACAATATCTCCATCATTTATTTTTCTTTGTTCCCAAGCTTCAGATAGGGCAATTGGAATAGAGGCTGCTGTGGTGTTACCATATTTCATAATATTATTAAATACCTTGTCATCCGATAATCCAAATTTCTTTTGAATAAACTGTGCAATTCGCAAATTGGCTTGGTGAGGAATTAACAGGTCTATATCTTCGCTAGTAAGATTATTTGCTTGTAAGCCTTCTGTTATCACTTCACTAAATCTAACTATTGCATGTTTAAAAACAAATTGACCATTCATATACGGATAATATGAAACATCATTGGGGTCATTTTCTTTTATAATTGTATCCACCCACCGGCCGGTACTTGGGCCTATAAGGGATAATTCTTTCGCGTGTTTTCCTTCAGAATGTAAGTGTGTAGATAAGATTCCAATATCTTTTTTTGAAGATCTAGACATCACGACGGCTCCTGCGCCGTCACCAAAAATTACCGTTACATTTCGACCACGAGTTGATCGTTCAAGACCGCCTGAATGGTTTTCACTACCAATAACTAAAATGTTTTTATACATTCCTGTTTTTATAAACTGATCTGCTACCGAAACTGCATAGATAAAACCAGAACATTGATTTCTAATGTCTAAAGCACCAATTGTTGGCATTCCGAGGTAGTCTTGTACGCGTACACCACCTCCAGGAAAATACATGTCGGGACTTAAGGTAGCGAAGATGATGAAATCAATATCATCCTTGGTGAGACCAGCTCTTTCAATAGCAATTTTCGCAGCTTTTACGCCCATAATAGAAGTTGAGTCTTCAGATTGGGGATCTATCCAGCGTCTTTCTTTGATGCCTGTGCGTTCTTGGATCCATTCATCATTGGTATCCATCCATTGTTTTAGATCGTTGTTTGTGATGATATTTTCGGGAACATAGTGTCCAACACCCGTTATTTTAGAATTGTACATAGTATAATATTACGCGAAATAAATTTCATTTCTACATCTTAACGATGCAATTTAAACATAATTGGCAAATTGCAAGGATTTGTTGATATTTTTAAATGAAAGTGATATACAGAAAAGGTGAGGTGCTGAAAAGGTGTCAGATTGTCACATTTTTTGGATTGGCATCTTTGTTGACAGTATACCATAAATCATTAAATATTAAACACTATATATTATGGCAAAAGGAACAATTAATGTTTCCGTTGATAACATTTTCCCGTTGATTAAAAAGTTCTTGTATTCTGATCACGAGATTTTTTTAAGAGAATTGATTTCAAACGCTACAGATGCAACCCTTAAGTTGAAACATTTATCTTCAATTGGAGAGTCGAAAACGGAAATTGATGAACCTAAAATTGAGGTAAAAATCGATAAGGAAGCAAAGCAATTGCGAATTATTGATCAAGGAGTAGGTATGACGAAGGAAGAAGTTGAAAAATACATCAATGAGGTAGCCTTTTCAGGAGCTGAAGAATTTCTAGAAAAATATAAAGATTCTGCTAAAGATACGGGGATCATCGGGCATTTTGGATTAGGCTTTTATTCAGCTTTTATGGTAGCAGAAAAAGTCGAAATAATTACAAAGTCTCATATTCCTGAAGCGGATGCAATGCATTGGACTTGTGATGGATCTCCTGAGTTTACATTAGAAAAAGCGAAAAACAAAAAGGATGTAGGTACTGAAATTATATTGCATATAGCTGAAGATTCTACAGAATTTTTAGAAGAAAATAGAATACGTGAATTATTGTTAAAATACAATAAATTCATGCCTGTACCAATTAAATTTGGAACTAAAGAGATTAATGATCCAGCACACAAGCCTAAAACAATAAAGGATAAAGATGGTAAGGAAACAACGGAACCCCAAAAGAAAATTACCGTTGATAATATCATTAACAACCCTAATCCAGCGTGGACTAAACAACCAAGTGATTTAGAGGAGGCTGACTATCAGTCGTTTTATCGTGAGTTGTATCCAATGCAATTTGAAGATCCCTTGTTTCACATCCATTTAAATGTAGATTATCCATTTAATTTGACGGGGATTTTGTATTTCCCAAAAATGACCAAAAACCTAGATATTCAAAAAGATCGAATTCAATTGTATCAAAATCAGGTTTTTGTAACGGATAATGTAGAGGGAATTGTACCCGATTTCTTACAAATGTTACGCGGAGTTATTGATTCGCCAGACATTCCATTAAATGTATCTCGAAGTTATTTACAAGCTGATGGAGCGGTTAAAAAGATTTCTAGCTACATCACTAAAAAAGTAGCTGATAAGTTATTGTCACTTTTCAAAAATGATAGAGCAGCATTTGAGAAAAAGTGGAATGACATTAAAATAGTGATTGAATACGGAATGTTATCTGAGCCGAAGTTTTTTGAAAAAGCTCAAAAATTTGCTTTGTATCCAACGGTAACAGATGTGTTTTTTACCTTTGAAGAGTTAAAAGAAAAGATTAAAGATCTTCAGACCGACAAAGATGATAAGTTAGTCATTTTATATGCCTCTGACAAAGAAGCACAACACAGCTATATTGAAGCAGCTAAAGCGAAAGGTTATGAGGTATTATTATTAGACTCTCCAATTGTAGCTCATTTAATGCAGAAATTGGAAGGGGAAAATGAGAAGGTTACATTTGCTCGTGTAGATGCAGATCACTTAGATAACTTAATCAAAAAAGAAGATACCCACATTTCTAAATTAACTGACGAAGAAAAAGAAAGTTTAAAAGGAGAAATTGAAGAGGTAATTAAAGATAAAGGATATACCATCCAAATAGAAGCCATGGATAGTGAAGCTTCTCCATTTATTATTACAGAACCTGAGTTTATGCGAAGAATGAAAGAAATGCAGCAAACAGGTGGAGGTGGAATGTTTGGTATGAGTAATATGCCAGACATGTTTAATCTTGTGGTAAATACAAATCACCCATTAATTAGTGAAATTCTTGCGGCTAAAACAGCAAAGAAAAAAGAGCGTTTGATTAATCAATCTCTCGATCTAGCTAAATTGTCTAAAGGGCTTTTAAAAGGGGAGGAGTTAACCAACTTTATTAAACGAAGTTATGCTATGGTTAAGTAAATCCAGCTAAATCCAAAAAAAAAACCGTCACAATTTTACTGTGACGGTTTTTTTGTTGTGAAATAATCACTGTTCTTAACGATTTTGGCTGTGCCTTTTTTTGCTATAGGAAAATCGCATACAACGCCTATTTGGAAGATGATTGTATTGAATTGTTATCGGAGGTATATTCTCTACATTATTTTAATGTAGAGGCTGAATTTACTAAGCCTGGATCGTTATTTTATCGGCCGGAATAGGATTGTTTGTTGGCTTCTTTTTGAGTAAGGATTTGGATAAAGTTTAAGCAATGGTTTATTAAAAGTAAAAGTCCGCTATTAATTGTAATAGCAGACTTTTCATGTTTAGCGGGTCAATTTACATTACTTTATAGAAAAATCGAAATAGGTATCTGGATAAGGTTCATTTTCCAGGGTGAAATGCCACCATTCCTTTTCGTAAGGTTTGAAACCGTGCTTCATCATTCGGCGTTGTAACAATAAGCGAATCGCACGTTGATTTTTTGTGATGTTTTTGTAGTTTACTGATGATTTTTCATCAAATAAGTCAAAGTCACTTCCTAAATCTAAAATATGTCCAGTTTTAAGTGATACAATGGTTACATCAACTGTACTACCTCGACTATGACCTGATTTTTTAGCAATATAATCCTCCTTAAATAAACTGCTTTTATCTTTGTTTGGATAGAACTGTTCTTTCATTTTTGTGTCATTTGGGTCTTCGGCCCATTTCATGAACTGATTTACGGCTCGTTGAGGTCTGTATGCATCAAAAACTAAGAGGCCAAAACCAAGTTTCTCAAAATCTTCTTGGACTTTTTTTAAGGCTTCAGCAGCTTCTTTAGTGAGTATACATCTAGGTTTTTCATAACCGTCTATGGGTTTACCGATGAAATTATTCGTACCGTAATATCTCAAATCAGTTCTCAGATTAGGAATTACTTCTTTAACATCTACAAATCCTTTTGGCAAAGTTTGAGCTATACTCATTAAGGGAGATGAAAGGTAAAATATGATTACGCTGAACTTAATAAAACGCGAAAAAATCATGTTGTTAAGGGTTTAGTTATCTGTTTAACGTCAAACTTTTCAGATTATTTTAATGTATTTAAAATTCCATGTATCTTGAAGTACAATCGTTTAGCTTTTCTGCTGATTTCTAAATAATTTAATTTTTCAGTAGAATTAGAGAAATTTATGTATTTATATTTTACGAAAAGGAATTATCTTCACGGCATGGATGAAAAGTTAATGTCAAAAAAGAAACCAGCCTACCCAATTACGGAGCAGTTGTCAAAATATTTGACAGTACATAGCCGAAATATCAAGATACCTATCTTTTATGACGATTTACTTCGCTTTCAAGGGGCCGTAGAAATATTTGATAAAAATGGAAAAGATACCCTATGGGTGAGTACCTATTTTGCTGAACACGAGCGAGCGGAAATTGAATTAAGCCTTAAGCGGATGTATACCATTTTGCATGCCGATGGGGGGGATAGTATTTTACCGTTTTTATCAATTGATGCGATTGATTTTTGCACATTTGGGAATTCAAAACCATTTCGGGTAAAGGTGCGTAATGTTTTGAATGACAATTATCTTTATTTGTATATCAAGAAGGCAGATGCTTCTCGAATTTATGGTTTAGAATTAGAACATTTGTTGTCACCAAACCACATTACCTTTTTAGTCCATCGTGATACTTTGATTGAAGAACATATCTCTGGAATTCCTGGAGATATATTTTTAGCTGAAGAATTAGATCAGTGTTCAGTACAGGCAAAAAATGCCATTGCGAAGGAATTTGTAAAATTTAATGAGCGCAGTTTTGTACGTTTATTGGGAGATATGCGTTCGTATAATTATGTAATGGTTTTAACCCATGATTTTGATCGGATACAATATCGGATTAGAGCCATTGATTTTGATCAGCAATCATTTGAAGGGAATCCTAAAGTATATATGCCACAGTTCTTAAAAGAAAATAATAAGTTGGTAGAAATGACCTTGGCGACTTTACGTGAGGAATCTATAAATCAGTATAAAAATGAAGAGCGGTCACTCTTGGCAAAAAGAGCGTCTAGTGAACATAAGCGTTTGTCAGCACTCATTGATTGTATGCGGCACGATGTAATTTCCTTTCCGGGTAAGGTAGAGATGTTAAAAATGGGACTCTTTGATTTAACAGGAGATATCAACTTTAAGAATTCATCGAATATGGGCGATATTTTAAAAAGTGCCCTCGATTTTATTGTTAGAAATTATAAAAATGTAAATCCATATATTATCAAATAAGTAAGTAACTATGAAAATTAAAAGGGTATTAGTAGCGAATAGAGGTGAAATTGCTATACGGGTATTAAGAGCATGTACAGAGCTCAATTTAACAACCATTGGGATTTACACCTATGAAGATCGCTATTCCCAACATCGCTATAAGGCAGATGAATCCTATCAAATTGGCGAAGATAATCAACCGTTAAAACCTTATTTGGATATTGATGGTATTATAAAGTTAGCAAAATCTAAAAATGTAGATGCCATTCACCCGGGGTATGGATTTTTATCAGAAAATTCTGAATTTGCACGAAGGTGTGCAGAAAACGAGATTATTTTTATTGGGCCTCGTCCTGAGGTTATGGATGCTTTGGGCGATAAAATCACGGCTAAAACAATGGCAATAAAAGCCGGAGTTCCAGTAATTGAAAGTAATAAACAAGCTTTAGAAAATTTAGAAATTGCCCTGCAGGAGGCAGAGCGAATAGGGTATCCTTTAATGTTAAAAGCAGCTTCAGGTGGGGGTGGAAGAGGAATGCGGGTAGTGCGCAATGCCGAAGAGCTAAAAGCTACTTTTGATGCAGCTCGCTCTGAGTCAAAGAATGCTTTTGGTGATGATACTATGTTTTTAGAGAAATATGTGGAAAATCCGAAACATATCGAAGTGCAAATTGTGGCCGATAACCATGGTACCATAAGACACCTCTTTGAGCGGGACTGTTCTGTTCAGCGACGTCATCAAAAAGTGGTTGAAATTGCCCCATCATTTAATGTTTCGCAAAAGGTAAAACAATCCTTATATAACTATGCCATAGCGATTGCTTCTGAAGTAAAATACAACAATATTGGAACGGTAGAATTTTTAGTTGATCAAGAAGATCGCGTATATTTTATAGAGGTGAATCCACGGATTCAAGTAGAGCACACAGTAACAGAAATGGTTACGGGGTATGATTTGGTTAAAATTCAAATTTTTGTGGCCGCTGGTTATAAATTATCAGATACACAAATTAAAATGTATGGCCAAGAAACGTTGGCTACTTATGGATTCGCTTTGCAATGTAGGTTAACCACTGAGGATCCAGAAAATAATTTCACACCAGATTACGGTACCATTACGACGTATCGGAGTGCTTCAGGGATGGGGATTCGATTAGATGCTGGGAGTATTTATCAAGCGTATAGCGTGAGTCCTTTCTTTGATTCTATGTTAGTGAAGGTGTCTGCTCATGGAAGAACTTTAGACGGTGCCATCCGCAAAATGGTTCGTGCTTTGAAAGAGTTCAGAATTAGAGGTGTAAAAACCAATATTTTGTTTTTGCAAAATGTCATCCAACACGAAATGTTTAAATCTGGAAGGGTGACGGTAAATTTTATAGAAAATACACCGAGCTTATTCGACATTAAATTACCGCAAGATCGGACGAGCAAGGTGACTCAGTTTTTGGGAGAGATCATTGTGAATGGTAATCCAGATGTAAAGAATTTTGATAAAAACAGGGTTTTTAGAAAAGCAAAAGCCCCAAAATTTGACGCTGTTGAATATCCAAAAGGCACCAAAGACCTTTTAACTGAATTAGGTCCTGAAAAGTTCTGCCAATGGTTGTTGGCCGAAAAAAAAATACACTATACCGACACAACCATGCGGGATGCACATCAATCCTTGTTAGCGACGCGAATGCGAACCTTTGATATGTTAAAGGTGGCAGAGAGTTTTGCTAAAAATCATCCCAATACCTTTAGTATGGAAGTTTGGGGAGGTGCAACATTTGATGTGTGTTTGAGATTTTTACATGAGAGCCCATGGACCCGGCTTCGCGAATTGAGAAAAGCTATTCCAAATATTTTATTTCAAATGCTTTTACGCGGCTCAAACGCCGTAGGGTATAAAGCATATCCAGATAATCTTATAGAAAAATTTGTTGAGAAATCTTGGGAAAATGGGGTTGATGTCTTTCGAATTTTTGACTCCTTAAATTGGGTAAAAGCCATGGAACCAAGTATGAATTTTGTGCGAAATAAAACGGGAGGAATTGCCGAAGCAGCAATCAGTTATACAGGGGATATTTTAAATCCCAAAAACACCAAATATAACTTAGCGTATTATTTGCGGTTGGCAAAAGATTTGGAAAATGCGGGAGCACATATGTTAGCCATAAAGGATATGGCAGGATTGCTTACGCCTTATGCCGCGACTGAGTTAGTGACTGCATTAAAGGAGACGGTTAAGGTGCCCATTCACTTGCATACCCATGATACTTCTTCCCTGCAATCTGCAACCTACTTAAAAGCTATTGAAGCAGGTGTAGATGTAGTAGATGTAGCTTTAGGAGGACTTTCTGGGTTGACCTCGCAACCTAATTTTAATTCGATTGTGGAAATGATGAAGTATCACGAACGAAATCACGAATTTGATATTGATAAGCTCAATCAATTTTCAAATTACTGGGAAGATACGCGTGAACTGTATTACCCGTTTGAATCTGGATTGAAATCGGGAACAGCCGAGGTTTTTCAACATGAAATTCCAGGAGGACAATATTCGAATTTACGTCCTCAAGCAATTGCATTGGGCCTTGGGGACCGTTTTCATGAAGTGAAAAAGATGTATGCAGAGGTTAATGATATGTTTGGAGATTTAGTCAAGGTAACGCCTAGTTCTAAAGTTGTTGGAGATATGGCCATTTTTATGGTTACTAATGATTTAACGCCAACCGATGTCATGGAACGTGGCCATGAAATTTCATTTCCAGAATCAGTGATAAATTTTTTCAAAGGAGATTTAGGTCAGCCTGTAGGTGGTTTTCCACAACCCCTACAACAAATAATTTTAAAAAATAATAAACCCTATACGGATCGGCCCAATGCACATTTAGAACCGATAGATATTACTAAGGAGTTTAAAGCGTTTAAAAAGAAATATCAAGTAGGTTTCACTAGACCGATAGAAATTGAAGATTTTTTATCGTATAGCTTATATCCGAAAGTGTTTAATCAAGCCCATGAGAATTATAAGCTTTATGGAAATTTAGCGATGGTTCCAACGCAAAATTTCTTTTATGGAATGAAATTAAGAGAGGAAACCTTAATTGAATTAGAACCTGGAAAAACCATAGTGATAAATTTATTAAGTGTAGGAGTTCCTAATGAAGAAGGTGTGCGTATCGTGTTCTTTAAGGTTAATGGTGAGAATAGATATGTTGAAGTTTTCGATAAATCGTTAAATATTAAAAAAGTTGAACACGTAAAGGTAGATAAAAATGACAGCAATCAAATTGGAGCACCTTTACAGGGGTCTTTGTACCAAATTCTGGTAAAACCTGGACAACTAGTTAAAGAGAATGACCCACTGTTTGTCATTGAAGCGATGAAAATGGAAACTACCGTTACGGCTGTGAAGGCGGGCAAGGTGTTGTCTGTAAGTCTTGCTGAGGGAACGATGGTGATGCAAGATGACTTGGTGGTGACATTGGGATAATCAGCGAGCGGTGGTGTTGAATACAAATGCGAAATGGAAACCTATGCGTGATAAAATGTAAAAGAAATAAGTACACCTAAGAAGACGACAACTTTTGTTATCTATGTATTAGAAATGGAATAGAAAATTATCTATAGGCGTATTTGTCCGTATGTAAATGGTGAAGTCCATGTGCCTAGATAGCATGAATTTTAAAAAGAGTCGAAAGGTGGACTTATGCGAAGTTTTATCCGAAAATATCCTCAAGTATTTTAGCTAAACGCAAGCCGCCTATGTGTAATTGGTCACGAACAATGCTAAAATAGTCGTATGAATAGCGATAATCGAGCTCTTCGCCTGGCTTAACAGAGGCATATACTTGTTTTGTGATTTGGTGTACTTCTGCGACCCAGTCGGTTAAGCTACCTGTTTGTATAGCTTTTATTTGCGCTTTTGTGAGTTGCTTTGTGTTGCTCGCAAGTTCCCAGTAGCCCATCTTATAACTAGTAATCATGTCTTCATCCCAAACACGATGTAGATTAGATCTGCGGCCAAACCATTGTACTTGAATCGTATTTCCTCCTTGGTCTTCAGGGCGACCGAGATGTAAAGGTTGATGTAAATCGCCAATAAAGTGAATGAGTAGTTTTAAGTAAAGATTTTTATCCTCTGCTGAGGAGTGTTTATCTTTTAAAATGCGAATGCAGGTATTGATTCCTGTAACTAAATCTCCTTTAGGGTTTTTGGTAGTACGTTTATAGGTTTCGTCTAAATCCATATTGATATAATGCCAAGTATAAAACTTACCATAGGTGGCTTTATCTGATTTAATTTCATCTGCAAAGGTTGAAACAAGGGCTAACCGTTCTCCTTTTAAAATTTTATTAATCTTGCGTAGAACTTTTTTAGATAAATGGTTTTCGGCAATTTGACCTGTGGCACGATGTCCTATTTGCCCCCAATCTACATCCGTGTTAGCAAACATGGTTGTTGGGATTAATGTGTAGAAAAGAATACTCAAGGTTAATTTCATTAGATAGAATTTGAAAACTAAAATAGTAATTAATGATTAGAAAATTAGGAAATGTCATTTTAACGTATATCTTTGTGATATTAAAATAATATCATCTTAAATCAATTATTATGAAAGAAGAGAAAATTATTAGCGTCCCTAATGGCTTCCTAATGCTATTTGTAGTATTGGCCTTGATAATAGGCGGTGTAATAGCGTTTATTCGAATTGACGCGGCCTTTGTTATTGCACCTATCCTAGGTTTTTTCTTATTGCCTGGGTTCTTTTTAGTGAATCCAAATACGTCTAAGGTAATTTTACTGTTTGGGAAATATGTAGGGAGTGTAAAAGAAAATGGATTTTTTTGGGCAAACCCATTTTATACTAAGCGAAAAATATCGTTAAGAGCGAGTAATTTTGATAGTGAACGCGTCAAAGTCAATGACAAATTAGGAAATCCAATAATGATTAGTACGATTTTAGTTTGGCGCGTAAGTAATACGTATAAGGCTGCATTTGATGTAGATAACTTTGAAAATTTTGTTCGTGTACAATCTGATGCGGCCGTTCGCAAATTGGCGAGCATGTATCCTTATGATAATTTTGAAGATGAAGGTCAGGAAGAGGAGATTACCCTTCGTGCCTCTGTAAATGGGGTAAGTGAAGCGCTTGAGAAGGAATTGTCTGAACGCTTATCTATGGCTGGTATTGAAGTGTTAGAAGCTCGTATTGGGTATTTAGCCTATGCTCAAGAAATTGCTAATGCGATGTTGAAACGTCAACAAGCTACCGCAATTGTTGCAGCTCGACATAAAATTGTTGAAGGAGCGGTAAGTATGGTAGAAATGGCTTTAGATGAGTTGAGTAAGAAACATATTATTGATCTTGATGAAGAACGAAAAGCCACTATGGTGAGTAACTTAATGGTTATTTTGTGTTCTGATAAAGATGCTACACCTGTAGTGAATGCTGGAACCTTAACTTAAGTCAATTAGCATATATACGTATGAAAGAATATAAAGTAGTAAAACCGAAACTGGGTTGGAAAAACACACAACAAAAGCTTGAAGATGTGTTGAATACTTATGCCCGAGAAGGTTGGCGTGTAATTGAAATACTTCCGAAGGAGGTACAGTTAACAATTATTTTTGAGCGTAATAAAAACAGGTAGATGAAAGTTTTTATAGAAGAGCAACGGATAACCAGTTGGTGGATTCATGTAATTTTGATTCTGAGTATTGGGGTGCCTATTTTTCTGATAGGCCAAGAATTATATATAACAGAAGCAAAAGGAGGAGAACTTATCGTTGGAAGTGCTGTTTTGTTGTTGTTGATGTTTGGAGTTTATGGATTAATTATTAGTATGAGATTGCGAACAAGAATAGATGAGGTTGGCGTGCATTTTCAATATAGTCCATTTCATCGAAACGATAGAATTCTATCCTGGCAAGATGTTAAAACGATTTCGGTTAGAAAGTACAGTGCGTTGATAGAATATGGAGGCTGGGGAATTCGATCTCGTGGTTTACGGTCAAAACGTCGTGGCATAGCTTATACCATACGTGGAAATATGGGCATCCAACTGTTGCTTAAGTCAGGGGAAAAGATATTGATTGGTACACAAAAGCCACAAGAGGCTGAAAAAGTTTTATATACATATCAAGCTAAATTTACTTCTCATGTTCATTAAGATACTTTTGTTATGTAGTGTAGGCTTTTGGGGAAGCTATGCACAGCAATTTGAAGAAACGGAGTTGGAAATTCCGTCGGATAATATAATTTTAAAGGGTACGCTTTTAGCTCCTCAAAACGAACGTAATGTTCCTTTGGTTATTCTTGTGCCTGGTTCTGGTGCGGTAGATCGGGACGGGAATATAGGTCCTATGAAGTTAGAAAATTTAAAGAATTTAGCGCATGGTCTTGCATCGCGACATATTGCCACATTTCGTTATGATAAAAGGGTGCTTACTGCGGTTAATAAGGAAGGCTTTAAAGAAAGCGAAATGAGTTTTGATGATTTTGTTTTAGACGCAACATCTGTGGTTCGCTTTTTTAGAAAGGAGAAGAAATATAAAAAGATTATTATTGCAGGGCATAGTCAAGGTAGTTTAGTTGGAATGCTTGCGGCGACCGATGGAGTGGATGCATTTATATCTATTGCGGGTGCCGGTAGGCCAATTGATCAAGTTATTTCAGATCAAGTGATGGCACAATCTCCGCTGTTTAAGGATGATTTAGCAAAGACATTTGCCATAATCTCTGCAGGTAACATAGATGAAAATTTCAATCCCTTATTAACTTCAATTTTTAGAACATCCGTACAACCTTTTTTGAGATCTTGGATGAAATACGACCCTTGTAAAGCATTAGAAAAATTGAACATTCCTGTATTGTTAATACAGGGCACGAATGATATCCAGGTTGATGTAATAGAGGCTGAATTACTGTTTAAGGCTAAACCCACAGCGACCTTAATTTTAATAGAGCATATGAATCACGTTTTTAAAGAAATAACAACCAAGGATAGGGGAGAGAATTTGGCAAGTTATACAGATAAAACGCTTCCTGTGATGTCTAAATTGATAAATGAAATTGAAGAATTTGTTGATGGCTTATATTAGTCCACAACTCAAAGAAAAGATATGTCAAAGAAAAAAGCATTTGCATTGCGCATAAATGAGGAGATGTTTAAAGCAATTGAAAAGTGGGCTGCTGATGAGTTTCGCAGTACAAACGGTCAAATAGAATGGATGCTTATGCAAAGCCTTAAAAATGCGAAGCGACAGCCTAAGCGAAAAGATGAAACCGAAAAAGAAGGGTAGACAAACATCTTTTTTTGCATATATTTGGGTCAATTTAATTTTAACCTATGCAAGAAGATACTCAACCAAAATTATTGCCAGAACCATTTTTTACTGATGACACGATTGTTTTTGGCCTATTAATGCTCCTTTTGGGATTTGTTTTTTATACCGCTTCAAGAAAAGGTGGATTGTGGGAAAAGTTTTACAACATTGTACCAGCCCTGTTTTTAGCGTATATGCTTCCGGCTGTTTTAACCACGTTGGGGTTGATAGCTCCAGAGTGGAATACCGTTACGGAAAGTGGAGAAGTACAGACGCACAGTACTAAATTGTATTATGTATCAAGTCGTTATCTCTTACCCGCAGCACTCGTATTAATGACATTAAGTATTGATTTAAAAGCGGTATTTAATTTAGGCTGGAGAGCTTTGGCCATGTTTTTTGCCGGAACTATCGGAATCATCATCGGTGGTCCTATTGCCATCTTATTAGTTTCTATCGTTTCTCCAGAAACCGTAGGAGGATCCGGATTTGATGAAGTATGGAGAGGGTTATCAACCCTAGCGGGTAGTTGGATTGGTGGTGGAGCGAACCAAACAGCAATGCTTGAAATTTATCAATTTAATCAAAAATTATACGGGGGCTATGTCTTTGTAGACATTCTTGTAGCGAATGTTTGGATGGCCATTATCCTTATTGGTATTGGAAAATCGGCTAGAATTGATAAGTGGTTAAAGGCCGATACCTCAGCGATAGAAGAATTGAAAGACAAGGTGTCTACGTTCAGTAAAAAGGTAGAACGAAACCCTAACTTGACCGATTATATGATGATTGGAGCAGTCGCCTTTGGAGCGGTGAGTATTGCTCATTTTGGTGCTACCCACCTCAGTGCGTTCTTTGGTGACTATGTGGCAGGTATAACCAATCAAACAACGCGAAATATTTTTACTTTTTTAGATTCTTCTTTCTTTTGGATGATTAGTATCGCTACGTTGATAGCCATTGGCTTATCCTTTACCAAGGTACGCTTGTTGGAAGGTGCTGGTGCGAGTAAGGTGGGAAGTTTGTTTATCTATATTTTAGTAGTAACTATTGGAATGAAAATTGACTTTAAGTTGATTTTTGAAAACCCAGGAATAATTGCAGTTGGTTTTGTTTGGATGGCCATTCATGCAGTGTTATTGATTCTTGTGGCAAAATTAATTAGAGCTCCTTATTTCTTTTTGGCCGTGGGAAGTCAAGCGAATGTTGGTGGTGCGGCTTCTGCGCCTATTGTAGCAAGTGCTTTTCATCCTTCCTTAGCAACTGTTGGTGTTTTGTTAGCCGTATTAGGGTATGCGGTAGGAACCGTAGGAGCGCTATTGTGCACAATGTTAATGCAAATTGTTTCACAATCATAAAAAAATGTAGATATTTGCGCGCTTTGAAATCGGCAAATAGATTTAATGAAGGTCAGTATTGATTAGGATTTATTCCTGTGAATGGAAAGGGAAGAATGAATAGTTTTAAATTTAAGAATAAATGAAAAATGTAATTTGGGGGTTCGCAGTTTTATTACTTATTGGTTGTGCGGAAGAGAAATCGGAAAACACCATGATTGTAAAAGGTCAAATAAAAAACCTTAAAAAAGGGACGATTTATTTACAAAAAATGCGGGATACCTTAATGGTTACAGCAGATTCTGTGGTCTTAAATGGTGAAGATGTTTACCAGTTACAAGATCAAGTGGAAAGTCCTGAAATGTATTTTTTATCCTTAGAAAAATCACCTGAAAAATACCTTTCTTTTTTTGGCGAACCCGGAACGATTATCATTGACACTAAATTGGATAAGTTTTTTTACGCAGCGAAGATTGTTGGTTTAGATAATCAAAAATTGTTAGATGAGTATGAAGCAATGACGAGTCAATTCAACAATTCACGACTCGATTTAATCAAGGCTGAATTCGAAGCAAGGAAAGATGGAGACTCATTGGCCTTAGATTCAGTACAAAGAAGTTTACACTCTTTAGAGCGAAGAAAATATTATTTTGCAACCAATTTTGCCGTGAATCACGGAGATATGGAAGTTTCACCTTATATAGCGTTGCGTGATTTATACAATGCAAATATTCGACTGTTAGATACAATCAATAATTCTTTGGCTCCTAGGGTTAAAGATTCAAAATACGGAAAGGAATTAGCCAAGTACGTAGAAACAATAAAGCAACGTAATTAGTCTTTAAGTTTTCATATTTTATTGAAACACTATAATGGTCTCTGTGAATTTAGCGGGGGTTTCCGTTACCATTTGACTCACTTTTCATCTGTATCTGTATAGATATAATTTAGAAATGAAATTAAACGTCAATAGAATGATGGTTTGACTGTTAAAAAGTGAATTAAAACTTATTATCGCCATCTAGCAAATCACCTAATCCTCCAAGAACACTACCTTCACCCTTGTTTTTTCTTCCAGGCCCTGAAGCGATAATACGTCCTGCCAGTCGACTAAATGGTAAAGATTGGATATAAACGGTTCCAGGCCCTTTGAGGGTAGCAAAAAACAGACCTTCTCCACCAAAGACAGTGTTTTTTATGCCTCCTACAAATTCGATATCGTAACTCACATCTTGGCTAAATCCTACAAGGCAGCCAGTGTCTACTTTTAAGACTTCATCTACGTGTAGTTCACGTTGAGCAACGGTACCTCCGGCATGCATAAAAGCCATCCCATCGCCTTCTAATTTTTGCATAATAAATCCTTCTCCTCCAAATAATCCGCGACCGAGTTTTTTAGAAAATTCAATTCCTATGGTTACTCCTTTTGCGGCACATAAAAAAGCATCTTTTTGACAGATAAATTTATGATCAAAATCATTTAAATCGATAGGGATTATTTTACCAGGATAAGGGGAGGCAAACGATACTTTTCGCTTGTCGTTAACATCGTTTACAAATGCAGTCATAAATAGACTTTCTCCCGTCAGTAAGCGTTTTCCTGCCGAGAATAATTTACCTAAAACGGATTGGGTTTGGCCTGATCCATCCCCAAAAATCGTATCCATTTTGACGCCTTGATCCATCATTAAAAAACTGCCTGATTCGGCTACAACACCTTCTTGAGGGTCTAGTTCGATTTCAACAAATTGCATTTCTTCTCCGTGGATGATGTAATCAATTTCATGTGCGTTCATACAGTATTGGTTTAAGCGTTATTAGATAGATTCAAATCATTTGTAGTAAAGGTATAAAAAATGTTACAGTTGGTATTAGTCTCTAGTCTTTTAGTAGGCCGTCTTCAGTTAGGATAAAATATAAAGCTTAGTACATAAGTGGCAGTCATTTAGATGTTTATCTATGGCCTACTTCCTTTACTTTAATACTCCATTCAAAGGTGAAATTTGACACAACTTCTCCCGTTTGATCTGTTCCAACGGAATTGAGGCTTATGCGCTGACCTTCCTTTGTACGGATGGCTTCTTGGATGGCTGTTTGAATACGTTGACCATCTTGACAAGTAAAATGGATGGTTCCAACAGCTTTTTTGGTAAAAGAACCAGATTGATGTGTGACTAACATCGACATATTGGCCTTGCTTTCGCGAATTGCTTTCATGACTAATATACCTGTAGGAAGTTCTGCTGCCATCCCCTGTACAGCCCAGAACAATGATTTAAAGGGATTTTGATTCATCCATTTCAGTCGAACCCTAGATACCGCTTCTTCGTTCGTTAAGTGGATTAACCGTACGCCTGTAAAAAAGGCAGAAGGTAGTTTAAAAAGAATAAACCGATTGACATTTTTGGGTGTTAGGTTCATAAAATGTTGTATTTACTGCAAGATAGTATAAAAAGCGAAATGGGATTAGGCACGGTGAGTGGTTTTTAAAAAAAAAGGTATCAGTTAAAACTGGTACCTTGATGACTCATTGATTTTAAAGGTATGAGTGTATATATGGAAAGCCCTTTATGTTGGACTTGGCTGAATATAAAGTCGTAAAAATAACCGTGGCCTTACAAATAGGGATAAAAAGAGTTCTTTAAAATCGTATAATAGTTAACGTATTGGTTAGAGGTGGTCTATGTAATGTGTATGAATAGGCGTGTCTCTATTTTTTTAGGAAGAGATTCACGGTGAGAGGAGATAAAAAAGAATCGCGGGAAATGTTAAATAAATGTTAAAATACAGTACTTTGTAATGCATAGTATTATCTTTTATACATATATTTGCATAGTCAAGTATTATTAAAACTAAGAAAATGTCAACTCAACGAGAAAATAATACCTCTTTACTCATTCATTTATCCGCTTTTTTTGGATTGATATTTCCATTTGGGAGTATTATTGGTCCATTGGTGATGTGGACAACCCATAAAGATCGAAGTGAACGATATGATGAATTGGGGAAAGACGCCATCAATTTTAATATGAGTTTTACCATGTATATGTTTATTTTGGGAATGGGTATTCTTCCTTTTGCCTTTAAACAAGTAATTAGTCAGATTAGACATTTTAACGATTTTAACAGTTTTGATTTTCAGTTGAATTTTGATGGACTTTTTGGAATTTTAAGTATAGGTTCATTAATAGGAATCATTGGGTTTTCTCGATTTATCTTAACGATCGTTGCTGCAGCGAAAGCGAGTAGAGGAGAGCGATACCAGTATCCATTGACGATTAGGTTTTTAAAATAATACAACAAAGCAAATGATCTTAATAATAGAAATAGTGATAATCATTCTAGCAACCTCAATGTTAGTTTAAGAAAATGTACGAATGAAGATAGAGAACACAAAAGCGCAAATGCGAAAAGGCGTATTAGAATATTGTATCCTTTCGGTGTTACAACATGGAGATGCTTATACCAGCGAAATTCTTTCTAGTTTAAAAGATGCAAAACTCATCGTGGTAGAAGGAACGATATATCCGTTGTTAACTCGTTTGAAAAATGCAAACCTACTGACCTATAGATGGGAAGAATCCAATGCAGGACCGCCTCGAAAGTATTATGGTTTAACCGAAACAGGACACCTTTTTTTAAATGAATTAGACGGAACTTGGAAAGAATTGGCCAAAGCCGTGAAGATAGTGACAACAAAAAAACCTACGACAACATGAACAAGACAGTTAATATTAACCTAGGAGGAACCTTTTTCCACATTGATGAGCTAGCTTATCAAAAGTTAAAAAAGTACTTAGATGCTGTGCGGAAATCTTTAAATGATGATCCACAAGGGGTGGATGAAATTATTAATGATATTGAAGCCCGTATTAGTGAATTGTTGTCAGATAAGGTGAAAAATGTACGGCAAGTAGTGAGTGATCAAGATATTGATGAGATCATTAGTGTCATGGGACAGCCAGAAGATTATCAAATTGACGAAGAAATTTTTAATGAACAGCCGAAACGCACAACGTATCAATCGAGAAAAAGAAAATTGTATCGTGATCCAGATGATAAATTCATTGGAGGGGTGGCTTCAGGGCTTGCTCATTATTTCGATGTTGATGTTGTTTGGATTCGGATTGGCTGGTTGATTGCTACCTTTGGATTGGGGTTTGGATTTTTAGTGTATATAATTTTATGGATTGTGGTTCCTGAGGCGAATACTACGGCAGAAAAATTAGAAATGCAAGGTGAAGAAGTCAATATATCTAATATTGAAAAAAAAATAAGAAACGACTTTGATTATGCGAAAGAACATTTAAGCCAAGCTGTTCAAGACGTGGGTGATGCCCTAAAAGACGGGTATGAGAATGTGACCTCCTCGTTAAAAAAAAAAGAGCGAAGAAGGTCTAGATCAAGGTCAGGAATCCGCCACTTTATAGAAGGTCTTGGAACCCTAATTTCTACCTTTTTTATGATCTTTGGGAAATTTATCGGTATCGTTTTAATTATTGCTGCTATTGGAAGTTTAGTGACCTTAACAATAAGCTTATTTACCGCCAGTACTTTTGAATTTTGGGAAATAAATGAACTCTTTGATGGCAGAATTCAGTTGGCGAATATTACCGATATTCCAATGTGGTTAGTTTCGTTAATCCTTTTGTTTTTAGTTGGTATTCCTTTGTTGAGTCTCTTTTTCTTGGGATTGTCAATTCTGTCGTCAAAAGACCGAATTATTTCAAGAACAACAAAGTTTGCCATGTTGGGAGTTTGGTTAATTGCACTTTTTTCCACCATTTTTTTAACAACTAAAGAGATTGCAGAATTTGCCAAGGAAGGTACGGTGGTTGACAAGCAAGAATTGACTTTGTCTCCCAGGGATACGTTAATGATAAAAATGCGGTTCAATGACGAATATTCAACCTCTATAAATCGTTGGGACAATACGGTGTTTAAAACTGTGCTGGATGGTGATAAAGAGCGTCAATACGCTAATAAGGTAAGATTTAGTACAGAAGTTGCAGACGATAATGTGGTGACCATAAAAATTCAGAAATCTGCCCATGGTCGCTCGATTACAAAAGCACGTGCCATAGCGGATGAAATGACCTATACATTTGACGTATCAGACAATCTAATACTATTGGATAATTATTTTTTAACTTCTGCTAAATTTCGTAATCAAGATGTTCGTATAACGCTTTACCTGCCTAAATCGTACCTCATTAAACTCGATATGAATACAAAGTATTATTTAGGGTATAGTAGAAATACGAGCAATTTATATAGATCATCCTTGGCGGGACATGTATTTAGGATGACGGAAAAAGGATTGTCATGTTTAGATTGTGTGGAAGATTTAGATGAGGAATCATCGCGAGAGGATTTAAAAAATGACGAACCAAAATCAACGAATAAAAACAGGAATAAAGTCGCCGATGCAGTATCAAACAATACACCGCCACAGCCAAAGATAGAAAAAGATACACTTAAAAAATAGCGCATCGGTAACCAAAAATTGCCAATGCTTTTACACCTATTAATTTTAAAATCAAACCTATGAAAACAAGTTTAAAATTCTTTAGTTTGTTCTTACTTTTTATCAGTAGTTCTTGTATGTTCACTGGTGTTAAGGGAAATGGTAATGTACGGATTGAAAACCGATCTATTTCTGATAATTTTGAAACCATTGAAATTAGTCGTGGTCTCGTTCTCGACCTGACTTCGAGTCCAAATACAGCCTTAACTGTTGAAGCTGATGAAAATTTACAGGAATTGATAAAAACGGAAGTAGAAGATGGGGTGTTGAAAATATATTCGGTTGAAAATATTTGGAAATCAACAGCCAAAACCATTCATTTAGCTACCAACCATGTAGTAGGTATAAAAGCGAGTAGTGGTTCAAAAGTTAAAGCGAGAGATGTTATTAAAACAGATGTCTTTTCATTGAGTGCTTCAAGTGGAGCAAATGTAGACCTTAGTTTAGAGGTTAAACGTCTCGATTGTTCAGCGACAAGCGGTACAGACCTCATGCTGAAAGGAAGCGTTCAGCATGCTGTGATAAAGGCATCTAGCGGAAGTGCGATTAGGGCAAAGGATTTGAGAATTGCTACTGCGGAGGCCCGGGCAACCAGTGGCGCAAATATTTCTTTTTTGGTAACCGATGACTTGGATGCAAATGCGACCAGTGGGGGAGATATTCGGTATGCTGGTAACCCAAAGAGTATAAAGAAAAATAGTTCTTCAGGAGGGAATGTGCGAGCGCTTTAAAAACCGCCATCGAATTCAAGTGAGGGGTTAAAACTTAAATTCAGTATGGTTTATCCAGCCGAGGTGTATAGAAAATGATGGCAAATACCTTAAGAAAAGGTATATTGAATTCAGTAGAGTGATTGTTTTCACGATTGTCGAAGCCTTAAACCTTGTCTATTTGTTGTTGAAAAGGCTGTTTTCGTGAGAAAACAGCCTTTTTATATAGAAGTAATATGTTTTAAAAAAACTATTCTAGAGATGCTAAATAACGCTCTGCATCTAAGGCCGCCATACATCCTGTACCTGCAGCTGTTACCGCTTGTCTGTATTCTTTGTCTTGAACATCACCGGCAGCGAAAACACCTGGTTTATTGGTTTTTGTAGATTTTCCTTTCGTGATCAAATAACCAGTTTCATCCATTTCTAAAATTCCCTTAAAGAGATCAGTATTCGGCTTATGTCCTATCGCAATAAATACTCCAGTTACAGGAATTTCTTTTTTTTCTCCCGTTTGATTATTGACAACACGCGCACCTTCTACCACTGATTCTCCAAGTATTTCTTCCAATTCGGTATTGTATAATACTTCTAAATTAGGCGTGTTGGCTACGCGATGTTGCATCGCTTTAGATGCACGCATTTCATCACGTCTAACCAATAAAGTTACTTTGGTACATAATTTAGCTAAAAAAGTAGCCTCTTCTGCAGCGGTATCTCCACCTCCTACAACGAGTACATCTTGCCCTCTATAAAAGAATCCATCACAAGTAGCACATGCAGATACACCACCACCTTTTAGACGCTCTTCACTTTCAAGTCCTAAGTATTTGGCCGTTGCTCCGGTAGAAATAATTACAGTTTCTGCTTCAATATTTATTTTGTCATCCACTGTAATTTTGTGTATACCTCCTGGGGTATCACTAAATTCTACTTTAGTTACTAAGCCAAATCGCACATCTGTATCAAAACGAACAGCTTGTTTTTTTAAGTCTTCGGTTAAAGCAGTACCATCAACTCCTTCGGGGTATCCAGGGAAATTATCTACTTCTGTGGTTGTAGTTAATTGACCTCCAGGTTCTAAACCTGTATACATAACTGGATTTAAATCTGCTCGTGCAGCATAAATTGCCGCTGTATATCCAGCGGGTCCCGAACCAATGATGAGACATTTTATTCTTTCAATATTTTCTGACATAGGGTTTAATTTTGTATCACAAATGTATTGGATTTTCTAAGAATTTTAGCCTCTTGTTTATAATTTTTTACAATACACTAATAAGTATTTTCAATGACTAAAAATGCAGCGATAAATCCAATTTTTAAACATTAACTTTGTATGCTAGTGAAGTCGTAGTCTCGCTATATTGATTTCTACAAAGACCTATGAAAAATTATTCTTTTAAGACGATTCTCTTATTGTGTTTTGGCATATTAGTCGTTGATATATTTAGTTATTACGGATTAACTGAACTTGTATTTAATGTGCTTTCTGTCCATTTTCAAGGGGTAATTACCTTCTTGTTTTGGGCATTTACCGTGGGGCTGATAACCGCAATAATTGTCTTAAAACGTCGTATGGATCACGTTCATCCGAAACGAAAGCAAGTACTAATCTCTAAGTTATACGGATTAACCGTTTCGTCGTTTATTCCTAAAATTATCTTTGTACTTTTTGTTATTGTGCTATGGTTAACCAAAAGTTATGTTCTTCAAGGGAAGTGGCCAAAAGTAATTTCTGTTGTTGCTTTAGTGGCGGGATTCACTCCTTTTTTTGCTATTGTTTATGCTATCTATAGAGCTAAATATAATTTTAAAATATACAAAATACGGCTAAAATTTGACCATTTGCCATCAGCGTTTAAAGGAGTGAGCATTGTACAGATATCTGATTTGCACTTGGGAAGTTTTAACTATAAATATTCAGCACTTGATCGTGCCGTAGAATTGATTAATGAATTGGATGCAGATTTTATATTTTTCACCGGTGATATCGTTAACAATTTTGCTTGGGAACTTGACGGTTGGGAGCAGGTCCTTGTGAATTTGAAGGCTCGACTAGGTAAATATGCAGTCCTGGGGAATCATGACTATGGGGATTACAGTCAATGGGAATACCCAGAGCACAAAAAGGAAAATTTCAATGAAATTTGTTCTTTTTTTAAAAAGATTAACTTTCGATTATTGCGAAATGAAGGGCTTATTATAGAACAAGAATCTGAGAAAATTGCGCTTTTGGGGGTTGAAAATTGGGGGAAGCCGCCCTTTAAACAGTATGGAAAGCTTGCTGATGCACTTCAAGATGTACAATCTATTCCTTTTAAAATCCTGCTTTCACATGACCCATCGCATTGGAGTGAAGAGGTGTTAGAACATACCAATATTGCCTTAACTTTATCGGGACATACACATGGGATGCAAGCAGGTGTTAATCTTAGAAATAAATCGTGGAGTCCGATAAAATATAAGTATAAAGAATGGGCCGGATTATACGTGTATGGGCAACAATATTTATATGTAAACCGGGGCTTAGGTTGGATGGGGTTTCCAGGTCGCCTTGGGATGCGACCTGAAATCACCTTAATCACCTTAGAATAAGGAGACTTTTATAGGGCTGGGGGCTAACAAATTAGTGCTGGAATAAAAAAACACCTTGAAAACTAATTCAAGGTGTTTAACATGACACAAAGTTTGGTTAGTGATTTTGGTCATTATATAATTATGCTATTGATTAATTTGCTAATAATTCATCTAATTTCTCAAAAGATTCTTCAGCATTTCCTTCAAAGCGATATAAAATTTTTCCTCTTGGGTCAATGATAAACTTAGTCGGAAAACCATTGACATTAAATTTTGCAACAAAATCGTCTGGAGTTCCCTTTTTAGACATTAATTGCCTCCAAGTATACGCATTTTTTGTCACAAAGGCTTCAATTTTTTCTTGTTTATCGCCACTATCAATACCCAACACAGTCAATTTGTCCTTGTATTTCTCTTGATATTCTTTAACTTTTGGCATTTCAGCGACACAAGGACCACACCAAGTTCCCCAAAAATCAATCAGTACATATTTCCCCCGTAGGGAAGCTAAATCAAACGGTTTCCCGTCTAAGGTACTTGAAGTTATGAGTTCAGGTACTTTACGTCCTGGTTGGGTTGCCTCAATTCCTTCTAAGCGGATTTTGGTCACTTGGTAAAATGGACTATCCGCAATAGCAGGATCCAATGTGTTAAAGAGTTCCCTCGCCAACGATATTGGAATTGCATTGAGTTGTACAAAACTTGCTAGTTTTTGAGCAGCAACTTCAGAACTTGGGTGTGTTTTAATAAATTCTATTTCAGCTTCTTTAATTTTTTCACTAATCTTTTGAACCTTGGCGTATTTCTCTTTAAAATCAGGGTCCGTTCGTTTCATGTTCTCTGATGCTTTGTCGATTTCAGCATATATTGGCAGCAACGATTTAAGGAATGCTGAATGTTCATCATTTAATTTGGTTCCCGTAGGATAGGCATTGAAATCGGTCCCATCTACGGATCCTTCATAAATAATATGTTCCCCAGGTTTTGCAAAAAAGTACACTTTTCTAGAACGATCGGATTTATTTGGGTTTAACCCTTTAGTGAGCAGCGGCCATATTCCCACATATTTTGTTTTGGTGGTACGTCCGGTATAGCTGAATTTTTCGTCCACCACCTTAATGGTATCCCATACACGATCTCCCGCTTCACTGGTGTAATCAATGTAAAACTCTGCTACATCAAAGCCGTTAATTTGTCCCGAAACAGTAAATGTTTGTTCGTTTTGGGCAAAGGTGGCAAAGGGGATTAGCATCAACATACTAATCCTAGATAATTGTTGTTTGAAATTATTCATTATTTGTTGTTTAAAATTATTCATTATTTATTTTTATGTGTTTATTTTTCTAAAAGTGAGGAAATCATGTTTTCTAACACAGCTTGATTGTGCTCGTCCGTTCTAAAATGTGAAAAAACGACTTTTCCTTCCTTATCAATTAAAAAGTTTACAGGGGCAGCTCCTCTGTTGTCAAGATTTCCTTTTTTACGTTCCTTATAGTCTTCTAAAGGAATAAAGCTATAACCGCTCGACTGTAAAAATGGGATAACATACTCGTTTTGTTCAGGAGAAATATTTAACCCTAAATAGATTAGATCTTTTCCTTTAAATTTATCCACTACTTTTTGAAAATGTGGGAATTCTCCACGACAAGGTCCGCATCCAGGAAACCAATAGGTGAGGAGTACTACTTTACCTTTGTAATCGGATAGTGAAGCAGTTCCTTCTTTAAAATATTGTTTTAAGGTAAAATCGGTTGCCACTTTAGCCATAGTATCCCTTACGAAACGGATGTCTTTAGCAATATCCTTATCTGTTTTTGATAATTTGGCTGCATACGTATCCAAGGCTTTTTTAATTTTAGGTTCTGGAACTTTTGCATACGCAACGTGAAGTGCCTCGTAGGCTTCGTTTGTTTTTCCTCCTTTGTCAAGTGCTTTGGCTTTATATAGTAAAATTAAGTCATTGACTTTTGACCATCTGTTAGGTTTAGTGTTTGCTAATATTTCTAAGGCTTTAGTGGGGTTGTTTTGGGCTATAAGCGTTTTAACTTGAGTAATGTTCTCTGCAATGCGCAGTTGATTTTCCCAGTTTTTACGCCCTCTATCTTCCTTTTGTTGAGCGAGAAGTTCTTTGGCAAGTTGAGTGGCTGCAGCAGGATCTTCTTCGATTAACAAATCGAAATAACTCAACATTCCGGAATTAGACCAATCAAATTCGCTTGGAGGAAATTTGCTTTTTAATAGCGCGTAATACATTTTTTTAGTAGCAATGTCAGATTCGTTGGCTCCTAACCAATACAAAGCTTGTGCACCCCGTTCACTGGTTGGAAACTTATTAGCCACCTCTAAGCTTAGTTTTTTATAGGTATCGGGGTCAGTATCGCTAAAAGAGCTCGCGTAATAAAAGGCGTAATTAGGATTGTCTGGTTCCAATTCTTTCGCTATCTTCAGGTAAGATCGACTTTTGTTAAAATCTCCCCAACGTTCTCCATCAATCCATAAGTAGTAATATGCCTTTGCGAATTTCGGATTAATTTCTGTCGCTTTAACCAATAGTTCTTTTGCAGCGGGAAGTTCTTTTCTCCAAAGAGCTTCTCCTAAGGCAAAGGGAACCATGGCTGAGGTTGGGAATTTTTTCATCCATGCATGGTATTGATCCGTAATAGCCTTATCTTCTACATCTACTTCTTTTAAATAGGCTTGATGAAATGAAAGACTATCGGGGTTTTGTTCTACCGCTTGTCTTAATTTTTCGATTTCAGTTTGGGCATTCATACCCAGATTGAAACTTAGGCACATCATTAGCAAAAGCGATTTGATAATTGAAACGGAATGTTTCTTGACGGATAATTGTGTATTTTTCATGAGAAATAGTGGTTTATTTTAGTATTCTTCCTTTTTGAAGGAAGATGTATAGGTTAAACGACTATACATGGAAATACCCCTATGAGATCTATAGCTATTTTTAATAAAGAAAAGTTAAATGTTTATGTATTTGAGTATTAAATAAAGACATACTTAATTTAAAATGGGGGAAATGGATACAAAAAAAACACCTCAATACAACAGATCAAGGTGCTTTTAACAACTAATTCAAAGGATATTTTTATTTCATAGATGATTAAAGATTTAGCTCATTTAATATGGTAACTAAGTTGGGGTCTGAGGGTTTGGGTGCATTAGCATTGATAATTTTTCCATCTATATCTAAAAGAATAAAACGCGGAATACCTTTAATTTCATACGCTTTTATAAAGTCGCTATTCCAATCCTTATCAGCAAGTAACTGCACCCCACTGAGCTGTTTGTCAGTTACCATTTTTCTCCATGAATCATGTGCTTTTTCAGTATCTACAGAAATACTAACAAATACGATGTTTTTTCCATGGTATTGTTTCTCAATTTTTTTAAGCAAAGGGACCTCTGCTAAACAGGGGGCACACCAAGTTGCCCACACATCAATATATACGTATTTCCCTTTAAAATCACTTAGGGATGTTGTACCGCCAGCATGGTTGACATAATCGTTAAACAGGGGTGAATCTTGCCCTTTACTAAGTTTTTTTAACGCTCTATATTTTTTGGTAATTCGATTGTTGTTTGTTACTGACGTTGAAACATAAAGAAACGTGTTGTAATATTCGTCTAGGTTGTTTGTATACGTAATTTCATTATTGGCTGCAGATATCAATAAATCATTTTTGATAAAGTCATTGGGGATTGCTCCAATTATTTTCAATTTAGCTAAGTGTTTATCGATACTGTCGGTTTCTGCTAATTCCTCAGCTTTTCTCTTGAAGTATTCAGCGACTAAATCTTCATATGATGCTCTAAGTCTATACGCTTTTTCGTTGAGGTAATCAACGCCTTCTAATTCTTTTAGAAAACTGGATGAAACTTTAAAATCAGGTTGTTTGGTATAATATTGGTGTAAATTTTCGTATTTAATTAACGTTTTAAGGTAATAGTAGTGTAATTCTTTACGTTCAGCTTCTTTAAATTCTTTAGGAATATTTGGAAAACTGTCTAAATAGGAAAAAAGTTTTTCTTTAATCATTGCTGCTTTTGCACTAAAGTCAGCTTCATTAAGTGAGTAAAATTCGGCATAATCTCCTCTTACTTCAATGATCTTACTCGTTTTAGTCATTAAATAATTAGAAGCATCAGGATCCGTTCCGGTTAATTTTACGGTGTTTTTGAAATCGTTTCCATCTGCTGTTAAATGGTAAACACCTCCATTGATTAAATACAAATCGGCTCGGTTTCTAGGATCAAAAAAAATGTAGTGGCCAGTTCCAGAGGTTATGGTGTCCAAAAATGAACCGTCTTCAGCTAAAGTAATGGTAATTGAACCGCCCCTACCGCCCAGCCTAAATTCTTTAGATGGAGGGTTTGAAATATTACCAGAAAGTAAAATATAATTTTTAGGCAGTTTTGCTTTACAAGACGTTAATAATAACATGGAAAGCAAAATAAGAATAAATTTTTTCATGAATAAGTTTTTAGGAAATAGAGGATTGCGTTAAAAATTAAACGGGGAGTTAAATCCCCGTTTATTTTAACATAGTTATAAATAGTATTTTTACTATTGAAAACGGATTCCGTCTAAACAGAATGTTTGAGGATAAATCATTTCCCCTTGATCATCAACATAATCAGATGACATGTTAAATAATACCTTATCTACATTTCCTAAAGAAGTTAAATCTACTTTTCTCCAATCATTTAAGGTAAATGCATGGTCTGGATTATCTGGATCGACCCCTTTTATTACGGATAAATAAACCTCTACGGTTCCGGTAGAAGTTCCGTTTAAAAATCCTTCAATAGTCAATTTTACATATCCTTTATGTATTTCACCAGCAACGGCATCATACGCTTCATTATACGCATCATTATACGCTCTGTCTTGCCAGTAGGGATGCAAGTTCGGGTTTTCAGCAAGTGCAGCAGCCAATGCAGCTTCTCCAGCAGCTTCTCCAGCAGGTATTCCTACTTCGTTTCTAGCTAAAACTTGTACACCTGATAATCTTATGGCATTTACGTTACCGGGAGCAGGAAGGCTAAATGTACCGTAGTAATCAGTAGATTTGTTTGGTATATTCGGGTTCTGTACAGGGGCACCATCAATTAAATAAGATTGTGTTTCACTGTCAAAACTTTTGGAATATATGGATCCATAATTAGCCAAAAGATAGTTATAGGTTGTATTTGCTACTAATACATGCTCTATCGTACTAGGTTTTTCTAATGTAAAATAGGCGTTATCTCCAGTTGTTTTTCCCACTAGATAATTTCCGGTTCTATTTACGTACCTTGTATAAACACTAAAGGCAGTTGAATCGATGGATTGTTGTTTTTGCTCCTCTGTAATTCCAGGGGGAGCAAATTGTGGACTTAAATTCCAAGGATACGAACGGAAATTTTTATTAGATAGCGCAAATCCACTATAATTTATGCCACTACCCGTAACGTTTACTGTAATAGTACCTGTTTTGTTATCACCAACGGTGAAAGGAGCTGATGGAATTTCATAAGAAAAACGATCTAGCGTCAATTCATTAAAGTTAATATCCTTTGGGTAAGGTATTTTAAGGTCTAAATTATCTTCACAAGCAGTAAAACCAATTAAACTAATGATGGCTGTTGTGATTCCTATATATTTTTGAATGATTTTCATAGAATGTGTATTAAATTATTGTAAATCAGTATTTTGCTCTATTAATGGGTTGAGGTCCATTTCCGTATTTGGAATAGGGTAGCATAAGCGGTTTACATCCAACGGAGCATTTCTTAATACTTCAATCCATAGTTGACCAGAACTATCTTTAAATCGTAAAGAAGCAAAGTATTCACTTCCATTTTCTATAAATGTTTCTAAGAAATATTCTTTAAAAATGGCATCCATTAATTCTTGTTGCGTAGTTGGATTTAAACTAGGCAATGCAGGATTGGTTCTTATTGAACGCATGGTGTTAATTGGCGCTATGGCATCCTCAATGGAAGCACCTGTTCTAGCTAATAATTCAGCTTTCATAATGTACAATTCAGGGTATCTAAAAAAGTAGGTATTGTATTTTTCATCAGGCGGATTTGCACGTTGTCCCGCATATTGTCCTAGCCTAGCTACTTTTGTCCAAGTATATCTTGGGGTTGTATCCCAATTAATTGGAGCTCTAGCTTCACCTGTAACAACATCCCAGCGCGGATCAGCTAAAAACCAATCAGCCCCCTGATTAAGTCCAGCATTAAGTTCTTGATACCAAGGTAGTGGAAGACGATTACCATAACTCATAATCATGGTAAATGAATAGGTATAACTTGTGTTATAGGTTCTATCTGCGTCATCAGATACGTACCCAGAAAATAGATTTTCTTCAGAGTCCCATGAATCTTGATATACCTGTGCCAAATCTTCTTGCATAGCAAATCCAGCGATATTTGCATCTAATACTTCATTGACTAAGGTAAGTGCCTCATCAAGGCCAGTAGTACCATCGTTAAAAGCATTTCTATAAAGCATTACTTTCGCTTTAAAAACTTTAGCAAACTCTTTTGAAACATATCTATTACTACTAAAGCTGTTTAAATGTTCAATAGCAAAATCGAGATCTTCATATATTTTTTCATAACTTTCTCCTACGGTTAATCGTGCTCCTTCAATTGTCCCTATAGTAATTGCCTTATCACGATATAATATACCATTAGGGTTCGAATCATCACTAGACCACCAGTGTCCATAATTCCAAAAAAGATAAGTATTGGCAAATGCTCTTAAAAATCTAGCTTCGGCAACCAGTGCATTTCGTTCTTCTGGTTTTATTTGTACATCTGATAATTTAGAAATACCGTTAATTGTGAAATTTGCAGTGTTTAAGGTTTTATAATAGGCCTTCCATCTACTTTCTATATTAGAAGTTGTTTGGTTTGATTGTGAATATTCCATTTTATAATCGGCAGAAGACCACTTTACAAATCCAGATTTAGATGCTAAGGAAACATAAAGTTTACCAGAATAATGATCTTCATTTACGATTGTTTCATAAATTCCATTAACTGCAGCACGTGCTTTAATACTATTTGTAATGGCATTTTTTTCATTTAATGAATAACTAGGTGTCAAGTCTAAATGATCCTCACAAGAACTAGCACCAATAATTAGAATAATTAACGATATATATATTAATTTTTTCATGAGTCAGGTGTTTATTGAATATTAAATTTAATTCCGAAGCTGTAAACTTGTGCTGAAGGATATCTACTAGAGTCAGTAGACATACCTGATCCTATAGATGAAGAGCTCCAGTTCCCTTGAGGGTCAAACCCTGGATACTTCGTAATTGTAAGTAGGTTTGTACCTTGTAAGGTAAGATCAATCCCTTTTATTTGTGAATTTTTAAATAATTTACTCGGAAGTTTATAGCTAATATTCAACGCATTTAATCGAACATAAGATGCGTCATGTAAATAAAAATCAGAAAATCGGCTGTTATAGCCAACCGCTAATCTTGGATAATTTGCTTCATAAGGACTTTTTAAAATGGTACTTTGTCCAGCAATTAAATTACTTTGGTTATAATTTCTGGTTGCTCCAACATCGCTATATGGTAAATTCCAGAACCTTTTATGTCCGTATGCGTAGCTAAAAGTTGTGTTAATTCTAAACCCTTTGTACATATAGGTTAGTCCAAACCCTCCGGCTCCTTTTGGAGATGAAGAACCTATATTAACACGATCATCATTGGTGATTTTTCCATCACCATCTTGGTCAATAAAAATAAGGTCACCCATTGTTTCTGTTGCCGTATTGTAATAGGTTGTTTGTCCAGTAGATGTTGAACTATTTCTCATTGTATAAGCATCTTCAGGAGATACATAAAAGCGTCCAGCAGTTTCTAATCCATACCATTGACCTATTTCTCCTCCTTCTACCAATCGTATGTAAGGGGCATAGCTTCCAGGGAAAAACAACTCTTTAAGGCGTCCATTAAATTTGGTAACTTTAGTAATATTATTAAAGTAATTAAAATCAAAAGTTAATCGTTGGTCAGGGGTCCGAAGTATGTCGTATTTAAAATCAAGTTCAAATCCTTTATTAGTTAGTGTAGCAATATTTGATTTAACTGAACTAAATGATGAACTTGGAGCTACTGGTTTGTTATAAAGAATATCTTTACTATTCTTTTCGTAAATTCCAACAGAACCATAGATACGGCTATCTAGGAATCCAAAATCTAATCCTAAATCAAACATTTCAGTTTGTTCCCAACGTAAGTCTGGATTTCCCATAGTTGCTGGTTGAAATGCAGGATTATCATCATAAATTGCTGAATAAATTAAGGTAACCCAGTCAAAATCTCCAAGGTTTTGTGAACCTGTGACACCTAAAGAAGATCTTAATTTTAAGTAAGAAACGTATTTTTGAATTAGGTCAGATTTCATGAAATTTTCTTCTGAAATTAACCAAGCCGCAGCTCCAGAAGGAAAAATTCCCCAACGTTTGTCTGCTCCAAAACGCGATGAGCCATCTCTACGGATGGTTCCTGATACGATATAACGGTCATTAAATTTATAATGTAATCGAGCAAATTGCGAAATTAACGTGTTTTTAGTCTTTGTCTCATCCACATCCGTAATGTCTGCGGCAGAACCAAAATTGTTTAAAATATCATCATCTGGAAAATTTTCACCTCTAATAGAATAGTAATTTCGAGTACGACCTTCCATAGAATAACCAGCTAAAGCGGTAATATCATGTTTCTTGTTTATGTTTTTAGCATAAGACAAGGTGTTTTCAAACACATTAAACGATGTTTTGGTACTAGACCAAGCTCTAGTATTAAAAACGTTATTATTACTGGTGCCTAAGCGATCATAGTTTGTGTATTGTGCATCAGTAAAATTATTAGTAAAAGAACTTTTAAATTTTAAACCTTTTAATAATTGAATTTCTAAAAATGCAGTTCCGTTAAAAGTAATTCCTTTACCAATATCACTATTTTTTAAGGTAGTATACGGGTTTTCAGTGTATACATCTTTTGTGAAAAGTGTACCGTCTGGATTATAGGCAGGAATATCTGGACGGATGTTTTTTATAACACTTAATAAGCCATCTTTATTATCTGAATTACGACTACTACCGCTTAAAGATATTCCAAAATTTATATTGTCATTAATTTTAGTGTCATAATTAATACGACCACCGTAGAGTTCACTTCGTCCACCTTTAATAACACCTTCCGTGTCACTGTAGTTGAAAGACATGAAATAAGTATTCTCTTTTGATCCCCCACGTACAGATAAGTTGTATTGTTGAACTATTGGATTTTGGGTAAATTCGTCTAGCCAATTAATGTTTCCATCATAAAAGGCATCAGGTAGAACTTGTAAATCGTCTTTGTCAAATTCACTAGTTCTTAAACCTTCATAGGCCTCTTTATCTAAAACTGTCTCAACATAAGAGTCAAAACTTTCACCACTTATAATCGATTCCTTAGCGGCCGCGATGGTAAATTCTTTGTATTGATCTGTTTCAAAATATTCATACCCATTATAATCTCTAACGGTAAGACCAGTACGGGATGATACTTCAAATAAAGGTCTCATATTCGGCTTTCCTTTTTTGGTCGTTACAATGATTACACCATTGGAAGCTCGTGATCCATAAACGGCGGTTGCAGATGCATCTTTTAAAATGTCAATGCTTTCAACATCATTGATGTTTAAGTTATACAAGGTGTTAGCAATATCTCCTGAAGTTGTGTTGGAGTATTGAGGGACACCATCAATAACCCATAGAGGTTGGTTGTCTCCTGTTAGTGACGATGCACCACGAATAATTACACTTATTGGAGAAGTGGGTGAGGCAGACTGGATTTGTACACTTACCCCTACGGCTTTCCCTTGTAATAAACTTTCAACACTTGACCCCATTGGGGCATCTTGAATTTCTTTAGCACTCACTCTTGAAATCACCCCTGTTGCATCTTTAATTTTGGAGGTACCATAACCAATAACAACAACTTCATCTAAACTTGAAAGGTTGGGTTTCATCATTAAATCTATCGTAGTTTTAGTGCCAATGGTAATTTCTTGTTTTTGATATCCTACATAACTAAAGACCAAAACAGAATTTTCGTCAACATTGCTTAAAGCAATTTGATAATTTCCGTCAAAATCAGTAGAAGTACCTTTTTTACTGCCTTTTAAGATAACGTTCACACCAGGTAATGGTTGACCGGTTTCATCGACAATATGTCCTTTGATTATCGTTTGTAGTTCTTCTGATTTTGGCCGAATGATAATTGTTTTACGTTTGCCTAATAGGATTGAAAAATCTCCTTGTGAAAGACTTTGTTCTAATAAGCTCTTTACACGGATCGTTCCTTTTTTTACCGTAACAGGAGAGAATTCATCAAATAAGTTAGAAGGGTAGATAAATCGATAGTTAGTTTGAGTTTTGATTAATTCAAAAACTTCTTTAACACTGATTACTCTATCAGATTCAATCTTAATGTTTGCATTTTGTGCATATCCCTTTTCTGGAACAAAACTAAAAATTGTTAAACAGTAAAAAAAAATAAAGATCCTCATAAGTAAAATAAGATGTTTTCTTCGGACGGAAAAACAGTGGGTTAATTTAATTTCCATAAATTTGCATGTGTTAGTTAAACATTTTGTTGATTAATACATAAACTAGGGGCGAAACATGAGACCGTCAAATTTCTGTTTCGCACCCTTTTTTTTTAGATAGGTTCTTATCCTATTTATAGAATGAATCGTGATTTCTTACGAAGCATCGATCATTTCTATTTTATTTTAATATTACTTTTTTTCCATATATTGAATAATTGTTAATTGCTTCTAATTCTTTAAGTGTTATGAGGATATCCTCAATGTGTTGATCTTTACTTAAATTTCCATTAAATAGTTTTGCACTTAATGTTGGGTTTTCAAAATGAACATCAATGTCATACCATCGAGAAAGAATGCGCATGATTTCTTCAAGGGTTTTATTTTCAAAACTAAAGATCCCATCTCTCCATGAAATCTCATTGTATACATCTACTGTTTGAAGGCTAAATTGATTGGTCCCTTTTTCAAAGATTAATTGTTGCGTTGGAAGCAATTGTTGTTTTTGTTGATTAGCGTTCCAAGCAATCTTTCCATTTACTAAGGTTGTAAATATGGCGTCTTCATTTGAATAAGCTTTTACGTTAAACTCAGTTCCTAAAACTTCAATTTTCTGCACGTCAGTTAGGACACTAAATTTTGTTCCATTGTGTGCCGTACTTGGCGACACCTCAAAGTAGGCTTCACCGTAAATCAATTCTACAGATCTAGGTTGATTTTCGACAAATGAAACGGGAAATTTTAGTTTAGATTCGGAATTTAACCACACTTTAGTTCCATCATTTAATTTCAGGTAAAACTGACCTCCACGCGGAATGGTTAAATAATTATAAACAACTTCAGTTGACTTTTTGATGCTGTCAGTTCCGGTATAAATTAATTCTTCTCCATTGCTTTCTGCAAAGGAGTTTTTAAACGTTTTTCCTTTTTCTAAAGGGATATTTTCCCCATTTTCTAAGGTTAAAGTAGCTTTATCGGTACCAATCGAAATGATAGATTCCTTTGCTGAAGGTAACGTAGATGTAGTTTCCTCACGCAATACAAAGGGTAAAGCAATCAGTAAGGCAATACCAGCTGCAATTGCAACTTTAACGACTGGAGTCAAGTACAATTTTTTGACTTTGGGTTTCTTTTTTATCGTATCCTTGTTTAATTCAGCCAAAATTGCCTTGTACATCCGCTGTTCCGTCTCCAGTTTTTCTTCGTCTGTTTCTTGGAATTCATTTGATTTTTGATGCGAAAAGAAATAGTTAATTAGAATTCGTAGCTCCTTCTTTGAAGCTTTTCCCGCTTGCCATTTCTCGATAAGAGAAATAAATTTTTTATGTCGATGATGCATTTTTTAACTTCCTATATATCTTATTGACGTAAGAAATTCTAGGTACACCTGTTTTTGTGTGAAGAAAAATTTATTTTATTGAATTTAAGAGAAGTACGGCTACTTCTAAACTTACAATATGCCCTAATTTTAAGCGCAAAATTGCCAAAGCTTTTGAAATGTGGCCTTCTACGGTTCGCTTAGAAATATTGAGTTTGAGGGCGATTTCACTATTGCTTAGTTGGAGGTCACGACTTAGTAAAAAGACTTCTTTACATTTGGCGGGGAGTTTGTCAATTTCTCCGTAAATAAATTCAATAAGTTCCTCTGTCATCATGGAACTTTCAGGATTTTCTAGTTGTAATACCGTGTGAAAGTCCTCAAGTTGATCAAGGTTTTTAGCGTTTTTATTTTTTCTAAAATAATCGTACACTTTATAAATGGTACTGGTATATAGATAGTTTTTTAAAGAGGTTTTAATTTCAAGTTGAGCGCGTTTTTGCCATAGATTAATAAAAACGTCTTGTACAATATCTTCGGCAATTTCCTTTTCTTTTACTAAATTAATGGCAGCTTGATATAATTGACTCCAATAATGTAGATATAGCAGTCGTAATGCCTGCTCATCATCACGATGTAATTTTTCTATGAGATTTCGCTCATTTGTGTTCATTGTTTCAATTATTTTACTGCAAACGTAGTACGAAAGTAGCTATTTAATATGATAATGATAATTTATCTTGTAAATTTAAGTATTAAAATAGATAAGTTTGTTGGTTTTTTTAAACTGTAATACGTTCGTTTACAGTTGTATATAAAAAAAAGAAAAAGAAGAGCAATCAAATTAAAGATTGCCCTTCTAAATTGGGTATGATAACTAATTCTACTATTTTTTAATTTTAGTAAACCTAAAATGGGTAAAAAATTAAATCAACGTAGTAGTTTATAAATGTTTATATTTAAGCTATAAAACTTTTTTCCATTAAGAAGAATAAGGTGTGCAGCACCTATAAAATCAGTTATTATAGTTTTAATTTATCAAATAACTTAATTAATTCGCTGTTTGAAGGACGTGGCGCATTAGCACTAACAATATTTCCTTGTGGATCAATCAAAATAAAGCGGGGTATACCACTAATTTCATAAGCATTAATAAAGTCACTTTTCCAATCCTTATCTGCAATCAATTGTATTCCAGAAAGCTCTTTTTCTGTCACCATTTTTCTCCAAGAATCACGCGCATTTTCCGTATCAATTGAAATACTAACAAATGCTATGTTTTTTCCGTGGTATTGTTTTTCAATTTTTTTAAGTGAAGGAACCTCTGCTAAACAGGGGGCACACCACGTTGCCCATACATCAATATATACGTATTTTCCTTTAAAATCGCTTAAGGATGTTGTACCTCCAGCATGGTTGACATAATTGTTAAATTCGGGAGAAGGTTGTCCTTTACTTAGTTTATTTAATGCTTTATACTTTTGGGTGATACGTTCATTATTTCTTGTGGAAGTAGAAAAAGATAAATAAGCTTTATAGTATGCATCAATATGATCTACATGACTTATGTCGGAATTAGCCGCTGACATTAATAAGCTATTCTTAATAAAGTCATTTTGAATTGCCCCAAATACTTTCAGTTTAGCGAAGTATTTATCTTCATCCCCATTTTCAATGTATTCATTTGCCTTTCTTTTAAAGTGAAGGTCGACCAATTTAGTATAAGAGCCTCTTTGTTTATAGCGCTCTTCATTAAGGTAATCAACACCGTCTAATTCTTTTAAGAATTCCTTTGATACTTTAAAATCAGGTTTTTTTGCATATCGTCGGTGTGAACTTTCGTAATTAAGTAAGGTGAAAAGGTGATAATAATGTAATTCTTCGCGTTCAAATTCTTCAAATTCTTTAGGAAGGTTTTGGAAACTTTCTAGGTAACTTACATAACGTTCATTTAGCGATTTTTGCTTCGCAAGAAAATCAGCTTCATTTAATGAATTGAAGGCGGCGTAATCTCCTCTTTCTTTGATGATGTTACTTATTTTCGTTAATAAATAGGTAGAGGGCTCCGGATTTGTTCCCGTTAATTTAGCGGTACCTCTGAGTTTAGTGACATTGGAGCCGTTGGCGGTTAGGTTATAGGTTCCACCATTCGTTAAATAGAGGTAAACATTCATCCCTCCAAAACCTCTAAAGGAGTAATATCCTGTGCCAGTGGTGAGGGTATCTTTAAAGGAACCATCTTCAGCTAGTTTAATAACTTGTGGGCCAGTATTACTATATTTTTTGGTAATTGTAAATTCGTTTGATCGGGCCTCTGTAATCGTTCCCGAAAATAGAATATAATCGTTGTTAGTATTTGCTTTACAAGTTCCGATATATAGTATGAAAAGGAGTACAATACTAATTTTTTTCATGATCTTTTTTTATGGGTTATATAGGTGTGATTTAATTAAATACCTAGTTCATCAAATAAGGATATGAGTGCTTTATTAGAAGGTCTAGGTGCATTCCATGATACAATATTCCCCTTAGGATCTATTAAAATAAAGCGCGGTATACTGTTAATTTTATAGGCTAAAATAAATTCAGTATTCCAATCTTTATCTGCCAGTAATTGTACACCGCCTAGTTGTTTATCTGCAATCATTTTACTCCAAGCTTCACGTTTATTTTGTGTGTCAATCGAAATGCTTACAAATTCTATGTTTTTGCCATGATATTTTTTTTCAATTTCTTTAAGGTAAGGTACTTCTGCTAAACATGGGCCACACCAGGTTGCCCACACATCGATGTACACGTATTTCCCTTTAAAATCACTTAAGGAACTTGTACCTCCTGCGTTATTAACAAAATCTGTAAAAACAGGAGAAGGCGCCCCTCTTGAGAGTTTCTTTAGGTCTTCATACTTTTCAGTGAAACTTTGGTTATTTTCTTTTGACGTAGAAACCGCGATAAAGGTGTTATAATAGGTATCCATATCATCTGTATATGCTATGTCATATTTTGCAGCTGCTTTTAACAGGTCATTTTTAATATAGTCATTTGGAATAGCACCGAATACCTTAAGTTTAGCTAAGTATTTATCAATACCTTCTTTGTCTGCTAACTCAAGTGCTTTCAGGTCAAAATATTCTCCCACTAATTTACTATACCATCCTCGGTGTTTATACGCCGCTTCATTGTAGAAGTCTACTTCCTCCAATGGTTTAAGAAATTCCTTTGAAACTCTAAATTCAGGATCTTGAATATTTCTTCCGTGTCTTGATTGGTATCTAATTAAGGATAAAAGGTAATAATTAATCAATTCCTCACGCTCAAATTGAGCAAAATCTTTAGGGATATCTGGAAAGCTATCTAAATAAGCCACGAGATTGTCTTTAATCATCAAAGCTTTAGCACTGAAATCAGCTTCGTTTAAGGTATTATATTTTTCAAAGTCCCCTCTTAAGCTGTTCATACGACTATCTTTAGTCAATAAAAATTTAGAAGCGTTGGCATATAACCCCGTTAATTTGGAGGTATTTCTCATATCTTTTCCGTCGGTCGTCAGAACATAGGTTCCTCCATTGGCAAAGTAAAGGTCAATTCTGTTCATTCCTTTACCGCTAAGTCTATAGGTACCTGTTCCAGAAAATATGGTATCGCAAGTAAAGGAACCATCTTCTGCTGTTTTAATCGTGTACCTTCCTTTACCATCTTTATACGATAGTTGAAATTTTGTTGATGGAGCATTCGAAATTACTCCGGAGAAAAGTATATAATCTTTAGTGGGCTTTTCATCACAAGAGGCTAAGCAAAGCATTGAAATAAAGAGAATAACAATTTTGTTCATCATGTATTTTTTTTAGATAATAATGTGTTCTTTAAATTCCTAGTTCATTAAATAGGGTAATTAGTTCTTTATTAGAAGGTCTAGGAGCATTTGCATTGACAATTTTTCCGTCAGGATCTATGAGGATAAAACGCGGAATACTATTTATCTCATAAGCTTCAATAAACTTGCTACTCCAATCCTTGTCGGCGATTAGTTGTACCCCGCTAAGTTGTTTGTCTGTCACCATTTTTCTCCACGAATCACGTGCTTTTTCAGTATCAATAGAAATACTTACAAATGCGATGTTTTTTCCGTGGTATTGTTTTTCAACTTTTTTAAGCGAAGGAACCTCTGCTAAACAGGGGCCACACCACGTTGCCCATACATCAATATATACGTATTTTCCTTTAAAATCGCTTAAGGACGTCGTTCCGCCAGCGTGGTTGCTATAATCGTTAAATTCAGGTGAAGGTTGTCCTTTACTAAGTTTTTTTAATGCTTTATACTTTTGGGTAATACTTTCGTTATTTCTGGTAGAAGTAGAAACAGATAAATAAGTGTTATAGTACGCATCTATATTGTCCGTATAACCTATGTCGTATTTTGCGGCAGACATTAATAAGCTATTTTTAATATAATCATTCGGAATTGCTCCAAATACGTTAAGTTTTGCCATGTATTTATCTACCTTTTCATTTTCTGCATATTCATTCGCTTTTCTATTAAAGTGAAGGTCGACTAATTTAGTATAAGATCCTCTACGTCTATAGCGCTCTTCATTAAGATAGTCAACACCATCTAATTCTTTTAAAAAATCCTTTGATACCTTAAAGTCAGGTTGTTCTGTGTATCGTTGGTGTAAACTTTCGTAATTAAGTAATGTTAAAAGGTGATAATAGTATAATTCTTCGCGTTCAAATTCTTCAAATTCTTTTGGAATATTAGGAAAGCTTTCTAGGTAGCTAATATAACGTTCATTCAGCGAATTTTGCTTCGCAAGAAAATCAGCTTCATTTAATGAATTAAATTCGGCATAATCGCCTCTTTCCTTGACGATGTTATTTGATTTAGTCATTAAATAATTGGAGGCATCAGGATCCGTTCCAGTTAACTTTACCGTATTTCTAAAATCTTTTCCATCTGCCGTTAAATGATAAACACCTCCATTGGTTAAATACAAATCGGCTCGATATCTAGAATCGGTAAAAATGTAATGACCAGTTCCGGTAGTTAATGTATCAGCAAAGGAACCGTCTTCTGCCAGTGGAATAGACAGCGAACCTGTACCACTATTCTTTTTAACTATTCTAAAGTTTTTAGATGTGGCATCTGAAATTGTTCCAGAAAATAAAATTACATTCTCGGTAGGATTTACTTTGCAAGATACCAAGAATAAGATTGAAAGTAATAGGGTGAATACTTTTTTCATGTAGGGTTATTTTGGGATAAATAAAATATAGGTATTCCAAGTGCTAAACAAATAAATTGCTAGTTGTGAGTAGTTTACCTTGGGTGTTGAGGTGAGAGAAAATAAATTAGATTAAAATGAACGGGGAATAAATTCCCCGTTCATTTTAAGAAAAGGTACTGTATTAATTCAGGTATTATTGTAGGCGAATCCCATCCAAACAAAACAATGAAGGATAGACCATTTTTCCTTGATTATCTACATAATCAGAAGACATTTTAAATAATACTTTGTCTACAGTTCCCAAAGAAGTTAAATCAACTTTTCTCCAATCTCTTAATATATAATTATATTCAGGGAAAGCAGGGTCTACTTCAGGTCTAATAGCCAAATAAACATCTACCGTACCTGTAGTGGTCCCGTTTAAGAAACCTTCAATAGTTAATTTTACATACCCCTTGTGTATAGCATCAGCAGCTTCATCATAGGCTTCTTCATAGGCTTCATCGTATACAGCTTGTTGTTCCTCTGGGGTACTTCCTGGATTATTGGCAATAAACGCATCACGCGCCGCTTCTCCCGCTGCAATTCCTGCAGGATCTCCCGCTTCGTGTTTAGCTAAAAGTTCAGTACCAGCTAATCGGATGGTTTTAAGCGTTCCATCAATACCAGGAAGTGTAAATACGCCTTGGAGGTTTGGATCGTCATTTTCTATACCTGGATTGTCTCTTTTACCGCCCGTAAGTAAATATTCTTGAGTGACAGGATCTATGTCTTCAGAAAGAATAGAACCATAACTAGCTAAAAGATAGTTATAAGTTGTATTAGCCACTAAAACATGTTCTACAGTAGTCGGCTCTGACAATGTAAAATACGCATCATCTCCAGTCGCTTTACCTACTAAGTAATTTTTCATAGGATTAACACGTGTAGTATAAACACTAAAAGCTGTTGTGTTTATGGCCGCTTGTTCTTCAGCCGGTGTTAATCCTCCGGCAGGAGCAAAATCTGGGCTCAATTCCCAAGGATAAGAACGGAAATTTTTATTAGACAGCGCAAAACCGCTATAATCACCATTTCCGTTATTGTTAACGTTTACCGTTATGATTCCCGACTTTTGATCACCAGCAGTAAAAGGACCTGCTGGAATTTCATAGGAAAACCTGTCTAAGGAAATTTCGTTAAACGTAATATCATTTGGGTACGGTATTCTAAGGTCTATGTCATCTGCGCAAGCGCTAAATAAGAACAAACCAATTATGGCAGCTGTGGTGCCTTTATATTTTTTTATTAATTTCATGTGGTACGAGTTAAATTATTCTAAATCAGTATTTTGTGTCATTAGGTTGTTTACATCCATTTCCTCTCTTGGAATGGGGTAACATAAGCTGTTTAAAACTATTGGAGCTTCTCTAAGATTTTCAATCCACAATTGTCCAGAACTATCTTTAAATCGTAATGAAGCAAAATATTCACTTCCATTTTCTAAAAATGTTTCTAAGAAATATTCTTTAAAAATGGCATCCATCAATTCTTGTTGTGTAGTTGGGTTTAAACTAGGTAATGATGGATTCGTTCGTATTGAACGCATGGTGTTTATAGGTGCAATAGCATCTGCAATTGAGGCACCTGTTCTAGCTAACAATTCAGCTTTCATTATGTATAATTCAGGATATCTAAAGAAATACGTATTGTACTTGTTGTCTCCATCTAATTCACCTTGAACTTTACCAAGTCTAGTTACCTTCGTAAAACAATAGTAGCGTCTCGTATCCCATGTTATAGGAGATCTCGATTCACCGGTAACAATTGGCCAACGTGGATCCGCATGAAACCAATCTGCTCCTTTTGTTAGCCCAGCAGTAGGAGTTACTCCATCGGCTACAGGTAAACGAGTTGAATAGCGGTATGGTATTGTGTAATTGTAATAAGAACTTGCATTTCTTGCTCTATCTGTTTCTTCTAAATATCCTGAGAATAGGTTTTCTTCAGAGTCCCATGAATCTTGATAAACCTGTGCTAAATCTTCCTGCATAGCGAATCCAGGAATATTGGCGTTTAATACTTCATTTACCAAGGTAAGAGCTTCTTCAAGACCAGAGGTTCCATTGTTAAATCCACCTCTATAAAGCATCACTTTCGCTTTAAAAACTTTCGCAAATTCTTTAGAAACATATCTGTTACTACTAAAACTGTTTAAATTTTCTATAGCGAAATCGAGGTCTTCATAAATTTTAGCATAACTCTCACCTACTGTAAGTCGAGGTTGTCTAAGATTTGCTACCGTAACGATTTCATCGCGATATAAAATACCATTTGGATCGTTGTCATCACTTGCCCACCAATGGCCATATACCCACAAAAGATAGGTGTTGGCAAATGCTCTAAAGAATCTAGCTTCACCTAATAAGGCATTTTTAGTCGCATCATCGATTTGTTTTTCATTTAATTTAGAAATACCCGAAATTGCAAAATTGGCCGCATTTACGGTTTCATAATATCCAATCCATTTGTATTGTATAGATGAGGTTGTAGGATTTGATTGTGTGTATTCCATATTATAATCTGCGGTAATCCACTTACCAAATCCTGATTTGCTAACAAAAGTGGCGTTAATACCACCAGAATAATTATTACCATTAACTACGGTAGTATAAATTCCATTAACGGCAGCTCTTGCTTTAACCTCGTTTGTAACTCCGTTTTTTTCGTTTAGTTTATAACTGGGGGTTAAATCTAAACTATCGGAACAAGCACTTACTCCAAAAATTAGGGTAAGTAATGATATATAAATTAATTTTTTCATGTGTACTATTTTTTATTGAAGGTTTAATTTAATTCCAAGGCTAAACACTTTAGCAGAAGGATAGACACTTCCGTCAATTCCTGCTCCAGCATCAACATCTGTATAACTAGAACCCCCACCTTGTGGATCAAATCCAGGGTATTTTGTGATGGTAAATAAATTCGTTGCTTGGAATGTTAGGTCAATTCCTTTAAGCGTTGAATTAGTAAAAAATTTGTTCGGAAGTTTATATGAAACATTCAATGCATTTAAACGAAGATAGGATGCATCATGTAGAAAAAAGTCAGAAAACACTCCATTGCTAACACCATCAAGCGTCATTCTTGGATAAAGCGCTTCATAAGGGCTTTTTACAGTGGCACTTTGTCCAGCAATATTTTTACTTTGATTAAAGTTACCAAGACCTCCAGCATCGTCTAATACTTGATCCCATAATCTTTTGTGTCCATAGGCATAAGAAAAGGTAGTGTTTATTCTAAAACCTTTATACTGATAGGTTAATCCAAATCCTCCAAATCCTTTTGGTACAGAAGTTCCTAAATGTACGCGGTCATCATCGTTTATTTCTCCATCTCCATTTTGGTCAATAAAGATAAGATCACCACCAGATTCATTTGAAGATCTGTAAACTTCTTGAACACCTGTGTCTGTTAAACTGTTTCTCATTCCGTATGCATCTTCAGCATTCACAAAAAATCGTCCAGCTGTTTGTAATCCAAACCATTCTCCAAACACATCGCCTTCTTTTACAATCATGTATTGAGCACGACTGTGTGGGAATATTAACTCAGTTTGATTACCATTAATCTTTGTTATTTTGGTTTTACCATTAGCATAGTTGAAATCAAATGTTAAACGATGGTCAATCTTACGTAAAACATCATATTTTACATTAAATTCAAATCCACGATTGTACATTGAAGCAACGTTAGAAGTAATATCTCTAAATGAAGAACTCCATGGAATATCTTCATCAAAAATTAATTTACTACTTTTCTTTTGGTAGATACCAACAGATCCATAAATACGATCATCTAATATACCGAAATCTAAACCTAAATCAAACATTTCAGTCTCTTCCCATTGTAATTCGGGATTTCCAAGTGAAGCAGGTAAGATTGCTGGAGTTTCGTTATACGTAGCCGCATCAACCTCTGTAATCCAGTCGAAGTTTCCGAGGTTCTGAGACCCCGTTATTCCTAACGATGTTCTTAATTTTAAATAAGAAATTTGTTCGCTAATTTTATCAGATTGCATGAATTTTTCTCCTGTAACTAACCAAGCTGCCGCAACAGAAGGAAATGTCCCCCATCGTCTGTCTGCTCCAAATCGCGAAGAACCATCTCGACGAAGTGTTCCTGAAATTATATAGCGATCATCAAATTTATAGTGTAAACGCACAAATTGTGAAACCAATGCATTTTTTGTTTCTGATTCACCGATATAATTGATTGCTGCTTGTGACCCAAAGTTATTTAGGATGTCATCATCAGGGAAATTTTGAGCACTCATATAATAGCTTCCTGAAACATTGCTTTCAACACTATACCCTGCTAATGCTTTAACATCGTGCTTATCTTCTATAAGGGCTGCATAAGTTAACGTATTTTCAAATAGATCACGCGATGATTTACTATCACTCCATACGCGTTCTCCGAGCGTTTCCGTGTAACTACCTTTTCGGAGGTATCTCAATCTTTCAGCGTCTGAATAGCTATTTGCATATGCAGTTCTAAATTTTAAGTTTTCTACTATTTTTAACTCTAGAAATGCCGTTCCGCTAAAGTTAACTCCCTTTCCATCATTGGCATTAAGTAAAGCTGTATATGGGTTTTCAGTGTAGTAATCTTTGGTAAAGATAGACCCATCTTCGTTATAACCAGGTAGATCTGGACGTACGCCCTTTAACGTAAATAGCATACCGTCTTTATCCACAGTTTTACGCGTACTTCCTGTTAAATTTAACCCAAATTTTATATTGTCAGTGATACCTGTTTCAAAATTTATACGTCCACCGTATATCTTACTTTCTCCACCGATAACAACCCCTTCTTTATTGCTATTGTTGAATGATACGAAATAGTTAGTTCGTTGTGATCCACCGCGAACGGAGAAATTATAATCTACATTAAACGGGTTTTGAGTAACGATATCTTGCCAATCATTATTAGCACCATAAAAAGCATCAGGAAGCAATTGTAAGTCAGAAGCATCGTATTCACTTGTGTTTAATGCTTTAAAAGCATCTTCATCTAAATATTGACTGCTAAAATATTGAAATCCATGTGTTAAAACATCTTCTTTTGCCGCGGCGGTTATAAAATCAATATACTCAGGGGCATTCATGTAATTGTACCCATTAAAATCCATTGCTTGGTATCCAACACGTGTAGATACTTCAAATATAGGATCTGTATTTGGTTTACCACGTTTGGTAGTTACAATTACAACTCCATTGGCAGCTCTTGATCCATAAACACCCGTTGCGGAAGCATCTTTTAAAATATCAATACTTTCAACGTCATTTAGGTTTAAGTTATATAAGGTATTAGCAACATTCCCTGTGGTTGTTTCAGAAGCTTGAGGAACTCCATCGATCACCCATAAAGGCTGATTGTCACCAGACAAGGAGGAGGCTCCACGAATGATTACGCTTATTGGTGAAGTTGGTGAAGCAGATTGTACTTGAACACTTACTCCAACCGCCTTACCTTGTAATAAACTTTCAACACTTGAGCCCATTGGAGCATCTTCTATTTCTTTAGCGCTTATTCTTGAAATTACTCCTGTTGCATCTTTAACTTTAGATGTTCCATAGGCAATCACCACAACTTCGTCTAGGCCGGCAAGTGAAGGTACCATTTTCACATCAATGGTCGTTTTAGTACCAATGTTGATTTCTTGTTTTTCATAACCAACATAACTAAAAACTAAAACAGCTTTGTCATTAAGGCCATTTAACGTAAGTTGATATTTTCCGTCAAAATCCGTAGAAGTACCTTTTTTAGTGCCTTTTAAGATAACGTTCACACCTGGAATAGGTTGATCGTTTTCATCTACGACTACCCCCTTAATGGTTTGTTGTAATGCATCTATAATGTTTGTAGTTGTAGGAGGGGTGTTTGCTTCCTCTTCTTTTATTAAAATGGTGTTTTCTGAAGAGAATTCACACATGAAATTTCCTTGTGAGAGGGTTTGTTGTAGAAGCTTATTAGCTCTAATAGTACCTTTCTTTAAAGTAACTTTCGGATAATTATTGAAAAGTCCTGATTGATATAAAAAAGTATATTTTGTTTGAGACCTAATTATATCAAAGACTTCGTCAACACTAATCGTTTTGTCTTCATCTATTTTGATTTTTGTCCCTTGGGAAAGCACAATCTCGGAAGACATGCTAAAAGTAAGGGTACAAATGAAGAGAATAAAGGTTCTCATAACATTTAGTAAAAGCTTATTCCATCGATAGGAAATAGCATTAGTAAAATTAAATTTCATAAATTTGCTTATTGTTAGTTAGACTTGAGTTTAATTAATGATGTGAGGAGAGGAAGCACTTTACTTTAGGCGGTCAAGGAGCTTTTCTCTCTTTTTTATTTTAATAAGATCTGTTTGTCGTTAATTTCATACGCAGTAATAATTTTTGTATTAATAATGGTTTTTAGTAAATTGTCTAAGGATTGAGACTTGCTTAATACACCGTTAAACTTCACTGATTTTAATGCTTCATTCTGAAATCTAAAATCAACATCATACCATCTCGATAAAACCACAGCAATCTCGGCTAGGGGTTTTTCTTTAAAGCTAAAGATGTTGTTTTTCCAAGAAGTTTCATTGTAGATGTTTACTTTCTTTAAGTTAAATTCTGTACTTTCTTTATTAAAGACTAATTGTTCAGAAGGCGAAAGATGGTGCTGTTTATTGTCAGCACTCCACGCTATTTTTCCATTGACAAGTGTGGTGAGAATAGCCTTTTCATCGGCGTAGGCTTTGACGTTGAATTCAGTCCCTAAAACTTCAATCTCTTGATTTCCTGTGGTAACTTTAAACTTCGTTCCGTTGTGGAGTGTACTTGGACTCACCTCAAAATAGGCTTCACCGTATACTAATTCTACTTGTCTTGGCTGATCTTTTATAAAATTAATTGGATACTTTAATTTGGATTCTGAATTAAGCCAAACTTTTGTTCCGTCGTCAAGTTTTAAGAAAAATTCACCACCTCTAGGAATGGTTAAATAGTTGTATACAAGTTCTTTGGTAGATGTCACATCCTCAGGGTCTGTATAGACGAGTTCTTCTCCGTTACTTTCTGCAAATGACGTTTTAAACGTAGTTCCTTTGGCCAATAAAATTTCTTCCCCTGTTTCCAAGGTTAGCGTGGCTTTGTCAGTACCCGATTTTATTTCGCTAGTGACTGTTTGCTCATCTGGCAAGGCCGTATTTTTATTGGTTAAAACAAATGGGAGTGTTACAAGCATTAAAATGGAAGCAGCCACCGCGTACTTCCAAATATGTCTTTTTTTAACAGGATTTACTATTTTCTTTTCGATTGCGGTCCAACCTTCCGTTTGATTTATGCTCTCTAGGAGTTCGTTTTCTTTGGCTAAATATTCAGGATCATTTAGCTTACTTTCTAAGTAGGCTTTGTGCTTTTCAGATAAAAGATTGGTATCCTTTACGGTTGAAGATACTTCTCCTTTTAAAACCGAAGCAGCTAACCTCTTTGAAAATTTGAAAATGTCGGTTAGTTTAGACATAATAATATGGGTTATATAAAGGGGACGAATAAAAATGAGGTTTGGATTAAAAGAAAATCAAAAAAATAGTTTTTTTTAATTTTCACATAGGACCTCCGTCAAAATAAATATAAAATAGGCCCTTATTTTATGAATAGGTATGCGATAAAGGAAAAATAGCCATGTAATAAAGGGCGAAGTTTTTCATGAGCTATTCTTTTTTGAGCAATGACCGTTTTTACTGAGATTCCTAACTTTTCAGCGATGGTTTGATTAGAATATTCTTTTAAACTCAATAGCATAATTTCTCGACAGCGCTTCGGTAGCGTCTGAATGGCTTGAGCCAAAATGGTTTTTACCTCTGTGAGCACTACTTCTCTCAAAAAATACCCTTCTGTCTCTAATTCCTCCATATCAAATTTGCTTAATGCGGTATTAACTTGATAGTATTTGCTCCGTAAAAAATCAAGGGATTTATTTTTTACTGCGGTATAGAGGAACGACTTAATAGATGTTGTTGAATGAAAAGGTGTTTTTTGTTCCCAAACTTTCACGAAAACCTCCTGAACTACATCTTTCGCAATATCCATATCGCCAACATATTGATTCGCAAAAAGACATAAGGCGGCATAATGTTTGTTAAAAACATCTTTAAATTCTTTTAATGGAAGTTGGTAGACACCCTTTATTGCCATACAAATTTTTAATAATGAACAAAGCAAATCTACTAAAAAGAACTTTGATTAAAACAATTCTCTAAAAAAACACTTAATATTTTGTTAAAATCAAGTTCTAAAAAACGATAAATTCAACAAATCTAATTAAGTAATTTTAGGGTGTTGGGAAGGTATTTTTACTAAAGAAACTAATTTATTGGATGATTTGTTTTAGCTTATAAAGGGGTGTCGGCCTAACCAAAGCGGAATTTTATGGTCAAGTTAATTAAAATAAAGTGAGGTAATGCAATACACCTAGAGTTTTGTATAAAGGAGGTGTTTACAATTCATAGGCGAGGAGAGGAAATAAAGAAGAGCAACCGATTTACGGGTTGCTCTTCAAAACTAGGTACTAATTACTAAAGCTAATTCAAATGTACTTTACCTTATATTTTTAGTTTTTTAAAAAGGTCAATTAATTTTGGATCAGATGGTCGAGGGGCATTGGCATCTACAATTTTACCATCAGGGTCTAACAATACAAAACGCGGTATCATCGTGATATTATACCCTTCGTCAAGAATATTTTTATTCGTTGAATCTACCCATAATTGAATGCCTTTGAGTTTTTCTTTATGTACATAGTTTGTCCAATCATCCTTTTTTGCATCCATAGAAATACTGACAAACGAAATGTTTTTATTGGCGTATGTTTTTTTTAATGTATCCAAATACGGAAATTCTGCAATACATGGTTTACACCAAGTAGCCCACAAATCGATATAGGTATAGGTATTTCTGAATAATGAGTTTGATGCTAAAATGTCCCCTTTTATATCTATTAAATCAAATGTTGGAGAAGGTTTACCAGGCAACATTTTTTCTAAAAACCCATATTTTTCAGAAACGATGGCTGCTAATTCAGGATAGGGACATTTATCGCCAAATTCATTGTAAACTTCAGCTTTAAAATCAGTCCCAAGCGAATAAGCAAGGTAAATATATTTTGATTTTCCCGTAAGCTCTCTATTTACAAAAGTCAAATAGTCAATGTCTTTACCTTTTTGCTCTTCTAATAATAGGTTATTGGTTAGAAAGAAATGTAAAAATCGCATATAAGGGAGTCCTTTTTCCTCTAAATTATCTGCAATTTTCACCTTAGGAATAAAGTCGTAATAATCGGCTGGTAATATCGCATCCTTTCCCTTTGTATATCCTTTGTGACTTGAAGGATAATTGATTTTTCTTATCGTGGCTAAGTTAATATATTCATCTTTGGTGATTTCAATTAATTTTGGACTCAGTTTATGTTGTTTAGCATACTGTTCTAGAAACATTAATTTTTTATCACGTATACTATCAACAGTACGTTTGTAGTCGGCCCCTTGTTTATCAACAATGAATTGATAATTGTTTTGTCTACGATTTTTATAAGTATTAAAGGTGAAATCTGCCGTATTGACAAATTGGCTATTCACACTACCAGATCCCGTTAATTTGAGACTATTTTTAATAACATTCTCTCCTGACAATACATCCATATTGGCTTCCATAAAAATACTGTCTCCAGGTTCTAGGTAAACATAAATATATCGATTGTTCCCCATACCTTTTAGCATCACTCTTCCAAAATCTAAGGTACCCTTGATCGGTTTTTCGATTTCAAGATCAAATTTGAAATTTCCTAAACTATCTACATGAAAATTTGATTTTTTAGTTTTTTTAAGGAGACCATATTCATCATAGGTGAATAAAGCTTGGTCTTTTTCGAAATTACTTACTTTTCCTTGAATGACAACCTTGTTTGTGGTAGTCTTATCTGTTTTTTCTTGTTTATTACAAGAACTTAAGACCAAGAGTATAAACATACCCTTGGTCAAAAGTTGCATTATTGTACGGTTCATATTTATTAAATGGAATATTATGTTTTTTAAATTATCTATTATTATGTTTAATTTGGATTAATGGTCTTTGTAAATTTGGTTATAACTTCATCATCTTGGACGGGTTTAACATAGAACATTATTTTTTTGTTAAACTTGATGAACTTATTGTTTTCATCTCTTATTTGTTGTCCAACCCCCGCTAGGCTCGCTTTTTCCCATTCGTGCTGTGTATTAAAAGGTCCTGTGCCATAAGAGGGGTCATAATAGGCATCACCAATTTGCACAATCACGTGATTAGGATAATCTGTAGGTGGAGAACTATTATTCTGTCCTTTTACACCGGGTACAGGATACATATTGAATGTGTTAATGTATTTATATCCATTAGGTGCATTTTTCATGAGATCTTTTATATCAACGAACTCGTCATCACCGCCTGTCTGAGAATTTATTTTTTCGTCAGGTCCTGCTTGAACAGCAATGCTAAAAGGGGCTCCTTTTTGGTAATTAGCTCCTGGAGTGTCGGAAATGCCGTTTTCACCAGAATTTATCCACCACGACTCTTTTATGTCATCTCCACTTACCTTTGGAACATTTAAAGGTTTAGGCATTGCATAGGTAAAATTAATATGAGTGGCTCCAACTCCAATTTTGGGATGCCATGAGATGAATGGATGTGGTTTTCCGTCAACTCCTTCACGAAAGATCTTCTGATGGGGAGTTTCTACAATCCCATTGGGTCCAGAAAGAACATAGGTGTTATTTAATTGATTGACAATAAGATCATCGCCACCGAGTTTTACCTTTCGAGAAAACCTTTTCTTTTTTAAAACGTAAAGTCTTTGATTTGGTAAGCCGAATTTGTAGGGTATGAGTGGAATAGCCTCTTCGGAAGAGATTTTTGTATCTACAATACCGTTTGGTCCTGTCTCATATAGCCCTTTGTCATCCAACGTTAATGATTTCGTTTTTGAAAATCCAGAAACCCAAATCTTTGAAAACGGCCGACCATGACCTTTGGGGATAATAGCTATATCATCCCCACTAAGACCTGTTTCATTGACACCATTTTTCCCTGTATTAATAAATTGGGTTCCTTCAATAAAATTCCAGTTCTTAATGAACAGCCGTCCTCTTCCAGGTGGGGCGACAAGAATTATTTGGCTTTGAATTCCTTGGGTTCCCAATGTGGCATAAAGTAAATATGCCCAAGCTACGCACTGACCACTACCCGCCATCAACATTCTTCGGAGTTCCGCGGGCGCCTTATCCTTATATAGACCATAGTACATGAGTGGATATTGATCTCTTGCTCTTGTAACTTGTTGATCTCGAAACCTTTGCCAAACACGATCAACAATTTGCTTTTTATCGGTGAGCCCTTTACCAGCCATTGAAGCAATCTTCAACGGAGTATGCAGTAGTGACATAATTGGTTGATCCAAAAGAATATAAATGCTATTTTTGGATTTTCCCAAATTATATTTGCTATCATTTACGGTTAAAATCCATTCGATTTCTTCATCTTCCCAACTTGCTATGTGGTCAGGCAGTCGATTATCAGATACAACGAATGCTGATAAGAATCCGTTAGTAATAGCTGCTTTACCTTTAAATCTTAGATGGTCAGATTTACCTATTAGTTCACCTTTCCCCGTGATACTACTCGCTAATTGAGCTTTTACTTGTATGCTCGGTTTTGAATTTCTGAGATAAGCTACGGGACTACCATGGTTGATGTAATATGTTGGAATGGTGGGGGACGAATAGGGGTATTCAGGTACTACTGGCCAATGCACATCCTTAACCACTCCGTATCCATCTAGCTCTACGGGATAGAAACCGCTTCCTTCAAATCTTATTTGAAGAGAAGAATTCGTTACTGAATCACAGGGTAAAATTTCTTCTAAGACCTCATTCTCCATAGGCTCTTTAGCATAAGTAAAGAGCATTAAAAATGGAGAAATGAGGGCAAGAATTGTGAAGGAGATTGTTAAAATTTCCTTGTTCGAATTTTTCATTAAATATATTTTAAAAATCCATAATTATGACGGGTCCATAAAAAGAAATTTTCTAATTATGGACCAGTGTATTTATCGAGGATTTTGTTCCAATTCTGGATTTTGAGAGATATATGAATAATGTATTGGCCAAATAAGTTTTGGATCATTTGCAGGTACGCTATATCCTTCAGTTAATTTCCCTGGGGTAACGTGACTAACAGGTAATCCTAATCTTTTAACATCAAAAAGCCGAAGTTCTTTACCATATAACTCTCTACGTCGTTCTAATAAAACTTCATCTAACACCTCCTGATTTCCTCCTACATCTGATAAACTCAAATGAACGTAGGAACCTGTAAGGTATCTGTGATCGCGTATGGTATTAATGTCATCCAATGCTTCTTGTAGATTCCCTAAGCGTGCATTGCATTCTGCACGGATAAGATACATTTCAGGAGTGGAAATAGGAATATAATCGAAATTAGCATTATCAGCAGAATAACGAGCAGATGTTCTATTAAAAACAAAACTCACATGGCTGTCTCTAGGCATCCCTCGCGATGTAAACTTGTCAAACCATAATGTACGACGCAAATCTTGATTTTCGGCTACACTGTCGTTGATACGAGTGAAACCGCTATACAATTTATTAAACGTTGTCGTATCTAATTTCATGTAGGTTGATAGGGATGCGGGGGCATTCGACAATGTGGTTTTAAACAATAACATTTCCTTGTCCGTTGTTTTTGAGAGGCCAAGAAGATTCTCAGGTCGGGGTGTCCCAGTATATATCTCATTATAGTCATATAGGAAATTGTTTATTGATAAACTTTTTTCCGAATATTCTAGTGCTTTCTCATAATTGCCCATATATAAATAGGCTCGAGCGAGAATTGCATAAGCAGAAACTTGTGTAGGTCTTTGACTAAAATTATGGTTAATATTTTGAGGAAGATCCTCAGCAGCATCTAGCAGTTCTTTAATAATAAAATCATAAACTTCTTGAACTGAATTTCTTTTAAGACTTGGAAGATCTGTAGGGTTTAGTACAATAGGTACTCCCAAATCAGTTTCTGCTGTTGCTGGATTGTAATGCTTTGCATAAATATTAACGAGGGTTAAATACGCTAGGGCTCTGTGAACTTTGGCTTCTGCAATGAGTTGTCGTTGCAAAGTGACGTTATCATCGGCAATGTGTATTTCATTGAGGACGTTCGCCACCAAGGTACTTACATAATAATTTTGTTTCCAAACTTTATCTAAGCCTTCCCCATCTGGTAACCAAACCTCTGGTTCAAATGCATATAATTGTTTTGCATGAAGGGTTCCGCGTTCCCAATCAAACCAGATTGAATCTAGTTGGGAATCATCCGAGACTACATCAACTAAACTGGAAGTCTGACTTAGATTGTGGGTGTATCTGTAATCAGAATTATCTAAAAACAGTCTAAAATCGGCTGTGGTTTTTGCTACGATGACTCCTTTGGGCAACTCATCCAGAAAATTATCACTACAGGAGGTCAATCCAACCAGTATTAATAGGAGTATTATTAATTTATTTTTCATAATTTCTTATATTTTAATTTATAAAAATGATGCTTAGCTACAGGTTAACTCTTAAAGACAAGGAGTACTCTGGTCTATCTCTTAAAACATTATAGAATGCTGTATAAAAGGAAGTACTCAATTTTGGATAAGAAGGATCTACTCCTTTATCATTAACCAAAAATATAGGGCCTAAATTTCGTGCCTCTACTTGAATTTTTACACTTTCTAGGAAATTACCAATAAGGTTTTTTGGAAGTGTGTACGCCAAGCTGATGCTTTGTAGCCTTACTTGACCAGCATCCATAACATTACGCGTGTTGTATTCTGCGATATAGTCATTCGTAATATTAGCGGTGTAAGGATTTACCTTATTTTGGATTGAATACATGGAAGCAGTTTCGTTATCAGCAGGTGATTGCCATCTGTTAACTAAGATTTCTGGTACCCATGTGTGAAAGGTAGATATGTTTGTATAACCATAAAGACCATTTCTTGGAGGAGCTTCACCGATAAATTTATGACCGAAGCTATATAGCATTCTCGTCGAAAGCTCAAAATTTTTGTAGGAAATTCTATTTAACCAAGAACCAGAATGTTTTGGAACTTTTTGGCCTACAAATTTAAATAGCTTATCAAGGTCGGCTCCGGTATAAGGAATTTCAGTGATATCTACAATTTCATCACCGTAATGTACCATGGGTAATCCTTCATCACTGTATCCTGCCCATTCGGCAACGGCAAGGTAACTTACGGGTTGTCCTGCCACAGGATTTGCATAAGCATTACTCAATCGAGCAAAAAGATTATTAGCGGAAGAGGTAACATTTACAACTTCATTTTTATTATACCCGTAATTTAGTGAACTTTGCCATTTGGTTTTCTTATCGACTACCAACGCATTTATTTCGGCTTCAATTCCCTGATTCTTCATGGTACCTTGATTAACGGTTACTTCGTCATAGTAGAAACCGTAGGTTGGATTTACTTCAAAATCAGCTAAAACATCGGTTGATTTTTTATAATATACTTCAACTAACCCTTTAATCCTATGATCGAAAAGAGAAAAATCAGTTCCAAAATTATAGTTAGCTGTTTTTTCCCAAGTCAATCCATGGGATGGAGAATTCTGTACAACACCATACTGCGAATTGTTGTTAGGATCTATCCAGGGAGTTGCTGTTAAAAATGGGCTAGAACTCTTTTCAATGTGACCATTCCATCCATAGGAAGCTCTAAATCTAAGGTAATCTATTGATTTACTGTTGAAAAATGGTTCATCGCTTAGTGTGTATCCTAATCCAAATGACCATTGTGGCAATTCCCTATACGAACCTGTACGTCCAAACAAGTTGGTTTGATCTAATCGAATACTTCCAGTGATATCATATCTGTTTTTATAAGAATAACCAACATTTCCGTAGTAGGATAAGAAACGGTCATCAATTCCTTGGAGTCTAATACTTGAGGCTCCTAAAGTTGGAATAGGATCAATACCTCTTAAGAAACGGCCATGAATTCCCTGACCATTAGGGAAATTATAGTTAACGTTACTTATTTGGGTGAGTGACTGAGGATCATAACCATAAAATCCATAGGGGATACTTTCTCTATACTTTTTTTGAACCTCCATACCAAATAACGCGCGTAAACTATGATCCTTAAAATCGTTGTCGTATGTCAATTGAAATCTTCCATTATGAGAGATGAAACTCGAACGACGTTCGTATAACATTCCACCTTGGGGTACAGCAAATGAGCCATCTGGTTGTGCAAATTGGTTTACTTCATTTCGAACATGCCAAGTTTCAGGGCTGTAGTAATTGCTAATAAGACCACTATTATTTTGGTACTGATACGTTACTTCAGCAGCAAAACCTTTAAATGGGGTTATTTTTAAAGCAGCATTTAATCTTATATCATTTATTTGTTCTTTTTGGTCTTTATTATCGATGTCTCTTTTAAGGTTCCAGTCCCAATCATAGGGTAAATTATACTGCTCAACTAATTCTCTTCTTCGTGAAGTTGATAGCGTATAATAAAGATCAGGCCCTTGCATAATCATAGGTAAGTAATCACCATTATCATCAAGTATACGTGACATTTGAGGAATATCTTCTAAGTCTCGAATATCAACTCCATTTTTTTCTTTATTCGTAAAAGAAAAGTTTACTCCAAAATTAAAAGAGAACCAGTCTACTGGACTAAATCGGTTATTAAGATTTCCCAGTATTTGTAGATCATTGTCCCCAATAGCATAACTTCTGCTATCGGTGGCCATAATTGATGCTCTTAGATTATTAACTTTATTGCCGTTGGTAAACGCAACACTTATTTTCTTATTCATCTCTTGCTGATAAAATAAATCGGCAAATTCATCTCGCACATCTATTTTTGCTAATTCGGCCAATCTTGCGTTCCCTTCAGCCTCGGTAATATCGCCAGCTTTCATTTGAATAAAGACATCAATAACTTCAGGAAATTCATATCTACTTCTGTTAAAAGGAGATGTTAGTTGGTCAAAATTGGATGTTTCCATAAACATAGAACGATAAACTTCAATGGCATCAGAACTAGATGCAAATAAAATGTCGTACAAGTCTGGTGCGGGTTGTGTAACAAATTCGACACTGGCATTTACGCTAGTTCCAACTTGTCCTCTTCCATTTTTAGTCTGAATTACAATGACTCCATTTGCTGCAGAAGCACCCCAAATAGAGGCAGCAGCAGCATCTTTTAACACCGTGATACTTGCTACGTCATTTGGGTTAATCGTAGACCAAGGGTCTACACCGCCTGCCGATATAACAGGAAAGCCATCCACCACAATTAGCGGCTCATTATTCCCTAAGGTACTTTGTCCTCGTACAAGTAAACCTCTACTTCGCTCTGTGGTTCCGCTTTGGTCATATTTGAAGTTAGGTTCAAAAACAAGCCCAGGCACAAGACCCTCAATTTTATCTTTTACACTAAAGCTTGTTATTCTTTCTAATTCATCTGATTTTATATGACTAAAAGAACCTGTTGCCCTTTCTTTGGGTAAGGAGTAATATCCTGTAACTACAACTTCATCTAAGGTGTTTGATGATTCTTTTAGTACTACCACAATGGCTTCATTATTTTCTATTTTCACCGTTTTTGTCTCAAAGCCTACATAACTAAAAACAAGTTCATTTCCTACAGAAGCATTAATTTTAAAGGAACCATCTAGATCTGTAGATACACCCGTTTTGGTGTTCTTAATTAAAACATTTACTCCAATTAAGGGTTCACCATGTTCATCTACGACTTTTCCAGTAATTTGATTTTGTTCCTTTTGTTTAATAATTATGCGATTATTAGCGCCTAATGTTACATTGAACTTCTCTTTAGATACGGTCTGTTCTAGTAAATTATCTAAATTAATAATGCCTTTTTTTAGGGTTACTTTTGGTGTGTTATCAAACAAGTTGTCAGGATATATAAACCGATATTTGGTTTGTTTTTTTATAATATTAAAAATCTGATCAACTGTTAGTTGTTTGTCGTTATTTATAGAGATCTTTTCTTAAGAAAAAGAAGCTCTCGGCGTAAATGCCATTACCGTTGTGCATAATAAAAGTATGAATGTTTTCATAAGAATGACAAGTAGCTTTTTATGAGATCGCTCAAAAAAGCTTTTTATTAATTTAAATTCCATAAATTTACTTTGTGTTAGTTAGACTTTGGTTTAATTTTCACGTTATAGAGGGTTGAAGTTTAAGGCACGTCGAAATGTTTGAACTTCGCTCTCTTTTTTTAATTGAATTACATGTGATTAACTTAAAAACTACGAGAAAATCAACGCTTGATTTTCTTTAGTTCTTTAATGCTTTTGTATTACTACCTGATCAAAATAGTTCAGGGAGGTAGGCAATACATATGGCAGGTCGGTTTGGTACGGGTTTCATCATTTTTATTGTTTTGACGTATTTCCGTAAATCTAGGGTGGTGCAAAAAGCGTTTTTAGATACATATTTATTTAGTTAATTATTATGCTTTTGTTATTGATTTCGTAATTTTTTACAACCCCAAAACTTTTGATGGTTTCTAAAATTTCTTCAATGTTTTGCTCTCTTCCTAAGGCTCCATTAAAACCCGCATTTTCTAATTCTTTATTTTTAAAAGTAACTTTCATATCGTACCAACGCGCTAGTACCTGCATGATTTCTTTTAAATTCTTTTTATTGAAACTAAAAACACCGTCTTTCCATGAGATTTCATCATATACATCTACTTCAATGACTTGCATCGTATTGTTTCTTACGTTTACAATGGCTTGTTGAGAAGGTGCGAGTGTTTTATTGTTTTTGCCAGCAGTTACCCTTACTTTTCCTTCTACCAATGTGGTGTAAATAACAGATTCATTTCGATACGCTTTGATATTGAATTCTGTACCCAACACGTTAACTTCTTGGTTTTTATTAAATACTTTAAAGCTTGCCCCTGCGTGTGCTGTACTAGGAGAAACATCAAAATAGGCTTCTCCATACACAAGTTCTACTTGACGTGTTTCTCCTTCAATAAATTGCACAGGATATTTTAATTGTGTTTCTGAGTTTAACCAAACTTTCGTGCCATCAGGAAGGACAATCTTATATTCTCCACCTCTAGGTATGGTTAAATAATTGTAAGCAATTTGGTTGTTGGTTACCGATTGACTATCAGAGGTTAAACTTGACGCGTCCTTTGCTGGTTGATAAACAATTTCTTCCCCGTTGCTCGTTGCGTTTTTAATTGCATAGGTGTTGCCTTTTGTCAACGTTATTTCAGAACCATCCTCTAAAGTTAAGATTGCTTTATTTGAACCAGATTCAATTTGATTATTTATAATAATAGGGGCTGTATCTTCAGGAATGTTGTTTTCTTTCTTTACGAAAATGGATAAAGATAAGAGTATGGTAATGGACGCTGCAATGGCGTATTTGTAAACAGCTTGGTTTTTAAGTCTGTACAATAATGTTTTTTCTTTTCGGATAGTACGAAGTAGTCTTTCTAAAGTCTCCTCGGATTCTTCATTATTCATAATATGGTTAATTGCATAGTGTGTTTGAACATAATCGTTAAAAATCTGTTCGTTTTCAGGGTTTTTAATCCACTCAGAAAGCGTATCTAAATCATTGAGTGTTGTTGAGTTTGTTAAATACCGAACAATTATATGTTTGATTTTCTCCGTCATTAATGTTGTTATTCATTTTACATATAGCAATGCAAAAATTAAAAACCCTTGCTTTTTATATAATTTTTTTTACTATTCATGTTATTTTTTACAATATTTGTATATTTCCTGATACATTATATTCATTTATGGTTAAACAATTTAAAGATAGCAAGGTTTTAATTTCACATTTAAAAGAAGGAAAAGAGTCGGCTTATGTTTATTTGGTGAAAACGTACCATACGCCACTAATTAACTATGCAGTTAGTTTAACCAACGATAGAGATATGGCGAAGGATATTGTACAAGAAGTGTTTTTACTTATTTGGAAAGATCGAAAAAAAATGGGGCAAATATTTGCCTTAAAAAGTTACCTCTATAAAAAGACCTATCATCAATTTATCAATATGTATCGTAAAAATAATGCGATTACGACCATTGAGCAGGCTTTTTTAAAGGCGCTTAACAACACCGTTGATGATGCTAACAAAGAACTGTTAGAACGAAAAATAGCCGTGGTTAAAGAAAGTATTACCAAGTTACCTAAACGTTGTAAAGAAACCTTCTTATTAAGTAAAAAAGAAGGGCTTACGAATATTGAAATTGCGGAGTATTTGAATGTTTCTATAAAAACAGTGGAAGGTCATTTAACAAAGGCATATACCTTATTGCGCAAAAATGCAGGAGATCAATTAAAAAGTGTGTTGTTTTTGTTGTTTGGTACACGTGCAATTAAGGTGAAAAAGTAATTTCTTTTGAAATCTGACAGAACTGTTCGTGAAGTATTTAGACGGGGGAGGGGATATTTCAACAATTTATATAGAAAAAGGAGTGATTATAAAAATCACTCCCTACTAAAAAAAACTAATTCAAATAAAAAGGTGTTTTTATATTTTCAGTTCATTAAAAAGGTCAATTAATTTTGGATTAGATGGACGAGGTGCGTCTGGGGTAACTATATTTCCTTGAGGATCGATTAATATAAAACGCGGGATACCAAGAATGCGATATTCTTTGATAAATTCCGAATTCCAAGCGTTATCTGCAATTAATTGTACTCCTTTTAGTTCTTTATCCGCAACCATTTTCTTCCAAGCTTGATAATCTTTTTCTTTATCAATGGAGATACTTACAAACTCAATATTTTTACCGTGGTATGTTTTTTCTATTTTCTTTAAAAATGGAATTTCAGCTTTGCAAGGTCCACACCATGTAGCCCAAACGTCAATGTACACGTATTTTCCTTTTAAATCATCTAATGAAGTAGTTCCTCCTGCATAGTTTTCATAATCCGTAAATTTTGGCGATGGTTTACCTTTTCCTAAAACGGTTCTTAAGTATACTCTTTCATTAAAATTTTTAGTGATACGTTTACGCATTTGTTCTAATGATTTAGCTTTTTGCGAAACAAATGCTGTGTCTAAAATTTGAGAATTTTCTAACAATTCATGAAGTTCAGCCATAGCACTATTCAATTTCTGATCAAAGGTCTTTTGATCTAAATCATACAGATCTTCTAGAATTTTGTTGTTTAGTTTTTCACTCATCAACATTCTACTTTTAAGCATATAGTTGTTTATTTCAGCTCCAGTACCTTTAAAAGTAATAGTTTCATTAAAGTTCTCTGTGTCGAAAGTTAAATGTAAGTCATATCCATTTTTTAAATAAGAAAAAATGGGATTTGAGTAATCTAATAAATAGTCTCCTGGTTCAACGTTTAATGTGTCTGAAAACGACCCGTTTGGGTTGATTCTTATTGTTTTAATTTTTTCATACATTCGTGTTCGAACAACTATTGAGTCTGAACTTTGATTTGTTATTTTGCCCGATAAAGTCACATAATTTTTAGGTGCTTCTTTTTTACATGCTATAGCTGTCATGGCAATAGCCAATACATAAATTACTTTTTTTATAATTGTCATTTTTACTATATTTTCAGTTCATTAAAGAGTTCAATTAATCTAGGATCAGATGGTCTTGGAGCATTTGAATTTACAATGTTTCCCGATGGGTCAATTAGTATAAATTTAGGAATGGCATCAATAGAATAATCTTTAGCAAAGTCAGATTGAAAATCATTATCTGCAAATAACTGAATACCTCCAAGTTCTTTTTCTTTAACCATAGCTTTCCATTTTTCATAATCTTTTTGTTTATCTAAAGAAATGCTTACAAATGTTATGTTTTTGTCATGGTATTTTTTTTCGATTTCCTTTAAAAATGGAATTTCCTTTTTACAAGGTCCACACCAAGTTGCCCAAACATCAATATACACGTATTTTCCTTTTAAATCATCTAACGAAGTCGTTCCGCCAGCATAATTTTCATAGTTTTCGAATGTTGGAGATGGGCTCCCTTTTTGAATTGTTTTTAATTGCTCATAAAATTCCGTTACCTGATTTTCATGTTGTTCGTTTGTAGTAGCATCCATAAAGAGTTTGTAAAATTCTTCAAGATTTTCTGTCCTTTTTATAAGGGGTATGGTTGTACCTACTAATTTATTTTTTATGGTTTGGTTTTTACCAGTAGAACATGCTTTTAAATAAGCAATTTCAAAAGGGATATTTTTAGATTCCATTAGTTTAGTAGCTTGTTGCCTATAATGACTTTGTACGATAAATCGATAAGATGGTGAAATTTCATAATCTTCTTCATTGTTATAGTCAACCTCAGCAAAGTCATTGAAGAAGTCAAAAGGAACTTTAAAATCAGGGTTGTTAATAAGCTTACTATGTTCAGATTCGTAGGCATCCATTATTCGACGAAAAAGGTAGGTAATATCTTTACGTTGTTCAATTTTAAATCTTTCTGAAACTCCTTTTGTAGCATCCAACCGCTCAATTAAAGACGTCATGGTAGAAAGTATTTTACTTTTAAATGTGTCTTGTTCTAAACGGTTTAGTTTTTCAAGATCTTTTAATTCTTTAGATATTTTTATTCTAGCTTGGAAAAAATTGTTTTCTGTTGCACCTTTACCACTAAAAGTAAGCGTATTTTCTAATGCTTTTGAATCTGCATTTAAGGTTAGGTCAAAACCATTGTCTAAATAGAGATGGATTGCTGAATTTTTGTAATGCAGTTGAAAGTATCCTTTTCCTCCTCTGAGGGTGTCTTTGAAAGTTCCGTCGCTACCTATTTGTAGTTGATGTCTAAATCGTTTACTACTGTCTGAAAAATTATACACGATTGCTTTGTCCGCGTCATTGTTTAAAAACTTACCTGAGATAAGTGTATAATCAGCAGTTTCTTGAGCTTTGCACGAAAAAGCGAGCATCGCCATTCCGACAAAAAAGAGTTGTTTTCTCATAAAATTACGTATTGTTACCTTAAGTGTATATTCACTTTTAGATTTTATTTCCGATGTTTATTGAATCGGGTTGTTAACTTGTTGTTTAAAGGTGTTGGTGTGCTTGAATTGGGTGTCTTCCTGAAAAAAATGATGATTAATTGGAAGGAATTGTTCTTTTAATCTGCGAAAATTTAGAAGCTCATGATTCTTGTTTTTTAGAAAACTACTATTGTCACCTCTTTCTAAAATCTTAACAAGTTAAGCGTTAGAAAGAGGTTTCAATAATTCAGAATTCATTTCAACCTAATGTTGGATGTAGCCGGTTGCTAATTCTATCAAAGAATTAATAATATCCTTCATTTTGTGTTAAATTGTCATTGACAATAATTTCTTGAGGAGGAATAGGGAAGAATGCATCGGTAGATTCCCAATCTGTTTTTAAAGGCCCCATAACAGCGTCTATTTTTCCTGTACGTTTTAAATCGTACCACCGGTTACCACCTTCGAGCATTAATTCAATACGTCTTTCATGAGCAATGGCATCGAGTAAGCTCGCTTTGTCATTGGCTGTCGTATTTAATAAACCAGCTCGATTTCTTATTTTATTAAGATCGGCTTGGGCGCCAGGAATATTGTCTTGTTGTGCTCTCGCTTCAGCTCTTATTAAATACTGTTCCGCTAATCGAAATAGTGTAAATTCTTCATTAGGACCCGTCATTGAGGTGGTACTCCAAGTGGTCTTTTTGTATTTATAAGGGAAGTAATAATCTACAGAATTATATGTTTTAATCCCTACCCAATCCTTAAGACGTAGATCACCTGTTTCAAAAGCATTTAACAAACCTTCAGTTAATGGGTACGAACCTGCAAAAGGTAGTCTTCCTGGAGGTTGTGAGCCGGCAAAACCCTCAGTAGACATTACAAAAATTTGACCATAAGCAGTTTGTTGTTCATCTTCATTATTCAGTTTTAAAATAGTTTCTTTAGAATTGGCTAGAAAAACGTCATTTAAATTAGGTTCAATTTCATACATGGGGTTCGTGATTACCGCTGTAGCTTCGATTTCAGCTTTGTCCCATTGCTCCGTATATAGGTAAGCTTTGGCTAACATAGCTTCGGCGGCACTTTTGTTTGCGCGTACGCGTTCATTACCGGCATGTGAGTAATCCTCTAACATGAGCGATTTAGCTTCTATTAAATCGGCTATTATTTTGGTGTAAACCGTTTCTACAGGTTCTCTTGGCATTTCATTTAGCACATGTACATTGGATGTATTGGCATAAGGAACTGGCCCATATATATTTACCAAATGAAAATGTGCAAACGCTCTAAAAAATAGCGCTTCACCGTGTAATTGATCTCTAACTTCGCTACTTAATTTTGGATTATCTTTTACATTTTCTATAATGAGGTTTGCAGAACTTATTGTTCTATACGGATCATTCCACAATCCAGTAATCCAAGAATTCTCTGCAAGAATGTTATTTGCCTGTAGGTCTTTTATATCCTGAAAAAAATCATAAGTTTCCACTTCATCACTGGCCATACCCAAATATTGTTCTAATTCACCGTTAAAAGTAGATGAATAGCGTTCAATTTCACTGTAAATCCCATTCATCGCAGCGGTAGCAGTTAAATCGGTAGAAAACAACTTATCTGTAGCTATTTGGTCTCTAGGCGTATCTATTTCGATAAATTCTTCACACCCAACAGATAAAATGCTAACAACAGCTATCAAGGCGATAGTTGCTTTTTGTTGTAGTATTTTTGTAAGTTTTATAGTTATATTTTTCATTTTAAATTTTATTTAAAAAGTTAATTGTAAACCTGTGATAAATGTTCTTAAGGCGGGTAAACTGAAATCGCCTGTTTCAGGGTCAACACCTTCGTAAGAAGTAAACGTGGCTAAGTTTTGGCCTCTCACATATACATTAAGATCACTTAAACCAAGAACTTTGATAAGCTCTTTAGGCACATTATAGTTAATTGATACGTTTTGTAATTTCACATACGATTTATCAACAATAATGCTTGATGATTGTGTGTGATAAAGGGTTTGGGCGTAGTATGGATTCAAAAAATTAATTTGTCCATATTTTGTGTTATCTCCTGGGTTTTTCCAACTATTTTCGTAAGCACTTCTTGTAACATTAGTACCTCTGCTTGTTGAGTAATTTCCCATGCCCGCTAAAAAATTAGCGTCGTAATTAGGTCCTTTTACTTTTTTAAACGTTAAACCAATATTTAAGTCGAAATTTTTATACGAAAATGTATTTTGGAAACCTCCATAAAAATCCGGGCGCAAATCAATAAAATCAAGTTTGTCAAGGTAACTAATTTTACCATCTTCATTTAAATCGACAATATCCATTAATCCTGTAGCTGGATCAACTCCAAGTGATTTATAACGTTTTAATCCATATAAAGATTTACCAACCACATAACGATCGTTATAGGCACTGTAATCTTCTATATCATCAAATTCTTTTAAAATATTGCGTTCTTTTGAGATGTTAAATGCTGCAGACCAACGAATATCGTTTGTATTTATAATGTTGGCATTTAATGTGAATTCTAAACCTTTATTCTCTACAAGTGCAGGGAAATTCGATTGTAAAGAATTAAATCCTGTCATTGAGGCAAGTGGCAACCCAATTAATTGATTGGAAGAATGATTTCTATACCATGCCAATTCCATACGAACTCTGTCGTTAAACACGCCTAATTCTGCTGCTAACTCTAATTTTTTATTTTCTTCCCAAGAATAGTCTGGATTAGCTGCTCTTACCGATGAATACGAAGGCCCACCATTATAACCGTAGCCAGTTTCATAGGCATCTAAATATCCATAATTAGGAATGTTATCACTACCGGTAATACCATAACTTCCTTTTAATTTCCCGAAGCTTAAAAAAGGTAAATTATCTTTCACAAAATTCTCTTCAGAAAATACCCAAGCGGCGCCAACAGCACCAAAATTACCAAACTTGTTATTCGGTCCAAAACGAGAAGATCCGTCTCTTCGGCCCGTTAAGTTTAAAATGTATTTGTTTTTGTAGTTGTAGTTAAGTCTTCCAAAAATGGCGGTGTATTTATATTCACTGAAATTGGTGTTTACCACTTTAATTTCGGCAGCCTCTAAATTTCGTAATAGTAAATCTGAAGTATATCCATATCCTAATATACGCGTTCCATCCGTCGTTGAACTTTGAAAAGTACCTCCTAAAATTACTTGTACGTTGTGATCTCCAATTCTTTTAGTATAATTAATTTCTGGTTCTACAAACGTTGTGTTAGCTTGTACATTGTATGAATCGTGTCTTCCTCGAGCTGGGTTTGAATTAATTTCAGATGGCGAGAAACTAGATACGGGAGTTAAATGAAATTCACTTACACGTTGGTCAGTATATCCAACATCTATTTTCGTGTTTAATCCAGGGATAATGTTCTTGTACCCTATGGTAAAACTACTTAAAAAATGACGCGTTTCAACTTCATTTTCTTCTTCAAGGATTTGTAAAGGATTTGTAACAAAATCATCATAATTTATACTTCCATCACTTTTAAATAAATCAGGAGCATTTGGCGCTAGTCTAAAAGCATCTGTGATGATTCCTGTTAGACCATTTGAAATAGCCGGATTTTGGTCGTTCGTAGTAATCGAATAGCGGATTGAGATGTTTGTATGAAAACCATTATTTTTGGCTTTATGATTTACATTCAACAATCCTGAAGCTGATTTGTGCGCAGAATCATCATAATTATAAATGCTCGTTTCTTTAGAGAGGTTCGCTGAAAATAAATAATTGGTGTTTTCTGTACCACCAGTACTTGAAAAGGACCCTCGAGATTGTTCACCTATTCTACTCAATAATTCATTTCTCCAGTTGGTATTTTTAGTTTGATCCCATAGAAATAAGTCAGGATGTCTAAAATAATTATTAGGATCAACAGGCCATTGCCCAGTATTTATTAAAGCAGTTTTTCTCATTTCTAAATATTCTGGAGTCTCTAAATACTTAACTTTATTTAAGTTTTGAAATTTTAATTGTCCATATGAGTATTCTACCTTAATGTTACTTTTACCAGATTTTGCTTGTTTAGTGGTGATAAGAATAACTCCATTAGAACCACGAGATCCATAGATAGCGGTAGCATCGGCATCTTTTAGTACAGATACACTCTCAATATCTGCGGTGTTTAAAAAGGCTAATGGACTTTGTGTGTCAAGTGCAACACCGTTTACGCCCTCAGAAAGGACAGGTACACCGTCTACAATGTACAAGGGTAAATTAGCGTCTTGAGTACCGCCTGCACCGGTATTCAAACTGTTAAGACCTCTAATTCTTACTCTAATTGTTGAGCCTGGTGTTCCGTCATTTTGTGTGATTTGTAAACCTGCAATTTGCCCTTTTAGACCTGCGATTGGATCTACTACCGGCTGTCTGTTAATTACAGCTCCTTTTACGCTTCCAATACTACCTGTAGAAAGTTTTCTGGTGGTTGTATAATACCCAGCATTTAGGGTGATTTCTTCTAATTCGTTGGCAGCTTCATTTAAGGTTACGTTAATTTTATTTTGTGAACCTATTTTAATTTCTTTTTTCTCATAGCCTAAAAAAGAAAAGATTAGTATATCTTCTGAACTTGCGGTAATCTTATAGTTACCATCAAAATCTGTAGAAGTTCCAATAGTTTTATTTTTAATGATAACATTAACCCCAGGAATAGGATTTCCATCTTGATCGGTTACTTTTCCAGTAACTTGATGTGATTGATTTTTAATTCTTTTTTTAATGTGTATGATATTGTCACCAGAAAGAATTACATCAATATCGTCTGTTTTTATACTCTGATTTAATAATTTATCTACCCGAATAGTCCCTTTTTTAAGTTGTACTTTAGGGGCATTTTTAAACATTTTTTTAGAGTACATGAATTTGTAATCAGTTTGTTCTTTGATAATTTCAAAGATTCTATTTACAGTTACTAATTGATCATGGTCTATCGTTACTTTCGCTTGTGAGAATGTATTCTCTGGAGTGAAACTAAAAAGGGTAGTACATAGTAAAAAGATGAATGTTCGTGTAATCATCATTAATTGCCGTTTTTTAAAATATAAAAAAGGATGAGATAATTTAATTTTCATAAATTTGTTTTGTGTTAGTTAGACATTAGTTTAATTAATACAGTGTAAGAGGGGCGAAGTTTGTTACACGTCGAAATGTTTTACTTCGTTCCCTTTTTTGGCAAAATTTCATTTTAGATCATAGTTTACTTCTTTATTGTATTTAATATTTATTGAATTTGTTGTTTAAAATCCACCTTTAGAAAGGAGTCGTATAATTTGACTAATTTCATCCACTTATCGCTCTGCCTATTTAAGCGTTACGGTACGGTTGTTTATTTCATAGTCCTTTATAATACCAAAATCTTTAATGATGGATAGTACACCTTCGATCGATTGTGTTCTACCAAGGACTCCAATAAACTCTTCGTCTTCCATCTCATTTTTGGTAAAGACCACGTTCATATCATACCATCTTGATAAAACTTTCATGATTTCTTTTAAGGATTTATCTTTAAAGCTAAAGACGCCATCCTTCCACGAAATTTCATCAAAAACATTGATTTCAGAAATACCAATGCTCATGTTTGAAAGGTCAACTACCGACTGCTGGTTTGGTTTTAGTAATTTTTTTCCATTTTCGGTAATTACGTTCAGACTTCCTTCAACCAAGGTTGTATAGATATAGTTTTCATCCTTATACGCCTTTATATTAAACTCAGTTCCTAATACTTCAATTTTTTGGTTTTGGTTAATTACTTCAAACTTAGAACCATTATGCTTTGTACTTGAGGATACATCAAAATAAGCTTCTCCATAAACGAGTTCAACTTGACGCGTTTCTCCATCAGTAAAACTTACAGGGTATTTTAATTTTGTTTCAGAATTCAGCCAAACCTTGGTTTTGTCTGCTAATTCTAAATAAAATTCACCCCCTCTAGGAATGGTTAAATAATTATAGACTGGAGCTGATTGTGCATGGAATTTGTCATTTTGATAGATGAGTTTTTCACCATTACTTGTCGCTATTTCTGTATTAAATACTTTTCCTTTTTCAAGGACTACAATGGTTCCATTCTCTAACGTTAACGTTGCTTTATTGCTGCCTTTGGTGATTTTATTGTTCACAATCTCTTGGGGCGTTGAAGATTCTTCTTTTGTTGGGGCGAATAAATAGGTCAAACTCAACAAGAGGAGGATCGAGGCTGCCACTCCATAGCGAAAAAAGGATTTTTTATAGAAAGGAATGATTTTTGGGGAGATGTCGCTCTTGCGATTTAGTATTTTTTCCCAAGTTTCGTTAACATCAACTTCAGATAGTCGTTGTAAATCCTTACCCTTTCCTTTAAGGTCTTTTAACATGTGATAAAACTGTTTGTTTTTTTTATTCTCGGCAATCCATTTGTCAAACAGTATGCGCTCTTCATCTGACAATTGATGATGTAATTTTTTTAATACGAGTTCTAGTTGTTCCATGATTTCGGTAGGGAATAGGAAGTCCCTATATAAAGAAGAGTATAAAAAGTCAAATAGGGTGATGAAAAAGTTGGATAATTTTTAATTAACTAAGCAGTTTAATATTAATCTACTGAAAATCAAAAATATAACTTAGTGAAGTACAGCGTTGTCTAACCCACAGGTTTTGTAAATTTCAATGCGATAAATAGGTAGATTTGTTTGAGGGAATTTCGCATAATCTTATAGGCTTTTTTCATTTGGCTTTTTACGGTATTGATAGAAATTCCAAGCTCTTCAGCAGTTTCGGCATATTTCATACCATTCAATCCGGATAAGAGAAATACATTCCTGCATTCTGTTGGTAGTGAATCTAGCGCTTTGTAAAAATTTTTTTTAAGCGTAATACGTGCTGCGGAGTCATCTTCATATTGACCTGGCGTCGTTACACTATCTGAATGCTTTAGATGTTCATTTAATGATTCGAAATTTCTTTTTTTCTTGGCAGCTCTAAGGCTATTGTTTTTTATCGCGACGATGAGGTAGGCTTCAATGCTTTTGACCGTGTCGAGCTTGGTTTTATTGAGAAGATGAATAAAAACATCTTGGACAATGTCTTCAGCCTCGTTAATATCATCAGTATAATGATAGGATAACAAGCAGAGCTCCTTATACTTCATTTTAAAGATCGATTCAATTGTGCGATGCCAGTTTGTCAAAGGATTATACATTTAGAGAAATCGAAGATACTAATTATTATGAAATAGTGGTACTTCGAATCGAACACTATAGAAATTAAAAGAGCGATTCAAACTGAATCGCTCTTTTGTACTTCGGTTTTAAAAACTAATTCAAACAACTATTAAATCGAAGTTGGTTAATAGTATCGTTACGTTGTTTTTAAATATTCAACTCATTAAACAACGTGATTAATTCGGGGTTAGATGGACGAGGCGCATTGGGTGTTACAATTATTCCATCAGGATCGAGTAGGATAAATCGAGGAATACCTCGGATGTAATAATCTTGTACAAATTGTGATTCCCAAGCGTTATCAGCTAATACTTGAATTCCTCCCAACTCTTCATCTACAATCATTTTTTTCCATTTGTCATGATCTTTGGGGTTGTCAATAGATAGGCTTAAAAAATTAATATTTTTTCCATGATATTGTTTTTCAACACGTTTTAAATGCGGAATTTCAGCTCTGCAAGGTCCACACCATGTTGCCCATACATCGATATACGTATATTTCCCTTTAAGATCATCCAAAGACAAAGTTCCACCTGCATTATTCTCATAATTTGTAAACTTTGGTGATGGTTGCCCTTTTACAACTTTTTTAAGTTTGTTATAGATTTCTGTAATTTTAGCATTATTTGCTTCATCCGTAGAAGCGTTCATGTATTCTTGGTAATATTCTTCTAAATTTTCGGTATAAGAGATTCCTGTTTGAGCTCCCGTAAACAATAGGTTGTTTTTGATGGTTTGATTTGGAATCGTAGCATAAACCTTAACCGCTGCAAAACTACGATCTATCGAATCTTTCTCAGCGACTTCTATAATTTTTTTGTTGTAATGTTCCTTAACTAATTCCTTATAAGCAGCAGAAAATATAAAATCCGCTTCATTGTTCACGTCAAGTGTTTCTAACTCAGCTAAAAAATCAGGAGACACTTTGAAATCGGGTTTCTTAGCATAGTACTTATGGTACATTTCATACTTTGAAAGCTCTATTAATTTAGCATAATTGAGATTTCTTTTTTCAGCTGACTTATAAGAAGCTGGTATTCCTTTAAATGTGTCGAGTACACTAGCTAAAACCGTATTTATTTCTTGATTTTTGTTTTTAAAATCTTCTTCTTCAAGTGTGTAAAAAGTGGTGCCTGCTCCTTTAAGTTCGGCTGTTTTTTGATTTTTAAAATGTAAATACCTTGTTATTTCTGCACCTTTACCCGTTACATCTAAGGATTTCTTAAAATCTTCTGCATTTGCCTTAATGTTGAGATCGTTTCCATTGTCGAGATGAACAGTTGTTCTGTTTTTACCAGCAACGAGGGTGTAGACTCCTGGTCTGGATTTAATGGTGTCTGAAAAAGAACCATCTGCATTGACAGGGATTTTTTTAGTAAAGGTTCGGTCATTCTTTGCTAACGTTAATTCAGTAGCATTCAAATTATCAATTTTTCCTGATAATAAAGCATAATCTACTGGAGTTTCTTTCGTACAGGCTACTAATGAAAGGGCCATTCCGAAAATACATAGTTGATTTTTCATATGAGTAATTGTTGTTTAATTAGAAATAAAATAAGATGGGAATACGAGACGTACCCCATTTTATTTTATGAGTTGTTTATTCATGGTGATCAGCAAATTTATTGCCGTACAAATCGATTAATCGAGCATCCATCCAAGATCCGCGCATATTACGTGTAACGATATGTCCAGACGGATCAATGAGTACACAGGTGGGGATTCCTTGAAAATTATATAATTTATTTAATTCTCCATTGAATGCTTTTAAGTCAGATACTTGTAACCAAGTCATTTGTTCCTCCTCAATGGCTTTTAACCATTTATCTTTATTATCATCCATAGAAATACTGATCACTTCAAATCCAGCTGGATGAAAAGCTTCATATGCTTCTTTTAGATGAGGGATGTCAGCGCGACAAGGACCACACCAAGATGCCCAAAATTCGAGCAAGACATAGTTCCCTTTACCAACATAGTCTGATAGTTTTACGGGATTTCCTTTGTGGTCTTTAAATTCAAAATCGATAAACTTAGCGCCAGGCGCTGAACGTTTTATTTTTTCCGCATAAGTAACAAAGTCTTTATACGAATCGCTGTTTTTTATTTCAGATGAAAAACCAGCAGTTATTGAGGTTATTTGATCTGCATTAAATTTAGCTAAACGATTTTTTGCCACCATGAGTCCCACATAATTATCTGCGTTGTTTTTTATAAATGTGAGAATGTTTTCTTTGGCTTTCGCTTCTGCCGCATCAATTTCATTAACAATAGCAATACCTTCACTGATAGGGCCTTTTTCTTTACCGTTTTTAGGATTTAAATAGGCGATATATTTATTCATAAAAAGATCAGAACGTACTTGGTCTAAAGGCTCTTGGCTATTTTTAAAATCCATATACTTTTCATGTGTCTTAGACCCTTTAACGATGACTGTTTTATAGGCCAGTTTTTTTTGAAAAGACTCAGGATAGGAATTTGGCAATTCGTTAAGATCAACGACCAATTGAATTGGTGAATTTTCTAAAAACAATTCAAATGTTGGCTGATAAGGTGGGCGTTTACCTTTTTCTACCGCATTTCGCATAAAGGTTAATGTAAATAAGGAAGGGTTATTCACCCTTCCTTTAAATACAAATTTGCCTTTTTTTGAAATCACGCTATCCAACGTAACAGTAGAACCTTTTGGTTGTAATTTCACCCAGATATCATGCGTTATCCCTTTTAATTCTCCTTTAATAATGAAAGAATCATTTAAGGGTTCAGTACTTGCAATGCTTGACTGATGTGAAAAAATGCATAACATCAATATGAAACTAGTCCTAATTAATGGATTCATGTTTAACGTTTTCATCGCAGGAATTTATTAATTAGCTAATCGAATACCGTCTAAACAAAAGGTTGGATCATAAACCATTTCTCCAGAACCATTTGTATAAGATGAGGATATTTTGAATAGCACTTTATCCACAGTTCCTAGTGAAGTAAGATTTACTTTTGTCCAGTCATTTAACACAAAATTATAATTTGGATTTAACGGGTCAGTATTTGGTCTTGCAGCTAAATAAAAGTCTACCGTTCCAGTAGTTGTACCGTTTAATGATCCTTCTATGGTCAATTTTATATATCCTGTCGTTAGATTATCATAAGCTGCATCATAAGCAGCTTGTGCCTCAGCAGGTGTATCTCCTGCAAGTATTGCAGCATCATAGGCAGCTTCTCCAGCTGCACGCTTTTCCATTTCTTCATGTCCAGACAATCGTAAAGCGAAACTACCATCAGGAGCAGGAAGTGTAAATCTTCCATACATAGACGCCGAGGTATTGGGGTTTTGGATGTTTCTTACTTTTGCACCATCAATCCTATAAGATTGGGTGGCTGAATCAAAAGTTCCAGAATAAACAGATCCATAAGTAGCTAATAAATAATTATAGGTTGTATTAGCAACTAAAACATGTTCTACTACTGCCGGCGTGTTTAAGGTGAAAAAAGCATCATTACCATCCGCACGACCAACTAAATAGTTTTCAGTTCGATTAGGTCTTCCAGTATAAACACTAAAAGCCGTTGAATCGATAGACTGTTGCTTTTCTGCGGCGGTGATTCCACCTGCAGGTTCAAAATCTGGACTTAAATTCCAAGGATAAGATCTCCAGTTTTTGTTTGATAAAGCAAAACCACTATAGTTTGTACTTCCGCTACCCGTCACATTCACTGTAATTATTCCAGATTTAGAATCTCCAGATGTAAATGGAGCCGAAGGAACATCGTAGGTAAATCTACCCAATGTCAATTCATTAAAAGTAATGTCATTAGGGTAGGGTATTTTAACGTCTAACGTATCATCTTCGCAAGAACTAAGCAAAACAAGGCCAGTAATTACTGCAGCGGTACGTAAATATTTTTGTATATATTTCATAATGTCTTTCAGTTTAAATTATTCTAAATCAGGGTTTTGCTTCATCAATTTGTTGTTTACCATTTCTGCATCTGGAATTGGATAACAAATCTTGTTTTCTTCAAGTACTTTACCACCTTTGATTGTTTCAATCCACGGGCTACCCGCTTTATCAAATCTAAGTGCAGCAAAAAACTCACTTCCATTTTCTAAGAACGTTTCTAAGAAATATTCTTTAAAAATGAGGTCCATAAGTTCTGATTGTGAACCTGGGTTTAATGCTGGTAAAACAGGGTTAGTTCGAATTGAACGCATCGTGTTGATCGGAGCGATGGCATCGGCAATAGATGCTCCTGTTCTTGCTAACAATTCAGCTTTCATGATATATAATTCAGGATATCTGAAGTAATAAGCTGCGTATTTTTCGTTTGGTGGTGAAGCTTGTTGACCTGCATAACGTCCTAAACGCGTAAGTTTTGGCCATGTGTAGTACATGGTATTATCCCATGTTTCTGCTCCTCGAACTTCACCCGTTACGATATCCCATCTTGGGTCTGCTTTAAACCAATCTAGACCAAATTCAAGACCTGCTGTTAATGTTTCTCCTGGACCTAATGGTAATCGATCTCCAACAATTTGGGCTAACCCATATGCATACCAATATCCTGCATCGTAGCTTCTTCTACCATTGTCATCTAAATAACGAACAAATAAATTTTCTTGAGAATCCCATGAATCTTCATACACTTGTGCTAAATCTTCTTGCATTGAAAAACCTGCAGGGCTTGAGTTTAACACATCATTTACTAAGGTAAGTGCTTCATTGAGTTCAGCAGTATTGTCGTTGTATCCGCCTCTGTAGAGTAATAATTTAGCTTTAAGAACTTTTGCAAATTCTTTTGATACCGTACGTGGACTAGTAAATGAAGGTAGGTTCGCAATTGCGTAATCTAAATCCTCATAAATTTTTGCATAACTTTCACCTACCGTTAATCGAGCTTTCTCAACATTTCCTAAATCCACAACTTGATCACGATATAAAATTCCATATTCATCAGAATCATCTGCCCACCAGTGCGCGAAATTCCACAAAAGATTGGCATTTATCCAAGCACGTAAACAACGTCCTTCAGCAATTAAGGCTTCCCGAGCAGCTTCACTAGGTACGGAAGCCTCAGGTAAATTAGTTGCTCCATTAATGGCGAAATTTGCGGCATTTAAACTTCCGTAAAAAGCACTCCAATAGCTACTACCTGGATTATTATCCTGGCTATATTCCATGGCATATTCTCCAGATTTCCAATTAACAAAACCAGCTTTAGAAGCTAAGGCTACATAGAGAGATCCAGACCAGTTGTCTGATCTAAACGTAGCATAAACTCCACCTATAGCTGCTTCTGCTTTACTAAAATTGGTAATGGCATTTGTCTCATTCAATGAAAAGCTCGGTTCCCTATCGAGAAAATCAGAGCATGAACTAACACTAAATAATAGTGTTATAAACGATATATAAAATAATTTTTTCATGTGTTGCATTTTTTACTGGAGGTTAATTTTAATTCCAAGATTATAAATTTGCGCTGATGGATAGGTACTAGCATCTACAGCCATACCAGATCCAATAGACGAAGAGGTCCAGTTCCCTTGTGGGTCAAACCCTGGATACTTCGTAAACGTAAATACATTGGTTGCTTGGAATGTTAAATCGATTCCATTAATTAACATATTCTTAAAGAATTTTGTCGGTAATTTGTAGGTCATATTCAATGCATTCAAACGTAAATAGGATGCACTGTGTAAATAGAAATCAGAAAACTTATTGTTACGTCCAACTCCATATTGAGTCATTCTTGGATAAGATGCTTCATACGGACTTTTTACAATGGTGCTTTCCCCTGCAATCAAGTTACTTTGATTGTAGTTTCCAACATATCCTACATCAGACATTGGCAATTGCCATAGTCTTGTGTGGCCATATGCATAAGTAAAGGCGGCGTTAATCATAAAACTTTTATATCGATAGGTCAATCCAAATCCACCAAAGCCTTTAGGTACTGATGTTCCTAAGTTAACTCTGTCGTCATTGGTGATTTTCCCATCTCCGTCTTGGTCAATATATATAAGGTCACCTTTAGTTTCTTGTGCACTATTGAACGAAGTGGTTAGTCCGGATTCTGTACGTCCTTGCATGGCAATTGCGTCCTCAGCAGTTACATAAAATCTACCAGCTGTTTGAAAACCATACCATTGTCCAGTTTCATCACCTTCTTCCATTTTAATATAGGTAGTATATGAGCTAGGAAATAATAATTCTTTAGTTTGGCCATTAATTTTAGTTACTTTCGTTACATTTTTTGCAAAATTGAAATCGAAAGTAAGACGTTGATCAGCCGTACGTAAGATGTCATATTTAATGTCAAATTCGAAACCATCATTTTTTATAGATGCTACATTCGAGGTTATACTGCTAAAAGAGGAACTCGGTGCTAATGGAGAACTATAAATAAGTTCATCACTTTTCTTTTGGTAGATTCCAACAGATCCATAAATACGATCGTCTAATAATCCAAAGTCTAATCCGAGATCAAACATTTGAGTTTGTTCCCATTGTAAATTTGGATTTCCAATAGAAGATGGTTGAATCGCTGGGTTTTCATTATACCGTGTAGAGCCTACTTGTGTAATCCAGTCAAAGTTACCGAGATTTTGTGATCCTGATAAACCTAAAGAAGCTCTAAGTTTTAAATAATTTACATATTTCGTAATACTTTCATTTTGCATGAATTTCTCACTTGACACCAACCAAGCAGCAGCACCTGAAGGGAATATCCCCCAGCGTTTGTCAGCTCCAAAACGCGATGATCCGTCTCTACGAATAGTTCCAGAAATAATATATCGATCGTCAAATTTATAGTGTAAACGAGCAAACTGAGAGATTAACGCATTCTCTGTTTGGGTTTCATTGATAGATCCAATTGATGCGGCAGAACCAAAATTATTCAAAATGTCATCATCAGGAAAGTTTGTAGCACTCATAGAATATCTTCTAACAATACTGTTTTCCATAGAATACCCCGCTAAAGCTCTAACATCATGCTTATCATTAATCATTTTGGCATAGGTCAAGGTATTCTCCCAAACGTTTAAGGAAGCCTTGCTGTTTGACCAACTTCTACTTCCATTATAGTTAAAGGTACTTCCTGCTCTGTCATAATTTAAATTTTGACTATCGGTATAGTTATTGGTGAAAGCAGTTTTAAATTCAAGACCATCCGTAATTCCTATTTCCAAAAAGGCAGTCCCATTAAAGGTAATACCTTTTCCAGCTTGGGTGTTTTTTAACGTAGTGTACGGATTCTCTGTATATGGATCTCTTGTGAAGATGGTTCCATCGTCATTAAATGCTGGGATATCCGGACGAACTTTCTTTAATACGGTAAGCATATAGTCTTTATCATCAGAGTTACGTGTACTTCCACTTAAGTTTAAGCCGAATTTTACATCGTTACTGATTCTCGTATCGAGATTTACACGTCCTCCGTATAATTCACTTTTTCCTGATTTAACAATCCCTTCCATATCTTTATAATTAAAGGATACAAAATAGGTTGTTTTTTCAGAACCTCCACGTACAGAAAAATCGTGTTGCATTACCACAGGATTCTGAGTCATTTCATCTTGCCAATTGGTGTTACCCTCAAAGTAGGCTCCTGGTAGAATTTGTAAATCTGATTTATCATATTCACTTGTGTTCAAATCAAAAAACGCTTGTTGATCTAAATATTTACGTGAAAAATAATCGAATCCAGGTCTAGCCATTACGAGTTCTCTTGCAGCTGCATCAGCGAAAGCAATGTATTCATCAGCTTCAAAGTATTGATATTCGTTAAAATCCATAACCTGAACACCAACTCTTGAAGAGATTTCAAAAATTGGTTTCATTCCAGCAACTCCTTTTTTAGTGGTTACAATAACCACACCATTGGCAGCTCTAGAACCATAAACGGCAGTAGCAGAGGCATCTTTTAAAATGTCAATACTTTTAACGTCATTTAGGTTTAAGTTATATAAGGTATTTGCAATATTCCCAGAAGTTGTTGAAGAGTACTGTGGTACACCGTCAATTACCCATAATGGTTGGTTATCTCCTGAAAGTGATGAAGCTCCACGAATAATTACACTAATTGGAGACGTTGGTGATGCAGATTGAATTTGAACGTTTACCCCTGCAGATTTACCTTGTAGTAAACTCTCAACACTAGAACCCATGGGGGAATTTTCAATTTCTTTTGCACTAATTCTAGAGATTACCCCAGTTGCGTCTTTAATTTTAGATGTACCATATCCAATAACAACCACCTCGTCAAGTCCTGCTAGATTTGGAACCATTTTTAAATCAATCGTGGTTTTAGTACCAATCTTAATTTCTTGATTTTCATACCCTACATAACTGAAAACTAAAATAGTATTTTCATCGCTGTTTCTTAAATTGAGTTGGTATTTACCATCAAAATCCGTTGAAGTACCTATTTTAGATCCTTTAACAATTACGTTTACTCCTGGAAGTGGCTCACCTCTCTCGTCAACCACGGTTCCTTTTATAGACTGTTGTAAGACTTCTATTACTTCGGGAATTTCAACCGGTACGGTTGGTTTCCCTTTAATCAGAATGGTCTTATCCGCAGAAAAGTCACAAATAAAATTTCCTTGAGAAAGTGTTTTCTCTAGTAATTTATTTGCACGTATCGTACCTCTCTTTAAAGATACTTTTGGATAACCTTCAAACAAATTAGCCCTGTATATAAAGGTGTAATTGGTTTGTTCTTTGATCATTTTGAATACTTCATCGACAGAAGCGAATCGATCTGTTTCAATTTTTATTTTTGCATTTTGCGAGAAACCACTTTTAGGAGCAAAGCTCAAAAGGGTGGTGCAAAAAAGTAAAAAGAAAGTCTTCATGACGATAGTTAGAAACCTTTTCCGAAATAAGAAAAGTACGTTCGTAAAATTATTTTCCATAAATTTGCATTTTGGTTAGTTAAACATTTAATTAATCACACTTGGGGGAATAAGACAGGCTGTGAGAGGTGTGTATTTTATTCCCTTTTTTTTATTATTAGACTTTTATTGTTAAATTGATATTTCATATTATTTGTACTTTGGATTGCCTCTAAAATATTGACAATTGATTGTTTCTTATTTAAGACTCCGGTAAATCCGATATTTTCAATGTCGGGATCTGCAATAGCGATGTCTAAATCATACCAACGTGACAAAACCTTCATAATGTCTTTAAGCGGTTTGTTAATAAAACTAAACATTCCATCTCTCCAAGCAATTTCATCGTCTACTTGAACGGCATATACTTTAAAGGTGTTGTCTGATTGTGAAAGTTTGGATTGTTGACCCGGTTGAAGTAGTTCATTTTCAATACTATTTCCAACTTCAATAGAACCTTTTACTAAGGTAGTGAGAATTTCCGTTTCGTCACGATATGCTTTTACATTAAATTCTGTTCCCAAAACCGTAATGGTTTGTTCGTTGGTTTTTAAGGCAAAGGCATCTCCATTGTGTTTGGTACTTTCTGATACATCAAAATAAGCCTCACCGTAAATTAATTCAACCATACGTGTTTGTCCTGGGATAAAATTCACAGGATATTTTATTTTGGATTCTGAATTAAGCCACACTTTAGTACCGTCATCCATTTGCATGTAAAACTGACCTCCTCGTGGAATCGTTAAGTAATTATATTCAATTTCACCCGTTGTGGGTGTACTTTGTTTTTTATAGACAAGTTGTTCTCCGTTACTTTCAACAAACATATTCTTAAATGGCTTTCCTTTCTCTAAAGAGACTGAGGCTCCATTTGATAGGGTAAGGGTTGCTTTATCGGTACCAAAAGGAATATCAGTGTCCGAAATGACATCTTCTGCAGTAGGTTGTGAAAGAGATTCTGTATATACATAGGTTGCTGCAACAATCACGCAAGCAGCAGCTGCATATTTCACCCACATTGGAATGTATGTACGCGTTTTCTTTTTATGCATACTTGTGGGATTTATTTTAGCCATAAGCTCAGTGTAAATCTTATCAAGATTATGCGATGTAGGTCGGTCATTAACTAAATAGAATAAACGGACTTGTTTTTTGAATTTCTTATGGTTTTTTGGGTTTTCAAGCCATACCTTTAAAACCTTTAATTCATGATCCGTAATATCACCATATAGATATTTAATTATTATATTTTTCAATGTAAAATTTAATTATTCACTATTATGATGCAAAAAAAATCATTTACCCTTAAACATTTTTTAATTAAAAAATAATTTGTTTATCTTCACCCGCTGGTTATTATCATTAGAAGCATTGTGACTGATTATTTGGCTAAAATAAAAGAAGGAGATGAAAAAGCATTTAAAGCCATATTTGAGCTCTATTATGAGCCTCTTTGTAGTTATTTGAGAAGTTTTACAAGAGATTTATCCACGGCTGAAGACTTAGCACAAATGACGTTTGTTACTTTATGGCGAAAAAGAGCACAGATTGAGATCAAATCTTCTTTAAAAAGTTATCTCTTTAAAATGGGGTACAATAATTTCTTGCAAATGCACCGAAATTTAGTGCGTGAAAACAAATTAATTTTAAGCTTAACATCCGAAGCGCTTGAAATGACATTTATAGAAGATGATTCTATACAAGATTTGAAAATAGAACAGCTAAATAAGATAATTCAAAAGTTACCGCCAGCGAGTAGACGAGTTCTTGAATTAAAACAAAAAGGGATTAAGAATACTGAAATTTCATCACAATTGGATCTATCCATTAAAACGGTAGAATCACATGTGCGAAATGCGTTTAAAATTATTCGAAAGGGTTTTAAGAATAATCCGCTGTTTATGATGCTCCTATATTGTACACATAAACGAAAATAGAAAGCGTATATGGCGTTGTGAATTGCTTTCAGAATTACTATTTTAGTGATGATTCACAGGGGAGGACATTGTTAAGCAAATTCTTTTTCAGTTGTGAATTGCTTTCAGAATTACTATTTTAGTGATGATTCACAGGGCTTTTTTAAAAAAGCGGTAGCATTTGCCTGTTGTGAATTGCTTTCAGAATTACTATTTTAGTGATGATTCACAGGTAACGGAGATGGTTTTACAATAGATGCCTTGTTGTGAATTGCTTTCAGAATTACTATTTTAGTGATGATTCACAGGCCGTTTGTGGACTATGAAAACAAAAGAGAGTTGTGAATTGCTTTCAGAATTACTATTTTAGTGATGATTCACAGGTTTACGAGATTCATTCTGATGCAATTATAGTTGTGAATTGCTTTCAGAATTACTATTTTAGTGATGATTCACAGGGGCGGGAATGAATTTAAGCGATAGAGTTTGGTTGTGAATTGCTTTCAGAATTACTATTTTAGTGATGATTCACAGGACTTGACTCAATTATTAAAGGAAGATTGGGGTTGTGAATTGCTTTCAGAATTACTATTTTAGTGATGATTCACAGGTAGGAAAAGGAGAACACGAAACTTTGCATGTTGTGAATTGCTTTCAGAATTACTATTTTAGTGATGATTCACAGGCGACAAAAATGGAGTAGATATTTATGAGGGGTTGTGAATTGCTTTCAGAATTACTATTTTAGTGATGATTCACAGGAAGGAACATTTAAAAAGTAAAATTAAAGATGTTGTGAATTGCTTTCAGAATTACTATTTTAGTGATGATTCACAGGAAATAGCGAAAAGCAATCAAAATGGAGTTGGTTGTGAATTGCTTTCAGAATTACTATTTTAGTGATGATTCACAGGAAGCAGGATAAAAATGAACAACTGTTCATGGTTGTGAATTGCTTTCAGAATTACTATTTTAGTGATGATTCACAGGGGTGATGAAACAACCGCACACGCTGACTTAGTTGTGAATTGCTTTCAGAATTACTATTTTAGTGATGATTCACAGGCTTTAATTAATAAATAGTAAAATACTTTTTGTTGTGAATTGCTTTCAGAATTACTATTTTAGTGATGATTCACAGGCATCTTTATTAGTGTCTACTTGACCGTCTGTTGTGAATTGCTTTCAGAATTACTATTTTAGTGATGATTCACAGGACTTAATGCAATTAAGTCTAATATCTCAACGTTGTGAATTGCTTTCAGAATTACTATTTTAGTGATGATTCACAGGATCGAATCCCTGCTTTTCAATGGCAATTCTGTTGTGAATTGCTTTCAGAATTACTATTTTAGTGATGATTCACAGGACGGACTAATTTTTATTGTATACAGTATGGGTTGTGAATTGCTTTCAGAATTACTATTTTAGTGATGATTCACAGGACACCTTGGAGGAGTGGAAAATGATATGTGTTGTGAATTGCTTTCAGAATTACTATTTTAGTGATGATTCACAGGGTTAATAACTTTATACTCAACATACGTATAGTTGTGAATTGCTTTCAGAATTACTATTTTAGTGATGATTCACAGGATAAAGGTATTTTATTAGAAACTATATTAGTTGTGAATTGCTTTCAGAATTACTATTTTAGTGATGATTCACAGGTTAAGGGGCCGAATTAACGAGATCCGGCCCGTTGTGAATTGCTTTCAGAATTACTATTTTAGTGATGATTCACAGGTAATGTTGTACGATTAACGTTGGCAGTAATGTTGTGAATTGCTTTCAGAATTACTATTTTAGTGATGATTCACAGGGAATCAACGGCGTTTATGTATTTAATTTTTGTTGTGAATTGCTTTCAGAATTACTATTTTAGTGATGATTCACAGGAGCGGTGGCTCTACGGTGTCGACTTCAAATGTTGTGAATTGCTTTCAGAATTACTATTTTAGTGATGATTCACAGGAATTGCGCCAATTTCTTTTTTGGCTGCTGCGTTGTGAATTGCTTTCAGAATTACTATTTTAGTGATGATTCACAGGGTGAAGATTAAATTATGACCCTAACTATACGTTGTGAATTGCTTTCAGAATTACTATTTTAGTGATGATTCACAGGTGACTATCCAACTTTCTAATAGTCCGTGTGTTGTGAATTGCTTTCAGAATTACTATTTTAGTGATGATTCACAGGCCTGACTTTGCAGATATGCTTATGATGCGCGTTGTGAATTGCTTTCAGAATTACTATTTTAGTGATGATTCACAGGCGGAGTCTCCTTTCCCTGTACTATCAATCTGTTGTGAATTGCTTTCAGAATTACTATTTTAGTGATGATTCACAGGAACGTCCCCTTCTTGATCGTCAGCAATTGTGTTGTGAATTGCTTTCAGAATTACTATTTTAGTGATGATTCACAGGTGTGTTGCTTTGATGAGGATGAGAGCCTAGTTGTGAATTGCTTTCAGAATTACTATTTTAGTGATGATTCACAGGCGCGCTTATAAAATACACCGAGGACGCTAAGTTGTGAATTGCTTTCAGAATTACTATTTTAGTGATGATTCACAGGATGCTTTCTGTAAAAGGTTGGCATCCTGTTTTTTAGGTGGGGAGCTAGGATGTACGATTTTCACAAAATTAGGCAGGCAAGGTTTTTGTTTAGGTAACATTATGAATCCTAAAACAGTTCGAGCTGTTGAGAAGGCGGTTCTAAATTGGCTTCTTTTTGACCATGAAACAATTCCATCATGCCAAATTGTTTGTCGGTTATTTGCATGATACATACCTTTCCTTTTTTGGGAAGGGCATTTTTGGTCCGCTTAATATGAACCGCAGCATTTTCTCTACTAGGACAGAAGCGCGTGTAAATACTAAATTGAAACATGCCAAATCCGTCGTCTAAAAGGTCTTTTCGAAAGCGACTTGCTGCCTTTCGTTCTTGTCTCGTTTCTGTTGGTAAATCAAAAAATACAAGCACCCACATGCTTCTGTATTGGTTTAACCGGGTTAAATAGGATTTCATTGTTAATCGCCATATTATTACGATAAAAACTGTAGATTAGAATGTAAATTCTGGATATAGAATTTTTCGACGCGTCCCTTCAAAACATTCATACAAACTTGCTGTGGTGCGACTCATGGCATTCATTAGTGGACTTCGTTTTCCGTCAATGACCACGTCCATTGCAGGAATCATCAATAACTCAGATTTAATGTTTGTATTCAGTTCTTCGAAATTGCAACCACTTGCAACAATATCGTAAACCACCAGGTCCACAAACGGCCTGTATGGTTCCATTACATCGTCTGCCAAGCAAAAGGCATTGTATTTATTGTGATGAAAAATTCCCAATGAAGGTATTAAGCCACTACTTACAAGGGCTCTTGCCGCTACCGCTCGTAAAATGGCATATCCATAATTCAATAAGTTGTTGGGAGGGATTCCTTTTTGATTTCGGCTAAAATCATCAAGGTCAAACAAATTTTGAAAATAAAAAGCGGCGGCCAATGCTTCCTGATTTCCCATAGCTCCACACTTGATTTCCTTGGCATATCTTTTCAGTCGGAGTGCATTTTTTTTGTGTAGTAAAAAGTGTGCCGCTTGATTCTCTATCTTTTGAATAACGGTTTGCTTCCATAAGTTTTTTTTAAGCGGGACACTTGCATCGAGCTGATATCGAAAACGCTCGGTCTGTTCGCTATGGCCTACCAACGGCTGTAAAAATCCAGAGGGTAAATGCTGCTTGTCACAGGTGATTACTGCAGTTTTATTTTGTACTAATTTCATTAACAGTCCTGTGGTTAGGGTAATTTGCGGATGTTCAAGCACTATATAGCCCACATCTTCTATGGGAATGGTTTTTTCTGCTTTATCGTCATCCGGATAGGTAACCGCTAACTGTTCATTTTGGGTACTTAAATAAGCTGGATTACCAAAAAATAAAGTACGCTTTATCATAATTAATATTCTCCAACTTGAACTATTTTACCTATATGATTGATTCTAACTTTAATTATTCCTTGTAAAACTCTTGTAGATTGAAAATGTTTATAGGTAAAATCAAGATTATTATTAATTGTAGTTTCTAGATGGTGTCTAAACATATAATTTTTTGTGGCTATTTTTTGTACCCTATATAAATATGGGCTAATTTGATTATAATTCTTTTCATCTAACAAATCAATTCCTTTTGGGTCAAAACCTTGAGCGGGAATCACAAACATCTCATTTTGTTTCATTGTAAATAAAAACCGCCAACCCAGTTCTTTGTTGTAGGTTTTATCTATTATAGGAATTCCTTGATTTACTCTGGTAACTGCTTCAAAAAAGGAAACTATTTGTTCCTGCCAATTCCCATTGGCATCCTCATAGATGGCAACGTGATGGTTGTTACCAGTACTCACAAAATCAACAGCTTCTTTAAGGTTGTCGTCATTTAAAATAACCTTACCTAAATGATCTTTTTTATAGTGCAATGGTTCAGCATTGGTTACGCCCGTTATCGTTGCTCTTTTTATTGTAATTCCTTTGGCCTTATTTAAATAGATCGGATTTTTTTCTAAATCTGAAAAAGCTTCTTTTGGGTTGCCTTTGAATTCTGTTAATCTATCTAATAAAATTTGGCGTACTTTTAAATCGACAACCTTATGAATTGTTTTAACGTCCTTAAAGTTTTCTGGGGTTATATCTTTTCTAATTGTGAAAATTTCTTCAAAGCATAAAACCTCCTTTAAAGGCTCGTTTTTGAATAATATAGGTTCTTTTTTGAGTGTTTTTGTATCAAAAGCGAGTTCAGGTTTGTTGTCAAATTTTACTAAGTGTTCAATGACTAAATCTCGTTGTGTTGTATCGATGACTAGATGAGCCTGCTCAAGATTAAATTTCTTATTTAGTTTTGTAGGCTTTTCTAATGCTTTTTTACGTTTTCCATAAACCGTTTCTTTATGTAATTGACCTCTTGGTGTAAGTTCTAATTTTTTGTAAACCTCATTTTTCTTTTTAGTCTTGTTAATATTCCGTGTGACTACCTTGTTCTTCGTTTTAAAACTTATTAATACAGATTCAATATGCTTTTTAGCTTCTGTTCTAAAGTTGGGCATTGGTTTTTTAAACTTTCGTTTTCCCTCTTCATTTTTATAAGTAATTTTATTTTTTATACCATATAGCGCACTTTTTTTGTCTACTGATGCATTCAAATTGTTTAAATATTGAATATGGTTATGGGTAGTAAAGGCTACTGTTAAAGCATCTATGGCGTGATGACGATGGTCGTTACGTTTTGTCCAATCTTTAATAACTTCAACTTTTTTTAGTTTTTGGCTTCCTTTGTCTAGCCGTTCTTCAAATTCGGTTAAGCCCAAAGTTTTGTATTTTGGCATATTCAGTTCTTTCATCACATTGATTAAATCCCAATCTTCTCTGAGTTTATCCGTGATACGGCCAGATGTTGAAACTATAGGGGTTCTAACCAAATCTTGTAAAATCTCTTTTGCTTTTTTTGCAATGTATTGGCTGTTGCGTAAATCGCGTTCTATAAATCCTTCGGGTAATTTGGCTTGGGTTAATAATAACTTATTTCTTTTAGCTTTTGAAATAGTACCTTTGCCATCATTGTATAAACTGGAGACACGTTCTACATAATTTTCTAGTTCAGAGTGATAGTCACTTGATATAAAATCGTACGCTGTACGATTAGCTTTTTTTAAATTGGTGTTTCGGTAAGCTAATGTTTTGTTAGAAAATGAATCGTCAAATAAGAGGGCTTTAGGAATGATATGTTCGATGTCGATTTCCTTTGAAAATAGTTTGTTTTTAGGAATGTATTTATTGGTAAATAATGTTTTGAATCCTCTTGGCTCTAATTCTAACCATAATTTATAGCGTACAACATCACTTTTCGTTGGATTGGGGATCCCAAATTCCTTCGTGATTGTTTTTCTAATATCATCATTTATACGCGTAGCTGCTGCAATACCTTTTGTCATTTCAGCACGTTCTTTCGCGTTTTTTTTAAGTTCGCGTGCAAGTTCTATACGTATTTCATCTGGTTTGCCATACGTATCAATAAGTTGGTTGATGACGTTAACCATTTGATTTAATATTTTTTCAACCACTGGATTACGCAAGCTATTTTTCTTAAGGAGCGCTAATTTGGGCTTTAACTCACGGTTTTCAAATTCTCTTTTTGTGAAACTGTTTGAATGGTTATAACCTGCTAAATCACAAGCTTTAGAATAGATGTTCCCCGCTTTTAAATAGGGGATTATTTTTTTGATAGCTTTCGTTGATAGATTGCCATAATCTTGTTGTAATGATATATTTGCGAGTAATGCGGCATAATTAGGCTTAAAACCGTACTTACTATGTAGTTTCTTTTTTAACGCTACATTTGTGTTGCCATACACTAATTTGTCTTCCTCAGAAATTTTAACGTCATCTTCTGCTGAATAAAGCAAATGCCATAGTTGATAACTGGTTTGATTGTTAAAGTCAGCTCCTTCTAATTCAGCATTGAAATCTAAAATTGAAGGGTCTATACCTATTTCTGGAAATATCGTTTTTAATTCCTCATTTATTTGTCTTGCGTTTTTTTTGTTCCAATCAAAACCATAGCCTTCGTATTCTGCAATTTTCTGATATACATCGTATAGTGAAGCGTTGGTACGATTGCCTTCAATTTGCTCAAAATTACATTTCCACGCTGAAGTTTTGCCAATAGGGATAAAGTTAGACAGAATTTTTAATATTTGTGTAGGTTTTAAATCCCCTCTTACATTAAGTTCACTAAAAATAGTTTCACGTATATCATCATCTATTTCTGCAATTTTAATGATCTCTCCTTTTGAAGTATTTATGAATTCTAAATTATTTAAGTTCTGCCAAATTTTAAATTCTTGAAATAAGGGAGATGATTTAGAAATAACACGATTACCTACAGTTCGTGTTTTGGTTTTTCCTGTTTCTTTTTCTATATAAGTTTGTTCCCAACTTTCAAATTGGCAAAAACTCAATAATCCTTTTTGAGACTTTAATTTACGCTGATAAAAAATGATAATATCACGGACTTCTTTTTTTAATTTGTTAGTCAATTGCGGATGATACTTAGCTTGTGTTTCCCAAATTTTTTCAAACTCATCTAAATAATCTTGTCGGTAAAATACTTGGTTTTTGAGTGATGTATGTGGATTTTTCAGTAATTGTTTGTATAGGTATTCACCTACAGTTTCTTTATGAAAATAAAGTTCTTTACTGCGGTCTGAAATCGCTCCTAAATAACCGCTCGACTGGTTTAAATTATTGTTTATTTCTTGTAAAACAATAGCTAAATGTTCTAAATCTAGTTTTTTTACCAGAGCCGCTGCCCGTAATTCGTAACGTTTTAATTTTTGTTCAGCAGCTTTTCCTTCTAGTTTTATGCCTTGAATATTAAATGTCTTTTGACAAATTGTCCACGTAGCTCCTTTGTTTTTGCCTTGTAGGGTTTTATACAATTCTTGTGTTAAAATGTTGGGGTAGTATTTTTTTTGAGTATTCCAAATTTTTTCGAATTCGGCTTGTAAATCTGAACGATAAAAGTCTGGAATGTACTTTTTACCATTTTTTAATAATTCTAGAACATATTGTCCTGGCGTTTGGTTGTATTCATACAATGTTTTAGCAACAGACATACCATCTATTGTTTGTCCTTCCTCTTCATTATTGGCTTTTCGACTACTCCTATAACCACGTTTTTTATTTATAGCTAATAAAACACGAGCAAAATCTTCTAAATCTATTTTTTCTCGAGCAGATTTTGCGCGTAATCGCAAAGTTTGATGTGTAGTGTTTCTACCAACTTCGGTTAAAGGGGTGTCTTTTGTTATAAAACCATGGTTGATTAAAACCTCAATAAGTTTTTCACGGCGCAGTTTGTAGCGTTGTAAATTACGTCTCGCTCCACGTTTTAACGTTCGATTTGCATTTGTTGATAAAGGTCTTCCTTTTTCAAAATCCGTTTTTTCATCAGTAGTTAAAGGGTTTACTCTAACTCCCATTTTTATAATTGAAGATTTTTCGTCTTTACTTTCGGATTCGTTTACCAATGCCCATCCTATAGATGCAGTTCCTAAATCTAATCCAAGTATTTTTTTCATATTTGAGCTAGTATTAAAAAAAGAACCTACAAGTACAGAAAAATCTTTCAAATAAAAAAGGGGAATTTTCCCCTTTTTATATTGCTTATTTATTATTAATTTAGTCGCCTGAAAGCAATTCACAATAAGGATTATTCCGTTGTGAAAACATGCAAAGCGGCAAGTTAAACCTTAGTCGCTTTTTTATTTTTTAGTAGTATACCCTCAAAAAGGGATGATACTCATTAAAAGCCAAAACCTCGAAAAGTAGTTTTATGGCTTTATTATTTTTTAGCTTATGCTCAACGAACGCTGGGAACGTCGTAAATGAAAAAAAAATTGAAAAATCGAAGATTTTTAGGCTTTTAATGGTCGGGATGACAGGATTTACAGAATCCTATAAAACCCTCATGGCAAATTAAAAATACAGGCTGACGCCTTTACATTTTTTGTTTACATGCCCATACAAAAACAAGGCTTTTGACGTACATATAAACAAAAAATGATTTGCTTTTGCAAATCATTTTTAATTTAGTCGGGATGACAGGATTTACAGAATCCTATAAAACCCTCATGGCAAATTAAAATGCAGGCTGACGCCTTTATATTTTTTGTTTACATGCCCTTACAAAAACAAGGCTTTTGACGTGCTTATAAACAAAAAATGATTTGCTCTTGCAAATCATTTTTAATTTAGTCGGGATGACAGGATTTGAACCTGCGACCCCACGGCCCCCAGCCGTGTGCGCTACCGGGCTGCGCTACATCCCGAAACTAAATAATTTATAACTTAAAGAACATCTATATTACTAAGTTTTCCCTTTGATTTCTAAGCTGAAATCTGCAGGTGCCTACAGGGTATAGTCGAAAATAACTTTCTTAACCTAGTAAGGTCGGCAAAACTATAAAATTTAACTTAAATATTCATAACGATTCGATGGATAAATATAAAATTCTATGATAGGTTACCTTAATAGGGGTACGTTATTTAATAAATTGGAAATAAAAATCTTGGCTTAACATAGCTGCTTGCTCTCTTTTTAATTGGAGTTAGCTAGATCAATTGTAAGCGTGATGGTTGGGTTTTGTTTGGCTGATTTTGACTTCAACGTTGCTTTAATTGCAATGGGATGCTTATAAAATATCGCCGGAAGAAAACGGATAGCCATTTCTAGGTATGGAGTATTTCCAATGAAGAAGTCATTGAACGAATAGAATAGGTTGTAACTTTAGTATGAATAGGGTAGAAGTAAAGGAATGACAAATAGGTGTTTTAGTCTTCTGTTAATTAGTTTACTTTGGTTATTTTGGTGTTTTTAAAAATAACCATAAACGAAGTGAGAAAATGACCCCTCTAACGAATCTCAAACAACAAGTAGGTGCAAAAATTGATATCTATATTTTTGATCAAATTTTAAAAAATCGCTATGCGCTAAAGGATCTAATTTTAGATGCAGGGTGTGGCCATGGTCGGAATATTCATTGGTTTTTAGCGCAGGGGATGACCGTTTACGGAATTGATAAACTCAAGGATCGAATCCATGTGGTAAAAGAAAAATATCCAACAAGCGCCCAAAATTTTCAGGTGGCGAATTTAGAGCAAATTCCCTTTGATGATGCCTATTTTGACCATGTTATTTGTTCTGCTGTGCTACATTTTGCAAAAAGTGAAGATCATTTTAAACAACAATTTTCAGAATTAGTGCGTGTACTCAAGCCTAAGGGACATTTGTTTATCCGAATGACTTCGGATATTGGTATTGCTGATAAAGTGGTGCCAAAAGGCAATGGTGTATATTTTTTACCTGATAAAACGCATCGTTTTCTGTTGACTAAATCGTTGCTTTCTGAAGTTATGAAAATGCATAAGTTGACTTTTGTTGAACCTTTGAAAACAACGAATGTCAACGACTTGCGTTGTATGACTACCGTAGTGTTGATAAAACGGTGAAAAACGAGAATTTAGGGAGTCACGAGCCGATGTAACTTGTTGAAAGCTTTCTTTCATAGCCGCTCGTGAAATATAGTTAGTCGGTAAATTCTTTCATCAAGATTTTTTCTAAATCTTTTCCTCGCAATGATTCACCAACTATGATCCCTTCTGCATTAACTAAAATATTATAAGGAATACCATTAAACTCATAATCTTTCTCACTTTGAGATTTCCACGCTTGAGTATCAATGGTATTTATCCAGGTAGTTTTTTCTTCTTTTAAAGCCTTACGCCATTTGTTATTACTATCGTCAAGAGAGACAGCATAAATTTCAAAACCTTTATCTTTGTATTCATCGTAGGCAATGCGTAAATGTGGAAATTCTGCACGACAAGGTCCGCACCAAGATGCCCAAAAGTCTAAAAGTACGAGTTTATTGGTTTTTAAAATCTCTGAAAGGGTATGGGTTTTTCCATTTATATCGACGGAAGTTACATCGGTATACGGGGTTCCTACACGTGATTTTCTCGATAATCCAGCTTCTTTTTTGGTTTTCTCTTTTTTGTAATATTCATAAGCGAAACCAATACCCATTGCTTCGGGATGGTCAGGAAAGTTCGAGGTAAATGTGGTTGCTGCTTTTTCAAATTCATCAAAATTAGTCCTTGGGTCAAATTCGTAGAGCGTGTATAGTTGATAGGTTGGATGAGACTTGTTGAACCAGTTTTTATTTACAGAGAACATGTAAGAACCAAGCTTTTGTTGTAGTTTTTGCAAGGTTAATTTCTCTTCATCAGTGGTCTCTTTAGCTTCCATTTCCATGACTTGTTTCCGTAATGCTCCATACCTAGGGTCTTTATGACCTGCGTAAATTTTCGCGGCATATAGGCCCCCTTTAATATTGAAAATGGGATATTTTGTAAACAATCCCGAATAGTTGACCGTTCTTTTCTCTATAAAAAGATTTCCGTAAAGGGTGTCTTTACCGTGCGTAGTAACCATGGTGTAATAACCGTGCTCATAGGGCACATACCCAGTTAAGGTGAATTTTCCATTTACAACATTCGTTTTAGCAAAAGGAACTAATTCTTTTTTTACCACATTACAGATAAAAATAGAATCGGCATCTTTAATATTAGAGAAGTTCCCAATGAGTTTGAAGTTATTTTCTTGTGCAAATATTTGGATGGTAATTAATGTGCTAAGTATATAGATGTATTTTTTCATTCTTCGTTTAATTTAATCCTTTGATATAGGTAATGTCTGTTTTGATTTCCCAAAGTCCTGATTGAAAAATTTCAACTTCAATAAAGTCTTGTCCATAACTCGCTTTAAGTCTTATTGGATAAGTGACATTGGTGAGTTCTAAAAAGTCATTTGAATTTAATTGTGTTTGGTATTGACCTGAAATTACAATAATGGTAAGACGGGGGTATTTTACTTGTTCTTGATTCGTTTTTACATAAAAACGCAAATTATTTATATCATCTTGAATTTTTCGTAATGAATAGTCCGCTACATTTTGCGATTTTGATATTTTTTTATAGGGTTTTTCAAAGAGGCCTACATAGGTATCTTTGTTCCAATACCCCGTTATGATACTATCTGTTTTTATCGTAAGTTTTCCCTTACCCTCTTTTTTCCCTTTGACAAAGGAGCCTTCGTAGATTCTCCCATCTTTCCAGGTATAGGTACCTATACCATGGGGTAGCCCTTTTTTAAATTCGCCCACGTACGTATCAATACCCGTTGCGCTTCCTTTTCCATTGGCTTTGCCTTTTTTACACTCACCTTCGTAGGTCTCATTAATCGTTTTTAATAAGACTTTACAATCTTGAGAGTAGGTTGTATGTAAGGTTAAAATACTTAAAAATAGGATGAGTTGTTTTTTCATGTTTCAATAAGTTAATAAATACCTGCCCACTTCGCAGAATGAAATTGACAGGTATATTTATTAGTAAGAAGGATTTTGTTCTACCACATTTTTACCTGCTTCAATGGTCACATAATCGATAGGTAATATGTATTTATCTGGGTTTGTTGCAGAAGGTTTTACGGTCGTTACATCAAATCCATCTACAAAGTGGTAACGGACTAAATCAAACCAATCTTCACCTGTTTCAACACCAAGTTCAATACGTTTTTCAATGCGTATGGCTTCTAAAAACTGCGAAAGAGTTATCGATGCTGGATAAGTTTCAAAGCCGTCATTGCCTGTGGTTGTTGCTCCAGCTCTTTCTCGAATAGTATTAAGTGCATTCAATGCATCAGAACGTACACTATTCGTTGCGCGCGCGTCAGCTTCGGCATAAATAAGGTAAATTTCGGCCATTCGTAGGTGATAGACCATCTCATAAATATTGGCGGGTGGAAAAAAATTAAAGTTTGATTTTAAGCTATCAAAGCCAAAAAATCCACTCATAACTGTCGAGGAAACGCGCGTAGCATCATGTGATATGGTTTGACCTGCAATTACGGTAGACGCTAAGGCAGAATTAATATAGGTTGGTGTAACAGCCTCAATGGTACCAATAACATTTCCAATTCCAATCCCTGCTGCGGGTTCGCCCTTCGTTCCAAAAAGAATTTCAGCACTATCAAATAAGTCTGGTGTTGAGTGGTCTAAAAAGATTTCGCCATAGCTTTCACTTAGAGCGAAGTTAGGATCTTGTGTGTCAATAATGCTTTTGGCTAAGGTAGCTGCTTCGGCATACTTGCCTTGATAGAGCAATACTTTTGCCTTTAAACCTTTTGCATACGCAGTGTTGGTGTAATACTTAGCCCTTAAATAGGGACCATTAGCAATGGCGTAATTGAGATCGTCAATTATGGCTTCGTAAGAATCACTTACACTGCTTCTAGGGAGTGCATTACCAGATCGGGAAGGTTCCGTTCTAATACTAATCCCATACGGAGAAGTATTGTCATAAAATTGTCCCCAAAGTCGCAATAAATAAAAATTGGCCGTTGCGCGTAACATTTTGGCTTCTGCGATAATTTCTTGTCGTCTTCCAGGTGTTGGAAATTTATCGTCGGTCAGTGCTTCATCTTTCTCAATGAGCCAATTGGCTCGATTGATGATGTCGTACATTCGCGTATAAGCACCTAATCCTTGCGAAGTATTTACCGAAAGGGGATTGTTATTAACGTAACCTTGAACTTCATCGTTATTAAAAAGGAACGTATTGATGAGTACACCACTCATTAAAGAGGGAATGGTGTAAATTTCAGGAATACCAACCCCGCTATTTTGTTGGTGGAAACCCGCATAAACGCCTGCTAAAGCTAATTCAGATGTAGATTCGTCTATGATTGCATCATTTGCATCCAAGGCATTTAAAGGTTTGAAATCGTCTAATTCTTCGGCTAATTGACATGATGAGATGCCTAAAAAAACAAGGCTTAGTATGTAAATATAGATGTGTTTTATTGTTTTCATTTTGTTGTTTTTGTATTAATTAGAAGCTTAAATTAACTCCAATAGTAAAAGTTTTAGCTTGTGGATAGGCCACACCAGTATCTCTTCTCAAATCGACTGTGGATCCACCTCGTTGTGATTCTACACTTTCTGGATCTATTCCCGGATAGTCGCTAAGGGTAAAAAGGTTGTTTCCTGTTAAGCTAAGCTTTACATTTTCAATGCCTGTATTTGTCAACCATTCTTTTGGGAAATTATACCCTAAAGAAACTGATCGGAATTTAATATAGTCACCTGCAACGACATTTTTACTTGTCGAAGTAGATGTACCATGGGTAGCCGATCCAATTCGCGCGTATGTAGCATCTTTGTTGGTCGGTGTCCAAGTGTCAAAAACGGCGGTGGTAACATTAGAAACGGTACTTACAGTTCCGAATTCGGTAGCTCCACGCGTCCAATTTCGTTTATTGCCTTGGACAAAATTGAAGTTAAAAGAGAATTCTAAATTTTTATAATTTACATTGTTGTTCCAGCCTCCGTAATAGTTCGGATTAATATCACCAAGGGTAGTGATGTCACTATTGGTAATTTCACCATCTTCATCGGTATCTCTAAAAATATAATCTCCAGGCTGAGTTAAGCCTCCGTAGTAGGTGCCACTAGGAGCTGTTGCATTTAACGCATCTATTTCTTCTTGAGTTTGCGCAATCGACACTACATCGTATCCCGTAATAACTCCAATAGGTTCTCCTTCAATAATACCTGAACTTCCAAAATTCGTCGTTGATCCGTTGTTTAATGCATCAACATTGTTCTCTATAAATGAAATGTTAAAGGAAGAATTCCAACGCAAATTTTTGGTTCGAATTACATCACCTCCGAGTTCAATTTCCCAACCTGTATTTGAAACGTCTGCAATATTGGCATTCCAGCTAGAATATCCGGTTTGTGAGGCTGTTGGTACCAACAAGATTATATCACTTGTTTTCTTTTCGAAATACACGACTTCACCTTGTACACGCCCGTTAAACAAGCCAAATTCTACCCCTAGATCTAACTGGTCTGTTTCTTCCCATCGAATGTCTAAATTTGGAACACCATCTACGGTAATTCCATTGATTCCATTGTAGTAAGAGTTTACACCACTAGATTGATAATTTACCAAATAGGAAAATGCTGGTAGATTGTCAGACCCTGTGCGACCTAAACTGGCGCGTAATTTTAATTGGCTAATGATTTTATGGTCGCTTAGAAAATTTTCGTTGTGTAAATTCCATCCGATGGCTACTGAAGGGAAAAAACCACGGCGATTGTTTGGTCCAAACTTTATAGAACCGTCGTATCTTGCGGTAAAAGTAGCTAAATAACGATCTTTGTAATTGTAATTTAACCGTCCAAATAACGAGTTTAAAGCAGTTTGTGTAGCTTGGCTTCGTTTGCTAAGCAGTTCTTGTGCAGAATTAATATCTACTAAGATTTCATCATCAGGGAAACCAAGATATTCTTGTGTGTCTGAATTGTATTTTGAATGGTCCCATGAAATTCCCGCTAGTGCGTCAATGGTATGTGCCTCCGAAAACGTATGATTGAAATTTAAGGTGTTTGCCCATGAAGTACTTAAACTAGAAGCGTGTTGAACGTATAGCAAAGCACCATTGGCCAAACCTCGTCGGGTATATGAAGGGTGAAATATGTCGTTTAAACCATGGCTGAGGTTAAGGCTCAATTGGGATTTAAATCGCAAACCATCTAGCAATTTATATTCTCCATAAATGGTTCCTAAAACATTTTGGGAAATTGATTTGTTTCTTACTTTAGCCTCATCTCCTAGGGGGTTTCGGAATTCGGTACCTGAATAATCAATCGTAGTATAGCTTCCATCATCATTAAAAACGGCTAAATCTGGACGGTAAAAGGCCCCGCTTGCTAAGCTATTTAAGGCAGATTGTCTATTGTTGCCATAGTTGTAACTAATGTTTGTTCCAGCCCTAAATTTATCGTTAAGATCTGCATCAACACTGGTTGAAAATGTATAGCGATTAAATTTATTCCCTACCATAAGGCCTTCTTGATCGTTAATATGTCCAGACACTAGGTAGTTGATTTTTTCACTACCACCAGAGATATTCATGCTGTATTGATTCCAAATAGCGTTATTATTGGTTACTTGGTCTTGCCAATCGGTATCAGCGTCACCAAAGATGATGTCATTTTCTAGCCCATTTTCAATGATGCGTTTTTTAAACTCAGAAGCATTGAGTACATCATAGGTATTTGCTGGGTTTTGCATGGTCGTGTTATAAGAAAAATTGAACCGTGCTTTTTGATTTCTTGTACCCCGCTTCGTGGTTATGAGTACAACTCCATTGGCTGCTCTAGAGCCATATATTGCAGCAGATGAAGCATCTTTTAGTACATCTACACGTTCTATGTCTGCAGGGTTAATGGTCAACAAGGGATTTTGAGAATTCTCATTAATATTACCATTGCTAAATTGTGGATTTATAACAATAGGGACTCCGTCTACAACATATAAAGGTTGATTATCACCAATTAATTGACTGAGCCCTCGAACATGAACAATAGCACCACTTCCCGGTGCACCAGATTGTGCAGAAACAAAAACTCCTGAAAGTTTTCCTACCAGGGCTTGATCGATTGTTTGTGTTTTTAATTGCTCAATATCTTTAGATTTAATAGACCCAACTGACCCTGTTAAGTCTTTTCGTTTTTTAGAACCATATCCTACAATGACTACTTCGTCTAAATCGTTGGTCCGCTCTGTTAGTATTATAGGATAAACTACTTGAGTTTCTGTAATTTCTTGAACGTAAAATGAATATCCAACCCCTGTAGCTACTAAATAATTTCCTGTTTTACCTCGCAAAGAAAAGTTTCCATCTAAATCAGATGCGGTTGCAGCGAGTAATTGGTCTTTATCTATAATTTCGGTTGTGGGTTTTTTATTAAGAATGTATAGGGTAATGCCAGGTAAAGCGGTACCGTAGATATCAGTTACTTTTCCTCTTATTGTTAGTTGATCAACTTTCTTTTCTTTGATGACGATGGTGTTGTAAGCCGAAAGTTTATATTGAAATTCACCATGAGATAGACTCATTTTTAACAGGTCACTCGCTTTAATTACCCCTTTTTCTACTTTGATTAATGGATAATCTTTAAAGATGCTAGACTTGTAGATAAAATTATAATCCGTTTCGCGCTTGATTAAGTTGAAAACCTCATCAATTGTTAAGGTTTTGCTTGACGTAATTTTGACCTTTGTGTTTTGTGAAAACACTCCTTCTGATGAAAAGCTAAAAACAGTTGTACAAAAGAGGAAAAGAATGAGTCTCATAGTAATTTTAAACACGCTTTTCGTTTTCAAGGAAAAACCATTGGTTAATTTAATTTTCATAAATTTGATGTGTTAGTTAATAATTTTTTATTAATTAATGTATAAGGGGAATTAGAGGTTTGTTTGGTGAGATATTCTAAACCTCATTCCCTTTCCTTTGACTATTTGAATAGTATCGTATTGTCTTTTATTACATAGGCATTGTTAATAATGGTTTGAATTGAATTTAATATATCTTCGATATGTTGATTTTTTCTTAAGATACCTGAAAAACGTTCTGATTTTAAGGCAGGGTCTGTAAACTCAACTTCTACATCATACCATCTCGCTAGCACTTTCATTATATTTTCTAATGGGATTTCGTTGAAACTGAAAATTCCTTTTCGCCAAGAAGTCGCAGAGAAAACATCAGCTTGTACAACATTTAATTTTTGTGTGTCTTTCCTAATGATGGCTTGTTGATTAGGGTGCAGTACAGTATGGTTGGTGCCATTTGTAATAGCAATTTTTCCTTCTGCCAAAGTGGTATAAATGGCCTCATCATCTTTGTATGCAGCAATGTTGAACGCCGTACCTAAGACTTCAACTTCTTGTGAATCAGTTCGTACTTTGAATGAAGTACCTTGGTGCTTTGTACTAGGAGATACCTCGAAATAGGCTTCGCCATAGACTAATTCAACCTGTCTAGTTTTGTTTTCGGGAAAACTGACAGGATAGCGCAATTGAGATTCAGAATTTAACCAAACATTTGTTCCATCAGCTAAAACAATGTGATATTGCCCCCCTCGCGGAATGGTTAAATAATTGTAGGTAATTTCATTTTTTGTTGAACTCGGCGCGGTGTATACTAATTTTTTTCCATCACTTTGAACTGTATTTGAAATGTATTCTTTCCCTTTTTCTAAATTAACTACCGTGCCGTCTTCTAAGGTTAAGGTGCTTTTATCTGTACCTATTTTAATTGTGTTGTTAATCGTGGTTACGGCAGGTGTGTGCGTTTGCTCTGTTTTGTCTTTTTTTAATAAAAAAGGAATAGAAATAAAAAGTAAAATTGAGGCAGCAACAGCGTATTTTAAGTACTTTGAAGATCGTTTTTTGGGAGGGGTTATTTTCTTTTCAATCGCTTTCCATCCATTTTCAATATCGACATGTAGCGGGTCATTCAGATAGTTTTGTTGAACGTTGTGGAAATATTCTTTGTGGGACTCAGCCTCGTTATACCATTCAGAAAAAATAATTTCTTCATCTGCAGAAAGTGTATTGTTAAGCTTTTTAACAATTAGTTTGAAATCCATGGAGCCGTCTCGTTTTATAATGCTTTAACCTTAAGACAAAAAATAAATAAGAATGGGTGACAAAAAAGTAATTTTTTTTACGCTGTATGGATGTACGTTACGTTTTTTGGGTTTTTTAGTGTGTTTACTTTATTTCAAGTAAGATGAGAAGCATGGTTACCAGTTCGGTAATTCTAGATTTCGCCCTCCTTAATTGAGTTTTGACTGTATTTATTGAAATTCCCAATTCTTCAGCTATTTCTTTATATTTATAATTATGCAGGAATTTAAGCTTGACAATCTGTTGCATTTTTTCAGGGAGGCCATCTACAATTTTTAAAATTTGACGGTACACTATTTTTTTTTCCTCTTCAGTTGTAGAATCAAAGACATGTTCTGTAATGATGTTGATATTAAAATCTAACAGTTCAAAGCTATCGCTTAATTTTATAGATTTTAAAAAGTTTAAACATCGATTGCGAACCATGGCATGTATATAGCCATTTAAGGAGGTGTTTATTTTTAACAGAGACGCATTTTCCCATATGTATATAAAGATTTCTTGAACGATATCTTCGCTAGATTCTTTATCGAAGAGATATCCATTGGCATACCTGACTAACTCTTCATAGTGCTTGTCAAAAAAGACTTTAAATACTTTTTCGTTTTTTTTACATATTTCCTCAAGGATAAGGTTCATTGAGCTAGGGGAGTATTTGAGTATTTAACAAATCTATAAAAAAAGAAACCAATACAGTTAACAACCTTTGTGAAATGCAGAATTGAGTTCGATTAAATAAAGAGATAGTCGTCATTTTCCTTTTTGGATTGCCGGGATAGGAATGTCTTTAATTATATCAAAATACCTATCTTTAGATCAAAATTTAAAAGTTTATGAAGTCTATATGTGTTCTAATAAGTCTGTTGGTTTTTTCGTTGAGTGCCTGTGCACAACAGGAAGAGTCTTCGGTAAAAGCAGAAAGCCCGAGTACGATCAATTATACGGTAGAAACCGTGGTTTCTGACATGAAAAATCCGTGGGGAATGGCATTTTTACCGGATGGATCACTGTTGGTAACAGAAAAAGAAGGAAAATTGTTACATGTTATCAATGGACAAAAAATTGAAGTCGGTGGATTGCCTGAAATTTATGTTCGAGGACAAGGTGGGTTGATGGATGTTGAGTTACATCCAAATTTTTCAAAGAATAAGTTGATTTATTTTTCCTATGCCTCTGCTGAAGGGGAAGGAGAAGGAGGAAATACGGCTATAATGCGTGCTAAACTGGTTGATAATCAGTTGAAAGAGCAAAAAGTGCTGTATAAAGCAACACCGAATACGAAAAGAGGCCAACATTTTGGTTCGAGAATTAGTTTTGATCGTGATGGATTTCTTTACTTTTCAATTGGTGAGCGAGGCAATAGGGATGTGAACCCTCAAGATATTACCCGCGATGGAGGTAAAATTTATCGTTTACATGACGATGGATCTATTCCTAAAGACAATCCCTTCGTCAATGTACCCAATGCAAAAAAAGCAATTTATTCGTATGGACATAGAAATCCACAAGGAATGATTGTTCATCCAGTAACAGGGGCGATTTGGACGCATGAACACGGACCGCGAGGTGGGGATGAAATTAATATTATTCAAAAAGGAAAAAATTATGGGTGGCCAAAAATAAGCTATGGGATTAATTATAGCGGCACCCCTTTTACTGAACACACGGCACTTCCAGGGATGGAACAGCCCTTTTTTTATTGGGTGCCCTCCATCGCTCCCAGTGGTATGGCAATGGTGTCATCGGATAAATATCCATCGTGGAAGGGGAATTTGCTTGTCGGCTCGTTAAAATTCCAATATTTAGAGCGCTTGGTGATCGAAAATAATAGCGTGGTAAAACGAGAAAAATTACTGGAAGGCATGGGAAGAGTGCGAAGTGTTGTAGAAGCGCCTGATGGGTATATTTATGTGGGTATTGAAAATTTAGGGGTTGTTAAAATAGTTATGAAATAATGATGTATCGAATTGTTTTGGGAATTATTTTGATCCCATTGCTTGGTGTTGCTCAAGAAAAAGAGCGTGAATTTGCAAAGAGTATTGAAAGAGGAGAAGTGATTTATGAAGATTTTTGTATGAATTGTCACATGCCCAATGGAGAAGGAGTCGCTGGTGTTTATCCACCGTTGGCAAAATCTGATTATTTAGTTAAAAATTTAGAGAAGAGTATCTATGCGGTAAAGTTCGGATTAGAAGGAGAAGTGATTGTCAATGGGAAAACGTATAACTCAGTCATGGCACCCCTAGGTTTAACCGATGAAGAAATAGCCGATGTGATGAACTATATCAATACCCAATGGGGAAACACTACAAAAAAAATGCTCACAGCCGAAGAAGTTGCAAGAATAAAGAAATAAACCTGAACTATTTGGTTAAATTTGCGAGGTAAAAAAAACGATATGCTAATTATTGGAATTGCAGGAGGAACAGGTAGTGGGAAAACAACAGTGGTTAATCAAATCATTAATGAGTTACCTTCAGCGGATGTTACCCTAATATCTCAAGATTCTTACTATAAGCAAACCGATCATTTAAGCCTTGAAGAACGGTCCAAAATAAATTTTGATCATCCACGGGCTATCGATTTTGATTTACTTATTGATCACTTAAAAAAGTTACGAAAAAAGAAGACTATTAATCAACCCGTATATTCATTTGCAGCACATAATCGAACTAAAGATACCTTGGTTACACATCCTAGTAAGGTGGTGATCATTGAAGGAATTCTCATTTTCTCACATAAAGAATTGAGAGATTTGTTCGATATAAAAGTGTTTGTGCATGCCGATTCTGATGAACGTTTAATTAGGCGATTGAGACGAGATATACAGGAGCGATCTCGCGATATGGAAGAAGTACTGCAGCGATATCAAAATACCCTTAAACCAATGCATGACGAGTTTATAGAGCCTATGAAAGAGTTTGCCGACATTATTATTCCAAACAATAAATACAATACAGTTGCGGTTGACATCGTACGAACTATTATAAATGAAAGACTTTCTTAGGGATGACGTTTAACGAAATAAAAAATCGCAAGGTCTTTAAACTACTTAGTAATCGCTATGTACTCATTTTCCTATTGTTTTTAATTTGGATGTTGTTCTTTGATGAAAATTCATACCTCAATCATCGTGAATTAGATCGTGAGGAAGATAAATTGCGGAAAACGAATCAGTATTATCAAAATGAAATTTCAAAGGATAAGAAAATCATTAAAAACCTCGCCAATCCTGATTCGTTGGAACGGTATGGTAGAGAAGAGTATAGAATGAAGCGAATGGATGAAGATATTTTTATCATTGAATTTGATAGCTTATAAAAATAATGAAGAAATTTTTATTTAATGAATTTGATCCAGTTTCTGCAAAGCAGTGGAAGCAAAAAATTCAGATGGATCTGAAAGGGGCTGATTATCAGAAAACCCTTCTTACACAGACTAATGAGGGAATTACCATTAAACCTTTTTATCATAAAGATGAGGTTAAAAAGCTCTTAATAAAGGAGACAAATGACCCTGTTAAAATTTGTCAAGACTTCTTTGTGTCAGACGAAAAAAAAGTAAATTTTTTAGCAAAAGATGCTTTGCAACGTGGAGCAGATGCCGTCTTGTTTGAAGCAAATGAGCCTTTTGATATAGCAACTTTGCTAAAATCTATATCGGGAAATGTTCATTTTAAATTGAACTTCAACAATGCCGATTTTTTACGTGATTTAATAAATTATACCAGCAATCGCACGGTGTTTGTTGAATTTGATCCCATTGGAAATTTAGCCAAAACAGGAAATTGGTTTAATAATCAAAACGCCGATTTTACCGTAGGTAAATCCATGTTGCATTGGGCTTCATCAACGCAGCATGTACTCGCTATTCATGCTGATCTTTACCAAAATGCGGGGGCCAATGGGGTGCAACAAATAGCCTATGCCTTAAGTCATTTAAATGAATACCTCCATCTTTACGGAGCAGAACTCAATAAAAAGATCATCGAATTCAAGGTGGCCATTGGGGCAAATTACTTTATGGAAATTGCTAAATTGAGAGCGTTGAGATACCTCTTCGATTTAGTTGTTAAGGAATATGATTTAGCAGTTACAATGCATCTGTTTGCTACACCGAGCCTTCGAAATAAAACACTGTACGATTACAATGTAAATATGTTACGTACAACATCTGAATGTATGAGTGCGATGTTGGGTGGGTGCCATACCCTTTGTAACCTTTCTTACGACGCACTGTATCACAAAAAAAATGAATTTGGAGAACGTATAGCAAGAAATCAACCATTGATATTAAAAGAAGAAAGTTTTTTCAAGGAAGCGGGGAAAGTAGCTGAAGGTACTTATTATATTGAAAATTTAACAACTGAATTGGCGCAAAAGGCCCTTGATCTTTTGAAGGATATTGAACGGAATGGAGGTTTTCTTAAGCAATTAACTGACGGAACAATACAGCGGAAAATAAAGGAGAGTGCACAAAAAGAACAACAGCAGTTTGACCATGGAGAAAAAGTGCTCGTTGGATCCAATCGACATCCTAATAAAAAGGATCGAATGCATGAGGAATTAGAATTATATCCATTTGTAAAGGTAAATAAACGAAGCACTAAAATAGTTCCGATTATTCCTCGTCGTTTATCCGAATCATTAGAACAAGAACGTTTAGCTAAAGAAAAAGAATGATATTTTTAGTGTTAAAAATTGCTGCTATTTAGGGGAGTGTTTTTAAACAAAGATTATTTAAAAGTAAACCAGAAATGTCAAGAAAGTCATTACAAAATTTAACGATAGATAGTAATCAGGAAACACCAGTAAAATCGTCGTTCAAACACGAGGGGTTTGTTGCTGGTATACCTCCTTATTTACGGGGGCCTTATTCTACGATGTATGTAAGAAGGCCTTGGACCATTCGTCAATATGCCGGATTTTCAACGGCTGAAGAAAGCAATGCGTTTTATCGACGAAATTTAGCAGCTGGACAAAAGGGACTTTCAGTGGCTTTTGACTTGGCAACTCATCGCGGCTATGATTCTGATCACGAACGGGTGCAAGGGGATGTAGGGAAAGCAGGGGTTGCGATTGATTCTGTAGAAGATATGAAGATTCTATTTGATCAAATACCACTTGATCAAATGTCTGTTTCTATGACCATGAATGGAGCTGTTTTACCCATATTAGCTTTCTATATTGTGGCAGCACAAGAGCAGGGCGTGAAAATGGAAGACCTTTCAGGAACGATACAAAATGACATTTTAAAAGAGTTTATGGTGAGAAATACCTATATCTATCCGCCTGCACATTCGATGCGGATTATAGCAGATATTTTTAAGTTCACCAGTAATAATATGCCTAAATATAACTCCATTTCAATTTCTGGGTATCATATGCAAGAAGCTGGAGCTACCCCTGAAATAGAATTAGCATACACCTTGGCAGATGGGTTGGAGTATATCCGTACTGGACTCAAAGCAGGAATGGATATTGATCAATTTGCCCCTCGGTTGTCCTTTTTTTGGGCTATTGGAATGGATCACTTTAAGGAAATTGCTAAGTTGAGAGCAGGACGAATGCTATGGGCTAAATTGGTTCAAAGCTTTTCGCCAAAAAGTCAAAAATCTCTAGCCCTTAGAACACATTGTCAAACAAGTGGGTGGAGTTTAACGGCACAAGATCCATTTAATAATGTAGCTCGTACAACAATTGAAGCGATGGCTGCTGTATTTGGAGGTACGCAAAGTTTACATACCAACGCACTGGATGAAGCCATTGCACTTCCAACCGATTTTTCAGCGCGCATTGCCAGAAATACGCAAATCTATTTGCAGGAAGAAACCATGATAACTAAAACGGTTGATCCCTGGGGGGGCTCTTATTATGTTGAGGAATTAACAGCTAAGATTGCTGAAAAAGCTTGGGATTTAATTCAAGAAGTTGAGGAATTAGGAGGAATGACCAAGGCTATTGAAAAAGGGATTCCTAAATTGCGTATTGAGGAAGCAGCAGCACAAAAACAGGCACGGATAGATAGTGGACAAGACCGTATTATTGGTGTTAATACCTATGAATTAAAAGAAGAAGATCCGTTACATACCTTAGAAGTAGACAATGTTGTAGTCCGCGATGCTCAAATTGAACGATTAAAACAAGTAAAGGCAGCTCGCGATTCCAATGCGGTGAAAAAAGCATTGGCAGATTTGACTGATGCTGCAGCAGGATCTGAAGGAAATTTATTAGCTTTGGCCATAGAGGCAGCTCGGGTACGAGCTACTTTAGGAGAAATTTCATCCGCTTTAGAAACTGTTTTTGGTAGGTATAAAGCAACAATTAATTCAATCACTGGCGTGTATAGTAAAGCAATAAAAGACGATGACTCCTTTAAAAAGGCGGCTGCATTAGCAGATGAATTTGCTACGCTAGAAGGAAGACGGCCCCGAATTATGGTGGCAAAAATGGGGCAAGATGGGCATGATCGCGGAGCCAAAGTAGTGGCAACTAGTTTTGCAGATTTAGGCTTCGATGTAGATATTGGCCCACTTTTTCAAACGCCTAAAGAAGCAGCGAAACAAGCTGTTGAAAACGACGTGCATATTCTCGGAGTTTCTTCCTTAGCCGCTGGACATAAAACCTTGGTTCCTCAAGTATTAGAAGAATTAAAAAAATACGGACGAGAAGATATATTAGTAATTGCGGGAGGAGTAATTCCGCCACAGGATTATCAATTTTTATTTGACGCTGGTGTTGTAGGAGTTTTTGGTCCAGGAACTAAAATTGCCAAAGCGGCGATTTCAATTTTAGAAATACTAATTGAAAGTGTACAGGATTAACCGTGTTAAGGATTATTTAAGTGCAGAGCGCAATCCGCTATATTCAATTAATAACATACCAGTTTCGAGGCATTAATTGAGATTTTGCGTGTCCAGTTCTTCGGTAATGTGACGGGCTATTTGGTGTTTTTTAGGAGTCGAATACCATCTTCTTCTAAGCTTATCTTGCGTGCTTTGTACAAGCCGCCAATGGTTTTCTTAAAGGCTTTTTTACTCATTCCTAAGATTGCCGCAATGTCTGCAGGTGCACTTTTATCTGTCAATGCTAAAAAGCCATCGTGAGCTGATAAAGTTTGTAAAATTTTGTCGCTATACGTGTCAATGACTTGCCTGAAACCGAGCTTTTGAATGGAAATGTCAAGCTGATTATCCTCACGGACCTTTTTGACATAGGCAGGCATTCGATCTCCGACACGAAGTGTGGTAAAGATTTCATTGTCATAGATTAATCCTTCGTGCTCGTCATTTACAATTACGGTATATCCCAAATCTGTTTTTTTAAGAATAAGAATTTCTACTTCATCGCCTTCGTTGACTGTGATATGGATGTTTTGAAGTTGGTCTTCTATTTTAGTGGTAGCAAAAAGGCGTCCTGAATCATCGATGTCTAAATAGACTACATACCATCTACCTTCTGAAAGATCGCGACGCTGTTCACTAAATGGTAAGAGGATGTCTTTATCTAACCCCCAGTTTAAAAATGCACCTACTTTAGTCATGGCAGTTACTTGTAACAAAGCAAATCCGTATAAGGTTATTTTGGGGGTTTGTGTAGTGGCTATTTTTTTACCGTTATTTCCGTGGTATACAAATATGCGGAGTGAATCGCCTATTTCAGTTCCTTTTGGAATGAACTTGGTAGGTAAACACACTAGTTCTCCTTCGTTGTCCTTTAACTGTAGTCCGTCTTCTGTTTGCTTTACTACCGTTAAATTATTGTATTTTCCTACCTCAATCATGCTTTACTTATTTTTGCAAAATTACGGTTTCTTTCTTCAATGAAGCTTAAAACTAATCAAATTTGTCTTTCGATAAAGAAGAAGCATCGTTTGTGTTTCCTATCGTCTTATTTTATGAATTTTTATCTTTTTTGATTGGCGGGGGAATCATCGGCAGTGATATGTTGTATTTCACCGCAATGAGTCTTATGGCAATAACAACGGATGTTGTAAAGATATAGGCCACATTAGATGATAAGGATAAATGGTGAGAAATCATAAACGCAATTGCACCCACTAGGCAGGCACTGGCATAAATTTCTTTTCTAAAAATGACAGGAATGTCATTACATAAAATATCCCTAATAACCCCTCCAAAGGTTGCTGTAGTCACCCCCAATGCAATTGAAATGACGGGGTGTAAACCTTGTTGAATCCCAATTTCAGTACCGATGATGGTGAAAATGCCCAAGCCTATGGTGTCAAATAAAAATAATGTTTTACTCAAATAGGAGATATAATTTCTGATAATCAACGCAAATATGGTGGCAAAGATAATAACGTAGACATAATGTAAATCGAGCATCCATCCTACAGGTGTTCTGCCAATCAAAACGTCTCTAAGGGTCCCACCCCCAATGGCCGTTACAAAGGCGATAATAAAAATTCCAAAGGGATCAAGGCGTTTGTTTAATGCGGCCAAGGTGCCAGACATTGCAAAAGCAATGGTTCCCGTTAGATCTAAAGCATAAAAGATGGTCATAGTGTTGGGTGCTGTTTAGATGGGTCAAGCCAGAAAATGATTTCCAAAAGAATCCAAGAATCGTGTAGTAAGACACGTTATGCGACCAATCATACCTAGGATGCTATGTTTCATTTTACCGGTGTTAGAAGGGGCTAAATATAGCAAAAAAAAAACCGAAGTACTTAAAAAGCACTTCGGTTCATATATAAATTACGTGTAAAATAATATTATTCGATAGTAGGCGTTACACTTGCTGTTTTTATTTCAATTGACTGTAAAGCTTGTTTTTCAGTGCTTTTTGAAAAGGTAAACTTATCATCTAATTTTATTTGAAGTAATTGATGGTCATCACTTACCCAAAAATAAGATTTTTTAATGCCTTTCCCTTGGTGCACAAATTTATGTGTTTTTGTAGTTACACCTTGAACACTAATTTCTTCTAAACCAAGATAGTTTACTGTTTGGTTCATGTTAACGTATAATTTTGTTTCATCCAGTGAATTGAAAATAAAAGTACCTTTTCTTGAAAACTCTAAATTTGGTATGATTGACCATAAATTAAATGAAGGCACGGTTCGCTCAGGAATTTTTAAGGTTGCGTTGTACTTCGCGAAAGCAAATTTCTGAATATCTGGATCTTTTTCGAGCTGATCGACAAAATCTCCTTGGAAATTCCAAAACGAAACACCATTTTTTACTGTTTTAATTCGTGTACCTGTAAACGTAACAGGCTTAATCTCTGAATCAATGGTTCCGGTGAATTTAAATCGTGATGGGAAGAGTAATTTTTTATCATCGTTTGTACTAACCAATGTGAAATTTAATTGTTCGTCGTCAAATTTCGCAACGACTTCAGTGGTTAACACAGTTTTGTTATCTACTGTAGATTCCTCAATTTTAATATACCCTTCGGTATCGTTAGATGTATACCAAGAAGTGGTTTTTGTATCTTGGTTTTGTGGTTTCGTGTCGTGGTCCGATTGCGCTTGTAAATTAAATACAAGACACAGTCCTGCTACTATTAAGGGGAGTTTCTTCATTATAGATGATTTAAGTTAACTATTATTCTACACCAGTAAAACAACTATCGGACCAGAATTCCTACTAGTTTTTACTAGAAATAACAAAAATACATCATAAAAATCTGAAAATAAATACTTTGTGGTCAATTATTTTTTAGAAGAACGTTGTTCTCGACGCACTTTTCTTCGTTCTTTCCGTTCTGCTTTTCGTTGTTCCTTATCGTAGGAACTTTTAGTTCCTTTGAAAATTCCATTTAGGAATTTGTTTAAGCCGGTATCTTCGCGATAGTCTTCACAGTCAATATCACTAACACTTAATTCAAATGGTTGTTGGTATCTATGCTGAAATCCTTGAAGGGTTTTTGCTACTAAAGGCAAGGCTAATTTACTTCCAGAACCATTTGCTCCATTGGTAAACCGTATACTTGGATCAGAAGCACCAACCCGGGTAACAAATACAATTTTAGGTGTGTATGCCGCAAACCAAGCATCCGAATAATCTTGTGAAGTCCCCGTTTTACCAGCTAAAGGAATTGTAATGCCATAGCGATTTACCATAGAGGTCCCAGTCCCTTCTTGTATGGCTTTTTGAAGCATCATCGATAGTTGATTTGCGACTTCCTTTGATAAAACACGTTGCTGTTGTTGTTTTAATTGTTTGTTTTGGTAGATAATTTTTCCAGTGGCTGTTTTAATCGAAATGATAGATTGCGGTTTAACTTTATATCCGCCATTAGCAAAACTACTATAGGCTATGGCCGTTTCGTAAATGCTTGCTGTTCCGGTACCAAGTGCACTGGCAGGTTTGTTCTCTAAGGGTTGGCTAAATCCTAGCTTGTTCCATAGTTCTTGAATTCTTGAGAAGGGAGTTTGAAGAAATAGATTCACTGTGGGGATATTCATCGATTTAGCTAAGGCGGCTGCCATGGTATATTTTCCACCACTGGTTTTGTCATAATTTTGTGGTTGCCAATTTGCGTAATCTTTTAAGTCCTTTGCTTCGTTTTCTAAATAGGTACAAGGGGTCATATCACCTGCTAATGCTGCGGCATAGAGAATTGGTTTAAAGGTTGATGCCATTTGTCGCTGAGCGTAGATTTGATCGTAGGGTTGTGTCTGGTAGTCTATTCCACCTACATACGCCTTTATTGCACCTGTATTTGGATCTAAAGCGAGTAAGCCTGCCTGTAGTAGTTGAATGCTATTTCGAAGACTGTCTTTTACACTTACTGAATCTTTTTTGAAACCATCCCATTGAAAGAGTAGTCTATTTTTACGTGCGTTGTTTTTGAACTTTCCTTGTCGATATGCGATTTCGACACGTTGATTTAATAATTTGCGTTGTTCCTTCTGCCGATATTGAGCGTTTAATTTTTTTTGCATGGTTGCCAAATGTGAACTAAACGCTTGGTTGGCATTGGTTTGTAAGGAGTAATCTAAAGTCGTCGTAATGACTAACCCATCGGTTAAGAGGTTTAAATGATCTTTATGGGTCGCATTGTATTGAGTAAGTATGCGATCAATGTCTTTTTTTACTTGAATTAAAAAATAATTAGCTGGACCTTCAGCAGCAAGATTGGCATAATCTAATTGAAGTGGTCGCTGTTGTAACGAATCTTTAACCTGAGGCGTGAGATATCCATATTTTTCCATCTGTGAGAGTACCACATTTCGTCGTTTAAGTGCATTTTCGGGATAGAGCCTAGGGTTGTAATAGTTGTTTGCTTTCAATAGTCCTATTAAAACAGCACCTTGCTCTATGCGTAAGGAATCAATAGGGCGGTTAAAAAAACGTCTTGAAGCAGCTTCTATTCCATATATATTCTCTCCAAAAGGGACTGTATTTAAATACAGAGCTAGGATTTCTTCTTTGGTGTAGATTTTTTCTAAACGATATGCTAAAAATCCCTCTTTGGCTTTATTGACTAACATGGTTAATACACCATGCCGTTCACGACCATACATGTTTTTGGCAAGTTGTTGATTTATGGTGCTGCCACCTCCAGCGTTCTTTTTATTGAGTAAGATGCTTTTAAAAAGAACACGTAATAAACTTCTAGAGTCAACCCCTTCATGTTCAAAGTACCGAGCGTCTTCAGTGGCAACTAAGGCATTTACAATGTGGGAAGGAAGATCAGAAAAGTCAATATTTGTCCGGTTTTGATCAAAATATTTCCCTAGAATTTCTCCATCTGAAGAAAGAACGAGGCTAGCCGTTTGGTTTTTAAAATCTTTTAATTGTTCTATCGTGTGCAATGGGCCAAAAACGCCATTATAAACAGCGGCTAGAAATAGGCCAATCAATAAGCAAAATACAAAAGTACTGATGAGTACATAGTTAATTATTTTCTTAAACATTTGGGCTGAAGATTAGATTTGGCGCAAATCTACAACCCAAAGTTAAAGAAATTCTGAAATTTCATGAGGGGTAAAAATCTTGTGAAGATTATTTGATGTAATAAAATTGAGATTGTATTCTTTGGTTTCAAGAAACATTACGTAATTTTGCAGTCCAAAAAAACATACCTCATGTTCAATAAAAATATAAAATTACTCTTAGCTATTGCCATATTTGCCTATGCAATTTATGAATTTACAGATAAACACATAGGGAATGGAATAGCGCTTATCTTTTTGTCTTTGATTTTTGTCTTTTTCTACTTTAAGAATGAGTTTATTCTCCTTTCTTTTATGCGCTTGAGAAAACAAGATTTTGCAGGTGCACAGAAATGGTTAAATTATATTAAGAATCCGTCTGGAGCTTTGGTTAGAAAGCAACAGGGATATTATAATTTTTTACACGGAATTATGGTATCTCAAACCAATTTAACGCAAGCTGAGAAATATTTTAAAAAGGCACTTAAATTAGGGTTGTCAATGAGTCATGACCGCGCGATGGCTACGTTACAGTTAGCAGGGGTGGCAATGACGAAAAGAAGAAAAAGAGAAGCAACGGCATTGATGGCAGAAGCTAAAAAATTAGATAAGCACGGAGTGTTAGCTGAGCAAATAAAAATGATGAAGGAGCAAATGAAAAGGCTCTAAGTGAATGGCAGAACGGAATTCAAAAGCGTACTAGCGCTATAATATTAGGAAATAAAAAAACGCTTAGGAAATAAAAAAAAACCTCGAAACATGAATATTTCGAGGTTTTTTAATGCTAGTAGTAAAAAACAAAAATTTATTTTTTAAACTTAGCGTATTTATTTTTGAACTTGTCAATTCGACCAGCACTATCTACTAATTTCACTTTTCCAGTATAGTATGGGTGTGACGTTCTTGATATTTCCAATTTGATCAACGGATATTCTACCCCATCAACTTCCAACGTCTCCTTAGAATCAGCAGTTGATTTTGTTAAAAAGACATCGTCATTAGACATGTCTTTAAACGCTACTATTCTATAATTTTCTGGATGAATTCCTTTTTTCATCATATTTTGTTTTAAATGATATTAAATTTAGCCCTATTTTTATATTAAAAAAAATACCTGACTATTTTGAGACTGCAAATTTAATACTATTTTTGAAAATTCAAACATATCAGATGAAAAAAATAACTTCCTTTTCCCTTTTTCTTTTTTTAATGGGATTAACCCAGTCATGTGGTAATGCATATAAACTCGAATTAAGCTCACCAAAGCGTATAAAAATTAATGAAAAATTGTCGATTTCGGTTTCTGAAAAAAATAAAAAGCCAATTGATTCAGTGCGGTATTATATTGATGGAGAGCGGATTGAGAATCATATTGATATAGATATTTCGGATAGTAGATTAGGAAAACACGCTGTTTCTGCTACGGTATTTTTTGGAAATCAACAGAAGCAGTTAACGAATACAATTTATTATTTAGCAGATCGCTTAGCTGAAATTTATACGTACGAAATTGTCAATACGTACCCACATGATCCAAATGCTTTTACACAAGGCTTAGAATACCACGATGGTTACCTCTATGAAACGACAGGACAAAGAGGAGAATCTAGCTTGCGTAAAGTAGATATTTCTACCGGAAAAGTCGTGCAAAAACTTGATTTAGACGATATGTATTTTGGTGAAGGTATGACTATTTTCCAAAATAAAATTTACATGTTGACCTGGCAGAGTAAAGTTGGTTTTGTTTTTGATTTACATAGTTTCGATAAATTAAAAGAGTTTTCCTATAATGAGAGTAAAGAAGGGTGGGGGCTTGCGCATAATGGTGAAAAATTAATTAAGTCTGATGGTACAGAACGTCTTTGGTTCTTAAATCCTGAAACCCTAGAAGAGGAAGGGTTCATTGAGGTATATGCGCATAATGGAAAAGTAACCATGCTTAATGAATTGGAGTATTTTAACGATCGAATCTATGCAAATAAATGGCAAACTAACAGTATTGTAATTATAAATCCTAAAAACGGTATGGTCGAGGCAATTGTAGACCTTAAAGGATTGCAAGAAAAATCTGGTCAAACGGGTGATGATAATATATTAAATGGCATTGCTTATGATGCTGAAAATGATCGACTTTTTGTGACTGGTAAAGATTGGAATAAGCTCTACGAAATAAAGTTGTTAAAAAAACAATAACATAGCCCTTAAAGGGGTTATCATATTATGATGATTAGAACCTCGGTTGCCGTTTTATTACTTTCACTACTCGTAGTCACTGGTGCCTGCCGAAAAGACTTTGGAACAATCTTAAGTTCAGGAGACTTAGCATTTTCGGTTGATACGTTGTTATTAAATCGAGTTTTCGAAGATATCAGCTCAAGTACACAATCGTTTAAAGTTTATAATAGATCCAAAGAAGCAATTCGGATTCCGCAAATAAGCTTAGGAAGAGGAGATCAATCGTTTTATCGCCTTAATATTGATGGGGTGCCTGGTAAGTCTTTTGAAGATGTAGAGATTCTTGGGAAAGATAGTATTTTCGTTTTTGTTGAAGCTACGATTGATTTTGACTTTGTTGATCCTGATGATTTTTTTTACCGTGATGCAGTGATTTTTGATACAGGCATGTATGAACAGCGAGTACCTCTAGAAGCTTTAGTCTTGGATGTCAATTTAATACGGCCTGACCGAACACGCGTAGGGGATGATTTTGTATATGAAACCATCGTGCTGGGCGAAGATGAAGATGGACAGCCTTTAGGGGTTCGCGGCGTAATGTTATCGGGTAATACCACGTTTACAAATGAAAAACCCTATCTAATTTATGGATATATTGGGGTTCCTGAAAATTCAACCTTAACTATAGAAGCTGGTGCTAGATTGTATTTTCACAATGAATCTGGAATTGTTGTCGATAAAAAAGGAAGTTTAAAGGTGCTTGGTACGGCTGATGAAAAAGTGCTTTTTGAAGACGATCGATTAGAGCCAGAGTTTGAGGATGTAGCAGGACTTTGGGAAACTATTTGGTTACGAGCAGGAAGTAAAAATAATATCATAAACCACGCGGTTATAAAAAACAATACAATTGGTATTTTGGTGGATTCTATTGGGAATTCTCAACCCACATTACAGCTCACGAATTCAGAAATATACAACAGTGCTAATTTTGGAATGCTTGGAAGAGAAACCCATATTAAAGGTGAGAATATTGTAATAGGTAGTGCTGGTCAATCTTCATTAGCGTGTACCATGGGGGGGATTTATAATTTTAAACACGCTACCTTTTCAAACTATTGGAGTCAAAGTTTTAGACAGTTTCCAACCGTCTTAGTTACTAATTTTTTTAGTTATATCGATGGGTCAACGACCGTTGTAGAAACCCGAGATCTTGTTGAAGCTACGTTTACAAATTGTATTATCGCAGGAAATCAAAACGTTGAATTTATGGTTGATAAAGTAGCAGGAGCTGACTTTAACTTTACGCTGAATCATTGTATGTTGCAATTTGAAACGAATCAAGCAAGTTTACTGAACAATCCGTTGTATGATTTTAGTGATACAAACTTCTATCAGCAAGTCATATTAAATAGAACCACAGATTTTATGGATCCAGCTAAAAATAGGTTTCTAATTGGTGAAGCATCAGCGGCGGTAAATTCTGCCGATTTAGCTACGGCTCAAGATGTACCTGTTGATTTAGTGGGGGTTGATCGAACTGTAAATCCCGATATTGGAGCCTATCAACATATCATTTTTGAAGAAGACAAGTAAACAAAAATATGACACCTATTCTTTGTAAATTACCCCTTCTTTCATTACAAAAACGACCTCTTCCATCGTGTGAATATTTTTTGTGGGATCTTCTTTTACGGCAATAATATCTGCGATCATGCCCGATTTCAATTGTCCTATTTGATTGGCCATATCCAGTAATTTAGCATTGGTGATGGTAGCTGATTGAATTGTCTCAATGGCAGGCATTCCCGCTTCAACCATATAGCCAAATTCCTTGCCGTTTAACCCGTGATTAAAAACGCCAGCATCTGTTCCGAAAGCAATGCCAACCCCTTTTTTATAAGCCCTACCAAAAGTTTCTTGAATTTTAGGTCCAATTGCTAACGCTTTTGGAACAATCACAGGCGGAAAGTACCCGTCAATTTTCGCCTTATCTTCTACAGATTTACCCGCTGTAATGGTGGGAACCAAATACGCATCGAATTTGATCATTAACTCCATGGTTTGGTCACTCATTAATGTGCCGTGTTCAATGGTTTTTACACCGCCTAGTATGGCACGCTGCATGCCTTCATCCCCATGAGCATGGGCGGCAACATGCATACCGTAATCTTTCGCGGCAGTAGTGATGGCTTTAATTTCTTCAATTGTAAACTGAGGGTTTTGTCCACTCTTAGCCACACTAAGGACGCCACCAGTTGCTGTTATTTTAATGACATCTGCACCGTTTTTATAGCGTTGTCTCACGGCTTTATAGGCGTCTTCTATACTGTTTACTACTCCTTCTTTAGGTCCAGGGTCGCCTATGAGTTTTCGACTCGACCCATTGGTTGGGTCTGCGTGGCCACCCGTGGTAGCAATCGATTTTTCTGCGGTGAAAATTCTTGGTCCAATCACCTTTCCTGTATTGATCGCATTTCGCAATGACACATTCACACCAGATCCACCTAAATCACGAACCGTAGTAAAACCAGCCATAAGGGTGCGTTGGGCATATACTTGTGCATTGTAGGCGAGGTCGGCTTCATTTAATGTATATTTTTGTATTTGGCTGCTGGGGTTCAATTGTGATTCTAAATGAACGTGTAAGTCAATCAGCCCTGGCATCACTGTATAGTTTTTTAAATCAATAGCGAGGTGTTGGTTGTTAGGATTGATATACCCTTTCTTTACAGAAACAATCAGATTGCCTTCTGTAATTATAGTCATTTCACGGAGTATTTTCCCGTTTTTCGTGTCAATAAGTTTGCCGCAATGTAAATAGGTTTGTTGCGCAAAAAGGGCCGTAGAGAAGAATAAAGCGAGGAGGATTAATTTATTTTTCATAGGAGGTGATATAAATATTATATTTGAATATTGAAGATGGATGATTGTTAATCGAAGCTTGATTTTGTGGTGAGTGCGTGTGTTATTTGCTACCTAAAATTCAAGTTTCACAAAAGAATCATTGAAAACTTAAATATAGTATAAATTGATTTAGAAAACAATATTATGAGTAATAATAATAAAAATATCATTGTAACGGGATCGAGTCGAGGTATTGGTTTTGAGTTGGTTAGACAGCTTTCAGATCGCGGTCACAACGTTCTTGCTATTTCCCGAAGTATGGATACGCTTGAAAATATCCCTACCAAAATACATCGCCTTGCTGCGGATATTGGCACACAATCTGGGATTGATTTAATTCAAACCTATCTCAAAAAAATATGGAAACAAGTCGATGTGGTGATTCATAACGCTGGTAAATTAATCCATAAACCTTTTGCTGAAACTACCAATGATGATTTTGAGTCAGTTTATCGCACGAATGTGTTTGGTGTTGCCGCATTGACCAGAATGGTCTTGCCATATTTTGTTCAAGGGAGTCATGTGGTGGCTATTAGTAGTATGGGAGGGATTCAAGGAAGTGTGAAATTTGCAGGACTTTCAGCGTATAGCTCATCAAAAGGAGCCGTGATTACCCTAATGGAATTGTTAGCAGAAGAATTTAAAGAACAAGGTTTTATTTTTAATACATTAGCACTAGGCGCTGTTCAAACAGAGATGCTAGCCGAAGCATTTCCCGATTATCAAGCGCCAGTTACGGCTGCGGAAATGGCGGAGTATATTGCTGATTTTTCGCTAACTGGTCAAAAAATGTACAATGGTAAAGTGCTACAAGTATCGTCATCAACGCCTTAAGTATGTATGAGGAATTAAAAAAAAATATCCCAAAAGGAGCCGTTGATTATGTACTTAGTTTGATGGATACCTATCCGTGTACATTGAAAATTGTCAGTGCAAGAAAGACAAAACATGGAGACTTTAGTAGAAAACCCGGTGGAAAATTACAGATTACGATTAACAACGATCTTAATGAGTATCGATTTTTGTTGACCTTGATTCACGAAATTGCCCATTTGGTTACTTTTACTAAACATGGAAGGGTAAAACCACATGGCGTCGCGTGGAAAGTGAATTTTCAACACCTAATGTTGCCTTTGTTGCATCCTGAAATTTTCCCCTCAGAATTATTACCACACCTAGCGGCGTATTTAAAAAATCCAAGGGCAAGTACAGATAGTGATGTTACGCTTTCGTTAGCATTAAAAAGATATGATCCACCCAACGATAAACATTTTATATTTGAAATCGGATATAAGCAAAAGTTTTTGTATAATAGACGAACATTTGAGTTAGGCGCAAAACGACGTACACGCTATGAATGTATAGAATTAGCTACATCAAAAAAATATTTGTTTCATCAAAATACAGAAGTAACCCAAATTGAACATGAATAATCATTATGCAGTAATTATGGCTGGAGGTGTAGGCTCTAGATTTTGGCCTGTGAGCACGAAAAAATATCCTAAACAGTTTCACGATATGTTGGGTACTGGAACGACGTTAATTCAACAAACGTTTAATAGGTTGCGTCGATTCATACCGCCGAGTCAAATTTATATCGCAACCAACGCGAGGTATAAGCAGTTAGTACTAGATCAATTGGGAGTGAGTGAGAATCAACTTCTCATTGAACCTGCGATGAGAAACACGGCTCCTTGTATTTTATATGCCGCTTTAAAAATTGAAAAAATAAACCCGGCTGCTTCTATTTTAATTGCTCCTTCTGATCATTGGATTGAAAATGAGGATGAATTTGAAGCAAATATTAAAACTGCATTTCATGCTTGTGACACGTCTGACATTTTAATGACCTTGGGAATTCAACCCACGCATCCCAATACAGGGTATGGTTATATCAAATTTAAGGATGATAATTCTACCGTAAAAAAGGTTGAAGCTTTTGTTGAAAAACCAGATTTAGCAAAGGCTACTAAGTATTTAAATGAAGGGGGATATGTCTGGAATGCGGGTATTTTTATTTGGTCTGTGAAGGCAATTTTAAAAGCCTTCACCCTGTATTTACCAGCGATGAAGTCGCTTTTTGACAAAGGGAATGACGTTTTTAATACACCAGAAGAAGCTGCGTTTATTGAGGAGCATTATGAGGATGCAGAAAATATTTCTATCGATTATGGAATCATGCAAAAGGCAACCAATATTTTCACATTACCAGTACATTTTGATTGGAATGATTTGGGCACTTGGTCCTCCTTGTATGAAAAAATAGAGAAAGATGCACAGCAAAATGCAGTTATCAATGCCTCTAGTATATTATTAGATGCTAAAAATAATATAGTGCGAACAAATGCGGGGAAAAAAGTAATTATCCAAGGATTAAGTGATTTCATTGTGGTTGAAAAGGATGATGTATTACTGATATGCCCTAAATCAAAGGAGCAAGAAATAAAAGGAATCGTTGCCAAGGTGAAGGAAAAATACGGTTCAGATCTTGGTTAATTTTTATACGTATGGAAGAAAATGAAAAAATTGAAGTTGAATTCGATTTAAATAAAGAAACACCTGAGAAAAAAGTAACAGGTCTTTTTGGTGGAATTCGCGAGTTTCTTGTTGAATTATTGGATATCAAAAAAGATACCAATAAGGAAGGTACAGTGCAAAGTATTAAAGATAATATCTCCATGAAAGGACATACCGCATGGATTCTTGTTTTTTCTATCTTAATAGCCTCCATAGGTTTAAATGCAAATTCAGCCGCTGTCGTAATTGGGGCCATGTTAATATCTCCCTTAATGGGGCCTATTTTGGGAGTTGGACTGTCTATTGGAATTAATGACATTGATACGCTCAGACGTTCTATGCTGAATTTAGGCGTAATGATTGGGTTGAGTTTGTTGACTTCTTTTTTGTTTTTTAGTATTCCGCTTTTTCACAATGAAACAACCGAACTTTTAGCGCGTGTTCGTCCCGATGTGAGGGATGTTCTTATAGCCATTAGTGGAGGCTTAGCATTGATAATTGCTGTGAGTAGGCCTTCTGCTCAAACAAATACGGTAGCAGGAGTTGCGATCGCCACCGCTTTAATGCCACCCTTATGTACGGCAGGTTACGGCTTGGCAACATGGAATTTCAACTACTTTTTTGGTGCCATGTTCCTTTTTACCATCAATACTATTTTTATTGCCTTAGCCACTTTTGGTATTGTGAAATTTTTGCGATTTCCAATGGTTAAATACATCAATTCAGCCAAACGTAAACGTATAGCACAGTTGGCATCTATGCTCGCTTTTTTAATTTTAGCGGGGTCTGTGTATTCGTTTTATAAGTTAATTCAAGAGAATAGTTTTAAGAAAATGGCATCAGAATTTATCGATGAATTAAAAGAAAAGGAGGGAATTGCTATTTTGGGAGACAATGATAAAAATATTGACTATTTCAACCGAACGATCACTTTGCCTTTATTAGGCTCAATGGTGTCTGAAGTTGAACGAGAAGAGTGGAATGAGCGCTTGAAAAAAATTGGACTTACAGATGTAACCTTAAAAATTCAACAAGAGGACGATTCAGAAATTAGACAGCAAGTACAGAATTTGCAAGATTTGTATGCGCAAAATCAGCGGATAATTACTTCTAGAGATGAAAGTATTAAAGAAAAGGAGGAAAAAATTAGACTTTTAGAACATGAATTGTCTAAATTTTATAGTGATCAGATTCCGTTTAAAGAAATAAGCGAGGAGGCTAAAATTAATTATGAAGCCTTACAGGCATTGAGTTATTACAAAGAAATTCGTACCGATTTTAAACGCATTGATTCAATGGCTGTATTTAGTGCAAAATGGTATGATTCTATTCCCAAGAAAGTCAAACAAGTTCAAGAAGAAAAACTAAAGATGTGGCTAAAGACAAGATTGAATTTAGACACGTTGAAAGTAATTAATCAATAGCGAAAAGAGCTTGTCTTTATTTTTGATGTTGATCTCTTGCTGCTTCAGCAAGTTGCGCTTTTCGTACTTTTTGAAAGAGATTTGATGAGTAGACAAAATCGGTTAGCGCCTCATTGTCAGTTCTAAAAACATCATGACTTGTACCTTCCCATTCCTTAACCCCATTCTTTAAAAAGATAATCTTTTCTCCAATTTCCATGACCGAATTCATGTCGTGAGAATTAATGATGGTGGTAATGTTATAATCTTTTGTGATTTCTTGAATAAGGTTATCAATGACGGTTGAAGTTTTAGGGTCTAAACCTGAGTTTGGTTCATCACAAAATAAGTATTTTGGATTCATCACTATAGCTCTGGCAATCGCCACCCTTTTTTGCATACCTCCTGATAATTCTGCGGGATATTTGTTATGTGCATCAGGAAGGTTAACCCTATCGAGAACTTCATCAACACGTGCCTTCATTTCGTTAACTGATTGTCGAGTAAACATTTTTAACGGAAACATAACATTGTCTCGTACTGTTGAAGAATCGAATAATGCCGACCCTTGAAAGACCATGCCAATTTCTTGGCGAAGGAGTAAGCGTTGATCTACACTCATTTCCTTGTATTTTTGACCATCGTATGAAATACTACCACGTTCAGGTCTAAATAAACCTAACATGCATTTGAGTAATACGGTTTTTCCTGAACCACTGGTGCCAATAACTAAGCTTGTTTTTCCATTCTCAAAAGTAGCATCTATTCCTTTTAGGATAGGTACTCCATCAAATTCTTTATATACATTTCTTACCTCTATCATTTTCCAAGGAGCATTTGTGTTAGGACATAATTTAATACAATAATAACAACAGAAGTCCAAACTACGGCTCTCGTACTCGCTTTTCCAACTTCAATAGCACCTCCATTTACATAGAAACCGTGATATGCCGGAACTGTTGCGATAATAAAGGCAAAAACCATGGTTTTAACAATTGAATAAAAAAAGTGAAATGGTTCTAAACCAACACGAATTCCATAAATATAGTCTGTAGAACTTACCAATCCCGTGATAATTCCCGCTACCCATCCACCAACAATTCCTAAGAATATACTGATAATGATTACAAAAGGATAAAAGAAAACGGTGGCAATCAACTTAGGAAGTACTAAGTGATTAAGTGAATTTATACCCATTACTTCTAAGGCATCAATTTGTTCAGTAACGCGCATGGTTCCAATGCTTGAGGTTATAAATGAACCGACTTTACCCGCGAGGATAATAGAAATTAATGTTGGAGAAAATTCTAAAATTAACGACTCCCTAGAAGCAAATCCGATTAGGTATTTGGGGGTTAAAGGAGATTCTAAGTTTAAGGCAGTTTGTATAACAACTACACCGCCAACGAAAAAGGAAATAAAGGCAACAATTCCAATTGAACTGATCCCTAAATCCTCTATTTCTTTAAAGATTAACTCTCTAAAGACTGATTTCTTTTGGGGTTTGCGAAACACTCTTTTTAGCATTAAAAAGTAGCGTCCGATATGTTTAATATAGTTGATCAAGTTTCAGTAATTTCTTAACATAAGCGCAATCAAAAATATAATTTTAAATATAAAAAAAGCAGTATTTTTGATTAAGTTTAAAAAAAAACATCCATGTATAGAGTATTTCTTTTTTTCGTTCTTTTACCATTTATTTCTTGTTCTGCGCAGTCTAACGTAAAAACGCAAGCCGTTTACAGTGATCAACAAGGTTCGAGTGGTCCAAAATTGGTAGTTGGAATTGTGGTAGACCAAATGCGGTATGATTATTTGACTAAATTTTATTCGCGATTTGGTGAAGGAGGGTTTAAACGTTTAGTTGAAAATGGATTTAACTGTGAAAACGCTCAATACAATTATATTCCCACCTACACAGCAGTAGGTCATGCTTCTATTTATACAGGAACAACCCCTCAAAGTCATGGGATTATTGGAAATAATTGGTATGATAAGTATGAAAAAAAGTCAATTTATTGTGTAGATGACGGAAATTATAAAAGTGTAGGAGCGTCAGATGGAGGAAGAAAATCTCCAGCAAGAATGGTCACCACGACTGTCACAGATGAATTAAAGATGTTTCAAAATCAGCGAGGAAAAGTGATTGGAATAAGTATTAAAGATCGATCTGCAATCCTACCAGCAGGTCATAGTGCAGATGCAGCCTATTGGTTTCAAGGAGCTGATGAAGGAAAATTTATAACCAGCAGTTACTATAGGGATGAACTCCCAGCGTGGGTAAACGATTTTAATAATTCGGGAAAAGCACAAGCTTATTTAGATACGCCATGGAATACCCTGTATGATATCAGTACTTACACAGCAACCATTGCAGATGACAATCCTTATGAGGGCGTGTTTAAAGGGAAAGATAATCCTACGTTCCCGTATGATTTAAAGAAACTCAAAAAAGATAACGGAAATTTTAATTTGTTAAAAACGGTACCAGCAGGTAATACGATTGTAAAAGATTTTGCCGAAGCTGCAATCCTTGGAGAGAAGTTAGGACAATCGAATACCCTGGTTGATTTTCTTGCGGTTAGTTTTTCAAGTACCGATTATGTGGGCCATAAATTTGGGGTTGATTCAAAAGAAATTGAAGATACTTATTTGAGATTAGATCGTGATTTAGCCGAGTTTTTAACCTTCTTAGATAAGAACGTAGGTGAAAATGCCTATACGGTATTTTTAACTGCCGACCACGCAGCGGTTCAGGTTCCTGCGTATTTGAAAGAGTTGAAAGTTCCTGCGGGATATTTAGATAAGAAAGGATTTACAGCAGCGTTAAATACCTTCTTGAAAGATAGGTTTGGCATGGAAGATCTTATTGAGAATTTTTCAAACAATCAATTGTTTTTAGATAAAGCTAAAATAGCTAAGGCTAAACTCAATATCCATGAGGTAACTCAAGCAATTGTTGATGAGGTGATTAATTATGAAGGTGTTTATAAAGCGGTATCTGCCAAGACCTTGCAAGAGACCCATTTTACGTCTGGGATTTTAGCATTGCTTCAAGAGGGATATAACCAAAAAAGATCAGGAGATGTCTTATTGATTCATGAACCCTCAGTGATTAGTTATTCGAAAACGGGTTCTACACATGGTTCAGGGTATAGTTATGACACGCATGTGCCCATTATTTTTTACGGAAATGGCATTAAAAAAGGGCGTACCAGTCGATACATTCCCATTGTAGATATTGCGCCAACAATATCTAATTTGTTAGGGATTAGCTTTGGAAATGGAACCACTGGACGTGTAATTGAAGAAGTTATCCAGCGAGACTAATCAGTATCAGTTTTTTCCAATGGTTCATTGGATCTTCTTTTGACCATAAGGATACGTACCTGATTTATTGAGTAAAATTAAGGATCAAAAGGAACTTCTGAAGGCATTTGCATCCTCTACCAATTAAAATAAATTATTGAATAGCGAGAATGGTATCGACTATTTCATTGATTTTATGGGTAGGGATGGTGAGAGAACAGGTTCGATTTCTACGAGCAATATTAATTCCGATGACTTCGCCTTTTAAATTGATTACGGGTGTACCACATTGATGAACTTCCAATGGCATATCATGCGTAAAAACGGATGGAAATCCATCTTTTCGTTTATTCGTTTTCGTATTGTATGCGGGGTGTCTGCGTTGTGTTTTGGGTCTTTGTCCGAGCGTTACTGAAACTTGTTTAGGTTTTCCATTGCGTAGAATAGTAAGATTAACGTTTTGTTGTGGACGGGTTTTTTTTAATTCAGATGTGAGCGATTCGTTATGTTGAAATTCAATTCCGTTCATTGCTAAAATTTTATCGCCTACTTGAAGACCGGCATTTTCAGCAGGCATTCCCTTTGAAACGCGTTCAATGACTAAATCTTCTTGTTTATTAAACCAAACGCCTAGGAATCCATATTCCTTTGTTGGTATGGGGCGAGCTTCGAGTCCTAAAATACCGGATAATTCAACACTAGTGTCATTTGGCAGTACAGTTCCTAAGAGCTGTCCAGGGGTGTCATTTTTTGTGCGAAGTGAGATAGGTTTTGACTTTTTAGACGATTTTATGCGTAATAAAACAATATCATTCTCTTCATTTCTGCCTACAATTTCTGCTTTAACTTGTTCTTTATAGGTTGTGCAGTAAATAGCCTCAGAACCTATCAGTGAAGATTTTGCTACAACAATTCCGTTAGCACTGACAAGGGTTCCATAAGTAGATTTTGTTTCATTGTTGAGTGTACTTTCGATATGCACTACAGATTTAAAAGTATTCCCACTTTTTTGTGAGAGTACCTTAGCAAGTGTTTCTTTCCCCCCTTTTAAGACAAACGGTTTGTCATTTTCTGGCGCCTCTGTAATGGTTCGCTTATAGGTGTTTCTCTCTAAATTAAACCTTTCCTTAGCAACTAATCGGTCCCAATTCTTTTTTACTTGATCTATAGCGGGGTAATAATTTGCCGTAAGGTCATTATTTATATAACTACAAATCCCTATCAATGAACCTTCTAAGTCAAACAATGGACCTCCAGAATCTCCTGGCATCATAATACATGACGTTTTTAAATAACCGTGATCGGTTATTCCTTTATAAAATCCAATTCTACCAATCGCTGCACGTTCTTTGTCTGAAGTGCCTGGGTTTCCAAACATGAGACAGGCTTCGTCTTTAGCTAAGGAGCCAGAGTTACCCATTGTTGCATAGGCAAGTTTTTTAGTAGGTTCAATTTTCATAAGACCGTAATCACCGATGTTATCCCAACCTAAACAAGTTGCCGTATAGGTAGAGCCATCGTGTAGTTGAATCGTTGCCGTTTTACCACCCACTGCATCTATTACGTGTTTTGCAGTGAGTATATATCCATCTTCTGAAACAACAACAGCGCTGGCGAATGAATTCCCTAAAATTACTTTGACCGTAGTTTCAAGGAGATTAGGATAAATTTTTAAAATTTGGTCTTGAATTGATTGAACACGCTGTTCCTCGTTCGCTATTGTATGTTCTGTGGGTGCACAAAAAGCGGCCGTGTCTTTAAGAGATTCCTTTCCTGTAAAAAAATAAAAGGTACCTAGTGTGATTAAGGATATAGCGGCAATTAAGACGGTAATACGCCTTGGTGAATTGAATGTACGATTTTTGATCATGCGGTGCTATTTATTTTAGACGAACTTCATTATGATTCGTTGGTACCTTGTGTAAAGGTATATGAATGGCAGAGAGAAGATACAGAAGGTTTAATCGTAAACCGGATGCCATCTCACTGGGTATTAGAATATGCGCTAATAATTACGTTTTCGGATGTTGATTTACTCCTATGTTAGGTAATCGCTTGTACTACAAAGACGATAGAAAAATGAGAATCCCTTAATTCGATTTGTTAAATAAAATGTTAAAAATTAGGGTGATTTTTAAATGTGTTTTCTTCGTAGGTAAAGGGTTATTATAAACCAGACAAAACTGTTTAACAAAGGCAGTTATTAAATCACATCGCTTTACATTCTATACACGACAGCATTAATATTCATTCCAGCGCCTACCGAAGCAAACATAACCACATCGCCAGGATGCACCTGTTGCCCTTCTAAATTTCCTTTTAAAACCATGTCAAGTAAAGTGGGGACAGTTGCTACAGAACTGTTTCCTAATTTGCTGATACTCATTGGCATAATTCCCTCTGGAGTTGGGGTTTTATGTAGTTTGTAAAAACGATGGATGATCGCCTCATCCATTTTTTCATTGGCTTGGTGTATAAAGATTTTTTTTACGTCCTCAATCGGTACGCCACTTTTATCTAAGGCTTCCTTCATGGCTAATGGTACGTTGTTTAAGGCAAATTCATAAATTTTTCTTCCATGCATTTTAATATACCGTACGTTAGGATCTGTAGCAGGAATATTTGACTTACCTAAAAATAAAAAGTTCGCTTCATCGTAAGTATGCGTAGCAGCAGCGTGACTTAAGATGCCTCGGTTTCCTTCATTTTCTTTAGCTTCAAGGATACAGGCTCCCGCTCCATCTGAATAAATCATCGAATCGCGATCGTGCATATCAAGTACACGAGACAAGGTTTCAGTTCCAATGATTAAGCATTTTTTTGCTTCACCTGCTCTGAGATAGAGGTCTGCTTGAATTAAACCTTGTATCCATCCAGGACAACCAAAAACAACATCGTAGGCAATACACTTTGGGTTCTTAATTTTTAAGTTGTGCTTTACTCTTGATGCCAAACTCGGTAATATATCCGTTTGAATAGTCCCCTTTTTGATGTCGCCAAAATTTTGAGCGAGAATTATATAGTCTAAAGTTTCAGGATCAATTCCAGCATCCTTAATTGCTGTTTCTGCCGCATAGGTAGCAATCATTGATGAATCAAGATCGTCACTGACATAACGGCGTTCTTCAATTCCTGTAATCGATTTAAATTTTTCAATGATCACCTCGTTACTTGCTTCAAAAGGTACATTTCTATCGCTGTAAAAACGCTCATTGACAAAGTCTATGTTCTTTTTAATAACTTTAGGGATATAACTTCCGGTTCCAGTAATTATTGATCTCATAGGTGGTAATTTAAATGCTATATTTAGGGTTTTAATTAGTCTCGCAATACATTTCTGAAAGTAAGCACAACATCGTTTATTGTAAATAATAATAATGTGTCAATCGTCAAAGATAATGCTAATTATAAAGATAAGGACTTTTTTCTGGAATTCAAATGTTGAACGCGAGTTTATAATTGATTGGCGTCAAAACCAAAGGGAAGTAATGTTGAAAGTGAGTCTACGTTAATAATGTTCCCGGTATTTCCCATAAAATAAATGGATATAGGGTGCCCTTGTTTTTGTTCATATTCAGCAATTGCTTGGCGACAAGAACCACAAGGTCCTACGGGAGTTACTACTTCCTTAAGTCTCGATCGGGCAGCAATGGCAATGGCGTTAATGTCAATGGAAGGGAATTGAGCTCCTGCACTATAAATAGCAACCCGTTCGGCGCACAAGCCTGATGGATAGGCGGCATTCTCTTGGTTATTGCCAATGACAATTTCTTCATTTTCTAGCAAAACTGCTGCGCCAACTAAAAAATTAGAATAGGGGGCATAGGCCTTTTCTCTACTTTGCGTAGCGACCTCCATAAGCACTTTAATTGAAGGGGGTAACTCCTCCATGTTTTCGTAAACGGTATAAGTTGTCGTATGTTGTTGCTTCTTCAAAGCGTTAGGTTTTAGGGTCAAAAAAAAGGCAAACTATTTAGCGTATGTACTAAATTGATTGCCTTCTATATAATTTGTTTCTTTTTTAAATCAGATTAATATCCGAAAACGTCTCCAAAATTAAAGGTTAATGAAAACCGCAATGTGTTTTCTAAGGGGTTATTTACGTCAGAAGAGTTAATGAGGTAGGATACATCTAAATTTAAACTTCTAAACTTAGCTCCAGCGCCTAAGGTAAAATATTTTCTAGCACCTTTTAGGTCACTTTCATTAAAATAACCAGCTCTAAAAGCTACCGTATTGTCATAACTGTACTCAGCTCCTAAAGCCCAGGTGAATTCTTTTAACTCTTCACTAAATCCGTTAGGTGCATCTCCAAACGATTGGAACATACCACCGAGAAATCCTACATTATTATCTTTCCCTTCAATTATTTCACCTGTACTTTGGTCTCGTAGAGGAGGTGTAGGGACTAATAATTTATTCACTTCAATATTGGCAGATACTCTATTGAAATTATCTAAAATAAAGTCAAATCCTCCACCTAATTTCATGTTGGTTGGGATAAAACTTTCGCTACCTCCTTCGGTTAAGGTAACTTTTGGTCCAATATTAGAAAGGTTAAAACCACCTCTCCATAAGCCGTTAAAATTTCCGTAATTTTTTTCTTCTGATTCATAATATCCTGCAATATCTACAGCAAAGGTATTTACCGTTTTTAAATCTGAATTTTCAACGCGTAAGGCAAAATCAGAACGTATATAACGTACGGCAACCGCCATTGCGAAGGTTTCGTTTAATTTCAATGAATATGACCCGTCAATCGATAGTTCATTTGGATTTTCAGTTCCGATAGGATTGGCACTGTTATCTGTTAAATCAATCGTACCTAATGAAAAGAATTTTAAACTGGTAGCCCAAGCACTACGATCATCAATACGATTTGCAAAACCAACACTGCTGACAAAAACATCATTAGTTAAATTCCGTAACCATGGCGTATAATTTACACCAATTGAATATTGATATTCTGCAAAGGCAAATTTGGCTGGGTTAAAATGTTGTGAATTGGCATCTGGTGCAGTTGCGACTCCTATATCACCCATACCTCCTGAACGAGCATCTGGCGCAATTAATAAAAAGGGTGCCGCAGTCGTAATGGGATTTGGGTTTTCCTGGGCATTTGTTTTAATAAAACAGACCAATGCCAATAAAAGGATGAGGGGTTTTTTCATTATGATACTTTAGTTAGTTTACGTGTTCTTTATTATTGAAGAATTACTAATTTTTCAAATTTTTCATTTTTTGTATTCGATACAGTTGATCTAACTTGAAGTTTGTATACATAAACCCCTTTACCAATTTTATTACCAAAGTCATCTAAACCATCCCACGTTATGGAACGAGATAAATTTTCAGATTGAACCGTTTGTGAAATGGTTTTAATCAACTTCCCACTAACAGTGAAGATTTGAACTAAAACGTCTAACGGTTCATTTGGTTTATTGTGATTAAACCAGAACTCTGTATAATTAATAAATGGATTAGGATAATTGAGTACATTACTCAAGACCAAATCTCGGTTATCGACTACAACAAAATTTAACGTAGCTTCTGCTGAATTATTGTATGTATCCCAACATTTAAACTCAATAACATGTGGGCCTGAAGATAAATTGCGAAATGGGAATTTTATTTTTCCTTTGGTAAAGTCATCTAAATCAGTTTCGTAGAAGTCATTTAGGATGTACGGATTAGCCTGATTTCCATCTAAAATAGCAACCATGTCATGATCTACGGCGGTAATTGATGTGTTTAAACCTGAAGCATCTTCTAATAAAGCTATAAAATGCGGCGATTCACTGGTATTTCCTCCATCGACAAAACTTTCATCATCCATAAATAATTGGATGGTCGGGCCTTCGGTATCTTCTGGAGCATTTTCATTGATACCACCAATCGTTATTTCTTGATTTACGCCTGATTTATCCATCTCTTGATTGTGGGCATAAAAACTAATTTTTGCTTTCCCATAGGCTATTCGAATGTCTTTTGGGACAATAAAATTCAAGGTGAAATTTCCATTTTTAACACTTGCACGACCTTTAAAAATTTTACTTTCAATTGCATCAAAGGTCATCGTGTTTCCAAAATTATTATTGTCTAGCGTTATCCGATCAACAGCCTTGTCAAAGATGGTTGCAGAAAGAACTCCGTTAAAATTTGTCAGCGGTATATTATTGTTATCCGTAATCACTCCTTCTAGGGTGATGTTTGACAGAGCTTTTAAGCTGTCGGTTGCCTGATTAATTGATGTTCCGTTAATCTTTGTCAATTGAATATTTGGCTGTGGTTTGGCTAATTTCATCGCTGGATCACCTAAGTAATATACAAAGAGTCGCTGACTTGTTTTTGGTGAAGATGGGTCGTTTTTCATTGCCATTAAGGCTTCTGCAATGGTATAATCTTCACCATTATACCCCAGTAATTTTTGAAATAAGATCTCATTAAAGCGTTGACCAACACTGATGAAAATTTCGCGGGTAGTTGTAATCATGCTTGTTGAACCTCCTTTTGGATTTAAAAACACAAATTCACCTGCAGTAGGGCGTAAAGGATTATCAAATCTTGAAAATTCACAAGTAACGGTAATAAATAGGGGTAAGGTATTTTCATTATTCCAAGCATTTATTTGTGGAACTTCTAAAATACGTTCATTGGCCCATCCATCTTCACCACCATGACCAAAATAGTTTATCAAGAGCGTTCCTCCTTCTATGGCATTGTTAATTGCTTCGTTGACAGCAGGATAACGCTCTCCGCCAGCTGAAGATTCTTGCACAAAGGCATCTGCATAAATCTTGGTTAAATTAAAAATGGGTTTCTTTTTAGTAAGGGTATCTGCCAAGCGTTCTACCGTTTTTTGTAGCACAAATTCACTCGCTAAATCTGGGTCATCCGCAACTACGGTAATATTGTTTCGCCAGTCACCAAATGAGGTAGTAGCATAATAACGCAAGGTTTTATCTACGGCAATTTTGGCTTCTGCTAATGTTGATACTGGAAATCGGCCCGTTGCAACATCCTGTTTTTCATTGTTAGATAAGACGCCTTCATGGTCATCCATCATCCCAAAATAATCATCGGTTACATACGACCGTGCTAAATCAAAACTTTCGAACGATTGAAAAGCAGGAACAATATTGTTATTGTTCTTGATACGATCTTTAAAATCGTACGACGCATCGCCAAAAAGGCAAAGGTATTTTATACGCTTTGACGGAGAAGAGGCATTGACATAAAGATGTCGTACGAAATCTCGAATGGCCGTTAAATCAGGAATACCTGAGCTAAACTCATTGTAAATTTGATCTAAATCAATGACACGCACGTTCAATCCACTGTGTGTTCGATGGTAGTCGGCTAAGCGATTTGCTTCTGATCGTAAAAATGATTGCGTGACAATTACATAATCAATATCTTGTAATGCATGAAGATTTTGATTCGGCACCTGAGCTTTCTCTATGCGTATAGGACGGTAATAATCATCAGGATGAATAAATCGGTATTTTTTTAAACTTCCTGCAGGTGATTTGAAAAATAAGGTATTGCCTGTACCTTCATGCTGTATTTTTTCTGGACGTAAAGGATTGGTAACATCCCATACCATTGACGAACTGTTGGCAGATTGAATTTGGTATTCGAGGATGGTACTCGGATCCATGGTTGCCGATTTAAAATTACTAAATCCAAATTGGGTTGAATTTGCGATAAGTTTACGTTGCCCTATGACTTCGATATAATCTAAATACGCTTTTGCTGAAGGGTTTCCCCCATTATTAAAGGTAACGGTGACGATGAGTTGTCCGGTATTTACGAATGCTGATCCAATCTCTTCTTGTGGAATCGCTAAGGTTAAATTTCCACTGTTAGAAGGGAGTGCTGGAAAATTTAGTGTCATTAAAGGTGATCCGTTTAAAGCTACTTCCATAGTAGTGTTGGTTGAGGAAACTGTTACGCCTCTAACACGAATGTGGACAGGTGCACTTGGATCAATCGGATCTAAGTTAAAGGTAGCCGTGGTTGAATTTATAAAGCTTAGATCTGCACCAAACCATTGTTGACCATTGGCAAATAAATTAGTCTTATCTTCTTCAAATAAGTGTAAGTCATTATAGGTTGTAACGGATTGATTTGTCGGTTCGGTTATGGTAGGCTGATCAGTAATACGCAACCCAGGTCCATTGTCAATGGTTAAATAATAATAAGATAGATCGCTATAGATGTTATTTTCATGTCTGCTTAAACTGGGTTGTGAAGGTTGAACATTCCAATCATGAGGTCCTATTCCATAAAATAAAAGATAGTCATTAGCATCAAAGACACCGTCATCTTCACCTGAGATAAAAATGGCATTTTCTTGTAAGCCATCATAGCGTTCGGTACTGTTGAGCATTGGTAAGAGGTGTCCGCCATTACCAAAAAGTCGAATGGATCTAGGATCAAGGGAATTTGTATTGATTCCTAAATCGCGTAAAAAGTTTCTATCAATCTTATAGACACCTGTAGTGTCTATCGCAAATTTTACCCAGGTTCCTGATGATAATACGGAGGATTTAACCGTTGATTTATTCGATTTTTGTTGTGCATAAACACCGAGACCTCCCATGAGAAGTAAAAGGTAAAGTCCAGTTGTTATTCTTTTTAATCGCATAACTCATTTGATAAGGCAAAGTTAATCATACTTATTTTAATAAATTATGAACATTCGTATAATAAAGAAATAAAACTATCGTTATACAAGCATTAATGGGCACTTGTGCCAAATTGAATAGGAAACTATCAACCCTAAAAATAATAAATTAAGCAATAAATATGAGAAGGTCTATTGGAAACAAAATTCTGTTAGTTGTGTTGGGAGCTGCCACTTTAGTTAGTTGTGGTAAGAGAGGAAGAACACACTCAGAACTCACCGGTTGGAAATTTAATGATCCCACCTATGGAGGATTTACTACCAACACAAATTATGAAGGTCAAAAGATCCCTCCAGGAATGGTCTTGATCGAAGGAGGTACATTTACGATGGGTAGTGTACAAGATGATGTATTGTTTGATTGGAATACCACCCCGACCCAGCAGCAAGTTCGTTCATTTTATATGGATGAAGCAGAGGTTACAAACTTAGAGTACTTATTTTATTTGTCCTACCTAGAGAAAGTATATCCACCTTCTGATGATAATTATAGAAAAATTTATCAAAGTGCTTTGCCAGATACGTTGGTATGGAGAGATGCTTTAGGCTTTAATGAGTTATTGTCTGAATCGTATTTACGTCATCCATCGTATGCAGATTATCCTGTGGTTGGAGTGTCTTGGATTCAAGCGACCGATTATTGTAAATGGAGAACTGATCGTGTAAACGAAAAGATTCTAATGGATAAAGGGGTGTTGAAGTCCTTATTTGATTTAGATTCAGTTACGGTAGAAGGTAAAAATAGGTTTGATACGGGTACCTATCTTGCGAATCCTAATTTATTATTTGACGGCGATGAAAGTATTTATGGGCGAGGTTTACCAGTGCCACAGCAAAAAAAGAAAAAAGTAAGTAAAAAAGATAGAAAAGCAGAAGCAGCTTTAGCGAGTACGGATGAAGGCGGTGATAAAAAATCAAGGAGAGCTGCCAAACGAGGAAAACAATCACAAGGATTTACAGGAAGACACGTGAAAACTTCAGATGGTATTTTAACTCAACGATTTAGATTACCTACAGAAGCAGAGTGGGAGTACGCAGCGAAAGCATTAATCGAAAATCGCGAATACAATACGATCCGAGGAAGAAAAAAATATTCTTGGAATGGTCGTTATACTCGTGATGATTCAAGAAGAAATAGAGGGGATCAACGTGCCAACTTTAAACAAGGAAAAGGAGACTATAGTGGTTTAGCTGGTTGGTCTAATGACGGAGCTGATATTACGATTAAAGTTAAATCGTATGACCCAAATGCATTTGGTCTATACGATATGTCAGGAAATGTTGCCGAATGGGTAGCAGATGTATATCGTCCAATTATTGACAACGATGCAAATGACTTTAATTATTTCAGAGGAAACGTATTTAAGAAACCCCTCATTGATGAAGAAGGTAAAGTAGTGGTTGTTGATTATAACAGCATCGAATTTGATACCTTAGAGAATGGAAAAATTGTTCCTAGAGATTTACCAGGAAGTATTAAATATGTTCCAATTACTAAAAGTGATGCCTTTATGAGACCTAATTACGAAAAGGCGGATAATATTGGTATTAGAGATGGAGATTTAGCCTCAACGAGGTATTATAGACAAGCAGAAGAAGATGGTGAAACAGTTCCTAGAATGTACAATTCTCCAAAAACACCAAGACAAATTGGAGAGAGTGGTTTGATTATTCAACAGTATGATACGAAAAAGAGAAATACCTTAATTAGCGATCAAGCTCGTGTGTATAAAGGAGGATCTTGGAGAGATAGAGAATATTGGTTGGATCCAGCGCAAAGAAGATATTTGCCAGAATATATGGCAACCAATTATATCGGCTTTAGATGTGCAACTGATAAGCTAGGAGCAATGTCTTATAAAAGAAGACGTAAAGAACCAAGACGATAATCACCTATTCTATAAAATTTAAAAACTCAATACTTCGGTATTGAGTTTTTTTTTTAGCTTTAAGCCATGAATTTAGAAACACTTTACAAAGCCTTCTCATTAAATTATGCGGTTTCTACAGATACCCGAAAAATTGTACCTGAATCACTTTTTTTTGCCTTAAAAGGGAAAAATTTTAATGGGAATAAATTTGCACATAAAGCCCTTGATTTAGGAGCGAGTTTAGCCGTTATTGATCAAGAAGAATATGCTGTTCCAGGAAAGACCATGGTCGTTGAAGATGTATTGACTACCCTACAAGAATTGGCAAGATATCACAGACAGAAGTTAGGGATTCCTATCCTTGCATTGACCGGAAGTAATGGTAAAACGACCACCAAAGAACTCATTCAAGCTGTACTTTCTAGCCAATATTTGGTTTCGGCAACACAAGGGAATCTCAATAATCACATAGGTGTTCCCTTGACATTGCTAAGGATGACTCCGCAAACAGAAATTGGAATTGTTGAAATGGGCGCTAATCACCCAGGTGAAATTGCTTCACTGTGTGAAATCGCACAACCAGATTATGGATATATTACAAATTTTGGGAAGGCTCATTTAGAAGGATTTAAATCACTTGAAGGTGTCATTAAAGCAAAAACAGAATTATATCGATTTCTAGAAAAGAAGAATAAAATTGTTTTTGTCAATGCCAATGATAAAGAACAAGTGAAACAAGCACATGGGATGAATCAGGTTATTTTTGGTACGGAAGGAAATAGCGCAATTGCATTGCAAAGTGCAAATCCATTGGTCGTGGTAAACTTCCAGCAAAAAACTATTACAAGCCAACTCATTGGGGAATATAATTTTAACAATATGGCTGCTGCCATTGCTATAGGAAATTATTTTAAGGTTGATTTTGACCTGATTAAAAAGGCAATTGAATCGTACCATCCCACAAATAATCGCTCGCAGATTATTCAAAAATCGGGTGTTAAAATTATTCTCGATGCGTACAATGCAAATCCTTCAAGTATGCAAGCAGCATTGGCTAATTTTTATCAGTTAAGCGAAGAACCTAAAGTGGTAATTCTTGGAGATATGTTTGAACTAGGATCAACAGCGTCAAAGGAACATCAAGTCGTTGCAGATAAAGTGGTATCTATGAATCTTTTTAAATCAGTCCTAATTGGTGAAAATTTTTATAAAACAAAAGACCATCCGTTGCTGTTAAAATACCCAAACTTTGAGGCTTTTGCGAATGATTTTGACGGTACGGCACTTCAGGGAGCTACCGTGCTAATTAAAGGGTCTAGAGGGATGGCCTTAGAGCGAATTGTTGAATTAATACGTTAATTTTTGCACAAAATCTTGTATCTTGTGCATTTGTAAAACCGCAGGCTTCAAAGAGGAGGTGGGGTAAAAATAAACGATCGTATGAAACCAACCATTCCTTTTCGATTTTTAATGATAATCATGAGCTGTGCCTTTGGTTTAGGATTAGGGAGCTGTGTTAAAGAACGCCCTTCAGTTCCCAAAGATTTGGCACAAGAAGCTTTAATTCCCTTACCGCAAAGTGTACACGCAACAGGTGTTTCCTTTGCGATTGATAAAGACACTAAAATTACCTATCAACAACCTGATTTAGCCATATTCGCTACTGATTTAAGTGAGTACTTAGGGAAAAGTACAGGCTTTAAGTTTTCTACCAAGGAGGCAAATTCCCCTACGGTAAATACAATTCATTTTGCCCTTGTAGATAGTATCGCTCAGGCAGAAGGGTATGTACTAAATATTACCCCAGAAGCCATCACCTTGATTGCAAAGGACCACGCTGGGATTTTTTATGGAATGCAAACGTTACACCAGCTTTTACCTGCTCAATTTGAAGCTGGATTGATGACAAAAGATACCGTTTATGTGGCTAGTGGGCGCATATTAGATTTTCCAAGTTATTCTTATCGAGGGGCTATGCTTGATGTTGTACGACACTTTTTTACCGTTGAAGATGTGAAAAGATATATTGATTTGCTCGCTTCTTATAAGATAAACAAGTTGCATTTACATTTATCAGATGATCAAGGTTGGCGTATTGAAATTAAATCGTGGCCAAAACTAACCGAACATGGAGGTAGTACTGAGGTAGGAGGTGGAGTAGGTGGTTTTTATACCCAAGAAGATTATAAAAACATTGTTGCTTATGCACAAAAGCATTTTATAACAATTGTTCCCGAAATTGATATGCCAGGTCATACCAATGCGGCATTATCTAGTTATCCAGAGTTAAATTGCGATGGAAAAGCACCCAAATTATATACTGGAACGCGTGTAGGGTTTAGTACACTATGTACCGAAAAAGAGATTACCTATACATTTATTGATGACGTTGTACGTGAAATTTTAGCCATGACACCTGGTCCTTACTTTCATATAGGAGGGGATGAAAGTCATGCTACACCACTCGATAAGTACATTCCCTTTATTAACCGCGTACAAGCCATTGTGAAAAAGTATGATAAAAAGGTTATTGGATGGGATGAAATTGCCCATGCCGATTTAGATTCGACCGTAGTGGTCCAGTTTTGGGCCCAGGAAGAAAATGCAGTTCGCGGAATTAAAAAAGGAGCTAAAGTACTTATGTCTCCAGCTAAACGTGCCTATCTCGATATGAAATACGATAGTCTTACGAAAACAGGATTGACTTGGGCAGCGTATATCGAAGTAGATCAAGGGTATACATGGAGTTTGGAGGAGTATGCTGAAGGAGTGCATCAAGAAGATATTATAGGCGTAGAAGCTCCCCTTTGGAGTGAGACGGTAAGTACCATTGATGAAGTTGAGTTCTTAGCCTTTCCACGACTTATGGGAATTGCTGAAATCGGGTGGACTGCTGCAGCAAAAAGAAGTTGGGACCACTATAAACTTCGCTTAGCCAAGCACCAAGTTAGACTCGATGCTAAAAAGGTACATTATTATAAGTCTCCAAAAGTACCTTGGAATAATTGAATGGAAGGGGCCGTAAAGGAAAATGTTGTTAAAACGTTTTACATTCGTTCAGGCACTTCAATTCCTAACAATTCGCAAGCTGAAGAAATTACTTCGGCTACTTTATAAGATAACTGAAGCCTAAATGTTTTTTCCTTCGCATTTTCTGTAGCAATAATGGGAACTGATTGGTAAAATGAATTGTATTCTTTTACGAGTTCATAGAGGTAATTTGCGATGATTGCCGGACTGTGTTGTTCTGCAGCAAGTTGGATAGTTGATGGAAATTGATTCAGTTGCTTTAAGACTGATTTTTCCTTTGGATCTAATTGGATTTCAACAGATTCACTTGCAATGTCAAACTTAGACTTTCGTAAAACAGATTGAATTCTCGCGTAGGTATATTGAATAAAAGGCCCTGTATTACCGTTAAATTCAATAGAAGATTCAGGGTCAAACATAATTGCCTTTTTGGGATCCACTTTTAAAATATGGTATTTTAAAGCGCCTAGCCCAATAACTCTATATAATTCATTCTTTTGAGCAGCAGAATAGCCTTCTAGTTTTCCTAACTCTTCCGCGATAGATCTTGCAGTTTCCGTCATTTCAACCAATAAGTCATCTGCATCGACCACCGTTCCTTCACGTGATTTCATTTTACCCGATGGTAATTCGACCATTCCATAACTCAAATGATAAAGATGATCTGCCCATGCATAGCCCAGTTTTTTTAAGATTAAAAATAGCACTTTAAAATGATAATCTTGTTCATTTCCAACGGTATAGATAATACTATTTACATCTGGAAAATCCTTGACACGTTGAATTGCGGTACCAATATCTTGCGTTATATACACTGATGTCCCATCAGCTCTTAAGACAATTTTTTCATCGAGGCCTTCATCACTTAAATCGATCCAAACTGATCCGTCATCTTTTTTGAAAAAAACGCCTTTTGATAAACCTTCTTCAACAATATTTTTTCCTAGCAAATAGGTTTTACTCTCATAGTAATTAATGTCAAAATCGACACCTAAATCGGCATATGTCTTTTCAAAACCAGCGTATACCCAAGCGTTCATTTTTTCCCAAAGTGCAACTGTTTCAGGGTCTCCAGCTTCCCAATCCTGTAACATTTTTTGTGCATCGAATAGGATAGGAGCCTTGGCCTTAGCGTCTTTCTCATCGTAACCTTGGGCTATCAAGTTTGCGATTTCTTTTTTGTATTCTTGGTCAAATTTCACATAGTAATTGCCAACCAATTTATCTCCTTTGAGTCCTGTAGACGCGGGTGTTTCTCCGTTTCCAAATCGTTGCCAAGCTAACATACTCTTGCAAATATGAATTCCTCGATCGTTAATGATTTGTGTTTTATACACCTTTTTTCCCGCAGCAGCCGTGATATTTGCTACTGAATAACCTAGAATATTATTCCGGATATGTCCTAGATGGAGGGGTTTGTTGGTATTAGGGGAAGAATATTCCACCATGACTGCATCACAACCTTTTTCTGCTTTGACAAAGCCATATTTTTTTTGCTTAAAGATTGCGTAAAATTCGTTGAGGAAATGTTGATCACTAAACGAAAGGTTCAAAAAACCCTTTACTACATTGTAGGCAGAAATTTCCACTAGATGTTCGGCTAAATAAGCGCCAATTGCCTCGCCAATGACTACCGGATTTCCTTTAATCGTCCGCAAAAGCGGGAAAATAACGAGGGTAATGTCTCCTTCAAAATCTTTTCGGGTAGCTTGAAATTCAAGTTGGGTTATTTCTTGATTGTAAAGTTCACGTATGGCCTCCGAGGTGGTTTTCTCTAATTGACTTTTAAACTGCATCATGGTTGTAAAATAATGGGCAAATTTAAGATATTTCTCAAGGTTTTTAGTACTTTTATGAGGCTAAATAAAAAAAACGTTTTGACAAACGCCTAAGATACAATGGAAGTTCTACGGCATTTCTAAAAATAGCTAAAATTTAAGCGAATCGATGCTAAATTAACCTAAGATTTTCTTAAACATACTAGGTTCGTGTGCTATTAATTGGTCCTAAAAAAAGTATTAATTTAATTTTAAATTCAATGAGATTACCTCCGTTTCACCTAGCAATTCCAGTACATCATTTAGAAGAAGCCCGTGTTTTTTACCGTGATATCATTGGGTGTTAAGAGGGACGTAGTAGTGATCGTTGGGTAGATTTTAATTTTTATGGGCATCAATTGGTGATTCATCTAAAAGAACAAGTACAGTTGGAAACATCAACAAATCCTGTTGACGGAAAAACGGTACCTGTACCCCATTTTGGAATCGTCCTTCCTTGGGATGAGTTCGACACTTTGTCTGCAAAAATTCAACATTCAGGAATCGAATTTATCATAGAACCATACATCCGTTTTCAAGGAGAAGAAGGCGAGCAGGCTACCATGTTTTTTAAAGACCCTAGCGGAAATGCATTGGAATTTAAATCGTTTAAGGATCTAACCAAGTTGTTTGCCAAGTAATATGCTAAATTTCCAATAAAAAATATACGGTCTTTTTTTTAGGCAATTGGGATTAACCATTTTTATAATTTTTAATAAAAAGGGTGAATTAGGGTTGATCTACGAGTCGAACGGATAGAATTCTTACATCGTTTACTGGACGGTCAAAGGCATTCGTAGGAACTGCTGTAATAGCATCTATAACCGATAATCCTTCAACGACTTCTCCAAAAACCGTATAGTTTTGATCTAAATGAGGGGTACCTCCTTTTGTTTTATACCAGTTGCGTTGGTTTTCGGGAATATGATAGGGTGTAAAGTTTGGGTTGCGTTTCCCTCGTTCAATTAACTCATCATTTAGCTCTTTGCTCTGGTCTTCATTGGCTCTTTTTAGCGCTTTTATCAAGGCATTATTCTTAGGATCATTTGTTGCGTGATAACTAGCTAACCAGTTATTGATCCTCCCTTCTGCAACTGAGAGTAGGCTGTCATTTTGTACTTTTCCTTGAACGATATAAAATTGGCTACCGCTAGAGGCTCGTTCGGGATTATTATCCCTTGCAGCACCGAGAGCACCTTTCTTGTGGAATAATTTCGGATTAATTTCGGCAGGGATTTTATATGGTAACTCTCCTTCTCCTAGCGGGTCTTCTTTTTTAGCCATTTTACTTTTAGGATCTCCAGCTTGTGCCATGAAATTTTTAATTACGCGATGAAATAATAATCCGTCAAAAAATTTATCCTTGGTAAGTTTGATGAAATTATCGCGATGTAATGGGGTTTCATTATACAATTCAATAAGCATGGTTCCTTTATTTGTCCTCATTTCTAAAGTAACGTTCTTTTCTTGATTTGAAGTAGCGGTTGCTTGTGCCTCTTTGACGTTTATAAAAAGCAAAATTACCCCCATAATAAGGAGTGTATAATGGATGTTTTTTTTCATTTTGAGCATTTTAATAGATTGGGGTATACATGGTAGAACCTTTATTGTGAATAAAAATAACCAATTAAATACTATAGGTCGGTAATACCGAAGGATTTTCACGCGCTATGTAGTTTTTAATCCTACAAATATGAATGTTTATGTAAGCATGTTGAATGCTATTAACCTGTTGAGGCGTAATCTGTTATGAATCAAAGAAAACGTTGTTTTTTTTCGGGTGTTACGTCGCGATGGATGGTTTAATGGGAAATAATCCAAAAACGATGTGTTAATCTCTGTTTTCGCAGGCTTGAAGGGTGTTTTTGAGAAGCATAGCGATGGTCATTGGACCAACTCCTCCAGGTACGGGGGTGATAAATGAAGCTTTGGGACTTACAGAAGCGAAATCGACATCACCTGCGAGACGGTATCCTCTTTTTTTACTGTCATCTTCTACACGTGTAATACCCACGTCAATAATCGTTACCCCTTGTTTTACCATGTCTCCAGTTAAAAATTCGGGAATGCCTAAAGCTGCGACAATAATATCGGCTTGTAGGGTAATCGCTTTTAAATTTTTCGTACGGCTATGTGTTAAGGTTACTGTGGCATTACCTTGTGCTCTTTTTTGCGCCAGTAAAATACTCATGGGTTCTCCAACAATGTGACTTCGACCAATTACAACTACATGTTGTCCACTTGTTTCTACCTGATATCGTTTTAGGAGTTCAAGAATTCCATACGGTGTAGCAGGTAAAAAGGTAGGTAAGTTCAAGGCCATTTTGCCAACATTCATGGGATGAAAACCATCCACGTCTTTCGCTGGATCAATGGCTAATAATATTTTTTGTTCATCAATGTGTTTTGGCAATGGAAGTTGTACAATAAATCCATCAATGTCTGAATTCGCGTTTAGGGAGGCAATTTCTGAGAGTAATTGCTCTTCACTTGTGCTGGCATCTAACGTAATGAGGGTTGATTTATAGCCAACTCGCTCACAGGCTTTGACTTTGCTATTGACGTAGGTCATGCTAGCTCCGTCGTTGCCCACTAAAACTGCGGCCAGATGTGGGATTTTTTTTCCAGCCTCTTTTCGCGCTGCAACGGCGACAGTTAATTCATCTTTTATGGTATTTGAAGTTGCCTTGCCGTCGAGTAAAGTCATTGGATTAAAATATTAGAGTTAGTATTAAATGTCGTCGCTGAGAATGTTATAGATTAAGTGTACTTTATAAAAATGAATTGATCTGGTATTAATTTGCCTTTTCCATAGACGTTTGTTGAATTTAAAGTAGTGCTTTATGCACTCCTATTTTAATCCTTTCATCATTTGCATCATGCGTTTTCCACCACCACCTTGCATCATTTTCATCATCTTGCTCATTTGATCAAATTGTTTCATTAATTGATTAACTTCTTGAACGCTGGTTCCTGAACCTTTTGCAATTCTCTTTTTGCGACTAGAATTGATTATAGCTGGTTTGCTTCGTTCGGTTGGTGTCATGGAATGAATAATAGCTTCGATTCCTTTGAATGCATCATCATCAATATCTATGTTTTTCATAGCCTTTCCAACACCCGGTATCATCCCGATTAAGTCTTTCATATTCCCCATCTTCTTAATCTGTTGAATTTGTTTGAGGAAATCATCAAAGCCAAATTGATTTTTGGCAATTTTCTTTTGTATTTTTCTAGCTTCTTCTTCGTCGTACTGTTCTTGTGCTCTTTCTACTAAAGAGACAACATCTCCCATCCCTAAGATACGATCTGCCATACGGTCAGGATGGAATACGTCAATCGCTTCCATTTTTTCTCCAGTACCGATGAATTTGATAGGCTTATTGACAACTGATTTAATCGATAACGCCGCACCACCTCGGGTGTCACCGTCTAACTTAGTCAATATAACCCCGTCAAAATTTAAGACATCGTTAAAAGCCTTTGCCGTATTTACAGCATCTTGACCTGTCATCGAATCGACAACAAATAAGGTTTCTTGTGGGTGAATTGCACTGTGTATGTTTGAAATTTCACGCATCATCTCGTCATCTACTGCCAATCGTCCAGCGGTATCTATAATGATGACGTTTTTCCCATTCGCTTTTGCGTATTTAATGGCATTTTGTGAAATTTCTACTGGATTTTGATTGCCTTCTTCTGCATACACTTCTACACCAATCTGTTCCCCAACTACACGAAGTTGATTAATAGCTGCAGGTCTATAAACATCACATCCAACTAAAAGAACTTGCTTTGTTTTTTTCTTTTTTAAGTAGTTGGCTAGTTTACCAGAAAAGGTTGTTTTACCAGAACCTTGTAATCCAGACATTAAAATTATAGATGGAGTAGCATTTAAGTTAAGGCCAACGGTTTCTCCACCCATCAATTGGGTTAATTCGTCTTTGACAATTTTAACCATTAATTGTCCCGGATTTAACGTAGTCAATACATTTTGACCTAAGGCTTTTTCCTTAACCTTAACCGTAAATTCTTTAGCAATTTTATAGTTAACATCTGCGTCAAGTAAGGCTCTTCGAACCTCTTTTAACGTTTCAGCTACGTTTATTTCAGTAATTTTTCCATGTCCTTTAAGTACATGAAATGCTTTATCTAACTTATCACTTAAATTATTAAACATCGGCTTGCGTCATTTTTAATGAGTTGCAAAGATAATTTATTTTGTCAAAGCAACGAAGTCATATTTTTTTTAAATATGCTAAAATATTTAGGCTTTCTATTAATTCAATTGAAGGGAACCGTGTACCTTTGTGTAGAATCTGTTGTATTAAATTGTGACCTATGTTTTTTAATGCCATTTTTGCTTCATTTGAACCAGGCCCCCAAGGAACAGGAGAGTTTGCACTGAATTTGTGTTTAGCTATTTTGGGAGGGCTGTTGATCGGATTAGAGCGTGAGATCAAAGGGAAAAGTGCTGGGTTAAAAACAAACGCTTTAGTGGCTGTAGGTGCAGCCGTTTTTATTATGGTCTCCTTGAAATTTTATAGTTCAGATAAAATTGACCCTACACGTGTCATAGGTCAAGTGGTTACGGGGATTGGATTTTTAGGAGCGGGGGTTATATTAAAACGTCACAATGAAATTAGTGGCTTAACAACAGCAGCTACTGTATGGTGTAGTGCAGCAGTAGGTTGTCTTGCAGCCATCGAACTCTATGCTGAATTGCTAATTTTTGTGCTTGCAGTAGTCTTTATTAATTTGATTTTTGGTTTAATTGATCACCTTATAGGTAAGGTCAAAAAGCGGAATTAAACGAGGCGTCTATTTGCTAAAATCTTTTTTTTGGATGGCTGTATCGATACCATTAGAAGCGGTCAATTTTAAGTTGAATACGTTTACTTTTATTTGAAGAGTAGGGAGCTGGGGTGTTGTCGTGAAAAAAAATCAGAACGATTTGATTTCATATTGTAACAATTTGTTTATAAATGTGTTGTAAGTGAATGGTGCCGAGGTTCGGTTTTGTTCACCACTAGTTTGTGCGGTTGTGAATAATGAAAACTTCATATAAAGTACTAAAGTATATCATCTGTAAAATGACGCTTATCTTTATCTTTTTTAAATTTTTGCTGGTTGTATTCAGATGAACGGTTCTTAGGAATGGATAAACTATTCCAGTCGGCTCCTTGAATCATTTTACCTATAAAGACCAATTGACCAACGTGATAGCTGTAATGGCAGAGTTGACGGTTAATTGCTTCTGTTACAGTATGACCTTGATTTCGAATGTATATAATCCGGTCTAAATCGTCTGTAGTCAGGGAGTTAATTACTTGAAATAAGCATTCCCATCCATGATTCCAAGCCTTTATTATCGCTTCTTTATTTGGAAAGTCATCTTCAAATTCAAGGTCTCTTTGACGCCATTCTTTCTCTCCATCTTCTGTGAAAAAATTAGTCCATCGCGATAGCATATTGCCCGCCATATGTTTTACCAATAGGCTCATACTATTGCTTTGTTCATTGTATTTCCAAGATAATTCATCGAAGTTAAAACGTGCTAAGGTTTGATCACCTAAATATTTGTAGTAGGTAAATTGTTTTTGGATACTTTCAATATAAGATTCCATGGTATACTAATTTTGAATCTATGGATAGGTAATTTAAGGTGAAAAATGTTTTAAAGAAGTTTAATATTATTTGTTTGTTCTCAGGAATGCCCTGTACTTTCCTTTATTTTGAAGGAATAAACTTAATAGAACTGGTATTTACACAATAGCGCTTTCCTGTGGTTTCTTTAGGACCGTCATCAAAGATATGGCCTAAATGCCCTCCACATTTTGCACAGGTGATTTCTGTTCTAATCATTCCTGCACTCAGGTCTCTATGGAATTCGACGGTTCCAGGAATTGCATCATCAAAGGATGGCCAACCACAATGGCTTTCAAACTTACTGTTAGACACAAATAATTGCGAATCACAAGCGCGACAAACGTAAGTACCTTTTTCAAAATGGTTGGTATACCCTCCGTTTCCGGGTCTATCAGTGCCTTTTTCTCTTAACACATAATATTCTTGAGGCGTCAATTTAGCACGCCATTCAGCTTCTGTTTTTACTATTTTATCCGTTTTTTTATCCATTGTTTGTTCTTTTTCTTGGGCAATTCCTGTACAACTACTAAAAAAATATAAGCAAATTAAATAGATACTATTTTTCATAGTTAACGTTGTATAAATTTAATAATATTCACGATGGTATTAAAATCGCGAATTATTCTTCGGTGTCCTAAGCCATTTGTAATTAAGAGACGTCCTTGTTTGAGGTTTTGTCGAATTTTATACGCATTACTTACATCTACATCGGTATCATCTGTATCGTGAATAATTAATGTTGGTACGTTAATTTTTTTAGCAGCTTCGGCTGCAGAGGTTTCATTAATTCCCCCAGGCTGATCTTTTTCAATGCGTTGGATGAGGGCATTACACACCTTCGAATTCAGTTCTAATTTGTGAATAAAATCTTCAATAATTTTATCCGTATAGGCGGCAATTCCAAGGGTTATGAGTTTAGGAAACATCGGTTTTTTTGCTTGGGCAATCATCAGGGAAATACCCCCAAAAGAATGTCCTATAGCTGCTTCAAAGGGGCCAAATTTTTCATTAATGGCATCCATGCATGCGGTATTTTCTAAAATATGTGTTCGCGTTCCTTCGGATAGTCCATGGGCTGGACCGTCATACGTGATGACCATCATTCCATTTTCTAGGAGTTTATCGGCTATTTCATAAAGTTGTGTAGCCCTTCCAGCCCAAGCATGTGCTAGTAAAATACGGGTTTTTGAAAAACCGTATTCGTAAACCATAATTTTACGATCTATTTGTGGAACTTCAAAAGGGATTGCCTTAACGCTTTTTTGCATCATTTGCTCTCGTTCTGGAGTCGCAAACTTTGGCGGTGTCATAAATATGTTGAGTGCAAATTTTGCCGCCATGGGGGTAGAGAAAAATTGTAGGAGTTTACCAACTCTTTTTACTTTTGGCGGAATCTCAAAAAGTTGAGCTGTTTTTTTTGTCATTAGTGTTCAATTCTTGTCTACGAATTTAGGCATTTTTTGTATATTTACTCTATGATAAAATTGAAGAAACTACGAATGCAAAAGATCGGAATTTTAATAGTACTTTTTGGCTTTATGGTAAGCTGTAGTACGGTACCAATAACAGGAAGAAAGCGTGTGAACTTTGTAAGTGATGAAGCAATTTTACCAACTGCGTTTGAGCAGTATAGTGGTTTTTTAGCTGAAAATAAATTATCTACAGATGCCGCTAAAACGGCCGAAATAAAGAATGTGGGTGCTCGAATTTCCAAGGCAGTAGACCGGTTTATGAGAGCGAATGGCATGAGTAAAGAAGCAGATGCATATCGATGGGAATTTAATCTAGTGGAAGATGAAACGGTCAATGCATGGTGTATGCCTGGAGGAAAAGTCGTTTTTTATACGGGTATTTTACCGATTTGTAAAAATACTGATGGGATTGCCGCCGTAATGGGGCATGAAGTGGCTCATGCTTTTGCAAAGCATGGGCAAGAACGTATGTCTACAAGTCAAATACAACAGTATGGAGGGATAGCGGTAGCTTTAGCTACGGCAAATAGCGACCCTCGAAAGCAACAAATATGGAATACCGTATATGGGGTGGGATCTCAAGTAGGGGTCATGTTACCATTTAGTAGAGTACACGAACGTGAGGCTGACCGATTAGGACTCGTATTTATGATAATGGCAGGATATAATGGAGAGGAAGCAGCAGAGGTCTGGGTTCGGATGAGTGAACGTCCAGGGGCAGATCAAGCGCCGCCAGAATTCTTAAGTACACATCCGTCAAATGAATCGAGAATTGCAGATTTACGAGCCTATTTGCCAGAAGCTAAAGTGTTGGCTAAAAAATACAACGCGAAGAACTTTTCAAATTAAACAATCAAGTTAATAAGGTAAAAAGCCATTCAAAATGAATGGCTTTTTTGTTTAATTTTTTATCGAGCTAGTCGGAATTGTTGGCGAATAGATTTTAGTGTTAAACCCGTCTTATAAAAAATTAAAACTGAATTGCTATTGGAGCGAGGAACGTCTGTTTTTTGCTATATTAGCATCGCTAACCAACCTAACCTCACTATGCTTCAACGAGGCGATAAAAAATTAATTAATGCCTGGGCCTTTTATGATTGGGCAAATTCAGTATATTCTTTAGTAATTGCTACGGCAGTGTTTCCAATTTATTATGCCGCATTGACGAAAAATCATGAAAGTGTCTCATTTCTTGGCGGAACGTTTGATCCGATAAGTTTATATAACTACGCATTGTCATTTTCATTTTTAGTGGTTGCTTTTATTTCACCTGTTCTCTCTGGAATTGCTGATTATACCGGTAATAAAAAAAAGTTTCTAAAATTCTTTTGCCTATTAGGTGCACTATCTGTAATGAGTCTCTACTTTTTTGACGGGATTGCAAATTTATGGGTGGGGATCGTGTTTACAATATTAGCGAGTATTGGTTTTTGGGGAAGCATCGTTTTTTACAATTCTTATTTACCTGAGGTTGCTTTTCCTGAACAACAAGATAAAGTCAGTGCAAAAGGGTTTATCTATGGGTATGTGGGGTCGATTTTATTATTGATTGTTAATCTGTTGATGATCCAAAATTATGCTTGGTTTGGATTTGAAGATAGCGCGATGCCAACGCGATTGACTTTTGTCTTAGTAGGGGTTTGGTGGCTTGGTTTTGCGCAAATCACCTTTAAACGCCTTCCAAACAACGTATTCAATAGGAAACCCCAAAAAGATTATATATGGAAAGGGTTTAATGAATTAAAAAAAGTGTATCGTGAATTAAAGGAATTTCCACGACTGAAGATTTTTTTAGGGGCTTTTTTTATGTTTAGTATTGGTGTGCAAACGATCGTATTGATGGCCGGTGTATTTGGTTCGAATGAGCTTGAACTCGAAACTTCTAAATTAATTATGACCATTTTAATAGTTCAGCTAGTAGCCGTTGTCGGTGCTTATTTGTTTTCAAGATTATCTACCAAAATAGGAAATATAGCTACGTTAAAAGTGACTATTGTCATTTGGGGGGGTGTTTGTTTTATCGCGTTTTTACTAGATAAATCTCAGCCAAATGTTGAATTGTATTTTTATGGATTAGGGGGGATACTCGGACTTGTACTTGGAGCTATTCAATCCATTTCGCGCTCCACCTATTCTAAACTTTTACCAGAAACACAAGATCACGCAACGTATTTTAGTTTTTATGATGTTACAGAAAAGGTAGCGATTGTACTAGGTACTTTTGTCTTTGGTGCACTAATTGGAATTACTGGATCAATGCAGGCGAGTGTCCTTGTTTTAGCAGGATTCTTTTTACTTTCATTCATTCTTTTAAGCTTTTTGAAAAAGTCAAAACACGTGCAATAAACAATATAAAGGACGCCTCTTAGATTGAAACAGATTGGATTATGACCAAAGGAGATCAATATTACCTCAACTTGAGGTCATTTTATTGTCTAATCATCTCTTTTAGTTTTGTTTTACAGCCATGGATACAAGGTTTTGGCGTTTCTTTATTGAAATACCCCCCCCAAAAAAAATATTGAATTGTTAAAACGTAGCGCATTTTGTTGAGTTTTTTGAAAATACTTATGTCAAAGACAACTGAGAGATAAGAATGTATGAAGCGAAGACTCATCGTATTTTACTGTGAAAAATTAGTTCATAATTTTACAAAAATCTCCTAAACACGGCGGGTCGTTGGCATTCAATGTGTAGCGTGGTATTTTACCAAGTCTATAAAAAAATACAAAAGATCCTCACCCCGAAAGGTGAAGACCTATTTGCCTACTGTGAAATAGTTTATTTTCAAATCTATTGACGTAAAAAAACCTATTTTTTACTAACTAACAATTAACTAACTGTAGACAAAAATAACGGCTAAATTACTGTTTGAGATTAACTCATTTGAATGTTTAGATTAAGAAATTATTGCGAAAAGGTTACCTAGTTTAGGGAATGGTTATTTGGTTAATCTATGTGGAGTAGACGGGTGATAAGGTATAAGAGGTAACACGACTGTCGTTATTCTACTAAAAAAAAATCCTATAAGCTAGTGTTAGCTCATAGGATGTATATCTAAACTGGTTTTTCGAGTACTTCGATAATTTTATTGAACCTAAATAGGGTATAGTAAAATAAGTCGTTTTACGACTAGTAGCGTTTGGATTTTTTACGTTTTGGTCGGTCATTTCCACCGCCTCCACTATAACTTTTTTTACCAGAAAAACCTTTTCTTCCGCCAAAATCATTGCGATTTCCGCCAAAAGACTTTCTTTTACGACCACCGCCACTGCGTTGTTTGCTTTGCTTGGTGACTTCTACAATTAAACTTCTTCCGCCAAAACTTTCGTTTTGAAAAGAACTTATTACTTGATTCTCGTAGTTTTTGTCGATTTCAAAAAATGAAAAGCTTTTTAAGATCTCAATTTGTCCAATTTCAATATCGCCTTTGTCTAAAGTTTCGTTGATAATTCCAATCAGTTTGGCGGGATTAATCTTGTCCATTTTACCCAAATTGATGTAAAAGCGTGTGAAATTTTCATCACCACCGGTCTTTCTACTTTTAGAATCATCCCCGTTTATATCATTCGCATCCTCATAATACGATAAAAATTGATTGAATTCTATGGATACAAATCGTTGAATTAAATCCTCACGGCTTACCCCTTCAAGTTGACTGTAAATACTTTCTAAATACGGATTTATTTGATCGTCTTTTACATTGACATCTTTAACTTTTTCAATTAATTTGAATAATTGCTTTTCACAAATTTCTTTGCCACTAGGAACTTGTTGTGCAACAAATTTTTTCCCGATTTTATTTTCAATCGGTTTAAGTTTGTTTTTTTCCTTATTTGAAATAATTGCAATTGAAATTCCTTTTTTTCCTGCGCGTCCAGTTCGGCCGCTACGGTGTGTGTAATTTTCAGTCTGATCTGGTAGTTTGTAGTTGATTACGTGCGTTAAATCGTCAACATCTAATCCCCTCGCTGCAACATCGGTAGCAACCAAAATTTGGAGTTGACGTTTTCTGAATTTTTCCATGACAATATCACGCTGTGCTTGTGATAAATCTCCGTGAAGTGCATCTGCATTATAGCCGTCAGCAATTAACTTAGAGGCAACGTCCTTGGTTTCTCTACGCGTTCTACAGAACACAATACTGTAAAAATCTGGATGTACATCAGCTAACCTTTTTAAAGCAGGGTAGCGGTTGCGTTCTGAAACTAAATAGTACTCGTGACTTACTTTGTCAGCTCCAGCATTTTTCTTACCTGCATTAATTTCGACAGGTTTGTGCATATAGTTTTTAGCGATGGCATCCACTTCTTTTGGAAAGGTTGCTGAGAAAAGTAAAGTTTGTTTCTCTTTTGGTGTTACTTCCAAAATTTGATCCAAATCTTCCTTAAAGCCCATATTGAGCATTTCGTCTGCTTCGTCAAGAACAACCCAATGGATGTTTTTGAGTTTAAGTTGATTTCGTTTAATTAAATCAACCGTTCTTCCGGGTGTACCAACAACAATTTGTACGCCTCGCTTTAATCGTTTTATTTGATCATCAATACTTGATCCTCCATATACAGTTAAGACCTTTAATCCTTTCGTGTATTTTGAAAATTCTTCAATGTTTTTCCCAATTTGAATGGCTAATTCACGTGTGGGTGAAAGAATGATTGCTTGAACTGATGAGTTATCAAGATCAATTTGTTGAATAATAGGCAAGCTAAAGGCTGCTGTCTTTCCAGTCCCAGTTTGTGCAAATGCTTTTAAATCAGCTTTAGAGCTAAGTACTTGCGGGATGGATTTTTCTTGAATTGGGGTGGGTTGCTCGTAACCAAGATCTTCTAGGGCACGCGTAATTTCTTGGCTTAAACCAAGGTCTGTAAATAAAGACATATTTTAAATTTTGCGAACTTAGGCTTCCACTAACTATCACGACAAGATAAAATAAGCCTTTGTTCAAATGAGGCGCGAAATTACGCTAATTTATTGGATTATACGCAATTTAATTGAGTTTGTTTGAAAATTAAGTATTTAATTCCTAGTTAGATTTGGCCATTTTAGCGTCCTTAGACAAGGATCTTAATTGTTTTTCAAAGCGGGTATAGGCTAAGAGCGTCATATTATTTTGAATGATATTGTCTTTGTCTATAAGGATCGCAATAGGGAAATCAATAAGAAGCCAATCCGATGGTTGTGATAACATAAATTGATGATCAGCGTTAATGCCCTTTTGCTTAATATGTTTGAGCCAATCTTGTTTTTTATTTTTTGTATTAACTCCGATAAACAAGAAATTAGGATAATGTTTTTCGAGATAATTTAACCGCTTTGCAAAATTTTCAATAGCAATATCATTATCAGGCCAGGTGTATAAGGCGGTATGGTGTCCTTTAATTAAGTCGTAGAGTTGAGTCGTTGAACCATCAGTAGCAGTTAAGCTTAAATTTGGTATTAGACTTCCTTTCTTAAGTTTGTTAGAAGTGCGAATCAAATTTGAAATCTGTTGAACAAATACAGAGTCTGTACAGTGATCAAAAAATAATCGCTGTGCCTTGTCGCGCTCATTATTCGTGAGATCATGATTCATCAACACTCCCCAAATTCCTTCACGTAGAATATCGTTTTTAACCGATTCAATTTTTAACTCCTTAAGTGCATTTTCCATATAACTTACCCAAAAGTAGGAGCTGTCTTTTTCCTCTTGTTCAAAGGACTTATGGTATAAGTACATTTGAACATAGTCAAAATGAGGATAAAAGTAGGCGAGTTTTTCATTGTTAATTTCAACATTTTTTCTGAAATCGTAAAATACGGGTGATAATTTAGGTAGTTTATCTAAACCTTGTTTGCGCTTAGCCTTGAAGGCATAGGCTTCCTTTTTTTCATATAAAGGATAAAGAATTGCGGCTTCAGCCAATTTGTCAAATTCAGGGCTTCGGTCTTTTACTTCTGATTTAAATTGTGTAAAAAGTAGGCTTTTTACTTGGTAAATAGAGTCAATTATAGATTCAAATGCCGATTCATTAAGTCGATAATACTTTGTGTTAAAGACATTTTGTGATTTTGCATTTTGAACGTAAAGATTAATCAAGAAATTATTTCTTCCAGCACCTTTCCCACTAAACATCAATGAACCGTTAAAATCCCACGTATTCAATCTCATTAACAAACTGTCATTGGGTTCTAGGTAAATAGCTTGACTATGAAATCCATGCTTAAAACTATAGAGTCCTAAGTCGGGACCTTTTATATTAAAGGAAAATTTCGCACTTCGTGATAATTCAGTTGAATCAATTAATTTAGAATCTTTGTATAGGTAGACAAGCTTTGATTTTGGATTTAAAATTTGGCCTCCAAAATAAGCGGTCTTTTGTTGGCTCTTTTCAGAGCAACTGACAGTTAATAAACCCGCAAAGATTAAAATTAAAATTCTCATTAGCAATATACGCTTTAACGGCAAGTCACCAAATAAAGTTAAGCTCACAAACATACATATTCGAGTTCTTTATTATTGTTAATGCGATGTTAAATTATAAGGTTTTAAGCGTGGTCTAATGAGCAGTATTTCTTACTTTTGCCCAAAATTTTTATAATCTTATGTTAACAGTTTCTAATTTATCGGTTCAATTTGGTAAGCGTATTTTGTTTGATGATGTAAATACCGTTTTTAATCAAGGAAATTGCTATGGAATTATTGGTGCCAATGGTGCTGGTAAATCTACCTTTTTAAAAATACTGTCAGGTGATTTAGAACCCACCTCTGGAAGTGTCACTTTAGAAAGCGGAAAACGCATGTCAGTGCTCAGCCAAGATCACTTTGCATTTGATGAGTTCACAGTACTTGACACTGTATTAAAAGGGAATAAAATTCTCTACAGTGTAAAAGCGGAAATGGATAAGCTCTATGAGAATTATTCTGATGAGAATGCAGATAGAATTGGTGAGTTACAAGTAAAATTTGAAGAGATGAACGGTTGGAATGCCGAAAGTGATGCCGCTGCCTTGTTGTCAAATTTAGGAATCAAAGAAGAACTACACCATACGTTATTGAAGGATTTGGACAGTAAAATAAAAGTTCGTGTGCTGTTAGCCCAAGCTTTATTTGGCAATCCAGATGTGCTTATAATGGATGAGCCTACCAATGATTTAGATTACGAAACCATCGCATGGCTCGAGAATTTTTTGGCCAATTACGAAAATACTGTGATCGTTGTTTCGCATGATAGACACTTTTTGGATGCGGTTTGTACTCATATTTCAGATATTGATTACGGTAAAATTAATCACTATTCAGGGAATTACTCATTTTGGTATGAATCTAGTCAATTAGCCGCAAGACAACGCTCACAACAAAATAAAAAGGCTGAAGAGAAAAAGAAAGAGTTGGAAGATTTTATCAGAAGATTTTCGGCAAATGTGGCTAAGTCGAAACAAGCTACTAGCCGTAAAAAGATGATTGATAAGCTTAATATTGAGGAAATAAAACCATCGAGTAGACGGTATCCAGCCATTATTTTTGAACGCGAACGTGAAGCTGGAGATCAAATACTTAATGTTGAAAATTTGAAAAAAAGCATAGATGGGGAAGTACTATTTGATAATGTACACATCAATCTTGCAAAAGGCGATAAGGTTGTTTTAATCTCAAAAAATTCGCGGGCTGTTACTGAGTTTTTTGAAATTCTCAATGGGAACGAAAAGGCCGATGCGGGAAAGTATGAATGGGGAATTACAACTACCCAATCGTATTTGCCAGTTGAAAACTCATCCTTTTTTGAAAGTGATTTAACATTGGTCGATTGGTTGAGACAATATGCGAAAACAGAAGAAGAACGAGAAGAAGTGTACTTACGTGGATTTTTAGGTAAAATGATCTTTAGTGGAGAGGAAGCATTGAAAAAGTGTAATGTATTGTCTGGAGGTGAAAAGGTACGTTGTATGTTATCACGAATGATGATGCAAAGAGCAAATGTTCTCATGATTGATGAACCTACAAACCACTTAGATCTCGAATCAATTCAAGCGTTTAATAATTCATTGAAAAATTTTAAAGGAACGATCTTGTTTTCTACGCATGATCACGAATTTGCACAGACGGTGGCAAATCGTGTAATTGAATTGACACCGAAAGGAGTTATTGATCGATATACAACCTTTGATGAGTACTACCAAGACCCGAAGATCAAAGAGCTACGTGAGTCGATGTATGCCTAATATCGCGTGGTGGTTGAAGTTTGTTTTGCTGGTAATCAAACCATAAAATTTTAGCCATACATTCAATCTTAATAAAAAGCAAAACGCAACTTGGTAATGGTTGCGTTTTGCTTTTTATTTTTATGGTTTAGGGGTTTCGTGTTTTTACAGCTTAGGGTCTTGCAACTTCGAAAAGGTCTTTTTTGATTTTTTTGTAAAAAACACCATTGAGTCTGTAGTACTTTTTCCCACCCAATACGATGTATTCTCCGCCTTTTGGTAGTCTTTTCAAGCGAGCTCCTTTGGGGGCCTTCCTTAAAATTAATTTTTCATTTGATTTTAAATACCAAATACCATCAATGATGTGATATTCTAAGTCTTTGTGAATGACGATTTCACTTTCTTTATCAGTAGTATTAATCGTTTTAAGTTGTGATGCAGTTTGTGCAGATACACCTATGGTGCTCAATAATAATAGAATAACTAATTTAAAGGTTACTTTTGTCATATACAGTATTTTTTGCGGTTATGCATAGAACGATAAAACTTCTATTATCGTGTATTTATACCTTATTTTCTCGGTTTTCTTTCGTCTCTAAACCGTTTTAAAAGTTCTCTGCTGAAACTGTGTTCAGCACGTACTAGAAGAATAGCTTTCTTTGCTGAGAAAACGCCTTTTAATTTTTTATACAAGTCACGTTTCTCATTGGCCATTTGGATTTCCGTATCAAGATAGCTTTGTAGGTATTCGTTTGCTAATTCATCACTGGCCTTATCAACGCCACCAGCGTTGCGAATTTTTTTGTAAATTTCTTTAGATTTCCCAAAACGGATTTTGTCAATTTTTTCTTCGTATGCGTTGTAAATGGGCCAAAATTTCTCTGCCTCAGCAGGCGTTAGATCTAGTGCATCTGTGATATAAGCCGTCTTGAAAGCTTTCATCTTTTCTTTATTAGACTCTTGACCAAAAGCAGACATGCTTGCTATGCAAAGGGTTACTAAAAGTATGTAATTTATTCGTTTCATTTTATTATTCATCAACAGGTTCGTCAAGTAGTATCAATTCAACATTCGTATTACCGAGATACTCTAATACTTCTTCATCATCAAAATATTGTTCTTCGGTTAATTCTACATCAGCAAAAACTTCCAATATTTCAGAGTCGTTTAACGATATTAAATCTTCATTAATCCATTGTTCAATATCAGCCGTAGCGATGTTGTTTAAATTTGTGCCAACTCGGTCGTAGTTAAAAAACAAGAGCAAGGCTAAAGAGGCTGCCACTGCAATAGGTGCAAATTGTTTTAGGAAGAAATTCTTTAAAGGAATAACCTTGGTTTTACCAACTGTATTTTCTTCCTGAATTTCTGTCGGAATCTCTGTACGATTAAAGTATCCCGCGGGAACTACAAATCCATGACGTTTTTCAGAACCAAATAATTTTTCACATACTGGTTCCGTTGCTTTTGTAAAATAAAGCGGAGGCACACTAAATCCTGATTTTTTAGGAAAAGAATATGTAATTAATTTAATCATAACCTCATCTTCCAATTGATTAAAATAATCATCGGGGAGCTTAAAATTAGATCGGGTGCTATGTGATTTGTGTTCGTTTTTCATGATTTACACCATTTAGACTCAATAAAGTAATAAAGGTTTAATCCATTTTCTTTAAATAATTTTCAATTTTTTTGACAGCATGATGGTAAGATGATTTCAAGGCGCCAACCGTCGTATCTAGAACTTCTGCAATATCATTGTACTTCATTTCATCAAAATACTTCATATTAAAGACAAGTTGTTGCTTTTGTGGTAAGGTAGCGACGGCCTTTTGGAGCGTGAGTTGGGCTTCATCTCCATCAAAATATTCATCGGCCTCTAGATTTTCTGCCATCTTATATTGTAAGTCAGCGATATCAACTTGTTGCATTTTGGCTTTTTTGTTTAAAAAAGTAATGGCTTCGTTTGTCGCAATCCGATACATCCAAGAAAATAGTTTGCTATCTCCTTTAAATTTATCGATACTCCGAAATACTTTTACAAAAGTGTTTTGTAAAATATCATCGCTATCATCATGGGATAGTACAATTTTTCGTATATGCCAATAAAGACGCTCTTTATACGTGGACATTAATTCTCTAAAAGCACGTTCACGTTGTTCAGGGTCTTTTAAGGCGCTTAGTAAAGCTTCTTCTTCCTTCAAAAAAATATTTTTTATTTAGACGGTGAATTTACAAAAAGGTTTAATAAGTTAATAGACAAAAGTTAAATAACAATTGGGTTGTTCGTCACTGGGGTAGCAAATTGACGAACGATGCTTGTCCCACACCCTGTATGCAGGTTAAAATGTAAGGGATTTTAATGTCTATTTAGAGGCATTTGAATCTTGTTTAATTACCTCAGGTGCCGTTTATTAAAACTTCATGGTTAATTTAGTATTTAAGACACGACCAGAAAGAAAGTTGGGGACTCCTACCGAAACACCAGAAGAAAGGTCGCGAACCCATGTATTACTAATCGTATTTTGTATGTCAAACATATTAAAAAGCTCTACCCCAATGGCAAATTCGTTAAACTTAGAGAGCCATTTTTTTTTGTTTAGATTTAGAGCATCTTTTAAAACATAAGACACCCCAATATCAGATCGAAAATAACTTTTAAGTCGGTTGTTAAAAATATAGGGATCTGCGTATGAGGGTGATCCACCAGGTAAGCCAGTATTGTAGATTAAATTCAAATACATTTTTAAATTGGGTCGATCAGGTACATAATCCTGAAATAAGACGGCTAATTTAATTCGTTGATCGGTTGGTCGAGCAATATATCCACGGTCTTCAATGCTTTCTTCTGTCTTTAAGTACCCAAAACTAAAGTAGGATTCTGTTCCTGGCACAAACTCTCCATTTAAACGCGTGTCAAATCCATACGCATATGCTTTCGCATTATTTTTTGCTCGGTACCGTATTTGCACATTGTTTACAGTAAACGGGTTAACGTCTGAAAGTGATTTATAATAAACCTCTGAGACCAATTTAAACGGTCTTTCCCACATGGAAAAACTATAATCATTTCCCAATACGAGATGAACGGATTTTTGAGCTTTGACCTCGGGGTGAACTTGTCCTAAGGAATCTCGTAGTTCATGGTAAAAAGGAGCTTGACTATAGGCTCCTCCTGAAATCCTAAACAACATGTCTTTGCCCCAATCAGGTTTAATGGTAAACTGTGCTCGGGGACTTACAATTTGATGTTGTTGATGGCCGTAATCGGTTGATTTTACTTCCCAGTGTTGTGTGCGTACACCAAGATTAAACCAGTATTGATGTTTGTCTAGATACCCTGTTTTACTAACTTGTGCAAAGCCTGAGATTCTGTGAATTTTTGTTGAATTCACAGCGTGCGTACTTGTGAATGGAATGATAGGGCCTGTATAAGCCGAATAGGGCTCGTCATTTCCTGTAAGGTAGGGCGGTCTTAACGAAAACCCAGCTGAATCGATCATTTGATACGACTTGATTCTATCTTTTAGATCTTCCCATTGCATTTTGGCACCTAGTTCAATAACATAGTCACCTCGACGTAGGGTTGAGTTTATGCCTAAATTCCCGATAATTGCGTCAAGATCATTTCTGGCATGGTCTAATTGTGATCCAATGGCTTGGGTAAATTCTACTTTTCCAAAATTTTCACCACCAATATCCGCATTTACATCGCCCAAATTATAGGCTGCCAAAATATCATAATATTCTTCTTCTTGGGTGTTATACATCGAACTAGTCACTTGAAATTTGGTTGTTTCATTCAGCTGGTAGTCAGCGCTGAGTGCCCCGAAAATAGTTTGATAGGTGTCAATTTCTTTTCCTTCATAGCTCACAACAAGCGCTTTAGGGTCTGTGATGGTTCCGAAATTTGTGCGTCGGCCAATGGGGGTGTAATTGTATTTGTTAATCGCTACATTACCTAGAAAATTAATTGAAAGTTGTTCATTGGCATCATAAGTAAAGAGCGTTTGTATATCGGTAAAACTAGGTTTAAAATTTGTCTCAACATCCTTACTGTTTACAAAAAGGCTGTTATTTCGATAGCGAATTCCTGCGAGGGAGGTAAACTTTTTGGAGGATGAAATACCTTCAAAGGTCAAGCTGGCTCCTAAGAGGCTTGCTTCAATGGCCAGTTCGTTTTTTTTAGGTGTTTTGTACGTTATATCGAGTACTGAAGAAAGTTTGTCGCCGTATTTTGCTTGAAATCCACCGGCTGAAAATTTTACATTTTGTGTCATTTGTGAATTCACAAAACTCAAGCCTTCTTGTTGCCCAGATCGCACTAAAAAAGGACGATACACTTGAATGCCATTTACATATACCAGGTTTTCGTCATAATTACCTCCACGTACGTTGTATTGGGTACTTAATTCATTGTTTCCTGATACGCCGAGACCAATGTTTTTTAAGGTGCTTTCTACCCCAGCATTTGCACTGGGTAGTTGTTTAACTGTTTCTATGGGGATTTTATCAACGCCAGCTACTTTATCTTTAACATCTTTAATGACTACGGTGTCAATTAATTCAGTTTTAAGTGTCAATTTTGGAGAGAAGTTAAAACTGCGATTTCTCGGAACTCGAACGCGTTTTACATAGGTCTCATAACTTAAGTGTCTAAAGACCACACTAATCATTTTACCAGAAGGAATACGTAAGCTATAATAGCCGTCCTTATTACTAACCGTACCCTTGGTTTCAATCTGGATAGAAACTTCAGAGATAGGTTGTCCCTTTTGATCTAAAACTCGGCCTTTTATAGTGGCTTCTTGCGCAACACTATAGAAGTGACCACAGAATATACATAACCATAAAGCAAGTAGTGTTTTCAAGATGGAGGATCAATATCGGAAATTAAATTTACTCCTTTTTATTAAACGTTGTAATATACGTATTAGTATTGTTTAGGTTATCCTTAACCACTAATTTTAACGTGTGCTTAGTGCCAGGAAGTGAGATGTCATCGAAGTCAAAAACTAGCGTACCTAATTTGGGTTCATATTCAAATAAGACCCATTTGCCATCAATTTCACCTGAATACGATTTGATACCCGAATGGCGATCGCTAATTTTAAATTTGAGGTAGCTGTACTTTGACAGCCATTGATCTTTTTTGAAATTAATAGGAGTTACTACTGGCGGTATAGAGTCATACGCTAGTGTATAATTTCCAAGATCCCGACTATTGGTAAATACCTTATCTGCTTTACGTTGCGTACTTACATACGATATTCGACCATTGTTTCCGATGCGTCCAATATACATTTTGTCTCGTCCCTTGGTTGGATAATGGCTTATGTCAAATGTTAAGGTGAAATTCTTGTGCAAGGCTACCGAAGGGTTGTGTAAACGGGCTATATTATTCTTAAAAGAAAAATCAAAATAGAGATCTTCATAGAAGCTTCCACTTGGAAAAGCAACTGAAACGATTGAGTCGCTAACTTTGTTGAATGCTGTTCTCTTAAAGTAATGGGGTGTTTTCTTTATTGGAACTTTTTTAATTTCATCGTGTTTTTTTCCTGTTATTGGAATGATGAGTTCTGTCGTGTTGCCTTTAAAGTCGAGTGCTTTAATTTGTACCGTATAGCTGAGACCATCCTCAATAGTGAGATAGCCATTTTCAACTAAGTCACTGTAAATAGAGAGCTTATTGGCTGGTGTGACGAAACAGCGTTGAATACGTTGTTTTTTATAATAATTACGTGAATAATCAATCAGTGTGTTGATGTATCGGGTTTCGCTAAATGAAAATAGATTGACCGTACGGTTAAAGACTTTTCGTCCATTCACAGCCATTTCTAGTGTGTAGACTCCATTGTTATTTAAGGCGCCATCTTGTTTGTCAACAGTATTTACTCCAATGCCTATGGTTCCATAGGCTTCAATAGGTGTTGCAATTAATTGCCCTTTAGCGTTGCGTTTAAACGCTAGGGTTTTAACGGCATTGGATTGATTAACATGTGAGGAATCCCCAAAAGCATACACAACACCCGCTCTAATTTCAGGCGCTTTGCTATCAATGATATTTATTCCAAAAAGCATAGGGTTCATCGGTCGTGCATTGCGATCGCGAATTTCGAAATGTAGGTGGGGGCCACCAGAGCTTCCCGAATTTCCACTGTAGGCTACAACCTCTTGTTTTTTTACAATTAAGTCGCTCGGTTTTGGAAAGAGTTCAATTTCATAGGTTTTTTTTGCATATTGCTGCTTTTTGATATAGGCCTCTATGGTAGGGTTAAATTTTTTAAGGTGACCATATACTGTTGTATACCCATTAGGGTGTGTGATATACAGTGCTTTGCCATATCCCCAATGAGAAATTTTAATACGAGAAACATAGCCTTCGGCCGAAGCGTGTACAGAAAGTCCCGTTCGTTGTTGGGTTTTAATATCCAACCCTGAATGAAAGTGATTCGTCCTCAATTCCCCAAATGTTCCTGATAAGATTAAAGGAATTTTTAATGGAGGAGTAAAATAATCCGTAGGGTATTTAGCCTGTGTATAGCTAACAGAATGTATGCATAAACCTATTAAAAAAAGTATTTTTCTCATATGGGCGGCTAATGTAATCAATCCTTTTTGAAATGTCAAGATGTAAAAAAATAAGTGTCTTTAATTCAGTTTGTTATCTTTAAATTTTGGAATAATATTCAAAACAGTTGTATTATTCTCTTAAGAATGCTAAATTTGTTCAAAAGGTTTAGATTCTTTGTTATAGATGAGTAATATTCTCGAATTGGTTGACACTCTGCAAAGTAAACTTGACAAGTTGCTTGTGAAGTATGAGTTATTGCAGATAGAAAACCAGCAGCTTTTGGAAAAAAGTGAAAAATTAGTTCAAAAAGTAGATCAACAACAAAAAGCAATTTTGGAAGTTGAGAAGGACTATGAAGCGTTGAGGATTGCGAATTCCATTGTAGGCAGTAAAGAAGATAAGCATATGACCAAGCTTAAAATAAATAGCTTAATACGCGAAATAGATAAATGCATTGGGCAGTTAAGTGAATAGGTGGAAAGATGAGTGAGAAACTTAAAATAAAAGTTACGATTGGAGATCGCGTTTACCCACTGACCATTAATAATGCAGGAGAAGAGGAGGGAGTGCGTAAAGCGGTAAAAAAAATTAATGATCTCATTAAGAAGTTTGAAGAAAATTACGAGGTGAGAGATAAGCAAGATGTATTAGCCATGTGTGCGTTACAATTTGCCTCATTACAAGAGGTGAAGACTATTTATAACGAGCAAGATGGAGAAGAGATAGAAGAAAAATTAACATATTTAAATGCGGTTTTAGATTCGCATTTATAAGGACGTTCTTTACATAAAACAATATTGCCTACATTAGTTACTTGTTCAATAAACTCAACATTATTTAATTAAAAAGGGTGAGTTTCAGTTAGTAAAGCGAGCCGTCTTGAACGGATACTTGATCAACTGGGTAACCCTAAACTTGTATATAAAGGAGTTTATAAAACCCTTTCTAATGTAGGCTTTTTTTATAGTTAAAAATTACAAAAATGGATGGATATATGATGCCAGCATTAGCTGGTGTAGTGGGAATAATAATCGGATTTGTCATTGCTAAATTGCTTGAAAAAAGCAAAGGTTCAATGCTTATAAACAATGCTAAAAAGCAATCAGAAACTCTATTAAAAGAGGCAAGGATAGATGCCGAAGCCCTAAAAAAAGACAAAGTATTACAGGCAAAAGAAAAATTTATTGAACTTAAGGCAGAACACGAAAAAGTGATTCTTAGTCGTGATAAAAAAGTTTCTGAAGCCGAAAAGCGAATTCGAGAGAAGGAGTCAAGAATCTCTCAAGAACTTGATAGAACGGCTAAATTGAATAAGTCATTAGAAGCTAAAAAAGCCGATTATGATTTTCGTTTAGAATTTATTGATAAAAAGCGCAAGGAGACCGAAAAGATGCATAAGCGACAAGTGGAGCAACTTGAAGTGATTTCAGGTTTGTCTGCAGAAGAAGCTAAAAAGGAATTGGTTGAATCGCTTAAAGAGGAAGCGAAAACAAGTGCGATGGCAATTATTCAGGAAACAGTTGAAGAGGCTAAACTCACCGCACAACAAGAAGCCAAAAAAATTATTTTAAATACAATTCAACGTATCGGTGTTGAACAAACCGTAGAGAATTGCGTGTCGGTGTTCAATTTAGAATCAGATGACGTTAAAGGAAGAATTATAGGCCGAGAAGGAAGGAATATTAGAGCTATTGAGGCTGCAACGGGGGTTGAAATCATCGTAGATGATACACCTGAAGCAATCATTTTATCGTGTTTTGATCCAATCCGTAGAGAAATCGCACGTCTCTCTTTACACAAGTTAGTGACCGATGGAAGAATTCACCCAGCGCGAATTGAAGAAGTGGTGGCTAAAACAAGTAAGGAAATCAATCAAGAAATTATAGAAGTTGGAAAACGAACGGTGATTGATTTAGGAATTCATGGACTACATCCTGAATTGGTAAAAGTAGTAGGTCGAATGAAGTATAGATCATCGTATGGTCAAAATTTATTACAACACTCACGTGAAGTAGCCAATTTGTGTGGTGTGATGGCGGCAGAATTAGGTATAAATCCTAAAATTGCAAAACGCGCTGGTCTATTACACGATATTGGTAAGGTACCAGAAACAGAAAGTGAATTACCACATGCCTTATTAGGAATGGAATGGGCACAGAAATACGGTGAAAAACCCGATGTGTGTAATGCCATTGGTGCGCACCATGATGAGATTGAAATGAAATCGTTGTTTGCACCCATTGTGCAAGTTTGTGATGCTATTTCTGGTGCTCGGCCAGGAGCTCGTAGACAAGTACTCGATTCTTATATCCAACGTTTAAAGGATTTGGAAGATGTTGCTTTTGGGTTTAATGGGGTCGAAAAAGCTTATGCAATTCAAGCAGGTCGTGAACTTAGAGTGATTGTTGAAAGTGAAAAAGTGGATGATGTTAAAGCTTCTGAATTATCATTTAATATTTCTCAGAAAATACAAAACGACATGACTTATCCAGGTCAAGTGCGGGTAACAGTTATCCGAGAAACACGAGCGGTAACGATTGCAAAATAGGGAGAATCCCGATAGAGATTTCTTTAAAAGTTAGCTGTTAGCCACCTCGCTAATGATAATTCTAAAAGAAGTTCATTCATTAATGAATTTGCAGATTAGAATAGTTTGCTTTGCGAAAAATCAATATTGATGAATTTTCGCAAAGGTTTGCAGCTATCCTACCTCTAGTGGGTTCTTTATATCGTGAAACTAGCAATGCGTAATTTATTTCAAAATAAGGGAGAACTGTCAGGGTTAACCTATACTTTTAATCAAGACTGGACGCCTTTAAATTCGGATGCGTTTAAGGATACCTTCTACAAACAACACAAAGTTCATCACGATTATTTTCACCACCCATCAGTACAAAAGTTGTGTTTTGAAATTTTCTCTAAAGATGAAAATTGCTATTTGCTTTCAGTATATAAGGGTGATCGTTTGGTGGGATATATGGGATTTAGAGAAGCTGTTAGAAGGATGAGGTATATGCAGATCTCTTGCCTTGTGCCTATAGTGAGTAGTGTGTCTGAATATAATTTCCCTGTTGTGGAACCAGCCTATTTAGACAAGTTTTATGAAATACTTAATGTGGTATTAGAAAAACACAACCTTTATATTGAACATGTGCCAGGTTTCTTTAATGAATATTTTAAAAAATACCTTCCAAAATCTTTCGTGAGACATACGGTTACAAATCCGTGTATATCGCAAAACAACGAACTTATTAAATTTTCAAAGAAGAAAAGTGAATTAAATAAGAAAAGAAGAATTCTTCGCGATTATAATCTGTGTGTTGAACACTTAAACGGAAATATTTCGAAGGAGTTGATGGATGTCTTTTTTGATATGCATATTGCACGTTGGAAACGTTCTGGGATTAACAGCAATTTTAGGCAAGAAAAATATAGAGAACTCTATTACCGCTTGGTCAATTTACAGGTCGAAGGGGTGGGAGAGCCGATTATAAATTGTTTGAAAATTGATGGAGAATATTTAGCGATTGATTTAGGATTTTTATTACTTGATGGAAAACAGTATTTAGCCCAAATTTTGTCCTCTAAACTAACGGAAAAAACGGCTTCAACGGGTGCAATTTTGTATCGAGAGATTGTAGAATATACCGCCAAAATTGGGGTTGAAAATTTTAATTTGGGTGTAGGCATGGAATCTTATAAATTTCGATATATGAATGAGGTAATGACTTGTTTTACCATAGTAAAAGTAAATCATAACGTAAAGGCTTTGCTACAAAGAGCTACCTTAAAATAATGATGGATTTGATTCGGAAAAAAGTAGTGGAATCTGTACTGCATAAATTTTAATTTTTGAGATTATTCGAAATGTTCTCTTGGTTTCTATTAACGTCTTGGGTGAAATTTATGAACAACTTCTTTTAAAAAACGCCTGTCTACGTGCATGTAAATTTCTGTCGTTGTGATACTTTCATGGCCTAACATTTGTTGAATTGATCGTAAATCTGCTCCATTTTCTAATAAATGTGTTGCGAAAGAATGTCTAAAGGTATGTGGACTTACCTTTTTCGTAATGCCAGCTTTTTCTGCTAAACCCTTTATAATCATAAAAATCATATTTCGGGTAAGTTGTTTACCGCGTCGATTTAAAAACAAGGTGTCTTCAAAGCCTTTTTGTTGTTTGATATGACAACGAATTTTGGTAATGTATAGATTGATATAGTTTTGTGTTGAAGGATTAATAGGAACAAAACGCTGTTTATCCCCTTTTCCAATGACTCGAATAAACCCCTCTTCAAAAAACAAATCAGATAACTGTAAACTAATTAATTCGCTTACTCGTAATCCACAGCTATAGAGCATTTCTAACATGGTGCGATTGCGTTCTCCTTCTGGCGTAGAAAGATCAATAGCGCTGAGTAGTTGATCTATTTCAACTAAGGAGAGCACTGCGGGGAGTTTGCGACCAATTCTTGGGGTTTCTAAGCGTGCAGTAGGGTTGTCTTCTCGGTAATTTTCAAAAATTAAATAGTCAAAAAAACTACGCAATCCACTTATAATTCGCGACTGACTAGTAGCTTCCATTTCTTTGGAAATATGATAGATGAATTCCATAATCATCTCATGGTTAATTTCTATAGGAGAAATTTCAATTCCAGAATCGGTGAGGTATCTCGTTAGTTTTGTAATATCACGGAGGTAATTTTCGATCGAATTTTTAGATAACCCGCGTTCTATTTTTAAAAATAATTGATAATCCGCTATTGCGTGTTGCCAATTCATTCGCATTGAAGTTTTTTCTTACCTTGCAAGATAAAATATATTGAGCATAAACGCGTAAAGAATTATAAAAATGAACATAGCCATTATTAACGGGCCAAACCTAAATTTGCTCGGAAAACGAGAACCTGAAATATATGGAAATAATACTTTTGAATCCTATTTTAAGCAATTGCAGGACAAATTTCCGACCCATACATTACACTATTATCAATCTAATATTGAAGGGGAAATAATTGATAAATTGCATGAAGTTGGTTTTGACTTTGACGGGATCGTTTTAAATGCGGCAGCGTATACACATACTTCGGTCGGAATTGGAGATGCTATTAAAGCAATCCAAACACCAGTTGTTGAGGTACATATCTCTAATGTTTATGCACGTGAAGATTTTAGAACACATTCTTATATTTCCCCCCATGCTAAAGGAATTATAGTCGGTTTTGGATTACAAGGCTATGATTTAGCCATTGCGAGTTTTTAAGGATTGTATCCCATTAATTGAGCAAGTGTAGATCATTTCTTTAAATGATTGTATGAATTACTTTTTTTCATTGATTACCGTATAATATATTTGGTAAATACATTGACGGTACACGCATTATTGTTAATAAAAAACAATGTGTTTAAGCTTTTTTAGGGGGTGAATCTGTAGTATTTGGGGGCCTAAATGGTGTGAAATTGGAGTAAAATGATAGGGGAGGAGAAAGGAATGTTTAGTTTTTATTAAATTCTTATTATAATTAGTTAATTCATAGGTAATTACTATATTTATATAGAAAATTAATCAAAAAACTAAACATTATGAAAAAAGTAAATTTACTAGTAACCTTACTCGGTCTATGCTTAATGATGTCTTCTTGTGTAACCCTTCGTGGAGGGGTTGCTGTTGGACGCGAAAGTTATAATGTAGACTATATTGATCTCTCGATTAGTCCAAATCATACCGATGTTCCAACCCAAAAGTCAGCCAATGCAGCTGTTCCTAGTACGAGATCAAATTCTAATGTGGGATTTTATGTCGGCGTTGGATTAACAGGTGTTGACATTGCAGAAAAATTTAGTTTTGCTCCAGAAATTAATTTTATAAGTGCTACGAAAGATCTTGATCAAATTCAAGTGCCCGTTTTAGTGCGTTATGAAATTATTGATAAATTGAGTGCACATGCAGGGCCAGCTGTTGGATTTTTCCTAAACAGTCCTGAAGACTCTAAATCTACTATATTCGGTTTTGATTTAGGTGTAGGATACGAAATTATGGATCAATTGAGTGTACAAGCTCGATTTGATTTAGGAGTTTCTAATTTTGCTGAATCTGATTATGGAAAATGGCGGTATAGCACCATGCAATTTGGAGTTACCTATCAGTTTTAATTAAAATTGGGAATCCACATATGCAATTACTTCCGCTTCCTTTTGGATGGCAGATTGGTATAATTTTTCAGCTTTTGCGATCATAGTATCCGCATAAGTTCGATCCTTTAAGCCTTTGGCATTAATTCGAACATTAAAATAGCCACCAATTACAGCTGTTCTTGCACAAAGTGCACCGACAGCGCCGTCGGAAAGGGAGCTGGGAATTCCTTTGGTTAGCATTTCTTGCATGAGCTCCATAGAGTCATGAGCGGTTTGCATGAGTTCAAATGGAATTTCTATCGCATATTTTGTTGCTTCTTCAATAGCTTTTCGCCGCACTTCTTTTTCAGTTTCCGTGCCTTTGGGCATTCTAAGACCTTCGATAATACCATGGAAAGCTTTGGTGTCTTCATCGACTAAGTACAGTAATTTTTTTTGAAATGCTTGCCCTTTAACAGCCCAGTTAGAGAACTCTTCCCAGCGCTCATCCCAGCCCGCTTTATGTGCCGATAAATTGGCGACCATGGTGCCTAATGATACACCGAGCGTACCTACATAGGCGGCAATAGATCCGCCTCCGGGCGCTATTGTATCTGCCGCGGTGATAGAAGCGAATTCTTTTAAATTTAAATCAATGAGCTGTTTAGCTTGTCCTTTTTTTAATCGATATTCGATAATTTTTTCTTCTGGATTAAAAGGTTTGAGATCATCTAAGCCTAGAGATTTAACGGCAATTTTTATTTTTTCAGCTTCCGAAATTCCAAGCGAACGCTGTTGTAAGGTTAAGTAATAATCGGCCGCATCCAACATGGCTTTGAGCGGAACTAACCCTACCAATTCAGATCCAGTTACCCGTAAACCTCGGGCTTGAGCTGCTTTACAACTTTCGTCAAAAGCTTTATGCATGGGGGTGACGTGTATATTTGTTAAGTTGTAAGAAATTTGGGCAATTCCATATTCTTCAATATACCAACCAATTCCTTTTACGGCTTTTAATTTTCCTGGAACTCTAATAGGTTTGCCGTGTTTATCTAATTTCTTTTTACCTGTAATTGGGTTTCCTTCACGTGCAATTCGTCCACTTTCTCTAATGTCAAAAGCAATGGCATTTGCTCTTCGTGTTGAGGTGGTATTTAAATTCACATTGTACGCTATTAAAAAATCGCGCGCAGAGATGGCAATAGCTCCTGTTTTAGCAACTTCAGGGGTAAATGCAGCAGGGCCAAAATCGGGTTTCCAGTCCGGGTCTATCAGTTTTTTCACCAATCCTTCGTATTCTCCAGAACGACAATTTGCCAAATTTTTCCGGCTATCAGTTTGTGCAGCCGCTTCGTAAAAATAGCCTGGAATACCCAATTGCTCTCCTACCATTTTACCCAGTTGATGTGCATAAACTGCTGTTTCTTCAAGGGTTATTCCTGAAATTGGGACGAGAGGACATACGTCTGTAGCTCCAAATCGAGGATGTTCTCCACGGTGTTGACGCATATCGATGCATGATGCGGCTGTTTTTATGAGTAAAAATGCAGCTTCAACTACGGCTTGTGGTTCTCCTACAAAGGTAATCACCGTGCGATTTGTCGCTTTTCCTGGGTCAATGTCTAATAATTTTACGCCAGTGACAGTTTCTACTACAGAAGCGATTGCATTAATTTTTTTTATATCTCGTCCCTCGCTGATATTAGGAACACATTCAATGAGTTGTTTTTGCATGGTAGGGAAATTAAAATGCCTTTCAAATATAATGTGTTTTTAGTGATTGCATCCATTCAATAGGAGAAAAATAACGGAGCTAACTGAGATTTCATAAGGAGTTTTAACGCAGGCTTATAGATAGCCAATGTTAAATATAACTAAGTTATACATGAGGTAGGTTGCTTGATTAATGGTTATATGTACATTGCATTAATTTCTGTTTTGTTTTTGTGATGGGAAGTAAATAAAATGTAAATCACGTATATTTGAACTAAAGAAAAACTGATGGCAATACCCGTTCCTTTTATATATCCGCCGTACTATGAGGGATATTTACAACAGGCAGATTTTACAAAATCACTTGTTGAAAATTTAAATCAGTCAAAAAGGCAAATGATTGATTTTTGTAATTCAATACCTAAGGAAAAAGAATCTTATGCCTATGCACAAGGAAAGTGGACGGTTAAAGAGGTGATACAACACTGTTTAGATACAGAGCGTATATTTGCCTATAGAGCGCTTCGCTTTGCGAGAAATGATCAGACTCAACTCGCTGGATATGATGAAGAACAATACGGTAAAGAGATGTGTTGTAATCATCGGAGTTTAGGACAATTAGTTTCGGAATTTGAACGATTGCGCGACTCAAATATCGATTTATTTGAAAGCTTTTCTTCAGAAGCGTTGAAAAGAGCTGGGGTGGCAAGTGGTCAACGCATTTCGGTAGAAGCGATAGGGTATATTTTAACAGGACACCTCTTGCATCACATGGAGATTGTACAGAATCGATACTTGGGTTAGTGGTCTATAAGTGACGGTTAGTTTGCTAAAAATCAAAAGAATTTGAGGTAAACGGAAGGAATTTTAACAGGAATTAAATACTAAATTTCCAACTTCTTTCGTTTTTATCAAAAAAGTCGCTAAACGATGAATCAAGCTTATCAAAACCCAGAAGAACAACCGCGTTCGAACAAAAAAAGAAAGAAAAGGTTTAGTCCTTATAAAAAAGAAAAGTATACCCTATCTAAATTAGAGGAATACGAAAATTATCTTCGCAATATCGAATCTATGAGTAGAGGTTATCCCGTAGAAAATTAATTTTGTATCTTTGAGTCACTGCGTAAAATAATAGGTAAGATGCTAAAAAAAATCACGTTGTTTTGTGTGATAACTGTAGGAGTGACAAATTTTGTTCACAGTCAATCGGCACCTAACATTCCGAATACGATATATGGTCTTAATCAGGATTATAAAATGGTTGGTCCCCATTTACCTGAACATTTTTTTTTAGCCGATTATCGTTTTAGAATTTTGGACAAAGCGCAGTTAATGAAGGGGAATTTTGTAGTTAATTTTACAAATATGCATATTCCTGCTACTTCTTTTGCTATGGATTCTTATCGGAACCTTGAACGCGACAGGTATTTTTTTAAAGGGTATGACCTTTATGAAATGCACAGTGCACAATACGCTAATTGGAAAAATCAACAACGAATTGAACAAAAGACAGCCAAGGCTTTGGCGAAATCGTATCGTCAATTTGGTAAGTTAAATCCGTAAGCGTTGCTTCCTTTTGGATGGTTTTTCTAAGGCTACGTATTGAATTCCTGAGAAAAAATAATGCCTATATTAATGATTCCTAATGGGGTAATATAGGCATTATACTCTTTAAAAATCTGAAATTTTAGAGGGTACCACACATATCTTCAGGCACCACCCATTCGTCATATTGTTCTGCGGTAACATAGCCCAATCGAACCGCCTCTTCTTTGAGTGTTGTTCCATTTTTAAAGGCAGTGTTGGCTATCTCAGCAGCTTTGTAATAGCCTATTTTGGTATTCAAAGCTGTTACTAACATGAGTGAGTTTTGAAGTAAGTCATTGATTTTAGGTTTGTTTGGTAAAATTCCTTCAGCACAATGATCATTAAAAGAGACACAAGCATCTCCTAATAGGCGTGCAGATTGAAGTAAGTTAGCAATCATTAGGGGTTTAAAAACATTGAGTTCATAATGTCCTTGTGTTCCTCCGATGGTAATGGCTACATCATTCCCCATAATTTGAGCGCAAACCATAGTAAGGGCTTCGGCCTGTGTTGGATTTACTTTACCTGGCATAATAGACGAACCTGGTTCATTTGCAGGAATTACCAATTCACCAATTCCTGACCGTGGTCCAGAGGCCATTAAACGGATGTCGTTTGCAATTTTATTTAGTGATACTGCAAGTTGTTTTAAAGCACCATGAGTTTCTACGATTGCATCATGTGCGGCTAAAGCTTCAAATTTATTTTGTGCAGTAACAAAAGGTAATTGGGTAAATTCTGCAATATATTTAGCTACAATGACGTCGTAATTTTTAGGAGTATTTAAGCCTGTTCCAACGGCTGTTCCACCTAATGCAAGTTCCGATAAATGTTCCAGTGTATTGCGCAGGGCTTTCAGTCCGTGATCTAATTGAGACACATAACCAGAAAATTCTTGACCTAGTGTTAAGGGAGTGGCATCCATTAAATGAGTTCGTCCTATTTTAACAACATTTTTAAAGGCTTTTGATTTTTCTGCGAAGGTATTTCGTAATTTTTCAATCCCCGGAATGGTGATTTCAGTAATTATTTTATATGCAGCGATGTGCATTGCTGTTGGAAAGGTGTCGTTGGAAGATTGTGATTTGTTAACATCGTCATTAGGTTGAATGGTCTTTTCTCCTTCTCCAATAACCTTACCTGCAATTTCATGCGCTCTATTTGCTATGACTTCATTGACATTCATGTTACTTTGCGTACCAGAACCAGTTTGCCAGATTACGAGCGGAAATTGATCGTCGTGTTTTCCTGAGAGGATTTCGTCACAAACGGTTGCGATTAAATCTCGTTTTTCAACAGGTAATACTCCTAGTTCGGCATTGGTGTAGGCAGCGGCTTTTTTTAAATAGGCAAAACCGTGAATAATTTCAATAGGCATAGAGGCTGCCGGTCCAATTTTAAAATTGTTTCTTGAGCGTTCAGTTTGCGCACCCCAATATTTATCAGCGGGAACATTTACGGCTCCCATCGTGTCTTTTTCGATTCTAAATTCCATGAAGGTTCTCTTTTTTTAATGCGACAAAGGTACAAATTCTACCGCTGAAAACCAGTAAAAAAAGAGCCCGTTTAGGAGCTCTTTTTAAATTAATTACGCGTAACTTTTTAGTTAATAATGGCACACTTTTCTAGAACCACGTGTTCTATTAAGTCTAAATCTTTATCTATTTCTGCACCTGAACGAATAACGCCTTTAACAGAAATTTTATCACCAATTTTGATATGGGCTACTTGTGTATTGGTTTCTTCTGTAAATGTGCATGAAACACCCATTTGATCAGTAGTATTTGTTTTGAGAAGTATAACAGCTTGGCCTGATTGATCTTTAAACTGATCCACTACGATTCCGATAACTACAAGAACTTTAGAATCGCCGTCATCGGCTAAATATCGTTGATTCGCCTTAGTTCGATTTGTGATGAATTCATTGACAAGATCGGCTGCTTCAACTTCTGCAAATGCTTTGGTTGCCTGCACATCTCGATGTGGCATAAACCAAAAGTACGCTACTACTCCAAGTGCAAGAAGAATTATAGCAATGAAAATTTTTACATATTTTGCCATCGGTTATTTATAATCTAAGTTGGCGGTAATTTTAATTTCTTTCGCGATGTTCGTTGCTGGTTTCCCATCTTTAAAAGCAATTCCATAATCGGCTAATACGATGTAGAATTCAGTTGTTGCTGTTACTTTAGAACCTTTCACAGTTAATTTTAGCTCCTCTTTTACAGGATTTGTGACACCGTGAATGGTTAAATCGCCAACAACTTGCGCGGTATATGTTCCGTCAGATTTTAAATTGATCTCGCTTATATTACTAATAGTGCCTTTAAATTTAGCTTTGGGAAATTTTTTAGTATCTAAAAATTTTTTCGAATTATAATGTTTTTGCATGAGGGCTTTTTCAAATTCAAAGCTTTGCATGGGTACAGAAAACACCAGAGTTCCATCTTCTGAAAGATTACTAACAACCTTGTAATTGTTCGCTTCAATGTCTTCTACAGCCGTACTAGAAAAGAATTTTATATGGCCCGTATTGGTGGTTAATTTAGTTTGTGCAAAAGCAGCTACACTGATAATTGTGAAGCATGTAGATAAAAATAATTTTTTCATTTGTAGTATGTTTTAGTGTACAGGTTTTGTCGTAGCTAAATTTCATACTTACAAAAAAAGTTACTCGGTAGAGTAACTTCTTAAATTTTTTAAGATGTTAATTGGATTTATCCGCCAAAATCTTCGCCATCATCCATATCGAATTTTGGTCGTTGTTGTTGTTTTTTCTTTTGATTGAATCGATAGGTGAACGAGAGGTTGATACTTCGTTGTCTCCATCTAAACTCACTTGTTCCTCTAAAGGTAGGAGCGAAGATTTCACTAGCACGTTTGTTAGAATTAAAAAGGTCATTTACACTTAAAGCAAGTGAAGCTTTTTCGTTAAAAAGATCCTTACTAAAAGCTAAATCTGTTGAAAATATGCCTTTTCTTTTATTTTGAGCATCTTCTTGGGGACCTCTGTACGACAATTTGGTTTGCCATTCGATTTGTCCTGGTAAGGTAAGCTTATTATTAAACTTTGCTGACCAACTTGTGTTTTTATTATCTAAGTTTTCGCCAAGACTATTTTCTCCTTTTGTATTCGATTCAAAAAAGTTAAAATTCCCGTCCATTTTCCAACTTCGCGTTGGGTTATAGGTTAAGGTAAATTCAAATCCATAGCGATCACTGGAGTCTAAGTTTAAAGGAAATCTTCGTATTTCAGGAACTTCATCGCCATTAGGCAATTGTGCCATCACACCGGTTGGTTCTTCGACAAAACTAATGACATTTGTTGAATGTTGATAGTATATTGAGGTATTTAAGGTTATTTTTCCTAAACGATTTAAATAACCAAAGTCTACCGCATTAGAAAAAGTTGGGTCTAAATTAGGGTTTCCTTGAAAAATGGTTGTAGTACTCGAACGTGAAGGGAAGGGATTAATAAAATAAGAACGAGGTCTTCTCAATCTTCGGTTATACCCTAACGTAATACTTTGTTTCTCATTGATTTCATACCCTAAATTAATCGTAGGGAATAGTTCGTTGTAATTTTTAACATTCTTATCATTGGTGGTGACTTGGTTAATGGTCACTTTAGTGTTTTCTAAACGCAGCCCCAACAAGATCGATAATTTGTTGATTTTAGCACCGTATTGTGTGTAAAAGGCATTGACGTATTCTTTGTAAATTAGCCGGTTGCTAATGTTTTCATCCAATTCAAATTCATTGGTGGTTTCATTTCTAAATTCTACGGCATAATCGGTATCTAAGGTATTGAAATTCCCTTTGTACCCTGCCTCAAATTGACTGTTTTCACCGAGCGGAAGCACATAGTCAGTCTGTGCTAAAATTCGCTCTTGGTTTTCGTCGGTATTGACTCTTTCAATATCAAGACCTCCTTCGTTGATTAAGGAATTTTCATCTTCATTACTGTTTTCATACTGAAAGTCAGCCACTAAGGAGTGTCCTTCTTTTTTAAATTTCTTATCGATGTTTAATGAGTATTGGATTGTTTTATCATCTTCTAGTTCAGGATCAAAACGTTGGCTGAGATTAATTTGACCATCAGTGTTGGTGAATTTGGAATTGGTTGTAGTGTTGTTCTCATTGTTACTGTCTTTATAAAAAACACTTCCCGTAATTGAAGTACTTTCATTGAGATACCATTCTATTCCGAAATTGGTGTTCAATCCTTTTCGAATTCGTTTTGTTTCTTTATCTTCTCTTAAAAAGGTACTTGGCGTTGGGGCAATGCCGAAAAATTCCTTATCGGTAAATGATTTTCCAGGTGAATTTTTATAACTGTATCCTGATGTCGTAAAGAAATTGAAATCACCAACGCGATAATTAATATTTCCTGAGATTCCTGCAGCGGTAGGGATTCCGGTATTCACTGTTACAGAACCGTTTAAGCCTTGGAGTTTACTTCTACGTAAAATAATATTTAAAATACCTGCCGTACCTTCAGCGTCATAGCGTGCCGAGGGTGAGGTAATTACTTCCACCTTCTCAATGGCATCAGCTGGAAGTTGACGAAGAGCCTCAGAAGAATTTAGTCCAACTAAACCAGACGGTTTACCATTAATTAGAATTCTAACATTATCATTACCTCGTAATGCAACATTTCCTTCAACATCTACAGAAACAGAGGGAACATTATCTAATACATCACTCACAGTTCCTCCTCGTACGGTAAGATCTTTACCAACGTTATAAATCTTTTTGTCAAGTTTAATTTCTACTGTAGTCTTTTCTGCAATTAGTTCAATCTCATCTAAGGTTTCACTGTCTATTTCGAGACTTATGGTGCCCATGTCAAAATCAGTATCCAATTGTTTGTTTTGCAGCTTATAGCTTTTAAACGACAAATATTCTATGGATATATTATAGACCCCTTTATCAACCTCAATTTTAAAATTTCCTGCTGAATCGGTTAATCCACCTGTCACTGCACCTCCATTAATTGGGGTTAATACGATAGTAGCATATTCCAAAGGTTCTTTGGTTTCTTTATCTAAGACCTTCCCTTTAATTTGAATTTTTGCGGAAGGTGCTTGAGCATTTGCAGCGAAAAATGTTAAAATTGTTAAAAAATAGAGAATGAAATTTTTCATAAATTAGTTTCTATGTATTAATTTGATTGTTGCATCTTATATGACTCGCGAAAGTAAAATAGGTTCTATGAGTTCATTGTTAAATAAAAGTTAAAAAGAGATTGTGAAAAAAAGCAGATCGAATAGGTTCTTTTGGGTAATTTTTCTATTTTTGTGGCGATAATAAAATGAACACTATGGAATTTTCTCAATTTTTAGGATTTTTAGCATTTTTAACGGTTTTCACCATGGGGTTTTGGTTAATGATTTTTTTATTAACCTTCGTAATACCTTATTGGGTTATGGGATATCTAAGAGAAAACGCACAATTAAAGAAGCAAGCAAAACAGCATAAATAAATAACGTATTTTACGGTATGAAAAAAGGTTGATTCGTCAGAATCAACCTTTTTTTTGTGCCTATTAGAACAATTTCTAGGTAAAATTAACCTAAAATAATGTAGTTAAATAAGTTGTTTGATGTTTTCTGGAGGTCTTCCGATAACAGCCATATTCCCTTTAACGACAATTGGACGTTCAATGAGTTTAGGATGGTTGTGCATTGCTTTTATAATATCTTGATCAGACATGGACTTATGTTTAAATTCATCCTTCCAAATTTGCTCTGATTTGCGAACTAACGCTAAGGGGGGGATTTTGAGTTTATTGAGAATCTCTTTAATTTCTTCTTCTGAAGGAGGATTTTTTAAATAATCAACAATTTCGAATTCGACTTGTGCATCTTTTAAGATTTGTAGTCCTTGACGAGATTTACTACAACGTGGGTTATGATATATCTTCATAGGGTTCATTTTAAATTACGAAGCTAATAAATTTTAATTGAAATCGAATCCTACAGTACGTTTCTCTTTTTTACACTTTGTGAAAAATGTTTTTTCCTTGGAATGTTAAATCTAGTTTTAGATTATGTTTATCTTTATCCCCTTTTTAATTATGATTATAACAGATACACATACCCATTTGTATTCCGAACAATTTGACGATGATCGCGATGCGATGATGCAAAGAGCAATTGATCAGGGGGTAAAGCGTTTTTTTATACCCGCAATTGATTCAAATTATACAAAAGCGATGTTTGAATTGGAGCGAAATTACCCAACGTATGTACATTTGATGACTGGGGTTCATCCAACGAGTGTTAAGGAAAATATAGCGGAGGAATTGGCGCATGTAGAAGGCTTACTCAAGCAACGTGATTTTGTGGCTATCGGAGAAATTGGGATTGATTTATATTGGGATAAAACCTTTTTACAAGCTCAACAAGATGCATTTAAACTACAAATTAAATGGGCGAAAGAGAATGCATTACCCATTGTTATTCACTGTCGGAATGCTTTTAATGAGGTTTTTGAAATCCTTGACGAAGAAAATGACGAGACTCTCTTTGGGATTTTTCACTGTTTTACGGGGACTAAAGAGCAAGCAGAGCGAGCCATTTCTTATGGGATGAAATTAGGTATTGGAGGCGTTGTTACGTTTAAGAATGGTGGACTTGATACATTTTTAGCTGATATACCTTTAAAACATATCGTGTTAGAAACGGATGCTCCTTATTTAGCACCAGTGCCCTTTCGCGGAAAACGGAATGAAAGTAGTTATATCGTAAAAGTATTGGAAAAATTAGCATTGATTTATACCTTAGACCCCGTAGAAATTGCTAACCAAACTACCCAAAATTCAAAAGATATATTTGGAATTTGAAAGTGTAACATATTATCATACACCCATTGGTACGGCAAGAATTATTGGGGATGAAGATGGAATTTCTTCGGTGACAGTTATTGATACCGAAGTGCCTAATTCAACTAATATTCCCAAGTGTTTACAGCCATGTGTTCAACAATTGGAAGAATATTTCAATCAAGAACGCACTTCTTTTGATCTTAAACTTAATCCGCAAGGAACTGATTTTCAGAAAGTGGTATGGTCGCAATTACAAAAAATTCCCTATGGGCAAACGGTATCGTATCAAAAACTTAGTAAAGACATCGGAGATGGAAGAGCCATCCGAGCGGTTGCTGCTGCGAATGGTAAAAATCCCTTATGGATTATTATTCCGTGTCATCGCGTTATTGGTGCTGATGGATCTTTAACTGGATATGCTGGAGGTTTATGGAGAAAACGTTGGCTCTTAGAGCATGAGAATCCTCCAAAACAACAATCCCTTTTTTAGAGGGGATCTGTAAGGTGTAGTCTTGCTCTTTAATCCTTAACCCTTATATTTAACGATTTAACGAGTTGATGTAATGCCTAAATTTCTCTTCATTTGTTTTCTTTGTACGAGCACTACACTCTTAGCTCAAGTAGATCATAGTAGCGTACAAATTAAAACATTTAAGGTTTTGACATCAACCATACAGATTGATAGTCTTAGTATCAGTCCCTATTACTTTAATGTATTTGACGCGCAAAACACACGTATTGAACCGAGTCAGTATTCAATCGATTTTTCAACGGCAACTTTGACAATTGATCCACAAAGATTTCAGACAATAACGGTTCATTATAAAGCACTTCCTTTGTTTTTAACGAAAGATTATTCGGCAATTGATCAGCGTGTTATTATTGATAAGCCTACAGATTTATCGAGGCTTTACCGTGTTCAAGAAAAGAGAACAAGAAATGATTATATGCCTTTTAGTGGTTTGCAAACAGCAGGGAGTATTTCTCGTGGAATTACGGTGGGATCAAATCAAGATGCCGTCGTAAATTCTAATTTTGATTTACAAATTGCCGGAAACTTGTCGAAAGATATAAAAATTAGGGCCGCAATTACAGATACAAATGTCCCGATGCAAGAGCAAGGGTATTCGCAACGCCTAGAAGAATTTGATCAAGTGTATGTGGAAATGTTTACTGATCGATGGAAAGTTCAAGCAGGAGATATTAATTTACAAGAAACGGAACACTCTTTTTTGAGGTTTAATAAAAAAGTTGCTGGTATTAAGATCGATGCTCATTCGGCGGATGAACGATGGAATTATGCTGCTTCTGGAGCGCTAGTTCGGGGGCAATTTTCACGAAGTGAGTTTAATGGCCAAGAAGGAAATCAGGGACCTTATAAATTAAATGGTGCAAATGGAGCTCAGTTTATGATTATTATTTCAGGAAGTGAAACGGTGTACGTTAATGGTCAGCAAGTTCAACGTGGTGAGAATAATGCGTATACAATTGATTACACAACGGCCGAATTAACTTTTAATCCAACATTTCCCATTACAGGGCAAATGCGCATTGTTGTAGAATATCAATTCTCTAAGCGAAATTATACGCGGTTTGTAAGCCATGATGGAATATCCTATAAAGGGGATGATTTGCAAATTGGTTTGAGTTTTTATAATGAGAATGACCTAAAGAATAGTCCAGTGCAACAAGATCTTAATGTGGACCAAAAAGAGGTGCTTGCCATGGCTGGAGATGACGAATCAAAAATGATTATTTCTTCAGCAGTTCCTACGGTATTTGAAGAACATAAAATATTATACAAAAAAGAAACCATTGGAGGGATTACGATTTACCAATATACTACGGATCCAAATGATGAAGTTTTTAATGTAACGTTTAGTTATGTAGGGGAGAATGCGGGGAGTTATCAAGTAGAAAATACCATTGCGAGTGGAAGGATATATAATTATGTAGGATTGGGTAATGGAGCGTATGAGCCAATATTACCTTTAATAGCACCTAATTCCTTACAAATAGTGGCGTTAAATACGGCCTATTCACCAACAGACCGTATGAATTTATCAGCGAATGTAGCCTTGAGTAATCGTGATTTAAACTTGTTTTCTACTTTGAATGATAGTGATAATCAGGGATTAGCAACCGAATTTGAGTGGGCACAAACCTTAGTAGATAAGTCATGGCAATTAAAGAGTCAGGTACATTTTGAATGGATTGATCAAGATTTTAATACGGTAGAACGCTTTCGGCCTGTTGAGTTTTTTAGGGATTGGGATTTGGTAAATCCATTCGGTAATCAACAAAAAATTACAGGCGGGTTGCGTTGGAAACATCCTGAAAAGGGATTGGTACATTATGCGTTTGACCAACTCAAATACACGCAAAATTATACCGGTAGAAGACATCAATTTGATACGAATTTGAAGCTAAATAGAACTGAATTAAAGGCTAAAGTTGAATTGGTAAAGAGTGAAAATAGCCAATTTGAAACAGAATTCAATCGTTGGGACGGACGTGTGAAACATCTTCTTCAAAAAAGTTGGGTTGGGATTGGCCTACAGGGTGAGCAACGCGAACGCCAACAAATTCAATCTGGACGCTTGGATTCAATGAGTCATCATTTTACTTCGGGAGATCTATATTACGGTATAGGAGATACGGCGAAGGTTTTTGCTGAAGTAGGTTTATCGTTGAGTCAAACAGATAGTGTTTATCAGCAAAGTATAATGAAGGTGAACCATGCGAAAACGTTTTATTTTCGATCAAAATTACTACAAAGTACACAGGCTAATTTGTTCTTATATGCAAATTATCGCACAGTAGATGCGAGATTTAGTCAAGATGAAGAGCAGTTAAATGCGCGTGTTAATTATTCACAGATTTTTGCAAATAATGCGGTAAAGTGGCAAACTTCGTATGAAACAAGTTCAGGTTCCTTGCCTCGACAATCGTATAGTTATATCGAAGTTGATACAGGACAAGGGTATTATACATGGGTTGATTATAATGAAAATGGCATTCAAGAGCTCGAGGAATTTGAGCAAGCTCAATTTCAGGATCAAGCAAACTATTTACGTGTGCTATTACCTTCTACAGAACGTGTAAAAACAAATGAAAATAAGTTTAGCCAATCGCTTTTAATTCACCCCAGCCAGTGGGTAACTCATACAGGAGTGAAAAAAACAATGGCAAAATTCACCAACCAAACCACCGTGCAAATTAACAGTAAACGTTTACGAACAAATGGCTTTAACTTAAACCCGTTTGCTATCCATGGCGATGCGGTGTTATCCTTGCAAACACTCTATAAAAACAGTTTGTATTTTAATCGAGGACAACAGCATTATTCAACAACGTATACGTATTTGAACAGTAGAAATAAATCGACCTTCGCTACGGGTGATCAAGATTTTTCATCAGTACAACATCGCGTGAAATTCGAGCATAAATTGGGAGCGTTTTGGTTGTTGGCAAATCGAATGTCGCTTGGAAAATCGGCCGCTACCTCAGTGGGTTTTGCGTCAAGGAATTACCATCTTGATCTACGAGAAATTAGACCTAGCTTGGCATATATTTTGAATGCTCATACGCGATTTGAAGGAGCTTATTCTATAAAGCATAAGGAAAATACGATTAATGGGATGGAGCAATATGACAATCAAACGGTGAGTTTAGACATACAATATCGAACAGCAAAGGGGTTTGGATTCAATACAACGTTAAATTATATAGATAATAAATTCGTAGGAAATGCAAATTCTCCTGTCGCTTATCAATTATTAGAAGGCCTAAGACCAGGGGTGAATTTCACCTGGCATGCTGGCATACAACAAAAACTAACGCAGTATTTAGATTTTAATCTCGTATATACAGGAAGGAAATCGGCTAAATTAAATGCTATTCATACCGGATCTATACAACTAAGAGCAAATTTTTAGACCAAAAGAAGGGAGGATTAAATTGTGTCGTGAAATACGCAACGTATCTAATTAATTTCATCTTAGGTCAAACAAGTAAAAATCAAATAATGAAAATTTTTGTAACCATCTGTATATTCTTTTGTTCAATAAGTTTATTAGCACAAGAAGAACTTCCACAAAAAAAGTATGAATTTAATATCAATGTTTTTAACACCATTATTTTTAAAGCACCGGAATTATCTTTTGAGTATTTAATTGATGCGGAATCATCGATAGGGTCTTCTATCATGTTAAACTTAACAGAGAAAGAGGATAATAATGCGTTTATAGATGGGCCAAATTACCATGAAAACGTTGCTTTTACAGCCTATTATCGTCGTTTTTTTTCAAGTAAATATGCTTGGGGATTTTTTATTGAAACCTTTGGGATGTATAACCAACAAGAAGTTGAGCAGTATATAAATGATTCATTTGTTAAGACAAATAATTTTGCGGTTGGTATTTCTGTAGGTGGGAAGTGGGTAAGTTCGAAAGGTTTTGTTTTTCAAATCCACGGAGGTGTAGGTAGAAATATTATTAGTTCTGATGATGTTAATAATACAGAGTTAGTTCCACGTCTAGGTGCATCATTTGGCCTTAGGTTTTAACCCAAGGCCATGATAAGGTTAAGTGCTATGGTTAGCCTATTTTTTGCAACCAATGTTTAAAGGACACTTCTTGATCAATGATGTTTTTTAAGTCCTTAATAGCAACTCTTTGTTGATCCATCGTATCTCTGTAACGGATAGTTACTGTGTTATCTGTTAATGTGTCGTGATCGACCGTAATGCAAAAGGGAGTTCCTAAGGCATCTTGTCTTCGATAGCGTCTTCCTACAGCATCCTTTTCATCGTACGCAATATTGAAATCCCATTGTAGGTCGGCTACAATTTTTTTAGCAATTTCTGGGAGTCCATCTTTTTTGACTAAGGGCAGAATCGCAGCTTTGGTTGGAGCTAATACAGCGGGTAATTTTAAAACGGTTCGTGTACTTCCGTTCTCTAGGGTTTCATCTTCAAGTGCTTTTGAAAAAACGGCTAAAAACATTCGATCTAAACCAATAGAAGTTTCAACTACATAGGGCACATAACTCTTATTTTCTTCATGATCAAAATACTGTAATTTTTTACCGGAAAATTCTTCATGTGCTTTTAAATCAAAATCGGTTCTTGAATGAATTCCTTCGAGTTCTTTAAACCCAAAAGGAAATTTGAATTCGATATCCGCAGCTGCATCGGCGTAATGTGCCAATTTATCATGATCGTGAAAACGGTAATTATCCTTACCTAAACCTAAAGACAAATGCCATTTCATGCGATTTTCTTTCCACTTCTCATACCATTCTTTTTGAGTTCCAGGTTTTACAAAAAATTGCATTTCCATTTGTTCAAATTCACGCATTCTAAAAATAAATTGTCTTGCAACAATTTCATTTCTGAAAGCTTTTCCTGTTTGTGCAATACCAAAGGGAATTTTCATTCTCCCTGTTTTTTGCACATTTAAAAAATTGACAAAGATGCCTTGTGCTGTTTCTGGACGTAAGTATAAATCGGTTGTATTATCAGCAGAGGCTCCTAATTTGGTGCCAAACATTAAATTAAACTGCTTTACATCTGTCCAATTTTTTGAACCTGATAAAGGATCTGAAATTTCTAATTCTTCAATGAGGGCTTTGACATCAGCTAAATTTTCATCGGACAGCGATTTACCAAGCCGTTTTAAAATGGTGTCAATTTTCTCTTGGTATCCAAGAACACGCGGATTGGTCGAAACAAATTCATCGCGATTAAATGCATCTCCAAAACGTTTAGAAGCTTTGGTAATTTCTTTGTTAATTTTAGCTTCAATTTTTGCGCAATAATCTTCAATGAGTACATCCGCACGGTATCTCTTTTTGGAATCTAAATTATCGATGAGTGGATCATTAAAAGCATCAACATGTCCGGATGCTTTCCATGTGGTGGGATGCATTAAGATTGCAGCATCTATACCTACAATGTTCTCATGGAGTTGAACCATGGCTTTCCACCAATAGTTTCTAATGTTGTTTTTAAGTTCTACGCCATTTTGTGCGTAATCATATACCGCACTTAGTCCATCGTAAATTTCACTACTTTGAAATACGAATCCGTACTCTTTTGCGTGGGAGAGTACATTTTTAAATTTATCTTCTTGTGCCATGCGGCAAAAATAGCTAATTTCGGTGGATAGGGACAAAAAAAAAGTGTAAATACAATGTTGAATTTACACTTTTTTGATTCTTTGGTTTGGTGTCCTATAAGCCTAAGAAAGCATCTTTAAGTTCTAATTTAGTTGCGCCTACTAAATTCCCTTCAATAAAAACTTTTACGGTATAAAAACCTTTTTCAAATTTTTGAGGAATTCGTTCTACAAACATGGTTACATCCATCGCGGCATTTTTATATGGCGCAATAGTTTCTTCTGTATACCCTTGTTCAGTACCATTGGCTAAAGTGAATTTTCCTTTTTCACTGAGGATAGCACCTTTGGGGTTTTGTATAACAATATAGGCTTTTTTATCACCAGGAACGGCAATCTCATTTTCTTCAATTCTAAATTGAACACTAATAGCTTCTGCTTTTTGCGATTTATTTGTTGGTGTATATTTACCATTACTTCTCAATCGCATAGCTGTTGCGGTAACTGAACTAACCCGTAACGCTCCTCCAATTTCCACTTTTTTACTTAGATCTGAATTTTGAGCGGCTAAGGTATCATTAAAGGCAAGTTGGTTAATATATTCTCCCGTAATACTGTCCTTTTCTACTTCTAGCAAATTATTGACAATGGTCAAGGAATCGTTCATGAAAAATAAACGCTCATTAGTCGCTTCTAACTCAGCAATTTTTTTTCGGTATCGTCTGATTAATGACCAATTGGCACTTTTTAGATTTTTAATAGAATCTTTGAATGCGACAATTTTATCACGTTCTATGGATAATTCTTCTGAGAGGGAATTGTTTTTTGCAATGGCTGCATCATATTTTTCTTCCATTGAGGTTAAGTTCCCCAGAATTTGTTCTTTTTCTTGTTTTAAAAACTCTTCTGAAGCCTTGAATTTACTGTTGTTTTGGTATGTGTAAACTCCTAATGCTACGAGGAGCGCAATTAAGACTCCAATGATAATTTTCTTGTTTGAAGATGATTTTTGTTCTTCCATAATCTAATCGATTTAATTTAGAGTTTTGTATAGATACTATTGCATAAACGTAAATATCGCATTTTATTGTATAAAATTAATATTTTTTACAATAATAAATAAAGGCCGGTGGTACATTTCTAACTTCAAAATTGAGCGTTACTTTAGGATAAATTTTCTTAAGCTTTTTGTGATAACTCAAACTGTATTGATATTGAATAAAAGTTCCTTCCTTCTTTAAAATATCAAAGCTCTCTGATAAAATTTTTTGTGAAATTTGATTGGGGATATTGGTTAGTGGAAGGCTTGATACAATACAATCAACCTCTTTAATATCGTGCTGTTGACAAATTTGTTTTATGTGTTCACAAGATTCTTGATAAACAAACAGCCGATCATCTTTAATGGTCTTTAGGTGTTTATAGAATTCTTCATTAATTTCAAAACACAATAATATGGCGTCCTTATTTAGTTTTTTTAAGAGTTTCCGCGTAAAAATACCATTACCGGCACCGTATTCTACAATTACATTTGCTTGTTTAAAATCAATCGACTTGAGCATTTTTGTTGCTAAATACTTAGAGCTTGGAGTGATAGTTCCACTTGTCTTTATATTTTTTATCGCTTCTTTAAAAAATACTCTCTTTTTTTCCAATGTTATTCTTTTTGGTTAATTTAGTCAAAGATGCGATTTTTTAAAGATATATTCCGCTTATTTTTTCCGAATATTTGCGTCAATTGTGCAAATGTGTTGATTGATAATGAACGGTCTTTATGTCTTCACTGCTTGTCAGACTTGCCATACACGCACTTTATCGCATATCCTGATAATCCCGTTGAAAAAACATTTTATGGCAGAATTCCGCTTGAATTTGGGGCGTCATTATTGTATTATCATCAGAAAGGTTCTTCGCAAAAATTGATTTATGCACTTAAATATAAAGGAATTCAAGAAATAGGAGCCCTGTTGGCTGAACAGGTGTTAATAGCATTAAATTCAACAAATCGATTTCCGCCAATCGATGTAATTATTCCCGTACCATTACATCCAACGAAATTAAAGAGTAGGGGATATAATCAACTTACGACTTTTGGTTTGCGCTTAGCTAAGGGATTAAATTGCCGGTATGATCCAACTGTTATTAAACGAACATCTATTACTGAAACCCAGACTAAGAAAAAACGAATTGAACGATTTAAAAACGTCAAGGAACGGTTTGTAGGAGAAACAGAGCGGTTAGAAAACAGTGAACATGTATTGTTGATTGATGATGTAATTACGACTGGAGCCACTCTCGAGGCATGTGCTTTGTGCCTCTTAAAATCACAAGTGAAAATTAGCGTTATAACGATGGCCTTTACAGAATGAGAGTGGTATTAGATTGACTGCAAAAATTGTTGTTAATTTGCAATAAATACGAAATATGGACAAGAGGATTTTACCGTATATCATCTGGGGTTTTTCACTTCTTTTACTCATAGAATGCGCGAAAAAAGGGCGACCTACTGGAGGGCCTAAAGATGAAGATGCACCGATAATGGTGATGGCAAAACCACCCCATTATACAGTGAATTTTTCGAAAAGTGAAATTAAAATTTATTTTGATGAGTTTATAAAATTGGATAAGGTAACAGAGCAGCTAATTGTTTCGCCACCATTAAAGTACCAGCCAATTATTAAACCTATAGGAACCGCTAGTAAGTTTATTTCTATAAAATTATTAGATACCTTAAAGCCAAATACAACTTACAGTTTTAATTTTGGAGAGAGTGTGGTTGATAATAACGAGAAAAATGTGCTTCATAATTTTAAGTATGTTTTTTCAACGGGGCCTATTATTGATTCATTAAAAATTAAAGGGACAGTTAGTGATGGATATGAAAAGATTACAGAACCGTATACGACCATTATGTTATATGAGGTTAATGAGACTTATTCAGATTCGATAATCTATAAACAAAAACCGTTGTATGCAGGAAGTACTTTAGATTCAACAGTCTGGGAAATATCAAATATCAAAGCAGGAAAATATGCCTTGGTTGCGTTAAAGGATCGATATAAAAACTACATGTATGAACCCCGTGTTGATAAAATAGGTTTTTATAAAGAGTTTATTGATATTCCCGGAGATACTGTTTTTAATCTTACCTTATTTAAGGAGGAGGGACCATTCCGAATAAGAAGACCATTTGAAGTTTCAAAAGGCCATGCGCAGATTGGTTATGAGGGAGATCCAAAAGAGTTGGTTATTGATGTTTTAAATAAATCACCGAACTTTAAGGCAGTATACGATAAAGAAGAAGGAAAAGACAGTTTGAATTATTGGTATAAAGGCATTCGAGATTCTATTGTTTTTAAATTTCAACAAGGTAATTTTGTTGATACCGTCAAGCTTTCCCTTCGTACAAAAAAAGTGGATACACTTGCTGTTTTTTCAAGAAATGGAAATGTGTTACATCCGTCAGACACGTTGATATTTCATAGCTCCATTCCAATATCAAAGGTTGATTCGACAAAATTGCTGATTCGGGATAAAGATTCAGTGTTGGTGGACTTTTCGGTTGAATTAAACAAAAGGAGAATTGCTGTTAATTTTAACAGAAAAGAAAGTAATGCATACCATATTATGGCTTTACCAGGGACATTTACAGATTTTTTTGGAGCGGTAAATGATACGATAAATTTGATGTATACGACAAAAGAAAAGCGGGATTATGGTCAGTTAGAAGTAACCATTTCAGGAAAGGATTCTATTCCGTTAATTGTGCAACTTTTAAATAGTAAAGAAGTTGTAGTGCGCACGGCGTATGCAAATGAATCGCGTAGGGTTGACTTTTTAGATGTGTTGCCAGATACGTATTCATTGAGGGTTATTATGGATGAAAACAACAATAAACGTTGGGATACGGGAAGTTATTTAGGAAAGCGAAATCCAGAAAAAGTGATGTATTTTTCTGTGGAAAACCCCGTAAAAGCAAATTGGATAGTTAAACAACCAATAGGGCTAGAATAATCATAGAAAACACCTTATCTTTGTATTACTAAAATGAAAATGTAAGGGATGAAACTTCAAAAAAAAGATATATTAAATGCCTTAGCGACGATTACTGCACCTGGTGAAGGAAAATCATTAATTGAGGCAAATCGAATTAGCAATGTTGTAACGTTTGGTTATGAGGTGATTGTAGACGTTAAGATTTTAAATCCGTCATTACAAGCCAAAAAGAAAATCGAACAAGAAATAGTTGCCGTAATTAAAGAATTGGTTCATCCAAAAGCTTTAGTAAAAGTCAATGTCACTGTAGAAGTTCCTGAAAAACCAACATCTTTAATTCGTGGAAAAAAGATAGAAGGAATTAAGCAGATTATTGCCATAGCGTCAGGTAAAGGTGGTGTGGGGAAATCTACCATTACGGCTAATTTGGCCATTACTTTGTCAAAAATGGGATTTAAAGTAGGGGTGTTAGACGCTGATGTTTATGGGCCGTCTATGCCAATTATGTTTGATGTTGCAGAGGCTAAGCCAATAGCCGTTACAGTGAATGGGAAATCAAAAATGAAACCTGTAGAGAGTTATGGAATTAAACTGTTGTCTTTAGGTTTTTTTACCCAACCCAATCAGGCGGTTATTTGGAGAGGGCCGATGGCTTCAAAGGCATTAAACCAACTTATTTTTGATGCTGATTGGGGCGAATTAGATTTTATGTTAGTAGACTTACCTCCTGGAACAGGAGATATTCATTTGTCTATGGTGCAAGCAATACCAATTACTGGGGCAGTTATTGTAAGTACTCCACAACGAATTGCCTTAGCAGATGCTAAAAAAGGAGTAGCCATGTTTCAGCAAGACAGTATTAAGGTACCCGTTTTAGGAATCATTGAAAACATGAGCTATTTTAGTCCAGCAGAATTACCAGATCACAAATATTATATTTTTGGTGAAAAAGGGGCGCAGTATTTGGCGGAAGACTTGAATACAGAATTTTTAGGTGAGATACCTATCGTTCAAAGTATTCGAGAAGCATCAGATGCAGGGCATCCAGTAGCCCTACAAGAAGGAACGATTTTAGAAGATGCCTTTATCAATGTGACCAAAAACATGGTACAGTCGTTGGTAAAACGCAATGAAGAATTACCTCCTTCAGAAGTCGTGAAAATCACAACAATGGCGGGTTGTAGTGCAATAAAATAATAAAATAATGCCTAAGCTTATGCACGTTTGGCAGCATAAAATAATAAAACTAGTAGTGAGCGACTAAGTGTTATCACACAAACAGAACTTAGAACTAAAGGTAAATCGTATGAAAGCAAGTGAATTAATAGAAAACGTTGAAAGGGCCTTGACCGAGATAAGACCTTTTTTAGAGGCCGACGGAGGGAATATTTCTCTGGTTTCAGTAAACAATGATGTCGTTAAAGTTCAGTTAGAAGGTGCATGTATCAGTTGTTCTGTCAATCAAATGACGTTGAAAAACGGAGTAGAAGCCACTATTAAAAAATACGCACCTCAAATTCAAGAGGTCATTAGCGTTGTTTAATCTCTTTTCTAAATACATTCATGATACATACTGATATTATAATAATTGGAGCCGGACCAACAGGACTTTTTGCTGTTTTTGAAGCCGGATTATTAAAGTTAAAGTGCCACTTGATAGATGCATTACCTGCCCCTGGAGGCCAATGTGCTGAAATATATCCCAAAAAACCCATTTATGATATTCCCGCTTATCCAGAAGTCTTGGCCGGAGATTTAGTAGATAATTTAATGAAGCAAATTGCTCCATTTGAACCAGGATTTACATTAGGAGAACGGGCAGAAACAATTGATAAACAAGAGGATGGTACTTTTGTAGTAACGACCAACAAAGGCACCAAACACCATGCACCTATCGTTGCCATTGCAGGAGGTTTAGGAAGTTTTGAGCCGAGAAAACCGCCCATTGATAATTTAGAAGCTTACGAAGATAATGGAGTTGCATACATGATAAAGGACCCTGAAATTTATCGCGATAAACGCGTAGTTATTGCTGGTGGTGGGGATTCTGCGTTAGATTGGTCTATTTTCTTAACCGATGTCGCCTCCGAGGTTACGTTAGTCCATCGAAGAAATGAATTTAGAGGGGCTTTAGATTCTGTTGATAAAGTACAGGAATTAAAAGATGCAGGGAAAATTAGACTCATTACGCCCGCTGAAGTAACAGGTATAATTGGTGATGGTCAAGTTGAAGGTGTTGTAATAAGTAAAAAAGATGAAGAAGACATCGTACTTGAAACAGATTATTTTATTCCTTTGTTCGGACTTTCGCCAAAATTAGGCCCCATCGCGAATTGGGGATTAGAGATCGAGAAAAATGCGATTAAGGTAAATAATGCCTTGGATTACCAAACAAACATACCAGGGATTTATGCAATTGGCGATGTGAATATTTATCCGGGAAAATTGAAATTGATACTTTGTGGCTTTCACGAAGCGACCCTTATGTGTCAAAGTGCATACCAACGAATTTATCCTAATAAACGATACGTTATGAAATATACAACGGTAAGTGGGGTAGATGGATTTGATGGGAGTAAAAAAGAAGCTCCAAAGTCAGTGATAAAAACCATAGACTAATGGCAGCCGATATAAAATTATACATTACAGATAGAGAAGGTGTACGTCATGAAATTGAAGCCCCAACCGATATGGGTATGAATTTGATGGAAGTGATTAGGGCTTTTGAACTTGCGCCAGAAGGAACCATTGGGATCTGTGGCGGAATGGCCATGTGCGCCTCTTGTCAGTGTTATGTCAATTCAAATCATGAACTTCCTGAGATGGGGTATGATGAAGAAATGATGCTTTCAGAAGCATTTAATGTGACAGATCGAAGTAGGTTAGGGTGCCAGATCCAACTTACAGAAGAGATGGAAGGCCTTGATATAACGATTGCACCTGAAGTTTAAATATAACTAATTGATGCTTGTATTTTTTAGGATTGCGGAAACTAGAACCTTCCTTGCAATTCCATTACGGTTCTAGTTAAAAAAATATGTGTATCTTTGAGACACAATAACAATACTACGTATGCTTAGGTCTTTTAAAGGATTATTACTACTACTTAAGTTCTTGATTAAAAGAAACCCAGAATGAAGGTGACCAGACCTTACTACATTCACCTTTATTGTTAATTTATTAAATTTTTACCCATGCCTAGATATTATAAATTAGGTAAAATTCCTCCTAAAAGACACATAATCTTTAAGAATGAGCAGGGAGAGTTTTATTATGAAGAATTATTTGGTACCATTGGGTTTGACGGTATGTCATCCCTATTGTATCATACGCAACGTCCTACCCAAGTAAAAGAGGTAGTGCGTTCTTATGATGTTGCTCCAAAAATTGCCGTCTCAAAAAACATGAAAGCCATGCGATTAAAAGGCTTTGATGTACCTCCTACGAAAGATTTTCTAGAAAGTCGAAAAATAATATTGGCTAATTCAGACTGTTATATTGCATTAGCAGCACCACAACATTCTTTACGCGATTATTTTTACAAAAATACCGATTCAGATGAAGTCCTATTTATCCATAAAGGAAAGGGGAAGCTAAGATCCTTTTTAGGAAATATTGATTTTGAGTATGGAGATTATATCGTGATTCCACGTGGAATGATTTACCAAATAGATTTTGAAACGGAAGACAACCGGTTGTTTATTGTTGAATCAAAACATCCAATATACACTCCAAAGAGATACAGAAACTGGTTTGGACAACATTTAGAACACGCTCCGTTTTGTGAGCGAGATATGCATCCACCGAGTGAATTGGAAACCTTTAATCAAAAAGGAGAATTTTTAGTGAAGGTTAAAAAGCAAGACACAATCCATGAATTTGTATATGCCGCTCATCCTTTTAGTGTCGTTGGTTGGGATGGATATAACTATCCCTATAAATTGTCAATTCACGATTTTGAACCGATAACAGGACGTATTCACCAACCCCCTCCTGTACACCAAACCTTTGAAACAAGTGCTTTTGTGATTTGTTCTTTTGTGCCAAGGTTGTACGATTATCATCCACAATCAATTCCGGCACCTTACAATCACAGTAATATAGATTCTGATGAAGTCTTATATTATGTAGATGGTGATTTTATGAGCCGAAATAATATCGGAAAGGGTCAAATTACTTTACATCCAGCAGGCATACCACACGGTCCTCACCCTGGAGCAATGGAGCGAAGTATTGGTCAAACAAAAACTGAAGAATTGGCGGTAATGGTCGATACTTTTAAGCCCTTAATGGTTACAGAGGAAGCGGTGAAAATTGACACAGGAGATTATCATACCTCTTGGTTGGATCATTAACCTTCTATCGTAAATAAGATGATTCTCGCTCTTCCAACGGTTGAGCTATAATGTAGATGGGAGTTTTTCCTAAATAAAAAATTTAAGAACGATTAAAATTAAAGATATGGCTGAAATAAAAAAATTAACAGACCTACAAAATACCGAATACGGTACCAAGAAAATATTTGAAGAAGCGCAAGATTTTTTACCTTTAAATGGCACTGATTATGTTGAATTATACGTGGGTAACGCAAAACAATCTGCACATTTTTACAAGACGGCATTTGGATTTCAATCTGAGGCGTATGCTGGATTGGAAACAGGCTTGAAGGATCGTGTTTCTTACGTGTTAAAACAAGATAAAATCCGTTTAGTATTAACGTCTCCTTTGACAAAGGGAGGGGAAATTAATAAACATATTGACCTTCATGGAGATGGGGTGAAAGTAGTAGCCTTATGGGTAGATGATGCGACCAAAGCCTATGAAGAAACGGTTAAACGGGGTGCAAAATCGTATATGAAACCAACGAAAGAAGAAGATGAATTTGGACATGTAATTCGTTCGGGAATCTATACCTATGGAGAGACTGTACATATCTTCGTAGAACGAAAAAATTATTCAGGGGCTTTTCTACCTGGGTATAGAAAATGGGAATCTCATTATAATCCAGCTCCTGTTGGTTTAAAATTTATTGATCATATGGTTGGTAATGTGGGGTGGAATAAAATGAAAGAATGGTGTGATTTTTATGCCAAAGTGATGGGATTTGCACAAATCGTTTCTTTTACAGATGACGATATCTCTACAGAATATACTGCCTTGATGAGTAAAGTGATGTCAAATGGAAATGGACGAATTAAATTCCCAATTAACGAACCCGCAGAAGGAAAGAAAAAATCGCAAATAGAAGAATATTTAGATTTTTATAATGGTCCAGGGGTACAACATATTGCGGTGGCAACAAATGATATTGTAGCAACTGTTTCTGCTATGCGGGAACGTGGAGTAGAATTTCTCTATGTACCTGAAGAATACTATGACGATTTGTTAGAGCGTGTTGGTGAAATTGACGAAGATGTTGAAGTATTAAAAAAGCATGGAATCTTAATTGATAGAGATGAAGAGGGATATCTTTTACAAATTTTTACAAAAACAATAGTAGATAGACCTACCATGTTTTTTGAGGTAATTCAACGTAAAGGAGCTCGTTCTTTTGGAGTTGGTAATTTTAAAGCCTTATTTGAAGCCATTGAACGTGAGCAATTAAATCGAGGAACGCTGTAAGGAATACATATAGGTTGAAGTTGTCTATTTTTTTGACAATTTCTCAATGCTGATTTAATTCAAAAAAAGCCACCGTCTAATAGTAAGACCGTGGCTTTTTTAATTCGTACAAACGTCCATGTATTACCCTCCAAGAATGCGTTTTCGCAAGGCATCTTTAGCATTCTGATCATCACCACAAAGCCATTGAATTACATTATCTTCCCACATCTCGTCATAGGCTTTTTGATCAATAATATTTTGTTCTATTGCTAAATCTAAAATTTTTCCTGGGTATGAAGATTGTTTAGAGCTTTCCATTTCACCTAAAGGATATGGGTCGTCAAGTCCCATTAATACTTGATTTGACCCTTGGTTTTCTACGAGTAATTTTAGTGATCCAGTATCGTGTACTAAGGTGTCGAAGAAAATGTTTTTATGTCCAACGGCTTTACGCGGATGGCATTTGCCTTCAAATAAATCGGGTCTACCATCAAAGCCTTGAATTCTTCTTCCTAAATTAATCTGTGCCAATTGTCCTCCGTGCGCAAAACACGTTCTCATATTGGGATATTTGTCTTGATATCCGTTGAGGGTTAAAAAGTGATATGCATCTGCACACTGGGCAAGCATCCATATTAAATGAAATCTCCAAGAGGTGTTTTCTAGTTTAATGAATTTTTCACCGTCATAGGGATGAATTTCAATGGCTAAATTGTATTTGTTTGCCAATTCAAAAATAGGCTCATTTTCTTCGTCAAAAATACATCGCCAAGTTCCTATCGTATCCATGTAATGGGTAGGTAAACAGAGTAATTGCATTCCTAATTCTTCAACGCAACGCTCAATTTCCCAACAAGCACCGCGTACGAAACCGGGATGTACTACAAATCCACAGGTAAATTTACTGGGATTTTCACGTTGGGCTTTTGCATTGAAATCATTTTGGAAGCGCAACGCTTGTTTCATTTCTTCTACGCGTAAACCATTGCCGTATAATTGAGATAAATTAAGTACTACGGCATGGTCGATGTTAAAGCGTTCCATCCATGCTAATTTTTCATCTAAAAAGAAACTTGAGTCGGTAACGGGACGTCTCCAATCTTTTTGCAGCATGAATTTTCGATCTTCATCTACCCAAAAGATACCTTTATCTTTCATAAACTTAGGAATCTCTTCAGGATATGGGAGTAGGTGAGAGTGGCCGTTAATTCTCAATTTTTTTTTCATCGATTTTTGTGTCTTTGGCATTTAGTTTAAATTCCTTATGGAATGATTATTTGAAGTTTAAATTCTAGACGTATATGATTTATCAGGGATTGACTTTTTTTGGTGGCTCCATTTGTTTTCCACAATTTGGGCAAGTACGTTTTGCTAAATCTCCATAGTATTTGTCAAATATCTTAGGCATATCGGTTTCTATATTTTCTACCGTAAAATCTTCTTCATAGAGTTTTGTACTACAACTTTCGCAAAACCACAATAGTGCATCTCTCATGCCTTCTGGACGTTTGTATTCAATGACTAAGCCTACCGTGTTCGCGCCTCGTTGTGGTGAATGTGGAACTTTGGGTGGTAAAAGGTAAATCTCTCCTTCTTTGATAGGTACATCTTTAGGAGTTCCATTATCAATTATTTTTAAAACCATATCTCCTTCAATTTGGTAAAAGAACTCGGGTGTTTCATTGTAGTGATAGTCTTTTCGATTATTTGGTCCACCAACCACCATCACGATAAAATCTCCATCTTTCCAGACGACTTTATTGCCTACCGGTGGCTTTAATAAATGTCTATTTTCCTCAATCCATGCTCTGAAATTGATGGGTGAAACTAAATTGCTCATGATGTATTTTATTTTAATTAATGTGCTTTATTTTTGGGAACTTTGTCAGTAAAGTTACAAAGATTTTGTTCTTCCTCCATCAACGGGTAAATTTATTCCGTTGATATAGCTCGCAGCTTCACTAGCTAAAAAAGTTACGGCATTCGCTATTTCTTCTGGTTTTGCGAAGCGTTTAGCGGGGACTAAGCCTTTCATAAAGGCACTGGCTTCTTCTTCTGTTTTATTTAATTTGTGGGCTGCATTTTGAATTATATCAGAAAGTCTGTCTGTTGCTGTAAATCCAGGGAGTACATTGTTTACCGTAATTCCAAATTGCCCTAACTCATTAGCTAAGGTTTTACTCCAACTTGCCACGGCTCCACGAATGGTATTACTCACTCCGAGTCCATCGATAGGTTGTTTCACAGAGGTAGAAATTATATTGATAATCCTTCCGTATTTATTGTCTTTCATACCAGGAACTAGGGCTTGGGTGAGAATCTGATTACATACTAAATGCTGCTCAAAGGCTTTGGTAAATTCTGAAATGTCAGCAGAGAATATGGGGCCGCCTTTTGGACCTCCTGTATTGTTTAATAAAATGTGATAAGTGGATTTTAAGGCGGCTTTGGTCACTGCTTTTTTTAAATCAGCATGATGGTTAAAATCAACCACAAGATAATCGTGTTTTTGTTGATTGGGTCGAGGTAAGTCGGCCCATACTTTTTTTAATTTGTCTTCATTTCGAGCGACTAAGGTTATGGTCACTCCTTCTGTGGCGAGTGCTATAGCTGAAGCTTTTCCTATACCCGCCGTACTTCCACAAATGAGGGCATTTTTATCGTTAAGATTTAATTTCATTCTGTTATTTTTTCTCTGAGTACTTTTCGTTTAACAACTAACAGTGATGTACGTGTTTTACATCAATCCCATCAGTATTTCATACATACATTTTTTGCTTCTGTAAAAAAGCGCAGGGCTTCAAAGCCCCCTTCTCGTCCAACCCCCGACGATTTCACACCTCCGAAAGGGGTTCTTAAATCACGCATCATCCACGTATTTACCCAAACAATTCCTACGTGAAGTTCAGAGGACATTCGAAGGGTTCTTTTTAGATTATTGGTCCACAGGGTTGCTGAAAGTCCGTATTTCACGTCATTGGCATACCCCAACACTTCATCTACTGTATCAAAAGGCATGAGTGTTACTACGGGTCCAAAAATTTCCTCTTGATTTAAACTACAATCATTAGAAGGGACTTCGATGACGGTGGGAGCCAAATAATATCCATTTGGCGCATCCTGTACAGTAATCCGATTTCCTCCACAAAGGATCTTCGCACCTTCTGCTGGAGCACGGTCTATATAGGCCATTACTTTTTCTAAATGTTCTTTAGAGACTAACGCGCCGATATCAGTATTAGCTTCAGAGGGATGTCCTACTTTAAGGGCTTTCGTTTTAGCTATAAAATCCGTTTTGAATTTTTCGTAGATGGTAGACTCTACAAAAATCCGACTTCCGCAGAGACAGATTTGACCTTGATTTGAAAATGATGATCGAATGGTGGTATGTAACATCTCTTCATAATCGGCATCTGCGAAAATAATATTAGGGTTCTTTCCACCTAATTCCAAGGATAATTTTTTAAACATAGGGGCTGCTACCTTGGCAATATGTGCTCCTGTTTGAGTACCTCCTGTAAACGATATGGCCTTAATTTCAGGATGTTCTATGATAGCTTGACCGGTTAATTTTCCGGTACCGTGTACGATATTTAATACGCCATTAGGTAACCCAGCCTCTGTACAAATTTCGCCTAAGAGATAGGCAGTCATTGGAGTAATCTCACTGGGTTTTGCAACAACGCAATTCCCAGCAGCCAGGGCTGGTGCAATTTTCCAGGTAAATAAATACAGCGGTAAATTCCATGGGGAAATGCAGCCCACAACTCCAATAGGTTGTCGTAGGGTATAGTTAACAGCATTGGCACCAACACTTTCATGACTTTCGCTTGAAAACTGTGTAATGGCATTCGCAAAAAATCTAAAATTACTCGCGGCACGAGGAATGTCTACCGATTTAGCTAAGGCAATAGGTTTTCCATTGTCTATACTTTCGGCCATGGCAAAGCGGTCAATATTCGTTAAGAGTAGATCTGATATTTTTTTCAGAATTCTGTTTCGGCCCTCTAAACTCGTAATAGACCAAGCTTTAAAGGCAGCTTTTGCGGCTACCACTGCGCGCTCCACATCTTCTTTGGAAGAATTGGGGATTTGTCCGTAAACGGTTCCTTCTGCGGGGTTATAATTATCTAAACATTCCCCCGAAAGGGGAGGGCTAAAGGCACCGTTGATGTAATTTAATATTTTCAAAGTTTAAGATATTAAAGGTAATGTTTACCCAACACTATGCGTATTTTTAGGTTTTCTTACTGCTTATAGCAAGAAATTAACTTTCTTGTTTACGCATTGACTATTTTTTTAATTCCGTTTTTTGTAGGCAATCACTTTAATTTCAACCACTAAATCGGGATGAGGTAATTGGTGTACTGCTACAGTAGTTCGGGTTGGACCAGTTTCTTTGTCAAAGAATTGACCATAAGCCTTGTTGTAGCCATCAAAGTCGTTCATATTTACCAAAAATGAGGTAACATCAACAACATCTGACAAATCAGCTCCCACCTTTTTTAAATTACGATCTATATTTTCTAAAACTGCGATGGTTTGAGCTTCTATATCTAACTTTTTTGTACCCATTTCATCGATAACTTCTACGCCAGCTATGCTATTGTCGGGTCTTCTTGCGCTCGTTCCAGAAACAAATATAAAATCGCCTACTTGTTTGACGTGGGGGTAGGCTCCACGGGGACTTACATGTTCCATATTTTTTACACTTCTTTACGGCCGAGTTTACTTACTCGATCTTCAATTAAAATTTCTTCAGTAGCTTGTTGTACTTTTTTCAAAATAACTTTAAGATCAGCTACATCCATGTGTTCATTTGTTACGATATCCTTGTCGGCTATTAAATTGAGTAAGGCTTTGTCTTGGGCTCTTCCTCGTTCAAGTGCCTCTGCATAGCTTATGTTTTCATTAAATGTCACCAAGGAATACTTGGATGAATATGCTTCGGGAAAATGTTTTTCCAATGCCGTTTCTAAGGTACGCTTTTCTCTGAAAATAGGTTGATTTACATGCCCTTTCATTTCGTGAAAATTGTCAACAGCGAGGTCGGCAATAGCATCTGTATCTTTTTTTCTAGATTTTTCATACCTAGTAAAAATTTCTTCCCAAGTAGCATGTTCTTCGGATTCGTCTAAGACTTTATCAAATTCAACCACATCCTCAAAAGAGGCGTTCATTCCTTGTCCATAAAATGGAACAATGGCGTGTGCAGCATCTCCCATTAAGAGGGTCTTACCTTTATAGTGCCAAGGGGAACATTTGACAGTTCCTAAAGGTGAAGTAGGATTTTTGAAAAATTCTTCGGGTAAATGTGGCATTAATGCTAAGGCATCTTTAAAGTATTTTTCAAAAAAGGAAAGTACTTTTTCTGGTGTTGTTAAATTGTTGAAATTGTATTCACCTTCATCATAGCTTAAAAATAAGGTTACCGTGAAGCTACCATCCAAATTGGGTAAGGCAATCAACATAAAATCATCTCTTCCCCAGATGTGTAAAGCATTTTTAAAGGCTTTAAACGCTCCATTTTCATTAGGGAGTATACTCAATTCTTTGTAGCCATGACTTAAATAATCTTGTGAAAAACTAAAGAGAAATTTTTTTCCTAAATAATAGCTTTTGCGCATGGCAGATCCAGCACCATCTGTTCCAATGATTATATCACTCGCGACTATTACCTCTTTTTTATGTTCGTATTGGTAAAAGTGACTTTTTCCATTTTCGAAATCGACCGAAGTACATTTGTGGTTGAAATAAAGCTGTACATTGTCAAGGGCTTCTGCTTCCGTTAAGAGTAATGCGTTGAGTTGTCCTCTTGAAATTGAATTGATGTATTCATGACTCCGACCGCTATAGGGGGCAAAAACAGTGTTCCCTTCTGTGTCGTGTAGCATTCTGCCGTTCATAGGAATACAAAGGGAAACCACTTTATCCTGTAGACCAACCAACTTCATCGCTTTAATACCGCGATCCGAAAAGGCTAAATTAATCGAGCGTCCAGCGCTGATATCGACCGTTCTCAGATCTGGGCGTTTTTCATAAACGGATACTTGATATCCGCGTTGTCCTAAGCGTAGTGCTAATAATGCTCCACATAGACCAGCTCCTATAATTTGTACCTTCGAATTTTTATGCATATATAACGGGTATTGGTTGTTGGTTTATTATTCTTGTTCATTTAATACGTCAGACAAACGTTGTACCATTTCATATACTTCAGTAAATGAATTGTACAACGGAACTGGGGCGCACCGAATGACATCTGGTTCTCTCCAATCACTAATGACGCCTTTATCCGTCAGTTTTTGGTGTAGTTTTTTATCTGCATTTTTTACTTGAATGGATAATTGACAACCTCTTTCATTAGGGTTTGTTGGCGTAATAATACGTATTCCTGGATGGTTTAAATCCTTTAATAAAAACTCGAAATAGCCTGTGAGTTGTTTTGATTTAGTTCTAAGGGCATCCATTCCAACCTCTTTAAAAATATCGACCGAAGCCTTAATGGCAGCCATAGAAAGGATGGGTGGGTTGCTTAATTGCCAGCCTTCTGCACCGGGTAAAACATCAAATTCATCACGCATGTTAAAACGCGTTGTTTTATTGTGACTCCACCATCCCGTAAAGCGGTTTAAGGTTTTGTCATAGGCATGTCGCTCATGCACAAAACATCCAGCTAAACTTCCGGGACCTGCATTTAAGTATTTATAGGTACACCAAATGGCAAAATCAGCCCCTGAATCATGTAAATTTAAGGGTATATTTCCAGCTCCATGAGCACAATCAAAACCAACGTTGGCACCGTGTTGATGCCCTAGTTCAGCAATTTTTTTTAAATCAAATGCCTGTCCCGTATAATAATTTACACCGCCTACCATAATTAAGGCGATTTCATCTTTGTGATCATTTAGGAGTTGTTCTAAATCTTCGAGGTGATTAAGGTCATCTTCCTTTGGTTTCCATAAAATTAATCCTTCTTTGTCGTCAATTCCATGATGGCGTAATTGTGATTCTACAGCATACTTATCGGAAGGGAAAGCATCTGCCTCGATAATTATTTTATAACGCGTAGAGGTTGGTTTGTAAAAAGAAACCATCATCAAATGAAGGTTGGTGGTTAGGGTGTTCATGACCACAACTTCAATGGGTTTTGCTCCAACAATAGACGCCATCCCATTGGTTAAATATTCGTGATATGCCAACCAAGGATTCCGAGCTTCAAGATGACCTTCAACGCCTAAATTAGCCCAGTCATTTAATTCTTGATTAATATAGTGTGCTGTAGTTTTAGGTTGAAGTCCTAAGGAATTCCCACAGAGATAAATTAGATCGTTACCCGCCTGATCCTTAGGGTGATGGAATTGTTTTTTGTAGTTTGCTAAGGGATCTTTTTTGTCTAAATTCTGTGCAAATTCAATATGGTTGCTAAATGTGGTCAATGTTGAGTAGTTTTGGTTTCGAACAAAACTAACCATTTAAGTCTTAAATGACAACTCAATGCCGCAATTTTTAAGCGGTGTTTTTGACTTAGTATTTTTGAGGGGCAGGAGTCAATATCAGTCCGAATTGCGTATGGATATGATGAAATCAAAAAATAGTCAATTATTAAAATGGTTGGGTTTTATTTCGTTTCTACCCTTATAAATAACACTTAATTTATTTGAAAAAATAAAAATAAAACGATCGATTATTACAGGTTTACTCACCTTGATTCCAATGTGTATCTAAGGACAAAGAATGAATATTGAAGAAGAGAGTTTTAAGAATTTAAAGGAGACATTCTCTTTTGTCTAGACTTTGTTTATTTTGAAATACAAATGCCCAATTCTAATTCGGAAGAAGTTTTTTTTAGATAAGATGGTAAAGAGGGAGGAAAAAGAAGTTGGGACTGGTGAAAACTAAAAAATTCTTGGTTTGAAAATTGTAAAAATCGTTATGAATCTAAATTTGAAGAATATTTTATTGGTTGTATCGTAAAGAAATGTTTAGGGAGCAGGTGTGATGGGGTTTGATGATGATTTGGGGCATAGCATGTCAGCATATTATGTTATGTTGGCAAAAGAATTTGTAAAAAGGATGAAGAAATAGATAAAATAAGCTGCTGTTACGAAGTGCGGTGTTGCTCTTTTTCTAAATCGATGAGATGTGCCATAGATTTTATAACCCGGTGATGTTTTTTAACGAAAGGGTTGGACTCATCCCAAACATAACCTGCTAGGACGGCACATATTTTCGATTTAATATCGGGATTTTCAGGGCGGTGGAAAAATAATTTTTGTAAATTACCCGTATACCATTCATTTACGTATGATTCAAAAACAGAAACTCCTTTTTGAATATACCTTGCATACTCGACTTCCCAATCTACTTTTTCACCCGCCAATTCTTTACAAACCAATTTAGCAGCGAGGAGACTAGATTCTGTAGCAAAAGCGACCCCAGAAGAAAATACGGGGTCAATAAACGAGGAGCTATTTCCAGTCAATACGTATTTGTTGCCATAGAGTTGGGTAACGTTTTTGGTGTAATTTTGAATTTGAATGGGAGTAAATTTAAATGGTAAGTTGTCAAAACGAGCGTGATAATGGCTTGAAAGTTTTAATAGTTCTTGCATACGTTCTTCAGTAGTACCTTCATATTGCTCAAAGAAACTGGTAGGTCCAACAAAACCTAGACTCGTGGTTCCATTTGAAAAAGGAATTACCCACAGCCATACTTTTTGCTTCACAATATCAAAAGTGATGAGAGAGCCTTCTTCCCCAGCAGGTTTTCTAACATCTTCTACATGGGTGAAAATAGAGCTAAAACTTGGGCGTTCAGAAGGTTTGTCTAACCCGAGTAATCTAGGAAGAACACGTCCATAGCCTGACGAATCAATGATAAATTTAGCGCGTATTTCTTCTGTCATTCCTTGTTCATTTTCAATGGTGGCGGTGGCACCTTGGTCGTCGAATTTAACGTCTGTAACGGCCCAATTAAACGCAACTGGAACTCCTTTTTTAACGATCTCTTGTGCTAAAACATGATCAAAATCCGCGCGAGGAACTTGCCATGTCCAATTCCATCCTGGCGTATATTTTTTACTAAAATTGAAATGACAATGCTCTTCATTCCGAATAAAACGAGCGCCAAATTTCTTTTCAAAATGTTGCTTATCAAGACAATCAAAGAGGCCTACCTCCTTAAAATGTTCCATAGATCTTGGAAGCAAACTCTCTCCAATGACAAATCTTGGGAATACTGACTTTTCAATTACTTGTATTGTTAAGTCTTGTTTGTTGAGGTAAGCTGCTGAAACACAACCCGCTGGCCCTGCTCCAATAATTAATACGTCTACGTGTTTTTGAATCATAGAAATAGTTATAGACTGTTCTTTTAAAAATACTAAATTTGTGCGTTTAAAATGACTAAGATATTAAATTTGTTAGAATACTTATTTAAACTTTTTTCATTTAATGAAAAAATGTTTTTTTTTTACTAGTTCCGGCCTTTCAATGGTGTGGTTTGCCTTTTTTTTATTCTTACGCTAGTTAAGTAACTTAAAAAAAAGACTTTTACTATGTGGAAAATGACTTATTTTCGCTTAAATACAGAAATTTAAATCAATCCAGAATCAATTAAAAACCAAACCAATAATGTTAAAACTAAACGGGGGATTATCTACTGAAGATTTTTATAAAGTACTTTTTAATGAAAGTGAAGTCACCTTAGATGATCGTTTAAAAGAACGCGTAAAATTTAGTTTTCAATTTTTAAAAGACTTTTCAGAAAACAAAATTATTTATGGAGTGAACACGGGCTTTGGTCCGATGGCGCAATATAAGATTAAGGATGAAGATCGTATTAAATTACAGTATAATTTGATTCGTAGTCATGCCTCTGGTGTTGGGAATCCGATTTCTCCATTATATGTGAAAGCAGCAATGCTTGCGCGTTTAAATACACTTGGGTTAGGAAATTCAGGAGTGCATCCGTCGGTGGTTGAATTGATGACTGCATTGATTAACAGAAATATTATTCCATTGATTTATGAGCATGGAGGTGTTGGAGCGAGTGGAGATTTAGTACAGTTGGCTCATTTGGCCTTAGTATTGATTGGTGAAGGAGAAGTCTATTACAAAGGGGAATTAAAAAAGACGGCAGACGTTTTTAAACTTGAAAATTTACAACCGATAAAGGTAGAGTTACGTGAAGGTTTAGCCTTGATGAATGGAACTTCTGTAATGACGGGGGTAGGAATTGTCAATGTAATTTACATGCGTAGATTATTAGGCTGGATGATAAAATGCTCTACGGCCATTAATGAAATTGTGGAAGCCTATGACGACCACTTATCGGCTGCATTGAACGAGGCAAAGAAACATAAAGGACAGCAGGAAATTGCGAGGTTAATGCGCGAACAATTGGCAGATAGTACGTTGATTCGAAGTAGAGAAGAATTTTTGTATAATGCGCATGTTGATAGTCCTGTATTTAAAGAGAAGATACAAGAGTATTACTCACTTCGATGTGTACCTCAAATTTTAGGTCCTGTGCTTGATACCTTAAATTCGGTAGAAAAAATTCTCTTAGAAGAAGTGAATTCAGCGAATGACAATCCGATTGTAGATGTTGATAAACAACAAGTGTATCACGGTGGGAATTTTCATGGAGATTATGTATCTTTAGAGATGGATAAACTAAAATTGGTTTCAACAAAATTATCCATGTTATCTGAAAGACAATTGAATTATTTGTTAAATGCAAAAATAAACGAAATATTACCTCCTTTTGTGAATTTAGGACAGTTGGGCTTAAATTTCGGAATGCAGGGCGTGCAATTCACGGCGACTTCTACCACCGCAGAAAACCAAACCTTGTCAAATCCGATGTATGTGCATAGTATTCCAAATAACAATGATAATCAAGATGTGGTAAGTATGGGTACGAATGCTGCTTTAATGACGAAAAAAGTAATTGAAAATGCTTTTGAAGTAGTGGCTATAGAAATGATTACCATCGTTCAAGCGATTAGTTATTTGGGATTTGAAGAGCGTGTATCTTCAACAACCAAAGAATTATATGAGGCGGTTCGGGCATTAGTCCCCGCGTTTAAGGAGGATTTAATCATGTATCCCTATGTAGGTAAAGTAAAACACTTAATCATGGAGAAGAACTAAGCCGTTCTCTCAAGTTAAATATTCCTTTAATTAAAATCGTTGTACTATGAAAAAAGGTATTCTATGTATGGTTTTTAGTTTGTTACTACAGACCGTATTCGCTCAAAAGGCAGCACTTGTTGTGCAAAATAAAAAAGCAGGATTTTTAAAATCTGATGGATCTTGGTTGATTCAACCAAAATATAAGTATTTGGGTGAATTTTCAGATGGGGTAGCTCCTTTTAAGGAAGGGAAAAAATGGGGATTTATCAATGCAAATGATGAAGTTGTTATCGCTCCTACCTATGATAGAGTAAAAGCATTTGATAGTGGAATAGCCGTAGTTTCGCTTAATAAAGAATGGTTCTATATCAATAAAAAAGGTGAAAAAGTAACGATGCCAGAAAGCGATAAAGTCTACGATTTTGAAGACGGATTGGCTTATATTAAAAAAAATGATCTCATCGGATTAATAAACGCGAAGGGAACTGTTTTACTAGAACCGACGTATGAAAAAATTCTCGCATTTCACAATGGTCACGCTAAAGTGAAAAAAGGGGAGTATTGGGGACTTATAGATACTTCAGGGAAAGTGGTCTTAGATCCTATTTATCAAGATGTTGGTGTGTGGTCTGAAGGTGTTGTTCCTGTAGATAAAGAAGGGGAAAAAGGAGTGATTAGCCACGGAAAATTTATTCCAGTAGACGGTGCGGTAAAAATTTATGATTTTAGAAATGGAGAGGCGTTAACGTATGCTGCTAATGAAGCGAAGCAAGTTGGTTTTATTAATAGAAAAGGTGAATGGGTAATTAAACCTCGTTTTAAGAAAGCACGTGCTTTTGTGAATGGATTAGCGCCCGTAATGACTGAGGATAAATGGGGGTATATCAATGAACAAGGTGAAGTAGTTATAGAGGAACAATTCAGAGACGCGGAAGTGTTTAGTGCTGATGGTTTAGCGCCGGTTAAAAAAGATAAGCTTTGGGGATTTATTGATACTACCGGAAAAGTTGTTATTCCTTTTGACTATGATATTTCAGTGCAGGGTGTATTTGGAATAGAAGCGCTTTTTGGTAAGTCGAGTGATAAAGGCTTTATCAACGGATTAGCACGTGTGAGACATAAAAAACAATGGGGTTTTATTGATAAAAATGGGAAGGTATTAAACACGTGGTTTGATCATGCAGAATTATTTAATGACATAAACAACTAGAAAATAATGAAATGTGCATTAGTAACGGGAGGTTCTCGTGGAATTGGAAAAGCGATTTGTGAAAAATTAGCCAGTGATTCTGACTATTTTATCTTAATAAATTATCATTCAAATAAAGCGGCAGCTGAAGCAACTCTAGCGCAGGTTGAGCACTTGGGAGGTAAAGGAGAGGTAATTCAATTTGATGTCTCTGATGCAATTCAGGTAAAGGCAGCTTTAGATGCTTGGTTTTCAATAAATAAAAAGGCTGTTATTGAAGTGTTAGTCAATAATGCGGGAATCACTAAAGATGGTCTCTTTATGTGGATGCCAGCAGAAGATTGGCATAGCGTAATAAATACCAGTGTACACGGTTTTTTTAATGTTACTAATTACCTTATGCAACCGATGTTGACCAATCGCTATGGACGCATTATCAATATGGTTTCCGTTTCAGGGGTAAAAGGTACGCCGGGGCAGACCAATTACTCCGCAGCAAAAGGTGCTATTGTTGCCGCAACGAAAGCACTTGCACAAGAAGTGGCTAAGCGAAAAATTACAGTGAATGCAGTAGCTCCTGGATTTATCAATTCAGACATGACGGCTGATCTAGATCAAAAAGAATTAAAGAAAATGATACCAGCAAATCGCTTTGGAGAAGCAGAAGAAGTCGCAGATTTGGTCTCTTTTTTAGCGTCAAAAAAAGCTGCTTATATCACTGGAGAAATTATCAATATTAACGGAGGTATTTATTCTTAAATATGCGAAGAGTAGTCATTACAGGGATGGGAATCTACTCTTGTTTGGGACAAAACAAGCAAGAGGTTAAAGAATCGTTATACCAAGGGAAATCGGGGATTATAGCTGATAAAGAACGGCTTGATTTTGGATTTAGATCTTGTTTGACAGGAATGGTTCCTGTACCCGACTTAAAAAAAGTACTTTCAAGAAGACAGCGAGTAAGTATGGGGGAAGAGGCTCAATACGCTTATCTATCCGCTGTTGAAGCCATGGAGCAGGCAGGCATAGATGCCAATTATTTTAATAATCACGTTGTGGGAATTCTTTTTGGAAATGATAGTACGGCTAAGTCGGTTATTGAATCTATTGATGTAGTCCGTGATAAAAATGATACGACCATGGTGGGGTCAGGTGCTATTTTTAAGGCGATGAACTCTACCGTTACGATGAATTTGTCAACCATCTTTAAATTGAAAGGTATTAATATGACTATTAGTGCGGCATGTGCCAGTGGCTCACATGCGATTGGTTTAGGCTATCATTTGATAAAAAGTGGTTTAGAAGAAATGATTTTATGTGGTGGAGCCCAAGAAATAAATCAGTATGCCGTAGCCAGTTTTGACGGTCTTGGTGTATTTTCGGCAAATCCAGATCCTACAAAAGCATCGAGACCCTTTGATAAAGATAGAGATGGGTTAATTCCAAGCGGAGGTGCTGCGAGTTTAATAATTGAAAGTTACGAATCGGCCAAAAAGCGAGGAGCTACCATTCTAGGAGAAATTGTAGGGTATGGATTTTCTTCGAATGGAGATCATATTTCTACACCCAATTCTGAAGGTCCTGCTAGAGCGATGCAAATGGCCTTAGATCAAGCGGGGCTTCAGGCTAAAGAGATTGATTATGTTAATGCTCATGCGACTTCAACACCGATTGGAGATGCAAATGAAGCGTCGGCGATTTTTAACGTATTTGGTGAACAAGGGCCCCATGTAAGTTCAACAAAATCGATTACAGGTCACGAATGTTGGATGGCTGGAGCAAGTGAAATCATCTATTCAATGTTGATGATGCAACATGATTTTGTAGCTGCGAATGTCAATCTTGAAAATCCAGATGAGGTTTCGGCGAAGTTAAATTTAGTACGTAGAACGCTAGATAAAAAAATTGACGTATTTTTGTCGAATTCTTTTGGATTTGGAGGGACAAATTCAGCCTTGATAGTAAAAAAGTTTAACGAAAATTGATTTCCCGAAAAAGGAGAAATATTTATGGAGAAAGAAGTGATCATTGAAAAAGTAAATAACTTTTTAATAGATGAATTTGAAGTAGAAGCAGCGGATATTTATGCAGATGCTAATTTAAAAAATACCCTTGAGCTAGATAGTTTGGACTTTGTCGATCTAGTCGTGGCAGTAGAATCAAATTTTGGTGTTAAATTGATAGGTGAGGACTTTGTAAACATCCACACGCTTCAAGAATTTTATGATTTAATTGAACGAAAATTAGCTTAGTATTTCGGGATGGCGCAATGGGAAGGTAAATCAAGAGGTACCGTATTGGGCTATAAAATCTTCGTCTTCTTTATGAAGCATTTAGGGCTTGGTTCGGCCTATTTTATCCTATACTTTGTCGCTTTTTATTTTTTATTTTTTTCACCTAAAGGTACTCGTGCATCGTATGATTATTTTAAAAATCGCTTAGGGTATAATCGCCTTAAAAGTTTGAGGTCAGTTTATCGAAGTTATATACTATTTGGACAAACCATTATTGATAAAGTGGCTATCCGTACTGGAGCGCGAAATAAGTTTACGTACGAATTTGATGGAGTTGATTTGCTTAAAAAGATGCTTGCAGAGGAGAAAGGCGGGGTACTTATTAGCGCACATGTTGGGAATTTTGAAATTGCTGATTATTTTTTTAATGAGATTGATTTTAAATCGCAAATTCATATAGTAACTACGGATCAAGAGCATTCGGAAATAAAAAATTACCTCGAGTCTGTCAGTGAACCGTCTAGAATAAAATTTATCTTGGTCAAAGAAGATTTATCACATATATTTGAAATTAATAGTGCCCTACGTGCAAATGGATTAGTTTGTTTTACGGGAGATCGTTATTTAGAAGGAACACGTTTTTTAACTGAAGAGTTTTTAGGGGCTGAAGCGAAGTTTCCAGCAGGGCCGTTTTTATTGTCCTCTAGGTTAAAAGTACCGGTAGCCTTTGTCTATGTTATGAAAGAGTCTCGAAAACACTATCACCTATACACTCGATTGGCCACGGCGAAGTCGAGAGATGCTCAAGGGTTACTCGAAAATTATAAAGATAGCTTAACGGGAATGTTAAAAAAATACCCCTATCAATGGTTTAACTATTTCCAATTTTGGAATTCTAAATAAATACTATTATCAAATCAATCCTCGTCATATATTTTACGCAATCTGGGCAACTCCTCGATATCGCAAGAAATGTGGTTGCATCGCTGGAATCCTCTTCGGAAGTACAAGTGGATTATCATGAAATTCAACCCGTAGAACCCTTTGATTTCCCTTGGAAAAATGAAGACTTTTACAATGCGTTTCCTGAGTCTTTTTTACAAATCCCTTGTGAACTTAAACCGCCAGATCCAGGGGTGTTGGAAAAGGATTATGATTTGATTATAATGGCCTACCAAGTATGGTATTTAACGCCGTCTATTCCAATTAATTCGTTTTTAATCTCGGATGCTGCAAAGAAAATACTTGCTGGGAAGCCGGTAGTTACCCTCATTGCTTGTAGAAATATGTGGATTCAAGCTCAAGAGAAAATGAAACAATTATTAGCTAATGTTGATGCAAATCTCGTAGGAAATATCGCATTGGTGGATAGACATATAAATAATATTAGTGTGATTACGATTGCACAGTGGATGTTAAGTGGGAAAAAAACACGGTATTTGGGAATTTTTCCTAAGCCTGGAGTGGCAGATCGAGATATCGATAACGCAGTGCGATTTGGTCCTCCCATTTTAGCGAGTTTATTGCAGAATGATTACCGTAATTTGCAGGATAAACTCTTGGCCTTAGATGCTGTTAAAGTTAGTCCATATCTGGCTTTAACTGATGAAAGAGGAAATATCTTATTTGGGAAATGGGCAAACTTTATTATTAAAAAAGGAGATAAACACAGTGCAAAACGCAAAAAATGGATTAAAGTTTTTAAAATTTATCTACTATTTGCCATTTGGGTGATTGCACCAATTGTTTTTATCGTATTTTTGTTAACTTATTTACCCTCTATAGGGAAAATTAGAAAGGATAAGAAATATTATTCTTCTGTAAACCAAAAAGTTTAGGACTAACGATGAACGACGTTTTTATAACGAGGATAGCTAAATTCTTGCCTAATGATCCAGTTTCAAATGATGAAATGGAAGAAAAATTAGGATGTGTAAATGGCAAAACTTCTAAAGCAAGAAGAATTGTACTTCGCAATAATCGAATTAAAAATAGATATTATGCCATTGGTAAAGATGGGGAAATAACACATAATAACGCACAACTTACCAAGGAAGCGATTGAGCTACTATGTGACGAAGAGTTTACGCGTGACGATATAGCCCTGTTATCTTGCGGGACTTCCAGTCCAGATCAAATTCTACCCTCACATGCTGCCATGGTACATGGGTTTTTGAAAAATAAAAATGTAGAGATAAATTCTCCTTCAGGCGCTTGTTGCTCAGGAATGAATGCCATGAAATATGCGTATTTAGCAATTAAAGCAGAACAAGTAGAAAATGCCGTTTGTGCGGGTTCTGAGCGAACGTCTTCATGGATGATGTCGAATACTTTTGAGGAAGAAGCACAACATTTAAAAGCCATGGAAGAAACTCCTATCATCGCTTTTAATAAAGAATTTTTACGTTGGATGTTGTCTGATGGAGCAGGAGCCATGTTGCTAGAAAATAAGCCAAACGGTGAACATCCACTCAAAATTGAATGGATGGAGGGATACTCTTATGCGAATGAATTAGAGGCGTGTATGTATGCAGGAGGAGAAAAATTACCGAATGGAGAATTAAAGTCATGGAGTGAATTTCCTTCCAAAGAATGGGGAGCACAATCGCTGTTTGCAATGAAACAAGATGTGAAATTGTTGGGAGATAATATCTTGGTAAAAGGAGTTGAAAGTTTAAAACTAGCCTTAGATAAGCATCAAGTATCTATTGATGATATTGATTATTACCTGCCCCATATTTCTTCTTATTACTTTAAGGAGCGCTTATACGAAGAAATGGAAAAGCAAAATTTTGCGGTTCCTTTAGATAAATGGTTTATGAATCTTGAGCGCGTGGGTAATGTTGGAGCAGCTTCGATTTATATCATGTTAGAGGAGTTAGTACATAGTAAGAAACTTAAAAAAGGAGATAAAATTTTGTTACATGTTCCTGAAAGTGCACGTTTTTCGTATGCTTACGCCTATTTAACGGTATGCTAAAAATTTTAATTTACCATGAGTTTTTCTGCCTATGATATTGATGTTCGCCAATTAATCCCGCAACAACATCCGTTTGTAATGGTAGATGCTCTGTTTGCGTATTCTGATACCGAAGTAATAGCAGGCTTAACCATTCACGAGTCCAATATTTTGGTCCGTGATGAAAAATTCACTGAACCTGGGCTCATAGAGCATATGGCTCAATCTGTAGCCCTTCATACGGGATATCAATATCATTTAAAAAAAGAACCCGCCCCTACAGGGTATATTGGTGCTATTAAAAACATTACCATTTTATCATTGCCGAAATTAAACGATCAATTGCGAACAACGGTTCAAATTATGAATGAGTTTATGGGCATAAGTGCGGTGAAAATTTCAGTTAACGTAGACGGTAATGAAATTGCTTTTGGAGAAATGAAAACCGTCGTAGCTTCATGAAAAATAACCTATCGCATATAGATATTAAGAATTTTTTACCGCATCGTGGACAAATGTTGATGGTAGATACCCTCTTGTCTATTGATGAAAAGTCGGTAAAGTCTAATTTCAGTGTACAACCGAGCTGTATATTTGTACATGACAATAAGATGCGAGAAAGTGGATTGCTCGAAAATATGGCGCAAACGTGTTCGTCTATTGTTGGACAAAGTTTTTTTGAAGAGGATGATCTAACGGGAGAACACAATCAATTAATAGGTTTCATTAGCGCTATTAAATCGGTGTCCATTGTTCAATTACCCAACATTCATGAAACTATTGAGACTCACGCTCAACTAGTTTCTCGTTTTGATGGAGAAGGCTATAGTTTATGTACCATGCAATGTGCCGTGTATGTAAATGACCTTACCTTAGCCAGTTGTGAAATGAACTTATTTATTCAAGAGGTATGAAAAAAGAAGAAGTGCCACAAGATGAAAGTAACCTAGCCTCGGCTAATTTTAGAGAGCTCTGTTATGCCGTAGATGAAGAGGGGAACTATATAACAGAAAATAGTACAGGTTGGGATCCGAAAACCATTGCCCTCAATAATGCTATTGAAGAAATCAATGAACGTATTGCGGATGCAAAAAAACGCGTTGAACAAAATGTGACGAGCCCGATTGAGTATTATATGGAGAAACAAAAAATGGATCTCCCTATTTTAGCGAGTTATATGGGCCTCTGGAAATGGCAGGTGAAACGCCATTTTAAACCAAAAGTATTCGCGAAATTAAGTGCTAAATTACGCCAAAAATATGCTGATGTATTTGATATTAGTGTAGAACAACTAAACGATATCCATCGCTAATATGAAAATAAATTTTACCCATCATCAAACAGCGCATTGTGAAAATGGCGTAATTTCTAATTTGCTAAAACACCAAGGATATGAAGTTTCAGAGCCGATGGTTTTTGGAATTGGTTCTGGACTTTTCTTTGTCTACTTACCGTTTTTAAAGGTAAATTACGCACCAGTATTCAGTTATCGTCCGATGCCTGGGCTAATCTTCAAACGGTTTGCAAAGCGTGTTGGAATTCAAATTAAGAGCCATAAATTTAAACATCCTGAAGAGGCTGAAAAAGTACTGGAAGAAGAATTACGTAAAAATAATCCCGTAGGTTTACAGGTTGGAGTTTTTAACTTGACCTACTTCCCTGATGAATATCGCTTCCATTTTAACGCGCATAATATGGTGGTCTACGGTAAAGAAGACGATCGTTATTTAATCAGTGATCCAGTAATGGAAGACACCACTTCGTTGTCGAGTAAAGAATTGTCTAAAGTGCGATTTGCTAAAGGAGCATTTGCTCCTAAGGGACATATGTACTATCCAGTAAGCTATCCTGAACAACTCGAGCTAGATGAAGCCATTCTAAAAGGAATCAAACAAACGTGTAGAGATATGCTAGCGCCTGTTCCAATTGTCGGCGTTAAAGCCATGCGATTGGTGGCAAAAAAAATAAGAAAATGGCCTGCGAAGAAAGGGACAAAAGTTGCCAACCATTATTTAGGTCAGTTGGTGCGCATGCAAGAAGAAATTGGTACCGGTGGAGGTGGATTTCGTTTTATCTATGCCGCTTTTTTACAAGAAGCAGCCCCTATAATTAACAAACCCGTGTTGCGTGAGTTATCTACAGAAATGACACAAATTGGCGATGCATGGCGGGATTTCGCAGTTGATGCCTCAAGAATTTATAAGCAACGCAGTTCACAGACAGATGGCTATAACCAAATAGCTGATCAATTGGTCGACTTATCAAAAAGAGAAGAAGCTTTTTTTAAGGAATTAAAACAGGCTATTGCCTAAATCGAGCCACCTATGATTCATATCAATCAAGTTTCTAAACAATATCCAGGAGCCGCGCACTATGCCGTACAGGATTTGAGTTTGGAGATCTCAGAAGGTGAAATTTATGGACTATTAGGACCGAATGGAGCGGGGAAAACCACGTTGATTTCTATGCTCTGTGGTCTGCTTAAACCCGATCGGGGTACGATTTCACTCAATGGACATACCTATCGTCAAAACGCTTCGAAAATAAAACAAATAATTGGCGTGGTGCCACAAGAATACGCCTTGTATCCCATGTTGACCGCGTATGAAAACCTACAGTATTTTGGTGCCATGTACGGAATTAAAGGGGCGGATTTACGATCGAAGATTGAAGGAGAACTTGCCTATTTGGGTCTTGAAAAATTTGCACATAAAAAGATTAAAACCTTTTCGGGAGGGATGAAACGTCGCGTAAATCTCATTGCTGGTATTTTACATGAACCTACCGTGTTGTTTTTAGATGAACCTACCGTTGGGGTAGATGTACAATCTAAAAATGTGATTATAGAACATTTGAAAAATTTAAACCAACGCGGAACTACCATTATTTATACCTCTCATCACCTGATAGAAGCCGAAGATTTTTGTAGTCATCTCAGTATCCTAGATCATGGAAAAATAATTATTTCGGGGAGCCCGAAAGCATTAATTCAACAAATGCCCGCAGCAAATAATTTAGAAGATGTCTTTATTTCGCTAACAGGCGCAGCCCTTAGAGATCATGTATAAATTATGGAAATCTACATATAAAGAATTGTTGCTATTGTCGAGAGATTTCGGTGGTTTACTGGTGCTGTTCATCATGCCACTAGCCTTGATAATCACCATTACCCTGATCCAAGACAGTTCTTTTAAGCAATTAAACAATGCTAAAATTCCGATTTTATTAGTCGATTTAGACCAAGGGAACGTGGCCCAAGAGATTATCAAAAATTTTGAAGCAGCCAAGAGCTATCAATTGTTAACCGAACTCGAGGGGCAAATTCTTACCGAATCAACAGCTAAAAACGCAGTGCTCTCGGGGGATTACCAAATGGCTATTGTGATTCCGCCTCAGTTGTCATCCGACTTAGAGAAGAAAGTGACACAAAATGTCAATCAAATTTTAAGCGAATTTGGTTTGGAAGAAGAAAATAGCGTCTTCGAAACTGTAGAAGCCAAACAAATTAAGCTCTATTTTGATCCCGCCCTGCAATTAGCGTTTAAAAACGGAGTGATGAGTGGAATTGATCAAATGATCGCAAAGCTTGAATCTAAATATATCTATGAAGCCTTCCAAGAAGAGTTAGCAACCGATGATGAACAAGCAAACCCCTTATTGTCGGAAGGAAATTTTGTGAGTTTTGTTGAAATAGATCCTTTAGAAGGCAAACGTGAAGCCATACCGAATTCAACGCAGCACAATGTACCTGCATGGACCCTTTTTGCCATCTTTTTTATTGTCATACCGCTGTCGATCAATATGGTAAAAGAAAAAAATCAAGGCACCTTTGTGCGATTAAGAACGAATCCAGTATCGTATTTGACCGTATTAGGCGGAAAAACCATCACCTATGTCCTCGTGAGTTTTGTCCAATTTTTACTAATGTTGGCCGTTGGTGTTTATGTATTACCTCTTTTTGGGTTACCAGGACTCGCTATTGGAAGTAATTTTATGGTATTGTGCCTCGTGGCTATTTTTGCCGGTTTTGCAGCCGTTGGTTTTGGTCTATTGTTAGGAACATTGGCTAGCACTCCAGAACAATCAGCTCCGTTTGGAGCGACAGCAGTGGTTATTATGGCTGCCATTGGAGGTGTATGGGTGCCTGTGTTTATGATGCCAAAGCTCATGCAAACCTTGTCAAATATATCGCCCATGAATTGGGGCTTAGAGGCTTTTTATGATGTATTTTTGCGGCAAGCTGGGATCGTAGAGGTTTTACCGGAAATAGGATTGCTTTTCCTATTCTTTCTCATTACCTTGACCTTAGCGGTCGTATTTGATAAAAAACGTAGTCTAGTATGAAAACTTTAAGTTTTACTTCTGAAATTCGCGTGCGATTTAATGAAACAGATCCTCTAGGAATTGTTTGGCATGGAAATTATATCACCTATTTTGAAGATGGAAGAGAGGCCTTTGGTCGTCATTATGGGATTTCATACCTCGATATTAAAAAGTTTGGCTATGCTACACCTATTGTCAAATCTACCTGTGAACATAAATTACCGTTAACGTATGGAGATATTGCGAAAATCGAATGTCGCTATATCGATACGGCTTCGGCAAAAATGATTTTTCAATACACGATCTATAATCCTAACGATCAAATAGTCTGTACAGGTGAAACTGTTCAAGTTTTTACGGATGAAGCCGGGATCTTATCACTAACTATTCCAAAATTTTTTAAGGCTTGGAAGAAAAAGATGGGATTATGAATCAACCAATTTATGTTGCCGCTCATCACTGTATCTCCCCGTTGGGGTTTACATCAAAGGATAATTTTAAACAGGTGTTTGAGGGGCAATCTGGGATTACAGAACAACTGAATTCCTCCCTCTTGCCAAATCCATTTTTTGCGGCCAAAATAAATGAAGATCAGCTTAATCAATATTTCACAAAGCTAGGGGAAGTCAGTAACTATACAGTGTTAGAGCGAATGATGTTAATCGCGCTGCAAGGAGTAATCGAAGCGAGTGGGGTGGATATTACCGCTAAAACCGGACTGATCATTTCTACCACCAAAGGAAATATTGATGTGTTGTCTACTAAAAGTAAGTTTGATAAACAACGGGCGTATCTGCCTGTGTTGGCCAAGGTTATTCAAGACTTTTTTGGGTTCCAACATCAAGGAATTGTTGTGTCTAACGCGTGCGTTTCGGGAATTCTCTCGATGGCCATCGCCAAGCGATTGATTCAACAAGGCGTGTATGAAAATGCATTTGTAGTTAGTGGCGATCTGTTAAGTGCCTTTGTTTTGTCTGGATTCGCATCTTTTCAAGCGTTGTGTGAAGGGCATTGCCAGCCTTTTTCAGCGAACCGAAAAGGAATTAATTTAGGGGAAGCTGCTGCGGCTGTTTTTATCACTAAACACGCACATGAATGTAATGAAAGGGCAATTAAAATTATTGGGGATGGGAGCTGTAACGATGCGAACCATATTTCTGGTCCCTCCAGAACAGGAGAAGGCTTAGTACAAAGTATGCAGCAGGCATTTAAGGAGGCAGGAATAGGAGCGCAGGAGATTGACTATGTTTCCGCCCACGGCACCGCAACCTTATACAACGATGAAATGGAAGCGATTGCCCTCGATCGAATGGGCTTAGTAGACGTGCCCGTGAATAGTTTAAAAGGATATTACGGACATACCTTGGGAACCGCAGGGATGATCGAAGCGATTATCGGATTTGAGGCATTGACACAGAATCAATTAATAGCCTCTAAAGGTTTTGATGAGCTCGGTGTGTCTAAACCGATTAACGTAATTAAAGAAAATCAACAAGTACCTCTTCATAGGTTTTTAAAAACCGCCTCGGGATTTGGTGGTTGTAATACAGCAGTACTCTTTGAAAAATTAGTAGGATGAGCGAAAATATAGCAATTTCGAAATTTGTACATATCAAAGCGAATACCGTTTTTGTAAATGGTGAAGCAATGGTAAAGGCGGATGAACAGCTTCCTTTCGGGGATTTCGCTAAACAGATTTACAAGGAAAAGAACCTGAACTATTCGAAGTTTTTTAAAATGGATAGCTTGAGTAAACTCGCCTTTTTAGGAGCGAGTTTCCTTTTTGAAGAGGTGATACCACATCCAAATACGGCAATTATTTTGTCGAATAATGCAAGTAGCTTAGATACAGATCGAAAACACCAAGCGGCCATTGAAGATGCAGAAAACTACTTTCCGAGTCCGGCAGTTTTTGTCTATACGCTACCAAATATTGCGATTGGTGAAATAAGTATCAAATATGGACTGCAAAGTGAGAATGCTTTTTTTATATTTGACACATTCAATGCAGCATTCCTCAGCCAATATACAACAGGATTGATGGCACAGGAAAAGAGTGAGCAAGTCGTTTGTGGCTGGGTTGAGGTTGATGGAGAAGACTATGAAGCATTTATGTACCTCGTTAATAAAGAGGATGGTTGGAACCACGATAAGAACGAATTAGAAAAACTATATAAACTATTAGATTGATGGAAGCATTACAACAAGAATTAAAAGAAAAAATCATTGAACAATTGAATTTAGAGGACGTGTCTATTGACGAAATAGGAAATGACGATCCACTTTTTGGAGAGGGATTAGGCCTCGATTCTATTGATGCTTTAGAATTAATTGTAATGCTAGATAAAGATTATGGCATTAAATTGACCGACCCTAAAGAAGGAAAAAAGATTTTTGAATCGGTTGCTGTAATGGCAGCGTATATCACGGAACACCGTACGAAATAAAGAAATATGAAGGTTGCGATTACGGGTATGGGAATCATCTCCTCCATAGGAAATAACGTGGAAGAGAATTTTTTGGCGTTGAAAAATGCCCAAGCTGGGATTTCAACCCTTTCGCTTTTTGATTCAAAACATAGAGATCGTATACAAGTCGGCGAGATAAAAACCGACAATGCTCGTTTTGAAGCACAACTTAAATTAGCGCCTACCGACAATTTTTCGCGAACCGCTTTGCTCGGACTAACCGCAGCCAAGGAGGCAGTTCGACATGCCGGAATTGAGCGAATGGGTGATGCCAGAACTGGACTTATCTCAGCGACTTCCGTAGGAGGGATGGATAAAACAGAACAGTTTTATTACGAGTACCTCGAACACAAAGAAAATCGAAAATTTATTGAAGGTCATCACGGTGGTGATGCGACCCAAAAAATAGCTAAGGAATTAGGAATCACCGATTTTGTGACTACTATCTCTACCGCTTGTTCATCTTCGGCGAATGCAATTATGTTAGGTGCACGGATGATCAAAACCGGACAATTAGACCGGGTGATCGTTGGGGGAGCCGATTGCTTATCGAAGTTTACCATTAACGGGTTTAACACCTTAATGATCTTGTCAGATGAAGCGTGTCAGCCTTTTGATGAAAACCGAAAAGGCTTGAACCTAGGCGAGGCAGCCGCTTTTTTGGTACTAGAATCTGAAGCCTTAGTGAAGCGAAATAATAAAAAAGTATTGGCCTATGTGGCGGGGTATGGAAATGCAAATGATGCGTTTCATCAAACCGCCTCTTCAGAAAACGGAGAAGGAGCGACCTTAGCCATGCAAAAAGCCTTACAGGTTGCTGGGTTAAATCCAACAGCCATTGATTACATAAATGCCCATGGAACGGCTACGCCAAATAATGATTTGTCGGAAAGTCGCGCCATCCTCAACGTATTTACTGACACCGTTCCGCCTTTGAGTTCTACCAAAGGATATACGGGTCACACCTTAGCGGCAGCAGCAGCCATTGAAGCGGTGTTTTCAATCTTGTCATTACAACATCAACTTATTTTTCCGAATTTAAATTTTAAAACAGCCATTGCTGCTACCGGAATTGTACCTGTTACGACGGTGGAGGAAAAAGAGATGCAACATATTTTATCTAATTCCTTCGGATTTGGCGGGAATTGTTCAACCTTAATCTTTTCGAAATCGTGAAACCCTGTTATATCCATAGCGCTGTAAGCATTTCGGCACAAGCGTCCTTAGATTCAACCGCATTTCTGAATCCGGTAATTTCATATGATCAACCGGTATTAAAAGCTATTGTGCCTAGCGTGAAAGAATTTATTTCTCCAGGTGCGGCAAGACGTATGGCTACTGGGGTGAAGATGGGGGTAGTCGCAGCAAATTTAGCCTTACGTCAAGCAAATATCGACCAGCCAGATGCGATTATTACCGGAACAGGTATGGGTTGTGTACGCGATTCGGAGAAATTTGTCAGTGCCATTATCGATAATGAAGAGGAGTTTTTAACGCCTACTTCATTTATACAATCTACCCATAACACGGTAGGGGCTCAGATAGCCTTAGGCTTGGGCTGTAAGGCGTATAATTTCACCTATGTGCATTCGGCCATTTCTTTTGAATCATGTCTGTTAGATGCGCAAATGATGTTTGAAGAACAAGAAGCTAATCAGATCCTCGTAGGAGGTGTAGATGAGCATGGAGCACATACCAATCACTTACATCAACTGATTGGTCATTTGAAAAATACGGTACCTAGTACTGCCGACATTTTAACACATCCGAGTCCGGGAGCTGTTTTTGGAGAAGGTGCTTCGTTCTTTGTATTAAGCGATCAAGCCAGTGAAAACGCTTTGGCGCAACTGGTAGGGGTGGCGACCTATAGCCAGCGAACTACCGAAGAATTACCGAACACTATCACTCGTTTTTTACATGCTCATGATACTGATTTAACCGACGTTGACGCCGTAGTCTTAGGGAATAATGGTGATTCAAATTTTGATTCCATCTACGCAGCGCTGCAAGAAGGATTGTTTAAGGATCTTCCACAAGTGGGCTATAAACACTTGTCTGGTGAATTTATGACGGCTTCCTCGTTTGGATGCTGGATGGCTACACAGCTTATGAGTACGCAAAAAATACCAGCGCCTTGTCAATTGAACAACATCACCCCTAAGAAGATTAATACAGTGTTGTTATACAATCAATATCGCGGAGAGAATCACAGTTTGGTGTTGTTGAGGGGAGTAGAGAGTACGCATTATCAAGTTCCAAAGAACAAATAAATCTCAAATAGCAAATTCCAAATCACAACTAATTTCCAAAAAACAAACGTTAATATTCAAACAGTAGTTTTCATTTAAGATACTTGTGATTGGATGGTTATTTAGAAACGGGCTGTGCGAAGTTTGTAACTTCGTACCGTTGCGAATCTGTGTCATTATTCGCTTCTATTTGGTATCGGTATAATTGAGTTCAGCTCAATGTTGTACGTCAACTAAGTTGAACTATTAAGATGAGAAATACTGATTTTAAGTTCTTTAAATGCCTTGAAAAATATAAGGATGAACTTTCAGTTCATCCTTATTAAAACTGAGTAGTTGAGTTAAGTGGCAGTTTTACAGTTGTTTATACTTGATAGTTGTATCATCAACTATTTTGACCCATTACCATTCTATTGATACTACCTTAATGGAACGCGTTGCCCTTTTTGACGGGCTTTCTAAAGAAGAACAAAAAACCATCTATTCTATACTTGATGCATTTCTCTCTAAACGAAAATTAAAATCAATCCTAAAAACAGTGCTCCAATAAATGGAATGAAAAAACAAGAACCGAATGAGTTGCTGTTTGAGAGAGAGTTTTTTTAATATTTACTTACTCATATGGACAAGAATGGGGCTGAATTGCTCGAACAGTATTTTCTACTTCCAGAAATATTTATACTAAAATGGCTATCGTTGTTGATAGCCTTTTAGGATTGTTTTGTTATTTTTTAAAGACTGACAACTAATGGATCCTTTTTACCATTGAATTTAGAACCATAAAAATTTATATCCGTGAATTTCTCACCTTTATTATTAAAATAATAAGCTTTTCCAATTTTTAAAGTATCGCCAAAATAAACCGATTTAAGCTTACCGTCTTCGAAATAATCCTTTTTTACTACATAAGATTCTGAGTCCACCTTTTGCTTACAATTAGTAAAGAAAAGAACAATTAAAGTAATTGATAATAACGATTTAAATAATTTCATAATTTCTCATATTCTTTTGTGTTTTTTTTATCGCTGTCTGATTTCCTCTTAAATAGTGAACCTAATTCTTTAATGAATTCTTCATAATTCACATTTTCACCATTCACAAATAATTTATGATCTTTTTTAGCACCAATTATTCCACTTATTTTCTCTTTAAGTAATTGGTTTTTACTGATTCTCCTTTTCTTAGCCTCTTTGGATAGAGCGCCGTCATTATAATCATTGACTATATTCTCGAAACTATTAGTTATGTTTTCAACATGGACTAGTACCTCATGTCCGATGGTTACTGTTGACTCAATTTCATTTTCCTTTGTACCTATCTGCACTTGAAACAATAAATTTCTTGTAATGTTAGTTTCTGATACCTGGTGGAAACCAATATAGTCTTTGGATTTTCTACTTAAAAATCTTGTTCTAGTTTTCCCACCTTTGCCCTTAGTAAAAGATTGATTGTCGTGACTGTAAAAATACACACTATGATAAGAAAATTTTCCACCTGTAGGGCCTACCTCATGGCCTAAAACCACTTGATTTGCACTACCATAAAGTTTTAAAAATCGTTTACCTTGATTCGTATTTAAAAATTTACCAAAAGCTTTTTTTTGCACGTCATTCAACCCTGAAATATCTATATGAGCACCATTTGGATCCGTAAATAATATTGGATTATTTGCTGTATAATTGTATGTTGATAAATCATAATACTTATCAGCTAACGGATCAACATTCATCCATTTACCCAAACTAGCTTCGTAATTCCTAGCACCATAATCATACCAATCTAAACCAAGTTCTTCATTAAGTTCCTTACCGTTGTACTTATAAGGATGCTCGCTAACAATGGTGTTATTATACCCTTTATGCTTTAAGCCAAAGGGATAATAATTATTCTCCTCTATAATTTCAGTAGAAGCTGTGATCGAACCATCATCGTCACTATCTGAGTATGACAGTCGTATATTCCCTAAATGATCTTTATATTGATACATATAATCAAAACCTCCAGATCCATCGGGGCTCGCGTAGCCTTCTGGTTGAGAAAAGAATTCTAGAGTTTCGGGATTGGTGTTTACCTTTTTATAAATAAAGTTCCCCGCATAGCTTGTTGTTGTCAATGAACTGCCCTCAGTAACCTTTTTACTTAGTTTCATTCCTGAGGCATCGTAAAAATACTCAATTTTATTGCTGCTACCAAATTGGACTTCTGTTGGTAGGTTCAGATGATTATAGGTAATAGCCGTTATCCCTTTATTAGCATCTGATAGTAAGTTGCCATTGACATCATAAGTATAATCATCACCTGTATTAACACCATCTTTAAAGCCAAAGGTACTATTCCCTGCTGGATTTTCACTTACACTTTTAAGTTGATTGCTTCCAATTAAACCGTAGTCGTAAGTCAAATCATCCATTACGCCAAAGGTTGACGCGTCCATATTAAGATGGCCTTTGCGTTCTAGATTTTGAATATTTCCATTTACGTCATAAGCAACGGAATTCAGATTGTAGTTCGTCGTACTGTCGATAGCACTGGTAATTCGGTTCAATGCATCGTATCCATAAGTATAATGTTTTAATGAACTATCGGTATTGGCTGTCTTCCAAGAAGTAGCACTTATATTACCATTGAATAAGGCTGTACCACCCGTGACTTGATCGTAATTAAGTGCAAAACTAAACAGGTCATCTCCAATAGAGTTTACATCATTTATGTTTTTTAACCAACCTCTTATGTTGTATCCAAATTTAACGCTTTGTAGGGCTTTTGATTCTGTATTACCTACTTTTTTACTTTTTAATTGCCCTAAATCATCATAGGTGTTTTCGGCAATCAGTTCTATTTGGCTTCCACTGATGGTGGTTTGACTGCTTAGTTTTACCACGACCGATTGCCCTGATTTAGGTTTAGCCTCAAAGCCAGGGCCTAGTATAATGGCGTCTTTGGCTTCAATGTTTTTTGACACGCCAGGGTTTATGGTTTCTGTAGTGACTAAGGTGTCCTCTAGACCATCGGCTCCATACATACCGCAATCATTGGTAAGATCATCGCCGCCTAGGCATTGCACTTGTTTGAGCATTCGGCCCATCTGATTATAGGTATAGGTATCCAGGGTGACAATAGCATCATTCTGATCATAGGTGTGGCTAGTTCTAGTTTTTAAGGCTTTGCCGACAAAATCAAGCTCCATTTCTACAATATCTACCGTTTTAAGAAAATCATTTTTACTATAGACATAAATAGGACGGGCTTTTTTATCATAATAGGTAACTGAGGTAATCCAATCAGACTGACCTAATACCTTAACCCTTGAACCAGTGGCTAAACTTTTGGTTTGCGCAGTTAAATCATTTCCAAAACTATTTTGAGTTGGTGTAGTAGGATCTATGGGGGCCCAGTCAGAATCATAACTATCATAATAGTTAATGCTTAAGATTTCTAAATTGCTAGACGGGTAGTTGGTTTGGGTATAATCCACTCCATTCCCCTGAAGACTTTCATAGTATTGATTTTCCGATGTAAATCCATCAAAAGTCGCTTGTGCTGTGGCGCGATCATCAGTACTAGAAAAAATGCCTGTATATACGACCCTTCCCAACACATCGTATTTTGTAAAAAGCCATTTGTCGTTCAGTGACTGTACGGAATCTTGGGTCATCACGGGTCGGTCTAATTTATCATAGACGATAGATTCCCATCCTTTGCCTGGAATTTTCTTTCTGATAAGTCGGTTCCGATGGTCGTAACGGTATTGATACCCTAAATGATCTAGAATGGATTGTGTAATAGTGTCGCTTTCTGAAGCTTTAGGAGAGAGCACAAAGGATAAATTCCCAAAATCATCATAGACATAGTAGGTGTCGTGTTTTTGATTTTGATTATAGGTTCTTTTTAAAAGAACTTGCCCTTGTACGTTTTTAAATTCTTCGGTGGTATGGTCCTTGTCATAGGTTTGTCCAGGTTGCCAGTTTTCGTCTTTGGTAATGGTCTTAAACAGCGTATTGGCTTGGTAGTATAAGGAGTCGGCGAAAATTGGTTGACTTGTATCGATTTCACCACTAATTTCAGGGAAGTTTACGTTAAACCAACGTACCGTATCAGCCACGCTGTTGGCGAGGTATTCAAACTTGATGGTATGGTCTGCATTGCTAGTGGAGTCAACCTTCCAAGAAGCACCTGGAGCACCTTGTTCTAAAACTCGACCCAAGGGGGAATTTTCGATGACTTTCTCCGCATAGGGGTTTCTATCAGCATCATCGAGTCCCGCGAAGTCCTCTGGATATTTAATCTGATAAAAGTCTGCAATGAGGCTCTCTACATTAGGCCTAAATTTTTCACCGATATTTGAGGATTCGGCATAGGGTAAATAATCAATGGATTGTCTTCCGAACGCGTCATAAACCACGGGTGTAATAAGATCTTCTCCTGCGCCCCCAGCTCGGATGGCTACTTGCTGCATGGGTCGACCTAGTCCGTCAAAATAACTCACACTTTCAATCAGGTCTTTATTGGTTAAGATTACCAAAAATCGAATCTACATAACGGCCAGCAGTATCGCCAATTAAGACTTTTCTAAACAGTCCCGTGATGATAAGTACGCCCCCTTCTTGAATTTGTAATTTAGTGGGTGATAGTTTCTTGTTCAATTGGGGAAGTAAATTTCTAGCACGTTCAATTGGACCCGCCACTAATTGTGGGAAAAAAGAAACAAAGAGGGCGAAATCGATAAAGTTAGTAGTTGGTTTCAGGTCTCTTCTATAAATATCTATAGTGTAGGATAGGGATTGGAAGGTGTAAAAGGAAATGCCTACAGGAAGGATAATTGTTAGACTGTAACTAAAATAGTCATCGCCCAAAACGGATGAAAGTTCTTTTAGACTATCGCGAAAGAAATTAAAATACTTAAAGAAACCGAGCACCCCCAAATTGGCGAAAACACTTAGAAATAAGAGCTGTTTTTTTATTTTTACGGAGGATGATTGATGGATGGCTTGTCCAATATAATAATCTACCGTAGTCGAAAACAGGAGTAAACTACAAAAACGCCAATCCCAAAACCCATAAAAACAATAACTCGCAAGTAGTAGAAATACATTTTTAGCTTTTTTGGAGGGTAACCAATAAAATATTGGGAGTACCACCCCTAAAAAAATAAAAAACACAAATGAGTTGAACAGCATTTTAAGTAGCTATATAGTTTAGCACCGCTAATCTAACAAAGAATAGTAAGAGGTTGAAATTTATTCAATAAAGAATCGATCAAGTTTTGAATCAACCAATTTAAAACTGCCTTTCGCAGAGGGGGCCTACTACTGAGCTTTCATTTAATTAGATTTTTTGAACATATCTCTGGAGCATGTAAGGAGGTGTAGAAGTGCTACTCTTTTATTCAATCAACACCTTTTCAATTGGTTTTGAATCAATAAGTTGAGATGATAATGGTGTTTTTTATAAGTTGCAGTTTGGTTTATCATTAATCACCGTTTTTTTTATACCCAATTTGGGTTCTTGGTTTGTCTTTCTTTTCAATCAATTCGTCGAGGTAATTAAATACTAATTCAATATTTTTAGCGTGATTGGATAGTTTCTTTTTGATGTTTTCGATTTCGAGTTTTAAATTTAGATTATCGGTAAATACTTCACGTATTTTAGTAAATACCCTAATAATTCTGATATTGACCGCTATTGCTCTTTCACTATTTAAAACACAAGACAGCATTGTGACACCTTGTTCCGTAAAACAAAATGGTGCATAACGTAAACCTCTCTTGTCTTCTTTGGAGGTCGCAATTTGCGACCTCCAATTTTGGAACTCTTCCTTCGATATTTCAAACACAAAATCTTTTGGAAAACGGTTTTTATTTCTTCTTACAGCTTCTTTTAATCGTTTCGACTCCATAAAGTTCCGCTAAATCTCTAGCTAACATTACTTTTTGACCTCTAATCAGATATATTTTATTGGTAATTACGTCGTTTGGTATAATGCTTTCTTCACTCATTTTATACTGTAATTTCTGTCCTCCAAAACTGAATGTTGTACTATCCAACTTTCTTAGCTCAAAATAATCGTACATAATTGGGGAAAGCGGGCAGGGAAGCTCCCATTCGTTTAGTTGAAAAAAAAGTATAGGTGGTCTGATTAAAAACTTAGCTGTATTGAGGATAAATCTTCACAAAAGTAATACCTTGCAGTCTGCTTTTACACGGAAGTTATTGCTTCAAAAAATACACACCACGTACCAATGAACCTCTTTAGTAAAATAAGTCTCACTGCCGTCATCGTTGCTATTTTTATGATTATTGCCGACCTATCATTACCGTGGCTCGTAGTGCCTTTTGGAGCCTGGTTGATGGTAACTATTATTGGGTCTTTCCATATTCGATGGAACTATTTTCTCAAAGCGAGGCATCGTGCAACGGATCGGAGTAGCGGACATATTGCGTTGACTTTTGACGATGGACCTCATCCAGAATTTACTCCGCAAGTGTTGCAGCTTTTAAAAGAATACCATATGAAAGCAACCTTCTTTTGTATTGGAAAAAACATTCAAAAATATCCCGAAATTTTTAAGCAAATTCACGAAGCAGGACACGGTATTGGAAACCACTCAATGAGTCATTCGAAGTCCTTTGGTTTCTTTTTCGAGCGTAGTGTATTACGTGAGATAAAGCGATGCGACACCTTGATAATAAATGAGCTAGGTCGAAGAAATAAATACTTTAGACCTCCTTTTGGTGTCACGAATCCAGCCATAGCGAAAGCGTTGAAAAAGACCCAACATCAGGTGATTGGTTGGAGTGTGCGATCATATGATACCTTGCGAAAAACCCCCGATCAAATTTGCGATACAGTGTGTAAAAGACTAAAAGAAGGGGATGTTGTACTGCTACATGATACGAATGAGCGAACGGTGAAAGCACTGGAGTTGATATTGACTGAGCTTAAAAATAGACAACTTACTTCGGTTGAAATTGCTACGTTAATCAATTAATTTTTGGAACTTATTGGTGTTTAACGATAAGAATTCTAGCAATTGGAACAATCCTTGCGTAGGAATTATTATTTTTACCCAGCTAATTATGATGAAATACACAATCCTTTTCTTAATCTTTACCGTATCCGCAGGATCTATCCGCGCTCAGCGAAGCATGGATGCATCGGAGATTCAATTATTTAAACAGGCAGTGCAGCAAAAAGCAGCGAATACCACCTCAATTCTCAGCGATTTCACCCAATACAAACACCTCGACTTTTTAGAGAATGACATTGTTTCCGCAGGAGTACTTGCGTTTAAAGCGCCTGAAACAGTAAAATGGGGATACCAATCTCCGTTTACCTATTCGGTATTGTTTGAAAATGGCAAGCTCTTTATTGATGATGAAGGAAAGAAAAGTGATGTGAAAGTAGGGGGAAGTCCTTTGTTTAAAGAACTAAGTGAGCTGATTGTCAAAAGTGTACGCGGAGATATGTTTGATGCCAATAAATTCACTATTCGGTATTTCAAAACGAAGCAAGGTTATGAGGTAGAACTCGATACCAAAGACCCAGATTTTAAAAAATACATCGCTCAATTTGTCCTCACGTTTAACACTGCTTATAGCGTGCATGAAGTGAAAATGATGGAGCCGTCGGGGGACTTTACCCGAATAGTATTTACCAATAGAAAAGATAATATACCGATCGATGAGAAAATCTTTATGCATTAGCCTAGTGCTCCTCTTTACGTGTGTGAGTTGTAGTTTGAAAATGACCCGTGATTTGAGTCCGGTTGTTTCAAAGGTAACGTCTGTTGAAAATCCTTATTTTACTTCTGATAAAGCTGAGTATGTCTATAAAATGGCTATCGATGCCTATGGTAAAAGTGTGGGAGGTGTGTTGGTGATAAAAAAACTAGGTCTAGAGCATTATCGTTTAGCACTTATGACTGAATTTGGGAGTACCCTTTTAGACATGGAATTGTTTGATGGAGATTTTACAATGCATAAAGTAAGCGACGAGCTCAATAAAAAAGTGATTTTAAAAACGTTGAAAAGCGATTTTAATCTGTTGCTCAAGCAACGTTATAAGCCAACAAAAGTCTTTGAACAGGATGAAGGTTTATTGTACCAAGCCTCTTCGAAAAAGGGATTTACTTTTCTTAGGTTTGATAGTTTTGGAGAGTTGTTTGAGATAGTTCAATCAGGAAAGGTGAAGGAAAAAGTATTTATTACTTTTCTGGAAACAACAGGTAAGGAAGCGAACCGTATTCTTATTGATCATGCCAATCGTAAGCTTTCCATTGTATTAAAAAAAATAGTGAAATCAAATTAATCTGAGTTAATTGAGTTGATTTTGTTAGATTAAAGTTAGGGAGAGAATTATTCTCATCTTTTTGGCTACTTTTGTGTTCTGAAGTAGACTCCCTTGAATGGGTTGTATGGTAAATTAGGTATGAAAAAACAGGTCCTATTGTTACTTTCGTTAATGTGTTTTGTTTCAAGCAAGGCGCAGGTACCTATATTGACGGGATTGAAGGCAGGAGGAAATATTTCAAATGTATCAAATGCTACGAATTCCGCTAGAACAGATATGTACGTCGGTGGTTTTCTAAGCGTGCATTTTTCTGAAGGATACCTATTGCAGCCTGAGTTGGTTTATTCACGGCAAGGCTATACACCTGACTATGATGGTGGGAAGGCTCACGATGTGCATTTGAATTACCTCTCGCTTATGGTGGCGAATAAGATTTTTTTTATTCCAAATAGCGGTTTACACGTTGTTTTTGGTCCAGCCTTTGATTTTAAGCTCGGTAAAACACAACAATCCGTCTTTAACAATGAGGTGGCAAAATTTGATTTTGGACTTTTTGGCGGACTCGGGTATGAATTTACGTTTGGGCTTGGGGTGGAAGCTCGGTTTAAACACGGCTTAGTGGATATTTTTGGGAGAGATAAAAACAGTAGTGTGGCCAATAAAGATTTAATAGCAAATCAGGTTTTTCAATTGGGAATTACCTATCATTTTAATGCGAATTAGTTATGTTGATAAAAGATTTATATACCCTTGATGAGTTTGCAATGAGTCCCGATGAAATCAATGCCACCATCACAGTGAATAAAAATCACGAAGTGTTTACAGGGCATTTTCCTGGGAATCCTGTGATGCCTGGAGTTTGTATGATTCAGATAATTAAAGAATTAGTAGAGAAGGGATTGGAAAAGACACTTTTTATGCCACAATCCTCTAATATCAAATTCATGGCACTTATTAACCCCGAAGTAAATTCGGTATTAAATTTGCACATAAGTTTAAAGTACGAGGATGACCTAATTAAAGTAAGAAATATTACAAAAATGGGAGACGTCGTTGCCTTGAAATTTAGTGGAACATATATAGAAACAACATGAAAATAGTATCCCTTTTTTTACTTGCCTTGCTTGTGAATCCTAGTTTGACTGAAATTAGAGCCTTGTATGTCAATGCCGCTAATTCTTCAGTTGCTGCGAATACCTTGTTTGAGCGTTTGGAAGAAGTAAAAGAGACAGGTCCGGCAGTTTTAGTAGGTTATAAAGCCGCAGCCATTACCTTACAAGCGAAGCAGCAAAAAGGTGCGAAACAAAAAAAAGAAAAATTTAAAGAAGGGGTAGATTTATTAGAAAAAGTACTCATGGCGCATCCTAATGAGATTGAATTGCGTTTAATTCGTTTGAGTATTCAAGAAAACGCCCCTAAGTTGCTCAAATATCACGATGAAATTGAGATAGATAAACAATTCATCAGTACGCATTTTTCATCCCAAAAAAGTAAAGCGTTAAAAGATCACATCCGCGGTTATGTTTTACAGTCTGATTCTTTTTCAAGCCAGGAAAAAGCCCTATTTTCGGAGCGTTAAACGATCCGTGACCATTGCTAGAAAGCCCTAAAATACAAGCTAAAAAAAAGGCCATACATTATTGTGTCCTTATTCCTACCTATAATAATGCCAATACCCTTAGCGATGTGCTTGATAGGGTTTTGTCACAAACTGAAGAGGTGTTGGTAGTGAATGATGGGTCAACTGACCAAACGGCGAATATTCTTGAGGAATACCATTCTCGTACGATACAGATTCATTTATCAAAAAATATAGGCAAGGGACACGCCTTGCGAATTGGTTTGAAAAGAGCGTATGAATTAGGGTTTGACTTTGCGATAACCCTCGATTCTGATGGCCAACATTTTCCTGAAGATATCCCTCGATTTATTGAAGAAGCTGCCGCATTTCCTACGACTGAATTACTTTTAATTGGAGCGAGAAATTTGAATGCCAAGGGTATGCCGCGAAAAAATAGCTTTGCCAATAAATTTTCTAATTTTTGGTATTGGGCCGAAACCGGGGAGTCGCTTGAAGATACGCAATCGGGATTTAGGATGTATCCGTTAAAAGCGATAAATAAGCTCAGTCTTTTTAGTGCGAAATTTGAGTTTGAAGTAGAGGTGATTGTTAAAGCTACATGGCATGGTGTAACCGTAAAAAACATCCCTATTCAAGTGTTTTATCATCCAACAGAGCGGGTTTCGCACTATCGTCCTTTTAAAGATTTTGTCCGCATTAGTCTAATGAACACTTATTTGTTTAGTATGGCTGTATTTTATATAAAACCACGCGATTTTTATCGGAGGTTTAAAGATAAAGGATGGAAGCGGTTTCTGCGTGAGGATGTGTTGAGAAGTCATGATTCTCCTTTAAAAAAATCACTTTCAATTGCGGTAGGTACTTTTGTGGGAGCTTCTCCTTTTTGGGGGTTTCATACCATTTTAGCTATTGGGGTGGCAGCAGTATTTAAATTGAATAAAGTCATAAGCTATGCATTTTCAAATATAAGTTTTCCCATTTTTGTTCCTTTTTTAGTTTATGGAAGTCTTCAAATAGGTGGGGCTGTGTTAGGTAGTGAAACGAGGTTTTCTTTTTCGCAAATTACCAGTGATTTTGACTTTATGCTTTATTTTAAGCAATATGTAATAGGGAGTTTTATTCTAGCCTTGATGCTTGGATTACTGTTTGGTTTGATTAGTTATGTTAGTTTACTTTTGTATAGTAATTTTAAAGCTCAGGGGAACCATGGCTAAGGCCTTTTATCGATTATATCATTTTTATCAGCGCTCCAAATGGACGTTCTATACGTTTTTGACCCTGTATATACTTGTTTTAGGATTTTTAGCTTCTCGATTGTCTTTCGAAGAGGATATTACTAAATTAATCCCTACATCTAAAGAAGCTGCCTTAACCAATGAAGTTCTACAACAATTAAATTTTGCCGATAAAGTAGTGGTATTAGTCTCTGTTGATGAAAATGGAAGTCTTCAAGAGGCTGTCCAATACGCCAACGCTTTTGTCGATAGCATCACTCCTTTAGCTCCGATGTATATTAAAGAGGTACAAGGACAGGTAGATGATTCAGAAATTCAAAAGACATTGGATTTTGTTTATCAAAATTTACCTTTATTTTTAAATGAAGAAGATTATCAAAAGATCGAAGAAAAGCTAACGATTGATTCTTTACAAACCATTTTACTAAATAACTATAAAACCTTGATAAGTCCAACGGGATTTGCGGCTAGAGCTACCTTGTTACGTGATCCTTTGGGACTTACTTTTTTAGGGTTAGAACCTTTAAAGGCACTTCGTTTAGGGGATGATTTTAGTGTTGAAAATGGTTTTGTTACCACCCGTGATGAAAAGCATTTACTGTTGTTTATTAGTCCGCAAATGCAAGCGAACGAATCTAAAAAGAACGATGCGTTTGTCAAGAAATTATACGAAATACAATCGGGACTGAATGCTGAGTTTAAATCAAAAGTTTCCTCCTCCTATTACGGTACCACGGTGATTGCTGTGGCGAATGCAAGGCAGATAAAAAGTGATATTCAGCTGACGGTAACCATTGCAATGAGTATATTGTTGTTGATTTTACTATTCTTTTATCGTACTTTTTGGATTCCTATATTGCTCTTTATTCCACCCGTACTAGGTGCCTTACTCGGAGTTGCGTCGCTCTATGTGTTGAAAGGTCAAGTGTCGGCTATTTCCATAGGGATTGGAGCTGTTTTGCTGGGAATTACCTTGGATTATTCGTTACATATCCTTACGCATTTTAGAAATAATGCAAACATCAAGGATCTTTATCGAGATGTGACTAAGCCAATCCTAATGAGTAGTTTAACGACGGCAGTCGCTTTTTTATGCTTGTTGTTCTTAGAATCTGATGCGCTAAAGGATTTAGGGATCTTCGCTGCGATTAGTGTGGTAGGGGCTTCAATAATGGCATTAATTTGTATTCCGATGTGGTTAAAAGAAACTTCGAAGAAGTCGTCAGGACACCTTTTTGATCGGATCGCGCGATATCGATTGCATCAGAATACATGGGTGGTGCGTAGTTTGATCTTGCTAGTAATAGGGAGCTTTTTTTGGATAAAGCACGTGAAATTTGATAAGGATCTGAGTAAATTGAATTTTCAGACCGAAGCCTTAACTCAAACAGGAATTCAATTGGATTCGCTGATGAATCATTCGGCTAAATCCTTGTATGTGGTGTCACATGGAACCGAATTAGAGGAGGTGCTACGTCAGCATGAAAAACTTGCCGTATTTTTAAAAGGGTTACAAACGCAAGGAGATATTGTAGGGGTAACAACAATAAGCCCTATTGTTCAAAGTCGCGCTACCCAAGTAGAAAAAATCAAAAGATGGCAAGAATTCTGGAAGGCAAAGAAGGGTCTATTGAAAGAGGTTTTGATTGCTGAAGGTGAACAAATAGGGTTTAAGGCGTCAGGGTTTAATCAGTTTTATGCCTATTTAGATCAGTCGTTTGCGCCGCTTTCGCTTCAAGAATACAGTGCGTTGAAGGTAGTGCAGCTTGAGGAGTTTATTCAAACCGGATCCACGGGATTGCATACAGTATCGAGTTTAGTGAAAGTTAACCCAGAGAAATTACCAGAGGTGAAGGCGTTGATTGCTCAAAATTCGGGAGCATTGGTTATTGATCGTCAAGATGTTAATGAGACTTTTTTAGGAAAATTAAAAGATAATTTTAACCGATTAATTGGGTATTCATTAATTGCTGTTGTTCTGATTTTATGGTTTTTTTATAAGCGTTTTGTGTTGGTTGTTATTACGTTGTTACCAATCGCTATTACCTGGAGTTTAACCCTAGGGTTGATGGGGGGGGTATCTATAGATTTTAATATTTTTAATGTCATTATTTCTACGTTTATTTTTGGATTGGGGGTGGATTACAGTATTTTCATTACGAATGGACTCCGAAAAGAATATACGGATGGTGAAGGTGAGTTACCTACATATAAAACGTCTATCATTCTTTCTTGTGTTACCACAATTTTAGCGTTGGGAGTTTTAATATTCGCGAAACACCCTGCCTTGAAGTCTATTTCGTGGGTTTCTATTATCGGAGTTGTGTCTGCGCTCATTGTCAGTTTTGTGTTACAGCCATTGATATTTAAATTTTTTATTAGTGGACGAACAAAACAAGGATTGGCTCCGTTACAGGTACGAACGTTTATACATAGTATTTTTTTATCGACTTTTTATGCCCTTGGCGGGATGATTTTGTCGCTAGTGAGCGTTACGCTTTTGCCATTATTGCCAATATCCAAGAAAAAGAAAATGGGGTGGTTACACCGTACAATGTCGCGTCTAGTAACGGCAACCTTGTATGGGAATCCGTTTGTTAAGAAGCAAGTGTTTAATCCGTATAAGGAGACCTTTGAGTCTCCATCGATAATTATTGCAAACCACTCTTCAGCCCTAGATACCTTGACCATAGGAATGGTGACACATAAGGTGATTTACCTCGTAAATGACTGGGTGTACAAATCGCCTATTTTTGGTTTGTTAGCGCGGGTTGCTGGATTCTATCCAGTCTCGAGCGGTATTGATGGGAGTTTAGATCATTTAAAAGAAAAAGTACGACAAGGGTATAGTTTGGTTGTTTTTCCAGAAGGAAGGCGTTCTAAAACGAATAAAATAGGTCGCTTTCATAAAGGTGCATTTTTTCTGTCTCAAGCCTTAGAGTTAGATATATTACCACTCTATTTACATGGTAACGCTGAAGTGATGCCTAAAGGGGATATGATAATCCACGACGGTCATTTACAGGTGCATGTTGGGAAGCGAATCACCTATGACGATAAAGCCTATGGGGAGGAAGTTCGAGAGCGTACGAAACGTATTAGTCAGGCTTTTAAAGATCAGTTTAATGCGTTGCGAAATGTGCAGGAAGGCGTGGACTATTATAAAGATATATTGTTGAGTAATTATCGATATAAAGAAGGGCTTTTTGAAGAGGTGAAAAAGGATTTTGAGTTGAATAAACAGGGGTATAAGGCAATCCAAGATCGCGTTCCTTTGCGAGGGGAAGTAATTGTTGTTGGGGAAAGTATAGGGCAGTTGCCAGTGTTGTTGCTTGCTAAATCGCAAGACCGTAAAGTGCAATATCTGAATCCAGATCCGCAAAAGCGAAAGATTGCCGCAAATTGTTATACAAATGTTCAACGGGGGCTTAAGGTGGTGGAAAGAATAGATGTATTAAATCTTGATAAGGCAAAAATTATGATTGTTGAAAATCAGGAATGGCCTGTTCAGATTCTTAAAGAATATGTAGATTTACGGATAGCTGAGGTAATTTTATTCAATAGCGATCAAAAGCGATTCTTTATTGAAGTAGGATATGTTGAGAAAGGTGTTTGTAACGGAGTAACTTACTTGGTAATAAAGTAAATAGGGTGTTTTATATAAAGTGTTTTATAAAGTGTAAATTGAAGGTTTTTTTATAGATATGAGTGAGAAATACGATGTGATAGTAATTGGCAGTGGGCTTGGAGGGCTGGTGTCTGCACTCATTCTAGCCCGCGAGGGAAAAAAGGTTTGTGTCTTAGAAAAAAACAATCAATTTGGTGGGAATTTACAGGTGTTTTCACGTAACAAAAGTGTGTTTGATACGGGGGTTCATTATGTTGGTGCACTTGATGAAGGGCAAAATCTTCATCGATATTTTTCGTATTTGGGCATCATGGAGGAGCTTAAACTACACCGTTTGGATATGAATCAATACGATGTGATTACGTTTGATAATGATCCAGGTCATTATCCACATGCACAAGGCTATGAGAATTTCGTTGCCCAGCTTAGCAAGCAATTTCCAGAAGATATTGAAGCCATAAAAACCTACTGTGCAAAATTGCAGTCGGTCTGTGATAGTTTTCCTTTGTATAATCTAAAGGCAGGGTCGGCCTATGAAGAAGGGACGGATTTACTTACATTGAAAATTAAAGATTACCTCGATGCACTGACAGACAATGAAAAATTAAAGGCTGTATTGGCAGGATCTAATTTGCTGTATGCAGGACTTCCGGATAAGACCCCGTTTTATGTCCATGCACTCTCTGTCAATTCTTATATTCAAAGTTCGTATCGTTGTATCGATGGTGGTAGTCAAATTGCAAAGTTGTTAGTGCGGAGGCTTAAGGAGCATGGTGGGGTCGCGTTAAAACGCCAAGAAGTGGTGCGTTGCGATTTTGATAATGGACAACTGATGGCTGTACACGTTAAAGGAGGTAAGCGTTATGAAGGAGATTTGTTTATTTCGAATATCGATCCGAAGCAAACCATTAAAATTATTGGAGAAGATAAGTTGCGAAAATCGTATGTAAATCGGATTAAAAAATTAGAAAGTGTAATCTCCGCATTTAGCATGTATATTGTGTTTAAGCCAGAGACTTTTAAGTATTGTAATTATAACTTTTATCATTTTAAAGATTATCAAAGTGTTTGGAATGCGCAAAATTATACAGAACAGAATTGGCCAAAGGCCTATATGATTTCTATGAATGCTCGGAAAGACTCTCCTTGGGCAGATAATTTAACTGCAATTACTTATATGAATTTTGATGAGGTAAAAGCATGGGAAGATTCATTTAATATTGTGATTGATAAACGCGATCGGGGAGCGCAGTATGAAGCCTTTAAGCAAAAAAAAATTGCGGTATTTTTGAATGAAATTGAACGTAAATTTCCAAATATACGTTCGTGTATTCAAGCGGTTTACGCTTCTACACCACTGTCGTATCGTGATTATATTGGTATAGAACGTGGGGCCATGTATGGCTTTGTGAAGGATGCTGAAAACCCGATGAAATCCTTTCTTTCACCAAAAACTAGGTTGAAAAATCTATATTTTACTGGGCAAAGCTTAAATATGCATGGTATTTTAGGGGTGACTATTTCAGGAGTGTTAACGTGTTCTGAAATCTTAGGTAAAGAATATTTACTGCAAAAAATTACGAAAAATACCCGTCCATGAATTTAAAAAGATATGGTATTAAGATAGTGTTTTTAGCCTTGATGTTCAGTGGTGTTTGGGGGTGTGGTGTGCGGAAATCATTACACCATACGCCTAAAATAGAAGGGTATCAATCCTATACAAAAGCGCGAACTGTTATTGCGGATACAGTTTTTAGATTGGGACCGAATCATTTGGCTAAAAATAAATTTGGGCTTTGGGAAATGTATTTGGAAGGAGATCCGTTGGCTTTAGGTACTGCAAATGCTATTCTTGCAAAAAAGTTAATTCAACGTCAAGAGCGATTGTTTTTTTCAAAAGTTGAGGAGCTCGTACCATCGAGATTTAAGCAATGGCTTTTACGTAAGTTCTTAGCGTGGTATAATCGGAAGCTTTACCTAAATATTCCAGAAGAATATAAAACTGAAATTTACGGTGTCTCTAGGGCAGCACTTGATGATTACGATTATATTGCACCGAAGTATTTGAGAAGTCTTTATTTGCATGGCGCTCATGACATAGGGCACGCCTTAAAAGATTTAGCGCTAGTTGGTTGTACGTCATTTGCTGTCTGGGATGAGCATTCAGAGGACGGGCAATTATTGCTCGGTCGAAATTTTGATTTTTATGCGGGTGATGAATTTGCTAGAGATAAAATTATTGCGTTTGTAAAACCTTTGACTGGGTATAAATTTGCGTCTGTAACCTGGGGGGGGATGATTGGGGTAGTTTCGGGAATGAATGATCAAGGGATTACAGTAACCATTAATGCGGGTAAATCAGACATCCCTTTAGTGGCTAAAACACCAATATCCATCTTAACGCGTGAAATATTGCAATACGCATCCACGATTGATGAAGCTGTTGCTATAGCAAAGAAGCGGCAAGTGTTTGTGTCGGAGTCTATCCTCATTGGATCAGCTAAAGATCATCGTGCGGTGACCATTGAGGTGGCACCGAATAATTTTGGCGTCTATGAAGTCGAAAATAGGGCTGAATTGCTGTGTACTAATCACTTTCAAAGTGATACGTATGCAGAAGATAAAAACAATAGAGCGGCAAAAATAGAAAGTCATTCGGTATATAGGTATGATCGGTTGAGGCAATTAATTGCTGAAAATGGAAAAATTAACCCTAAAAAAGCAGTTGCTATTTTGCGCAATAAAGATGGTTTAAATGATGTAAAGCTTGGTTTAGGAAACGAAAAAGCGTTAAATCAATTACTGGCACATCATGCGGTGATTTTTCAGCCAGAGCAATTGCGGTTTTATGTTTCTTCAAATCCGTATCAATTAGGATCGTTCGTTAGTTATGATTTAAATAAAGTATTTCAACATTTTGAAAATAAGACAAATGAGTCGATTATATATGATTCTGATAAAACGATTCCTGCCGATAAATTTTTGGCAAGTGTTGAGTTTAAAAATTATGAGTTGTATAGGGGGGTGCATCGCGAAATCATGTCGGCAATAGAAAAAAAACAGTGGGTATCTGCTGAAAAATTAACAGAATTAGTTACTTTGAATCCCGATTTTTGGGAAGTTTATTACACTGCCGGGTTATATCACTACAAAAGAGGATATTTGTCGGTAGCTAAGAAATGGTTTGAGAAAGCCTTGACCAAAGAAATTACCACCTCCATCGATCAATTAACGATAGAGCGATATTTGCATACCATAAACCGTAAAATACGATGATTCCTGAAATAGAGTACAAATCACTTCAAGATATTAAGCAGTTACAAGAAGCGAAAATGCGTGATGCTTTGGCTTATTTACAAGCGAATTCTCCCTTTTACAAAAAGCGGTTTAAAGCGTTTAATATTGATGTCTCGACTATAAAGACGCTTGCTCAGCTTGCAGAATTACCTGTAACTACGAAGGATGATTTGCAGACCTATAACGATGAGTTTCTCTGTGTTCCGCGGAGTAAGATAATAGATTATGTAACTACTTCAGGGACTATGGGGAAGCCGGTCACTTTTGCACTTACTGATAAAGATTTAGATCGATTGGCATATAATGAGGCTATATCTTTTGCTTGTGCCGGGATAGGTCCTTCAGATGTGGTGCAGTTGATGACCACAATAGATCGTCGATTTATGGCGGGTTTGGCCTATTTTTTGGGGATTCGGAAATTAGGTGCAGGGATCATTCGGGTAGGCAATGGAATTCCTGAATTGCAATGGGATTCAATTCTGAAGTTTAATCCGACCTATCTCATTGCGGTGCCATCATTTTTATTAAAGTTGATCGCGTATGCAGATGCGAACGGTATAGATTACAACGCGTCGAGTATTCGCGGTGCAATTTGTATCGGTGAATCCTTGCAAGATGACGATTTCAAACCAAATTTGCTCGCTTCAAAAATTAAAAATAAATGGGGTATTGAATTGTTTTCAACCTACGCTTCTACCGAGATGAGTACTGCTTTTACGGATTGTGGGCAACATCGGGGAGGACATCATCATCCAGAATTGATTATTGTGGAAGTCTTAGATGATCATAATAAAGCAGTAGCAAAAGGGGCGTATGGTGAATTGACGATAACTACGTTGGGAGTTGAGGGGATGCCTTTGTTGAGATTTAAAACAGGGGATATTGTGAAAAGTTATGTGGAGCCCTGTGCTTGTGGTAGAAATACCTTAAGATTAAGTCCGGTAAAGGGGCGTAAAAAACAAATGGTTAAATATAAGGGAACCACCTTGTATCCACCCGCCATCTACGACGTCTTGAATGATATAGATGAAATTCATAATTATATAATAGAAATTTCTCAAAATTCCATTGGGACTGATGAGATTTTGATTAAAATTGGAGTGAAAGAACCTTCTTCGGAAGTGTTGCAGGTAGTAAAGGATCACTGTCGAGCTAAATTACGTGTTTTACCAACCATAGAATTTTGTCCTATTGAGGAAATTGCAAAATTGAACTTTCCTGCTATGAGTCGTAAACCAATATTGTTCGTAGATAAAAGGCATTCGTTGGTGTAATGACGTTAATCTAATGTAACTTATGTTTGAAATAAAAAATAAAATAGCTGTGTTTGAGTCAATAGCACCGTATAATCAACAACAAATTGAAGAAGCTTTGAGTTGGCTTAGTCATAATGAAACCTTTTTTAAAGGAGTGCGTTATTTTTATCCAAATTGGACGGATGCGGAAGTGAAGGCAAAGTTGAAAGCGTGTAAAAGTTGTGCTGATTTCCAAGTTGCGTTTATAGAACCTATGATTAGCGATTTGATTGAAAAATCAATAGATACATTGACAATTACTGGATTAGAGACCATCGATAAAAACGATTATCATTTGTATATTTCGAATCATCGAGATATTTTTTTGGACTCAGGGCTTTTGCAGTATACTTTGTATCATCGGGGTTATCCATTTACTGAAATTTCGTTAGGAGATAATTTAATTGTAGATGACGTGATTGAACGCGTTGCTAAATTGAATAATATGTTTACGGTTTTTAGAACAGGAACACGACTCGAGTTATTGCAGAATGCAAAAAATTTATCTGCTTATTTGAGAATGGCCTTGACCGATAAAAAAAACTCCGCGTGGATTGCGCAAGGGAATGGTCGAACTAAAAATGGAGATGATAAGACGTTTCCGGGGTTGATTAGTATGTTAATGATGAGTGGAGGAGACGATTTTAAAGCATCGATTGAGGAGTTGCAGATTGTAGTGTCTTCGGTTTCTTATGAGTATGAACCGTGTGCCATAGAAAAGGCAGTGGAAATTCAAACGATAAAAGAGACAGGATCGTATACTAAAAAGAAATATGAAAATATGTACAGTATTCTCAAAGGTATTGAGGAGTATAAAGGAGATGTGAACCTGCATTTTGAGAAATTAGACGTGTCGCGTTTGGCGTTTACTGGGAATTATAAAAAAGATTTGCGTCTAATCTCTGGAGAGATAGATCGTATCGTTTATAAAAATTACCACCTTCATAAGACCAATTATATGGCTCATGACTTGTTGATGACCTCGAAGGCTTTTGCTAATCATTACAGTGATGATGATTTGACGAGCTTTTGGGATTATTTACGAGGATGTACTGACGATTTAAAATTACAAGATCGTTTATTAAAGATGTATGCACAGCCAGTTTTGAATAAGGCAAAATGTTAACAAAAGTATTTGGCTCTGCTGTTTTTGGTGTAGAAGCTACCACGATAACAGTGGAGGTAAATATATTTAATGGGGTAGGATATCACTTGGTTGGTTTGCCTGATAATGCGATTAAAGAAAGTAATTTTCGCATTGCTGCAGCTTTAAAGAATAACGGATATGCCATTCCGGGGAAGAAAATCACGATCAATATGGCGCCTGCTGACATGCGTAAAGAGGGGTCTGCCTATGATTTGACGGTTGCAGTAGGGATTTTAGAGGCTTCGGGGCAGATACATGCGCCGAATCAATCAGACTATATTATCATGGGAGAACTATCGCTAGATGGAAGTTTGCAGCCAATTAAGGGTGCTTTGCCGATTGCGATAAAAGCTAAAGAAGAAGGGTTTACCGGGTTTATTTTGCCAGTCCAAAATGCGAAAGAAGCCGCAATTGTTAAAGGTTTAGCTGTGTATGGCGTAGAGCATATTGAAGAAGTAATCGGGTTTTTAGAACAAAAAATAGCATTATCACCCACTTTTGTCGATACGCAGAAAGAATTTTATCATCGAATCGAAAATCCAGAATTTGATTTTTCAGAAGTTAAAGGGCAAGAGTCAATTAAACGCTGTATGGAGATTGCAGCAGCTGGTGGGCATAATATTATTCTTATCGGTCCGCCCGGTGCAGGAAAAACAATGTTAGCAAAACGATTGCCAAGTATATTGCCTCCAATGACTTTGCAGGAAGCGCTGGAAACTACAAAGATTCATAGTGTAGTAGGGCGGATTAAAGCGCATGCTGGGTTAATGGCACAGCGTCCATTTAGGGCTCCTCATCACACCATAAGTGATGTAGCTCTCGTTGGAGGTGGAGCTTATCCGCAGCCTGGAGAAATTTCCTTAAGCCATAATGGTGTTTTGTTTCTGGATGAATTGCCAGAGTTTAAGCGGACGGTTTTAGAAGTGATGCGTCAGCCTTTAGAAGATCGAGAGGTGACTATTTCAAGGGCTAAATTTACAGTTACCTACCCGAGTAGTTTTATGTTAGTGGCGAGTATGAATCCTAGTCCTAGTGGTTATTTCAATAATACAGCGGGACATGTAACCTCTTCGCCTGTAGAAATGCAGCGCTATTTAAGTAAAGTGTCTGGTCCTTTGTTAGATCGGATAGATATTCATATTGAAGTACAGCCTGTGCCATTTGAAAAATTGTCTGAAGAGCGAAATGGAGAGGGGAGTAATCAGATAAGAGCCAGGGTGACTGCGGCAAGAGCAATACAGACTCGACGGTTTGAATCGTTAGAAAACATTCATTATAACGCTCAAATGAATGTAAAACAGATTAAAACCTATTGTAAACTTGATGCTTCTTCCAAGCAATTGTTAAAATCTGCTATGGAGCGACTTAATTTATCGGCAAGAGCTTATGACCGCATTTTAAAGGTGTCTCGTACAATTGCAGACTTGGCAATGAGCAAAGAGATTCAAGGAGATCATATTGCAGAGGCAATTCAATACAGAAGTTTGGATCGTGAAGGTTGGTTAGGTTAAAATGTGTAAATTTGAAGCATTAATTCCCCGAAAAATGAAAAATTTGATGCTTGTGGTTGTCTGTTTGTATTCTTTTGTAATGCAGGGACAATCGAAAACAGAAAAATTATTAACTCAAACGGAGTGGGTTAATAGCGATTTGACGTATTTGCGTTTTGATGATCGTGTTGTTGTGAGTAATTTTGATAATTTCCGACAAGAAATGAGCTATGAGGTTGATGGGCAAAAGCTTACTTTTCGAGTAGATTATCGCGTTGGACCAGATCCCAGGTCTGAAATGTTTGATTTTAAAATAAGAGAGCTTCGTAAGGGTAAATTGGTTTTGGAACCGATGAAAAAGTTAGCAGAGGTAGAAAACACCTTGAAAAAGATTAACTATAAACCTTTTTTTAAAAAGAAGCAATATGTTTTTTACGATAGAAACCAACTAAGGTCAACCGTAAATCTAAAAAAAATCACTTTTCACGCATCTACTTGTTATGGAATATGTCCTTCGTTGTCTGTAGAAGTTGATGTAGATGGGGTTGTGCATTATCAAGGAAGGAAAAATACGAAGCTTTTTGGGAGTTATACCGGAAAGCTCTCTCCTCAGGAAATGCTTGTGTTGAGAAAGATTCTTAATCGAAGCCGAATCTACGATCTTGATGCTAAATGGGAACAGAAAGAGGAGTCAAAGATAAATCCGCGATATAATTATATTATCGAAGATTATAAGGGGAATAGGGTAGAGTTAAATACGAATAATCAGCATCCTATATTAGATCAATTAGCCGGTTTTTTTACACATATTGAAGATCGAGTTGAATTTACGAAAACCATAGAGCGCTATAAATTTGAGCAATCTAAGAACCCTAAACACAGAGTGCTACTATATTAAATCAATTTTATGAAAACATTTTTACTATCTATTCTTACACTTGTTTGTATAAGTTGTAATACACCACAGAAAAAAGAAAATACCACAAATTCTGAAGCTGTCATCCAGATTGAGCCAGTACCTCATCTCGATTTGGCACAAGCCAATCGTTTGGCGAGTCTTCCTTTAGCTTGTATTAATACTGAATTTCCCAATAAACTCAATCAAACCTTAGGAGGGGAAGGTGATTTAAAAACGCCATCGGTATTACATCCGGCATTTTATGGTTGTTTTGATTGGCATTCTTCGGTTCATGGACATTGGAGTTTAGTGAGTTTGTTAAAGAGATTTCCTAATTTAAATGATGCAGATCACATTAAAGAAAGGCTATTGGCTAATATTTCGGCAGAGAATATTCTGACCGAAGTGGCTTATTTTGATAATAAACATAATAGTTCCTTTGAGCGGACCTATGGTTGGGCTTGGTTGTTGAAATTAGCGGAGGAGTTGCATACGTGGTCTGATCCAGTAGCGCGAACACTGGAGCAAAATTTACAGCCGTTAACCGATTTAATTGTCGAGAAGTATTTGGAGTTTCTTCCGAAGTTAAATTACCCGATACGCGTAGGGGAACATCCAAATACCGCTTTTGGTTTGTCGTTTGCTTGGGATTATGCATCAGAAGTAGGTAATGAAAAGTTGATGGATGCAATACGAGCAAGGGCCTTGTTTTTTTATAAAAACGACACGGCTTGCCCTTTAGGATGGGAGCCGGGGGGCTACGATTTCTTGTCGCCGTGTTTAGAGGAGGCTGCATTGATGAAACGCGTGTTGCCTGAAGCTGATTTTGAAACTTGGGTACATGATTTTTTACCACAATTGGCTGATAAGAACTTTGTATTAGCTGTTGGTGAAGTGTCTGATAGGAGTGACGGAAAGCTTGTTCATCTTGATGGAGTGAATTTTTCTAGAGCTTGGAGCTTGTATAAAATAGCTGAAAACATGCCTAAATACGCTCATCTCAAAAATGTAGCCAATGCGCATATTAATTATTCATTGCCAAATATTGTTGGTGATAGTTATGAAGGTGGGCACTGGTTGGGTAGTTTTGCGATTTATGCTTTAAGTAGTATTCATAGTGATTAGGCGGTGGTTTAAAAATATAGGCCCTGGTCCGTTAATCGCTGCTGCGTTTATCGGGCCAGGAACAGTGACGCTTTGTACTATGGCGGGAGTTGATTTTGGATTTTCTCTGCTGTGGGCGATGTTATTGTCAATTATTGCGACTGTTGTTTTGCAAGAGATGGCAGCTCGATTGGGTATTGTAACTCAAAAAGGCTTGGCTGAAACGTTGCGTACCGACATTCCCAATCCACTTTGGCGTAATTTGATGATTTTATTGATTCTTTCGGCAATTGTAATTGGGAATGCAGCCTACGAAGCTGGTAATATTAGTGGAGGTGTATTGGGCTTGGAGACTCTTTTTTCGCTAGAACCGTTGAATATTGGCGGGTTTAGAATGAATGTGTTTAGCCTCTTGATAGGCTGTATTGCGTTTGTGTTATTGTTTATCGGAAATTATAAAGTACTCGAAAAAGCGTTGGTTGGTTTGGTGATTTTGATGAGTTTAGCTTTTTTAACTACGGCGATATGGACAAAACCAGATCTTGGAGCTATTTTAAAGGGGTTTATACCGCACTTTCCAGTAAATAGCACCTTGACTATTATAGGTCTTATTGGGACGACTGTAGTGCCTTATAATTTGTTTTTGCATGCTTCGTTAGTTAAAGAGAAGTGGAAGAATCCAAGTGATTTAAAGTTTGCGAGGAAAGATACTTTGATTGCGGTTGTTTTGGGGGGTGCAGTAAGTATGTCTATTATTGTGGCTGCCAGTGCAATTCAAACTGGGGATATTTCAAGTGCAGCGGATTTGGCTAAAGGTTTAGAGCCCTTGTTTGGTGCGAATGCAAGGTATTTTCTTGGTGTCGGATTGTTTGCAGCTGGAATCACGAGCGCTATAACGGCTCCGTTGGCGGCGGCTTTTGTGGCATCGGGTTGTTTAGGTTGGGGGGCGAATATGAAGTCGCTTAAATTTAGGGCAGTATGGATTTTTATTTTGGGGCTGGGCGTGTTTTTTTCTTCGATGGGGTATAAGTCTGTTACTATTATAAAATTTGCGCAAGTAACGAATGGTATTTTATTGCCTGTGATAGCTGGATTTTTACTATGGATTGTGAATAAAAAGACTGTATTGGGTAATTATCGAAATTCAAAATTTCAAAATATAATGGGGGGATTAATTCTCCTTATCACCTTGTTTTTAGGACTAAAAAGTGTCTTGAAGGTTTTTAATGTTTTGTAAATGAATTACATAGACTTGAACTGTGATCTTGGTGAGGGGTATGCTAATGAAGCGGGGGTTATGCCGTTCATTAGTTCGTGTAATATTGCTTGTGGCGGACATGCAGGAGATCTTGAGACGATTAGAGATTGTGTGCGGTTGGCATTGGAAAACGGTGTTAAAATAGGTGCTCATCCGTCTTTTGCGGATCGGGAAAACTTTGGTAGAGAACAGCTTGAGGTTAGTCCGTCGATACTGTTAAAACAATTGATAGCGCAGGTAACACTTGTGCGAACGGTTTGTCTGGAGGAAAAGGCAGTGTTGCATCATATTAAAGCACATGGGGCTTTGTACAATTTAGCGGCGAAAGATTTGCGGTATGGGCAGGTGTTAATCGATTTGGTGAAGGCTATAGATCCTTCGCTGTTTTTGTATGTTCCGTACGGTTCAAATCTACAGCGGATAGCTGAAGAACAGGGAGTGTTTATAAAGAAAGAAGCCTTTGGAGATCGAAATTATCAGGGGGATTTACAATTAGTTTCTCGAAAAAAATCTAAGGCGTTGTTAAAGAACGTTGCCCAAATAACTATGCATATATCGCGAATGGTGTTGTCACAGCAGGTTCTTACGGTTGAAGGTAAGAAGCTTGTGATGGATGCAGATACGTATTGTATGCATGGGGATCAACCCAAGGTAGTAGAAAATTTAATTCAGTTGAGTGATCGTTTGCGGTCAGTTGGAATAATTATTAGTAAAAGTGAAATCTGAATATCCGATATTTAAACCCTTTGGAAGTGCTGCATTGATAGTGGAATGGCCGACAAAAATAAATCCAATTGTTTTGGATACAATCTTGGATTATAAAAATGTACTTCAAGCATATTACCATAAAGTAGAAGTTGAGATAATCAACACATATAACTCAATAACAATACTTTATCATAACGGTATAGAGGATATCTATAATGAGATTTTGGTGTTAAAGTCTTTGCAATTGTCAAAAAGAGATTTGAAAGTTAGACGTAAAAAACGTTGGTTTATTCCAGTTTGTTACGAGTCTGAATTTGGGTTGGATTTAGAAGAGGTTTCGTCAAATAGCGGTTGCTCAATCCATGAAATTATTTCGATGCATACTGATCCGTCATATACGGTCTATTTTATGGGGTTTATGCCGGGTTTCATGTATTTGGGCGGACTAAATCCTAGGCTTCATATAGCGCGTAAGGATCAGCCAAGATTGCGTGTGGAGAAAGGTGCGGTAGGGATTGCAGGGGCTCAAACGGGTATTTATCCCGCTGCTTCTCCTGGAGGTTGGCAGATTATTGGGAGCTGTCCTGTGAATTTGTTTGACCCATCGGTCAAAGAGCCTTGTTTTGCTAGTTCGGGTGATCAGGTGAAGTTTGTGCAGGTAAGTATGGAAGAATATGGGGCGATTTGCGAACGGTCGTATGTCCCTGAATTTGAACTTTTATGATGTATGATTATAGTAAATAAGCCTGGTTTTTATACAACAATTCAAGATCTAGGAAGGTTTGGTTACCGAAGGTTTGGGGTGCCTGTTTCTGGGGTTATGGATGAGTTTAGTGCTGCTATGGCAAATGCAATTTTAGGAAATAAGCCTGAGGATGCTGTGTTAGAGATAGCTTTAGGTAATGTTGAGTTATTATTTGATATACAAACAGTTATTTGTATATCAGGAGCTAATTTTTCTCCAACTCTGAACGGACGGGGGGTAAGTATGAATAGTCCAGTTGGTATTCATCCGGGCGATGTGCTTCGATTTAAATTTCCGCGTAATGCGGCCTTGGGGTATTTGGCTGTGGCGGGGGGTATTCAAACTGAAATTGTTATGAGGAGTAGAAGTCTGTTGCGCGGTGTTACAAAATTTGCGTGTTTAGCGGGGGGTATGCGATTACCGATTAGGTCGCTTTCTGAAATGAAATTGGTTTTGGGTGGATTGAAAGAGGTAGATGATGCGCATTTTAATGCTTCCGAAATTTCGGTAATGCCTGGACCGGAATTTGATCATCTTCGTACATTGGAGAAAAGCGCTATTTTAACACGTTTTTTTACCTTGTCTAGGGATTGTAACCGAATTGGTTTTAGAATGGCGGAAACCATCGCTTACGTGAAGCCTAGCCCTATGTTGACTGGTGCTGTGATGCCGGGAACAGTGCAGTTAACCCCTTCTGGCGGTTTGATTGTATTGATGAAGGATTGTCAAGTTACAGGAGGGTATCCTCGTGTTTTACAATTGACTCCTTCGGGTATAAGTCGCTTAGCGCAAAAAAGACCAGGAGATAAAATCCGGTTTAAGTTGGTATGAGGGGTGATTGTCAAATTTAAAATAAATTTTTTAAATAAAAGTATAATCAACTTGTTATTAGTTATATAGCGACATTATATTAATGTTTTAGGTTAAATGGCTGTTGGAGTTTTTTGACCGTTAGCCATTAGGAAAGCTTTTAAAAACCCATCCAAATCGCCATCCATAACTGCATCTACATTCCCTGTTTCATAGCCGGTTCTCACGTCTTTAACAAGTTTGTATGGGTGCATGACATAGTTTCGAATTTGACTTCCCCATTCGTTTTTGAGTTTACTAGCTTCGATGTCGGCACGCGCCTCTTGTTGTTTTTTTAATTCAATTTCGTAGAGTTGTGATTTGAGCATTTGTAATGCGGTAGCTCTGTTGTCGTGTTGAGATCGAGAGTTTGAGCACGAAATCTGTATTCCTGTTGGTTTGTGTGTAAGTTGTACCTTAGTTTCAACTTTGTTTACGTTTTGGCCTCCTGCACCACTAGATCGTGCGGTAGTAATTTCAATATCTGCGGGGTTTATATCAATTTCAATAGAGTCATCTGCTACTGGATATACATATACTGAAGCGAAGGAGGTGTGACGTTTGGCATTGCTGTCAAACGGTGAAATTCGAACTAAGCGATGAACCCCATTTTCTCCTTTTAACCATCCAAATGCGTAATCACCATCGAATTCTAAGGTTACGGTTTTTATACCAGCGACGTCGCCTTCTTGATAATTTAATTCTTTAATTTTCATTTGGTGCTTTTCAGCCCACATCATGTACATTCGCATTAGCATTTGAGTCCAATCGCAACTTTCTGTTCCTCCAGCACCAGCAGTAATTTGGATGACAGCACTTAAATCGTCTCCTTCGTCAGAAAGCATATTTTTAAATTCAAGTTGTTCTAAGAAGTCGGTCGCTTGATGATAACTTTCCATCATTTCTTGTTCTGAAACCTCTCCTTCCTTGTAAAACTCAAATAGTGTTTCCACATCTTCTCCCATGGTTTTAACCGTGCGGTAATCTTCTACCCATTTCTTCTTGAAACGTAGGTTTTTCATTAAAACTTCTGCTTTTTTAGGGTCGTCCCAAAAGTCTGGATTTGCCGTTTTCTCCTCTTCATTACTAACCTCAATAAGCTTTTGATCAATCTGTAGGTAATCTCTTAGCTTTTCTGTTCGAGTTTTAATGTCTTTTATGTGGTCTGTTGTAATCATAATATGTGGCAAAAGTACGCTAAAAAATGAAAATAGATGGTGGCTATACTCGATTATCCTGTGTTTTAAAAATTAGGTTTTAGGGTGTTTAGCATGTTTGTTGTTGCGCCTGTATTTATTCTTATGTGAGAATCATAGAGTAGATTTAATTTATTAGTTTTACGGAAAACTAATAAAAGATGAAAAATATTGTACTCTTGATTCTTAGTATTTTTTATAGTCAATTAATACATTGTCAGTTCTTTAAAGATCAAAAGCATATGGAGCATCATGCTGGGTTTATCGATTTTTATTATGATAATTCAGCAGATAAGGTGTATCTCGAAGTTAAAGATTTGGAACATGAGTTTCTTTATGTTACTGCCCTGTCTGAAGGGGTGGGGTCAAATGATATTGGATTGGATCGAGGGCAGCTCGGTGGAGGGGTGGTTGTAAAATTTAAAAAGGTAGGAAATAAAATGCTGTTAATCCAGCCGAATCAAGATTATAGGGCAATAACAGATAATAAAGATGAGCGAAAGTCTATTGAAGAGGCTTTTGCAAAATCTGTTCTACATGGCTTTGTGATTAAAGAGGAAAAAAATGGTGTTTTTTTAGTAGATGCAACTTCTTTTTTTATACGCGATGCGCATGGCGTAGTAAAGACTTTAGAGCAAAGTGGTCAGGGGTTATATCGATTAGATGAGTCGAGGTCGGCCTTTAATTTAGAGCGTACCAAGGGGTTTCCTAAAAATGTTGAATTTGATGTAATGTTGACCTTTACGGGAACTCCAAAAGGGGCAGATATTCGTAGTGTTACACCTGATGCATCAGCGGTTACTGTTCATCAACATCATTCTTTTGTTGAATTACCAGATGATTCATATACACCTAGAGTTTTTGATCCGCGTTCAGGTGGAATGGCTATGTCGTATATGGATTATGCAACGCCCGTTAAAGAATCCATTGTAAAACGTTTTATTTATAGACATCGGCTTGAAAAGAAAAACCCAAATGCAGAAAGAAGTGAAGCGGTTGAGCCCATTGTCTATTATTTGGATCGTGGTACTCCAGAACCTATACGTTCGGCTTTAATGGAAGGTGCGAGATGGTGGAATGAAGCTTTTGAGGCGATTGGGTATATCGACGCTTTTCAGGTAAAGATTTTGCCAGAACATGCAGACCCTCTTGATTTGCGCTATAATGTGATTCAGTGGGTGCATCGTTCTACAAGAGGTTGGAGTTATGGAGGGAGTATTTCTGATCCAAGAACTGGGGAGATTTTGAAGGGGCATGTGAGTTTAGGTTCTTTGCGTATCCGACAAGATTTCATGATTGCTCAAGCATTACGGGCGCCTTACGCAGAAAATGACGTGAATGATGATTTTGCTTTAGAAATGGCACTTGCTCGAATTAGGCAGTTAGCAGCACATGAAGTGGGGCATACACTTGGTTTTGCGCATAATTTCGCGGCGAGCACTAATAATAGGGCTTCTGTAATGGACTATCCACATCCTCAACTTCAGTTAAAAGATGGTAAAATCGATTTTTCTAATGCCTATGCTACGGGGATTGGTGATTGGGATAAAGTGACGGTAGCTTATGCTTATCAGGATTTTAAAGAAAATGAAGCCGTTGAACTACAGGAAATCTTAAATAAGGCCTTTGCGAGTGGGTTGCGCTATGCTTCTGATCAAGATGCTAGACCTGCTGGTAGTGCGCATCGATATGCTCATTTGTGGGATAATGGAGGTGATATCATAAGTGAATTAGATAATTTACTGAAAATAAGAGCCAATGCAATTGAACATTTTTCTGAGGATAATATCAAATCTACCCAGCCATATTCGGTCTTAGAAGATGTTTTTGTTCCGGTTTATTTTTTGCATCGCTACCAAACTGAGGCGGTTTCAAAAATCATTGGAGGTCTCGACTACCAATACGCCGTGAAAGGAGGTGTAAACCCTGTCGTTACAAGCGTAGATGGTGCCACTGAGCGAAAGGCCTTGAAGATGTTATTAAAAACCATCGATGTGAATGAACTTGCTATTCCAGAACGCTTACTCAAGTTGTTCCCACCACGAGCCATGGGATATGGTAGAAGTAGAGAGTCTTTTGCAAGTAGGATAGGGGCTGAGTTTGATGCGTTTGCGGCTGTCGAAACGGCTGCCGAAATGACGTTGAGTTTTATGTTGCATCCGCAGCGAGCGGCAAGATTGGTTGAACATAAAAGTATTGATGTGAGTCAACTAGGTCTGGATGAGCTTATTGATCAGGTTATTCGTAGTTCATTTGGTAAAATACATAAAAATACATATTTAGCTGATTTGCAAAATGTTGTTAATTATCAAGTGTTGATGGAGTTATTTAGCTTAGGGGCCAATGATAATACGTATTTTCAAGTTAATGCAATTGTTCAGAGTAAGTTAGAAGAACTTAGAGATGATCTGTTAAGGACAACAAAAATTTCCGAACTACAAAGAACATATAATAAAGCAATGGTAGCCATGATTGATGATTATAAAAAAGACCCATCGGCTTTTAAGAGCCAAAGAGCACCTAAAATTCCAGATGGATCACCCATTGGATTCGGTGAATTTTAACTGATTTAAATATAAGAATGAAGAAGATTAACTTACTTAGTGATACCGTAACAAAGCCAACGGCAGGGATGTTGAAGTTTATGATGGCAGCAGAAGTTGGTGATGATGTTTTTCAAGCAGACCCAACCGTATTGGAATTACAACAAAAAGCTGCTGATTTATTTGGAATGGAGGCTGCCTTGTTTTTTCCTTCGGGTACCATGGCGAATCAAGTAGCAATTAAAATACATACACAGCCTGGAGATCAAGTGATTTGTGATCATTGGGCGCATATATATAATTATGAAGGAGGTGGTGTTGCTGCAAATTCTGGAGTGACATCAAAACTTATTGTCGGCGATCGAGGAATGTTTACCGCCGATCAAGTCCTTGAAAATCTGAGTAATTCGACGGATATTCATCAACCAACAACTAGTTTGGTCGCAGTTGAAAATACGGCTAATAAAGGAGGTGGGGCCTGTTGGTCTATGGACGAGCTTAAACGAATACAACAGGTTTGTAAAAAAGAATCAATTTATTTCCATTTAGATGGAGCGCGTTTGTTTAATGCTTTAGTCGCAAAGAATGAAACTCCATCGCAGTATGGGGCGTTATTTGACACGATTTCAATTTGTCTTTCTAAGGGGTTGGGTTGTCCGGTAGGCTCACTTTTATTAGGAACTCACGAGGCGATTTCAAAGGCTTTGCGCATTAGAAAGAGAATGGGAGGAGGGATGCGGCAAGTTGGGTATTTGGCGGCTGCTGGAATATATGCTTTAGATCATCATGTGGCTCGGTTAGCCGAAGACCATATTCATGCAACCTTATTAGCTCAAAGCTTAAAAGAACAGTCTTGGGTGAAAAAAGTGGAAAAAGTTGAAACCAATATTGTGATTTTTTATGTTCAGGATACATTGGATCCAGCATTCTGTGTGGAGAAATTAGCCGAGAAGGGTGTTTTATTGGTAGGAATGGGGCAAGGGAAATTGCGAATGGTTACTCATTTAGATATCAGTAGGCACGATATTGAATGTGTTATTGATATTATAAAAAAGATGGAATTTTAGGTTGTTTGATTTTGTTAGCGTGGATTGTGTATGAGCGAATATGCTCATGGGTGTATTGCGATTAAGTAGTTAAATTTATTATTTAAAACTTACTAGATTAATTATTTTATATTCAATGAGTTGCAATATTGTTTGATGGTTGATTTTGTTTCTGCAATTAATATCAATCTATGTTTGTTGTATAATTTTGGATGGTAATTGATTTATTGTCCTACAGAGTTATATCGGAGGTGAGCAACGCATTTAATGTTGAGATATAGCACAGGATGTAAGCCACCGCGTGGCGAAATTTACATAGCATTATAGGTGTTGTACGTTAAAAGAGCTCTGTATGAGCGACATCTAGCATTTACCAATGCGCGTATTTAATAACAATCTATGTTTGTTGTATAATTTTGGATGGTAATTGATTTATTGTCCTACAGAGTTACATCGGAGGTGAGCAACGCAT
>JALKAY010000030.1 GCA_023015935.1 Flavobacteriaceae bacterium F08102
TAGCATTTATGAAAAAGCAGTAGATCCAGTATCTTTAAAGTTCACTAAAACTATAAGATATGAAAACTGTACCCACCGCCCAACCAAAGTTATACATTGGCATTGACATCCACAAGAGAAGTTGGAAAGTTAATTGCACTACAGATCTATTTGCTGGTAAATCTTTTTCGATGCCGTCGAAGCCGGAAATACTCAGAACCTATGTAGATAAACATTTTCCTGATCATCAAGTAACTACAGCTTATGAAGCAGGATGTTGTGGTTATCACGCCCATAGAAGTTTTGAGCGTTATGGGTGGAATTCATTGGTGGTCAATCCTGCGGATATTTTCAGAAAAGGAAAAGAGCGTTTTACCAAGACTGACAAGATAGATGCTCAACTAATTGCTAGAGAATTACGAGACCAACGACTAGATAGCATTTACATTCCTGATGTTGAGCGAGAGCAGTTGCGTAGCCTATTTAGAAGACGAAATGACCTAGTCAAGGATTTTCGTCGCGTAAAAAGCTATATCAAAATGCAGTTATTATATTTTGGTATAGAAGTGCCTGAAGAATTTGACAATGACCATTGGAGTCATAAATTTAGAAACTGGGTGGATGCTTTAACGTTTAAACATGCTACTGCGAAGGCTACATTGGATAGCCGTATGCGCTTTTTTAGATTTGTAGATGTAGAAATTAGAGATGTGTCAAATAAGCTTAGAGCCTATTGTCGCAAGCATTACAAGAAAGATTATTATTTGCTCAAGAGCATACCTGGAATAGGTGGAATAGTAGCCTGTGGAATTCTAAGCGAATTAGGAGATCTCAGACGTTTTAATAGTGTTAAACATTTCGCAGGATATATTGGTATTGCACCAGGGATACATCAAAGTGGGGATAATAGTAGACATACAGGTATTACCCCGCGTGCTCATCGATTAATGCGAAGTTACTTTGTGGAAGCTACTTGGCAGGCAATACGAACTGATCCTGTAATGCAGACGTATTACAGGAAACATACAGGAAGAGATTCAAAAACGGTTATTATTAAAGTAGCTAGAAAACTATTAAGTAGAACCTTAGCAGTAATTAAAACAGAAACACCCTAT
>JALKAY010000031.1 GCA_023015935.1 Flavobacteriaceae bacterium F08102
CTTAGTGTGTTTTCCGGTTGTAAGTTCGGCTAAAATTTTTAATTTAAAAGGTTCTGAATACCGTCTAATTACTTTGTCATTTCTATACATAATGTTTAAAATTATGTAGCCTTTATTCAGGACGGGTCAAGCTTGCAGGTAACGTGTTTGTATATGAAACGTAGCGTGTAAATAGACGCTAACTTTTCGGATTATGCACAAGCCAAATTTTTATTTTTTCTACTTATCTTTTAATTTCTAAATATACAAAAATAAAAATTTGGCGGACTTCGTAAATAAGCACAAACCTTTGGGAAAGCCCGAAATAGCTATGTTTTATAGCATTTATGAAAAAGCAGTAGATCCAGTATCTTTAAAGTTCACTAAAACTATAAGATATGAAAACTGTACCCACCGCCCAACCAAAGTTATACATTGGCATTGACATCCACAAGA
>JALKAY010000032.1 GCA_023015935.1 Flavobacteriaceae bacterium F08102
AGTGTGTTTTCCGGTTGTAAGTTCGGCTAAAATTTTTAATTTAAAAGGTTCTGAATACCGTCTAATTACTTTGTCATTTCTATACATAATGTTTAAAATTATGTAGCCTTTATTCAGGACGGGTCAAAATTAAGCCTAACGGTTAGGCTATGGGTAGTTGCGTGGTTTAGCGATTAACTTTGCAAGTACACACCAAACTAAAAATCCGCGAGGATTTTCGTAAGTAGGCTAAAACTAGCCATTAATTATACACGGTGTGCCTGTTGCACAAGTTACTAATTTTTCGTATTTTGTACTATGCAAGGCAAAAAAACGTATCAAGAGAAATTATTCACTCAATTCCGCATGAGTGATCGGATTCCAAAGGAGAATTTTTATCGGCGATTGAA
>JALKAY010000033.1 GCA_023015935.1 Flavobacteriaceae bacterium F08102
TCTTTCTAAGTGTAAGCATATTGTGTTTTCTAAGGACGTTAAATAAGGTGTCTCTGCCCACTTTAAGATTGGCTTTAGTAAACTCATCATCTAATGATTTTATGAGTTTACGTACCCCTTCTCTAGGAAGAGATTTGCGTCTTTTTCTGACTATGTTTATAATGAGTTGTTCTTGTTTTAAACGCTTATCAGCTCTAGATTTGTATTTATAATACGCATCACGTTTAAGACCAAAACAATGAATTATAGTTGTTAAAGAGGCAAATCCCTTAGATTTTTCTTTGGCTTTGATTAAGGCTTTATGCTTAACTTTTTTTTTAGCTCAGCTACAGATTTATAACCTAGATCTTCAGCGGCTACTTCTAGATAAGAA
>JALKAY010000034.1 GCA_023015935.1 Flavobacteriaceae bacterium F08102
TTTGATTGAATCCGAAGGATTCACAAGTTTAAATCTTCGTTTTATGTGTTATGGCATTCGATCCTTTCAGGGTTGTTATTGTATGGGTGTATTGTGGTTATAGGCATGTTATCCCTTCGGGATATATGTTGTTTGTGTTAAGAAGCAAGGAAGTGGTGTTAATGTATATGATCACTGTTTGATTGAATCCGAAGGATTCACAGGTTTAAATCTTCGTTTTATGTGTTATGGCATTCGACCCTTTCAGGGTCGTTATTGTATGGGGGTATTGTAGTTATAGGCATGTTATCCCTTCGGGATATATGTTGTTTGTGTTAAGAAGCAAGGAAGTGGTGTTAATGTATATGATTACTGTTTGATTGAATCCGA
>JALKAY010000035.1 GCA_023015935.1 Flavobacteriaceae bacterium F08102
AAGCAAGTCGTTCAAAGAGATTGGAATTTAGTAGCACAGGGAACACGTATGACCACCGAGTTCGCTGCTTTTTTTAAAGAAATTAGTCAATACTAGAGCCTCCGATTGCCATACTATTGGTCATTTCTATGGGGTTAATGGAAAGAAACTGCAACGTCACGATAAAGACTCTTTAAGCGATTTCAAAAATTGGAAGCAAAAGTCGCACGCGAAAGAGTGGCTTGTATTTCCAGAAAATATAGGAAGTTATTTATCTATTGACCAAACTGCTTTGTCTAAAGGAGAACTCTATACAATGATCACTAATAAAAAAGCTAAAGGTAAAAAAGGTAGT
>JALKAY010000036.1 GCA_023015935.1 Flavobacteriaceae bacterium F08102
ACGAACTGATCCTGTAATGCAGACGTATTACAGGAAACATACAGGAAGAGATTCAAAAACGGTTATTATTAAAGTAGCTAGAAAACTATTAAGTAGAACCTTAGCAGTAATTAAAACAGAAACACCCTATTAGATAGGAGTGATAAAATAAAATTATAACCAATAACAAAGCTCATTAAAAAAGTAGCCAAACTCGTAACACAAAACAACGTAGGTGACTTCCTAAAAAAGGAGGATCACATTTTTATAGCAAGTGTCCGGGTTTATTATAACTTATAATCATACAGATGCTGGTGACCGTCAGATTAAAGAATGGATC
>JALKAY010000037.1 GCA_023015935.1 Flavobacteriaceae bacterium F08102
GTTCAACAGGACAAGGAGCGTTAACGTATGCATGGAGTACCTCTGATGGAGTTATCGATAGTGGAGCCAATACAGCGTCTCCAGTAATTAGTTCAGCGGGAACGTATACTTTAACCATTACCGATGCTGATAATGGATGTACAGCGACTGATACGGTAGTGATTAGTCAAGATATAGCTGCGCCAGTGGCAGATGCAGGAGATGATGCAGAACTTACGTGTGCTGTTACGACGCTTACGTTAGATGGATCCGGTTCAACAGGACAAGGAGCGTTAACGTATGCATGGAGTACCTCTGATGGAGTTATCGATAGTGGAGCCAATACAGNGATACGGTAGTGATTAGTCAAGATATAACTGCACCAGTGGCAGATGCAGGAGATGATGCAGAACTTACGTGTGCTGTTACGACGCTTATGTTAGATGGATCCGGTTCAACAGCAACAGGAGTGAGTTACACATGGAGCACCTCTGATGGAGTTATCGATAGTGGGGCCAATACAGTGTCTCCAGTAATTAGCTCAGCGGGTACGTATACTTTAAGGGTAACTAATTTAATTACGGGTTGTTCTTCTACCGATACGGTAGTGATTAGTCAAGATATAACTGCACCAGTGGCAGATGCAGGAGATGATGCAGAACTTACGTGTGCTGTTACTACGCTTACGTTAGATGGATCCGGTTCAACAGGACAAGGAGCGTTAACGTATGCATGGAGTACCTCTGATGGAGTTATCGATAGTGGGGCTAATACAGCGTCTCCAGTAATTAGTTCAGCGGGAACGTATACTTTAACCATTACCGATGCTGACAATGGATGTACAGCGACTGATACGGTAGTGATTAGTCAAGATATAACTGCACCAGTTGCAGATGCAGGAGATGATGCAGAACTTACGTG
>JALKAY010000038.1 GCA_023015935.1 Flavobacteriaceae bacterium F08102
GTACGTATACTTTAAGGGTAACTAATTTAATTACGGGTTGTTCTTCTACCGATACGGTAGTGATTAGTCAAGATATAACTGCACCAGTTGCAGATGCAGGAGATGATGCAGAACTTACGTGTGCTGTTACGACGCTTATGTTAGATGGATCTGGTTCAACAGGCCAAGGAGCGTTAACGTATGCATGGAGTACCTCTGATGGAGTTATCGATAGTGGAGCCAATACAGCGTCTCCAGTAATTAGTTCAGCGGGAACGTATACTTTAACCATTACCGATGCTGACAATGGATGTACAGCGACTGATACGGTAGTGATTAGTCAAGANAGATGATGCAGAACTTACGTGTGCTGTTACGACGCTTACGTTAGATGGATCCGGTTCAACAGGACAAGGAGCGTTAACGTATGCATGGAGTACCTCTGATGGAGTTATCGATAGTGGAGCCAATACAGCGTCTCCAGTAATTAGTTCAGCGGGAACGTATAATTTAACCATTACCGATGCTGACAATGGATGTACAGCGACTGATACGGTGGTGATTAGTCAAGATATAGCTGCGCCAGTTGCAGATGCAGGAGATGATGCAGAACTTACGTGTGCTGTTACTACGCTTACGTTAGATGGATCCGGTTCAACAGGACAAGGAGCGTTAACGTATGCATGGA
>JALKAY010000039.1 GCA_023015935.1 Flavobacteriaceae bacterium F08102
AAGAAAGGCGACGTTGTGAGTCGGATAGAAAAAATGATAAAAAGATGTATTATAGTGATTCTCGTATTTTCTCATTTTTTCTTCCACCGGCTTTGGTGGGAGCGTTCAGTTTAGCGCAAAAAAAAAGACTTGTCTAAAAAATTGATACGTGTTTGAAAGTGGAACTTCACCCCTAAGGGGTGCAACATCCATCGCCCATTAAGAACCTACAACTTTCAAATCACAAATAACAAGGAAATCTAAACCTTCAAAATTCATACAAACCAATTGTGCTGTATGATTAAAGACGCGCTCTCACCCCGAA
>JALKAY010000003.1 GCA_023015935.1 Flavobacteriaceae bacterium F08102
GTCTTTAATCATACAGCACAATTGGTTTGTATGAATTTTGAAGGTTTAGATTTCCTTGTTATTTGTAATTTGAACGTTGGAGGTTCTTAATGGGCGAAGGATGTTGCACCCTTTCGGGGTGAGAGCGCGTCTTTAATCATACAGCACAATTGGTTTGTATGAATTTTGAAGGTTTAGATTTCCTTGTTATTTGTGATTTGAACGTTGGAGGTTCTTAATGGGCGATGGATGTTGCACCCTTTCGGGGTGAGAGCGCGTCTTTAATCATACAGCACAATTGGTTTGTTTGAATTTTGAAGGTTTAGATTTCCTTGTTATTTGTGATTTGAACGTTGGCGGTTCTTAATGGGCGATGGATGTTGCACCCCTTCGGGGTGAGAGCGCGTCTTTAATCATACAGCACAATTGGTTTGTTTGAATTTTGAAGGTTTAGATTTCCTTGTTATTTGTGATTTGAACGTTGAAGGTTCTTAATGGCGATGGATGTTGCACCCCTTCGGGGTGAGAGCGCGTCTTTAATCATACAGCACAATTGGTTTGTATGAATTTTGAAGGTTTAGATTTCCTTGTTATTTGTAATTTGAACGTTGGAGGTTCTTAATGGGCGATGGATGTTGCACCCTTTCGGGGTGAGAGCGCGTCTTTAATCATACAGCACAATTGGTTTGTATGAATTTTGAAGGTTTAGATTTCCTTGTTATTTGTAATTTGAACGTTGGAGGTTCTTAATGGGCGAAGGATGTTGCACCCTTTCGGGGTGAGAGCGCGTTTTTAATCATACAGCACAATTGGTTTGTATGAATTTTGAAGGTTTAGATTTCCTTGTTATTTGTGATTTGAAAGTTGTAGGTTCTTAATGGGCGATGGATGTTGTACCCCTTCGGGGTGAGAGCGCGTTTTTAATCATACAGCACAATTGGTTTGTTTGAATTTTGAAGGTTGAGATTTCCTTGTTATTTGTGATTTGAAAGTTGTAGGTTCTTAATGGGCGATGGATGTTGCACCCTTTCGAGGTGAGAGCGCGTTTTTAATCATACAGCACAATTGGTTTGTATGAATTTTGAAGGTTGAGATTTCCTTGTTATTTGTGATTTGAAAGTTGTAGGTTCTTAATGGGCGATGGATGTTGCACCCTTTCGGGGTGAGAGCGCCTTTTTAATCATACAGCACAATTGGTTTGTTTGAATTTTGAAGGTTTAGATTTCCTTGTTATTTGTGATTTGAACGTTGGCGGTTCTTAATGGGCGATGGATGGTGTACCCCTTCGGGGTGAAGTTCCACTTTCAAACACGTATCAACTTTTTAGACAAGTCTTTTTTTTGCGCTAAACTGAACGCTCCCACCAATGCCGGTGGTGGCACAACCCCATGGAATCTTCAGTTTATACGGGATGAAGTGTTGTGCCATCCGATTCCACACATTGCCTTGAGATTTAAAATATTTTTGAATTTTCTATTCGACCCCTACAGGGGCGTTTTTTGTTTGGGGTTTTATTTTAATGGCGACATGATCCCTAAAAAACCATTCAATTCTTTAATCAAAACGCTATTTCGTTTTCACCTTTCCACACACATACAACTCCACCGCATCAGCTAACACCTCATGCAATTCATCCACAGGGATATCCTGATCAGCAGCAACCCTAAAGATTTTCATTTTAGCTCTACTGCCTTGTTCTAATCGAGGATGATCTAATAAATTTCCTTCCACAAAGAGAATATAAGGTTCCTGGGTCTTTTTGTCTTGCCATAAAAAACAACACATTTTGTTTTTATAACTATAGCAGGGTAATCCCCATTTTAGAGTTTCTGTAAAGGTGGTATCAAAATCGAGAATAATATCCCGTAAGGCCATGAAGCAACTTTTATTGGGCTCTTCTTGTTCTAAGAAAAAATGATCTACCTCACGCATGCGTTCCTAAATTTTATTGGGTTTAATTGGACTTGTACTACTTCACTAACAATTAGAAATCTATTTCAATTTAAAACTTTCAAGTATGTACAACGCATCAGGCAACTATTTTTCGAATAAAATGTTAGCCGAAAAATATTCAAATACATAGTAATACTCTTCATGAATAAAGTAACTATGATCGTTTTTTGTACGGCCTTATAGTCCGTGCCGTAAATGTATAATTTTCCTACGCTTGAGTTTTCAATTTTAGATGTGTTTCATATTTCTTCTAAACTCAATTTAAAATTTTCAAAAATTAATGTCTCCGCATACACAGCCAATGGAGGTGTGTTTTTCGGGTATAATTGCGTTAAATATAACCGACAATTGTAATATTGTTTTTTCAATTCTTTAAGTGAATAATTCACATCTTCACCAATTAAAACTTGAATCCGTGAATCTGGAAACTCAACTGTAAAGTTTTGATTCTCTATAACTTCTGTTATAAATTTTTACCTAACAAGCTCTCTTTCTTTTTTTGGGATAGCATCACAACTAATAACACAAAGCACAAGAAATAAGGCAAGCATTGGTTTCATAAGGATTTAAGATGAGAATTAGCGTAATTCATAGATTAACGGTGGCTTTTTAAATGATAAACTCCTTGACAATTTACTTAAATTTCCTAAAACAGTGAGTCCTTTTTTATGCAACATCTCTTGCCCAACATAAAGAATTGCCAAATTAGCCTTAAGACCACAAATTATACGAAAAAAATTACGTTATAATTTAGAATTCTATCATCTTTGTGTGCGAAATGAAATCCAAAAGTGTCCTTTTAATTTTTCTTTGTCTGTCGACGATAAGTTTCGGACAGGTTGGAGGTGAGCAAATTTTCAACTTTTTGAACGTTTCTACCTCTGCTAGACAATCTGCTTTGGGAGGAGAAGTGCTTACCCTTTATGATGATATTGATCAGCCATTGTGGAACCCGTCAACGATTAATCGTCAATTAGATAATCAACTCGCCGTGAATTATGTTGATTTTTTAGCGGATATTAATTATGGTTCTGCATCGTTTGCACATTTGATTAATCGCCGAATTGGTATTATCCATGCGGGAGTGACCTATGTGAATTATGGGAAATTCATTGGGGCTGATGAATTCGGTAATGAAACGGGCTCTTTTAAAGCGAGAGATTTAGCCATTTCTGTAGGGTATGCTTATCGAATTCCCCGTACTGATTTTCATGTAGGCGCAAATTTGAAATTTATTAATTCTAGTATTGAAAATTATACTTCTAATGGGGTAGCAACTGATATTGCTTTAACTTATTTTAACGATTTAAAACCGTATATTTTTTCTGCGGTAGTTCGAAATATAGGGTATCAAGTTAGTGTGTATGATCAACTGAGAGAACCCATGCCCTTAGAAGTAGTTATAGGTGCGTCGTATCGCGTAGAAAATGTTCCGTTACAATGGCATATAACCATAAATAATTTGCAAAAATGGAATGTGGCAAAACCAAATCCTTCAAATACGCAAAGTACCATAGAGGGAGATATCAATGAAGAAAAGATTTCAATTTTTGATAATGCCTTTAGACATGTAACTATTGGCGCGGAATTTTTCCCTGATAAGGGATTTAATCTTCGATTGGGATATAACTTTAGGAGAGCTAAAGAATTACAATTAACTGAAACTAGAACTTTTGCCGGATTAAGTGCAGGATTCGGTTTGCAAATGGGAAAATTTAAGTTTAACTATGCCTTTACTAAATTTCACCCAGCGTCGAATACGAATACATTTACAATTGAAATTAATCTAGCTCAAAAAACCTTTTAATTTTGAAAAAAGATAAGATTATTATTGCTATTGACGGATTTTCCTCAACAGGAAAAAGTACTATTGCAAAACAACTCGCTACCGCATTAAATTATGTGTATGTAGATACCGGAGCTATGTACAGAGCCGTTACTTTATTTGCCATGCAAAATCGACTTGTTGGGAAAGATTTTTTAAATGAAGAAGCACTTGTGTCGAGTTTAAATCAAATTGATTTACGCTTTGTCTTCAATCCAACCTTAAAATATGCAGAGATTTATTTAAATGGTGTGAATGTTGAAAAGGAGATTAGATCAATCGCCTTATCTCAATTAGTAAGTAAAATTGCAGCTATCTCAGAAGTACGAAAGAAATTGGTAGAACAGCAGCAAAAAATGGGAAAAGAACGTGGAATTGTAATGGATGGTAGGGATATAGGAACGGTCGTTTTTCCTGATGCAGAGTTAAAGTTGTTTTTAACAGCAGATCCAGAAAAACGGGCTATAAGACGATATAAAGAATTACTTGATAAAGGACATGATGTCAATTATCCAGAAGTGTTAGAAAATGTACAACAACGAGATTTAATTGATTCAACGAGAGAGGACTCTCCTTTAACTAAAGCAGATGATGCGGTTGAAATTGATAATAGTGATATGGGCTTACAAGATCAATTTGAACGTATTTATGATCTTGCTAATCGGCGAATTAAAGCCCTTTCTTCCTGATTATCGATCATTTTTTGTGTAATAGAAGGATGTATTGATGGAATTATGTGCCAATTTCTAGGGTATTTTTTAACCTAGACCTATCCATGAATTAAATCCATAGAGCCCATAATCTCCTAAGGCATGCTGAGATGGTTAAGGGATATTTAAATACTTATGTGTCTGTAATGAGATTTTCCACTGGGGATGTTTCATCACATAGTCAACAATTAAAGGAGTCATTTCATGTTGTTTGCTCCATTCAGGCTGTAAAAACAAAACACAATTGGAATTTATTTTCGCCGCTTGTTCCTCTGCAAATTTAAAATCATGCTTGTTGTGTATGATTATTTTTAATTCATGAGCGACTTTATAGATGGGAGGTAGCGGTAGTTTATTTTTTTTTGGAGAAAGACAAATCCAATCCCAAGATCCACTTAAAGTATAGGCACCAGAGGTTTCAATATGTGTGTTTAGTTGTTCGTTTTTTAAGGCTTTTGTAAGATAGTTCATGTTCCACATTAGTGGTTCGCCCCCCGTAATAACTACCGTTTTACTGTACTTTTTTGCGTTTTTTACGATGGTATCAGTAGCCGTAGCTGGATGTAATTTAGCATTCCAACTTTCTTTTACATCACACCAATGACAACCAACATCACAACCACCAACTCGAATAAAATATGCGGCTGTTCCAGTGTGATATCCCTCACCTTGTATGGTGTAAAATTCTTCCATCAACGGAAGTATTTGTCCACTTTTAAGTAATTTTCTTTCTGTTTCTTCCATAAAATATTTTACTATGTCTCCGTCATAATGGACTATTTTTTGTCTTTCTACCTGCCACGTTGAAATCCTTGTTGATGTTCAAGCCAATTGCCAAATAATGTTCAAGCATAGCTTAAGAGTGCATCATTTTGTACGCTTGTACTTGTGAAATCTTAGGGGATTTATTTCAAAATAATTTCAACGCAAAGGTACATAATCTCTCAAGAAAAGACCTAAAACCTAATTAACTTAAATAAAATTATCAATTCTTTTAATTTGGGATATTTAATACTATTTTTATGGGCTGAAATATGAACTTAGAAAAGATGAGTGAAAAGGAAACGTTTTTAAATTATATCAATAAAGGTTACGCGACAGAGGGTGATTATATACGGCTTGGTGCTGCTATGTTAGGAGAAGAGACCATTACAAATGCCTTTGTTGATTTACCGCTTAAAACGTTAAATAGACATGGATTAATTGCAGGAGCAACGGGAACAGGAAAGTCTAAAACACTGCAAGTTCTTGCTGAAAACTTATCTGAAAAGGGAATTCCAGTTCTCTTAATGGATGTGAAAGGTGATTTAAGTGGGCTGGCTGCAGCGAGTCCAGGGCATCCTAAAATTGATGAAAGACACGCAAAAATAGGTTTTGAATTTACAGCGAAAAAATTTCCTGTTGAAATTTTAACTCTTTCGGAGCAAGAAGGGACTCGATTACGTGCTACGGTTTCAGAATTTGGACCAGTATTGCTTTCGAGAATTTTAGATCTTAACGAAACGCAAAGTGGAATTGTGGCTATTTTATTTAAATATTGCGACGATTCTAAATTGCCACTTTTAGATCTAAAAGATTTTAAAAAGGTTTTGCAATATGCAACCCAAGAAGGGAAGGAAGAATTGGAAGCCGAATACGGTCGTATTTCAACCGCTTCTACGGGTGCTATTTTGAGAAAAGTAGTGGAAATTGAACAACAGGGAGGAGAATTGTTTTTTGGAGAACGATCTTTTGAAGTTCAAGATTTAACAAGGGTAGACGATGAAGGGAAGGGGATAATTTCAATTTTGCGATTGACTGATATTCAAGATAAACCGAAGTTGTTTTCTACATTTATGTTGCAACTACTTGCTGAAATTTACGGGACATTTCCTGAGCAAGGTGATAGTGATCGACCTGAATTAGTCTTGTTTATTGATGAAGCCCATTTAATATTTGATGAAGCTTCTAAAGCCTTGTTAAGTCAAATTGAGAGTATCGTTAAGCTAATTAGATCAAAAGGAATTGGAATCTACTTTGTAACACAAAATCCCAAAGATATTCCGGCATCTGTCCTTTCGCAATTAGGATTGAAAATTCAACATGCCTTACGGGCATTTACGGCAAACGATCGAAAAGCAATTAAGTTAACTGCCGAGAATTATCCAGATTCTGAATATTACGATACGGCTGAAGTTTTGACACAGTTGGGAATAGGAGAGGCACTTGTGTCGTGCTTAAATGAAAAAGGAATTCCAACGCCATTGGCTAGAACCATGTTAAGAGCCCCGATGAGTCGAATGGATGTTTTGACTCAAGCCGAGTTAGATGCCATCATCGGTGCATCAAAATTAGCCAAAAAATACAATGAGCACATTGATAGAGAGAGTGCTTATGAGTTGTTGAATGATAAAATTGATCGGATTAAGACACTCGAAGAGGAAGCGAAAGAAGCTGAAAAGAAAAAAGAGGAGGAAGAAAAAGCGAAAAAAAGAACGGCAGCGCCTAGGTCTAGGAAAAGTACTCGTATGAATCCAATTGTAAAAGTACTTACGAGTGCGACGTTTATACGTGGTTTTTTAGGAGTGTTGAAAAAAGTGATTAAATAAATGAATAAAATTGAGCTAATGAAAAAGAGTATATATGTAATGTTAACTGTGTTGGCATTTACGAATTGTGCAAAAGATCAAGATTTTCTTATTGCAAAGGGACAGGTAGGTAAGGTATTAGCAACAACGCAAGTCCATGAATTAAAAGATTTATTTAAAAATGATTCGTTGGTAAGTCGTATAGGAAACGGAGAATTGTCGGATGCTGCATACGATGAATACTTGGTTTATAACAAAGAAGGACATCATATGTTAACCTTGATTCCTAAAGTACAAAATGATTCCACTTCTACGGTAGAAAGTGTACAGATTTTTGATCCAAATTACAAAACTGCTTCTGGGGTAGGTTTAAATTCGACCTACAGTGATGTTGTTGATCATTATATTGTGAATAAAGTAGAATCTACATTCACCACGGCTGTACTCTTTGTAAATGAATTAAATGCTACGATGGCCATTTCCAAAAAAGAGTTGGGACTAAAAGATTTTGATCCAAAGAAAATTGTAGCAGCTCAGATTCCCGATTTGGCTAAACTTAAGACCATAACTATTTGGTTCGATTAGGTATGCGAGCTAATCTGGAAAATTTGGCAGTGCTCTCAAAAGAAAAATTGGCTGAAAACACCGCTTATTTTAAAAAGTTACGTAAAAAGAATCCGAAGAAATTAGATGTCTTAATGCAGGATTTGCATGAAAAAGAGTTTAATAAAATGGATTGTTTAAGTTGTGGAAACTGTTGTAAAACCACAAGTCCAATTTTTACTGAAAAAGACATTAAGCGCATTGCTAAATCAATGCGAATGAAGGAGCGTCAATTTATTGATACCTATTTACAACGAGATGAGGATGATTTCATGGTGCTGAAACAATCGCCTTGTGCATTCTTTGATGAACGTGATAATACATGTGCAATTTATCATATTCGGCCAAAAGCATGTAGTGAATATCCACATACAAATCGAAGAAAATTTATTCAAATTACCAATTTAACGCTCGTTAATTCTACCATCTGTCCTGCGGTAGTTAATATTCTAGAAATGCTTAAAGAACGATTGCCTCTGTAACTATTGCCAGAGGTTAATTGGGTAAAAAGTGTTTTTCTAATGCAGTACCTAATGCAGAAATCGGTGCGGAAGATAGATTGGTTAAAAGCACAATTACAAGATCTTGTTTCGGATACATGAGCAATAGCATGGAGGCTCCAACGCCTCCACCAGAATGGGCGTATTTTGGATGTCCATATACTGTTTTTTCCACCGTAAACCCAATTCCGTAAGGTACCGATTTCCCTTTGTTAGTAACCTGTGTCTTAATAAGTTCATTTCGCTGAGTAATACTGATTAAAGTCGGATGGAGAACTTCGTGTCCAAATTTAATTAAGTCCTCAACTGTGCCTAAAAACCCTCCTCCAGCAACTTTATATTCGTTGCTAACTTTTGGCCCCTTTATTATTTTACCCTGATTCGTCTTTATGTAGAATTGGGTGCGTAATGGCATCTCTTGATCAGATTCGTCTAATTGCGTTGCATGCATCTTTAATGGATGAAAGACATGATCGCGCATAAACTGATTAAATTCTAGATTTGCGACATTTTGAATGATAACGCTAAGTAAATTCCATCCATAGGTATTGTACGAGAACCGATCTCCTGGTTTAAATAATAAAGGATCGTTTTTAAAAATAGAAAGCCCTTCTTCAATCGTCATCTTTTTGTTTAATAAGAATTCTGTTTCTTTATAATGACGAATCCCTGCCAAACGACCACCTACTTGCCGAATGGTAAAATCATATTTTTTTTTGGGGAAATTAGGGATGTAATGATAAATACTTTCATCAAAATTAAGTTTTATTTGATCGGCCAAAATAGCCAATCCATAAGCCGTTAATGGTTTTGAGATACTCGCTAATCTAAATTGAGTACTTGCAGGATCAACAGACTTTTGCTGTTGAACATTACTGTAACCAAAACCTTCTGACCAAATAATTTTACCTTTTTCCATAACTGCGATCGCCATTCCTGGAATTTGTTGTTCAGTTAAAAATGTTTGTGCGATAGACCTTGCTTGATCTATACGGTCACTCTTGATTTTTTGTGCGACCGAAAGGTGACTAATTACTAAAAGAAATAGGAGAAATTTTGTTTTCATTCTTTATAGAGTAGGTATGGTGTTCGCATCTTTTTGAAGGCATTCAAATCTTTTTGCCATGAAGCGCTAATTTTATCTGCCGACCAACCATCTTCTATTTGTTTTTTTAAGGAGGTTGTCCCTGCTAGTTTAGTCAAAAAATCAATAAAGAATTTGTGCTTTTTCGGATGATTATGATAGGCATCTATAAGCCAATTTAACTGAATTTTATTAAGCCTTTTTTCGTTGGATAAATCGAGGCCATAACAGCGTTTACCATTAAATTTTGGTGATTTTGAACCCTCGTTTGGACGGGGAGTAAACTGATATGAATATTTTGAAGCGGGTAAAAAGGGAGATCCAAATAATTGAAATTGTTTAGAGGTTCCGCGACCAGCACTCACCGTAGTCCCTTCAAAAAGTCCTAAACTTGGATATAGATTTATCGCAACATCATTGGGTAAATTTGGGGATGGTTTGATAGGTAGTGAATAAGGGGTGTGATGGGTATAGTTTTTTAGGGGCATTACCCGAAGGTTACATGTTACCCCTTCAGTTAACCAACCTTCTCCATTAATCATTTGGGCGTATTCCCCGATAGTCATCCCATATACGAGTGGTACCGGATGCATTCCGATAAAACTTTGATGTTCTTTTTCTAAGATAGGTCCATCTATATAATGGGCATTGGGATTGGGTCTATCAATAACAATAAGTGGTATTCCAGCTTCAGCACATGCTTCCATTACATAGTGTAAGGTAGATATGTAAGTGTAAAATCGAACACCAACATCTTGAATATCAAAGAGTACTAAGTCAACATCGGCTAATTGAGCTTGTGTGGGTTTATAATTTTTTCCATATAGTGAGATCAAGGGTAATCCGGTAGAAGTGTCAACGCGATCTGCAATATGCTCGCCGGCATCTGCTGTTCCGCGGAATCCATGTTCTGGAGAAAAGACCTTTTGAATTGAAATCCCAAGATTTAATAAGGTGTCTACTAAATGCGTAAATTCACTTACATTTCGCTCAACTACACTTGTTTGATTAGCAACTATCGCTATATCTTTATCTTTAAGTAAATCTAAGTAATCAGCTGGGGTAGCAATTTGTATAGTACTGACAAAAGGATCAGGTGACAAAGGGTCATCTGAAATGTGTTTTGTTAAGAATGTTGTTTTCATTACTTTTTTTCTAGTCTTATTTTCCACGCAAGATACTATGGTGAAAAGAAGAATTGAAAGCAAAAAGAAATGTGTATTTTTGACACTTGAACAATGCATTATCTTGAATTACGAATTATTTTTAGCCCGACGCATTATTGCAGGAACTCAGTATAAAAGTACGATATCCTCCTCAATAATAAAAATTGCCATTAGTGCTATTGCACTAGGGGTAATTATTATGTTGATTACGATTGCCACAGGTGTTGGTTTGCAAAAAAAGATAAAGGAAAAAATAGCTGGGTTTAACGGTCATGTTCAAATAACGAATTTTGAGGATAACAATTCGCAAATTACGATATCTCCGGTTTCTATACGTCAAGATTTTTATCCTGAATTTAACACAGTAAGTGGAGTTAAAAATATTCAAGTATTCGCAACGAAAGGTGGAATTATAAGAACCGAAACAGATTTTGAAGGGGTTTTATTAAAGGGAGTGGGTAGTGATTATGATTGGTCGTTTTTTAAATCCTATTTAACGGAAGGAACATTACCTACATTTTCAGATGAAGTCTCTAATGATATTTTGATATCATCGATAACGGCGAAGCGAATGAAGTTAGGGATTAATGATAAATGCAATGTATTTTTCATGAAAGATGATCCAACAGCCGCTCCAAATGCGCGTTCTTTTAAGATCGTTGGGATTTACAATACAGGTTTTCAGGAATTTGACGAGTTTTATATACTTGGGGATATTCGACATATTCAGCGTCTGAATAAGTGGGAGGAAGATGAAGTAGGAGGTTTCGAAGTGCTTCTAGATGATTTTGATAAGTTGACATCAAAAGGAAAGGAAATTTACACGGCTATTCCTTCTGATCTCAATGCCTTAACCATAGCTGAACGCTTCGATTCTATTTTTGAATGGTTGGGGTTATTAGACACCAACATTATTGTAATCATTGCTATTATGATTTTAATTGCGGGCATCAATATGATCACCGCATTGTTGGTACTCATTCTTGAGCGTACGCAAATGATTGGTATTTTAAAAGCGTTAGGATCTGCTAATTGGAGTATCCGAAAAATATTTTTATACAATGCGAGCTATTTAATTGCGAAAGGTTTATTTTGGGGAAATTTAATAGGAATTTCTATTTTAATGGCGCAAAAGTATTTTGGATTTATCCAACTAAATCCTGAGAGCTATTATGTTAGTGAAGCTCCGGTATATCTGAGCATGGGATATATCGTATTGCTAAATGTTGGAGTACTCGTTTTATGTATGCTCATGTTGTTGATTCCTTCATTTATCGTGAGTAAGATTAGTCCAGTTAAGGCGATAAAATTTGATTAGGAATTTTTCAATATTGGGGCAAAGATGAATGTGATTAATCCTTACTTTTGTAAATCTAAATACAGGAGTACAAACGAATATACAAACCGAAACCTTTTTTAATTGTTGCTTGTTCGCTTTTACAATTATTGGTTTCAATTTAATACAATAAACAGAGACTTATGAAATACGACATCATTATCATTGGAAGTGGACCAGGAGGGTATGTAGCGGCTATTAGAGCTTCTCAACTAGGATTTAACGTTGGAATTGTTGAAAAGGAAAATTTAGGAGGAATTTGCCTAAATTGGGGGTGTATTCCTACAAAAGCCTTATTGAAAAGTGCCCAAGTATATGATTATCTGAAACACGTAGATGAATATGGGTTAAAAGCAAAAGAGATAGACAAAGATTTTAATGCCGTCATTAAACGAAGTAGAAATGTAGCTGATGGAATGAGTAAAGGGGTTCAATTTTTAATGAAAAAAAATAAGATTGATGTCATAGAAGGGTACGGAAAAGTGTTGGCTGGAAAAAAAGTTGAAGTAACTGGGGCTGATAAAAAAACAACCACCTATACTGCAGATCATATTATTATTTGTACAGGTGCTCGTTCTAGAGAGTTGCCATTTTTACCTATTGACGGAAAAAAGGTAATTGGCTATCGTGAAGCGATGTCATTGGAAAAGCAACCTAAAAAAATGATCGTTGTTGGGTCAGGAGCAATTGGTGTTGAATTTGCATATTTCTATCATTCAATGGGTACCGAGGTGACTATTGTTGAATACCTACCCAACTTGGTTCCCTTAGAGGATGTTGATGTGTCTAAACAATTTGAACGATCTTTTAAGAAAAGTGGAATTAAGGTAATGACCAATTCAAGTGTTACTGCTGTAGATACTTCAGGGAATGGGGTTAAAGCTACTGTTAAAACAAAGAAAGGAGAAGAAGTGCTAGAAGCAGATTTGATTCTTTCAGCGGTGGGAATTAAAACGAACATCGAAAATATTGGACTCGAAGATGTGGGCATTGTGACGGATAAGGATAAGATAATAGTTAATAAATTTTATCAAACAAATATACCTGGTTATTACGCCATTGGTGATGTGGTTGAAGGTCCCGCTTTAGCACATGTTGCTTCTGCAGAAGGAATCACTTGTGTGGAAAAAATTGCAGGATTGAATCCAGAGCCTATTGACTATGGAAATATTCCTGGATGTACCTATGCAACCCCCGAGATTGCTAGTGTTGGAATGACTGAAGCTGAAGCTAAAGAAGCAGGATATGAACTTAAGGTAGGTAAATTCCCTTTTTCTGCTTCTGGTAAGGCAAAAGCGGCTGGAAATAGCGATGGGTTTGTAAAGGTGATATTTGATGCGAAGTATGGTGAGTGGTTAGGCTGTCATATGATTGGTTCTGGTGTAACGGATATGATTGCAGAAGCCGTTTTAGGTAGAAAATTAGAAACAACAGGGCATGAAGTTTTAAAAGCAATACATCCGCATCCAACGATGAGTGAAGCTGTGATGGAAGCGGTTGCTGATGCATACGATGAAGTGATACACCTGTAGTAATTTCATTTTATTAACAAATCCCAAATTTCAAATAATTTCCAAACGCCAAAACACACATCTCAAACACGTGTTTGCTGTTTAATTAAAACCACCGTTTGAATGTTGATCGCTACGTTATGGGAGTTGATTGAGCTTTGGGATTTGTCATTTTAATTGGCCAATTTCCAAATTACTTTTTATACATTTTCCAGAACACGAGTGAAGCGATAAATCCAACGGTAGAAAATAGGGCTAGCGCCCAAAACACATGCTGATGTCCAGCTTTTCCAGGAGATCCGTCGAGGAGATAACCGATGAGTGGTCCGGCAAAGATATCAGGCGTATAGCCAATAAAAGAAATTACGCCAACGGCGGTTCCTGTTAGGTGTAATGGAATAGCTCCTTCTTGCATTACCGCAAAATAGAGTACTCTCGCAGCATAAATTCCAATTGCTGCAATGAAAATTGTCGATAAAAAAAGCAGATCTTTTCCAGGAACGAGCCAACCTGAGGCGAAAAATGCAGCCGCTATAATGCTAAGGGCAAATCCTCCAATTAAATAAATAGATGCTTTTGAGCGATCGGCTAAAAAGCCAATACTAACTCCGACAATTGGGCGTATAAACAGTAGAAATGTACCAGTTTTAGCAGCATCTACTTCCCCATATTTCATCACTTCATTGGCAAATTGCGAAAATATATCGGTGACTTTATAGCCTAGATAGGCACACAAAATAATTACCATGAGCAGCCAAACGGAAGGCAGTTTTATCACATTTTTTAGGGCGTGAAATGAATACGTTTTTTGTTCCTTTACGCTAGTTTCTGTGTCAGGAATTTTAAGATTAAAGTACACCAAGAGACCAATTAGACAAACTAAAGTTGAGGTAATGAGTAAGACATATATAAATGATTCTTTGCGTAAGTTAGCATCTGTTACCGCTCCTTCTGGTAGGAATAATGAAAAGACAAATACTCCTAAGACTCCAAATAATGCAGCTACGAGTCCACGACCGCCATCCAATAAACCATATGCTTTACCTTGGTCTTTGTGCCCACCCCAAATGCGTGTAGCTTTAATCATCGGTGCCCAAAATAAAAAGATAGTCGTAAACCCCCAATACCCATATAATATTTTGAGCATGGGGTACGAAGGGATGGTGGCAAGATAGAATCCACCAATTCCAGTAAACCAAAGTGCAATTGCCATCAACTTTCGCGGCTTAAATCGATCTGCAATTACGCCACCAAATACATAGGATATAAAAGCGATAATTCCGTAAATAGAAAAGCAATAGCCGATTTCAGTATTCGTTAGTTCAAATACACTTAAAAACGTAGGTCTAAAAATTCTGGCTAATACAAAGGGTAGGATGAAAACGGTTTCTCCTGCTAATATAAGCAAGAAGATAAATCGATATGTATAGCCTGGTTTATCGATGGATAAAGCGTTTATTGATTTTAATGTATGCTCACTATTGAAATGGCTTTTCGACTAATTTGGTTGGTTGAATGAAGCCATTTGTTTTGTTCCAGCGGTAGAGGTACATGTTTCTTTTGAAGTGAATTTTATATCAGTATCAAAATACCTATTATCTATGTTGATTTAGCGGGTAAATTTTTCGTTTAATTATACGGATGAATTTGTTATTCGTTTTTACAGAGACTAAGGTAATGATTTTTAGCAATGAAAGAGGGAATTTCAACAGCCAATGCATAGAGACCTTTATTAGGTGTCAATTTTAAGATATGGAAGTCTATTCTTGGTGAATGTAGACCATTTATACCTTCATCGCGCTTTAATCCATACATTACGTTATGGTATTCGTGTTAGGAATGTACGAGAGCTGAGGATATACAACACCATCCATCCCTCAAAGGGCTGTCGATGAATCCAAAAGATAACACACGCTATGTGTTTTTTGTTTATGAAAATTGCACACTTCGCTTAACACTTTTTTTGGAGCGTATTTTTATGGGGAGCACTTGCATTTTTTGTCGAACTAACGATTTAAAATCGTGTTTTAAGACAGGACAAGAACAAATTAAGCTTCTAAAGTCTTTAGGTTTGTTTTTTTTGATAAACTCATCGACAATTTCAACACTAATTTCGGTTAATTTCTTGTCAAATTTAGTTCCTGAACCACATTGTCTATCAAATTGAGCTAATTGAGAACAAAGCGATTCAATCGCTGTAGCTTTGTCGTAATTCGTTAAGTGTATATACGCTAAGCGAAGATGAGCTTCATGCGTAAATAAGACGGGTGATAATTCACAATTTTTAATATTCGAAACGAGTTCGTGGTCGGTTAGTAGTAGGTGTTTTTCAGTCATAGGGGTTAATTTTTTACCACGCCTAGCGTGGCTCTTTCACCAGTTCTAATATTCCAATTTTTTGATGCGAGTAGACTGCCCCCTTCATCATACACCTTAATCTCAGCCGTATTTGGACCAGAATACCCTTCATTTAAGGCTTGAATATCTATGCGATTGTAGCCTTGTTTTAAATTAATGAAGATAATCGTATTTAGTCCCTCCAATTTGATGTTTGAATTTAAAAGTTTTTCATTGAGAAACACTTTAATTCGATCTCCATCAACCAAACTGTGATCTCTGACTTCAATACGCACTGAATTTGAACTACTATAGAGTGTGCCTAAATTGAAATCACTTGACATTTTCACATCATTGCTCGTGTCTTTGCCATTAAAATAGCGTTTAACAAGCACATCGCTATCATATGTTACGATTCCTCCTGATTTAATATCAATGTTTTTTTTGGGTTTTGAGAAATCTAAAGATTTCTTTAAATTAAACAAAGAGCCAAAAGCCAAAGGTAAAGGTAAGCTCTTTTTTTCAAAATTACTTAAATTTTGCCCTTGAATTGTATCTATTAATTTAAATTCTAGGTACTTGTATTTTTGAGCAGCATCTAAAACGCGTGTGCTATCCTGCGCAAATGTCACATTACACAAGGCGAATGTGATATTAAGCATTACAAAAAAAATTAAGTTATGGCGCATAGTCTTTATATAGTTAACCTTATCAATTTTGATGCCTAGTTTAATTTTTTTTGGATTGAATCGTTACCAAAAGTAGAAAAAAAATCATCTTAGTCTTGTTAAAACTATTTTAAAAAATAGTTTTAACCTGTTTAAAGCCGTATTTTTGATAAAATTAAAACAACGTTATTATGGCTACTATTACACTTAAAGGAAATCAAATTCATACGGTTGGTACGCTTCCAGCAGTTGGATCCAAAGCGCCTGATTTTACATTAACATGTACCGATTTATCTCAAAAATCGTTAAAGGATTTTAAAGGGAGCAAGGTTGTGTTAAACATATTTCCAAGTATTGATACGGGGACTTGTGCAGCCTCGGTAAGGCAGTTTAACAAGGCCGCGGCAGAAATGAATGGAGTAAAAGTTCTCTGTATTTCTCGAGATTTACCATTTGCTCAAGCAAGGTTTTGTGGTGCAGAAGGAATTGAAAATGTGATTAATTTGTCCGATTATCAAACTGGCCAATTTGGAAAAGAATATGGACTTGAAATTGTAGATGGCCCTTTAGCTCATTTGCACGCACGTGCTGTGGTGGTATTGAATGAAGAAGGAAAAGTTGTATATACAGAGCAAGTACCTGAAATTGTGGATGAACCAAATTATAAAGCAGCGCTCGACGCAATTAAATAAGTATGATTAAGCCAGAAGATGGGTTTATAGTGGGGAGAATAAAAAGTGTCAAATTTGCACTCAAGGGATTGTGGATGTTGCTTACAACAGAACATAGCATTATGGTGCAGATGGTGATGGCTATGTTGATTACTGTATTGGGTTTTTTAATGGATATTTCCCGGTTTGAATGGATAGCGCAATTATTAGCTATTGGTTTGGTTTTAACCGCTGAAGCATTAAATACAGCTATTGAGAAAATCGCCGATGTAGTTCAGCCAGATTTTGATCCAAAGATTGGGATGGTAAAAGACATCGCTGCAGGAGGAGTTACCTTTGCTGCAATTATTGCCGCTATCATTGGTCTGATCATATATGTGCCAAAATTTATGTAATCTTTATGGTGGGCTGAAGTAACTCGTATATTTTTATGTATTTTTGCTCTTTATAATTTTAGTTAATGGCCAAAAAGAAAAAGTCTCCTCGTAAAGTCAGAAAAAATCGATTGCTTCGCTTTTTTAAAAGTAAGCAAACTCATTTGGGCTTCGGACTATTTTTAAGTTTGTTTGGAGTTTTTTTATTGGTGTCCTTTGCTTCGTTTTTTATGCATTGGAAGGCTGATCAAAGTGCCTTGGGTTTATTCGCTGAACGCCAAGTGGAAGTGAAAAACTTATTGGGTAAAATAGGAGCCTCAATAAGTCATTTCTTTTTGTATAAAGGCTTTGGTATTTCCGCTTTTTTCATTCCAGTACTGCTGTTTTTTACGGGACTGTATATTATACTTAACCTTTCGCTGAAACCAATTCGCAAGTTTTGGTTTTGGGGAGTTATAGCCATGGTTTGGATTGCTGTTGCTATTGGGTTTTTTGTTCCTAAATACCCCTTGTTTTCTGGAGTAATTGGTTATGAAATAAATGATTATTTAAAAGTATTTATAGGTAAAACAGGCTTGTTTTTAGTATTGCTTTTTACCTTGTTAGCCTATCTAGTCACGCGCTTTAAATTAACTCCTGAAAAAATTCAAGCAAATCTTCCTAAGAAGAAAACAAAATCTACGAAGGAACATACGGTAGGTCTTGATGATGTAACGGATGATGGGTTTATAACGGCGGCGATTCCTGAAAAACCTGATTCAACCTTAGACGTACCTATAACATCCGACGAATTGGAAGAGCCAAAAGACCGTGTTGAACCTGAAAAGCCAGTAGAGCAAATAATATCACCCCTTAAGACAGAATCCCCTATTAAGAAAGAATCACTTCAGGTTGAAGAACCGAAAGTAGAGGTTAAAATTGAGGTAGAAAAAACCATTGAAGAGGATCATCTTATAGAAAATATATCGAATAAATTAGTAGAAGATTTTGGTCAATTTGATCCAACCTTAGAATTGTCAGAATTTAAGTTTCCTTCGTTGGATTTGTTAAAAGATTATGGCAGTGAGAACATTACCATAAACCAAGAAGAACTTGAAGCGAATAAGGATAAAATTGTAGAAACTCTAAACAATTATAAGATTGGTATTGCCAGTATAAAAGCTACCATTGGTCCAACTGTAACTTTATATGAAATTGTTCCTGATGCTGGTGTACGCATTTCAAAAATTAAAAATTTAGAAGATGATATAGCCTTATCTTTAGCAGCGTTAGGAATACGAATTATTGCCCCTATACCAGGAAAAGGGACCATTGGAATAGAAGTGCCAAATACCAACGCTACGATTGTTTCAATGAAATCAGTGTTATCTACCCAAAAATTTCAAAATGCCAATATGGAATTGCCCTTGGCACTTGGGAAAACGATTTCAAATGAGACTTTTATTATCGATCTAGTTAAAATGCCTCACTTATTGATGGCAGGTGCCACAGGACAAGGAAAGTCGGTTGGTTTAAATGCAGTACTTACCTCATTGTTGTACAAAAAACATCCTGCTGAGGTGAAATTTGTCTTGGTTGATCCGAAAAAGGTTGAGTTGACATTGTATAACAAAATTGAACGGCATTACCTTGCTAAATTGCCAGATACAGAAGAGGCTATTATTACCGATACCAATAAAGTGATTCATACGTTGAATTCGTTGTGTATTGAAATGGATAATCGGTACGATTTACTTAAGGATGCTTATGTACGCAATATTAAAGAATACAATCAGAAATTTAAAAACCGTAAATTAAATCCTGAAAATGGACACACGTATCTGCCTTATATCGTACTCGTAATTGATGAGTTTGCAGATTTAATTATGACAGCAGGAAAAGAGGTAGAAACCCCTATTGCTCGTTTAGCGCAATTGGCTCGGGCCGTTGGAATTCACCTTATCGTTGCAACGCAACGGCCATCAGTTAATGTAATAACGGGAATAATTAAAGCGAATTTCCCAGTACGCGTTGCTTTTAGAGTAACTTCAAAAATAGATTCAAGAACCATTTTGGATGCCCAAGGAGCAGATCAACTTATCGGAAAAGGAGATATGCTAATTTCGACGGGAAATGAAGTGGTGCGTTTGCAATGTGCCTTTGTAGATACCCCAGAGGTAGATCGAATTACAGATTATATCGGAAGCCAACGTGCCTATGCAAGTGCACACTTATTACCAGAGTACATTGGCGAGGAAAATGGCACAGGTCTTGATATAGATATAGAGGATCGTGATAAGCTTTTTGAAGAAGCGGCATATATTATTGTAAATGCTCAACAAGGATCTGCTTCGTTATTACAACGTAAATTAAAATTAGGATATAATAGGGCTGGTAGAATAATCGATCAATTAGAGGCCGCTGGTATTGTAGGGCCCTTTGAAGGTAGTAAAGCTAGACAAGTTTTAATTACGGATGTTTTATCCTTAGATGAATTACTAAAAAATGAAAAAAACAATTAATAAAATGAACATGAGAGGATTAGTACTGTGTATTTGTGTAATGATTACATCAACAGTTTGTGTTGCGCAAGGTGAATTTAAAGCGAAAAAATTGCTGGATGAGGTGTCGGAAAAAATCAAGGCCTATGAGAATATTTATATTGAATTTAAGTATAAATTAGAAAATACAGAAGAAAGTGTTCATCAAGAAACACGTGGAAATGTTACGCTGAAAGGTGATTTGTACAATGTGAACTTTTTAGGAACAAATCAAATTTTTGATGGTAAAAAGACTTATACTATTATCACTGAAGATGAAGAGGTTAATGTGAGTGATGCAAGTGACGACGAAGAGGATACAATAACCCCTTCTAAATTCTTTTCATTTTATGAAAATGGATTTACCTATAAATGGGATAAATTAGAGAATTTAAACGGAAGAAAAATTCAATTTGTCTACTTAAGACCCATTGATTCTAATTCAGATATTGATTACATTCGGTTAGGTATTGATGTTAAAACTAAGCACATCTATAAACTCATTGAAACGGGTAAAAATGGGACGGTTACAACCCTTACTGTAACGGCTTTTAAAACGAATCAGCGCCTTTCAAACAGTTTGTTTTCCTTTGATGAAACAAAGTATAAAGATTTAGGGTATATCATTAATGAATTATAAGGGGTATCTTGAAAATCTTAAATAAATATATACTTAAGAGTTTTCTTATTCCTTTTTTGGCCACCTTTTTAGTCATTCTATTTGTCCTAGTTATGCAAGTATTATGGCTACAGTTTGACAAAATTGCAGGAAAGGGGATTGGTTTTGGATTGATGTTGCAATTTTTGGGGTATATTGCACAAATGCAAGTGCCATTAGCTCTTCCAATTGCAATTCTCTTATCCTCTATAATGGCCTTGGGTAATCTTTCTGAAAATTATGAATTCGCAGCAATAAAATCAGCCGGAATCTCTCTGGGACGCTTTCTTCGTCCACTAATTATTTTGATGGTTATCCTTAGTACCCTCAATTTTTTGTTTTTAAATTATGCATTTCCAAGAGCTGCATTTAAGTTTAAAAATATGCTTTCTAATATGCAGAAGACCCAACCTGCGCTTGCATTGATTCCAGGTACTTTTAATACTGATATTCCAGGCTATAGTATAAAATTTGATGAGAAATATGGCGAAGATGATAATTTGTTAAAGAATGTTTTAATTTATTATGATCTCAATCAACGAACCGCAAATGTGAAAGTTATTACCGCGAAATACGGAGAAATTACTACGGAAGAAGGAAGTCGTTATATGACCGTTATTTTAAAAGATGGATATCATTATGAAGAAATGTCGAGACGTAATGTTGGATTTTCTAATCAAAAAATAAATAGTACAAAATCTTCTTTTGACCAATATTCCTTTAATATAGATATTTCTAAATTAGGGAATGTAGATACCCAAGAATATAAGCAAGATCGTGAAATGTTGAGCTTGAAGCAACTGAATTCGCAGGTAGACACCCTGCTACCAGAATATGAAAATTTCGTTGCCTTGAAAGCGAAAAACTTGCTCAGACGTACTGGAGTAAGAGCGATGAACGTGGATACGATTAACTATGAAAATTTTGATAGTGATATCTTGGCAAATTATGATTCGATAATGAAAAAAAGGCTTATATCTGGAGCAATCGGATTAGTAACGAACCCATTAAACGATATTAAGGGGTTTAATACTGTATTAAAAGCTAAGCAAAAAAATATCAATGTATACAATACTGAATATCACAGACGATTGGCTTTTTCAATAGCTTGTTTAGTCTTATTTTTTATAGGAGCTCCATTGGGTTCAATTATACGAAAAGGAGGTTTTGGTTTGCCGATGATTTTGGCTATTTTTATTTTTGTTATCTACTTTTTTATATCGACCTTAGGTCGGAATATGGCACACGCTGGTACGATAACTCCTGCCTTAGGAGGGTGGTTAGCAACAATAGTTTTAGTACCTTTGGGGCTGTTATTAATGTCGAGGGCAACTAAAGATAAAGGAGTTTTCAATGTGGATGTTTTCTTAAAGCCTTTGATGAACTTATTTAAAAAACGCGTCATAGTAAAAGACGATAATACAACAAATTAATGCAAACTACAACTGGTCAAAAGACTAAACTAAATACCGTTAAAGAAGCGATCGCTGATATCAAAAAAGGAAAAATGATTATTGTGGTTGATGATGAAGATAGAGAAAATGAAGGAGATTTTATCGCGGCTGCTGAAGCTGTAACTCCCGAAATGATAAACTTCATGTCTACCGAAGGTCGCGGTCTTATTTGTGCACCATTAACAGGGGATAGATGTGAAGAGTTAGGATTAAATATGATGGTTCAAGATAACACCGTTTTACACCAAACGCAGTTTACGGTTTCTGTAGATTTAATTGGTCAAGGGTGTACTACGGGAATTTCGGTTCATGATCGTGCGAAAACAATTAAAGCCTTGGTTGATAAAAAAACCAAACCTCATGATTTAGGACGGCCTGGACATATTTTTCCTTTAAGAGCTAAAGATGGTGGCGTTCTTAGACGAACAGGTCATACTGAAGCAGCTGTTGATTTAGCGCGATTAGCGGGATTTAAACCTGCCGGAATTTTAGTCGAAATATTAAATGAAGACGGCTCTATGGCACGCTTGCCTCAATTATTAAAAGTGGCTAAAAAGTTCGATTTGAAAATCATCTCCATTGAAGATTTAGTAGCCTATAGAATGCTACATGATTCCTTAATCGAAAAAGTGGAGGATTTTGAATTAAAAACAAGGTTTGGGAAATTTAGATTACGTGCTTATAAACAAACGACAAATAATCAGGTTCATTTGGCATTGACAAAAGGCGATTGGGAAGAAAATGAACCTGTACTTGTTCGCGTTAATTCGACACTTATTAATAATGATATTATTCGGTTGCTAACTTCTAAACCCGATGATAGTTTTAGTCGTATGTTTAAAATGATTAATGAAGAGGGAAAAGGAGCAATTGTTTTTATCAATCAAGAAAATCAATCCTTTAATTTACTCAATCGTTTACATGCACTGAAGGAAGTTCAAGCCGAAAATATTCCAGTACCCCGCATTAAATTCGACAATAAAGATTTTGGAATTGGAGCTCAAATTTTACACGACCTTGGGGTTTCTAAATTGCGACTTATTTCAAATAGCCATAAGACTAAAAAACGTGTAGGAATAATTGGTTATGGATTAGAAATAGTTGAGACAGTTCAATATTGAATTGTTTTGTAATTTAGTTGTATGCGCTTTTTAAGGAAAATTTTATACCCATTTTCTTTGGTATATGGAGAAATCACGGCTTTTCGTAATCGATTGTATGACCGTGGAATTTTAAAATCAACTAAATTCGATATCCCAGTCATCGTCGTAGGCAATCTAAGTGTTGGTGGAACTGGAAAAACACCGCAAGTTGAATACCTTGTCCGATTGTTACAAAATCAGTATCGTGTGGCTATTTTAAGTCGTGGATACAAACGTAAGACAAAAGGGTTTGTCATTGCGGATGATCAGGTTACATCAGAAGACATTGGTGATGAACCGATGCAGTATTTTAAAAAATTTAAAGGAGTTACGGTCGCCGTGGATGCTGATCGAGTGCATGGAATTACTCAATTAATTCAACTGGAAAATCCTCCGGATGTAATTTTGCTAGATGATGCATTTCAACATCGTAAAGTGCAGGGAGGACTCAATATTTTACTTACACCGTATAATGATCTCTACATTGATGATGTAATGTTGCCTACCGGCAACCTTAGAGAAAAGCCGTCTGGAGCGTCAAGAGCCCAGATTATTGTAGTGACTAAAGGACCCAATGAAGTTAAGGTGGATGAACAATCTGAGATTGCGAATAAGTTGAAAATTAAGCCAACTCAAGCGCTCTATTTTTCTTACATAACGTATGGGAATAACGTGATTGGTATTACTGAAATCCCCACTTCATCGCTTCAAGATTACGAAGTGTTATTGGTTACAGGTATTGCAAAAACCGTTCCTTTAGAAGACTTTCTAAGAAGTAAAAATGTAAATTTTACCCACCTAAAGTACAAAGATCATCATGATTTTACGCACCGTGATGTCGCCGAAATTCAAGAAAAATTCAATAAAATTGTTGCAGCTAAAAAGTTAATATTAACTACAGAAAAGGATTATGTTCGAAGCTTTGCCGAATTTGACAATTGGTATTATTTACCAATCATGACGTCAATTGTTGACCGTCAATCAGATTTTGACAAAAGCGTGTTAAATTATGTCAATGGTTTAAACGAAGCTTCATAATTTATTTAAGGACAAAGCTGTTTAAGGTATTTGTAGCTGATTTAAAATACAAATCAAAATTTTTCTCTTCGGCTGTAAAGGTAATAATAAAAGCTTTCTTTTTAAGGATATAGTAATGTTGAAGAAATTTCAAGTTATAAGCTCCATTTGGAGCTGTAAACATAACTTCTTGGTATTTCCCAGTTTCTTTTTTACGGGTTCTACTCGAAATTAATTCACTCGACTTAAACATGGTGTTAATTTGATCCAAGGAAATTGCGGTATACCCAGCAAGATCTAAATCATACCCCGAAAGATCTTGGATTATTAAATTTATATTTTCTTGAAATTTATCAGAGGCGTTCTCTAAAGGAGCTTTAAGAATAAAACTCATTCCACGTTCACCGTTTTGTTCAGCGGTCCAGAAATCGTCGTAAGTGACCGTGTAAATATCAGTCGTAATTTTTTTTGGTTCTTGTGCGTGCAGGCTCGTTAGTAAGAGGAGCGTGATAAGTAGGATAAATTTTGTAATTTTCTTCATTTGGATTTTGTAATTTCCCTGTACGGACTTGATTATTTTGTTCTTTGTGTCTGGTGTTGGTATCCAATACCATGACAATATAAAATTATTCAGTCATTTGGAGGGGAGAGATAAAGGTTTTTGCATTACTGCGAGTAAAGGTCCTAATATCTGATATTGTTAATCTTTGTGGTGAAATACTTAAAAGTTCAGTGTGAAGATGGGACATTTTTTGTTCATCCGACAAACCATCATGAAAATTATAAAACTAATTGTGAATATTTTTTTCGTGGGTTTATCTACGGATTGATTTGATCGTTATACGATGGCTCAAAATATATATGTAATTTTATAGGGATGAAAGGGAGCAAAATATATGGATTAATCCTACTGTTGTTAACGAGTTCTTGTTTAACTTTTAGAAAAAATGATCAACGCATTACCCACGTCTTAGAAAAATCGGGAACAAGTCCGTCTTTCTATCGGGTTCTTGTAAAGGATGGAATGCTGCGATATTTCAGTGCGCAAAAGATAGATTCCATGAAGCCAACCATTCTCTTTATTCATGGTGCACCTGGGTCGGGAATGGATTTTTCTGATTATTTGGTGGATCAGGATCTGCAAAAACTCGCGAACTTGATTGCGGTAGATCGGCTTGGATATGGATATTCTACCTATGGAAAAGCGAATACATCGATTGCCGCACAGGCCAAAGCCATTGATCATATTATTGAGAAGCACAAACTCAACTCAGTATTGTTATTTGGGTGGTCGTACGGGGTTCCTATTGCCGTTAAATTGGCAAACGAACAACCCGCAGTTACGCAGGCAGTTTTGGTAGCGGGAGCCATTTCGCCGAAAGACGAGAAATTTTTCGCCTTAGGGAAACTGGCACATTGGAAAGCGACGAGATGGATGTTCTCTAAAGCATTACGGGTAGCCGATAAAGAAAAATACAGTCATGTAGATGAATTAGAAAAATTGAAACCGGTTTGGAATGAGCTTGATGTTCCAATAACGTATTATCACGGAACCAGGGATAAAATTGTGCCATTTGCGAACCTTTATTTTATTGAACGAGAATTAGCACTAAGTTTGTTGACTTCGGTTAAGGTGGTGGGGGCTAATCACTTTTTGGCATTTTCACATTTTGCTATGGTAAAAGATAGACTTCGCTTGTTATTGCATACGAAGTGAATTTAAAATAAGGCACAAAAAAAAAAGGACCATCTCACATAGTCCTTTTTTCTTAACTAACTCAAATAATTTATACAATGAAAACAAATTTATTTGCTTCTGTACTTACAACGTCAAAAGTACTACCAAAATTGCCGTCAACCTGTTAATGAAAGGTTAAACGATTGTTACAAGTCCGTTAAAAATTATAAGATATGTTTTGCTGCTTTATAGGAAGATCGCACTAATGCACCGCTTTCTACGTGTCTAAATCCGAGGTCTAAACCAAAAAGTTCGTATTTTTTAAATTGCTCTGGAGTAATAAATTCTTTAACCGGTAAGTGCTTTTTACTAGGTTGTAAATATTGACCAATGGTAATAACATCCACTTTCGCATTTCTAAGGTCAGTCATGGTTTGATAAACTTCCTCTTCTTTTTCACCCAAACCTAACATAATACCAGATTTAGTTCTATTTATTCCTTGATCTTTTAAATATTCAAGGACTGCTAAACTGCGATCGTATTTAGCTTGGATTCGCACTTCTCTAGTTAAACGTCGTACAGTTTCTACGTTGTGTGACACTACTTCAGGAGCCACGCCAATGATCCGATCAATATTTTTATGAATTAGCTGAAAATCAGGAATTAAAGTTTCTAAGGTAGTTTCAGGGTTGGCTCGGCGAATAGCATTAACTGTTTCAGCCCAAATGATCGAACCTCCATCTTTTAAATCATCGCGATCGACTGAAGTAATCACCGCGTGTTTAATTTTCATGAGTTTAATAGATCTTGCAACTTTTTCAGGTTCTTCCCAGTCGATACTGTCGGGACGCCCTGTTTTAACACCACAAAATCCACAAGAACGCGTACAGATATTACCGAGAATCATAAATGTAGCGGTACCTTCACCCCAGCATTCCCCCATGTTTGGACAACTTCCACTAGTACAAATAGTGTGTAGATCATACTTTTCTACTAAGCCTCTCAATTCGGTATATTTTTTACCTACAGGCAACTTAACGCGTAACCATTTTGGTTTTTTTACGGGTTGAATTACGGACTCTTCTGACATATACGTGTTTTAGGTTACAAAAATAATCAAAATTATATGGATTGTAGTCCATTGTTCATTGAAAGTAGTCCATTGCCTTATAATCAATTATCTTGGAGGGAATTATCCATTTATAATTCGTCTTTAATAGCATCTTTTTGTAGGTTTAGGTATGCTATTCAAAAAACGTAAACAGATACCAAATGCTAAATCCTATTAAAAAGGCGATTCCCAAAAAACTCAAGATTTTTAAACCCAAAGAAGGGTGCCATTTTTTTGGGGTATATTTTCCTGAAATCAAAATGAAATTACAGATGGCATAAAAAGGTGCGGTTAAAAAAGACAAGATTGTGGCAAACTTGACCATATCGAGCATATTTTGTTTAAAATAGGTGAGGATTAGCATGGTACCAATGGCTAGGCAAACTAACCAAGCACTGTAGTTACCGTGAATTTTCTTTGGAAAAAGTAAGGTGGTCGATTTTGCCATGGCTCTTGGGGAAGCGTCTAACGTTGTTAAGGTTGTGCTAAACATAGTGGTAAATGCTGCGATAGCGATGAAAATTGCAGCGTTACTTCCTAAAACTTCTGTGTATAAATTAATGAGCTCTTGTGCAAAAGATCCAGCGCTATTACTAAAACTTAGATCAGAATGATACATGATTAATGTCCCTAATAGTACAAAACAGACGGCTAAAAAAAACGTTCCGATAAAGCCAACATTAAAATCAAATAAGGCCTGTTTTGTGTCAAGTTTTTCGCGGGTATTTTTTTGCTTTTCTAAGGTCCATAATGAATGCCAAGTGGCGATGTCTAGCGGAGCGGGCATCCATCCGAGAAAGGCAATGAGAAAACTCATTTCTACAGTGCCTTTAGGAATTAGTTGTTGAAATGAAATGGCTTGCTCATTGTTTAAAAGTGCAATAATTACGGCTCCCACCGTACTCAGCGTAAGAGTGACTATAATCAGTTTAATGACCACGTCGAGTAATTTGTACCTTCCAATAAATAAAATCCCAAGGCAGATACAGGTGATAATTACAGACCAAGTTTGAACATTGATGGTAAGGCCAAAGAGTTGTGTTGCAAGTCCTGCAGTAACGATAGTAACTGCTGCTTGAATGGTAAACATGGTGAGAAAGGTTAATAGAAAATAACTGATAATCACCCAATTGCCTAACCGTTTGTAGCCGTCAATTAAACTTTCACCAGTTGCCGCAGCATAACGTGGTCCATATTGAAAAAAGGGGTACTTAAAGGCATTGACTAAAATAACTGCCCATAACAGCCCCAAACCAAAATCAGCGCCAGCGCGAGTTGATTGTACTAAGTGTGAGACACCAATAGCGGCACCAGCAAATAATAAGCCAGGTCCAAGTAGTTTTAATGTTTTTACTTTCACTAAACGAAAAATTCAATACGGTGAAAGTAAGAAAAAAATTAAGAATTTTCACGAATGATTTCGGCGAGTAATTTTTTTGCACGAAGTAACTTTACTTTTATATTACTCATAGGTTCATTGAGTTCAACCACCATTTCCTTATAGGTCATTTCTTGAAAGTACCGTAGGTTAATCATTTCTTGGTAATGCGGTTTAAGCATTTTTATATAAGCTAATAATTCGGCTAAATTTTGTTCAATAATTAATTGATCAGATGGTGATGGCTCTTCATCTTGTATCTTATAGGCCTCCGAATCGTCCTTAGTGATGGTTAGTGCTTCTTTGTTTTTCTGACGTAATAAATCAATGAAAAGATTATTTGCAATGGTGAGTAGCCACGTTTTGAATTTGAATTTTTCGTCAAAGGAAGCAATTTTATCAAAGGCTTTTGCAAATGTCCTTATCGTTAAATCTTCAGCTTCATTTTCATTGTTATTCTTACTAAGCATGAAGCGATAAACATCCTTCCAGTAAGAATTTAATAAAAAAGTGTAGGCAATTTCATCGCCACGCTTTGCTTTTTGAACAGCTTCGAGAATGTCTTTATTTTTTACCAATTTTTAGGTTTTGAGATCAGGTTACTTATACCACAGTACAGTTGTACAGTCACGAGTAAAAAATCTAAGATAGGTAAAAATCTCTTCAAATCAATTTCTTTGAGTTTTTTTGCCACCTTTTTGAAAATTACATACTGTATACCTAATCGGATAATAATAAGTGAAATTACAATGAACGAATTAAACGATGTAGCCAGTAATATTATTGCCAAAAACCAAAAAAGAAATTGGGAAATAAAAAATAGGCCAAGTGCAAGTTTATGCACAACTTTATATGAAGCAGCCGTGGTATAATGCCGCTTCTTTTGTTTAATCCACGAACGTACCGTTTTTTCTGGTGCAGAATACGTAAAGCTTTTCGGAGCTATCATGCTAGCCGTATTGTTAGCATTTGCGAGTGTATTCACCATTAAATCGTCATCGCCAGAGAGCAAGTGTTGATGGGATAGGTAAGGATTTGAACCTAAGACAGCTTTTTTAAAAGCGAGGTTTCTTCCCACACCCATGTAGGGGAATCCACTTTCAGCGTAGGCGAAGTATTGCATCGCTGTGAGCAGTGTCTCATAGCGGATTAATTTATTTAAAAAAGAGGGGGTCTTTTCATACGCACCGTACCCTAATACGATATCTTTTTTCGAATTCATGGGGCTAATCATGTGGGATAACCACTGATTTGAATTCGGATAACAATCTGCATCTGTAAAAATTAATTGTTTGTATTGTGCCTTTGAAATCCCATGCCTAAGCGCATTCTTTTTGTTTCCTTGATAGTTTTGGCTTTTGGGGATATCAACTAGGTGCAGATTTTTGTATGTTTTTTGAAAACCTTCTATGAGATGTTTGGAGCGGTCGGTGGTTGCATCAATGATGATAATTACCTCAAAGGTCGGATAGTCTTGCGTGAGAATTTTGGGTAAATTTTTACGTAATTGATCATATTCATTTTTTGCTGCAATGAGTATGCTTATTGGTTTCTGTGGAATTAATGGCCACTGTTTTACACTTGGAAAAAAATACCCAAAACCAAAAAAATATAGGAGCTGAATTCCAACTGTAGCAATGAAGAGCCCATAAATCAAAGGTGAGACCATGGACGATTAGCTGTTATTTGTGTTGAGGTTCGCTACAATTTTGAAATTGGTCCGGCGTTTTTCCACAAAACCCACATGCTTCACCATCTTTGTTGAGCACAGGGTTTTGGCTAGCACAAGTCCCTGCAAACTTACCGTCTTTTTTAGCCCATATTTTAATCGCAATACCGGCAAAAGCAACACTCAATAATCCTAAAGTTATCAGTAAAAGTTTCATGGGGCAAAGATACGTAATCTTTGTATGAATTTTAATTATGCATGGTGAAATTTTGAATTAGGAGGGTTATGTTGATTCATAAACTGGTCTTGTTCCTTTTATAATTGGAAATTGCTTTCATTTTTTCACTATCTTTCAAAGGATTATTAACCAACACATTAAGAATATGAAAAAATATTTAGCAGAATTAGTAGGCACATTTGTCCTCGTTTTTATTGGCTGTGGAAGTGCAGTTATTGCCGGCGACCCAGTTGGCTTTTTAGGTATAGCCTTTGCTTTTGGAATTTCCGTTTTAGCCATGGTTTATGCAATTGGACCAATTTCTGGATGCCATATAAATCCGGCCATTACTGTTAGTATGCTCGTAGCTGGGAAAATGAATACAAAAGACGCCATTGGGTATGTTATTTTTCAAATTATTGGTGCCATCCTTGGTTCAGGGGCATTGTTTTTAATAGCATCAGGTTTAGCTGGGTACGATTTAGCGATAAATGGTTTAGGGGAAAATGGTTTTGGGGAAGGCTCTCCAATGGGGTATGATATGCAATCTGCTTTTATTGCTGAGGTACTTTTAACCGCTGTTTTTTTAGTAGTTGTTTTTGGTGCAACGCATAAAAAAGCGAATGTTAAATTTGCTGGGCTAGCGATAGGGTTGGCACTAACAATGATTCATATTGTTGGTATTCCCATCACTGGGACGTCAGTTAACCCCGCAAGAAGTATTGGTCCAGCATTATTTGTCCAAGGCCTTGCATTAAGCCAATTGTGGTTGTTTGTAGTTGCCCCTCTACTCGGCGGAATATTAGGTGCGCTTATTTGGAAAGGTATGAAGGTTGAAGGTTAAATAAGTTGTTCTAATTTAAAAAAGCCTAACCATCGCGGTTAGGCTTTTTTAGTTTTACTGTTTTATGAAGCAATGCATGTATTTATTCCGCTTCGATATAATCTTCAATTGGATTACAATCACAAATTAAATTTCGATCTCCATATGCATCGTCTACACGGCGTACTGGAGGCCAGTATTTATTGTCAGCAATTCCAGGTAAAGGAAATGCAGCATCTTCTCTTGAATATTTGTAATTCCATTGATCACTCGTTACCATTGCCAAGGTATGAGGCGCATTTTTTAATACAGAATCCTCACCATCTACATAGGCATCTATTTCAGTTTTAATTTGAATTAAGGCATCACAGAAACGATCAAGTTCTTCTTTGTTTTCACTTTCTGTCGGTTCAATCATCAACGTACCAGCTACAGGAAACGATAAGGTTGGTGCGTGAAAGCCAAAATCCATTAAGCGTTTAGCAATATCTCCTACTTCAATGCCTTTTGATTTAAAGCCTCTAAAATCTACAATCATTTCATGAGCTGCAAATCCCTTTTCTCCTGTGTATAAAATTGGGAAATGAGGTTCGAGTCTAGCTTTGAGGTAGTTGGCATTTAAGATGGCATACTTAGTTGCAAGTGTTAGTCCATTTCTACCGAGCATTTTAATATAACCATAAGAAATCAAGTCGACCAATGCAGAACCCCAAGGCGCTGCTGATACAGCAGTTATAGCCTTATCTCCACCGGTACTAATTATTGGATTTGTTGGTAAAAACGGTGCTAGATGTTTAGCTACACAAATTGGACCTACTCCTGGACCTCCACCTCCGTGCGGGATAGCAAAGGTTTTGTGTAAATTTAGGTGACAGACATCTGCTCCAATGGTAGCCGGATTGGTTAGGCCAACCTGTGCATTCATGTTTGCTCCATCCATATAAACTTGTCCGCCATTATCGTGGATAATTTTGGTAATATCAACAATGGCACTCTCAAAAACACCATGGGTAGAAGGGTAAGTTACCATTAATGCAGCTAAGTGATCTTTATGTAGTATTGCTTTAGCTTTTAAATCATCTACATCGATATTTCCATCTTCGGTAGTTTTTGTCACAACTACTTTCATACCCGCCATAACAGCAGAGGCAGGGTTGGTTCCGTGGGCTGAAGCAGGAATTAAACAGATGTTTCTTTGGTGTTCCCCATTAGCTTCATGAAATGCTCTAATAACCATGAGTCCAGTGAATTCACCTTGGGCTCCAGAATTCGGTTGTAATGACGTTGCGTAAAATCCAGTAATGACATTGAGTGATTCTTCTAAACCTTTTAGCATTTTTTGATACCCAGCAGCTTGTTCAACAGGTACGAAAGGGTGTAAGCTATTCCATTGGCTATCACTTAGCGGTAACATTTCAGATGCAGCATTCAACTTCATGGTACATGAACCTAATGAAATCATAGAGTCTGTTAAAGAAATGTCTTTTTTCTCTAAGCGTTTAATATAACGCATCATTTCTGTTTCTGAATGATACTTGTTAAAAACCTCATTGGTCATAAACGCACTCGTACGCTGTAAATTCGTTGGAATTGACGTTGTTTGAGATAGGGTTTCTATGTTGATTGGGGTTACTCCTTCGGTTTTTGCAAATAGATTGGTAATCGTATTGAGGTCTTCTACCGTTGTTGTTTCGTTTAAGGAAATACTTAAGGTCGTGTCGTCAATATAATTAAAATTAATTTCGTTTGATTCTGCTATTTCTCTAACCTTAGCGGTTGATTTAACCGTAATTCTCAAGGTGTCAAAAAGTTCGGAGTTTAACTGTTGTATTCCCATTTTTTTGAGCGCACTTTGGAGTGTAATGGTTAGGGAATGTATTTTATTTGCAATGTATTTCAGTCCATCAGGTCCGTGATAAACTCCATACATTCCAGCCATAACAGCTAAAAGTACTTGGGCGGTACAGATGTTTGATGTGGCTTTTTCTCTTTTTATGTGTTGTTCTCTTGTTTGTAATGCCATTCTTAATGCTCTGTTGCCATCCGCATCAATGGTAACACCAATGATACGACCTGGAATAGAACGTTTGTAGGATTCTTTTGTAGCAAAATATCCGGCATGTGGACCGCCATATCCCATCGGAATTCCGAAGCGTTGTGAAGTTCCTACCGTGACATCTGCACCCATTTCCCCGGGAGATTTTAATATGGCTAGACTGAGTAGGTCAGCTGCAACCACAATTTTAATATCGTTGTTGTGGGCTTTTTCGATAAAATTGGTATAGTCAAATACTTGACCATTTTTTGAGGGGTATTGTACAATAGCACCGAAAACCTTTTCTGTAAATTCCGCCGTTTCATGGTTCCCAAAAACCAATTCTACACCTAAAGGAATTGCTCTTGTTGTTAGAATGGAAATGGTTTGCGGAAGTACATCCTCCGCCACAAAGAATTGATTTGCATTGTTCTTTTTTTGTTCTCTTGTGCGACTGTTGTAAAGCATAATCATGGCTTCAGCCGCTGCTGTTCCCTCATCGAGTAATGAGGAATTGGCCATTTCCATACCTGTTAATTCAGCAACCATCGTTTGATAATTCAATAAAGCTTCTAAACGACCTTGAGAAATTTCTGCTTGATACGGAGTATACGAAGTGTACCAGCTCGGATTTTCAAAAATATTTCTTTGGATAACTGCTGGTAAAATAGTTGGGTGGTAGCCTAAGCCGATATAATTTGTAAAGAGTTTGTTTTCATTAGATAAAGCTTGAATATGGGTCGAAAACTCATATTCATTCATCGCCTTAGGTAATTGTAGAGGTTGACTTAATCGAATGTGGTCTGGTATGGTGCAGTCAATAAGTTCGTCTAAAGAGGATACACCAATCGTTTTTAACATTTCCTGAACCTCACTTTCTCGTGGTCCTAGGTGTCTTAGCGCAAAAGAATCTGTTTTCATTTATTCTTAATAATATGTGGATAAATATTAGGGCCAAATGTAGTTATTTTTGACCTATTTTTTAGGTGTTCTATCTATAAATTAAATCGTAAATTTCAGCGATTTAAATTCGTAGAATGAAGGTGGTAAAATCAATAGTTAATTTCTATATTTTTAGTAATTTACATGTGAGTTTGGCGGTGTTCTGTTTGACAAAGTTGACCTTGTTAAAACTAGGACAACAAGATGATCTCTTACCTGCGATGGTTTTTATGGCCACTGTAGTCTCCTACAATTTTATTCGGTTTGTACGGATAGATGATGTACATGGTTTTATGTTGACATTTATTCAGAAAAACAAGGGTTTATTAATGGTGTTAACAGGAGGGTGTACACTCATTTTGGGGTATCTGTTGTTGCAGTTACCTAGGTTAACACTGATGTGGCTTATTCCATTTGCCATTTGTACACTATTTTATGTTTATCCAACTAAACAACACAAAATCAGCCAGTTCTCATTGAGAAGCATAGGGTGTCTCAAAATATTCTTAATCGCCTTTTCGTGGGCTGGCGTGACTGTACTTTTAGTACCTGTACATGAAGGACTGGCGTTCGATCTACATGTTTGGACCCTCTTTTTGCAGCGATTTTTATTTATTTTAGTAATAACCTTGCCTTTTGATATTCGAGATTTGGCGATTGATCACAATCATATAAAGACACTTCCTGAAGTTTTTGGGATAGAAAAAACGCGCAAATTTGGGTTAGTTTGCTTGATGTTATTTTTAGCGCTTGATTTTATTTCACCCGATGCAATGACCTTTCGTATCGATTTCTTCATTGCCGTTTTAAGTTTATTATTTCTGGTAAGGGCCTCTACGGAACAGGATAAGTACTACAGTGCTTTTTGGATTGATGGGTTGCCAATTCTATGGTATTTAATGGCTTTATACTGGCTGTCATAGATGGGGTAAAATAATTGAAATCCAATGAGGATAAAAAAAAGCCGTTGAATTTTCAACGGCTTTTCAAAGGGATTTAAGAAAATAATTTTTCAATTTTTTCCTTTTCTTGCGCAGCTAACTCGGGATCAACTAAAATTCTACCACTGTGTTCATCGGTAGTGATTTTTTTCCGAGTTGCTATTTCAACGATACGTTGTGGTGGAATTGTAAAGAAGGATCCACCTGAAGCACCGCGTTCAATCGAAACAACCGCGAGTCCATTTTTAACCTTTCCACGGATACGTCTGTACGCTTTCAATAAACGTTCATCAATTAATTTTGCAAATTCTTCTGATTTTTTATGCAACATTTCTTCTTCCTTTGCTGTTTCAGCAAGAATTGCGTCTAGTTCCTTTTTCTTATGCTTTAAATGTGTCTCTTTTTCTTTTATCTTTTCTTTTGCAGCAGCAATAATTTCATTTTTCTGCTCAATTTTCACTGTAAACTCTTTGATGTGCTTTTCAGCTAATTGCATTTCTAATTCTTGAAATTCAATTTCTTTACTCAACGAATCAAATTCTCTGTTATTTCGAACGTTTTTTTGTTGCGTTGTATATTTTTTAATAAGGGCTTTAGCGTCCTCAATAGTGTTTTTTCTATTCTTAATTTCTGCTTCAAGATTTTCAATGTCAGTATTGAAATTATCCAGCCTTTTGTTAAGTCCAGCAATTTCATCCTCTAAATCTTCTACTTCTAAAGGTAATTCCCCTCGAGTATTTTTAATTTCATCAATGCGTGAATCAATTAATTGTAAATCGTATAAGGCTCTTAATTTATCTTCTACTGTTAATTCTTTTTTTGCCATATCTATATGAAGTTGACCGGATTTGTATTTATTTTTGATAAAATCACCCTATTAGTGGGCAAGGCGGGTGCAAAATTACGCAATTTTTTTGTAAGATAATCGACCAATAGGTTTTTTGTGAATTGTTCACTTTCATAATGCCCAATATCGGTCAAAAGGATTTGATTTTCGGCTTGAAAAAAATCGTGATATTTAAAGTCGGCAGAGACGTACGCATCAGCTCCCATCCGCTTTGCAGCCGAAATAGCAAAACTACCAGACCCCCCGAGTAGGGCTATTTTTTGAAGGGGTTTATTACGTAATTCAGAATGGCGAATCACTTTTAAATGAAAGGTTTTCTTGAGTAAATTTAGAAAATCTAATTCGCCCATAGGTTCTTTTAATTCGCCCAAGATGCCCATTCCTATGTGTTGATGTGAATTCTCAGTTCGTACAATTTCATACGCTATTTCTTCATACGGATGTACGGCGCGTAGTCTTTTAAGAATGGAAGTCTCCTTGTTTTTTTCAAAGATTACACTGAGCAATACTTCTGACTCTTGGGTGAACTCACCTTTTATACCTTTTACCGGATTGCTTTGTTCATTACCTAAAAAAGTTCCGAATCCTTTAAGATTAAAACTACAATTGCTATAATTACCAATTTGACCTGCACCAGCTTCAAATAAAGCAGTTCTTACCTCATCTGCATTTGCTTCTGGTACATAGACACTAAGTTTATTGATCCACCCTTTTTTTGGAAGTAAAGTTTGTGTATTAACAAGGCCTAATTTTTTCCCCATTTCCCAAGATACCCCATTAATTACATTGTCTAAAGCGGTATGTACGGCATAAATGGCTATATTGTTTTGAATGGCCTTAATAATTGTTCGTTCAACATAGGTAGCCCCATTGAGTTTTTTTAATCCTGAAAAAATAATTGGATGAAAACTGACAATTAAATTGCATTTTTGTTCAATTGCTTCATCGACCACTTGCTCTATGGTGTCTAAGGTTACAAGAATGCCTTTGACAACGGTATGTTCATTTCCAACTAAAAGTCCAACATTGTCAAATTCTTCTGCATAGGCCAAGGGAGCAAGTTCTTCCAGTGTGTTGATGACATGTTTTATTGTTAATTCCATGGTGCAAACATAAAGAAAATACGGCGATTAATAAATTGATTTTTAGTGGATATACGGATTTTTATGCATGCTTTTTGATCTAGGTCTTTTTGATGTTTCTTTGTGCATTGTGATCTTTGCGGATTTTAAAGCAGCGCCTTGTTAAAGGAGTATATGTTGATATTCAGTATTCACTAAACGAATACTCGATTTAAAATTAAGAAACCCAATTAGATTGAAGTAATGCGAAAACGAAGCATTCAAGTGGTAGAGGAGTGCTTAGTTTTTTTTCTTGTGAATGGAAACATAAATGCCAATGACAAGTGTTATCAGAATAAAAAGTAATGAAATTATTTCTGAAACTGCGACCCATTGTGTTAGAATTAATTTTAAGGCTACAAAAAGTAGAATGGTAAAGACCGCATATTTTAAATAAGCGAACTTTTCTAGCATATTGGATAAAAAGAAAAATAACGAGCGAAGCCCCATAATGGCAAATATATTTGAGCTGTAGACTATATACGGATCTGTGGTAATCGAAAAAATAGCAGGAATACTATCGAGGGCAAAGATTAAATCTGTAAATTCTATCGTAATTAATGCGGCCATTAAGGGCGTAAAAAATTTCTTTCCTGCAATTTGCGTTGTAAAGTTTCCCTCATTAAACGTATTGCTAAACCTAAATAGTTTCATAAATCCTTTAGGTTCACTCAGCGTAGTTGATTCATCAGCGGGTTTTAACATTTTAAATGCGGTAAACAGTAAAAATAATCCAAAAATGATGGTCATTACCTCAAATTGATGTAATAGGATGAGGCCTAATCCTATTAAAATTGCACGTAAAATAAGAGCTCCTAAAATACCCAAGAATAATAATTTGTGTTGGTATTTTAAAGGAACTTTATAATTTGCAAATATGACGGCAATGACAAACAAGTTATCTACACTTAGAGATAACTCTATCACATATCCCGTTAAATACTTAAAAAAGGCCTTTTGTGGACTTAAAATACCGCTATTTTCTGCAAGTCCACTTTGGTATAACCAATAGATGATTCCGGCAAATATCAGTGCATTTAAAACAAAAAAGAGCGATTCAAATAAGGCTTTTTTAACGCTGGGAACACGGTCTTTTTTGTGGAGGATAAAAAAATCAATTCCAAGTAAAAGCAGTATATATGAAATTAAAATTATCCAAGGTAAATAGGTTTCTAATGAGAGTTGCATAAAAAGATTATTTGAGTAATCGTAAAGCCTCCCGTTGGCTGAGGTTTGCGAGGTTGGTTTGTTTTACAAAATGAGTGACCCACGTGGGGTTAGTACGGCTGTACTGGCGTAATACCCAGCCGATAGCCTTGTTGATAAAATACTCCGTTGATCCTATCAATGAATTGATTATTGAAGCCAATAATACGGTGTTGAGCTTCTCTTTGTAATTTAATTGAAATAATAATGAAGAGCGCTGTAACCACAGGTTATTTGAGCTAATCCATAGATCAGTTAGTGGTTGTTGCTGGTTGGGAAATTTTTTAAAATAAGCGCCTAATAGATGAATAGCAATATAATCTACGGTATCCCACCAAGATTTATGGGTGATCATATAGACCAATAAGTCAATATCATTTTCTTCAAAATCGTTGCTAAAACGCTGAGCTAATTCTTGTCCAAAAAGTTGAAAATCTCGTTCAGGTTTTGACCAAAGGGCTTTGATAAATTTTTCCAGTTCTTTTTTGTCTGGAAGGAAAGTCTTTTCTAAAAACGGTTTTTGTAACCTGCGTCTATCATTGGTTTTTAGTCCCAAATATTCAAACTGGTTACGCATATACGCTTTTTGACCTTCAGCAATTTGTGCGTTTGCTTCAGATCGAAAGGTGGTTTCTAGGGTGTTTAGAAAAAACGTCATGATAGAAACGAATGTATCAATTTTGTCTGATATAAATCAGCATAATACGTAATGATTTATTAATTAAATAAATCCTAAAGATTTAAATAAGATGCCGCTAGAGAAAGAGTAGCGTATTGGAACCGTCATGTATACGTTTTTTTAGGGCTATTTGTAATAAATACAGCCATCTGAAAGCAAAAACAATTATTGGTGATTCCACGCTTCTGGATGATCTGATTTATTTGGGGATAGACCAATATTAGTCTTTTCTAAATTTACGCCAAGTCCAATAACGATCCGATTTACATAGTTAAAGTAAGCAGTAACTTGGTTGATTTCAAGAATTTCGCCATCCGTAAGTCCTACGGCTCGTAATTTGTCAATTTTTTCCAAATTTAATTGGTTTAAATTCAAGGTCAATTGTTTTGCATAGTGTATTCCAGCAATAAAAGGTTCCTCTAAAATACCATCAAAATTGTCTTGTTCGATGGCAGTCCTTAATTCTTGTGCTCTTTGAGGGGTATTCAGTAAGCGTTTAAGCCCTTCATAGTGATGCGTTACGCAATAGTCACAACGATTAAAATAACTAACATAGACTCCGAGTGTCTCTAAATACCACGAAGGAAGTGTATTGGCATTATGGTGAAGGACACTTTTATACAAAGTCATGTGTCCAACGAGTGTATGTGGTCGTAAACTGTGAATTTTTAAGACTTCATCTATGTGATTGTCAGGTCCCTTTACGCGATTGTATAATTTTTTTAAGCTTTTATCTGCGGCTTCATACGGAATGGTTTTTATCCAACTCATGTAATTATAGTTTATTTCGTTAATTGTAATAGTGCTTTTTTAACAAGGGGTTCCATAATTTTATACCCCTTAAGATTTGGGTGGATACCGTCATTAGCAAGTGATTTTCGTAAGCCATTTTTTTCGTCAACCATCGCTGAATAGTAATCAACAAAATAATGATGATGTTTTTGCGCATACGCTTTTATCATTGAATTTAAATCAATCACCTTTTGCGCTGGGGCTGTTCCTGGATTCCAAGGAATGTCATACGCTGGAAGTACAGAACACATAAATACGGTAATTTGATGTGTTGTTGCTAATTCAACCATGCGAAAAATAGTATGTGCAATTTGATCTAAGGTCATAGGTCCAGAATTCCCTGCTATATCGTTGATTCCTGCTAGAAGAAAAACGGCCCTTGGTTTAAGGTCAATGACATCTTGTTTAAAACGTAATAACATTTGAGGTGTAGTTTGCCCACTGACTCCTCGATTGATAAAAGGGTTTTTTTTAAAAAAAGAGGGATGTATTTTTTTCCATCTTTCTGTGATGGAGTTTCCCATAAATACAATCTGCTTTTCCATTAAGTGAGATTAAAATAAATAGGGTTATTTATCAATGGCCTCTGTTGAGTTGGGCATTTAATCGTTATAAAATTCAATAGATTGCGTATGGTCAGACTTTTTAAATCCACGATACATACCCTCGGTGTTAAAAGACCAAGCGATATTCGCTTCTTTATCAAGACCAATCATTCCTCCACTACCTCCGAGGTCCCCAATTTGTTTAATTACGTTGTCTAAGGCGTCTTTGAGCGGAAGTTTCTTATATTGTATTAGATTGGAGGCTTCATGGGCGGCTAAGGTTCTAATAAAATATTCACCTGTACCAGTACACGATATACCACAGGTTAAATTATTCGCATATGTACCAGCGCCAATGATAGGGGTGTCACCGATTCGACCATATTTTTTATTGGTCATTCCTCCTGTTGAGGTTCCGGCCGCAATGGTGCCGTTTTTGTCAATGGCTACAGCGCCAACCGTGCCAAATTTTCCTTCGTCTAATCGATCGTTTAAACTCACAGAATGTGTTTCAATTCCTTTTTCCTTATCCTGAGCTCTTTTTAATTGGCGCATTCTGTCTTCGGTAATAAAATAGCTAGCGTCTTCAAAGGTCAATCCGTGTAATCGTGCAAAATCTTCAGCACCTTTACCACCTAGCATGACGTGTTTTGTACTATCCATTACTAAGCGGGCGGCATTGATGGGGTTTCTAATGCCTGATACGCCAGCTACAGCACCGGTATTTAAAGTCTTACCATCCATAATTGAAGCATCTAATTCATTTTTACCCAGGCTGTTGAGAACGGCTCCTTTCCCTGCATTAAAGAGCGGAGAATCTTCCATGATATTAATTGTTTTTTGAACAGCTTCTAAAGAGTTTCCTCCCCGAGCAAGTATTGCATATCCTGTGTCTAATGCTTCTTGTAGTTTTTCTTGGTAGGCCTTTCTGCGTTCGTCTGTCATGTTGGATTTTGTGATGGTTCCCGCACCTCCGTGAATAACAATGGCAAAATTTTCAGGTGAATGTTGAGGGGTACCAGCGACAGTTGTAGGTGTATTCGTGTTTTTTTCTGAAGGCTTTTCACATTGCGTAAATAAAAGCAAAGAAATAGATAAACAAAGCGTTGAAATAAACTGTTTTTTCATGGTGTGGAGTTTTAATTCGTATTTGCTTTAAAATTACGAAGTTAATTTTAATTGACACGAAAAATGTAAATTATACGTCGCGATGTAGAAGTGGCTAGTTGGTGGATAAAACCTTTAAGTAGTCTATGTGGAAGGGCTTATTAGGCTTTTGTTTTAGCCTCTTCCCAGAAAACATCCATTTCTTCCAAACTCATTGTGTTGAGTGGTTTACCGAGTTTTTCTGCTGCTTTTTCTAGGTATTGAAAACGCTTGATGAATTTTTTATTGGTGCGCTCTAAGGCATTTTCTGGATTGACCTTTATGAAGCGGGCATAATTAATTAATGAAAAGAGGACATCGCCAAATTCAGCTTCTATAGCATCTGTTCTTCCTGCCTCAATTTCAACAGCGAGTTCTTTCATTTCCTCAAGTACCTTGTCAAATACTTGGTGTGGTTCTTCCCAATCAAATCCAACGCCCGCAACCTTGTCTTGGATACGATTTGCTTTAACAAGTGCAGGAAGGCTTTTAGGGACGCCTTCGAGCACACTTTTCTTGCCTTCTTTTAGCTTCAACTGCTCCCAGTTTCGCTTGACATCTTCTTCATCCCCAACAGACACATCTCCATAGATATGGGGATGGCGATGAATGAGTTTATCAGAAATCTCTCTAGCTACATCTCCAAGGTCGAAAGCGTTTGTTTCAGAACCGATTTTTGCATAGAAAATAATATGCAATAATAAATCTCCTAACTCTTTTTTTATTTCCTCAAGGTTGTTGTCAAGGATAGCATCTCCTAGTTCGTAGGTTTCTTCTATCGTTAAATGACGTAAAGATTGAAAGGTTTGCTTACGATCCCATGGACACTTTTTGCGCAATTCATCCATAATATCTAATAGACGTTCAAATTCTGCTAATTGTGCCGCTCGAGAATTCATGTTTTATTCTTCTTCGTCTGATTCGTTTTCTTCCTTTATGGTACTGAAATCAAACTTTGCTTCAACAAGAATGTTGTACCATTGAACTACTTTTTTGATGTTAGATGGATATACTCTTTCTTCGTCGTAGGAAGGTAAAATATCTTTAAAAAATGAAATTAACGCTTCATTTGAGGACTTGTGGCTCAATATTTTCGCATTGTCATTTTTTGCTGCAATTTCTTTAAAAACCATCCGTAAAGGAACTTCTTCCTCATACGTGTAAATCGCAATATCATTTAAGACACTTACATTGTGAATTGCATTCACGGGCATTTTTTTGTTGTCAGATAACGATTGAACAATTAAACCGCCCTTTGTTTGCGAAACAATTTTATAAATACCGGGTTTGCCTACAATGGCAACTACTTTATTTAATTCCATAGATTATTTTTTCGGAAATTTCATGCGATAATCTACATTGACTTTTCCTTTGCTAATATTTTCTAATTTCTTTTTTATTAATCTCTTTTTTAAGGAAGAGAGTTTGTCTGTAAATAAAACTCCTTCTATATGATCGTATTCGTGTTGAATTACACGTGCAATCAATCCCTTATACGTTTCTGTGTGGGTGTCAAAATTTTCATCTTGGTACCTTATCGTTACCGTTTCTTGTCTAAAAACGTCTTCATTTAAGTTTGGGATACTTAAGCAACCTTCATTAAACACCCATTCATCTCCAGTTTCTTCTAGGATTTTGGCATTGATAAATACCTTTTTAAAGTTTTTTAGAAATTCAGCTTCTTCGGCTGGAAGTTCTTCTAACTCACTAAACCCTTCTGTGTCGACGATAAAAAGACGAATTGATTTGCCTACCTGAGGTGCAGCTAAGCCAACCCCTCTTGCGTTTTTCATCGTTTCTTTCATATCAGCAATTAATGAAGACAATCCAGGGTAATCCTTATCGATTTCACTGCCGATTTTACGTAATACAGGGTCGCCATAGGCGATGATTGGTAAGATCATAATTTAATTCAATTAAGCTGCAAAGATAAACTTGTTCATTGAATTGTCTTTATATCTATCAAAAAAATTAATTCAACAACCATTTGGTGATATTAAAATAAATAAAGGTCAGTTTAAAAGTTTTCACTCCGTTGGGGACACATTTTCCTTCATTTTTAAATGATTCTTTCATTATAATATGGTTGGAACGTGGTGTTGGTAAGGGTTTTACAGAAAAAGAAAGTTTGTTTTTTACGGGAAGTTGGTGAAATTTTTCAATGTGATCAATGGTACAAAGTTCTCGATCACATATTTTAAAAAAATAACGACTTTTATCCTGAACTTTTTTCATTCTTTCGGTCCTTCGATTCCATTTACTTCGCGCTTCTTCTTCTGTTTTATAATGTGAAAATTGAATTTCGATATCATCTAATTTACCTATAGGGTATTTTCTGTTATTGGGATATTTTGATTTTTTAATAAATTGTAGGGGTTGATTCATATAGTGGTCAAAGTTAGCTACGAGTTTTAAGTAGCAAGGACCAAATAAAAATAGACCAACAAAAGGAGAATTATAAGGTCTTTCAAACCATTGATAAACCTCTCCTCCCCAGCAATTATTTGAAATAATCACAAACTCTTTATCTTTTAATCGCGAAATATCTTTCTTGTTTAGGATGTTTTTAAGTGAATATCGAACCTTTCGGCGAATAAAAACAATTAGTTTTCTCATCGTATTATTGGTTGTATAGGTAAGATTGGAGTAAAATACAGGCGCTTATCTCATCAACAAGAGCTTTGTTTTGACGCTGTTTTTTCTTTAACCCACTATCAATCATAGTACGAACTGCTAATTTTGAGGTAAAGCGTTCGTCAATGCGTTTAACAGGAATCGTTGGATATCGTTTTTCTAGATGTGCGATAAAAGGGAGAATTAAAACTTCACTTTCTGAAGGTGTATTATCCATTTGTTTGGGTTCTCCTACTAAAAAAAGATCTACCTTGTTAGAAGCTAAATAGGTAGCTATAAAATTAAAAACATCATTGGTATTCACCGTGGTAAGACCTGAGGCAATTAGTTGTAACTCATCTGTAACTGCAATCCCTGTTCTTTTCTTTCCAAAGTCAAACGCTAAAATCCTACCCATGTTTAATTTTTTACAAAAATAACTTTTATGTTAGAAGTAGCAATTAAAAGCAGTCCTTTTTCAACGAAGGGCTTATATTTGCCAGCATAGTTAACCATATCTAGAATTAAAAAGAGCAATGAAAGATTTACAAGCAGTAATTGAGTCGGCCTGGACAAACAGAGAACAACTTAAAGATACCAATGTGCAAGAGAATATTAGAGAAGTAATTCAATTACTTGATGATGGGAGTTTGCGGGTTGCAGAACCGACAAATGACGGTTGGCAAGTAAATGAGTGGGTGAAAAAAGCAGTCGTTTTATATTTTCCTATTCAACAAATGGAGGTACTTGAGGCGGGTATTTTTGAATATCACGATAAAATCCCCTTAAAAAGAGGGTATAAAGCAAAGGGAATTCGGGTGGTGCCCCATGCAGTAGCAAGACATGGATCTTATATTGCACCTGGAACTATTCTTATGCCGAGTTATGTGAATATCGGAGCCTATGTTGATGAAGGTACCATGGTTGATACTTGGGCTACGGTTGGAAGTTGTGCGCAAATTGGTAAAAATGTACATCTATCTGGAGGTGTTGGGATTGGTGGGGTTTTAGAGCCCTTACAAGCTGCACCGGTTATTATTGAAGACAATTGTTTTATTGGTTCTCGATGTATTGTTGTTGAAGGTGTTCGGGTAGAAAAAGAAGCTGTACTGGGAGCCAATGTTGTGTTAACTGCAAGTACTAAAATTATAGATGTGACGGGAGATGAGCCTGTAGAAATTAAAGGTCGAGTTCCTGCAAGATCGGTAGTTATTCCTGGAAGCTACACCAAAACGTTTAAAGCTGGTGATTTTAATGTGCCGTGTGCATTAATTATAGGACAGCGAAAGGAGAGTACAAACAAAAAAACATCACTTAACGATGCACTACGTGAATATAATGTTGCCGTATAGTTATTGTAAATAGTTAGATTATTTACGACCCAAAAATTTTTTTTTAAGGCGTTTTTTACGCATAAATTTTTCTTCAAAATGCTCGCGTGCTGCGAGCATTTTTTTGTGAACTACGGCGTATTCTAATTGATTTAAGTGGGCGTATTCTTCACTCATCACTTGAATCATTTCACGCTTCGGAGTTAACCGTGAAAAGTTTTTAATTCGTTCGTCGAGGGTTAATTCTTTGAAAATCATCCGATTTAAATCGACTAAATAAAATGTATAGCCATCTTCATTTTTTCGGATTAGTGTATTCCCTGGCGAGTGATCTAAAAATAAAATCCCTTTTGAGTGTAATGAATTTGTGAATTTGGTAAACGCTCGTAAAATGCGTTCATGTTCTGGATAATCGGGTTGATTTATCAATTCTCGATAGGTCAAATCACAGGGGAGATATTCGCTGATATAATAACTTTGTTTGATTCCAAAAAGCCCATAATACTCAAAATACGCTACTGGATTTGGGGTGTTTACACCTAATTTTTTGAGCTTTGTTGCGTACTCAAAAGATCGCTTTGCTTTAGAAGGACGAATGAATTTATAGGCTACCTGATTGATGATATTCGGAATTTTAAAGGATTTTACCACCAAGGTTTCATTTCCCATCGGTATGACTTTTACCTTATTTCGCTTTCCTGTACCAAATTGACTTTCGTACTTTTCGAAATTGTTTAATACCGTTAAAAGTTCATCTTTTAAACCTGTGTATTTTTCATGTAATTTAAATTTCATCGCCCAGTTCGTGTTTAAGAGGTCTTATCCCACTATTCTTTTGTAATTCCATAGGGAGTACGGATAATTCTTTGCTCTTTGGTCGCTCGACGAATTGCTTTGTTTTTTTGTATGGATTCTTGCGTGGCATACCCTCGAGGATGATCTAGGTGCAAACAGACGGTGCTGTACCTAATTTGTTTTGGTTTTATACCAGCGTTAACGAGTCGCTCACCTAATTCGCGGTCTTGACCACCGTATTGCATGCGTTCATCAAAACCATTTACCGCTAATATATCTGATTTCCAACCAGATGAATTATGCCCGTTCCAACTTGGTGTAGTGGGGGTTATTTTGTTTAGAATAGCACTTTTTAAGCGTCCTGAATTGAGCTTGTTATTTTTAAAAGAAGCTTTCATTCCATTGCGTTTTAACCAATTTACATCAAAACAACGTCCGGTGTAAATATCTTCTTTACAAATCTGTTGTGATAATTTCAAAGGTAATTTGTGGTAGCCTCCTGATAAAAAATAGCCTTTTTTTCGGTAATGTACATGTGTTTCAACAAAATTATCCTTGGGAATGCAATCTCCGTCTGACATCAAAATATACGCTGTTTCACAGGCAACGATGGCTTTGTTGAGGATTTGCGATTTCTGAAAACCATTGTCTTCATGCCACACATGACGAAGTGTATAAAAGACTTCTTTTCGCATTTCGTCAAGTAAATTTGCGGTTTCGATAGTAGATCCGTCATCCGCAATGATTAATTCAAAGTTTCGATACGTTTGTGTATTGTATCCCCACAGAACTTTTTTCAACCATTCTGTCGAATTATAGGTGCTGATAATTATGGAAATGTCATTTGTCATAAGAAGCGCAAAGGTAGTTTAATTTTATTAGTTTTGTAACATCTTATCGTTGATCAACACCAACTTTCTCTATAGAGATTTTACATTGTGAATAGTTGTATTGCCCTATGAATACTTTGTATTTGTAATTTTTTCAAATTACTTCATGATGATAAATTCGGTCTGTTTTGATGAGGTATAAACGTTTGCTTTAGCCGAAATTCGATACCATTTTTATGTACATTTAGATTAGTGTCATTTAAATTAAATATTAAATGACTAGCTTTTTTAATTATGATTTACGCTCGTTAAAAGTAAAGTGTGAAATGTATCCCCATAATGTTTGGGTCACCTAACGCTAAGGGATAAGGAGAGCAGTTAAATTGCAAGAATACCCCTTGTAAATACAAATCGAAAAAACAATCACTGTGAGTTTTTCGTAATACCATACCGTAGGTTTTGATGGTCATAGCGCTTATACATCTGTTTTTTGATAGAAAAGCGCGTTTTATTGTACGTTTTGTACATGGTTTTACGTTGATTAATCGATATTTGCAGTGGTGGAAATTTACAAAAATTCAGTTATAACCATGACAGCGAACTTTACTACTGAAGTAGCCCTAAGTTTAGAATGCCTGAATAAAGGTGGTTTATTACTCTATCCAACAGATACGGTTTGGGGTTTAGGATGTGATGCTACCCAACCAGAAGCAGTTGCCAAGGTATTTAAAGCCAAAAACAGATTAAGTGCCAAAAGTTTGGTTATTTTAGTTAGTGATCAAGCTATGCTTCGTACTTATGTGAAATCAGTAAGGCAAGAAGAACTTGATTTGCTTGCTAAGGTGGAGGTTCCAACAACGTTAATTTATAACGATCCAATCGGTTTAGCGAACCAGGTAGTGGCAGAAAATAATACGGTGGCAATTAGAATTCCTAATCATGAATTTTGTAGTAAACTTATTCGGCGTTTCGGACGTCCTATAGTATCGACTTCAGCTAATTTAAGCGGAACACCTACGCCAAAATCTTTCAATGAAATCAATCCCGCAATTTTGGAAGCCTCAGATTATGTGGTAAATTTGGACCGAGAAAAGGTGTCGAAGTCGACTTCTCGAATTCTCAGTGTATTAACAAATGGAAGGATAGAAGTTATTCGAGGCTAATCGGATAAGAATTAAGATGATTACATGAATTATAAAGAAGCTATTGAAGGGGAACTATTTGACTATTTGGCAAAGCTAGTAAGAGAAAAAAATCTAGAAACCTATGTGATTGGTGGTTTTGTACGCGATTTTATTTTAAAACGCCGTAAAGAAACTAAGGATATTGATATTGTTACCGTAGGTAGTGGAATAGATTTAGCCTTACAGTTATCAAAAGAATTACCAGGTACGCCGAAAGTTCAGGTGTTTAAAACCTATGGTACTGCAATGCTTCAATATAAAAATACTGAAATTGAGTTTGTTGGAGCGAGAAAGGAGTCTTATGTAGAAGAAAGTCGAAATCCAATTGTTGAAAAAGGGAGTTTAGAAGATGATCAGTGCAGGAGAGATTTTACCATAAATGCATTGGCTATTAGTTTAAATCCCGACAATTACGGTGCGTTGATTGATCCTTTTAACGGTATGGAAGATTTAAAGAATAAAATCATTCGTACGCCCCTAGATCCTGCCATAACTTATGCGGATGACCCTCTACGAATGCTACGGGCTATCCGATTTTCAACACAATTAAACTTTACAATTGAAAAATCTTCATTAGAGGCTATCAGCCAACAAGCGAGTAGAATAGATATAATTTCTAAAGAGCGAATTGTAACTGAGTTACATAAAATATTAGGTGCAGAAAAACCATCCATTGGATTTAAACTCTTGGCCGATACGGGTCTTTTAGAACGTATATTACCTGAATTAATCGCCTTAAAAGGGGTTGAGGAAGAACAAGGGCAACGACATAAAGATAATTTTTATCACACGTTGCAAGTCGTGGATAATATTGCGGAAAAAACAGATAATATTTGGTTAAGATGGACTGCCTTATTGCACGATATTGGGAAAGCGAGAACAAAACGCTTTGATCCAAAAATAGGTTGGACATTTCATAATCACGAGTTCGTGGGATCTAAAATGGTCTACAAAATATTTAAGCGACTTAAAATGCCCTTGAATGATAAAATGAAATATGTTCAAAAGTTAGTCTTACTCAGTTCAAGACCTGTAGTGCTTTCTGAAGATGTAACAGATTCAGCGGTACGTAGGTTGATTTTTGATGCTGGTGATGATATTGAAGATTTAATGACGCATTGTGAAGCCGATATTACTACACGGAATAAGAAGAAATTGAAAAAGTATCTCGAAAACTTCAAACTGGTCAGGGAGAAAATTGCCGATGTAGAAGCACGAGATCATGTGCGGAATTTTCAACCTCCGATTTCAGGAGAATTAATTATGCAAACTTTTGATTTAAAGCCAGGTAGGGAAATTGGTAAGATTAAGGAAGTTATTAAGGAGGCGATATTAGAAGGGGAAATCCAAAATGATTTTGACCAAGCCTATGCTTTAATGGTTAAAACGGGTGAGGAATTGGGCTTAACTCTAAGTGCAACTTCCAAATGAAATGAAGGGGGCCGTCAATAGGATGATTAATCCACAATGTTGATATTGTATGTAGCGAGTAATCCAAGTGCTGATTTGGTTGAAAACAGTGTGGAATTCAATTGATTTATATTGGGGTCTAGCTGTAAGTGATCTGCTGTTGTGAAATTTGTTTTCGTCAAATTACAACTTTCAAAAAAGGCGCTATCTAGGTTGCATTGATCAAAGTTTATGTGTGATAAATTAGATCCTGAAAATTCAGCAGACTTTAAAGAACAATGGTCGAATTGGACATTGGTGAGGTTCATTCGGTTAAAGGACGCGTAATTCAATTGGCAACGGTAAAATTCCACTTGAAACATGAAGTGATTACACTGACTAAAGTCAATACCCAAGAGTTTACAATCTGTAAAATGAACATCGTTGAAATTTGTTTGGTTTACCGAACAATTACTTAAGGTACTTGCTTCAAATTGGCAATTTAAAAACTGAATGTTTGACAAGTCAACGAGTTCAAAATTACAGTGGTTAAATTGACAATTGTCATATTCGTTACTCTTGAAATTTTCTGTGGTGAAAATAATGTGTTCAAAGAGTTTGTCGAGTGTCATGGAGTACTTAAGGTATTGATGTTTGTCAATTTAAAGCCTTCTTCTTTTTTGGTGAAACCAAAGGTGTATTGTAAGGATTCTTTTTCAGTGGAAGATGGTGGAGGTGGATCAACGGTCACTACAAAGTTATTTTTATTTACCGTAGTAAACGTAATAGATGTTTTGCTGAGGTTCGCTAGAAATTTAGGTGTAAATAAAAGGGCGAAATCTTGGTCTAAAAAAGCTTTGGTGTATACGTATTTGTTCTGTGAAATCCATTGTAAATGAGCGTGTTTGTTTTCGGCTGCAAGAAGCTGTAGTTCTTCGCGTTCTTCATCACTATTATCGAGACATGGAAGGCACGAGAGAGTGCGTGTAGAAATCTTTTCAAAACGTTCTTTGTCGTTTGATTGAATCACGCTGATAAAAGTATTCCAAGTAGCTTGTTGTTCAGGACTCACTTTTCTATTTGCTTTTTGATTATTGCAACTAGTCCATAGGAAGAACCCACAACATATACTAAAATATAAAAGGGGTTTGTTTTGCATTGATATAGGGGAACTTTTATGGGTACCAAGGTAAATAATTCTGTGTCTATTTGCTAATAGACAATGAGAAATGGCTGTATTTATTTTTGTTATAGTCCCTGGTAAACCAACGGTTGCCGTTTATCTAAGCGACGCTCTTCTTTCTTTTGTTTTCGAATGCGTGTTGAAAATTCATCGAGGATGTCTTGATGATTTGGAGTGAAAAAATGAAGATCGAGATTAAAGCCAAGGTTTAGTGCCAACCATGTTCGACCATCTGTGATGTACTCTTTTGCCGGATTTAAGGGTTTGTTCTGTGCATATTTTTTACTGACACACTGTAAAATCTGATGGTAGTTGGTTTCAGAAATGGAAATAAAGGTGTATTTGTAATAGAAGAGGATATCACGGTAAAAATGAAATTCAATTTCACTTTTAAATTCTTCAAAATAGCCTTTATAACATAAGATTTCAACACCGATATTTGAAGGATTCGCTATCAAAAAATTAGGTGTACCCATAACCTTTTTGAGTTCTTTTTTTGAATTCGGAAAGGCTTGAGGAATGGGATGACAATTTATCTCTGTTTTAAGACTTGTCTGGTGTTTTAATTCTAAATACTTTTCGTGATGCCCGTATACATGTTTTAGGGTACGTTGGAAATAAGCACCACTCATTAGTGTATACCTCGATTCATTCAAGGTTTTGAGTAGTTTGGTTAACATTTTTTGCGATTTGGTTTATATAAAACGCAAATTATTTTAAGATATTACGAGCAATCACTACTTTTTGAATTTCTGTTGTTCCTTCGCCGATAGTACAAAGTTTAGCATCTCGATAGAATTTTTCAACAGGAAATTCTTTAGTATATCCGTACCCACCGTGAATTTGTACAGCCTCATTGGCAACTTTAACACAGACTTCAGAGGCGTACATTTTAGCCATCGCCCCTAATTTAGTCATAGTTCGGTTGTTATTTTTTAAAAAGGCAGCTTTGTGTAACAGCAATTCAGAAGCTTCAATTTCGGTCGCCATATCTGCTAATTTAAAAGAAATTCCTTGAAAGGAACTAATGGGCTTTCCAAATTGTTCTCTTTCTTTTGCGTACTTAAGCGCAGCTTCATAGGCACCTTTTGCAATACCTAAACTCAATGCTCCAATAGAGATTCTTCCTCCGTCTAAAACTTTTAGTGCTTGAATAAAACCATCACCTTCTTTGCCAAGTAAATTTTCTTGAGGTACTCTACAGTTATCAAAGATAAGCTCTGCGGTTTCAGAAGCCCTCATTCCTAATTTATCTTCCTTTTTTCCTGAGCTAAACCCAGGAGTACCTTTTTCTACAACAAAGGCAGACATTCCATGTGAATCTCCTTTTTCACCAGTTCGTGCCATTACAACAGCAACATCACCTGAAATCGCATGGGTGATGAAATTCTTAGCTCCATTGAGAATATAGTGATCTCCTTCCTTAATTGCGGTCGTACTCATTCCTCCGGCGTCAGAACCCGTATTGTGTTCCGTAAGTCCCCAAGCACCAATCCATTCGGCACTTGCTAATTTGGGTAGCCAGCGTTTCTTTTGCTCCTCATTTCCAAAGTACATAATATGACCGGTACACAAAGAATTATGAGCCGCGATAGAGAGTCCAATAGATGGATCTACTTTGGAAATTTCTTCAATAATCATGATATACTCGTGATATCCTAGACCAGAGCCACCGTATTCATCAGGTACTAATACCCCCATGAATCCCATTTCGCCTGCTTTTTTAAACAGTTCAATTGGAAAGGTTTGTGTTTCGTCCCAATGCATAATATTTGGGCGTATTTCTTGTTCGGCAAAATCCTTAGCAGAAATGGCGATCATATCTTGTTCTCCCGTCGTATCAAAATTCATTGTAGTCAATTATTTTACGGACAAATATAAGGCTATTCTCTCGAAATTATCTAACGGAAATCCTTCAATATTTTTCAGTTCAACCAATGATTGGTATTCGGCTATTTCGTCTCGGTACGCGAAGATCTTTTTGGTAAGTGCATAATCGATATAAGGAATATTTAAGACTTCTTTAAAACTTGCTGTATTGATATTGAGTTTTACGATGTTAGGTTTAGATAAAACGCTAAATTTCGTTAATACCTTATCGGCAACTTCCCGATCTAAATAGTAAACTTCATACAATTGGTCGTTTACTGAAAATCCGCCTAATTTTTTTCGATATTTGACGATGCGATCAGCTAATTTTTTCCCAATACCACGAACTGAAATGAGTGCATCAACACTTGCTGTATTCAAATCCGCTATAACGTGTTTCTCAACTTTCGACTCAGCAATACGAGGAGCGGTTTTAGGTTGAGGTTTTATAGTGGTATGCTCTCTTTGATTAGTTAACCAAGTGGGAAATTTGAAGTAGGGCTGAATGGCAGTTAATAAGGAATCGGAAATTTGACTAATTTTTTGGAATTCCTTTGCAGAATTAATAAACTTACCTTGAGCGCGATGTGCGAGTATTCGATCTATTTCATCTGGGGTCATTCCAAGTTTATAGCCTTTCTCATCAGTTAGAAAAGAAGGGTTAAACGGATAGATCTTTAGGGTAGTTTCTCGTTTCGATTTTTGGGATTTTAGCGAGTCTATTTTTACTTGGATTGCTTGTGCGATTTTACTATTTGTATCAAGTACTTTTGATGGGCGAAATTTAAACCATATAATGACGCCTTGACTGATTAGGATTATAAGAGCCAAAAACAAAATCCCATTTCGTTGGCTTTTTGTATACCAGAAATGGGATTTGTTGAATTTCATTTTATCTTCTTTTTAGATCATTTATTCGGCTTTATTACGGCAAAATATCTAGCAAGTTCTTTTTTAACTTTCGGTGCAAGGATGACTAGACCAATCATATTTGGAACCATCATGGCAAAAATCATCGCATCTGAAAAACCGATAACTGAGCCTAAGCTTGCTGCTGCACCCACAACAACGAATAAACAAAAAAGAATTTTATAGGTGTATTCAGTTCGCTTAGATCGTCCAAATAAATAAGACCATCCTTGGAATCCGTAATAGGACCAAGAAATCATTGTACTAAAAGCAAATAAGACAACTGCTACCGTTAATACGTATGGAAACCAAGAAATAGCAGATTCAAATGCTCCTGAAGTTAATAAGATTGCTTGTGCATCATTTAAAGATGCATTTTCAGCAGTTACATTTCCTGTAATAATAAGTACTAATGCCGTCATCGTACAAACCACTACGGTGTCAATGAATGGTTCTAGTAAAGCTACCATTCCTTCACTTGCTGCGTATTTGGTTTTTACAGCTGAGTGGGCAATTGATGCAGAGCCGATTCCTGCTTCATTAGAAAAGGCAGCTCGTCTAAATCCTTGGATTAAGACACCTACCGCTCCTCCTGTAACTCCTTCTGGGCTAAATGCTCCATGGAAAATTTGACCAAAAGCATCGCCAATCATATCGTAATTTACAAAGATAACGAAGAGTGAAGCGGTTACATATATAACGACCATGAACGGTACTATTTTGTCTGTTACTTTAGCAATTTTTTTGATACCACCAATAATAACAATCCCTACTAAAAAGGCCATTACGAGTCCAAAAACCCATCCTTTTCCATGTAAGAAAGAAGCGTCACCTCCAGTAATTTTTTCTACTAATTGGAAAGCTTGATTTACCTGGAACATGTTTCCACCTCCAAAGGAACCACCAATTACGAATACTGCAAAGATTGCAGCAAGAACTTTTCCAAGGCGTCCAAGGCCTTTTGATTTTAATCCTTTTGTTAAATAATACATGGGGCCACCATACACGGTCCCGTCAGCTTCAATATCTCGGTATTTAACCCCTAGGGTACATTCTACAAATTTAGATGCCATTCCAAGTAAACCAGCGATGATCATCCAAAATGTTGCACCAGCACCACCAATAGATACGGCAATGGCTACACCCGCAATATTCCCTAACCCTACGGTTGCGGATAAGGCTGCTGTAAGGGCTTGGAAGTGTGAAACTTCTCCGTCGTTACCCTCTACACGAATGGTATCTGGATTGTCTGTTTCACCAGTAAATTCTGAAGGCGAAACCTCAACTTTACCACCATATTCAAGTTTGTCATACTTACCACGAACAATATTAACGGATGTTAAAAACCCACGAATATTGATGAATTTAAAGTAGATAGTGAAGTACAAAGCTCCAAGAATTAATGGGAACAAGACCCAAAAAATATTGATATCACCTGGAAATGGAATTTTGTAAAAGATAAAGTCGACAAACCATCCCGTTGCATTTCCGAATGCTCTATCAATTTTTTGATCAATTCCTTCTACAGGAACAGTTTCCTGTGCAAAAGTTAACATTGGTACGATTAGTGCCAACAGGGATAAAATTCGTTTATTCATAATAAATTGGGTTAATTAATTTAGTTTCCGTTGCAATATCTTAAAAAATAGGCTGTACGGCAAATTTTAATCATAAATGTTGCGAAATTGTTGATAAAGTGTTAAATTATATTCTTTTTTACCACCTAAAAATAACAACGCTTAAAAAGCTTCGTTGTAATTTTGTTTTATGCATAAACCCACCTTAGTTATTGGAGCATCAACCAAACAACATCGCTATTCAAACAAGGCAGTAAAGCGCTTGGTGGATCGAGGAGAGCAAGTGTATGCTATTGGCGTGAGCGTAGGAGAGATTTACGGTATTGAAATTAATGTTGGTTTTCCGGTGTTTCCTCCAATTCATACGGTTACGCTATATATCAACCCAATCCATCAAAGTGAGTATATGGCATATATCATAGGGTTACATCCGGCTAGAGTTATTTTTAATCCAGGCACTGAAAATAAAGCTTTTGTTGAAAAATTGGAAGCGAACGGAATTGAAGTAGTACTCGCTTGTACATTGGTTTTAATAGCGACGAATCAGTATTAGTTTTGATGAGCCACACACAAAGCGTTTGAAATACTATTTTCTAGAGAAATTACCTTTCCATCTTCACTGAGGATTACTTGGTCAAAAATGGTTTTCGCTTCTTCCAAAAATAGTTTTTTTTCGGGATAGCGGCTTGAGTAATGTCCGAGTATTAATTGACCAACATTCGCGGCTTTTGCAATTTTAGCCGCTTCTTCGGCTGTTGAGTGTTTTGTAATTACGGCGAGGTCTACCTTATCCTTTAAAAAAGTAGATTCGTGATACAGTAAATCAACATTTTTGATTTGACGGACAATAGCTGGTTTATAAGAGGTGTCACTACAATATGCGTAAGACAATGGCGCATTCGGATTAAATGTCAAGTGTTTGTTTTTAATAACCGTACCATCTTGTAGGACAAAGTCGCGACCATTTTTTAGATGTTGATAATCACAAATCTCTATTTCAGGATTTTCTTTAATAGCTGAGATGTTTAATTTTCGTTCACCTACTTTCTCTTTAAACAAAAATCCGTTTGTGTATACCCGATGATTGAGTGGGATGGTGTGAATTTCAACGTGGTCATCCTCAAAAATGAGTTCTTCCTCCTTGCTATTTAATTCGTGAAAAATTAAATTAAATCCCAAATAAGAAGAAGTTGCTTTTAATTGTAATTGAATTATTTCCATTAGTCCGGTGGGACCAAAGATGTGTAAGTCGTTTTTTCTTCCTAGTAATCCAAAGGTTGAAACCAAGCCTATTAGTCCGAAAAAATGATCTCCATGTAAATGGGAGATGAAGATGTGATTGATTGACGAGAATTTTATTTTAGATTTTCTCAATTGCATTTGAGTTCCTTCGCCACAATCGATTAAAAAGAATCGGTGATTAATTTCTAAAAATTGAGCAGTAGGATGCGCTGCCTCTCGCGGAGTGGCAGAATGGCATCCTAGTATGGTCAATTTTATACTCATTTAACGACAATTCGTTTAGAAATTATTTCGTTTGATGTTTTAATAGAATAAATATAGATACCCGCATATAATTTATCCTTGTAAAAAGGAATCACATTCGTGCCTATATGGGTATTATATTTTTTAAAATGAACTACATTTCCAATTAAATCCTTTACCGAAAATTCAATTTCGAACACAGCATCAGCTTCGAATTTTATTTTAGTTGTAACGCTAAAGGGATTTGGAGAGGCCACAATATTCTTTACAATCATCAATGAATCATTGACGACCTTTTTTTCAGTTTTCTGTGAGAAAACTGTGGAAGAGAGTGATACCAAAAAGAAAAATAAGAGTAGTTTTTTTACCATATAGTCGTGTTTATTAAAATCCTAAATCGCGTTCAATATTTTCAAGTTCAATTATATCTAAAGCTTCTTGTAAGGTAGGAGCAGTCATTAAATTATCAGGCAATTCATCGCTATCAACGTTCGGTGCAACTAGTACAAAAGACATGCCATTCTTACGATGAGCTTTGGCATAATTCAAAAATAACAAGATATTCTCGGTCTCTAACTCCGTGTCTTCAGAGTAATTAACAATGATATTAACGTTTTTATGCAGGTCATAATTACGTTTAAACTCGTTGTAAAACTCTGTAAATGAGTTATTTTCGTTCTTAAACTGGGTCGCTATTTCGAGTTCTTCAATGATCAATTTTTTATTTTTTGTGCAAGTAGGTAGATTACAGCCATCCGAATGGCTACCCCATTTTCTACTTGGTTTAGTATTATTGACTGATTTGAGTCTGCCACGTCACTCGTAATCTCTACCCCTCGGTTTATAGGCCCTGGGTGCATGATAACGATTTCTTTTTTAAGGGAGTGTAGCAATTCGGCATTAATTCCAAATTGTTGAGTATATTCTCTCACAGAGGGGAAATACTTGATGTCCATTCTTTCGTGTTGTACTCGAAGGACATTGGCTACATCACACCAAGTTAACGCTTTTTTTAGGTCCGTTTCTACACTGACTCCTAAGCTGCGTATGTGCTTTGGAATCAGGGTTACTGGTCCGCATACTTTTACCTCTGCACCTTGTTTTAACAAGGCGAATATGTTTGATAGTGCTACACGCGAGTGTAAAATATCTCCAATTATGACAACTTTTTTCCCTGCAACGGTACCTAATTTTTCGCGAATGGAATAGGTGTCTAGTAAGGCTTGAGTAGGGTGCTCATGCGCTCCGTCACCAGCGTTGATAATTTTTGCCTTAACGTGTTTAGATAGAAAAACACCTGCGCCTACTTGTGAATGTCTCATGACAATGAGATCCACTTTCATGGATAAGATATTATTTACCGTGTCAATGAGTGTTTCTCCTTTTTTTACTGAGGATTGGGCGGCAGAAAAATTTATAATATCTGCTGATAGTCGTTTTTCGGCGAGTTCAAAAGATAATTTGGTGCGAGTGCTGTTTTCAAAAAATAAATTGGCAATGGTGATATCTCGAAGTGATGGGACTTTCTTAATAGGCCGATTAATTACCTCTTTAAAGTGATCTGCAGTTTTGAAAATCAGATCGATATCTTCTTTTTGTAGGTATTTTATTCCTAGTAAATGATCTGTAGTTAACTCCTTCATTTATGCATTGCTTAATATAAAAACGGCGTCTTTTTTATCGTTTTCCCGCCATGATACTTTGACCTTTTCAGAGTTGATTACATCAACTTGTCTACCTCGATAGTTTGGTTGTATGGGGAGATGTCTGCTAAATCTGCGGTCAATTAAAACTAATAATTCTACAGAAGTTGGTCTGCCGTAAGACTGTAAAGCTGTCAAGGCAGAACGAACACTTCTTCCAGAATACAATACGTCATCAATGAGCACAACATGTTGATTTTCAATGATAAAATCAATGTCGGTGCTGCTTGCCTCCAACGGTTCATCTCTTCGTCTAAAATCGTCCCGATAAAATGTTATATCGAGATGTCCCAACTTAATATCACGTACCTTATAATCTTCTTGCAAAATTTGCGTTAACCTATTAGCAAGAAATATTCCTCTAGGTTGTAATCCTATGATTACTGTATTTTTAAAATCATTGTGATTTTCAATAAGTTGACATGCAAGACGATGCAGGATGATGTGGATATCTTTCTCGTTTAGTAAAGTCTTTTTAGCCATTCGCGCAGTCAAAAGCGTTATTTGGAGAACAAAATTACAATTTTTTTTGACATGATAATCAGTTTATAACATGTTAATTAATTTGTTAACAACAATGTTTGTTTTAGAGGGACTTAAAATAAATGTTATACTATTTTTAAAAAAGCAAGAAAACCTCATTATATGCATCTATTTTCAGATAGTGAAGACGATTTACCACTAGCAAAATTTGAATCAATGCTGAAAACGAATAGTGTCTATTTTTTTGATGCTACAGAGTTTGAAGAGATCATTGTTCATTATATGAATGTGGGTAAAATGTCGTTAGCGAAAAAAGCCTTAGAACTGGGCATGAGACAACACCCAGGGTCTGTTACCTTGAAGTTGGTTCACGTAGAGGTATTACTCTACGAAGAAAAAATAGACAAGGCTGAAGTATTGTTAGCAGATTTAGAAGAAATTGAACCTTTAAACGAACAAGTTTTTTTACATAAAGCAACGTTGTTCTCTAAAAAGGACAAACACAAAGAGGCTATTGAAGCATTGCAATCTGCGCTTTTATATACCGATGATCCTGCAGACATTCTATCACTCATAGGCATGGAATATTTGTTCTTAGAGGACTTTGAAACGGCGCGCTTAAATTTTGCCAAATGCATTGATGTTGAGTTTGACGATTATTCATCTTTATACAATGTGATTTACTGTTTTGATATGGAAGGTCAACATCAAGAAGCCATTTTGTATTTGTTGTCGTATATTGAAAAAGATCCGTATAGTGAAATAGCGTGGCATCAACTAGGACGTCAATACTTTATTGAAGGGGAGTACGAAGAAGCTTTAAAATCATTTGATTACTCCATTTTAATTGATGAACATTTTGTTGGTGCGTATTTAGAAAAAGCTAAAACTCTAGAAGAACTCAAACGGTATGAAGAGGCAATTGCAAACTATTTGCACGCTGTAAATCTCGATGATGGCTCGTCTTTCATTTATTTGCGTATTGGATCTTGTTATGAACACTTAGGTGATTACAAAACAGCGTTAAAGTATTACAATATTACGGTTAAAGAAGATCCATTGTTAGATAAAGGGTGGCTTGCGTTGACTAACTTGTGTATGCATATTGGAAATCATCAAAAGGCACTGTATTTTATAAATAAAGCCTTGTTGATAGATGATAAAAATTCAATCTATTGGATGCGGTTTGCTGAAATTAATATAAAACTGAATCTTTTTGAGGAAGCGGCAGTGGCATACAAAAAGTGTTTAGACCTTGAAGATTATAGTTTAGGTGTTTTTATCGCATTAGCCGACGTCTTCCATTTTTTAGGTGAATTTAAAGATGCTATTGATATCTTAAATCAAGCTAAAAAGCACCATGACGAATATGCAGAGATCGAATATAGAATTGGATGTTTGTATTGTATTTTAGATAAGGAAGAATTAGGACTGTCTCATATTAAAAGTGCACTAGAAATAGACTTTGAATATCACTATTTAATGAAGGATCTATATCCAACTGTATTTGAAAAGGACAGTGTTCAGCAATTGATACTCTTGTCGTAAGAGTGGGTTAGGGTAAAATATTTACTTCTGCCTCGATAGGAATACCAAATTTTTCCTTGACTGCTGCTTGGATGTTTTTTGCTAATGCTAAAATTTCATGCCCCTTGGCTTGCCCGTAATTTACGAGTACTAAAGCTTGTTTTTTATGTACACCTGCATCGCCAAAACGTTGACCTTTAAATCCACATTGTTCCACGAGCCAGCCAGCAGGAACCTTTACGGTAGTAGAAGAAACAGGGTAGTGTGGGATGTCTGGATGCGTAGATACTAATTGTTCAAATTGTTCCATACTGATGATGGGGTTTTTGAAAAAACTACCGCTATTACCTAATACCTTGGGGTCTGGTAATTTTTGTTGTCGAATTCTTATCACTGCTTTAGCGATATCCTGGATGCTTGGATCCTTTATCCCCATGAATGATAATTCTGTATTAATGGCACCATAAGCACTGTTGAGCACATGATTTTTCTTGGTCAATTTAAAACGAACCGAAATAATGATGAATTCACCTTTGGACTCTTCTTTAAAGATAGAATTCCGATAACCAAATTTGCAATCTGCATTGCTAAATGTATGGATCGTATTGGTTGCTATGTGAAGTGCTTCGAGACTAACCATCCGATCTTTAAGCTCAACACCATATGCGCCAATATTTTGAATAGGGGCTGTCCCTACATTTCCTGGGATTAAGGACAGGTTTTCTAGTCCACCATAATTTCGCTCCAAGCACCACAGTACAAATTCATGCCAGTTTTCACCAGCGGAAACGTCAACGATAACGTGATCACTCGTTTGATCGACAATTTGTATTCCTTTTATATTTAGTTGAACTACTAATTGAGCAATATCATCTACAAGTAACATATTGCTACCGCCCCCGAGAATGAATAGCGATTTTTGCTTATCGACCACTGCTCTTAATTCATCCACTGAAGAAACAGCGATAAATTGAGCAGCGGTCACATCAATACCAAAGGTATTGTAAGCTTTGAGTGATTTGTCAACTTGTATATTCACTAATCTTTATAAACCTTTAAGGCTTCTTTTAAGATATGCACTGCTTTAATCAAACTCTCTTTGTTTAAAACATAGGCAATTCGTATTTGATTTAATCCAACGCCAGGAGTTGAATAGAAACCACCAGCGGGTGCAACCATAATGGTTTCGCCATTAATATCAAATTCTTCTAGGAGCCACTGTGCAAAGTCATCAGAATTTTTAACAGGTAATTCAACAATACAATAGAAGGCACCTTTAGGCTTACCAATCTTTACTCCATCAATTTTTTCTAATTCCTCAATTAAGGTGTTTCTTCGTGATACGTATTCGGAAATAACATCGTCAAAGTATTGTTGTGGAGTATCTAATGCAGCTTCACTTGCGATTTGTGCTAAGGTGGGTGGACTTAATCTCGCTTGTGCAAATTTAAGCGCTGTAGCTATTACTTCTTTGTTTTTTGAAACGATACATCCTATACGAGCTCCGCACATGCTGTATCTTTTTGATACGGAGTCAATAACGATGGCGTAGTCTTCTAGTCCAGGTTCTTGAAGTATTGAATAATGTTCTTCTCCATCATAGACAAATTCTCGATATACTTCATCTGCAATTAAAAATAGGTTGTGTTTTTTTACAATTTCCGCTAATTTTTTAATCTCTTCCTTCGAATAGAGATATCCCGTGGGATTACCTGGATTGCAAATGAGAATGGCTTTGGTCTTAGGAGTAATTAATTTTTCAAACTCTTCGATGGGAGGTAAGGCAAAATTGTCGTCAATTTTAGATATAACAGGTACGACATTAACTCCAGAGGAAATTGAAAAACCATTATAGTTAGCGTAAAATGGTTCGGGGATGATTACTTCATCACCTGTATCCATCGTGCTTCCGAATGCAAATAACAATGCTTCACTACCGCCTGTAGTCACAATAATATCTGATTTATCAACGATAATGTCATGTTTTGCATAATAGGCAGCAATTTTCTCTCTATAGGCATCAGAACCTTCAGAACGTGTGTAGGCTAGAATGTCTAATGAGTGAACTTTAACTGCATCTAAGGCTACAACTGGAGTTTTGATGTCCGGTTGACCTATATTTAAATGATAAACTGTTTTACCTTTTTTATAGGCTGCTTCAGCATAAGGTACTAATTTTCTAATCGGTGACTGAGGCATATTAGCCCCTTTATGTGATATTGTTGGCATGAGGAAATTATTATCAATTATGAAGGCAAAAGTGCAAAAAAATATTGGAATATTTTAACCTATTTATAAATTGAATGTGCATTTAATATAAAGGTGTCAGTGAATTAATTTGAATTATATCAAAAATCTTCTTATCTTGAAAGACAATTGTGATTATGAGGGGGAAGATTTATATCGTATTCTTGTATTTTGGAATGTCTTTTAGTAGTTATTCCCAAGATGTATTTTTGCTCCCAGCGAATACTAAAAGCCAGACAATTTCCTTTAAACTTATTAATAATTTAATCATATTGCCTGTTGAGGTCAATGGTAGTAATTTAAACTTCATATTGGATACAGGGGTTGATCAATCACTGCTGTTTAACCTAAATGTTCAGGATTCACTCAAATTGCAAAAAATTGAAGAAATTAGAATTAGAGGTTTAGGAGAAGGTGATTACTTGTCGGCACTCGAATCAACGGGTAATACCTTTAAGCTAGGGAAAATAACTAATAGAAATCACAAAATTTACGCGATAACAGGAGATGAATTTGACCTGTCAAATAGGATGGGAATTGATATAAATGGTATTATAGGGAGTGAATTATTTAATGATTTTATCGTTGAAATTAATTACAGTACAAAACGAATTACCTTTAATAATCCATCTGATTATGTGTATAAAGACTGTCAAGATTGTGAAACATTTGATTTAGATTTTTATCAAAATAAGCCTTATATCATTGGCGAAGTGATTGATCATGAAGGGCGTCAAGTAAGGGTTAAATTATTAATTGATTCTGGGGGTGGAGATGCGTTGTGGTTGTTTAGCCAATCTCATGAGAATATCGTGATTCCAAAGGATAATTTTAATGATTTCTTAGGTCGAGGGTTAAGTGGTAATATTTATGGTAAAAGAGGTCGGATTAAAACTTTTCGGCTTGGTGGGTTTAGTTTTGAAGAGCCTATTGCTTCTTATCCTGATTCAACTTCAATAACATCCGTATATAAGCAACCAGGAAGAAATGGAACCTTAGGAGCTGAAATTTTAAAGCGTTTTAAGCCAATTATAGACTACCGGAATAAAAAAATCACCTTGCGAAAAAATCGACGATATTATAATAGTGCTTTTTATTATAATATGAGTGGAGTGGAATTGATGCACACGGGGCCCCTGTTATTTAGTGAACGTGTTTCGAATTTGGGAATTGTTCAAATGGAAGCTTCTAGCGAATCTTCAAGTCGAGTTTCTAAATCAAGCCTTCAGTTTAGTTATGTGTTTTCGTTTAAAAAATCTTATCAAATTGCTCATATACGTAAAGACTCGCCAGCAGAAAAGGCTGGGCTTCAAGAAGGAGATATACTTGTTAAGATAAACGGAAGGGATGCGAAAGATATGCGTATGGAGGAGATTATACATATATTATCGACTAAAGATGGGCGAAAAATTCATTTAATCGTGCAACGATTAAATGAAAAGTTGAATTATTCTTTTCGATTACAAGAATTATTCGGGAAAGGCTAATCTTATTTACACAAAAAAGCACCAAGACGCGACGTAGTCTTGGTGCTTTTTTAGGTGAAAGGTGAATTATACGTGTTTCTTGTTTATTTCTCTTGAATCATGCTTTTCTCTTTCTTTTCTAAAAGACTCAACGCGCTTTTGGGTTTAACTAAACCGCGTACTGAAACGGTAATTGATGGGCGATCAGCATTGGATATTATCGTTATGCTTTTAGAAATTTTTCCTACGCGATGCGTGTCATATTTTACTTTAATCTCACCTTTTTGTCCTGGCATAATGGGTTCTTTAGGAGTAGAAGGTACAGTACATCCACAACTTCCAGTTACTTTGGAGATGATTAAAGGTGATTTGCCAACATTGGTGAAAGTGTAAGAAACAATTCCTTCTGAATCACGTTCAATCGTTCCAAAATCAACCTCTTTAGCGTCAAACTTAAATTTAGGTGCTTTGGAGTCATTCGTTTGAGCGAACGATGGGATTGTAACTAAGGTTAACAAACAAATAAATATTAGATTTTTCATTACTATAATTTTAAATGATAAATACTCCGTAAAGTTAATGCATTTTTAACGCTAAACTTGGCAGTCTATTATAAATTTTCCTTAAAAATATAGTTTGGTATGGATGGTTTGTGCTTTTCATAAAATAAGGTATGTGCTAAGTTTTTTAAAATGGGGTTTAATTGTAACTTTGTCCCTTATATAAAAAAAGCACTGAACCCTATGGAGATTCCTTCAAAATATGACGCTAGTAAAGTAGAGCAAAAATGGTACGATTACTGGATGAAACACAAGTATTTTAGGTCAACACCTGATGAGCGGACACCCTATACCATTGTTATTCCACCACCCAATGTAACTGGAGTATTGCATATGGGACATATGTTAAATAACACCATTCAAGATGTACTGATTCGAAGAGCGCGATTACAAGGAAAAAATGCTTGTTGGGTGCCAGGGACTGATCATGCTTCTATCGCTACCGAAGCGAAAGTGGTTGCGAAATTAAAAGCTGCGGGTATCGAAAAATCAGCAATAACCCGGTCGGAATTTTTGGAACATGCTTGGGATTGGACTAGAGAATATGGCGGAGTGATTTTAGAACAACTTAAAAAATTGGGCTGTTCGTGTGATTGGGAAAGAACTAAATTCACGATGGATGATGACATGAGCCAAAGTGTCATAAAAGTTTTTATTGATTTATATAAAAAGGGACTTATCTATCGCGGATACCGAATGGTGAATTGGGATCCTGAAGCGAAAACGACACTGTCTGATGAAGAGGTGGTTTATGAAGAACGTCAAGGATTGTTGTATTATCTCGCTTATCAAATAGAAGGAAGCAATGAAAAAATAACCATTGCAACTACCAGGCCTGAAACGATTTTAGGGGATACCGCCATTTGTATTCATCCTGATGACGAACGTTATACACATCTCAAAGGTAAAAATGCAATTGTTCCTTTGTGTAATAGAGTTATACCGATTATTGAGGATAGCTATGTAGATCTTGAATTTGGGACAGGCTGCTTAAAAGTTACACCAGCACATGATGAAAATGATAAAATGTTGGGAGATAAACATGGACTGGAGGTGATTGATATTTTTAATGAAGATGCTACTTTAAATAGTTATGGTCTTCACTATGAGGGACAAGATCGATTTGTTGTACGAAAAGCCATTAGTGAAGAACTTAAAGAAAAAGGGTATTTAGTAAAAACAGAACCCCATCTCAATAAAGTGGGAACCAGTGAACGAACCAAAGCTGTAATAGAACCTCGCTTATCGGATCAGTGGTTTTTAAAAATGGAAGAACTCGCAAAACCAGCCTTGAAAGCTGTGTTAGAAGAGAAGAGCATTAAGTTATTTCCTCAAAAATTTGAGAATACCTACCGGCATTGGATGGAAAATATACGTGATTGGAATATTTCTAGGCAATTGTGGTGGGGCCAGCAAATTCCAGCGTATTATTTTAGTGATGATAAAAATGACGTTGTGGTGGCTGCTTCAAAGGAAGAAGCACTTATTGAAGCTAAAAAAGTTTTGGCACTCAGCGATGTTAAAAAGGCTGAAAACCTGCAACTATCCGATTTGAGACAAGACGAGGATGTTTTTGATACTTGGTTTTCTTCATGGTTATGGCCAATGAGTGTTTTTAATGGAATTTTGGATCCTGAAAATGAGGAGATTAATTATTATTATCCAACCAATGACTTAGTAACAGGGCCTGATATACTTTTCTTCTGGGTGGCTCGAATGATCATGGCAGGCTATGAAATTAAAGGGGAAAAACCCTTTGAAAATGTATATTTAACTGGGTTAGTGCGCGATAAGCAACGTAGAAAAATGTCGAAGTCCCTAGGGAATTCACCTGATGCATTAAAATTAATTGATGATTATGGAGCGGATGGCGTACGAGTAGGTTTACTTCTAAGTTCCGCTGCGGGAAATGATTTGATGTTTGATGAAGCTTTATGCGCTCAAGGAAAATCATTTGCCAATAAGATTTGGAATGCGTTTCGTTTGATTAAAGGATGGGATATAGATCAAGCAATTGCGCAACCGGATACGAGTAAAACTGCCATTGCTTGGTATGAAGCAAAATTTCAGTCAGCATTGGCTGAAATTGAAGATCATTTTAGTAAATACAGACTCTCAGACGCATTAATGACGTGTTATAAATTAGTTTGGGAGGATTTTTGTTCGTGGTTTTTGGAAATGATTAAACCCGCTTATGGTGCACCCATCGATAAAACGACCTATTTAGCTGCCATAGATCTATTAGAGAAAAACCTTAAAATTCTTCACCCTTTTATGCCTTTTTTAACCGAAGAAATATGGCAACATATATGTGAACGAAGTCCAGAACAAGCATTGATGATTGCTACTTGGCCAGAAAATAAACCAGGGTCAACTTCATTAATTAACGAATTTGAAATAGCTAAAGAGGTAATTTCATCAGTTCGTAATTTAAGAAAGGATAAGCAAATCTCGTTTAAAGATAGTTTAATGATGTCTGTAATTAATCAGGATCACATCGCACCTACATTTGATGGTTTAATTGAAAAACTATGTAATATTAAAGAGATTACTTATGTTGAATCTGCAGTAGAAGGAGCGATGTCCTTTAGAGTAAAAGCAAATGAGTATTTTATTCCACTGAAAGGTGCGGTTAATATTGAGGCAGAAATCGAAAAAATAAAAGAAGAACTCAGCTATACGGAAGGGTTTTTAAAATCTGTACAGAAGAAATTGAGCAATGAGCGTTTTGTTTCTAATGCCCCTGATAATGTAGTTGCCAGTGAAAAGAAAAAAGAGAGTGACGCTTTGGCAAAGATTGAAACCTTAAAGGCAAGTTTGGCAAGCCTACGGTAAGTAGTGACTTTTTAGATTTGTGTGGCTGGTTTTGACTTTCTGATAAAAAATTGAGTTAATGTAATCAATGCGATGAATCTGTGGTCTATTATCATGAACAATATCATCGCTGCTTTTCAATTTTAAAGAGCATTAAGCCTCCAATTTGTTCAGCGAGAGAAATTGCCTTGGTCGCATTGACACCTTCGTATAATTCACCGATGGTTTCTTTCCATAGAAAGAGCCATCGGTCAAAATGTTCTTGTTTTAAAGGGGACTTTTTGTTTAAGGACAAATGAGTAAGCATGGGATTTCCTTTATAAACATGATTACCAAGAATGGTACTTTCCCAAAAATTATACATAATTGGGAGGTGCTGTACTAAATCTATGGCAGCCACTTTTGTGAAGAAATATCCAATTTTTGGATCAGTCGTTACTTTTGCATAAAACGTATCAACGAGTTGACAAATATCTTTACGGGTTTCAAGATCTTTCATACCCCTCTTTATTAAGTGTTAAACACAGTCCTATTTCTGCTAAAATCAAAGGTAAGATGAATATTTTAAAAGCGGCAATATCTACGAAAAAAAGCCAATTTATCCTGTTTTTATTATGGTTGAATTAGCGCTATCTACACCCGCGAGGTTTTTTTAAAATTGAATTTTAAAAAAATCATCGGCCTCATTGTGTATGGTCATATACCTTATCACAGAGATTCTTGAACTTATTGTAACCTGCATACAGGTCTTTTTTCTCGCCTTAAATCGATTTAGCAAATGGTTGTCTTATTTCTTGCTGACTAATTCTGTTGCTAAAAACAGAAAAATTAAGTTTAGGGTCACAACACCAATTCATGTTTCTTTGTTAATTCGCAGATGCTAATATCAGGGTTTCTAGAACGTAGTTAAAAAGAAGTCCTTAGCAGTAAACTGACTTTTTCTTTGCAAGGAATGTTTTTTAGGTTCAGTATTTCTAGAAATAGATTCGTTAGTCCCCTTTTAAGGGAGAAATCATAATATGTGCTCGATGTGTTCCTGGGTCCATAATCCATGGATGATTACCTGCAATAGGCTTTTCTGGAAGACCCGTTGAAGCGGCAGTGGCAAAGGGAAGATAAACCACATACCGGTATTGAGCACCATCTACTTCCGAAGTTTCAGGATTATATAAAGTTTTAGCACCGTAGTAAATATGTAAGGTTGTTCCCATTTTACCCATTGGTAATATACCTGCCTTGACTTCTTTTTCACGAATATCAAATATTTCTTTTGCATTTTTCCCTTCGGCTTTTAATTCACGGCCTCTAGCCATAAATGGTTCTAAATCCTTATGATATGCAGCCGCACTAAATCCATCTTTAGTTGGATCATCTGCAAGACAAATAAAATGATTGGTTCCTTCTTTTAGGGTTACAAACTCGCCTTTCATATTATAGCCAATCACAGTTGATTCTGCTCTGCTTTCTTCAGGAACAGCCATTAATGCTGTAGCGATTAATGCTTCATCGGTATCGATTGCCTTTAAGTTAGTGTTGAGCGTTGTTTTTTTAGCGGTTTCATTGGTTGGTGTTTCGCTTATTTTTGAGGCGGTTTTATCCGGCTGGTTACAAGAGAGAATGAGTCCTGCAATTAGAAAGCTGTAGCATAGATTTTTCATAGTTTATGTGGTATTAAAGTTAATGCGTAAAAAATGAAACCGTAAACGACTAAGATACTTAATTGTAGTGAATTAAAAAAGAGATAGGCTAATGCGATGGATGGGGTTTTATGAACTAGTTTTTACGGCGAATAGGTGGTTGTATTCATTAAATTAGGGGAAGTGTGTGACCGATAAATTAATTAGGTACAGTATGGTTTAAAATAAAACTTAAGACAAAGAGTACGTGTTTTTTTCTGAGTTTTGTATTTTCAAAGGCATAAGTCGCTAGCTCTTCGGTAGTAATTAAAAAAAATAGGTATATACGAGCTCGTAGCGACGTTAGTTGCAAATAGAAGGTTGCGATTAACCAATCTTGTTATGTGAAAAATTAATCGTAGGTTTTCTTTGAATCTTCTGCTAAGCGATGGATCTCTTCAATTTCAGCAATGGTTAAATCACGGTATGTTCCAATCGGAATATCCAATTTAATGTTCATAATTCTGACACGAACTAATTTGACAACATGATATTCAAAATATCCACACATACGTCTAATTTGTCGATTAAGTCCTTGGGTAAGAATCATTTTGAATGAATGTGAATTAATGCGTTCTACTTTGCATTTACGCGTAACGGTATCTAAAATAGGAACGCCATTACTTAAGCCTTTTAGAAAGGCCGATGTGATCGGCCTATCTACCGTTACTATGTATTCTTTCTCATGATTATTTCTTGCGCGAAGAATCTTATTGACAATATCTCCATCATCCGTTAAGAAAATAAGCCCCTCACTAGGTTTGTCTAATCTCCCAATTGGAAATATGCGTTTGGGGTAATTGATAAAATCAATGATATTATCTTTCTCTACCCGTGTATCGGTGGTACAGACTATGCCTATGGGTTTGTTAAAGGCCAAGTATACTCGTTTATCTTTACTAGGAACGATGGTTTTACCATCGACCGTAACGTGGTCGTCGGCACTCACTTTAGAGCCCATTACAGCAATTTGTCCGTTAATTTTTACCTTGCCCTTATCGATCAACTTATCAGCACCGCGCCTTGAGCAATAGCCGACTTCGCTGAGGTACTTGTTAATACGGGTGAGTTGTTCTTCCATTGATTATGCCTTTTCAGGGATATTGGCTAAAATTTCTTGCAAAAACTTCCAAAACTTTTGGGTAGAAGAAATTGATGCACGTTCATCTGGAGAATGGGCTCCTTTGATCGTCGGTCCAAAGGAAATCATATCCATTTCAGGGTAGTTTGTACCTAGAATTCCACATTCTAAACCTGCGTGACATGCTAAAATTTGAGCGGGTTCGTTAAATAATTTGGTATAGGTAGATTGTAACACTTTTAAGATATCCGATTGCGGATTTGGTTTCCATCCCGGATAACTTCCTGATAATGTTGTTTTAAACGAAGCCAATCTTAATACGGCCTCAATTTGATTAGTTAAATTTTCTTTCCCTGATTCGACAGAACTTCGTGTCAAACACAAAAGTTGAATTTCGCCATTCTCAACAAGTACCCTAGCGAGGTTATTGGAAGTTTCAACTAGATCTGCTATATCTGGACTCATGCGAAACACGCCGTTTGGTATCGCGTATATGGCATCAAGTAGAACCCTTGCCGCTTCAGTTGACATTTGAGAAGTTGGTTGATCACATGGGGTTATGCTGATGATAATTTCTGGTTCTATGCTGATATACTCATCAATAATTGCTTTTTTAATCGCTTCAAAACTTGAGGTAAGATCAGCTTTACTCGTTATAATAGCATTGCTTTCCCTTGGAATTGCATTTCTCAATCCACCTCCATCAATGGATGCTATTGAACACGTTGGGTAAAGTGCATTTAAAATGCGGTTCATTAATTTATTGGCGTTACCAAAACCTTTGTGAATATCCATTCCAGAATGTCCTCCTCGTAAACCTTTTACGGTAATTTGATATGCAGTACTCGACGGGTCTATCGGTTGCGTTGTATAGGTTTTTGTAGCCGTAATATCAATACCACCGGCACATCCTACCCCAATTTCATGGTCGTCTTCAGTGTCTAAGTTCAATAAGATTTCTCCTTGTAAATACCCAGCTTCTAAGCCCATTGCTCCGGTCATTCCAGTTTCTTCATCTATCGTAAAAAGGGCTTCTATAGCAGGATGGGCAATTGTATCAGACTCTAAAATACTCATAATGGCTGCAACACCAAGTCCATTGTCAGCCCCTAACGTGGTTCCTTTCGCTTTTACCCAATCACCGTCGACAAACATCTCGATTCCTTGACTACTAAAGTCAAATTGTGTATCGTTATTTTTTTGATGTACCATGTCTAAGTGGGATTGTAAGACTATCGGTTTCCGATTTTCCATACCTTTTGTGGCGGGTTTTTTAATGATGACATTTCCCACTGGGTCAGCAATGGTAGGTAAGTTTAAATCTTTCCCAAATTTTATCATAAAAGCAATCACCTGTTCTTCCTTTTTGGAAGCTCTTGGCACTGCGTTAAGTTTACTGAAGTTTTTCCAGATTTGTTTTGGTTCTATTGATGTTAAAGGCATATGTTGTTGTTTTGTTCGATCCTGTAATAGGAGCGATATTATTAATTATACACATTGTGTATGTTAAGATTCTTTACGTTTCTATGACAATTTATTTAATCTTTGATTTCAATGATACTTTCGTGTAAAGGTTTTCTAACCTTTTCTAAGCTACTCATAAAATCATCGTCCGCTCTAAAACCAACAGGTAATAGTAGCACGGATTTCAAATTTTTACTTTTTAACGCTAAAATTTCATCAAATTTTTGGGCATTAAACCCTTCCATCGGGCAGGTATCGATCTTTTCTATAGCACAGACTGTCATCAAATTTCCTAGGGCTATATAGGCTTGGTTTATAGCTAGTTGATGTATTTCTTCGGTCGATTTATGCTTGAAAATATCTTTGAGTTGTTGCCTGTATTTAGCTAAAATTTGCTCAGATGTCCCACGTATATTTTGTTCTAAATCGAAGTATTTGTCGATGTCATCTAAGGTGAAATAATCTTGGATACAAAGAACAAGTAGGTGAGAGGCATTGGCAATTTGCCATTGATTATAGGCGTGTTCAACTAAAGATTCTTGTAGTTTTTTATGTTGTATGACAATCAATTTAATGGGTTGTAATCCAAAGGAAGTGGCTGTTAAAGTAAAGGCTTCCTTGAGTAATTGAATTTGTTGATCAGACAATAAGCGATCATTGTTGAACTTTTTACAAGCATACCTCCATTTTAAACTCTCAATACAGTTCATACGCATACATTTAGGTCAAGGATTGCATATTTACAAGTTTAGCATAGGTCCCTTTTCGCTGTAAAAGTTCTTCATGTTTCCCTTGTTCTACAATTTTCCCCTTGTGTAATACAACGATATTATCAGCATTTTGAATGGTTGAAAGACGATGTGCAATCACGATGGATGTTCGATTTTGCATCAGTTGCTCGATGGCTTTTTGAACAAGCTGTTCTGATTCGGTATCTAAGGCAGAAGTAGCTTCGTCTAAAATCATAATAGGCGGATTTTTAAGTACGGCGCGTGCAATGCTTAAGCGCTGTTTTTGACCTCCTGATAATTTTCCACCACCGTCTCCAATGTTAGTATGAATACCCTTGGGCAATTCTTTAACAAATTCATAGGCATTGGCAATTTTCAAAGCCTCAACAATCTGTTCTTCACTCGCGTCAGGTTTACCTAAGAGAAGATTGTTCGCTACGGAGTCATTAAATAAAATTGCGTCTTGCGTGACGATACCTAATTGGGCACGCAAGGACGCTTTGCTCACATCTTTTAGGTTAAATCCATCAATTTTTATGGCGCCTTCGTTGATGTCATAAAATCGTGTGATGAGATTGGCAAGGGTTGATTTTCCAGATCCCGATTGACCTACAAATGCGACGGTTTGTCCTTTTTTTATCGATAAGGAAAAGTCTCTTAAAACATAGTCGCTGTCATACTTGAAAGAAATTTTATCAAAGACAATATCACGACTAAAAAAGGGAAGCGTTTTTGCGTCCACCTTATCCTTTAGGGGATCTTCAGTTTCAATAATTTCTAGCACCCTTTCGGCAGCTGCGTTTCCTTTCTTGACGCTATAACTGGCTTTTGAAATTGCTTTTGCAGGGGTTAAAATATTATAGGCTAATCCCATAAATGCTAAAAAAGCCTCTCCTTGCAAAGTTTGTTCTACTAAGACTAATCGACCTCCATACCACAATAATACAGAAATAACCGCTATCCCTAGAAATTCGCTTGTAGGGCTGGCAAGATTTGTTCTATTGAGCAAACTGTTCGAATACTTGTTAAAACGTTCCGTTGATTCACGGAATTTTGTATTGAATATACTTTCTGCATTGAATCCTTTAATGATACGTAAACCACCAAGCGTTTCTTCTAAAAGGGATAGGAAATACCCTTGTTCACGCTGAACTTTATCTGATTTTCGCTTGAGACTTTTTCCGATTAAGGAAATAACAAATCCTGAGATAGGAATGAACACAAAGACAAAAATGGTCAATTTAAGACTTAAAGTGAGCATGAAAATTATGGTAAAAATAATGGTAAGCGGTTCTCTAAACAACAATTCTAAAATTGATAAAAAAGAGTGTTGAATTTCAAGAACATCGGTTCCGATTCTGGCCATAATATCTCCTTTTCGTTTTTCAGAAAAATAGGATAGAGGCAAGTGAATGGTTTTGTCATAAAGGTCATTGCGAATATCTTTAAGAACCCCATTGCGCAAAAATGTAATGAAATACATTGCGAGGTAACCAAAAATATTTTTAAGAAAAAATACGCAAATAACGAGTAATATTACAACCACGAGTGCTTTAGATTGGTCTTCACCTGCAATTTCGGTAATGAAATAGCTCATCGAGTCATTGAAATACTCTCCTGCTTTAGTAATTCCTTGATATACGGGTTTGACGGTGATTCGCTTCGCATCTGGTTTAAAAATTACTTGTAACAGCGGCATTAAGACCATAAAAGCTAAGCCGCTAAATGCAGCATAAAAAACATTACAAATAATATTTAGCATACCGTAAATTTTATACGGTAAGGCATAGCGGATAATTTTCTTAAAATACTGCATTAGTTCAATTTCAGGTCCTTGATAATTCGCTCAATTTTTTGATCAAGTAAGCGTTCGATGCGCATTGCGTCTTCTGTTTTTTCTAGTTGAAGTTGGACACTGAAATAAAATTTTATTTTAGGTTCCGTTCCGCTAGGTCGTACAGCTAAACGCGTTCCATCTTCAGTTTCATAAATTAATACATTAGATTTTGGTAACTCAATGGCACATTGTACTCCTGTTCGTAGGTTGGTACAAACCGAAGTTAGGTAATCGTATACAAAAATAACGGGCGATTTATCTAAGGTACGCAATGGTGAATTGCGGAACGCTTTCATCATTTGGTCAATTTGTGCTGCCCCATCAGCTCCTTTTTTGACTAAAGAAATGAGATGTTCTTTGTAGTAATGGTGTTTTTTATAGAGCTTGATAAGTTCTTGATAAAAACTTCCATTGTTGTTTTTTGCATCCAAGGCAATTTCACAAGCGAGAAGGGTAGACGTTACCGCATCTTTATCCCGTATGAAATCGCCAACCATATAACCAAAACTCTCTTCTCCTCCTCCAATAAATTCTTGTTTACCTTCTGCATCTTTAATGAGTTTAGCAATCCATTTAAAGCCAGTAAGGACTACTTTACTTTCAACATTGAAACTTTTGGCAATTTCATTCACTAAATTTGTGGAGACAATGGTTGTTCCAATGAATTGTGTTCCATCTAATTTTCCTGTTTGATAGCGTTCATTGAGCAAGAAATTAGTCATGACTGCCATGGTTTGATTACCATTTAGTAAGACTAGTTTTTGTTGAAGATCACGTACCGCAATGCCTAATCTATCCGAGTCAGGATCTGTACCTATTACAATATCTGCTTTGACTTTTTCTGCTAATTCCATAGCCATTTTAAGGGCTTCTGGTTCTTCAGGATTGGGTGAGGCTACGGTTGGAAAATCTCCATCCGGTTTACGTTGTTCCTTAACGATGTGTACGTTTTTATAGCCCGCCTTTTTAAGAACTTCAGGGATCGACATAATTGACGTTCCGTGAAGTGGCGTAAATACAATCGTGAGGTTGTTTTTATTCGGGATATCGAAAGTCCCATTTTTAACACAAGCTTGTACAAAGGCTTGGTCAACTTCTTTTCCGATTGATTTTATTAAGGATGGTTGACCGTTAAACTTAATGTCCTTAACATGGAGTTTATTGACCTCTTCGATGATGTTTTTATCATGTGGAGGTACAATTTGCCCACCATCATTCCAATATACTTTATACCCATTATATTCAGGTGGGTTGTGCGATGCGGTTAAAACGATGCCTGCATCACATTGTAAGTGTCGTACGGTAAAGGATAATTCTGGGGTGGTTCTCAAATCGTCAAATACCAAGGCTTCTATACCATTGGCAGAAAGCACGTCGGCAACCGTAGCGGCAAACGCTTTAGAATTGTGACGACAGTCGTAGGCAATCGCGACTTTCAATGCCTTTCCAGGAAAGGTGTTGTGTAGGTAATTTGAAAGTCCTTGGGTGGCTTTTCCAAGGGTATATTTATTAATTCTATTTGTACCTGGCCCCATGATACCTCTCATGCCTCCTGTGCCGAAAGCAATGTCTTTATAAAAACTATCCTTGAGTTCGTCACCATCTGCTTGAATTAATTCCCGAACAGCTTGTTGCGTTTCGTGGTCATAAGGTTCTTCCAACCACGATGTTGCTTTAGATAAAATTTCTTCCTTATTCATAATGCATAAATTTATGCCTGCTTTTACTCCTATTTATTATGGTAAACTTTCACTAATTTTATAGCGATCTTGTTGACTGCTATTTCGCAAGATAATCTCTCCTAAAAATCCTGCTAAAAATAATAATGTTCCAATAATCATGGTCGTTAAGGCCAAGAAAAATTGAGGTCTATCAGTAATTAATCGACCAGTAGGGTGAATAAAAAGTTTGTCAATACCTAAATACACAGAAAATCCAAAGCCAATCATGAACATAATTGTCCCTAATAATCCAAATAAATGCATAGGTCGTTTACCAAACTTATTTAAAAACCAAATGGTAATTAAATCTAAGAACCCATTGGCAAAGCGACTCATTCCAAATTTAGTTTTACCGTATTTTCTGGCTTGGTGTTGTACCACTTGCTCATCAATACGGTAAAAACCTTCATTTTTGGCTAAAACGGGTATGTATCGATGCATTTCACCATAAACATCTATGTTTTTTACGACTTTCTTTCGGTATGCTTTTAGTCCACAATTAAAATCATGTAATTTTAATCCAGAAGTTTTTCTAGCGACAGCATTAAAGAGTTTTGAAGGTAGGTTTTTGCGTATTTTAGAATCAAAACGTTTCTTTTTCCACCCCGAAACGAGATCTAAATGTTCTTCGGTAATTTTTTTATACAGGGACGGAATTTCATCGGGGCTATCTTGAAGATCAGCATCCATGGTTATGACCACGTCACCTTCAGCCATTTTGAATCCAGCATTCAAAGCTTGCGATTTTCCGTAATTTTTATGGAATCTAATACCTTTTACGGCTGCGTTACGGGCATTTAGCGATTGAATCACCGACCAAGATTTATCGGTACTACCATCATCAATAAATATAATTTCATATAAAAACCGATTGGACTGCATGGTCTTTGCAATCCAATCGTGTAATTCTATTAAAGATTCTTCTTCATTAAGTAGTGGAATAACTACTGAAATATCCATAGGGTGGTTGGGATTAAAATTCTTCTTTTTTCTGCATAGCCAAGGTGGCAATTAAGGAAATGATGAACCCGATAAAAAGCGCTACAATTAATTGAATTCCAACAACAACCCAAGTTTGACTAAAAAACTCAGATCCTTTTTTGATTCCATCAATCATTTCGTCGGTAATATCCGGATTTTTTAGATATTCTTGCATTTGTATTTCCATCATATTTTTTGTGAAATCGGGTTCAATAACACGGGTGAAAATTAAACTGTAAATAATGGTAATAATTGCACCGATAAGCGATGCTCCAATCCCAATTTTAAGTCCGTCCGAAAAATTTAAATAGCCACCATTTAATTTTTTAAATGCACTAATGGCTAAGGCGATAACCGAAATTGAAATGGCAAATGAAGCTATGGTAGGCAAGATGCCCTGATTATAAATGTTACCAAAAGCGTAAACAATCACAGATAGTAATACGGAAAGTACACCTAAAATCAGTCCGTAATTTAGAATAATTGGCTTTGTATTTGGTTTTTGATGTTCCATATGATGTGTGTTAGGGTTAGTTTGCACAAATATACTACAATTAAAGATTTCGCAGATTTAATACGATTATTTTTATCGAAACATTTCGTAAAAAAAGCATTGTATAATTCGAAATTGATTGTATTTTTGCAGCCGGCAAGTCCTACACAACCAGCTCCCTTTGAATCCTCCAGGGCAGGAATGCAGCAAAGGTATTAGGTCGTAGCGGTGTGATGTAGGTAGCTTGCCTTTTTTTGTGCCTTAAAATTACGGCATGAAAAGGGGTGTGAAGATTCTCTTTTAACGCTTCTCTCAATGTACATCTTTAAGTACGAATCACCTCAAAGAGGCATTGCAGTTATATTTTTCAATATCTTTGTGGTAGAAATTTTCCATATGAAAAAAGTAGTATTGATCACCGGAGCTTCTTCTGGGATTGGGCGAGCTATTGCGCAACAATTACTTGCCGAGGGAATGGTCGTTTACGGAACGAGTAGACAACCTAAAAACAAACTTGATAACGGAATTAAAATGTTGGCATTAGACGTAACCAAGCCACATAGTATAGCGAATGTGGTGACAACCATTTTGGAGGAGCAACAACGTTTGGATGTGTTGGTGAATAATGCAGGAATGGGTATTACAGGTCCAATTGAAGAAACGCCAATGGATGAAATGCGGAGGGTTTTTGAGACCAATTTTTTTGGAGCCATTGATGTAATGAAAGCAGTTTTACCTACCATGCGCGCCCAAAGATCAGGATTGGTTATTAATATCACCTCAATAGCAGGGTATATGGGGTTGCCATTTAGAGGGGTGTATGCAGCAACTAAAGGGGCATTGGCACTCATTACTGAAGCAACTAAAATGGAGGTAAAAGGAATGGGGATTGAGGTTTGTTCCATAGCACCTGGTGATTTTGCCACAAATATTGCGGCAGGAAGGTATCACAGTCCAGTCATTAACGGTTCCGATTACGAGCAAAATTACCGTCGAAACTTAACCTTAATGGATCAACATGTTGATAAAGGGTTGTCTCCTGAAATTATGGGGAAGGTTGTGCGTAAAATTATTCAAAAAGGTAAGCCTAAAACGCATTATAAAGTTGCTGATGCTATGCAGAAATTCTCTATTGTCTTAAAGCGGATGTTACCTGATTTATGGTATCAAAAACTTTTGATGAAGCATTTTGATATGAAAAACTAAATGGTTTTATGTGAAAGTTGAACCTTGCTTTTTATAGTACTGGAGTTGCGAAATGAATTAACCAACAAACTATGTTAATAAGTTCTGCGTTATCTTTAAATAGAAGCCTATGAGATACTGTATATTTGACGAATTAAATAGAAATCGATGAAATTTTTTATAGATACCGCAAATTTAGATCAAATTAGAGAAGCCCAAGATTTGGGCGTACTTGACGGGGTTACCACGAATCCATCATTAATGGCAAAAGAGGGGATTACCGGACATGAAAATATCATAAATCACTATAAAGCGATTTGTGAAATTGTTGATGGAGATGTAAGTGCCGAAGTTATTTCAACTGATTATGAGGGAATGGTGAAAGAAGGAGAGGCATTAGCAAAGTTACACAAACAAATTGTCGTGAAAGTTCCAATGATTAAAGATGGGATTAAAGCGATAAAATATTTTTCTGATAAGGGGATTAAAACGAATTGTACATTAGTGTTTTCTGCAGGTCAAGCCCTTTTAGCTGCTAAAGCAGGAGCGACGTATGTTTCGCCATTTATCGGACGATTAGATGATATTTCGACCGATGGCTTAGGACTTATTCAAGAAATTCGACTGATTTATGATAATTACGGTTTTGAAACTCAAATTTTAGCAGCCTCTATTAGGCATACCATGCATATTATGGATTGTGCTAAAATAGGAGCTGATGTGATGACTGGACCATTGAAAGCAATTGACGGACTGATGAATCATCCGTTGACAGATATTGGTTTGGCTCAATTTTTAGCCGACTTTAAAAAAGGAAATTAATCTTATAGAAAAAGAGAAATTAGTATAAAAGTCTTACCCAGCAGTGAGACTTTTTTTATGCTATTTGGTTAAGTTATAAGATACCCTTTTTCGTTTAATGCGAGGATTTTTTGGCGTAAATTACCGGTATTTATACAGGGTGTTTTGAGATGTTACCAATAATTTTTAAGTGATGTTTCGTGTGAATTTTAAAAATTAAATGCTGATTTTTAGATTCAATGCATCAAAAATGGGATGCTTAAAATGGACGTTTGCAAGCTGTTTTTCCATGCTTTTAGATTTGCCTTTACCTGTTGAAGTTGTGTGTCAATAGCACATTTAATTAGTCTATTTGGAGGTAAAACGCGCTCGGGGCTTTTACTTTGCCTTTTGTAATAGAACCAATTAAAGAATAGAACACTAGGCTCCCTATAAAGCGCCATTGATACTGGGATGGACCTGCATCGATTGTTTTAAAGTGAGTAAATTAACGGTTATTTCATGGAAGGTAAAATTCTACGTAATTCTAACGTATAGTCATATTGTAGATCAGGGTGCAACGTAGCCATATCCTTTCGAATTAAGGCAACTTGTCGTTCGACGAGATTTGTTAGCGTAACGTTTTGTTGGTAAGGGGGGCTTAGCTGTGTCATTTCTTCGAGAAAATAGAGTAATAATTCAACCGCCGTGCTTTTCTTTTTTGAATAGCGGATGTATTTTTTTAGTAATCGAAGAATTTTTCGTATAGACTTTTTGATATAGTAATAACTATGTGTATTTATTTCTAAAAATAACTGGTGAACTTCCTCTTTTACATCGGCTATAAAATGTTCTTCATCCTCAGCCTCAAATAATAAATAGGTCAATAATTCCTTATTCTCTTTTTTGAAACGAGATAATGTTAAACATAGATTAACGAGTTCGCTCGAATTCAAGTGACTCAATTCAGTTTTTAATTCTTTTACAGAAGCCGTTTTCATAAGATTAATGTTTCTATAGATAAAAAAAAGAGACTGATAAAAGCAGTCTCTTTTTTTTTAAGTTGTACACCATATTTTTTTATACAGTTGTAATAGTAGGTTTGAATCCGAAACTCCTATTTTCCGGCTTTGTCAACAACCACCCGATTTGGACGATTGGCCAATTCCCAAGCGGTGTAAAAAACCAATTTAGTTCTGTTTTCTAACAAGTCATACTCAATTTTATCAGGTGTATCGGTTGGTTGGTGATAATCATCATGTGTACCGTTAAAATAGAATATAATTGGGATATTATTTTTTGCAAAATTATAATGGTCTGATCGATAGTAAAATCTATTCGGATCATTTTCATCATTATAGGTGTAATCTAATTCTATATTGGTGTACTTTTTATTAACTTCTTCAGAAAGATTGTGTAATTCGGTACTTAATTTATCACTACCAATTAGGTAAATATAATTTCTATTTCCTTCTCTTTTTGGATCAATTCTACCAATCATATCGATATTTAGATTTGCAACGGTATTGGCTAAAGGAAAAATAGGATCATAATCTGTATAATATTTAGAACCCAATAAGCCTTTTTCTTCACCTGTTACATGAAGAAAAACAACGGATCTTTTTGGACCTTGTCCATTGTCAGCAGCCAATTTAAATGCTTTAGCAATTTCTAATAATGCAACACTTCCAGACCCATCATCATCTGCACCATTATTAATTTGACCGTCATTATTTATTCCAATGTGGTCGAGGTGTGATGAAATGACAATGTATTCATCTGGCTTTTCTGAACCTTTAATAAATGCAACAACATTCTCTGAATCGACATCTCTCATACCAGATACATAAGAAATAGAAGCGGGCATTTTAATGGTAACAGATTTGTCTTTATTCAAAAGGTCAGGCATAATAGCATCGGCCACTTTGGTATTGATCATAAAGAAATTCATCTTTTTTATTTCTTTTTTAGCATCACCTGTTTTTAGGCTAATTCTTCCTCTGAAGTTCGTTAACTGTGGAGCAGCTAATTTGTAAAATTCAGGATCGTAAAATAAAACAGCTGCAGCACCTTTAGCATCAGCTAATTGTGATTTAAGCGCCATTTGTTGTCTATTATTTGACCATTTAGATCTTTCTGATGATCCAGAAATTACATAAGTGCCATCTTTCTTTTTAGGTTCGCCGCCTTTTATAACAACAATTTTACCTGCAACATCAACACCTTTATAACTATTGTAGTTGCCATCTTCAATTCCATAGCCCACATAGACCAATTCATTTGAGGTGGCTGTTCCTGTAGTACATCTATAAGGGACAAAGTCATCACCCATTGCGTATTCAATATCCCCAATCTTAAAGGTAACATCTGGTTCTCCTTGGGTTTCAAGTGCAACTTTTTGAAAATAATTGTCACCACCTAAAGCCGCAGGAATCCCTAAATCTACATAGTGCTTTTTAATGTAATTTACCGCTTTCTTTTGACCTGGAGTTCCGGTTTCTCGTCCTTCGAATTCATCAGACGCGTAAACGTATAACATTTCTTTTAGGTTGGCACTTGTAATGCTATTTGCGAAATCGGTTACTGTTTTTTGAGAAGTAACAGCAGTCTCTTGTGTCGTGGATTTTTGTGAAGAACCACAACTGACCATTAGGGCGGCAATGACCACCAGGGTAAATAATTTTTTCATTTCGTTTAATTATGTTAGTATTTTCGGTTTTACTCAAGCCAATAAAATGGTCTGATCGTAATGTGCCACGATATTACAAAATTATTAGGATAAATTCGTTATGAATTTTAGTATATTTTTCAATGTTTCCTAGGTAACCATTTGACTTATTGAATTTATTTTTATCGGTTGGTTACCGAATAAATTCACTGTTTTATCAGAATTATTAGCTAATTTTACTGTATGCAATTTAAACTAAAATCTAAATTTAGCCCCACTGGGGATCAGCCCGAAGCTATTCGTCAAATTACCGAAGAAATTCGTGCCGGAGAGCGCTATCAAACTCTGCTTGGGGTGACGGGATCGGGAAAAACATTTACCATTGCGAATGTAGTTGAAAATCTACAACGCCCTACTTTAGTCTTAGCCCACAATAAAACGCTAGCAGCGCAATTGTATGCAGAGTTTAAGCAGTTTTTCCCAGAAAATGCGGTGGAGTACTTTGTGTCCTATTACGATTATTATCAACCTGAAGCTTATATTCCAAGTAGTGGTTTGTATATAGAGAAAGATTTGTCGATTAATGACGATATTGAACGTATGCGATTAAGTACGACTTCTTCTTTGTTGAGTGGGCGTCGCGATGTATTGGTAGTTGCTTCTGTTTCTTGTCTTTATGGAATTGGAAACCCAGTAGAATTTAAGAAAAATGTCATTACTATTCAAGTTGGAGAACAAATAGCTCGTACAAAATTTCTTCATAATCTCGTACAAAGCCTCTATGCTAGAACTGAACATGAAGTTAAAAGTGGAACTTTTAAAGTAAAAGGGGATACCATTACGGTTTTTCCTTCTTATGGCGATTATGGATACCGGATTCATTTTTTTGGAGATGAGATTGAGGAAATTGAAAGTTTTGATATTGTAAACAATACCGTTATTGAGAAATTTGAAACGTTGAATATTTATCCAGCAAACCTTTTTGTAACCTCACCGGATGTTTTACAAAATGCGATTCATATGATCCAAGAAGATTTGGTTAAACAAGTAGCCTATTTTAAAGAAATAGGAAAACATCTGGAAGCAAAACGATTGTTAGAACGGACAGAATTTGATTTGGAAATGATTAGGGAGCTCGGATATTGCAGTGGAATTGAAAATTATTCAAGGTATTTGGATGGTCGACAACCGGGGTCTCGGCCGTTTTGTCTACTTGATTATTTTCCAGAGGATTATTTGATGGTTATCGATGAAAGTCATGTAACAATTCCACAAACACATGCAATGTACGGTGGAGATCGATCGCGGAAAGAAAATTTGGTAGAATACGGATTTAGACTACCTGCCGCAATGGATAATAGACCCTTGAAATTTGAGGAATTTGAAGCAATACAAAATCAAGTAATTTATGTTAGTGCCACGCCAGCCGATTATGAATTACAACGAACCGGAGGGGTTTATGTTGAACAAGTTATTCGCCCTACGGGGTTACTTGATCCTGTAATTGAAATTCGCCCTAGTCTTAATCAGATAGATGATTTAATTGAAGAAATTCAATTGCGTGTAGAGTGTGATGAACGTGTTTTGGTTACTACATTAACCAAGCGAATGGCAGAAGAGCTTACCAAATACCTTAGTCGAATTCAGGTACGATGTAGGTACATTCACAGTGATGTAGATACCTTAGAGCGTGTAGAAATTATGCAGGACTTACGAAAAGGCTTGTTTGATGTGCTTATCGGTGTGAATTTGTTGAGAGAAGGGCTCGATTTGCCAGAGGTATCCCTCGTGGCTATTTTGGATGCTGATAAAGAGGGGTTTTTGAGAAGTCATCGTTCATTAACGCAAACCGTGGGTCGTGCTGCACGTAATATTAATGGTAAAGCAATCTTGTATGCAGATAAAATCACCCATAGTATGCAACTCACCATTGATGAAACTGAGCGTCGAAGAGAAAAACAAATTGCTTATAATAAACGTCACGGGATTACACCAACTCAGATAAAAAAGGCCATTGATGAAACTTTATCTAAAAAGAATATAGCATCGTATCACTATGATAATGCGGCGGAGAAAGCGGCAGAAGAAGAATTAGCCTATGTGCCCAAGGAGGAAATTGCGAAGCGTATTAGAGAGCGTCAAAAGGCCATGGAACGTGCTGCAAAAGCCTTGGATTTTATTCAAGCCGCACAATTACGTGATGAAATAAAGTTGTTAAAAGAGCAATTAGCCTAGGCCTAATTTTTTATAAATCGCGTTTTAACAAAAGTCTATACGATAAAAAGATAAATATACCTGTCCAAATTACGGGTATTAGAAATTCATACCAATGTACCCCATACCCTGTACCTACATCAGCCCCAACTTGTTTTGCCATTCCTTTCACAGTATTTAAGCGCGTAAACGGTTGTTTGATCAGATTCGACATAGATTCTAAAGGGAAATAACGCATTATCGAATTTATTTTATCTAAGGTATTATCGGCATCTCTAAAATGATAAGATAAATAGCCTTTAAAAATCAATTCTACGAAAAATAAAACGAGTATTCCTCCAACTGCAAAAGCAGATCTTCGTACGAAGATCCCCATAAATAAACCTAAAGAAAAGAAGGCTACTAATTTTATAAAAAAAGCGAGGATGAATTCTAAGTCAGAAAAGATAATGCTCATTTCGTCGTAGGATGAGAAAATTAAGCCGAGAATCATTGAAGTAATAAATACAAAGAGGGTTGAAATTACCGCAAGTGTTAGTACCATATAAAATTTAGAGAGAATAAATTCCTTTTTGCTAAGACCATCGATTAAGTTCTGTTTTAAGGTTTTATTGCTGTATTCATTTGCCATCATAGACACGATAACCATGAGTAAGAAAAATTTAAAAATAGCTGCCATGTACGTGTTAAAATGCCAGATATATGGGAAGTCAAAGATGCCCATATCTGCCAGATGAAACTCGAAATTCCCAAAATCAAATCGGATGGCTGCAAAAAGCGCAATGGAAATGAGAAGAGCAAAATAAATAATGGTTAATATGCGACTTGCACGATTATACTTGAGCTTATGGAATTCTATAGTTAAAAGTCGTAACATAATGAAGCGGTATGGTTGGGTTAATTATTGTTGGTAAGGGTTAAGAACTGTTCCTCAAGACTTGGTTTTCGCTTTACTAAATGTGTAAGAACGATGCCCTGCTCAAATAAAAATCGGTTGAGATCTGCAGCGCTAAAATCATCGACAAGCATTGCAATTAGTAAATCATCTCGTTCGTTTACGCTTCCAATAGATGGGTGGTTGTTTAAAAGGGTTCTCAACACGGAATTGTCACCATCAATTTTTAACTCAAAAAAACCTTTAGAAGCAACCATTTCATCTACCCTTCCTGAATATAACTTAACACCTTTTCGTATAACAACAACATGGGTACACACTTTTTCAACTTCATCTAAAAGATGTGATGCGAGCAATATGGTCGTGCCTTTACTGGCAATTTCTTTGATTATTCCTCTAATTTCATGGATTCCCTGTGGGTCAAGTCCATTTGTGGGCTCATCTAAAATGAGGATTTCAGGATCATTTAATAAGGCTGAAGCGATGGCTAATCGTTGTTTCATCCCCAATGAATACGTTTTAAACTTGCTGTCTTTTCGATCAAAAAGATTTACCAATCGAAGTTTTTCGTCAATTTTTTTAGTCGATACCCCTTTAATTTTGCAGATTAGCTTTAAGTTTTGCGTAGCTGTCATGTAGGGATAAAAATTGGGTCGCTCAATGATAGCACCTACTTTTTTAAGGGCTTCATGCGTATTCATACTTCCGTCAAACCAGCTAAACGTTCCTCCACTGCGATTTACAACGTTTAAGATAATTCCTAAGGTAGTAGATTTACCACTGCCATTAGGTCCTAAAATTCCATAGACATTTCCTTTGTATATTTCAAAGGAAAGGTCATTTACAGCATGTACATTGCCAAATTTTTTATCGAGGTGTTGTATTGAAAGGATAGGTTCCAAGTGTGACATAGGTTTTCGTTGTTTAAAATAAGACGCTTATGCGATAAAAACGTAACAGCCTAGTCAAAAAAAATGTCAATCTTCTAATTCATTAAATCGTCGAAATTGTCAAAGTCAAATTCGTCAAAGTTATCTAAAGAATTAAAATCATCATCCGTTGAAACATCTTCGCTCTTAAATTCTTTTTCAGGTGCTGTACTAGGAACTTGACCTACTGAAAGAATTAGTTTAGGTAGTTCTGTGGTTGTGAGGTCTTCTTCAATCGAAACCAGTTCAACAAAAAACGTCCACATTGAAAAGAAATCGTATACGTAAATTAATTGTTTCTTTTCAGCATGTAAAACATCCGACAATTTAAAATTTTGCATGGCCGTTGACGCATTTTCTTCCATGTCAAATAGTGGGATTTCAGCACCTTGGTTCCATTCTTCATCAGACAGATAAAACGAAGCCATCTCTGTTCCATCAAATCCAAACGCATTGGTAATTCCGTTGTGTAAATCTTCTAAAGTATCTGAAGGATCGAATAGCACATCGCGAATTACATCTTCTTCAGTATCTAAAATTAGTCGTATTTTATATATCATTTCTTTCATCCAATAGAGAGGACAAAGTTATGGAATTGACCCTAAAAATAGCAAACTTTTGCTACTTTTACCACAAAGAGTTTAGCGAATGAATACTGCAGAAAAATTAGAGAAATTAAATGCCAGTATGGCAGATACATTAATGGAAACCTTAGGGATTACATTTATTTCTATGAATGATAATGAAGTAGTTGCAACCATGCCTGTGACCCCAAAGGTACATCAACCTGCGGGCTTATTACACGGAGGGGCCAGTGTTTCACTTGCTGAGAGTGTAGGGAGTGTTGCGGCATACAATGCTGTAGATGCTAGTAAATTTGAAGTGAGGGGATTAGAAATTACAGCAAATCACGTACGAAGTATACGGGAAGGGATGGTCACTGCTACGGCTAAACCAATTCATATCGGAAGAACAACACATTTATGGGAAATTCGAATAGTAGATGAACAAGATCGGCTTATTTCTATTTGTAAACTCACCACCATTGTTTTGAAAAAAAAATAAGCTTGAAACGTATTAAAAAAATGCTAAAGATTGTTGGGATTAGCATGCTAGCAATATTGATTGGCCTTTTAATTGCGGCGCATCTATTGTTAGCACCTAGTTCAGATGCACAAGTTCTAGCTAAATTGTCAAATCCTTATAGTCAAGTACATCTCGAATACAGCAGGTATAAAAATCATCCCATTCGGATAGTGCGTATGCAAGAAACCATTGATACGACAAAATTGAATTTAGTGTTTGTTCATGGTTCACCAGGGTCGCTTTTGGATTTTAAAGCTTATTTAACAGATAGCTTATTGTTACGTACATATAATATGTTTGCGTATGATCGAGTGGGGTATGGTATAAATGAACCGGGGAAAATATTAGGATCTCTTGCTGAGGAACTTAAGGTGCTTGATGTGGTTACTTCGGAAATCCCCACCGAAACTACCGTATTGGCAGGTTATTCTTATGGCGGACCTGTTGTTTTAGCTTCTCCAAAAGCGTATAGAAATAAAGTGACCTTTGCTCCCGCGATAGCGGCCGATTTAGAACCGAAATTTTGGGCGTTAAACTTGTGTAAGTGGACATTAACGCGTTGGGCGATTCCTAATGTTTTGAGAGCGGCCGCTGTTGAAAAAGAAGCACACCTTTTGGATCTCCCACGCTATAAATCGAAATGGAATGTGAGTCCAGCTCCGGTAATAAACATTCAAGGAGTAGACGATTGGATAGTACCCTATGAAAATTCAGAACGCCTTGCAAAGGCTATGGACTCAGTTAAATTTCACCAAGTTAGCTATGAAGATACAGGACATGAAGTAATATGGTCACGATTTAAGGAGATTAAATCGGTTTTGGTTAAACTCAATTTGCACTCATGACACAGCAAGAATTATTTAAAAAAATTCATCAAGCAATAGAAACAAAGCACGCCTTTGCGATGTTTCGTTATCCAACTGAATCTAAAATAATAGCGTATGTAATGCGGGATGAATGTTGTACGGTTCCGTTCTCTGAAAATTTCAGTGGGTTTGTTATGGCGCCTTTTGATCCGAAAGAGGATGTCATAGGATTTCCACAAGAAGCCTGTACAATTTATGAAGCTGAGCAAGTACTTGGGATTGCACCTTTTTTCAGCGTAAAGGAGATAGAAACAAGTACTGCGAAATTAACACATCTTTTACTCGTTGAAAAGGGATTGCAGTTTTTAAAACAAAAAGGCTGTGAAAAGGTCGTTCTTTCACGCCAAATTCGTCGAGAGGTTACACAGGTGGATTACTTAGCGGCCTTTAGTAGCCTGTTGAGGTATTCAAATGCCTTTGTATATTGTTGGTATCACCCTGAAAAAGGCATGTGGATTGGAGCCACTCCAGAAACGCTCCTTCGTGTTGATGGTACACGTTTTTGCACAATGGCTCTTGCGGGAACGAAAGTACACGGTGGGGAAGCGTCAGTGCAATGGGGCGCCAAAGAAATTCACGAACAAAAGGTTGTAGCTGATTTTATTCAGTCACAACTTGCAGATGTGTCATTATGTGTTTCGGAGCCTTATACAATTAAGGCAGGGAATGTAGCACACATACGAACAGATATTCAGGGGGAGTTAGGAGGTGTCTTAAGCTTGCAGGAACTTATTGACCGCCTTCATCCAACGCCTGCAGTTTGTGGTATACCCGTGCATTTAAGCAAAGATTTTATTCTGACAGAAGAAGCGTATTCTCGCGCATTTTATACGGGGTATTTAGGTGAGTATCGGGTTGAAAACCAGACAAAACTTTACGTGAATTTACGCTGTATGCGCCTACAAAACAACTGTGCAACTATTTTTGTAGGAGGAGGTATAACCACCGATAGTGTGCCTGAATTAGAGTGGCAAGAGACTTGTGAAAAGTCCAAATTGATGCTTCAAATTCTTTAAATGAACGTTGTTTAACGAAAAGGTCAATTCGAATTTGGTTTTCTCAAACGCATGTTTAAGGCTTCAACCGCAAGTGAGAATGCAATGGTAAAATAGAGGTACCCTTTTGGGATTACACCCACTTCTTGATTAAATACTACCAAATGTGCCATATGTGCACCTTCTGAGATTAAGATAAATCCAATGAGAATTAAAAAAGAAAGACCAAGCATTTGGATTGTGGGGTGCTTACTGACAAATTTATTTACTGGATTCGCAAACAAAATCATAATAATCATCGATAGAATGACCGCAATTATCATGACAATTAAAGCTTCGTCTATAGGGGTGTCTTGGTTGTTAATCCCAGTAGTCATACCCACCGCAGTGAGAATAGAGTCAAATGAGAAGACCACGTTAATTAACGCAATTTGAATGACTGCTTGTGATATCGTAAATGTCTTTTTAGCAGTTTCATCTTTATTTTCACTATGTCCTTCTACTTTATGATGAATTTCTTGAACGCTTTTGATAAGGAGGAATATCCCTCCAGCTATCATGATTAGACTTTGTCCAGTTACGCTAATCTCCATCCACTGCCAATCGGCATGAAAGATTACCGAGGCCATGGCAACCAAATAAGAAATTCCAAAAAGCAACAGTAATCGTAGGATCATCGCGAGAAATAAGCCGATGTTGGTAGCTTTTTTTTGCTGATTGATGGGTAATTTACTCGCTGCAATTGAAATGAAAAGAATGTTGTCTATTCCCAAGACAATTTCTAAAAAAACTAGGGTTAATAGGGCTACCCAAATGTCGGGTTGAAGAAACATATCTAGCATATCAGGAAATTTTTGGTCAGTAGGCTAAATTACTTAATTATACTGAATGGATTTTTGTACAAAGATAAATGTCGGTGATTAGTGCGTTATTCTAACTTTTCAACCCAGCCTTTTTGTTTGTAATTGGAGCCTTTAAAATGTGCAATGAATGTATAGGAGTTTTTCTTAATTCCTGTTATTTTTACAACAAACGGAGTGCTATCTAGCACCGTTTTAGGATATTTATGTCGTAATGTGTATTCAAAATTCGAATCCCAATGAATATCAAATGTATCTTTAATTCCATTGTGTGTTTCAATTTGGATAGAGTCATTGCGTTCGGCGATAGAAGTCTCCTCAGCGTCTTCTAAATAGGTTTTAAACCGCCCTGTTTTAAAGTCTTCAATATTGCCCTGTTCTGTACAGCTCCAGAGTAAAATAAGGATGAGGAAATAGCGTACCATGAGTTAAATTCTAAATTCCAGTATAATTAGAAGGACTAATCTTTTTTAGTTCCGTTTTGATTGCTTCACTGACTTCCAAACCATCGATAAACGTTGAGATAGATGCTTGATTGATTTCAGAATTTGTCCGTGTCAACCCTTTTAGGGCTTCATAGGGATTAGGATAATTTTCCCGGCGCAAAATGGTTTGAATAGCTTCTGCAACCACGGCCCAATTTTCTTCTAAATCTTGTTCAAACTTTTCTTGATTTAACAGTAATTTATTTAAGCCTTTTAGGGTAGAGGTAAAACCGATAAGCGTGTGGGCTATAGGTACTCCAACATTGCGTAAAACCGTAGAGTCTGTTAAATCACGTTGTAATCTAGATATCGGAAGTTTACTCGACAAATGCTCAAAAATTGCATTGGCGATACCGAGATTTCCTTCAGAATTTTCAAAATCAATTGGATTGACCTTATGGGGCATTGCAGAAGAACCAACTTCACCTTTTTTAATTTTTTGCTTGAAGTAATTCATCGAGACATAGGTCCATATATCCCTATTCAAATCAATTAAAATGGTGTTGATTCTTTTAAAGGAATCAAACAAGCTTGCCATATGATCATAATGTTCAATTTGGGTAGTAGGAAAAGAATGGTGTAGACCGAGTGTATTTTCCACAAAATTTGTTCCAAATGCTCTCCAATCGATGTCTGGATACGCTACATGATGCGCATTAAAGTTTCCCGTTGCTCCTCCAAATTTGGCCGCATGTGGGATGTTCTTTAGGTAGGTGAGTTGTTGGTCAATGCGTTCAACAAATACGGCAATTTCTTTTCCTAATAATGTTGGAGAGGCGGGCTGTCCATGAGTTCTGGCCAGCATGGGTACAGATTTCCACGCTGATGATAATTCAATTAACTTTTGTTTAAGTTGATCTAATTCTTTCAAATAAACTTCTTCTAGGGCATCTTTAATCGACCATGGAATAGCCGTATTATTAATATCTTGAGAGGTCAATCCAAAATGAATAAACTCTTTAAAGCCTTGTAGGTTAAATTCATCAAAAGCTTCTTTGATAAAATATTCAACAGCCTTAACATCGTGATTCGTTACCTTTTCAATTTCTTTGATTTTTAACGCATCTTTCGCATCGAAATTTCGATAAATATCGCGTAACGATTCGTTTAGTCCTCTGTCGTAGGTCGCTAATTGTGGAAGTGGAATTTCACTAAGCGCTATAAAATATTCTATTTCAACTTTAATTCTGTATTTAATTAAAGCTTCTTCTGAGAAAAAGGCTGATAAAACTTCTGTTTTATTGTGATAGCGACCGTCAATTGGTGAGATCGCATTTAAGGCAGTTAAATTCATCTAGTCAAAAATTTAAGACTGTAAAAATAGATGAATTACCACGAAAAGAAAAGTATTTCAACGCTTTTTATGCAGAGGGGATTTTTGCAATAGATTCCAAAATTTTATTCGCCTTTGAAACGTATGCAGGGCTTTCATTAGCCTTGTTTTTATCAAGGATGAGTTTCACCTCATAATGGATCCATTTAATCTTTTTACCGATGTGAAATAAGGCTTCCATCGCTTGATTTTTAACAGACACCTTGTGTTCTTTTAGCAACCAGTCAAAACAAGCTTCAATTAATTCAGAAAGTTGTTCATAGGTCATGATGAGTTTTATGGGAGAATCAAATTTTGAATTGTACTCTTGTGCAATTAAGTTGCAAATTTTCGAAGCTGATTTCACGGCACTTTCATTCGTTAAATTACTCAGATTACTCGTGAAATATGATAAATTATAGGCAAACCAGTCTAGTTTTTGTTCGGCGATAATTTCGAGTACGCCAATGGCATTTACAGAAACTTGGTTGTTGTAATCAAAAGCAATTTCAACCAGTGATTGAAATAATGTTTGATCTTTTAGTACTGATTTAACAATTTTTTTACGACTCTCTCTAGTACTGTCTAAATTGTTTAACTCCTTTATTAGCGAATATTTATTCATGTTTTTTACGGCGTCCATCCTTAATTTAGCGGCATTTAATTAATTTTCGAACAAGATTGTTGCGTGTATTTTAACTGATTTTTTTTAGAAATAGTATAAATAGTTAAAAAAAAAAACGTATAGAAAGTTTTTATATACCATATAATTAATTCTAAAAAAATGCGTTAATAATGAACTCCCTCAAGTAAAATTTTAGTGCAAACATTGTACAAAAAATAAGAAATCAGCAATTAATGAAAAAATTTAAATTAACCAGTGTATTTTTAATAGTAAGTTTGATAGCCCCTTCGTTGTTGAATGCACAAGTCAATGAATTTGATAGTAATGGTAAACGTCATGGGGTTTGGCGAAAATACTATCAAAATAATCGGATTCGTTATGAAGGAACATTTCACCATGGGAAAGAAGTTGGTACGTTTAAGTATTATTCAGCCGCAAACTCTGAATTTCCTACGGTTGTTAAAAAATTTAATGATACGAATTCTATTGCCGAAGTTTATTTTTATTCAGAAACTGGGAAATTAATGAGTAAAGGGCAAATGGATGGTAAAATGCGAATTGGTAAATGGATATACTATCACGAAGATGGTGTTCATATTATGTCAGAAGAAAACTACGTTAACAACAAGTTAAATGGTCCGTTTAAAACCTTTTATATAACTGGTAAACCCACAGAAATAGCCTATTATAAGGATGGATTGAGAGATAGTGTTTATCGTAAATATTCTATCAAAGGGCATCTTTTTCAGCATTTTACGTATAAGAATGGGAAGTTGAATGGTAAAGCAGTATATTATAATCGTAAAACAGGTGAATTAACTGCCAAAGGGCAATTTAAAGATGATCTACGTGTGGGAACTTGGGAGAATTATGTTGATGGAGAACTTGTGAGCACAGAGCAACCAAATAAAAAGAAAGAGCGCCCCAAAACAAGCATCAAGAAAGAAGTAAAATAAATTGAACTAGCTAAACACTTATATATTTTAAATTCTATTAAGGACTATCATAAAAACTATAGTTTATACTATGGTTTTTTTTATGCCAAATAAAATGTGAATAATACCTTATCTTTGTAGCCCAAAATTAAAGAGATGAGTAGGGTAGTAGTTGGACTTTCAGGAGGTGTAGATTCGAGTGTAGCAGCTTATTTATTGAAAGAACAAGGGCATGAAGTCATTGGTCTTTTTATGAAGAATTGGCACGATGATTCTGTTACAATTTCTGATGAATGTCCTTGGTTAGAAGACAGTAATGACGCCATGCTTGTGGCTGAAAAATTAAACATTCCTTTTCAAGTAGTAGATTTAAGTGAAATTTACAAAGAACGAATTGTTGATTATATGTTTAATGAATACGAATTAGGGAGAACGCCTAATCCGGATATTCTTTGCAATCGCGAAGTGAAATTTGATGTGTTCCTAAAAATGGCAATGGATTTAGGAGCTGACTATGTAGCTACGGGGCATTATTGTCGCAAAGATAGTTTTGTTAAAGACGGACAAACAATATATCAACTATTAGCTGGTGTAGATCACCATAAAGATCAATCCTATTTTTTATGCCAATTATCTCAATATCAGTTAGAAAAATCGTTGTTTCCTGTTGGGAGTTTAACCAAACCGGAAGTCCGAGCGATTGCCGCTAAGTTAGACCTCGTAACAGCGAATAAAAAAGATTCACAAGGATTGTGTTTTATAGGCAAAGTGCGATTGCCAGAGTTTTTACAGCAAAAATTAGCACCAAAAGAAGGGGATATTATTTGTATCGATCCTGAAGAAACGATGTTTCATGAGTCCGAAAATAGTTTTGTAAATAAAGAAGAAGAATTGGAATTTCTAGCGAAGAAATATACGTATTCTCCTGACTTAGGTCGGGTTGTTGGAAAGCATCAGGGGGCGCATTATTTTACCAATGGTCAACGTAAAGGTTTAGCGGTTGGAGGTACGGTAGAGCCGTTATTTGTGATTGCTACAGATGTCAATACGAACACCTTGTATGTAGGAGAAGGTAAAAATCATCCTGGTTTATATAGAAATTGTTTATTTGTTGCAGCTGATGAAATTCATTGGGTACGCGAAGACTTGCGCTTAGCCATCGGAAGTAGCCTTCCTGTAAAAGCGCGAATTAGGTATCGTCAATCGCTTGAAAATGCGGTCGTTTATAGAACAGAGAAAGGACTTTTTGTAGAATTTGAACAAGCTCAATCTGCCATTACTGAAGGACAATTTGTAGCTTGGTATTTAGACGAAGAATTAGTTGGTTCTGGAGTAATATCGTAACTTGTTAGGCAAGATAAACGAAATAGGTTTAATTTTTCGTAAACTGCCCGGTATGTATAAAATTTTAGTAGTTTTTTTATGTTTGTTTACGACCATTGGTGGATGGTGTCAAGAACATGCATGGGTGTATTTTACCGATAAAAAAGACACGGATACCTACTTTCAGAATCCTTTATTGATGCTGTCTCAAAAAGCACTCGATCGTAGAACAAAACAGGGTATTGAGTTAGACTTTTCCGATATTCCAATCACTAAAGCATATATCGATATTCTTCTTGAAAATCCTAAAATTGAATTATTGGCCAAATCGAAGTGGTTTAATGTAGTACATGTTTTTGGGAATCGAGCAGAAATTTTAAAATTATCCGAGGTGCCCTTTGTAAATCACATTGACTTTGCAGCAGAAGAACCATTGACGCAACCGATACAACAAAAAAGTGTAGTAAATAAATGGAATGTACTTCCTGCCTATAATTATGGAGAGGCATTAGATCAAATCCAAATGATTCAATTAGACTATTTACATGCCCGTGAATTAACTGGAACGGGTATGACTATTGCGGTCATTGATGGTGGATTTCCGAATGTCAACGACTTTAGAATTTTTCAGCGTTTACGTGATCAAAATCATATTAAAGGGGGGTATAATTTCGTGGAACGAAGTGCTGATTTTTACAAGGGTATTTCACATGGGACATCCGTGTTATCGATTTTGGGAGGGTATGAAGAAGGAAAATTGATAGGAAGTGCTCCAGATGCTGATTATTATTTATTCATTACAGAAGATGGGGCTAGTGAAACACCATTAGAAGAAAGTCTATGGGTAGAAGCAGCAGAAAAAGCCGATAGTTTAGGGGTAGATATAATTAATAGTTCGTTGGGATACAGTACGTTTGACGACAGTCGGTATAATTATACCTATAGTGATATGGATGGTAAAACGACCTTTATTACAAAAGGTGCTGATATGGCTTTTTCAAAAGGAATGATAGTCGTAAATTCAGCTGGAAATGAAGGGAATAAAACGTGGCACTATATTACGGCTCCAGCAGATGGTATGAATGTTTTGTCCGTTGGTGCGGTTGATAGCTCAGAACATAGTACAACATTTAGTTCGTACGGGCCAAGTGCAGATGGCCGGGTGAAACCTGATATTAGTGCCAAAGGAGGAGGTACCACTATTGTAAATGGTAGTGGCGTGATTGGTACGGGAAGTGGAACTTCGTATTCAAGTCCTGTAATCGCTGGAGCTGTCGCTTGTTTATGGCAAGCTTTTCCAGAAAAATCGAATATGGATATAGGTACTATGATTCGTACATCTTCTGATCGATTTCATACGCCAACAGATCAGGAGGGATATGGGGTTCCTAATTTTAAATACGCATACGAAACTTTAGGGCTAGGTAAGGAATCATCGTCAAACTTTGACATATTTCCCAATCCTGTAAAGACAGAACTTTTTATTAACCACAAAGGGGAAAAACCATATAAAGTAAATATATTTGATTTGTCAGGAAGAAAACTCTTAGAAAAAGAGCTTTCAAAGAATGAGGCAAAAATATCGGTAGCAGGATTTAAAGCGGGAATTTATATACTCCAAGTAAACCATACTACCATTCAAAAATTTATCAAACAATAATGAATTCTACCATTACCAATTTATTTAATATAAAGTATCCGATTGTCCAAGCTGGAATGATTTGGGCGAGTGGATGGAAATTAGCATCAGCAGTTAGTAATGCTGGAGGATTAGGGTTGATTGGTGCTGGATCTATGTATCCACAAGTACTAAAGGAGCATCTGATCAAATGCAAAGCAGCTACCAATAAACCCTTTGGCGTAAATGTACCAATGCTCTATCCAAACTTAGAAGAAATCATGCAAATTATCATTGATCAGGGGGTGAATATTGTGTTCACATCTGCTGGCAACCCTGCTACTTGGACTGCGCGTTTAAAAGCACATGGGATTACGGTAGTTCACGTAGTGAGTAGCGTGAAATTTGCATTAAAAGCAGAAGCGGCTGGAGTGGATGCAATAGTGGCTGAAGGATTTGAAGCAGGCGGACACAATGGACGTGATGAAACAACTACGTTTACCCTCATTCCTATGGTAAAAGAACAAATTAAAATTCCATTGATTGCAGCGGGAGGGATTGCTACAGGACGTGGTATGTTAGCAGCTATGGCACTTGGAGCTGATGGGGTACAAATCGGGAGTCGATTTGTGGCCAGTAATGAAGCGTCATCACATCCTAAATTTAAACAAAAAGTAGTTGAAGCTAAGGATGGCGATACCATCTTAACCTTAAAAGAATTAGCGCCAGTTCGGCTTTTAAAAAATTCTTTTTATGACCAAATAGCCGCCTTATATCAACAGCATCCTACCCCTGAAGAGCTCAAAGCTTTATTGGGTAGGGCTAGAGCAAAAAAAGGGATGTTTGAAGGAGATCTCGATGAGGGGGAACTCGAAATCGGTCAAGTTGCCGGATTAATACATTCGATTAAGCCGGCTGCCGAAATTCTTAACGAGATTTATCATGAATACCTCGAGGTTAAAAAGTCACTTTGTGAAGAGTAATTTAATAAATTAAATAGGGATTTTAATATAATATACCTTTCTTGACTTATTATTGAGTTTGTTTTGACGTAACCAAGGATTTAAATTTTTAAGTTCACGGTAATAGGTTCCTTGTGAAAGTGCAAACTCTGCAATATTGGAAATCGCTGTATCCACTTTTATTAATTTGGTTTTTTCTAAGGTATAGAGATCATCTTCCTCGAAGTGAAAACCATATTTCTCAGGATTGCTTAAAATTTCTTTGGCTGCTAAAATTCTAGGGACGTAACGTTCCGTATTTTCTCCAGAAAGTAAATCATAGTAGTTGTCTACTTTTTGTTCAGCTAGTTTTGAGGCAATTCCTGAAATTCCTGCGTGGTATGCAGCAGCAGCTAAAGTCCAACTTCCAAACTTTTCTTTCGCCGCTTTTAAGTAGTCACAGGCCGCTTTTGTAGCCTTTTCAAGATGATAGCGTTCATCTACGTTGCTATTGATTTCTAAACCAAATTCTCTTCCAGCAGCTGGCATAATTTGCCAAAATCCTTTAGCACCAGCGGGTGAAGTAACATTCATGAGATTACTCTCAATTACGGCGAGGTATTTAAAATCATCAGGAACTCCATTTTCTTTCAAAATAGGTTCAATGATTGGAAAGTATTTATTGATGCGCTTCAACCAAAGTAAGGCATTTGATTGCCAATAAGTATTGACCAATAATTCTCTGTCAATTTGTTCTCTGATATACGATTTTTCTAATGGGACCTTTTCACCTGCCAAATTGAGATCATCAGGAATTTTTACCGCACTAATTTGATAATTAGAATCTGTTACTACACTGGGTTCATGACCTTGGTCATTTGGTGAATAGTTTTCTTGTTGCGCTGCGTTGATCAAAATACCACCTAAACCAATGATCGTAATTATGACAACTATTCTTAGGGGATTATTCATGGCTTTTTTTTTTAGAAATTTGATACGAAGGTAGCAAATTTTTGTGCATTTTTATCCTTTTCTGAAAGGATTGGGTTTTTTATGTTCCATTGTATCCCTAAGGTTTCATCATTCCATAAAATAGCATCTTCTGAGGGCTTATGATAATATTTTGTGCATTTGTAACTGAATATGGTATTGTCTTCAAGGACTAAAAATCCGTGGGCAAATCCTTCTGGAATATAGAGTGAAGTTTTATTTTCTTCGCTTAATATTTTATGGTAGGCTTGTCCATATGTTGGTGATGCTTTTCGAATATCTACCGCTACGTCGAGGACAGATCCCTTGATTACTCGCACTAATTTTCCTTGAGCATAGGGAGGGTTTTGAAAATGTAAGCCTCTTAGAACTCCTTTTTGTGAAAGGGATTCATTGTCTTGAACAAAGGAGACGTTTAAAACATCTTTGAGGCGTTCCTTATTGTAACTTTCAAGGAAATATCCCCGCGAATCTGAATATACGGTTGGATTTATGATTAAAATACCTTCAATATTTGTGGTTTCAATAGTCATAATTTATAGATGGGATTGTATGAGTTGTCCAATGGTTTTTGCTTTGTTGATAATCATAACATGAGTTCCCCCTTTTACAACCTCACAAGAATGTATGTATTTTATGGGAAATACTTCGTCACGGTCTCCATGGATGTGGATGATGTTTTGAAGAGGCTTTGTTTGATTCCAATGAAGCACTTGATAGATGGCCCAGGGAATATAAGTCTCGTCTGTCATTGAGAGGTATTTTTTATATAATTTTATGCGGTTTTGAATCCGCCGTCCCCATTTGATTTTTTCTAAACGGTCGATTTTTCGTAAAAGTCGCGTAGGGAACAGGCGATACATTCTTGTTTTCTTGGTAATCACCAAGCTTTTGGGCATTTCGTTTTTTGTTTTGATACTCGAAATAATGAAGATCTTTTTACATGGGATGAGTTTGCTCATTTCTTGAACCATTACTCCTCCAAAAGAGACTCCAATGAGGATGGGATTGGGATGTTTAATCCGATCACACATCCGTTTGGCGTATGATTGAATACTTTCTTTTTTAGAGGTAGGGATTAACCAATCTAAATAGGTAATTTCTGCATTTGAACCTGATAAATCTAAAAATTCAAAGATTTTAGGACTCGCAGCTAGGCCAGGAACAAAATAGATGTGATTTTTGCTGGTCATTTGATCAGTATTTCTTCTTTGATCCAATCAAACCGTACGTGCCCATCTTCATCAATCTCGCGCAATTGGACAGGGTGTATGGTATTGACTAGTTCAGGGTTCCATGGCGTTTTTACGCGAATGTAATTTTCAGTAAATCCAAACATATACCCCGCTTTATTTTCACTTTCAAACAAAACAGAAACAGGGGTGTTGAGTTGCGATTGATAAAAAGCCATTCTTTTTTTTGCACTGAGTCCACGGAGCATTTTACTGCGTTTATGTCTCGTTTTTAAAGGAACCACGCCTTCCATTTCATAGGCTTCTGTATTTGGGCGTTCTGAGTAAGTGAATACGTGAAGATAAGCAATATCTAGGGTGTTGAGGTAATTATAGGTTTCTAAAAACAATTCATCTGTTTCACCAGGAAAGCCCACAATTACATCCACGCCTATACAGGCATGGGGCATTGTTTCTTTAATTTGAGCAACCCGATCCGTATACGTTTTTCGTAAGTAACGCCGTTTCATTTTTTTTAGCAACGTATCACTACCGCTTTGGAGTGGAATATGAAAATGCGGTACAAAAGTTTTTGATGTCGCGACAAAATTAATTGTCTCATCTGTAAGTAAATTGGGTTCAATGGACGAAATACGAAGGCGATTAATTCCGTCGACTTCATCTAAGGCTTGAACCAATTCATAAAAGGTATGCTCGTGTTTTTTATTTCCAAATTCTCCCTTGCCATAATCACCAATATTAACTCCTGTCAATACAATTTCTTGAATCCCTTGAGCTGCGATTTCTTTAGCGTTTTTGAGGACATTTTCTAAGGTGTCACTTCGCGACACTCCACGGGCTAACGGAATGGTACAATAGGTGCATTTGTAATCACAACCATCTTGAACTTTCAAAAAAGCACGGGTGCGATCTCCAATGGAAAAAGAACCTTCGTAAAAATTGGCTTCTGTAATTTCACAAGAATGTACCTCTCCCATATCTTTTTTAGTAAGATCTGACAGGTATTGAGTAACCTTAAACTTTTCAGTCGCACCTAAGACTAAATCGACTCCATGAATTGCAGCTAATTCTTCAGGTTTTAACTGAGCATAACACCCTACCGCAATAATAAATGCCGATTCATTTGTTTTTAATGCTGATTTTACGATAGTTTTGAATCGTTTATCCGCATTATCAGTTACAGAACACGTATTAATTACATAGATATCAGCCGGTTGATCAAAAGGAACTTGTTCAAAATTAATTGACTGAAAACTTCTGGCAATCGTTGAGGTCTCTGCAAAATTTAATTTACAGCCCAACGTGTAAAATGCAACTTTTTTATTTGAAAACATTCTTGTAAATTTACAAGAAGCAAATTTACAATAATATTACAATTGGACGGTTAAACGGCAGATTTCTTATTTCTTCCAGAAAGCGCGATTATAAGGAGAAACTAGAAGTGATTTACAGAGTAAGTCAATCGTTTTTTTAAAAAACTCTATAATGGAGGTGCGTGATCAATAATTTAGATGCCTTTACTAAAGTACCAAGGTCGGTAAAGATGTTAAGGGTGAAAAATGGTAGAGTTTTCAAATTTTTCCTAAAATTTGAAAAGAACGTTAAAAGTGATGATTGCAAATACTCCTAAAGTCCCTTATTATGCGGTGATTTTTACGTCTATACTTACCAATGATACGGCAGGATATGAGGCGATGGCTGACTTGATGACTACAGAAGCCAAAAAAATAGATGGTTTTTTAGGAATTGAATCGGCTCGAAATACGGTTGGAATAACCGTTTCATATTGGAGAGATTTAGCAGCAATTCATCAATGGAAAGAACAATTGGCACATCAATTAGCACAAAAACAAGGTAAATTACGCTGGTATGAACGATATAAAGTACGGATTACTCACGTCGAACGCGATTATGAATTTGTTAAGATTAATTAATTCCAACAACAGCCATTACTGGAAAATGGTCTGAAAGATGGATATCATAATTAATATGAGAATTAAACGTAAAGGTTGAATCAGCAAAGCAATAATCAATTCGCAATGGGAAGTTCTTAAAAGAGTAGGTTTTTCCAAATCCATAACCAGCTTCTTCAAAAGAGTCTTTAAAATTACCTTTGAGATGTTTATATGCCCATGAAAAGGCTGAATTGTTTAAGTCCCCTGCTATAATCTTTTTATAAGGTCCTTTTATTGTGTTGGTTAATGTGTCGATTTGGCGCTGTTGTTGTTGAAATGCATTTCGAACTCTTTTGACTAAATTTTCTGACTTTTCAAAACCTAAATAATCTTGATTAGGGTCGACGCCTAAGGATTCTAAATGGATGTTGAATATCCGAATGGTATCTTTGTTTTTTACGATGTCTGTATAAATTACGAAACGCGAATTTATGTTTATTCCGATTGAACCTGAGCCAATAATGGGGTATTTAGAATACGTTGCTAGACCAGATTGTACCAGTTGTTTTAAACTAGGTTCATTACTGTAATGGTTGTAAAAGTACGGATATTGTAAGTTGAAATTTGGATTCTTTTCGTACTCTTGAAGTAAGACCACATCGGCATCAGTAGACTCTATAAATCTGCGAATTTTGTTAGGAACACTGTCTGTTTTTATCCATTTGTACTTGTTGAATTTCCTAACGTTGTAGGTTAAGATACTCAGCGAATTGGTGGGAGTTTCTCGATTACTTTGGGTAAATTGATACAGTTTTGGTAAAAAGAATAAACAAAGAATCAAAACAATAAATGATTGTAAGAACTGCTTTTTAAACCCGATAACGATCCAATATATCACAAATAAAGCATTAGTGATAATCAATACAGGAACTAGTAAACTTAACAATGAAATGGCACCGTATTGTATTGGAGGTAAATTGGGAATAAAAAATGCAACAACTAAAGCAATGGCAAAAACGGTATTAATGACAAAAACAATTTTATTAAACATTGACAGATTTTTCATTCGGAGTCAGTGGGTGTTTTGTGTATGGAAAATAAAAAATCCTTTTCTTCTTTGCTCAAGGCCTCATAACCAGATTTACTAATTTTATCTAAGATGGCATCGATACGTTGTTGTTTTGATGTCGTGGTGGTTTTACGTTCATTTTTAAAAACAGTTCGGAGCGGTGATTTTGCCTTCTTGTTCTTGTTCCGCCTGGTGGATGGCTGGATACTGACACTTGAAAGTAAATACCCCATACACGCACCGCCTAAATGTGCAATATGTCCTCCTGTATTGTTGATAGGCAGTTGCATTAGATCTATGACCACAAAAGCGACCGCAATATACCACAATTTTACCGGGCCAATAAATCGCAAGTGGATGGCGTAATTCGGAATTTTAGTAGCCAAGCCAACCAATATGGCTGATACACCTGCCGAAGCACCTACCAAAATACCTTGGGCTCCTTGTAGGGCAGGAAAAAAGGAATAACTGAGTAAATAAAAAATTCCACCAACGGTTATTCCAAGCCCATAATAGAGGTAAAATTGTTTTCTACTAAAAAAGTCTAAAAATAAGTTCCCAATATAAAACAGTAAAATAAGGTTGAAAAGTATATGTAAAAAATCACCGTGTAAAAAGCCATAACTAAGGATACTCCAAGGGCGAGTCATAAAGCTATCTAATTCAGCGGGTAACGCAAACCACTTAAAGAAAAAACTTTGTTCAGCTCCCATTAAAGTGCCAAAAGATTCAACGAGGTAGCTCAGGGCAAAAACAATGATGTTAATGTATATTAACTGTTCAACGGTATTTGCCTTTTTGAACTTCTGTGTTATGTTATGTATCCAAGCTGTCATGTTAATAATCCCATCGCTTAAAATTATGTTTTCTCCAATATAACATTATTAAGAGACCAACAATCGCTCCACCAACATGCGCAAAATGTGCTATTCCATCGCCGAAAAGCGATCTTCCAGTCAATCCGGAAATAACGTCAATGGCAATTAATCCGGGGATAAAATATTTAGCTGCCACGGGTACGGGAAAGAAAATCAAGGCTAATTTAGCATTGGGAAATTTCATGCCAAAGGCAACTAACACACCGTATAACGCCCCAGAAGCTCCAACCGCTGGGGTGTGAAAAATTTGATATAAACCTCTGAGTTGTTCATCTGGGATGGCCGCGATACCTCCGATTTTATGTTTTGTTAAGAGTAATTCTTGAATGTCTGAAGGACTAGCCCCCATATCCACTAAACCACTATAGATACTTTGAAATTGGAAATAATTGACGGCTGTATAGATGAGTCCAGCGCCAATTCCTGCAGAAAAATAGAAAAAGAGGAATTTATTCCGTCCCCAAATTTGTTCTAGTGGACTACCAAACATCCAAATACCGAGCATGTTAAAGATTATGTGTACGTATAAAGTCGGACTGTGCATAAACATACTGGTCACGAATTGCCAAATACCGAATTTTGGATTGGCAGGAAAATGTAAAGCAAATAATTCTTGTAATGATGGAAAAGCAAAAGTCGCCGCGACCCATAACAATACATTGATAATGATTAGATGCTTTACAGTGTCAGTTATTTTAATCATGGTAACAAGGTTCTTTAATGGTCAAATTTAAGTTGAATTTCATCAAAAGAAAGTGTAAAAAAAGTTTTCTTTCCAAAGGGAGAATAGGATGGCTCTTTACATGAAAACAAGCCTTCTACAATTTCTTCTTGTTCAGCTGGATTGAGTTTGGTGCCATTTTTTATGGCAAAACTTTTGGCAATACTTTTGACCATGGTATCAAGCTGGCTGAAATTAGTTTCGGGGACTTGATTTTTTATGGATTCAAATAACTCTTCGAACATCTGTTTTAAATCTCCTTGTTTCATATTAACAGGAATACCGGTAAGTACGATAGACTCTTCTGAAATTGATCCAAATTGAAATCCTAGACTTTCTAGTTCTTCTTGAATCTCTTCACAAAGAGCGAGTTCAGGGCGACTAAAAGGTAAATTTAAGGGGAACAATAACTGTTGACTACTGCTGTTGTCTAGGGTCATTTTTGTTAATAAATCCTCGTAAAGTATTCGCTGATGGGCTAGATTTTGATTGATGAAAACTACACCCGACTTAATAACACTTACAATGTATTTTCTGCGTACTTGATACGTTTTTGCTTGTACCGTATCTTCTTGTGTGTCAAAGAGACTTTGGTTCACTTCTTCAGCTTCTACCTCAATTTGTGACAAAGGACTGGAGTCTGAATCAGATTGATTGTAAAGGGCTTCCCAACTGGCTTTTTGATTTTTACTTGTGTTAGGGGAAATTTGAGGTGCTTTAAATGGATTAAACTGAGGGTCCACATTGATTTTAGGAGTTTCAGCCGTCGTTTTATCTTTATAGTGATAGGGAATATCGAGGTTTGCATCTTTATTGAAATCTAAGATAGGGGCAACATTGTATTGGCCTAAGCCGTGTTTAATGGTTGAACGTAAAATGGCGTATAATGCCTGTTCATTGTCGAATTTGATTTCGGTTTTGGTAGGGTGGATGTTTATATCTATGGTATGAGGAGGGACTTCTAGATACAGAAAATAAGAAGGGTAATACCCCGGGGCTAATAGTTCGTCAAAGGCATTCATAACAGCATGGTGCAAATACCCATTTTTGATAAATCGATTATTGACAAAAAAGAATTGTTCACCTCTTTTTTTCTTTGAAAATTCGGGTTTAGAGACAAAGCCTGAAATGTTTATAATATCCGTTTGCTCTTGAATAGGGACTAATTTTTCATTAATTTTTTTTCCAAAAACAGAGACAATACGTTGACGTAAATTGCTAGGCTCTAGTCTTAAAGATTCACTATCGTTATTGTAATAGGTAAAGGCAATACTCGGGTGAGTGAGTGATACGCGGTGGAATTCGTCGAGTATATGCCTCAATTCTACACTGTTTGATTTGAGAAAATTTCGTCGTGCTGGAATGTTAAAGAATAGATTTTTAACGGCAATACTCGATCCCTTTGGGGTAGCAATGAATTCTTGGTAACTTATTTCATTCCCTGCAATTTTTATATGGGTTCCTAATTCTTGATTTTCGGGTTTTGTTTTTAATTCTACATGTGCAACTGCGGCAATCGAAGCTAGTGCTTCTCCGCGAAATCCTTTGGTTGTTAAATCAAATAAATCTTCGGCACTTTTTATTTTGGATGTAGCGTGACGTTCAAAGGACAGTCGCGCGTCTGTTGCAGACATACCATGACCGTTGTCGATCACTTGAATTAAGGTTTTGCCAGCATCTTTAATAAGTAATTTAATCTCAGTAGCACCGGCATCGATGGCATTTTCTAACAACTCTTTAACGACGGATGCAGGACGTTGAACAACTTCTCCTGCTGCAATTTGATTAGCTACATTGTCGGGTAACAGATGAATGATATCAGGCATTAAAACAAGGTGTGTAATTGGAATACGTATGCAGCAATTCCGACTAAAATGGCAATAATTATTGCGAGTCGAATGGTAATGTTTTTGTCTGTGGAATTTTGCTTTTTACGTGTCCATTGCGATTTTAAATTATTTTTAGTAAAAACAATGTCAATATCTTGGTCAGTGGCAGCTTCATTTGCATATTTTTGTTCTAATTGTGCAATTCTTTCTTTACGAGCATCGTAATATCTAGGTTTATAATCAAATACGTAATGTGATTTTTGTTTAAATAAGCTACCTAACATAAGTACACAATTTAGAGATAAATCTCAAAGTTAATGAATAAATAAAAAATGGTCAAATATTGTTCTTAAAACAATGTTAAAGCTACAATAAGCTTGCCATTTTTATCGCTGCAATAGCACATTCAACTCCCTTATTGCCTAAGTTTCCCCCAGATCTAGCAATAGATTGGCTTTTGTTCATGTCTGTTAAGACACAGAAAATGGTAGGGGTTGTGTATTGTAAGTTTAAATCTTTGATTCCTTGCGAAACAGCTTCACATACAAAATCGAAATGCTTTGTTTCACCTTGAATGACACAACCAATCGCAATGACTGCGTCAAACGTGTTTTTGTTCAATAGATGTTTAGCTCCGTAAATTAATTCAAAACTACCAGGTACGTATAGTTTGGTGATATTTTCTTTGGCCACTCCATTCTCGAGTAGCGTTTTTTCTGCTCCTCGATAGAGGTTTTCTGTAATATCGGCATTCCATTCAGCAACAACAATGCCTATGCGTTTATCCTTTGCATCAGGTAATGCATTTTTATCGTAGGCTGAAAGATTCGTTGTTGCCATCTCTGTTATTCTTGCGCGAGTTTCGCTCTATTGATGTAAGCATCAATTTTAAGCCCCTCATCAGAGGTTGGATATTCTTCCTTAATCCGTTTAAACAATTTAGTAGCTTTTGCGTAGTCTTTTGTGTTTAAGGCTAAAATTCCAGCTTTAAATAAATAAAAAGGCGACGTTAAGTCATTTTTTTGAAAATTCGCTGCGTCGATATAATTCTCAATAGCCTCTTCTGGTTGATTTATCTGGGCAAAAGCATCTCCAATATTCCCCTTAGCTAAGGCTCCTAGAATTTCATCATCTGTAGAGAAATCATTTAACTGGATAATTGCATTTTCATAATCGCTTATTCTTAAATAAGAAATTCCAGCCATGTATTTGGCTAAATTACCTGCATCTGTACCGCCGTAATTCTCTATAATGTCAATTAATCCATATTTACCATCAGCTCCGTTCAAGGCTAAATTAAAAAGTGAATCAGCCGCAACGGCGCCTTGTTCAGCTTGATCAAAAAAAGTTTTTGGGTAAGCTAATTCGTCTGCAGCTTCCTTTTCTTTAGGTGCTGTAACGAACTTGTCATAGGCGAAATAAGCCAATATCAAGCCGCCAACCACCAACAAAGCAGTAAACAAGGATTTGCTGTTACGCTCAACCCATTGTTCTGATTTTGATGCAGTTTCGTCTAAAGTGTTAAATACCTCAGCCGTTGTGCTGTGTTCTTCTTGTGTTAATTTTTCTTTTGAAGGTTTACTTCCTTTTTTCTTATAAGTCGCCATGTTACTGTCAAAAAATTATGAGCGCAAAAATAAGATATTTTATTGAATATAAATCTCAATTATTGAGCTAAATTTCGTTTTTTTGTGGATATGCCGAAGAATGATATGTATCTAGAAAAAATCACCCTACTGAATTACAAAAATTTTGACTCAATTTCGTTCGATTTTATCAATGAGATAAATTGCTTTGTCGGAAACAATGGTGTAGGTAAAACCAATGTTTTGGATGCGATATATCACTTAGCCTTTACGAGAGGGTATTTTAATAGTGTAACTACGCAGAATATTCAACACGACAAAGATTTTTTTATGATTGAAGGCGTGTTTGACTTGAATGGGCGGACATCTACGGTAAGTTGTAGTTTTAAAAAAGGGCAAAAAAAGATCGTTAAATTAAACGATAAAATATATGATAAACTATCTGAACATATTGGGTTAATTCCTTTAGTAATTATATCTCCTAATGATACGAATTTGATTTTAGAAGGGAGTGAGGTTCGGCGAAAATTTTTAGATGGGGTGATTGCGCAGTCGGATAAAGGCTATATGGCCGACTTAATTGCTTATGCAAAAACACTTTCTCAACGCAACGCACTGTTAAAATATTTTGCAGCGAATCATACGTTTGATATGCTCAATCTAAATATTTACAATGATCAATTGGTTGCTATTGGCGTTCGAATTTTTACAAAACGACAAGCTTTTTGTGAAGAATTTTTGCCTATTTTTAAGAAGCGGTATCAGCAAATTAGTGGGCGACAAGAATCGATTAATTTAGCGTATAAAAGCCAATTAAAAGAGGGGAATTTTGCTACCTTATTGGCGGAGCGTTTAGAGCGAGATCGATTGTTACAGTACACCACTGTTGGTGTTCATAAAGATGATTTGATTTTCTCTATCGATGGGTATCCTATAAAGAAATATGGCTCACAAGGGCAGCAAAAAACCTATTTAATTGCTTTAAAATTGGCTGAATTTGATTTTCTTAAACAGCAGTCCAATGTAAAGCCAATCTTGTTATTAGACGATATTTTTGATAAATTAGATGCACAACGCGTAACCGAAATTATTAATTTGGTTAACGATGAGAATTTTGGGCAAATTTTTATTACAGATACGCATGCAGATCGTACGGAGAAGGCGATTAAGGAAATAAGTCAACGATATAAAATGTTTCAATTGTAAACTATGACCGATAAAAAGCACGACGGATTCAATGATATTGGATCTCTATTGAAAAAAACGCTTAAAGCCCATCATTTACAAAAAGGCTTAGATGTGGTTCAAATCAAAAAAGCATGGGTTTCAGTGATGGGGCAGGGGGTGGCAACCTATACAAAGTCGATTGAATTTGAACGAGGTGTATTAACAGTAGCCTTGAGTTCATCCGTACTGCGAGAAGAACTGAGTTATGGGGTTGAAAAGATGGTACTTATCCTAAATGAACACTTGGAGCAGCCGCTAATAAAAAAAATCAAACTAAGTTAGGTTATCAGATTATTTGTATATTTGTCCAATTAAGAAAAAGTTAGGAAAAAGGGAAAAAATATACAATATGATGAAAAAATTACTATGTACTGTGGTAATTCTATTTACGTTTATAGGATTTGCTACTGCCCAAGAAGAGATTAATGTGCAAGGAAATGGCATTTCGATTATAGGAGATGGCACAAATGTGCCTAACGTTGGTGATGGAACAGATTTTGGGCAAGTTGTAGCTGGTACATCTTCTGTAGAGGTTTTCTTTACCATAGAGAATGTTGGAACGGCGCCGTTAACTATTACCTCATCGGTAATTGTAAGTAGTGGGGATTTTAAAGTTACTACCCTACCTTCTTCTCCAATTGCGGCAGGAAGTTCTTCCATTGTAGGTGTTACTTTTGATGCACCGCTTATTCCTGGTATATATACGGGACAGCTTGGAATTGTTAATAGTGATGCAGATGAAAATTTTTATACGGTTAATATTACTGCGGAAAGTATTGCAGTACCAGGGCCAGAAATTAATATAAAAGGAAATGGTTTTTCGATTGTAGGAGATGGTACAAATTCTCCGAATGTTGGAGATGGAACAGATTTTGGCTTGGTGGATAAGGGGACCTCTTCGACCGAACATTTTTTTGTTATTGAGAATACCGGAACATCCAACCTAACGATTACATCTGCGGTAATAACCGGAAGTGGAAACTTCACCGTAAGTACACCTCCTGCAACTACCGTTGCAGCAGGGAGTTCGACTACTTTTGGTGTGACGTTTAATGCACCTCCTACGGCAGGTGTTTATGCAGGTGCAATTTTAGTAGTGAATGATGATACTGATGAAAATTCTTATGAAATTAATATTTCGGGTACAAGTGCTGAACCTGCTATTCAGGAAATTGACATAACAGGAAATGGAAATCCAATTACTGATGGAGATACTGTCATTAGTGTTTCTAATGATACCGATTTTGGTACTGTCGCCCTTGGGTCTACCGTAACGCATACGTTTACCGTTACCAATACGGGAACTGACAATTTGTTTGTTCAACTTCCAATAAAGAATGATTTGGGGGATGGAGTTGATGATTGGATCGTTACAGATGCTTATGCTTTCCCGCTTCCACCTGGTGCATCGGGAACTATTGACATAGAATTTACCCCTACCTCTGAAGGATTTCAACAGATTGAAATTTCTATAGCTAATAATGATTCAGATGAAAATCCTTTTACATTTTATGTAGGTGGTACAGGACAAACTCCAGAAATAGAAATTCTAGGAAATGCCACCGAGATTATTGATGGTCAAACAACGACGTCAATTACTGATGACACTGATTTTGGAACAACAACTGTTGGAACTCCTGTAGTACGTACATTTACGGTTAATAATACGGGTTCTGGGGATTTATATTTAAATACGCCAAGTTTTACAGATTTAGGCGGTGGTATTTCCGATTGGGCAACTACAGCGCCTTCAATTTTAGTTATTCCAACAGGAACCACCACGTTTGACGTTACCTTTACACCAAGCACAGTGGGAGTACAAACTGTTGAATTTACCTTGTCAAACAATGATCTTGATGAAAATCCATATACTTTTTACCTATCTGGAGAGGGGATTTTGAACGAACCAGAAATGAATGTTGTGGGTAACGGAATAGCTATTGTAAGTGGTGATGTGACGCCCGATGTGGCAGATGATACGGATTTTGGGCAGGCTGACTTGAGTTCAGGGATAGTGACACATACCTTTACTATTGAAAATACAGGTCCACTTGAGCTTAACTTGACAGGAGGAAGCCCTTATGTAACTATTGGCGGGGCAGATGCTTCAGAGTTTAGTCTTACGGCGGTGCCCAGTTCACCAATTGCATCAGCAAATTCAACTACCTTTAATGTTACTTTTAATCCAACTTCACTTGGGGTAAAAGTGGCGACAATTTCTATTGCTAATGATGATACGGATGAAAATCCATACACCTTTGATATACAAGGAGAAGGAATCGATGCCAATGCAGCTTCACCGCTCTTAATTACACAGTACTATGAAGGGATTGGAGCTAATGATCAATGGATAGAAGTAACCAATGTATCTAATTCAACCGTGTTGGCTGGATCCTATTATTTGGCCTTATATACTGACTTTTTTGCGATTGATGGTATTATTGATACAACTGCACCTAATCAAAGTATTTCAATCGGTACGTTGGCTCCTGGTGAAGTAGCCTTGTATCGTAATCCATCAGCGGTTACCCCTGGACCTGCTTTTCTAGGTACTCCAGCGATATCTGAAACAACGAATGTGTGTACCTTTGATGGAGATGATGTGATTTTAATTTCGTCAACAAATGGACTAAATGCCTATAATAATAGAATTGATATTATGGGGGTTGTTGGTCCTTCAACGGGTTCAACACCTGATTGGGGAGTAGATACTGCCTTTATCAAAGGATGTGGTACAACCGAAAGTCCTTCAACGGTTTTTGATGCTACAGTAAATGCACCTACAGATGTGGATGTGAATGACTATATTAAATTGAGCTTAGATGAAGTAAACAATGCGTTGCCAGATACGAATATTCAATTGGGAACACAAGGAGTAGGACCCACCGAGTGGACGACTACGTGGAGCAATAAAACTCCAGATAGAACGAGAAACGTAATAATCAGTGGAACGTATAATGCAAGTGATGGGGATATTATTAGTTGTGATATGACTATTACCGGAAATTTGAATTTTGATTCTGGTACAACGAATTATGTAGAGGTTGATGGAGATTTAAATATTGTAGGTACTTTTACTATTGGTGATACAGAATCCTTATATATGGGAACTGCAAATCAGGATGCTGTAATTTCAGGCGTTATAACAAAATATGAAACTACCACACAACTCAATGAGTATGACTTTACTTATTGGGGAACTCCAGTAGCCAATGCAGCAATATCATCTGTATTCGCAGGAACTAGTCTTGGAGATGTGTATTATTGGGCAGCAGCAGAACCAAATGTTATAGAACATGGAGGTGAAGAAACCATTGGGGAATGGATTGTTGCCACTGGAACAATGATTCCTGGAAATGGTTATATTGCCTTAGGCCCTCAAGGAGGAACTTATCCGCTGTTTCAAACCGTAGCTTTTACTGGGAAACCTAATAATGGTACGGTAAGTTTATCAGGAGCACCACATATGGTAGATACCTTAGAAGATGGGAATGAAGAGACTGATTATAATCTTGTTGGGAATCCGTATCCATCTGCAATCAGTGCCGATGAATTTTTGTCAACCAATAACGTGTTCTTGGATGAAACAATTTGGTTTTGGACCCATACTACGCCAAATAATTTGAGTACCGAAGACTCTCAGTATGCTGCTAGTGACTATGCTGCTTATAATTATACGGGGGGCGTTGGTTCTGGATATGGTTCAGATTCTGGAAGTGATGTGCCAGATGGAACTATTGCCTCTGGACAAGGTTTCTTAGTGAAAGTAATTAATATTGATCCAATTGCCAAGTTTACCAATAAAATGAGAATTCGTAATCAAACAGGGCAATTCTTTAGAGGAACTAATGAAAAAGGTCAACAAAGTGAAAAGGATAGAATTTGGTTAAACGTACAGAGTAAAACCGGTGGTGCTGCAAGTGAGATGTTAATAGGTTTTATGGATAATGCAACGGACGGTTTTGACAAAGGATATGATGGTACAAAAAATGGAGCTGGATGGATTTCTATTTATGGAACCGTAGATGAAAAGAAATTGTCGATTGAAGGCTTACCTGCTTTTAGTGAAGATAAGGTAGTTCCAATTGGTTTTGATACCTATATTGATGAAACGATGACCTACGTAATTGATATTAAAAACATGGAAGGAGCCTTAGCGGAAAGTGATGTATATTTGGTAGATAATGAATTAAATAAAGTACATGATTTAAAACAAGCTCCATATGAATTTACTATGGATGGTTCTGAATTTAACCCAACGAGATTCTCTTTGAAATTCACGAAAGGAACCTTAGGAGTTGACGATGAGAATTTGTCTAAAGATTTTGTGGTAATTAATAAAGACAATGCTTTTGAATTGCGTTCGAATTCGGTAGTAAACAACCTTAAGGTATATGACGTGCTTGGAAGATTGTTAATGGAAACAACCCCAAAACAAAGTACATTTGAAGTAAATACATCCTCAATTAAAAAGGGAACGGTATTGATTTTATTAGCTACGTTTGATAATGGATTAGAAATTAGCAAAAAAGCGATTAAATATTAACATCAATTAATATAGAGACAAAAAAAAAGCCTAGTGAATTTCACTAGGCTTTTTTATAGGTGATGAGAATTTAGAACATTTCGGTTCCTGAAAAATGAAAAGCACTTTCAATAGCAGCATTTTCATCACTATCACTTCCGTGAATAGCATTCTCTCCAATAGAAGTTGCATAAAGTTTTCGAATGGTACCTTCTGCTGCTTCCGCTGGATTTGTCGCGCCAATTAAGGCTCTGAAGTCCTCTACTGCGTTTTCCTTTTCCAAGATTGCAGCTACAATGGGTCCGCGAGTCATATACGCTACCAATTCGTCATAAAAAGGTCTCTCTTTATGTACTGCGTAAAACGCTTTCGCATCACGGGTTGTCATTTGAGTTAATTTCAAAGAAACTATTCTGAAACCGGCGGCATTTATTTTTTCTAAAATTGCTCCAATATTTCCTTTCTCAACCGAGTCAGGCTTTAGCATCGTAAATGTTCTGTTTGTTACCATGTGTGTTTTTTCAGTTTTAAGCTGCAAAAGTAGCAGTTTTTAGTGAATATCGAAAGGTGAACCCTTTTATATTTATTTAGACTGATACACCCTATTATTTAGGCTAACTACCTTGTTGTGTTTTCGATAAGATTTCTTGTGATAATACGCAATTAATTACCGTTGAAGGGGGTGGTGTATTCAACTTGAACTTTTGAATTTTATGAGTGATTCCTTAATCTAAATCTTTTATCCTTTACGTTTGGATGAAATTTAAGATATTGCAATTTACTACAAGGTTAATTTATTGTATATTCGCGACAATGAAAATGAACGATTTACAGCAGGTCAAGCAATGGTTAGCTGAGCCGAAGAACATAGCGATAGTATCGCATCGAAATCCAGATGGTGATGCGTATGGCTCAAGTTTAGCCTTATTTCATCTATTAAAGAATATGGGACATACCGTACATGTGGTTTCGCCAAATGACTGTCCTGATTTTTTAAAATGGCTTCCTGGTCAGGATGAAATTGTCGTATTTGAACAGGATCAACAGCATGCGGAAAAGCTACTTCATAAAGCAGACCTTATCTTTACGTTAGACTTTAATGCATTGCATCGCGTTGGAGATCAAATGGAAAAGGCACTCAACGCATGTTCAGGAATGTTTTTGATGATTGATCATCATGAACAGCCAGATGATTATGCGGCCTATACTTTATCAGATCCAACCTATTCATCTACCTGTGAATTATTGTATCAGTTTATTGAGCGTATTGGAGAGTTGGAACGTATAAATACGGATATAGCAACGTGTTTATACACGGGGATTGTTACTGATACAGGATCGTTCAAATACGCGGCAACCGATGCTCAAACGCATCTAACGGCAGCCGCTTTGATGAAATACGATATACAGCACTCTATCATTCACAACAAAATTTTCGATTCAAATTCAGTACAACGACTACAATTACTGGGAAAAGCATTACAAAATTTGACAGAATTACCAGCATATCACACAGCGTACATATCGTTAAGTCAGAATGAATTAAACAATTTTAATTATAAAAAGGGGGATACGGAAGGTTTTGTTAATTATGCACTTTCCTTAGCTAATGTTGTTTTTGCGGTAATTTTTATTGAAGATCAAAAACAAGGAATTATTAAAATGTCATTTCGTTCTAAAGGTAATTTTTCAGTTAATGAATTTGCAAGAAAGAATTTTAATGGAGGAGGTCATCATAATGCCGCAGGTGGTAAAAGTGAGGATTCCTTGTCTGCCACGATTGAAAAGTTTAAAGAACTCTTACCTTTGTATAAAAATGAACTCCATGCAGCAAATGTATAAACTTAGCCCTATTTTCTTTTTGACAGTTTTGCTCATATCATGTGCATCACCTAGTCCACGTAAGCCAATTTCTGTAAAATCATCGAGTTTCATGAAGGAATCGATTGAGCGAAATAAGTTGATAAATCAACAGGAGGAAGAAGCTTTTAAATACCTCATGGAGCAAGACAGTAGTCGTGTATATCACATTTCAGAACATGGTTTTTGGTATACCTATGAAATTGAAAATACGACCGATACGATTCATCCTAAACGTGGAGATGAAATTACCTATCGCTATGAAATAAAAACCATTGACCAAGAAGTATTATATTCTGAAGAAGAATTAGGTTTGCGTAACTACCTGGTTGATAAGCAGGAGCTTATCAAGGGATTACAAAATGGGTTAAAATTAATGAAACAAGGCGAAGTAGTCACTTTTTTATTTCCATCACATTTAGCGTATGGATATGCTGGGTATAAAAATATTGGCTCAAATCAACCTTTAATTTATACAGTAACTTTAGAAACAATTAAACAGAATAACGAATGAAAAAAAATGCTTTAAAATTTTTTGCATTGCTAATCGTCACTTTGATGATGTCTTGTAAAACGCAAAATCTTGACGATGGACTTTATGCGGATATTGAAACAGAAAAAGGACATATTATTTTATCCTTAGCTTATGAAGATACACCGATTACGGTGGCAAATTTTGTCTCTTTAGCAGAGGGGAAAAATGATTTTGTCTCAGAAAATTACAAGGGCAAAAAATTCTATGATGGCTTAACCTTTCACCGAGTTTTGAAAGACTTTATGATTCAGGGTGGAGACCCGTTAGGAACCGGAGCGGGTAACCCTGGGTATAAGTTTGAAGATGAGTTTCCTAGAAATGATAGTGCTCAGCTTAAATTAACGCATAACGGTCCTGGTATTTTGTCGATGGCTAATAGTGGAAAAGATACCAATGGAAGTCAATTTTTCATCACTCATAAAGCGACCCCTTGGTTAGATGGAGTACATACGGTATTTGGTCATGTAGTTGAAGGACAATCCGTAGTTGATTCCATAGCGCAACAAGATGTTATAAAGCATGTGACGATTAAACGCGTGGGGAGAGAAGCAAAGAAATTTGATGCTGTTAAGGTCTTTAGTGAGTACTTTAAAAAATTAGAGGAAAAAGCCAAAATAGAAAAAGAAGAATTGGATAAATTGAAGGCAGATTTCCTCGCAGAAGTTGAAGAACAAAAAGCGAAAGCTACTAAGTTTGATTCAGGTTTAAAGGTTTATACAATTGAAAATGGTTCGGGAGAAAAGCCAACCGTAGGTACTCAAGTAAATGTCAAATACGCTGGGTATTTTGTAGATGGAACAATCTTCGATACTAATATTAAGGAGTTAGCGGAAAAGTATAAAATTTTTAATCCTCAACGAGAGTTACAAGGAGGGTATGGAGCGATGCCTGTGGTTTATTCGCCAGAATTAAATATGATACCCGGCTTAAGAGAGGCCTTGTTGAGCATGAAAAAAGGAACTAAAATTATGGCGTTTATTCCTAGTCATTTGGCTTATGGAGCACAAGGAAATCAACGAGCTCGTATACCGCCAGATACTGATTTAATTTTCATGATGGAAATGTTAAACGAATAAGCTTAGAAATATGAAAGCTAAAAAACGGAGGTTGATTTTTCAATCTCCGTTTTTTTTATAAAATGTGTCAAGAAGGCGTTGTGCGGCCTCAAACGGGCTAATTTGATGAGCTTTAATTTGGGCTTCTAATTCAACAAGCGCTTTTTTAACGAATGGATTTTGGTAAAATTGGGTATGTAAAGCCACTCTAATTGTTTCTTTAAACCAATAGAGGTTTTGTTGTTCTCGCTGTTCTTCAAAATATCCATTTGCTCGTGTATGTTGTAAATAATTTTCTAAGGTATTCCAGACGGTGTCAATTCCTGTTTCTTTTAAAGCACTACACAGCGTTACTGTGGGAACCCAATTACTTTTTTTCGGGGGGTAAAGGTGTAAGGCACGTTTAAATTCTATTTTTGCTAATTTAGCAGCTTTGAGATTATCACCATCCGCTTTGTTAATTGCAATGGCATCAGCCATTTCAATAATTCCTCGTTTGATACCTTGTAATTCATCACCAGATCCAGCTAGTTTTAGCAACAAGAAAAAATCAACCATGGCATGTACAGCGGTCTCTGATTGTCCAACTCCCACCGTTTCTATAATGATAAAATCAAAGCCAGCGGCTTCACAAATAATAATGGCTTCCCTTGTTTTTTGCGCTACACCACCTAGGCTATCGCCAGCGGGTGATGGACGAATAAAGGCTTTGGGGTTATTGACCAATTTTTCCATACGGGTTTTATCACCTAAGATACTCCCCTTTTGCAAGGAGCTACTTGGATCAATAGCCAATACGGCCACTTTTTTACCTTGCTGGGTAGCAAAATTACCAAAGGTTTCTATAAAGGTGCTTTTTCCTACCCCAGGAACTCCAGTAATTCCTATGCGGGTAGAAGAACTAGGGATAGAAAGACAAGCTTCGATAATTTCACGTGCTTGTTTTCGATGTTTCGGATGGGTACTTTCTACTAAGGTAATGGCACGACTCACATAGCTGATATTTCCTTTTTTTATTTCTTCAATAAACGTTGGGGTAGAAGGTAATTTAACCCGCTTGACTTTTCTTTTATGAAAAGCTGCTGGGCTAGAAACACCTTCGAGTTCTTCTAAAGCCGATTTCTTTTTTTTTGATGCCATATACACGGAGTCCAAGAGATTATTATGGGTTGACAATCGATACAACCACCATGGTGCTGAACAACCAAGTTTATTTCATGTCAACTAATTTTATGTAAATTTAGAATAAAATTCCATATGACTGCAACGAAGATAGGGATCACTCGTATATAAGATAGACTAACTATTGATGAGCACAATCAACATACATTCCGATTTAATAAAAAGGTGTAAGCGAAACGATCAACGGGCGCAAATGCAACTGTATGATCTTTATGCAAAAGCGATGTATAATACCGCAATGAATTTTGTGAAAGATTCGGCAGTAGCTGAAGATATGATGCAAGAAGGATTTATTAAGGCATTTAGAAAAATAGATAGTTTTAATCAAGATGTTTCTTTTGGCACATGGTTGAAACGTATCGTTATTAATCAATGCTTGGATTGGCTCAAAAAACGTAAGTTGAAAATTGTAAATTTAGAAGAAAGTCAAGTTAAAAGTCAACCAGAAGACGATTGGCAAATTGAAACTGCAGTTTCGATGTCACAAATCAAAGAGGCGATCGAAAACCTTCCTGAATCGAATAGAATTGTAGTCAAATTGTTTTTATTGGAAGGGTATGACCATCAAGAAATTTCGCAAATATTAGGAATATCAGAAGTGAATTCTAGATCCTTGTTGCATCGAGGAAAATTAAAATTGAAAGAACAATTAAAAACAGTACAATATGCCTGATTTAAGAGAAATAATTAAAAATAAACAGGAGCTTGTTAAGCTACCGCACAATCATAAAAAACGTTTTGAGAAGAAATTACAAAACCTTCATGCTGCAAAAAGATATGCTCCATTCTTTTTGTTAAAATTGGCAGCTTCTGTATTGATTCTTATAGGATTGGCGTATACGTTTTGGCCTGAAACAACTCCTGTAAATGAGATTGAGAATTACGACATCGCAACGGTATCACCAGAATTAAAAGAAATAGAAAATAAGTATGTAGCTGCAATTAATTTTGAAATGTTAGGGATCGTGCCAACGAAAGAAAATAAAGCCTTGATTGATACCTATTTAAAAAAAGTGGCGGAATTAGAAAAGGAATATAAACGACTAAGTATTGATTTAATAAACAAAGAGGTAAAAGAAGAAATAATCGAAGCACTTATTGAAAATTTGCAGATTAGGTTGCGATTATTAGTCGAGTTAAAGGATAATTTAAAGGCATTAAAAATTAATAAAAACAGCAAAAATGAAACGACCATTATTTAAGATATCGCTCATAATATGGTGTTTGAGTCTACCGGGATATGCGCAAAATGTACATAAAAAAATGTATACTGAAGAGTTTAATACGAACAGTGATGTTAATATTAAAGTTGATACGCGGTATACGAATATTATTATTGAGCCATGGTCAAAAAATTCGGTACGGGTGGAAGCTACGATTAAAGTAGAAGGCGTTTCTGATGAACGCGCAGAGAAAACTTTAGAAAATTGGAAATTTAAAGCCTTGGGAAATAAATCTCAAGTAGAAATTACAAGTCGAGAAGAGAATGCCTTGATCGCTGCGAATTTTTCGTTTGACCCTACAAGTAATGTGGTTGTTGGAAATAATTTTAAATTTAACGGCTCTCGATCATTCTCTTTTAACCTCAATGATGGTAAGGATACAACGAATGTGATTTTGAATGGTAAGAAGTTTAATGGTAAAACGGTTGTTCTCAATGGTCGTAATATAATTCACCTTGATTCAATAGGTGCTTTTAGCTATAATTTCCCTAATGTGGAAGCAATTAAAGCGTTGACGGCTAAAATTCCTGAGTTTGATTATGAAAAATTTGAGAAAGATCAAAACTATATGCTCCAATGGCAAGAAGAAATGAAGGCGTCTATGAAAGAATTTGTTGAAACACAAAAAGAACTTGAAAAAACAGCTAAATTAAGTGCGAATGATGCTAAACGAATAGCCGAAACGCAACGAGAAATTAGTGCAAAAAAAATAGATTTAGTCAAAAGAAATGAAGATTATCAGCGGGTGCTGTCAAATCGTAAAATTGAGATTGAAAAGCGGAAGAAAGAAAGTGAAGAAAGTGCACTGGCAAATCAAAAACAATCGAAGAGTATTGTGATTAAGAATTTCTTGGAAAATAGGGAAAAGGTAAATGTGACTCGGTCTATCGTTATTAAGGCTCCAAAGGATGCCAAGTTTACTTTGGACGTTAAATATGGTACAGTGAGTTTTTCAAAATAATAAACATAATCAGTAGTACTGATTACGCTTTAAGACCCTGGAAATCAATATCGAAACAGTGCTTTAGGATTGATTTCTGGGGTTTTACTGTTTAAGGGTAATTTAAATCGTAGAATTTGTCTATTACAACGGTCATAAACTCGTAAAAAAGAACGCGTATTAGAGCGGTTCGTTTTTAGTTAAATTGTTTTACCTTTAGGGCGTTAAAAAGCAAGAACATCTATGGCATTATACGAAGAGCAAACAATTAAAATTTACAATTCTTTATCGAATAAAAAAGAGACGTTTAAACCAATTTTGAAAGGTGCTATAGGGATGTATGTTTGTGGCCCAACCGTATATAGTAATGTGCATTTAGGTAATGTTCGGACCTTTATGTCTTTCGATTTAATTTTTCGTTATTTTAAACATTTAGGATATAAAGTACGTTATGTTCGAAATATAACAGATGCTGGACACCTTGAAAATGATGCGGATGAAGGAGAGGATCGAATTGCTAAAAAAGCTCGATTGGAATCGTTAGAACCCATGGAAGTGGTGCAAGAATATACCGTTGATTTTCACCGGGTTTTAGAGCAATTTAATTTATTACCCCCTAGTATTGAACCTACGGCAACGGGTCATATTATTGAACAAATAGAAATTATTAAAAAAATTTTAGATCAAGGTTTAGCGTATGAAGTAAATGGTTCGGTTTATTTTGATGTAATTGCTTATAATAAAACACAACATTACGGAATTTTAAGTCGCCGTAATATTGAGGATGCTATTCATAATACCCGCGCCTTAGATGGGCAATCTGAAAAGCGAAATCCCCAAGATTTTGCCTTGTGGAAAAAGGCTCAGCCCGTTCATATTATGCGTTGGCCATCACCTTGGAGTGAAGGGTTTCCCGGATGGCACTTAGAGTGTACAGCCATGAGTACAAAATATTTAGGAGAGCAGTTTGATATTCATGGAGGTGGTATGGATTTAAAATTTCCACATCATGAATGTGAGATAGCACAAGCACAAGCCGCCAATCATAAAAATCCAGTTAATTATTGGATGCATGGAAATATGCTACTTCTCAATGGGAAAAAAATGGCAAAATCAACGGGGAATTCCATTTTACCTGAAGAAATTATCACGGGAAATAACACCATTTTAAGTAAAGCTTTTCCTGCAACGGTAGCTCGTTTTTTTATGTTACAAGCGCATTATAGGTCCATTTTAGATTTTTCAAATGACGCGCTGCTCGCTGCTGAAAAAGGCTATTTACGACTGATGAATTCTTTACCTGTTTTAGAAGAAATAAAGGCTTCGTCAACGTCAAGTTTTGATATCAAACCTTGGATACAATCGTGTTATGACGCAATGAATGATGATTTTAACAGTCCAGTTCTCATTGCTCAATTATTTGAAGGAGTGAAGTATATCAATCAGCTAAAAGAAGGGAATGCGCATTTGACGAAAACAGATTTATCAGAATTTAAAAGAATAATGCATGCGTTTATTTTTGATGTATTAGGGCTTGAGCATGTCAATACACAACAAGATGGTGGGAAATTAGTGAAGGTAGTTGAAATGTTGATTGAAATGCGAAATCAAGCAAGAGAGGATAAAAACTGGGCGCTTTCTGATCAGATTCGCGATGAATTGAAAAAGGTGGGGATTCAGTTAAAGGACGGAAAAGAGGGTACAACGTTCAGTCTCTAAGTATGTTGAAAAAAGTGTTTATCGCCCCATTTGTGTTGTTAATTCGCTTTTATCAAATTGCCATTTCTCCGTATACACCTTCGAGTTGTCGTTTTACACCAACGTGTTCTAGTTATGCCGCAGAAGCGTTACAAACACATGGATTGTTTAAAGGTGGACGATTAGCTCTTAAGCGAATTTCGAAATGTCATCCGTGGGGTGGAAAAGGGTATGATCCGGTACCTCCAAAAGAAAAGGAATAAATACGGGTAGCGAATGGGAAAAGGGGGAAGCTTCAAATTTACCCCGTATTTATTTTTCATATTATCTAATTACTTCGGAGGTTCGTTATCTAAATAATTCCTAGTATCTTTATAGCCCTAAATTTAATCCATGTTAGAGCAAGCAATAAATTGGAATTTCAATCCAGATTTATTTAAAATAGGATCTTTTCCAATTAAGTATTACAGTTTAATGTACGTTTTGGCTTTTGTCATTGGTTTACAGTTGATGAAGCGGATGTATATCAAAGATAAGGTATCCTTAGACAAACTGGATTCCATTTTTATTTATACCGTTGTTGCCATGTTAATTGGTGCACGGTTAGGGCATTATTTATTTTATGAAGAAGATTATACCTTGGCAGAAATTTTTCTACCCTTTAAGACGAATCCATTTGAATTTACTGGTTTTCAGGGGTTAGCTAGTCATGGTGCAGCTATTGGGATTATTATTTCGATGTTTTTCTACAGTAAGAAAGTAGTCAAGAAACCATTTTTATGGACTTTAGATCGATTGGTAATTCCAACGGCTTTAGGGGCAATGTTTGTACGCCTTGGTAATTTATTTAATTCGGAAATTGTTGGAAAGGCAACAGGTACGAATTCAGGATTTAAGTTTATTCGTCATGATATTAACGAATATAAAGCGATGGGTATTACCCAAGTGAAAGATCCAGAAAAAGCCTATGATTTAATAGCACATAGTTCTAAATTTAAGGAAGTCTTAAACGATATTCCGGCAAGATATCCCACACAATTATTTGAGGCAGCAGGCTATATAATTACCTTTTTTGTTTTGTATTACCTCTATTGGAAAACAGATAAAAAGGAGCGGTTGGGGTATTTATTTGGCGTATTTATGGTGATGCTTTGGTCTATTCGTTTTATCATTGAATTTTATAAAGAATGGCAAGGAGGTATTGAAACCTTCTTTAACGTCAATTTAAATACCGGACAATTATTGAGTATTCCTTTGATATTAATAGGGGGGTACTTTATGGTAAGAAAGAAGAATACGAAAGATCAAGTTAATAAAAAACAGAATTAATATGACTGAAATGAAATTATCATCAGCAGAAGCGATAGAATTAGAAAATAAATATGGAGCGCATAATTATCACCCACTTCCTGTAGTTTTAAATCGAGGTGAAGGGGTTTATGTTTGGGATGTTGAAGGAAAACGGTATTTTGACTTTTTATCAGCTTACTCTGCGGTGAATCAAGGGCATTGTCATCCACAAATTATAAATGCCTTAAAAAAGCAAGCAGAAACTTTAACGTTAACATCACGCGCCTTTTATAATGACCAATTAGGAGTGTATGAGAAATTTATGTCCGAATTTTTTGGTTTTGACAAAGTGTTACCTATGAACACAGGGGCAGAAGCTGTTGAAACAGCACTTAAAATTTGTCGTAAATGGGGATATGAGAAAAAAGGGATTGATGAAAATCAAGTTGAAATAGTGGTCTGTGAAAATAATTTTCACGGAAGAACTACAACCATTATTTCCTTTTCAAATGACCCCGTTGCACGTAAAAATTTTGGACCTTATACAAATGGTTTTGTTAAAATTGCCTATGATGATTTAACTGCTTTGGAAGATCATTTGAAAAATAATCCAAATATTGCTGGATTTTTAGTTGAACCAATTCAAGGAGAAGCTGGAGTTTATGTGCCAAGTGAAGGTTATTTGTCAAAAGCCAAAGCATTATGTGAAAAATATAATGTATTGTTTATAGCGGATGAAGTTCAAACAGGAATTGCAAGAACAGGGAAAATTTTAGCTGTAGACCATGAAAATGTAAAACCTGATATTCTAATTTTAGGAAAAGCGCTTTCAGGTGGTGCTTATCCTGTTTCTGCAGTATTGGCAAATGATGCTATCATGGAGGTAATCCGCCCTGGAAATCACGGTTCTACTTTTGGTGGTAACCCAATTGCAGCGGCTGTAGCTGTGGCCGCATTAAAGGTAGTGAAAGAAGAAAATCTCGCTGAAAATGCAGAACGTTTAGGCCGTATTTTTAGAGCAAAATTATCAGCATTTGCGAAAGAAAATTCGTTGGTTGAATTGGTGCGCGGAAAAGGGTTATTAAATGCAATTGTGATAAATTCAGATGAAGAAAGTGATACTGCGTGGAATATTTGTTTAAAATTACGAGACAATGGGTTACTTGCGAAACCTACACATGGAAATATTATACGGTTTGCACCGCCTTTGGTTATGACTGAATCGCAACTCAATGAATGTATTGAGATTATTATTGATTCTATTTCAAGTTTTTAAGTTGTGAAAAAGGGCTGTACTTTTGGTGTAATACTGTTGTTTTTAGGAGCAGGATTATTTGCGCAGGGAACGGCTAATTCAACGGTTCTTAGAGATAGTACAGAAGTAAGTAATCGAAAAGCGTTAAGAAAGGTTATTGATTTATTTTTCGAAGCCTTGCAAAATGGGGATTCCACACTTATTAAACAAACCATGGATCGTACTACGATTAAAATTCAAACAACAGGAACGAATAGGGCTGGAAATGAGGTATTAATCACGCAAAAAGTGGATGACTTCCTGAAGGCAGTTGCTTCGAAAAAGCCAGCAGATACTTATGAAGAGCGGTGTTTATCCTATTCCTATAGAATTGATGGAGCAATGGCACATGTTTGGATTCCATACGAGTTTTATTATAATGATGAGTTTAGTCATTGTGGTGTTAATTCTTTTCAATTTTTTAATGACGGAAACCAGTGGAGAATTATCTATTTAATTGACACAAGACGTCGTAATAATTGTAAGTAATGGCAGAAGAAAATAAAATCACAGGGGATGAATTTTTATCTTGTTCATCACAAGAGGACTTATTGGCCTTAATTAAAGAAAAAAAACTAAATATTGATTCAGTTATGGCTGAATTGAAATACCAAGAAGAATTGAGGAATCTTCAAATCGAATTGGTAAAACTTCAACAGTGGATCGCAAAGAATAAGAAACGAGTCGTTGTTATTTTTGAAGGGCGTGATGCCGCTGGTAAAGGAGGAAACATTCGTCGTTTTTCTGAACATTTAAATCCGAGAGCTATGAATTTAGTCGCTCTTTCTAAACCGAGTAAAATTGAACAAGGGCAATGGTATTTTCGGAGGTATATTAAAGAGCTTTCAAATCCGGGTGAAATAGTTTTCTTTGATAGAAGTTGGTATAACCGTGCGGTGGTTGAACCAGTTATGGGATTTTGTACTGATGAGGAGTACAAGCGTTTTATGTTGCAAGTACCCGAATTTGAACACATGCTTTATGAAGACGGTGTAAAAATTATTAAATTTTGGTTTTCAATTTCGAAAGAAGAGCAGCAAAGACGTTTTGAATCACGGTTAAAAACACCATTAAAACGATGGAAGTTTAGTCCTGTTGATCAAAAAGGGCAAGAGTTATGGGATAAATATACGACCTATAAATTGCAAATGTTTAGTAAAACACATACAGCCTATAGCCCGTGGATTATTGTCAAGGCCAATCAAAAGAAAATCGCACGTTTAGAAAGTATGCGTTATGTGTTGTCTCAATTTGATTATGACGGAAAAGACGATGCAAACACGACCTTAGTGCCTGACCCAAATATCGTAATGCGTTATTATAGATCAGCTGAACAAATTGATTAATTCATATGGAACATCATTCATTAACTCCTTCACAAATCGCTAAATTAAACACGAAAAAGGGTTTGGTAGCCCTAATGTCGAAACGACCCTATAACGTGTTTAGAGCACTGCGCTATTATGATTATGAGCGGAATCTTAAAAAATTACAGATAGAATTAGTGCGATTACAAACTTGGGCTCTCAAGGAAGGGGAGCGTATTCTAATTGTTTTTGAAGGTAGAGATGCTGCAGGAAAAGGGGGAGCAATTCGTCGATTAACAGAACGGATAAATCCACGTCATGTGCGTATTGTGGCATTACCAAAGCCAACAGAGGAAGAACGATCGCAATGGTATTTTCAACGCTATGTTCAGCATTTCCCTACTGCTGGAGAGATGGTGATATTTGATCGTAGTTGGTATAATCGTGCTGTAGTAGAGCCGGTGAATGGTTTTTGTACCCAAGCAGAGTACGAATCTTTTATGAATCATGTCAATGAATTTGAACAAATGATTGTTGAATCAGGAATCCGCTTGGTTAAAATATATATGTCAATTTCAAAAACAGAACAAGCTGAGCGGTTTGAAGAATTACGTAATGATCCATTAAAACAATGGAAAATGACACCTGTAGATGAAAAGGCACAAGAACTTTGGGATCAATACACCAGTTATAAGAATAAGATGTTTGCAAATGCTAACAATGGTGGAATTCCTTTTAATATAATTAAAGCGAATCGAAAAACACAGGCGCGAATCTCGGTGATTAAGCATATACTTAAATCGATTCCTTACGACAAGAACTTAGAGGTCTAGCCATTGGCTTTTCGTATTTTAGGGTGCTCATGGAGCAAGCCATGTCCCTAATGGTGAAGAGGTATTTCTTAAAATCCAAAAGGTAAGTATACATGTACCAATGAAAATTAGACAGCGTCTATTTTCGAAAACTGAACAATGGTTTGTTCGTGATTTTTGGTATAAAATTTTGGTTGTAAAATGATAAAGACTTCCTAGTATAGCTATTACGAAAAGAAAATTTGAAGAGAGGGCTTGGATAAATTCACCGTGTAATAGTTGGTGAAAAGCTCGCTGACTTCCACATCCAGGACAATAGATTCCAGTGGTAATGTACAATGGGCATTTTAGTGAAAAAACAACCAGATTTGGATCAATAAAAAAATAGAGCAAGACAATACTACCAAATATCAGGAGAATCCACTTGCGTTTGCGATCTGAATTATAGTTCGGTAACAATCGATTTTGTTGTGGTTTTTGTTCCAAAATTGTAGGTGTCAAATTGAATGGTTTCACCCTTGGCGTTTTCTAATTTCAATAATTCTATTGTAAATGTACTAGTAAACGTTTGTGTATAGCTATTTGTTAGCGATCGTGCTGGAAGAAAAATTTTGGTATCCGGATCTAAGTAATCTTTAATTCCATCACCATCAATATCACTGGTAATAGATTCGTTCAAGGTGGGTATCCCATCATTGTCGTCGTCGTCGTCTAAATAATCGTCAATTCCGTCCCCGTCCGAATCTTCATCAAATTCATTTTTGGTTGGGATGCCGTCGTTATCATCATCTGAATCGATATAATCAGGGATAGAATCTCCATCGCTATCCTTCAGTAAATCTAGTTCTTCTACCGTATCATTATCGTCTTGCGTTAGCACTGTTGTAATGTAAAGGTTTCCAGTTCCAGTCCACTCGTCAATAAGTAATGGTTTTGCGGGCGGAATTGATTGACAAAAATAACTCGTATTTGGTTCACTCTCAAAAGTTCTATAACTAATCATTGATACGCTCACTAATTCGTCAACTCTTTCTTGATTGAGGAAGGCGTTATCTGTATTATCCTCATCGACTTCCAAGGCAATGGCTTCATTTTCATTGATTTTGAAAAGCGTAAGATCTCCACAGGTATTCACGGTTGAATCAAAACTAAAAACAGGGATATTTATATTGCCATCATCACAAGAAAAGAAAAGCAATAGGCAAGTGAATACAACTAATTTTTTCATAAATCTCATTTTCATTGTGCAGCAAAAATAATGCAATTCGGTCGTAATCTGTGATTAGCTCCCGTTAAATTTTACTTACTTTTGCATGGTTACCTAATTTTACGGATGAACTACCACATACGTTCAGTTTAAATTAGATGAGAATTGGTATGTTCTTTATACAAGATAAAACACAGTATGAGAACCGTAAACTTAAAATTGAAGACTTTTGAAAAAAGTGTATTTAGACAATGCGGCTACAACACCAGTACATCCTGAGGTGTTAGAGGTGATTACTCATGAATTGCAAGATAATTTTGGCAATCCGTCTTCGTTACATCAATTTGGTAGGTCGGCCAAAGCAAAGTTAGAAGGAACAAGAAAATTGATTGCAAGTTATTTTAATACTGCGCCTTCAACCGTTTTGTTTACTTCTGGAGGTACTGAAGCAAATAATTTTATTTTATACAACGCGGTAGTAAATTTAGAAGTTAAGCGAATTATTTCAAGTGCTATTGAACATCATGCCGTATTACACACCCTCGCGCATTTAGCGACGGTATATAAGATAGAGCTCGTCTATGTGGCCTTAGATTCAAACGGAAGTATTGATCTCAATCATTTAGAGGAATTGCTTAAGGATGGACCTAAGACATTACTAAGCCTTATGCATATTAATAACGAAATTGGAAACATTTTGGATATTCAACGTGTAGCCCAATTAAGTCAGCAATATGAGGCGTATTTTCATTCAGATACGGTGCAAACCATTGGGCATTACCCTTTAGATTTAGTAAAAACTCCTGTTGATTTTATCACCGCAAGTGCGCATAAGTTTCACGGACCGAAAGGGGTGGGGTTTGCTATTGTTAAAAAAGGCATTCCTGTCAAGTCGTTGTTGTTTGGTGGAGCTCAGGAGAAAGGAGTTAGAGCTGGAACGGAGAACGTTCCGTATATTGTTGGGATGGGAAAGGCTTTAAGTTTGTCAATGGAACGATTAGAGACAGATCAAATGCGATTGTCAAAGCTAAAATTATCGTTTATGGAAGGTTTAAAGGAATTGGATAGGGAGATTTGTTTTAACGGATGTTCAGGAGATGTATTACAAAGTACTTACACACTTTTAAACGTTCGATTTTCAAGACCAATCCCTATGATGTTGTTTCAGTTAGATCTAAAAGGAATTGCAGCATCTGGAGGTTCTGCCTGCCAAAGTGGAAGTGATAAAGGGTCACACGTGTTACGCGAAATTCTCAATGAAGAAGAGGAGAAAATGACATCAGTACGTTTTTCATTTGGACATGATACCAGCCAAGAAGAGATAGCCTATACCCTTGAGGTAATCCAATCATTGATATAGGGGTTTAGGGGTTAAGGACATCGAATTCCTTGTGTTATTCTGTATAGAAATAAGGAATAAATAGTTTTTAAAGCAAAAATAAACGGTCGTATTTACGACCGTTTATTGTTTAACCGTTGGTAATATTATTTTTTACCTTGTCTCTTTTGTTGAGCTTGTTGTTCTTGTGCCTGTTTCATGGCTTCGTCTAAACGTTGTCTAAATTTGCTTTTCTTTTTTTCAGGCTTGGCTTTATTCTCTTGAATTTGGGCATGAATCTTTTCTTCATCAATAATGAAATGTTTAATTACTAACATGATAGCAATGGTAAGCAAGTTTGAAATAAAGTAGTACAAACTTAAACTACTCGCATAATTATTGAAGAAAAATAGCATCATGATGGGTGAGAAATACATCATGTATTTCATCATTTTTCGCATGTCAGGCATTCCTTCTTGTGGAGGTTGTTGCATACTCATTTGTTGACCCTGTGACATTTTCATATAAAAGAAGATAGCAACAGAGGCGAGAATAGGAAATAAACTTACGTGTTCGCCGTAAAATGGAATCTTAAATGGTAAGTGTGCAATAGTATCATAAGATGATAAATCATCTGCCCACAAAAAGCTCTGTTGTCTTAAATTTATGTTTGATGGGAAAAATCGAAATAGGGCGAAAAAGACAGGCATTTGTAACAATGCAGGTATACACCCAGACAACATACTAACACCGGCTTTTCGTTGTAAGGCCATCGTCTCTTGTTGACGTTTCATGGCATTTTCTTTTCCTTTGTAGCGTTCATTTATCTCCTGTATCTCAGGGCGAAGCACTTTCATTTTTGCAGACGATAAATACGATTTATACACGACTGGAGACATAATTATTCGGACTACAATGGTCATTAAGATGATGATAAGTCCGTAATTCCCAATGAATGAGCTCAAAAAACCAAAGACAGGAATAAAAATAATTCGGTTAATCCACCCAAAAATCCCCCAACCTAAATCAGAAACATCCTTAATATCAGTGCCTTTATATTTTTTAAAGACGTTATAATCGGTAGGCCCATAGTACCAATTCATGTTGTAATTTAAATTTCCATTATTCATTACTAGGGGCGTAGATATGGCAAATTCTTTGGTAAATACGGTATCGATATCTTCGTCTTGGACTAAATTTTTTGAACTTACTTTCGCTATTTCAAAAGGTGTATCGGTTTTTAATAGGGATGTAAAGAAGTGTTGCTTAAATGCGACCCAGTCTACATCCTTTAATTCATCACTTTCGTCTTGACTTAAATAACTGACGTCATCTTCACTTTTATAGTAATAATAAGAATACATTCTATTTTCGGTATAGATACTCTTCTCATTACGTAAACCTTTAAGATTCCAGTTTAAGTTCACATTTTGGCTACTGTTAATTGCCTGATCCATCCCCTTACTTGCGATGGCGAAATCAAGCATATAATCTGTCGGTTTTAATTCATAGCGATATTCTAAGTATTGATCTTCAGAAACTTTTAGTTTCATCGACAAAACTTGATTTTCTCCATTTTGGCTTAAACTTGGTTCAAAGTATAAATCTTTGGTTTGTAGAATTCGATTATCATTTGTTGAAAAGCTCAGGTTGAAATTTGCATTTCCATCTTTTACAAGATAGAGCGGAGTCTTGTCAAACCGTTTGTATTTTAATAATTCTACTTCTGTAATTTGGCCTCCTAAGTTTGATACTTTTATTCGTACTAAGTCATTTTGTAATACCGTTTCGTGGTCTGTTGCTGACGGTAGGCTTGCACTATACGCAAAACTGCCCAATTTACTTTGCGCTTGTGCCACGGCCGCTGAATCAGTTGGATTTACCGATTTTATTGGCGTATTTTCTAATTTTATGGTACTATTTTGTTGCTGTAAAGCATCTGCTTTTTGAATTGAATCAAGGCGTTGTTCGGTTCTTTGTTTAGCTAACTCTTCTGGAGTAGGTTGATTGGTATAAAGATACCAAATCATAATAGCACCTAATAATATAAAACCAATTAGAGAATTTGTGTCGAATTTTTTTTGTTCCATAATGTGGATGTCAAGCTGACATGAATAGTTTTAAAGTTTGTCAAAATTGATAGACAAATCGTCAATAGTACTATGGTGTTTTTGCAGATGCGAAAGTATAAAAAACATATCAGATACCCTGTATGTTCAACGAATTTTTCTAGAGAACATAGTTTGTTTACTCGCTTGTGCTGGTTTACAGTCATAGAATGCATCATAATTGATGGCTAAACGGCTATTTTCTATTGAAATTTGTTGATGTTTTTTGCCTTACCATTTTATGAAATATACCGGTCGATAGCTATAATTTTTAGAACCTGTTATATTACTCAAATAGAGATCCTGTTTAACTGGATTTATGGCCTTGACCTTTTACCTCGGATTTTAGAAGCTAAAAGTTCGGTATATTTTTTTACAAATCCTTATTTTTATTTCTGTAAGATTATAATTAGTTCATGCAATGCTGAATGTTAGGTGCGTAATTTATCAATTCCGTCTGCCAATCGATCTGCTGCTTCTGGGCAGAGTCTAAACCACAATTCGGGCTCTATAAGTTCTAATTCGGCAATGGCTAATTGATTATCATTGTCATAAAAAATGTCAACGCGGGCATAGACTGGTTTTTCATGGCATGCTGCTACTGCCTTTTCAGCAAAAGCTATTTCAGCTTGACTAGGTATATGTGGGTGAACCGTACCTCCAAAATCATCTTGAACTCTAAAATCACCTTCCTTGGCTATTTTTTTAACCGCATGTGTAAAATGACCGTCGATAATCATCAAGGACAATTCGCCTTGGCTGACAATATTTTTTTGAAAGGGTTGTAGCATATAACTTTCACTGCGAATGAGTTTTCTAAAGGTCGGTTCAAAGGCCACAAGGTCTTCTTGTTTCAATTGATAGGTGTGTCGTCCACCTCCTGAAACCACTGGTTTTAAAACGGTATGTGTCCAGCCTTGGGACTTGTGAAGCTCAATTAAGCTTTGTTTAGAGCCGATGTCAATAAAAAGTGTTGGCGCAATATGCACGCCCGCTTGTTGTAAATCGGCCAGGTAATGCTTGTCCACATTCCAACGAATTAATTGCTCCGAGTTGATCAATTGGGTTTGTTGGTTAACTTGATCTAGCCAGCGAGAAAACTCATTGTATCGATCAAAATAGTCCCAGGTTGTACGGAACAGTGCAAAACGGGTCGATGACCAGTCAAAGATTGGGTTATCCCATGCTTCTCGTCGGCATTTGAGGCCGCGGCGTTCAAAGGCTTTTTGTACTAATTCATCCTCTAATAGAACATTGTTTACATAGGGATTTCGGATTTCCGGATTGACATAACGTCGATCGGTTAGAATTACGAGATCATATTTCATACAATAGGTATTAATATCCAGCTGCGGCATCGTCCCCTCTCGGGTCGGCACCAGCTTCTAATTTTCCGTTAGATAATACTAAGATAGCATCAACTTTACCAATAATCAAGGAGTTGCTTTGATTTATCGTGTAGCCTAATTTTTTAAGTGGATCAAATATCTCTTTGTTAAAACTAGGTTCAAATTTGATTTCGTCAGGAAGCCATTGGTGGTGGAATCGCGGTTGGTTAACCGATTCTTGCATTCCCATGTCAAAGGCTAAGACGTTTAAGATATTTTGAGCGACTGACGTAATAATTGTTGAACCTCCAGGGGTTCCTACGACCATTTTTAAGGCATTATTTTGTTCTACGATGGTTGGTGTCATTGAGCTTAGCATACGTTTTCCAGGAGCAATGGCGTTTGCCTCAGCACCGATAAGTCCAAACATATTTGGTTCGCCTGGTTTTGCACTAAAATCGTCCATCTCATTATTTAAGAAAAAACCAGCTTCTTCTACGTATACTTTAGATCCATACCCTCCGTTTAAGGTGGTGGTTACCGAAACGGCGTTTCCAAAGGGATCAACAATAGAGTAGTGTGTAGTTTCTTCACTTTCATAGCCTGGTATTTTTCCATGTCCTACACTCGTAGAAGGGGTTGCTTTATCCCAGTTAAAATCGGCCATACGATGGTCTAAATATTGTGGACTCATCAATTCTTCTGCTGGAATTTTTACGAAATCAGGGTCTCCTAAATAGTAGGCTCGATCAGCATAGGCTCTTCGTTCTGCCTCTACAATTAATTGGACATATTTCTCAGAATTATGCGCGTATTGTTCGGGGTGATAGGGTTCAACACTTTTTAAAATTTGTGCGAGGCAAATTCCACCACTCGATGGAGGAGACATCGAAATGATTTTATTACCATGATAGGTGAAGGTAATAGGATCTCGCCATTTCGCTTCATACATTTCTAAATCCTTTAAGGTGATGATTCCTCTAAGGTTGTTGAGGTAGTTTACCATGATCTCGGCGGTTTTCCCCTTATAGAATCCATCTTTTCCTTTATCTCTAATTCTAGCCAGTGTTTTCGCTAAAGCAGGTTGCTTTAAGATGTCTCCAGCTTTCCATTCCTTATTAAAGTAAATAGCACCTTTATTTGCTTTTCTAAAGTCTTCTTGTTTTTCATTTAAACCCTTTGCTTGATTTTTGGTGATGATTATTCCAGTTGTTGCAATATCAATCGCAGGTTGTATTAATGTTGACATGGGTAATGTGCCAAATTTTTCATGAATTTTAAACAGTCCAGCAATTGATCCAGGAACACCTACAGACATGGCTCCCAGCGTACTTAAGTCCTTGATTACATTTCCTTGGGCATCTAAATACATGTTTTTGGTCGCTGCGAGTGGTGCGGTTTCTCGGAAGTCTATTCCACCAATGCGTCCATCCTCCATCCGATACACCATAAATCCACCACCCCCAATATTGCCAGCAACAGGGTAGGCTACGGCTAGTGCTAAATGCGTAGCTACCATGGCATCAAAAGCATTTCCACCTTGTTTCATAATTTCGATACCAATTTCGGATGCTTCTACGCGTGCCGAAACTACCATTGCTTTCTCTGCTATGAGTCCACGCGGAATACTAGGATTGAGTTGTTCTTGTCTTGCAAGTGCTGTTTTCTGATCATTACAACTCACACAGAGGCATAAAGTCAATATAAATAGCAGGTTTTTCATGTGGTCATTTTAATATATTCGAGGCTTGAATGTTTCACTAAATCTTTAAAAAATAGGGTGAAATCTTCTTTGAATTCTTGGTAGTATTTATGTAAATCTTCAATAGCTAAGTCCATTTTAGATACATATTTAGTCCTTTTATTCATTCCTATAAGGACGTTTTGAATTCCTTCAAAAGTACGATAATTATACAACCAATTGTCAGAAATCATATAGGGCATCATGTTTAATACCTTTAAAGGAAGGATGGCTTTGTTTTTTTCGAGAATTGTGTAAAAATCACTTACATAGCTTTCTAAAGGTTGAGTAGAATAATCTAACCAGTTTACCGCTAAGAAATGATCATATAAAATATCAATAATGACGCCATCGTAATGTTTATAACGAGGATGTAATCGTCTTTTACTAACTTTTACAGTGGGATGTTGGTCAGTATAGGTATCAATAAAACGATGTAATCGAATACCTATTTGCACTAATTCGGGAAAATGCGCATAATTCTTTCCTTTAACGCTGTCGGCGATAAAATTCCCGATTTTCACTTGATCAATTCCTGATGACAAATAAATATGTGCTAAATAATTCATCGTGTGAAGATACAAAAAACTCCTTCAAAATTAGAAGGAGTTAAAGATGGTTATTACTATTTCAGGTTGACTTTAAGGTACGGGAGTTTCAAATTCCATTTCTAGTTTTGAAAAGAGGCTCACTAAATCATCTTTCTTGTCAGATAAGCAAACAAAATAGTGAAAGCCTGCAAGTTGTACAGAAAGTCCCTTGCGTTTAATTTGTTCATTAACGGAGTTCAAATAGGCACTGGTCCAATCATTACTACGAACAGGACGGAAAGCCATTTTATGCGTGTATTTTAATTTTTTAAGATCTGATTTAGTGCTTTTTGCATCCTCTGAATACCCCATTAATCCGTAATATGTTAATAGTCGACCGATGGTTTCCTGATAATATGGAACTTCTTCAACGGCTTTTGTCCAAAATTTTCTGTAGGGAAATGGTTCAATAACAATTTCTCCTTTATAATTTGGTTTACTCCAGTCGGGTAGAGACCGCACAGCTAAATCCTTAAAGACATAATCAAATTTTTCTGGATCACGTAGGGCTAACCAAATTTTTTCTGTGATATCTTCAATTTCGGTTTCTGAATAAAACTGATCACCTAATAAGGTAACAATGGTTTCTAATTCGTCTTTTGTTAATTTTAACTGGGTCTCATCAGGTTTGTCTTTTTTGTATTCTTTTAAGTAACTCTTAAAACGAATTTTTGTATAATCAGGTTCTTCTTGAGCTGTAATTTTTGTTAAACTTAGACTACAAATAAGAAGTAAAAGGAATCGTTTCATGGGTTGTTTTTTCATTGCGTTATTTGAATAACGATAGTTAGACAAAATTAGTGCCATTTAAGGCTGAATAAAATCCCACTCTAATTTTTTGAATAAATCTGTCAAGGTTTGCTTTTGCTCTAACTTGCAGACAATGATATTGTAATAGCCTTTTGTTACTAGCGCTACCAACCCTTTTTTGTTTAATTCGGTATTGACTCGCGTTAGGTAGGAGTAGGCCCAATCATCATCTGTGGGATCTTGAAATTTTAAATTTTGAGTGATTTTTAACTCGTTAAAAGATGATTTAACACCCTCAGCGTCATCGCCATAGGTAATTAGTTTAAAATACTCCAGAATTTTACTTAATGCAAGTTGAAAATAGGGAAATTCTTTATCGCTGATGGTCCATTCGGTCAAATACGGATTTGGCTCAAGAACCAATTCACCTTTTTCATTTTTATAGCCCCAATTCTTGATGGTTTTGACAGCAAAATCTTTGTAAACAAAATCAAACATTTTCGGGTTTGTCAAAGCTAACCACGCTTTGTTTACGATTTCATGTTTTTCAACGTCGTTGTAAAAATCGGCTCCTAAAAGATCGATAATTTTGGCAATTATATCGCGATTGACCCCCAATTCAGTTGTTCGGGGCACAACATCTTTATACGCGTAAATTTTACTTTTGAAAACAACGTTAGCATAATCTTCTTGTGCGTATACAGTTATGTGAACGTATAGTGTTGTGATCAAAAGCAATAACAGCTTTTTCATTTCATCAATCCTTACGGTTTAGTTCGTTGTTAATTTTCCCGCTTAATTAAAACGATTAATACGCCAATAAATTATACAGCAACCTTATGGCTGTATGAAGTCCCAATTTATTTTTTTAAATAAAGCGGTAATTTCTTCTTGTTTTTCAATCTTGCAAACAATGATGTTGTAATGCCCTTTCGTGACTAAGGCAACAAGACCTTTGTTTGATAAATCTTTATTTACACTTTCTAAATAAGAATAAGCCCAATCGTCATCTTTAGGATCAGAAAACTTGATGTTTTGTGTTATTAAAAGTTCGTTAAATGAATTTTTAACACTTTCTGCATCGTCTCCATAAGTAATGAGCTTAAAGTGATCAAGTATTTTACTTAAAGCTAATTGAAAATAGGGAAATTCTTTATCGCTAATAGTCCATTCCGTTAAATAGGGGTTTGGCTCTAAAACCAATTCACCCTTTTCGTTGAGTTGTCCCCAATTTTTAAGGGTATTTACCGCAAAATCTTTATAGACAAAATCAAACATTTTCGGATTTGAAAAAGCGAGCCAAGCTTTATTGACAATTTCAACTTTTTCTTGAGGGCTATATAGAGAACCACCTAATAAATTGACAATTGAAGCCAATAGATCTCTATCTACACCTAGTTCTTTTGTTCTAGGAGTCTCTTCTTTATATTCATATATTTTACTAGAAAATATAACCTTATCATAATTCGTTGATTGCGCAGCGATATGAATTGTGAATATACAAAATGTTAAGGGGAGTAATCTTTTTATCATAGGCAATTTTTAGTTAAACATTGAATTTAACAGAATAGTATTAAACAGGTATCTGTATACTGCTTAAATTGCTTATTGATAGATTGTAGTAGTTAGTGTTGTAATAGACGTCAAATATAAGAAAAATATTTGAATAGTCCTTAAAATCTTATGAATAACATGTTTTGAACAACCAATGGTTGTGTTTGAACAACCATTGGTGCTCTAAGTCTTGTAGTTGTTTTTAATTGTTTAGCATTACAGGCATTACTAGCATGGTAATGTGTTCACCTTCTTCAACACCGTCAATAGGTGTTAAAATACCAGCTCTATTAGGCAGTGACATTTCGAGTAATATTTCATTGGCACTGAGGTTGTTTAACATTTCAGATAAGAATTTAGAGTTAAAACCTATCTGCATATCATCTCCTTCGTAGCTACATTGAAGCCGTTCATCTGCTTTGTTTGAAAAATCAATGTCTTCGGCAGAAATGTTAAGTTCAGTTCCCGCCATTTTTAAGCGGATTTGATGTGTTGTTTTACTTGAGAATATAGAGACTCTTCGTACTGAATTTAAAAAAGAACTACGCTCTAACGTGAGTTTGTTGGGGTTTTCTTTTGGTATAACCGCTTCATAATTTGGGTATTTCCCATCAATTAAGCGACAAATAAGAACGCTGTTGCCAAAGGTAAATTTAGCATTTGATTCATTATACTCTATTTTTACTTCTTCTTCCTTATCGGATAAAATATTTTTTAATAGCGTTAATGGTTTCTTTGGCATGATGAATTCAGCACTTTCGTTTGCTGAAACATCGGTTCGCGTGTATTTTACTAATTTATGCGCATCTGTTGCAACAAAAGTTAATCCTTCAGTTGAAAATTGAAAAAACACGCCACTCATTACTGGGCGTAAATCATCGTTTCCAGAGGCGAAAATAGTTTTAGAAATGGCAGTTGCTAAAATATCTCCTTTCAAATTTGTAGAACTTGGAGCTTCCAATTCAACAGATTTGGGGAATTCTTCACCATCTGCGTATGCCAATGCATATTTACCACTATCAGAGCTAATTTCAATGGTATGATTATCTTCAACTACGAATGTCAATGGTTGTTCAGGGAACGTTTTTAATGTGTCTAACAACAATCGTGCATTTACCGCAACCATACCTGATTCATCTGCTTCAACGTCTACCGTGGTACTCATGGTCGTTTCTAAATCAGATGCTGATATTTTCAAGGATTTAGCACTAATTTCAAATAAAAAATTATCTAAAATAGGAAGTGTATTGTTGTTATTAATAACTCCACCTAATATTTGAAGTTGTTTTAATAATTGAGCGCTTGAAACGATAAATTTCATCAAATGTATATTTATTATAAGGAATACAAATATATCACATAATACTACAGCGACAAAAATTTAATTTAAGTGACTTATTCACATTTTATCATCAAATGTTAAGTTTTTCTAAAAGCCCACTTTTTAAACGTATTAATGTCTAAATTTGTTCGAACTCATCCTAAATTAATAGATTCTCTGTTCGAGCTATCTCATAGTAAGTAAAATATTCGTGGTCTTATGTATGATGAGTGGTTTTGGCAATAGACTCGAAATGTAATATTTAAATCTAACTCAATGAAACACCTTTTAATAGGATTATGTATAGTGCTTTTAGCTCCAAGGGGATATGCACAACAACCCGATAAACCAAATGTTGCTGAAATTTATGAAGCTATTCAAAAATTAAATTTTTTAGGATCAGTACTGTATGTTGCGGCTCATCCGGACGACGAAAATACACAGATGATTTCTTATTTCTCAAATAAAGTTCATGCCAGAACAGCGTATTTATCAATTACGCGAGGCGATGGTGGTCAAAACTTGATTGGTCCTCAATTACGGGAACAATTAGGGGTTATTCGTACAGAAGAACTTTTAGCAGCACGAAGAATAGATGGGGGTGAGCAATTTTTTACACGAGCGAATGATTTTGGTTACTCTAAACACCCGGATGAAACATTGGCATTATGGGAAAAGGATGAAGTCCTAAAGGATGTTGTTAGCATAATGCGAAAATTCAAACCCGACGTGATTATTAATCGATTTGATCATCGTACTCCGGGGACAACACATGGTCATCACACAAGTTCGGCAATGTTAAGTGTAGATGCCTTTGATAAATTAAACGACCCTAGTTTTAAGGCACATGGCTTGTACGATACTTGGGAAGCAAAACGCCTCTTTTTTAATACTTCACCATGGTTTTATGGAAGTCAAGAAAAGTTTGATGCAGCTGATAAATCGAATTTATTTTCAATAGATGTAGGTGTGTACTATCCATTATTGGGTAAATCTAATAATGAAATTGCGGCATTGAGTAGAAGTCAACATCAATCCCAAGGTTTTGGTAGTACTGGAAGTCGTGGGACGCGTATGGATTATGTAGAGTTTTTAAAAGGGTCTATTCCTAAAGATAAAACAAACATTTTTGATGGGATAGACACCTCTTGGAATCGGCTTGAAGACGGAGCGGGTATTGGTAAAATTTTGAAACGCGTTGAGCAAAATTTTGATTTTACCAATCCAGCAGCGAGTATTCCTGATTTAGTTAAAGCGTATAGTCTAGTTCAGAAGCTTCAAGATGAGCATTGGAAGGAAATTAAAATTAAGGAATTGCAAGGTGTTATTTCGGCATGTGCTGGATTGTATTTAGAAGCTGCTGCTACAGCACAAATTGCAGCGAGAGGAACAACGGTAAAGGTGAATTTAGAAGCGATTAATCGAAGTGATTATGCAATAAAATTACGAGAAATTAAAGCAGCTACTCTTCAACCTATACGCTTGGATCACAGGTTACAAAATAATGTGATCTTTGAGCATCAAGTAGATCTTACAATTCCAATGAGTGAAGCTTATACATCTCCCTATTGGTTACATAGCACGGGGTCTATTGGAATGTATAAGGTGGCTAATCCAACGTATATTGGCATGCCAGAAACCCCAAAAAAAATGACTGTGCAGTTTGTCATTGACTTAGATGGCGTACCAATTCATTTTGAACGACCTATTGTGTACAAATTTAATGATCCCGTTAAAGGCGAGGTATATCAACCTTTTGAAGTAGTTCCGGCTTACACATCAGCAGTCAAAGAAGATGTAACTATTTTTTCAGATAATACAGCTAAAGAAATGGCGGTAACGGTACGATCTTCAGTGAATAATGGGCATGGAAAGGTTGTGTTGCAGGTGCCTAATTCTTGGGAGGTTGAGCCCACTGAGATCTCATTTAGTGGGTTGGATAAAGAAACCGAGCGCGTAGTGTATTTTAAGGTTACACCACCCGCTTTTCAAAATTCAGGAGAGGTAAAGCCTGTTGTTTTTAGCGATGGCAAAAAATTCACTGAAAAACGAATTGATATTGACTATGATCACATTCCAAAGCAGACAATGATTGTTCCTTCTAAAGCTGATGTAGTTCGTTTAGATATTGAGAAAAGAGGGCAACGTATCGGATATATACAAGGTGCGGGTGATCAAGTACCTACAAGTCTACGGCAGATTGGGTATACGGTAATTGAATTAAAAAGAGATGAAATAACCGGGGCCAATTTACAAGATTTTGATGCTGTCGTTTTGGGAATTCGGGTCTATAATGTGGATGAAACTGCACAAAGTTATCAACCCATCTTACACGAGTATGTCAAAAATGGAGGAACGTTAATTGTTCAGTACAATACGAATCGTGGATTAAAAGTAAAGGAAGTAGCACCATTGCCTTTAACGTTGTCTAGAGACCGGGTAGTTGAAGAGGATGCTGAAGTTGAATTTTTAAATCCTAAACACGAATTACTTAACCGTCCTAATATAATTGAAAAAGCAGACTTTACGGGATGGGTGCAAGAAAGAGGTTTGTATTTTCCCAACAAATGGTCTGATGATTATACCCCCATTTTAGGGATGCATGACCATGGGGAAAAACAAACAAAGGGCAGCTTACTGGTTGCAACCTACGGAAAAGGATATTTTATTTATACTGGCATTAGTTTCTTTAGAGAACTTCCTGCAGGCGTGCCTGGTGCCTATAAACTTTTTGCAAATATGCTTTCAATTGGTAAATCACCCTCAGATAACTTAAAAAATTAGTATGGAAAAAGTTAAATATCAATGGAAGAAAATGTACACTGTCGTATTAGTTTGTAATGCGATTTACATCATATTATTTTATTTACTCACCTTAGCCTACTCATAAAATGCAATTATTTGACTGGATTATTTTAATTGGAACCCTCGGGTTTATTGTAGGATACGGATCTTGGAAAACAAGGCAAAGCAAAGACGTTGATGATTATATCAAAGGTGGAAGTGATAGCAAATGGTGGACCATTGGGCTTTCTGTAATGGCAACACAAGCGAGTGCCATCACGTTTCTTTCAACCCCGGGCCAAGCATTTCATTCAGGAATGGGATTTGTTCAGTTTTATTTTGGACTTCCCATTGCCATGGTTGTGATTTGTTTGGTGTTTATACCAATTTATCACCGATTAAAGGTATATACTGCCTATGAGTTTTTGGAAGGCAGATTTGACTTGAAGACAAGGAGTTTAACAGCGATCTTGTTTTTAATTCAACGCGGTTTAGCTGCTGGAATTACCATATTTGCACCCGCTATTATTTTATCGGTTGTGTTAGGTTGGCCATTACTTTATTTAATTGTTGGGATTGGTGGATTGGTTATAATATATACCGTGTCTGGCGGGACCAAAGCAGTGAGTATTACACAAAAACAGCAAATGGCCGTCATATTTTTTGGCATGTTTGTCGCTTTTTTCATCATTGTGTATTCTTTACCTGAAGGAATTACCTTTTCAAATGCATTGGATATTGCCAATGCGAGTGGAAAAATGAATATTCTAGACTTTTCTTTTGATTGGAACAACCGTTATACATTTTGGAGTGGTATCATTGGTGGAAGTTTTCTCGCCCTGTCTTATTTTGGTACAGACCAAAGTCAGGTACAGCGATACCTCTCTGGAAAATCAGTGAAGGAAATGCGTATGGGGTTAATATTTAATGGGCTCTTAAAAGTACCAATGCAATTTTTTATTCTGCTTGTTGGGGTTATGGTCTTTGTTTTTTATCAGTTTAATGAAACCCCCTTAAATTTCAATCCAAATTCGACCGAAGTTGTTTATAATTCTTCACAAGCTGATGATTACAAAGCCTTAGAGAAGGAGCAAGAAAATATCTTCGATACTAAGAAAGCAGTGATTGAAGCCTATGTTAAAGCGCCAACGGAGCAGTTAAAAAATGAAATAGCAGAAATAACAGAAGCACAGGCGAAATTGCGTACAGAAGCTCGTAAATTGATAGATGAGACGGCAAAGCAAGAAAAAATTAAATTAGAATCGAATGATAAAGACTATGTTTTTATTCATTTTATTTTAACGAATTTACCAAGAGGTTTAATAGGCTTATTGTTAGCGGTAATTTTATCTGCAGCCATGTCGTCAACCGCCTCTGAGTTAAATGCGTTGGGGACCACAACTACCATTGATTTATATAAACGTAATATACGTGGAAATCGAACAGAGAAGCATTTTGTGAAGGCTTCTAAATATTTTACTTTAGGGTGGGGAATTTTGGCTATTTTGTTGGCAAGTGTAGCGAGTTTAGTCGAGAATTTAATTCAACTAGTGAATATTATTGGTTCGTTGTTTTACGGCAATGTGTTGGGGATATTTTTACTCGCCTTTTTTGTGAAATACGTAAAAAGTAATGCCGTATTTACTGGGGCTATTATAACGCAAATTTTCATTTTACTCCTGTATTATTTTGCTATATACCAATTTGAAAGTGTAGGTGATACTCCTTATTTTAGCTTTTTATGGTTAAATGTGATTGGCTGCTTGGTTGTAATTATCACCGCTCTTTTAATACAAACTATGACGGGAAATTCTTCGAAAGAGGATGTTGTGAGGACCTAAAAAAAATAGGGAGTTAGTTTTTATGGTTGTATTTTGGAGAAAGAGGTCGTCTAGTACAAAAAAAATGAGGGTGCGTTCTCGTTTATGAGAAAAAAATAATTACAGCATTTCAAATAGGTGTTGACCTTATAAGAAGATCAATTCTACCTGAGAATTAAGCTTCACCATAGCGGCGAAAAACATGCGTAAAATTGTTTGTTTTTGCGTATCGCGGCTGGTGTTAAAATGAATTCTAATAGTCGAAATTGGCGATTTGTTTTATACTAATGCACACGCATATTTTAAGAGAGCAGGTAAATGAGGGTATGTTTTCATTTGTAATCATCTTAGGTAATAGGATAATCTACAGGATGTTAAATGTGTGTGTTGTTTGTTCTTGTTTTGAAAATTCATGTTAGGTAGTATTATTAGCAATAAATACTGTAATTTTACAGGTATAAAATTCTTACTATGTATGCTATTCCTACACCCTATAAAATAAGCGCTCTGTTAAATCAAACTACCTACTTAGTTGGAGGAGAATTGAAAACATGGACTGGTCAAATGACTGATGTATACTCTACAATTTCATCTACGGAAGTATATAAACCGACTCATTTGGGAGCCATTCCAGATATGGGAGAAGCTGCCGCGCTAGAGGCTTTAGATGCTGCGTGTGAGGCTTATAATCAAGGTCAAGGTGATTGGCCAACCATGAAGGTTGAGCAACGCATTGAATGTATGGAAAAATTTGTTACTGCATTTAAGGAACAACGAGAAACGATTGTAAAGTACTTGATGTGGGAAGTTGGAAAAACATTAGAGGATTCTCAAAAAGAATTTGATCGCACCGTAGTTTATATCTATGATACGATTGAAGATTACAAAAAATTAGATCGCGATAGTGCGAAATTTAGTAAGCAAGACGGTGTATATGCACATATACGACGCGGTCCATTAGGGGTTGTATTGTGCCTTGGCCCTTATAATTATCCATTAAATGAAACCTTTGCTTTGTTAATTCCCGCATTAATTATGGGGAACGCGGTGATTTTCAAACCTGCAAAACACGGAGTTTTGTTGCTTTCTCCTTTATTAAAAGCCTTTCAGGAGAGTTTTCCGAAAGGGGTAGTTAATATTATTTATGGTCGAGGAAGAAAAGTGGCAACGCCCATTATGAAAACGGGCCGGGTAGATGTATTAGCCTTGATTGGTAACAGTAAATCGGCTATTGCTTTACAAGATGAACATCCAAATAAAAACAGGTTGCGATTAGTTTTAGGCTTAGAAGCAAAAAATCCTGCCATTGTGTTACCTGATGCTGACTTAGATTTGGCAGTAAACGAATGTATCTCGGGGTCTTTGTCCTTTAATGGACAACGATGTACGGCGTTAAAAGTTTTTTATATACACGAAGATATTATTGAAGAATTTAACAAGCGGTATGTAGCCAAGGTAGATGCGTTGAAATTTGGAAACCCTTGGGAGGAAGGTGTGCAATTAACCCCATTACCTGAACCAGGTAAACCTGCTTATATTCAAGAGTTAATTGATGATGCCTTGGCAAAAGGTGCGCAAATAATTAATAAGAAAGGGGGAGAGCGGTGTGAAAATTATATTTTTCCAGCGGTATTGTATCCAGTAAATAAAACGATGCGGGTTTATGAGGAAGAACAATTTGGACCTGTAGTTCCTATTTTATCTTTTAAAGATATTCAAGAGCCCTTAAATGATATGGCTGATTCAAATTATGGACAGCAAGTAAGTTTGTTTGGAAACGATATAAATTCACTTGCACCGTTAATCGACACTTTAGTGAATTTAGTGTGCCGTGTGAATCTCAATAGTTCATGCCAACGTGGGCCAGATGTTTTTCCATTTACAGGAAGAAAAGATTCTGCTGTGGCTACCTTAAGTGTTCATGATGCATTGAGGTCTTTTTCTATACGAACGTTTGTTGCCGCAAAAGATAATCCGTACAATCAAAAGATATTATCCGATTTATTGGCTTCGGGTAAATCAAACTTTATGAGTACAGATTATATTTTATAAACTTGTGGATAATTGTGCATACTTCTGATGCTTTCGTGTTGTCGAGTCATCGTATATATGCGAGTAAAGAAGGGGGTCTAGTTGGTTTTGCGCTATGGTCGGTACACATCGAGTTTATGTTGGTGTTGTTTAAGGCTTGATAAATGTGTGATTGCTAACGATATAATTAATGAATATTTTTCGAGGTGAACTAAAAAAATGCAGTTCATACATGGGGATTGACTTAAAATGCGGTATTTAATATATTACCACTTAGTTGAAGAATTTTAAGCTCTGCTAATTTAGCATCATATTTTGCCGCATTTTTATTGTTCTCTGCATTGATTAAGTTAATCTGAGCTTGTCTAAATTCAAGCGAATTGATTTGGCCCAGCTTAAATTGTTCTTCAGTGCGATTAAAATTATTTTGATTGGTTTGTACGTTTTTTTCTTGGGTTTTTAAAATAAAGAGTTTGTTTTGATAGTCTTCCCACGCATTATTAAAATCGGTTTCTATTTGAAGTATTGCTTCTGCTTTTATTAATTGTTGATTTTCAATTTCAATTTTAGCATTTTGAACATTAGTTTTAGTGCTACCACCATCAAACAAATTCCAACGTAAATTGAGGCCGCCAGAAAAACCACTGTTGGTAGAATACAATACATTGGATGCTGCATTGTTGTTGTTTTTATTCCAGCCATAGCTCCCTGTAAGTCCAAGGGTAGGGAGGTAGCCTGACTTATTGGCTTTTAACTGAAAATCACTAATTAAGATTTGCTGGTCAATTTGTTTTAAGACAACATTATTCTTAAGTACTTGCTCATATAATGTTTCTCTGTCGGGGTGTAGGCTAAAATCAACTTCCGTTACCACGGTAAAATCAGGCCCTTGTTGATTTCCTAAAACGACGTTTAAATCGCGTTTCGCATTGATTAATTGCTGTCTGCTATTAAGTAAAACAATACTGTCATTATTGACATCTACTTCTGCATTAAGAACTGCTAGTTTAGTGCTTTGACCATAATCGAACATGTATTTGACCCGTGTTAACCGCTCTTTAGAAATTTGTAAACTTTGTTCAAATAGGGCTACGTTTTCCGCTAGCCTAGCCACATTAAAATAAACGGTAAACAATTGAAATACGGTATTTTCTATTGTTTCTCTTGCTTGTAACTCACTGAGGTTATATGCGGTTTTCAGGCGTTCGTAATTGTATTTTCTACCTTGCCCATCAAATAAAGTATAATTGAGGTTGATGGCAGCGTTGTAGCTGCTGCTTTCAGCTCCATTAACGGTGGTTGTAGTACCTGACGAAAACTCTGCTGTACTGTTGTTAAGGTTAAACGTGGTGCCTCCGCTTGCTGATAAGGTCGGGAGAAAACCCGAATTCAATAGACGTTGATTGTTTTCAGCAATGCGTACGTTATTCTCGGCAATTTTGATACCATAATTATTTTCGAGTGCTATTTTCACCGCTTCACTTTTTGTGAGAATTTGTGTTTGGGCAACACTCTTTATGCTAATTGCCAGGAGTAGGTAAGTTAAAATGATTCTCATGATTAATTTGTTTGTGTGGATTCTGATGAATCATGTGAAAGTGCCTTTTCTTGTTCTTCTTGCGCTAATTCTACTAAGGCTTGTTCAACTTCTTCTTTGCTAATATTTTGTCCGGTACGCAACCATTTTATCCCAACTTTTATACCGTTAGAAAGGCTGAGAAACAAGGGGAGTAGAAGAAGGGTCAATACAGTGGCTATGGCTATACCATACGATATAGATATGGCCATCGGAATTAAAAATTGAGCCTGTCTACTCTTTTCTAACATCAATGGAGCTAATCCCGCTATCGTAGTAAGTGAGGTAAGAAAAATGGCCCTAAAGCGTGATCGACCAGCTTCTGTTAAAGCAAGGTCAAATTTCATTCCTTCACGTAAATTTGAATTAAATTTTTCAATAAGGACTAATCCGTCGTTGACCATAATTCCAATTAAGGCAATAATACCCAACCAAGACAACATATTAATACTGAAATCATGTAAGAAATGGCCCCAAACAACTCCAATAAGACTAAATGGAACTAACAAGATTAATAATAAGGGTTGGCTATAGGATCTAAAGGTAAATGCAATAACTATGTAGATTAATAGTAATATAATTGGAGCCACAAGCTTAACAGAATTCGTTGTTTTTTGAGATTCTCGATTTTGTCCCTCAAATAAAGGAGTAACCGAGGGGTATTTTGCTAAGATTTTAGCCAAAGCACCAGTCTTAATACCCTCTAGAATTTCAATGGGACTATCATCGGGTGATTTTGTATCTGCATTGACCTGTATTTCGCGTTTTCCCTGTAGGTGATTAATGGCAATTTCTCCTCGTTCAATTTCATAAGAGGCAATTTCTGCAAATGGAATTCGTTCTCCTGTAGGTGTGAGTATACGCATTTCATCTAAGTCATTTAGCGAAGAGCGATCTTTTCGCTCATAGCGTACCCAAACTTTAATTTCGTCTTGCCCTCGTTGAAATCGCTGTGCTTGAAAACCAAAAAATCCATACCGAATTTGGTTCATGACCGATTGTAAATTCAGTCCTAGGAGGTATGCTTTATCTTTAAGTTCAATCTTTATTTCTTTAATTCCTGAAGGGTCGTTGTCACTTACATCTTTTAATAAAGCGTGTTTTTCGAGTGCTTTTTTAAGTTCGTTCTTTGCCGCTTTAAGTTCAGCAATATTATTGCCCAACAGCGAAATAGATATCGGGCTACCACCGAAACCACGGCCAGAGCCAAATGTTAAGCTTTCAACCCCAGCAATTTTACCTACTGAATCTCTTAGGGCATTGGTAATTTGGTCTGATGAAAAATCGCGGGCTTCTCCAGGTAATAAATTCAACACAAGTTTGGCAGTAGAAGTCCCTGGGCCAATTTGCTTCACCATATTTTCAACCACATCAATTTGTCCAGTTTGTTTTTCTTTAAAAACAGTGTTGACTATTTGTGCTTTTTTTTCAATAAGGCTAATAATTGAATCGGTAATTTTCTCATTGGTTCCCTGTGGCATATTTAAACTGACCTGAATTCGATCACTGGCTACAGAAGGAAAAAAGGACATTTTAACAATGCCTCCACCTAGGGCACCTAAACTGAAAATTAAGAGAGAAATAGCAATTGAAAAACCTAAGAATTTATTTTTTAAAAAGAATCTTAAAGATGGGACGTAAAATCGATCCCTAACTTTAACCAGCCAACCATCCGCTACAGCATTCACCTTGCTGAAAAAACGATCAAATTTACTTTGTTTGCCACCTTTTTGTTGTAGGGCTTTAGAGTGTGCAATATGAGCGGGTAAAATGATTAAAGCTTCGACGAGAGAAACACTTAGCGTCAAGATAACAATGGTTGATACTTCGCCAAAAAAGCTGCCAATTCGTCCCTCTAGAAAGAAGAAGGTTGAAAAAGCTATTAAGGTGGTAATGATGGCAGACACAATAGGGGGAAGTACCTCCATGGTTCCATCAATAGCCGCTCTCACTGGAGATTTTCCTTGCTCAAAATGATGATAAATGTTTTCTCCTATTACAATTCCATCATCGACTAAAATACCAATTACGATAATCATCCCAAATAAGGAAAGAACATTGATCGTTACTCCTACCTGTGCGGCAAAAATAAACATACCAAAAAATGCAATTGGTAGACCTGCTGCTACCCAAAATGCCAAACGAACATTCAGAAATAATGCTAAAAAGAACAAGACGAGTAAAATTCCGATAATAGCATTTTCTACTAATAACCAGGTACGACCTTTTAAAGTAATAGATCGATCACTCGTTATATTGAGTTGAACATTTTCGTGTTCTTGATTAAATTGGTGTATGTATGCTTTTACCTTTTCAGCTGAACTCAACAAATCTTCATTATTTGTATTGCTCACTGATATGTCTATCGCATTTTTATTGTCATAGAAGGTGCGATTTGGAGTTTCAGACCATTTGTCTTGGACGGTGGCGACGTCTTTTAAGCGAATGATGGTTCCGTTACTTTCAGTACGCACAATGAGATTTAATAATTCATGACCGTAATACGAACGGTTGCTAGCGCGGATGAGGTAATCTTCTTCAATGGTTTTTATATTTCCACCTGTAATGAGTATGTTTGAATTTCTCACTGCATTCGCTACTTCTGTAAAAGAAAGGTTATACGCGCGTAAATCATTTTCGCGAAGTGCAATTTCAATTTCTTCTTCTGGAAATCCAGAAAGCGTGACTTGAGAAATGCCGTCCATACTACGGATGTCATTTTCAACTTGACGTGCGTATTGTTTTAAGGATGATAGAGAAATGTTTTCTCCACTTACTGTAAAGTTTATAGTAGAACGTATGTTTTCAATTTTTTGAATAACCGGAGGTTCAAGCCCACTAGGAAGGGCAGGGACTCTGTCGACGGCATTTTTTACATCTGCCAATACGGCATTTACATCTGCTCCTTCAATCACTTCAATATTGATGGAGGCCGAATTTTCACGTGATACGGAAGTCACCCGATCGATGCCTACAAGGCCTTTTAAATTGTCTTCAATTTTAAGGACAATTCCTTCTTCCATTTCTTGTGGAGAGGCACCGGGGTAAGTCATGTTTATACTAATCTGATTAGATTCTACCAGCGGGAAGTAAGATGATTTCATCGCAAATGCACCGAGAAGACCAAAAACGATAAAGGCAATAATAACCACATTAACGGCTACAGGGTATTTAATAAAATAGGTGATAATTTTTTTCATAGTGACCTATTTTTTGTGGGTTATGTTCACTTGCATTCCTGAAAAAGCGCCTAATACGGGTTGCGAGAGGATTAATGTGTGATCTGGAATTCCAGTAATCACGGCAGTTTCAGTTCCGTAATACACAGGGGTTACGTCAATTAACTCAAGGATTGAATCTTTGACAATATAAAGTCCTTTGTTGTCAACTAATAGTTTTCGGGGAATTTCAATGGCATTTGGTTCGGATTTCGCAATTAAGTCAGCTTCGAGATACATTCCTTCTTTGAGATCCTCGTCTGCCACACTGATAAATACTTTAATGGTTTGTGAGGCTTGATCTACTTTACCATTTATGCGAATTACCTGTCCTTTATAACTTTTTGTTCGCTCTAAGTTATGCAGTGAAACTTGATTCCCTACCTTTAATAGGTCGGCGTAAGAGGCATTAATCGCAACTTCCAATTCATAGACCCGAGGATCAATAAATTCCCCTAATTTTTGGCCTACCCTTACTAAAGATCCTGGAGTTACTAAGGCCTCTGTTAAAATTCCACTAAAGGGCGCACGGATAGTGTATTTATTTAATTTTACCTCTAAATTTTTTACACTGTAATAACTTGAATTAATTCCTCTTCCAGAAATAAAATACTTTTCTTTATCCGATGAGAATGTGGGAAGTTTTGGTGTAGGCTTGGCTAGGTCAAAACGATGGAGATAACTTTCCCATTTTTGAAATTGATTTGGGAAGTCTAAGCGGATATCAGGCATGATAGACGTGAGTAAGTTATACAAGTCACTTTTTTGCGCTTGTAAACTTGCATAAAATTCATCGCTATTTATGCTGAGTAAAACTTGTCCCTTACGGTATGCTGATCCTGCTTTAAAATCGATTGTTGATTGCTTGAGAAGGCCTTGTACTTCAGCATATAATTCAATCTTGTTTTTTGCTCGTAGATTCCCACTCGTCGTGATTACGATTGGAATTTCCGAATTGAAAACAGTGTCTATAAAAACGGATTTAACTACTTTTTCAAAGGTGGGTTTCGGTTGATTTTTATTTTTGACTAAGTAATAGAAAGTAAAACTAGCCATTGTTAATAATAAAAGTCCGAGTGCTATTAAGATATTTTTTCTCATGGAGTAGGTAAGTGATGGAAATTTGACCCAAATAATATTGTATACATAATTACATGTTAATTAGTGGTAGTTTTGGCATTAGAATGAATGTACGTCGTCTGTATTTTGGAATAATAAACCCGTGCTCTTTGTATACGAGTAGGGTGGTATGTTGCCTTATTGCATGTGTTTAAAATTTATCCAAAACACCAAATTACCAAAATTGGATATATATTAATATGTATAGTTTTGGTTGCAATATACGCATAACGCAAAAATAGGATGGATATATATTGAAAAATGACCTAAATTCTTAAAAAATAGTTAAAATTTGTTTTTTATTTAATTGGGGGATTTTTATGAAATAGGCATGTATATGGTCTTGCAAATACTTAGTATCTTTGAGGGATAAATTAATAGAAAAATGAAGGTAGATATTTTAGCATTTGGTGCACATCCAGATGATGTTGAATTGGGGTGTGCAGCGACTATAGCAAAAGAAATAAAACATGGAAAGACGGTTGCCATTGTAGATCTCACACGAGGCGAATTAGGTACACGAGGTTCTGCTGAAATACGGCAACGTGAGGCAAGTAATGCCGCAGAAATCTTAGGAATTTCCGCGAGAGAAAACCTTGCTTTTGCCGATGGGTATTTTGTAAATGACAAGGAACATCAGCTTGCTGTGATACGTATGATTAGAAAATACCAGCCAGAAATTGTGTTGTGTAATGCGGTCGAAGATCGGCATATCGATCACGGAAAGGGAAGTGATTTGGTGAGTAATGCCTGTTTTTTATCTGGTTTACGACGTATTGAGACTACGCATGATGGGAAGCAACAAGAAAAATGGAGACCTAAATTAGTGTATCATTATATTCAATGGAAAAATATTGAGCCAGATTTTGTGGTAGATGTTACTGGATATATGGATACAAAAATAGCTGCCGTTAAGGCGTATGCTTCTCAGTTGTATGATCCCAAAAGCAAGGAGCCAAATTCACCCATCACAAGTAAGAATTTTTTAGACAGTGTCTCTTATCGAGCGCGTGATCTTGGACGGTTAATAGGGGTTGAGTATGCAGAGGGATTTACCGTAGAGCGATATGTCGCAGTTGATCGTCTCGAAAATTTAATTTAAAAATTGCGTAAATATTTTCATAAATATTTGACAGATTTATTAAATAGAGTATATTTGCATCCGCTTAAAGCGAAATACATTACACGGTGGTTGTAGCTCAGTTGGTTAGAGCATCGGTTTGTGGTACCGAGGGTCGTGGGTTCGAGCCCCATCTTCCACCCCAAAACTCCTTGAATCTTCAAGGAGTTTTTTTTTGCTCAAGTTTGAATCAGCTGTACTTATGAGTGATGTGATATTGATTCAAAACCAATTTTAAGCATTCACATATGGTTTAAATTTCACACAGGATGGTGTCTTTCGATTAACATTTTAAACAAGTAGGTTCAAGGTTAATTTGGAAGGTAAAGTAGCCTAAATCAATAAAATAAACTTTAGGTTTTTATTAAGAACATTTTGTATAAATTTGTACACCTAAAAATCTTTATGAAATGAAAAAATTTTACTTGAGTTGTTTTGTTTGTTTATCGTTAATGTCTTTTGTGACTCACGGACAAAGTGATACCTCTGTCGAGAAAAAAATGTTAGCTCAAAGTTTGAAATTTGGTGATGACGATGTGGCAGTAAATAGTATCTACGCGATAATTGCAAAAGAAGGAGCAAACAGTACATATAAAGATAGTTTGGCTTACATCTATTTTCAAGGCAGAAAATTTTCTTCATGTTTTTTAGTATGTGCAGATATCTTATCCCGAGATGCTGAAAAATTAGATATTTTGGAGATGCAAGCTATTTCGTTAGAAAGTATTGGCGCATACGACAAGGCAGCCCAAGTGTATGCCAAATTAACGGTAAAGTCAAATAATAACTTTCATGCATATAAATTGGCGAACTTGTATTTTATATTGAAAAAGTACCCAGAAGCTATGAAGGCAATTGAAAAAGCAGAAAGTTTAAACGATACGGGTAAAGTGGAAGTTACGTTTAAAATTAATAAAAATTACTCACAACAAGTTGCCTTACTTGCAGCTATTGCAAATCTTAAAGGCCTTATCTACTACGAGCAAGAACAACTCGAAGAAGCCAAGAAAAGTTTTCAGCAGGCCTTAGATATTCAAGGTGATTTTGTACTTGCGAAGGAAAATTTGGAAGCCGCTATTGAAGGGAAAGAAGTTAAAAATGAGTAAACATTAACTGCTTTTATTCTCCTTTACTAGGATTAAAAAGTGTTTCTGTATATGAAAGGAGTTCTCTACTTCCAGTAGCACCATGACCCGGAATAGTGGTCTGTGCAGAAGGAAAGGCTTCTTTTACTAAGGCTATGGTTTTTGACCATTCCTTTAGATTGGCATCACCTAAGAATCCTCTACTAGCATTCATTGATTTGATTAAACAACCACCAAAAAGTACCTTGTCTAGCGGAAAGTAACTGACAATATTATCAGACGTATGCCCTTTGCCAAAAAATTGATTAACGACGCCCGTTGTTCCTAGTTGAAGGTCTAATCGTTTTTTAAATAGGTTTTGCGGGATAGGATAATTTGCTTTTTGGGCTAATTGCGCTGTTAGTTCATTGGCGTATGAAGGAATTCCGTGGCTGTGAAAAGTAGCCAGTCCTCCTAAACAATCTTCGTGAAAATGAGATACAACCACCCCGTTGATCTTTGAATGTTGTACCTTTTCAATCCATTCAATGAGTTCCGTAGAGACCAGGCTGTCTGTAGGTGTGTCAATAATCAAGGCTTCTTGTTGATTGAGAACAATTAAACCATTGCATGCTACGCGACCAAAATCATCGGTTTGCAAATAGGAGATGTGTACGTAACAATTTGGACTAACTTGGTTAATGATTAAGTGTTCTGATTGATATAATGGAGCTGAAGTACTGTTTTTTTTACATTGTATTAAAAGTAAACTGAAAAGCAGGAAACATGGACATCTAAAAATTTTCATGGAACAATGGGTTTACCTGAATTAAAGTACAGAGAATCTCTTTAAGATCCCTTTTTATTTAAACGTTTATTTCAGTTAACTTTTCCTTAAGGTACGTTGCTGTATACGAATCTTTAACCTTCAAGAGGTCCCGGGGAGAGCCTTGAAATAGTAATTCCCCTCCCGCTTGTCCACCATCTTTTCCTAAATCGATGATGTAATCAGCACATTTAATTAAATCCATGTTGTGCTCAATGACAATAATACTGTGACCTCGATCAATTAAGGCATTCAATGAATCAAGTAGTTTTTTGATATCATGGAAATGTAGACCCGTAGTGGGTTCATCAAATATAAATAACACTTTTTCTTTGTTGTTTCCTTTTGCTAAAAACGAAGCCAACTTAATGCGTTGCGCTTCACCGCCCGAAAGTGTAGAAGATGCTTGACCTAATTGTACATACCCCAAACCTACCTTTTGTAGTGGTATTAATTTTTGGACTATCTTTTTTTGTGCGTTTTCGGTAAAAAATTGAATGGCCTCATCTACCGTTAGGCCTAAAACATCCGCAATTGATTTACCTTTAAATTTAACGGCTAGAATTTCTTTTTTAAATCGCTTCCCTTTACAAACTTCGCAAGTTAAATGTACGTCTGCCATAAATTGCATTCCGATGGTAACTTCACCGTCCCCTTTACAATTATCACATCGTCCTCCATCAACGTTAAATGAGAAGTGTTTGGCTTTGTACCCTCGCAATTTCGAGTGTTTTTGCTCTGTAAACAGTGCTCTAATGTCATCGTACACTTTAATGTAAGTGACTGGGTTTGATCTACTTGATCGTCCAATGGGGTTTTGGTCGATAAACTCTATTTGGCTCATCTCATTAATATCTCCAGCGAGCGCGGTGAATTGCCCAGGTTTATTACCGTGTTTGTATAAGTGTTTTTGTAAAGCAGGAAATAAAATGTCTTTGACTAATGTGCTTTTACCACTCCCTGAAACTCCAGTTACTACGGTTAAGGTGTGAAGGGGAAATTTTACATCAATGTTTTTTAAGTTGTGTTCTCTGGCCCCCTTAATTTCAATAAACGGGCCATCAATGTTTCGTTTTTTAGGAATTTCAATGCGTTCAAGACCGTTGAGGTATTTAGCCGTGAGTGTATTTGCTTGTAGGATCTCATTGAAATTTCCTTCTGCAACTAATTCGCCACCAAAAGAGCCCGCTTCAGGTCCAATGTCAATTATGTGATCAGCGGCTTTCATGATGTCTTCATCGTGCTCTACTACAATGACGGTATTGCCTAAATCTCGTAGGCCTTTGAGTACTTTAATGAGGCGCTTGGTATCTCTTGAGTGCAATCCGATACTTGGTTCATCCAAGATGTACATAGATCCTACCAAACTACTCCCTAAAGAGGTTGCGAGATTAATGCGTTGACTTTCACCTCCAGAAAGCGTGTTTGATGCTCTGTTTAATGTAAGGTAACTTAACCCTACATCTTCTAGAAATTGCAAGCGATTGTTAATTTCAGTCAACAGTCGTTTAGCAATGGTTTGATCGTGTTCAGAAAGGTGTAAATTTTTAAAGAAAGTGCTAAGTTCGTGAATAGGCCTGTTGACTAAATCACTTAAAGAAGTGTCTGCAATACGGACATAATCGGTTTCAATTCGTAAACGTTTTCCCTGACACGTATGGCATTTGGTTTTGCCTCGATACCGGGATAGCATTACCCGATATTGAATTTTATAAGTCTTTTCCTCAATATGTTTAAAAAAATCATTGAGACCTGTAAAGTATTTGTTTCCAGTCCAAAGTAATTCTTTTTGCTCTTCACTCAGTTCAAAATATGGTTTGTGGATAGGGAAATCAAATTTATACGCATTATCAATTAAGGCGTTTTTATATTCTGAAAAAGAATCCGTTTTCCAAGGGGTTATTGCGTCATTGTAAACTGAAAGAGCCGTATTTGAGATTACTAAATCACGATCAATTCCAATGATATTTCCATAACCTTCGCATGTAGGACAGGCTCCATACGGATTGTTAAAACTAAAAAGATGAACTGTTGGTTCGAGAAAAGTCATTCCATCAAGTTCAAAGGTGTTGTTAAACCTTCGTTTTTCACCCGTGCTAACATTTTCTACCGTTAAATTTCCGTGCCCTTCATAAAAAGCGGTTTCGATGGCATCGCCTAATCGATTGTAAAAATCCTCATCACCTTTAAGTATAATACGATCAACTACAAGGTCTAATGAATCAATGGTTTCTGTTTGTATTTCATTGATTCGCTGTACTTTATTATCAATCTTCACCCGGGAATATCCTTGTTGTTCTAAAACGCTTAGTAGTTTTTGAATGGGTCTTTCCTTTGGAATTGAAATAGGAGCAAGGAGAAGTAGCTTGCTGTTTTCTGGCAAAGTTTTGAGATAATTAACTACATCTGCGACGGTTTCTTTTTTTACTTGTTGGCCAGAAATGGGGGAATAGGTTTTGCCAATTCGGGCAAAGAGTAATTTTAAATAATCATAAATTTCGGTTGAAGTTCCTACTGTTGATCTTGGATTTGTACTATTTACCTTTTGTTCAATAGCTATTGCTGGTGCAATTCCTTTGATAGACTCGACCTTAGGCTTGTTTAATTTCCCTAGAAATTGACGCGCATAAGAAGAAAGACTTTCAACATATCTTCGTTGACCTTCTGCATACAACGTATCGAATGCAAGACTTGATTTTCCAGAGCCAGATAAACCGGTAATGACTACCAATTTATTTCTTGGAATAGCAACATTCACATCTTTAAGGTTGTGCAGTGCCGCTTTTTTAATAATAATATACTCTTTCGGATTTAACTTTTCTATCTTCACGGAAGCCCTTTAAAATATGAATGAGCGCAAATATAAGGACTTCTTTTGTCAATAAAAATTTAGCTCTTCATAAAATATTTTTAAAAAAAACTTGTTTAATTCATAAGTTTGTATTTATATTTGTCCCGTTGACTTAACCAGTCGATGATTGATTAACGGAACTAGTTTCCCCTTTTAACCTAAAAAACAACGCTTATAGTATAGTTCTACTTTTATCATTAATTAACGAGGTCTCATAGCTTCATTAACAAAAAGGGAATTATGCAAAAACAAAAATTAGCTGATAGTGTTTTAGTTAAAAACTACATCAACGGAAGTGAAAGGTCATTAGAAATTTTAATCGGCCGACACAAACAAAAAATTTACAGTTTTATTTATTCTAAAGTACTTGATAGAGATGTCGCAGAAGACATTTTTCAAGATGCCTTTATCAAAGTAATTAATACTTTGAAGCTTGGGAATTACAACGAGGAAGGAAAATTCCTCCCTTGGGTAATGAGAATATCTCACAATTTGGTTATCGATCATTTTAGAAAAGGTAATAGAATGCCTTCTTTTAAAAACACCGATGAGTTTGATATTTTTTCAGTACTCAGTGATTCATCGTTAAATGCTGAGAAACAACTCATCAAAAATCAAATTCACTTTGATGTTAGAAGAATTATTGAAGAACTTCCTGCTGATCAAAAGGAAGTCCTTGTGATGAGAATCTATAGAGATATGAGTTTCAAAGAAATTTCAGAAACTACGGGGGTAAGTATCAATACAGCCCTGGGTAGAATGCGCTATGCATTGATCAATTTGAGAAAAATTATTGAAAAAAATAAAATAATTTTAACCAATTAACAATAATATAAATTTATCTTCGTTATACTAATAACCCTAATTAATATTTAGTATATGAAGAAAATTTACTCTGAAGAGTTGCAAAACAAGCAGCTCACACCTAAAAAAAGCACCATTGATTTTTTGTTAAACTATTCGAAGTCAATTAAATCAGTCCAAAAAGAGGACGATGAAAAAATATTGTTACATTTGAATTAATAAAGAAGACTGTCTGAAGAGACAGTCTTTTTTTTTGTTGCATTATTTTAGTAAATCTACAATATTCTTAGGCGGGTTGTATTAGGGTAATATGTTAATTCTCACGCTTTCTAAATAGGCAAACACAACGCTGTAAATTTAGACAAAATCTTATATCGTTTTAGTGTGTTGATTCAGAAGTAGAAGGGTTTCAATTTTATTTCCCAACGAACAAATTTTTTCTCCCAATAGTTCGAGTAATCACGTCCTTTTCTAAATCCCATCCTCGGGCTGGTGAGTATTCTCGTCCGTAATAGATGATTTGTAGGTGAAGTTTATTCCATAATTCTTTAGGAAACAAGCGCTTTGCATCTTTTTCGGTTTGTGATACGTTTTTGCCATTGCTTAAATTCCAACGATACATCAGCCTATGAATATGGGTATCTACGGGAAATGCCGGTACGTTAAAGGCTTGGCTCATTACAACGGAGGCCGTTTTATGCCCTACACCAGGAAAAGCTTCAAGGGCTTCAAAACTTTGGGGTACTTTTCCATTATGTTGTTCAATAATCATTTTTGAGAGGCCGTAAATTCCTTTGGATTTCATCGGTGATAGCCCGACAGGTTTGATAATTTCTCTGATTTCGTCTATGCTCAATTTGACCATGTCATATGGATTATCAGCTTTTGCAAAGAGGATTGGCGTGATGGTATTTACCCGGGCGTCTGTGCTTTGGGCGGATAGAAGTACCGCAATAAGTAACGTATAGGGATCTTTATGATCTAAAGGGATGGGAGTTTCAGGGTAGAGTTCTTCTAAAGTTCGAATGATATAGTCTACACGTTCTTTTTTTGTCATTTTTTTGAATAGCTTTGTCACAAAAATAGGAAATATGACGCATTTAAAGGTAGGAGATCAAGCTCCAAATTTCAGTTGTGAAGATCAAAATGGACAATTGAGAACATTAAGTGATTATAAAGGAAGTAAATTGGTACTCTTTTTTTATCCGAAAGCGAGTACACCTGGTTGTACAGCGGAAGCCTGTAATTTACGAGATCATGAAACAAAATTGTTAAGTCAAGGGTTTAAGGTAGTAGGAGTAAGTGCTGATTCTGCTAAACGACAAGCTAATTTTGCAGCTAAAAACGAATTACCTTTCCCGCTTTTAGCAGATGAAGACAAAAAAGTGATTCATGCGTATGGGGTTTGGGGACCAAAGAAATTTATGGGAAGAGCCTATGAAGGTATTCATAGAATCACTTTTATCATTGATGAAAAAGGGATAATTATAGACATTATAAGCAAGGTGAAAACCAAAGATCATGCTGCACAGATTTTGGCGGAACACGATTAAGGTGAAAATATTAATTTACCTTATTGCCAAAGTATCATAACGGTCGTTATAGGTTAAAAGAGGTTTCTAATAAGGGGTTTTGTACGATGGTATGTAAAGTACATCGTTCGAATTACCCTTATTTTTTGTTTATAAAATGTCTTCTTGAATAACCAAATAAACGTTGTTCTTTAATGGTTTCTGCGATACCTTCTGGAAGCATTTCTTCCCAACCTTCTTCACCTTCTGCAATCATTTGAAGTACTTTTCTTGAGAAAATGTCTAAAATATTAGGGTTGAAATTTTTAATATCCTGCATTTTACCATTGTATTTAAAGAATTTATACAATTCTTTCATACGAGGGTGGACTTTTAAGGTTTCGCTGGTAATGAAATTACCCGTTTCTTTATCTTTTAATGGGTAAAGATATACCTTCAAATCTTTAAAGAATAATTTACCAAAAGCTTCTAAGATTCCACCACTTAGTTCACGGTAGTATTTTTCGTCAAAGATTTGAACTAAATTGTAGACACCCATGGCCAAAGCCATTCTCTTTTTTGTGAATTCAGAAAAGTATTCAACGAGTTTGTAATATTCTTGGAAATTAGTAATCATTACATTTTGTCCAAGAGAACAAAGTAATTCAGCTCTATCTAAAAAATCACGTTCATTAATTTCTCCTTCTGCGCGCAAATTGGTTAAGGTAATCTCAAAGATGATTTGTGCAGTATCTGGATCGACCGTTTTTTCTGCAAAAAACATTTCTCTTGCCCGTTCGTACATGTCCATATTCACATTAGTCACAGGTCTAAAACTTCCGCGTAACGCAAGTATGTTTCGTTTGTACAGGACTTGTGCAGGGAGTAAATTATTACCGTCTGGACCGAACATTACGGCATTAGTCATGCCATTTTTGACTAAATTTAAACTCATTAAACGATTGTCAACATACATAAATCGTGGTCCAGCAAAATTGATCATATCAATTTCTATCTGATCTTTATCGAGGTGATGATAAAAGGATTTCAGTAATTCTTTTGGGCGATCGTTCATGTAAAAGGCACCGTAAATAAGGTTTACCCCTAAAATACCTAAGGTTTCTTGTTGTAATCGTGCATCGGTTTGTTTAAAACGGATGTGCATGATTATTTCATTATAATCCTCTAAAGGATCTAATTGAAATTTAATACCAACCCAGCCATGGCCTTTGAATTTTTTTGCAAAATCAATAGTCGCTACGGTATTAGCATACGAAAAGAATAATTTATCAGGATGCTTACGACGGCTTAAGCGATCTTCCATCAATTCAATTTCATGTATGAGCATCCGCTTTAAGCGAGATTCTGTCACATAACGTTGATCGGGCTCTATTCCGTAAATAGCGTCAGAAAAATCCTTGTCATAGGCTGACATTGCCTTTGCAATGGTTCCTGATGCGCCCCCTGCTCTAAAAAAATTTCGTACTGTTTCTTGACCAGCACCAATTTCTGCAAAGGTGCCATAGATGTTGTCATTTAGGTTAATACGAAGCGCTTTACGCTTAAGGGAGGGGATGTTTTCAATCTCTTTATCCCCTTTGAGGGTCACTGACATTTCGTATGTTTTTTATGTCTTACAAAGGTAAGAACAATTATTAAATTATTTAACGTTATTTTTGCGAAAACATTGAATATGAAAGTCACTTTTTTAGGAACGGGAACCTCACAAGGGATCCCGGTTATTGGGAGTAAACACCCCGTTTGTCTTTCTGATGACAGTCGTGATAAGCGATTGCGTAGTTCAGTAATGCTCACTTGGGATAACTATCGAATAATTATCGATTGTGGTCCTGATTTTAGGCAACAGATGTTGAGAGAAAATGTAGCAGAAATAAATGGAATTATTTTTACTCACGAACATGCTGACCATACAGCTGGGCTTGATGATATCAGACCATTTACACATAGAATGGGGAATGTACCACTCTATGTCCCAACGCGAATTGTTGAAAATATAACAGAACGTTTTTATTATATTTTTACCAAAGTAGATCGATATCCAGGGGCGCCTAATGCTGAAATTACGCCTTTGACCAACGCGCCTTTTACGCTAGGTGGAAAAACCTTTCAACCTATAGAGTTTTTACATGGAAAATTACCCATTTTTGGATATCGAGTTGATAATTTTGCATATTTAACGGATTTAAAAACGATCACTGAAAGTGAAATGCGAAAATTAGAAAATTTGGATGTATTGGTGTTGAACGCATTGCGAATTGAGCCACATCCAACTCATAACAATTTAGAAGGTGCCCTTGAATTGATCTATAAATTGAAACCAAAACGAGCTTATCTTACGCATATAAGTCATTTACTAGGATTCCATGCCGAAGTTGCTGCTCAATTACCAGAACAGGTATTTTTGGCATACGATGGGTTGCAATTAGAGGTTTGAGCGTGATGTTTTAACGTGTTGGTATCAAAGCTCAAACCACAGGTAGTTCCACAATAATTACAATCGTTCTTCGATCCATTTTTTAAAGGCGAAGAAGTTTTGTGGAGCAACGCCATGACCAACATTGTACTCTTCAAATACGTGTTTAATGTGTAATTTATTTAAATATGGGGCAGCTTCGCGTGCCATTTGTATGGGGAGTACCTGATCAACGCTTCCATGAGAGATGTAAAAATCAAGATGTTGATATTCGGTTATATTTGAGGGTTCTACAAGGATGTCTTTATCGATATATCCACTTAAAGCAATGATATGATGCACTTTTTCTGGATAGCTTAAAGCAACTGCATAACTTAAAATTGTACCTTGACTAAAGCCGAGTAAAAAAAGCTTATCGGCATCGACCGAATAGGTAGCTTTGACTTCGTCTATGAACTTGGCGATTAGTTCTCTAGCTTGGATAGCTTCTGGGATGTCTGAGAATTTCCCATGCTTATCATCGAGGTGTAAGGAATACCAAGCATAGCCTCCCATCCCTAGAGAAATAGGTGCGCGAGCACTAATAATGACAAGTTCTTCGGGGAGTTCGGATGCAAATGAAAAGAGGTCTTCTTCATTACTTCCATATCCGTGTAACAAAATAAGAACGGGGGGATGTGCCGATTTAATTTTTGGTTCGCGAATGATGTAGGTTAAGGATTGTGGTTTCAATTTATATGCAATTTATTATTGTTAAATACTCCATAAACTTTTCCTTTTAATGTTTTTCCTAAAAAGGCTGAATTTTTGGACGTTGATAAAAGGTGTTTTTCTGAAAATGTAAAGGTTTCATCGGGATTAAAAAAGGTAAGATTTGCACTTTCACCAACGGCAATTGTCGAAGGAGCAAGTCCAAATCGCTTTCGCGGATGTTTTGTTATGGCAGCAATTAGGATTTCTAACGGTAGTACTTTGTTTGCCACTCCGAAAAGACTTTCTAATCCAAGACTTCCATCCATGGCAAGTTCAAAGGCTACTTTTTTATTTTCAATATCTACAGGAACATGATCAGATACCAACATATCAATAGTTCCATTGATAAGTCCTTTTCGGAGCGCTAAGAGATCTGATTTACTACGAAGGGGGGGATTTATCTTGACGTTGGTGTTGAAATCTTCTATTTCTTTATCGGTCAACGACAAATGAAAGGCGGATACACTACAACTGATATCGAGTCCTTTTTTCTTTGCTTCAGCGATTAACCTTACACTTTTGGCTGTAGTTATGGTAGGAATATGCAATTTTCCACCGGTATATTCTAACAGAAAAAGATCGCGACTTACTTGAAGTTCTTCTGCTAAAGCAGGATTACCTTTAAGGCCTAACACGGTGCTTTGCTCACCTTCGTTAACATACCCATTGTTGCGAATACTTGAGTTTTGTGGGAAGCTTAAGGTAAGCCCATTAAAATTTTGGCAGTATTGTAACGCAATTTTAAGCAAATTTGCATTGTCAATAGGGTGGTTATAATCGCCAAAAGCAATGGCGCCAGTTTGGCTCATATCATACAGTTCGGCCAATTCTTTTCCTTGACCTCCTTGGGTTAGGTTTGCAATAGGATGTAAATCAACCAGTGATTTATCCGCTGCATTTTTAAGGAATTTGACAGCCGATTTATTATCGATGACTGGATGGGTATTAGGGTTGAGAGCGATGGTTGTAAACCCACTACTCGCTGCTACACGCAATCCGTTTTCTAAGGTTTCTCGTTCTTCAAATCCTGGTTCTCCAAAGCAAACAGCACTGTCAAACCATCCTGAAGAAACGTGTAAATTGGGTTCGTTTATTTCTTTATACCTAGTTTCATTTTTTAGCGTAGGACCAATGGCGGTTATTTTACCATTTTCAATACGGATATCACATTTTTGTTTGTGAAATTGACTGTCCTGATCAATGATCGTGGCCGCTTTAATCAATACATTCATACACTATACTTTACTCTTTAATAATAGAATTTCAATTAATAAAAACAGGAGGGTTAATCCTACAAACAGTTTCCATAAATCACTAGTTTCGTATTTTTCACTTAGGGTATTAAAGGAATTTTTTACGTTTGATTCATAAAAAATGTGTTCACCTTCTCCAAAGAGGGTGGAGGCATCTACAAAGTGGAGGTTACTCTCTTCTCGACTATAATTATATGCGAGGGTTTTTAGTTGTTGCCCATTCGCAACCACGTTGATAAATCCACTTTGTTTGGGGTCATTTTCTGTTGTTATATTCACTTTTTGTTTAAATATTTGCTGTAAAGGGATGAAGTCTTCTTGTTCATTTACCAAGTGGATGACCTGATCTTTCTCAAGTGTTATATTGATGTCAATGCTGTTCGGTGTACCAATAGTATAGTACAAGGCCGAAGGTTGGTGGCTGAAGATTCCAAAATTATAGAATACAGGAACAACTAAAGGAGAATTGATAAAGTTTGAATTAGCTGAAGAGAGTGGTGCTGAAATCCAATAGACCTTTCCTGGATGTTGTCTCACCTGTGAAATTAATGGAAATCCGTTTTCAAAACTGATAACGGTACTCGCGTTGTTTAGTTTACTTTTATAGGTTGTTGAAGCACTGGGGTATTGAAAGTTTTGAACTTCTTTTTCAAAGACTCCTTTTAGTAAAGGGTGTCCAAAATGGATGGTTGTAATGGAGAGTGGTGATTTGTAAAGCCCCTCAATTTGTCCAAGGTTTAATCCGTTAAAAAGAGCGTTATAATGTCCTAAATCAGCATTGATGGGAGGTATGACTACTAAATCGCCCCCTTTATTAACAAAGGAGATTAAGGCAGATTTTAAACTTTCTGTAGGGTCTATTTCATTGAGAACAATCAAATGTTGATCAGATAAACGATTGTAATCTAAGCTCGCTAAGGGAGTTGAGGTAAACTCAAATTCGTCTTCGGTGTATATTTTTTTTAAAAAGTTATTTTTGTCTCCTATAGCTGTTACTTTGATTTTTTTTGGTTTTTGAATGGTGAAATACAATTGGTTGTCAAAGGGTAAACTTCTATCTTCTATTTGGAATTTCCCTATAAATTCATGGTTGTTCGGAATGTCAAAAGTGGCTGTTTGAATCGGTTCGCTAAAAGTAACCGTAGATTTCCCAACAAGCATATTTTTATTGTTTAATAAGGAAATAGACAGGTCCTTTACTGTGGCTTTGTCATTTTTTAATACGATCGTCAAACTTATGGTTTCATTGTTTTGATTTGTAATATAGAGACTGTCAAGGGAGACATTACTCGTGTTTTTGGGACGGAGTTGACTGATGAAATAGTTGTCTAAGCTATCTATTGCGAGTGGTCCTTCAATAGGTGCTTGGAAATCTGAGATGATGAAAATATTTTCTTTTTTCGATTTGTCATTTTTCATTTTTATCAAAACCGAAGAGAGATCTATAGATTTAGGACTGTATTGTAAATTTAAAAGTGTGTTTTTTAAATCCTTTCCATTGAGATCTAAATAGGTGCCATCATTCGTAAATAGATTAAAATTTGTAGACTCATCACCTTCAGCGATAATGTCTTGTAAGGCGCGTTTAAACAATTCGCCACTTTCTCCTTGAGCTTGCATGCTAAAGGAATTGTCTAAATAAATATGGGTTTGTGTAGGTTTTTGTTGTTTAGAATTAGCCAGGTATGGTTGAGCAAAGGCGAATATTAATGCCGTAAACAGCAGTAAGCGCGTAAAGAGAATTAACCATTTTTTTAGGGTTGCACTTTTTCGAGTTTGTAATTCAACTTCCTTTAAAAATTGAACGTTGGTAAAAGGAACTTTTTGAAATCGTCTTAATTGAAAGAGGTGAACAACGATAGGGATAATCAGCAAAAATAAGGCGAAAAGAATTTCAGGGTGCTTAAATTGCATTGTTTAAAAGATTTGTCAAAAATAGTAATAATTAGGAGATTAGAAATTTAAAATGTCGGATTTTTAACCATTTGATGATTCGTATGGTTTAAAGTATTGAGATTCATATAAATGCATTGTGTGCTTTTTGTAAAGAATCAACTAAATAGGGACAAGGCTAGGTAGAAAAAGGGACGATAGCGCAGGTGTTTAGTGAAGAGTAACAAAAACTACTTATTCCATATGTAGTAAAACGTGTTCAATGGTATTTCCACGAAAAGTAACGACGTAAAGATTTCCATTATTAGCATCGTCTATGTCTTTATAAATTTCGTTTCCAATGAGGTTGTTTGCGAAAGAAGCTGTGGTATTACTATGACCAACAACAAGTATATTTTTACCTTTGGTTTCAGCTAAAAATTGAACCATATCTATGTGGGTGGGATGATATAATTGAATTGATACGTTTTTAGCTTTTGCCGTTGGTGTACCTGTTTCTATAGTTCTTTTAAAGTTTGTAGAATACACTGCGTCTAGCGGGAGATTTTTAAAAATTTCGGCCCAACGCAGTGCTCTTTCTTTACCATGAACAGCTAAATGCGGGTCTTTTTCTGTTTTATCCGACCTGTCTTTTTCGGCATGACGTATTAAATAATACGTAGACGTTTCGAGCGCTTGAGCTACCCCTGAAAAGGAATAGCTTAGAAATAAACAGAGTAGGACGAGCTTTTTCATGGTTTTATTTTATGGTTAACGTTTTTGTACTTTTACTGTTTCCACTTGAAATGGTTAAATTGTACTCGCCTTTTGGTAAGTAATATGTACCATTATCTCCTTTACGAATGTTAGTGTTTTGTTTGTCAAAATAGCGTTTTGCCATATTTGAATCTACCTGTAAACCATAGGTCATGAAATTATATCCCCGATTTACTTTTTCTGATTTACTAAATAATTTTGTACCGTCTTTTGCGGAAACCGTTAGGGAATATGTACCGTTTTTGGCTACGAAAAAAGGGATTTCAACATTCGGTTCCATTATTTCTGAGAATTGGTTTCTAGCGCTACCCCATCGTGGTGAACTTCGTACCACAGGGACGTCTAATAAACTTATTGGACGATCCTTAATGTTTTGATATTGGTGTAAAAGACTAATATTTGCCTTGTAGATTGATCGACCATGTGTTCCTACTAATAAATCATTTTCGGTAGTTTGAATTACTACATCATGAATGGCTACTTTAGGTAAGCCATTTTCGAAAAGGTTCCAGCTATTACCACGATCTAAGGAAACATATAATTCATTGTCTGTTCCTACATATAAAATATTGGGGTCTACTGGGTCTTCTTTAATTACATTTACGGGGTGGTTTGTTATGCCATTTGCAATAGAAGTCCACGTTTTTCCCATATTTTCACTTTCAAAAACATAGGCGGTAAAGTCATCATTTCTGTATCCATTTAAGGTGACATAGACTCTTGATTTCTCATGAGAAGAAGCTACGATTCGAGATACCCATAAGTCTTGCGGTAAATTATCTGAAATAAGTGTCCACGTATTACCACCATCGTTAGTAACATGAATATACCCATCATCACTTCCTGTATAGATTAATCCAAATTGTAATGGGCTTTCAGCAATGGTTGTTAGTGAACCGTAAGGAACATTCCCTGGCTTTCCTCCTTTTGTTAAGTCATCAGAGATAACGGTAAAGTTTTCACCTTGATCCATTGATCTCAATAATTTATTGGCTCCCATATAAAGGATGTCTTGATTGTGTGGTGAAAGTAAAATGGGCGTTTGCCAATTGAAGCGATACGGAGTGTCGCCTAGTTCATGTTTAGGGTGAATCCTAATGCGTTCACCAGTTTTTAAGTTGACACGAAAATAAGAACCAAATTGCGACCCAAAATAAACGGTGCTATTATCGCGGTTATCTATTTGCACTTGCATACCGTCACCACCACCAATTCGTTTATAGGGATATTGACCTGTCGCTTCCCAAGCCTTAGAATCTTCGTAGGTATTTGGACCATACCACGTACCGTTGTCTTGTAATCCACCATATACATTATACGGTTTGTTATTATCTACATTAATGTAATAGTATTGCCCTACAGCAGGTTGATTGTTTTTAATCCAATTTTCTCCATCGTCATAACTGATATTTACTCCGCCATCATTTCCATCAATTATATGTCCTGGTAATTTTGGATTTACCCATAAGGCCTGATGATCGGCATGTACATTTTCTTTAGTGATATTTGTAAAAGTTTTTCCACCGTCATCTGAACGCAATAAGGGGACACCACCAATGAATACTTTGTTTTGATTGCTCGTATTTACCGCAATGATGCCAAAGTAATAACCATAAGAACTGTAGACACCATCAAGATATCCACGATGGGTTTTTTTCCATGTTTCTCCTCCGTCCGTGGATTTATATAGTTCGGCGCCAATTACTGGGCTGTCAAAAAGTTGCGTATTAGCATCTTCTAAATAGGTAGCCAAATCACTTACCTTTATTTTTCCATTGAGGATGCCAACTTCTAAATACTTAGGTGTATATTTTTTATCAAACCCATTCGATCTTAAATATTGGGTTAAGTCTTTTTTATCGAGTTTAAAAAATTCTTTGGGGGTCATGGATTTAAAATCATCCTTTTTGAGGCCTGGATTTTTTCTCTTTTTTTCTACGGGTCTTCGGTCTTGATTGTCAAGAAAGGCATAGACGATCTTATCGTTAAAAGCAGAAAGACCTATGCGCCCAACTCCACTGGTTGTAGGGAAGCCTCTAACCGCTAATTTTTTCCATGTAGCCCCACCATCTGTACTTTTATAAATACCGGAATTAGGACCATTTCCTTTGAAATCCCATGCTTTTCGAGAACGTTCCCAAGCAGCAGCGTAGAGGATGTCCGGATTGGTTGGTGATGCACTTATGTCGATAACACCCGTATGTTCATTGATAAATAGCGTCTGAGTCCATGTTTTTCCACCATCTTTGGTAAGGTAAATTCCACGCTCTTTATTTGAACTATATAAATTACCAATAACCCCTACGACTAGATGGTTAGGATTGTCACCGTGAATGACCATTCTACCAATGTGTTGCGAATTTGGTAAGCCTATATTTGTCCAAGTTTTTCCGTTATCCGTACTTTTTAAAATGCCTATTCCTGCATAGGAAGACCGAGAGGAGTTACTTTCTCCGGTGCCAATGTAGATGGTCCCAGAGTTCCATTCCACGGCAATGTCACCCATGTTTTGGGTTGGGGCATTTTCAGTAATTGAAGTAAAAGAGGTTCCATTATTATTTGTATACCATAGTCCACCAGAAGCATAAGCTACATAAAATTCAGAGGGTTTGTCAGGATTTACATCAAGATCTACTACCCGACCACTCATAATTGAAGGACCGATGTTCTTAAATGGAATGTTTTTGACTAAGGATTGGGCTTGAGCTTGAAAGATAAAAAGGCTCAAGCTAATAAACAGTACTAATTTTTTCATGAGATGAATTGGGTGGTTTATAAACGATAAAAATACATTTTTTTATTTTAGATTAATGTCTTGATCTTAGAAAGTAGAAAGAGCCCTGTTTGTTAAAAGAAAAAATACGGGAGGGATAGCTTACGGAAATAAACCTTTAAAAGCCTGTATTTGACCGTTGTCAACGAAGCACAAATTCCCAAAATAAATCTTTCAATTCGTTTTCAGGATTGGTAGTTAAGCCTGTATGGGGCGATGAACTTTGAATAATCGTGCTTCTACAAGCAGTTAACCATCTAAACCGATCAGCTAAATCGAGTTCACCAATTTTTCCGCCACGCGGCGCGCCTTGACATACATCATCCCATGCTTTGAGATAATTTTCTAAAGTGTCAATTTCGATTTCTTCTGTGAAGGCTTTTAATTTTATCGGGTTTATCTTGTATTTTATTCCCAAGAATTTATGAGGTTTAGAGAAAACAATTACGCCTACATTAAAAAACTCTTCTCGTTCTACTTTAGGAACGACTCGGATGATTGCGTATTCAAAGGTTGCCTTATTGTTCATCTTCAACTTCTTTACGTAAGGTTGCTATTTTGTCTATTCTAGATTGGATAAAGGAAACATAAGCGGTACGCATTTTGTTTGGACTAAGGCTATCCCCTTTGTCAACTAACCAATCATCGGGAATGTGATTGACGATTTCTTGAAGTGTTGACGGAGTTAAAGCGGTCATTATTTTTGCTTCTGCTTGATCTAAATTTTTTGCTCGATCAATGAATACATGGTCTTTTATAGCAGGAAAGCTTTGCGTTAAATGACGTTCCCAGGTTTTCCAATTGTGATGAAAATAAAAGCTAGAACCGTGATCTATGAGCCACAATTCATTATGCCACATCAATAAATTGGTGTTTTTACACGTTCGATCGATATTGCTAATTAAACTATCTAACAAAACTACCAATGAAGCCGTTAATGAATCTACTTTGGAAACTAGTGGGTCGTAGGTAATTGCTCCTGATAAATAGTGTAATCCAATATTAAGGCCCACACTAAATTTTAATAAATCTTGAATTTCCTCATCGGGTTCTGTTTTGCTAAAAGAATCATCCAGATTCATAAAGACAATTTCGGGGACATTTAATCCTAATTTCCTAGCGAGCTCACCCCCAATAAATTCGGCAATCAAAGCTTTCTTTCCTTGTCCAGCACCGCGAAATTTTAATACGTATAAAAAACCGTCATCTCCCTTGACAATGGCAGGTAGCGAGCCTCCTTCGCGCAAAGGTTTAATGTATTGTTTTACTTCTACGTTGCGAATATTGATGGGTTTCATAGGGCCGAAGATAGTGAAAAGATGGAAGTTTGCCGTTGAAGTCGAAATTGAAATTGAAGTCAAAAGCATTTTGTAAATTTAGCAGCTGTTATTAAGTCTTTGAAATTTCAATAGTTACCATAGCAGCAAAATTACTCGTTCAATAGTATTCCACGGTTAAAAGGCCTAGAATTCGGAATAAGCAATACACACATGACAAACAACAAGATTGGATTAAAAGAAGCGATTTCTATTGGTATTGGCGGAATGGTAGGCGGAGGAATATTCGCTGTATTAGGGTTAGCAGTAAATTTAGCTGGTGGAGGCACCCCAATTGCTTTTTTAATAGCAGGAGTATTAGCCTTGTTAACAGCGTATAGTTACACAAAATTATCTTTAGCGTTTCCAGATCGCGGAGGAACCGTAAAATTTATCAATCAAGGATTTGGGAAAAATGTAGGTAGTGGCGGGTTGAATAACCTACTTTGGGTGAGTTATATTATTATGCTCGCGCTTTACGCATCAGCATTTGGATCCTATGCGCCTAATTTAGTTGAACTTACGGGGGATAAGGTACTGGATGCTCACGTATTTTCAAGTCTTGTTGTTGTGGTAGCAACGGCCATTAATTATTACAGTATATCTGTTGTTGGAACCATAGAATCTTATGCGGTCATTATTAAATTAATTATTTTAATCTCCTTTATCTTTGTAGGGGTGTACGGTCTCTTTGGCAACCCCAATCGCTCTCAATTAGCAATGTCTACATGGGAAAATCCGATTCAATTGTTGGCTGGAGGCATGGTGATTTTTGTCGCTTACGAAGGGTTTGAACTCATTGCTAATGCAGCTCCTGATATTGTTAATCCTAAAAAAAATATCCCAAAAGCCTATTTTTATTCCGTTATTTTTGTCATTCTGTTATACCTCATTATTGCCGTTGTTACCGTTGGGTCTTTACCTTTTGATCAAATTGCGAAAGCAGAAGATTATGTGTTAGCTGAAGCTGCAAAACCGTTGTTGGGTAAGATTGGCTTTACCATCATTACCATCGCTGCGTTGATTTCTACTTTTTCAGCCATTAATGCCTCGTTATATGGAGGCAGTAGGGTAAGTTATGAATTGGCAGAAGACGACGAACTACCACATGAATTGACCAGTCAATTGTGGAATCAGCCGGTGGGACTCCTCATTACTGCAACAGCCACGTTAATCCTTACGAATACCTTAAAATTAGCGAGTATTTCTACAGCGGGTAGTTTAGGGTTTTTAGTCATTTTCGGGATGGTGAATTTGGTTGCGTATCGATTGGCGAGGGACATCAAAGCGTATAAAGTGATTCCTTTTATGGGGGCAATTTTTTGTTTTATAGCCCTTGTGGCGCTTATCGGTCAACAATATGACTCAAATCGTACGGGTATATTGATTTCACTGGCCATCATGACTAGCTGCTTTTTATTAGAATGGCTGTATAAACAACGCAGTAGGAATAGAAGGTTGATAAAAGCAAAACCTAATTCATTCGATAAAGGCGTTAGTTGAGCCAGTAGACCTTAAGAGCTGTAGGTTTTTTGCGCTTATAACGACTCCCTCTGGGGTGATTTTTGTCGGTATTAGAACTACAACATACCAGGTTCTTTTGCGTGTAAATTTCAGGGAGAACCGACAAAAATCCGCGTCAAAATTCGTATCTTTATCAAGTCTTAAGGACCTAGTTTTTACACCTTATTTTTATTGGAGATACAGGAGAGTTGGTGGGTGTGATTTAAAATCGATTTATGTGGAGGTATTTCTGTAAGTTGGACGGTTACTGGGTTTGGGAGATGTTTAATTTAAATTCATGCTAAATACATCAAAAAATGACCTATAAGGATTATTACAAAATTTTAGGGCTAACGAAAAATGCAACGCAGGCTGAAATAAAAAAAGCATATCGGAAATTGGCTCGAAAATATCATCCTGATGTGAATCCAGGAGATGCTGAAGCTGAAAAGAAATTTAAAGAGATTAATGAAGCTAATGAGGTGTTAAGTCATCCAGAGAACCGTAAAAAATATGATCAGTACGGTAAAGATTGGCAACATGCTGAAGCCTTTGAAAAAGCCCAACGTGAACAGGGTCATCAGCGAAGTAGTTATTCAAGACAAAGTGGCGGAAGTGCCGGGTTTGAAGAGGATGATTTTTCTGATTTTTTTAATGCGATGTTTGGTGGAGCTGCTGGAGCAAGAAGGGGTGGTTCAGTCAAATTTAGAGGACAAGATCTCAATGCGGAATTGCAACTTACTTTACGAGATGTCTATACAACACACAAACAAACCTTAACCGTAAATGGAAAGAAAATTCGCTTGACAATTCCTGCGGGGGTTAAGGATGGTCAAACGATTAAGATTAAAGGACATGGTGGACCAGGTGTTAATGGTGGGCCTAAAGGGGATTTACATATTACCTTTAGAATTATTAATAATACACCATTTAAACGTCACTTAAATAATTTATACACGACGGTTGAAATTGATCTATACACGGCCATATTAGGGGGAGAAGTATTGGTAAATACCTTTGATGGAAAGGTGAAATTAAAAATTGCTCCGGAAACACAACACGGAACCCAAGTTAAACTCAAGGGAAAAGGGTTTCCAATATATAAAAAAGAAGGGCAATTTGGAGATCTATACGTAACCTATGAAATTAAAATACCTACGAATTTAAGTACTGAAGAAAAGAAATTGTTTGAACAACTCGCTAAATTAAGATAAAATGGACCAACGCTATATTTCGATAACCGAATTGTGTAAATACTACGAATTAGAAATTACCTTTTTTGATGAACTGCAAAATGCGGGCTTGTTAGAATTAACAGTTATTGACCAAGCTCCATACGTAGAAGAAGAACGTTTAGGCGATCTAGAGAAAATGATTCGAATGCACCGTGAATTAAATGTGAATTTAGAAGGGATAGATGTTGTGTTAAATCTCCTAAATAAAATGGATGAAATGCAACAAGAACTAACCAATTTGCATACCCGATTAAGGCTGTATGAATCTAAGTAGGTTGATCCAAAAAAATGTCCAAATTATTTTTGTCAATGTAAAATGATGTACATTTTTTAAAAGGAGGAACGCTTATTTTAAACTAAGGCAAAAGCAAGTAACGCTTGGAGGGGGGAATTGACGTATTGCGTAAATGCTAATTTAACAAGGCTTTCACACAAAGAAAATATAATTTGATTATCTTGTTTGGGTCTTTAAAAGGTTTTTTCGGAGTTTAATTTACGCATATGATTCGCAAGTATTTCCTGTTGATTCTATTATTTTTTTCATCACTAACTTGGTGCCAAAAGGGGTATCACTATTCCAAACCAAAACAAGTAAATGATGGATGGCATACCAAGAGTTTAAATTTGGCGGGCTATGACACTTCTTTAGTTGCTAAACTCTTTAATCAATTAGCAACAGGCAAGCACAAATTACATAGCGTATTGGCCGTGTATAAAAATTCCTTAATGCTTGAGGAATATTTGAATGACCAACGCCCAGAGGAATTACACGATATGCGGTCGGCAACGAAAAGTGTCATCGCTATCTTAGTTGGGATAGCTATCGATCAAGGCCTTATAAAAAGTGTAGAAGATGTTATTTCACTGTATCTTAAAAAACCAATTCCCAAAAAAAATATAGATCCGAGAAAGGATAGAATTAGAATTAAAGATTTGTTAACCATGTCTTCGGGACTCGATTGTAATGATTGGGATCAAAAATCTGTAGGTCAGGAAGATAAGGTTTATCGAAAAAAAGATTGGTTACAATTTACATTAGATTTACCCATGTTGCATGAACCAGGTGAAGTAAGTGCATATTGTACCATGGGGGTAGTTTTATTGGCAGAAATTCTTCAACAAGTTTCTGGTAAGTCGCTCGATGAATTTGCCAATACCTATTTGTTTGAACCCTTAGGGATTGTTGATGTTAAATGGGGTCATACAAATTCCGAAGAGGTTATTACCGCGGGGAAACGCTTGTATATGACGCCTAGAGATATGGCTAAAATAGGGCAACTGGTTTTAAATAGAGGAAAAAATAACAAGACGCAACTTGTCAGTGCGGTTTGGATTGATACCATGCTGACTAAACACACTGCGATAAGTACCATCGATTATGGGTACTTATGGTGGAACTTACCCTTTAAATTCAATAATAAACAAGTGCTTACGTGGGCGGCCATGGGAAATGGAGGACAATACATCATGGTTTTTAAAGAGCTAGATTTGGTCATTGTCTCTACAGGTGGAGCCTATAATTCAGCAGATGATCAGTTGGCATTTGCGATTGCACAAGACGTCCTACTTCCTACATTTATGAGGAAAAATTAAGACCATGACCATTACACAAATTTTATTGGGACAAACTTTTAGTAATATTTACACCATTTTTTGATTCACTTCACCTAATTTTATGCTTTTGTAAGTGCTGTTATTGGATTGAAATTAACGTCAGTTTTCAAAATAGATACATGTTTGAAATGTATTTAAAAGTGCTTCGTCTAAGTATTCACAAACCGTTTAAAATTTGATGATTTCCGAAACAACACCTCCTGATTTTTTACAAAAATTCATAGAGACACGCGCGTATTCTGTGACCCTATGTGAGCCGTTGAATGCAGAAGATTATATTCCGCAACCACGCGATTTTGCCAGTCCACCTAAGTGGCATTTGGCGCATACTACTTGGTTTTTTGAGGAGATGATTTTGTCAAAATATGTAGCTGATTACATAGTTTTTCATCCGAAGTTTAGTTTTTTGTTTAATTCATACTATCAAACTATCGGTGATCGCGCAGTACGTGCTGAACGAGGTGCCATTACTCGACCGAATGTGGATGAAGTCTATGCTTATCGTGACTATGTCAATGAGCATATGTGTCGTTTGCTGACTGCAAAACCAAGTCAAGCGGTTTTAGCTTTGGTAGAGTTGGGTATTCATCATGAACAGCAACATCAAGAATTGTTGTTAACGGATTTAAAACATACCTTTTCGTTAAATCCAATTTTTCCAGTGTATCGAACGGATTTTAACCTAGTTGATACTGTGAATCAAACAGATGGATGGTTACGCATAGAGGAAGGTTTATATGAAATTGGATATGAAGGGGATGGATTTTGTTTTGATAATGAACTAGGGAAGCATACTGTGTTTTTACCTTCTTTTGAGATTTCGAAAAGCTTAGTTACCAACGGAGCGTTTATAGAATTTATGGAAGACGGAGGGTATGAAACTTTCAGTTATTGGTTAGACAAAGGGTGGACTTGGGTAAGAGAACAGCAAATTTCTCGGCCCTTGTATTGGTATAAAATTGAGGGAAAGTGGTATCATTATACCTTAGCAGGTCTCGTGCCTGTCAAGATGGATGCTATTTTGAGTCATATTTCATTTTACGAAGCCCATGCGTTTGCTACGTGGAAAGGGATGCGTTTACCCACAGAGTTTGAATGGGAAGCAGCCGCTTCAAAAATGAATTGGGGACAGCGTTGGGAATGGACTTATTCGGCCTATTTGCCTTATCCTGGGTTTAAAATAGATGATGGTGCGGTGGGAGAATACAACGGGAAATTTATGTTAGATCAACTGGTGTTACGCGGGAGCTCAGTCGCAACACCAGCAGGCCATGAACGAATTACATATCGAAATTTTTTTCCTGCCAATACAAGATGGCAGTTTAACGGAATACGCTTAGTCAAGTAACCTATGATAGATCAATTTAAAACAGATGTTGAAGCCGGGTTGTCACAAGAACCCAAAACCATTTCTTCCAAATATTTTTATGATGCAAAAGGAGATGCGCTGTTTGTCGAAATCATGAAAATGCCAGAATATTATTTAACGCGTGCTGAATATGAAATTTTTAGCCAACAAACCGAGGCTATTATTGCAGCTTTAGGCTTAGATAAAAATCGTTATTTCGAATTAATTGAATTGGGGGCTGGAAACGGTCAAAAAACCAAAGAATTATTAAAGGTACTTGTAAATAAGGAGTTTGACTTCGCTTATTTTCCGGTAGATATTTCAGCAAATGCACTGTCAAAATTAGAAGATGATTTGGCTGAGGAAATTCCATTGTTGAATGTGCAAACTCAACAAGGTGAATATTTCAAAGTTCTCTCACGTATCCGCGAAACACCTTTTCGAAAAGTTATTCTGTTTTTGGGCTCCAATATAGGCAATATGAAAGATGAGCTCGCTTCAAAATTCATCTATCAGCTTGGAGCGAATCTTCGTCCACAAGACAGGGTGTTTTTAGGGGTAGATTTGATTAAACCAAAATCAATCATTTTACCTGCATATAACGATAAGGCAGGTATAACTGAAGCATTCAATCTAAATTTACTACATCGAATAAATCGTGAATTGGATGCTAATTTTGATCTTGATAAGTTTAGACATTGTCCAGAATATTCTGAAAGGGATGGTATTGCGAAAAGTTTTATTGAAAGTAAAATTGATCAAACAGTGACGATTAATAAAGTCAATAAAACCTTTCAATTTAAAAAAGGGGAACGAATTCACACTGAAATTTCAAGAAAGTATAATGATGAAATTATAAAGAAAATTCTGCTGAGTACTGATTTTGAAATTCTCGATAAATTAACGGATAGTCATGGGTATTTTGCCGATTATGTCTTGAATAGAAAATAGCATGATGAACAATACATTTGCAGGGTTAGGTTTGTTAGGGTTGGGGGCTAGATCAACGTTGTTTTATATTCATGAACTCAATGCGATGTACAACCAACAAAAAGGTGGTTATAGTACGTGTCCATTTGTAATGGTTAATACAGATTTTAATGAGATTAATCCGTATCTGCCGAACCAATTTGATCAATTAGAAGCTTCTTTAAGTAATATTTTAACGCGTTTTGAAGAGTTAGGTGTTGAGCAATTGTTAATTCCAAACATCACCTTACACGAAACGATTGATCGCCTTGCACCTCGTATAAACATTATTCACCCCATACATTTGGCGATAGAACACTTCCGTGAAAGCGAACAAGACCAAGCGGTTTGTTTTGGTTCTAGCTATACCATGACCGCTCCGTATGTACAAGGGTATTTTTCAGGAGCCGGAATTACTGTATTAGCGCCAGAAGAATGCGATAAAACAACTATTGATAACTTTCGTAAAAAAGTCTATTTTGGACAAGAATCAATGCGGGATATTGAGGAGTTTCAGCACTTGGTAGCACAGTATGCTTCCCAAACAAATGTGCTCATCGCCTGTACAGAATTATCATTGTTTGTGCCTAAAGGTATTCAACAGGTATGTGATATGGCGGAATTGCAAATTGAGAAGGCGGTGAAGTGTTTAACAGACTGATGGATGCTGTTGTGTTCTGTTTTCAGTTGAACTACATCAGAAATTGAAAAAAATGAGAAGGTTAATCAGGGAGGTTCATCGTTCATAAGGTGTTTCATCGTAACAAAAACACAAAAAGTGACAAGGATATACAACGGTTGTATATCCTTGTCACTTTTTTAATGTAATGAACTATTATTAATTTTTATTCCATAGCAGCTTTCACTGCTGCTGCACCACCCACTACGGGGAGCGTAATACTTGTCGCATCTAAATTAACGGAAAGTACTGTACCGGGTTTTGGCCAGAGGGTAAATTCTTGATCACTCGAAAAAATCATTAACCCAATTTGTTGCCCTTTAGGAATAATTTGATCATCAGGTTGAAGGTTAAAAGAGAATTCATAAAATTGGCCTGGCTTTAGTTTTTCACTGGTGCGTAGGGAGTTGTAATTCTGTGGATCTGCCCATCCGCGGGTGATTATATTATCGGTAATTTTTGAATCCTTGGTTTTTTCTTGCCAAGGTAATGACACTAAGTATACAGATAAATTGGCAGCGGGTTTACTATTGGTCAATTTTATCTTGATGGTGGAAATTCCAGAAAGATGTAGATCCTGTTTTAAGATTGGGGTTACGTACAACAATCGGTGCTTTGAGTTGGTAGCGTTTGCTAGTTCAGCACTGGAGATAGTAACATCATCGATTAGGTTTTCTTCTCCTTGTTCAGTTACTTTTTGTGTAGTTAATGAACCAGCCATTGGAGCTCCTTTGGTGAGATAAAAAGTAATCGGTTCTGCATTCGGATTTGGATAATCTGCATAGGGGGTGGGATTTTCCCGATCGTCATGTTCTCTTACAATCCACGCTTTATTTTTTTCGTTTTCAACTCCGTTGTCAATTCCAAAAAGATAGTGGCTAAACCAACGATTCATCATAGTGACAGGCGGGGGACCACCATGCCCGTTTTGGTGATAATAAATTTTGGTTTCTAGACCCATTTCTTGTGCTTTTTTATAGATGCGATAGGAGTGTTCTGGCATTACATTCCAATCGTTAAAGCCATGTGACATAAATAGGGCTGCTTTCATGTGTTTCATTTGGTTGAGGTAATCTCTTCCTTCCCAAAAATCGTTATAATCGCCAGTTTCTCGATCTTGATATTTCATCAGTATTTCATCTCGGACACGTTTGTTGTTTCCAGCACGTTTGCTTTCATCTCCACTGTGGATAAAATCGTATAATACATCGATGTCTTCTCCTAAATATCCACCGGGACTTCTCACCAGTCCATTGGAACGGTAATAATGGTAATAGGAGGTGTTTGGTGCAATGGGGATGATCGCTTCAAGACCTTCAACCCCTGTCGTTGCAGCAGCAAGAGGAATGGTACCATTATAGGAGGTTCCTGTCATTCCTACTTTACCGGTAGTCCAATAAGCTTTTACTTCTTCGTTACCATCTGGCGTTGTGTATCCCTTTGCCCGTCCGTTAAGCCAGTCGATAACTGCTTTAGGAGCCAAGGATTCATTTTCGCCACCAACGGTTGGGGACCCTTGAGATAGTCCTGTGCCAGGAGAGGAAGAATGTACCACAATATACCCTCTAGGTACCCAAGTACGGACTTGTGAATTAGCGATAATGGGGCGTTTTCCACGTCGTTGTACTTCGGGGTGGACTCTTGTAGGTGGTGTATCTCCTAATTCGTGTTCAACATTCCACATAACGCCTTCACTCAAGGCGGCAGTACCAGCAAAATAGGGACTAGATTCATAGATTACGGGTAGTTTTAAGCCTTCTGTTTCGGTTTGAGGAGGTCTTGTTACATCTACATGCATACGGTCAGGTCTCCCATCGGCATCTGAATCAAAGGTAGTTTCTACCCAAAGGTCATGGCGAATCCAAGTGTCCGGATTGTTAAAGGCTTCAACAATTTGTGCTTCACCATTTTTAAAAACGGGTACTGTTTTAGTTTGAGCATAATTTGTACAAGCAAAAAATCCGAATGCAAGTAGTGAAATTTTAAAGGATATTTTCATTGAGAATCGTGTGTTTAAAAAGTAAAGGTACAAAAAGACAACTGATAAGGGATGTAATTCTCTATAGGAAAAAGGGTAGGATGAAGTGAATAAAGCCTTTGGGAGTAGAAACAGTATGGTGTGAGTTATGTAAAGGATATGGATTATTGAAATCCTATGTGCTACCTTGAGGTTGTTCAATGGAGACAGATGGAGGTTTGTCTAATGTTGATAGCAATGTCCACCCCCTTTGACTTTTCGTTTGCAAAATCCACCCGACGCTGTTCGGGCGCCACAGAGCGTGGTTGTAGTTGATTCTGATGTTCGTGAATGAGAGCGATTTTGCTGTTTGGTATGCTGGTAGCAAAATCCATTTGCAAGTTTAGTTTTATGTAAACATCGACTTCCTTTTGCTGTTATTCCTTTACATCTAACCGACTCAGCGGTCCCTACTGCTTTGTTGGTAGAACTTGAACTAAAACGATTACCGTTTTGGGGTTTGGGTTTACAAATTTTGCATGGGGTTAGGTGGTACTTTTGAATATCCGATTTCCCTATGAGCTTTTTAGAGACATTTTCTACCATCCTACAAGAGGATAAATGGTATTTTTTACCAGAAGGCGTTTTGTATATGTTTTGAGCTTTTAGGTTAAGTTGCCAAAGCATAAAAACGACCAACGCGAATAAAAAGGTTTTGTTGGGGGTGTTTTTCCCTAGGTAATGGATCATAATCCTAAAACGTGTGTACCATTTATTTATTCTTTACGAAAATTCTAAACATTATAAATGAGATTCTTTCTACGGAAAGAATATGGAAATTTTAGATACTTCATGCGTTTAAATGTACTAAAATTTAGGGACAAGGTTGGGGTAATTTTTTTGCGTTTTGAGGTGGGGTACTATTTATTACTGTTTTGTTACTAGGGCCAATTAGTTGCTGCGCGGTACCAGAGGTAAAATCATCGAGGGTAGTTACTTGTTTATTTGACAATGTAAATGAGAAATATTTTTTCGTGAAGGAGGTGCTGATTTCATAGATATAGGCTTTATCAACTAAACAAAATCGAAAAAAGTGACAAAATTTTGTATCCTTTTTTAAAAAAGAGAATCAAAAGACGAAAGCAATTTATTAATTCACAAAAATTATAATTATGAAATCAACATCACTTAGGGTAAAGAATATTTTAAAATATACGTTTGGACTTGTACCCATAGTAGCAGGTTTAGATAAATTCACTAATGTACTAACTAATTGGAGTCAATATGTTTCTGAAGGGTTTGCGTCACTATTGCCTTTTGAACCAAGTATTTTTATGATGATTGTGGGGGTGATCGAAATCGTTGCAGGAGGGATTGTCTTGACAAAAACCACATTAGGCGCTTATGTGGTATCTGCTTGGTTGGTACTCATAGCCTTAACGCTAATTTTTAGTTGGTATTATGTGGATGTTGCAGTACGTGATTTGGTTATGGCAATAGCGGCATTTTCACTAGCAAAATTATCAGAAAGTATTGAGCATGATTTGGTAAATAATTAGTTGTGAGGAGGTTGTTCAGTTTTTTAGAAATGAATGCATATACACATCACCTGTGCATGAATGTGTTTTGATCTGGTATTTGTTTGAAGAATTGAGTTTGCTCATAAGAGAATGGTGTAGCATTTATCAGCTTCTAAGTTTAATTTTTTTGAAATAAGAGAGAAGTATAAAATTTCTTTAAAATGAATAAAATGAAATCTTCCGAGGAATCAACGCATGTGATGATTTGTACGAAAATAAACAAAAGGGCCCATTGGCCCTTTATAATCTATTATGTGAAAAAAAGTTAGCGAATTGGGAGTGTTTTATCTGTATCTGTGGTGGAAGGGCGATGAATTGAATCGAATTTTTTAAAGAAATCTTCAAAGGATTTATGTGTAAAAGTACGCATGCCAAAATTGTGTTGGAAAAACTTACGGAAGTCAGATGGTATTTGGAAAGATCCAAAGTTAAAGAGCGAGTCTAGATCTGAAAAATTGGACATTTTGTTAAAATTTTTCATAAATTCTTTCAGTTCTTCAGGATCCATTGTCGTATTTGAATAAACGTACGAATAGGTAGAATCTAGCCTGATTAAATTTCCATCTTCATCATATTCTTTATGTACTTGATAACTGGTTTTTGGCTTGTTTTCGTTTTTTTCTTGGGTAGATTTTTCGACTTGTCCTTGACAGCTCAACGATAGAAAACCTAAAAAACTACCTAATACAATTAATTTTCTCATGATTTTTTAATTTAAAATTAATACTAAAAATTAAATCCCCAAAAATTCCAGTAGCTTTTTCAAACTTGTTGCCAATGTGTTGTCATTGCACGCGGTTGATTGAATAAAGTGTTCTGAATTTTTGAGGATTCTCTCATCTCGTAGAGATTTTTAATCTATCATCTGATACGAAATTGCCTGTATATTATTTTACTTCAATAGCACGTAATGCTTTTGGTTTTACTTCCTCGCGTTTTGGTAAGTTTATTCTTAGTTCTCCATTGACATAGGTTGCTTCAATATCATCTTCAGCAATACTGTCTTTAGGAAGTGTAAAACGTCGCTCGAAAGAACTATAACTATATTCTTTACGGGTATAGTTGTCGTTCTTATCTTCGGTTTGTTCTTCTTTTTCTGAGGAAATGGTCAATATGTTCTCATTTAAATCAATCTTAAAATCTTTTTTATCCATTCCTGGAACAGCAACTTCTACTACATACGCATCGTCATTTTCTTTAACATTGACAGCAGGTACATTTCTTGTTGTTTTTATATACACAGGAGAATCCCAACGATCAAAAAAATCAGAAAACAGACTTGGAAATACAGGAATATTATCGTTTTTCTTAACTAACATCATTTTTATATATTTTTAGATTATACTTTATATTCTATCTGTTATATAGCAAATTAAATACCAGTCTTTACGGTATGAAAAAGTGACAGTTTTTTTAACTATTTTTTAAGAGATACTGCCTGATTGTCAGGGTGATAGGTAGTGAATTTCGAAGGTGTGAATAAGGGTGTACAAAAAAAAACCTCTGTTGAAATCAGAGGTTTTTTTTGTGAAATTAGTAGGTATGGCTGCTAGACGAAATTATAGTTTCACCGCAGCATTTTTATTTCTAAAGACCAATTCATCATCAAATGCATCTAATAAAATGGCGCTGTTTTCTTTGACGGCTCCTGAAAGTAATTCTTTAGACAATGCATTTAACACTTTGCGTTGGATTACACGCTTTATTGGACGTGCTCCGTATTGTGGATCAAATCCTTGACGGGATAAACTTATGATAGCTTCTTCAGTAGCTTCTAATTCAATTCCTTTATCGGCCAACATTTCAGCCAACTGATCTAATTGAAGTTTTACAATTTGTGCGACTTCTTTTTTACTCAATGGGCTAAACATTATTACTTCATCTATTCGGTTCAAGAATTCTGGACGTAATTGCTGTTTTAATAAACCGAGAATATCAACTTTTGTAGTCTCTAAAATTTGCATTTTATTTGCTTCTGTATATTCTTTAAAGTTCTCTTGAATGATATGAGAACCCAGATTTGAGGTCATAATAATAATGGCATTTCTAAAATCAGCTACACGGCCTTTATTATCGGTTAATCTTCCTTCATCTAATACTTGTAAAAGTATATTAAATGTATCTGGATGTGCCTTTTCAATTTCATCCAAAAGCACTACTGAATAAGGTTTTCGTCTAACAGCTTCTGTTAACTGACCGCCTTCATCATAGCCTACATATCCTGGAGGTGCACCAATTAATCTACTTACAGAATGACGTTCTTGGTATTCGCTCATGTCAATTCTAGTCATGGCACTTTCATCGTCAAATAAATAAGCCGCTAAGGTTTTAGCCAATTCGGTTTTACCTACCCCAGTGGTTCCTAAGAACAAGAAGCTACCAATAGGTTTCTTTTGATCTTGTAAACCAGCTCTTGAACGTCGTACGGCATCAGATACAGCTTGAATAGCTTCCTCTTGACCAATTACGCGTTTGTGGAGTTCATCTTCTAGGTGAAGTAATTTTTCACGTTCACTTTGGAGCATTTTACGCACTGGTATTCCTGTCCATTTAGCCACTACTTCAGCAATGTCTTCAGCGGTAACTTCTTCTTTTATCAAAGCACTTTCTTGATTTTTCGCTAAGTTTTGTTGAAGTTCATCAAGTTTTTCTTCTTCGGCTTTGATTTTTCCATAGCGAATTTCTGCAACTTTTCCGTAATCACCTTCGCGTTCTGCACGGTCAGCTTCCAATTTATAGGCTTCAATGTTTTTTTTGGTTGCTTGTACTTGATCAACAATTTCTTTTTCGCTTTTCCATTTTGTATAGATAGATTCGCGTTCTTCTTTAAGATTCGCTAATTCTTTAGATAAATTTTTTAATTTTTCTTTATCATTTTCTCTTTTAATGGCTTCCATCTCTATTTCGAGCTGCATAATCTTTCTATCTAAAACATCGAGTTGTTCTGGCTTAGAATTGATTTCCATACGCAGTTTAGAAGCAGATTCATCCATTAAATCGATGGCTTTATCTGGTAGAAATCGATCAGTAATATATCGCTGAGATAGTTCAACTGCGGCAATAATCGCTTCGTCTTTAATCCGCACTTTGTGATGTGCTTCATATTTGTCTTTTATTCCTCGTAAAATGGAAATGGCACTTTCTTTATCTGGTTCGGCCACCATTACTTTTTGGAATCTACGTTCTAAGGCTTTATCTTTTTCAAAGTGTTTTTGGTATTCATCAAGGGTAGTAGCTCCGATGGCTCTGAGTTCTCCTCTGGCTAACGCTGGCTTTAGGATATTTGCAGCATCCATGGCTCCTTGACCACCACCTGCACCCACTAAAGTGTGAATTTCATCAATGAATAGGACGATTTCTCCATCAGCACCGATGACTTCTTTGACAACTGCTTTTAAACGTTCTTCAAACTCTCCTTTGTACTTAGCTCCAGCAATTAAGGCGCCCATATCTAAGGAAAATATAATTTTATCCTGGAGATTTTCAGGGACGTCTCCATTGACAATTCGATGCGCTAAACCTTCGGCAATAGCTGTTTTACCAACTCCTGGTTCTCCGATGAGAATTGGATTGTTTTTTGTACGTCTAGACAAAATTTGAAGGATGCGTCTAATCTCTTCATCACGACCTATGACAGGATCTAATTTACCGTCAATGGCGAGTTGGTTTAAATTTTTAGCGTACTTGCTTAGAGACTGATACGTTTCTTCAGCATTTTGCGAAGTTACTTTTTCTCCTTTTCTCAATTCTGCAATAGCCGCAGCAAGGTTTTTTTCAGTAAGTCCGCTATCTTTTAATAACTGAGCAGTATCTCCTTTTGATTTTACAATAGCCAATAGTATATGTTCTAAGGTCACATACTCATCCTTCATTTTCTTAGCTAAATTTGCTGCATCTGTGAGGGTTGTATTGGCATTTCTAGACAACATCATTTCACCTCCCGTAATTTTTGGGAAACGCGTTAAAATCTTGTCAACTGCTTGTTTTATGTGTTCTACATTTGCGCCTACCTTTTGTAATAAAAAGGGAACAACGTTTTCATCAACCTCAAAAATGGCCTTTAATAAGTGAGCATTTTCAATTTGTTGATGCCCAAAACCCTGTGCAATTTGTTGAGCTTGTTGTAGAACTTCTTGTGATTTTATGGTGTAATTGTTAAAATTCATAGTCTGTTGTTTTCATGGATAGGGTCAATAAGTATTCCATTGGTAATTTACAGATTAAAAAAGACAAAATGTCGGTTATAATGCGAAAAAATATGACGATATGGCGTTGTTTTCGGAAGTTATGGCAACGAGTTACCAAGAGGTAGATTTTGTATTTTGGAATGAAAAAGATTGGTAAGGATAAATTAAATTTGCGACTGAAGTGTTGTACATGCGCTAAAGGCATTGGATTTTGGCGGTGATTTTTATAAAAATCGTCAAAAAACACGTATAGCTGATTGCGCCAATTTAGGTCGTTCGCCCTGGGTTATGTGAAGTGTATACCATCACCTAACTATAAATTGGACATCGTAAAAAAAATTAACAACGTAGAAACGAAAGAAATGGGAATTTTAAAAAAACTATTTGGAGAGCAGAAACAACCGGCACAAACGCCTAGTCATTGGGTTGTATTGGATGAATTAGCACAATTAGAAACCATTCGAGAGAAATCTCATGAAAAGTTACAGCTTATCTTTAAACACAGTCGTACTTGTGGGATTAGTCGGGGTGTTATCAAGCAGTTTGAGAAATCGATAGATCCAGATAAAGCCACATATTATTACTTAGATTTATTAAGTTACCGTGCTATTTCCAATGCTATTGCTGAACAATTTGGCGTACGACACGAGTCACCACAATTATTGGTGATTAAAGACGGTAAAGTCATTGCGCATGATTCTCATTATGAAATTGTGAATCTAGCGTATTAATTATTGCTGCGATTTAGCTGGGGCGTATAGTGAAGGTTGAGTTTTTTAGAATTGTTTCCAAGGCACGGTGAGATAAAACGAGCTTATCGTTGCCTCTCATACTATGTGGGCAGTGTAAAGGGATTGTAGAAAAGTGACTTCCCTCTTTAATTAAATAGATTCACTGTTTAAAATTCTTGTTGACTTAAAAACTGTTCTACATTTTTCTTGAAGTTGGACATTGCAAAATTTACAAAGGCGTATTCTGGTGGGAATTCCATTTCTTTGCGTTGAATGGCTTCGTAGTATTTTTCTTCAATGGCGCGTTTATCACCGCGGTATTTAGCATAGGTATTTTGAAATTTTGCCTCACCACTAATGGGTTTTGTGACCTGTGGTTTTCCAGCAGATAAAACAGTAATTTGACCTTCAAGTTTTGCATTGCGCACTTGTTGGTATAGAACCACTTCGGCAAGTACTGTTTTGTAGACAGGCGTTTTGAGATTATTTCCTTTTTCGTCCTTCATTACATTGCCGTCACTATCCTTTTGGTATGTCCAGCCGTCTTGAATTCTCGCTTCTTGGCGGATGGTTTCGGGTTGTATAAGGGGTGTTTCCATGGTCATTTTATTAAGCGCGATGGAAATTTCTTTTGAATAGGTAATACTGCGATCCTTTTGATGGTGGAAAATGACCCATGGATTACTAAAATTGTTTGTATTAATTTGCGTAAAGATTGTTAAACTATCTTTTGCGATACGCGTGTTGTTTTTTAGCGAGATATATACAAAAACGCTACCTCGTTTTTTAGCGCGTTGAAGGAGTTCGTTGAGGTTCGGCTTATAGGTAGGGTCTACGTAAATTAGATCTTCAAGATACGCATATGCCACGCGCGCATCTTCCATATTTCCTTTTAGTTTACGTTGGGCTTCATTGTATAAATAGGCAGCATAGCGAGCTTTAGCGGCGTTAATTTCATCGCTGTAGTCGTCAAATTCAAAGTGAACTTCTTGGTCTTCAAAGAACAAGGGTTGAAGTAGTTTTATTTCGTCTTGACGTAAGTCGAGATTGAGGTAATTGCCATAAATTTTTTTCAGATTATTGGCATTAACCGTTTGTTGTAACTTTTTTATTTCAGCAAGATCTTGCAGTGCAGCTTTATCGTAGGCCTCCTTAAGCAAGGGAATGTTTTTCTGATTTGCTTTTTTAGTTTTATCTTTATTGAGTGATGCCACTGCCGTATTAAACGCAGCTTTGTAGTTTCCCGAAGCTAATTGATTGGAGGTTTTTTGTACAGAACCACAGGCCAATAAAAGACTAAAGCAGGCAATTACAAGAAATTTCTTCATGGTTGTATGGATCAATGATTATTCCAAAGTTACGGTTTTACCCGCAACTAACGAGCGGGTAAAACCTTACCTGAACATTCACCGAATCCAATTCGTACTTTTTCATTTTCACAATATCCTCGTAAAATTACGGTATCGTGATCATTAATGAATTTTCGTTCTGTACCATCAGAAAGTTTTAAAGGTTGTGTACCTTTCCAAGTTAACTCTAACATTGAACCATAACTGTCTTTGGTAGGTCCAGAAATGGTACCTGAACCCATCATATCTCCAGTACGCACATTACATCCGTTACTTGTGTGATGCGTTAATTGTTGTGCCATCGTCCAGTACATGTATTTAAAATTCGATTTCGCTACAAGGTTTTCTTCACCATTTAAAGGTTTGATATACGCATGAAGATGAATGTCAAAACTATTGTTCGGTTTTTGTTGAAGATAAGGGAGTGGTGCAGGGTCTTGTTTGGGACTTTCAACACGGAAAGGCTGTAAGGCATCTAAAGTAACAATCCATGGAGAAATGGTAGAAGCAAAACTCTTTCCTAAAAATGGCCCGAGGGGGACGTACTCCCATCCTTGAATATCTCTTGCACTCCAATCGTTAAATAAGACGAGTCCAAAAATATAATCTTCTGCTTCTTCTATAGAGATTGATTCACCTAAATGATTGACATCGGTAGTGATAAAGGCCATCTCAAGTTCGAAATCCAATAATTTACTTGGACCAAAAGTGGGTTGGGCTGCATTAGGCGCTTTGGTTTGCCCCATAGGTCTTCGAATGGATGTACCTGAAGGGACTATGGATGAACTTCGGCCGTGATAACCAATTGGGATGTGTAACCAATTAGGCATTAATGCATTTTTAGGGTCTCTAAAAATACTTCCTACATTGGTAGCATGCTCTTTACTCGCATAAAAGTCAGTGTAATCTCCTATATCAACGGGTAGTTGCATTTCAACTTCGTTAACGTCAAAGATAACTACTTCACGGTGTTCTGGCTGATCTTGTAGGGTTCTATTGTTGATATCAAACAAATTTGCAATTCGATTTCGGACTAATCGCCAAGTTATCCTACCGTCTGCGATAAAATCATTTAGGGAATCCTGTAAAAACATATCATCTGTTAAAGGAATGTCTTTAAAGTACCCGAGTTGGTGTAAAGCCCCTAAGTCAATAGCATAATCACCAATTCGTGTACCGATGGTGATGATGTTTTCAGGTGTTAAAAACACACCAAAGGGAATATTTTGTATTGGAAAGTCAGAATCTTTGGCTACGTTTAACCAAGATTTTCTTGATGGATCATTTGCCGTTATTTGCATGTTGATAATTTTAGGATCAAAGATAGCCGTTTCTGTTAATTTGCAAAATGAAATCACTATTTTTGGATGCTTAATTTTTAAATTTTTTTAACCCTATTGAGATGCAAAGAGATACACAAATATTTGAGTTAATAGAAGACGAACGAGAAAGACAATTAAACGGATTGGAACTAATTGCCTCCGAAAATTTTGTTAGTGACCAGGTTATGGAAGCGGCCGGATCCGTTTTAACCAATAAATATGCTGAAGGTTACCCCAATAAACGATATTATGGTGGTTGTGAAGTAGTAGATCAAGTTGAACAGTTAGCCATTGATAGAGCTAAAGCTCTTTTTGGTGCAGAATATGTCAACGTACAACCACATTCTGGTTCACAAGCTAATTCAGCTGTGTATTTTGCTTTGATAAAGCCAGGAGATAAAATTCTCGGTTTTGATTTATCGCATGGAGGACATCTTACGCATGGGTCACCAGTGAATTTTTCTGGAACTTTATACAAAACGTCTTTTTATGGTGTAGAGAAAGAAACGGGTGTTTTGAATTATGATAAAATTCAAGAAACGGCAGAAAGAGAGCAACCTAAAATGATTATTGCGGGTGCTTCTGCTTACTCAAGAGATATTAATTTTAAACGCTTCAGAGAAATTGCCGATAGTGTTGGTGCTTTTCTCGTAGCAGATATATCACATCCAGCAGGGTTAATTGCAAAAGGTATATTGAGCGATCCGATACCTCATTGTCACGTAGTTACCACAACAACACATAAGACGTTGCGTGGACCGCGTGGGGGAATGATTATGATGGGGAAAGATTTTGAAAATCCATGGGGGCACACCTTAAAGAGTGGGAAACCAAAAATGATGTCTGCGTACTTAAATTCAGCCGTTTTTCCTGGAAACCAAGGTGGGCCTTTAGAGCATATTATTGCGGCTAAAGCAATTGCTTTTGGTGAAGCCTTAACAGATGAATTCTTACACTATCAATTACAAGTAAAAAAGAATGCGGCAGCGATGGCCAAAGCATTTGTAGATAAAGGCTATGACATCATTTCAAAAGGTACGGATAATCATATGATGTTAATCGATTTACGAAATAAAAATATCTCAGGGAAAGAGGCAGAAAATGCCTTGGTAAAAGCGGATATTACGGTGAATAAAAACATGGTTCCTTTTGATGATAAATCTCCTTTTGTAACTTCTGGAATCAGAATTGGTACAGCGGCTGTTACTACGCGCGGGTTAAAAGAAGCGGATATGCCTATCATTGTAGACTTAATTGATGAAGTAATCCTTAATCACGAAAATGAGTCTGTTTTAGAAGCGGTAGCTGAGAAAGTAAATGCCATGATGAGTAATCGGCCGCTGTTTGTAGCCTAGTACGCGTTATTTGGAGCGGATACGGCTTTGTGTTGAGATAAAATGAAGTGTCTTTGTGCCATATCTGTTAATCAAGTAAGAAAACGTTGGTACTAATTCTAATGGATATAACGATCAATTGAATAAAAAAAAACGCCTCAATACAATCGAGGCGGTTTTTTTATAAAGTGATTTAAAAATTAAAATTAAGATAGGCTGAAAATCGCGATTTCGCATCTACATTTCCTCCAAATAAGTCTTGTTGTATTGGATTGCTATACGTGAAACCTGTAATAAATTTATCAAACCCAATTTCGGTCCCAATAGCTCCGTGTAAAATTGAACCGTTTGTATCGGGTTGTTTTTGGTTGTATTGTTCAATCGAATCAAAAAAGTCACCCGAAATGCCAATAAATGGACGAAGTAAAAATGTATTTGTACGCAAGAGGTTATAAAAACCGTTGACTGCATAGGAAAATTGGTTTCCAAAGCGGTAGTCATTCTTGTTCGAGGTTTTTAGATAGTACGTAGTACTCGCGTTAAATCCGAAATTGTTTTTTCCGAAATTGTACGAAAGTGCGGCGATATAATCTACACTTCCAGTGCCGACTTGAAATCCTGGATTTACTCTATCTGTTAAGGTTTCCTCAAAAGATCCGGTGGGTAATTTTAAACCAAGACCAAAACTCAAGGTATGTGTTGCACTTAAGGGTATGTCACGCACGGAAATTGAATCTTTTACTGTGTTTTTGAAAAGAGGTATTGAATACCAGCCCATTATATTGATATCACCTAGTCCTTGTATATTTTCATCGCTGCCTTCAAAGGTGCGTTGAAGGTAATTAACAGGGATAATTGTACTTACACTAAGTTTTTTTGACAGTGGTACACGTGCCCAAAGTTGTACGGTATTTATGGTTTCTATACTCTTAGGGGAATTTGCGAAAATACCATTTCGTGAATGGTACTTTTGATAAGTATAGCGTATCCCAATAAAATTGGAGGCCGTTAAGTCGCCAAACCCAAAGCTTCCTCCACTGGTTGTACAGCCACATAAATCACAAAAATAGAATCGGGGTGGATATTCATTATGAGCGTAGCCGTAATGCGTACGAAAGAAAATACTTACGATTAAAAGCGTAAGCCCTATTTTTTTAATATTCTGCAAAGCGTTCATCATTTAAAAATTCTGTATCGGTTAAGGTTTTTAAGAAGGCTATTAGGCTTTCTTTTTCTTCGGTAGTTAAGTCAATTCCATAACTCCCATCAGGGCGTAATAGGGAAGGGTCAACGTTTCCATTATTAGTCATTCCATGGTCATAAAAATTTAAAACCGCCTCTAATGTTTGAAAGCGTCCATCATGCATATATGGAAAAGTTACTTCAATATTACGTAGACTGGGGACTTTAAATTTATAGAGGTCGTTTTCATCTTCAAAAATAGCGTATCGACCTTTATCCATTAATTTAGGGTTGACAGGCAGTCCGTTATTTCTATACGATTGATCCGTAAATAATTCTCCAGCATGACAACTACTACATTTACTCTTAAAGGTGTATAATCCGGCGAGTTCTAACGGGCTTAATTGTACATTATCTTCATTACGAACATATTTGTCATAGGTTGAATTTGATGAAATCATCATAACCATAAATTGAGATAAAGCTTTTAATAAATTCTCTGCATTGATGCCAGATTCACCAAAGGCTCTTCTAAAAAGTGTTTTATATTCGGGATCCTTTTTTAATTTAGCAAGTACATTTGCAAGTGTTTCACCCATTTCAACATCGCTGGTAAGTGGTATAATAGGTTGTAAATCTAAATGTGTTGCTGCACCATCCCACATGAATTCTTTTTGAAAGGCCATATTTTGGATCGGTGGAGCGTTTCTGAGACCAATTTCACCATTAACTCCATGGCTAAGCGTATGACCATGATGTGTAAATGCAAAAGCTTGTTCGTGACAAAATGCACAGGGAATAGAATTGTTGACAGATAGGCGACCTTCATAAAAAAGTTTTTTACCAAGATCAAAACCAGCATCAGTTACCGGATTATTCTCTAGGGTATAGGTTAGGTCAGGGAAATTAGAAGGTATTTCAACCTCTAAATTTATAGGGGTATATGGACCTACATCATCACTACAATGGGTAAGACCAAAACTGAGTCCTACCAATATACTTAATCTTATTAATTTCATATCATTCAGGATAAAACCAGAAAGCCGATATCGGCTTTCTGGTTATGATTGTTACATACCTACTCATTGTGAACATGGTGCACCATAAACATATGCATCATGTTATCTGCAATAACTGGCGTAGTTTCAGCGCTGGTATGTACCTGACTATACCCATCTGAGAAATTAATTGAGGTAACGCCATCAAAAACTTTTGAAATATCTGCTTTGATATGAACTTCTGTTATTTTATCAGGTCGTACTCGTGCTTCTGTAGGTAGAGGTAGGGTAACCTCTCGATAATTATCAATAGAAGTACCTACACTACCCATATGGATATTTAAACCTTGTTCAATTTCAGTTCCTGAAGTGTACACTCCGTCAAATCGAGTAAAACGATACCCAGTAGCCCAAGACCAAAGCATTCCCTCCTCTTGTGCTATCGATAAAAAATCACCTTGACCATCGGCTCCTTTTAAATAACGCTCTTGATCAATTCCAATACCGAATGTAATTGAAGTGTAGTTCGCTGCATCTACATCTTCCAAGGTGATGTAAATCTCTCCAGCATTATTGGAGTCGGCTTCATCGACAATAAATACATTTTTATCGCTAGGGTATTCAAAGATATTCCCCTCATCATCGGTTAATCTAACATTACTGATAAGGTATTTTAAGGTACTTAATTTATAGGTTTCATTGTTTGATTTGGTGTATGTTGTTTCAAATATAAAATCTTGATCCCCCACACCATTATCAAATTTTAAGGAGATATCTCCTATAAGTCCATCTAAGTTTTCTGTACTATCATCTGAAGTACAAGCAGTAAAAAGTATGCATAATGCCGCCGCAAATGCAAATTTCATTAATTTCATTTGTGTATGTTTAGTGTTTAGTTTTTTAAGGCAAACTATAATAGCCTATTAGAAAATTTAAGAGATGGGGAAAGCTGCTGGCGGACGGAAGCGATCTGAAGTGAATAAGAATGCATACATATTAGCATACGTAAACAAAGCTTTGTTTTTATTTATAAATTGGATATTCGCCGTGTATTCTATTGGGAAATCGTGTGAAAAAAGAGGGAAAAAAGCATCTAGATAATTAATGTTGCTCAATGGTGCGGCTGGACTATCTTCTTTTGGAGACGATAGATTGAGTTGTTGCATCAAATGGCACTTACCATTACAATTCAATTCAGGGTTATCTTTATTGACGCAATAGGTTTCTATGATATAATCAATATTTAAACCGTAATAAACCAACTGAACACCACAATACCCAGGCCGGCACGCTAAGACTAAAAAGAGGAATATGGCAATCTGTTTTTTCAAGAAAAATAATTTTGACAAGAATAGCTATATTCAGTCTAAAAATTCCTGACAAATATCATAATTTTTATTTTTTTAATAAAATAAAAGCGACTACATTTTTGAGAAATTCATCCATTTTAATACGTCTTTTTCAATGCCGTTTTTTAGGGTTGTATCCTTGAATTTGATTCGTGTTGTAGGTATCTTAAAATGAAATGGATACGTGATTTACACGCATAAAAAACCACCTCTTGGTAAAGGTGGTTTTTTAGTTGTGAGAATTACCAAATTCGTACGCGTTTTTCTGGCGCTAGATACATTGGATCCCCTTCCTTAATATCAAAGGCATTGTAAAAAGCATCCATATTTAATAAAGGTTGAACGGCTCTCACTTTTCCAGGAGCGTGTTCATCCGTTTTGATTAGATTGCGCTGTGTTTCTTCGAGTACTAAGGTTCTCCAAATGGTTGTCCATGACATAAAGAATCGTTGTTCAGCGGTAAATCCATCGATAGGGTCTGGACGGCCATGCGCAGCAAAATACTGTTGTAAACCGTCATATGCGCCTAAAACACCACCTAGATCCCCAATGTTTTCTCCTAAGGTAAATACTCCATCAACATAAACACTGTCTAACACTTCTATAGCTGAATATTGATCAGCCAATGCTTTCCCTCTTTCGGTAAATGAAGCTAAATCTTTAGCTGTCCACCAGTTTTTAAGATTGCCATCACCGTCAAATCGGGCTCCACTATCGTCAAAAGCATGCGATATTTCATGTCCAATTACAGCCCCAATACCCCCATAGTTAACTGCGGCATCTGCGGTAAAGTTGTAAAAGGGAGGTTGTAAAATGGCTGCAGGGAAAGTGATGTCATTGTTTAATGGATTATACCCAGCATTGACTGTTTGAGGAGACATGCCCCATTTGGTTTTGTCAACTTCAATTCCATAATTTGCTAGGTTTTTAGTTTTATTCCATTTTTTTATTGCGAGTAAATTATCATAAAATGAATTTTCGGCATGTACGTCTAACTTTGAATAATCTTCCCATTTGTCTGGATAGCCGATTTTAATTCCAATTTTATTGAGCTTAGTAATCGCTTGAATTTTGGTGGTATCACTCATCCAGTCTAAGGCATTAATTCGCGCTTTAAATGCACTAATTATATTGTTAATCATTTCCTCAGCTTTGGCTTTGGCTTCAGGTGGAAACATTTTATCTACATATAATTTTCCTACCGCTTGTCCAACGGCACCATCTAAGGTGGCCAAGGCGCGTTCATTGGCTGGACGCATTTCTTTTTGACCGTTTAAGGTCTTGTTGTAAAACTCCCAAATTGTTTTATAGGTTTGTGTATCTAATGCTTTTGCTACACTATTAAAGGTAGTCCATCGAGTTAAAGCTTTTAAATCCTCAATTGGCGTACTGGTTAGTATCGTTTGTAGAGCCTCCATATATCTTGGTTGCATAACGATTACCTCAGTAACTTCTTTTTCAATGCCAGTATCCTTAATGAGTTTATCCCATTGAATGACTGGATATTTTTCATTGATTTGTTGAACTGTAAATGGGTTGTAATAATTTCGATAATCTCTACTTTCAGCTTTGTTAAATAGGGGCCTAGCTAATTTTGTCTCTAAGGCAAGAATCATCGTTGCTTGCTTTTTAGCTGAAGTCTCATCATCACCTAAAATCTGAAGCATTTTGGAAATATACGCTACATATTTTTGACGGATTTCTTTCGAAGTTGCATCTTGCAAAATATAAAAGTCTCGATCAGGTAAACCTAATTTTCCAGGAACGATGTATCCTGCATAAACCTTGCTATTTGCTAAGTTAGGGAATACTGTAAAGTTAATTATAGGCGATGTTACATGAGGATTTGACATGAGAAGCGTTTGTAAGTCCTCAAGGTTTTTAACTTCAGAAATGGCTTTTAAGGCAGGTTGAATTGGAGTAATTCCATCCTTGTTTCGCGATACAGTATCTAATTCACTTTCGAAAATATAGAGTGCTTTTGCTTGGTCTGTTTCTGGTTTGTACGTTCCACTTGTTTGGGCCTCAGACAAGATCGCTAAAACATCATCAACTGTTTTTTTTGCTAATACGCTAAAGCCTCCCCACAAGGTTCGGTCTTCAGGAATTTTAGTGTTTTTCATCCACGTACCATTGACATAGTTGTAGAAGTCAACTTTTGGACTGACCGTTGTATCCATGTTTTCCAAGACAATTCCTGGTGTTTTGATCGAATGAGTGAGGTTGTCTTGTAGTGCTGTTGATTCTTTTTTACAAGAATAGAGAGCAAAGACACCACATAGGCTTATAAAAAATAAGCGATTAATAAATTTCATAGTTCATTGTTTAAATTAGTATTCATTGAATTCGTGGTAAATTCACCTGTTTTATTACAAATTTAATCGAAATAGTTGAAGTATATGGATTCTTTGTAGGAACTTGTACTTGAGTAGTTTACTTAAATGTGCGTGGTTGAATTCCATAATGGAATGTGGTTCTTCGATCTGTTAATCTGTGCCTACCGGTCTTCATCGGAGGCTCTATCGACAATATTTTGCGGTAGAGATTTTTTTGCTTTTGCGCCTAATTTTTTAATTTTTTCTACGCTTTTGATTAAATTTCCCCGGCCTTCCACCAATTTATTCATTGCATCTTTGTATTCATTTTTTGCTTCATCCATTTTTTTACCAACTTTAGTTAGATCGGTGACTAAGCCTTCAAATTTATCGTAGAGTGCTCCTGCTTGGCGTGCAATTTCAATGGCATTATTGCGCTGTTTTTCATTTTGCCACATGGAATCAATGGTTCGCAAAGTAGCCAGTAAGGTTGAAGGTGTAACAATTACAATATTTTTCTCAAATGCTTTATTATACAGCTGATCATCACTGTTTAATGCGGTGGCAAATGCGGGTTCAATAGGAATGAACAAAAGCACAAAGTCCGGTGATTCCATTTCATAAATATCTTCATACTTTTTTGCACTTAGTTGGGTGATATGGCGATGTAATGAATTAACGTGCTCTTTTAAGAATTTAGTTTGTTCAGTCTCGTCTTCTGCATTGACAAATTGTTCATAGGCAGTTAGTGATACTTTTGAATCAACAACCATTTTTTTATTACCAGGTAAATTGATAATCACATCGGGTCGAAGTCTTGTTTTATTCGTTTCTTTTGTGTCAAAACTCTTTTCTAGAAAATATTCGCGGTCTTTGGTTAGTCCTGATTTTTCAAGAACTCGTTCTAAGATTAATTCACCCCAATTTCCCTGTGTTTTAGAATCTCCTTTTAACGCTTTTGTTAAATTAACCGCCTCTTTACTCATTTGTTCATTGAGTTCTTTCAGTCCAAGAATTTGTTGACGTAAGGCAGCATGACGATCAATACTATCCTTATGTGTATCTTCTACTTTCTTTTCAAAGGTTTGAATTTTTTCTTGAAGTGGGGTTAAGATGGTTTGAAGGTGTAATTTATTTTGCTCTGTAATTTTAGTAGAATTCTTTTCCAAAATTCCATTTGCCAATAATTCAAAATCTTTACGTAATTGATCTTGTTGTAATTTTAATTCTTCATCGCGTTTTAAATTTTGACGTTGAAGGTTTTCAAATTCTGAATTTCTCCGTGTAAGTTCTGTTGAGATTAGTTCTTTTTCGCGTCTAATTTCTTCGCGTTCTCGTTCGGTGTTGGTAAGTGTTTCTTTGAGTTGTTGAAGGCTTCGTTGAAGTTGATTGTCTCGTTCTTTAAGTACATCCAACTGTGCCTTTTGTTTGAGGCCAACTATATACATACCTAGCGCAATCCCAAGACTTAAAAAACTAATTGCAATGATAATAATCAATATGGTTTCTGGCATTATAGAGAGATTCTATCAATAATAACACAAAAAATAGTACCGCATATCGGGTCGATAAAGAACTCACTTATTCCGAATTATTTATCTGCAGTAGCCATTAAATTTGCATTGGCTTTATTCGCTTTTTTTGCTGCTTTTGCTTCTGCTTTCATTTGGCGTTGAATTTGCTTAATGGTAAGTGTGCTACCGTCATGACTCCATCCTGGAGGACCAAAGATATACATTAATTTATGTTTGAGTTTTTTGGACTTTTTCATGTCTTTCCAAATATCCTTATACTCGTGTGTTAGGATGGTTATTGGATTATAGGAGTTTGGTGGTTTGGTTACACCGTATTCAATATCGATAGATTCATCCAGTGCTTTATAGGTACCGAACATACGATCAAAAATATTTAAATATCCACCGTGGTTTTTGTCCATATATTCAATATTACGAGAATGGTGTACTTGATGTTGGGTGTGGAGATTTAAGAATTTTTCTAAAAAGCCTAATTTTGGAACATATTTAGTGTGTAATTGAAATTGCCAAAGGGCTTCAATTCCCATACAGACCACTAACATTTCATAGTGAAATCCGATTGCTACTATCCATACATAAAAGAATGGTTTGTACAATACAGTAAACCATCCGTTACGTACGGCAGTTCCTAAATTGAAATTATCGGAAGAGTGATGTACTATATGTGCGGCCCATAAGATGCGCACTTCATGATTCATCCGATGGAACCAATAATAGGAAAAATCATCTAAAATTTGACAGATTATCCAAACATACCAAGCCCACCCAAAGGATTCATAGCCCATTATATTCATGCGTACTCCGTCGATTTCTGGATTGAATAATTCATAGGTGTATTTAAATAGAACAACAGCAAAGACTAATTTGACCAAGGGGGCAATTATGGCGGATCCAATCCCCATGATGCCACTTGCCATTAAGTCTTTCCATTCGTATAATTCATCATTATCATGTGTTTTACTGTATACGAGTTCTAATAAAATGAATCCTATAAACGCAAAACCTCCGTAGAATAAGGGATTTGTTAATTCCAAATGTTTAATTTTTTTTCAAAGATACTACATTAAAAATTGGTAGTTAGTTACACTCCAGTGATTAAATCTTCAATGGTGCTTGCCAATTTAAAATCGAGCTCGGTAACACCATCCGCATCATGGGTTGATAAACGGATGGATAATTTATTATATACATTGAGCCATTCTGGATGATGATTTTGCTTTTCGGCTTCAAAAGCAATACGTGTCATCGTAGTAAAACAATCGGTAAAACTCTCAAATGCTAAAGTTGTTTCGATTGCATTGTCGATGTATTCCCAATTGTCTAATAGGCTCAGTTTACGTTCAATTTCTTCTTGACTTAATTTTTTCATCCCTTAACCTTTATAAAATGGTAATTTCACCACGGTTGCTGGGATAGTCTTTTTACGTATTTGAATATTAATTTGACTTCCTACTTCGGCGAATGCGGTTGGTACATACCCTAAGCCAATCCCTTTGTTGAGTGAAGGACTCATGGTACCCGAAGTAACTTCTCCAATTTTTACGCCTTGGTGATCTACGATGTCATATCCATGACGTGGTATCCCGCGTTCATTTAATTCAAACCCGACTAATTTGCGATCTGGTCCTTGCTCTTTTTGTTTTTTTAGGGCTTCAGCATTGGTAAACTCTTTTGTGAATTTAGTAATCCAACCTAAACCTGCTTCTATCGGCGATGTTGTGTCATCTATATCATTTCCATACAGGCAAAATCCCATTTCCAATCGCAAGGTGTCTCTTGCAGCTAAACCAATTGGTTTTATTCCATAGGAAGCACCAGCTTCCATTACTTTATTCCACACTTTTTCTACATCTTCATTTTTACAGTAGATTTCAAATCCACCAGAACCTGTATAACCTGTAGCAGAAATAATCACATTTTCAATACCTGCAAAATCAGTAATTTGAAACGTGTAGTATTTCATTTGTTCTAAATCAACAGAGGTTAATCCTTGCATTGCTATTGATGCTTTTGGACCTTGAATGGCTAGTAAAGAATATTCGTCAGAAAGATCTTTCATTTCAGCATTCATCGTGTTGTGACTGCTGATCCATTTCCAATCTTTTTCAATATTCGACGCATTGACTACTAAAAGATATTTTTCTTCGTTGATTCGATATATTATAAGGTCATCAACGATTCCACCAGTTTCATTAGGTAAGCAACTGTATTGCGCTTTACCATCAACTAATTTTGATGCGTCGTTTGAACAAACTCTTTGAATAAGTGACAACGCGTTGGGGCCGGAAATTAAAAACTCACCCATATGGGAAACGTCAAAAACGCCAACGCCATTTCTCACGGTTTCGTGTTCAACATTTACGCCTTCATATTGAACGGGCATATTATATCCTGCAAAGGGAACAATTTTAGCTCCAAGAGCTTCGTGTATTTTTGTTAATGCGGTATTTTTCATTTGGAAAATTTAAGATCTAAAAACACAAAAATAAGGATTAAATATGGAATTCGACAAACCTTTTTTGTTGACTTTTCTGTTTTTTCCTTCTAATTACATTGCGAAAGTTGTAAGAACTGTATGCGTATTGTGCATCGTTTGCTAACCTAACTAAATTAAGTTGTGACAACTCAATCTTTATGAAAAGATGTTTATTTGATATACGTTGTATTTGTGTGTTCATTTTATTCAATTTCATTGCGTAAATAGCTTTTAAGTTCTTCATATCGACTAATTTTTTGTGCTTTTTTAGGGGCATTTATAATGGCCTTAATTTGCGATGGTAATTCGATTTGTTCATCGATAATAGGTGCTACTATATCTAAGAATTTTACGGGATGTGCAGTTTCTAAAAATACCGTGTATACCGATGGATGGCTTTCTAGGTATTTCTTGGCACCTAGATACGCTATCGCTCCATGGGGATCTGCGATATAGTGATACGATTGAAAAAGTTCTGCAATAGCGGCTCGGGTTTCATCATCCGTAAATCGATAGGCGGCTAATTCTTGATGAAGGTCATTGTGTTCATCACGATGTAATTCCTGAATTCGGATAAAATTACTGGGATCACCAACATCCATGGCGTTGGAGATTGTTTGGATGGATGGGGAGGGATTGTAAACACCTGTCTCCATAAAACGCGGTACTACATCATTGCGGTTGGTTGCTGCGATAAATTTATGAATCGGGAGTCCTAGACGCTTTGCCATCATTCCTGCACAAATATTTCCATAATTACCACTGGGTACCGAAAAAGAGATTTTCTTGGGTATTGATGAAAGTTCTTTCATTGCGAAAAAATAGTAAAACATTTGTGGAAGCCATCGAGCCACATTGATTGAGTTCGCCGAAGTTAACTTTTTATGGCGGGTAATTTCTTCATCTAAAAATGCCTGTTTGACCATTGCCTGGCAATCGTCAAATGTACCGTCAACTTCTAATGCACGAATATTTTGCCCTAGTCCAGTTAATTGCTTTTCTTGAATAGCACTTACCTTTTTACTGGGGTAAAGAATGACGACTTTCACGTTTTTTACCCCTAAAAACCCACTGGCAACAGCACCGCCAGTGTCACCTGAGGTGGCGACTAAAACCGTTACTTCCTCTTGATTTTCTCTGTTGAAATAGCCCAAACAACGTGCCATAAAACGAGCGCCAACATCTTTAAAGGCCATTGTAGGACCGTGAAAAAGCTCTAAACTACCGCATTGATTAGTGATGGGAACAATAGGGAAATCAAAGCATAAGGTTTCTGCTATTATTTCTCGTAAGATCGGTGTTGGAATAGTATCACCCACAAATTGTTTGATGGCTTCGAATGCTATTTCCTCATGGGTGTATTGGTTTAAATTTTTTAATATCTCTGGGTTTAGAGGGTGTATTTCAGTTGGAAAATACAACCCTTTATCTTCGGCAATGCCTTTGATAACTGCTTCTCTAAAAGAAACATTTGGGGCATTTTTTCGTAAACTGTAGTAGATCATTTGTTAAAATGTATTGGATAGTTATGGGTTTAAATTTAAAAAGGAAATGGTGGTATTAACTCATTGCTAAAATCTTCATTCCTTGCTGGTTAATTTGTGAGGTGTAGAGATGAAAATCAATCTCGGTTGGTCGGTATATAGCAGCCATTTGTTCTTCCAATTGTTTGCCGGTTGATTCACTACTTGACAAGGCAAAAATACTTGGACCTGATCCTGAAATACCAACCCCGAGTGCACCGTGTTGAATACAACAGCTTTTGAGTTTTTCAAAATGCGGGATGAGTTTTTTACGATGTGGTTCTGCCAAGTAATCGATTAGTGAATCACTGATTCGCTGAAAATCACCTTCGTACAATCCACTCACCAAACCACCTAAATTAGCCGCTTGCCTTACGGCCTGTTGCATAGAAACTTGGGGGGGTAATATACTTCTTGCATCTTCTGTTTTGATTTCTATTTGGGGGTGTATTACGGTAGCCCATAAATCATCAGGTACGGGAAGTTTTACGATGGATAATGGTTCATAACTTTGTACTAAGATAAATCCACCATATAGTGCAGCTGCTACATTATCTGCAATTGGAGCTCCACAGGCCGCTACTTCGCCTAATCGAGCAAATTCTGTCAATTGTAATATAGAAAAAGGGCGGCCGAATAATTCGTTGATTCCAAAAGCGGTACCTGCTGCACTAGACGCACTACTACCTAAACCACTTCCTGGTTTTACTTTTTTATACATTTCGATCTCAATCCCTGTTGACGAATTCAGCGCTTTTAGCATAGCAAAAGCAACTACACCTGCGACATTTTTTTTGGGATTATCCGAAAGGTTTGCTCCTTCAATTTTAGTAATACGGACACCTTTTTGCCGACTTTTATACAAGATCATTTCGTCACCAACGGTATCCATTGCGAAGCCGAGGGCATCAAAACCGCAAGACACATTGGCTACGGTTGCGGGAGAAAATAGTTTAATGCGTTCCATATTATCGATTGGCTATTTTAATGATGTCTGCAAATAATCCAGAAGCAGTTACTTCTGCGCCAGCACCTGCTCCTTTAATAATTAAGGGTTGTTCAGGGTAGCGTTCAGTATAGTACATGACAATATTATCTTTCCCTTCTAAATTGTAAAAGGGGTGGTCTGGTGGGATTTCTTGTAAGCCTACTTGAGCTTTGCCTTCGACAAAGGAGGCAACATATTTTAAACGAGTTCCATGCGCGTCAGCAGATTGTAATAGTGCATTGTAATGTTCGTCTTCCGTGTCTAAAGCGGCATAAAAATCAGCTACGCTAGGTGCGGATAAATCGGCTGGTGTTAAAAAAGACTCATTTTTGATTTGCTCAAGTTCTAAAGGGCATCCACTTTCTCTTGCTAAAATGAGGATTTTACGGGCAACGTCGATTCCACTTAAATCAATACGAGGATCAGGTTCTGTATAGCCTTCTGCAGCAGCGAGTTTTACAACATCGATAAAACGTTGATCTGCTTTAAAATTATTAAATATAAAATTGAGACTACCAGATAAAACGGCTTGAATTTTGACAATTTTATCGCCTGAAGCAATCAGGTTGTTTAAGGTGTCAATTACTGGTAAGCCGGCTCCTACGTTGGTTTCAAATAAGAATGGAGTGTTGTAACGTAAAGAGAGCTCTTTGAGTTTGAAGTATTCTTTATACGAAGCAGCACAGGCAATTTTATTGCAAGCAACTACGGCAATACGCTGTTTTAGGTAATTGCTATAGGTTTTTGCCACGGATTCATTAGCAGTAATATCGACAAAAATACTATTGCGTAAATTTAATTGAACTACCCGATCAAAGAATCCCCTCAAACTCGTTTTCTCACTGGTGGCTGAATTGGTTAGATGATCTTGCCAAGAAGTTAAATCGAGACCGTTTTCATCAAAACACATCCGTCGTGAATTTGATAGCCCTACTACGCGTACATGGATGTGTAAATTGTTTTTGAGAAAGTCATCTTGTTGTTGGATTTGAGTGAGTAATTTTTCTCCAACATTTCCAACCCCAGTGATAAAAAGGTTTATTTGTTTATAATCATCTTTAAAAAATACTTCATGTAAGCTGTTAAGTGCTTTTTTCACATCTTTTTGTGCAATAACTGCTGAAATATTTTTTTCTGATGCGCCTTGGGCTATGGCTCTAATATTTACATTATTCTTTCCTAATGTGCCAAACATCTTTCCACTAATTCCTTGGTGGCTTTTCATTTGATCACCAACGATGGCAATAATGGATAGGTGAAGCTCTACAATTAATGGTTTGATTTTGTTTTTTAAGATTTCAAATTCGAAACACTGATCAATAGCGTGCTTTGCCCTAGATGCATTGGCATCGTCAATACCGATACAAATGGAGTGTTCGGAAGAGGCTTGGGTGATTAATTTAACGTTAATACCTTCGTAGGCTAAAGTTTCAAAAAGGCGTTTTGAAAATCCTGGAACACCAACCATGCCTGATCCTTCAAGGGTAATTAGGGAGACATTTTCAATATGGCTAATTCCTTTAACAGGATTTTTTTTGTCTTTAGAATTTTTACTGATAAGCGTGCCTAATTCATCCGGTTTTGTTGTGTTTTTAATATAAATAGGGATTTGCGCACGGAGTACAGGATGGATTGTAGGAGGATATAGTACCTTGGCTCCAAAATGGGATAATTCCATGGCTTCTTCATAGGAAATTTGGGAAATTGGCATCGCCGATTTTACGATTGTAGGATTTGCCGTGAACATGCCGCTTACATCTGTCCAAATTTCTAAGGCCTTGGCATTGAGTGCCGCCGCGAGGATGGCCGCTGAATAGTCCGATCCTCCACGACCTAAGAGGGTTGTTTCTCCAGTGGATGTGGCTGCGATAAATCCGGGTATTACAATGACTGAAGTCGGAACTGTTGAAACGTAATCGTTTATTTTCTGATTACTCTGGTCGAAATTAACGGTTGCATGCGTGAAATCTGCGTTAGTTTCAAACAATTCACGCGCATCTTTTCTACAAGCGTTAATAGCATTCGCGTTGAATGCTGCTGTTATGATTTCAGAAGAAAGGAGTTCTCCTTGACTTAAAATAGCGGCTTCACTTTTAGGTGAAAGTTCGTTGATAACAGAAACCCCATGTAAGATTTCCTGTAGTTTATCAATCTTTTTCTGTACATTTTCGACTAAGGAGACTTGTTCTTGTTCTTGAAAAAGTGCTCGGATAATATCGACGTGTATCGTTTTGATTTCTTCGACTATTTCTAGATACGAAGATTTTTTAATAGCAGCCATTTGCGCCGCTTTGGTGAGTAAATTTGTAACTTTTGAGAAAGCTGATACCACAACGATTTGTTGTTCTTTACCTGCTTTAACAATCTCTATAATTTTTAAAATATTTAATGCGGAGCCTACCGAAGTACCTCCAAATTTTAGCACTTTCATGGTGTGAAAATTTGATTAGTAATAAAATACGAATATGTAAAATGGATGATATGTAAAAAGATAACCCCTAAGGGGTAATAATGGTAGTAGTAGATGCAATACGAATCGTAGCGGTTGATAAAATCAACGCGGCTAATAAACTAGATGTAGTGTTCAATTGCATGTGACAAATGTACGTGATTCTGGGTAAATACCTAAACCTACCTTACATAAAATTTAATTTTTTTAAAAAAAAGAGAGAATTTCAGAGATGAAAGAGCAGTAAATGGTTGATGAATAAGGTTGTTTTTACCAATTTTAGAGATTTCTCTTTTTTGATCGTAAATAGACATTTGCACCTTGATGTGAAACCTGGTTGACTGTTTTTATAGACTGCTTTCGAAGCGCATCCGTTGATTTTTGATGTAATTCATCAATACGATGAATCCATTTTTGTTTTGCGCATTGTACGATCAAAGATACATCATAGGCTATATTCGTCGCCTTAATTTTAAAACAGGCTAAATACTGCTTGTACTTTTGCTTTGCTAGCAGATGGTCCGAGTTCAAAAAAGTACGGAAGTTGCCATTGTTGACTTTTTATAGCTTGCTTGTTTTGAGGTTGGTCCCATGGAGGATAGACTCTAAACCCTCGTTTCCCTTCTTTAAGAGGGGTCGATAAAATTGCGTTTTCAAGAAGTATGTCGGTTGGAAAAACAAAATGTCCTAATCTGTCTTTAAATCGTATGGTTATGCTAAGAAAGTCGATAGGATCTGTATGGTCAAAGGGTTGAATTGTACCATTGGGAATTCTTTTCCAGCAAGTGACGAATTGTCCCGTTTTTTTGGGCGTAATTTTTGCTTTTCGGCTAATAACTGTAGCGCTGTTTATACGATAGCGTGATGCCTTATACGCTTGGCTTTCGGGTTCTAACGTAAAATTAGAAACTAGCAGGCCAGCGGGTCTATAAAGGGTTGAGAACAATACGCTAAGATCCGTGTCTATTGGGTCATTCATCGCGGCAAGGTACGCTAATCTGATTAGCTATCTATAAGGACTTGACCGCGTAAAATGTCTTCAATGGTCTCACGTTCACGGATGAGATATCCCTTTCCGTCTTTAACCAAAACTTCTGCAGGGCGATATCGCGAATTATAATTGGATGCCATAGAAAAACAGTACGCGCCAGCATTGTGAAAACACAAAATATCTCCTTCGGTGATTTCGTTAATTCTTCGATTGGCTCCTAAGGTGTCAGTTTCACAAATATAACCTACTACGGTATAGAATCTTTCTTTACCATTAGGGTTGGATAAATTTTCAATATGGTGATAGGCATCGTAAAACATGGGTCTGATAAAATGGTTCATTCCACTATCAACGCCTGCAAATACGGTCGAGGTAGTTTGTTTCACAACGTTTACATGGACTAGGAAATTTCCAGCTTCACTCACTAAGAATTTACCAGGTTCGAACATGAGTGTAAGATCTTTACCAAATTGTTTGCAAAAATCGTTAAATCGCTTGGATAATTTTTTACCTAATTCTTCAATATCTGTAGCGATGTCACCTTCTTTATAAGGTACTTTAAAACCACTTCCGAAATCGATATACGACAAGTCCTTAAATGTTTCGGCAGCATTGAATAATATTTCAGTGGCTCGTAAAAACGCATCAACATCATAAATGTCAGAACCGGTATGCATGTGAATTCCTGAAATCAACATTCCGGTGTTTTCAACAACACGATGAATGTGTGGAAGTTGATGGATAGAGATACCAAATTTAGAGTCGATATGTCCAACCGATATTTTTGAATTACCACCGGCCATGATATGCGGATTTATGCGAATACATACTGGCGTGTTCGGGTATTTTTGTCCGAATTGCTCTAATATTGACAAGTTGTCAATGTTTAATTGGACCCCATATCCCATAGCTTGTTCAATTTCTTCAAGAGAAACTCCATTGGGTGTGAAAATAATATCCTTAGGGTCAAACCCCGCCCGAAGTCCAAGTTGTACTTCTTGTACAGAAACGGTATCAATTCCCGAATTTAGCTCTTTAAATACCTTTAAAATATTAATATTTGACAGGGCTTTTACGGCATAATTAATTTTTAAATTTTTTACAGATGAAAACGCCTTTGTCATACGCTGGTATTGCGACACTATTTTGTCAGCGTCATATACATAGAGTGGAGTGTCGAATTGTTTCGCTAATTTTAATAAGAGGCTTCGGTTCATTCGTTTCGGTATTTAGTTGGCAAAAATACACTATTACTTAAAACTTAAGGTATGGGGTACAATTATCAACATATTATTGAATTTTGTTTAATTGCGGTATTTTTTTGCCGTTAAGCTTGCAATTTTCACAATGACTTGAATAGCTTTTTCCATAGATTCTACAGGAACGTATTCATAGCGTCCGTGAAAATTATGACCGCCAGCAAAGATGTTAGGACAAGGAAGTCCTTTGTAAGAAAGTTGCGAACCATCTGTACCTCCTCTAATGGCTTTGATGATAGGTTTAACTCCAACTTCTTTCATGGCGTTTTCAGCAATGTCAACAATATGCATCACTGGCATTATTTTTTCCTTCATATTGTAATATTGGTCGGCTATTTCAACCGTAACCAGTGGTGCACCCAACTTTTCATTAAGGTTATCCGCAATGGAAGAAATTAATTTTTTTCTCGCTTGAAATTTTTCCATATCGTGATCACGGATAATATATTGTAAGGTTGTTTTTTCAACTTCGCCTATATGGGAATGCAAATGAAAAAAACCTTCATATCCTTCGGTTTGTTCAGGGGTTTCGTTTTGGGGTAAGGCAGCAATAAACTCATTGGCAATAAGGATTGAATTTATGAGTTTATTTTTGGCGTAACCAGGGTGTACAATTTTACCCTTAATGTGTATGGTAGCTGAAGCAGCATTAAAATTTTCATATTCTAATTCACCTACTTGGCTTCCATCCATAGTATAGGCCCATTCAGCTCCAAATTTGTCAACATCAAATAAATGGGCGCCTTTGCCAACTTCTTCGTCTGGAGTAAATGCAATACGTATTTCTCCATGCTTAATTTCTGGATGTTGGAGTAGATATTCCATGGCACAAACAATCTCCGTAATTCCTGCTTTGTCATCTGCACCTAGCAAAGTTGTCCCATCGGTAGTTATTAAAGTCTGCCCTTTGTATTGTAATAAATCTTCAAAGTACGAAGGTGATAAAAGTATGTTCTCTTCTTTGTTGAGTACAATGTCTTTTCCGTCATAGTTAGGATGAATTTGTGGTTTTACCCCCGTACCTGTGAAATCTGGACTGGTATCAATATGTGAGATAAAACCAATGGTAGGGACATCAAAATCTACATTACTAGGAAGGGTTGCCATTAAATAACAATGCTCATCTAAGTGGACATCTTTGAGTCCAATTCGTTTTAGATCATCAACAAGTACTCTTGCGAGATCCCATTGTTTATCTGTGCTTGGAAAGGCTGGGTTTTTAGGGTCAGATTGGGTGTCAATAGTGACGTATTTTGTAAAGCGATCGATAATATGCTGCATATGAAATTTTTTTTCAAATGTAGAGATTCAGTCGCCAATATACAAGTGGTAAAAGTAGCCTTAGAAAAATTTTATTTTGACTGAAATTTCTTCAGTCATTTTTTTATTTTATTAATTCAATTCGGTTAAAAAGATCAATAGATTTACACAAACGCTCTTGTACGTTTTCTACCCCATAAATTTGAGAGCTAAGCATTAAATAATCATCTACGCCAAGCTTAATATAGATTTGTAAATGTTGAAAAGGATACCCATTTGATTTTCCTTCAGATAAGTTGAGATAACTTAACTTATTTTTAATTTTAGTAAAGGTAGATCGAGTCGTTTTTAAGGAATCTTGGCTATTTAGTGTGTCAATTCTTTTTACAAAATCGTCTGTCAAATAGAGCTCCCCTTGTTTCCAACTGGCATTGAGAATAAATGTTTCTGTTAATTCTTTTGTGGTGTCAGCAGAATAAATAGCGGAGGAATATTCATCATAGTAAAAGTTTGTTTTCCAATCGCTTGGTAATTGAATTTTAAAATGTTTTAAAAAGTCGGTGTGTTTTTTAAGGTTCGCAAAACCATAGGTATTACAATTAAACTCTTCTCTCAATTCATTTTTTTCACAACTAACTAAGGTTACAATGATGAGAAGTAAAAGGAGGAAATTTTTCATAGGGTCTAAAATTGGGTACTTACTTAATACTTAATGTCATTTTTGCAATTTTATTGTTTCCAGACAGCCATGCAAAATTTTTATTTACAAAACGAATACTATAATAGCCTTGATTACTTACCTCAGTCCATGTGTTTCCAGCATCGTTTGAATAAGAAATGCCAGTACTACTTACTGAAAAAACTTCTTTTCCCTGAGTGCCTGGGACGTATTGTACGCTACTTCGGTAGCCAGGACCTTTCCCAGGACTGACTAGACTCCATGTTTTTCCACCGTCGGTAGTTTTGGCTTTACTAGCGCGTTGATCCTCTTTTTTATCCCAATCTCCACCGACCAATAGACCATTCATGCGATCGTGAAATGCAACGGCATAACTACCGGTCATTTTTCCGCCAGCCATCATTGGTGTCTCTCTAACAGTCCAAGTTTCACCATAATCATTGCTGTAAAATATGCGAGATTTTGTACCGCCAGTGGCTACCCATGCCTCACTTCCAATAGTTGCAATATTTCCATTACTAGCAGCAAAAGCGGCTTCGCCTTCACGCATAGAGGGGATGTTGTCACACGGAATTTTCTTCCAAGTTTGACCGCCGTCATGTGTAACAATGACGGAAAGGCAGCCATCCGTTGGATCTCCAATGGCAAGTCCATTTTGGTCATCGTAAAACCGCATTGCATCATAAAATATTGCAGGATGATCCTCTCTATAAACGAGGGTTGCTTTTCCATCTTGGTAGCGATAAAGTAAGGCTGGATTTCCAATGCTAAGGGCATAAATTACGGATCCATTACTGGCTATTGCTCTAAAATGTGGTGTAATACTATCTTCTTTTACCGTAATTTCATTGAGTTTTTTAAATTCAGGAGTCAATATGCCAATTTTTCCATCAGAAGTTGCGTAATACAACAGGGAATCTGCTTGTGTTGTGATAGCTCGAATACTGGATGCTTCCATGGGAAATTCTATTATATCTACAGATTGAATGGATCGAGGAATGTAGGCCTTAGAACAAGAAGCTATCAATAGGGAAAAAGTTAAAAAAGCAGTTAGGATTTTCATGGTAAATTGATTAGTTTTATCAAAAATAGCATTTATTTTAAGAATAAAAACTGCGTATGCATTTATGAAGGCTTTGGTAATATCTGGGGGAGGAAGTAAAGGCGCTTTTGCTGGTGGTGTTGCTCAATACCTTATCGACGAAAAGGATAATGATTATGATATTTTTGTAGGGACCTCAACAGGAAGTTTGATGGTTTCTCACTTGGCATTGGGAAAATTGTATGAATTAAAAGCGATTTATACGACAGTGAACCAACGAAAAATTTTCAGTAATAATCCGTTTAAGATAAGTGTCATTAATGGGGAACGCGTTGCGAGAATCAATCACTTCAATACCGTATGGAACTTTTTAAATAAACGAAAAACTTTTGGGGAAAGTAAAAATTTGCGCAAGTTTATTAAACGTTATTTTACAGAAGCTTATTTTAATACGTTAAAAGCGTCTAAGAAAGACGTAGTGGTAACTGTTTCAAACTTTACGACAAATGCTGTGGAGTATAAGTCGATTAAAGAGTGTACTTACGTCGATTTTTGTGATTGGATTTGGGCTTCATGTAATTATGTGCCTTTTATGAGCTTAATGAAAAAAAATGGTTGTGAATATGCAGATGGAGGGTTTGGCAGTATTGTGCCAATTCGGGAAGCCATTTTACGTGGTGCCACAGAAGTAGATGCGATCATTTTAGAGACCGAAGTCAATCAAATGAAACGTCCTGAAACGACCAATCCATTTTCGCTAATCACCAATATCTTTTCTTTTATGTTGGATAATATTGAACGACAAAATGTGACTATAGGGAAACTAGAAGCAGTTCACCGAAACGTGAAATTGAATTTGTACTATACGCCTACGGTATTGACAACTAATTCATTAGTGTTTGATAAAAAATTAATGAGTCAATGGTGGAAAGATGGACTGAACCACGCTCGAGAAAAGCAATTAGCCATGAATAAATTGAAAGATAGGTGATTCATCAAAAGCTCAGTGAAAGCCGATGTGTTTCTAATTGTTCTTTAGATAATTTAATTGTGTCTAGTGTTAGGTACTGAATTCACTTAGCATTGCGCGTTAGCATATTGTTAAATGTGGTAACCAATTTTGGTTTCAGCTTTTTTTTTAACTTAAAGTTTGTTTTAAAAAAAAATATTCCATTACATTTGTAGTCTATTATAATTACTATGTTATTTATCAATGTACATCATCATATTTTAACTTGCTATCAAGCGAGGTGATGTTTAGTACCTAAAACTATATATATAACCCGTTTGATATTGTCAAGCGGGTTTTTTTTTGCTTGATGGTATCAATTAATTAAAATGAGCCTATGAACACACTTAAAATTGCCGTTCAAAAATCTGGACGTTTACACGATGAATCACTACAACTCTTAAAGAATTGTGGAATTTCGATCGATAATGGTAAAGATCAACTTAAAGCCATTGCGCGTAATTTCCCTTTAGAAGTTTTATATCTGCGCAATGGAGATATTCCTCAATATTTACGCGATGGCGTAGTTGATATTGCCATTTTAGGTGAAAATACGTTATTGGAAAAAGGAAACGATCTGCAAATTGTTGAACGATTAGGGTTTTCAAAATGTAGAGTATCCTTGGCCGTTCCAAATGGAGTTAGCTATAAGGCTCCCTCGGATCTTAATGGAAAAAAAATAGCCACTTCGTACCCCAATACGGTTAAGCGATTCTTGACAGATCATGGAATCGAAGCTGATATACATATCATTAATGGTTCTGTTGAAATTGCACCGAGTATTGGACTCGCTGATGCAGTGGTGGATATTGTTTCTAGTGGAAGTACTTTGTTTAAGAATAATTTGAAAGAGGTAGCGTTCATTTTAAGTAGTGAAGCGGTATTGACATCGGCACCAAACCTTCCAGAAGCACAACAAGCTTTATTAACCAAGCTTCAATTCAGAATTCAATCAGTATTAAAAGCTAGAGATCATCGATATGTTCTACTAAATGCTCCGAATGAAAAAATTGACAAAATCATAAATTTATTACCGGGAATGCGTAGTCCAACCGTTTTACCACTTGCAGAAAAGGGGTGGTCTTCTGTACATACCGTTATGAATAAAGATAAATTTTGGGAGGTGATTGATGAATTAAAAAGTCAGGGAGCAGAAGGGATTTTAGTTTGTCCGATAGAAAAAATGGTTTTATAAATTAAGAGATACATTAAAAAAGATTTAATATGAAATCCACTGCAAAAAAATATGAGGTGAAATTTGTGCCAGAAGAATCATGCCACTCAATAATTCCACTATTACAAGAATTAGACTCTTCGATCTCTGATGAGATTTTGTCTGAACGGTTAAAAGAGATGTTTAATCATAATTATAAGTGTGCCGGTGTATATGATGGAGATGAGCTTATTGCAATTGCTGGTGTATGGGTACTCTATAAATATTATATAGGTAAACACATAGAATTGGATGATGTGGTTGTAAAACCAGCCTATAGAAGTGAGGGAGTAGGTGCGTTAATGATGGACTTCGTTTATGAATATGCTAGGTCAATAGATTGTGTTGCAGCTGAACTTAATAGTTATATTAAGAGTGAACGAGCAACGGCATATTGGGAGAAAAATGGTTTTGAAAAATTGGGATATCACATGAGAAAAATGTTGTAATAAAATGCAGATAATTAATAACCCACCACGGTCAGCGTGGCCTAAAATACTAGAACGGCCTAGCCTTGCTTCGAACGATTTACTAGCGGTTGTAGCGGATGTCTTTAATGCGGTAAAACGTGATGGAGATTCGGCTATTCAAGCATATACTGCCAAATTTGATAAGGTGGAAGTTCCTCGCATACAAGTCACGGAAACGGAATTAAATGAGGCATCTACCTTAGTTAACCCGGCATTAAAAGAAGCGATTAATATAGCAAAACAGAATATAGAAAAATTTCATCACGCTCAGCGAACTGCTCCAGTACGTGTAGAAACTATGGAGGGAGTAACATGTTGGCAAGAGAAAAGACCTATTCAAAAAGTGGGGGTATATATTCCCGGAGGAAGTGCCCCTTTATTTTCTACAGTTTTGATGTTGGTTGTACCAGCAGTATTAGCCGGTTGTGAAGAAATTGTACTATGTACCCCACCAAATTTAGAAGGAAAAGTGCATCCTGCGATTCTTTACGCAGCTCAAGTATGCGGTGTGACAAAAGTATTTAAGGTTGGTGGTATTCAGGCTATTGCAGGGATGACTTTTGGAACAGAAACCATTCCGCAGGTGTACAAATTGTTCGGTCCAGGAAATCAATATGTAACCGCTGCTAAACAGTTGTCAACTACCTATGGGACAGCTATTGACATGCCAGCAGGTCCTTCAGAAGTGTTGGTAGTGATTGATGAAACGGCCATTCCCTCTTTTGTAGCTGCCGATTTATTGAGTCAAGCGGAACACGGTGCAGATAGTCAAGTAGTACTTATTAGCCAGTCAAAGGCGATGTTAGCATCAGTAAGTGCTGAGTTAGAACGTCAAATCAAAGTTCTACCAAGGAAAGCGATTGCAGAAAAAGCGTTGGAATATGCGCGATTTATTTTTTTAGAAAAAAAAGAAGATATTTTGGCAATGATCAATGCATATGCACCGGAACATCTAATAATCTGTTCTAAGGAAGAAGCCTATTTTAGCCAAGGGGTTCAAAATGCTGGTTCAGTATTTTTGGGAAATTATACGCCTGAAAGTGCAGGTGATTACGCCTCGGGAACCAATCATACCCTACCTACAAACGGCTATGCGCGCCAGTATAGTGGGGTGAATTTAGATAGTTTTATGAAGAGTATGACTTTTCAAAGAATAAGTTCAGAGGGACTGCAAGCTATTGGACCTGCAATAGAAATTATGTCAAAAGCAGAAGGGCTAGATGCACATAAGAATGCGGTGACCCTTCGATTGGAGGCTTTAAAAAAAACTACCTTATGAAATTTGACTTGAATGCTTTAGTTCGTCCTAATGTAAAGGGGTTACAACCCTATTCTTCAGCAAGAGATGAATTCTCTGCTTCGGGCGAAGCGATGATATTTTTAGATGCAAATGAGAATCCGTTTGAAACTGGATTAAATCGATATCCTGATCCTAAGCAACGAAAACTCAAACAGGTGTTGGCAAATCGTCATGGACTTAAAATGGATCAATTACTACTTGGAAATGGGAGTGATGAGGTACTTGATTTGCTCTTTAGAGCCTTTTGTGAACCTGGTAAAGATGAAGTAATTATTATGCCTCCAACCTATGGTATGTATAAGGTATTAGCAGGAATTAATAATATTACATGTAAGGAAGTAAATTTGTCTGAGAACTTTGAATTGCAAGTAGATGCAATTTTAGCGGCTATTTCACCTCATACAAAGCTGTTATTTATTTGTTCTCCGAACAATCCGACAGGAAACGTTTTCTCAAAGGAGAGCATAGAACAATTAGTGACGAAATTTAATGGATTAGTGGTCATCGATGAGGCTTATATTGATTTTGTAGAAGGTCAAAGTTGGCTAGTGAAGTTAAATACCTATCCTAATTTAATTGTTACTCAAACTTTGTCTAAAGCGTTTGGATTAGCTGGAATCCGCATAGGTATTGCGTATGCTTCTAAGGAGATTATTTCGATTTTAAATAAAATTAAGCCTCCGTATAACGTCAACATTTTAAGTCAGCAAAAAGCACTTGAGGTATTGGAAAATCCAGCTAAAATAGCCTTTGAAATCGAGCAGGTTAAAAAGCAAAAAGAAAAGCTAATGGTAGCCTTGAAAGCGTTGAGTTTTGTTAAAGCAATTTATCCCTCATCGACCAATTTTATCCTAGTAAAGGTAGATGATGCTAATCGACGTTATGATGAGTTATTGAAAGCGGGAATTGTAATTAGGAATAGAACAAATCAAGTCTTATGTGAAAATACCTTACGATTAACGGTGGGTACAGAATTAGAAACAAATCGATTCATTGAGGTATTGCAAAAAATGAATTAAGTTATTCGAACGGTCTGAACGCATCGTTTGATATAGAAAGAATAGAAAGAAGAAACTATATGAAAAAAGTATTATTTATAGATCGAGATGGCACCCTAATAAAAGAGCCAATCGGAGAGCAAGTTGACGGATTTGATAAACTTACCTTTTATCCCAAAGCGATGACCTATTTGAGTAAAATCGCAAAAGAGTTGGATTTTGAATTGGTTATGGTTACGAACCAAGATGGATTAGGAACAGACGCTTTTCCTGAAGAAACTTTTTGGCCTGTTCACAATTTTATCATCCGATGCTTTGAAAATGAAGGTGTTGTCTTTGATGAGGTGTGTATTGATCGCACGTTTCCAAATGAAAATGCAACGACGAGGAAACCTGGTACAGGGATGTTAACCAACTATTTTTCCAGTGATTATGATCTTGCAAATTCCTTTGTAATTGGAGATCGTTTAACAGATATTGAATTGGCTAAAAATTTGGGGGCCAAAGGGATTTTTATTAATGATCATACCAATTACGGTACGGATGAAGTAACTGTAGCGCACGAACATTTAAATGATTTTATAGTCTTGGAAACGAATGATTGGGAGGAGATCTATTCGTTTTTATCACTAGGAGAGCGGGTTGCAGAGATTCGTAGAAAAACGAATGAAACGGATATATACATGCGTCTTAATCTTGATGGAACAGGAAAGTCAACGATCCATACTGGATTGGCCTTTTTTGATCATATGTTAGATCAGATTGCCCGTCATGGTCAAATGGATGTAGCGATTAAGGTTACTGGTGATCTCGATGTGGATGAGCATCATACGATTGAAGATACGGCAATTGCTTTGGGAGAATTATTTTCCAAGGCACTCGGCAATAAATTGGGGATTGAACGATATGCATTTGTTCTGCCAATGGACGATTGTTTGGCACAAGTTGCTTTAGATTTTGGCGGCAGAAGTTGGTTGGTTTGGGATGCTGAATTTAACCGAGAGAAAATTGGTGAAATGCCTACAGAAATGTTTTATCATTTCTTTAAATCTTTTTCTGATGGTGCCAAGGCTAACATAAATATCAAAGCAGAAGGAACCAATGAACACCATAAAATTGAGGCTATATTTAAAGCGTTGGCAAAAGCAATAAAATCAGCCGTTAAACGAGATGTTACTAAAATGGTATTGCCAAGTACCAAAGGGGTATTATAAATAATGTTGGATGAAAGTAGTATTAATAGATTATGGAGCGGGGAATATACAAAGTATTCAATTCGCGCTACAACGATTAGGGATAGTGGCTTTATTGAGTAAGGATCCCAATGAAATTAGATCGGCAGACAAAGTGATATTTCCAGGAGTAGGGCAAGCGAGTTTTGCCATGAAAAAGTTAAAAGAGGCATCGTTAGATTCAGTTATCCCAGAGTTAACACAACCAGTACTTGGAATTTGTCTTGGAATGCAACTCATGTGTGATGCTACAGAAGAAGGCAACACTAAGGGGTTGGGTATTTTTAAGACAAAAGCTTTACGGTTTAATCAGAACCTAAAGGTTCCGCAGGTTGGATGGAATGAAATTAGAGGGTTAAAATCACCTTTATTTGAGGGGGTAAATGAAGAGACTTATATGTATTTAGTACATAGTTATTACGTGCCACTTACAGCATATACGATTGCACAAACAACCTATGGATTACCATATAGTTCGGGGTTGCGAAAGGATAATTTTTTTGGAGTTCAATTTCATCCTGAAAAAAGCAGTAAAGCAGGGAGTGTTATATTACAAAATTTTTTAAATCTTACAAATGACTAAATTGAGAATTATACCAGCTATTGATATCATAGACGGTAAATGTGTCCGTTTGACAAAAGGAGACTATACGACGAAGATTGTCTATAATGAAGATCCGGTAGAGGTTGCCAAAATGTTTGAAGCAAGTGGAATTAACGATGTGCATGTAGTTGATTTGGATGGAGCTAAAAGCAATCATATTGTTAATTATAAGGTTTTAGAAGCCATTGCACATGAAACTTCATTACGAATTGATTTTGGAGGGGGATTAAAGTCGGATGAGGATTTACGAATCGCTTTTGAGAGCGGAGCCTCTCAGATTACAGGAGGGAGTATTGCGGTAAAGTCTCCAGAAACATTTAGTCGTTGGATCAGTGAATTTGGAGCTGATCGCATTATTTTAGGAGCGGATGCGTTGGATGAAAAAATTGCAATTAGCGGATGGCAAGAGGGATCCGATCTAGCATTAATTCCATTTATTAAAGACTATCAAGCTAAAGGTGTTTCTTCGGTTATCTGTACAGATATAAGTAAAGACGGAATGTTGGCTGGGCCCTCTTTTGAGTTGTACGAGAAAATTCTCGACGAAGTTAAAGGGATACAATTGATTGCTTCAGGTGGAATCTCTCGTTTTGAAGAACTTCTTAAACTAGCTGAAATTGGATGTGAGGGGGTCATTATTGGCAAAGCGATTTATGAGGGGCGAATACAATTAAAAGAATTGGAACAATATATAATAGCGTAATTCATGTTGACAAAGCGAATAATTCCATGTTTAGATATAAAAAATGGACGCACTGTAAAAGGTGTTAATTTTATTAATTTAAGGGACGCAGGTGATCCCGTAGAACTGGCAAAATTATATGCAGAAACAGGTGCTGATGAATTGGTGTTTTTAGATATTTCTGCCACGGAAGAACGACGTAGAACACTTACAGATTTAGTAAAAAGAGTTGCCAAAGAAGTTGATATTCCTTTTACGGTTGGTGGAGGAGTAAGTTCTATTGAAGAAGCAGGTGTATTATTGCGATCAGGTGCCGATAAAATTGCTGTAAATTCAGCGGCGATAAAACGACCAGCATTAATCAATGAGCTTTCTGCTACGTATGGGAATCAATGTGTCGTAGCTGCGATTGATGCTAAATGTATTGATGAACAATGGAAAGTACACTTAATGGGAGGGAAGATACCCACAGACCTTGAATTGTTTGCATGGGCAGAGGAAATGGAATCGCGTGGAGCAGGAGAGATTCTATTTACATCGATGGATCACGATGGTACAAAAAATGGATTTGCCAATGAAGCTCTTCGGAAATTGTCGGAACGATTAGAAATTCCAATCATTGCTTCTGGGGGGGCTGGTGAAATCTCACATTTTAAAGATGTCTTTGTGGAAGGAAAGGCTGATGCGGCTTTGGCAGCCAGTGTTTTTCACTTTAAAGAAATCAATTTAGCAGAATTAAAACAATATTTAAAACAGAACGGTATTGCTGTTCGATTACACTGAGAAACTATGCAAATTAATTTTAATAAAATGTCAGGATTAGTTCCGGCTATTGTTCAAGACGCAGTTACCAATAAGGTATTGATGCAAGGATATATGAATAAAGAGGCTTATGACCAAACGATAAAAAGTAGAAAAGTAACTTTTTTTAGTCGTTCTAAAGAGCGTTTGTGGACGAAAGGAGAAGAAAGTGGAAATGTACTTCATCTCGTATCGATAAAGGCTGATTGTGATTTCGATTCTTTATTGATAAAAGCGAATCCAATTGGTCCTGTTTGTCATAAAGGCACAGACACTTGTTGGGAGGAAAATAATAGGGCGACCTACGGATTCTTAACTGAACTTTCAGCGATTATTGAAGATCGAAAAATCAATGCAGATGAAGCTGAAAGCTATGTAGCGTCTTTGTTTAAAAAAGGGATAAATAAAATTGCTCAGAAAGTAGGTGAAGAAGCCGTTGAAATGGTTATTGAAGCTAAGGATTCAAATGACACGCTGTTTCTAGAGGAGTCAGCAGATTTATTATTTCATTATATGATACTTTTGAGTGCCAAAGGGTTTGAACTGAATGATATAGTAAAGGTGTTAGAAAAAAGACATCAGCGTTAAAAATATACGCGGAAATTATTTTTAAGGTCTATGATCGCGCTAATGTCTTTGTGGAAAAGTGTTAATTAAGCCAACCTTTATGCCTGCTTTTTTTGGAAAACCAGACGAGAAATAGAGCTACAATGATGATGGAAGCTGTCATGGCATAATTAGGATCCGGAATGGGATTGAAAAATAAATAACTGGTTTGTGTAATTATCGCGAAAAAGGAGATCAAAAATAGGGTATAGGCTAAGCGTTTTTTTATCAATAGTAAAATACAACCGAGTGCCCCAGAAAAAACTGCAGTGGCAAAGGCACCTATTACCCATGAAGGAGTTTCTGCCAAAGCCGCCAATTGTTCTGGAGAGGTCATTTTTTGAAAGCTTTCAGAATTATTTACTTGGTTTAAATACGCTTTTACACCCATGGCATTCCATACCAAAGCAAGTATTGAAATAATCCAAAAATAGTTGGGTGGTTTGATAGAATTTGACATAATAATCTGGTTTTTACGGGTTAATGTTTTACTAAACTAAGAAATTATTATGAAATTGCTAAAAATGGAGGTGTAGAACCACGCTTTCTACCTTTCGTAATTCATTTTATTAAAGCTGGCCGCTTTTTTCTTTTTATCTTTGGAAAAAGATACTACAATGATTCCCTCTATATCAAAATCTACACTTATATTTTTAAAGGAACTTACCGAAAATAACAATCGCGAATGGTTTTTGTTAAATAAAAAACGATTTAAAGAACTTGAATTGGAAATGAAAATTTTCAACCAAGCACTTTTTAACGACTTACAAAAATATGATGAGGTAGATAAATTAAAAATGTTTCGGATTCATCGCGATGTTCGTTTTTCTAAAGATAAAACTCCGTATAAACAACATTTTGGTTGTTCATTTCATCGAAAAAAACCAGCTTTACGCGGAGGGTATTATATTCAAATCGCACCTCAAAACTCGTTTCTAGCAGTTGGTTTTTGGAACCCTTCGAAAGAGGATTTATTGCGAATCAGAAAAGAGTTAGCACTTGATGCTTCTGAATTAAGAAGCATTATAAATGAGGAAAAATTTAACAGTGTTTGGGGAGGCTTAAAAGGAGATGAAGTAAAAACGGCACCTAAAGGGTTTGATAAAGGTCATTCAGATATGGACTTAATTAAAAAGAAACAATTCATTTTTACGACTTCTTTTAATGATAAAGAGGTGCTATCAGCCAATTTTTTTGAAAACGTAGTAGATGCCTTTAGTAAAGCTCGTCCTTATTTTGACTATATGAGTGAGGTGTTGACAACAGATTTAAATGGAGTGTCTTTAATAGAGGAATAGGCCTGAAAATGAAATGGATGTTGTGGGATTATAGGTACGGGTGATTTATATAATCTAAGTTAAAAAAAAACGGTGTGTTTCATTGTATAACGAAGAAACACACCGAATATAGTTGGTACTTTTAGCCTGAAATTAGTTTGCTTTTACTGGAATGGATAATCTTACTTTTTCCCAAGCAAATTCAATACCGTAATTGGTAACACTGTATTTTAATTGTTCTTGATTTTCATTGACCATTTTAGGATTGATATCGGCTCTAAGCATATCATTTGCCTTGTCATAACCTCTTAATTTCCAAATATCGGTTTTGCTATTTAAAATGATAGTCCATGCCCCCTCTTTATTTGGGATAATGAAAAAACTGTATTTTCCAGCAGGAAGATCTTTTCCATCGATACGGACATTTTTAGAAAAACTAAAGGTGGTATTGCTATTTGCTCCTGCTCTCCAAATCTCACCATATTTTTCTAATCCTCCCCAAATAACACGACCTTTAACACTTGGAGCGCTGTAATCAATATCGATTTTTACACCGTCAACGGTGCCAGTGGCTTGTAGTCGTGGACTTGTTTGCGCATAACTAATCGTTGTAAAAGCAATTAATACAATAAAAATTTTCAATGTTTTCATACGGATTTATTTAGTTAGACCATTTTTCAATGGACTCTTTATTCATTTTAACATAGTCGGCGTTTTTAGCCTCTTGTGCGATTGCCATAGATTTTTTTGCTGCGGCAATTGCATTTTTTTTATCACCTAAAGCTGCGTGAATTAATGATTTTTCACGAAACATCCAAAATGCTTTATCATTCATTTTGGTCGCTTTTGAAATCCATTTTAAAGCTTGATTCAAGTCTTTACCAGTGGTTCTGTAGTAGCTCGCAGCACTAAAATAATCATTAGCACTTGGCCCACTCATTACATCTGCAATGCTCTTCATTGTGATCGCTTCGGTGGGTACAGCAATTTTCAGGCCAACATAGGTGTTTTCCCATAAAAGTCCTAATACAGCAGTGTCGTTGGTAATATGGTCAATTGAAATCGTAAAGGATTCAATGGTCATCGGCATAACTTGCGTCGGTACAGATGTTTTGAGTGCTACTTTAGATTCATCCCATGATTGAGGGTTTCCCCAGTTGTTTGAATCGGTGTAAAAGATAAGTTCCCATTGATCTTTTTGTGGCTTGCTATATAAGGCATATGTACCTTTTTTTAGTGTTTTTCCATCGATACGTACATCATCACTAAAGGTGATTTTTGTATTTGCGTTGGCTCCTGTTCTCCATAGAGCACCATAGGGAACCAAATCACCAAAAATGGTTCTCCCTCTCATAGCAGGTCTCGAATACTCTACGGTTACCTCAGTTAAACCAACAATTTGAGTTAAAGTAGAGGCCGGGCTTGGTTGAGGACTTTTTATTTGAGCTTGTGTGCTGAGTATTCCTGTGAATAGCAAAAGCAGTATTATTTTTTTATACATCGTTATATGGATTTAGTATTTCATGGATAAAGATACTGAATTGAGTAGAATTCACTCGTTAATTAACGGTAAATTCTTTTTCGTATCAGCGAAAAACTAAAACCTAATACCCCCAAAATTAGTAAAGGTAGGACCACGTTGAGTGATTGCCAGTACGATCTTTCTGCAAATGCTTTCTTTTTGTCTAAGAAGCGAAGGTTTAATTTTTTACCCCTTAATTCGAGTAACCCATCATCAAGGAGGTAATTCACAGCATTGAGTAAGAACGTTGTGTTTCCATAGCTTTCTCGAGTAAATTTATCAATACTTAGTGGTAGCGGTTGACCTTGATATACTTCGTTCGCGATAATATCACCGTCAGCTATAACGATCATTTTAGAGGGGACTCCTTTAGAAACAAAGGAGGGATAATTGTAAGGTTTTACACGATTAGCGTAGGCTGATGTGAACGCACCTTGAAGTAATACGCCTAAGGTTTGATATCCATTGTTGTAGTCCGTTGGAATTGGTTTGGTGTCAACCTCATTTAATGATAATAGAAAAGGCGTTCCTCTCGGTTTTGAAAATTTAGAACTTTGCAGTAATACAGTTTTGCGAATATCCCCTCTTAAAGTGTCAATGGTGTTGGCAAACTTTAAAAGTACAGGGTCTACATTTTTGTTAATGGGATGATTATTCATTGTGGTAATCATGGGATAATAGTGCCAAGGGTAATCTTGGTATTGTATCTGATTTCCTAATTTCCCATCAGCTAACCGAATGCTCCCTGCATACATGTCACGAACTAAGTTGTAATTTAGTCGTACCTGATACGTAAATAATTGATCTGTTAGATTTAAGTCTCTGTTCATTGCAAGACTTGAACCAGTTACCAAACTGTCTAATTCGGCTATTGTATTGTCAAGTAACCAAAGTGTTTTACCACCTTTCATAATAAATTGATCCAAGGTTAGCTTTTCGGCTTCAGAAAATTTTTCGGTTGGCTTTGCAATGATGGCCAAATCAAATTGGTTTAGTTCTTGTGCAGTTTTTATTGGATTTGTTGCAACTGAATCGAGTGTAAATGGAGCGAGTTTATAGAACTGACCAAGATCACTTAAAAAACTAGCTAGGTATTGATCATCTAACTCACCATTTCCTTTTAAAATAGCAATTTTTTCAGTTCGTTCAGTGCTCACCTTACGTATGGCATTCGTGAATTCATATTCTAATTCTGCTATGGAATTTTCTAACTGACCTTCTTGACCATTACTTGCATCATTAGACAGCAAAGAGATGATTTCTTTTTTTCCTTTGTATTGGATGGTAGCCCATGGGAAAATGATTAATTCTGAATTTACTCCGTTTTCCTGAACGGTTAACCTACTTGGCTGTAAGCCTTCCTTTATTAAAGTTTCAGTGAGGTTAATAGGGTCGATAAATTGATATTTTATATGGCTGTTTAGCGAAGCTATATTAGTTAAAAATTGTTTAGTTTCCGATTGTAATCGATTGAATTCTGCAGGGAAATCGCCTTCTAAATACACCTTGATTACGGCGTCGTCTTCAATGGCTTTAAGTGAAGATTTGCTAAGGTCAGAAAGACTATAACGCTTATCCTGGGTTAAGTCAAATCGGAAACGAAATTTTTTGGCGAGTACATTTACCGCGATTAAAGCAACTAAAACAAGGAGGCTATTTAAAATTAATTTCTTCATGCTTCAATTGATAATTTTAAACGGGTTAAGAATAAGAAAAACACAGTGATGGATAAAAAATAAATCACATCTGATGTATCGATCAATCCTCTACTTAAGCTTTCAAAATGTTCTTCCATGCCAAATTTTCTGATAAATTCACCTAGATTTAAATCGGCAATAGCCCCAAAACCATAATACATAAAAAACGAAACAAGGATACCACTAATAAAGGCAACGATTTGGTTCGCTGAGAGGGTAGAGGTGAAAATACCAATGGCTGTGAAACTGGTGGCTAAAAGTAAAAGGCCTATATAGGACCCCATTAAACTTCCCCAATCGAGATTTCCTTGAGGATTTCCCAGTTGATATATACTATACACATAAATTAGTGTTGGAATAATAGCTAAAATCATTAAGAATAAGGCTCCTAAAAATTTTCCAATCACGATTTGCCAATTTGTCAACGGTTTAGTTTGAAGAATTTCAATCGTTCCTAATCGAAATTCATCTGAAAAACTACGCATTGTAATCGCGGGAATTAAGAATAATAGAAACCAAGGTGCGATAAAAAAGAATCCGTAAAGATCAGCAAAACCTGCGTTTAAAATATTAAAGTCACCTTTAAATACCCACAGAAATAGGCCATTGATAACCAAAAACACGCCGATGACTAAATAGCCAATCGGACTTGCGAAAAAAGAGTTTAATTCCTTTCTAAAAATTGCAAACATTGTATTGTCTTAATAATTTCCTAAATGTGTGAATAACGGGTATATAATTTCAATTATTTTTTATGGTAAACTTACCAACTTATCTACACTCCATGCCTCTGGTTTAGCATTAAAATGGATTTTCGTTTTCTCCCAAACTTCTTTGAATAAATCAGATGCTCTGTATTGGTTAAGTGCGTCTTCATGATCCCAATAGCTATACGTAAAAAATACAGTTGGGTCAAGTCGGTCTCGATAAAGCTCTAACAATTGACATCCGGGACTACTTCTGATCTCATTTTTATGAATTTCAAAATTACGAAGAAAGTCAGGGATACCTTCTTCGGTAAAACGCATTTTTACAATTCTTACTAACATCTTATAAAAAATTTATGGTCACGGGTTCCTGATAATCTAAACCGAGTAAGGTAGATGCTCCACCAACGGTTGTTAAATTACTTCTGTATAGGGCAATTTCTAAATAATTAGCACTATTAAAAAGTAATAGCCGTCTTCCATCATCTTGGCGTTTAGCCTTAGGCAATGTGTAATTTACAATATCATTGTAATTTTTATATACGCGATTAAAGGTGAATTTTCTAATTTGTAATTCAAATGGTCGTCCTTTTCCAACTTCTTGAAATAATTTTTTGGAAATATTAGAAATAACATTTCCATAATTGTCGATGTAAATTACACTGCCTACAATTTTATTTCTGGCATCGTTTACATGGGGCTGAATTTGTTGTAAATGTTTAAATTCACGTAAGGAGTTTCCAACAATATCAAGGCTTCCTCCTCTCGAAATATGACAAGCTGTTTTTACAAAAATTTGTTGGGCGGTAGTATTGGCTTCCAGTCTTTTGTGTAAATTTATTTCGACAATTTTCTTAGGTTTTATATCATTGGTAATTAATGAGATAATTCCATTGTCAGGACAGACAAAGTAATGATCGTCTAAATGGAAGGCTGTATGTTTGTTATCAACACTTAATTCGCTATCGACATCAATAATATGTACAGTTCCTTTTGGAAAGGAAGCATATGAATTTTTTAAAATATACGCCGCTTCAATGATGTTAAAAGGAGAAATTTTATGTGTAACATCAACGATTTGAACGTTTTCTAGTTCTTGATAAATGGCTCCTTTTAACGTTCCAATGTAGTGGTCTTTTAACCCATAATCAGTGGTGAGAGTTATAATTGGCATCTGTTAATTACTTATTTAAAAAGAGCGTGAATAGATACTAAATAAATACTTAAATTTGTTACAAATCTAATCATTTAATGCTAAATGAACAGGATAGTATATAGTTTTTCATTATTTAAACAACCTTCATTTGAACGAAAAAATAATCGAGTTAACCGAGATTAATCCAAAGGACTTTTTCGGAACGCAAAACAATAATATTGAGCAACTTAAAAAGTATTTTCCCAAAATTAAAATTGTTGCGCGAGGTAATAAAATACGAATTTTTGGTGAAGAAGATTTACTACTCGAGTTTGAGAAAAAGTTAAATCAACTCATAAACTACTTCAATAAATACAATAAATTAGACGAGAACAGCATTGAGCGTTTGTTAACTTCAAATAATTCGGAAGATAAAAATGAGAAAAATAGTGAAGCTGTATTGGTACATGGAGTGAATGGAAAACTAATTAAGGCACAAACGGAAAATCAACATAAGTTGGTGCGCTTGATGAGTGAGAACGATATGGTTTTTGCTGTAGGACCTGCTGGGACAGGAAAGACATATACGGCTGTTGCGTTAGCCGTTCAGGCATTAAAAAACAAAGAAGTAAGAAGAATTATTTTAACGAGGCCCGCCGTAGAATCAGGGGAAAATTTAGGGTTTTTACCTGGGGATTTAAAAGAGAAGTTAGATCCGTATATGCAACCTTTATACGATGCATTAAGGGATATGATTCCGCATGAGAAGTTAACGTCTTACATAGAAAGTCATATTATCCAAATTGCACCTTTAGCCTTTATGCGAGGGAGAACTTTAGACAATGCTTTTGTGATTTTGGATGAGGCTCAAAATACCACTCATGCGCAGATGAAAATGTTTTTAACGCGTATGGGAAAGCATGCTAAATTTATTATTACCGGAGATCCAGGGCAAATTGATTTACCAAAACGCCAAGTTTCTGGATTAAAAGAATCTTTGTTGGCACTTAAAGATATTGAAGGGATTGGCGTTATACATTTAGATGATAAAGATGTAATTAGACATCGTTTGGTTAAAAAGATTATTACAGCTTATAAAAGTATTGAAACAGAGTAGTACTACACAAATAAATAAAACTAACGATTAATGCAAACAATAAATGAAACACAATTTACCTGGCCGGGGCAAAAGTCTGTATACCGAGGAAAGGTGAGAGAAGTGTATAATATCGATGATGAATTATTAGTTATGGTGGCCACAGATAGGCTTTCAGCATTTGATTATATTATGCCAAAACAAATTCCATTTAAGGGGCAAATACTAAATCAAATTGCCACTAAAATGATGCGTGAAACAGAGGATATCGTACCGAATTGGATTTTAGCAACACCCGATCCGAATGTAGCTATAGGTCACTTGTGTGAACCGTTTAAGGTTGAAATGGTAATTAGAGGCTATATGTCAGGCCATGCTGCAAGGGAATATGCGCTAGGTAAACGAAGTCTTTGTGGAGTTACAATGCCTGAAGGCCTGAAAGAGAATGATGCATTTCCTACGCCTATCATAACCCCAGCCACGAAAGCGGAAAATGGAGAACACGATGAAGATATATCGAAGGAGGCGATTATTGAGCGAGGGATTGTCAGTGCTGAAGATTATGCAGTGCTAGAAAATTATACACGTGCTTTGTTTGAAAGAGGATCTAAAATTGCAGATGAACGAGGCTTGATTTTGGTAGATACTAAATATGAATTTGGAAAGACGAAAACAGGTGAGATTGTACTGATTGATGAGATTCACACACCAGATTCATCAAGGTATTTTTATAAAGAAGGGTATGCTGATCGGCAAGCTCAACAAGTTCCACAAAAACAATTGTCTAAAGAATTTGTTAGGCAGTGGTTGATTGAAAATGGGTTTCAAGGTCTAGAAGGACAGCAGATTCCAGAAATGACTGATCAAAAGGTAAATGAGATTTCTGAACGTTATATAGAATTGTATGAAAATATTACCGGGGATTCGTTTGTGAAATCAGACACCACTGATGTATTAAATCGGATAGACAAGAATGTTCGAGACTTTTTGAGTAAACGAAAGAAATAAATTTACTTTCCTGAAAACGGATGATATTGAAATTTTACCTCTGCAAAAATCGCCCAGCTATTAAATTATAAAAATATGTGAAAAAAAAACACCCTATACCGAAGTATAGGGTGTTCACAAAAAACTCTAAATTTAAAAACACTAATTTTTCAACTTGTTCTTGAATCGATCAAATTGATTATCTTTAGTTTGCCGAGGCCAACTATTATTTGAAACATCGATATCTGCGGTTTCCAGATTCGGATCAACCACAATATTAGTAATTTTTTTCGCACTAGCAAAAACTTTTTGTACCCCTGCATCACTTTTATTCCAAACTTGAGCTGGATACTTTTTAATTTCTTTTGTCCCATCTTCATAAGTAAGTTCAACAATAAGAGGTAATACGAGCCCACCAGGCTTATTAAAGGTGACTTCATAAAAATAATTAGGAACTTTTTTTAATTCTTCTTTAGAGAGATTTTTTAATTCTTTTTTCATGAATTTAAAATCGGTTGCTTTTTTGGCATTCTTCGCTGTAGAAGGGTCACCTTCGATAAAGAAGATTAATTCTTTTTCGTTAAATGGCATGCCAAAACGTTCCGCTTGAGCTTTGGCTTTTTGTATATTAGCGGTAGCTGCTTCGTCTGGTTTATCAGATAGGTAAAAACTTCTCACATTCGCAATGCCTACATCATTGTAATCAGTGGTGTAGAACCATCCTCTCCAGAACCAGTCTAAATCCATCCCAGAAGCATCTTCCATGGTTCTAAAGAAATCGGCTGGAGTAGGGTGTTTAAACATCCACCGTTGTGAATAAGTTCTAAATGCGGCATCAAACAATTCGTGCCCCATAATAGTTTCTCTTAGCATATATAATCCTGCGGCAGGTTTTGTATAAGCGTTTGGACCAAAATTATACACATTGTCACCTTGTGACATAATAGGTGATAGGTAATCTTGATCAATAGACATGTATCGTACAATATCCTTAGGAAGATTTCCTGTATTGAAATTAGGATCGTATTCTAATTCTGCTAAAATTTCGACAAAGGAGTTAATCCCTTCATCCATCCAAGTCCATTGACGTTCATCAGAGTTTACAATCATTGGAAAGAAGTTGTGACCAACTTCATGTGTAATTACACCAATCATTCCATCTCTAACTCGATCTGAATAGGTGCCGTCTTCTTTTGGTCGACCATAATTCCAACAGATTTGTGGATATTCCATTCCTTGACGTTGTGCATGAACAGAAATCGCTTTGTGATATGGATAATCAAAGGTGTATTTTGAATAAACTTTCAGGGTGTTTGCTACCACTCTTGTCGAGTGTTTCTCCCAAAGTGGATTCCCTTCTTTAGGGTAAAGAGAATAAGCCATTACAGTTCGTCCATTAATATCGACAGCCATTCCATCCCAAATATATTTTCTAGAAGTTGCAAAAGCGTAATCTCTTACATTTTCAGCGTAGAATTTCCATGTTTTTGTTTTCTTGGCTCTTTTTTTCTCAGCAGCTTCGGCTTCTTTTTGATTTACAATGATAACCGGTTTGTCAAAGCTCTTTTTAGCCTTTTCCAAACGGCTGTATTGAGTTGGTGTAAGAACTTCTTTTGCATTTAATAGTTTTCCAGTAGCATTTAAAATGTGATCTTCAGGAACTGTAATGTTTACCGTATAATCTCCAAACTCTAAAGCGAATTCACTTCGACCCCAGAACTGCATGTTTTGCCAACCTTCTACGTTGTTATACACAGCCATTCTTGGGAAAAACTGAGCAATGACATAAGCATTATTACCGTCTTTTGGAAAATGTTCAAAACCAGAACGTCCACCTTGTTCTACGTGATTATTGATGTTATACCACCATTTGATTTTAAATTTAAAAACTTCCCCTGGCGCAAGTGGCTTCGGTAAGTCAATTCTCATCATGGTTCTATTAACTACATAGGATAAGGGCTTTCCGTGCTCATCTTGGACGTACTCAAGTTTAAATCCACCATCAAAGGGCTTTTTTAAATAAGATTGTTTAAAACCTTTCGAATTTGTCATCGGTGTTTCCATTTTACTCGACTTAAGATCTGGAGTTTTAGAATCTGCAGCCCTCATATTTTGATCGAGTTGTACCCATAAATACGGAAGATGATCTTTTGAATTGTTGTGGTAGGTAATTATTTCGTCCCCATACAACCGTTGGGTGTCATCGTCTAATACAATGTTCATTTCATAATCAACCTTTTGTTGAGTGTATTCATGTCCAGGTGCACCAGAAGCAGTGTGTTGGTTGTTAGGCGTGGGTAGCTCTTCTTTGAGTTGTCTAAACTTACTAATATTAGTATGTCCAGATTTTCTTTCTTTTCCATCTTGTGCGAAAGTCAAGCTCGAAATCATTAAAAAAGAAAGTAGTAAATAGTTGAATCTTTTCATTCGAAAATTTAGTTTTAATAATAGTGTGGTCGAAAATACTTATTTTAGGTGAATTAGCCAATAATTCACTCGAATTTTAACGAATCGGAAGGGGTTTTATTCGTGAGAAAAAATGTTTTTTTAATATTGTTTATATCTAATTTGATAATATTTTTTTGATCAGGAAATTGATCGATAAGCATGGTGTCAGTGATTTTAACTTCGGATACTGTTTTAATATTATCCACCTCAAAATAGAGGTAAACAACGTCGTGCTCGTACTCTTTACCGAGGTAGTTAAAATGGCTGTCCTTTCCATTAATGGCAATATTGAAATGTTTGTGCGCGTACTTGTCAATGTCTTTATTTACTTTTTTAACGGGCTCATCAGAGGTGGCAAGCTCATAGGTTTGATCGTAGTTTTTTTGCAAGACTTGTTGTAGATCATCAATGAAAATACGCATGGATATTTGAATTGTGTTCTCTTTGGTGCTGTGTTCTACATTAATTAAACTGATATAAAATTTATGTGCTTTAAACCCAAAAATAGGAATTAAAACCAGAAATAGGAGTAAGATTGTTTTTTTCATAAGTGTAATTCATCGAACATCGTTGCTAAGTACTAGCAAATTGCATTCCAAAGGTAGGATTATTCCTTTTTATTATCGAGGCTTTTTAAAAATATCTTAGACTCCTTAATTAATATGTTGAGTACTTCCATTTGTCTGTCTTCAATGAATAAGGTGTAAATACCCTTAGACTTACAATGTTGTATAAATGGGAAGATTTGATTTGACGGAATGTGCAAGTCGTGAACGATCACAGAGAGATATTTGTCAATTAATTGATCTGGAACCGTAGTTAATTGTTTTTCTCGGATGCGATCATATCGTTTGTTTTTTCGTTTGGTTTCACCGATTTTACCTATAGATTTGATTAGGGGGCTCAATAGGAGTCCGGCCAAACCAAGAATGTCGCCACCTTGTGAAAGGCCTGGCACACCGTGGTTTCCTCCGAAAGGGTCCGGGGGTTTAGCTCGATCATTTGCATCTTTAGGCCCCATATGTGGTAGACTAAAATCAATTCCAGAGAAATCTAATGCCATAGAATTTTTTTTAGACGGATCGATTTTTGCGTTATTCAAATCGGTTCTTAAATTTCCTGAAAGCTTATTTGATTTTACAGTTACTTCATCAAGTTCATTAATGCGTTGAAGAAGATTTATGAATACAGTATTGTTTTTTATGTCTGTGGCTGTTATGCTAATTTCTTGGTAGTAGAATTGGATGCCAGAAACAATCAATGTGTCACTGGCTCTGGCGAATATTTTAAAATGTCCAGAAGCATTTGAAATAGTTCCTTTGTTAGCGTTTTTATTGAGAACGTGAATATTTTCAAGATTGCCACTCCCAGTAATTGAACCGTAAAGTTCAGTTCGTTCTTGTCCGTAAAAAACAGTTGACCAAAAAATAAAGAATAGGATACGTATGAGCATGGGGTTAGTTTAGCCATAAAGATATTTATTTGATTGTCAAAAAATTATTAATATTTAGATAATATTTTGTTAAAGAAAGAGGGGCAGTTTTTTGAATTCATTTATATTTGAACTATGAAACAATTAATTTTAGCAAGTACGTCTACCTTACATAATGAAACGTATTTAGCGTATCTACTTCCTGAGTTGCAACACTTTTTTAAGGATGTGGATGAAATAGTGTTTGTTCCTTATGCTCAACCTGGAGGCATTTCGTATAATGCGTATACAGAAATTGCAAAAAAGGCCTTTGAAGAAATTGGATTAAAAATTAAAGGAGTTCATGAATTTGAAGATGCAAAAGAGGCTTTGAAAACGGCGAAAGCGATTTTTGTAGGGGGTGGTAATACTTTTCGATTGGTCAATCAATTGTATGTGCTAAATTTAATGGACACGTTGAGAGATTCTATTGATAAGGGGGTTCCTTATCTGGGTACGAGTGCGGGGAGTAATATTGCTGGACTTACCATGCAAACTACGAATGATATGCCTATTGTAGATCCACCGTCTTATACTACGTTGGGATGCATTCCTTTTAATTTAAATGTGCATTATATTGAACCAGATAAAAACTCAACTCATAAAGGGGAAACTAGAGCGGTTCGGATTAAGGAATTCCATACCGTTGCTGATATCCCTGTTGTTGGATTAAGAGAGGGAAGCTGGTTGCGTGTACAAGGGGATGAAATTCGCTTAGAAGGACATTTGTCAGCTGTTTTATTTAATAAAAATGAAGAGCCCTTTACGGTTCCTCCAAATCATTTGTTTTAAGGCAAGCTATCTCTTTCTGTGATATGGTGTAGGATTTCTAATGAAAAATCACCTTTTTTAACAAAAGGTGTGAATTTGTTGTAAATCATTTTAATGGAGTCAAGCGATATTTCAGGAGAATTTAATACAGAACGAAGTGCGTAAGCGGCTACATAAGAATCTGGATTATTCGCCGCGTATTGTATAGCGTATTTTTCAGAGGCTCGTTGTACTTTTTTCATACGCTCATTGATTTCTTTTAATTTAAATGAGTTATTTTCTGATCTTGCTTTTTGAAATAAGGGGTAGAATTGATCAATTTTGGAGCTTATATAAAATGATCTTGCTTGAAATTGTTGGAAAGCATTGTTTAATTCTGAACCAATAACTATTGATTTAGAGAGGTTATTTGGGTTTATTTTTACGGTAATTGAATCGTTTTCCATTAAAATTCCCACGACACCGGGAAGGTTTTCAATATAGATTCCGTAAATAACAGGCCTGTCTAAAGAGCCAGAAAATGTAAATCTCGAATTTTTTACAAAATTTGAATCTATGGTGGTGATTTCATTAAATTCTTGAGATTTTAAATATACCTTTGTACCGTTTTTTAAATCTGCTTCTCCCTGTATGTAGAAGTGATTTTGTTGATTGATCGTAGATTGACACGAACAACACATGCTAAAAATAAGCGCAGAAAGTATCTTTTTTTTACCCATCATCTTCCTGGTAAAATTAGGTTATTTAAATTGATTTGAAGTTATCAACAAAAGGGGGTTGTTTTTAACATTCCGCAACGGTTAAACAAATCTTCAGATTTCCTTTAGAATTCAAAATTAGTTTCGCTTCGTCTAGATAATAAGGTGTTTAAATTATTTTATTAAGTATAACAATTAATTGAAATTTATCGCGTTTTAAAAGGACTGCTAAGATAAAGAATCCAATATTGTTTTGAATTAACTCCCTTGTAATTAAATTCAAAATATGGAAAAAGGACTATTGCTAAATAATCATTAAAAGAATGATGAATACACTTCATCATAGAAAGAACAGGATTTAGAATATGACAAGAAAGTTACTTTTGGTGTTGTGCATGACGTTGGTAGTACAAGGGTCTTTTGGAAAGATTGCAAACACAAACACGAATACTCCCCCCATAATTTTTAATTTTAGAATTGAGTCCACACAGGCTGATAAAGTCTATTTCGATTCTAATGTGCCGTTAGTAGGGACTTCTACAGCAGGGTTTATCATCAATGACAAGTCTATTTCGGGTATAAACTTGGTTGAAGGAAGTACCACAGGACATTATTTTTCGGTGAATTCAGAATTTTCTTTTTGGGATAATAATACGATTCGATACGAAGGAGGTAGTGATTTGGCTAGCAGTGATGGGATTCCTTTAACGGAATTTACGTTGTCTTATATTGATAATTTATTACCAGAACCTGATGCATCTCAATACCGGTATGTTTCGGCTACTGCCAAAGGAGGAGGGGATGGTTTAAGTGAAGATTCTCCTTGGACTTTTAAAGAGGCTGTTAGTAAAGTGCAACCAGGGCAAACTGTATGGCTTAAAGCGGGTAATTACGGGAATGTTCAAACGCAAATGAATAAAAAAGGGACAAAAAATAACCCGATAAAATTCATTGGATATAAAAATTCTATTGGAGATATTACAGAGAATTATTACAAGTATCAAATTAACAATCCTTACGGAGGGGTTCCTAATACGGATAATTGGAGTGCGAGTGAGATGCCTACATTAACAGGTAGTTCTGTGGGCTATGGGAACGTAGCGCTTTGGTTGTTTAGTTGTGAGTATGTTATTTTTAGAAATATTCAAATGACGAACTACGCCTATGGGTTTAGAGCAAATGTTAAAGGTGGGGTTAAAGCGTCTAATAATAATATCATTTGGGATAATTTTAATGCGAAGAATTTTGGTAATTTAAGTAATCAGAATGCTTCTGCTTTAGCTATGGAAACGTATGATGTAAATACGTATCCGAAGAAAATGGTTGGAAATACAAATTTACGCTGTATTAATTCCAATTTTTTAAATAACTTAATGGTAGCCGTTCAGTTTTTTGGTGACGGATCAAATTTGATTGAAAATGTAAAGTCGTATAATGATCGAACTGGACAGGATCGGCAGGATTATCACATTGTAGTTAATGGAAATAATAATATTGTAAGGAAATGTCATGTAGAGAATTTCAATAATACTATAGAGAATAGGTCAAGTCATGGAATTACGATAAGAGGTTCACATCGATTAGATTCTGATTATAATTTGATTGAATTGTGTACTTCAAGGAATAATCAAGAAGGTTTTGCTATCCGAAATTACGGAACTGAATATAATGTTATCAAGGATTGTTACGCGGGAAATAATGTGATTCCTAATACAACGAATGATGAATATAAAGGAGGCTTTTGGATATGGGGAGGCTCAAATTACAATATCATTGAACGTTGTATTGCAGAAAATGTGGCTACGGGAATTGGATTTAAGGATAATACAGAAGAAAATGTAAGTCCAGTTAATTACGAAATTGGCCACGATAATATAATTCGCAATTCAGTTTTTAGAAACCTCACTTTTCATGGAATCCAAGTTTGGGCGACTAGCCCGGATGGTTCTTCGGGTTGGAAAAAAGGAGATTTAATAAACAATAAAATTATCAATTGTACTTTTGATAATATAAATAATGTCAACCCTAGGTTAGGAGGATTTTATAGAAATGGATCTGCTACGACCAGTAGTGGAAATGTAAAAAATCTTCAAATCATCAACTGTTCAATAACCAATGTTAGAAACTCTATGACGCATCCAACAGGGGTTGGCTATTCTATTGATGAATTGACATTTTCATATACAAATTTTTACAATTCGTGGGGAATTGAACCTGGTGAGGGAAATATTTCGGTAGACCCTAAATTTGTCAACCCTGAAGCTGGGGATTATACATTGCAAGAAGACAGTCCTTTAATTGATAAAGGGATAAAAGATAAGGATGTAAATTTTGATTATAACCATACGCCACGAATATATGGATCAACGTATGATATTGGTGCTTTTGAATTTCAAAGTAATGAACCAACATTAACGGAAGACTTAACGATTTGTGAAGGAGAGTCGGTAGATTTGGTAGCCTCTGGTGGTGATACATATTTATGGAGTACAGGTGAAGAGACCTTTTCAATATCGGTAAGTCCAACTGTAACGACCACCTATTCGGTAGAAATTATGAATGCAGACGGAAGTTCAACACACACGGTAACCGTAACTGTTAATGAAGGCCCAACAGCAGAAGCAGGAGAAGATATAACAATTTGTGCTGGTTCTGAAATAGTATTGACCGCTACGGGAGGGGATACCTATGAATGGAGTACAGGTGAAACTACCCAGTCTATTGTAGTTAGTCCTGATGAGACAACGACCTATACTGTAACTACTAAAAACAATGGCTGTGAAACAACAGCAGTCGATTCGGTTGATGTGATTGTGGTTGGAGCACCTAATTTTACGGCTGGTGACGATCAAACCATATGTAGTGGAACGGAAGTAACCTTATTAGCTTCAGGATCGGATAATTATGTATGGAGTACGGGGGATGAAACGGATGCGATTACCGTGAGTCCTACAACTACCACAACCTATACAGTAACAACAACAGTAGGGACGTGTACATTTACAGATGAGGTTACTATACATGTAACAGGTGATATTACCGTTGATGCAGGAGATGATCAAACAATTTGTGAAGGTGGCAGTGTTACGCTTACGGCTGTTGGTGGTGAGAATCACCGTTGGAGTAATGGTGAAATAGGTGCAAGTATAACCGTATCACCAACTGTCACAACGACCTATAAAGTAAATGTTGATAATATTTGTGGGGCAGAAGAGATTTTTGATGAAGTAACTGTTTTTGTAGAAGAAATGCCCAATCTAGAGGCGGGGGATGATGTTAGAATTTGTGAAGGTGAATCAGTAACATTAACAGCTACAGGTGCAGATAATTACGTGTGGAGTACAGGAGAAACCACTGCGAGTATCACGGTGATACCAGATGAGACAACCATTTATACAGTTACTGCCACCAATGGAACCTGCGTAATTGAAGATAGTGTTCAGGTGTTAGTTGATGAATTACCCACGGTTAAATTAGGTGATGATTTTACCATTTGTAGTGGAGAAATTGTCACGTTAACGGCACAAGTTTCAAATGGAGAATTTGTTTGGAATACGGGGGAAACTACAACTGCCATTGAGGTTAGCCCGACAGAAACTACGACCTATAGTGTTACTGCAACTAATGGAGCATGTGGTACCGAAGTGGTAGATGAAATAACGATTACGGTCAATGAAATGCCTGTTGTAGATGCGGGACCAGATGTTGAAATATGTATTGGAAGTGAAGTAACCCTAACCGCAACTGGTTCGGGAAATTTTTTATGGAGTACAGGTGAAACTACACAAAGTATAGTTGTAAGTCCTAGTAGTACTAAAATTTATAGTGTAAGTTCTTCAAATGGAACTTGTACTGTAGAAGATGCTGTTGAGGTAAAAGTGAATCGTGCACCTGAGGTCAGTTTGGGTCCCGATAAAGTAATTTGTGAAGGGAGTAGTGTGGTATTAAAAGCGGAAGGATTTGGGAATTTTTTGTGGAGTACAGGTGAAACTACACAAAGTATTCGTGTAAACCCTACGGTTACCACAACATATAGTGTTGTTGCTAGTACTAATAATGCATGTTCGGTAGCTGAAGCTACTGATGAAATTGTAGTATATGTCAATAGTACACCTGAAGTGAATGCCGGAGAAGATGTTACTATTTGTAAAGGAGAATCAGTTACCTTAACAGCTTCTGGGAATGGCGATTTCTATTGGAGTACTGGTCAGACAGGAAAAAGCATCACTGTAAACCCATCTTCTACGAAGGTTTATACGGTTTATGCCAAAAATGGATCGTGTTATTCTGCGGAAGATGATGTAAAGGTTACCGTTAATTCAGTGGCAAGTGTAAATTTGGGACCGAATCGTGAAATTTGTGCTGGCGAATCAATCACATTAAAAGCGACTGGGGTGGGTAACTTTAGGTGGAGTAATGGAGCAACAACCAGAGAGATTACAGTTAGTCCTACTTCAACTACTACGTATAGTGTAGTTGCTACGGTAGAAGGAACGAGTTGTACGAAGGAGGCGACGGATGAAATTACTGTGACCGTATTTGATACAGCGGTTGTAGATGTGGGGCCAGATATAACCATAGATGAAGGAGACAGTGTAACCTTGACAGCTACGGGAACTGGAAGTTTTAAATGGAGTACTGGTGCTACTGGGCGAAGTATTCGTGTTAGTCCTTCTGCAACGACTATTTACACGGTAGAGGCTTCTACTGGAGGAACGTGTGTTGCGTCAGATCAAGTAAAAGTAACGGTGATTCCAAAGGAAACCGACGAGACATCTTCAGGAGATGTTGTAGCCTATGCAGGTGAAGATAAAGTAATATGTGCGGGTGCAACCTTGATAATTACAGCTACTGGAGGTGATAATTATTTGTGGAGTACGGGGGAGACTACAGCAAGTATTACAGTTAATCCAAAGGAGACAACCCTGTATTCAGTGACGGTTTCTAATAGTCATAGTGTTGATTATGATGACGTATTAATAACCGTAGATAAAGATTGTTCGGGTACCGGAAATAAGTTGCCATTGAAAGAAATAAAGGTATATCCAAATCCGAGTACGGGTGTTGTGAATCTTGAATTAACAGGGTATGCAAATACACTCGATGTAAGTTTGTTTTCTATGAACGGAAGTAGAATATACAATGAAGTTATTGATAATTATTCTCCAGACAAAGTATTGAAACGATCTATTAATTTATCCGGATATGGAAAAGGGGTTTATTTTATCCGATTGACAAATGGAGGAAATGTGCAAACTAAAAAAGTATTGATTATTTAAGTCTACTTTATGTAACGTTAAAGTAAAAGTCGCAAAATATGCGGCTTTTTTTTTATTTTTTTATTTAAATTAATTAAGTCGTATTGGGAGCTGCGTCCCTAACTTATTCTATTTGAGGTAAAAAGTTTTATATTCTTTCCCAATTTTATAGAATTATTCTTTATTATTTATATTTTTGAACTTGTTATGAAAAAGAAGAGTATCCAAAATTGGTCATTTTAACATGTTTTGCCTGTTTCGAAATTAAAAAAAATGATTTTTCTTCTTTTATTTTAAAAGTAAATTGAAAATATATAGATTATTCAGACGTTAAGATATCAGCGTTAGAAGAAATACCTTATATCATACGATTGTTTAGATGATCAGTAATAAGGTGTCGTCTTTTATGGCTTAAAAATCGAATAACTATATTTCTAATTAAATAAAGAATAAATATGAAAAATTTCGCGCTAATGGGTGCGGCTGGTTATATAGCTCCAAGGCATCTCAAAGCCATTAAAGACACAAATAATATTTTAATTGCGGCGTTAGATAAATTTGATTCTGTAGGGATTATGGATAGTTATTTTCCCAATGCAGATTTTTTTGTTGAGTTTGAGCGATTTGATCGACACATAGAAAAATTAAAACGGCAACGTAATATTAATTTAGATTATGTGAGTATTTGCACTCCAAATTATTTACACGATGCCCATATCCGGATGGCTTTAAGAAGAGGAGCGCATGCTATCTGTGAAAAACCATTGGTGTTAAATCCGTGGAATATTGACGCTTTAGCGGATATAGAACATATTACAGGGAAAAAAGTGTATACCATTCTTCAGCTGCGACTGCATCCGAGTATTATCGCTTTGAAAAAAATGGTTGATGAAGGTCCACAAGATAAAATTTATGACGTAGATCTTACCTATTTAACCTCACGAGGTCACTGGTATTACACTTCATGGAAGGGAGATACATCTAAATCCGGAGGGATTGCTTCAAATATTGGGGTACATTTTTACGATATGTTATCTTGGGTTTTTGGAGGTGTAAAAGAGAATAAAGTACATCAACACAGTCATGATCGCGCTGCTGGCTATCTGGTTTTTGAAAAAGCCCGTGTACGATGGTTTTTGTCTATAGATTATAATACTTTACCGGAAGAAATAAAGAAAACAGGACAGCGAACTTATCGATCAATTACAGTGAACGGTAAAGAAATTGAATTTAGTGGAGGATTTACTGAATTACACACAAAGAGTTATGAGGCAATTTTGGATGGATCTGGGTTTGGATTAGCAGATGCTAGACAATCCATAGAAATCGTTCAAGCGATAAGGAATGCCGAAAAACAGCCCTTAATAGGAGAGTATCATCCGTTAGCCAAGGCGCCATTATCGAAACATCCATTTTATAATAAGTAATGTAATGATGCTAACAATTAAGGAGTACCTTGGACCCATTAAAGTAATTAATTTTCACGCTATATCGGATGGTCTTTGGTTTGAGAAAATTGTTAAGTATTTAAAAAATAAAAATAATATTATTACATGCGCTGATTTGGAGGCCAATCTTAAAGGAGAACTTTCCATTAAGAATGGGGTCTTATTAACGGTAGATGATGGAGAACGTTCATTTTATGATATAATATATCCAATCATAAAAAAGCATCAGATACCGATGACTATTTTTGTCTCCCCAAAAATTACAATACAAGAAGAAAATTTTTGGTTCCAGGAGATTGAAGGGTTTAATCATTTGAAATTCAAAAAAATATGTGCAGAGATTCTACAGATTCCTTTGGTTTCATTTCTGCATATCAAAGTATTAGCCCTTATCAAAAGTATGCAAATTCATGAAGTTCAGGAAGCAATTGAGGTATATAAGTCTAAGTATAACGTCCATAAAAAGCCATTCCAGAATTTAACAGTTAATGAATTAAAGGAGTTAAAGTCTTCAGGTTTGGTTACCATTGGCGCGCATACTATGACGCATCCTATCCTGTTAAATGAAACAGATGAACAAGCCAGTTTCGAAATAGGTAGCTCTGTTCAAGAGTTGAGTGATTTACTCAACGAACAAGTAAAGTACTTTGCCTATCCAAATGGCATACCTGCCATTGATTACAATCAACGTGAAGTTGAAATTTTAAAAGATCTGGGAATAGAATTATCCTTTTCAACCCGTTTTACCAAGGTTTGTAAGTCGAGTAATAAGTTTGAAATACCTAGAGGAGAGATTTCCAATGGTCAGTTTGATTTTAGAAAAAAATTGGTCTTATGGGAGCATTGGAATTTTCTCGCAACGCTTAAGAATAAACGAAAAGAGCATCTTAAACAGCGTAAATTTATGTTAGATTTAATACGGATGAACAATGCCTGATGTAAAAAAACACAATTCGAAGTTAGTTAAAATTGTCTTGGTTACCCCGTTATTAGATCATGGAGGTGGTCAGCGCTTTGTAACAGAATTGGCCAATCATTGGGCGAAACAAGGGCATGATGTGACCATTGTTTTACTGAGATCAGGTGCCTCATTTTACCCATTAAGACCTGAAGTAAAGGTAATTGCTTTAGGGTATACGCATGAGCCCAATCAATCAAAATGGAAAACAGTAAAAAGTGGTATTGAAACATTTTTTAAGTTGCGAAGGGTAATAAGGTCGATTCGTCCAAGGTTTGTTTTAAGTATATTGAGCTCAACCAATATTCTCACCTTGGCTGCAACGCGTTTTACAAATACAAAAGTATATGTAAATGATATTATGAGTCCATATAGAAATAGATCTACATGGGAAAAACGCTGTAGAAAGTTGTTATATAGAAAAGCAGATGGTGTAATTGCATTGACTGGAATTGCAAAATCAATAATTCAAAAAGAGACCAAAAATCCCCATGTTGTTGCAATTCCCAATCCCGTAAAAAAAATTGTGTTGGATCAAAATATTGCAAAAGAAAAAATGATTCTTAATGTGGGACGGTTAGATAGTGCTAAGGGGCAACATTTCTTAATTGATGCTTTTTATCAATTAAATAGACCTGATTATAGGTTGGTAATTTTAGGTGAAGGGGATAAACGCAAATCATTAGAAAAACAAATTAAATCGTATAAATTGGAAGATACGGTACTATTACCAGGAGCGGTCATAGATATTGACCCTTGGTTGGCAAAGGCAGAAATTTTTGCCTTTCCTTCAGTGACTGAATCATGGGGGTTGGCACTTACTGAAGCTATGGCTGCCGGATTACCATGTGTGAGCTTTGATTGTGAGGTTGGTCCGAGAGAAATGATTAACGATGGAAAAAATGGTTTTTTGATTCCTGTAGGTGATGTTGGGGGGCTAAGGCAAAAATTGGCTATATTGATTGGCGATCCAAAATTACGTCGTAGACTTGGAAATCAAGCAAAAATTGATGCTGAAATGTATAATATAGAACATATTGGTGATCGATTTTTTAATTTTTGCACAAATAATGAATATTGTTAAACCCTAGTGAATGTTATCAATTATAGTCCTTTCATCTGATGGTTATGCCGATTGCTGGTATCCTTTTTTTTACAGTCTAAAGAAATATTTTCCTTTGAAGAATGAGTATGAAATCATACTTAGTACGAATGAAAAGAAGTATACGCATGAGGGGCTTGAAATTAAAACAATTAATAGTGGGTTAACCACTCCGTGGAGTAAGCGATTAAAAAACTGTGTTCAACAGGCGAAGTATGACTTACTGTTTGTTTTAACAGAAGATTTTTTTATTAGGTCACCCTTGAATGTTACTATGTTTGAAGGATTTTTAAACTTGTTAAAAGAAAAGAGCGATGTACATCATATTAGATTGTTGTCAACCTATGATAGAACCGCATCTATTCCGTCTGAATATCCTCATTTAGATTTGATTGATCCGAAGACAAAATTGCGATTTTTATATCTTCCTGGTTTGTGGAAAAGGAATGTTTTGGCTAAATATTTATTCAATTATGAAAGCGTATTTATGTCGGAAAAAATAGGGGATATTCGGTCAACCATATACAAAGATAACTTTTATGCGATTTCTAGGAGTTATTATAAAGAACATGGTCAATTTTATGATTGTACACCAAGTGGAGCCTTGTTTAAAGGAAAGTGGTCAAAAGAGTGGATCGTGCCATTTTTTAAACGTGAAAATATTGATATTGATTTATCATTACGAGGTTTTGCTACGTTAGATTTTCAAAAATCTACGAGATTAAAAAATAAAATTCAATTAATAAAACACCCAATATCAACTATTCGGTCCTTTAGTTCATTATTGTGGTTGAAAATTAAAGGTATCTTAGGACTTATAAAATAAAAATCAACATGAAAACAGTTATTCTTGCCGGTGGCTTTGGAACCAGGCTAAGTGAAGAAACAGGAGTTCGTCCAAAACCGATGGTAGAAATCGGAAACAAACCAATTTTATGGCATATTATGAAAATATTTTCTGCACATGGCTTTAATGATTTTGTGGTGTGCTGTGGATATAAAGGTCATATAATTAAGGAATACTTTGCTAATTACTATTTGGATGATTCAGATTTTACCATTGATTTAAAAGATAATTCAATGGAAATTCACAGAAATAATACAGAACCTTGGAAGGTTACCTTGATAGATACTGGGAAAAATAGTATGACAGGAGGACGTGTTAAACGAGTAAAAGATTATTTGAATGACGAGCCCTTTTTCTTGACGTATGGGGATGGGGTTAGTGATGTTAATTTAACAGAGTTATTGGCCTTTCACAAAAAACAAGATTCGTATGCAACTTTAACAGCTGTACAGCCTCCAGGTAGATATGGGGCTTTTAAATTGGGTGATAAAGAAAGTAAAATTACTAGTTTTAGGGAAAAACCAAAAGGGGATGGACATGAGACAGCATGGATAAACGGCGGTTTTTTTGTTTTAGAACCTGAAATATTTGATTATATAGAAAATGATCAAACAATATGGGAACGAGATCCTATGGAAAATTTAGCAAAAGACCATAAATTATCGGCGTATAAGCACAAAGGGTTTTGGCAAAGTATGGATTCGTTGAGAGATAAAGAAGTTTTAGTAGAATTGTGGAGTTCAGAAAATGCTCCTTGGAAAATTTGGTAGTATGCGTGGTACAGCAGTAGTTAAAAACAGAATAGTAGCTGAAGATTTATCTTATATTTATGATGGTTTGTCGGCTGCTGAAATAAATAAATTAAAAGATTCAACCATTTTAATCACAGGTTGTGGAGGCTTTTTAGGCTATTATTTTATGCATTTTTTTGCTAGTTATGCAGAACGATTGAATTTGCATGTAATTGGTTTAGATAATTTCTTAACTGGATCAAGAGGTTGGTTAGAAACTTTACAAAAAGAGAATGACCGAGTAACGTTAAAGGAATACAATGTGATTACGGATGATATTCAGACGGTTGAAGGTGCAGAAGATGTGAACTTTATTATCCATGCGGCTTCTATTGCTTCCCCCATTTTTTATAGGATATATCCAGAAGAAACGATTGACGCTAACATAACAGGCTTACGGCGGATGTTGGATTTTTACAAAACGAGATCCATAGATGGCTTCTTGTTCTTTTCGAGTAGTGAAATTTATGGAGATCCTTTCCCTGAGTTTATTCCGACCGATGAAAATTATCGAGGAAATGTAGCCACGATGGGACCACGTGCTTGTTATGACGAGGCCAAGCGATTTGGGGAGACGATGTGTTATATTTTTAACCAGAAGTATCACATGCCCATATCTATTGCTCGACCCTTTAATAATTATGGACCAGGTATGAATATTAACGATAAAAGATTGCCAGCCGATTTTGCAAAAGCGGTACATGAAGGGAGAGATTTGACGATGTTTTCAAACGGTAAACCTACCCGTACATTTTGCTATATAGCAGATGCTATTACCGGATATTTGAAAGTGATGTTACACGGCAAGTTAGATGTGTTCAATATTGGTATAGATAAACCAGAAGTTTCTGTAGCTGAGTTTGCACATTATTTTGCTGCGAAAGCTAAAGAGATTTATGATTATAAAGGAGCTGTTGTCTTTGATGTGTCTGAAGATGAAGATTATATGACTGATAACCCTAATCGTCGATGTCCGAATATTGCAAAAGCTAGATCAATATTAGATTACAATCCAACCATTCTTGTCGAAGAAGGGATAGGGAGGTATTTGACATTTTTAAAAATTAATAACGGTGAATTAATATGATTACAGTATTAGGTTTAGGGTTTGTAGGTTTAACTACAGGCTTAGGGTTTGCTAAAATGGGGTTTGATACATTCGGCATTGACATCAATGAAGAACGATTAAATTCGTTAAAAAATTACAAGGTTCCGTTTCATGAGCCGCATTTAACCGAGGTGCTTAAAGAAACATTAGGGAAAAAGTTTTTCTTGGACGTCCCCTTTGACGAAGCTATAAAAAAGAGTGAGGCAATCTTTATTTGTGTAGGAACGCCTTCTGCTAAAGATGGAAGTGCAGATTTGACCTATATTTTACAAGCGATTGATCAAATTTTAGCTGTTGAGGATGTTAAATTTAAAGTGATTATTACAAAATCAACGGTTCCACCCTCAACTGTTTCTTCGAAGATTATTCCGTATGTAAAAGATAAAGCAGCATCGCTACAGAGAGCGATTGGATTTGCATCTAATCCTGAATTTTTACGAGAAGGGTATTGTTGGGAAGATTTTATTGAACCAGACCGAATTGTTATTGGGGTTGAAGATGATCGTTCAAAAACAATTTTAGACACCATTTATACGCCTTTTAATGCACCGATTCATTATGTGAGTTATAATTCCGCTGAATTTATAAAGTATTTATCCAATACCTTATTGTCTACCATGATAAGTTATGCGAATGAGATGTCTATCATTGCGCATCAAATTGGAAATATTGATGTTTCTCAAGCATTTAGAATTTTACATGAAGATAAACGTTGGTCAGGAACTCCGGCCCCAATGAAGAATTATGTGTATCCCGGATGTGGGTATGGAGGCTATTGTTTGCCAAAGGATACGGCAGCCCTTGAAAGTATTGCGAAAGAACATGGGGTTACTCCACATATTTTAACAGCTAATTTAAAAACAAATGCCAGTATAAAAGATTATTTGGTTGATATTGTTTCTAAAAAAGCACCGAAAGATGCTTCCATCGGTATTTTGGGACTTTCATTTAAACCCGCATCTGATGATGTGCGATTGTCACCAAGTAAGGAAATGATTGAAAAACTAATTCAAGCCGGATACAGCACCATACATGCTTACGATCCCTTAGCGAATAACGAGTTTCAAAAACACTACCCATCATTACCTGTTAGTTATAAAGAAACGGTAGCAGACTTGGTTGCTAATGCTGACTTTCTCATCGTTTTGACAGGATGGAAAGAATTTAAAGAACAGCAAGAATTAATCCAACAAAAGAACGTTTTTGACTTTAGATATATCTTTTAAAAAATAAATATGAATTGTAGACATTGCAACACCGAATTAACAAATGTATTTGCCGATTTAGATTATTCACCCATTTCAAATGATATGTTGACTGCGCAGCAATTACATGCGCCTGAAACGTATTATCCACTAAAAATATTTACGTGTAGTAACTGCTTTTTAGTACAAGTGGATGAAATGGAAAAAGCAGATAAAATATTTGATGAAGAGTACACCTATTTTTCATCGTATTCAACTTCTCTTTTAGCACATTCAAAGAAATATGTTGAAATGATGATTGATCGTTTTGGATTTGACGAACAGTCACAGGTGATTGAAATTGCTTCAAATGACGGGTATTTGTTGCAATATTTTAAAGAGCGAAACGTCCCTGTTTTAGGAGTTGATCCAACGGCTAATACTGCCAAAGTAGCTGCTGAAAAAGGAATTAAAACCATCGTTGATTTTTTTGGTGCTGACTTTGCAAGAGAAAAGTTGGTAGGCAACGGAACTAAAGCCGATTTAATTTTGGGAAATAATGTGTTGGCCCATGTTCCGGATATTAATGATTTTGTACAAGGAATGAAATTGGCTTTAAAAGACGATGGAGTAATAACCATGGAGTTCCCTCATCTCGTGCGTCTTGTAGAAGATTGCTTGTTTGATTCCATTTATCATGAACACTTTTCTTATTTGTCGTTTTATACGGTAAATCGCATCTTTGAATCTCAAGGTTTGCAAATGTTTGATGTCGAAATAGTTCCTACACATGGAGGTTCATTACGTATTTTCGCCAAACATAAAAATGATCAATCGAAAGAGATATCGCCCAATGTGGCTGCCTTACTCAATCAAGAAAAAGCGAAAGGAGTCAATAGTTTAGCCTATTATCGTGGTTACCAAGAGCGAATTCAGCAAATAAAATATGATACTTGGACTTTTTTAATTGAACAAAAGAAGAAGGGGAAAACGGTAGTTGGATATGGAGCGGCTTCTAAAGGAAATACACTCTTTAATTATTGTGGAATTAAAGGGGTGGACCTCATTAAATTTGTGGTTGATTTATCTCCACATAAACAGGGTAAATTTTTACCTGGCAGTCATATACCTGTGGTGGAAGAACAAACCCTAAAGGATGAAAAACCAGATTATGTAATTATTATTCCTTGGAATTTGACTGAGGAAATTTCAAATCAATTATCCTATATCAGAGAATGGGATGGTAAATTCGTTAAATTTATTCCTGAACTAATGATTCTTTAAGTTTTAATGGACCAAATACAACATAGTGATCAGTCAACTAAATTAATGTCCTTGATTGAAGAATTGTATCCAATTAATAGAAGTATTACGGGGGATGGGGTTCGGAAATCACTAGCGATACTTAAGCAACACGTTCCGTTAGAAATCCATGAGATTCCTACAGGAACAAAGGTGCTCGATTGGGAGGTGCCGAAGGAATGGAACGTGAGAGAGGCTTGGGTTAAAAATAGTAAAGGTGAAAAAATAATTGATTTTAGCGTGTCAAATTTACACCTGCTCAATTATAGTGTGCCTGTACATAAAGAAGTTGATCTTTCTGAACTTAAAAAGCATTTATTTACCTTACCAGATCATCCAACATGGATACCGTATAGAACTTCCTATTACAATGAAAATTGGGGGTTTTGTTTGGCGCATAATGACTATGTGAAACTAAAAGAAGATCGCTATGAGGTGTTTATTGACTCAGAACTTTCTAATGGACACTTAACTTATGGCGAATTTTACCATCCGGGGGAGTCAGAAGAAGAATTTTTATTTGTGACACATATTTGTCATCCATCTTTGGCAAATGATAATTTAACAGGGATGTCAGTTGCGGCACAGTTAGGTGCTTTGTTGAATACTAAATCAACGCGGTATTCTTACAGAATTTTATTTTTACCAGTAACCATTGGAGCCATTACTTGGCTTAGTTTAAATGAAGATAGATTAGATCGAATTAAGTTTGGTTTAGTCCTTTCTTTATTAGGGGATAAAGGGCCATTTCATTATAAAAAGTCTAGAAGAGGAGATGCTTTAATAGATACAATCGTGGAAACGTATTTTCAGAATTCAGATGTAGAAAGTGAACTCTTAGAATTTTCTCCTTATGGATATGATGAACGACAATTTTGCTCACCTGGATTTAATTTGCCAGTGGGTAGACTTACAAGAGCGCTACATGGGGAGTTTCCTGAATACCATACTTCGGCCGATGATTTGACATTTATAGATCAAAAGAAATTAATAGAATCTTTTGAGGTAATCTCAGCCATAATTACGATGGCTGAAAATGACCGAACGTTTTTGAATACTAACCCTAAAGGAGAACCGCAATTGGGGCGAAGGGGTTTGTTTAAACAGATTGGTGGTCAGCATAATACGAAAGAGTTTCAGATGGCTTTGCTATGGGTGTTAAATCTATCCGATGGTGAGAATTCACTCGTTGATATTGCGAAAAAATCAGGACTTGATTTTTATATCATAAATATGGCAACTCAAGCGTTATTAGCCGTAAATTTGCTACGAGAAGTTGAGTTAATTAAGTAATGAAAATGAATTTTAGTAAGCTAGCAGGGAAAAATGTATTAATCACTGGTGCAACTGGTTTTATCGGTTCAAACTTAACCTTAAAATTAATGGAGTTTGACGTGAATATTTATGGTGTGTCAAGAGCTGCTCAAGATGCTACCAAAAATATTCATTGGTTTCAAGGTGATTTGGCGGATGAAAATTTTGTAAATGAAATTTTTACTACCGTTTCGTTTGATTATGTAATACACTTAGCTAGTCATGTACTTGGTGCGAGAGATCAAAAGTATGTATCAACGACATTTAAATCCAATCTGGTAACTACAGTTAATCTACTAAATGCAGTGCATAATCACAAAGTGACTCGGCTGGTTTTAGCTGGGTCCTTTGAAGAAGGAGAACAAAATAAATCGGTACCTAGTTCTCCCTATGCAGCAGCAAAAATCGGAGCCTCTAATTATGCCAAAATGTTTTATCATTTGTATAATACCCCGGTAGTGACTGCTTCGTTATACATGGTATATGGGCCTGGGCAAGTAGATGTAACCAAATTAATTCCATATACAATTTTAACTTCATTGAAAGGTGAATCGCCAGTATTTAGTAGTGGTGTGAGAATGATTGATTGGGTTTTTGTGGATGATGTTGTCGAGGGGTTAATGCGCATGTTACTTGTTGAAGATATCGAAGGTAAAACCATAGATCTTGGGTCGGGTAAATCTATATCCATTAAGGAAATAGTCAATTTAACACTTGAGCTTGTAGACCAAGGGGTAAAGCCCAATTTTTCTCCTGAAAAAGATCGTCCAATGGAACAGGAAAAAAATGCAGATGTCAATTCAAGTTATACAACTATTGGATGGAAACCGAAGACTTCTTTAAAGAAGGGACTACAAGCTACAATAGCATATTATAGAAATTATTGTGGGTAAAAATCAAATAACATTTAATGTCATTTTAATTAAGGTGTTGGTCTTTGGACCCATTGTTGCCTTTATTACTTATTTTGGAGCTGGAATGGATTTTCAGTCCATATTGCAACTCTTTTCTTATATAGGAGTTGCCTTGGTCTTATTATATAGAAAGCCAAATAGACCCGTAAAATTTCCCACATACTTACTGTTTTATTTGTTGTTTATCATTTATGTTTTTTATTCAGATTTATACCGCCTTCAAAGAGAATTTAAAGTCATATATCTCTTTAAAAACTACATTATAGGTGGGTTTAATCTAATGTTCATTCTAGAAAATGTATCTATTACAAAAAAACAATTCGCTTTTATTTATAGGTGGAGTAAGATTTTTATGATTATTGCCGTGATCGTCATTGTCTATCAACAAGTCGTAGACCCTAATTTTTTCTTAAGAGACGATTTAGTTAATCCAGATTTTTCACAAAGTGATAATGACAATAGACTTCCATCAATCTATTCATGGATTGGTAGTATGGCTGCTGGATTTACCTTTGTACCCTTATATATAGCTATTGTGGAATATGAAGATAGGCGTAAAAAGAAAATTTTACCGTGGTTATTGGCAGGCTTGTTATTTGTATTGTTGACCAAGGCAAGATGGACCATGGTTAATGGATTGCTTGTTTTTGCTGTTTTATTTATAAAGCATAAAGATATTACGAAGCGTATATATAAATATATCATCATATTACCCATTCTATTAGTGGGGACTTCATTTGCACTCAGTACCGTGGGGATTGATATTAACGGAATTGTGGAAGAGCGAATTTTAGAAAGTGATAAAGCAGATATAAATGAAAAATCAGCGAGTTCAAGATTATTGGCATTTACTATTTTCGGTAAATTTTTTAAAGACAATCCGATTTTTGGAACTGGAAATATTAAATATGGAATGGGAGGAACTGGAAAGCAAAGTTATAAATTAACAAGAGCTTTAGCAGGTAGATCGTCTCAAATTCATGTAGGGTATTTGTCACTACTTTATTTATACGGTATCGTTGGGGGATTTTTCTTTTTAGGATTCTTATTCTTAATCTTAAGAAAACTCTATTTAGAGGCTAAGATTTCGGGAATGTGGGCTCCGTTTCTAGGGTATTTGGGCTTTGCACTCGCAAATGCAACGCTAGTGACCTTTGACGCGCTTCAAATGGGATTGTTATTGATGATTGTTTATAGTAAATATTTTGTGGAAAACAGTAATAATGAAGAAACCTTGCTTACATGATTAAAAAAATTAAAAAATTCTTCGAGGGTCATGAACGATCAGTCAAAGCTAAAAAAAATATTGTTGCGTCTTTTTTAATTAAAGGTGTAAGTATGGTCGTTGGCTTTTTATTGGTGAGGGTTACGATTGATTACCTAAATAAAGATGTGTATGGAATTTGGTTAACATTAACTTCATTAATAGGATACATAACTTTTTTTGAAATTGGATTAGGAAATGGACTGAAAAATAAATTAGCTGAAGCCTTGGCAGTTAAAGATTATGCCTTAGGTAAAATTTATGTCAGTACAACCTATGCCATTTTGGGAATGGTAATCTTGGTGGTAGCTACTGTTTTTTTTGTAGCGAATTTTTTTATTGATTGGACCGTTGTTTTAAATACTGATGCATCCTTGACGAAGGAGTTGCGAAATGTGGCTTTTGTTGTTTTTGGATTTTTCTTCGTTCGCTTTTTGATCCAATTGATGAATATTGTACTTCTGGCTGATCAACGACCGGCGGTTGCAAATTTGTTTGGACCTATTGGGAATTTAATGGTGTTAATTATCGTTTATATTCTCACACAAACTACCGAAGGATCGTTAATTTATGTGAGTTGGGTTTTTAGTGGCATCCCCGTTTTAGTATTGTTAGTAGCTTCAATTTACTTTTATAGTACGCACTATAAGCATATTGCTCCGTCTTTCAAAAGTGTTAACTTTGGGTATGCGAGGAATTTGTTAAATTTAGGTGTACAGTTCTTTTTTATTCAAATTGCTGGGCTCATAATTTATCAATCGAGTAATTTAATTATTGCTCAATATTTTGGAACTTCTGAAGTAACGGTATATAATATCGGGTATAAGTATTTTCAAATAATTACCATGATCTTTTCGATAATCTTGACGCCATTTTGGGCTGCATATACAGAAGCTTGGGCGAAAGATGATATTCAATGGATTAAAAATTCGGTAGCTAAATTGCTTAAGTTCTGGATGCTTACAGGGGTTGTAGGAATTGTAATGCTCCTTTTTGCAGATAAATTTTACTACTTGTGGGTGGGTGATAAAGTGAAAGTACCCTTTGAACTTTCACTTACGTTATACATTTATTTTATGACGTATACATTTGGAGGAATTTATGTGATGTTTATTAATGGAGTTGGGAAAATTAAAATCCAAATGTACAGTGCCTTTTTAGGTTCTGTCATATTTATCGTAGCGAGTATTGTCATGATAAAATATCTGCAATGGGGGATGAAAAGCCTGTTGATTGCTATGATTTTAAGTAATTTTAATGGAATCATATTATCACCAATTCAGTATAAAAAAATCATTAATAAAACCGCAACTGGATTATGGAACAAGTAAGGAAAGTTTTGATCTTATCTACGTCCCATCCCTATAAAACAGCAGGAATTGTTGCCCATGATATTTATACTGGATTTAAAAAGAAAGGATATATTACCAAGTTAATTGTCGAGAACTTTGATGCTTACCCAGAAAAAGATGTTGAAAGTATCCAAAATAAATGGGGCTATCTGTATAAAAAAATACGCAATAAAATAGCTAGAAGACTTAAATTAAACAAGCAAAATAAGGGGCTTAGAACATTACCAGAATATCATTTTGATCAAGAAGAACTTAGCCAGCAGCAATATGCTACAAAGAAAATTTTAAAAAAAACAGGATTTATTCCAGATGTTATTATTGTAATTTTTGCACAAAATTTTATTTCCTATAAGAATTTAGCAGAATTACAAGAAATTACCAATGCGCCAATTATTTGGCAGTTTGCTGATATGCATCCGTTTACAGGTGGATGTCATTATGCTTGGGATTGCAAAGGATATCAAAAGAGTTGTCAGGATTGTCCTGCGATTATGGACTCAAGGTATAAGAACATTACACACACGGTACTTGAAAATCATAAAAAATATAGAGAAAATTTAACGATTATTCCAGTAATTGGGTCAGACTGGTTATTAGCGAGAGCAAGGAAAAGTGCCTTATTCAAAGATTCACGCATTGAAAAAATATACCTTTCTTTAGATACAGATACGTTTAAACCCGTTTCTGAGCAGAAAAAGCAAGAAATTAGAAAAGCACATAATTTGCCAGAGGATGCCTACGTTATTTTAATTATGGCCAAATTTCTTACCCATAAACGAAAAGGAATTGAAATTATCCTTAAAGCACTATCTCATTTTTCTGAAGAAGAGGTCGTTAAAAAGAAACTACATCTGTTTATCATAGGGAATGAGTTAGAGAAGGTTATTGGAAATTTAGGGGGTAAATTACCATATACTGCTATTAATAGCGTCGAAAGAAGTAGGTTAGTGGATATGTATACCATGTCTGATTTATTTGTTTCAGCATCATTACAAGAAGTTGGTCCTTATACAATAACTGAATCATTATTGTGTTCTGTACCTGTAGTGTCTTTAGATCATGGCTATGCAAATGAATTTGTATTTGACATGCAAACCGGAATGTTGGTAAAGGATGATGAACCAAAATCTCTGTTTTTGGGTATTGAGAAAATGGTAAATGTAGCACCTGATAAACTCAAAATTATAAGGGAGAATTGTCGTGAAATGACAAAAAGAAAAATTACCAAAGAAGAGCAAATAGAAAAATATATTCAATTGATTAACACCTTATAATAATGAAATTTGAAAACCCCATTTATGTAACTCAACCTTCATTACCAGACTTAGATTTGTACAAGCCGTATTTAGAAAAAATATGGAAGAGTAAGATTTTAACAAATAACGGTCCATTTCACAGAGAACTTGAAGAAGCCTTAGCAAAGGAATTAGGTGTTAAATATGTTTCCCTATTCACCAATGGTACGTTAGCGTTATTAACCGCTTTACAAACGCTTAGAATTACCGGTGAAGTTATTACCACCCCTTATACTTTTGTGGCTACGGCCAATTCTTTGATATGGAATAATTTGACCCCTGTTTTTGTCGATATTGATCCAAAGACCAATAATTTAGATGCAGAAAAGATTGAGGCAGCAATCACGGCCAAAACAACGGCAATTATGCCGGTGCACGTGTATGGAAACCCTTGTGATGTCGATAAGATACAGGATATTGCTGATACCTATAGTCTTAAGGTAATTTATGATGCAGCGCATGCCTTTGGGGTTAACTATAAAGGACAGTCTTTATTAAATTACGGAGACCTATCTATATTGAGTTTTCATGCGACAAAGGTGTTTAATACCATGGAAGGAGGAGCGATTATCTCACATGATGAGAAGACAAAGAAACGCATTGATTATTTGAAAAACTTTGGTTTTAAAGATGAGGTGACGGTGATTGCGGCAGGAATTAATTCCAAAATGAATGAAATGCAATCTGCTCTTGGACTACTTCAATTAAAGCACTATAAAAAATATATTGAAAAAAGAAAGTTACTTGCAGCGCTTTATGTGAAGCAATTGTCAAAAATAGAAGGGATCAATACCTTAGCCATCGTTGAGGGGGTAGAGGATTATAATTATTCGTATTTTCCAATCTATGTAGAAGCTTCTTATGGAAAATCTAGAGATGAATTATATGAGTTTTTAAAACAACATAACGTTTTTGGAAGACGGTATTTTTATCCTCTAATTTCTGATTTTCCACTGTACAGTTCGTTTGACTCGGCAAACAGAAATAATCTAAAAGTAGCATCTACCATTACAGAAAAAGTAATTTGCTTACCTATATATGCTGAGTTGACACCGGAGGAGGTTATCGCAATTTGTAAAATTATTGAAAATGGTCAGTAATAATGTCATCATTATTGGGTCTTCTGGCCATGCAAAGGTCATTATTGATATAATTGAATCCCTAGAGAACCTAACAATTGTTGGACTCATAGATGATTTTAGAAGAAAAAATAGTGAAAAAACATTGGATTATAAAGTTTTAGGTGGAATTGCAGATCTACCTAAGCTCATGGAGGTCTACAAGGTAAAAAAATGTGTAATTGCAATTGGAGACAATTATAATCGAAAAAAAATCAGTGAAAAAATAGCAGATTTTGACCTAGAGTTTATAAATGTTATTCACCCTCAAGCGCTTATTTCACCTTCGGTTCGTTTAGGGTATGGAAATGTTATAATGCCCGGAGTGATAATCAATAGTTCGGTTAAATTAGGGAATTTCAATATACTAAATACACATGCTACTATAGAACATGACGTTTCGATGGGTAATTTCTCCAGTGTTGGACCAAAGGCTGTTTTAGCAGGTGGGGTTCACATTGGAAATGAAACAGCTATTGGGATGAACACCGCAGTTATTGAGAAAGTTACCATTGGAAACTACAACGTTATTGGGGCCTGTTCATTAGTGAATAAAGATTTAGGTGATAATTCTGTATCGTATGGCATTCCTTCGAAAATTAAGAAGAGTCGAGAAAGAAATGACACCTATTTACGATAGTTGTTTTTTAATCTTCAAGAGAACTAATTATACTCGAAATTTATGTCAAAAATTATATATATACAGTACAGAAATCCAACTGATTTAAACGTGGATGAAAGGCTAAGCAAAATTTGCCACGCAATTTCTCCTGATAATATTATTCCTGAGTCTCCATTAATTAAAACAAACCAATATGGTGGGTTTGGTATAATGAACCCTCCAAAGTCTGTTTTAATCAAAGAGCAAAGTGTGTTGTTGGGAGAGTTGTTTGTAGATAGCAATGATTGGGATACTTGTAATTCGGACTTCCCTGATGGTTCGTTTGCTTTGTTTCGAAATGATGAATCAAAATTTGAAATTGTTTCAGATATAGTAGCCTCTAGAACGATTTGGTATTATTTTGATGAGGATAAACTAATTGCATCTACTTCACAACGCGCAATAATCATGCTTTTAGAGAGCTTCGAATTTGATGAAAGAGTGATTCCTTGGATGTTGTCAACGGGAAGCTTAGGACCCCAATTTTCTTGGGATAAACGATTAAAAAGAGTGCCGACAGATGCGTCAATTACCTTAAATAAATCTACTTGGAAACTTTCCCAGATTAAGAATGAAGTTCATTTTGAAGAAAAAGCAGGTGATGATTTACATTTCGAATCAAACTTAAAAAATGCGATTGACAGAACATTTAGGAATTTGAATCTTGATTTATCGAAGTGGATACTGCCTATTTCAGGAGGCTATGATAGTCGTGGGATTTTATTATTTCTTGCAAAATTCGGGAAGAATACAGGTTTAAAAACCATTACTTGGGGGCTAAAGTCATCGCTTAAGGTTAAGGGAAATGATGCATTTATTGCAAAGAAATTGGTTAATGAATTGAATGTTAGTCATAAGTATTATTCGACAGATATCCCGGATGAGAAGCTTGAATCCATTATTGATAGGTTTATCAAGAATGGGGAAGGAAGGATTGATCATATATCAGGATATTTAGATGGGTTTAAAATTTGGAAAACTCTTTTTGAAGATGGAGTGCGCGGAATTATTAGAGGAGATGAAGGCTATGGATGGGAAGATGTAAACTCTGTTACAGCGGCGAAGCACAGTTTAGATTTTGCCCTATGTGAAGATTTTGTCAATTTAAAAGAATATCGCAAGTTTGGAATTCCAGCCCAAGAAGTTCCAGAAAATTTAGTTAAAAAGGAATTTGAAACTATCGCAGGATGGCGTGATCGGATTTATCATGAGTACCGATTACCTACGATATTGGCTGCGCTTTCTGATTTGAAATTATCCTATGTTGAGCAAATAAGTCCTCTGTTATCAAATGCAATTCTCAAAGAGGTGAGGAAGCAACCTGACCACTTGCGAACTGATAAAAAACTATTTAAAAAAATCATTGATGAGGTAAGTCCAAAAATCAATTATGCGCGTAGTAGTGCAATTGCTTCGTCATCCAATATTATAAGTTCGAAACCGTTTATAGAACTAATAGTGAAAGAAATTGAAGGTGAATTTGCTGCTCAATTATTTTCAAAGGATTTTTTAACCGAGATTCTATCTGGAATTAAAGAGAAAAAGAAACCCAATATTTACCGTATTAAATCGGTTAAATCCTTTATAAAACGCGTAGTCCCGAAGAGAATTTTAAATCGCGTACGGGATTCGGTACAGGTAGCAAAAATTGACCCGTATACATTAGCGTTTCGGGTGTTTTTGATAATAAAAATGAATAAATTAATCCGTAAAGATATTGACCCTCAATTTCATTGAGGGTAGAACCAAAAAAATGAGAACTATGACCAAAAAAACAGCGCTGATTACAGGAGTCACAGGACAAGATGGAGCATATTTAAGTGAATTTCTTTTGAAAAAGGGATATATCGTTCATGGTATTAAACGAAGGTCGTCTTTGTTTAATACAGACCGTATAGATCACCTTTATCAAGATCCTCATGTAGATAATGCAAATTTTATTTTGCACTATGGAGACATGACAGATAGTACGAATCTTATACGAATCGTTCAGGAAACGCAGCCTGATGAAATTTATAATCTGGCCGCAATGTCACATGTGAAGGTGAGTTTTGATACACCAGAATATACGGCAAATGCTGATGGTTTGGGAACTTTGCGCTTATTGGAGGCGATAAAAATATTGGGCCTAGAGAAAAAGACTAAAATATACCAGGCTTCTACTTCAGAACTTTATGGATTAGTACAAGAAGTACCTCAATCAGAAACAACCCCATTTTATCCTCGGTCACCCTATGCGGTGGCGAAAATGTATGCCTATTGGATTACCGTAAATTATCGTGAAGCCTATGGGATGTTTGCTTGTAACGGTATTTTATTTAATCATGAATCACCTATTCGAGGTGAAACATTTGTAACTAGAAAAATTACAAGAGCAACGGCAAAGATTGCCTTAGGATTACAGGATAAGGTTTATCTCGGTAATTTAGATGCGAAACGCGATTGGGGACATGCTAAAGATTATATACGGATGATGTGGATGATTTTACAAGCTGATAAACCTGAAGATTGGGTTATTGCGACGGGAATTACAACGACAGTGAGAGATTTTGTGAAAATGGCATTTTTAGAAGTTGGTATTGAGTTAGAATTTAAGGGGGAAGGGGTAGATGAAATAGGAATAATTCACGCGTGTAATAATCCTAAATACCAATTAGAAATTGGAAAAGAAGTTGTGAAGGTAGATTCAAGATATTTTAGACCTACCGAAGTAGACTTACTCATTGGAGATCCAAGTAAGGCATTTAATAAATTAGGTTGGAAACCAGAATATGATTTAAAAGCATTGGTTAAAGATATGATGCAAAGTGATATAAAAATGATGCAGAAGGATCAATATTTAAAAGAAGGAGGGTATAAAACATTAAATTATTTTGAGTAAACATTAGGAGAATGAAGAAGGATTCTAAAATATTTATAGCAGGACATAAGGGAATGGTTGGTTCTGCCATTTGGAGAGGTTTAGAGGCCGATGGTTATACCAATTTAATTGGAAGAAGATCGTCAGAGTTAGATTTAACCGATGGGGTTGCCGTCAATAAATTTTTTGAAAATGAAAAACCAAACTATGTTTATTTGGCAGCGGCGAAAGTTGGTGGAATTGTAGCTAATAATACCTATAGGGCACAATTTATTTATGAAAATATTCAAATACAGAATAATGTAATTCACGCATCGTATCTTCATAATGTTGAAAAGTTATTATTTCTAGGGAGTTCGTGTATTTATCCCAAAAATGCACCACAACCCTTAAAGGAAGAGTATTTGTTGACTGGTGAATTAGAATACACCAATGAACCTTATGCGATAGCAAAAATTGCGGGTATCAAAATGTGTGAAGCATATAATTTGCAGTATGGAACAAATTTTATTGCCGTAATGCCGACTAATTTATATGGTGAAAATGACAATTACGATTTGGAGAAATCTCATGTCTTACCTGCGTTAATAAGAAAAATGCACCTAGGTAAAGCCTTGATGAATAATGATTGGGACGCCATAAGGCAAGATTTTAATAAGAATCCAATAGAGGGAGTTGATGGAAATAGTGATGAACGTATACTCCTTGAAAAATTAGAAGCTTACGGTATAAAGAAAGATTCATCGGTAACCATAACCCTTTGGGGCTCTGGAAATCCACGACGCGAATTTTTACACGCTGATGATTTGGCAGACGCATCGAATTACATTATGAAGAATGTTGATTTTTCACAAGTGGCATCGGGTAAGCAAGAAGTTAGAAATACACATATCAATATTGGTTGTGGAATGGATCTAAGCATTAAAGAATTGGCTTACTTGGTACAGGAAATTGTGGGGTATACAGGAACAATTGAATGGGATCACTCAAAACCTGATGGTACATTTCAAAAACTATTGGATGTTAGTAAGTTAAAAGATTTAAACTGGAGTCCTAAAATAGCGTTGAAGAATGGGCTTATTGATGTGTATAATAACTATGTCGTATGATTTCAAAACTGAAGAATAAAATTGACACCGATTTTTCAGGCTTTGTCTTTGGAAAGTTAAGAGCGTATAGATTAATGATTTATTCATTTTTTTGTACTGTATGGAACTATTTTATTTTTCGTTTAAAAGGGGTGAAAATTAAACCTAAAGTTAGGTTTTATGGGAAAACCTACGTTCGACGAAGTTTTAATTCAATTATTGATATTGGCCCGGGTTGTACGTTTAGATCAGATAAAACCTCTAATTTAATTGGGCTTAATCGTCGTTGTATGATTTCTACGTTTCATGAAGGAGCTATCGTTAAAATTGGAGAAAAATCTGGTTTTAGTGGGACAGTCATAGGTGCAGCTCAATCGATACAAATTGGAGAAAATGTGTTGTCGGGTGCAAATGTGCTTATAACTGATTTTGATTGGCATCCTATCGACCCTAAATTACGCCATACCAGTGAAGGAGTAAAAAGTGCTCCCGTAGTTATTGAAGACAATGTTTGGTTAGGGATTAATAGTGTTGTTTTAAAAGGAGTCACTATTGGTGAAAATACAGTTATTGGAGCAAATAGTGTTGTGGTTAAAGATATTCCAGCCAATGTGATAGCCGCTGGAAACCCCTGTCGCGTAATAAAAAAATTAGAGTAAAAAGACTTAATGAAAAAAAAGGTTAATATAGTTCATGTTGGACTGTCTGGAATTCCGCATTCAAAAGGTGCAGCAGTCAATCGATGTTTAGCACTATATGCTATTTTTGGAGAAGACGATTATACTGTCTTAGCCATCAATAATAGAGCCATGCATGCGCCTACAAGCGAAAACAAAAAGACGGTAAAGTCAAATGGTAAAATTGGGAATTTACAATATTTGTATACAACGCCAACTCCTTTTAGAGCAAATAGTTTTATAAAAAGACGGTATTACAGTTTTATTGGTCGTTGGAATGAAATAGTACTCTTGTTTAAACTTGGTTTTAAAAAGAAACTGGATCTAGTTTTCTTTTATCCCGATGGAGATTTTTTTGAATTGATTTTATATCGCTTTATAACCAAACTATTTAGAGCAAAATTAATTACCCACTACGTAGAATATAGAACGAGTTTTAATCATTATCATGCCTATGCAAAGTTTAATGATACGTTATTTGATAAGTACTTTATGTATTTTACAGATGGCATAATTCCCATTAGTGAATATTTAATTTCATCGGTAAAAAAGAAAAGGCCTAGGCTGCCTATGATAAAAATTCCACCTTTATCCGACTATAATTTTTTCGATAAAATTGAACCTAAGAAAACGGATCCTTATTTCTTATATGTGGGGAGTGCCTTGTATTTTTCAGCGATACAATCCATCTTAGAGGCGTATAAATTGGTAGAAAATGCTACGTGTTATTTGTATCTAGTGGTTCATGGAAATGGGATAGATTCAGTACGTACAGCGGTAAATGAACATCCTAAAAAACAACTGATAAAAATAGTGTCAAACTTACCCTATGCAGAATTAGTTGGTTTGTACAAAAGTGCAACCGCCTTATTAATTCCTTTAAGTGATAGTTTAAAAGATGAAGCTCGGTTTCCTCAAAAAATAGCAGAATATTTAGCATCCAAGAATCCAATAATAACGACCTATTATGGAGAGATAAAATATTATTTTGTCGATCGAGAAAACGCGTTAATTGCTATGGAAAATACAGCTAAATTATTAAGTGAGAAAATGACATTTGTTGTTGATAATTTAGACCAAGCAAAAGAAATTGGGCTAAATGGATACAAAACTGGGAAGGCATTTTTTGACCAATGGAGTTATAAAGAGAAGCTTATTGATTTTTGTTTAACATTGAGAAATAATAGGCAAAAGAACTAGATGAGAATACTGTTTTATATAGAAAGCCTAAGAGCAGGTGGTAAAGAAAGGCGTTTAGTTGAGCTTATAAAAAGTTTGTCTAAACAAGCTGATGTTGAAATTGGACTGGTACTCACTACCAAGGAAATCCATTATACTGCTATTTATGAAACAAGAACGAACATTTTTTACACTGAAAGAAAAGGGATAAAAAAGGATCCAAGGGTTTTTTATAAGTTTTATAAAGTTGCAAAAAAATTTAACCCCGATGTAATTCACGTTTGGGGAAATATGGTAGCAATTTATGCAATTCCAACAAAATTGTTGTTAAGTGTTCCTATGATAAATAGCCAAATTACTTCTGTCCCAATGAAGGTGTCAAAATCTCTGTTAGGGCATACCATACCCTTTAAATTTTCAGATTTAATTATTGCAAACACGCAGGCTGGATTGAATGCGTTTAAGGCTCCAAGCGATAAAAGTATGGTCATTTATAATGGTTTCGATTTTACAAGAATTAATGGGTTGAAAAATCCAGACAGATTAAAAGAAGAATTACAGATTAAAACCAAATATGTAGTGGGAATGGTCGCAACAATTTATGAAAAGAAGGATTATGATTCTTATGTAAAAGCGGCTGTAATCATTTTGAAACAACGTTTAGATGTTACTTTTTTATGTATTGGAGAGGGAGAAACGCATGCATTGGAATCTTTAATACCTAAAGCATTTAAAAATCATATTAGGTTTTTGGGAAAAATATCAGATACGGAGTCATACATGAATATGTGTGATATTGGAATTCTCGCAACATTTACAGAAGGAATATCCAATGCTTTATTAGAGTTTATGGCATTAAAAAAACCAGTTATTGGGACAGGGGTTGGAGGAACTGTTGAATTATTAACCGGTGAAAATGGAATTTTATTACCCGCAAAACAGCCAGAAAAGCTTGCCGTTGAAATTAATGGATTTTTAGAGGATGCTGGAAAACGAAAAACTTTTGGTCAAAAAGCGTTTGAAACAGTAGGTCAGAAATTTAATGTGTTAGATAAAGTGAATGAGTATAGATCTGTATATGATCGTATACGTAATGTGTAAATAAAAAGGAAATGAAGGTATTATTTGTAAGTAGTGGTAATTCACATCAGAAGGATGGTATTGTTACCTTTATTAAAAGTCAAGGATTATCCTTGAGAAAAGAAGGGGTTGACCTTGATTTTTATCCTGTTAAAGGTCATGGATTTAAAGGATATTTTAAACATATAAAAAGTCTTCGAAAACACGTAAAAGAGCATAAATATGATATAATTCACGCTCATTATGGGTTAATTGGATTTTTATGTATCCTCTCTTTTTTGCGAACCCCTATGGTTCTTTCGGTTATGGGAGATGATGCCTATGGTGATTTTAATTCAAAGGGAAAAAGAGTTTGGTCGAGTTATTTTGGAATGTTTTTGACCCAAATAGCCTTGTTGTTTTCTAAACAAATCATTGTAAAATCTAAAAACATATTAAACGTAATTCCGTATAAAAAAAAGGCTCACATCATTCCTAATGGCGTTGATTTTGAGCAATTTAAACCCTTTAATAATGAGTTGGCTAAAAATAAACTTTTGTATCTCGCTGATATAACTAATCCGAGAAAGAATTATCAACTCTTAGAATCTGCTTTGGCCATATTGAACGATAAAGAATTGACCTTAGTAAATCCTTTTCCGATTAGTCACGATGAATTTCCACAATATTTAAATGATAGTAGTGTTTTTATATTGACCTCGTACAATGAGGGGTCACCTAACGTAATAAAAGAGGCTATGGCTTGCAATATTCCTATTGTCTCTACAGATGTAGGTGATGTTAAAGAAGTCATTGGAAATACAGAAGGTTGTTATTTATGCTCCTTTGATGCACAGGACTTGGCTGAAAAAATTCGATTGGCTTTGGCGTTTGGAAAACGAACCAATGGACGTGTTGATATCAGTCATTTAGAAGCAGGAGTTGTGGCGAAAAAAATCAAGAAAATTTATCAATCAATACTGGAAAACTAATGTGTGGAATAGCTGGAATAATCAATTTTAACGACCAAAAGGTCTCTGAAAAAGAGGTGCGGTTGATGATGTCTAAGATGAAACATCGTGGTCCTGATGATGAGGGAATTTATTTGAAGGATGCGATTGGATTAGGTTTTGTTAGATTGAGTATCTTGGATTTAAGTCCTGCAGGTCATCAACCTATGTTCAGTGATGATTCGTCATTGGTAATGATCTTTAATGGTGAGGTTTTTAATTATGTTGAAATAAAAGAAGAATTACAAGATAAATATACCTTTCACACGGGTACGGACACCGAAGTTATCCTTAAAGCATATCAAGAATGGGGAGCAGCCTGTTTAGATAAGTTAAATGGAATGTTTGCCTTTGTAATTTACAATACGTTAACGAAGGAGATTTTTGCAGCTAGGGATCGATTTGGGATTAAGCCATTTTATTATTACCAAGATGAAAATCGCTTTATTTTCGCATCGGAAATTAAATCCATTTTACCCTTATTACCAGCGAAAGAACCGAATGACCCAATTATTCTAGATTATTTACTATACAACCGAACTGATCATACCGAACAAACTTTTTTTAAGGGAATTTTTAAAATGCAGCACGGTACATACGCACGCATTAAAAATAGATCGGTTGATTTTAAACGATGGTATGTGTTAAAGGATAAAATTCGTAATCAAAAAGAATTAACACCTACAGCGTATAGAGCCTTATTTAACGATTCCTTAAAATTGCGATTAAGAGCAGATGTACCTATTGGAGTCTCTTTGAGTGGGGGGATCGATTCTTCCTCGATTGTGACTGCCTTAATAAACGATTTTGACTTAAAAGAACTCAGCACATTTTCGGCAGTGTATGGAAAAGATGAGCCAACGGATGAAAGCGAATATATTGATGAGTTTAAATCCATGGTGAAGCATATGTATTATACTTCACCCGGTGCAGATGATTTCTATAATGATTTTGAAACTTTTATTGATGCACACAATGAACCTGTACCAGACATAGGGCCTTATGCCCAATTCAAAGTAATGGAATTGGCTTCAAAGCACGTTACAGTAACCTTAGATGGACAAGGTGCCGATGAACAATTAGCGGGGTATCACTATTTTTTTGGTAGTTATTATAAGGAACTGTTAAAGAAATTAAAATTTGGACGGTTTTTCCTTGAGAATATTGATTATTTTAAAAAGCATAAATCACCTACGGCTTTAAAGTATATGCTCTATTATTTCTTGCCAGATAAAATGCAAAGTAAGTTAAATAGCCAGCATTTTCCATCTATTAACAAATCATTTATTCATAAATACGCGGGGAATAATTCAATTAATAAAATGCTTTATGCTCCTAAGGACTTGACAGATTCTTTGATTCAGCATTTTGAATATAAATTAGAACATCTTTTGAGATGGGAAGATTTAAACAGCATGCATTTTTCAATTGAATCGAGAGTGCCATTTTTAGATTATAGGTTGGTAGAAGCAACCATAGCGACCCCTTCTAAATCGAAAATTTACAAAGGAGAAACGAAACATATTTTGCGAGAAGCGTTGAAAGATATTTTGCCCGAAAAAATAACTCAGCGAAAAGATAAAAAAGGATTTACCAATCCGAGAGCTAAATGGTTTAGAACAGAAAAATTTAAATCGTATATAGATACGATGTTGGCCTCGGATAGTTTTGCTTCTAGACCGTATTTTGATGTTGAAGTGGCAAAGACTCAATATCAAAAACATTTAAATAGAGAGGGCGATTATTCAAAGGAAATCTGGAAATGGATTAACCTTGAAATATGGCTGAGAAAATTTATTGATAATTAAAATAGCCAAAAAGTTTAAACTTAGTTGATGACAGAATACAATATATTACATAAAAATGATGCCTTGAAGCTCCTGGATACAGCAAATCTCGATGGCTATTATGGACTTAGTTTTTTTCAAACAAGAGAAGGCCTTGGGTTTTTTGAATCTACAAACAAAGAGACTTTTAGTGTTGCGCTGATGAAAGGGAAACAGTTAATAGGTATAATTTCTGGAGTCATTGATAAGGAAAATGGGATAAAATCTTATGTTTCTCGAAGAGGAATTATTTATGGGGGGCCTGTATTGAGTTCTTCAATTTCTGCGGATGAAGTTGGGATGTTGTTAGATGCCTTGATTCAAAAAATTAAAAAGAAGGTAATCTATATTGAAACAAGAAATTTCTTCAACTACGATCAATTTAAAACCATTTTTAAAGAGCGGAATTTCATTTATAATGCCCACTTAAATTTTCACTTAGCGACAAAAAGTGAAGAAGTTGTTCGAAAAAATATTAGCAAAAGTAAATTAAGGTATATTAAGCGAAGTTTAAAGGAAGGCGCTGAAATAGTTATTGCCGAGCATCGTGAAGAGATTGTTGCTTATTACGGTATTCTCCATAATTTATACAAGACTAAAGTTAAAACACCGCTACCTGACATTGATTTTTTTATAAAATTATTTGAGCAAAAATCAGTTAAGTTTATTTTAATTAAATTCAAGGACGAGATTTTGGGAGGGATCGTCTGTGCACTCTTTCCTAAAAGAGCTGTATACGAATGGTTCGTATGTGGAGAAGACCGAAAGTATAAAAATATTTATCCGAGTATTTTAGCTACTTGGGCAGGAATTGAATATGCATTTAAAAACGGCTATGAATATTTCGATTTTATGGGGGCAGGTAAGCCCGATGAAGAATATGGCGTTCGAGATTTTAAAAAATCATTTGGTGGAGAGTTAATAGAAAACGGAAGGTTTTTATATATTGCGAAGCCAAGGCTGTACAAATTAGGTAAAATTGCAGTTACTTTATTAAAGAAATCAACCAATTTTAAATTGAATACATCTAGTTTTAAACAGACGGATAAACCGATGGTTTCAAATCCGTCTTCTTTTAAAATTATTGACAATGTCAATGATATTGAAAGATCGGAATGGACTGAATTAAATAAAAATGCTGAAAATGGAACTGTTTTTCAATCACCAGAAATGTTTGATTTTTGGGGAACACAAAAAAATTCAAAACCATTTATATGTGCAATAACGAATGAACAAGGTAACTTAATGGGACTTTGTTCCGGAGTTTTTATGTCAACCGGTAAGGGACTTAAAAAGGCAGTAAGTAGAAGGGCTATCGTATATGGAGGTCCAATTTTCAAAGAAGGTATAGCTAAAAAGGAGGTTGCTGAACAATTATTATCCGTGCTTCAGAAGTACGTAAAGAGAAAAGCCATCTATCTTGAAATTAGAAATTCGACGAGCTATGCAACCGTTAAAGATGTTTTTGAAAAAGATTTTAACTATATCCCCTATCAAAATTTTCTCATAAATTTAGAGAGTGAAGAGGAGGTCTTTGCCAAATTTACTTCTGAAAAAAGAAGGCAGATACGAAGAGCATTACGCGAAGGCTGTGAAATTTCTTATGAAAATAGTGAAGAGAATGTACAGGGAGTGTATAGCGTACTTGCCAAAACATATAAAGAAAAAGTTAAAAAACCATTGCCAGAGATTCATTTTTTTAAGGAGTTGATACGTCAAGATTTCGCAAATATTATTGCGGTAATGTATCATGGTGAAATAATTGGTGGAGGTTTCTTTCTTTATAATGATAAAACAATCTATGACTGGTACCGATGTGGGAATGACATAACATTTAAACATCAATATCCAAGTACCTTGACTGCTTGGGGAGTCATGCTTTACGGATTGAATGCAAATATGAAGCAATTCGATTTTATGGGGGCAGGTATTCGAGGTGAAGAATATGGTGTGAGAAAGTTTAAAGCGCAATTTGGAGGTGAGTTGGTAGAGTATGGGCGATATATGCAAATATTAAATCCTGTCCTTTATAAAATTGGGGTTTTTGGATTGAAATATTTGAAAAAATAAAAAACGTATGAAAATTTTAATTGATATAGGACATCCTGCACATGTACACATTTTCAAACATTTTACACGGGAAATGCAAAAGAACAATCATGAGGTTCTTTTTACATGCCGAGAGAAGGAGTTTGAGATTGACTTGCTAAGGGCAGAAGGCTTTAGGTTTATATCATTTGGGAAAAAATACAAATCCTTATTCGGTAAGATTTTAGGATTACTTGTGTTTAATCTAAAAATGTTAAAAGCAGCTTTAAAATTTAAGCCAGATGTATTTCTAAGTGCTGGTTCTATGTATGCGGCTCAAGTAGCATGGTTACTTAGAAAACCACATATTTCCATGGAAGATACTGGAAATATGGAACAAATAAAATTGTATTTACCATTTTCAAAAGTTGTGTTTACACCTTATGAAATTCCAGAACAATTGGGAAAAAAACAATTTAGATATCACTCGTATCACGAACTATGTTATTTGAGCCCTCCTTATTTCACACCGAATGAGGATATTTATAGTTTTTTAGAAATTCCTAGAGATCAAAAATTTGCAATTTTAAGATTTGTTTCTTGGGATGCAACACATGATGTAGGACAAGGAGGATTTACAGCTGAGCACAAAGACCAAATTGTTGAATATCTGTCTAAGAATTATGCATTGTTTATTTCGTCAGAAGGAGATGTGCCAGATCGATATAAAAAATATTTATTCAAAATTCCACCAGATAAAATGCACGATGCGATGGCATTTGCCAGTTTGGTGGTTAGTGAAGGAGCAACCATGGCATCAGAAGCAGGCGTTTTAGGAACACCTTCCATTTATGTAAATTCATTAGTGAGGTGTTATAATGAAGATCAAGAAAAGTACGGATTGGTTTTTAATTTTCAGTCAAGTGAAGGAGTGTTGGCTAAAATTAAGGCTATTCAGGAAATTGAAGATGTTGAAGAGGTATTTGAAAAACGTAGGCAAAACATGCTTGCTGATAAAATTGATTTTACCTCCTTTTTACTTTGGTTTGTACAAGAGTATCCAGCGAGTCAAAAGATTATTTTTGACGATCCTGCGTATCAAGAACGATTTAAATTTTAAGAATGGACTTTACGGTAAAGATTTATAAAGAATTATTAAAGGCATTGCAAGAAAAAGAATATGTGTTTCAAACCTTCGAAGAATTTATACGCAATCCTGCTGAAAAAAGTATAGTGCTTCGTCATGACGTTGATTTGCTTCCATACAATTCGCTTCGGTTTGCAGAAATTCAGGCAGAAAATTATATAAAAGGCGTGTATTATTTTAGAGCAGTACCTGAAAGTTGGGATGAAGAAGTGATTCTTAAGATTAAAGAATTAGGCCATGAAATAGGATATCATTATGAGTGTATAACTACGTGTAAGGGAAACATGGAGGCGAGTATAAAAGATTTTAATGAAAATTTACAAGCGCTTAGAAAATTGGCTCCTGTTTCTACCATTTGTATGCACGGAAGTCCTGCGTCAAAATACGATTCGAAAGACTTATGGATTGATCATAGTTATCGCGATTTCGGAATAATTGCCGAACCGTATTTTGATGTTGATTTTAAAAAAGTTTTTTATTTAACAGATACAGGCAGAAGATGGGATGGGCATAAAGTGAGTGTTCGTGATCGTGTTGAGAGTGGGTTTGATTTATCGTTTCATTCAACCAAAAATATTATAGCGTATCTAAAGACGAATGAGCTTCCTAACCAAATTATGTTTACCTTTCATCCACAACGGTGGAATGATAATGTTTATAGATGGACAAAAGAGTTAATTCTTCAGAATATTAAGAATGTGGTAAAGAAAGTTCTATACGTTAAATAACAGGTTATTGGAAAGCACACATTGTTTTTATCACCTTATTTAGAATGAATTAATTTGGTTTTGAATCAAATAATTCGTACGTTTGCATAGCTATAAAAAGAAATGTTATTAAAATGAAGCTTATCAACCATAAGTCTAGCCTTAGTGCAGTTAACCCCATAGTTTCGCAAAGCCTTTTATTTAAGGGTTCACTGTCTCCGACACTTTCCACTTTTACGTTCGTAAGTGAAATTTTAAAATTTCAATTTAAAGCTAAATTTTCCTTTTATTATTAATAAATGTTGTCAATTAGATTTGGTGTAGAACAAATCGTTATATGGACAATTGGTAATATTGGATAAAAATTTTGCTATGATAAAACTTTACTCAACCCCTGAGGCACCTGATAATGACCAAGATTTGGTATTAGATAAGGCGTCTGTGCTGAAAAAGATTGAAACTGATGATGTTGAACAAACAGATCACATCAAAGCACACCTACACGAGCGGATCCTACGATCCAAAAAAGCTGATAATTTTACATCTTTAGACCGAATACGAATAGTCGTAGACGGATTAATTGGTGATATTAGCGAAAGTGATTTATGTAAACGCGAAGGTATTTCTACCAAGGTATACCAGAATTGGAAAAAATCTTTTCTTGATTCATTTAAAGAATCTTCTGAGATTGATTTACTACAAAAAGCGGTTAGTACTAAGAATAAGAAACAAATCCTCAATGAAGTTGGGCTGTCTGCTTATCACTTTTTTAGTAAATACATCGATATTACAAATCCTAACAATCTCGTTGTTCCGAAAGGGAAAATTCTTTCTGGATACAGTGATTTTTCAAAGATAGAAAATGTTGTTCTTTTAAATAAAGTCAATAATTTTCGTCAAATTAATAAGCAATTTGAAGAGGTAAATTCAAAGTTGCAAAATGGAGGTATAATTTTAGGACGGTTTGAAACTTTTACAGCGCGATCTGAAAAGAGAGCTGTAAATAAAATTCCAGTAATCAACAGTCTTGTTAGAGGCTTTGATTTTGTGTTTCATCGAATTTTCCCAAAGCTGCCCTATTTAAAGAAATTTTATTTTTTCACTACCAAAGGAAAAAATCGATTACTTTCTAAAGCGGAAGTTCTTGGAAGACTAGTTTCCTGTGGTTTTGATATTTTGGGATGTGAAGAAATAGGCGGATTATCCTATTTTGCTGCAGAAAAAACGAAGTTACCTGATTTTAATATGAGTCCAAGTTACGGACCTTTATTCAAAATGAAAAGAGTAGGTAAGAATGGGAAAATTATTGGGGTTTATAAATTTAGAACCATGCACCCCTATTCTGAATACTTACAAGATTATGTGTTAAAATTAAATGGTTACGCCGATTCAGGGAAGCCTGCAGATGATTTTAGGCTCGTTCCTTGGGGAAAGTTTTTACGTCGGTATTGGTTGGATGAATTACCCCAATTAATTAATGTATTAAAAGGAGAATTGAAAATTGTGGGCGTAAGACCAGTGTCTGAACGGTATTTACAGGATATACCTGAGGATATTAGAGCGTTGCGATTAACTCAAAAACCTGGTTGTATCCCACCCTATGTGGCATTAGATAGAGCAGGAGCGGTTAACAGCGTTTTACAAGCAGAAAAAGAATACTTAGAAACAAAACTTAAGAATCCGTATTTTACTGATACCATATTCTTCTTTAGGGCGATATATAATATTATATTTAAAAGTAAGCGAAGTGCTTAAGAACTTGCCTAACTAAATAAAAAAATCATCTGTACGTAACAGATGATTTTTTTATGCTACAAAAGCTAACCTTTGCTATGAAAGGTTTACTACTTACGATATAAGACATGCAGTGCAGTGATGTTCTAAGGGGTAGCAAAAATGACTCAACCGTAGTAGCTTAGTATCTAGGGCTATTAATCTCAAGTGATTTGTGAGCCGTTATGGATTGCGTTAAGGCACTTGTGAAATTATCAAGTAAAAGTTCGCTACTAGCAACTACCAATGGGTAGCAATCGGATGAATGAGCCTGAAAGGCGTTTAAGCTTTCTTGAATTTCCACCATGCTTTTCTCTTTGATTTTTCAAAAGCAGTTCCATAGCCATAGCCATACCCATACCCTTGTTTGGAATCAATTCCATTAATTAAGATTGACATATTGGGGATTCTTCGGTCATCATAGATTGACTTAACATACTGTAACATACGTTTATCTAAGAAGTTGGTTCGTACGATATAGATAAATGAATTTGCATACGAGCTTAATAGTAAGGTATCAGTAACCATGCTAAATGCGGCTGTATCAACGATGATATAATCGTATTCTTCTTTAACTTTCTGAAATAGTTCCTTAACCCTAGGGTGCATTAAAAGTTCTGAAGGGTTTGGGGCTAAATCACCAGAAGAGATTACAAATAAATTTTTATTTGATGGTACAGGATTTGTAATGCTTTCAACCGTAATCGATGGATTTATTATGAAATTGGTAACGCCTTTTTCTCCTCTGACATCTAGATAAGCCTCTATCTTAGGTGCACGGATGTCCATTCCTAATAACAGGGTCTTTTTTCCAGCATGCGCTAATGAAGTTGCTAGATTCGAGGCTACCATAGACTTTCCTTCATGTGCAATGGTAGACGTAATAAATATGGTTTTACCTTGGATTTTAGAATCTAAGACAAAGTTTAAGTTAGTTCGCAAAATTCGGAATGATTCTGCGATTCCTGAATTGTCAGACTCAGTTATCAAATACCGTCCTTTAGTTTCTAATTTTGGAATATCTCCAATAATTGGAATATTTAAAATCTTTTCTACTTCTTGACGTGTGTGAATTTTGGTGTCTAATAAATCCCGAACATAGAGAATCGCAAAGGGAACAACGAGACCTAAGATAATGGCACTTATATAGCTCATAAATCTATTAGGACCTGTAGGGGAGCTTCCACTCATTGCAGGATCGATAATAATTGCATTTGGATCAACGACCCCTAATGTAATTCCTGTTTCTTCTCTTTTCTGCAATAAATAAAGGAATAAATCCTCTTTAATTTTTTGTTGACGCGATATATCGCGATACTCACGTTCTTGTGTAGGGGTACTGTTGAGTTTATAATTTATTTTTCCCGCTTGTCTATTTAATGAATTCAATGTGATTTGTTGACTTTCTTCTAAATTTTCTAAACCTAATTGAATATTGTCTTTAATATCCTTTAAGGCCTCGTCAAGTCGTACAATCGCAGGATTTTTCTCTTTAGCTTTAAGATTTAAGAGTCTTGTCCGTTCTTGTTGTATTTCGGTGTATTTGGAGATCGCTTCGTTGAGACTATTGTCTTGCGTAAGAATATTTCCAGGGATACTGGTTGTGTTATCTGCAGATTTGACATACTCCTTCATGTACCTTATTTTCTGTAACTGCGCATCTGCTATGGCTTTTTGTCGATCTAATTCTTGACTAGCTTGCATGTTAATTCCCGTTTCAGATGCTTGATCAGAGAGTTGATACTTTTTCTTGAGGGATTCTGCTGATAAATCAATTTCGGTTAACTCTTCAGAAATTGCAATCAATCGATCGTTGACAAATTTGGCTGTATTACTCGAGAGTTCCTCTTTTAACGCAACGGCCCGTTTATTGTATTGCCTAACCAGTTCATTTAAAAAATCTTCCGCTTTTCTCTTGTCTGTATCTGTTGCTTTAAGGCTTAATACGTTAGAATATTTTGAAATAGGTTCTACAGTAAGATTATTAACATATACGTTTGTCATACCTTGAATAGAGGTAATCTTAACTAAAATGGATTCACCAATGAGCCCCGCAGATTTTAAATCAACACTAGGGGTTATAATTATGTCAGAGAAACTTGTTTTTAATTTTTCTCCAAATGCATATTGTTTATTAATAGTGTGATCTGCATTAGAATACGTAAATTTGGATTCGGAATCAACGTGGATATAAAAAGTGGATCCGTAGGTATAGAGTACAGAATCAGGTATGAAAAAATTAATCTTTAACGGTGGATTTGTATAACGTTCATTTTCATAGAACTCAGTTGAAAAACCAAGATGATCATCGACAAATTTACTGATGGAATTTTTGTTTGTAAAAAATTGTACATTAAATTTTAATGCTTCAATGGCTTTAGATACTAAACTTTTTGATGTTAAAATTTCAATTTCATCCTCAATATTATCATGGCTATTCCCCATCATACCTAGGTCTTGAAACACCGATAGGGTAGATTTGTCTGCACCCCCTTCATCTTTGATTTTAATGGAAGCTTCTGCCTCATAGATATCCCTGCTAAAATTTAAGTTCCAAAAAGTATTTAACAAAGACAATGTAATAGCCAATAAGAACCATTTCCAATATCCCAAATATTTATCTACAATGGATCTAAGGTCTAAATTACTCCCATCGTTATGTTCCTCTTGCTGACTTAATTTTTTGCTGAATTCCATAGTGTATTTTCGTGAAAAAGAATTATCGAGTGATATTAATTAATAAAGCAGATACTGTAACTAAGGTTGATATTAGGCTAAGTGTAGTAGATGTATTTGGCCCTATATTGGATGATTTTACACGCGAATTATTTGGTTCAACATAGATGTAATCATTTTGTGATAAATAATATACGGGTGAGTTAAATACGGCCTCTGACGTTAAATCTACACGATAATACACTTTTTTATCACCCTCTTCTCTTACCACAAGGACATTATCTCTTCTACCTTGAATAGTTAAATCCCCGGCCAAGCCTAAAGCTTCTAGCAAGGTAATTCGTTCATTTTCAATTTTAAATACCCCTGGGTTTCTTACCTCCCCTTGTACGGTTACTTTAAAATTTACGATTCGAATTAATACCATGGGGTTCTCTAAAAAATCTTCAAGTCTAGTTTTAATGGTTTCTGTAGCTTGGGTTCTTGTTAAGCCGGCTAATTTTAATTTTCCAAGCTCTGGAAAATCAATATTTCCGTCAGGATCTACTAAATAGGATTGTGTGGTGGTTCTACCAATATTACCGTATTCATCTGAAAAGGTAACGGTGTTTAAATTGTACGGTTTTACCAAGTCAGAATCTGCACCTGTCACAATGATGGTTAATCGATCGTCAGGTTTTATGGTAGGGCTATAATTTGAAATAGGTCGGCTCATTCCTACCATGTCAACATCTTGAAAATAGACGATATCTTGTCTTGTACCACAAGACGAAATAAACAGCGTCAAAATCATCAAGATAGAAAGCTTTGAAAGGGTTGATTTGATAGAGTTATTCATAGTATATATTTTTTACTAAAGTAAGGTTATAATTCGGGGTATGTTTAATATTTTTTCGTAATTTTATTAACGACTATATTAAGTTTTTATTTCTTATAAATCAAGTTTTTAGGAGCCTTTGATAGGATGCTAGTTACTGTGTTGAGATCATTTTCAGTCATGCCGACTCCACTAGGTAAACACAACCCTTTTGAGAATATTTCTTCTGATGTTCCATTTATAAAACTTCGATATTGTTGAAATACGGGTTGGAGATGTAAAGGCTTCCAAAGTGGTTTAGCTTCAATGTTGTTTTTTGTTAAGGAAATTCTCACTTGTTCTCTAATTTCAAAACTAGTACAACTTAATGTAGTTAACCATCTATTGGAGAAAGATCCTTCAGGTTCCTCGAGGAAGCAAAAGTTGCCATCAACTTGTGATTTATAAGAACTAAAAATCTTTCGTTTTATTGATATGTGCTTATCTATATGGTTCATTTGTGCTCGGCCGATACCTGCCAGTAGGTTTGACATGCGATAATTATAGCCAATTGATGAATGCTGATAATGCGGAGCATTGTCCTTGGCTTGCGTAGCTAAATGAATAAAACGTTCTTTTTCGGCTAAACTATTGCAGACAATAGCGCCACCCGCCCCCGTTGTAATAATTTTATTTCCGTTAAACGAAATAATCGCATAGTGTCCAAAAGAGCCGCAGGGTTGATCATTAACTCGGCTTCCTAAGGCTTCTGCCGCATCTTCAATAACAGGAATGTTATATCTCACAGACAAAGCGTTGATTTCTTTTGTCTTATAGGGCATTCCATATAAATGTACGGCAATAATCGCTTTTGGTTTTTTACCGTTTTTGATACGATCTACGATGGCTTCTTCAAGTAAGACTGGACACATATTCCATGTTTCACGCTCACTATCAATGAATATAGGGGTTGCACCTAGGTAAATGATCGGGTTTGCCGTGGCTGAAAAGGTGAAGCTTTGACAAAGTATTTCATCACCTCTTTCAACACCTAAGGCTATCAAAGCCAGGTGAATTGCTGATGTCCCAGAATTAACAGCCACCACTTCTGAAACATTTAAATAGGTTTTCAGTTGCCTTTCAAAAATATCAATATTCTCACCATACGACGCAATATTATTCGTTGCAATTGCTTGCTGAATATAGGATAATTCGTCACCAGATAAATCCGGGGGAGCCAAAAGTATTTTCGATTTCATATCAATAGTTCTAGATAAAACCAATGCAAATATACTATTTTAAAGACTATTTGTTTAGTTGAAGAATTAATATTATTTAATTAAATTAGCACCTAAAGATGGTTTTTAGTCCCCTTTTTCTAAGATTCTTTCAGTTTTTTCACTAAGATGCCTTCTGTTTAAAGTGTTAATTTTGCTACGGTGATTTTTTAATTTCTTCAAAAGAATGGGATTCTTTCCTGAAAAGAAAGGGCTTGGAGATTTTAATATAGTAGTAAATTTATGAAAATCAATTGTTTTACAGGCCGATATTCTTAATTACCTTTAGTGAAAAATTAATAATTGATTAACAAAATTTATCACAAATTATAAATTGTTTTGATTATTTTCGCAATTCTATATCCGTAAGGAGGCTAAAACTAAATAATTAATTAATTAAAATAACAAAAATGAAAAAAGTATTATCTGTAGTGAGCCTTGTGGCTGTTTTCGCATCATGTGAAAAGGAAGCCAAGGTTGACTATGCAATTTTGTCTGGTAAAATCGACAATAAATCAGACGGCTTGTTGACACTCAATGATTTAAATGACAGGAAAAATGTTGATACCATTGCTGTCGCAGCTGATGGTACCTTTATCGATACCTTACATGTAAAAGCTGGTCAATATATGTTATACGATGGGAAAAACCCAACACGTTTGTATTTAGATCAAGGAAAAATTGTGAATGTTTCTTATGACGCTAATGATTATAAGAATACAGTCTCTTTAACTGGTGAAGGAGCTGCTGAATCAAATTATATGATGGCTAAAGCTAAGAAAACGGCTGAACTAATGGGACCAGGTACGGCAGTATACGAATTAGGCGAAGCTGAATATAAAGCGAAGATGAATGAAATTAAAACCGCTGCAGAAGAACTTTTAAATGCAGAAGGAATTTCAAATTCGTTTAAAACGATTGAAAAAGCGAATTTGAAATACGAATATTTAAATGCATTGTCGAAATATCCTAGTTATCACGCGTATTATGCAAAATTACCAGATTTTAAAGTTTCTGATGATTTCTTAAATGAAGTAAATGCAGTTGATTTAAATGATGGAAATGCATTCAAAACTTCTCAAGCTTACAAACAATTGGTGAGTGCAGCCGTAAGTAATAAAGCAAAAGAACTTATGGAGAAAGATTCTCTTGAAAAAGGTATTGCAATGATTAAAGTTGCAAAAGAGAATATCCAAAATGAAGAAATTCGCAATAGCATAGTAAAAAGTCAAGCAACTATGTTAGGACGTGTAGAGAATTTGGAAGAATTTGTTAAAGCTTTTAATGAAGCGTCTACCAGTGAAGAAGATAAAGCTGATATTAAAAAGCAATATGAGTTATTACTGACTGTTCAAAAAGGACAACCATCGCCAAAATTTGTTGATTATGAAAATCACGCTGGCGGAACAACATCATTAGATGATTTAAAAGGGAAATACGTGTATATCGACGTGTGGGCTACATGGTGTGGACCTTGTCTTGCTGAAATTCCTTCATTGAAAAAAGTTGAAAAAGCATATCATGGTAAAAATATCCATTTTGTAAGTGTTTCTATCGATAAAGAAGATGCATATGACAAATGGAAAGCTATGGTAACTGAGAAAGAATTAGGTGGAATCCAGTTGTTAGCAGATAATGCTTGGGAATCTAAATTTGTTCAAGATTATCTTATTAGAGGTATTCCAAGATTTATCTTAATTGATCCACAAGGAAATATTGTAAATGCAAATGCACCAAGACCTTCTGATCCAAAATTAATTGAAACTTTTGAATCGTTGAACATCTAATTTACAATAGATAGCATTTTAAAAACGTCTTTGTTAACCGATAACAAAGACGTTTTTTTTTCTTTTTATAGTTGCTGTTTGTAGATGGTTCATATAAATTCAACTTTTTTAATATCTTTGGAATCCCCACTAAACAAAATTTCGCAAATGAGTGTTGATGAGGAGCGCATATTACTTCAAAGACTGAGTCAAAATGACCAAGATGCATTGACTTCACTCTACACAACGTACTGGGAGGCACTCTATATTTCTGCATTTAATTTATTAAAAAACAAAGAAGCTTGTGAAGAAATCGTGCAAGATGTATTTTGTAATATATGGAGAAATAGAGCAACCCTAAAGATTGCTGTTTCGTTAAAGAGTTACCTTTTTACAGCTGTTCGTTATCAGACTTTTAGTCAAATACGGAAAAATAAAAAAGTACAACACATTGAACTTTTTGAACATTTAGATAATCGAATGCATACGACATATCCTGAAACTGATTTGATTTTTGAAGAGTTTGTTGAACATGTTAATTCAATAGTTGCCACGCTCCCAAAAAAATGCAGGAAAGTGTATCAATTAAGTCGTTCTGAATCGTTAACACATAAGGAAATAGCTGATCGTCTAGAGATTTCCACAAAAACAGTAGAAAATCATATAAGTAAGGCGCTTAAAACACTTAGACTGGCACTGGGTATGTTGTCTCTATTATTGACTTTTCTTTTTTTATAGCAGATTTTTACCCTTTCAAGAATCCAATTGCTGCGTTTTCCTATTATTAGTTTTTGGAAGTAACAGATTTTTCAACTTATTTCTTGAGTTTGGTAGCAAGTATGTTGAAGGTTTTATCCAATGCGTAAAAAAAATCAAAAAAATATTAGATTAAACTAGGGGATAGGGTACTTTATTGACTCGTAGTATATAGAGCGACCTCTTAAAGTCTATAACTGATGAGCAAATTACCGATGGATAAAGAATCTTTTTTGATGTTACTGGATAAGTTCCTAGAAGGAAAAACCAGTCTTGAAGAAGAACGACTTCTGCATAATTATTATGAGAGTTTTCAAGAAAGAACTAACTGGCACGATGCCTTAGGGGATAGGGCGTATGTAGAGGCAAAAATGCGATTAAAGATAAAGTCATCTATAGCTGCAGAAGAAAATCAAGAATTAAAAGGGCTTGGAAAAAAATCAAAAAAATCATTCTATGTATACGCTGTCGCAGCAAGTATTGCCTTATTAATCACAGTGTCTTTGCTCTTAATGAATATTTCATCAGGGACGTCCATAGAAAAAATAGTAGAGAAAAATGACATTCAAATTGGTAGTGATAAGGCGATATTAACTTTAGAAGATGGCACCGAAGTATCGTTAGATAAAAACAAGACCTTTAGTACGTCTAATGTGAAAAGTAATGGAAGAGAAATTGTGTATGAAAAGCTAGCCTCTGTTGCCGAAATTGAATATAATTATCTAACAATTCCACGTGGTGGCCAATATTTTCTCCGTCTTTCGGATGGAACAGGAGTGTGGTTAAATGCGGAGTCTAAAATTAAATTTCCAAAAAGTTTTATCCCAGGACAACCTAGAGAAGTAGAACTTGTATACGGAGAGGCTTATTTCGATGTTACCCCAAGTTCGGAATTAGAAGGAGAAAATTTTAAGGTGATAAGCGCTTCCCAAGTATTGACCGTGTTTGGTACTGAATTTAATGTCAGTGCTAACCTAGGAGAAAATCAAATTAAAACTACCTTGGTTGAAGGAAGTGTGTCGGTTGAAAGTGACAGTGAATCTCATTATTTGAAACCAAACGAACAATCCGTATTTTCTAAAGGAAATCATCAAATACAAATTTCGGAAGTAGACGATATTAAGCACATTATCGCTTGGAAGCTTGGGTATTTTAGCTTTAAAGAAAAGCTGTTGGTTGACATCATGGCTGATCTTTCGCGGTGGTATGATGTAGATGTTGACTTTAAAAATGAAAAATCGAAGGGTTTTAAATTCACAGGATTCTTAGGAAAAGGAAAAAAAATAGAAGAAATTTTAAATTATATAGAAAAGACGAATGAAGTGAAATTTACCATTCAAGGTACGACCATAATTATCGAATAAAAAAAGGGAATAAAGGTTATCGCCTCCGACAGCTCCAACCTTATTATCCCCACTAATTTAATTAATAATAAATACTAACTAAAATGCAAATTTATGGAAAATAAATTTACCAAAGCTATGTTGCCTCGGCATCGTATGATCTTTAAAATTATGATGAGAACAATGCTACTATTATGTTGTGCAGTAACCTTTGGGTTTACGCCTAAAACGGGTTTCTCGCAAAACGCCAAAATTGTTATTTCCTCGGATAGAATAGTATCCGTTGCGCAAATCTTCGAGTTAATAAAAGCACAGACAGATTATAAGTTTGTTTATCGTTCTGATCTAATCGATGACAGTCCAACCATTCCTCTTCGAGAAGGGATTATGAAAGCAGGAGATTTGTTAGACAAAGTATTGGCACCTGCGTTGCTTACCTATGAGTTTACAGATAATACCGTAGTTGTCAAGAGATTAGTTGATGAGTATTCAGGGGCTGAATTACAAGAAACTGTGATGATTTCTGGGACTATCCGCGATGAAGCAGGAATGACACTTCCCGGAATTACGGTTATTTATAAAGAGGCAAATACTGGAACAAGTTCAGATTTAGATGGAAAATATCAAATTAAAGTCAAGGATGATCAACAGGCAACCTTAGTTTTTTCAGGAGTCGGATTTGTGAGTCAAGAAATAAAAGTAGGGAATCAAACAACGATTGATATTGTGATGAAGGAAGGTGACAATCGCTTAGAGGAAGTAGTCATCGTAGGATATGGTGCGACCAAAAAGAAAGACCTCACAGGTTCAGTCGGAACGGTTCAGTCTAAAGAAATTAGACAAATAAAAACACAAACGATAGATCAAGCTTTAGTGGGAAAAGTTCCAGGGGTTTATGTCAATGCTTTAAGTGGAGCACCTGGTGCTGGTGCAATTGTTCATATCCGTGGGTTAAGTGCCCTTCGTGGGGATAATCAACCATTATATGTGGTAGATGGAGTACCCATTATTGTGAATCCTATATTTGAATCTAATGGTGTCGGAACTTTTGGAAATAGAGAAAACCCTTTATTAGCCATTAACCCAAATGATGTTGAACGGGTCGATGTGTTAAAAGATGCTTCTGCAGCGGGAATTTATGGATCTAGAGCAGCGAATGGCGTAATTCTTATTACAACTAAACGTGGGAAACGGAATCGAAAACCTCAGTTTACATTTTCGTTAAACTCAACATTTTCGAATCCTGTTAATACATGGGATGCCCTAAATGTAGAGCAATACAAAGCATTTGTTACCGAAGGAGCTCAAGCTAGAATTGATGCTGGGGCAGGAAGTGCAACAGATAATCTAATTGTCAATACGCCCGATCAATTTTTCGGTAATGCAAATACCGATTGGCAAGATGAAATCACCAATGATAATGCTTTATGGAATGAGTATCGATTTGGATTAAACGGAGGAACTGACAATATTAATTATTTAATCTCAGCGGGTGTAACAGACCAAGAAGGAATCATGATTGGCAGTAAACTAAATCGCTATAGTTTAAGTGCTAATATTGATGCGGATGTAACCAAACGAATTAAAACAGGGGTCTCATTTAACTATAACTATTCGGTAAATAGAACCTCTGGTGTCACGAGTTTAGGAGCCGGATTTTTTCGTCCAGATTTAGGTGTTTATGATGCGAATGGACAGTATACTGGAACACCAGCCTTAGGAGGTGCATTTGGACCCGATGTGATTTCTAGAAATCCAGTAGGTGGTTCGGGCTTGGCAACCAATAAGACCATTGGTCAATATGTGTTTGGTTCAGTATATGGTGAATATAAAATTGTAGATGGCCTGAAATTCAGATCGCAAATTAATCTCTCTGTGAGTAATGATAGAGCTTCTAATTTTGACCCTTCTTTTTCTGATAGAGCACTTTTTGGATTGTATTATGGACCTGTTGCCGAAGCAACCCTTCAACGCCAACGTACGGATGCTTTTGCTACTGTTTTCACCAATACCTTGAATTATTCCAAGTATTTTGGTGATCATAAGGTAGATGCCATTGCGGGGGTCTCATGGGATCACAATAGAACTGATATCGAAGCGCAAACCTATGCTGGATTTCCAGATGACTTTATTTTAGTGGACCCACGTTCAGCAAGTCGTATTTCAAACTATGAAGGAGAATCTATTGAAGGTGCTTTGAATTCATTGTTTGGTCGTTTTAATTATAATTACAATGATCGATATCTAGCAACCTTCACGATTAGGCGTGATGGTTCTACTAAATTTGGTCAGAACAACCAATTTGGTATTTTTCCTTCTGGAGCCTTAGCATGGAACATGCATAATGAAGATTTTTTCAATATAGGTGTGATAAATCAACTTAAATTGAGAGCCTCTTTAGGACGAACAGGAAATGATAATTTAGCGGCATTTTCTTATTTGGCTTATATGTCATCCTTAGCCAATAATTATTCTGTTTATGCAAATGTGAATGGTATTGCCATAACTGGATTACCTAATCCAAACATCCGATGGGAATCAACCGATCAACTTGATCTAGGATTGGAATTTGGAGCATTTGATAATCGATTAAATGGAGAAATTGTTTATTTCGAAAAAAACACTTCAGGTATTATATTATTTACCCCTTTGCCCTCTGAAACAGGTTTTGCTGCGTTTAATTCAAATGTAGCGGATGTGAGCAATAAAGGTTGGGAAATAACACTTAGTGGTGATGTTATTCGTAATACCAACTTCAATTGGAACTCTTCTTTTAATATATCCTTTATCAAAGGAACTGTTGAAAATTTATACGACGGTTCAGTATTTTCAAGTGGAAGTAGTCCCAATATTGTTGAGGGACAACCTATTGGTGTTATTTCTGGATATATTCAAGATGGGATTGCACAAAATCAAGTGGAAATCGATGCATTGAATGCAGGAGCACCTGATGGTAATTATTATTCAGGACTTTCACAGCCAGGAGATTATATTTATAGAGATATTAATGGAGATGGTGAAATAACTACCTTGGACAGAACTGTACTTGGGGATATAAATCCCGATTATTTCGGAGGATGGAACAATACGCTTAGCTATAAAAACTTTGATGCGAGTTTTAATATTCAATTTGCACAAGGTCATTCAAGAGAACTTGCAAATACATTGCTTCCACAATTAAGCAATTCTGATCCGCATTCAAATACGACGACTATTATTTATGATACGTGGACACCCGATAACCCGAATGCCACTTATGGGAGACTTGGAGCGCGTGCGGAATCTTTTAGTTCAACATTCGTAAGTGATGCATCGTATGTTCGATTGCGTTCAGCATCTATTGGGTATAACTTTAATAGTCAATGGTTGAGTGATTTAGGGATCGATAGAGCGCGACTAAATATCTCAGGGAATAATTTAGTTACGATAACAGATTATGCTGGGTTAGACCCAGAATCAGTAAGTAAACCTCGTGGCGGACAAACATCCGATCTTACGCGTGATGAAGGCTATGCCTATCCCCTCGCACGAACCTTTACCTTAGGTCTTACTATAAGTTTTTAGTCAATCAAAAAATAATACACATGAAAAATATAAAATATATACTAAAAGGAGTTTTTTGTAGCCTCCTATTGGTGTTGACTTCTTGTCAGCTTGCAGAAAATTTAGATGAGTTTGAACCCCTATATTCGTTGCCAGCAGAAACTGCCATTTCGGATGAAACTTCGGCAGAATTAACCTTAGCCGGTATGTACGCCAGTTTACGTCAAACAGAAGGAGGATTTCCCTATTATACAATTGTTCCTAGTACTCTAAGTGGAGTGAATAGTGGTGGGCTTTTCTCTACAGGAGTTGAAGATCAAGGTTTTCTAACGAATAATCCAGATCCAAATGGTAGAACAACAAGAGGTATGTATACCAATCTATACACATTGATTAACAGAGCGAATTGGGTGATTGAAGGAACTGAAAAATTAAGTGCTAATGATTTTGTAAATCCGAATAGAAAGACAGAAATCATTGCCGAAGCGAAAGCGATGAGGGCTACTGGGCATTTTTATTTATTGCGTATGTACGGTCAATTTTACGATTTAAATTCTGAATACGGAGTGGTCTTAAATTTAACTCCAGCCAAAGATGCTAATCCAAGACCTCGTAATACGGTGGCTGAAACTTATACGGCTATTTTAGAAGATTTAGAAGATGCCATTGCTGACGCACCTAGTGCTACAAATAAATATTACGCAAGTAGTGTGTATGCAAAAGGATTAAAAGCTAAAGTATTGCTTTATAAAGGAGATTTTACGCAAGCAGCCTTAGTCGCTAAGGACGTAATGGAAAATTCTGGTGCTAATTTTGACCTAATGCCCACCTTTGAAGGTTTATTTCAACACGATGGAGCAAATGATTATTTAAATACCGTAGAATCTTTGTTTAATACATATTCTGATTTAGATGAAGGTATTGGAAGTGGGAACTTTTGGGATGGAATTTTCGCTTCTACCTCGGATAGTTTTTATGACCTAGGAGAAAATGGGACAATGACTATTAACGGTCAAATTATTAATTACGATGCAACGAGAATCCCATTTATGAAATTAGGAACACCTTTTACTGCTAGTTTTAATGGTAATTTTAAATATAAACAACGACGAGGAGAAAATTTATATGAAACACATTATCATTTACGTATGGCTGAAATATATTTAATATATGCAGAAGCCGAAGCACGTCGAACAAATTCAGTTACGCCAGATGCGTTAGAAGCGTTGAATGCCATTAGAAGACGAGCTGGTGCAACCACAACTGGTTCGAATGGATTTGAAACGTATCCTGCTACCATCTCTTATCCTCAATTTTTAGAGGCTGTTCGCATTGAAAAATTAATGGAATTGGCCACTGAAATGGGTGAAGATTTTTATGATTTGGTTCGTTATGAAATAACTGAAACGCCAACTCCTGATGGTGGAAATTTCAAAGCTTCCATGGTAAAAGCTACGGCAACAAATAAAGATAAATTTATTTTACCAATTCCAGATGCTTCAATTATTGCAGGACAAGGGGTCGTGAAACAAAATTTATCGTACTAATTAGTATACTTTAAATTATCTAATAAAATGTCTTTTTTAACAATCACCTTTGAATTACAAATTAAATGAAAATTTTAATTTACGTATGTGTTTTACTTTTAAGTGCAACGTTACATGCGCAAGCGTGTAAAGTTTTATTAAAATCAATCAATGAAACGTACAAAGGTGATTGTAAAAATGGCAAAGCTGATGGAATTGGGGTAGCCACAGGTGTAGATGCTTATTCGGGTAGTTTTAAAAAGGGATTACCTCATGGTGAAGGTGTTTATACCTATGCAAATGGAGATGAATTTAAAGGAAAATTCCAGAAAGGCAAGAAAGAAGGTCAGGGTATCCTTATGTCAAAGAACGGAATTATAAAAAAAGGATTTTGGAAAAAGGATAGGTATATTGGTTTATTTGAACAACCATATCAAAAATTAAATAAGTCTCCCAATATTTCGAATTACACAATTAACCGTAGAAAGGAAGAAATTAATAGTATCCGATTTTATATAAAGGAAAACCAAAGTCAGGTTAGAAACCCTAATGCCAATTTGATTGTTCATCATGGCAATTTTCTTAGAACAAACAAAACAAGCAATTATATAGAATTCCAAGAAGTAACCTTTCCTTTTAAAGCAAAAGCGTATTTTGGACAAGAGTATGTCGAGTTTGAAATATTTAATAAGGGGTTGTGGGAGGTTAAGATTGATATAACAAAAATCAGAGGCTTAGGGAATTAATCGTTTCCCCTAAGTCAGTTGAAATTTAAAAACTATTTATGAAAGCAATTTATTTATGTATTTTATGCGCACTGGTTGTCAGTTGCAGTCTAAAAGAACAATCGTTGAAAGAAGGGATGTATCGGATCAACGGAAAGGTGACTAACCTTGAAAACGGGATTCTTTACCTAATCAGTTATTACGATGGTGCACGGAGTATTGACACTATAAAAATTTCAGGAAATAAATTTAGTATAGAAGGAACAATGGAAGGTCTTGTTAAAGGCGTTACCATTGCAAATAATACAGACCCTAGCTCAAAAGAACCTAATGCAAGGCTTTTTCTTGAACCTACCATAATGAAATTACAATTGGACGGAAGTAATTTAGCATCGTTTAAAATGACTGGTTCTAATACCCAAGTAGATGCAGATGCTTTACAAAAACAGCGCAATGCACTAGCTGATAAATACAAGGCAGAATTAGATGCCTTTGAAGCAAATAGAAAGCTGTATGACGAAGCAACCACCGAAGAAGATAAAAAGAAATACAAATGGAAAGATGATGATTTAAGAACTGAACTCGAACCTTATTTTGAAGAAGGTGTAGCCGTTACAAAGCAGTTTGTGTTAGATCATCCTACGTCTTTTGTTAGTCTTCAAAATTTAGCCGTTATTTTAAAACATTTAACACAAGAAGAAGCGAAAGCCATTTTTGATAAAATTCCACCTGAATTTAAGGAAGAACCAATAGCCGTACGGATTAGGAAGGATATTGAGGATATGAATAAAGGAATTCCCGGAGCCATGGCTGGTGATTTTAATACCGTTGATATCAAAGGGAATCCCATTGCCTTAGCTGATTTTAAAGGGCAGTATTTGTTGATTGATTTTTGGGCTTCCTGGTGTGTGCCATGTCGCAAAGGAAATCCGCATTTATTAGAACTTTACGCAAAATACAAGTCGAAAGGCTTAGAAATTTTGGGAGTTTCGGATGATGATAGAAATCCTGATGCGTGGCATAAAGCCGTTAAGGAGGACAAAATTGGCGTGTGGAGACATGTACTAAGAGGACTGGAAGTGGATCGTTCAAAAGGAGGCTATAAAATAGTAAATGATGGAATCAGTGGAGGGTATAATATTTCAACCTTACCTACTAAAATTTTAGTCGGACCTGATGGAATTATCATAGGTCGTTACGGTGGAGGTGGAGAAGATGATGCTGCTATGGATAAAAAATTAGCCGAATTGTTCGGTGCATAAATTAACAAAAAATAGAGTGTAATGAATAGAGGAAAGAAGATCCTATATTTAATGGGGTGTCTGGCTTTTTTTAACTGTGTTGAAAAGGCGGATAAAACGACGACAAATGATGCGTTTTTAATAAAAGGGGATGTCAAAGGCTTCGGAAGTGGTATGGCAGCGATGTACGTATACGACGTTGTTAATAGAAAGCCCATTGTGTTAGACAGCGTATTCGTTACTGATGGAAAGTTCGAAGTTAAAGGCACCATAAAACATCCTGACCAAGTGAATATTCGATTAAATCAACAAGGATTTTCTTTTTTTTTGGAAAACAGTGAAATCACCATCAAAGGCGATGCTACACTACCTAGGGAAGAAAACCAGCCCATTGAAGTCAATCTAGAAGGATCTCCTTTAAACAATTTATTTGAACGACAAATAGCCGAAGAAGCGAAGATTAAAAATGACTCAAAATATGATCAATTGCGGGCTGTGAATAAGGCGTATAATGAGGCGAGTCAAGCTAGAAATAGGGCGTTAAGTAAACAATTGTATGATAGTATTGGAACCTTCAAGGCCTTACAAGAAGAACAAAGTAAACGGATAAAAAAGGCTAAGGTTGCCTTTGTAAAGCAGCATCCTACTTCCCCTGCGGCATCAAATGTGATGGGGTATTTTTTCTCTGAACGTATGTTTTCATTGGAAGAAATGGATACGCTTATATCCCTATTTCAAGGAAGAGCCAAGCAAACAGAAATGTATAAATACATAGCACAAGAATACGAGGATATTAATCGTACCCGTCCTGGTGCCATCGCGCCTGACTTCACGTTAAAAACTCCCGAAGGAAAAGATTTATCCTTATCATCTACGAAAGGTAAATACGTACTAATTGATTTTTGGGCTTCGTGGTGTGGTCCGTGCCGTGCTTCTTATCCGCATCTTAAAAAAGTGTATGAAAAATATAAAAATAAGGGTTTTGAAGTACTAGCCGTATCTACAGATTCTAAACATGACGCATGGAAAAAGGCTATTAAAGAAGATGGAACCACATGGTTACACGTAGTTGATACGTTTAACCGTCCTGGCTTCCCGTCTGATATTGGTTCTTTATATGGAATCCCTTATTTACCCACCACCTATTTGTTGGATCAAGAAGGAAAAGTTCTTGCAAAGAATTTAACGCCAGATGAATTAGATGCAAAATTGGTAGAGATTTTTGGATAAATCCAAAAAAACTACATTGCCTTTAGTACAAATTTAACAAAAAATTAGAAGTTCATTTTAAGGGAGATCTGCTTTATGTGCATCATTCTATAAATTGTGGGGTTGTTTATTGTTTTTGGATGCTGAGCCCCTGTAATTTGGACACCTCTTAAGATATATTATATAAACATTTAACAGCAATAAGTTATGAAACTGCATCAACTTAGAAAAATATTCATATTAAGCCTATACTTATTTAGTATGGCTGTGTTTTCTCAACAGACTAAACAAAATATTTCTGTACTATTAGTTGGTTATGACCCAGCGACCCAGACGGACGAAATTAAAGGGCTCCCTTTTAAAAGAGGAACGTCGATTGCCGACCAACGTTATAATAAAGAAATACGTACGAGGTTCGACGCTTGGAAAACCTATTTAAAGAAGTATTTCACCAAAGTAGGTACAGCCGATGCACGCTTGTATAAAACAGAAATGTCTGACGCGTATGATGTGACTATTTTTGATCAAACGATTCAACCCTGGAAAGCAGCTGTTAGGGAAACAAAAGAAGACGGATCTATACATTATGAAGCCCCTAAATATTTGACGGAAGATTTTGATCATGCGTCAATTTTTATTGCGGAAACGGCACCACAGATGGGGCAGAGTATTGGAACTAAATTGGATTGGCTCTGTCTTTGTTTAGATGCAGAGGCACATCATATTAAAACCGAGCACCCTATCTTTAAAGGTCCTTTTAAGGTGAACCTTACCATGGTTACAAAACCAACGCCAGAAGGGATATTTCATTATCCATCAGGAAATAATGTACCTAAAGAAATTCCAATGTGGCGTGTCCAAAAGGAAGGTTATTTAGATGGAAAGGGATATCGTATTGGCTTAGTATCGCGAGGGGATGGCTTTTTAGATTCTCCTGATGTAGAATATATTTCAAGTGGTGTAAATTCCAAAGATGTTGGTGCAGTGGCCATTGGAAGACATGCAAATATGTTTTTGTGGGGCTTTAGTGGATCTCCTGATTATATGACTGATGAGGCAAAACAAGTGTTTGCGAATGCCGTAGTATACATGAAACAATTTAAAGGAGTGAAGCCAATTGCCAGAAAATATAATGATCGAATAGCTACAAAAGTATATATCGATAATATGGTAGGTAGACTTAATAAAGATTTCTTTAATAAATCTGTTGCGTATTACAAAGATTTAAATGAGAAGTCCGCTAAACGAGTAGCCGCGCTTAAAGCACGAAAAGCCAAAGGTGAAAAACTGACCAAAACAGAAGAAATGATCATGAAAGCTCAGTCTAGACCGATGGAGATACCCGATTGGGCAACCTATGTGAAAAACACCAGTGGTAAATTTTTTAATCTTGAATATGTTGACAATGTAGATGCGCTAAAAACGTACCTTCTTGAAAACCGAAAATATATGTATTCAGAACCTGATGGCTTTTGGGAATTAAAAATAGATGAAGACGTTAAAAAATTGGGAATTGGAAATGATGATATTAGAATTTTAGATACCTGTGTAAGTTTACTTAAAAAGGGTAATCAGAAAGACTTGGCGAATCGGATTTTAAAGCGATATACAGGTTTAGAAATGTCACCTTCAGCATGGGAAAAATGGTTAAACACGAATCGAAACAAGTTGTTTTTCACAGAATCAGGCCAATATAAATGGTTAATAGATACGACAAAATGATGAATTTTAAATGGTATATTTTGCTCTTGTTTATAGGAATTTCTATAAATGGGATAGCACAGGATGAAATTCACGATGATTTGTTAAAAAAGGTAGCTTTAGATTCTATTCAATGGGATTTAACGGCTCCTAAATTGTCAGACCCCGTAAGTGTAGAAACTACCGTAGTTTACAGTGATGATAAAAGTCAAATTGCCGTGATAACCAAGGCTGATATTTTAAAAGATTGGCATATATATGCGATTGTCCCACCGAGTCAACCTTATATTGAATCGGATTTACAAATTGAATTGCCAGATGGATTACGGGCTATTTCAACCGATGAAACGCCCGCACCTTACCCGTATGTAGATGATATTTATGTGTATAAGAATCGCATTCGCTTTGTAAAATACTATGCCTTAACGCCTATGGCAAAAGGAAAAAATTTGAAGGTAGGTTTGTATTATCAAACCTGTGATATCAATCAATGTTTACCACCTAAAACAAAAGAAAGTACCTTTAAATTGAAATAGGTAGTTGTGAGAAATTCACTAAGGTGTTAGTTTAGCGGTTTACCACCATCAAAATTAAACTAAAGTATAGTTTTCTTGGTAGTTAGTTTTGTTTGTTAAAACCCAAACCATGAAAGTAAAAAAGAGTCAGAAGCCTGACCCTTTTGATTTTAATTTAAAGCTTCATTAGAACGAATTTTAAACAATATGAACCTTTAAAAACGAGGGTGAAAGCGACTTAACGTTTGTGGATCTTACAGGACAACAGGTTAAATTAAGTGATTATGAGGGGGAGTTGTTGTAATTGACCTTTGGGCTACTTGGTGCGGTCCGTGTATGAAAGAGAAGCCTGCATATGAAATATTGGTTAAAAAATATGCAGACAATGAGAACATTGCGATGCTATCTGTATCAATCGACACCAAAAAGGTTTGGCAAAATTATTACACAAAAGAAACTCCCATTGGATTGCAGTTACAAATTGATAAAAGTGAGCTCGCTGCCTACCAAGTAGTCAGTATTCCGCGGATTTTTGTATTTGATAAGGAGCAAAAAATTGTAGACGTTTTTGCACCGAGACCTTCTTCTGGCGAGCTAGAAGAACTTTTAACAAGTATTTATAGACGTTTAAGCCGAATAAGGTTCTATTTCTAGGCTGATTAATCTTTTTTAATAAACTGCAATTAAGACCTTAATAAATACAGTATCTTAGTGCCCTCTTTTATTTTAGTATAATTTTAACAGTGCTAGAATAAGGGGGGGCATACATAATTACGTCTTTACAGTAGAATTTAATTGAAACCATTTTTACAACTATTTAAATGAAAAAAATAATTTACACAATTTGTCTTCTCATCTCTTTTAGCAATTTTGCACAGAGCCTTGATTTAGACCAAAAATTACCGGTAAACACCAAAGTTAGAAAAGGGGTGCTTGCTAATGGAATGACTTATTATATTTATAATACCGATGTGACTAAAGGAGTTGCTAGTTATTATATTATCCAAAATGTTGGATCAATTTTAGAAAATGATCACCAACAAGGGCTTGCACACTTTTTAGAGCATATGGCCTTTAACGGAACGAAGCATTTTGAAGGTAAAGGTATACTACAGACTTTAGAAAAAGTGGGAGCTGTTTTCGGTAGAAATATTAATGCATATACATCATTTGACGAAACGGTATACAATATGGATAACATTCCAACTGATAATGGAATGATTGATACTTGTTTAACTATTTTACAAGATTGGTCAAACTATTTACTCCTTACAGATGATGAAATTGATGCAGAAAGAGGGGTTATCAAAGAAGAATGGAGAACTCGTCAAAATGGTAGAATGAGAATCTTGGCTCAAACTTTACCAACGATGTTTAACAATTCGAAATATGCTGAACGGTTGCCAATTGGTAAAATGGATATTGTTGAGAATTTTGAATATAAAGCGCTAAGAGATTTTTATCACGACTGGTATCGTACAGATTTACAGGCAATCGCAGTCGTTGGAGATATTGATGTAAATGAAATAGAGCAAAAAATTAAGGATAAATTTTCAAAAATTCCTGCAGTTAAAAATCCTAAGGAACGATACAATGTAGCCATTCCAGGGAATAAAGAAATGTTGTACAAACTTGCGATGGATGAAGAAATATCTACCGCGAGTATTTTAATGTCTATTAACCATACTAAATCGTTAGCCGATAAAACGGTTGGTGATTTACGAACTTCTCTATTGAACGGAATGGTTACGGGGATGATTTCAAGCAGATTAAAAGAACGTAGTCAAAATCCCGATGCTACATTTTTAGGCGCTGGTGTTTCTTATCGCAATAAGTCTAGGCTTAATGATGAGTTGGCCATAAGTGTGAGTCCTAAACCAGGAAAACAAGCAGCTGCTTTTAAAGAGGTGATGACTGAGGTTAGTAGAGCTGTTAATCTAGGTTTTACAAAAGGTGAATTAGATCGTTTCATCAAGCAATACACTAATTATTATGAAACGCAAGTTAGTAAGGTTGAAGACCTTCCTCATGGGCAAATTATTAATATGTTCAAGGCAGATTACTTGAATAATGATACCATGACAGATATTGCTGAGGAATTTGAACTTGTTAAGAAAATTTTCGCATCATTAACGGTGGCTGATTTAAATAGTACCATTAAAAAATTGTACACTAAAGAGAATAGAGCAGTCATTGTAACAGGTGTGAAAGGGAAAGATAATTTAACCGAAGCGCAAGCAAAGAAAATTTTGAATGAAGTTGAAAATGATACGACGCTTACACCGTATACGGATGAATTTAGTGGAAAAACACTACTTTCTGGACTGAACGTAAAAGCGGGGCATATTGTTTCAGAAACAATTGATGAAAATATTGGTGCAACTACGTTTGAACTAAGTAATGGGGTTAAAGTGCATTATAAGTTTGCTGATAAAAACAAAAATGATGTTCAATTGTATGCTACGAGTAAAGGAGGATCATCTTTAATTGACGATGCAGATTTGCCTTCTGCAAGTATGTTGGGAAATATCGTTCAAATGTCAGGGTTAGGTGATTATTCAGCAACAGAATTACCTAAAGTTTTAGCAGGAAAGACCGCTACAACCAAAATTTCTTTATCTGGATTATCTGAAACAGTAAGTGGTGCTTCTGTAACTAAAGATACAGAAACCATGATGCAAATGGTGTATTTAAGATTTGTAAAGCCGCGATTTGATGAACAAGCATACAAGGTGTTACAAGGAAATATTAAAAACTTCTTACTTCAAAGAAGTAATGATATTGGAGCCAAAATGCAAGATAGTATGACGGTAGCGTTATATGGAAAGAATGATCCGAAGAACAGAATTATGGATCAAGCTTTGTTTGATGAAGTGAGTTTTGAAAAGATGAAAGAGATTTATCATACGAGATTTAATGATCCAGCTGATTTTGAATTTTTTATTGTAGGTGATATTACTAAAGAGCAACTTAAACCCTTGTTGAATAAGTATATAGCCAGTATTCCTACAAAAGGAATAAAAGAGGAATGGAAAGATAATAGTTCAAGCTGGTTGAGTGATGTCATAGATAAGGATATTTACCTTAAAATGGAAGATCCTAAAAGTTCTGTGCGTATTGAATATAAAAACGAAATGCCTTATAGTTTGAAAAATTCTATGATGGCACGAACACTTGGAGATATATTGCAATTGAGATATACGGCAACCCTAAGAGAAGAAGAGGGAGGAACTTACGGAGCAAGTGTGCAAGGAAGGTTTAGTAAGCGTCCAGTTGAAGTGGCTAGTTTGTTTGTAGGGTTTGATTGTAACCCTGATAAAGTGGATGATTTGGTTAAAATTGTGCATAATGAGATTCAGAAAATTGCCAATGGAGAGATTAATCAAGAAGATTTAGATAAAACATTAGCTAATTATATCAAAGTAAGAAAAGAACAAAAAGATTATAATAGCTACGATATGAGTTTGTTGAGAAATTATTTCTTAGAGGGGTATAATATGGAAGACCCTAAGAGTTTTGATAAGATTGTAAATTCAATTACAGCAAAAGATATAAAAAAGTATACCAAGCGATTACTCAAGAATGCGAAAACGTATGAAATCGTTTTCAAACCAGCTGAATAAGCGCGAAATCAAACGATTAAAAATCACCTTGAACTGCTGTTTAAGGTGATTTTTTTTTGATTATAATTAAACATAGGTTTTCTTTTGTAACTCCCAAAGGCATTCCGTAATTTTACCAAATTCAATATCAATTATTAAATTTATTAACTCTTATGAATACAGTTACTTGTAAAAAATCTATAGTGGAAAAAGAAGATTTAGAAGGCTATTTTCAACAATTTAGAAAGCGTATTATCGGTGATGTATATTCTTTTGAATCGCGAAATGGCAAGCAAGATGTTTTATATGCCGATTGGATTGCTAGTGGTAGATTATATAAAGATATTGAGGAAATTATGTGTGAAAAAATTGGTCCTATGGTGGCTAATACGCATTCATTTTCAAGTGAAACAGGTAAAGCTTCTACCTATGCCTATAAGGAGGCACGTAAAATTATCAAAAAACATGTCAACGCAAGTGATGATGATATCTTAGTAACAACAGGTACGGGGATGACAGCAGCGTTAGCAAAACTACAGCGATTAATGGGGCTTAAATGGCCAGATGCTGTGAAGGATAAAATTAAGCTGGATCCTAAGGATAGACCTGTGGTCTTTATTACACATATGGAGCACCATTCGAATCACGTACCTTGGATGGAAACCATTGCTGATGTGGTAATTTTAGATGCCGATCCTGACGGTTTGGTTAATCCAAGTTACCTAGAGGAAGCTTTAAAGAAATATACAGATAGACCGCTCAAAATTGGATCATTTTCAGCTTGTTCGAATGTGACAGGCATAATTACGCCATATCAAAAATTAGCCGAAATAATGCATGCTCACGGGGGCTACTGTTTTCTAGATTTTGCCGCTTCTGCACCTTATGTCTCTATAGATATGCACCCTGAAAATCCTGCACATAAAATTGATGCGCTTTTCTTTTCTCCACATAAATTTCTTGGCGGTCCAGGAACTTGTGGGGTGTTAGTGTTTGACAAAGTGCTTTATAATACAAAGGCACCAGATAATCCAGGGGGAGGTAATGTGAAATGGACTAATCCATGGGGTGATTATGGATATTTTGATGATATCGAAACGAGGGAAGATGGGGGGACGCCAGGTTTTTTACAGGTAATGCGTACCGCACTAGCTATTCGCCTTAAAGAAAAAATGGGTGTTGAAAATATGAAAAACAGAGAGGAACAATTATTGACTCTTTGTTTTAAAAAATTAAAAGAAATTCCAAATGTTTCTATATTGGGAGATAACGATGAAAAACGAATAGGCTGTGTGTCTTTTACGGTAAAAGGTATTCACTATAATTTACTCGTTCGTTTATTAAATGATCGTTTTGGTATACAAGTCCGCGGAGGTTGGTCTTGTGCAAGTACCTACAGTCATCATTTGTTTAATATTCACGAAGATAACTCCAAAGCAGTGATCGATGGAATCGCCAAAAAAGATTTAACCAATAAGCCTGGATGGGTACGTATTTCTTTACATCCAGTGACTACAGATGCTGAAGTAATCAAAATTTGTGATGCCGTTAAAACAATTACTGAAAATATTGAAGAGTGGAGTGCAGCGTATACCTACAATCCAGCGACAAATGAATTTGAAGATGAATTAGGAGATGTAGCGATTGTGGAGTCGGTTAAAAAGTGGTTTGACCTGTAGGAAATTTTTTTTGTGTCTTGGTTTTCATGTTAACGATATGGTTACGCGGGCGAGATCTGAATTTATCGTAAAAACAGGAAGGATATACCTTCTATATGTTTATAATTTAAGGTCTTTGAGTTTTGCGGGACAGTAGAAGTGTACCACACTTAGCAAGACCCAACACGATAGGCTGATTTTTTATAACATAGAATAGATACCTTGTTTACAGGTAGTCTGGTCCATTGATGGTTTGGTTTTATTTGTAGATGTTTTTGAATACATCACGCCGCCCTGTACAATCATCCAATTACTACTGAGTAAAGTAAATTCTTTGCGAACATCGGTTGCTCCAAATGCCGGAGTAAGGGAGTGTAGAGATAACAGTTAGTATTTGGATGATTGTGTTTTTGTTATCTATGTGAAATAAAGATGACTATAAGGGAAATTATATAGCAAATGAGTGTTTGTGTCATTAGAGAATTGAAATAATTTTTAATTAGATGTTTCAAACGTTAATGATTTGTGTTATTTTTGGTATATAGTATTAATCAACTAAAACTACACATTATGATTGACGGAATAGTACTCATTATTGTAAGTATCCTTGCAGTCCCTTCCTTATTGCTTTCTAGAAAACCAGATGCAAAAGAACTGCTCGAGAAAATTGAACCTTATCAGGGATGGATAGGTGTAGTAGCTTGTATTTGGGGGATAACTGGTGTAATTAAAGAGTTATTTCACATGAATGGAAATAGTTATTGGATTGTGTCGATCAGTGCTATGGCGATCTTAGCCATCTTAGGTTTTATGCTAGGCTATGGATTAATTAATCAAATGGTTCTAAGTAAAAGTGATGAAGCGAGAGAAAAAGCAGTTGAGATTAGAGCTAAAATAGCGCCTAACTTAGGGAAGTTAGGAGTGGTTGGATTTATAATAGGCGTTTTAAAAATTGTGATGTATATTTTTTAAACGCTGGTAAAAATATAGTAAATTGAGCAAAGAGTCTTTCATTTTCTTGAAAGGCTCTTTTTTTTATAACTTTAACTTATGTAACTTTTAAATCCTATTGAATTGAAGACGATTACAGTAAAAGGCAATACCAAAATATCTAAAGTTATCACAGCATATCGGGTGAAAATCATTATGACTAAAGAGCAAAGTGATTTTGCAGGGCAGGAGGTTGAGACGGTAGATGAAATGAAAAGTATGTATTATCATGCCTTGCTTGAGCATGGAATTGATGTCAATAAATTTGAAGAAAATGAATTTGAATACTTGAGTCAAAATAATTATGATTTAGGAACTATGTTGATTTATACGTGTAATTCGTTTAGTGAAATTCAGGATTTATTAACGGTTAAATTACCGAGTATTTATTCTACTACACTCGAAGTTAAGTGGGTGAATCAAACACCTTATGAAGACTTAATATCGGCCGCAATTGCTGATGCAAGGAAACGGGCCGAATTGATTGCGAAAAATATTGGTAAAAAAATGGGGGCAATTGTTTCAGTTAATGATGAAAACAACTTACATCCGTATTGGAGTTATTACAGTCCTTATGATGAATTTTTTACCGTTGATGTGGTCTTTGAAATTAGCTAGTGTTTTAGTTAACTTTCTTCTTGAAAAAAACTAAACACACTATTGCCATATTTTTTTGTGTAACAAAAGTGTTCTAATTGACTTAAGTCCATATGTTTTGAATGTTCGATGATCAAGTATCCATCTTTATTAAGTAAATGTTGCGAAAAAACAGGTGTGGTAAGTTGGGTAATTTTTTCAACATCAAAATCATAAGGTGGATCGGCGAAAATTACATCAAATGTTTTTCTGCATTTGGGGAGGTAATGAAATACATCAGTAGTAATTATCTGCATAGGAAATTCGAGCTCATTTGCAATTTTTTGAATAAATTTTGCCGACAAAAAATGCTGTTCAACAGCGGTTAAATCGTGACAGCCTCTGGACGCAAACTCGAAGCTAATACTGCCAATTCCAGCAAACAAATCGAGGACACGGATCTGAGAAAAGTGATAATGATTATTTAAGATATTGAATAGGGCTTCTTTGGCAAAGTCTGTCGTAGGTCTAGCGGGTAATTTTTTAGGAGCAGTAATTCGACGCCCCTTAAATCGACCTGATATGATTCTCATTAATATTGATTTAAAAGTGAAAAGTAGTTCCGTTTATCTTCTTCGGTAAACATTGGGTCAAATTCATATTTTGAACGGTTTTCTAAAAGACTCACATTGCGGATATATTTGTAGGCAATTGAAAAATATTCATCCTCTTTTGTAATTGATCCAAAAAGAACAAGTTCAAATTTTTCTGGATTCAATTTTAACTGTTCTACGGTAAATAAGATGTAGTAAATAAAATCTTCTTTTGATGTATGTTTAAATGTATTATACAATTGTAACTTTTTATCAGCAATGACTATCATCTCAAAGTGATTTTCTCGAAGATGAACAAATACGTGTGGTACTAAACTGAATTTATAAATACCCAATAACTTCTCCACTAAAACGGTAGCGTGATGCTTGTATTCAAATCCGCCATACTGATCAATTAAAAAATTATTGACATTTACAAAGGGAATAAAAACCGAAATAATGTCGTGGTTTTTAATTTCATCACTAACCACATAATCATGTTTAAACACTTTGTTGTTATAACTTACGTATTCACTAGTAAAGTTTTCGTCAAATAATACTTTAGGAACAAGGCAAGCAAGGTCATTTACGTGAATTACATTAACAGAACTAAATGTTTTTTCAAGTAAATCTTGTTTTTGATAAACTGATTTTATATTGGTAAGGAGCTTCTGTGGATTGTTATTTACTTCGTTAAAACGATATTCGCAAAGTGCCTCAAAACGCTGTGTCATTTTATTTAGAACACAAAAAGAAAATCCATCCAAACTAAATTGGATGGATAAATGACAGTTTTCAAGATTCTTTAAACCTTTATTCTTTATTTTTAGTTCTTTCTTCAGCTGTATCATAAGAAGGTGGCCAGTTACCACTTGTTTTTACATCGTCCAGTGAACCTACTCTAATATACGCACCTCTGACATTCACACCACCGAGCGCTTCTTTTTCTTGTCTGATAAAGTCTTTATTTAAGCCTTCTAAAATTAATGCCTTATCGACTTCAACCATAAATACCGGTGCTAATAAGCCTTGTACCTTTTCTACTCGTCCTATTTGTACCTCGAATTCTTTATCCGTTCCTGGAATTTTGAACATCTCTTTGTAATTTCTACCAGCGAAATCTGCACGTACATCTCTATATCCAACCGTATCGACCTTTCTTACTTCTACCTCAACTGTAATAGGACCTCTTTGTTGTGTTTCAACAACATTCTTTACTTCAGTAATTGCGAATTTAGCAGTGTCAATGAATTTAATCAATTCCTCTTTATTATCTGTAAAGTCTCCTGTTATTTCTTTATATGCCACTTCCGCATCCCGAATCATTTTCATATGATGGATAACTTTTGCATAGCGAGCTTCCTTAATTCTATTAAATTCGATTGGTGCCATGATACTTTGATAAATCTGGTATCCTAAGAAAATTGTTAATACCCATAATAATAAGGAGATTATTGGTCGTGCTTTTTTAGGTATTTTATTGACTATCATATATGCAATAAATCCAACGATGAGAATTGCAACGAGAATAATTAAAATTGTTTTCATGAAATTTGAATAGTTATTTTATGGATATAGGCAAATCTACAAAATTTTTTTAAAGATAAAAGTATTAAGCATAATTCAATTCGTACCTTTGAATTTATTGCCATAATAGATGAACATTAGTGCTAAAGAGTTTTACCAACTTTTAATTAAAAAATTTCCTTATCAACCAACTACCTTACAAGGGGTTTTATTGGAAAAATTAGCTCATTTTATCTTAGCTGAAAATAAGAAAGGAGTATTTTTATTGAAAGGTTATGCCGGGACGGGTAAAACAACGACAATAAGTACCCTGGTACAACTGCTACCCAAGGTAAATAAATCAGTGGTGTTATTAGCGCCAACGGGTAGAGCAGCGAAAGTAATCGCTAATTACTCAAATGCGCCGGCATTTACCATTCATAAGAAAATTTATGTACCTAGGCAAAATGCCAACGGAGGGCGTTTTTTTAGTTTAATGCCCAATAGACATAGCAATACACTATTTATCGTGGATGAAGCGTCTATGATTGCTGATGAACCACTGAAACTGTTTAATCAACGAAGTTTGTTAGACGATTTAATGACCTATGTTTTTCAAGGTAAAAACTGTCAATTAATGCTTGTGGGAGATACGGCACAATTACCTCCTATAAATCTTGAGGTAAGTCCTGCTCTCGACAAAAATCACCTTGAAACAAGTTATCAGGTACATGTACATACGTTAGAACTCACAGAAGTCACGAGACAACATCAGAATTCTGGAATTTTGTTTAATGCAACACAATTACGAGAATTTATCGCGAATCAGACAGGTGTTGATTTTAGATTTAACGTAAACTTTCCTGATATTATTCGGTTAACAGATGGGTATGAAATACAAGATGCGATTCACATGACATATGATATGTGTGGTCTTGAAGAAGTTGCTTTTATCGTATATTCCAACAAGCGAGCGAATTTGTATAATCAACAAATTCGTAGGCAAATACTAGGAAAGGATGGTGAAATTTCGGTTGGAGATTATCTTATGGTTGTTAAGAATAATTATCATTGGTTGGAAGATGCTGAAGCGGTTCATTTCATTGCAAATGGTGATGTGGCTGAATTGTTACAAATTTATTACTGGAAAGATTTATACAACTTTCATTTTGTAGAAGCAAAATTGAGGTTGATAGATTATCCTAACCAAGCTCCTTTTGACGCTGTGATGCTATTAGATACCCTGTCGTCTAATACAGCGTCTTTGTCAACGGAAAAGGCGAATGAATTATATCGCAATATAAGTGAAGACTATCTTGATGAAAAAGTCGCCTATAAACGCGCACAAGCGATTCGTAAAAATCCTTTTTACAATGCCCTCCAGATTAAGTTTTCTTATGCGATTACTTGTCATAAAGCGCAAGGTGGGCAATGGGATACCGTTTTTATTGAAAAACCTTACTTACCGGAAGGGCCAAATATTTCGTATCTTCGATGGTTGTATACAGCGTTAACCCGTGCCAAAAAAAAAGTCTATTTAATTGGTTTTAACGATGATGATTTTAAAGTATAACATACAAAAAGTGCTACTAGCTATTGTACTTATTCTGTTTTTATCAGGATGTACAACGCAAAAATTACGTAGTACCTTTAAGAAATCCGATAGGACGGAATCGTATTTTAAAGGGTTTGTGTTATACGATCCTAGCGTAGATAAAACACTCGTAAACCACCATGGTGCTAAGTATTTTACACCTGCATCGAATACCAAATTGTTTACTTTTTACAGTACCTATCGAAGTTTTCAAGATTCGGTAAAAAGTTTGGCTTATTACCAAGCCCAAGATTCCCTTATAATTAGAGGTACCGCAGATCCATCATTTTGGTATGGTTTTGAAACTGAAAAAACAAAGAACTTTTTAGAAAATTCAACGGACACCATTTATCTTTTAGACGCGCAAATTGATGATCCTATATATGGACCTGGTTGGTCTTGGGAGGACTTTGAAACGGATTTTATGCCAGAAAGGAGTTTGTTCCCAGTTCACAGTAATTTACTTACCATTACGTCGCATAGCGGATCGATTGAAACTGAGCCACGTTATTTTTTGGATTTTATAACGGTAGTAGATAGTTTAAAATTCGCACGAGATTTTTATTCGAATACTTTTTTTATTGAACCATCTGTAAATTCAGTTATAAAAGTCCCCTTTAGAACGTCTAATTTATTGGTTGCTGAGCTTTTGCGTGAACGAATAGGGAAAGAAGTAGTTTTAATTCCAGATAAAAAATATCCATTCTCTTTTTTTTATGGAATGAGTTATGAAGAATTGTTGAAACAAATGATGGTTGTGAGTGATAATTTTATTGCAGAACAATTGATGTTACAAGTTGGAGAAGAAACAACAGGAATGTACAGTGTTAAAAAAGGGATTGAATTTGCGCTTGCTAATTATTTGACAGATATTCCACACCCGCCACGTTGGGTGGATGGTTCAGGTTTGTCGCGTTATAATCTGTTTACACCTGAAGACATGGTGTATGTATTAAAAAAAATGTATCGAGAGATTCCTTTGGATAAACTATTTGGTTATTTTCCCGTCGGGGGCCAATCAGGTACCCTAAAAAATTGGTATACCATAGATGGTGAGCCATTTGTTTATGCGAAATCAGGAACCTTATCAAATAACTATAATTTAAGTGGGTATGTACGTACCCAGTCTGGGAAAGTTTTAATTTTTAGTTATATGAACAATCATTATGCGACAAAAACCTCTGCGATTAAAAAAGAAATAGAAGCAATTTTAAAGAAGATTTATTACGATTTTTGAGATAACGAGAAATGAAAAAAATTATTGGAACCCTTGTTTTATGGATTACCGGATGGAAGGCGGAATATCCTGCAGAAAATTTTGTACTAAAAACGGTTATGTTAGCAGCACCACACACCTCAAATTGGGACTTGCTATATGCGTTAGCTGTTTATTGGAAAAAGGGGATTAAGGCTCGATTTTTAATTAAAAATAATTATACGAAAGGAATTCATGGATATTTTTTTAGATGGCTAGGAGCTATTGGTGTCAATAGAGAAAAAAATACCAACATGGTAGACTTTGCCGTTAATTTGTTTAATACGTCAGATACCCTAGTTTTAATGGTTCCACCAGAAGGTACTCGAAAACGGGTAGATCAATGGAAAACGGGTTTTTATCATATTGCCATTCACGCTAAAGTACCTGTAAGTCTAGGATTTTTGGATTATAAAAAAAAGATTGCTGGGGTAGGCGGGGTAATTTATCTATCTGGGAATTTTAATCACGATATGAAAATTATTGAAGATTTTTATAAAACAAAAACTGGCAAATATCCAGCAAATTACAACCCTAAAATTTATTAGGTCTCCTCAGATTCAAGTAGAAAATAATTGATTCAGATTGGGAAATTTTTTGATTGGAACGTTTTTAGTGAAAGGTGTTGCGTCTTGTGTCTTTGAGTCTTTGTGTTGGAAGGTTTTTACCACAAAGAACGCTCGTTTTTAACCATCTTTATGAAAACCGATAAAGAACCCAATATTTTTCTGCGAAAATTACGCTGTCAAATTTTGTCAATTGCGTGAATAATTTCCGCTACGGGTGTATCGTATGGAAACCACAGAATATCTTCATCTTTTCGATACCATGTTATTTGACGTTTTGCAAAGCGCCGCGTATTTTTTTTGATTTCGTCAATAGCAAAATCCAATGATATTTCACCAGTAAAATACCTAAATAATTCGCGGTATCCTACGGTTTGTAAGGCATTAAGCTCTCGTAAGGGATACAGTGCCCGTGCTTCATTAACCAGTCCTTTTTCAATCATTTGATCGACGCGAAGATTAATGCGATCGTAAATAATTGAACGGTCTGCCGTTAATCCAATTTTTATATAATTGAACTTTCGCTTTACTTTTTCTTTTGCTAAATAGGAACTAAAAGGTTGACCAGTTCCGATACTTACCTCGAGCGCTCGTATTAATCGCTGATGATTTTCAAGGTCTATTTGTGCATAGCTCACAGGATCTACACGTTTTAACTCGGCTTGTAAAGAGGCTAAACCGGTAGTGGCCAAGCGTGTTTTTAATGTTTGTCGAATTGATGGGTCGACGGTTGGGAATTTATCGAGACCTTTTAGAACAGCATCTACATAGAGACCGCTACCACCCACTAAAATTAGTGGATTTTTATGCATAAAACGCGCATCGAGCAGTGCTAAGGCATCCCTCTCAAAATCTCCAACATTATAAGGTTCATGAATGCTTTTATGCTGAATAAAGTGATGTTTTGCTGCGGCTAATTCATGTGCTTCAGGTACGGCAGTGCCAATTTCCATTTCTTTAAAAAATTGCCTAGAATCGGCTGAAAGAATTTCAGTATTGAAATGCCTTGCTAAGGCAATGCTTAGCGATGTTTTTCCAATACTTGTAGGACCAACAATGGTAATAAGGGTGTGTGGATTTTGGCTTTCCATCTTATTTGATACAGGCTTAAATCTATTAATGTAAGTGTAGGTTGTGTCCACATTTATAACAAAAATTAGCACCATCACGATGGTCATTGGTGTTGCATTTTTGACAAACTTGAGTGTTCATATGTACCCGTTCTTTTTTGACATATTCTGCAGTTACCATCCCAGTTGGAATGGCAATAATTCCATATCCCATAACCATAATAATGGTAGCAATAAACTGACCAACGGCTGTAACGGGTGCAATATCACCATAACCTACCGTGGTCAATGTAACAACGGCCCAATAAACACTGGTTGGAATACTGGTAAAACCACTATTCTGATTTACTTCAACTAAATACATTACGGTTCCTAAGATGACGGCCATTATGACAATAAAAAATAGAAACACCGAAATTTTAGCACGACTATTACGTACCGCAAGCATCAAGGTGTTTGTTTCTTTAACAAATCGCGCTAATTTTAGAATTCTAAAGATCCGCATGAGTCGCAATGCACGGAGAGCTACTAACGCATGTGTTCCGACAAAAATGAGTGATAAGTATTTAGGAATCGTTGAGAGTAAATCAATAATTCCATAAAAACTAAATATATAAGTAAAGGGTCTTTTAACGACAATAACACGACCGATATATTCTATACTGAACAGTATCGTGATAACCCATTCTGCAATATTAAAAAAATCGTGATATTTGGCATTTAGTGAATCAACACTTTCTAACATCACCAAGAGTATACTGGCAACAATAAAGACCAACAGTAGGCCATCAAATATTTTACCAGCCTTTGTATCCGCTTCATAAATTATTTCATGCAGCTTTGACTTCCACTTAATTTGACTTCGATTTGACAAAATTTATTTTTTTTTAAAGTTATTAAACTCTTTTGAGTTTTAATGATATGAAGGTAGAATTCTTTAAGATAATGGTATTTTTTTAATGCAAAGAAAGCACCTTAAATACTAATTTTCAAACGTTAAAGTATAGTTTAGATTTTTGTTGATAAGGAAAACAAAAACGTCTCCTATTCTTCGATACGTTGATTGTGGTTGAAGAAATACGCTCGATTTCATTTTAAAGAGGGATAATTTTTGGTGATTTTTTTTGTCTCAGATATTTGTGGATCAAATGTTTGTTGTTGATCGTGTCTGTCATTGGCGTAATTAATTCCTCCAAAATTTGTTTGTCATTAATTTGAAAATTAAGTTTAAAATAGCACATGCCTTTAAAACATCCATTCTCAATAAGAATTGCGCTTCGCTCACGGGCGTTTCTTCCCTTATCGAGAATGACCATATTTTTTTCTTTTAGACTGAAACAATCAAGACTAGCTTGTACTTTTTGATTGTATTCTTCTGGCTCTTCTGCGTGAGAGATGCTTAGAGATTTAATGTCAAAACCAGGTTCTACATGAAGTAATTTATGCGATAAATCAAAACGCTCAGTAAGTGTATTTATAAAATGATTTGCTTGCGCGAGATTGACAAAGGTGGTTAACATAGGTTTACGAAGATCACGTTTCACAACGACTAAATGATGATACCCTTTTTTATCCGTCTTTAAAATGAGTCCATGTGTGAAATTTGGACGATTTGGATTAGCATTTAAAGCAGGTTTTAGTTGAAGAATATATTCATTTGCTTTTATTGCTGCAACAAGCGAACTTCCAGTGCGTTCAAATCGAATATGATGAGTTAGTTTTTGTAATTTTTTACCCAAAGAATTTTTCGATAAGAACAATTTATTTACACTTTTGTAGATGTTTCGAGTACTTCCAATATATATGATTTCTCCATTTTTATCTTCTATAAAATACACGCCAGCTTCATTTGGAAGTGGTTCTAGAAGAGCGGATAAGTGTTCATTTAAGGACTTTTCAGGATTTAAAAAAACGGGTTGTTTTTCAATGAGTTTTTTGGTGTCTTTTTCTAAAAGTAATTGAAATAATTGGGTGGTAGCAAGTGCATCGCCATTGGCTCTGTGTCGGTCTGTCACAGGGATTCCAACCGTTCTACAAAGTTTACCAAGCTTGTAAGAGTCTAATCCAGGAATTAAAACTTTACTCAATTCTACCGTACAAATGGAAGGGCGGTCAAAGGTGTAGCCCAGTCGCTTAAACTCTAAGCGCAACATGCGGTAGTCAAATGCTGCATTGTGGGCAACCAAGACACAATCCTGAGTGATTTCTATAATGCGTTTGGCTACTTCGTAGAATTTGGGAGCATTGCGTAACATCTTATTGTTAATTCCTGTCAGTTGTGCCACAAATGGTTGAATTTCTTGTTCAGGATTAATCAAGCTAATAAAACTATCAACCACATCTTCTCCGTCAAATCGATGTATTGCAATTTCGGTGATACCTTCGTGATTAAATTTACCTCCGGTTGTTTCTATGTCAAGTACTGCGTACAATTATTGGTTGTTTTTAATGTTATTCAAAGGGCTTACGTATTTTCAAAATTAGGTTAATCTTTTGTAAAAACAAATTGACGTTTTAGGGCATCAAAACGCATGAGTTCTGTTGAAAACAATTCATCTAATGCATTATTCTTAATGAGTTTTTCAGTTTCTCCAGAGGTAATTCCTTGCTCGTTCATTAACCAAAGTTCATCGGCCATTTCTAGTGCATAATGGATTTCATGCGTACTAACCAAAATGGCTTTGTTCATTTTCTTAGCCAGTTGTTTTAATAAAATGAATAAGGAAATTTTATGATGCATGTCTAAGTGAGCTGTTGGTTCATCTAATGTGATTATTGGCGTATTTTGTGCCAAACTTCGAGCAATCATTACTTTCTGAAGTTGTCCATCACTTAATTCGTGATGTTTTTTGTTAAGGAGTGTTTCACATTGTGTTTGTGAAATAGCTAAATTAATATAACGGTGGTCAATTTCACTCAGTTTTCCTAACCAATTGGTATAGGGCTGTCTACCTAAAGCTATTAGTTCATAAACGGTTAAGTTGTTTGCTGGAATTCTTTCGGTAAACACGGTACTTATTTTTTGTGCTAATTCTGGAGCCGTCCAATGTTCAATCTTCTCTTGATCGATCCAAATTTCTCCTTTTAGTTGTGGTTGTAATCGCGATAGTGTTCTTAATAAGGTGGATTTCCCGATACCATTTTTTCCCAATAAGCAAACTAATTTACCACTTTGTAGCGTAACATTGAAATTTGATCCAATTACCAATTCACTTTTTTTTGTGCGATACCCTATGGTTAAATCTCGGGTTTGTATGGTATGTTTAATGTCTGTCTTCATTTAATAAACTTTACGTTTACGAACCAACAACCAAATAACAATTGGGGCCCCAAATAAAGAGGTTACCGCATTAATTGGTAAGGTGTATGCCGAGGATGGAAGTTGGGCAATGGTATCACAAATCAGCATGAGGATGGCACCTCCAAGAGCGGTGGCAGGAATTAATATTCGATGGTCTGAGGTTTTTACCACAAGCTTAGTTAAATGGGGTACCGCTAAACCAATAAAGGCTATTGGTCCCACAAAGGCGGTGATAACTCCAGTGAGTAAACCCGTTATCAGCATCGTATGATTTCTTGTTTTTTTTAAATTAACCCCTAAACTAATAGCATACCTTTCTCCTAAAAGTAGACTGTTTAGCGATTTAATTAATGGCAGTACTAATCCTATTGATAGAAGAAAAAAGGAACTTAAAATACTGATTTCTACCCAATTTAAATTCCCTAAACTTCCAAAAGTCCAAAATACATATTGTTGTAATTTTTCTGCACTTGAAAAATAGGCTAATACAGAAATAATAGCGGCGGTGAAACTACCAAACATCAATCCGATAATGAGGATTGACATGGTATTTTTTATATTTCTTGAAACAGTTAAAATAATGGCTAAAACGAATATTGCTCCTGCGCTAGCGGCAATTGAGAGTGCGAGGTTAGATAGTAAAAAGGGACTAACACTTACCGTAAAAAGACCTGCACCCATCAACAAAAGTGCAACCCCCAAACTAGCCCCAGAACTCACACCTAGTACGAAAGGTCCAGCCAATGGGTTTCTAAAAAGTGTTTGCATTAATAAGCCACAAATTGCCAGCCCTCCACCTACAATAATGGCGGTAATTGATTTTGGAAGGCGATAATTAAGTAAGATATGATGCCATGAAGGCTTTATTTCTGCACCAAATAAACCTTTTAACATCTCGGTAAATGGAATGTCTACAGAACCTAAACTCAAATTCATCAGTAGACAACCAAAAAGGATGAGTAAAAGCCAAAGCATTGGGATACTATATGATTTTTGCTGTATCAAATTAGTCGTTTAGTGGTTCTAAAAATGTAGGTGAATAATCACTTAAGAGGTTTGGATGAAATAAATGAATTAAATCTTTTAGTATTAAATGGGGTTGAATTGCTGCTTGTTCATAATATATAGCCCCTCCGTTTACTCCTTTTTTTAGGGTAAATGTATAAATCTTTTTCTTTTTGAACGCGTCAAATTTTTGATAGTGCAGATCTGCATCTGCTAATTGTCGATAGCTTGTATAATGTCCTGGTGCTATCCAATATTCAGCTTCTTGACCGAGATCAAAAACTGTTTCAAAATTTAGGGATAAGCTCCCTTTTCCCGGATGGTCTTTCCAAAGGTAGTTGGCATTGGCATCTTTTAAAAATTGGGCAACAAAGCTTTCGCCACCGGGGAGATTCCAAACTCCTTTATACTGTACGCCAGATAGTACGGTGGGTTGAGTAGCTGCTTTTTGTGCTATCTTTTTGGCATTTAGGTATGCTTTCTCAATATGTTGAAAAAGGGAGTCAGCACGTTCATTTTTATCAAATAATACGCCAAAAAACTTTATCCACTCTGCTCTCCCGAGCGGTGTTTTTTCGAGCCAATCACCATTAAAGATAACGGGTATTCCTGCCTTTTGTATATTACTATACATTTTATTGTCACGGTTCATGGAAAAACCAATAAGTAATTCAGGCTGTAATTCTACCAATATTTCTGTATTAATTCCATCTTCTTTTCCTAGTTCTTTCACGGCTCCAGTTTCAATTCGTTTTCTCGTTTTCTCAGATGAAATATAATTCGTATTCGGGAATCCGACGAGGGTAGATGACTGGCCTAATAGTTCTAGCATAGGGATGTGGGTTGTTGAGGTGACAACCACGCGCTCAATAGGGGTTCTAAGAATAGGGTTTCCTTTGAGTGTTTCTGGAATTTTTTGACCTTTTGGTACGAGCGTATATTCTTGAGGGGTTGTTGCATTGGGGTATGGTGATTTAATACGTAGTTTAGTATACCCATCAAAGAACTCAATATCGAATCCCTGCGCATGACTAATCACTGAGGAATTCTCTTGAATAATCACTGGTTTTATCTCTTTTTTACAAGCGATAAAAAGGATAAAGAATAACCAAAATGAACAGGTTTTAAGGAATTGCATTCGCTCTATTTTTTAAGACGACAAAGGTATTGAATTTTATTTCAAACCTGATGGAGCAATGGTGAGCAAATACTGTGAATATTCGCCCCAATTTTTTAAATAATTGTGTACTTTCGCGCCGAATTTGGTTTTAATTCTTTTTGAGAATTAAATTAAAAGGGAATCAGGTATTTAAAGCCTGAGCTGTCCCCGCAACTGTGAGCTTTGTCCAGAAATGGATGTTGACATATGCTAAAATCCACTGTTTTATTAAATGGGAAGGAAGTATGTCAGACGCGAGCCAGGAGACCTGCCAAAGTCATTATTGTTAACGCTTTCGGAGGAAAAGTACAGGATACATTTGTATTCCCTATTTTTTACTGATAGCCATTTTAATCATTAAACCCTTATAAAATGAAAAAAAGGTTATTAAATGGATTAATGGTATTAGGTACCATTAATGCTTTTGCACAAGAGTTTCAACTCGACACAACAAAGGTTCATTCTTTAAAAGAAGTGGTCATCACAGACTCAAGATTTCCTTTACAACCACAACACTCTGGTAAAAACGTAATTGTTATTACATCGGATGAGATTGAACGGAATCAAACCAGTAATTTAGCCGAAATCATTAATACCAAAAGTGGTATTGAGATTAATGGGAGTAGGTCAAATGCTGGACAAAATTTAAGTACATATATTCGAGGAGGTAATAATCGTCAAGTACTTGTAATGATTGATGGAATTCCAGTTTCAGATCCTTCGCAAATTGCGAATGATTATGATCTAAAGTTAATCGATATTAACCAGATTGAGCGTGTTGAAATTATAAAAGGGGCTGCCAGTACCCTATATGGAAATGCAGCTTCAACTGCCGTAATTAATATTTATACTAAAAGAGCATCTGATGAAAAAGTGCGTGGCTATTTCGGAACGAGCATTGGTACAAATCAATCAACAGAAGATCAAAAAGGACATATTAAAGCTTTTCAAAATGCCTTAGGTGTTAATGGTTCTGTTGATAAATTTACCTATCGATTAGATGCAAGTCAACGTTCGTTAGGTGGCTTGTCAGCGGTAGAAAGTGGCACAGAAAAAGATGATTTTGTAAGTCAAAATGCAGCGCTTAAATTAGGATATGCAGCGACAAAATTTAGCTTTGACACGTATGCAGCTGTCGATGCATTTAATGCTGATTTTGACAATAGCTTTCCATTAGAAGACGCTGCCTTTGTTTCAAAGAGCACCCAATATAGAATCGGAATCGCGCCAAAGTATTATTATAAAGGAGGAACTGTTCAGGTAAATGCAGCTTATTCAGAAGCTAAGCGTGATCTAGAATCTAGTTATCCAGCAAGTTATGATGCTAAAAGTTGGGTTGCAGATGTGTTTAATAAATACAGTTTTGGTGATAATTTTCACAGTATTATAGGATTTGCTTATAGAAAAAATGAAGTGACTTTTACTGATGAGGTGATGGATGAAACGTTGGATCCTTATATTAATTTTGTTTGGAATGCTGATTTTGGATTAAATATAAATGCTGGGGTACGGTTAAATAATCACAATGCTTACGGTGCGCATTTAACGTATTCAATTAATCCGTCTTTTCATGTTGATTTTGACGACCGTTTTGTGAAAGTCTTAGGGTCGTACAGTACTTCCTTTATAGCGCCAACTTTATCACAACTTTACGGTCCATTTGGTGCAAACGCAAACCTAGATCCTGAAACAAACATTACCGTAGAAGGAGGGTTGGAGTTCCACAGTCCGAAATGGATGGTTTCTGCGGTATATTTTCACCGTAATGAAGAGGATTTTATCGACTATGTGACGATTGATCCGATAACCTATGCTTCAGAATATAGAAATACGGACACCGAATTTACGGTAGAAGGTGTAGAGGTTGATGTGATCTTACAATTGGCAAAAAACATTGATTTTATGGCAAATTATACCTTTACGGATAAAATGGAAAAGAATGTGCGATTGCCTAAGCATAAAGCCAATGCCTCAGTAAATTTAAATCTCTCAACGCGTCAACATTTAGGGGCTAGATTCCAGTATGTAGATAAGCGTACAGATATGGATTTCGTATCATTTACCAATGTTGAATTAGGGTCTTTTACCACGGTAGATGTAATGTACGATTATCAGTTAATTGCAAATAGACTGAAACTCTCAGCATCTGTAAATAACATCTTTAATGAAGCCTATAATGAATTAGTTGGATACTCAAGTTTAGGTAGAAATTATAGACTTGGTGTAAAGATTAATTTTTAGTAGTAATTGATTAGGTTACATGGGGAAAAGCAACCCTTATTAAAATGAGATAAGTTGGGGTGCTTTTCTCCATGTATGATTGTAAAATTGAATTAGGCGCTCTGTTGTATATGACGTAAATTTACGTCTTACGCAGGTGTCTATGCTTCTTTATCTTTCGTCAAATTAGCTTTTGCTGGATGTATAGGTTGTACTTTCTTATCAAATAATTCAGGAGCTTCTAAATTTCGCTTAAAGCGGATGATTGTTGCATTTAATTCAAAACCTAATAGTAAAATAATGGAATTTAACCAGATAAATAACATGATAATCAGTAAAGCGCCAATTGAGCCATAAAGCTCATTGTATTGTGCGAAATATTGAATATAGATACTGAATATTTTAAAATTTATGATAACTAACAGTGTGGTCCACAGGGCGCCTGGTGAAAAAAATGAAAGTTTACGCCCCTCTTTAGTTCCGTAATAATAAAACAATGCAACGATAATATATAGCATAGCACAAAGGATGCCATAACGTCCAACTTGTAACCAGAAAATATCGTTCGAAACAATGCCTCTACTTTTTAAATTTTCAATGGCAAATCCAAAGTAAATTAAAATGCTTACAGAAACAAAAAGGAGCAAGGCGAGTACTAAGGATATGATTAATGATACAAAATACTGTTTAAGAACGGTTCTTGTTAATAATTGGTGATAGCTGTATTCAAATCCTCCAAAAAGTGAATTAACACCATTTGTCATTAAAAAAATAGAGAGTATAAATCCAAAAGACAGTAATCCTCCATACCGATTATTTGTAATATCAGTTAAAACGCTGTTCACGGCCTCATAGGTAGATGGCGGGAGCGATTGAAAAATAAAATCTAAAAACCCACTTTGAAAACCTTCAATAGGAACGTAGGGAATAAGGGTAAGAATAAATAATGCAAAGGGAAAAAGCGCCATAAAAAAACTAAAGGCTACTGCACTGGCTCTAGAGGTTAAGGCTCCTTGCAAAATGCCTATACCATACATTTTGAGTACGTCATAAACCGACATCCCTTCTAAGCCTGGCACTTTGAATTTCTGTAATAAGCTTAAAAGCCATCCGATAATAGGTAGTTTAAGGAAGCGCTTTTTTACCGTCATTTTATTCTACTTGAGCATCAAAATTTACATGCCATTTGTCTTGAACTTTTAAGACTTGTTCAATCACATCTCTTACACAGCCAGCACCTCCTTTTTTCTGAGAAATATAGCTTGAAATTGATTGGATTTCGGCGACCGCATCTTTCGGGCACGCAGCGATTCCAACTTCTTTCATTACAGGATAGTCAGGAATGTCATCCCCCATGTATAAGATTTCTTCAGGAGCAATGTTTTTAGCTGCTAAATAGGCTTTAAAGGGTTCTATTTTATGGTGAGCACCTAAGTATATATCGGTAATACCTAAAGCCGCTAAACGCGATTTAACAGCTTCATTGGTGCCGCCAGAAATGATACAAATGTTAAACCCTTGTTTGATAGCTGTTTTCATAGCGTAGCCATCTTTAATATTCATTTGTCTTATTAATTCGCCATTAGGAAAAACGGTGATTGTACCATCCGTTAATACGCCGTCAACGTCAAAAATAAACGTTGTAATTTGTGGCATATATTCTTTGTAACTTTTACTCATAGTTTTTTTTTATTGAGGCTGTAAATAACGAATATAATTCTAAAGGAACGCCTGTTAATTGTTTTAATTGTTGATTAATAGTATGTTGGTCATTTCGTCTTGCTGGTCCTGTTTGTGCATCTATTGGGCGTGTTGTTTGTATTTTTAATGCAGTTTCTTCAATCAACGGATATAAAATTTCAAAAGGTAGGTCATTGGCTAAGCAAATTTCTTCGCCTAAATGATAGAGATGATTGCTGAAATTATTTACAAAAACTGCTGCTAAATGCAATTTTTTTCGTTTTTCTGAGTCGAGTCGGTACGCATTCTTAGAAATGGTCTTGGCCAATTTTTCTAATAATTCGTAATCTTTTTCCGAGGTTGCTTCTATACATATTGGAATTTTAGAGAAATCAATTTTTGCCCCTGAACTAAACGTTTGCAAAGGGTAGAAAATTCCCCTTCGAATGTGATTTTTTAAGGCTGTGATAGGTTGTGTACCCGAAGTGTGCACCACCAATCCACTATTGGCTTGTATATGATTAGCTACGGTCGAAATTTGATCATCCGAAATAGCCAAAATATATACATCCGCTTTTTTGAGATCTTCCAAATTACGCGTGTATGGAATGTCTTTAGCTATTCGTTTTAAGGCAGATTCATTGCGACCATATACTTGGGTTATGCGTACATTATCAGCCGAATTAAAGGCGTTCAATAAGTGGGTACTTACATTGCCGGTACCCAATAAAATAACGGAAATCATAAAGCGAATTTACGGCAAATTTCTGAGTAATAAAAAACGTTTAAATTCTACTTCTCGTGCTTTTTTTACTAACTTCGCTGCACTAAATTACAGAGAAACTTTTCATGAAAAAATTAGCTAATTTCTTCTTTTCAACGAGGTTGACAGGAGTACTTTTCTTGCTATTTGCTGCTGCAATGGGAATTGCCACTTTTATAGAAAACGATTATGGAACCCAAACCGCCAAGGCGTTGGTGTATAATAGCTTTTGGTTTGAGTTCATAATGATCATATTTTGCGTAAACTTCATCGGAAATATTTTTAGGTATAGGCTGTGGCGTAAAGAGAAATGGGCGGTGTTAGTATTTCATCTTTCCTTTATTCTAATTATTGTTGGAGCTGGAATTTCACGCTATATAAGTTATGAGGGGATTATGCCAATCGTTGAACAGGAAACAAGCGATATTGTATTATCTCAGAAAACCTATTTATCCGTATATGTTGATGATAATAACGTACAATTACCCATAGAATACCCTTTTTTGTTTTCGCATGAAATCGAAAAAAGTAACCGTTTTATCCCCTTAGTGGCGCGGTTTCTAAATTTTGTGAGAGGTGGAAATGATTTTTCAATTAATACCGATTTTAAAGGGAAACCAATTGCCATTAATTTCGTGAGTTATAAACCCAATGCGTATGAGGAATTTGCACCTGATGAAAATGGCAAAAAACACGTACACTTTGTTGAGTCAAGTAGCGGTAGTAGACATGATCATTATATCGAACAAGGAAGTTTGAGTAATATTCACAACGTACTCATTGCTTATGATAAACCTACTGAGGGAGCTATTAATATTTTTACAGAAAACGATACGTTAAAAATTAAATCCCCTTTCGAAGGAACGTATACGGTCATGGCTACACAGCAAAAGGGGGTCATTAAAAAAGATACGGTTCAGCCACTTGCCTTAAGAGCTTTATACAGTATTGGGAATATGCAGTTTGTAATACCGGAAATAGTTAAGGGAGGGCTAAAAGAGTATTTTAATGGTGAAAAAGACCAGCATCCGGATGATCGTTTGGAAATTGAAATTGTAAGTGGGCAAGAAAAGAAAAATGTGGTGTTATACGGTTATCAATATGCCAATACCCCTCCAAAAGAATTTAGTTTAAATGGATTAAATTTTAGGGTATCATATGGAGCTAAACATATTCAGTTGCCTTTTAAATTGAAATTAAATGATTTTCAGTTAGAACGATACCCTGGGTCGAATAGCCCGAAATCGTATGCTAGTGAAGTTACGGTTATTGATCCCTCAGAAACTTTTGATTATAGAATCTACATGAATCACGTGTTGGATTATAAGGGGTATCGATTTTTTCAATCGAGTTATCGCATAGAGAATGGGGTTGAAGAAACCCATCTTTCAGTAAATCACGATGCGGTTGGTACTTGGGTTACCTATATTGGCTATGGATTTTTATTTTTAGGGATGTTGTTAATTCCGTTTGTCAAAGGAACGCGGTTTGCCGATTTACGTAAACGATTGGGGAAAATTAAAGCTAAAAAAGCAGCCTTAACTGTTCTACTTCTTTTAGGCGTGACAATGAGTTATGCACAAAATCATCGTGAGCGTAATCAGCGTGAACTCGACTCAATTCTACACGCTAATATGGTGCCCAAAGAACATGCAGAAGCTTTTGGGAAATTGGTCATTCAAGATGAAGGAGGGCGAATGAAACCAATCAATACTTTTACGTCGGAACTGTTGAGAAAGGTAAGTAAAAAAGATCACTATAAAGATTTAGACGCCAATCAAGTAGCGGTTTCTATGGTGACGAATCCCCGAATTTGGTGGTTTGTTCCTTTTATCACTATTAAAAAAGACAATACAAAACTCCGTGAATTAATTGGCGTACCAACAGATCAAAAATACATCAGGGCGGCCGATTTGTTTGATGCACAAGGGGCCTATAAATTAAAAACTATTGTAGATGAAGCATCTCCTAAGATTATTAAAACTAAATATGAGGAGAGTGTTATCAATGTTTCTAATAGACTAAATTTATTATACGGAGCCATTATTGAAAATACCATTTTTAAATTTTTCCCTTTAGCGGGTGATGAGAATAATACGTGGTTTGCTGAATCACAAATTGCATCAGCTAATTTTAAAGGAACCGATTCGCTGTATGTATCAAGTATCATCCCTTTATATAAACAAGCGTTAAGAGAAGCTAAAAAAACGGGAGATTACACTAGAGCGGATGAGTTTTTAGAGAGTATTCATCAATATCAACGAAAATTTGGTGCAGCTGTAATGCCTAGTGATAGACAAATTGAATTAGAGGTAATGTATAATAAATACGATATTTTTAAAGGACTTTTCTGGCAATATATGACGGCTGGTACCTTGCTGTTGTTGTTTGTTATTATGCAAATTTTTAGTCAATCCAAATGGATTAATACCTTAGTGAAAATAGGTACTGGAATCATCCTATTACTATTTGTTTATCAGACCATAGGATTAGGAATGCGTTGGTATATTTCTGGTCATGCTCCGTGGAGTAATGGGTATGAATCGATGATTTATGTATCGTGGGCTACCATGTTGTTTGGGCTTATTTTTGGAAGAAAGTCATCCTTAACTTTAGCGGCCACTACCTTTGTGGCATCGATGATTTTAATGATTGCGCATTGGAATTGGATGGATCCATCGATAGGAACCTTAGTGCCAGTTCTCGATTCGTACTGGTTGATGATTCACGTGGCAATTATTGTTGCGAGTTACGGACCATTTACCTTGAGTATGATTTTAGGCTTTTTAGGCTTGATCTTATATGCAGTTACGACAAAGAAAAATAAACGCAAACTCGATTTAGCGATAAAAGAAATTACCATCATTAATGAAATGTCAATGACTATTGGTTTAGTTTTATTGACGATAGGAAACTTTTTAGGTGGAATTTGGGCGAATGAAAGTTGGGGGAGATATTGGGGATGGGATCCAAAAGAAACTTGGGCACTTGTTAGTATTATGGTTTATGCCTTTGTATTGCATATGCGACTCATACCTGGTCTTCGAGGTAGGTTAACGTATAATATAATTTCGGTGTTTTCATTTGCGACTATTTTAATGACCTATTTAGGCGTAAATCACCTCTTGTCAGGACTACATTCTTATGCCGCTGGTGAAGCAGCCCCAATTCCAATGGAAATTTGGGGTTGGTTAGGGGTTTCTACAGTGCTAAGTGTTTTAGCCTATCTTAAATTTAAAAAATTCTATAAAAAATAAGCTGTATGAAGAAATTAAGTATCCTTGGTTTAGGTTTTGTTTGTTTCTGTTTTAATACGATGAATGCACAGGAAATGCCCAGTGCGATTACCATGTCTTTTACTGAAAATTCAGCACTAAAAATTCAACGAGAAATGCGAGAAAATATATATCAATTTAAGGTGAAAACGTTAGCGGGTAAAGTCTTTCATTTTGCAAGTTTAAAAGGGAAGAAGATCATGGTGGTCAACACAGCGTCTAAGTGTGGGTTGACCCCACAGTACAAGGAATTGCAGAAACTTTACGATACCTATAAGGATCAAAACTTTGTTATTGTTGGTTTTCCCGCCAATAACTTTGGAAAACAAGAACCTGGTACCAATGATGAGATTGCAGCATTTTGTGAACAAAATTATGGGGTAACCTTTCCAATGATGGCAAAAATATCGGTTAAAGGAGATGATATGCATCCAATTTATCAATTCTTAACCCAAAAAGCGAAAAATGGGTACAAAGATGCTGAGGTAAGTTGGAATTTTCAAAAATTTTTAATCGACGAAACTGGCAAGGTAGTCATGGTAATTGACCCTAAAACTCTTCCTACTGATGCTCGAATTACGCAGTGGATTGAGGGTAAAAATTAGTAATAGGTACGTGTTGAGTTTTGAATACGGGGAATCGGTACCATTGCGCTATTTTCCGTATCGGAAGATAGGGGTGAATCCAAAGTGTCGCAAAAGGTGCTGTTTTCCTTTAAAAGCAAGTCGCTAGGAATCCTCGCGATACTTTATTTACGTGTAGTCGTTAATAATTTATACGTTTTATCGCTATTTTTTAAAGCGTATTGTCTAACTTCATATCATAAATAGTTTGGTCTATGAATTCTAAAAAATGGGGTGTTCATACACACTGTACACATACAGGAGAAATTAACGATTTACAATATGGAGGTGCTGTTTCGCCAATCTTCATGGCAACTTCTTATCCCTATATGGACGTGGATGTTAAACGGTATCCACGTTATTTTAATACGCCGAATCAAGAGGCTGTAGGAAGAAAAATTGCAGCCTTGGAACATGCAGAAATCGCAATGCCATTTGCATCAGGGATGGCGGCTGTTAGTACCGCATTGTTTGCTATTTTATCAGCAGGTGACCATATCGTGGTACAAAATGAAATATATGGAGGAACCTTTAATTTGATTATTGAAGAATTTAACAAAATGGGCATTCATTATTCCTTTACGAAGGGATTAACTGTGTCCGATTTTGAACAAGAAATAAAATCGAATACCAAGCTTATCTATATCGAAACTCCTTCAAACCCACTTTTATCTATTACAGATATCAAAGGGGTTGCTAATCTTGCAAAACAACATCAAATTTTAACCGCAATTGACAATACATTTGCCTCTCCGATAAACCAAACTCCAATTGATTTGGGGATTGATATTGTGATACACTCTGCGACAAAATACCTTGGAGGTCACAGTGATATTAGTGCAGGTGCAGTAGCATCAACTGCAGAGATTATGGAAAAAGTTTGGCATAAATCTAAAAATTTAGGCGGTAATTTAAGTGATTTTATGTGTTATTTGTTGGAACGTAGTATCAAAACATTGGGCGTACGCGTTGAACGTCACAATAAAAATGCCCAAGAAATGGCTGAGTTTTTACAAGAACAGCCTTTAATTACCAAGGTATTTTATCCTGGTTTGACCTCTCACCGAGACCATGAACTTGCTACATCTCAAATGCATGGTTTTGGAGGAATGTTATCATTTGAGCTTAAGGATACGCTTGATGTGATTAAATTTCAACAGCAATTAAAACTCATTAAACCATCCATGAGTCTAGCAGGGGTAGAGTCGACGATCTTATTGCCAGCTAAAACTTCACATGCCTTGTTATCACCTGAACAACGGACGGATATTGGTGTGTCTGATAATTTATTGCGTTTTTCAGTTGGAATTGAAGACGTGAAAGATCTCCAGGAGGATATTCTTCAAGCCTTAGTTGGGTGTTAAATTCTCGTAAAGGTTTGGTAATTGGTGAATGGGCCCATTTTCGTGTTATACGAATATGAATTTAAAAGTGCTGAGTTAGGCTAAGTGCGCAATATGATCTTCGTTGAAGATTTTACGGTTCTCTTTTTAGGTAAGTTGGGTTGGTATGACGATAATGTCTGCGTTGCTAAAACAGGGAAAATCCCTGAATACTTGAAGAAAATCTACATAAAAAAATAGTAAATTTGTAAGACTTTTTTTTCGCCAGATGTAGGTAGGTAGTTTCTGGACAAGAAGGTTAAGAGACCTATCGAGATAAAACTGATTCGTTAAGCCAAAATCTTTAAAATGAAAACGCACTTTTTTCAAAAATGTTCAATCGTATTCGGTATACTGTTGTTAGTTAGTTCAATGTCGTTATACGCTCAAAAACCGACAGCCTATGTCAATCCTTTCATTGGTACCTCGAATGGAGGTGGGACACATCCTGGGGCTACGGCTCCACGAGGAATGGTAAGTGTATCTCCTTTTAATGTTATTGGAAGTCAAAATAAATTGGAAAAAGACAGTCATTTAATTACCTCCCCATACGTGCATGACAATTCCTTTCTCACAGGTTTTTCGCATGTTAATTTGAGTGGGGTTGATTGTCCTGATTTAGGCGTAATTCTTGCTATGCCTACGACAGGGCCTTTGGAGACAGATCCAATGAAATATGGTTCAACGTATACCGAAGAGGATGCTAAAGCAGGCTACTATACAACGACGTTAAGTAAATCTAATATTAAGGTAGAAGCTACAGCCTCTACAAGGGTTGGGTTGAGTAAGTATACCTTTCCTGCGGGTCAAGCAAATATTTTAATTAATTTAGGTTTAGGATTGACGCCAGAACAGGGAGCGACCGTGAAGGTGGTTTCACCTTATGAGATTGAAGGAATGCGATTTGTTGGGAATTTTTGTGATGAAGATGCTGGTGCGGGTTATGCCGTGTATTTTGTAGCTAGAGTGAATGTTGACGGGGCCGAAACGGGGATGTGGAAAACACCGAGTAATGTTTCTGGAGCCAAAATATACGGGGAAAGAAATCAAGGAAAGCCCCGTATTTATAAAGATTATTATAAAGAAGTAGTAGGGAATAATATTGGTGGATTTTTCACTTTTAATTTTGATGAAGAAACTGATGTAGAATTAAAAGTAGGTGTTTCTTATGTGAGTATTGAAAATGCGAGAGAGAATTTAGATCGTGAAGCCAAAAACCATTCGTTCTTACAACTCTTTTATGAAACTGAGCTTGCGTGGAATAAATTATTATCTAGGGTGATGGTTTCGGGGGGGACCGAAGATGATAAGACGATGTTTTATACTGCTTTATATCATACCCTATTACACCCGAGTATTTTAAATGATATCAATGGAGAATTTCCAATGATGAGAACCCGAAAGACTAGTAAAACAGAAGGAACGCGTCATACCTTCTTTTCTTTGAGTCATACCTATCAAAATTTACACCCATTGATGTCGCTAATTTATCCGGAGCAGCAAGTAGAATTAGTCTGGGATATGTTGGATATCTATGATGAAACAGGGTGGCTGCCTAAATCAGCATTGAATGCTACGGAATCTTTTTCATCAGTTGGTGATCCAGCGACAATTGTGATTGCAGATACCTATTTGCGTGGAATTAAAAACTTTGATATAAACAAGGCTTATGAAGCCATGAAGAAATGTGCAACCCAATTGGAGCATAATCCGGTAAGGCCAGGGATTAGAAATTACTTGAGCAAAGGGTATTTGACTACCTCAGATGAGGTGCCCATAGCAGCCACTGGGGCTTACAATTGTGCTGATTTTGCTCTGTCAAAACTTGCAACAGCTTTATGGAAAAAAGCGGATCAGTATAAATTTGCCCAACAGGCTATTTCGTACCGAAATTTATTTGATGATGAAACTAAATTTCTTAGACCAAAATTAGAGGATGGTCGTTGGGTGGCGTCCTTTGATCCGTCGTCAACGGATAATTTTGTCAATAGGTCAGGGTATTCTATGGGGAATAGTTGGCAACATACATTTGCAATGAGCCATGATATAGTTGGATTGACCAAGCTCATGGGAGGACGAAAACGTTATGTTGATCAATTGCAGCGTGTTTTTGATGAGAACCATTTTGATATGTCGAATTTGGCTAATATAAGCTACCCCTATCTATTTACGAAAATCCGCGGTGAAGCGTGGAGAACTGAAATTATAGTCAATCAATTGCGTGCTAAACATTTTAAAAATGCCCCTTGGGGTTTGCCTGGGAATGATCAAGCAGGTTCTTTATCTGCATGGTTAGTGTATAGTATGATGGGGATTTATCCATTGACGCCCGCTGACCCAACCTATGTATTGACAGCGCCTGTTTTTGATAAAATTGTGATTGTTTTAGATACGGATTATTATGAGGGCAGGTTGTTGGTTATTGAAAAGGAAGGGGTAGGTACCATTAATAAAATTGTATACAATGATAATTCCTATCGAGAATTTTCAATAGATCATAAAAAATTGGTCAATGGAGGACGGTTAAAATTTATTTTGAAAGAGTGAGTTTTATCGGACTTACTGGATTTATTTTAAGAAGGCTTCCCCATTTTACTGAAATTTGATGAATTTTATTTGTCTAGTTTACGAATGTGGCACTCCCAACAATCAAGCTTCGACTAAACTATTGTTTTGAAGGTGTTTGATTAAACTAGGCATGGAGTGGAATTTTATTTTTTCAAAGTGTTTGATTGCTGATAAATCCTCTAGATTTCTCCCCAGGACCCATAATTCACTATGGCAATTTGATAAGATGGTTTCGTTTAGGTTGTCTAAATATTCTGGAATTTTATCTATCATAGGTTCTACGGTAGAGTAGGTGACAAAAATTATTTTTTTGTCGTTGTTTAAAAATAATTTTAAGGAATTGATAGGGATGGATTGCCCTAAATATATTGTAGGATACCCATTTTTAATTATTTCATAATTTGCGTATAATAGGCCTAATTCATGAATCTCATGGTCTGGTAAAAATAACACAAATTGATCATTGGTATGAATAGGAGGAAGCATTTGAACACGTTCTGTTTGTACCATTATTTTTTGTTTAATCAATGCGGTGATAAAGTGTTCATGTGCGGGTGTAATTGTATCCGTATGCCATAATAAGCCAATTTCTTCTAGAAAAGGAATGAAATATGCGACGAAAACTTCCCTGAATTCTACAGTGTTAATTAATTTTTGATAAGCATCTTCAAATGCCATTTGATCAAAATTCAACATGGCAAGTTTTACGTCGTTGATAAATAAATTCTTTTTGGCTTGTGCTGAAATTATTTCTCGACATTTGTGTTTAATTTCTTCAGGAGGAAGCTCAGATATTTTTGAAATTTTGTAGCCATTGTTATAAAGAAAAGTGACATTTAATAACAATTGAAGGTTTGTTAAATTATAGTATCGAATGTTTGTATTCGTTCTGCTAGGGCTTAATAATTGATAGCGTTTTTCCCATATTCTAATTGTATGTGCTTTAATTCCAGAAAGGTTTTCCAAATCTTTTATACTAAATTGGGTTTTTACGTTGTTCATTAAAAAAGCTTTATGGTTAAACAAAAATACTACTTTTTATTGGCTATGTCTCGTTCATACGATTAAATGCGTAATCCTTTTGATTGGGCCCTTTTATTTATTAAGTCTAGTACCATTACAATTAAAGTATAATCATTTTTTCTTACCGATTCGTTGTGAATGAGCGTTGGTTAGGTGTAATTTTTTGGTCTTAGGGTGCATTGGCTAAAGTCATCATGCGGGGTGCGAATGTTTGATGTGGATGTCTGAATTAAAATTATAGCTAGTTTTACTTTCGTTTATTTTTGTAATCCTTTTTTATAGGTTTCGAGTGCTCTTTCGCGGGCAAATTTATGTTCAACTATGGGTTTACAATATGATTCATTCAACTCGGGAATCCATTTTTTTACATAGGTGCCTTTACTGTCAAATTTTTTCAATTGAATTTGCGGGTTGAAGATTCTAAAATATGGAGCCGCATCGCAGCCTGTACCAGCTGCCCATTGCCAATTTCCATTGTTTGACGACAGTTCATAATCTAATAGCTTTTTAGCAAAATAGGCTTCACCCATTCGCCAATCGATCAAGAGGTGCTTACATAAAAAGCTGGCAGTGATCATTCGGACTCTGTTGTGCATATATCCGGTCTTATTGAGTTGACGCATGCCTGCATCTACCATTGGGTATCCTGTGTTTCCAGAACACCATCGTTCAAAATCGCCTGGTTCATTTCTCCATTGAATATGATCATAAACCGGCTTAAAGTTTTGTGTAATTACCCGTGGGAAATGCACTAAAATTTGTATGAAAAACTCGCGCCAAATTAGCTCATTTAAATAAGTATCGTTGATATTATGGGTCATTTTTACGAGCTGACGGATACTCAAAGTCCCAAATCGAAGGTGGGGAGAAACCAAGGATGTCCCTCTTCGAGCAGGAAAATCGCGGTCTTTTTCGTAGGTAGAAATAATGTCTAAGTTTGGTGGTTTCACCTTTTGTTTGCTTTTTATTAAGCCTAAAAATTCTAAGGTAGGAATAATTGTTTCAAAGGGGTAAAAATGACTTGTTGCTAAAGGGAGGGGTTGTTCATTTTTCTGGTAAATTTTTAAAAATGAGCGTAACCATTTGTTTTTATAGGGGGTGTACACAGTATAGGGGGTTCCGTCTTCTTTTAATAGTTCATTGCTTTCAAAAATAACGTGATCTTTGTAAGTCTTGGTTGTGATGCCTTTTAGGGTTAGTAGTTTAAGGATGCGTTCATCTCTTTGCAGGGCATAAGGTTCATAATCTCTATTAAAGAAGACTTGTTTAATGGTATATTTCTCAGTTAATTCACTGAAAATAGCTTCGACGTTCCCTTTTTTTATGAGTAGCGAGCTATGATAGCTTTTTAAGGTCAAATGAATCTTATTGAGTGTTTGATAAATAAAACTTACCCGCGCATCATTTTTTGGTAGATCTCCGATGATTTCTTCATCAAAAATGAAAAGAGGAACCACAGGATATCCACTTTGAAGTGCATTATTCAGTCCGATATTATCTTCCAAACGTAAATCACGTCTAAACCAAAATAGTGAAATTTCCTCGTGTTCTTGCATGATTTTAACGTGTTTTATGAATTTTTTTAGTTCTATTTGCTTGATTTACGCGTATGAATTAGGGGAACCGGTGTGTAATTACCTTACTTCGGTAGGAGAAAATTTCGTTGAGTTTTCTTTTGATAAGAATATGGTTAGCAACTTTGCCTAAAATCCCAAATGGCGGTTGGTATGATATAATATCTTTCATTAAAACACCTGATTTTTGAGCTTCAAGGATGTGCTGATGATGCCACATGTTATAGGGGCCAATCCGTTGTTCATCTACAAAATAATGCAGCTCTTTGACCTGTGTTATTTCTGTTACCCAATTTGTTTTAAAACCTAAGAAAGGTCGTACGGTATAGCTGATAATCATTCCGGGATACATTTTTAATAGGATATCCTCAGTGGTGATTGTAAAATCCATAGCTACTGGAGTGATGTCTTTTAAATTTTCAGGTGTAGCAATAAAATGCCACAATTCTTCTAGCGAAGTGGATACCAGTTGTGATGTGTTAAATTGATAAAAAGCCATATCTATGTAAAATTAATTGTATAAAAAGATGTATAGATTAAGCGAAGTAGCAATTATTAACCAAAGAAAATAGGGGACTATTAATAGGGTTTTAACGTTTAAAAGGGATCGGTAAGTTATGAGAAAGTAAAGGATGAGTAGCGTTAATAAGGTGATTATGACCAGACCACCAAGAATTAAATGTTGATTAAAAAATAGATAATTCCAACTTACATTTAAAATCCATTGTATGCTAAATAAGGATATTAATTTTTTGGATGGAAGTATGTGGTATACAAAGCCCATGTAGCCTGAAAAGCAAAGCATGATAAGTCCCCAAGCTGCGCCAAATACCCAACCTGGTGGGGTCCAGGGTGCTGTGTTTAACTCAAGATACCAACTGTCTTGTGGGCCATTCCCCATGAGAATTCCACCCATAGCTAATGCAGCAAAATTAATCAGTAAAAAATAAAAAAACTTTTTGCGTATTTCCATAGTAAAGCAAAGAGCAACTGTTTGTTAAGATGTAACATAGTATGCTCGTGTCTTTTCTATGTTTAATTTATAAAGTTGCTTATGTTATTAACTTGATAGGCGTCCTTTTAATCGGACTTCAATTTTTTGTTTAGTCAGCGTCAGTCTTTTCATAATTTCCATGATTGATGGATCTTTTTCCAACTTATAGACTTCGTTTAACCCTAGAATGAGTTCTTTTAATTTATGAGAGGCTCTAATGCGTTCATCGCGAGATTTTAGGGTCACTGCATCACGTTCAAAAGCTAACGCTTCTTCAATAATATCCATATTAATGTTTAAGAATAATTACCCAAAATTAAACAAAAATTATGGTTTTTTTACCAATTATTTGTTAATTTTTACTTAAGTAATTGATCATTCCATTGAAAATGAATCCATGAAATGGCAAGACAAGATACCAATACATTCTTCCCCAGAGGCCTTTAGGTCGAAACGTTGCGGTTTGAATAAGTTGGTTACTTACAATGGTATATTCTAACCAAGCTTCTCCTGGAAGTTTCATTTCGGCGTAGAGAAGTAGGCGTTTATCTTTTTTATTCGCATATAATACTCGCCAAAAATCTAAGGCATCTCCAGGTTGTAAGTTGGTTGGATGTGTTCTACCTCGCCGTAGGCCAATTCCTCCAAAAACTTTGTCTAAAAATCCGCGGAGTTTCCATAAAATTGTTCCATAATACCAACCATTTTCACCTCCGATAGACCAAATTTTCGTCAAGGTTTTCGTTTCATTTGTTACCGTTCTCTTTTTAATATCCTTAAAACAACCATAAACAGGAACTTCTATATATTGGGCTATTTTTTTGTTGAAACGACCACTAATAAATGAATCTTTCCAACTGGAAACGATACTGTTTTGTTCAATTTTTACAAAGGCCTTTTGTACTGCTTCCTTATAATTAATAGGATTAATATTTAAGAGGGTATGTATATTGCTAGGCTTTCCAATAACTTCGACCTTCATACTGTCTACAAGGCTTGTTGCGAGTTTATACGATGTTGCAGTAATAAAATAGAGCCAATAAGAGGATAGTTTTGGTGTCATTACAGGTACAGAATAAATGCGTCTTTTCATCCCACGAACTTCCGCAAACTGAAGCATCATTTGTTTGTAAGTAAGTACTTCAGGGGCAAAAACATCGTAGGCCTTATTATAGACTTCGGTTCGTCCAATGACATTCAATAAAATATACAATACATCACGAATGGCAATATATTGAGATTTGGTATTTACCCATTTTGGGACAATCATCACAGGCAATTTCTCAACGAGATCTCGAATAATTTCAAAAGACGCACTTCCACTTCCTACAATTATACCAGCGCGAATGGTGGTAAGTGCATACGAAGTAGATTGCAGTAATTCCTCTACGCGTTTTCTCGATTGTAAATGCTTTGATAATTGATTGTCATTCACAATACCACTAAGGTAAATAACTTGTTGGACGTTGGTTTTTGACACCCTTGTTTTGAAGTTTACAGCACAGGTCTCTTCCAGCTGTTCAAAATCTGTTGTCGTTGAAGACATTGAATGAAGTAGGTAATAGGCGATATCAATATCAATAGGTATTTTAGAAAGACTTGCGAGGTCAAGGAAATCTACCTCAATAATTTCAACCTTTTCTTGGTCTTTTAAAATTTCCGGAATTCTTTCGCGATCTCTAACACAGCAAATGAGCGTATGATTGGCTGAACGTAGCACAGGTATAAGTCGCTTACCAATATAACCGGTTGTTCCCGTTAGTAAAATTCGCATAGTATATTGTTTTTTGAAACAGTTTATTGGTAAAGAAAAATTTAATTTGCCTATTTTTTGAAAGATACGTCAAATTATTATTGTTTATTCAAAATATGAGGAAAGTAAACCAACCAATTTGAGTTTCATTTTACAAATAAAGCGAATTAATAGCTTTTTTATCCAAGGTAAAATCACCTTAAATAGAATTGTTCATGTCAAAGATGTTACTGAAAAGATGGTAAATTCTAATAAGAATTAAGGAAGGTTTGTTCCGCAAAGCGATTGATAAAATAAATTGCTAGAAATTTTAAAAAAGTTGTAATTTTAATCTTCCTTGTATTCATAGGGAAAACAACCTTCTGGTTGGACAAGTATGAAATTGTTTAGGAGGGTGTTTGGAATACATTGGGATAAATTAAGATGTGGTTAATAAAAAAATAACGAATGAATACTATTAAAAAAGCATATATCGCTGGGGGCTGTTTTTGGGGCATGGAAGATTTATTTAGAGTGCGTCCAGGAATTATAGATACAGAAGTAGGGTATATTGGCGGAGAGAATGATCATCCAACTTATAAGAATCATCCGGGACATGCAGAAGGGATTGAGTTAACCTATGATGCTTCCATAACCTCTTTTAGGGAAATTTTAGATTATTTCTTTAGAATTCACAACCCTACCACGGTTAATCGGCAAGGAAATGATATTGGTTCGAGTTATCGATCGGCGATCTTTTATCAGAACGATCAAGAAAAAAAAGACGCAGTAGAAATAATTCAACGGGTAAATGATTCCGGTAAATGGGAAGGAAAAGTAGCAACTACACTGGAACCCTATACTACGTTTTGGCCAGCAGAACCAGAGCATCAAGACTACTTACAAAGAAATCCCGATGGTTATACCTGTCATTTTGAGCGATTTGATACAGGGTTTATTTAATTTCCAGTAAAGGTGTATAGTGAGAAGTTATACTTATGAATTGAATTTTTAGTGAAGCTATCGATTTACATTAAGAAGGGATGACATTTGCCAATTTCACGCACGAAATTGTTATTTACGTATACGTTCGGTGTGTTGCACTTGATTTTTAGATTACCTTCTACGGATAGATTTATGTCCCATTGGATTTAAATTCGATATACTTCCATTAGGTGTACGTGGGTAACGTTTTCGCTGACTTAGATTCCATTTACGCGGCACTAAGAGTTACGTGTTAGTTAAATGGGGATTGTTATAATTCTCATCATCGCTCTGACGTTAGAAATTCGCAATTTGAGCAAGTCTCTCCATGTCGAGCAATTGAATTTTCCGCCCATCGGTAGAGATTAATTGGTCTTGTTTGAAATCGTGTAGAACACGAGCTAGGGTTTCATTTACCGTTCCTGCCATATTTGCAAGATTGGAACGCGATAAGGTGATATGTGTAACGGTATCCTTATCGGTTTTATACTTATCGTGTAAAATCAATAAGTTTAGCGCTACGCGTTCACGTACCGTGCGTTGTGATAAAACGGCCATGAGATTAGCCAAAACACTAAATTCGTGGCTGAGACTTTTGAGTAATAAGCGTGAAAACGATGAAGATGCATTTAATCGTTCATTAAAGTCATTTATGGTGATGAATGAAATAATTGAGTTTTCAATAGCGACGGTCGTATCCCCATAGGTATTTTCGCTTAAAACGGATGAATAACCAAAAAATTCTCCAGCATTATAGATGTATATGATTTGTTCTCGTCCATCATTGTCAATTTTATACTTTTTAACTTTACCACTTTTTAAATAAAAAATTCCTGTAGGTAGGGTTCCTTCAGTAAAAATGGGCTGATTTTTCCGATACTTTTTATCCACCATTATCCGTTCGAGAATAGCTCGGTCAGCGAGCGGTAATTCGCGTAAAATTGATTGACTGTTGAATGTGAATTTTGTAATCATAAATGGAATTCAAAGTTACATCATATTTGTTTTTTAAGCTAAAAATTTGATTTAAATCAAATTTATGTAGGACAGCAATCAACAATGGTTGAGTATAGGCATTGTAGCTTTGTGACTATTAAAAAACAACAACGCTATGACTAAAATAGAACAACTAAAAGCATTGGGAATTGAACCTACGAAGGAATTTTATTGGAACTTACCTGTTTCAACTTTGGTAAGTCATACCCTGCAAAATAAACAAGGGGTATTGACCAATACAGGTGCGCTCGCATGTGATACGGGTGAGTTTACAGGGAGATCACCTAAAGATAAATTTATCGTAAAAGATGCGGTTACTGAAGATACGGTTTGGTGGGGTGATGTAAACCATCCATTTGCTACCGAAGACTTTGATCAACTCTATGAGCGTGTTACTTCCTTTTTAGCTCAAAGAGAAATTTATGTAAAAGATGTACAAGCGGGTAGTAAAAAAGAGTATCAATTAAATGTTCGCGTTATTACTGAGAATCCTTGGCAGAGTTTATTTGCGCACAATCTATTTTTGAGACCATCGGCAGCGGAGTTAGCAAGTTTTGAACACGAATGGCTCATTTTGGCGGCTCCAGGGTTTAAAGCTGATCCAAAAAGAGATAAAACAAGACAACACAATTTTACAATTATCAATTTTTCAAAAAAAGTAATTCTTATAGGAGGTAGTGCTTATACGGGAGAAATCAAAAAAGGGATTTTCACGATTTTGAATTATATTTTACCACAAGAGAAAAAAGTTCTTTCCATGCATTGTTCTGCGAACATTGGCGAAGATGATACGACGGCGGTCTTTTTTGGTTTATCAGGTACTGGTAAAACGACGTTGTCTGCAGATCCATCAAGGGCCCTTATCGGCGATGATGAACATGGTTGGGATGCGGAGCATGTCTTTAATTTTGAAGGAGGGTGTTATGCTAAATGTGTTAATTTGAGTAAAGAGAAAGAACCTCAAATTTTTTCTGCAGTACGTTTTGGAACCCTCTTAGAAAATGTGCGATTTTATAAGGGTACGGATGTTGTTGATTATGATAATGTTGAAGTTACAGAAAATACGAGAGCTGCATATCCGATTGAGTATATCGATAACGCTGTAAAACCGTCGATAGGAGGGGTGCCTAAAAACATTTTCTTTTTAACCTGTGATGCCTTTGGTGTTTTACCTCCTATATCTAAATTAACCGTTGGTCAAGCTATGTTTCACTTTATTTCTGGATATACTGCAAAAGTGGCTGGAACGGAAGCAGGCATTACGGAGCCTTGCACTACGTTTTCGGCCTGTTTTGGGGAGCCTTTTTTACCGTTACACCCAACTAAATATGCAGAACTATTAGGAGAAAAGTTAAAGCATGATCAAGTGAATGTTTGGCTAGTCAATACAGGATGGTCTGGCGGTGGTTATGGCGTGGGTGAACGTATAAAATTAGCTTATACCAGAGCCATGATTACAGCTGCACTCAATGGAAAATTAGAAGAGGTACCTTATGAAAAACACGCTGTTTTTGGATTGCAAATGCCGATGGAATGTGAGGGAGTGCCTGCTGAGATTTTAAATCCTAAAAATACCTGGGCAGATGGTTCTAATTACGATGAAACTGCTGAAAAATTAGCCGCGCAATTTAATGATAACTTTAGAAAGTATGCATCCTTTGCGAATGATGAAATACGTTCTGGAGCTCCTGTAAATGCAGCTAAACTTGAAAAATAATAACATATGACCACAGAAAATACAGAAGCAATGATAACCTGTCCTTATTGTGGGTCAAAATTCAAAAAAAAAGTCCCCAGTAAAGGAAAGCATATCAATTGTAAATGTGTTTTTTGTCATACGGTTTTTGGAATAAACACTTCAGATGATTGTTGTGTCTATTGTGCATACAGTGATGTGAAGTGTCCAAATTCACAAAAAAAATAAGTAAAAACATGAATATACCCTCAACACTTTTATATACCCCTGATCACGAATGGGTTCGCATTGAAAAGGAGGTCGCTTATATCGGAATTACGGATTTTGCGCAACGAGAATTAGGTGATATCGTATATGTGGAAGTGGATACGCTCGATGAAACCTTAAAGCGAAACGATGTATTTGGTACGGTTGAAGCTGTAAAAACGGTTTCAGATCTCTTTCTACCCTTGGATGGGGAAATCATAGCGATAAACCCGAAATTGGAGACTCAACCAGAATTGGTTAACACAGATCCTTACGGAGAAGGCTGGATGATCCAAGTGAAAATTGATGAAAATACTTCGGTTCAAGGTTTGTTGAAAGCAGATGACTATGCTAAAGTTATTGGTGCTTAAATAAAGTTGAACCATGCAGGTACCAAAAAGTAGTTATTATACCAAACAACATTTGTGGTTACAGAAGATTGGACTATGTGATTTTTATGTAGGAATTACCGATTTTGGTCAAAAAGTAATTGGAACTATTGATTTGATTGAACTCTCTCATAAAGGAAGTGCCCTTAAAAAAGGCACTTCTTGGGGAGTGGTGTATGGTAGCAATGATACGTTTAATTTAATAGCGCCATTTGATGGTGAAATCGTTGAGGTTAATGCCGATTTACAACGTCATACTGCTTCTGTAAATTCAGATCCATACAAGCATTGGTTTGCTATTTTGACTACTTCGTTAACCACGACTTCATTATTAACTTTTCAGGATTATATGCGGTTGACAGAATGATCTTCAACGGCCTTATAGATGTGAGAATTGTTGGTGCGATTTAACAAGGCTTCTAGACTGGGGATTAATTGAAGGAGACGTGATGTTTACAATTAAAAACCATTTCTAGGTATGTGGAAGTACATTAAAATTAACGGTTTAAAGAATTTGGACAATGATTAAAATAAAATGGACCTATGAATATACTCGATAAATTACCAATGAGACTTGGTCCTTTAGGGGATCACGCACATTATGCACATGGTTATTATGCCTATCCACGGCTTGAAGGGGAAATCAGTAATAAAATGATTTTTAATGGAGAGGAAAAGTTAGTCTGGAGTCTTAATAATTATTTAGGATTAGCAAACCACCCAGAAGTTAGAGCAGCCGATAATGAAGGTGTGAAACGGTACGGATTGGCTTATCCTATGGGAGCTCGAATGATGAGCGGGAATACGTATTTACATGAAAAATTCGAGGCTGAAATTTCAGCTTTTGTACAAAAAGAAGATGCCTTTCTATTAAACTACGGGTATCAAGGGATGGTATCTATAATAGATAGTTTAGTAGATAGAAATGACGTAATTGTATACGATGCAGAGTCACATGCCTGCATCCTCGATGGAATGCGATTGCATATGGGGAAGCGGTTTGTTTTTAAGCATAACAATATAGAAGATTGTGAATTGCAATTACAACGTGCTAAAAAAATAACCGAGAAAACTCAAGGGGCAATATTAGTGATTACCGAAGGTGTTTTTGGAATGCGTGGAGATCAAGGTAAATTGAAAGAAATTGTAGCGCTAAAAGAAAAATATGATTTTTCACTATTGGTAGATGATGCACATGGAATTGGTTGTATGGGGAAAACGGGTGCTGGAACTGGTGAGGAGCAAGGAGTGCAGGAAGGAATTGATTTTTACTTTGGAACTTTTGCCAAATCATTTGCTGGAATTGGAGCCTTTATTGCCAGTACCAAAGAAGCCATTACGTTTTTCAAATACAATATGCGTTCACAAATATTTGCAAAAGCACTTCCTATGCCCATGGTTTTTGGTGCATTAAAACGACTCGAGTTAATGAAAACAAGGCCGGAATTAAGAGCAAAATTATGGAAAATTACGAAGGCTTTACAAGATGGCCTACGCACATCAGGGTTTGAGATTGGGGATACGAATTCTCCAGTGACCCCGGTCTATCTAAATGGATCTATTTCAGAAGCCACTGCTTTGGTAAATGATTTGAGAGAAAACTATCATCTATTTTGTTCGATGGTAGTCTATCCAGTGGTCCCTAAAGGCATGATTATTTTGCGATTAATTCCCACGGCAGTTCACACCCTAGAAGATGTAAATCGAACGCTGTTAGTTTTCAATGAAATAAGAGGGAAACTTATGAATGGTGGGTATAAAAAAACAATCGAACAGCCCGCTGTTTAAGTACATCGTGTAGGGTAAATACCTTTGTTAAGACGAATTGGTTGTATCTGCTAATTCATAAAATTAGGATTACATTTTTTTTTTTTTGACAGGAAGAAGGCATAAATAATGTTTATGGCTCCCTTCCTGTTTTTTTTTTTTTTTTTTGAGGTGTGTTAGATTCATATAGATCCTATAAATTTTCCCGTGCTCTTTCGATGGCTGTATGAATTTCTTTCACCACATGCTGTTTATCGATAGTTAAGAATACCTCATTTTTTTCGAAATCTTTTCGAAGAGATTCACTAACACCTGATATGATTACTTTGATATTTCGTTTATTATACGTTTTTATAATTTCTTTAATGCTTTGATATCCTGTAGCATCTATAAGTGGAACGTAGCGCATCCGTATAATAATGACTTTTGGTTGTACATGTGTATTGGTGATTGTCTCTTGAAACTGTCGTGCTGCACCGAAAAAAAGAGGGCCATTGATTTCATATAAAATGACACCTTTTGGAATGTCTAATTGCTCTTCGTCAAAGAGGTGCTCTTTATGGTTGTTTTCAGCAGAGAAATTTTCAATATTTACCGCTTGACTCATACGTTTCATAAACATAAAACTCGATAGAACGATGCCAATTTCTATGGCAATTACCAAATCAAAGATTATGGTAAGAAAAAAGGTGGTTAAAAGAATAATTATATCCATTCTATTTCCCTTTAAAATGGATTTAAATTGTTTCCATTCACTCATGTGATAAGCTACAACCACTAATATACCGGCCAAACATGACATGGGAATTAATTTGGCATACGGGGCAAAAAGAAGCATGATAGCTAAGAGTGCGATTGCGTGGATAATTCCCGCTATAGGTGTTCGTCCACCGTTTTTAACATTGGTGGCAGTTCGTGCAATGGCACCTGTTGCTGGAATTCCGCCAAATAAAGACGACATGATGTTTGCGGCTCCTTGTGCTATTAGTTCCATATTAGAGCGATGTTTTCCTCCAATCATCGAATCAGAAACAACAGCAGATAGGAGCGATTCAATGCTTCCCAGGATAGCGATGGCAAAAGCGGGTTGAATGAGGGCTTTGATGGTTTCGAAATTAAGGGATGGAAAATGTGGAGCGCCAAGTTTGTTTGGAATGGTTCCGAAATTACTTTCTATGGTATCTACAGGGATGTCAAACAGGATCACTACTACTGTAGAGAGTACAATAGCAATGATAGACCCCGGAATGGTTTTAACCATTTTTTGAAAATGAAGAGAAATAAGGATGGTACCCATAGCAATACTGACAGCGTACCAATTGACATGATGAAAATTCTGAAAATATACCGCCCATTTTTCAATAAAATCAGCGGGTACATCAGTTATATGAAGTCCAAAAAAATCATTGACTTGCGATGAAAATATAATAAGGGCAATACCACTAGTGAAACCAACAATGAGTGAATAGGGTATGTATTTGAGTAAGTTTCCGAGTTGGGCAAGTCCAAACCCAATAATGATAAACCCTGCCATTAAGGTGGCAATGGTTAACCCGTCGGTCCCATATTCTTGTACAATGCCATAAACAATGACAATAAATGCACCTGTTGGTCCTCCAATTTGTACGCGACTTCCTCCAAAAGTAGAAATAACAATTCCCGCAATAATGGCGGTGACAATCCCTTTTTCAGGGGATACGCCTGAAGCAATTGCAAAGGCAATGGCCAAAGGGAGGGCTACAATCCCAACAATCAATCCTGAAAGTATGTCCTTTCGAATTGTTTCTCTAGAAATTCCTTGCTTAATGAGAGAAAATAATTTGGGAATAAACTCTTTACGCATGGTATTGTGAATTTAATAAAAGGATAAAAACTAAAATTTAAACGCAAATATACGATAAATGTTAATTTTAAACCTAACATTTGTTATGTTTAAATGTTGATTTTGTCCTATATTTGCGTTATGAAAGATTTTTATGCGCAATTTGATTTTCAAAGTAATTTACTTTTTGATGCCTTGACGGTTTCTGAAAAAAATAAAGTATTTACGGCTATGGAGCCTTTGTTTATTCCTAAAGGGAGTCGTTTGTTTTATGAAGAGGGAATTCCAACGGGAATTTTTCAATTAAAAAAAGGAAAGGCAAAAAAAATCAAGCGAGGTTTTTCTGGATCTGAACAAATATTTTACATCTATACAGCGGGAGATGTGTTGGGATATCACGCGTTATTTGGGGAAGAGCGCTATCAAGATTCATGTGAAGCCTTAGAGGATTTAGAAGTGTCTTTCATTCCAAAAGATGTTTTTTTTGCATTGCTAAAAAGCATCCCTACTTTACAGCAAACCTTTATCAAGAATATTGGTCATGAGTTCGGTGTTTTAGCAAATATTATTGCCGTATTAGCACAAAAAAATCAACATGCGCGTCTAGCTATTAATTTGCTGATTTTAGATCATCGTTTTAACCAACAGTGTCAGGACTATAATGGAATTGATTTAACACGAGAAGATTTGGCCAATATTATTGGGACTTCTCCCGAAAGTTTAGGGAGAAGTTTAAAACATTTTAGAGAGCAAGGGATTATTGTTGTCGAAAAAAGAGTGATTTATATTAAAAATAAACAAGCTCTGTTTCAATTGTTACAAATGGAGGTAGATTTTTGATATCATAAACGTATCGCCCCTTTTTTTGAGGCTAATGATCGCCTAAAATTCAGCTACTTTTTGTTGCGTTAAGTATAGTGATATCCATCTTGTTATAAAGTGCCTTTTTTAAGAAAATTTTTATACATAATATTAATTAAAAATAAAAAATTCAAGATGTGTTCATTATTTTATATAAACAATTTTAGTATGTTTGTCTTTGATGAACAATCGTCGTTTAAAATATAGTATTACCTATTTTTTGCTAGGTCTTTTTCTCATAACGAAATTGACTAGCTTGCATGTGTTGGGACATGCAGACGACAAAGAGCATATTGTGCATTGTCTTATTTGTGATCAAGTCATTGCACACAACTTAACGCCGGCACTTACGCCTGATTTAGAGGTGTACACCATAAAGCCGCTTGAGATTATTGCACAAAAAGAGATTTTACCAAGCTATTCATTTGTAATCTCCAATGTAATTTCTACAGATCAACTTTTTTCTAGACCCCCTCCCGCAGGAGTATAATGACACTTTATTACATTAGAAGAATAGCCTAGAGGTTCGCCTGTTTTTACCAGGTATTTTTTTGTTTTTCTGTAAGAGAAACTATCAATACTGGTGTAGTGAGATTGCTATACGTTGATTTTTTGCACTAGCATTGTGTGATTGAGCATACCTGTATCCAGTTTTTACTAACGTTTTGGATCCTAGGTGAGGGCTCCCTTAATGCTATGAGCAATTTCATAAATAAAAAGTTAGAGTAGGACTTGCTAGGGATTTCTTGTGGGGATAGAAGATTTCTTATTTAATACATAAAACACCATTAATTGCTAAATGATGGAGTCATAACCCTATACGCCCGTGTTAAAGTGAATTAAGTGTATTTAAAATCGTGTTTATGATCCATTTTCGTGAAATTAAAAAATTGGATTAATAATTAAATAGATCAAAGAAATTTAAAATATATAATCAACAAACAAATGATAACAACAAATAATCTTACTAAAAAATATGGCGATTTTACAGCCTTAAATCAGCTTTCTTTAACCGTTAATCCTGGTGAAATATACTGTTTACTCGGAGCAAACGGTGCTGGAAAATCTACCACCATAAATTTGTTATTAGGCTTTTTAAAACCAACCTCAGGAGTTGCATTAATCAATGGAAAAGATGTGGCAACCAACACAATAAGCACTAAAAAAGACATCGCTTATATTCCTGAAAACTTAATGTTATATCCAACCTTAACAGCCGTAGAAAACCTAGATTATTTTTCGGGAATTGGTGGACAAAAATTACCAAAAGAAACTTTAGAATCGCTTTTAAGTCAAGCAGGACTCCAATCGGATGCTTTTTATAAACGTACGGGTGCTTTTTCAAAAGGGATGCGACAAAAAGTGGGGATAGCTATTGCTCTTGCAAAAGAGGCAAAAGCGCTGCTTTTAGATGAGCCTACGTCTGGTTTAGATCCTAAGGCGAGTAATGAATTTGGAAGACTATTACAAGGTTTAAAACAGAATAATGTGGCCATATTGATGGCAACTCATGATTTGTTTAGAGCAAAAGAAATTGCTACCAATATTGGAATCATGAAAAATGGAAAATTATTAGAACAATTCGTTTCTGATGAGATTTCTCTTCCTGTTTTGGAAGAAACATACCTTAAAACTATGAACTATAAAGAATTAGCGGTATGATTAAGAAAACAATTCACAAAGAACTTAAGGAGCTTTTTAGGGATGGTCGAATTAAGATGGCCAGTATTATTGTCCTTCTTTTAATGGTAACCGCTATTTGGATAAGTACAAATCAATACAATCGCTCTAATGAACAATATGAAAAGGCGAAAGTAGCTGAGCGCGAAGTATGGGATAATCAAGGAGAAAAAAATCCCCATTCAGCAGCGCACTATGGAACCTATGTTTTTAAATCAAAACAACCCCTTTCTTTACTGGATCAAGGGGTAGATAAATACACAGGAACTTCCATTTTTTTAGCGGCTCATACGCGTAGCGAAGCTGAGTATAGCGAAGTCGCTGATCAATCTGAATTGGCGCGTTTTGGGCAGCTATCCCCAGATTTTATCTTACTGTATATTATTCCTCTTTTAATTATTTTAATAGGATATAATAGTTTTACAAAAGAAAATGAAATGGGGACGATGTCCTTGTTAAAAAGCCAGGGAGCTGTTCCTTGGAAAATTATGATTGGAAAATGGGTCGCAATTTTTTTACCCATAGCATTGATGACTATTGTACTATTTGTTATTGCAGGAATATTGTTGTCAACACTTGACGGCTATACACCGTTTAAATGGAGTTCCTTATTCGTATTGCTTTTGGTATATTTGTTTTATTATGTGATCTTTATAAATATTACCCTCTTTGTATCGAAAAATGTGCGTAAATCAGGGGTCTCATTGGTGTTATTATTAGGTGTCTGGATTATTTCTTGTTTAGCAGCACCAAAAGCGGCAAGTAATTTTGCGGAATCGGAATATCCATATCCTACACGACAAGAATTTGAAAATACCATTGCCATAGCGAAGAAGGAAGGACTTGATGGACATGACCCATGGAGTGATGCGGCAAAGCGTTTAGAAAAGGAAGTGTTGGAAGAATATAATGTAGACAGCCTTCATAAGTTACCATTTAATTTCAATGGATATAGAATGCAAAAAGGGGAAGAGCATGAGGCTGCTGTGTATAAAACACATTATGAGAAATTAAAGAATCAATTTGAGAAACAAGTGGATACATATATTACCACCTCCGTAATATCACCGTTTCTTCCTACGCGATTATTGTCAATGGGAATTGCCGGGACAGATTATTATTCGCATTGGGATTTTGCAGATGCAGCTGAAAATTATCGTATTGCCGCTCAAAAATTTTTAAATGATGATTTGGCCTATAATACCAAATACGGTCAACGAAATTATGTGGCCGATGCCGATTTTTGGAAGAAACTTCCAACGTTTAACTATCAGCCACCAGGCTTGGCAACGATTATTAAACAAAATACGTTTAGCATACTTGTTTTATTGGCTTGGGGACTGATTACATCTGCGTTATTATTCAATTTTAGAACTAAAAATTAAAAATCCAATGTTTTACTATAATTTTAAATACGAATTAAAAATACTTTTAAGGAGCCGTTGGATTCAACTAATCAGTGGACTATTATTAGTGTTATTTGTTTTTGCTTCTTTTAATGGAAGTCAAAAAATAGAAAAGCGAAAAGCTGAAATCTCTAAGGCCCGTGAGGCGGTTAAAACATCCGATGCACGGATGCTACAACAATTAGATTCTATCGAAAAAGGACATAAAGTACAAGTGGCGCGATGGATGGTCCCTACCAGTCCAATTGCCATTGGAAATTATTATCCTCGTGTGGCTGCAATGGATCCAAATGAAATGGGCTTTATTGCAGTAGGTCAAAGTGATGTTTTTACCCATTACGTATCGCCACGCGTATCGGCAGATGATTTTTCGATTAATTTTACTGAAATGACGAGTCCGATACAACTCCTCTTTGGAAGTTTTGACCTAGTGTTTGTACTTGTTTATTTATTACCCTTAATCATTATTGCATTTTCATATAATGTTCTTTCTGAGGAAAAAGAAAGAGGGTCACTACGTTTACTAGCCTCACAACCCATTTCAATTAAAAAGTGGGTGTTTCAAAAATTAGGACTTCGTTTTTTTTGGATGGCAGTAATTATTACGGTTATTTCATTAGGCGTTTTTCTTCTAAATGACGTAGTTTCAATCAGTGGGCTTTTGAGCTTTTTAGCATTGATCTTTTGCTATATGTTATTTTGGTTCAGCTTGGCATTCGCCATAAACTTATTGGTAGGAGAATCGGCAAAAAATGCACTTTCACTCATTGGGCTATGGATTGTTTTTGTCTTACTTATGCCTTCATTAATTAGTCAAACGGGCGATATTTTCTTTAAAATTCCACCTCGTATGCAAATGGTTCAAGAGATTAGAGAGCATAAGGCGGAAGCAGTGAAGAAACAAGATGAAATTCTCGATAATTTTTTACGGGATCATCCTGAATATGCAGTTAATGATAGTGCGCAATCGCGTAATTTTTGGCATGGTTATATGGCATCTCAAAACCTGCTTAAAGAGGAATTACAGCCACTGCTATCTAGTTATGATGAAAAGCTTGAAGAACAACAAAATTGGATTAATAAATTAAAGTGGACTTCGCCCGCAATTATTACACAACGTGCCTTAGGGAGATTGGCGGGGACAACAAAGCAAGATTATGATACCTACCAAGAACAGGTGCTGCAATTTGCTGAAGAATGGAGGTCATTCTTTATGCCGCTTTTATTTAATAATGGTGTGTTCACCTCTGAGTTAGCAAAATCGCTACCCGCGTTTGAGTACAAGCCTAAATCAGATAATTACCTTGTGTCTTCATTGTTGGGACTGTTGGTGATGACTTGTGTGATTATGGGCGTGACTGTGAGTATGTATTCAATACGCTCTAAAGAAACAGGAATTCTTGGGTCTTAGGAGAATTTATTACATTTTATATTGCATTAAAAAACCTGTTAATTTGTTAATTAGCAGGTTTTTTTAGTTGAATTTTGGATTTGAATAGTTTTAAATGGATTCTTTTACGCTATGTAAGCGCTGTCTCACTTTTTTTTTGTTAAAGACCAATCAATACAAATACGTTTTTTGCGGAATTTTGTTTCAAATGATGGAAATTCGACAGGTTAAACACGCTGTATGATCCCGATTCATCAAAATCCTCACCCCTTATTTAAACTTAATACGCCAAGTAACTCCCATAGAATAAATCCAAAAATACGCACCTGGATCAAAACTAATTTCTTGATGTGATACCCCCGTTTGGAATCCCCAAGAATTTTTTGAACCATTTGTGGTGAAATAATAACCCAATTTTAATTTTTGTGAATCTAAATTGATAATAGCCCCTTCATTGCCTTTGTAATAAAATCGGTAGATATCCGGCGAGAATCCCATCCCTATAGCCACACTAAAATAATTGTCGGCATCACTTCTATACCTTCTGTAGTTAAGGGTACCTGACATACTCGCACCGGGATCTCCGGGGGTTACATAGCTCCGCAAGGACCAATAGCTATTTCCATAGTACCAACCTACAGAGCCCGTATAGATGGTAGTGGTGGAGCTGTATTTTAAACTTCGAAACCCTAAGGAGGCCTCGAAACTTTTTGGCAGGGATTTGTATAATTCTGCACCATATCTTATGGATGGATATAAAAATGAATTTGAAAATCCAATATTCGCGTACGCGTAGAGCCCTTTGGTAATGCGTGGATAAAGATCTACTTCAAACTGAGCTCCAGTGGAAGCAAAACGATTACTTACATTTAATTTGCCATGGATGCTTCCATAAGGTGTTTGCCGCACATATTTTACTAAATAGTACTGCATAGGATCAAAACTTTGGGAATACACATCTACATCAGCGGATACCCCAATGGCATTATTGCTAAGATCATTAATTAAACTGGACTTATACGCTAGTGATTTTTCATGCGTGGGATGGTCTAGTAAGAGGTTTTCAATAGTGACTAAGGCTTCTTTTTTATTCGTAGCATTTTCCTCTGCACTTGCTTTTAAATACAAGAGGTCAGGGTTGTCAGGAAAATGTAGTAATGCCTTATTTGCCATTTCTAACGCACTAAACGGGGCTTCACTATACAGCTCATTTTTGATGGCTGCTTCCCAAGTATCTATTCTTTTAGGACTCCGCTTTAGCACATAGTCAAATTCAATGCGTGCTTTTTTGTAGGATCCATCCCACGAATAGGTGCTGGCTAAAAACGATCTAATGTCGTGATAGTCAGGATATTTTGTTAATATCAATAGCAAGGTGTCCTGCGCTTTTTTACGTTGGTTGTTAAAGGCTAATTGGCGTGCAACCTCAAAGGATTTATCAGGATCACCATTAAATAGTTCTTGGCCGAAGGATAGACTGCAAATAAATAAGAGTCCAGTTAAAATAGCGTGCTTTATATGGATTGTTGTCATAATTTCAAGCTTTTTTTAAAGGTTAAATAGGCTTCATTGCTGGGATGCTTTGTAATAATACTATCCATGATTTTATGTGCCTGATCAACCTTTTCCATACGTTGATACGCCTTGGCCATTTTAAAACTAATATCCGCATTTGTCAGTTCGTTTTTTATCGCGTTGTTAAAAATTGCCGATGATTTTTGTTCTTGATCTGACCACCAGTACATATCTAAAATGGCTAAATAGGCATCGTCATAATAAGGCGAACGCTGTAAGGCGTTTAACAAGACTGTTTCCGAATCTTCATAGGCTTGATTCCAAGCCAGCATTCGACCTTTAAGGATTCTTACATCGGTGTAATTTGGAAATTTAGTTAACATATAGTCACAGAGTAAATGGGCTGGAGCGTACTTTTTACTAAACGCTAAATCTCGAGCAATTAAGAATAATTCATCGGTCGTTTTACCGTTAGCATAGGTGTTAATAATAGCCATTTGTTCCTCAGAAAATTCCATTTTTGGTGTGACGTAAACGTTCAAAGAATCAGGAAAGATTTTATTGCGTTGTGTAACATAGACATTCATTTTTTTGAATGCCATTAACGAATCAGAGATGGTTTTAATTAGGGCTTCATCAGTTATTTTATGAGTACCAAAATTTTCATTAATCGTAAACAATTCATCATTGGAAAAGAGATATTCTTTATAAATCATATCGCTGATACTTCCTTTATACCGCATAAGAGGAATGCTGTTTACATTTCTAAATTCTTTGACGGTATCTAACCCTTTTCCGATCCATGGAGTTTCCTTTATAGGTTTCATCCGGTAATTGTTAGATAGATAACTCAGTAAACTTGGCGTTACATCCCAATGAGATGATATCGATTTAAATGTTTCGGCTTTTTTTAGCATTGGACTGTACAATAAAAAGGGGACGTGAAATCTACAGAGTTTATCTTTTTGGGTGATAGGAATAAGTCGATGATCACCCGTTATGATAAAAATAGTATTGTTATAATCTGGTCTTTTAGCATAAGCTTCCATAAAGTCTTTAAGTGCATTATCTGTATATAAAAAGGATCCAAAAATATCTCTGTGCTGTAAAATTTGATTTTTTAAGGCTTCTGGTCGCTGAGAATTTTTTACTAGTTCATCAACCTGTGTCATGTAATTTTCTTTATCGGGAAATTCAAAAGGCTCATGATTCGATAAAGTCATAATGATATCCAATCTTGGTTGCTTTTCAAGATTCAAAGACGATAAGGCTTTTCTGAAAATTTCACTATCGGGATAACCCCAGGAAAAACCGCCGGCATTGCTTTCAGTTTTAACATAATCAGTTCCATATTTATTTTCATCGATCAGGTTGTCAATTCCGTTATACTCTAGGAAATTCACCTTTTGGTCAAAGCTAGAAGCCCCGCCTGAAAAATACGAAGTGTAATAGCCATTCGCTTTTAAGATACTGATTAATGATAGATGTGATGGGATGGTTGGAAGTTCCATAAATCCATTTTCTCCATAGGGTAAGGAGCCAAATAAAGAGGGTAATACTCCAAAGGAACGCCCCGTGGTACTTACAAAATTGTCCCAATACAAAGATTTTGATACTAGTTCGTCAAAAAAGGGGGTAAACCCACTAAAGGTGTGTCCGTTCACAAATTCTCCACCCAAGCCTTCTACCACAATTACCACAATAGTTGGTTTGTCTTCCCCAGGTTGGATAAATGACGATAAAACATCAGGAACATGGATTGAGGATGCTAATAATGGAAAATCATTTCTATCCTGATTACTAAAGGCACTTAATTTACTTTTTTCATGTTGAAATTTTACAATATCCGTAACCAAATACGCTGTTTTATTTTGAAATTTTTTGATAGAAGTTCCGCTAATAAAAAGTTTTAGTGCGCCAAAGAGTACAAGTAATGACCCTGCTGTTTTAAGGATGAAACCATGGGATGTATATTTTTTGAATACATAATAGCTAAGAAAAAATACCCCAGGAAAAATGATAAAGGGTAGAAAGTAGGTCAATGATAATGATTCAGATACGGTAACCGTAGTAAATATATCATCGTATGAATAGCCCAATATATCAGCACCTAGATTTAAAAGCGTTGCCAAGCTGTATTTTACCAGTGAAAACTGAAGTACTATGAATAGGGAGAACAGTATACCTAAGAGGATAAAAGCACTTTTTTTTAGTGTAGTTTGGATGATTAAGAAAAGGGGGAAACAGAGTGTTCCAAGGATTATTCCCATCCAAAAGTCATTTATTGATTTATAAAAAAAAGCGGTTCCCTTAGTAACCCCAGCCACCGTAGTTTGCGTCATGTAAACTTCGTATACGCTAAGGATCCAAAACACGCAAATTAATGCCAATGTTGCATATAGGTATTTCGTAATATCTTTATTCTTTAAACTCATTTTCATGGTGTTATTTTTTAGGTTTATCCTTACGGTAATCACGATTTGTTAAACCTTTTCGGCTCATTTCACCCCATGATTTTTTCCCTCTTAAAAAATCAATATTTCCTTTGATGGCTGCCCACATAACAAAGGGATGGTATAAGAAAGGTTCTAAAAGTGCTGTACCTATCAAGATTAGCATGTATTTTGGCTTTTTATACTGTTGAAATGAAAATTCTTCGAAGTATAAAGCGGTTAGGGAAAATAGAATGGAAAAACTATAAACTAAACTGAAAAAGATGCCGACGATAAGCCAATCAATTTGACCCATCGCCAACAGCATTGTAAAATAGAGTAAGCCAAAAAATTCAATAATAGGAGCAAGCCATTCAAAAAACACCCAATAAGGAGCACTCAATAGTCCTAAAATTTTATATTTCGGATTAAATAGTAGACGCTTATGTGTTAGCAGGGTTTCTATAGTTCCTCGGGTCCATCGTGTGCGTTGTCGGTACAAAACCTTCCAATCTTGCGGGACTTCTGTCCAGCATAGTGGATCAGGAATAAAACCGACTGTATATGCAATGTTTTTTTCTTGCATCATCCGCCTCATCCTCACTAATAGTTCCATATCTTCCCCGACGGTTTTGGTACTATAGCCACCAACGTCTATGACGGTTTCCTTGTCAAACATTCCAAAGGCTCCTGAAATAAGTAAAAGACCATCTATTTTTGACCACGCCATTCTTCCCATTAAAAATGCGCGAAAATATTCAAGTATTTGCGCACGGGCGGCAAATGAGTTAGGTAATTTTACTTCTATAATACGTCCGTCTTCGATGATACAGTTATTGGCAATTCGAATAATTCCCCCAGAGGCAATCACTTTTTTTTCATTATTCAGAAATGGTCTTATAAGCTTTAATAATGCGTCCCTTTCTAAAACACAGTCTACATCAATACAACAAATTTTAGGATGTTGACTGATGTTAATTCCAGCATTTAAGGCATCGGCTTTTCCTCCATTTTCCTTGTCAATAATTTTCAAGTTCTTATAAGCATTTTGCTTAGAGACATAAACACCACGTACTTTTTTAGTGGGAATAGCTTCATAATAGGGCATTGCTTCTAGAACCATATCAAATGTGTCTAAAAGTATTTGTAGGGTTCCGTCTGTACTTCCATCGTTAATAATGATAATTTCAAAAGAAGGGTAGTCTAAGGTTAACAATGATCGTACATTTTCTACGGCATTGACCTCTTCGTTATAGGCCGGTGCAAGGACACTTATTTGCGGAAGATTGGAGGACTTAAGTAAAGCAACTTCATCTTCAAAATTATGTCTTTTCTTGTAATCCCGTAGTTCAATTAATGAAAATATCGCAGAGAAAAAATAACCAGTACAAATGAATAATCCGTAGCTAAAAAATAGCCAACTAGTAATTTCTGTAATTTGATGAAAATTAATATCCAATAGTAATGTTTAAAAGTTGTTTATATTAGGAAGGTGAATGGCCACTTGGAAATAAATAGTTTACGACGCTTCTTTGACCGTTAAATCGCCCATGTTTAATTTGATCGATAGTGTTGATTTGAAATATTGTTCAAGACTGGAGTAATAGGTATACAAACTTTTATTTTCTGTGATTTCTTTCACTTCTAACGCTAATAAATGGTTGTATGAACCAATATGATTGATTGTTTTTAGGATTTCTTTTTTTATGACAGGTGTTTCATTTTTAAATTTTGAAATTAGCTTAGGAATTAAATCAATATGTCCCATTTTACTGAGACTGTGAATAGCTGCCTTGCGGACAGATTCTTCGTTATGGTCAATAAGTGTCATTAATATTGGAATGTTTTGAAATTGATTGAATTCTGACATCATTCTAATTGAAAATCGTACAACACTTGACATGGGGTGGCTTGTCCATTGCGAAAAATTAGGGATTTCACCTTTGAAGGAGTTTTTTAGGCTATGCTCCATGTAGATTTGTTGCCATAAGGTTAACTCATCCTGTAGGGTATTCAAAAATTCTAATGGATTTGTTTCCGATAAATTCAATATATACAGGACGGCTTGTTGTCTAACTTCGAGTCTTTGGTCATTGATCAACGGACTAATTACTTCTTCCGGAGCTTTAATGTACAATTGGGAAAATACGTGAAGTGCCCTTGCCTTTTTTTCCCAGGCGCGCGATTTTAAATCGGATACTACATATTCATATAGGCCTAAGAACATAAATAATTCTTTGAGTATTTCCGTAGATGCTCCTTTAAGGTTTTCGTTAAAAATGAGGAGTTGTTTAATCGTTATTTTTAAATTAAACTCAGTGTTTATATGTGTTTTCTTTAGTTTTGTTAGTTCAGAGGACTTGTCAAAGTTTTCATCAAATAAATAAGAACTGATAAAATCTAATAAGGTTTTTTCTAACTCGCGTCTTTTTATATTCATGATCGTTTTAGTATATCGGATATAATAGACAGAACCAATTAACCAAATAGCAAGACTGAAGAAAAGTATGCTTAATATAAGGTTTAACTTTACAATAAAGGGCCAAGAATCAAAAAGTGAGAATAAATAATTCATCGGTTGTGCTGTTAGTTTATTTGGAATAAGTTGAATTCTTAGATTAACTCTTTCCTTTTGTTTTTTTTAGTTCGTATTGGCTAAGGTCCTTCGTACCCTCAATGACAGTTCGTTAGGGCTAAACGGTTTCGTGATGAAATCATCAACCCCCATATTAAATGCATCTGTAATAATGTCATCTTGGTTCGATGTAGACAATACAATTATGGGTACTCCTGGAATGTTTTTTTTTATGTATTCAATGAGTTGACTTCCAGAAATAAAGGGTAACATAAGGTCTGTTAAGATCAGACTAAAACGCTCTGTTTTTAATCTTTCCATTGCATCCCTGCCATCTGCAGCAGTCACGACCTCATAGCCATCTCGAATTAATTTAAACGCTAATGATTTTACTACCATTGGATTATCTTCTATGATTAAAATTCTCTTTTTCATAGTGTTGCATATTTTTGAAGGTCGTTTTTTAATTGCAAATTGACCGTGTAAAAAAGTGTAGAGAGCTGGGCTACTACGATAGAAATTTCTTTTTCTGTTGCCGTATAAACTAATTTGTCACAAAGGTCTCTTCCATTAGTGATCTCTAACATTTCAAAAGAAGGTTTAATATTATGCCCAATTTCTCGTACGGTTTTATAATCTTTCTTTGAAAGTGCGGTTTTAATTTCGATCAGTTTTTCGGAAATAGAATCGCTAAAAAGTTGGATCGAAGTATGTAAAAATTCTTCGTTATGATCCGATAGTTGCTTAAGATAGTTCAAGCAATAGTGTTTGTCGTTACTTGGTTTTGGCTGTGCGTGATTTTTTAGTGTTGATTTTATAACAAGTATAGATTTGGTTGAGAACGGGGTCTCTATGAACATCGTTTTCGTTGTGACTTCGTTGTCGTCAAGGTCATTGGGTTCATGTGAGATTAAAACAGGAACCTGTATATTTAGTTCAGATTTTAGATAATTAGAGGTTTGAAAACCATTCATTGGTTTAGCATTTTTTTCGATAATCAGTAGATCAGGCTCACTATTGCCTTTAAGATATCGAATGGCTGCCATACTATCAGGACATGTAATAATTGTCCAATGGTGTGTTTTTGCCAATTGAAGGAAACGTTGGGTTAGTTCTATGTCATTTTCTACAAATAAAATTTTGGGTCGATTGAGTGATTGGTTTTGCTGCTTCATGTTTATATAGTTGATCTGCCTTTTAAGTAAACGCGATGTTAGATTTATCGTGATGGTTGATTTAAACCGTTGATTTTATGTTGCTTTTTGTTTTGATGGGATGTGTTAAAAAATCGTGGATAACCTTTTTTAGTTGATTTAAGACGACAGGTTTAGTAATAAAATCATCCATACCACTCGCTAAACATCGTTCTCTTTCTCCTTTAAGGGTTCGAGCTGTTAGGGCTATTATGGGTACATGTTCTCTGTTATTTTCTAGGGCTCTTATTTTTTCAGTAGCCTCTAAACCACTCATCGTAGACATTTGGATATCCATAAAAATGAGATCAATTTTTTCCTTTTTAAAGATATGAATGGCTTCTAGTCCATCACTTGCCTCATAAATAGTTGCTTTCGGAAGAATTTTTTGAATAATGGAATAGGATAGGTATTTGTTTACGGGATTGTCCTCTGCGATTAGGATGTTAAAGGCAAATGTTGACAAATCAATTTCCGTTTCTAGTTGGATTACTTTATGAATTTCCTTGGTAGGATGCTGTAGGTTTTTAATTAATTCATATAAATTATTTATTTGAATAGGTTTAACTACATTAAATTGCACATCTAAATCTCTGCATTCTTCTTGAATTTTTTTATCCTCCCCAGAGCTGTGAAGGAGTATAATTGGAAGCGCTTTTGCGGATAATGACATTTTTTTGCGTAAATGTCTGATTAAATCTAAGCCATTTAAATACGGCATGTGATAATCGATGATTGCCAGATTAAATGGATTCTTTTTTTCTAAAAATTCAATGGCATCTATACCGCTAGAAAAGATGGTAGAATCAATTTTATCGATGGCTAGCATATTCTCTAAGATGTTTGCGTTATTCGCATTATCATCAATGATTAACGCGTGCTGAATGTTCTTAGAGACAGTAACTTCATGGTTTTTTTGATCCTCAATTTTAAAATTTACCATGAATGAAAAGGTGCTGCCAATACCCATAGTACTTTGTACAAGAAGCTGACTACCCATGAGTCCGAGTAACTTATTACTGATGGTTAGTCCTAAACCAGTACCCCCATATTTTCTTGTTGTAGACGCATCTTCTTGATCGAAAGCTGTAAAGATTTTCTTTAAATTTTCAGGTGCAATTCCGATCCCAGTATCTCTAATGGAAAATTCATAACGCATTTCATTAGGATTGGTTGGATTTGGTTTTGTTCTTATCTTTAGTTCAATTTCACCTGTTTTGGTAAATTTAACTGCATTGCCCATTAAGTTCGTGAGAATTTGGCGCAAACGCACTGAATCACCTTGAATAAATCGTTTCGTATTGGGAGGTATATCTAGTAAGACTTCCAGTCCTTTTTCGTGGGCTTGATGTTTGATGATATCAATAGTTTGATCGCAGAGTTTAATCAAGTCGGTTCTTTCTTCATTAATTTCTAACTTACCCGCTTCTATTTTTGAAAAATCGAGAATGTCGTTTAATAAATCAAGTAAGGCATTTGCCGAATTAGAAACGGTATGCATATATTTTCTCTGTACCGTTGAAAGTTTCGTTCTCATTAATAAATCCGTAAATCCGATAACGCCATTAAGAGGCGTTCTGATTTCATGACTCATATTGGCTAAGAATTCAGATTTTGATTTATTGGCAGCTTCGGCTTTGAGTTTGGATTTAACCAAAGAGACTTCCATTTCCTTTAGATTAGCGATGTCTGAAGCTACGCCTAAATAGCCGGTTATTTCTTGCTCAGCATTTCTAATGGAGGTTACAACAAGTTGGACGGGAAGTCTTTTTTTGTCTTTCCGAATATAGGTCCAGTTTCCCGATTCGTGTTTATTTATACTCGTTTTGTAAATAAATACATCAAAACCTTTAATTTCTTTTTTAAATTCGGCAGAAAGCTCTTGACTTCGTTGTTCTACCTCTAAAGGGTCGTGTAACAGTCCAACATTCAGTGTACCAATAACTTCAGCTGCCGTATAACCCAATAAATTTTCTGCTCCTTTGTTAAACTTCCGAACAATTCCTGTTAAATCAGTCTCTATGATTGAAACATGGGTTGTAGCTGCAAGTAAGTTTTGAAGATCATTGAGGGTTTTCTTTAATTTTAATTCTGATTGTATGTTTTCGGTCATATCCACGACTTGTCCAATGAAGGAAATAGGATTTCCTAAAGTATCAGTTAACACAGAAACGGTCAAATGACCGTGTACAATACTTCCGTTTTTATGAATGTATCTTTTTAGAACACTATATGACGCTCGTTTTTTGTTTACCAATTCGTCTAAAAATACATTGTCATTGGTGAAGTCTTCAGGGTGGACAATATCTCTAAAACTAAGTTGCAACAGTTCTTCTTTGCTATATCCTATGATTTCAGATAAATTTTTATTGACCATACTCCATTGACCGTTTATAGCAACAACTCCCATTCCGTTGGGAGAGTATTCAAAGGCATTCATGAATTTATTCGAATTTTCTAAGGCAATTTGTTCCAATTGTTTTCGTTCAGATATATCTTCTACTTGTGTGATAATCAAGTCGTCTTTGCTTTCATATCCACGTACCATGGAAGTATTTATCGTGCACCAGATAATATTTTTTCCTTCTGCAGTATAGTATCTAGCTTCAGTTTTATAATGATTGATACTTCCATTAATTAACTTTTTACGCAAGGCGGTTACTTTAGCAAGATCGTCTGGATGAATCATATCCCTAAGAGTCAAATTCAATGCCTTGAGATAATCAGATTTTTTAAATTGAAAAATCTTAAGGATGGCCCGGTTAACCATTAATAACTTATTATTGGTATCTACAAGTAATATTCCGATAGAAGAGTTGGTGAAAATCTTTTCAAAACGCTCCTGTGTTTCTTTCATTTTTAATTCGTGGACCTTCTTCTCATTAATATCTTGAAACGCTCCGTAAATCCTGACACATTTTCCACACTCAAATTCTGGCTTACCAAACGAACGTACCCAGATTTCATTTCCTTTTGCCGTTACAATTTTTAATTCTTCATCGAATGAAATACCATTCTCTACGGCATTGTTGAATAGTTTAGTGATATGATCGCGATAATACCCTTCCTTATAAAACTTGATGCCAGTGGTTATGTCAGGTATATAGTTTTGATCAACTTCATGAATGTCTTTGGTTACTTTAGTCCAGGTAACACTGCTTTTAACGAGATCTACTTCCCAACCTCCAACACGTGCTATTTCGTTGGTCTCCTTAAATATTTCTTGGTGCTTTCTTAACGCATGGATTTTATCCACTAAAACGGTACAGTTCTCATCGGTATCCTTAAGCCGTATAAATTTTATAATCAAGCCTTTTTTGGTTCCATTTTTTTCAAAAACCATTTTTCCATACGCTTTTAAGTCGGTCGTATTACCTAGAAAATCCTTAAATGAAAATATAGTTTCAAAATTGTCAGCGGTACTTTCGTGACAAGTAGAGATGTGTTTATCAATACTTTGCTGATTAGTTGGCGTCAAGATGTTGGCAAACATCGTTGAGGGATGTTCGATAATTGACGTAGGGTAGTTGAGCGTTTTTCGAAAGGAATCGTTGATATAAAAATCTTTCGGATGCTTAAAATTGCAATACCATACACCATGAAGAATGTCTTCCGTTAACCAATCGTAAAGATGTGGATGGGATTGGAGCACAGTGGTGTACTCATCTTTTAAGGTGAATGGCTTATTCATAGGTGAGATTCTAGTTAGTGCCTTACCCGTACATGTATAATTTAGCGACAGAATGGAAGGGACAATACATATATCTAACGGTATTATCTTAGATTTATTGGTGTTTTGCCAAATTGTTTCAACAAATTCTTCAATAAATTGGTGTATCCGCGTACGATGGATAAATTTTTAAGCATGCATGAAGTTTCCAGCGTGATTTCTTGGGTTGGTTGAGCAGGCTTTAGTGTTTTTTAAAGAGCTTCGTTATAGATTGATTAATGTTTGTCAAGCATGAATTTCTACGAATTTCTACTAGTGAAATTAGTGACCTATCCGCACGGGTGATGGGTGTGGGGAAAAACGCATCAACTGGGTATAAATTACCCTATCGCCATCAGAACGTAACTTTGTTTTATTGTCTTAATCTATTGTAAATCAACTCATAGGAAAATGGATAAGCTGTTTTTATAAGCGTGGCACGGAAATTGAAAATTGGTGGTTCCTAAAAAATTACGGATGATTAAAACACTTTGTGAACCTAAACAAAATCTTAAAAGACCATACTAGAATGAAGATGATAGGTTTTGTAAAAGAGCCAACCTTTGAGACGAGAATCTGTTGCTTGCCTAAAGAAGTCGGCCAAATGATTAATCAATTAAAGTTGAATGTTCTCATAGAGACTGGATACGGAGCTGCCCTTGGAGTATCGGATAAGGACTATGAAACTGCGGGAGCTACGATTTCCTCCCGCGCTGAAATTCTGGAAAATGCGGATTGTCTTCCCTCTATTAATGACGTAGCAGATTACACACTAGGGGATTCGAAAAAAACGGTTATAGGAATTTATAACATGGCTTTTTACCCAGAACGAGCGGAAAAATATGTCAAAAAGAATGTAGATGTTTTTAGTTTAGATCTTTTACCACGTACAACGTTGGCGCAATCTATGGACGTTTTATCCTCTATGGCGTCAATTTCTGGGTATAAAGCAGTGCTTGAAGCAACCAACCATTATCATGGATCTTTTCCAATGTTTACAACCGCTGCTGGTACATTACAACCGGCTAAGGTGTTAGTGTTAGGGGCTGGGGTAGCTGGACTTCAGGCAATTGCTACGGCAAAAAGACTTGGAGCCGTAGTAGAAGCATTTGACGTTCGAAAATCTGCAGGTGAGGAGGTGAGAAGTCTCGGTGCTAAATTTATTGAAGTTGAAGGATACAAGGAAGGAGAAAATGCAGGAGGATATGCCGTTGAGCAATCTAAAGAGTATCTGGAAAAACAAAAATTATTAATACGAGAGCGTTTATCAAAGGCGCATATTGTCATATCAACGGCTAATATTCCAGGAAAGAAAGCTCCTGTGTTGATTGATACGCAGGCGATTGATGCAATGTTACCTGGAGCTGTAATTATTGACCTCGCTGCAGAGCAAGGAGGAAACTGTGAAAAGACAGAAAATGGTAAAACGATTCGCTACAATCAGGTAACTATCGTTGGACACTCCTATTTGTCAAGAGAAATGGCACAGGCTGCTTCACAATTGCTATCGGCTAATTTTTTTAATTTTATAAAATACTTACATACTTCTACGAAAGATGATGATCCTATTTTAACAGGATGCCAGGTAATTAAAAATGGCATATTGACTCATCCACTAGTAAAAAATAAATTTGAACTCGCATAACTCATGGAATTTCTTCAACATAATCTCGAACTTATATATTTCGTTATATTTTGTGTCTTTATAGGCATTGAAGTCATAGCGAATGTTCCCGCAATTCTTCATACCCCTTTAATGTCAGGTGCTAATGCCATTAGTGGTGTCATTATGGTAGGTGCCGTCATCATGTTAATGCAAATACCACCGACAAATTACGTATTGTTAGGCCTCGGTGGTGTGGCTGTATTTTTAGGGGCTTTAAATATTTCTGGTGGCTTTTTTGTGACTGGACGTATGTTAAAAATGTTCAATTCCAAAAAATAAGAATACATGAATATAATTGTTGAAGTTGGCTATTTAATAGCTACCGTATCTTTTTTGGGTGGATTGAAGTTTATGAGTTCTCCTAAAAGAGCCAAAATTGGAAATATTTTTGCTGCATCAGGAATGGTGCTCGCAGTGATTTGTACTTTCTTGATGGTATTGTCAAATGCAGTTCCTACAACCAATTTAATTATCGCGTTGGTTGCCATTCTACTCGGGACTTTGCTTGGTAAACGAATGGCTACAAAGGTAGAAATGACAGCAATGCCGCAGTTGGTGTCCTTGTTTAATGCCACTGGAGGTGGTTGTGCCATGCTTTTGGGAATTATTGAGGCAAACCAAAGTAGATTAACCGAAGTTCCTGTTGGAATAAAAATTTTATTGCTTTTAGGATTGGTTACAGGTGCGGTAGCCGCTACAGGAAGTATTGTCGCGTATGGGAAGTTAGCAGGTAAGACAAAGGATAAACGTACCAAAGGTGTTGTATATGGTTCTCGAGTATTGTTAGGCTTGATTTTGTTATTGCCATTGATTTATTTTATCGGTTTTGTTCCAGTCCCCTTTGAAATATTTACCTATATCATGGCTGCGTTTGCGTTATGCTATGGAATTTTATTTGTGTTACCTATTGGAGGGGCAGATATGCCAGTAGTGATATCGTTATTGAATTCAATTACGGGTATAGCAACTGCTTTTGCTGGATTTGTTTATGGAAACAAAGCGATGATTGCTGGAGGTATATTTGTTGGGGCTGCAGGAATTTTGCTAACCTTATTGATGTGTAAGGCAATGAACAGATCCTTGATAAAAGTACTTGCAGGTAAGTTTAAAAAATCGAGTGCGGCTGCAGATGAAGAAGAACAACACATCAAATCGATTGCGAGTGCTGAAATAGCTATGCAACTCTCGTTTGCTAGCAAGATAGCCATCGTTCCTGGGTATGGACTAGCTGTTGCACAAGGACAACATTTATGTGGACAATTACAAAAATTATTAGCGAATAGGGGAGTCCATATTGATTTTATTATTCATCCGGTAGCTGGAAGAATGCCAGGGCATATGAATGTGTTATTAGCAGAAGCTAATATTGATTATGAACATCTAAAGGAAATGAATGAGGTAAATGACCAAATGTCACACTACGATTTAGTGTTGATTATTGGAGCCAATGATGTAGTAAATCCCGCAGCTGAAACGAAGCCTGATAGTCCTGTATACGGTATGCCTATTATTAAAGCACATGAGAGTAAGCAAGTAGTTGTGATGAAGCGAAGTATGAGTACGGGGTATGCGGGTGTTTCAAATGATTTATTCGGAATGGATAATTGTAGTCTCTTATTTGGAGATGCAAAAGACTCGCTACAAGAAATTATTAATCAATTAAAGTTAATTTAATGGTCTAGGAAATACCTGTTAAATGGGTATTGATTACACCAAATGCTGCTTTTTAGTTGCGTAAAAGTTTGGCGGCGGTGAACATTTACTTCACTTCAATTTCAATCTTTGACATCAAAGCATTAAAAGGTACATACAAAATTTTAAGGTACGGCTTAACGAGGGTGTTTAGTAATTGTCTACGACAACTTTTGCGTTAGGGAGTTGATGATGTACACATAGAAAGTTCAAACTGTAGCGAAATTTCTTTGTATTTTAAATACAGTAATGCAGGATTTAATAGCGTATAAAGTACCGCATAGCATTTTACGATGCTATACGGTTTTAAAAATTTAGAAAAATTAATGATATGAAGAATGTTATTTACTTTTTTTAACTGTAGTCCTAGGTGCATGTTCAAGTGATGAAGGAATTGCAAAAGATGAAGAGAAACCTACCATTACTATTAATTATACGAATGGATTTCCAAAAGCTTGTGCACAACTAGAACGAGGATAAACCTACATTTTTAAAGCTCAAATTACTGACAATCAATATTTAGCACCGTATAGTTTGGATATTCATCATAATTTTGACCATCATACCCATGATGATCAAGACGTTGTTTGTACCTTAGATTCAAAGAAATCAGCGATAGATCCCTTTATTTTTATGTAAAATTATCAACTTGAAGGCGGATTAACTACCTTTGAAATTAATATTGAACTAAGCATTCCTGATGACATTGATACAGGCGATTACCATTGCTCGTACGCTCTAACTGATCAGACAGGACGGCAGAGTAGAACGTCAATTGACATTAAAATTATTGAGTAAATGAAATGGAGGTATTCCATACTTTTTGTATTGTTCTTTACTGTTTCTGGATAGACCCAGGTTGAATTGTCTTGGGATGATTTGGCCGAAATATCATTTAGGGAAGAATATGATGAAACATTTGGATCGAAACTGCAATACCCCGTATTTTCTAAAAACATTAAGGGGCATGAAGGTAAGAAAGTGACTATAAAGGGGGACTTTTTAGATTTAGATCCCTTGGGAGAATTCTTTTTTCATTCTGAAAACCCATTATATGCTTGTTTCTTTTGTGGAGATGCTGGAGTAGAATCAGTAGTGGAACTAGATTTAGAACAAATACCCGACATAGGCACCGATGATTTGATTCAAATCACAGGGATATTAAAACTTAATACAGGTGAAATTTCTCAACTCTTATATACCTTGACAACGTGCTCAATTAAAAAAGTAGACTGATCCAAAGCGTTGCCTTTGGTGAAGCAGGGTAGGAGTACCGTGCTATTACCCTTATCATGCGTAAAATCAAGCGCAATCTTTACACGTACCAGTGAGCGCACAAGTAACATTATCAACTTGATACGTATCCGCTAAGGAGAAGAGTACGGGTATAGGTAAACATTCAATCGTTTTACATTGCGTGCATCTAAAATGAAAATGATGCAAAGGCTTTTGAGCGCTATCGCAGGTAATATACAAGGCAAGAATTAGTTATCCTCAGGAGTATGACACAGTCTAGATGAGATTGATGTCTATTTACTGGTGTTGCCGACATAAAAAAGATGAAAAATAAGCTAGGATAACGGTATTTTTAAAATTACCTCCGTACCCATAGCTTGATCGTTTTCTATTAAATCAATAAAACTAATTGTATAGTCATGCTCATAATCCTTTGAAAAATTAATTAGTCTTTCTTGGGTTAGTTTAATGCCAATAGAGTCTTTTTTATGCAGTTTTTTACGTTTTATTGCAGTTGAAGCATTTCTACCAATCCCGTTGTCTTTAATGCGTAAGGTAATAAAATGAGGCTCCTTTTGTTGAACGGAGAGATGCAGTTTTTTTTCTCCTTTTTTTGAAGAGAGTCCGTGCCATATTGCATTTTCAATAAATGGTTGTAAAATAAGCGCTGGAATTTTTATCGTGTCCATATTTAAATTGTCATCAATATGTAAGGTAAATTTTATTTCGTTGTTAAAACGTATATTTTCAATATTGATATACAATTCCATCGTTTCTATCTCATCTGCAAGACTAATTTCTTTTTCGCGCGTAGAGGTCAAGATCTTTCGGATTAGTTTTGAAAACTTGTTGAGGTAGTAAACCGCTTGTTGCTTTTCGTTACTGATGATATATAGTTTTATCGCATTTAAGGAGTTAAAAATGAAATGTGGATTCATTTGGCTCCTTAGAGAAGTTATTTTCAATTCAGCCAATTCTTTATCAGCCGTTTCTTTTTGGTTAATTAGCTTCTGGTTTTTCGATTTTTCTCGTAACAAAGCCAAGTCTTGTTGTAGCTGATTTTGCACCTTTTCACGTAAGTGTTCATTTTCTTTTAATTGATTGATGAGCTGGTGTTGCGACTTGTTTTTATCCTCTAAAATTATTTTTTGTTTTTGTCCCAACGCCAATGAAAACAATATATTTTCAATAATTACACCTATAGCAAAAATCACGGTAACTTGTTTAAAATCTGACGAGGAAAAAAATGCATACTCGGCAGCAATTAAATAAACCGATGAACCAATAAGAATGTAATATTTGAGTGAACTCTTTAAGGTATAAAGTACATACAAACTTCCTATGGCAAGTACGGCAATAGTTGGAGAAAAGAAATAAGAAAACGTTAGTCCAATGATATAATAGTTTTTAGATATTCCCGCATACAATAGTAATAACGCCAAGACTACTAAATAAATGGCAATGCTAATGTTTAATAATTTATTCCATTTGGGCTTATAAATGTGTAGCTCTACTAAGGTTTTTGCAAACATCAAATACAAGGTGTTATACAACCATTCTCTTGGGATAATTACGAGTTGAAAGAACGGATCGTTTTTTTGCGTAGCATCCGCAAAGATTGAGTTTGTTGTTTCAGGATAATTAGCCGTGAATATTAGAAAAATAAATAAACTATAATAGAGGTAGACCTTATCTTTATGTTGAAAATACAACAGGAAATGGTAAACCGAAAGTGTAATTAAAAAACCAGCAAATAAAAGCGTAAACTCTGTAAATGGAATCATCTTAATAGTTGCTTAGAAAAGTGATTTTTTTACCCCTAGTCTGCTTTAGGTTATCAGGAAAATCTTGAATTAATAGGGCATAGCGAAAGCCGTTAGCGTTTAAAAAATACCGTGAATATACTGCTGCTAATTTTAAGGACATTGTTTTTATTGTTGCATGATTTGAAGTAACTTTTCTTTTTTAGAGCGCGATACAGGTATGGACGTTCCGTTTTCAATCACCACATATTGACCGTCACTTTTTACAAATTCTTTCACGAAATTGGTATTGACCAAATAAGAATTATGTAATCTAAAAAAGGAAGGGTGATTAATCATGGCTTCTACTTCTTTAATTTTTTTTGAAATAAATTTTTTGGAATTATCTGCAAAATAAATTTCACAATAATTCCCGTCTGCTTTACAGTAATAAATTTCATTAGGGTGGACAAATATAGTTTTACCTGCTAACGGAAGCATAATTTTAGCTGGACTTGAGGTTGTCATAAAACTTTTAAATGCCGACTTCAAGTCATCACCTAACATGTTTTTTTCTTTATTGATTTTTATTTTGGCAACCGACTTTATCAAATCATCAGAATCAATGGGTTTTAATAAATAATCGATAGCACTTTCTTTAAATGCCTTAATGGCATAATTATCAAATGCCGTTGTAATAATCAGATCAAAATTTCTAAATGTTAAGTTTTGTAGTAACTGAAAACCATCCATCTCTGGCATTTCAATATCTAGAAATACACAATCAGGTTTTATATAATTGATGGCCGAGATCGCCTCAAAAGGATCTGTAAAACTATCACATATTTTAATGTCTTGGCAAAAATTTTCAATTTCCCATTGCAAACTTTTGATGGCACTTAATTCATCATCAACAAGTATAACTTTTATCATGTGGTTCCGATTTAGGTATAAATATAATTGAATCTTAGGGGAATTTAAATTTTAATTACATCTGTGGTGTGTTCTATAGAATGAGTTGTACGAAATTCTGTATCAATGGTGAATTTACTTTAAAAGCACATTACAAACTCAATTTACAAAATTTTATACCAATGATACAACCTTTCGTACTAGCGATATAATTCTATACGTATACCAAGACGTTGTCCGCTATATTTGATGTGATTAATAATGTCGTCGAAGTGAGGAGCACATGACCTCATAACTAGAATTATTTGTTGGATTACCCTAAGTTGATAAACATTTTTTATTCGAGATGCTAAGACTCAACAAACTAAAGCAATTAGTTTTTAGATAGGGTAAGATAAATAAATTAGAATTAGTAAAACACAAATTTAAAATGACATTTGAAGGTGAAGAGGGAGGTAAGTTAGGACGTGAAAATTCCCTCATTTAAAAAAAAAGGTGTCGATGTAGTTCTGCCGATTGTCCTGTTCATGAATTCAGGCAGATTGAATTAGTAGCTAAGGACCGAATAGTAAACCAAAAAATATGAAAATGATTAAAAGAACAAAAAAGATGAAATGGTTGGTACTTTGTTTAAGTATGACTTTTCTCATTTCATGTACAACCGAGAGTACCGAAGATGACATTATTGATCCCAAAGATGATGGAAATACAGAAGTTTTAGATTTTAATGCCAAAGGGGATTGTAAACCGGTAAAAATGATCCTTACCAATGGGAGTATTAGAAATTCTTATACCATTACATACAATGCAGAAGGAAAAATAACCCAAGCTATTGGCGATGCAGGAAAATACACTTTTACTTATTCTAATGACACGTATTTTTATAGTAATTATAATGCTCAAGGTAAGTTAACCCTGACAAAAGAGGTACAGTTAAACAACAACGGTGACCCAATATCATTCGTGGAAAGTCAATATGCTGATAATGGCGAAGTCTATAGAGTACAGGTAGGCACCTATACGTATGTTAATAATAAATTAGATGAATTAAAAATATCGGAAGATGGTTATCAAATACGATTGTATCGATTTTTTTGGGAAAATGGAAACATAACTGAAGTAGAGGATAATGGTTTTATAGAAAGAAAATATGAATATTATGGCAACTATGATAGACCAACGGACTATTTAAATGTAGTTGATTTAATGGGATATTTACAAACTGGAGTATATTTCCTATATGGTAATGCGAACCTCATGAAACATTCAGAAGTCGATACCATTATTTCAGATTTTACGTATAGGTTTAATGATCACGGTAAATTAATTTCACAGAAGATAATTAGAAATGATATGTTTGATCCAATTTATTTTACACCAACGTATGAATGTCAATAATAAACAAACCTGACAGGTTTTTAAAACCTGTCAGGTTTGCAAAGTTAGCTGCCTTTCACGACAAAACCCGTCGGTGAGATAAGACCTTGAATTTTATTTCCTTCACGCCTAACAAGCTTATCGTTTCACGTTGAAATTAACACATTTTACTTCTAGCTTTAACCCAAATTACTCCCTGTTTCTCTTCGTGATGCTGCAGTAGTGTATTGTCCAAAAGCACTAATTAATCATCAGCAATCAATACTCAAATTATGAAAAAGTGATGCTATTTTAGTTCTTATGAATCAATTTACTTTAGTTTTGTGTTACACATTGATCCATATAAACCTTTCTATATGCGCCTTTTATGTTTTGTTTTATTTAGTTTTTTTATTCAGTTATCAACGGCTCAAATAAATAAACGAATCTCATTCAGATCTCTTTCGGTCGAAGAAGGTTTGTCGCAAAATAGTGTGATTAGTATAGCCCAAGATAGTATAGGGTATTTGTGGTTTGCTACACAAGACGGACTTAATCGCTATGATGGTAAAACATTTTAATATTATAACAAACAGTTTACTGATATTACAAGACCTAGCTACAGTAAATTAGGGAAAATATATGTGGATAGAAACGGTGATATTTGGATAATTACCATCGCTGGCGTACTGGAAAAATATACCAAAGAAACCGATTCTTTTACCGCAATACCGCGGTTTAAAAATGTCAGTGCAATCTATCAAGATAAAAAACAGAACTACTTTATTGGCACCTATGGCAATGGGCTATATAAAATAACTGGTAGTGACACTATTCAACTATTAAACCAAGAGGATATCACTAAGGATATTTATACTATATACGAATTAAATAGTAAACTATATGCATCAGCAACCAACTCGATTATTGAAATTGATGCATCAACCTATTCAAATAAATTTGAGAATAGCGCGGTGCATTACAGTATTTCGGTTCAAGACAAAAACAACAAAACTTGGGTTGGCACCTATGGCGCTGGACTCTACAGGTTTTCACTGGTAGATGAAAAAAAGTCCGTTCAAGTAAAGAATGATCTTTTTCATTTTTTTTCACAAGCAAAGGTGTAAAAGACATGTACGCTTAAATACCATTTGACCAATTTATCTGGAGAAAAAATATTTTTAAGACATAAGATTTTGTTGCATAAACTCGAAGATCAATTATTTGCGGTAAACTATTTTTTTAAAATTACCGTGAAAGAGAATATTGAGCGTAATTTTGGTGTCGTTTAAGACCGTAATGTCGCTCCTAATATCAGAGAAACCATAAAAGTCATTTCTCCAAGGGAAAGAGAAGTGCTATCTCTTGTAGCTGACGGATTTTCCTCGAAACAAATTGCGAATCAACTTTTTATCAGTAATCATACCGCCATATCACATCGAAAGAATGTAATTGAAAAATTTAAGGTTAAGAATATGGCCCAACTTATAAAAAGGGCATCGTTCATGGTGGAGTTGTGGTGAATGGCATATTCTCTAGAACAACAAAATCATACTTTCTATCTACATAATCACTTAGGATTAAATTCCTAATTCATTAAAAAGGTCAATAAGTTTTGGGTCAGAAGGTCTTGGAGCGTTTGAAGAAACGATGTTACCTTGAGGGTCGATTAATATAAAACGAGGAATTCCTTTAATTAAATAACTTTCAACAAACTTAGACTTCCAAGATTTATCAGCTATCAGTTGGATACCGGACAGTTTTTCTTTTTTAACCATGGTTTTCCATTTATGATAGTCTTTTTCAGCATCAACGGAAATACTTACAAATTCTATATTTTTGTCATGGTACGTTTTTTCTACTTTCTTTAAAAAAGGTATCTCAGCTTTACAAGGCGCACACCATGTAGCCCAAACATCTATATAAACATATTTCCCTTTTAAATCATCCAAAGATGTTGTTTCTCCGTTATAGTTTTCGTAACCAGAAAACTTAGGAGAAGGTTGACCTTTCGAAACTAACTTTAATATATCATAATGTTCTTTAATCTTTGCTTTATGCATGTTATTTGTTGAAGTAGCATTAAAAGCAGTGTAAAAAGCTTCTAGATCATCGGTAAAGGCAATATTGCTTTTAACTTTAGAAAACAAGAGACTATTTTTTACATCTTCATTTTTAATATTGCTTATACTTTTAATGATAGCAAGCCCGTAATCGATAGAGTCGTTAGTTGCGTATTTGTCAGCTAACTTCATGGTTATGGAGGAAACTAAATTCTTGTAAGCGGAAGAAAACATATAATCATCGGCATTTTCTACAGATAGGTTGTCAAGTTCAGACAGGAAACCTTTAGAAACGCGAAAATCATCTTTTTGGGTATAATAAGCATGATAGTTTTGATACTTGGTGAGACTTACTAAATATTCGTATGCTAGATTTCTTTTTTCTTTTTTTAAGAAAAGTGTATCAATCGATTCGTACTCATTGAGTAAGTTAAGATTTGCAGTTTTTATTTCAGCCATTTTAGCTTTATAAGCATCTTCGTATAATGTATATACAGTACTTGGTTGACCGAATAACTCAGTGAGCTTTTTTTCTTTTGCCAATTGATACCTACTCGCATCAGCACCTACCCCAGAAAGCTCTAGAGAATTTTCATAATCATTAACATCATAAGTGATATGAATGTGATAACCCGTATCTAAATATAGCTTTGTAGAATTTTCACCATCAAATAACACGTACTTACCTGGCTTGGTATTCAAGGTGTCAAGAAAATTACCATTGGTTGTTAAATTGACGGTGTCAATGGTATTCTGATTACTCATATTGCGAAGTACGAGGGATTTTAATTCTTTATTGATGATTTTTCCGGACAATATTGTGTAGTCTACTTTAGTTTCTTTTTTACAGGAAATAATTGTAAGGGCTACAATAGATAAATAAATAATTTTTTTCATAGGATTTTTTAATTGTCTGATGTTTTGTACATCATGTCTTAAAACAATATTTATTATTGACTTAGATAGTTAAATTAGAATAAAAAGAAAGTTTAGTAAAAGAAAGTTTTAACTTCCTTTTACTAAACTTAGAAGAGTATACCTTATAACTAAATGTTTTAGTTATTGATCATATCCCGGATTTTGTTGAATTTTTTTGTTGCTAGAAAGAACTTCAAGAGACGGTATTGGCATTATAAATTGATCCTCACTCGTTACTGTTGGCTTAATCTCCTTAATGTCAAGATCTCCAGCTAGATGATATCTTATTAAATCAAACCAATCTTCACCATTTTCAAAGTGAAGCTCCATCCATTTTTCTAATCTAATCATTTCTAAAAAGTCATCTAGATTTGCAGGATTTTTTGCTGGCAAATCGACTCTGGATCTTATTTTATTTACTAGTTCTATGGCGACTGTTAAGTCCCCAATATTACCACCATTCGCTTTTACTATTCGAGTTCTTGCCTCAGCGTAAATGAGCCATATTTCGGGGATTCTTAAATGCATCCATGCAGGAGCATTTTCATTTCTATACGTATATTTAAATCCCGCCAGTGCATTCCAGCTATTAAGTGGTGATTTTCTAACTTCATCTCCTTCCAAAGCAAATAAATCATCTAATAAAGGAGAGCCAATACCCACCCCTGGATTATAATCTCCACCTAAATTATAAGCTACGGAGAAGTCTGTTGCTGTAGCAAAAAGAACATCTGATGATTCATACGAGTTTTCAAAAACTTCTGTATATGTTTCATTTAGGGTCAAGCTTATAAAATCATTCGCCAATGCCGCTGCTTCAACATATTTTCCCATGAAGAAAAGCACTTTCGCTTTAAAAGCTTTTACCCCTTCGAGTGTTGCTCTTGAAACATCGCCAGCTTGTGGTATACCACTATCCAAAGCGGCGTCTAAGTCTTCAATGATGGCGTCATAACTCTCTTGAACCGTATTTCTTTTAAGTCCATCGGAATCTAGAGGATCCAAAGTAATACCATATGCTGAAGATAAATTATAAAATTGTCCAAAAGATCTTAGTAAATAAAAGCGACTTACTGCTCTTAAAAATTTAGCTTCTCCAATGACAAGTTTTTTATCTATTTCTGATAACACACTATTAGGTATGTTATTGATCAACTCATTTGTATTTACCAGTACGTTATATCCGCCAGCATATATTTTTCGCAACGTAGAGGTTTCTGGTGAGATATCATTATTCAGCGCTTGAACACCAAACCCGTTCCAATTAATAAGGGGAGTTCTGGCTGAAATACCTTGAGCAGATACAGCTGCAGGTAGAGGTAACATTGTTCTTAAAGTTGCATAAGTTCCTGTTACTGCTAAATTTATTAATGCTTCACTTTGATAAACTTCATCTATTGGAATAACTCCATTATTCTCAACATCATCTAATGATTGTGCAATTTCACAAGAAGTTAAAGAAAGCACTATTGCAACTAGTGTAATACGTATTTTATATAAATTTTTCATTGTTGTCTTTTTTTAAAATGTTGCTCTTAAACCGAATGCTATTGTTCTTATTCCAGGATACTTTCCAAAATCGATATTGGTATTTTTAGTTCCTACGCCTACATTAGAGCTATTGGCACCTTCAGGGTCTATGTCTGGATATTTAGTCCATGTATACATGTTTAAAGCGTTAACGGTAAAGCTTGCTTGTGAAAGATTTAATTTTTTCAAAAACTTAGAAGGTATGTTATATTGAATAGAAATATTTTTCAATTTAACAAATGACGCATCTTCTAATTCAGCAGTAGAAGTAACAAGTCGTGAATTACCCGATCGAGCTAGTCTTAATTCCGGATATTTAGTGTCACCTTTCCCTGGAGACCATGCATTATTAACTTGATCTTTGGTTAAATTGTACCCCCTATATTCTCCCAAGGCAATTCTTTGTCCAGGGCGCCATAACTTATCCACACCAGTGGTAAATTGAAAATCAAATCCAAATTCAAAATCTTTTACTCGTACTCGGTTGCTCCAGCCACCGTATGAATCAGGTTGATTGTCTCCAATTATTTTTCGATCTAAGGAATTAATAACACCATTATCATCAAGATCTTTAAATTTCACATCACCAATAACTGGATTTCCTTGTGTTGCATGGGAATCTATTTCTTCTTGGTTTTTAAAAATTCCTTCAGCAACATAGCCAAGTATTGATCCAGATGAAGAACCTTCTGGTAAAAGTGCGTTGTATTTTGCGGATAAAGACCCCCCCATTTTTTCTATAGTGTTTTGAACAAAACTTATATTAAATGAAGAATTCCATTGTATATCCTTTGTTTTAAGTAACATACCTTCTACTGCAATTTCATATCCTTTGTTTGTAATTTCACTATCTGAGTTTCCATATATAGTGGAAGAACCAGAAGAAGGCATTGCTGAATTGTACAATAACATGTCTTTTGTTGACCGATTGAAATAATTAATTGTGGAATTTAACCTATGTTGAAAAAATGAAAAATCTACTCCGAGATTAAATTCATTAGTTTTTTCCCATCCAATTGAGGAATCAGCTAAAGGAGATAATGCTATGGCAGGGGCTTCTCCGTATTGAGTTGGTGTGTCAGGAAGAGAAGTGCCATAATAACGAATATTAGAAAAATCAGGTAAATTTGCTCTTCCTGTTCTACCATAAGAAAATCTAAACTTTAAATCGTCAATAAATGTAGCATCTTTTAAAAATTGTTCATTAGAGACTCTCCAAGCAACAGAAGCCGCAGGGAAATAAGCCCATCTATTATCAGGACCAAATTTAGAGTATCCGTCTAATCTATTTGTAAATGTAAAATAGTATCTACTATTATAGTTATAACTCACTCTAGAAAAATAAGATTGTAATCTACTTTGAGAATAGTGTTGAAATATTCTAGATGTATTTTCGCTTAAGCCAGCAACATCTGAAAAATCTGAACTAGGAATTCCATTATAGGTTAAACCTGATAAATCAATTTCTCTATAATCAAATGTATTCCCTAAAATTACATTTAAATTATGACTGTCAAATACTTTATTAAATGTAAGGGTTGTTTCCCAAGTAGCATTTGATGAATTTGAATAAGAATCATTACGTACATTACCGCTACCATTACCCCCATAAAATGTATCAATGTAACTGTTGGTTATGCTTGCCGAAATTGTAGATCGTAAGACAAAGTTTTTCAAAAAAGTTAATGCTGCATACGCATTCCCTGAAAAGTTTTTTGCATTTCTATTTTCTTTATCATATTGTCTGTCGTAAAGTAAATTTGTGTATGGGTTATCTTCTTCGTCTAAGAAAAACAACTCTCCATTTTCATTTCTTACAGGAAGGTCTGGTCTTGTATTATATACCCCATTAAAAGATTTTATAGTTCCAATAGTGGCTTTAGAGGTTTGATAAGACAATCCTCCTCCTACTTTAAAATTATCAACAATGTTTGTGTTAAAGTTACCTCTAATAGAATGTGTTGTATAATCATCATCCAAAAATATCCCCTCTTGCTTAACTCTATTTATAGAAAAAAAGTAATCATTATTTTGTCCGCCACCCCTAACATTTAAATTTACGTTATAAGTTTGTGCATTCTTTTTTGTTATTTCATCTTGCCAATCAACATCAGAGTCCATAAAGTAACTATCGATAACAGTATCTGTAGTTGGATCTACAATAAGTGCTGCATCTTCATTTCCAGGAAGTACTCTGTGTGTAGCACGAGCTGCTTTTACTAAAACCTCTTTATATTCACTTGCGTTCAATAAGTCTAATTTATTTATTGGATTACTAAATGACAATGATGTGTTAAAGTTGAATAACGCTTTTTGGTTTTTTCTACCACGTTTGGTTGTAATTAAAACAACACCATTAGAGGCTCTAGAACCATATATTGCAGTAGCGCTTGCATCTTTAAGAATATCTATGGTTTCAATATCTGAGGGTGAAACAATTTCCAATGGGTTTGTTCTATAAACACCACCTTTTCCGTTATTGTAATTACTAGGTATGTTGTCTTCAACAAGGAATGGAATACCATCAATTACATAGAGTGGTTGGTTTGCACCTGTAAAGGATGTTACCCCACGAATATTAACAATAGCCGTTGAACCTGGTTGTCCAGAACTTTGAGTTACGCTAACTCCCGCTAGTTTACCTCCTAGTAAATTTTCAATGGTACTTCCAACAGGCAATACAACGTCTTTACCTTTAATAGATGTTATAGAACTTGTTACATCTCTTCTTTTTTGTGAACCATAGCCAATTAAAACAACTTCTTCAAGTTCGCTGGTTTTTTCTTTTAAAACAACATTTAATACAGCAGCATTACCGACGGTATGTTCTTGGGTTTCAAATCCCATATAGGTGAAAACTAAAACATCTGTATTCTGAGCAGTTAGTACATAATTTCCATCAAAATCGGTAGTTGTTCCTCGATTGGTGTTTTTAATATAGACAGTTACTCCAGTCAACGGTAAACCAATACTATCAGTTACTTTACCAGAAATTTGTATTTGATCTTTTGTTTGTAAGGGATTTTTTTCTTTAATAATGATGGTGTCGTTCCCCAACAATTTCACCTCAAAATCACCCACAGAAAGAATTTTCTCTAGCAGTTTATTAGAACGGATAACCCCTTTTTTTAATTTAATTTTTGGGAAGCCATAGAACAAATCTGATTTGTAAATAAATGAATAGTTTGTTTGTTGGTCTATCATTTCGAAAACCTCATCGATCGTCAACGTTTTATTCGAATCAATCTCAATTTTAGAATTCTGGGAGAATATTGCTCCAGAAGAAAAGCTAAAAACAGTGGTGCAGAATAAGAATAAAAAAGTTTTCATAATGAATTTCAGGATCCGCTTTCTTTCATGAAAACGGATGATTGTAAGTTTTAATTCCATAAATTTGTATTGTATTAGTTAATTAATTAATGCATCTAAAGGGGAAGTGAAGGTATGTTTGTCAGAAATCGGACCCTCTTTCCCTTTTCTATTTAATGTTGTCTCATATGTTTATTTTAAGTTAATTATTCATTCTTTTTAAAGGTTTGAATTTTTAGCGAACGTAATAGCTTTTTGAGTTACGTTAGTGATTCTTAAGTATGCTCTTTTAATATGATGGTTTTATCGGTTATCTCATAACTAATAGTGCTGGTATTACTTATGATGGATAGGATTTCTTCAATGCTCAGTTGTTTCTTTAAACTCCCGTTAAAGGTGATAGTTTCAAGGGATTTACTAGCAAAGACTACGTGAATATCATACCAACGCGCTAAAACCTTCATAATATCCTTAAGCGGCTTATTCTTAAAACTGAAAACGCCATTCTTCCAAGCAGTTTCTCTAAATGTATCCGTAGATGTAAATAGGGTAATATCATTATTCGATACATTTAATTTCAGTTGTTGGTTAGGGGCCAATGTTTCTTGATTGTTTGCCGTATTCACGACTACTTTTCCTTCCACGAGTGTTGTATAGATAAAGTTTTCGTCTTTATAGGCTTTAATATTAAACTCTGTACCTAACACCTCAACTTCTTGAGCTCCATTAACAACTTTAAAGCTTGAACCCTTATGGTCAGTACTCGGTGATACATCAAAATAGGCTTCACCGTATATTAATTCTACTTTGCGGGTTGTGCCCTCCGTAAATAGTATGGGATATTTCAATTGTGATTCAGAATTTAGCCAGATTTTAGTGCCATCGGTCAAGGTTAAATTAAATTGACCTCCCCGAGGAATGGTTAAATAATTATATGCGATTTCAGGGCTTGTCGTTTCGCCAGGCTTATAAACAAGTTCTTTCCCGTTACTTTGCGCATTTTTAGTTTTAAAGACTTGATTTTTTTCAAGCTCGACTTCCGTACCATCTTCTAAGGTTAACGTAGCTTTATCTTTTCCAGGATTGATTTTGTTAGTCACGACGACTGGGTCAAAGACTGGTTTGTCACGGTTCTGATTGAAGAGCAGTGTAAATGCTACAAGGATAATTATGGAAGCCGCTGCGGAAATAACGTATCGAGCGTTTTTGGTTCTTTTGGCAGATTTGAATTCATCAATTTGCGATCCTTTGATATGTTTCCAGACATCGTTAAAGTCATCTTCTGTAGCTTGATGGTCCTTAAACCTAAATTGATGGATGAGTATTTTAGCTAATTCCACCTCCGCTTGTTTTTCTGGATGTTGGTCGGCGAGCCATTTCTCCCAGAAGATATTAGCCATGGGATCATCTTCCAATACCCATTTTTGAAAATAGGCATCAGCTGCAAAATCTTCTGGTAAATAATTTGAATAGTTTTTGTTTGACATAGGTATAAACACTAACAACTTATAAATAAGAGGCAGTTATGTGTTTTTTTACCCCATGAAAATGTAAGTTTTTTTTAATTTAAGAGAAAAATAAATGTAAACATCACGTAATAAGTGATTTACAATTTGTGTTTAAACGCTTTTTTAAGACAGGATAAAGCTCTTGCTACCAATTTGTAGGTGGCTTTTGTGTTAATTTCTAAAATCTCAGCGGCTTCTTCATAGGAGATATTCGCATAAAACCTCAAATAAATAGCTTCTCGTTGTCGATCGGTGAGCGATTTTAAGGCGGTGTTTATTGATTTTTGGATTGCAACTTGTTCTTGATCGTTAATAAGGTTTACTTCTGGAGATAGTTCTAGGGCAAAACTATGTTCCATAGAAAGTTGTTTCCCTTGTTTTAATTCCCGCCAAATTTTTCTTCGAAGACTTTTTAAAAGATACGGTTTAACATCGTTGACTTTTATGAGAATAGGTTTGTTTACCCAAAGCTCTGAAAAAAGTTCTTGGATGCAGTCCTTGACCAATGGTCGATTGCCACAAAGTTGCATTCCGTAAGCAAAAAGGGGTTGAAACATGTTTTGATAGACCCTTGAATAGAAATTTTCAAAAGTGTCAAAATCTTTATAGGATAAGTGAATAGACTCATTTTCGGGGATTGGTGTGTCTTGTGTAAAATCCTTTTTGCGATATGTGATTTTAAGGCTCAAACTACATTAACTAATGTTAAAATTTGATTGTAAATAACGAATATATAACTAAAAGTTAAAAAAATATTAAATAATTCATAAAATGATTCCATTACTAGCAATTGACATATTGCTTATTTAAGTGTTTTTTAGACTAATGCAATGCTGAATGTTATTTTTTTTTCTCTTACCTAATTTATCTATTCATAGTAAAACAAACGAAGGTGACTGTTTGGTGAGTTTCGATTTTTTATTTTGATTTATGGTCAACCTATATTAGGAACGAATAACGTACTTTAAATTTTTTAAGTTAATTTTCTATTCGTCATGATCTTAAAAATCACTTATACTTTTTGTTAAATTTGATTTTCTTTTAAAGAATTTTTATGTTAATAGATAGAAATAAAATTAAGGTCTCATTTATTTAATTGTTTAATTCAATTATTGTTAAGATTATGGTGATTTACCATTTGTAATGGACAATCGTTTCATTTAAACCTTTCAAACCTTTTTATTGCAAGTAATGATCTTCATTGGAATGTAAAAAAATATTGTGAATCCTCTGATTACACTCATTTTTACTTATATATATTATATGGATTGTTATGTATGTGCTAGTATTTATAAAAAAAAAGGTTAAATAATTAAATTCAACCTTTTTTATAATTTTATAACACTACTAGTAAATCAGTGCTTATTTACTTTTCTTATTAAAAATAGTAGTATTAATAACCCGCATTTTGTTTTAAAACATCATTAGATACCAAAACTGTTTTGTACGGAAATGGTAAAATTAATTTGTTGTCAGAGGTTATAGTTTTGTAATCATTTATATTTATGGTACCTTCTTTATAATATCTAACTAAATCAAACCAATCTTCACCACTTTCAGCACCTAATTCAAGAAATTTTTCATGTCTAATTTCATTTAAGAGCGTTTGTTTGTCTAAAATTACTAAAGGCGTTTTGTCTACCCTGTCTCGAATTTCATTTAAGGCATCTAGGGCTTCGGAGATATCATTATCTCCTCTTAATACAGCTTCAGCATAAATAAGGTATACTTCACCTAAACGTAAGACATACTCTGTGTCAGGTCCTTGAGGGTTTGTTGGATCTACAAATTTATTATTTCTTGGTGTGCCAAAATAAGGATTAGTACTAATGGCGGCAGATTTTCGAGTGTCGTCATTTAATTTTGTCACATAATAATCCGATATAGTATAGATAAACATATTGAAAAATGTTTTATTATTTGCGTCATTTTGATTGTCAAAAGGAGTTAAGAATAATGCTTCATTTGGATTTGTGGTCTTTTTTGTAAAGATATCGCCGAATTCGATTTCAAGAGTTCGCTCATTAGAATTTATTACTTCCAAAGCTAATTTAGCGGCAAGGCTATAATCTTTTTTGTATAATAAAACTTTACTTTTAAGTGCTTTTGCTAATAGGTTTGAAGTATATAATGCATTGCCAAAATTGGGGCCATATTGAATCCCATAATCCAAATCTTCTATGATACTGTTATATACTTCTAAAACTGTTGACCTTGGTTTTGGTACTACATCAGTGACTGGTTCTAATTGTAAAACAATGCCGTTATTAGAATTTATATCATAAAATTCCCCCCATAATCTTAATAGATAAAAATGAGCTAGCCCTCTTAATATTTTTGCTTCAGCAATAATTTCATGTTTTCTAGGGTTATCTATTTCAATTTTATCAGTTTTAGTAATAACATGGTTTGCATTATTTATAAGAAGATAAAGCTTAAGATAAATAGCGTCTAAACGGTAATTTTCACTACTAACAGAATTTTGAAAAAATTGTTTTTCAAATTTGTTGCCATAAACACCCGGTTTCATTGATAATCCCATCATAGAAGTTAATGCTGGTAAGTCTGTTATAAACGCCTCGCCGTTAATTAGCACTCCATAAGTCCCATCTAAGACCGTTTGTGCTTGACTTAAATTTGTGATTGCGTTATTTTCAGAAATTAAAAATACAGGTTCTATGTCTGTAACTTCAGCTAATTCACAAGAAGTGGTAAGAATTGCTGCTATTATAATAAGCAGAGATACGATTTTTTGTTTGAAATGTTTCATAATTTTATAAACTAAGATTAATACCAAGTGTAAAGGTTCTTGAAGGAGGGTATTTTGCAGAATCCCATCCTTGACTAAAATTACCTCCTAAATAATTAACTTCAGGGTCTAAACCACTATATGAAGTAATTACGAAAACGTTGCTTACAGAGAATGAAATGTCTGCTGTTTTAAAAAGGTATTTTTCTAAGATTTTTGGATTTATTTTATATTTAAAATTTAATGCTTTTAACTTTAAGAAAGAGGCATCTTCAATATAGAAGTTAGATAATCTACCATTGTTGTTTGGATCTCCATTAACAATTCTTGGAATATCAGAATTACTGTTGTCAATTGTCCAGGCATCTAAAATTTTCTTTTCATAATTGGTTCCAAGACCATTAAATATTTGTAAGTATTGTCTGTTGTTGTTTACCGCGTAGTTTCCAATACTAAAATTAAATAGGGCATAAATCTCAAATCCACCAAATCTAAGTGTATTTATAAACCCACCAAAAATGTCTGGTTCTGGGCTTCCTATTTTTGTAACGTCGTTGGAGTTTATATAGCCGTCGTTGTTTATATCAACAAATTTAAAATCACCAGGTGCAGTATTCGTGCTTTGGTAAACACCAGAAGGTGATGCAGTATTTAGAACATCTATTTCACTTTGGTTCTGAAAAATACTATGGGTAATATATCCTCTATAGATCCCAATTGACTCTCCTTCTTTTAAATCACGATAATATCCACCATTTAATTTTAATACCTTACTTTTTATAGTTGAAAGATTAAGTTCAGTTGTCCATTGAAATTTATCACTAGTAAAAATATCCGCACTTATTTTAAATTCAAAACCTTTATTTGAAAAATCACCAATATTAGAGAATTGATTTTTCCCTCCAGTTTCAAAACCAATATCTTTATATAGAATTTGACCTAAAGTTTTCTTTTCAAAGTAGCCAAAAGTACCGTTAATTCTTCGGTCAATTAAAGAGAAGTCCATAGCTAAATCAAGTTGATTTGTTGTCTCCCATTTAATATCTGGATTAGGAATAGTGTTTGAAATTACCCCATTTTGATTATTGTAATAACTTCCGGTTTCAAAAAAGGTTGCGTATTGAAAATCTGAGAAGTTTGCGGATCCTGTTTTCCCATAAGAAATTCTAAGTTTTAAATCATTAATTGACTCATTATTATCTAAAAAGTTTTCTTTCGAAATTCTCCAAGAAAGTGCACCGGAAGGAAAGTATCCCCAACGGTTATTAGGACCAAATTTTGTTGATTTGTCAGCTCTTCCAGTAAAGGTTGCATAATATTTATCCGAAAAATTGTAATTCATACTTAGAAAATATGATTCTAATCCACTAATGGTTCCTCCCGTTGAGATTGTCTGTTTGGAAGCAGCTCCAGGTGTAATTGAAATGTCATCATCAGGAAAATCGATTGCTTGAATATTTAAAAATTCACTTTTAGTTTGAGTATAAGAAGCTCCAACTACAGAACTAACGTTATGTCGATTTATTTTTTTTGAAAAATTTATAGTATTATCAAATGTTCTTGTACTAAACTTTGTGTCTGATTGAAATAATGTTCCTTTTCGGTTTAGACTTATTTGTGAATTGTCATAGCTGGGTGTATAGGAGAAAGATTTACCATTACTTTTATTGTACGAATATTGTGATTTTACAATTAATTGATTGGTTAATTTATATTCACCAAATAAAGAAAGTGTAAGATTTTGATCTGTAATATTAGATTTATATCTTGCCTTAGCATATGGATTGGTTGAGCCACCTGTAACTGTCCCAAAAGCTCCTAGCTCATCAAAAACTGGTACAACTGGGCTATATGTAACTATTTCATAATAATTAAGCATATTACTTCCTCTTTTTTTAGAATCACTATAGTTAAAATTAGTTCCGATTCTAAAATCTTTTGAAAGCTCAGTTTCCAATCGGGTTCTTATATTGTTTCTCTTAAAATAGGTGTTATAAATTGCTCCTTTTTCTTTTAAGGTGTTTGCAGAAATTGAGTATAATGTTTTATTAACTAGAGATCCGCCGTTTACATTGATATAGTAATTTTCTGAAATAGCTAGTTGGTCCGTTTCTTTTTTCCAATTGGTGTCAATATCTTGTCCGTACGGAAAAAGAGCGTTATTAGCAGGTAAAGGAGTCCCCGAATTTATATATGCTCGTTCAATGACTTCGTTTAGTTCTTTGGCATTGAGCATGTTATATTCTTTGGCGAAGTTTGATAATCTGGTAGATGAACTTATTTTGATAGAAGGAATGGAAGAATAACTACCTTTTTTAGTGGTTACAATTACAACACCGTTTGCTCCTCTTGATCCATAAATAGCTGTTGCAGAAGCATCTTTAAGGATATCTATTGACTTAATATCTTGCGGATTAATACTTGCTAACGGCGAAAAAGAGTTGTTGAAAGAATTTGCATAAACATCATTTCCTAGGCCTTGTCCTATCTCGAAAGGAATACCGTCTATGACATAAAGTGGTTCATTATTTCCTAATACGGAGGTAATACCTCTTATTCTAATTTTTGCCGCTGTCCCAGGTTCGCCTGAAGAAGAAACAACATATACCCCTGAAGCTTGTCCTGCTAAAGCGTTGTCTAGAGTGACTGCAGCTGTGTTTTCAATTGCATTTACATTTATTTTAGAAATGGAACTGATTATGTCTTTTCTAGATTTGGTGCTATAACCTACCAAAACAACTTCATTTAAAGCTGCTGCTTCCTCTTTTAATACAATATTTATTTCAGTTTGATTGGAAAATACAATTTCTTGCTGTTTATAACCTATATATGAGAAACTTAATGTATCTCCTTTTTTTAGGGAGATTTTATATTTTCCATCATCATTGGTCGTTGTCCCATTTAGGGTTCCTTTAATTAGTACAGTTACACCAATAATCGGTAAACTAGCGTTGTCTGTGACTTTTCCAGAAACAATTTGTTGCTGAAAATTATTAGGAGCAATTTGGTCTTTAATAACTATAGTGTTTTCCTTTGTTAAATAGTAGCTTAATTTATTATCGGATAAACTTTGCTTTAATAATTCATTTATAAAAATCTCTCCTTTCTGTAACTGTACCTTAGGTTTGTTTTTAAATAGGTTTTTTGGGTACAGAAAATTGTAGGAAGTCTGTTGTTTGATAATTTTGAAGACTTGATCAACAGTGACCAATTGGTCTTTGTCTATCTGTATTTTTGTTTGAGAGAACGAATTGTTAGATGTAAAACTGAAAAGTGTAGTACACATTAAAAAGATAAATGTTCTCATAATCATCATCAATAACCGTTTTCTGAATAGAGCACGGACATTAGTTAATTTAATTTCCATAAATTTGCATTGTATTAGTTAAACGTTGTTTTAATTAATCGGTTAGAGGGACGAAGCTCGATTCACCGCAAAATGTATTGGCTTCGCTCTCTTCTTTTTTATTTATAATTTGAATTAGTAAATAGGGTAATTTTATTATGTTCATTTTGTCTTGAAACAAAGTAATAATTCATGTTTTGGATTTTCGATAATCAATTACCTTGTTAATCATTACACGATAAAACGTAATTGGTTCAAATAGTTTTTCTTTTAACATTATTTTTAAATTATTTAGATTCGACTTAAAATCCAATCACTGTTGGTGTTTAAGGAGGTAGGTGAAAGATTTTGTGATACATGTGGCTAGTTTATTGAATTGTAATTTTTTTATTGTTGATTTTGTATTCTTTAATGATACCGAAATTTTTAATTGTTTCAAGAATATTAGTGAGGTTTTGATTTTTTCTTAATATACCAACGAATGCTTCTTTTTCGACAGATTTATTTTTAAATTCAACTTCTACATCATACCATCTCGACAGTACTTTCATCATTTCTTTTAATGTTTTGTCCTCGAAACTAAAAACACCATCTTTCCATGAAATATCATTGTAAACGACTACTGTTTTTATATTAAATGTTTTGGTTTCTACGTTATAATTTGATTGTTGATTAGGAGTTAAGTATTCTTTTTTATCATTGTAACTCACTTCCACTTTTCCTTCTACTAGTGTGGTGAAAATGTTGACTTCGTCTTTGTAAGCTTTGATGTTAAATTTCGTCCCTAAAACCTCAATATTTTGTTCTTTATTAATTACTTGAAATCTTGCACCATTATATTTTGTACTCGGTATTACTTCGAAATAAGCTTCACCATAAACGAGTTCTACTTGACGAGTTTCACCAGGGGTGAAAATTATTGGATATTTTAGTTGTGTTTCTGAGTTTAACCAAATTTTTGTGCCATCTGATAGCGTAATTTGGTATTGCCCACCCCTCGGAACTGTTAAATAATTGTATGTTATTTTTTTGTTCGCTTTTAATCTTTTGGTTTGGGATGGTTTGTAGACTATTTCTTCGCCGTTACTTGTGGCATTTTTAACGCTATAGGATTTACCTTTTATTAACGTAATTTCTGAACCATCTTCTAAGGTTAAAGTCGCTTTGTCTGAACCATTTTTAATTGGATTATTTACGATGATAGGTTCGGTAAAAGGAGGATCTGATGTTTCTTTGTTCAAGAATATTGATATGGACAAAATTATAGCTATTGAAGCTGCAGCTGCATATTTCCAATAAAGTATTCTTGTTGATTTTTTCGATTTTGTAATTTGTGCATGAAGTTTTAACCAGGATGTTTTTTTAAAAGTATCTTCATTTTCAATGTTTAGATCATTCCAAAGTGTTTTCTTATCTTGATAAGAATCTAGAAAAGCTTCCAATAAGTTAAGCTCTTTTTGAGTACAGGTATGATCAATGTATTTTTTAAAAAGCTTCTTCGCTTGTTTTTTGTCCATTGTAGTATTGGATATTTCTAATTTAAAAATGGTAACCTTATTAAGAAGTAACAAAACTTACGATGTGGTACACGTTAATAATAGTTTTTTTATAACTATAGCTATAAGAAGGCTGTTACATTTGTTTTAGAATCCGGGAACGCTGGTTAGTTCATGGTTAAGCGTAAAGTGAAATTTATGTTAAAATAAAGAGGCTTTTAGACTAAATAATCTACACAAGTATTGAAACATAAGAAGTAAAAAAGATGCTCATCTTTTTGTAGATCTTTTCTGATATGTTTTAGTGCTTTTGAAATTTGGTTTTTCACCCCTTGTACAGAAATTCCTAACTCTTCGGCAATTTCTTTATTCGATTTTTGTTCAAATCTGCTTAATTCAAAAATTTCTTTACAGCGTTTAGGCAACTTATTAATTGAGTTGTGAATGATTTCTTCTAGTTCTTGATACTCCATTCTTTTCGAAGCATTTATAGAAATATCAATTAAATTTAATCTCGTTATATCTTCTGTAGACAATTTGTGATTTCTAAAATGATTAAAAATTTGATATTTGACAGCCCTAAAAAAATAGGATTTAATATTATCTACGTTGTTATTATTTCGTTTTGACCAAAAATCTATAAAAATGTTTTGAATAATATCTTCTGATACTTGCTTGTCTTTTAGGACTTTAAAAGCATATAAAAACATGTTACTTGCATATTTGTCATGCAAAAGTTTAAAAGCATTTGAATTATTTAATTCTATTTGCTTAAGTAGTTCTTTATCAGTAAAGTTTTTTGACACTTTGTGGACAGAATATTTAATAGTTTTTAATTTATTGGTTACCGAAACGATAATTAAATTTTAGAGCAATATTAAGTATTTTTTAATATAGATTGTTTTATTCCAGAAATAGAATACCTGTTCTTTGCGGTGAAATATAAAGCGTGTTAGTTAATGGCTTGATATTTTGGGTGTTATGTTTTTTCTTTTTTAATTGAGGGAGTTTATTTTATAGCTGAATAGTTTTATTTTTTCAGATGTCGATTAAAATAGGCTTATTAAAAATGAGGATGTTCATAAGGAAGTATCCAAATAAGTCAAAATGATTTGTGAGACATTGAAAACACGGTAATAAATATACATTATACATATTTGGTTTTATGATGCTATTGAATTTTAATTTTAAACGGGCTATTAATTATCTCAATTAACGATGAAATATTGATTTCTTAATTATTCCCAAAATTTGGCGTGTATACTTTTTATTTTTAATAAGATTTGGAAAATTTTTAATTGTAAAAATAATTTCTCCTCGTTTCACCGCTCTACCATGTAGAGAAAAGTATTCGTTAAAAATAAAATAACAACTTCATTAGATTTCAAATCAGTTGATTATCAGCTTGATGTTGATGAAACTAGGTGTGTGAAAATCATCTTTTCACTGTTAATAGATTGTTAGATGTATCAACATCAGGAAAATTATCAGCTACTAAGGAAATCGAGACAACATCTTTACTATTTGGAATTTGTTTACCTTTAATTTTCCAAGTCCCTGGAATTATGTTAACCTCAATATCATAGGTACTCGAATTTTGCCAATAGGCATGCTCGGGTTTACCATCATACGATCGAGAGCCATTTTGGTAAGCTTTCTGAAATTCTAATGGAATGTACAAATCGTTTTCCCTTTCAAGATTCAACACAAGTGTAAGTACTATCGCAATGATTAAATATTTCATAATGAATTAGCGTAAACGGTTACTTACATAAATTCGTTGATTTAACTGCTTTCGCAGTCAGTGTTATTTCAACAGTAGCATTTGAAGGTAAAGAGGCAACCCCAATCGCTGCACGGCTACCAATACAATGCACTCCTAATTTCTCTATGAACAATTCAGATGCATAATCGGCAACTTTAGCATGTGCTGTAAATCCTTCTTCCGCATTTATAAATACATTGAGTTGGAGAATTAAAGCAACTTTCTCATTACTTTTTAAACAATTTTGGGCAGCAATGAATGCATTTAACGCTGCCAATCGGACAGCATCTCTGTGCGATGTTAAAGGATCTGTCATTTTAATTTTACCAGCATATTGTAATACACCAGCTTTACGTGGTGTCATCCCTGAAGTATAAATAATATCGTCGTTTCGGACGGCAGGTACATATGTTCCTTGTGGAATAGGTTGTTCTATAGGTTTACTCATATCTTGTAAATTTCTATCATTTTTACGATTCGTTCTGCTGCGGCCACTGCCGCTGAGTGATCTTGTGAAAAGTTTAGTCGAATACGGTCATTGCAACGCGGGGCAAACTCTGAGCCAGGTGTAACAATAACGTTTGCTTGAAGGCGAAGAAGACGTACAAAAGTGGATAAATTTACACTGAGTGATGGTAGTTGAGGAAAAAGATAGCTGCCAGCTTGTGGACATGTAGTGTGAAGGTTAGCAGCCCTGAAAATGGCTACTAATTCGTCTCGTATCGCTTCGTGTTGTTGAATTCGATTTTCTAACCAACCTTGAGGTTCTTTAAACCAAGTAGCTAGTACAGCTTGGTTGTATCCTGCCGCACGTAATGAAACTATTGCTTGAAGACGTTCCATTCGTTCAATTAATTTGGGTGTGCCAAATCCAACTCCAAGACGGTATCCACTAAGTGATTCTGTTTTTGAAGGTCCCATTATCGTGATGATATTTGCGGGTTGAATAGTACAAGAACGTAGGTGTGTATAGGTCTCACCTGCATATAACATTCGTGAATACAGTTCATCTACAATAAGCGTAACATGGTGAGTTGACGCTAGTCTTGCAATTTTAGTTATTGTTGAAGCTGCATATACCACCCCTGTAGGATTGTTAGGTGTTGAAAACACAAAAACCTTTGTGCCATTGTTAAATGCGCTTTCAAGACGGTTAAGATCTGGTCCGTTTTCAGAGGGCGTACCAGTATATTGTAGGGGGATTGGTACGACTTCACCACCAAAGAATTTGACAAGTTTTCGGTTGGCAAAATAGTCAGGTTCAACGACGGCTACTTTTGTTCCATTGGTAACAGTTGCCCCAATGGCTAAAAACAGTGCGCCCTGTGTTCCTGGCGTTATAATCAATTCGCTATCTGCATTGATAGGACTGCCAGTAAATGTGCCAAGACGATCAGCAAGACCATTTCGGATTTCGGCTGCTCCTCGATATTCAGTGTACGCTTGAGTCGCTCCCTTTACAAAACCTTCTTTCCATGCGGCATCAGATCCAGGCGTTGGAGGAAATGCATCAACATCCCCATGGGAGAAATCAACTGGAACTCCAGCAATTTTCTCGCCACGCACGATGTCATTAAGATCATCTACCTGTTGCCTAGCTTCTTGTCCAGGTGCATTTCCTGCATCGAGAACTTTAAATTTTTCTTCAAGATTCATACGTTGTAGTTTAGTAAATTGTTCCAATCCATTTTGAATACAAAATTATAGGTAAACCTGGTTTTTGTAAAATTGATTAATTGATATTTAGCTATATTTACCATTGAAATAAGTAAAATTAAATACAATTGCAATGGAATTAAGGGTGGATAGCTTGGATATTCAATTATTAAAGCTTTTGGATGAAAATGCTCGCTTATCTTTTGCAGCACTAGGGAGGAAAATCAATTTATCACCTTCATCAGTGAGAGAAAGAGTGCAAAGATTGGAAGATACTGGCATTATTAAAAAATACAGTATCGATATTGACAATAAGAAACTTGGGTATGATTTAGAAGCATTTATTTTATTAAAAGTTTTTCAGGGGCAACTCAAGCACGTAATTGGAAAAATTGCTGACTTTCCCGAAATTGTACAAGTCCATCGAATTACAGGGAATCAAAATTTACATCTAAAAGTAATTGTTCCAAATCAACTCAGTTTACAAAAATTATTAGATCAATTAATGCTTTATGGTGATACAAATACGTTGTTAATACTGTCTGAGATTTAGTTGACCGATGTAACTTTACTGTTGATAGGGTAAAGAGGTTATAATTCTGCGAAAATGTAAAATTTTTCATTTTAGATTATAACGGAATTACTCCTCGTTCCTCCTTTAGATTAGCAAAGAGATGGATTATACTTAATTCATAAAATTTTTAGTTCACTCTTATATGTAAAAGCATATAATTACAATATGAATATAAGATGAAATCATTAACAGAATTTGTTAAAGAATGAAGAAAATCAACAATCAACAATCAACATTCGTCAATCAACAGGATTCAAGCTTCCTTCGTCAGCTTAATCTTGCTCATTAAAAGCCAAAACTTTTACATTTTAGATTTAAGCCGGATTACTCCTCGTTCCTCGTCGTGATTCTGTAGTAGTGAGAGGTTAAAATCAACAATCAACATCCGTCAATCCCCAATCGTTAATCAATTTACTCCGTGATCTGCGTAGTTTGCAACTACGCATCTATGAAGGTATAGTTAGCTGTGAAGTTACAAACTTCACAGAGCCAAGCGTATAGTTTTAAGTCCTAAATAGCTAGCTAGCTATATACCAAAAACTTCAACAATCGTTAAACAATTTTTCAATGATTAGATTGTAGTGATATTCATGAACTTATTACGGTGTACGCTGTGCGAAGTTTGCAACTTCGCACCGGTCAGTACTAAAAGGTTAATAACCTTTTGGTATTGTTTTACTCACGGGAAACCACTTGTCAAAAAGACTAAACCTCCCTGATGAGTGTTGACCGTTTTTAGGTTAATAATTCATTGTTAAATAGAGTCATCAATTTTTTGGGGCTTACCCTGTTATTATTGTAATTCGTTACTGTTATAATTCTTGACTGCTTTCTAAGTTATTCCTTTTAATTGATTAAAGTTAGCTTGTTTCCAGTAGTCCAAATACGCTTCCTATATTGTTCTGTTAATGCCTTCTGCAAAAGCGTTGTCATGTGCAGATAGCAACATACTGATCTTAGCTCCATTTAGATTTAATAGATCAATATATTTTTTATAAGTATATTGACTTCCATGTTCATTATGATGTATTAAAGGAGCATCATTCTCTGCTATAGTCATTTTAAGTGCATCTATATTAACCTTTACTCTGATATTGTCAGAGATTTTATAATTGAATAATCATCAATGATACATACCGCATCACAGTGTTTATTTCCAATTGAAATAGATGTAATATCACACAACTATAGCATTGACGGTCTATTTCATTACGTGCCTTTTTAAAAGGTTTGAATAATCTAATTTTGACGCTATTGTTGTTCTTTTGAACTGCTGTCTATTTCTTCCACAACGCTATATCCTTTTTCGTTAAAGGCAGAAAATTTATAAAACCATGTGTTGTAATTTAGACGTTACTAATTCCATGTAGCCGTTCGAATTGAACTACACTGAAATTACCACCTTCAAATCAGATACAATCCTTCTTTTAAAATCATCACTGTATTTACTTTTCTTACTTGTTAAATTTTGAGGTATTTTCTTGTGCTTTACTATTTTGCATAGAGTCTATAACTGAAAGAGAAAAAAGAATGTCTTATTTGGTGTATTTAGTTAAGTGAGTACAAATGTTTCAAAACGGTGGGTCAAAATTAGGTCCTCCCTGTTTTAAATTTTGAAATACGCCGTTATAAACTTAATTGATCAAATAATTTTAATAGTTCTTTATCAGAAGGTTTAGGTGCGTTGGCAGTTACAATATTTCCTTTAGGATCTAATAAAATAAACCTAGGAATACCACTAATCTTATATTCTCTGATAAAAGATGAATTAAAATCATTATCTGTGATCAACTGAATCCCTCCCAAATCCATATCTTTCACCATATTTCTCCACTTTTGCTTGTTTTTTTGCTTATCTGTAGAAAGGCTTACAAAAGTGATGTTCTTACCATGATATTTTTCTTCAACTTCCTTTAAATAAGGAATTTGAGCTTTACAAGGACCACACCAAGTAGCCCAAACATCTATATATACATATTTTCCTTGTAAGTCATCTAGCGATGTTGTACTACCATCATAATTTTCATAGTTGACGAATTTAGGTGACGGTTGTCCTGGATCTAGAACTTTCAATAACTTGTACTGTTCCATCACCGTAGCTTTGTGGGATTCATTGGTAGATGCATTTAAAAATTCATTGACTATTTTTTCTTTATCTTCAGCTCTTTTTAAACCATTTAAAATATTTCTATACAACTCTCCATTTCTAATCACTTCACTATTGATCTCACTGAGGACTTTTTTTCGTGTTTCCCGATACGACTGAATGTCTTTTGGCTCAGACGCATTAATCTTATTCATTAGATGGAAAGATACCATTTCACGATAATCAGCTGAAATTTTATAATTCTCTTCGCTATATAAATCAAAATCGTTAATTTCTCTTTTAAATGTATCGGAAGCTTTGAAATTCTTATTTTCTGTCAATCGTGCGTATATTGTTTCATAAATTGATTTTAATCTAATTCTTTTGATTTCGATTATTCTTAATAGATTAGCTTTATAATATTTTGGAATTTTTGAAACTTCATCAAGCTTAGATTCCATTCTTTTTTTGAAATCATTTAAATTATCTTCAAAAGCAGCTTCATCCACATGGTACGTTTTTTCTTGATTAACACGAAAGTTAAAATCTTCATTATCCATAAAAGCAATAAAATTATTTAACTCACTATAATTTCCTTCAAAGCTTATAGTTTTCAAGAATTCTTTTGCATCTTTAACATGCATGTTAACTTCATCTCCCATACTCAAATATGGATAAGTTCTACCCATCTCATAACGAAATTCGTATTGACTGTTTTCAGGGATAAAAAGGGTGTCTAAAAACTCACCTGTATCTTTTACATTGATGGTTTTTGAAAAACCATTCATTAGGTTGCTAATGATAAGTTCACCTCCTTTAGTATTCCCTATGTTTCCAGATAAAAGGACATAATTACTTGGTGTTTGTTGTTTGCATGACATAAGGGATATTAGTACTAGGATTAGTATTATATAGTTTTTCATAATTGTTTTAATAAGTTTATTTTCAATTTAATTTTTACTTAATTTAGGAGTTCCTCTAATTTATTATACAACGCTTTTCCTCTGACATGTTTTGCAATAATTTTACCAGATTTTGCTTCTACCAACCAATTGGCTGGTACAGCAGGCTGAGCAAACATTTTTGCAACAGGACTATCATACCCTTTAACATCACTAATATTAATCCAAGGAATGTCTTCCTCTATTGATGCTTTTTCCCAATCCTTTCGTTTTTCATCCAGAGAAAAAGAAACTATCTCAAAGCCTTTCTTATGGAAAGCCTCATAAGCTTTTTTCATATGTGGAATCTCTGCACGACAGGGTGCACACCAAGAAGCCCATAATTCTACCATCACATATTTGTTCTTCTTTAAGACCTCAGATAATCGGATGTTTTCTCCATTTAAATTATTTGCTTCAAAATCTTTAATTATTTTACCTATATCTAGAGTTGCTCTAACTTCATACGTTTTCTTTGCACTTTCTAAAAGTAATTTTGTCAATATAGCTTCTCGATTATTTCCCAATTGATTGGCAAGTTCTTCTCTTGTTTTCATATCTCCTGGATTATATCCTATACTATGCAATAACAATTTTGTTAAAGGATCAGTTTGTTGTTCATAAACTTTTTCCAACACTTTATTTCGGGCTTTTACTACTAGATTTATCAATCTATAGTATCCATTAAAAGATGCGGTGTCTTTAATAGATATACCTTTCTTTTTATGATCATTAAATGCTTTTTGAGCCTTTTGATATTCTACATCATTAATTACCGGATTGACAAGTATTTCATTGTACTTCCCACCATTAAAAGTGTAATCATTTATGGATGAAAAGTTAATTTCTGTGGTACCTGGTTCCAAAGCCATTAGTATAACAGGTGAAGACGGTTTACCATCAACTGTCCTGACAGTAAAGTGTACTGCGTGAATGCTTTCAACATTCCCTTTGTAGCTAAACACTCCGTTTGTAAATCCTTTTTTTACTAATGTTTCTAGTTTTCTAATACTATCCAGTCTTCGTCTTGTGATAACGACCTCTGCACCTTCAGGAAAATGTTCTCCTCCTTTTACAACAAATTCAAAATTAGTTGTTTGGTTTGTCTTTCGAGAATCCGTTGTATACGCAAATATTAAGGGTAATACAATAATGATAAGTATTTTTTTTAATGTTTTCATTTTTATATGTTAATTTTTTTTAATTAAATTCTTAATTCATTAAAGAAGTCTATCAGTTACACGGCAGATGATTAAGGAGCATGAATTGAAATGATTTTACTATCGGGATCTAACAATAAAATACGTGAAATTGTTCTAATCTTAAAATCCGCAACAAAATCTGATTTAAATTCATTATTAGCTTCACCCATATTTTTCTATGATCATGGCTTTCCAATTGTCTTTATCTTTCGTCCTGTCTACCGATAAATTTAACTAGGACTTGTCTTTTCCACATAAAGCCTGACCATATTAATGGTAGTCTCAACTTGTTTTATGGAGTAGGCTGTAACGTTTTGAGATTTATCTGTCATAGTAGCCGGATTTTCATATAATCCAATATATTTATCTCTTGTCTAGAAGCCACTAATAGTTTAATTAGCATTAGTGGTTAACGCTCCTTTTCTTTCTCTTTTAGCTTTCTTGAAAGTACCTTTAAATATACTGCCGTCTTGCTATATATACGTACCAAAACTATTGGGATATCCTTTTTTAAATTCTCCTTCATATTTATCAACACCTTTGGCAATACCTTTACCATCTGCTTTACCTATTTTGCAATCACCCCTACAGGATTCATTGATTGTTTTTAATTAGACCTTATCTTCTTGCGCAAAATTTACATTTAATGATAGAACCATTAGTATTAGTATATATGGATTTTTTATTATATGATTTTAAAATGATAAAAAGAAAGAAATAACAGATGAAAAAGTGAAATAAGCCTCTATCATACTAATTAAATAGAGGCTTATTTAATAAGTTATTAATTATATCCTGGATTTTGGATAACAATATTATTGCTTGCCTGAATGTTTAGCTCATCAATAGGTAAAATAAATTTATTTGGATCTGTAGCAGCTTCTTTTATATCAGAAACTTGGAACCCACTACCAAAACCATCAGCATAATCATAACGCACCATATCAAACCATTCTTCACCTAATTCACCAAATAATTCTATGTATTTTTCAATACGAACGGCTTCTAAAAATTCTGCATAGGTAATCGTAGTAGGATAGGTTTCAAAACCATCACCGCCGGTGGTGGTTGCGCCTGCACGAATACGAATGGAATTTAGCGCATCTAATGCCTCTGTGGTTACAGTACCAGATGCCCGTGCAGATGCCTCTGCCAAGATAAGATACAATTCACTTATTCTTAAATGGTTAATTGTTGTATTATTATTTTCCCACTTTAAATTATTAATCCCATAATATCCTGGTGATTGCTGGGAAGCTATCCTATTACTATCGTGTAAAATCTTTTGCGATCCGATAGTGGTACTTTCAGCAGCAAGGGCGGCAGATTTAGGTGTGATATTATAATTAAACTGCCACGTGTAAAAAAATGATGTACTTGCTCCCGCAGAGGCATCAATACGTGACCCAAAAATAATATCTGTATTATTATAAAGCGCGTCAGAAGTACTATCGAAAATACTAGCATAGGTAGTAGATAAACTAAAATTAGAAGGGGAATTGTCAATTACATCTCTTGCCAAAGCTGCTGCGCCTGCATAATCTCCTTGATATAACAATACTCTCGCCTTTAGACCCTTGCCAAATGTTTTATTCACATAATAGCGTTGTCTAAAATCTGGAGCTGAAGCGATTACAGCATCTAAATCAGCTATAATAGCTGCATAAGTTTCGGCGACAGTGTTTCTAGGAAAGACGTCGGCTGATCTTACTGGTGATGTTCTTACAGTAATTCCGTATGCAGAATTTATGTCATAGAATTGCCCCCATAATCGCAATAGATAAAAATGTGCTGTGGCACGAATACCCTTTGCTTCAGCGATTATTTCAGTACGTCTACCAGGTACTTCAAAGTCAGCATCAGACAATTCTTCTACTTTTTCAATAATCCAGTTTGCCTTATTAATCACTTGATATAAGGTTGCGTATGAATTTCTATTGCTTTGAGTGTCAGTTTTTTGAGGGTTGTTTATGGCGTATGTAGCTTCTTCCAAATTAGCAAAAATTCCCTGTTGGACACCACCGGCTAAAGAAGATGGAATAGCTGCGTAGTGGTCTATAGATCCATTACCTTGAGATGTTAAACCCGCATAGGCTCCTGCTAAAGCCAAATTTGCAGAGTCCTCATCGGTAATAGCTGTCTCAGCATCCAAAGAAAACTCTATGGTTTCATCATCTAAATCGCCTATTAATTGACAGGAAGATAAGCATGTAACTGCCAAACTAAATAATCCTATATATATATATATATTTGTTTTCATATTTTTATTTTTAATATTAATTAAAAGCTTAAATCAATCGCTATTGTAAAGTTTCGCGTTATAGGGTACGCCCTATTTGAATCATATTGTCGATCAAAAAGAAATCCAGCTCTTTGTTGATTAACTCCTTCTGGATCTAACCCTGGATAATCAGTTATGGTAAATATATTGTTACCGCTTAATGTGAGTCTCGCGCTGTTAAGACCAATTCCTTTCAATAAATTTTTAGGAATACGATAGCTGAGAGAAGCCGAGCGGAGTCTAATATATGAGGCGTCAATAGTACTTCTGTCATTATGTCCATTAATAGAAGTTCCGTGAGTTTTTGAACCAAACCTTGCATAAGGAGCATCAGGATTACTAGGGGTCCAAGTATCTAATACAAAACGTTCTTTATTTTGATTTGGTCTAGCCAAATCAAGTCCACCGTTCCCTGCAATTGGCCCGAAAACTTTTTTATTGCCATTGGCAAATTGAAAGTTAAAAGTTAAATCAATGTTTTTATAAGTAAGGGAGTTGTTCCACCCACCAAAAAAGTCAGGGTTGATATTCCCGAGATCTACAATATCTTCATCATTAATCAGATTATCACCATTTATATCTTTATAAATATAATCTCCTGGTGCCAATAATGCATTTTGATAGACACCCCCAGGCGCAGATGTGTTTAATGCATCAATTTCATCCTGGGTTTGTGCAATAGATACCACTTTAAAACCTCTTATTACTCCTGGTGACATGCCCTCAAATAAATAGCCTCCGTTACCAAATAATGTGCCGCCATTTAAGGATTCAATTAGGTTTTTGTTAGTGGAAATATTAAAAGAAGTGTTCCAATTAAAATCATTATTTCTAATAATTTCACCACCAAGTGTAAGTTCCCATCCTTTGTTGCTCACGTCAGCAGTATTATTAGTATAATTAGTTGCTCCATTTTGACCTGCAGTTGGTACGAATAAAATAATACCACTCGTGTTTTTTTCATAGTATACTATTTCTCCGTTAAGCCTACTGTTAAAAATTCCAAATTCCAAACCAATATCTAATTGTTGTGTTTCTTCCCATTGAATTGATGGATTTGGCACACCAGTTACGGCAATACCATTTATACCATCATAGATAGATGTTGCTGAAAAGTTGTTAAAGGTGGTAAATAAGGGGTGAAATGAGAAAGCAGCAAGATTGTCGTTACCCGTAATACCGTAACTGGCACGAATTTTTAATTGACTAATTAACTCATTATTTTCTAAAAAAAACTCATTATGCATGTTCCACGCTGCCGCTGCTGATGGAAAAAATCCATATCTGTTATTTGGGCCGAATTTAATAGACCCATCTCTTCTTCCAGTAAGGGTTACTAAATAACGATCTTTAAAATTGTAGTTAATTCTACTGAACAGAGAGTTCAACGCATTCTTATTAATGGTGCTGGTTTTCACATATTGTTCTCTCGCAGAATTAATATCGGTAAGTTTGTATGGATCTGGAAAACCGGCATAACGTTGACCATTTATTACTGCTCTGGCTCTATCCCATGAAAGACCAGCAACGGCATTAATAGTATGGTTATTAAAAGTTTTACTATAATTTAATGTATTGGTAAAGGTTGTATTAATACTAGAAGAATTTGATACATATTTTAAGTGATCATCAGGTTCTAAATTATACCCATCTATGTCGCTTGTATATAAAAATCCAGACCAATTAGGTATAAATCTGTTTTGATCACTTGTTCTTGATATAATACTTAATTCTGTTCTAATCTTTAAACTTTCTAAAAGTTTATATTCTCCATAAATGTTTCCCGAAAAAGCTCTTGCTATAGTTTTATCTCGTATTTTGCTCGCTCCTTCTGCTGGATTTCTCGGTTCACCATAAGTTGCAGGATCTGATGTAGGGTTACCCTGCTCGTCAAATCTATTAAGGTCAGGTCTAAACAATCCTGCATCTGCAAGGTTTGTTAACCCAGAACGTTTGTTTATGGTGTGATTATAATTTGCGTTAGTTCCTATTTTCAACCTATCTGTAACATCTGTGTCTAAAGCGGCATTAAAACTATATGATTTTAAATTTGTACCAATTAATACTCCTTCTTAATCCGTAACATTAGTAGAGACTAAATAGTTTACATTTTCAGAACCACCGGAGGCACTAAAATTATAACGGTTCCATAAGGCATTATCGTTAATTACTTCATTCTGCCAATCTGTGTTGCCACTAAAGAAGAAGCTTTCAGGATTATTTATAATTGTTAATTCATTAGGGTATGCAATTGGCCAGAAAGGTTCAGGAACCGTGCTATTATCTAAAGTTATTTGAGCTTGTTCTGTATGAAATACTTTGAATTCTTCTGCATTTAAAACATCTATCGTGTTAACTGGATTTTGGATAGTTCCACTGTATGAAAAATTAAATCGGGTGGTTTGATTTCTTTTTCCTCGTTTTGTTGTAATAATAATAACTCCATTAGCAGCACGAGATCCATAAATTGCGGCTGCAGACGCATCTTTAAGTACATCAACACGCTCTATATCATTAGGATTAATAGATAGTAATGGGTTTGGCTGTGAATCTATCAATTGGGTTTGTACTACAGTTCCATCATCAGAATATATGGGCCTAACCACAATAGGTACGCCGTCAACCACATATAAAGGTTGATTGTCACCGGTTAAAGCGCTCATACCGCGAATGTGAACCAATGCGCCACTACCAGGACCTCCATTTTGAGCCGTAACATAAACACCAGGGATTTTCCCTACTAATGCTTGATCTATAGTTTGAGCATCGACTTGTTTAATATCTTCGGTGTTTATTGACCCTACGGAACCCGTTAGGTCTCTTTTTTTTACTGTACCATATCCCACAATAAGAACTTCTTCTAAGGCACTTACGCTCTCTTTCATTGTGAAATTATATTCAGTTTGTGTAGTGATTATTTGATTTTGATTCTCATATCCAAGGCCTGTAACCACTAAAAAATAACCAACCTCGGCTTTTAATGAAAATTTACCATTAAAATCGGTTGAGGTCCCTCTAATAATAAATTCACGCTCAACTATATCTGTTGTAGGTTTTCTATCGATCACATAAACGGTAATCCCAGGAATGGGTTGGCCATTTACATCTATAACCCTTCCAGAAACGCTAATTTCTTGTGAATCGTTAGTTTTTTCCGTTATTACAATTGTATTATTTTCACCAAAACTGATGCTTAACGTTTTAGAAGTTAAACTTTCTTTAATTAAAGTATTTACTCTTATTACGCCTTTTTTTAATGATATCTTAGGGAAGTTATCAAACATGCCCGATTTATAGATGAATCGATAATCCGTTTGTTCTTTAATGATATTGAAAAGATCGTCGACCGTTACTGTGATATTAGCATCGATATTAATTTTTTCATTTTGTGATAGAACATTTTCTGGTGTAAAACCAAATATTGAAAAACATAAAAAGAAAATAAAGGTTCTCATAATGATTTTGAGTAGCCTTTTCTTAAAAAAGAATAAAGCTTTGATTAAATTAATTTCCATAAATTTGTTGATGTTAATTAGTTAAATATTTTAGTTAATTAATACTAGTAGGGGAATTGATGGTTTAGTTTTTGCGGACATGACCTTCGTTCCCTTTTTTTACTTCCTAAAAACTATAGTCTTGTTGTTTATGTCATATTGAATATTGGTTAGTTTGTTTATTAAGTAAAGAATATCTTCAATGTTTTGTTCTTTTCCGAAGGTTCCAGTAAAAAGTTCAGATTCAATCTCTTTATCAACTACCACTACGTCCATATTATACCATCTGGATAAAACTTTTAGAATCTCTTTAAAAGAGGTGTCTTTAAATTTAAATACGCCGTGTTTCCATGAAGAGACTTCTTTTGCATTTACGGTTTTCACGGAAATTTTGCTTGAGGTATCTGTAATAATCGATTGTTGATTGGGTTCTAAAATTTTTTGATCAAAACCATTATTCACATTTACAACTCCTTCAATCAAAGTAGTAAAAATCTTATTTTCATCACTATAGGCTTTTATGTTAAATTCAGTGCCAAGAACTTCTACTTCCTGTTTTTTGTGTATGACTTTAAATTTGGCTCCATTGTTTTTTGTACTTGCAGATACATCAAAATAGGCTTCACCATAAATCAATTCAACTTGTCTCGTTTTACCATTTTCAAAACTTACCGGGTATTTTATTTTAGATTCAGAGTTTAACCAAACCTCTGTGCTATCTGAAAGTATTACATGATATTGTCCCCCTCTTGGAATGGTTAAATAGTTATAGGTGGTACTTGGTTTTATTTTTGTTTGACTTGTTGTGTAAATTAATTTCTCCCCTGTACTTTTTATATTATCTAAGACATACTGTTGCCCTTTCTCTAAAATAACAGTAGAACCATTTTCTAAAGTTAATATAGCTTTGTCAGAACCAGCTTCAATATTATTGTTTACTATATTAGGTTCGTTAATTTGTGAATTGTTTTTTGTTAAATAGAAATAACCAACAAAAACAAATAATATAATGGTTGCTGCATATTTGAAGAAATTTCTTCTATATATAGGAATTGCCTTTGCTAAATTTTCGTCATTTATTTTGGAAGCTAATTGTGTCCAAGATGAATGTTGTTTATTATTTTTTACTGCTTTTAATTGTTCTACTGAAAAATTTAATATAACATATTCGTTAAAAAGATCCCCATTTCCTTCTTTCAACCAAGCAATAAGTTCTTTAGTTTCTTTTTCAGAGATTTGCTCATCAAAATAGTTTTCAATTATTTTTTTAATTCTTTTATTCACAATTTTTACCTTTATTTTTTAATATGACGTAGACTTTTTTTAAATGGCCTATTTATTTTAGAACTTTTTTATATATAACTTTGTGGCAACTACAAATGATGAATAATAAAGAAAGAATATTGGATTTAGCAAAAGCTATTAAAAAGGGTGATCAGAAGGCTTTTAAAGTTATTCATGACTTAAATTATGTGAAATTAACAGCATATATTAATGGCTTTACTAAAAATGAATTTGAAACTGAAGATATTTTACAAGAAACTTTCATAAAATTGTGGAATTCTCGGGACAAGATAGACGTTATTAAAAATATTAACAGTTATTTGTACAAAACAGCTTACTATACTTACATTGACAAATACAGGAAAGAGAAAAAAGAGTTAAGCACCTTAGATAGTTGGAAATATAAACGGCTAATTGAAGCCATTGAAGAAGATGATGAAATAAATAAAAAGAGGATTAAAAAATTAAAATTGGCAATTGAAAAACTTCCAGCCAGATGCAAAGAGGTATTTATTTTGTGTAAGTATGAAAATTTAACCTATAAGCAAATTGCTAATCGTCTTGAAATCTCCCCCAAAACTGTACAGGCACAAATGGGGAAAGCTTATAGTATAATTAGAGAAAAATTTAGAGATAATATATTTTTAACTTTATTTTTTTATTTTATGGGACGTGCAAATTATAAAGTCCAAAAATTAACACAGAAATCTCTTTAATTTTCGTTTTTTTGAGATTCTATTTTAGATTGTTTTAATTATTGATTTTATTTTAAATAGTAAAATATTAATTCCTAATATTAATTTTGTTACTTCAAATAGTGAAATATTTTGATTTTTACATTTTAGATTTAAGCCGGATTACTCCTTGTTCCTCGTCGTGATCCTGAAATAGGGGAAGTTGCTCATTAAAAGCCAAAACCGCGAAAAGCGGTTTTACGGTTTTTTTTATTTTATTGCGTTGCTCAAAGCAGCGCTTTGGCACGCGGAAAAATAAAAAAGCCTAAAAAATCATTGATTTTTTAGGCTCTTAATGGTCGGGGTGGCAGGATTCGAACCTGCGACCTCCGCGTCCCAAACGCGGCGCGATAACCGGGCTACGCTACACCCCGAGGTGTTTTTGTAATTAAATTTTCATCAATTATTTCCCGATAAAATAATTGGTATTCTTTAATGGAGGGCAAAAATAAGATTATTATTTAATTTAACATCTTTTTTATTTCAAAAAATCAAAAAAAATAATCCGAAACTTTACCGCTTTAGGGATTAACCTTGTTGATCTTTTTTAACCACATCCTGCAAATAGTCCTGTAAAATCGCTTTCGTGCTTTTAAGCTTTAAATGTTTCAAAGCCTTACAAGCGAGCTTGACAGCTTTTCTTCATTTAAATCTTCTCCACAGTCCTATTTGATTGCGGAGAGGAAGGGATTCGAACCCCCGGTACCCGTAAAGGCACAACTCCTTAGCAGGGAGCCCCGATCGACCACTCTGGCACCTCTCCAATATATTTTAATGAACATCACCCAAATTGAAAGGGTTTTCCTGAAAAAATGATCTTAATCGATCACTATCCTAGGCGGGTGCAAATGTAATAAAATTGATTATTTACATCCTAATCTTTTTGATTTTTTTTAAGAAATATTTCCCTAACTTTAAAGTCTATTTAATTCATCCTAATTATACACTATGGCAACACTTACTATTAATGGAAAAAAGCATACCATTGAAGCCGATTCGTCGATGCCGCTTTTATGGGCAATTCGAGATATTGTCGGTTTAACGGGAACAAAATTTGGCTGTGGAAAGGGACTCTGTGGTGCGTGCTCAGTGCTGTTAGATGGCGTTTCTGTACGATCTTGCCTCACTCCAGTTTCTGCGGCAGAAGGTAAAATAATTGTTACCATTGAAGGGGTGGAAAATGAAAATAAAGTCCTACAAGAAGTTTGGGATGAACTCAACGTAGCTCAATGTGGGTATTGCCAGTCGGGACAAATTATTTCTGCAACAGCGCTTTTGGCCTCCAATGCGAATCCTTCTTCTGAAGATATTGATACGGCCATGAGTGGTAATATTTGTCGTTGTGGAACTTATCCTAGAATTAAAAGTGCCATTTTAAAAACGGCTGAACTCAATCAAAATTCTAAGTAAAATGAACAATATACACCTGATAACAAGACGTAGTTTTATTCGGAATTTGGGATTGGCCTCAGGGGGATTAATCATCGCCTGTACCGTACCTAGTAATTCTTCAAAGGATAAGCAAAAGCTTCGTGCGTTTAACGGTTCTACCTTTGAACCCAATTTATTTATCCAATTAAAAGACAATGGAGCATTAATTCTTGTTGCTTCACGTTCTGAAATGGGGAATGGTGTTCGCACTTCTTTAACATCTGTGATTGCTGATGAAATGGAAGCTGATTGGACTATGGTTACCGTAAAACAAGCTCCAGGAGATGCTAAATACATGGATCAAAATACCGATGGGTCTCGTAGTGTTCGTACCTTATTTGAACCAATGCGTAAAATGGGAGCCACTGCAAAAGCCATGCTTATCGCCGCAGCGGCAAAAAAATGGGATGTGGATGCTTCTACCTTAACAGCAAAAAACCACTATATTATAAATCCTGTAACCAAGGATAAATTATTTTATGGTGATTTAGTAGCTGATGCGGCTACGATGCCAGTTCCTGAGAATCCTCCTCTTAAGGATCCTAAAGATTTTAATTTTATCGGATCCGATCTCAAAAGTGTAGATGGTAAAGGTTTCGCTTCTGGGAAACCTAAATACGGTATGGATATTAAATTAGAAGGAATGAAATATGTAGCTATTGCTCGTTGTCCTGTTACCTTCGGAACATTTACTTCCTACAATAAAGAGGAAGCTATTCGTGTTCGTGGGGTTGAACAGGTCATTGAAATTCCGAAAATTAACCGACCTTTTGGGGCTTTAGGTGGAGTCGCAGTGGTAGCTACGAATACATGGGCAGCTATTCAAGGGAGAGATGCTTTAAAAGTTGAATGGGATAATGGAGCAAATGAATCTTATTCTACTGACGAATACACTAAAATGATCGTGGATAATGTCCATAAAAAAGGCAAAGAAGTCCAAAATATTGGTAATGTAAATCGCGCATTTACCAATGCTGATCAAGTCGTAGAAAGTACCTTTGTAATGCCTCACCTTGTACATGCACCTATGGAAGTCCCAAACGCCACGGCAGATGTGAGGTCGGATGGTACCTGTGAAGTTTGGGCACCTACACAAGATCCGCAAACAGCGAGGACAGAAGTGGCCACATTTTTAGGGGTCGATTTAGCTAAAGTAACGATTAATGTCACTTTTTTAGGTGGAGGCTTTGGGAGAAAGTCGAAACCGGATTTTATCATTGAAGCAGTGGCGGCCTCAAAAGCGATTAATGCACCGGCACAAGTGGTCTGGACCCGGGAAGATGATATTCGTCATAGTTATTACCATGCTGTAAGTGCCCAATATATGAAAGGGGCGTTAGATAAAGACGGAAATGTCACCGGGTGGTTACATCGCGTGGCTTACCCATCAATAACCTCGACCTTTGCACCAGATACCGGTTATGCTGCTGGATTTGAATTCGGAATGGGAATGACCAATCAACCGTACCTATTGGAAAATATTTTATGTGAAAATGCCAAGGCTCCAGCGCATGTGCGAATTGGATGGTATCGATCAGTAATCAATATTATTCAAGGGTTTTCTATTAATGTTTTTGTGGATGAATTGGCGGTAAAAGCTAAAAAGGATCCGTTGGAATTTAGACTTAATCTGCTGGGGCCCGATCGAATTGTTGAAAGTCCTGACGGGTATAACTTTGACTCAGCAAAATTAAAGCACGTACTTACCACTGCGGCTAAAAATGCAGGATATGGAAAGCCATTACCGGAAGGGCACGCTATCGGATTAGCGATGCATTATAGCTTTTTATCCTATGTGGCTTCGGCAGTTGAAGTTTCCGTGAATAACGGAAAATTAAAAGTACATAAAATTACCTCAGTCATCGATTGTGGAACCGCAGTGAACACAAGTACGATTGAAGCCCAAATGCAAGGGGCTGCCATTTTCGGAATGTCTTTAACCATGTACGGTAAAATTACCACCAAAGATGGCGTAATTGAACAAAGTAACTATCACGATTATCAAGTTGTAAGAATGAATGAAACCCCAGAAATAGACGTGGAAATTATTAAGAGTACCGCAAAACCAACGGGAGTTGGAGAGCCGGGTGTACCCCCCATTGCTCCAGCGATTATAAACGGAATTTTCCATGCTACCGGAAAACGATATCACAGTTTACCTTTAAAAGATCATGGCCTTGTCTGATGTTAAACCCGTACTAGTTATACTAGCAGGAGGGCAATCAAGCCGAATGGGGGAACCTAAAGGATTGCTTGATTTTAGAGGAACACCGTGGATTTTAGAACAGGTTTCTCGATTTAATTTATGGTCGTATGCTAAAGTCTATATCGGATTGGGTTATGAAGCACAAGATTATTTAGATGAAATTCCGTGGTTTGAAACAGCGGTTCATAATTTTTGTGAATATGAAACGAGTCAGGTCCGCGTCTTCGTTAATCCCAACCCTTCGCACGGACCGTTTTCGACCCTACAAATGGTTCTATCAAATATTACTGAAGTCGGACCTGTTTTGGTGTTGCCAATCGATGTTCCTTTGATGAACCATCGAGATTTAGCCTTGTTTGTTAAAGAAAAAAACGAAGTGGTTGTCCCTGTTTTTCAAGGACAAACAGGTCATCCTGTACTATTGTCAAGTGCTTTTTGTAGTTCATTGATAACGTTAGACCCATCCTCAACTACAGCACGATTGGATACGCAAATAAAAAAGTTAGAAACTTCAAAAATCACGAAGTTTCAAGTTAAGGACGATTCGGTTACACTTAATTTAAATTTCTCTAGAGATTGGCAAAAGTATAAAAGTATGTATTAGTAGGTTTCAGTTTTCTAGGAAAGTTGTGTGTGTTGTTAAGAATTAATCTCTTTTTGTGTGTGCCAAACGTAGCTGCAAAGAGCGACTTAATTTTCAGCTTTATTCCTTTATGCCTGAAATAAATCAATTTATTGGGGGTATGATAGCGTTGAGAAGTGGTAGAAGAGTCTGTATAGCATAAACAAACTGTCAATCTATTTCAGGACATAACAGTAGACTGTAGACTGTAAAATGTAGACAGTATGGTAGCAGATGGTCAATATAGCTATATACTTGCTGGTTTATTTGAGTTCTGCATACCCAAAGGATACAGAAAAATCGACACACCAAATATTGACAATCTTCATTTTAGAAAAATCTAAGGAAGCAGGGATGGTATAAGAATAATTTCCATCAATACCTTTAAGCATTCCGATGGAGGTGTACGTATTTGAAGTTGTTGGTGTCGCTGAGGTTGATAACCAAACTTCTAATAAAGGACCTGCATCTGTTTTAAAATTTGTAAAAGTCATCTTCGTCCTTTCTTTATTTACCGAAACCGTTCCACTAGTAGGATGTGCTTTGGCAATAAAACTCCCTTTAAGTTCTTTATTTTCACCTCCTTGTTGTCCAGAAGACGTTGAATCATCTTCATCGGACGAACAGGATAAAACAAGGAATGCGATTATTAGGAAGGTTAAAAATTGGCTAGTTTTCATTCGATAGGGTAGGTTGTTTGGCTTAGATGTGTGTTTAGTCTTATTTTTAGAACGTTCCTTACAACCATTTTTTGCGTTTAAAATAAAATATTAACCCAACGGCTAAGAGGATAACAACTCCCCAGAAATAGAAATATCCATATTTGAAATGCAGTTCAGGGATATGGTCAAAATTCATTCCATAGATACCAGCGACAAAGGTGAGCGGAATAAAAACACTGGCAGTAATGGTTAATACTTGCATGATTTGATTCATTTTAAAACTCAAACTAGACAAATAACTATCTTTTAATCCAGAGACAATCTCGCGATACGACTCAATTACATCAATAATTTGAATTGCATGATCATAAATATCACTGAAATACTTCATGTTTTTATCCTGGATTAACGGACTTTTATCTCTAATGAGTTTATTTAATGATTCTCGTAATGGATATATGGCTCTTCGTAAACTGAGCAATAAAACCTTTTTTTCTTGGATTTTCTCGAGGGATTCTTGCGTTGGATTGGTGAAAATTTCATCTTCGAGTTCTTCGAGATCATTCCCGATTTGTTCAATTACAATAAAGTAGTTGTCAATGATTGAATCTACTAAAGCATAAAATAAATAGTCATTTTTTTTGGTTCTAATTTGCCCTTTAGTAGAATGAATCCGCTCCCTAATTTGATGAAATACATCCCCCGTTTTTTCCTGAAATGAAATCACGTAATTCATTCCGAGCACTAGACTTACTTGTTCGTTTTCAATGCTATTATCTTCGTTTAAGAAGATCATTTTTAAAGAGAGAAAAAGATAGTCTTCGTATTCTTCTACTTTTGGGCGTTGATTCGTATTTGTAACATCCTCAAGGAGCAGATGGTCCAATCCAAATTCGTGTTGAAATTCATAAATCAAATCTTGGTTGTGAATGCCATCCACGTTTAACCAATTTACGGCATTGGTTTTGAATTTCCCCCGAATGGTGTGACTAGATTCAGCATTAAAACACTCATCAAATTCTTGATTAAAGATCGTTAATTCAAGGGTTGCTTGTTCACTGCGTTCTTTTCCAACATAGGTTATACTTCCAGGAGGTAAACCAGCCTTTTTTGCGGCGTGTTGTTTGTAAATCCGCTTTGGTTTTTTCACAAGGTAGGGTTTATATCTTCAAATATAGTAAAGTAATTTTATAATAAACAGTACTGTTAGTATGTCGACCCCGCTGTTAATAAGTCTACTAAAATTATTCCTTCTTCATTCTCGAAACTTTTTTAGGTTTTGTAATTTTACGGCGATTATAAAAACCTAAATCCATGCCAACTACACAAGCGTTAAAAGATTTTTCAACCCAAGTAAGAAGGGATATTTTAAGAATGGTTCATGCCGTTAATTCTGGTCATCCAGGAGGTTCTTTAGGCTGTACTGAATTTATGACTTGTCTCTATCAGGAAGTGATGAATTATTCAACTGATTTTACGATGGATGGAAAAGGGGAGGACTTATTCTTCTTGTCTAACGGACATATCTCTCCGGTTTATTATAGTGTATTAGCTAGAAGTGGATTTTTCCCTGTAGCTGAATTGGCAACGTTTAGAAAATTAAACACACGTTTACAAGGACATCCAACAACTCATGAAGGTCTGCCTGGAATTCGGATTGCTTCTGGTTCATTGGGACAAGGAATGTCAGTGGCAATTGGTGCCGCCCAAGCTAAAAAATTGAATAACGATGATGCGCTTGTCTACAGTTTACACGGGGATGGTGAATTACAAGAAGGACAAATATGGGAATCCATGATGTATGCTGCAGGAAAGAATGTTGATAATCTTATTGCTACGGTTGATTTAAACGGTCAACAAATTGATGGATCTACAGATACGGTAATGCCAATGGGAAGCATTCGTGCTAAATTTGAAGCATTTGGTTGGGATGTGTTAGAAGTTACAAAAGGAAATGATATAGAAGCCGTATTGAGTGGTTTAAAAGAAGCTAAATCGCGTACAGGAAAAGGAAAACCAGTGTGTATTCTTTTGCATACGGTAATGGGGAATGGCGTTGATTTTATGATGCATACGCATGCATGGCATGGGAAAGCACCTAATGATGAACAATTAGCCAAAGGCTTGGCTCAGAATCTAGAAACGTTAGGAGATTATTAGTTTCAGGATTGTATTTCGTAGATTTTATCGGTACGTCTTTTTTGAATTGAGTCAATGAGTCATTGAGCCTTTGAGTTGGTGCGTGTTTTTACCACAACGAACACGGGTTCTTGGAGCTTCTGTATGAAGAGGTCCATAGGGGACACAAGTTTTTCCTTCGGAAAAAGGGTTGGGTTTTTACACGAATTGACACGAATAAGATTGTTGAATAGGGATGGTTTTATTTCACAGATTTTTTTGCTTCGCAAAAGTGGATTTCACAAATAAAACACGCTACGTTCTTTTACAAGAAATTGTCATGGTTTGGAGTGGGCCTCCTAAGGATTTGCGTAAAAATTCAACCGCAAGACCTGATTTTTAGGCTTGAGTTGTTTGAGTGGGCGAGTGAAACGGAGCTCATGAGTTCTTAAGCCATCAGGTCGAGGATTAGAATTTTAGCGAAGACTTAGGCAGCCCCGGTCTTTTTTGTTTTTTTTTTTTTTTGGACAAGCAAAAAAGAATAATAGAAAAATAATGATGCAAAACCCCTTAGAACTTGTCATCTCGAGTGCAACGCAGTGAAGCGAGAGATCTCCTGAAGGTTAGCAGTGATCTAGTGAGTTGATGTGTTCTTGAGGGTGCGTGTTTTTTCCACAACGAACACGGGTATTTGGAGCTTCTGTATGAAGAGGTCCACAGGGGACACAATTTTTTCCTGCGGAAAAAGGGTTGGGTTTTCACACTAATTAACACGAATTTTTTACTTAGCAGTACGCATTATTCCACGAATAAAAGGGAGCTTCGCTCGTATTTCACGAATCGATATGTTTGAATAGTATGAGTTATGATTTTAATGTTGACTGTTGACTGAAGACTATCGACTGAAGACTCTGATGTGTGATTTTGCCACAAGGCCCACAATTTTTCCTGCTGAAAATGTTTTTTTGCACGAATTAACACGAATAAGTTTGTTGAATAGGGATGGTTTTATTTCATAGATTTTTTTGCTTCGCAAAAATGGACTTTAAAATTCCGGACGAAAAACTTCAACAATCAAAAATCGTTAATCAATTTTACCCGAGTAAACTTACAAGCCATATTTCTCTCGATACGCCACTAATAGATTTACCATTTTACTATATCCCAACATACCATCTTGTTGTCGGTTAGCCTTTAAATAATTGTCGTAAAATAGTTTGAAAAACGGTTCAAGTTTATTCTGGTACCCTTCCCAGAATTGCTGTGACTCTTTAATGTTTTTGAGCACACCTTGAGGGATTCTTTTAATGATTTCCTTCGCAGCGATACTGTCTTGAAATGATAAGGCCGACACCGAATATCGGATGGCTAAAAGGTTGGCTGAATAGTTAAAGTATGGATCTTCATTTGCGCATGCGGCCATATACCCAATAAAATTTGCTTCACTCTCAGAGGCAATTCCAAGCTGATGTGCCATTTCATGACTCGTAATCATCGGAAGATTTACACTGGGAACTAGGCTGTTGACCTGGGCTTCGTTCGTGAGGGGATTTAAATATCCAGAAAATCCCATAAAAGATAAGGGAATGCGAAACATCGATTTTTTTACAGACGGTGTAAGTAAGGTGAAATGAGGAAAGTGATCGGCTAAATTTTCAAAACCATTGGTTGCTTTAATCAAAATTTCTTCGTTTTCATAGGGAGTTACAACAGGAAGACTGTCGTGTTTAGTGAGGGTTGCGTGTTGCGATTTTAATTGTCGTAATACGTCTTCGTTTAGTGCAATTAACTCTGCTGTTGTATAGGGTCTCGCCGTTAAATGCATGGTCGTAAATAAACTATTTCGGTAATAATTCATTCCCCATAGAAGATGAAATAAAAAATAGAACACTGAAAGGTAGGCGCCAAATCTGTACAGATAAGCTAAATATTCTTTACGCCCTTTTTTAATCATGCGATAAGCACCACGGATAAAAAGTACAATTAGAAATCCGTATAAAATATCTCCTACTGAAAAAGGAATCCATCCAAAAACGATTCGTAAGAAGCTAGAAATACTAGGATAAATTCCGTTGGAATACCAATTTTCAATAAGGTTGTTATGGTTGCCAATAAAGTTTACTAAAAGTATTTGTACAACTAAACCTAAAGTAAGTATTTGATTTACGGAGCGTTTCTTCATCCCTCAAAAATAAGTAAAAAGATTAGCAAATAACAAGTTCAAACTTGTTAACAAATTTTATACTTGTTAACAGATTCTGTGTACAAAATTAGTCGTAACTTCGAGCAAAAATTTGCGTATTAAATTACATTTGCTCGATGGAAAAAGTTCAACAAAATAGAACACAAAAAGCCTCTAAAGGTGCTGTGATTAATCTCGAAAAAGGAAAGTTACCTCCTCAAGCCATTGATTTAGAGGAGGCGGTATTAGGTGCGATGTTGATAGATAAAAAGGGGGTTGATGACGTTATCGATATTTTACATGCTGATGCGTTTTATAAACCAGCCCATCAACTTATCTATCAAGCTATTTTTAAGTTGTTTAATGAATCAGAGCCTATTGACTTATTGACGGTTTCTAATCATTTACGAAAAGAAGGTGTATTGGATCGTGTTGGCGGAGATTTTTATCTTGTAGGACTTACGCAGAAAGTTTCTTCTTCTGCGCATATTGAATTTCACGCAAGGATTATCATCCAAAAGTATATTCAACGTCGTCTCATAAATATTTCGAGTGAAATTATTGAAGAAGCCTATGATGAAACTTCGGATGTTTTTGATTTGTTAGATTCTGCTGAGACTAAATTGTTTGAAGTAACTCAAGGGAACCTAAAAAAGAGTTCTGAGGCAGCCGAAGGATTAGTGGCACAAGCCTTAAAGAAAATTGAAGAAATTTCTAATAAGGAAGGAATGAGTGGTATTCCTTCAGGATTTACCAAATTAGATAATTTAACCTCTGGGTGGCAACCTTCTGATTTAGTGATTTTAGCAGCGCGACCAGGGATGGGGAAAACGGCCTTTGTGATGTCTATGGCTAAGAATGTAGCGATTGATTTTGAAACCCCGGTGGCAATCTTTTCCCTAGAGATGTCTTCAGTGCAATTAATTACCAGGATGATTTCGAGTGAAACTGGAATTTCTTCAGGAAAATTGCGAAAAGGAGATTTACAACCGCATGAATGGGAACAGCTAAATGTCAAGGTAGAGAACCTTTCAAAGGCACCTATTTTTATTGACGACACACCATCATTGTCGATTTTTGATTTACGTGCAAAAGCGCGACGTTTAGTTTCTCAACACGGTGTTGCCATGGTCATTATCGATTATTTGCAATTAATGACAGCAGGGGTCTCAAATGGTGGGAATCGAGAGCAAGAAATTTCAACCATATCTAGAAACTTAAAAGCCTTGGCTAAAGAATTGTCAATCCCTGTGATTGCCCTATCACAATTGTCACGTGCTGTTGAAACTAGGGGAGGTAGTAAACGTCCGTTGCTTTCTGATTTACGTGAATCGGGTGCTATTGAGCAAGATGCAGATATTGTATCCTTTATTTATCGTCCAGAGTATTATGGACAGACAGAATGGGATGATGAGGAACGAACTCCGTGTGAGGGACAAGCTGAATTTATTGTCGCAAAACACCGTAATGGAGGCTTAGAAAATATTCGCTTAAAGTTTACTGGTCATTTAGCACAATTCTCGGATCTTGAAGAGCCTTTTGCTACCGAATTTCAGTCGAAAATGAATGACTTTATTAAGCCTACCAACTACCAAAGTCCGGAAGATGCCTTTGGAACGGAAAATGATGATGACGTTCCTTTTTAATAGGTAGGGATTGATTGGATCACTTTTCGAAAGGTTAAATTTATGCGAGCGCCCATGTGTTTTTTTGTTTTGGGAATTTGATGCTGCCAATAGTGCTGTGTGGTTCCTCGCATTAGCAGTAAATCGCCGTGTTTTAAATGGAGAGTTTGCATAGCAAGTGATTGATCATAAAGGTGTTTTAATTGAAAAGGTCTCGTTTCCCCAAAGGTAAGTGAAGCAATGACTGGATTTTTTCCAAGTGTTGCTTCATTGTCTTGATGCCATCCCATATGGTCTTGGCCATTTCGGTAGTAATTAAGTAAGCAACTGTTAAACTTTATAGATAATTCATTTTCTACTTTTTGTTTGATTGAAAAAAGTAAATCGCTCCAACCTTTAGCGATCATCCGAATCCCCGAATAACTGTATGCTAAATTCTTTTCACCCATCCAACAAGTTAGACGGGGTAATTTATGGGTTTTACCATATATGCGTATTTGATCCTGTTGCCAGTAAATTTCATTTTTCAATCGCTGAAATAGTGTATTCGATTCATTATGAGCATAAAATCGCTCAATATGGAGTACGTCCCCATCTTGAAGTTTAAGGTGGTGGAACGTAGACATCGTATTAGAAAATAAATCTCTTTGCATAGTGGTCTAACGTGAATACACAAAGATAGCTTTTGTTTTTATCAACCTACGGTATAGTGTAGCATAAAAACAGCATAATATTGAGATGTTAAGGAAGTTAGTTTCGCTTTTTATTTTAGCGCGTTATTTTCATAAGACGTCTTTTAAAAGGATAAAAATTCGTATCTTTTGAACTTGATTTTTTCGAATTAACAACACTTTATCAACTATTAATTAATTATTAGTTAATTTTGGGTAATGAAAAAAATCTATTCACTTTGTGTTTTGGTCTGTATGCTGTTCATTTCTAACAGTGTACTGGCATCATTTATCCTTATTCCAATGGATGAAGTAGGGCAGAAAAATCACCTTAAAGCCTATGGAATAACATTTTTTTCACTACAAAAACAGATAAAAGTAAAATGGTTACTCAATTACAAAGGAGGTTCTTTTTTACTGGAAGATCTAGAAATATTTAGAAATGAATGTAAAATCAGAGGGGTGTCTTTTGAGGTAATCTCGGATACAGAAGCGGAACGAATCTTAGAAATGATTGCGAGTCCTTCACAAAATATGGATGTGGTTACGTTAGAAAAAGCACCTAAAATAGCCGTCTATTCCCCTAAAGATAAAATGCCTTGGGATGATGCCGTTACCATGGTGTTAAATTATGCTGAAATTCCGTATGATGTAGTATATGATGAAGAGGTTTTGTCAGATGGTTTATTGTTATATGAATGGTTGCATTTACATCATGAAGATTTTACAGGTCAATACGGTAAATTTTATGGATCCTATCGAACAGCACCTTGGTATATAGAAGGAAAATTAAATGCTGAAAATTTGGCAAAGAAATTGGGATATAACAAGGTCTCTGAAGAAAAGCGTGCAGTGGCATTAAAAATTAGGGACTATGTGATTGGCGGAGGATTTATGTTTGCGATGTGTTCTGCGACGGATACGTTTGATATTGCCTTAGCGGCCGATGGCGTTGATATTTGTGAAGCTATGTTTGATGGAGATCCATCAGAACCTAATTATCAATCAAAGATTGATTTTTCTAAAACATTTGCCTTTAAGGATTTTGAATTGGTTAGAAGCCCTCTTGAATATGAATTTTCTTCGATTGATATGACGAATAATCGACGAGAAATTATGCGAACAGAAGATTATTTCTCCTTACTTGGATTTTCTGCGAAATGGGATCCGGTACCAACCATGCTATGTCAAAATCATACCTCCTTAGTGAAAGGATTTATGGGACAAACAACGAGTTTTAATCCCCACACCGTTAAATCAAATGTTCTTGTGATGGGCGAAAATAAAATTAATGGAGAGGCTCGCTATATTCACGGAGTAAAGGGGAAAGGAATGTGGACTTTTTATGGTGGGCATGACCCGGAGGATTATGAACACCGCGTTGGAGATCCTAAAACAGAACTCGACCTTCATCCTAATTCTCCAGGTTATCGATTAATTCTGAATAATGTACTCTTTCCTGCTGCGAAAAAGAAAAAACAAAAAACGTAATGAAGTGATTTTTTATTTTTTTGCATTACCTAAAAAAATCGAACCGAAGAAAGGTTTATTAATCCTCAGAAGGTCTACTATGTATGAACACGTCATTTACTAGTTTAGTAACGATTGCCGATTGTTGATTTTTGAAGTTTTTGTTCCTGAATAGTTAAATGCTTAGGATTTGACACCACGCATCATGCTCTGTGAAGTTTGTAACTTCACACCATAAATCCCTTATTGCACCCATTATTTTTTTGTAACGAACGGTGCGAAGTTGCAAACTTCGCACAACGCAGATTGAAATAAGATTATGTATATCACTATAATCATATCATTGAAAAATTGATTAACGATTGGGGATTTCTGATTGCTTATTTCTCGCTCGCAATGATGTTGTTATTAGTACGGTATCACGGGGAGGAGTCACGATCGCTCGAGATAAAAAGTTGATATGAGCACGTTAGAATACTCAAAGCCTATATATGGGTGTGTCCAAAAAATCACCAAATCGAATAAAGTGTTATTGATGCGTCTGTATGTAAAGAATACCGACGTAAATTTTTGTCCTTTTTTGGCATGGGGAAAAAATTAAAAAAGTTCAATTTTATATCTACTATTTAACTTCTCATTCGCCATAAATTTATGATATTTGCACTAGATTTAATTACACATGGCACAGAAACCAAGCATCCCGAAAGGGACAAGAGATTTTTCCCCAAATGAATTAGCAAAGCGAGGATATATTCAAGACCTTATTAAAAAAGCCTTTGTGAAATTCGGATTTCAACCTATTGAAACCCCATCTTTTGAAAATTCTGCTACCTTATTAGGAAAATATGGAGAAGAAGGAGATCGATTGATATTTAAAATTTTGAATTCTGGTGATTTTCTTGCAAAGGTGGATGAACAGGCGCTTATGGATAAAAACAGTTCACTTGTTAGTTCAAAAATCGCCGATAAGGCATTGCGTTATGACCTGACGGTTCCATTTGCGCGCTTTGTGGTGCAACACCAAAATGAAATAGAATTCCCTTTTAAACGCTATCAAATTCAACCGGTATGGAGAGCGGATCGACCACAAAAAGGACGATTTAGAGAATTTTTGCAATGTGATGCGGATGTAGTAGGGAGTGATTCACTTTGGCAAGAAGTAGAATTAATTCAATTATACGATCAAGTTTTTAGTGAACTAGGCTTGACGTATACGAAGATTAAAATGAATAACCGTAAAGTTTTAGCAGGAATTGCTGAAATTTTGGAACTAGAAGATAAGTTAATTGACTTTACGGTAGCACTTGATAAATTAGATAAAATTGGCAAGGACGGAGTTGTGAAAGAAATGCGCCAAAAAGGAATCACTCAAAAAGCCATAGATCGTTTAGAACCACTATTTGAATTGACAGGTTCGAATGAACAAATTGTTGATCAATTAGGAACCATGTTAAAATCTTCTGAGCAAGGAACGAAAGGCGTCGAAGAGTTAAAATTTATTGTTGATCAAACGGCAGCCTTAGGATTGTCAGAGAGTCAGTTAACTTTAGATGTGACGCTTGCTAGGGGACTAAATTATTATACCGGGGCAATTTTTGAAGTTGCTGCCGACAAAGTATCAATGGGCTCCATTGGTGGAGGTGGGCGATATGATGATTTGACGGGAATTTTTGGTTTAAAAAATTTAAGCGGAGTGGGAATTTCTTTTGGTCTTGATCGAATCTATTTAGTCATGGAAGAATTGGGGTTGTTTGATGATGTACCTAGCCAACGACCCGATGTACTCTTTGTAAATTTTGGGCAAGATGAGGCTGGTTATGGTTTGAGAGCAATTAAAAAATTACGTAAAGAAGGGATAAAGGCCGAATTATATCCAGACGAAGCAAAATTAAAGAAACAACTAAACTATGCCAATAAACGGGCCATTCCGTTTGTGGTATTGGTAGGAGAAGAAGAAGTAAAAAATAATAATTACAGTGTGAAAATTATGGAATCTGGTGAACAAGAAGTATGTAGTTTTCAAAACATGCTTTTTAAACTAAAGAATTTGTAGTTTTGCAAAAAATTTGATCAATGTTTGAAGGAAAAAACGGAAATATGACCATAGATGAAATTGGGGATAATCACCTCTCTTCAGCCGCAACAACGCCACTAAGAGACGATGCGTTTGAATTAACAGATGAACAGAAAATTGCGGCTATTGAAGAAAATGTAGCCTCAATTTTGCAAACGTTAGGCATGGATATGTCTGATGATAGTATTAAAGGTACGCCGAAACGGGTTGCCAAAATGTTTGTACAAGAAACATTTGGAGGCTTAAATCCGAAAAGGAAACCAAAGGCTTCAACCTTTGATAATAATTATAAGTATGGTGAAATGCTGGTAGAAAAGAATATTACCTTGTATTCTACCTGTGAACATCACTTATTACCTATTGTAGGTAAAGCACATGTGGCTTATATTTCCAATGGAAATGTAATTGGTTTGTCAAAGATGAATCGCATTGTTGATTATTTTGCTAAACGTCCACAGGTACAAGAACGTCTTACCATGCAAATAGTACAAGAATTACAAAAAGCCTTAGGGACAGAAGATGTTGCTTGTGTGATTGATGCAAAACACTTATGTGTTAATTCGCGTGGAATTCGCGATGTAGCAAGTAGTACGGTTACATCAGAATTTGGTGGCAAATTTAAAGAAGACGGTGTAAAACGTGAATTTTTAGATTATATCAATCTTGAAACGGATTTTAATTAAGCGCTAAATTGCGTTGCATGCGACCTTTTTAATTTGGGAAGCGTTTATAAAAAGTTTATTTTAACGCCAAAAAGGATTTTAAACGCCCAATGCAATGACATTTAATAACGATCAAATTGATATTGATAGTTTGCCCGATTTTGAGCAAACCAAAATGATTCCTGTAGAAAAGAGGTATTATACGGTATTACTCATCAATCACACCATCGTATATGTTTTTTTGTATGCGCTGTTGTTTACAATGCATAGTTTTGCTACTGATAGGATGTGGATTAAACTATTTCCATGGCTATTCGTAGGGGTAACTATAGGGGTGCTCGTTCATTTTTTAGTGGTTCGGTTGGGATTTAACCACCGAAAATACGGACTGCGAGAAAGAGATATTTCTTATGCCCATGGATGGCTAATTTTCCATCATTATACTTTACCTTTTGTTAGAACCCAACACGTTGAAATTAAACAAGGGCCAATTGCTAAATATTTTAAATTAGCTAATTTAAAAGTATTTACTGCAGGCGATGGCGATGATGTGAATATTAAAGGGTTGTCGGTCGAGAGTGCAGAGGAAATAAGAGCGTTTATTATCTCGAAGATCAATGGAGACGTATAATTTTTCTACCCCAACACGTCAATCTGTCAAGGGGGTGTTTGTGGTGGTTTTAATCAGCCTAGTAACACAGTTAAAACGAGCTATTCCGTTGGTTGTCGTATTCGTTTTACAATGGGTTAGGCGCCCAGAAATTATTCAAGAAAATGCCATGGTTATTGGGATATCCATTACCGTGGTTGTTATTTTTCTATTTGTCCGCAGTATACTGACCTTTAAGAATTTTCAGTTTTATATTAAAGACGATCAGTTTTATCTACATCAAGGAATATTAAAGAAATCGAATATTAGTATTCCAAAATCGAAGATTCAAAATATACATATTAGTCAAAATTTAGTACAACAATTGTTGAATGTTGTGCAAGTAAATATTGATAGCTCGGGCGATAAAGGCAGTGAAGTGGAAATTAAAGCCCTATCGAGGGAAAAGGCGAATGCATTGCGCTTGATGTTATTAAATGAGGATAAAAGTGAAGAGGTACATTCAGGTATAATCGATGAGACATCGGAAGAGATTATAGCATTGAACCCATTGGATTTACTTCTAATTGGACTTACGCAAAATCACCTGAGAAATTTATTGATTGTGGTGGTAACCTTAATTAGTTTTTATAAAGATATTGAAGATCTTCTCATAGGTATTGGGGCAGAAGTAAATGATAAGCAAGTAGCCGATTTGTTTAATGCAAATACGATTCTTGGATCGTTGTTGCTTCTACTGTTTTCGATGTTATTAGGATTTTTATATTCGATTGTGACTATTTTTATCGCAAATTTTGACTTTTCAATTAAAAAGCAAGGGGAAGCGTTGGAGATTCAAAAAGGCCTATTGAATAAAAATCAATTTACGATACAGCTTCAAAAAATCCAATCTGTTCAATACATTACCAATTTTTTAAAATCAATTTTTGGACTTCATACTTTGCGATTGTATCAGACGGCAACGGCTGATAAAACCGAAAAGAAAAATGGATTGGTAGGGCTTAGAAAATCACATTTAAGACGTTTGGAGGCATTGATTTTTGGATTTAATCCACTACGTCTTGTACAAAAGAATAAGCCAGATAGTTATTATCGAATGCAATTATTTTTTAAAGGATTTCTTGTTTTGTTAGGACTTAATAGCTACTTTTTCATCTTAGGAAATTCGCTCTTTTTTTATATAAATGTACTTGCCATTCCTTTAGTGTTTGTCTTAGTACAATTACATTGGAAAAAAAGTTATTATCATTTTGATGATTCGTTTTTTGTGGTGGGCGCTGGCGGTATTGATACAGTTACCAGCATAGCTGAAATCCATAATATTCAGTCGGTTAAATTTACACAAAACATTTTTCAAAAACGCAGAAATCTGGTGGATTTACACTTGAATACTGCTTCGAATAAATTCACCATACCTTGTTTAGATCGCGAAGAAGCGAGTAAAATTTACAATGTTTTATTGTATAAAATAGAATCGAGTTCCCGTCCTTGGCAGTAAGTTTTTTTTAATTTAAAGAGGATAAAAATGCCAAGGTGTCAACTCCGTCGGCATAATCATTCAACGATGGAACTTGAGTTTGTCCAAATGGAACGGCTTCATCGAGTACATTACTAACGACACATTGAATTTTTTCAGCATCTATGGCTAATTTTTTAGTCAATTGATCTAAATCATCATAATACTCATAGAATAAACTTGAAATAGGAGAGCTGTAACTTTCATCTTCTTTAAGCATCAAAAATCCATTTTCGAGGAGTTTAAAGTTACTCATAAGGTAGACAGCTTTATTATAGTCGTAATTGTGTTCGTACTTTTTGTAATTCAAGACATCTTTATAAGCATATACTGCCTTAAAGAGCAAGTCAAAATCGTAGTTTCGAGGTACAAAAATTTTAGAAACACTGCGACATCCCAAACCAAAATATCTAAAAATATCTTCTCCTAAGGCGGTTAATTCTTCATGTGTTTCTTGTCCTGTAAGTACGGCAACGCTATTTCTATTTTTGCGTATAATGTGAGGATATTTTTTAAAATAATAGTCAAAATACCGTGCAGTATTGTTTGAACCTGTCGCTATAGCTGCATCAAAATCGGGTAATTGTCCTTCAACAAACGTGATTTTGTCACGTAGGCTAGGTTCAACGTACCCTAAATATTTTGCTAAAAGTGGAAGAAGGTGTTTGTCATTGGATGAAAGTTTTACAAGGGCATGATGTCCTGCCATTAATACCGAAATAAAATCGTGAAAACCAACAAGAGGGATGTTTCCCGCCATGATAATGGCTACTTTTTTTGGGTTTTTCGTTTCTAAAAAATACCCTGAAGTCCAATTTTCTAAATGACCTTTCGTTAATTGATTGGCCCAATTTTCAAAACAGTAAAGTACGTGATCTTCTGTAAACCAACCATTAAATTCATGTGCCCTTTTGATTTGAAGGTCTACCGCTTCAAAGAAGGGGTCATTGTGCATTACCGATGTTTTTTTTACCCTTTTATCACGCGAAAATTGGCTTAAAAAAAGTCCTAATTCGGCAAAAGCGTTAATCCTTGATTCTAATAACATTTACTGGTTTTTTACGATTTGATTTTTGTATCTTTGCAAGTGCAAATTTATTAAAAATATCATGGCGATAATCATAACAGACGAATGTATTAATTGTGGGGCTTGTGAACCTGAATGTCCAAATACGGCTATTTATGAAGGTGCTGAAGATTGGCGCTATCAAGATGGGACAAGTTTACGTGGTAAAGTAGTTTTACCAAACGGTAAGGAAGTAGATGCTGATGAGGATCAAGAGCCTATTAGTGATGAAATATATTATATTGTTCCCGATAAATGTACTGAGTGTAAAGGCTTTCACGATGAGCCACAATGTGCTGCGGTTTGTCCAGTAGATTGCTGTATTCCTGACGATGAACATGTTGAAACGGAAGAAGAATTGTTAGGAAAACAAAAATTTATGCACCCGGAAGGGTAGGCTTCAGGCTTCAGTCAATAGTCTACAGTCTTCAGTCAATATTGAAATCATAACTCATACTATTCAAACGTATCGATTCGTGCAATACGAGCGCAGCTCCCTTTTATTCGTGGAATAATGCGTACTGCTGCGCAACACATTCGTGTTAAAGAAAACCAACGCACCAGCTGGCCCCTCTCTAAAATTAGTCTGCAAGACTAATTTTAGTCGTTCGGTGCTGTGTAAAAAAACATTTTCAGCAGGAAAAATTGTGGCCCTTGTGGCAAAATCACACATCAGAGTCTTCAGTCTTCAGTCAATAGTCTTCAGTCAATAGTCTACAGTCTTCAGTTTTCAGTCTTCAGTCTACGGTAGACCTGTGTCTTGTCCTAGAAAAAGTAGACAGTTTATAAATCTATAAACTATGAGACAAACAAAACAAACCTTTCGTTATTCAGAATCATTTAAACTATCCGTATTAAAAGATATAGAGTCAAATCATTTAAG
>JALKAY010000040.1 GCA_023015935.1 Flavobacteriaceae bacterium F08102
GCAGGAGATGATGCAGAACTTACGTGTGCTGTTACGACGCTTATGTTAGATGGATCCGGTTCAACAGCAACAGGAGTGAGTTACACATGGAGTACCTCTGATGGAGTTATCGATAGTGGAGCCAATACAGCGTCTCCAGTAATTAGTTCAGCGGGTACGTATACTTTAAGGGTAACTAATTTAATTACGGGTTGTTCTTCTACCGATACGGTAGTGATTAGTCAAGATATAACTGCACCAGTTGCAGATGCAGGAGATGATGCAGAACTTACGTGTG
>JALKAY010000041.1 GCA_023015935.1 Flavobacteriaceae bacterium F08102
CAAATAACAAGGAAATCTAAACCTTCAAAATTCATACAAACCAATTGTGCTGTATGATTAAAGACGCGCTCTCACCCCGAAGGGGTGCAATGTTATAGCCAAGTAATTCCCAAAACAGATCGACCCTGAAGGGGTCGTATAAAATGTGATTTCTTAATATTTATCCTTGTTTAACATGTGATGTTTAACGTATTAAACTACGCAAAATGTACCTATTACAAAAATTATTGATCAAAGAAGGCTCCCTTTTCTCGGAGAGGGGATGAAGGTG
>JALKAY010000042.1 GCA_023015935.1 Flavobacteriaceae bacterium F08102
CTTGAGCAAATAATAATCTTTCTTGTAATGCTTGCGACAATAGGCTCTAAGCTTATTTGACACATCTCTAATTTCTACATCTACAAATCTAAAAAAGCGCATACGGCTATCCAATGTAGCCTTCGCAGTAACATGTTTAAACGTTAAAGCATCCACCCAGTTTCTAAATTTATGACTCCAATGGTCATTGTCAAATTCTTCAGGCACTTCTATACCAAAATATAATAACTGCATTTTGATATAGCTTTTTACGCGACGAAA
>JALKAY010000043.1 GCA_023015935.1 Flavobacteriaceae bacterium F08102
AGTATTATATTACAGGGGTTTTATGACAGAACTGGGGAGTAAAAAGTTATTCCATTTGTTAGGGCCTGAATTGGTACGAGAAAATATAAAAATAGGAAGAGATAAGTTTATAGAATTTTTGAGAAAAGAAGACTTATTGATTCCTAAACGTAAACCAAGGTATAAGGTAACCACGGACAGTAACCATCCGTTTAAAATCTATAAAAACCTAACTCAAGAACTAGCAGTTACTAGGCCAGATCAGTTATGGGTAAGCGACAT
>JALKAY010000044.1 GCA_023015935.1 Flavobacteriaceae bacterium F08102
TTGTCCTAGAAAAAGTAGACAGTTTATAAATCTATAAACTATGAGACAAACAAAACAAACCTTTCGTTATTCAGAATCATTTAAACTATCCGTATTAAAAGATATAGAGTCAAATCATTTAAGTTTTGGACAAGCTCGTCTTAAATATAATATAAAAGGAGGTGCAACAATTCAGAGTTGGGCGAAAAAATATGGTAACTTTAGTCTTTTAAATAAAATAATTATGGTAAAGAAACCAGGAGAAATTGATCGTTTAAAAGA
>JALKAY010000045.1 GCA_023015935.1 Flavobacteriaceae bacterium F08102
AGCTGGCGAAGAATTGCAGAAAAGACGGTCAACAAAAACGAAAAAGTAATGACAGTCTGTGATAAACTAAATAGAAGTCGTTCAGCTTTTTATAAGGCCATAGCTTCAGATGTTACTCGTTTAGACCAATATGATGTTATAAAATCTAAAGTATTATATTACAGGGGTTTTATGACAGAACTGGGGAGTAAAAAGTTATTCCATTTGTTAGGGCCTGAATTGGTACGAGAAAATATAAAAATAGGAAGAGATAAGTTTATA
>JALKAY010000046.1 GCA_023015935.1 Flavobacteriaceae bacterium F08102
CAAATAACAAGGAAATCTAAACCTTCAAAATTCATACAAACCAATTGTGCTGTATGATTAAAGACGCGCTCTCACCCCGAAGGGGTGCAATGTTATAGCCAAGTAATTCCCAAAACAGATCGACCCTGAAAGGGTCGTATAAAATGTGATTTCTTAATATTTATCCTTGTTTAACATGTGATGTTTAACGTATTAAACTACGCAAAATGTACCTATTACAAAAATTATTGATCAAAGAAGGCTCCCTTTTCTCGGAGAGGG
>JALKAY010000047.1 GCA_023015935.1 Flavobacteriaceae bacterium F08102
GCAGATTAACATCGAAGAGCGTCAAACCTCCTTTTAAACCAAAGGCAAGTCGACCCTCTTCTGAAGTAGTCAAAGTATAAGAAATATCCGCGTAGATGTTTTGTTCCTTTACGGGCCCGTGTTCATCTAATATCGCTGAAAATCCGGCTCCTAAATTTTTCGCAACAGGTGCATGAATCGCAAAGGTAGCCGTCTTGGGCGCTCCGTCTAGTCCAACCCATTGGGTTCGCCCCAAAACGCCAATACTCAAAGTACCTCGAG
>JALKAY010000048.1 GCA_023015935.1 Flavobacteriaceae bacterium F08102
ACGCAAGCTGAACTATATGAGTCAGCTAAGTGTTGACACTGGACATCATGTCATCACTGACATTAAAGCATATAAGGCAGATAAGAAAGACAGCCAATACTTACAAGACATTGTACCTCGATTAAAAAAAAGATTGAACAAACAAGGGATCTTATGGCAAAATCTAGTGGCCGATACAGGCTATAGTGATGGGGAGAATTATGCTTTTTTGGAAGAGATTGGATTGACAAGTTATATCCCGCCTCATGGGACGTATAAAGG
>JALKAY010000049.1 GCA_023015935.1 Flavobacteriaceae bacterium F08102
TCTAAATAGGCTACGCAACTGCTCTCGCTCAACATCAGGAATGTAAATGCTATCTAGTCGTTGGTCTCGTAATTCTCTAGCAATTAGTTGAGCATCTATCTTGTCAGTCTTGGTAAAACGCTCTTTTCCTCTTCTGAAAATATCCGCAGGATTGACCACCAATGAATTCCACCCATAACGCTCAAAACTTCTATGGGCGTGATAACCACAACATCCTGCTTCATAAGCTGTAGTTACTTGATGATCAGGAAAATGTTTATC
>JALKAY010000004.1 GCA_023015935.1 Flavobacteriaceae bacterium F08102
TCAATACAATCGCAAATACTATAACTATAAATTACCGATCAATACTAAACTATTTTATCAATCGAAGTACTAATGCAGCTGCAGAATCATTTAATGCAAAAATAAAGGCGTTTAGGGCACAGTTTAGGGGTGTTAAAAATGTAGAATTCTTTCTTTATAGATTAACTACAATTTTTGCTTAAACACAACAATTTGGAATGATCCATGATTCTCCATGATCCATCCCCATTTTCAATTGCATTTTATTCAAAAAAAAAACCTACTTAATAAAAGTAGGTTTTCCGTGTAAATCTGTGACCGGGCTGGGGCTCGAACCCAGGACCCTCTCCTTAAAAGGGAGATGCTCTACCAACTGAGCTACCAGGTCATCAAAGCTTCATCATCTGTTCCGCTTAGGTGGGTGCAAATATAATATCATATATCTATTTGACAAGTATTTTTTTAAAAAAATTTCATCGATATTTGCGCAAGTTTTTAAACACTTTAATTTCAAGTTTTTATGAAAGTAGTTTTAGTAGGTTATATGGGGAGTGGCAAGTCAACCATTGGACAAAGACTAGCAAAACAATTGGTTCTACCATTTATCGATCTCGATCATTATATTGAAGAAAAGGAAGGGATGTCTATTTCATCTTTATTCCAGGAAAAAGGAGAAATCTACTTTCGAAAATTAGAAACCCTATGTATCGCTGAACTTTTAGAACGGAAAGACGATTTTGTCTTAGCTTTAGGTGGAGGAACTCCCTGTTTTGGCAAAAACATGGAACTCATAAACGCAGGTGCCTCGTCATTTTATTTAGATGGTAGTTTGCAACATTTACATACGCGGCTCTCAAAACCTAAGCGTAAAAATAAAAGACCTTTAATAAAAAACATTCCACAAGATCAATTAAAAGAATTTCTTGCGAAGCATTTGTTTGAACGTAGACCTTTCTATGAAAAAGCAACGTATCAAATTCGCATAGATGAAAAGTCTAAACAAGAATTAGTCGAAGAAATTATTCAACAATTAGGAGCCGCTTAATTTAAGTACGCAATACTCTCAGTATCGTTTAATTCTACCGTAATATGTTCTTGCAGTGAAGTAGATAAGGAAAGACCTTTGAAATCGGCTTTTATTGGGTATTTTTTGTGATTTCTATTTACTAATACGGCAGTTTTAATCCGCTTAAGAGGCACTTCTAGAAAAAATTTAACCGCATAGATTAAAGTTGTTCCTGAGTTTAGTACATCATCCACCAAAACCAATGATTTTTTTGCGTATTCATTAGGCTTAAGTGAAGTGTGAATTTCATTACGCGGATTTTCCTTATCCATAGTAACTTCACAAAGAATTACTTTTAAATTACTAATTTCAGATAAAATGGCTGCTAATTGTTTGGCTAAGATGAACCCATTCTTACTAATACCTGCAACTACGACTTCTTTTTCTTTGGCATTACTTTCGTAAATCTGAAAGGCAATACGTCTTACTTTATGTTCGATTTGAAGGTGATCTAAAATAATGGATCGCTGCATAGTTAATTTTTTTTTCAAAGATATTATTTTTCTGCTGATAGATCATTATTTCGATAATCATCTAACTCCCTTCGATCTTTTTTAGTTGGTCGACCTTCTCCTTTCATACGGTAGTGGTCTTTTGCAAACCGTAACAATTCTTGCCCTTCAAAAGCTTCTTTAGGAGTAATATCTTTTCGGTATAGATCTACCAACTTAGCACCAACTCGATTAGGTGGGGTGTCTAACACTACCAATTCATAATTAATTTGATTCTTTCTAACGACAATCTTCTCACCGACATACACTTCCTTCGCAGGTTTTATTTTTTGGGAATTAATTTTCACATGTCCCTTTTTACATGCTTCTGCGGCTTGATTTCGCGTTTTATAATAACGTGTAGCCCAAAGGTATTTATCTATTCTCATTCAATTTCACTAGGAATAATATACATTTCTTTTGAAAATTTCTCCTTTTCTCTTGACGAGAAAATTTTAGTAGAGATCCTTGAAGATTTTGCTGCAATTGTTTCGGGAATATCTCCATTTATAGCTGCCAGCGCAGTATTCAATAAAGGTTCATTTAGATCACCAAAGTCTTTTATGTCGGCTGCATATTCTATTTTCTTAAAATTTGGTTTAAACCCTTTAATATAATCACTTTGATCTAATTTATTAAAGATACGAAAGGTAATTGGTTGCATTGCATTGGTATGATTAGGGTTTACATTTTTATTTGTAAAATCAGGTGAATCGTACACAGTATATGACCCTACATTTTTACCATATGTCGTAGTACCTACCGTTTTCACATCCATAAACGGTTTCAACCCATTAATAATCATTTCACTTGCAGAAGCTGTGTCATCCGAAGTAATGATAAAAACTCTACTTAAATTTGTCAATCTATTCAGCGTTATTTCTCCAGATTTATTTCCATCTTGATCATACACATTCCCACGGTTTTCAAAAAAATACCCACCATTATTTTTCGCATTCTTCGTATTGTAAATGAGTTTTGCAAAGACTTCTGTGTCCGAAGCATTTCCATATATCATACTGGCTAAATAAGCTGATGTTAATACAGAACCGCCACCATTATACCGTAGATCTAAAATTAATTCATCGATTCCCGCTGTTTGAAACTCCCCAAAAACGTCATTTAATTCTGTATGGAAAGGGTATTTAAATCCGTTGTACACTAAATAGCCAATTTTTTTTCCATTAGATTCTATAATGCTTTTGTAATGTACAGGGTTTTCAATGACTTGCCGTAAGGTTAAATTAACCGTTTTACCATTTTTAGTATAGGTTCCATTGTCGTAATCAGCAAATCCTAGGGAAATGTTATTATCACGGTAATATCCATTCACAATGGTGTAATTAGACATTGTTAAGGTCGTTCCATTAAATTCAGTAAAATAATCGCCTCGTTTCATATTTACATCCGCAGCCGGAGAATTTGGAACTACATAGGTAACATAACCAACAACAAAGTCTGTAGAACCTACCCGCTCTAAACCAAATTCAAACCCAAAAGCATCATTAACCCCTCTAAAAGAAGCTGCTTGTTCGTTGTAATCTTCTATAAACCAAGAAAATCGATCAGTTTCACCAGGCTGATATAACAGCGTTGCAAATAAATCTTCTGGAGAGCCATAGTTCGATAAATACGTATTGTAATCAGAAATGTCGTCGTTTTTAGTGTCTGCTAAATTCGGAACTTTGTCTTGCCAATAATACTCGGCATTTAATCCTTTCCAAACAAAATCTTTAATTTCATTTTCAACGGCTATTTGTGGAGTTGGATCATCGTCTTTGTTACAACTTACAAAAAGCAATAGAGTAAAGGCAAACAATAAGGTTAATCTTTTCATTCGTAAATTATTAGTTTCTCATTAGTTCTTACAAATTTACTAATTATATTGCATTTCAAATCTTGTGTAACAATTTATTAAGTAATTCGTCGTACAAGTGTAAGTATCAAATATATTGCCAAAATCACTAACCTTCAAATGAGACAGACTGAATTTTTAACGACGGTACTACCCTTTAAGGATAAAGTGTTTCGTTTGGCTAAACGACTCTTAGTTTCAAAAGACGAGGCGGAAGATGCAACACAGGAATTGTATTTGAAATTGTGGAAAAATAAAGAAAAGCTAGGTAATTATAAGAATGTAGAAGCATTTGCAATGACGATGACAAAAAATTATTGTCTAGATCAACTCAAATCAAAACGATCCAGTAATTTACGTTTAGTTCACACAAATTATATAGAAAAAGGGGAGGGACTACAACGAAATATTGAATTAAAAGACGCAGTTTCTAAAGTACATGAATTAATAGCGAATTTACCCGAAAAACAACGATTAATTATTCAGTTGCGAGATGTTGAGAATTATGAATTCGAAGAAATTGGCAAGATTCTTGACTTACAACCCACAGCAGTCCGTGTAGCTTTATCACGTGCGAGAAAAACAATAAGAGAACAATTAATAAAAAAGCATAACTATGGAATTGTCTAGAATCGAGAAGCTCCTTGAAAAATATGATAACGCAACAACGAGTTTGCAAGAAGAGCAAGAGCTTAAAGACTTTTTTAGTCAGAAAGAGATCCCTGCTCATTTGGTGTCGTACCAAGCGATGTTTGGATATTTTCAAGAAAACAGTAATGAGCAATTCACAAAAACTATTCTTCTTTCTAAAAGAAAAGCCCCACATTGGAAATGGCTATCCGTAGCAGCTGCTGCAGCACTATTGATTTCTGTCTACACGTTTACCAACAATGAGTTATCCTCAAAAGAAAGAGAACAAGCACAATTAGCGATGCAACAAACCAAAGATGCCTTTTTATTGTTGTCAAAAAATTTAAATAAAGGCTCAAACTTAGTTTATTCTGGGTTACAAGAATTTGACAACGCAACAAGTAAAGTATTTAAATAAAAAAATAAATTGAAATCATGAATATAATAACGATAAAAAGAAATAGTAAGAAAGTAATCTTTACCATTACATTGGCACTGATCGCTACCGTAGGATATAGCCAATCTATATTTGATAAATTTGAAGATCTAGACGATGTAAGTGCTGTCGTAGTGAACAAAAAAATGTTTGATATGATCATCTCTGTATCTGAGAATGATGTAGATTTTAAAAACATGGTTAATGGGCTGATTTCCCTAAAAATGTTTACCACCAAGAACAGTACTGTTGCCAATCAAATGAATGCAGCAGCTGCTGAATATTTAAAATCTGCTAAACTTTCTGAGCTTATGCGAGTTAAAGACGATGGTAATAATGTAAAAATTTACGTTAAAGAAGGTAGAGACAAAGACCATATTAAAGAACTTTTTATGCATGTCAATGCAAAAGATGGTGAATCTTTGGTGTTTACCCTAATTGGGGATATTGATTTAAAGCAAATTGCCAAATTAACAAAACAAATGAACATTCCTGGAAGTGAACATTTAAATAATATTAATAAAAAATAACCCTTATGAATACGAGTTTAAAAAAAATGGTGTTACTGCTGTGTGCCGTAACATTGGTGTCATGTGCATCCAATCTCTCGTTGCAAAAATATTATATTGACAATAGTGATAATGAAAATTTCATCACCTTAGACATTCCAGGAAATGTCTTTGCTTTAAAAGAAAATGCACCGACTGAATTATCAAAAATCACAACATCTATTCATAAATTCAATATTCTAGCTTTTATAAAAAAAGAAGATAATAAAGCTCAATATGCCATAGAGAATCAAAAGGTTAAGGCTATATTGAAAAATGATAAATACCAAGAGTTAATTCGTATTAAACATCAAGGAAGAACAGTTTCCTTAAAATATGAAGGTGAAGAAGATGATCAGACGCTACATGAAGTAGTATTGTTTGCTTCGGACAAGGAGAAGGGATTTGCCTTAGTGCGAATCCTTGGTGAAAACATGAACCCCGCAGACATGATACAATTTGCAAAAAACTTTGATGCAGTTGACCTCAATGGAACAGAATTAGAAGGGGTCTTACAAAATATTGAAAAAAACGTGGTTCAGCAGGATTAATCCAATCCTCCTACAGGCACTAAGAAAAAAACATGGTTACCCTATGTTTTTTTTATGCCGGATCATGACTGCTAAAGGTTCCGTCTGAATAAAATATGACGATACGTTCAATTTCCTTTTCTTCTGTTTTTGTGGATCGAATACGTTGTGCTTGTGAATTCGATTTCGGAAAAGTTCCTTTTCCGTTTATTAACCATTGTAAATCTATCTCTTTAAATTCCTCTAGCATTTTCAAAACAAGGTCCAAACTCGGCTTATTTCTGCCTGATAAAAGATGGGAGATAGACGAGGGTTGTACTTGTAATTTTTCGGCAAAGGCACTTGCCGTCAATCCATAGTGCGTTAATATAAGCGAAAGCCTTTCTGAAAATTTTTCTTGATTTACCATGCGTTTAATATTGTTACAAATGTAATTATTTAAAATTAAACAACGATTAATTAAGACCAACAACCCATTAATAATATTAAAATAAAGCTTTATTTAAAAGCACTTAAACAACTGGTTATCAATTTTTAAAATGTGCATTTTTACTTTTGTAAATACAAATCTGCAAAACCTCATTGAAAGCTGTTACAACTGTAAATTAAGCTTCACAAAATGAATTGTTAATTTTTACAATCAACACAATTCAACCATTCAACTTCCCCATCATATTACTGATTTACCCCTCATTCTTCTCAAAGAAATGAGATGCTTTTCCGCTTCATAATAGTATCTTTGTATTTTCAGAAAACGTATGAAGGTAGAAAAATTAATAAACTGGCACGAGACGAATAAATGCAAATCAATTGCAGGGCGTTATATAACAACTAAAAGTATTGATCCTGTTTTAGCTCATTTACCTACGTCATTTAAACAGCGTGTTGTTGGGGAGTCTGCTGAAGGACGCAAATTAAAAACCATTGAAGTTGGTAGCGGATCTATTCGCATTTTATGCTGGAGTCAAATGCACGGAAATGAAAGCACCGGAACAAAAGCTTTAATTGATCTTTTAGAGTGGCTCAGTGCAGCTTCTACAGAAGCTCAGGAAATTTTAGATGCGTGCACCATGGTTTTCATGCCAATTGTCAATCCTGATGGAGCTGTAGCTTATTCGCGTGTTAACGCACAGCAAATTGATTTAAATAGAGATGTTTTAGATCAAAACGCTCCAGAAAGTAAGGTTTTATTGAGCGTACTCAAAGAGGTAAACCCTGAATATTGCTTTAACCTTCACGATCAACGAACCATTTTTAGCGTAGAGCCAGCTCATCATCCGGCTACCTTATCATTTTTAGCCCCTTCTGTGAATCAAAACAGGACAGTCACGGAAGGCAGAAAAAAAACGATGCAGGTAATTGCTGCAATATACCAAAACTTACGCAAGGTACTACCACATCAAATAGGTCGTTATAGCGATGAATTTTACCCTACTGCTACGGGAGATAATTTTGAAAAAATGGGGCATCACACTATCTTAATCGAAGCAGGACATTTTCCTGATGACTACCAAAGAGAGGTCGTTCGAAAATACAATTGGCTAGCGCTATTGCTAGGTATACATGCCATAGCAAAACCATCAAAAGACATTTCGTACAAATCCTATTTTGAAATCCCCAACAATGAACAGTACTACCTCGATGAAATCCACTACAATGTGAAATTAGAGAATTATGAAGAACTTATAGATCTTGGAATTTTATATAAAGAAATACTAACAGACGGAACGATTCGATTCCTACCACAAATTGAAAAAATAGGTCACCTAACCAATTATACCGCAAACAAACTAATTAATTCAAAAGGCAAAACCTATAAGGACGAAAAGGACTTTCTAAATAATTACAAGAAATAATTCGGTTTTACCACTGTTTTATTCGTAATAATTTAAGAAATTTGCCCTTTACTTAAACTATCATCAATATGTCGAAATTTAAACTAGATGAAATTGATCATCAAATTCTAGATATTCTCATTGAGAATGCACGAACTCCATTTACAGATATTGCAAAAAAACTATTGGTTTCTGCGGGAACCATTCATGTTCGCGTTAAGAAAATGGAAGAAGAAGGGGTGATTAAAGGCTCTACACTTACGGTGGATTACGACAAAATGAATTATACGTTTATTGCTTATGTCGGAATTTTTGTAGAAAACTCTTCAAATAACCAAAAAGTTATCGAAGCTTTAAAAAAAATACCAGAGGTAACTGTAGCGCATTTAACAACGGGTAAGTTTGCGATTTTTTGCAAAATAAGAGCCATAGATACGAAACATGCCAAAGACATTATCTTTTCTATCGATAACATCCCGGGGGTTCTAAGGACTGAAACTTCCATTTCTCTTGAGGAGATAATCAATGATAAAAAACGATTGATGCACGCTATTTTTGATGGATATCGCGTTTAATTTCATACAGCACTAAAGTTCATGAATTTTACTAAATCTACGCATTCAGACAAACGTCTTCTGGATTTATACAAGGGCATGTTGTTGCCAAGGATGATTGAAGAAAAGATGTTAATTCTACTTCGTCAGGGGAAAATTTCAAAATGGTTTAGCGGAATTGGACAGGAGGCGATATCAGTTGGTATCACTATGGCACTCAAAAAGGAGGAGTACATCTTACCAATGCATCGAAATCTCGGTGTTTTTACAACACGAAAAATCCCATTATACCGCTTATTTTCTCAATGGCAAGGAAAAGAAAATGGCTTTACAAAAGGAAGAGATCGCAGCTTTCATTTCGGAACCCAAGAATTCAAAATCGTGGGAATGATCTCGCATTTAGGTCCGCAATTTGGTGTTGCTGACGGAATAGCCTTAGCAAATCTTCTTAAAAACAACAAACAGGTCTGTGCAGTATTTTCTGGAGAAGGAGGGACTAGCGAGGGAGATATCCACGAAGCGCTTAACGTAGCATCAGTATGGAGTTTACCTGTTTTGTTTTGTATTGAAAACAATGGATATGGCCTTTCAACCCCTACCAACGAACAGTATAATTGCGAACATTTAGCTCACCGAGCTAAAGGATATGGAATGGAAAGCCAAATTATTGATGGCAACAATATCCTAGAGGTTTATGAACAAGTTTCTAAGATAGCCAATAGCATCCGTAAAAACCCTCGCCCGGTATTCTTAGAATTCAAAACCTTTAGAATGAGAGGACACGAAGAAGCGAGTGGTACAAAATACGTACCTAAAGAATTGATGGAAGCATGGGCAAAGCGCGACCCATTGGAGAATTACGAACGTTTTTTATTGAATGAAGGATTACTAACTGAGGAGAAAATTAATGCATATAGGCAAACTATTGACACAGAAATAAACGAAAATTTAACGAAAGCATATGATGAACCCCTGATAACACCATCTGAAAGCAAAGAATTAAATGATGTTTTCCAACCCATTACAAATAAATCAATTACCCCTTCCAATCAAAAGGAGGAAATTCGTTTTATAGACGCAGTTTCAAGCGGATTAAAACAGAGCATGGAGCGCTTCGATCAGCTTGTTATTATGGGGCAAGATATTGCCGAATATGGAGGGGTGTTTAAAATTACCGAGGGGTTTGTAGATGCGTTTGGAAAACACAGGGTACGAAACACGCCCATCTGTGAATCCGCTATAATTTCAGCAGCATATGGCTTATCAGTAAACGGATATAAATCGGTTGTTGAAATGCAATTTGCTGATTTTGTAAGTTCCGGTTTTAATCCCATCGTCAATTTGTTAGCTAAATCACATTATCGATGGCAACAAAATGCAGATGTCGTTGTAAGAATGCCATGTGGAGCAGGTGTTGCTGCAGGCCCCTTTCATTCTCAAACTAATGAAGCCTGGTTCACAAAAACCCCTGGACTTAAGGTGGTATACCCGGCATTCCCGTCTGATGCTAAAGGATTGTTAGCAGCAGCCATTGAAGACCCAAATCCGGTTCTGTTTTTTGAACACAAGGCCCTTTACCGAACCATACGAGAAGAGGTTCCGGTAGATTACTACACGCTTCCTTTAGGCAAAGCTTCTGTTTTAAGAACAGGAGATAACATTACCGTAATTAGTTTTGGTGCTGCGGTACATTGGTGCTTAGAAGTACTTGATCAACATCCAGAAGTAGCTGTAGACATGATTGATTTACGAAGTTTAGCACCGCTAGACGAAGAAACAATCTATCAATCGGTCCGAAAAACCGGAAAAGTGATGATCGTCCAAGAAGATTCCATGTTTGGTGGAATTGCTAGTGATGTAGTAGCCCTTATTCAAGAACATTGTTTTGAATCCTTAGACGCCCCCATTAGCCGAGTAGCGAGTATGTCAACCCCAATTCCTTTTGTTCCGCAATTAGAAGCGCAGTATTTAGCAAAAAACCGAATTGAATCTGCTTTTCTTGACTTGATCGCTTATTAAAACAGTCCCTTAAAATATACCTGTATGGAGCATTCCTTTCAATGTGTTTATTGTTGGTCACAAATAAGTATGCTCCTCGACACTTCCGTGCCTTCACAGGTATATATAGAAGATTGTGAAGTATGCTGTAGGCCCATAAAGATCTCTGTGCAATTTACAGAAGGTGAAATACACTTTTTTGAAGCCAAAAGCATTGAACAGTAGGTATTGCCTATAAGGTTTATTTTGAAAACACGGTTACATTGATTTAATTGTACTTTTGACCTATGAAAGTATTTGTAGTTATCTGGTCTTAATACCTCCTAGGACTCAACCTTACGTCTTGTGCGGATGGGGGAGACCACATAGAGCCTATACCTTCAGAAGTTTCTATCCGCATGGAAGAAGACCACGGATACTCTCATCTAGATTTCTGCACACCTTTTTGTCATTGCAATTGTTGTCACATATCAGTTACAACTGCGGGCGTTTTTACGAATCTTTATTGAAAATGGATTTTGCTAAAGATATTTTCTTTTATATCAATGATCTTGGATCTGATCCCGATCATTCCTTCTTACAGCCTCCCCAAGTTTAATTGAACATATTTTTCTTTTTGTTGGTCACGCCATTGTTCGTGTAGACCCTAGGACTATTATTTTGAATTAAATCATTTCTTTTATGATTAATAAATTTATTAACTATTCCATTCACCATAAATTTGTGATTGGATTATTCACGTTGGCACTCGTGATTGCTGGTACATACAGCCTAAATAAAGTACCTATTGACGCGGTACCAGATATTACGAATAATTAGATGCAAGTCATTACTGTGGCTCCCGCTTTAGAGACAGAAGACACTGAACAATTCATTACTTATATAGTTGAAGTAACTACTACTAAATGACTTAAATTCAATAAAATATACTTTGTGCTTTATAGCTTTAAATAGATGTAGCTAACATATTAAACAAGCAAAAAAAACTTAATTCCCGGAATGTATGTAAACGCAGAAATTATTACGGAGAGCTCAAGGGAATGGACCTTACCTGAATCAGCAATTTTTCAAGATAGCGATCACTATTATATCTTTCAAGCAGCTAAAGAAAATGAAGGTTCACGGGCTTTTGAACCTAAAGAAATATTCGTTAAATTTGTGAGAAATGGCTTTACTGCATTTGCCTTAAAAGACCCTATTGCATCAGGGACTTTGATCGCACAATCAGGAGCCTATTTTTTAATGGTCGAAATGAAAAAAAAGTGAAGCCGAATACAGTCATTAAGGTATGAGTGAAATTGAACAACAACTAGCAGAATTCAATATCCGTCCAACCGCCATGCGCATGTTGGTCTATCAGTTTATTGAACAGCAGCAAAAGGCAGTAAGTCTTTCGGTTATCGAGGATTATTTTGATAAAGCTGATAGAACTACCTTGTACAGAACTATAAAAACCTTTGAAGAGAAGGCGGTGGTACATCAAATTGACGACGGAACAGGTGTGGCTAAATATGCACTTTGTGAGCCTGGTTGTGGGTGTGATATTGGTCTCGATTTACATTTACACTTTCATTGTACTCACTGTAATGACACAACCTGCCTTACAGATCATAAAATCCCTAAAATAAAAGTCCCTGCCGGATATATCGCCGAAAATATAAATTTAGTAGTCAAAGGAATTTGTGATCTGTGTAACAGAACTTAAATAAAATAACGCTAGTTTTAGGACGATACAACAGTAACATGGTGCTAAAACTAGCTGTTAGCTTTTAAAAACAGGATTACTGTAAAGACATTATGCAAAAATACATAGGTGCGACACCTATTCCTGAATAGAATAGACTGTCCACGAACGAACCTTTAATATCTATAAATCAAGTGGCTCCTTTACCAAAATGCACTAGTGTTGCAGCGATAATTATCTCACCTTTGTATACTAATTAGATTGTATGACAAAGAAGCAGTTACCCTTAGAATCCATCGCAAAGAAGACAAAACCCACCCATAACCACGAGCATCATACGCACAACAACCCAACCCGTTGGAAGACGTATTTCCCCGTAACTATTAGCTTTGTATTATTATTGATTGGAATGCTATTTGATCAATTCAACATCAATTATTTTAAAGCTGAAGTACGATTAGCTTGGTATATACTTGCTTATTTACCAGTGGGGTGGCCAGTAATTAAAACGGGATGGAATCTCGTGCGTAAGGGAAATTTCTTTACTGAATTTTTCTTAATGTCCTTGGCAACTATAGGTGCCTTTGCCTTAGGAGAATACCCTGAAGGGGTTGCTGTAATGTTGTTTTATGCCATTGGTGAACTTTTTCAAGATGCGGCGGTTAAAAAAGCAAAAGGTTCCATAAATGCCTTACTTGATGTGCGTCCAACAGAAGCCCTAGTACATCAGGGGAATAGTTTTGTTAAGGTAGACCCTAAAGAAGTTCAAGTTGGCGATATCGTTCAAGTTCGGGTTGGTGAAAAAATACCACTCGACGGAATTTTAACTTCTGAACGAGCCTCTTTAAACACTGCCGCAATTACCGGAGAGGCAAAGCCGGACACAGTACATCGTGGAGATACAGTATATGCCGGGAGTATTAATCTAGAAGAAATAATTGAAATAAAAGTAACTAAACTATTTGAAGACAGCTCTATAGCGCGTATTTTACAGTTAGTTCAAAATGCCACTACACGTAAATCAAAGACCGAATTATTTATTCGGAAGTTCGCTAAAGTATACACGCCTATTGTCGTGTTTTTGGCGATTGGGTTAACCTTTATTCCTGCTCTTTTCGTGAGCGAGTATGTGTTTAGTGATTGGTTATACAGAGCGTTAATATTTTTGGTAATTTCCTGTCCCTGTGCGCTAGTTATCTCCATTCCTTTAGGGTATTTTGGAGGATTAGGAGCAGCCTCACGGAACGGAATTCTATTTAAGGGAGCTACTTTTTTGGATGCCATTACCAAAATAAATACGGTAGCCTTGGACAAAACAGGTACTTTGACCAAAGGCGTATTTAAAATAAAGGAAATTGTCGTCTTTAAAGGAACTGAAGATGATTTCATGGCAAAAGTGCAAAGTATAGAAAAACAATCAACGCATCCCATCGCCTTAGCCATTTTAGCATACACTTCGGCAAAAGAAGTAATGGCCACCGAGGTTAAGGAACTTGCGGGGCTCGGACTCATGGGACAGGTTCAAGGAGAAACCCTAAGTATAGGAAATGCCAAACTCATGTCAACTTTAGGAGTGGCTATACCGGAAGAGACTCGTCCTATTGTTGAATCGGTTGTTTTTGTAGCCATAAATAAGGAGTTTGCTGGGTATTTTGTTATTGCTGATGAATTAAAAGAAGATGCACAACAAGCAATTAACAATCTCAAAGCTGCAGGTATAAAATCTATTGTTATGCTCTCAGGTGACCAAACATCTATTGTTAATGAAATTGGAAAAAAATTAGGGCTTAATGAAATGTACGGTGGACTTTTACCTGAAGATAAATTGCGAATCGTAGAGCAAATGCAAGCTAATAGACAGGCAAGGGTTGCCTTTGTCGGTGATGGCATCAATGATGCCCCAGTGCTAGCGGTAAGCGATGTTGGACTGGCAATGGGAGGATTAGGAAGTGATGTTGCTATAGAAACGGCAGATATTGTCATTCAAACAGACCAGCCTTCAAAAATTGCCCAAGCGATACAAATTGGAAAAAGTACACGACGTATTGTATGGCAGAATATTGCCCTGGCATTTGGAGTTAAAATAATAGTATTACTTTTAGGGGCTGGTGGACTAGCAACTATGTGGGAAGCAGTTTTCGCAGATGTTGGTGTTGCATTATTGGCAATTCTAAATGCGGTACGTTTGCAGCGAATGAAATGGAACTAAATCTGTATGAACTACCGTCTCTGTATTTTTCTAATTCTACTTACGACAATATGTAATGCTCAAGAGCAAAAAAAAGACACTATTAAGCAATTAGAAGAAATTATTCTAGACGCACCCACAATTACATCCAAAAATCTCAGTATCACAAATACAAGTCAACTACATAAATCCACCCTAAATTCATTAAGCCCAATTGATATAGCTGGAAAATTAAATCAAATTCCCGGTGTATTTTTACTAGACGGTGCTATCAATACCAATCGCATTACTATTCGGGGGATTGGCTCAAGAACTCCATACGGAACCAATAAATTGCGACTTTACCTAGACAATATCCCTTTGACAAATGGTACTGGATCGAGCTCAATAGCTTCAATAGACCTTGAAGACCTCTATAGGATAACCGTAGTTAAAGGGCCTAAAGCTACAGCATTTGGCGCAAATCTTGGCGGTGCTATTTTAGTAAATGACCATACAACAGGTCAAACGAATAATTCGATTCACAATTCACTAACCGTTGGGTCATATCGTCTTTTTAAAAACCATTTCAATGTGAATCATCACACTAAAAACAGTAAAATTAGATTAACCTACGGTTTGATGAATAAAGCTGGGTATCGGATAAATAGTGAGTTTGATAGACAAACCCTAGGGATTAATTACACCCATTTTCTAAAAAATGAAGACAAACTAACGTTCCGACTACATCAAGTAAATTATACAGCTCATATTCCTAGTTCCTTAAATTTGGTTGATTTTAAAACAAATCCACGTCAAGCAGCATTTACTTGGGGAGCTGCAAAAGGGTATGAAAAAAATCGCTATAGTCTTTTAGGGGTAAATGTAGAGCACAAATTCAATCCTCAACAATCTATCAACACAAGTGTCTTTTATACTTACTTAGATCATTATGAACCACGACCTTTTAATATTCTTGAGGAATTTACACATGGATATGGATTGCGTTCGGTATATGCAAATGAAGTTAAACTACGTAACAAGAAGCTAAATTATACATTAGGAGCTGAATTATATGAAGATCGTTATGCTTGGAGAACATTTGAAAATTTATACCAAGACCAATTTGGCTTGGGAAGTGTAGAAGGGGAGCAGTTAAGCGAGCAGGTAGAACACAGAAAACAATATACACTTTTCACAACAATGACGTATACCTTAAGTCCCAAACTTCAGGTTATGCTTGGACTGAATTTCAATAAAACCAACTATTCTTTTAGGGATGTTTTTTTAGGTAATTTAGAGAACAAAAGTGTCTCACGAAATTTTAACGGAATATTATCTCCCAGTTTCAGTATAACCTACCGTTCTAGTCAAAATTTTCAATGGCACGCCAATGTAAGTCGTGGATTTTCAAACCCAGGTTTAGAAGAAACACTTAATCCAGATGGAAAGGTAAATACAGAAATTGAACAAGAAAAAGGAATGAATTATGAAGTAGGATTTTCATCCTATTGGTTTAATAACCATTTAGAATTTCAAATGAACATATACCAGATGAACATTGACAATCTTTTAGTAGCACAACGCATAGGAGACGATCAATATTTTGGAAAGAATGCCGGTAAAACAAGGCGTAGGGGATTAGAAGTAGTGGTAAAATATCACGGAAAATTAAGTCGTCAATGGCAAATACTTCCGCAAATAAGTTATGATCTTAGCAATCATATCTTTATTGATTTTATTGACCTTGATAATGATTACAATGGGAATCCGCTTACTGGTGTACCTAAAAATCGCTTTAATCTAAATCTATCCATAAGTCACAAAACAGGATGGACATTCAACATAGATCAACAATACGTAGGTGAAATCCCTTTAAATGACGGTAATACAATTTCGAGCAATGATTATTCGATTGTCAAAGCTAAAATCGGATTGAAAACTCAAATATTTAATCGATTTACGGGGCATTTTCACATAGGAATAAATAATGTATTCAACACGAATTATGCAAGCTCAGTTTTAATTAATGCCGTAAGTTTTGGCACTTCAACACCTAGGTATTATTATCCTGGAGAAGGAAGAAATTTGTACGGGGGCATTCAAATGAATTATCAACTCTAGGCGTTACTTTTTCGATTAAGAAGACCCATTTGTCGCAAGAACTAAGGTTCCCCACACAATTAAAGATGACAGGAAAATACCTATAACGTTCGCAAAAAAAGCTTTGCGTTTTTCAATTTGAAACAAATAGGTTGCAATGGTACCAGCGTAAACTCCTGTACCTGGTAACGGGATCATCACAAATATCATTAATCCCCAAAAACCGTATTTTTTAATTTTATCTCTTGATCCCCGCTTCGCTTTTTGAGCCACATAAATTGCTCCTTTCTTATACGGTCTCCACTTAAAAAAGCTACGATTAATTTTATCCAGAAAAAAAGACATAATGGGGAATACCAAAATATTCGCCAAAAAACAAGCAATAAAAACCCAATAGATATTGGCTCCTTGTAATATTCCATAAGGAATACCCACCTTCGCCTCACCAAAGGGAGATACGCTCCATAACATTGCTACAATTATATCTTTAATCACTGATTTTATTTTTTTGCAAACATACTATTTACTTCTTTTTTAGCCTAAGGTGAATCTCATAAATAACACACCTACTAAGGCTGCGATATAAGATACGCCAAAAAAATTAAACACTGTTAAATTCCTCCCGTAAAAAGTATTTACACCAAACTTAAAGTCAAAAATAGTGCCGTATTTTAATTAACGTATGATTTGCGGATTATTGCGTAAATTTCAGCTTCCTCAAGTGTTTGGTTTTCTGTCATTTTGGCAAATTGTTCAAAAGAAAAAATAAAAGTACAGCCTTTACTATAGTTACTACAGCCATAGGCATTTTTCCCTTTTAATAAAGTTCCCTGTTTACATTTGGGGCAAGTTTTGTTTAAAGGCATTTTTTTTGGATGAAATTGCAATGCAAAATTTGCATCAAATTTCACAACTCCCTCTAAAGTTCCGTTTTCGGTTTTAAAACCTTTTAAATTTACCGTAGCTCCTTTTTCGATTAATCGTACGTATTGTTTTTCACTTATTTTTTTACCTAAAAAACTAAAAGGAAGGATAAAATCGCACCCTGCCGCATAGTTACTACATCCGTATGCTGAACTACCCGTTAATAAATGTCCTTTTTTACACTTCGGACATACGTTTCCTGGGATCTTTTTGGCGGTTTTAACGAGGGCAGGCTTTTTTTTCTCAATATTAACATAACTAATATTAGCACGTTTATTTTCCATACGAACTTCATAGACCAATTGATCTACCATAGATTTCATATTTTTAATAAAAGTAGCCGCATGAAATTCTCCTTTTTCAATATCTTTCAGTTGCTTTTCCCAAGATCCTGTAAGCTCTGCTGACTTGAGCAATTCGTTTTGAATAGTATCAATAAGCCTAATTCCGATAGGTGTTGGTAAAATTTGTTTTTTATTTCGTTTAATATATTTCCGCTTAAATAAGGTTTCAATAATACTTGCACGTGTAGAAGGGCGACCAATTCCATTTTCCTTCATAGCTTCCCGAAGTTCTTCATCATCTACTTGCTTCCCAGCCGTTTCCATAGCACGTAGGAGGGAAGCCTCTGTAAATTGATTCGGCGCTTTGGTTTGTTTCTCTATAAATGAAGGCTCATGAGGCCCTTTTTCGCCTTTCGTAAAGGTTGGTAAAATATCTTTAGGCTTCCGTTCCTTATCGGGACTTGCGAAGACTACTCGCCAACCTTCAGATAGAATTTCTTTTCCAGTTGTTTTAAAAGGAACTGTCGCGACCTTTCCTATCACTGTCGTGTTTGACACCTTACAATCATCGTAAAATACCGCGATAAACCGCCGTACAATGATATCATAAATTCGTTGTTGCGGTGCAGCTAGTGGAATTTCTATACCCGTTGGTATAATCGCGTGGTGATCGGTCACTTTTTTGTCGTTAAAAACGCGTGAAGATTTTTTTATTTTTTTCTGTAAAATAGGAGCAATCAAGGACTTATACCTCGTTAATTGACTTAAAATTCCAGGTACTTTTGGAAATATATCTGACGGTAAAAAAGTGGTATCAACACGGGGGTAGGTTACTACTTTTTGCTCATAAAGCTTTTGCACCATCTTTAATGTTTCATCAGCCGAATAGCCAAATTTTGTATTACAGTACACTTGTAATCCCGTTAAATCAAAGAGCTTGGGGGCATATTCTGTACCTTTCTTTTTTTGTATCGAAACTATTTCAAATTCGTGTTGTTTGACTTGATCTGCTATGATTTGTCCTTTTGCTTGATCTAAAAAACGCCCCTCTTCATAACTAAACAAAGTATCTCGATAGGTCGTTTGCAGTTCCCAGTAGGGTTGTGGTACAAAATTTTCAATTTCCTTAAATCGTTGCACTAACATTGCCAAGGTAGGCGTTTGTACACGTCCAATAGAGAGCACTTGTTTATAGCCTCCATGTTTAACCGTATATAAACGGGTAGCATTCATCCCTAATAACCAATCACCAATAGCTCTAGAAAAGCCAGCATAATACAATTGATCGTAATCGCTTGCAGGTTTTAGGTGTTGAAATCCTTCCTTTATCGCCTCTGTTGTTAGAGATGAAATCCACAAGCGCTTTACCACTCCTTTGTACCCTGCCTGATCAATAACCCAACGCTGAATTAGCTCTCCTTCTTGACCAGCATCCCCGCAATTAATTACTTCAGTAGCTTGATCAAAAAGCTTTTTTATAATCGAGAATTGCTTTTGAATTCCTTCATTATCAACGATCTTCGTTTTGAATTTTTCAGGTAACATTGGGAGGTTGTTAAGGTCCCAACTTTTCCAATGTGGTTTGTAGTCACTCGGTTCATATAAAGTACAAAGGTGTCCAAATGTATAGGTTACTGCATATCCATTTCCTTCATAATAGCCATCATGACGGGTTGTTGCTCCTAATACGGTTGCAATTTCACGCGCAACACTAGGTTTTTCTGCTATACATACTTTCACTACATCACTCAATTTGGTTGCGCAAATTACTATTTTTCGGCAAGTTTTTCTGAGAAACTCCAGACTAATAAACGACTTTTTTTACTTCCTTGAGCCATATGTACAATACGATAACTCGCCCCGCGTTTTTGCAGTAACTTTATTAAAGGTGGAATAGTAATCGCTAATGAAACTAGGCTTGTAAAAAATTTCACATGTACTCCAAACTGTACAGATTCTTTGATTATTCTCTTAATAAAAAGCAATTCGCCACCATTACACCAAAGTTCATGAGGCATCCCTCCAAAATTTAACTTAGAAGTTATGGCTTGATTTAAATTACTTAATTTTCGTTGTGAAGCTTTGGCGGCCATTTCCGCAGAAGAATGGAAAGGTGGATTACACATGGTGAAATCAAACTTCTCATTCGATTTGATTATTCCTTTAAATATATTGCTGGGATTTGACTGAAAGTGTACACTCAGTTTTTCTGAAAGTTGCGGATTATGTCGCTTATTAACTAGAGCATTTTCATAAGCTACTCGATCTATGTCAGTACCCACCATCTGCCATTGATACACTTGAGCTCCTAATAAGGGATAAATAAAATTTGCTCCAGTTCCAATGTCCAACCCTTTACATTGTTCAATCCCCCCAAATTCTTTTAAAATATCGGCTACATAATGTAAATAATCTACACGCCCTGGAATTGGTGGACAGAGATATCCTGGCGGAATTTCCCACTTTTTGATGTGATAATAGTGCTTTAAAAGTGCCAAATTCAATGCAAATACAGCATTTGGGTTATGAAAATCAATTGTTTTGTGATTTTCTTTAGAATGCACAATGAATTCCGCTAATCGAGGGTAAGCCCTTATGAGTATTGAAAAATTATAGGAATCTTGATGAAAATTTGATGAATGCAAAGGATATTTTTTGCAAATATAACAGTGTTTTTACCATTTTCTTTAAAAAAACATCATTATTCCATTAATTGGAGCTATATTTGCACTTTAATTAATAAATTTTTTATAATGAGTACAGGAACAGTAAAATTCTTCAACGAAACCAAAGGATTTGGATTTATCACAGAAGAAGGTTCAAACAAAGAACATTTTGTCCATATTTCTGGATTAATCGATGAGGTACGCGAAGGCGATGCCGTTGAATTTGATTTAACAGAAGGGAAAAAAGGATTAAACGCAGTGAATGTAAAAGTAATTTAACATATACTCTTAAACTTTGTAAAAAGAGCTTATCAATGATAAGCTCTTTTTTTTTACGCTAAATTTACTTTTCGAGATGGCAACTATCCAAAATAAGACCTCGCAAACAATAGCGCTCTTTTCTAAGTTATATACAGAAGTTTGAGAGAATACCCCTTAGTGTATAATCCATTTGACTCACACGCATACCATAATTTCATGCACTCCTACCCGTACCTGATCATTGGGGCGGATTTTTTTACGAATTTGCCGTTCAACAACCCCATTTAACAATACCTCTCCGTCGAGAATTATAATTTTCGCATGGCCACCAGTCTGTGCAATTTGAAGTACTTGGAGTAATTTATTTAAAGGAATGTATTCCTGATCCTGTGCTAAGGTAAATTGATGTTTTTGCATAATTGAGTTAAATCGCAAAATTACAAAATATGAACGTATAAAAGCGCATTTATACACGTTAAACAATGGTTCCAGAACAGAGTAAACAAACTCAAATTCAAAAAAATACACTTCGCTAAAAAAGTAAGGTAATAGGTTTAAGTTCTATTTGCTTTTTGTTGTATATTGTTTTAATTCTAATCAACTTTGTAGTATGGAAAACCGACCAACAATTGTCATTATTGGAGCGGGTTTTGCCGGAATAAGCATGGCGAAATCCTTTAAACATGCTGCCGTCAATGTCTTATTAATTGACAAAAATAATTACCACAATTTTCAACCCTTACTCTATCAAATTGCCACAGGAGGTTTAGAGCCTGATAGTATTGCCTATCCGGTGAGACGTATATTTAGAGGTTATGAAAACATCTCTGTTAGAATGGCTGATGTCTTAACCATCCACATGGCAAAACAAGAAATTGTTACCTCGGTGGGGAATTTCAACTACGACTACTTAATTATCGCAACAGGAAGTACCACGAACTACTTTAATTTCGATAAAGTCAAAAACAAATTACTTACCCTAAAATCGATTCCTGATGCCTTAAACCTTCGAAGTTTCATCTTTCAAAACTTAGAAAAAGCACTGGTTGCTCAAGAACATGGAGAAGTTAGCGAATTATTAAGTGTTGCCATTGTTGGTGGTGGGCCTGCAGGTATAGAATTGGCTGGAGCTCTGGCAGAAATGAAGCGTTTTGTCATTCCAAAAGATTTTCCAGATTTGAATTTAGACAAAATGGAAATAAATTTATACGAGGCTTCACCCAAACTACTAGGTGCTATGTCAGAAATTTCTTCTGCCAAAGCGTTAAGTTACTTAAAGAAATTAGGCGTTAAAGTCTATTTAAATACCTTGGTATCTTCGTATGACGGTACATACCTACAAATTTCAAATAATGAGGCATTTAAAACTAACACCGTGATTTGGACTGCGGGTGTAAAAGGAGCTCCAATTGATGGATTGCCAAATGAAGCCATTGGGACTGGTAATAGAATATTGGTTAACGCATATAATCAAGTTTCCCAAACAGACCGCATATTTGCAATAGGTGATGTGGCAGCTTGCATTACCGATAAAGAACCGAAAGGACTCCCCATGTTAGCACCTGTAGCACAACAGCAAGGTAAATTACTCGCTAAAAATATTGTACGATTAACTAAAGGACAAGCTATGAAACCCTTTAAATATTACAATAAAGGAGTAATGGCGACCATCGGACGAAAAAAAGCCGTTGTTGATTTGCCGAAATGGAAATTTCAAGGCACCTTCGCTTGGATAATTTGGATGTTTTTACACATTATGGCCTTGGTAGGATTTAGAAACAAATTTGTGGCATTTTTCGATTGGATGTCGAACTACTTTACCTATGACAAACCCTTAGGGTTAATTATTCGCCCCTATAAAAAGAAGGATAAACCAACAAACACATAACCGAGTTCCCTGAAAAGGCTACCTTTGAAAAATAAACCAAATACCATGTCAACTTTTAAATCTTTAGGAGTAAAAAATACCTTTTGCAAGGCTTTAGCAGAGATGAATATTGTGAACCCCACAGCTATTCAAGAAGAGACTATTCCTGTCTTATTGTCCAAAAAAACCGATTTCGTTGGACTTGCACAAACGGGTACAGGTAAAACTGCCGCGTTTGGCTTACCGATCCTACACCGAATTAATCCTTCTAAACCCGAAATCCAAGCCCTAATTTTATCTCCAACAAGAGAATTGGTACAACAAATAAAAAAACAACTTTTTAAATTCACCAAATACACAGAACATAAAATTTTTACCGAAGGGGTGTATGGTGGAGAAAAAATCGACTTACAAATCAATGCTTTACGTAGGCCTACACATATTGTCGTAGCTACCCCAGGACGCTTAATTGATCTTTTAGAACGAAAAGCACTGGATATTTCAATGATTAAAACCCTCGTATTAGACGAAGCTGATGAAATGTTAAGCATGGGATTTAAACAAGAATTAGATCAAATTCTTAGCAATACCCAAGGCTCTCGTCACACATGGCTATTCTCAGCTACCATGCCCGATGAAATTAAGCGGATCATCAACGATTATATGGATAAAAAAGCCATTAAAGTAACCTTAAATAATCGTGAAAAAATAAATGCCAACATCAATCATCAATACGTAATCACCTCCTTAAAAGAAAAATTTAACACCTTAATAAAAGTATTAGAAGGCTTTGAACAAGAGCGAGGTATCATATTTGCTCGTACGAAACTAGGAGCACAAAGTTTATTTAGAGACCTACAAAATGAAGGTTTTTCTGTTGGTGCTTTAGAAGGGGATATGCAACAAAAAGAACGAGATAAAGTAATGCGGGCATTTAAAAACAAAAGCTTACAAATCCTAATTTCAACAGATGTTGCTGCACGAGGAATCGATGTACAAGACTTGAGTTTTGTGATTCACCATCAATTACCTGAACAGCTACATTACTACACACATCGTAGTGGCCGAACGGCACGTGCAGGAAAAACAGGAAAAGCAATTGCACTGATTTTACCTAGTGAACTTCAACAAATTCATCAAATTCAAAAGGCACTAGAAATTAGTTTTGAAGAAGTACTTCTCACCTAATAAATAACATAAATGATTGAGCTTTTTTGCGAAGTACTAAATTATTTAACGCTTGTTCAAAGCAATGATAATTAAATTTCACATTTGTTTTTGGGATAAAATGATATATTTGATATGATTTAACTTCAATTTATACCCCATGAAAAATAAACAGATAGCCTTCACATTGCTATTTTTACGTGTAGGTTTTTCCATGATGATGCTAACGCATGGCATTCCGAAGCTCGGATTAATCAATGCAGCCCCACTTAAATTTCCAGACCCACTGGGTGTTGGAATGTTTATTAGCCTACTTTTAGCTTTGATTGGCGAAGTTGTTTGTCCTATACTGATCATTGTTGGGTACAAGGTAAGGTGGACGGTCATCCCCGTAATAATCACCATGCTAGTTGCACTGTTTTTAATTCATTGGGAGGATGATTTTGCCACCAAAGAAAAGGCTATTTTATATGCTATCGCATTTATAGCTATTGGTCTTAGTGGTGGTGGAAAATACGCTATACGCAAGTAATGTACAGTTATAATTAAACCGGTAAATCAATACATTTTCTTAAACAAATACTATAATAAAAACTCAATAACATACTATTTTCAACTATTTTATCATCTAAATACGATTAGATGTATACAACAATCTAATCCGCTAAAAAAAAGCAAATTTCACATTATTTCAGCATGCTAAAATGGAATGATTTTTGTAACTTTAATTAACAAAAAGCGTTGTATAATCTAGATTCTATAATCATGAGAACACTCCTTATTCTTTTTAGTGCGATTCTACTTTTTAGTTGTGCTGGCCAAAAAAATGCAACCGACTTAGCTAGCCAAAAAGTAGAATTTGAAAAGATGAATGAATTGGTTAAACGTGGAAATTTTAATTTTTCCGCAGACCGAGCTGTATTAACAAAACTTGGACCTATGGATTTAAGTGGGAATTTCAACTATCTACGCTTTAAGAACGATTCTGTCTTTGCAGAACTTCCATTTTTTGGTGAACGATACATGGGAGGTGGATATGGCAATGATGGTGGTATTAAATTTGAAGGCGCTCCCGAAAATTTAACCATTACCCCAAATATCCGTAAAAAGAAGGTTCAACTTGAATTTAGCATATCTGAGCATCAAGAGCGATTCGATGTATCCTTACATATATTCCAAAACAATACTGCAAACCTTGATATCACCAGTTCAAATCGCAGTTATATTAGCTACAGAGGATCTATTGAGCCCTTAGAAAATTAATGCGATTATGTACCTAACCACCCTAATACATGACCAGCCATTTACATGAATACTTTATTTAAATACATGACCCCTAATTTTCAGTATATAAACCACAAACAAAGGGTGTAAACAAAGGAAAGTATCCGAGGATAAACAAATACTGATAACAATCTTATAAGATGATTATTAATACCCCCTATTTAAAGCTGTTGTCAAAATAAAAACACTTCCGTGCGCCTTAATGGGATGCTAACAACAAATTTTTCCCATCAATTGTGGGGAGGATATTCGACAATTATTTAGCTGAAAATAACTCCTTTAATTTAGTGTGCAATTCTTCTCCACGCAAGTTTTTAGCAACAATCTTCCCCTTATCATCAATCAAAAAATTTGACGGAATGGCATTGATTGCATAGTGTATTGCAGCCACATTTTTAAAACCATTAAGATCTGACACCTGTTCCCAAGGCAATTGGTCTTTTTGAATAGCTTTGAGCCACGCGTCTCTTTTTTCATCCAGCGAGATGGCTAAAACCTCAAATCCTTTTTCATGGTATTGCTTATACGCTTTTAATAGATTGGGGTTTTCAGCTCTACAAGGACCGCACCATGATGCCCAAAAATCCAACAAAAGATATTTACCTGGTTTAATTAAATCGCTTACTGTAATCGATTCACCGTGTTGGTTTTTCTGCGTAAAATCACGATATTGATTACCTATTGTTGTCGCTCTTTTAATGCGTGCAAATGCTGATTTTCTAAAAATTTCCTCTGTGTAATAGGCTCGAATGTGTGAGTTTTTCAATCCCTCATCAAAACGATCAAAAACAGCTTCACAATTTTCGACTTTGTCATAGGGCGCTATACTCCAATGTGCCAATACAGGAATTGCAAGTAATTTCATTAGCTCATTATCTCCTTGAACTAAACTATCTAAGAATTGATTTCTATTTTCTACCGCTTTTTTACTAAGAAGCTCCATTTTAGCTTCCTGTTCAAGATCTTCTTTTGACCATTTTTCTTTTGGGAGTTTCCCATTATTTCCTAACTTTCTATAGATAGAAGCAAAGTTCCTCGATTCTTCAGTAATAGATTTTAATTGGGTGTTAAATTGAACAAAGGCGTCATTTGACGGAGAACCTTTAATTTTTCCTTCGCGAATTAGCCCTCCATTGGGCAACGTCGAGGTATTAATCACGGCGGTCATATCCGAATTATCAATAGCAAATCGTTTCCACAGTTTCACATTTTCATCCTCAAAAGTAAATTCAACTAGCGCAGGTGGATTTAAAATTGTTCCGTTGAATTCAAATTTCCCATTCTTGATAAGCACTGGTTCAAACGTTTGAACGTTCATAGAATCACTAGCCAACAGATTTAAATACACTTTTTGATCAGGAATCCCATGTACTTCTCCACGAATCATAAAGGAAGCGTCATTTACTTTAGTTGAATTTAAATTACAGCAAAATAATAAAACGGATAAGAATAGGGCAAAAACTGTTTTCATTGAATAATTTTATATGGCTATTAATTCAGACACAAACGTATTCATTAAATATGAAAACCATAGCCTTTTAATAAAAAAAATAGGCGTCACTTTTACTAGTGAAATGTTTATCTTGTTAAGCCACACAACTACTTCGTTTTAGCAACACATATTCCCCTTTATTTTTAAATTCCCGGATAGACATCCCTGCGTAACGTTTAAATGTTTTCGACAAATGACTCACATCGGTAAAGCCTAAATCATCTGCTATTTCAGTTAAAGTAAAATCAGAGTTAAGCAGGCGTATTTCAACGAGCTTTAATTTTGCTTTACTAATATACTCGCGTAACGAGATATGTACTTGCTTCCTAAAATATTCACTCACATAAGTAGGGGACATTGCAAAGTTTCTGGCTAAATTCTCAATTTTCAATAAATCTGGCTTATCGAGATGTTCGTTGATGTAGGTCAACATCTTTGATATTTTTTCATCCCTATTTGTATACTCAGCCACAAAGTAGTTACTTTTTCGAATATTTCGCATTAAAAGTTCTAAGACACTTGTCATCAAACTGGTAATTAATTGAATTGATTCTTCACCAAAATTCATAGATTCTTGCACAATCATAGTGATTAATCGCTCCATATGCTCACGGTCTAAATCACTGTTGATAATTTCTCCAGGAAGTTGATTATAATTAGAAAGCACATAAGCAGCCTCTCTAAACCACTCATTCCTGTCAATTGATTTCCGGCTACTATTTTTAAAAAAGGCATCGGTAAATTTTAAAAAAACAAAACGTGTAGGCTCTTCAATGGTAAATGAATGACATTTTAGTGGAGGTAACAAGAAGATACTCCCAGCACGATATGGATACTCATTGTAATTTATACATTGCGTTCCACGTCCATCTTTAATCATCACGAGTTCAAAAAAATTATTCTTCACTGGGCGTTGTTTCCATGTTGCCAACTCTATTTCTTGTACCTCAAAAGGCTTATCAGCATTTAATATTTGCATATTCGTAATCGTTTTGGGCTAAACTACATCATTTTTCGATTCCCCACTCCTAAAATCGTACAACAACCTTGTTTTATACAATAATCCCCTGTATTTATACCATAATTACGTAGGCTATGAGGAAGAATAAAAAAGATATTCAGTCATAGAATAACAATCAAGTTGAATTGACATATTATAATTTTGGTGAATTACACAAGCCGATCTTTCAATAAAAAAGAAGCCTGCAAACGTAATCGCTTACAGACTTCATCAATAAAAAAAAAGGAAACTAATTAACTAACCATTTTTAATAGTTTTTCAGCGGCTAATGCTGAAGATACAGGATATTGCCCTGTGATTAAGTTACCGTCTTCAACCACGTATCTTTCCCTGTCATTTGCTTTTAAATACAAGGCTCTGGCGTTGCTAAGGTAATTTTCGCGCCCAGATCTACTAAAAGGTAATAGGGACTTGCAAATTCCTCAATCCAAAATCCTGTTTTTTTCCTGTGTCTCCCAATTTATCATGAAAGGTTAATACAAATAATATGTTCATTTTTTAATTTATAAATTCTAGTTATCCTACTGTATCATTTTTCAGTAGCAGTTTCATCTTTAGAATACGAACAGTTTAATAAGCCATTTTTACAATTTCCTCTACCTTATCAGGTGACAGATTTTTATGTTCACCCAAGCCCAACCAACCTCTTTCTGTAAAGCGTTTGACTATTTTCTCTGCCGTTCCATCATAAGCTTTTGTATAATCTGACAATTTCGTATCGATTCCCAATGAATGAAAAAAGCCTACTGTTTTTTTAATGGCGGCATGTGCCTTATCATCAATACTACCTTGAGTTATGTTCCATACCCGTTCTGCATATTGAGCCAATTTCTCTTTTTTATCCTCAAAATTAAAAGCGTAATGACTTGGGGCAATTATGGCTAGTGTACGCGCATGATCAATACCAAACAAAGCAGTAAGTTCATGTCCAATTGCATGTACTGCCCAATCTGTTGGCACCCCTTGCTGAATTAAGCCATTTAATGCCATGGTACAACTCCACATAAATTCAGAGGCCGCTTGGTAATTAGTAGGATCCTTTCGTATGATGGGAGCCACTTCTACCAGGGTTTGAAGGATACTTTCAGCAAAACGATCTTGCAATAAAGCTCCTATTGGGTAGGTCATATATTGTTCGAGCACATGCATAAAAGCATCTGTTAATCCGTTTGCCAATTGACGTTCTGGAATAGAGGCAACTACCTGAGGATCTAAGATTGAGAAAAGAGGGAATAAACCAGGTCCCCCCATAGCTAATTTTTCTTTCGTTTCTGCTCTTGTAATAACGGCACCCGAATTCATCTCAGAACCTGTTGCTGGTAAGGTAAGTACAGTACCAAATGGCATTCCTACTTCAGTTCGTATATTGTCAGACAGCAATTTCCAAGGGTCACCCCCTTTAAATAAGGCAGCAGCCGATAAAAATTTAGTGCCGTCAATTACTGATCCACCTCCTACAGCTAATAAATAAGTAATTTTTTCTTTCTTAATAAAGTCAAGCGCTTTTAATAATATACTGTATTCCGGATTTGCCGGTATACCACCAAATTCAAAAACTTCATAATTCGCTAACCCCTTTTTTACTTGTTCATAAATTCCATTTTTCTTAATGCTCCCACCTCCATATAGTATTAACACGTTGGCCCCTTTAGGAATTTCATTAGCTAACTTTTCTATGGAACCTTTCCCGAAAATTATTTTAGTCGGGTTTTTAAATATAAAATTCTTCATTTTCGTCTCTTTTTATTTTTTAATTCTAAATTTTAACGATCATTTTCCCCTTATTTTTACCTTCAAATAAATCGATAAACGCTTGGGGTATCTGATCAAAACCATCGACGATAGTTTCGGTATATGTAATTTTATCTTGCGCTAGCCAGCTTGCCAATTGCTTGATCGCTTCAGAAAATTTATCGGCGTAATTTGAGACAATAAACCCTTGCATTAATGCACTGTTTTTAACTAAAAATGGTTGAACACTAGTGCTTTTGGGAATTTCTTTTTCGTTGTAAACAGCAATTGCTCCACAAATAATAATTCTTGCAAATTTGTTAATATGATACAATACAGCTTCTGATATTGATCCACCTACATTGTCAAAATAGATATCGATACCTTTTGGAGCTGCTTTAGCCAAATCAGCTTTTAAATCGGTACTGGTATTGTAATTTATCCCTGCATCAAAACCAAATTTGTTTTTTAATAGTGCTATTTTCTCATCAGTTCCAGCAATACCCACAACGCTAAGACCAAGGATTTTACCAATTTGACCAACAACACTTCCAACAGCCCCGGCTGCCCCAGAAACAACCAGCGTTTCTCCAGCAACAGGTTTCCCAATTTGGGTTAGACCGAGATAAGCCGTTAATCCTGTCATTCCTAAAATTCCTAAATACGCACTGAGTGGAGCCTTATTAGGATTAACTTTGATTAATCCTGTCCCAGAAGAGACCTGTTTTGTTTTCCAATCTAGCATCCCTGAAACATAATCACCAACGGCAAAATTTTCGTTTTTGCTCTCGATAACTTTTGCGATACTTCCTGACTGTATAGGTTTATTTAATTCAAAAGGAGGGATATATGATTTTGCATCATTCATACGACCACGTAAATAAGGGTCTACCGATACATACTTCGTCTCTAAACGTAATTCGCCCACGTTCAAGTTCCTATTAAGATTATCTGTAACAAATTCGAAATTTGAAAGCGTAGGTTTTCCTACCGGTCTACTTTTTAATACAATGCTTTTTTCCATGTCTCTTTTATTAATCGATAAGGGTGACAAATTCTTCCGTTGGTTTTCTCACTTTCTTTAAGTTAACCAACCAATCATTTTCCGTATCTCTATGACCAAGAGGTAATAGGGTCGTACTTCGCAATCCTTTTTCACGTAAACCTAATATTTCATCAACACCTGCAGGATTAAACCCTTCCATAGGTGTTGCATCGACACCTTCAAAAGCAGCTGCCGCAATGGCTAATCCAAAGGCAATATAAGCCTGTTTTGCCGCATGAATAAAATTCTCTTCAGCTGGTTTTTGAGGGTATGATTTTAATAATTGTTGACGGTAATTTTCCCAACCTTCATTTTTAAATCCACGCACCTCATTTGTTAAATCAAACATCTTGTTAATTCGATCTTCCGTATAAGTATCCCACGCAGCAAAAACTAAAAGATGAGAACAGTCTGTAATCACCGATTGATTGTAGGCCACTGATTTAATTTTCTCTTTTATTTCTTGGTTCGTAACTACAATAATCTCAAAAGGTTGCAATCCACTTGACGTAGGGGCTAGGCGAGCAGCCTCAATTATATTCGCTATTTTTTCTTGTGCTACGACTTCACCATTCATGGCTTTGGCCGCATATCTCCAATTCAATTTATCTAATAATTCCATTTTTTATGTTTGTTCACGTTATTTATATAGTTCACTTTCCTTCACACTTGATACTACTCCATGCCGACTGATAAGCATCCTCAATAAATTGTTCATCCAGCGTACAGGTACCTCGTTGATTATTGAGCATTAAAAAGGAAAGAGGATTAATTGAATAAGCATAAAGCAAGTAATTGGATACAGGCTTTATAATTCCCTCTTTTTTTCCTCGTTCCCATAGGTCGAGTAGGGGCTGTAAATGCCGGATTCCTTCTTGCCTGCTAGATTCATCTATCATCGGTGTATTATCACACTGCGCTAAAAACAAGCCGTTTTTACAATCATTAAATTTAAATTCAGCAATGCGATACCAAATCGTCCTAAATCCTTCCTCAACAGATAGATTGGCATTATAGGTAGCAAAAGCATACGCTGTATACTTAGATTTAACAAGTAAATACGTTTGGTTAACTAAATCTTGTTTGTTTTCAAAATACAGGTAAATTGTAGCAGGTGAAACTTTTGCCATTTTTGCAATTTTCGACATGGGAGTAGCGTGAAATCCATTGTTATTCACTAACTCAATTGTGGCATTAATCAATGCGTTTTTCTTGTCTATGCTTTTCTGAAGTTTTGCCATTATTCATTAGTTATGGCACAAAGGTACTAAAAAAAGAATGAACATTCATTTTTTTATAATTATTTAACACTACATAGGTAAGAATACTCATACATCGCCCTAAACAAGGGGAGTGGTCACAAATACCAAGCGGCACTAAAACATTCAATCGAAGTAAACACCCATTCACAGAAAAGCTAGGTCTATTCACTGATTGGTTCCAAAAAAGCCCTCATAATACCGCAACTTCGCATGGTATTAATTAAATAAATCACCTTAACTATGAAAAAAATAGCCTTGTATATTACCGTATGTATTCCACTTATGTATTTAGCATCATGCGAAAAGGATAACACCACTGCAGCGGAAGAAATAATCGTAATAGACGATAAAGATTTTGACACACCCGATTGGACCGATGAAACCCATAGTAAATCTGCAGATCCTAATTTTGCCGAAGTATTTGAAGACAATACCGTGAAACGAATAGATATTGTGGTAACCAAAGATCGCTGGCAAAGCATGTTGGATGACATGACCGATAAGTATGGTCAATTTGGTGTAAATAGAGGTGGCCCTGGTAGTCCGAGAGACCAAGGGGGCCAAGCAGTAGTTACCTCGGACGAAAACCCCATTTTTGTACCCGCCGAAGTATTTTACCAAGGGAAGGAATGGTATCGCGTAGGGATTCGGTTCAAAGGAAATTCAAGTTTACAATCGAGTTGGAAAAGTGGAATTCTAAAATTATCGTTTAAATTAGATTTTGACGAATTTGAAGATACCTATCCACAAATTGACAATCAACGTTTTTACGGTTTTAAGAAGTTAAGCCTTAAAAATAATTACCTCGATAAATCAATGGTAAGAGAAAAAGTAGCAAGTGATGTTTTTAGGGAAGCTGGATTACCAAGTTCACATACTGCATTTTACACACTCTATGTAGATTATGGCGAAGGTCCCATCTACTTTGGAGTTTATACACTCGTTGAAGAAGTAGATGATACCGTCATTGATACTCAATTTTCAAATAATGATGGAAATCTTTACAAGCCAGATGGTATGGGTGCTAGTTTTAAAGAGGGAACATTCACTTCCGATGTTTTTGTCAAAAAAACGAATGAAGATAAGGCTGATTATACCGATATTCAATCTTTATTTACTGCGTTACACGCCTCTTATAGGACGACAGATCCCGCTACATGGCGATCTAATCTAGAGGCTATTTTTGACGTTAGTGAATTTTTAAACTATCTCGCAGTCAATACAACGATACAAAATTGGGATACGTACGGAAGAATGACCCATAACTATTATCTATACAACAACCCTGATACTGGAAAATTATCATGGATTCCTTGGGATCATAACGAAGCCTTACAAATTGGAAATATGCAGGGAGCTGTTCAATTAGATTTTAGTGATGTTAACGGTACGGAATGGCCATTAATTGGGTATTTATATAAAGATAGTACTTATAAATCGCGATATAAGGAATATGTACAGAAGATTATTGACAAGGTATTTAACGTGACTAAAATGCAAACAATCTACACAAATTATGCTCGTTTACTTGAGCCTTATGCAACGACAGAAATCGCAGGATACAGCTTCTTAAATTCTCCTGGAGATTTTCAAGCGGCTATCGACGAATTAAAAAACCATGTAAGTATTCGTAATACAGCAGTTTCAACCTACATAAATGAATAAGTATGTACCTTATTAAGGTATTTTAAAATGAGTTAAGTAGGTTAACCTGAGGCCGACGATCGTTGATAGGTCGTCGGTTTTTTAGTTATTAGCACTGATTTCTAGACGAATAATCACAAAACAGTGTAAGCAATTCATTAAAATTCCCTTATTTATAAGCATCCATAAACTGTAATACTTCACGCGCAAAATCATCTCCTTCCATAGCCATGGGTGAATGTGCTGAATTCTCAAACACGACCAAACGTTTTGAGGTTGAACCTAATTTTTGAAATGCTTCTTGACCAAATTTAAGAGGTACCACGAGATCGTGTTTACCCCAAAGCAAGAGGGATGGAATTGTAATTTCATGTAACCTTGAAGTAAAGTCCAGAGTTTTCCACATTCCCTTATTTGATAAAATATCTCCAGTTTGAAACCTATTTGAAAAATAGGTAATAAGGTTATATTTAAATAAAAATGCATTACCATCATCAAAATTAGCTTGATAAATCACGTGATCATTAGCCAAGCGTACTTCACCTTGATGTGCAGTACTATTCAAGATGTAAAAATCGTCTAAATTAATTTTGTGTTGATCAACGTTTTGTACATCTTTAAGTACCTTTTCCCAAAATTCGATATGATGGCCTTCTGCAATTTGTTCGTGGGCGGTTTTCGTTAATAAATTGATATATTCATAATAGAGACCACTGGGATTATGAGCTCCATCCACTTCAATCCAACCTTTAAACAAGTGTTGATCTTTTAATAGGGTAGCTGTACCTAAGGTTCCTCCCCAACTATGCCCCATTAAAAAGAATCGCGAATCATCACCGTATTTATGTTTAATAACTTTAACAAGAGCCAAGACATCGTCTACCATAATATCTACGCTGATACCGTTTTTATTGTATGAACCTTGCGACATCCCTGAGCCACGTTGATCATAATAAACGACTGCGTACTTCTTTTCAATTTCATTTTTTATAGTTCCCGCGCGATAATTTAATCCAGCTCCTCCTGGTCCACCGTGCAGCAATAGTAAAAACACTTTTTCTGATCCATTACCATGTACATAAACCGGCATGTCTGCATTAGCACGTCGCAGAAAAAAAGTGTCGTCTAAATTCCCTAAGTTTTCACTATCGCTACACGCAGTTAAGCATAGAATTAAAGTAAACAGAAAGACTACGGTTCGTTTTGAATAGCTATATCTACAAGTCATTTGATTTTAAAGTTAAAGTTTAAACCGATATCCATAAGAAAAAGATAAATAAGGTGTTAGTCCGGCATTATTTGGGGTTTTAATTGCAAAATTAAAATTGATATAACGACCTGACAGCTTTTTCCCTGGTCGGTCTTTACCAAATCCAATAGTAATGGAAGGTGAATAAAACGTTCTTCCTGCTAAAAATACCTTTCGGACTTTATCTCCTTTTACTTCATATGTTTCTGGTAAATACGAACGGTAAAATCCCAATGGATTTATGCCTAGACTAAATTGCCTTCCCTTTGGATTGGTTCTCCTCCAAATCAGTCCGAACCACCCTGAAAACCCCGTATCAGTTTGCGAACTAAAATTTGTACTTAACACACCATTTACATTGAACAATACCTGTTTGGTAATGGTTTTAGTTCCCTTTCTGCGTTCTTTAACGTTAAATTTTTCTTTCCACAGGTATTCTCCACCAACAGAGATCCCGTTATTCCAAATAAGGTTGCCATCATAGCCTACTTTAAATTCTGTTCTATCCATAAAGGATATTTGATGTAACGATTCTTGGCCATGAAGTACCGAAATAGTAAGCATAAATACGGATAAGGTACGTATCAATTTTAAATTCATGCGTTATTTTTATAAAAACAAAATTATCGCAATAATATAGTTTATCCTGTTAAAATATCTATAATTTAAACTTAACAAAAGAGCGAACAAGAAGCTTCATTTATTTTTCATTGCATTGCAATTTGAATCACACCGAATGCGAGTCCTTAATACATAGAAATTAAATGAGTTAAGACATTTATCAAAATGTTTGGTCAAATAGAGGTTTTACGATTTACCTTTCCTTTTAGACTATTCTCGAAAACAGTATCCTTATCTTTACCAAAATTATATTTATGTCGAATCATTTTGCCAGGTTAGGAATCAATGAACAGCTCCAAAAAGGCTTAGCTGAATTACAAATAGTTATTCCCACTGGTATTCAAGAAAAAACCATCCCAGTACTCCTACATCAAAAGGATGATGTTGTTGCTTTAGCGAAGACAGGAACTGGGAAAACAGCTGCTTTTGGTCTTCCTTTATTACAATTAATAGACGTAAATAACACCGAAGTACAGGCCGTAATTTTGGCACCTACCCGAGAGTTAGGGCAGCAAATTTACGAGCATTTAGTTTCGTATGCAACACATCTTCCTTCCATTTCTATTGCTTCAGTATGTGGAGGAACCCCCATTAAACCTCAGATAGAATGCTTAAAGAAACCAACGCAAATTATTGTCGCTACCCCGGGGCGTTTAGTTGACCTCATTAAAAGAGCGGCAGTGAATATCAAAAATATCAACTATTTAGTGTTGGATGAGGCAGATGAAATGGTCACCGCTCTAAAGAAAGGGTTGGCTGACATTATTAAAGAAACACCAAAAAAAAGACGAACTTTTCTCTTTACCGCAACTATGCCTGGAAGTATCAAGCAATTAGTTCAAAACAATCTATCTAAGTCCGTGGTTCATATTGAAGAAGATATGTCAAACATCGGGCATCAGGGAATAGACCACCAATATGTAGTTGTAGAACCTATAGAAAAATTAGATGTATTGTTGCATTTCCTTTCGACCAAAGATGGCGAACGCGGTATAATCTTTTGTAGAACAAAGGCTGCCGTTAATAAATTAGCTAAAAATTTAGCCATCAATAAAATTTCTTCTGGAGCTATCCACGGAAGTTTAATGCAAGGTATTCGAGATCGAATTATGAATCAATTTAGAGCGGGACATATTGATGTTTTAGTAGCCACAGACTTAGCTGCAAGAGGTATTGACGTTAAAGCAATTTCATATGTGGTCAATTATCACTTGCCGGAAACCTTTGATACATATGTTCACAGAAGTGGTCGTACCGCTAGGGCAGGAGCCAAGGGCTTCTCCCTAACTATACTACAACAAGACGAGGTGGTGGATATTAATGCGTTTGAATCGGCTTTAGGGATTGTTTTTACCCCTTATAAAAAGGCAGATGCCGAAAGCATTGAAAAAAACAAAACCATCTTATGGGCTAAAAAAATTTTTAAAACAAAACCTAACCGTACAATTTCTGAAGATTTAAAAAACGAAATAAGCACGGTATTTCATCATTTAACTAAAGAAGAATTAATCGAAAAAGTATTGGCAAATTACTTGAATCAAAATTCGATAGACACTTTAAAATCAACACCTTCAAGAAAGAAGAAAAATAGCTAAAGCATGCGAGAGTTTAAAGAAACCGTACCAAATAAGCCAATTTCATCAGATGAAATTGATCAGTGTATTTTTATATTAGAGCAATTAATTAAAGATACCAATCAAATTTTTGATATCCCCAAGGCACAGCGGACCGCTTTGTTAAAAGCTTCGGGAATGCTCTCCCGTCCAAATCGTGAAGAATTTTCACGGCGTAAAAAAGACGGTAAAAAAGCGGCTAAACGCAAAATAGCTGCGAGAGATCGATTGGCACGTAAAGAAACCGGAATTCGCAGTGCTCGAGCGGCGGATGTATTTGAAGCTCCTAAACTTTTAAGCGCAGCTGTCTTAGCCAACAAAAAACCACAAACTTTAGCTTCCCCAAGAAACTGTTATGTTTGTAAGACTGAATTCACACAATTACATCACTTTTACGATACAATGTGTAGTAATTGTGGCGATTTTAACTATGCCAAACGATTTCAACATGCCAATGTAAAAGGTCAAGTGGCAGTCATTACTGGTTCTCGTCTAAAAATTGGCTATCACATTACCTTAATGTTACTTCGCGGGGGTGCAACGGTTATTGCCACCACTCGTTTCCCAGTCGATTCTGCTTTGCGCTTTTCTCAAGAAACAGATTTTATGGATTGGGGGCATCGTTTAAAAATTCACGGACTCGATCTGCGGCATATACCGAGTGTTGAAATTTTCTGTAATTATATTGAGAATAATTACGAGCAATTGGATATCCTGATTAATAACGCAGCGCAAACCGTTCGACGACCTGCTGGATTTTATTCCCATTTAATGGAAAATGAAGAACGCTCCCTCGAATCACTCCCTACCTACGCTCGGGACTTATTAACAGAACACGCCTCCTGTCTAGACGAATTAAAATCGCTAACAACAAGTACTTCTTCCAATAAAAACATGCCTGTTACATGGCATGGACCAGAACCTGGAATAGGCTTGAGCCAATCGGCAAAACTTTCTCAGATTCCGTATAGTTTTGACAATACCTTAGTCGCCAAGGAAGTTTTTCCTGAAGGGAAATTAGATGCAGATTTACAACAAGTAGATTTGCGAAAAACCAACAGTTGGCGTCTGAAATTAGGCGAAATTGAAACCATAGAAATGATTGAAGTACAACTAGTCAATTCTGTAGCTCCGTTTGTTTTATGCAATCGCCTCGCTGAAATTATGAAGAAGAACAAAACTGGACAAAAACACATTATAAATGTCTCTGCCATGGAAGGTAAGTTTCATCGGTTTTTTAAGGAAAGTCGCCACCCACATACCAATATGGCTAAAGCGGCTTAAAATATGTTAACACATACAGCAGCTGGTGCGTTAGCGAAAGAGGGGATTTTCATAAATGCGGTAGATACCGGATGGGTAACCGATGAAGACCCCGCAGCATTGGCTAAGAAAAAAGCAGATCTACATGATTTTCAACCCCCGTTGGATATCGTAGATGGAGCCGCACGTGTAATGGATCCTTTATTTCACGGTATTAACACTGGTAAGCACTGGTGTGGAAAATTTTTAAAAGATTATAAACCTATTGACTGGTAACCAATGCGTACTGAACAACCAAACAACCCGTTACACGGTATTAAACTTACTGATATGGTCACCTATCTTGTAGACATCTACGGGTGGGAAAGCCTAGCACAGCGAATTAATATCAATTCGTTTAAGTCAAATCCCTCTATCAAATCAAGCCTTACGTTTTTACGTAAAACACCATGGGCAAGAGATAAAGTAGAACAATTGTATTTAGAGACAAAGCAGTTGGATAAACGTGATTGACAGATGGCAATGATGAGCTGGGATGTTTTCTTTCGGTCTTATTAAATAATCAAAAGAGGTGTCACTTATTAAACAATTTGTTAAAACAATCACCGCTATGTTAACGCTACAAATACTATATACACTACGAATAGTTCGTTAATAGTCATTACCAACAACTAATGAAATAGACGTCTTCAACGCGGTTTATTGATTTACTACCATAACTATGTATGACAACACCATTAAAAAACCTCTAAACGTACAACTATCACCATTTTTTATACCATAAAAACGCAAGAGACGCACCTATCTTTGTCTTATCATAAATTACTAAAAAAACACGATGAATTCATCCATTATTAGCAAAGAAGAAATACTTAAAGCATTTGAGTTTAGGCATGCAACGAAAGAATTCGATGCCAGTAGAAAAATCGCTGAAGAAGATATGGCGTTTATTTTAGAAACTGCTCGTTTATCACCGAGTTCTTTCGGATTTGAGCCATGGCATTTTATTGTTGTTCAAAATAAAGAACTCCGAGAAGCCTTAAAGCCAGTCGCTTGGGGGGCCCCTTTAAAATTAGACACGGCCAGTCACTTTGTCTTAGGATTGAGCATGAATGCATCCATGACGAAATGGGATGCTCCTTATATCAGTACCATGTTACATGAGGTGAAAAAGTTTCCCGAAGAAGTGGTAAATGGATACCTCACCTTTTATAGAGAATTTCAAGAACGTGATTTTGCTTTGGATACCGACAAAAAATTATTCGACTGGGCGTCGAAACAAACCTATATCGCTTTGGGAAATATGATGACATCAGCAGCTCTCATTGGAATTGATAGTTGTCCTATTGAAGGTTTTAACCAAGAAAAAGCTGAAGCCTTATTACGTGAAAAATTCGGCGTTGATACAGATAAATATGGCCTGTCATATATGGTTGCTTTTGGTTATCGAAAAGCCGAACCACCTCACGCAAAATCAAGAAGAAATAAAAAAGACTTAATTACATGGTTATAAAGGACACCTCCTTAAATTAACTTTATACAAAAGGAAATACCCCATTTTAAAAACGTAGCGATATGATTTTGTCATTAAAGTTTGTTTATTTACTCACCAACGGCGCTAATTAAGTGCCGTGAAGGTGTTATATTCGATGTTATTTCGCCTAAAAAAACAAAAAAATATAAGGGAAGATCTTTCTTACTGTTTTACATAGCCCACATCGCTACAAGTACCGCTTTACATCTTTATATAAAAAGACGGAAGTGATTATGGTAGCTAACAAATCGGCAATAGGAAAAGAGATCCAGACACCTAAAATTCCAATAAATTGTGGAAGAATTAAGATGAGAGGAATAAGAAAGAAACCTTGTTTTGACAAGGTTAGAAATAGCGCAGGTCTTACTTTTCCAATGGCCTGAAAATAGGAGGATCCTATCAACTGAATGGCAATTAAAGGGGTAATGGCAAAAACCATACGCAAGGCATCAGGAGTTTCTTTTAGAACCATTGCATCATCGGTAAAAACACGTACAATTTGAATTGGAAACAACATAATGATACTAAAGACCAAGATTCCTAAACCTGAAGCGTATAACATCGATTTTTTAAGTGATTCTTTAAGTCGACCAAAATTATTTGCTCCGTAGTTAAACCCCGCAATTGGCATAAAACCTTGCGCAATCCCCATGACTGGAAATAAAGAAAACATAAGCATTCTACTAATTATTCCATACACCGCTAAGGACAATTCACTACCATAACTCACCAAGGTATTATTGAGGACTATAGCCAATAAACTAATTACACCTTGTCTGGCTAAGGTAATACTCCCTAAGGCTGCAATTTCTTTTACAATGTGTTTTTTTAGCCGTAAGCATTTTCGCAAAATTTTCAAATCACTGAGATTTGAAGAGAAAAACCAAACCACAAAGAGAAACGAAGAACCAAATGAAAGCAGTGTTGCATAAGCCGCCCCTTCCATGCCTAACCCCATCAAATTGATAAAAAGGTAGTCTAAGATAATATTAACGAAGGCAGGTAAAAGGAGTGCTACCATAGCGAATTTAGGCTTTCCTTCAGCTCTAATTACCGTGTTACCAGTCATCGTAAAGGCTAAAAAAGGTGCTCCGAGAATAACTATGTTATAGTATATTTTTGAGGGGGCTACGATACTTCCCGTGGCACCAAAGAGACCTAAGACAGGATTGGTAAATATCAATCCTAAAACGGTCAAAATGACTGATAAGCCCACCGATAGTATTACTTGACTTCCAAAGATGTCAAATGCTTTTTGAATGTCTTTCGCACCCAGCGCTCTAGAAATCATAGAAGATCCACCTATACCAATGGCCATCCCAATAGATGCCACAAAGAAAATAATTGGCATAACCACCGTAATAGCAGCAATACCACTAGCACCAATCCAATTACCCACAAAAATCGTATCTACTACGGTATTTAACGACATTGCGAGAATTCCAATCCCAGCGGGAACCGCCTGTTCTACAATGAGTTTTCCGATGGGTTTCGTTTCGAAATTCGTGTTTACTTTTAAACCCTTACGTCGCGGAGTATGTTCAACAGGATTTGATTTTAGCAAATTATGATCGATTTTGTTAAAAAATACACCCGAGAAACCATGTTTACTCGAATTTTTAAATTGAATTTGGAACTAATAGACTTTTACAGTCCATTTCTACACGAATAACTTTACCGTATTGCTCTACAATTAAGCGGACATGTAATATAGCATTTCTGAATGTAGATTAGTATCAAATTAGGGAAGCAAAAATACTATAATTAATACGAAATGGAAGCTTTCTAATGTTAATGCAATCATAAATTCCAGCAGCTAGCATTGAATTCAATCATCACACCAGAAACTATAATTTTTATAGCCTGAAACCAGTAAATAGAAGGTGAAAAAACACATTTTAACATTATATTTTCTTCTTCTTTTAAAAAAAAATGTACTTTACCTCAGTAATTAAGCCTGATAAATACATATCATTATGAAATCATTCGCAATTAGTGTACTCTATCTTCTTAGTTTAGTTTTAGGCGCTTGTTCGGGCAATGGTGAACAAATAAAAACGGTAAATTCAAAAGTGTTCATCACCAAATTAGTTCATGAAAATAAGGTAGAGCGGGTGAAGGTTATCAATAATAAAGAAGTTGTCTTAAATCTGAAGGGTTCAAAACAAAAAATGTTAATTCCTTTAAACTCAGCTGACGATTTAGATGATATTGTTATGGCTATCAAAAATTCACAACTTATGATGCCTCCGATTGACAGAGCTTATAGTTCCAACCGTCAGACATCGTCTTTTTTCAATTTATCGAATAGCATATTCCTGATTATCCTCGTTGCCTACCTCTTATTCTTAACGGTCATTATTGATGTACTCCGATCGACATTTAAAAGCGAGATAGACAAGCTAATTTAGATCCTCCTGATTATCTTTTTACCTTTTATGGGAATATTTCTCTATCTCATTATGGGCCGATCTGACAAAATAAGGTAACAATTGAAGCTTTTTTTCAACATCGTAACTAGGTAAACCAAACCAATGGCTGTCATTGTATAATATAATACACTAGAATGGTACGGTTGTGTTTTTGTAATGCATTGAGATTCTATAGCTAATGGCTTTCACTCTTTTTCACCTCCCTACATCTGGCTTAGCATTCACTTATTTTTGTTGAGAAAAGACATAATCCACAATAAAAATGTTGACCTTTTTATCAAAATGAGGAATTGTTTTCAACCATGCTTACGTTACAGACACTCCATATCAATTAAATCTATAGAAAGATGGTCTCGACGAACCGTTATGTCCCAAAGTGCTATCCATTTTTCTCACAAAACAGTAATTTCTTCCCCTAGCTTGGGGATAAAGTTTTTTAGTTTTCCTAAGCGAATCTTTGTTGTCCAAATTTCGATACTTCCTAATTTATTAATACCTTACATACTTCTAGAAGTCATCAGCTAACATTTCATCTTTAAAAACAGTGATTCTATGCTTCAATCAATATTATTAGAACGAGAAATATATGCATCCGAAGAACATGTGATGATGCGGAAAATGATTCAAGATTTCATCAACAATGAAATTCTCGAACATACAGATGAATGGGAAAAAAACGGAATGGTGAGTAGAGAGATTTGGGAACGGGCTGGAGACTTAGGTCTATTATGTATAGATATTCCTGAGAACTATGGCGGGAGTGGATTTGATTTTAGTTTTAGCGCATTATTCATTGAAGAATTAGGTAAAAATGCGGTTAGTGGACCTGGATTTTCCCTGCATTCGGATATTGTAGCACCCTATCTCTTAAAGTATGGGACTGAAGCCCAAAAACAAAAGTATTTACCCTTGATGGCGAGTGGTAAAATAATCACCTCCATCGGTATGACTGAACCAAACTGCGGTAGTGATCTAAGAGCGATTCAAACAACCGCCGTTGACAAGGGAGACCACTATTTAGTTAACGGGCAAAAAACCTTTATCACCAACGGGTTTCTCTGTGACATGTCTATTGTCGCTGTAAAAACCAACACAGGAACCGATAAAGAAGGTGTTTCTCTGTTAATAATTGAAAGTGATTATGAAGGATTTGAAAAAGGAGTACCTTTCAAAAAAATTGGCTTGAAAGCCCAAGATACCTGTGAATTGTTTTTTGACAATGTGAAAGTTCCTAAAGAAAATTTAGTGGGTGAAGAAGGCGAAGGCTTTAAAATTATGATGACCGAACTGCCCAGAGAACGTTTAACCGTAGCGCTCTACGTAAACGGTAGTGCAGAAGGAGCTATTGAACAAACCATTGAATACACCTCGTCAAGAACTGCTTTTAAACAGGTAATTGCACAATTCCAAAACACGCAATTTAAACTTGCCGAATGCGCCACTCAATTGCAAATTCATCAAACTTTTTTAGACCGTTGTATTGCCTTACTCGAAAAACATCAGTTAACCGCAGAAAGTGCCTCAATGGCAAAATATGCCGCTACCGAAATGAATGGAAAGGTCGTCGATGAATGCCTTCAATTATTTGGCGGCTATGGATATATATGGGATTACCCCATTGCTCGTATGTATGCAGACAATAGGGTGACTAGAATCTATGCAGGAACCAATGAGATTATGAAATTAGTAATTACCCGTGGATTGTTTAAGGAATTGTTTGAAGAAATGAAACAAAATAAAGAATAGGAGGGATCTCGATGAAGTACTTATTATGGAGTTTAACTAGGATTTAAATGGAGGATTTTCTTTTCCTAATTGAAAAAAAATAGGGTAAAAACGTTCAGTACCCTACTGAGAAATAAATTCCTAAAAATCAATTTCATAAGCATTGCTATTGAAATTAAAATTAATTAAAAAATAAAATTTAGGTATTAAATAAAGAAGTACTTTCGCGTTTTTTTTTTAATAAATATCCCTCAAGAAATGGATAACTTAGTGACCTTTTGTATAACGGTATTTACAGGTTTTTTTGCGATTACAAATCCCATATCAAACATGACCGTTTTTGTTGCCTTAACCCAAGGTGCCAATAAAAAAACCAAAGACGACATCAATAAAAGAGCAAATATCACTGCTTTTATTATTGTTACCGTTTTTGTGCTCTTAGGGAAATTTATTTTCGAATTGTTTAATATCAGTATTCCTGCCTTCAAAATTACGGGTGGAATTTTAATATTTTTTATTGGATTTGAAATGCTACAATCAAAAAAATCGAATGTAAAAAACCTTAAACACGTTGATGTTGATGAGAACATTGCAGTTTCTCCCTTGGCCATTCCTATTTTGGCAGGGCCAGGAACCATTGTGACTGCCATGAATTTTGTTTCCAATGTTCCTCCTCTTCAAATTATATTGGTCATCGCTATCTTTGGCCTTATGAGTATCTTAGCCTATATTACCTTTCGATTAAGTGACCTGATTGTTAAATTAGTCGGAAACAATGTCATCTCCGTAATTGGAAAGATAATGGGGTTAATTATTGCCATTATCGGAACGGGTATGGTGATTCAGGGAATTAAAATTTCTTTTAATCTTATCACTTCTTAGGTTGCTATTTTTATATGAAATTCCACTATTGAATAAATGTTGACTTTTGAACTATTCAATTAATCAAATGTAAAGCGTTTCTCGTCAATTACAGATGCTTTTAACATTTGGTTAAACTTGCTAATTGTATTAAAGTCACGTGTAATAGCACTAGATACCGCAACTCCCGAAATTCCTGTTTCTAAAATGGCGGGTATATCTTTTATGGTAATACCACCCACCCCGATGATAGATGTATTGGTTTCTAAAACATCAAGGATTGCTGTATATCCCGATATACCCAATACTGGTGGTATGTTTTCTTTGGTACGCGTAGTCCGAAAAGGACCTAAACTAATATAGTCAACGTTCACATCAAGCAGATGCTCGCAGGCTTGTAAGGTATTAGCAGTTGCACCAATAAGTTGCCAAGTAAACAGCTCTTTTCTTGCGACACTTGGAGATACATCTGAAGGCCCCAAATGCACTCCATCTGCTTTTATATCCTTAGCTAATTGATAGTGATCATTGATTATTAATCTCGTTTGGAATTGAGCCGTGATTTCTCTAGCCGTTTCCGCTGTTTTTATCAAAATCTTTTCAGAAGTGTTTTTTAAGCGCAATTGTACTAATTCAGCTCCAGCCGAACAAGCTCTTTGAATGTTCTCAAGATGATCTTCTGGGGACGTACCTTGGGAGATATAATGTAATTTAGGAATGATCATGTATGGGTGATTTACCGGCAAATATCCGTAATTTATATGAGTCTATAAGGTGTTTATCCGTCGAGTTTTAAGTAACGACTCGTTTTTATCACAAGAGCAACACGGTGTTCGATCTTCTTTATGAATACACACATATCCAAAAATTAAAAAATTAGGTAATAACCCTAGCTCTTTCCATAAAATTAGCTTTAAAACGCTTTAACATAGGATGCATTTTTTCTACATAGATCAAAAATTGGCATTTATGAATACTCTGTGTAACCGATAAAATTGCATTATACGATGGTGTTTGTGATAAAAATTCAGCATCATCAACACTACAGATCCTTAATTGTGATAGGCTTACCCCATTTAACAAAAACAATTTATTTAAGGATTTTGGTGTTGAAATAAGTATATCAACTCCCTCAAAAATTTCCGATTTCTGTACTTCAATATCTAATTGCTCATACCCTACATAAACACGTAAAGAATTATAGCGTGTATAGGTCAAAAAAGCATCATAAAGTTCCAAAGCTTTCTCTTTATTTTCGACGAGTACTAAGGCTCTTGGTGTTGTTCCAACGGCTTCACATTTCAATTTCTGCAAGGTCGTAAGGATTAAGATCGTAGTTTTTCCAGACGCTTTTGGAGCAATGCAATAGGCATCGGCACCACTTTTAATCACAGGAATACTGCGTTGTTGAAAATTAGTAGGTATGGTGATTTCTTGAGATTCAAGTATCTCTTTTATATTTTCATGTAGTTTTTTAAATGGCATAATGGTGATAAAGGTGTCGTTTAAGCGGATAATTATTGGACTCAATACTCTATGACAAAGGTACAATTAAATGGATAGACTGTTTTGGTGATGTTAGCATTGCTAACGGCTGTTAATTACTTTTTAAATACTCCAATCCTCATCAAGTACAATACTCGTGAATTAAAAGTATATTTGATTCATTTACACTGAACCAATTCATTATGAGAACTCTTTTACGCAACCGTATCGCTACGGTATTTCTTGGGCTAGTCATTTTTAGTCAACTAAGTTTTGCCCAAACAAAAAAAACATTAGCCCTTGATGACTATGCCCAATGGAATAGGATTAACCATACCGCTATATCTCCAGATGGCACATGGATGACCTATGCCTACACTCCAAATGAAGGTGATGCAACTCTGCATATTCGTAAAATAGCAGGCGATACACTGCGGACGTTCATTAACGGAAATCGCGTGGCTTTTTCAGAGGATAGTCAATGGCTGGCCCTGATAAAAAGTCCAAACGAAAAAACCGTAGAAAAGCTAAAAAAAGCAAAAAAACCTGTATTAACTGATCTACAACTCGTTAATTTAATGAGTAATGAGGTTACTGAAATCCGTAATGTCAAAGGATTTAATTTTTCTAAATCGTCTAAATTTATTGCGATTCATAAAAATGCAAAAGATCCTAAAGCTCTACATAAAGGAAGTGACTTAATTATAAAGAACTTAGCAACGAAGCAAACCACAAATATTGGAAATGTGGCTAGTTATGCCTTTAATAAAGAGGGAACTCTTTTGTCGTATATTGTGGATGCGGATGGCAATTATGGTAATGGACTTTACCTCATTGATCTAAGCACCTTTCGAACTTGGCCTTTAAATACTGGGGAATTCACGTATTCTCAACTATCGTGGAATAAGGATGGAGACCGCCTAGCCGTCTTATTTGGCTCAAAGAATGACAGTCTTGTAGAACGTGAAAACAGCATGTTTTGGACAGAAAATTTACATCCAGGAATGACAACTGTTGAAACAAAAGGCACCTATGCTCCGAAAAAAGAAACTACTTTTCCTGACAATATGGTCATTAGTGAATACAGTGGACTTCGTTGGAATGAAGCTGGAACAAAAATCTATTTTGGTATAAAAGCACAACGAAAAGTAATTAAGGAAGATGATTTACTCAAAGCTAATGTCGATGTTTGGCATTGGAAAGATGAACGGGTACAAACAAGGCAAATGGTACAAGCTAAAAGGGATGAACGATCAACTTTCACTGCTGTTTTAAACCTTAAGACCAATAAATTCATTCAATTAGCTACGGAAGCGATGCCTTCTGTAATGGTTAATGAAAAATCATCCTGGGCACTTGGACGTGTAGACACCTTATACCGAAAGAATGTAACTATTCCTAGTGGTTATGCTGACTTGTATAGTATCAACACAACAACAGGAGCAAAAAAATTAATTGCAGAACGGGTCTATCGAACCATGGGAATGTCACCTAATGGCGAATGGGTTTTGTTCTCTAGAAATGGAACAGTAATGGGGTATCAGTTCGCCAAAGGCACAAGCACTAATCTCACGAAAAGAACAGGCCTTGATTTCACAGACGAAGAAGATGATAAGCCCGTAGAAAAACGCACCTACGGCATTGCAGGCTGGTCTAGCGATGGACAAACCTTAATACTCAATCACAAATATGATCTTTGGACAATTTCACTTATTAGTGCGGGTGCAACGAACCTAACACAAGGGCTTGGGAATAAAGAGAACATCCGATTTAGATTGGTACAATTAGACCCTGACAAAAAAGATTTTGATCTTACCAAACCCCTCTTACTGTCGGCTTATGGAGATAAAACCAAGCAATCTGGCTACTATGAAGTATCATTTGGGAAAAAACCAAAGAAACTTCGCTATGAAGATAAAATGATTGGGGGAGTAATCAAGGCAACCGCGGCGAATAAAATTATGTATACAGAGCAAACATTTGTTGATTTTCCAGATTATTGGGTGTCTGATTTATCGTTTAAACGTCCTAAAAAAATCACTGATGCCAATCCGCAACAAGTGAATTTTAAATGGGGCAAAAGAGTCTTAGTTGATTATACCGATCAACGTGGTAACAAATTACAAGCGACCTTAACTTTACCAGCAGATTATGTAAAAGGAAAGAAATACCCTATGATTGTTTACTTCTATGAAAAGTTATCCCAAAGACATCACCAATATTCGATGCCAGGGTATGATGATCGTCCGCACATGTCTACCTATGCGAGTAATGGGTACTTGGTTTTAATGCCAGACATTGTTTATGATGTTGGATTACCAGGGTCTTCCGCTTTAGACGATGTAACAAGTGCCGCAAAAGAAGTAATAAAATTGGGATATGCAGATCCAGCGAAAATTGGATTACAAGGACATAGCTGGGGAGGATATGAATCATCATTTATCGTAACACAAACAGACATGTTCGCAGCGGTAGTTACGGGTGCTCCATTGACAAACTTAATCAGCATGTATAATGTTGCCTATAAACGTTCAGGAAATTTGAACGGTCCTATTCTCGAATGGTCACAAGGTAGGATGGGGGTAAGTCCATGGGAAAACATGGAACTCTATCGAAGTCAATCTCCGATCCACCATGCTCAAAATATCAATACCCCATTTTTAATTCTTCATGGAACTGCAGATGGTGCGGTAGATTGGAATCAAGGACTAGAGTTTTATTCAGCAGCACGACGTTTGGGGAAAGAAGTGATTTTATTGTCCTATCCAAACGAACCCCATCATTTGGCTAATAAGGATAACCAGAAAGATTTTCAAATTCGCATGAAGCAGTATTTTGATTTCTATCTCAAAGATAGTGCGGCTCCGTTGTGGTTAAAAGAAGGTATTCCGCATATTAATAAAAAACGATTGGGTCCAGAAGTGATGGATTAATCTAAACAAAAAAAAGCTCCGAGTTTAATCACCCGGAGCTTTTTTTTATAGCCATTTTATTTTTACCCGAACGTTACGTTTTACCGGTAAAGCATTTATTGAAGATTCACTTTATTTAGCGTCACTTTGCTCCAATAACTTTTCAGCATTATCAATGCTTCCCAACATCATCTCCTTCATAATGTAAACCTTTTTTTCTTCCTCAAGAAGCAATGCTTCTTTTTCAGCGCTCAATGCTTTTCCTTCCAAGACTTCGGCCGAATCAAATTTTTCACCAAATCCTTTCATCCACTCCATCATATAAGCATAAGCATCAGCAAGGCTATCTTTAGCAACTTGGTAGATTTGACCCGTTTCAGTACTATCTATCTTAGGCTCTATAGCCGTAATTAACTTTCCAAGATCACTCATTTTTGGCATCAACTCATCATGCACAGCCATTACCTGCTCCATACGGGTTAATTCTTTAGTTTTTTTAGCGTCATTTTTACAGGCCTGTAAACAAAGACTGAGTACGAATAGAAAATAAAGGTTTGTTTTCATAAGAATTAATTCTAAGTGTAAATATTAGGGATACAAAGTTAAGATTAAATCTATAAGTTTAATTTAATCTGCGTGAAAATCACACCGTAAATCTCCCTTCTTCCAAACACCTCCTTTTGGTATTTTCAAAGGTTTTCACGCTTCAAACTCGTGTAAAATCGTGTTTTTTCATCCTCATTTGAAGTTAAACTTGTTAAAAATGAGGTGATTTAACAAATTCCATACTCAATAACCTTTAATTATACATTATTATCCATTTTTCATACTTCATTGAAAGGGAAGTGTGCCTGTACCTTTGTCGAGTAATTAAAAACAGATGCTATGAGAAAATCGTATTTAACAATTATCGCAAGAATCGAAGCCAAAGAAGCCCATCGAGAATTTGTAAAAAATGAATTGCTAAAATTATTAGCCATTACCAGAGCAGAAGAAGGCAATATAAGCTATGATCTTCACGAGGATAATGAAAATCCATCTATCTTTTTATTTCATGAAAAATGGGTGAATCGTGCCTTGTGGCAAAAGCATATGGAGAATGATCATTTAGCACATTATATAAAAGTCACTGACGACAAAGTAGCGTCATTTACGTTAAATGAAATGACCGAAATTGGAAACTAATACACCCCGAAATACTCACAAATTTATTACACATTAAAAACAAACTATTATGTCATTAGCTTATTCAACGATGATGGAGTTAGGAGCAAAAGCGCCAGATTTCACCTTACTAGACACAGTCTCTGGAAAGATAACATCACTAGCCCAATTAAAATCAGATACTGCAACCGTTGTTGTTTTTATCTGCAACCACTGTCCGTTTATACATCATATTAATTCAAGATTAGTCGAAGTAGCGAAAACGTACCAATCCAAAGGCATTCAGTTTATTGCGATAAGTAGTAACGATATTGAGTATACCCCAGAAGATGCACCGGAATACATGACCCAAGTTGCCCAAAAGGAAGGCTATACGTTCCCGTATCTATACGACGCTACACAAGCGGTTGCTAAAGCGTACAAAGCTGAATGTACTCCCGATTTTTTCATATTCAATGGCAATTTAAATTGTGTTTATAGAGGACGTTTTGATGAAACAAGACCAGGCATAGGAGAAGCTACAGGTGCTGATTTGACCAATGCCTTAGATGCTTTATTATTAGGTAAAAAGGTGTCAACAGACCAAAAACCAAGCATGGGATGTAATATCAAATGGAAGTAAACAGGTTAAATTAATAAAAAATGAACTTAAAAATAAAAGATAAAGTTGTATTCATCACTGGTTCTACTGCGGGTATTGGATTTGCCACTGCAGAACGTTTTTTACATGAAGGTGCTACCGTTATAATAAATGGTCGAACAAATGCAGGTGTAGATGAAGCTGTGACTCAATTAAAAACCCGTACTAAAAATGACAATATTTCTGGTATTGCAGCTGATTTTTCTAAGGTTGGCGATATTAACAACGTACTCAAATCAATTCCAACAGTAGATATCTTAGTAAATAATACGGGGATTTTTGAACCAAAAGCCTTTAGCGATATCTCCGATGAAGATTGGTATTGATTTTTTGAGACCAATGTTCTCAGTGGCATCCGGCTAGCACGCCACTATTTCCCAAAGATGTTGACAAAGAATTGGGGCCGAATTATCTTTATTTCAAGTGAATCAGCGGTGTTTATTCCTGATGAAATGATCCACTATGGAATGACAAAAACTGCGCAATTGGCCGTGAGTAGGGGATTAGCAGAATTAACAAAAGGAACAAATGTTACGGTTAACACAATTTTACCAGGACCAACAAAATCAAAAGGTGTTACTGGCTTTATCAAAGATTTAGCTAAAACAGATCATATTTCTGAAGAAGAAGTAGCAATTAATTTCTTTAAAAATATGCGTCCAACTTCTTTACTACAACGATTTGCCTCAGTTGATGAAATCGCAAATACCATTGTGTATTATGCTAGTCCCTTAGCTTCTGCAACAAATGGAGCTGCTATCCGCGTGGAAGGTGGACTCATACGATCTGTCATATAATAATTATACAATAAAAGATGAAAATAATCACAAAAAAACAAACGAACATGAAAGCAATAGGATTCAAACAATCATTACCCATTCAAGAAAAAGACAGTTTTATTTTATTTGACATAGAAAAACCACAACCAAAAGGATTTGATTTACTCGTTAAAGTACAGGCCAATTCTGTAAACCCAGTAGATTTTAAAATACGTCAATCCACGGCAAAAGATGAAATCTTAGACAGTCCCAAAATTATTGGTTGGGATGCAGTTGGAATCGTCGAAGCGGTTGGAGATAAAACATCGCGATTTAAGGTCGGAGATGCTGTTTATTATGCAGGTGACATCACAAGAAGTGGAAGTAACGCTGAATTTCAGCTCGTTGACGAACGCATTGTAGGTCATAAACCCAACAATCTTAGCATCGCAGAAGCTGCCGCAATGCCATTAACAAGCTTAACTGCCTACGAAGCGATCTTTGATAGAATCAAAATTAACCCAGAAAAAGACCAGGGAAAATCAATTCTCATATTAGCTGGAGCTGGCGGTGTAGGATCTATTGCCATCCAATTAGCTAAAAAGCTTGCAAACCTTACCGTAATAGCAACGGCATCTAGACCAAATTCAATCGCATGGTGTAAAGACTTAGGCGCTGATTATGTCGTAAATCACCATCATTTAAAAGAGGAATTAGAAAAAATAGGACATGCGCAAGTTCACTATATTTTAGATTTTGTTGATTTAGAAGGATACTGGGAAACTGCTGCCGACATCATAAAACCACAAGGACATATAGTATCAATTACAGAAAGTAGCAAACCCCTAGATTTAAATATCATGAAATCGAAGAGTGTTACTTTTTCATGGGAGTTAATGTATACGCGCTCAATGTATACTACCGATGATATGGAGAGACAACACGAAATCTTAAACCATGTGGCCGAATTGTTAACCAACGGAACGATCAAATCGACCTTGTCAACCACCCTTCAAGGATTTACCGTAGCCAATTTAAAGAAAGCCCATGAGCTACAGGAATCAAGTGCATCTATTGGTAAAACAGTGATTTTATTTTAATTCAAAAACCATGAAACTATGAACATTAAACAATTAATCATCATCGTAAGCATTTCATTAGTATGTATATATAATGCAACTGCACAAGTTACGACCATTGATACTGTTGCAACCTCAAAGGTTCAGCATTTCAATTTCGATGATATGCCATCTGAAACCATAGGAACAGGTATCCAACGCAAATGGTTTCACGGAGAAAAAGGGCAAATGACCCTATTCAATTTAGAAAAAGGCGCACATATTCCATGGCACAAACACCCTAACGAACAAATTACCTACATCATGTCTGGTAAGGTTAATATCAAAACCATTATTGACGGTAAAGAAACTTTTGTGGTCGTTGGTGCTGGAGAAGTTATTGTATTTCCTGAAAATATCCCACATGAGTTTTGGGCATTAGAAAAAACCGTTGATTTAGATATCCACGTACCTGTTCGTCAGGATTGGCTGTCTAAAGAACTCCCTGAATATTTAAAAAAAAGCAACTAAAATGAACAAACACATACGTAGCTTAAGTCTACTTATAATTGGGGTGATTGGCTACGCCCAAACACCCATCACTGAAACAGAAATAGTTACCACCACAGATCAAGCCGTTGGTAATATTACATTTACAACTACAGGCGACCTAGTCTACAGCCATCATCCTTTTTTTGCCCCCGCAAACAGAGTGATGATCATGGATGCTAAAACCAAAAAAAGTAAACCATTCCCCAACAAGGCATGGAATACTCCACGGGAGTCAGACGATCATTACTTAAGTAATGTACTCGGTATCAGAAATGATATAAACGGAATTATTTGGATGTTAGATATGGCACAACGAAACGATATAACTCCCAAAATTGTAGGCTGGAATACAACAACCAATCAATTAGAACGAATTTATTACCTACCGTCTTCTACCGTTCCCAAAGAATCACAACCGAATGACATGGTGGTAGATACCAAACAAGGCTATTTTATTATTGCAGATGAAGGCATTGGTAATGGTGGCGATGGAAGTAAAGGCGCTTTTATCTTAGTAGACATGAAAACTGGTAAAACCCGTCGATTGTTAGAAGGAACACGCACCACAAAACCAGAGCAAACACCTACCGTAATTAAAGGTAAGCACTTGGCGGTAAATGGTAAAGATTTAATGGTAGGTAATGATGGAATTACTGCGGATGCTCAATTTGAATACCTCTATTACGGCCCACTCAATGGGACGAAAATATATCGGATTAAGATAACGGATTTAATCGACGAAAAACTGACAGAACCCGAGCTAGACCAACGCATTGAAACCTATTCAAAAAAGCCCAATAACGGAGGAATGAGTATTGATATACATGGAAATATCTATCTCACTGCCTTAGAAACTCAAAGCGTGGCAGTGGTTTTATCCAAAGATCGACAAGTCAAAACCATGGCACAACATGAAAATATGGTATGGCCCGATGGGGTAAGTTACAATCATGTGGATGGTTTTATGTACGTTTCTACAGCCCAAGTAAACAAAGGAGCCATTTTTAATAATGGTATAGATCAATCAACAAAACCCTTTTATATTTTCAAATTTAAGCCCATAATAAAGGGCGTTCCTTTTAGATAAGCCCCCAAAACAAACACTGCTTCATCCCAATCTATTGAACATGGTAGTTGCAAATAATGAATGGTTTTGTGGAGCTTCTGAAAGAACAAAGTGCGAAAAACTGAAACAATCCGCTTAAATCACTTTTGCGGATTGTTTTTTTAAATAGTTTTATCCCTAGGTTAAAATGTTTATGAATGTCTGGTGTCATGTACTTTCAATAGGACTGAACCATTGAACTTCCATAGAAATTATCATTGTTCTAAACCTACTCAAATCTAATCGTGGCCTAATTATTGATAATTTTTTAAAAAAATAGGGTAAATATTTAGAAAAATAGATATATTACCAAAATAACATAAAAATCCTTAAATTAAAATATGGCTAAATCACAACAAACATATAATAAAACTGAAAAAGAGAAAAAACGTTTGAAAAAACGTGAAGACAAAAGAAAAAAAATGGAGGCTCGTAAAGCCGAAGCAGAAATTAATGGTAAAAAAGGAATTGAATTCGCCTATGTAGACTTCAATGGTAATTTAACGGACACCCCGCCAGATCCGTCCTTAAAAGTGGAAATAGATGTCGAAGACATTTCAATTAGTGTTCCAAAAATAGAAGAAGGTGGAAGAGAAGCCATCGATCCTGTTAGAAAAGGAACCGTTTCCTTTTTTGATACTTCCAAAGGGTTTGGCTTTATCATTGATGCAGAAGATCAAGAAAAATACTTTACCCATGTAAGTGGAATAATTGATCAAATTACTGAAAATGATAAAGTTTCTTTCGAACTTGAAAAAGGAATGAAAGGCCTAAATGCAGTTAGGGTCAAACTACAGAAAAAAGAGTAAAATACTTGCGTTTTTAGCGTTTTTTTTAACACAGGACTGAACATCCAAACAGGTCTTGTAGATGAATTTTAGAGAGGGGTCAGCTGGTACGTTGGCTTTCTTTCACACGAATATTTCTCGTCGGTACGCAGTATTCCACGAATAAAGAGAGGTACGCTTAAAATTCACGAATTGTTAAAATGTGCTGAATTTTATAGATAGGCTACCCCTTATAATACAATGGTCTTTATGAATTCCAAACAAATACTTCAACAATCATAAATTATTAATCAATTCATCCTCAAAAAACCGTCCTTAAATCACCCCGCTGTTTCACTAGTTCCTTCAGACTGTGCCATTTTAATCGCAACCAATTATTTTAATTTTAAAATTAACGCATTACATTTACAAAAAAATAATAGATGATATTTATTGTAGATAGTGGCTCTACGAAGTGCGATTGGATTGCTGTGGATGAACAAGGGACTCAATTGTGCGAAAAAATTAGGACCAAAGGGTTAAACCCTGCCATTTTATCACCGGATGAATTACTGGGTAGAATTCAAGAACACCCCGAATTACAACTGTATAAAGATCAAGTAAATCAATTGTTTTTTTATGGTGCAGGTTGTGGAACTGACGGACCAAAACTGGCATTGACACAGGTACTTCAAGTATATTTTAATAATGCAAAAGTAACCGTAGCAGAAGACACCTTGGGTGCTGTTTATTCAACAGTTAATCGAAATGAACCCGCCGTCGTATGTATTTTAGGTACAGGATCTAATTGTACTTATTATAACGGAAAAGAATCTGTACAGCGCGTAAAATCACTTGGCTATTCAATAATGGATGATGCAAGTGGTAATTATTTTGGCCGACAATTAATTCGAGATTATTACTTTAATCATATGCCAAAAAACGTGAGTGTATCATTTAAAAATCGGTATAATTTAGATGCAGACTTCATTAAATACAATTTATATAAAAATGCAAATCCCAATGCCTATCTAGCCACCTTTGCAGAATTCATGTTTCTTCATAAAGAAACTGCATACATTCAGGAGTTGATTAAAAACGGAATTCGACTTTTTTCGAAAAATATGATTTTTCAATTTAAAGAAGAATTAAAAACAGTTCCAGTGCACTTTGCTGGATCTATAGCTTTTTTGTCTCAAGATGAAATTAAACAAGTCGCGTTAGAAATGGGATTTACCGTTGGAAACTTTGTGAAACGACCTATTGATGGGTTGGTAAAGTATCATACCAGTAAGTTTTAAATTACGAGTTAACAGTTTTATTGAAGGGAAATAATTTAGCACAAAACATAATAAAAAACATAATAAAAAAACATCATGCAAAAACACATCATTACCACCAAAAATGCCCCCAGTCCTATCGGACCCTATAATCAAGCTGTCATGGCCGGAAATATGTTATTCACCTCAGGACAAATTGCCGTAAATCCATTGACCGGAGAAATGGTTTTAAATTCGATACAAGAAGAAACCCACCAGGTTATGATGAATCTAAAAGCCGTTTTAGCTGCGGCAGAAATGGATTTTTCTCACGTTGTAAAATCAACTATTTTTATTTCAAACATGGATGATTTTACAAAGATTAATGAAGTCTATGGAAGTTATTTTGATGAAAATGTAGCTCCTGCAAGAGAAACGGTGCAAGTGGCGCGATTACCAAAAGATGTGAATGTAGAAATTTCGATGATTGCAGTAAAGTAATGTACTCAAAAGCTTTTGAAGAATTAACGTTTGCTTTTTTTAGTATATTTTCTCAAAATAAGGACTATAATCAAAATAGTCGCTAAACTAATTCCTCCAATTAAATAATAATTGGGGGTATGAATATCTTGGATATCATGGGAATGTACCGCGGGGGTTAATTTTTTCATTAGGATTGCTTCGGATGGGATAATTGCCCCGTCATTATTGCTGATCTTTTGAGCAGGAATTAACTTGACTGCTTTAAATGTGTCGGGCAGCGAAGTTTTGATTGAATCAATCTGCTGTAGAGTATCCGTTTGATAATCCTTAAAATTTGGCATTGGGTTTAAATATAATTATCGTTTTATTTGAGCTCCAAAGTTACATTTATTTTCTTAAAAACATTAACGTCATAAGATATTAAACCCACTGATTATTAAATTCTACAACTTCATAATCAGTGGGTTGTATACAGGTCAATTTATTTTTTAGGTTTCATTCGCAACATTTGAAATGCGGGTACAGAGTTAATTTTAGTACCTGCCTTTATTGCTGCATCTTCTGCTTTTTTAGCAGCTAACGCAGCTAATTCGGCTTCAGTTTTATTTCCTAATTTTGTTAATAGTTTACTTTTAGTTTCTAAAATCGCTACGCGATGTTCAACTCTTTTTTCTTTTGCATCGGCAATGTTTATCCAGTTTAATGCTTTGGCTAAGGCGATGTTTGACGATTCAAAATGCTTAAGTACTGTAGAAGCATAATCAACAATGGCACGCGGAGATTTTTCTAAATTGAACTGAACAATGTAATCTAATGTAGCGAGATATAATTCATTTTTACCTTCTCGTTTGTATTTATTTGCTAATAATTTTGAGAGTAGGGTAGGTGCTTTATCATAATCACTTGCTTGTAAAAAGTTAATGATGGATTCTTCTTTTTCTGTTTCAAAAGGAGCGTTACCTTCAATCCAATAACTCCATGATTGTAATTGATCAGCATAGGTGTTGTAAATTTTTTCATTCACGGCTTCTTTCCCTACCACATCATATAACTTTTGACGGTTCGTAACGATATATTCAAATTTTTTAGAGGAAGGATCGTTGACAAAATCCTTAATAAAATCCCAATATTCAACCTTTAAAAGATCATCCTTAGTTAAGGAGGCTAAATAGGCATTAGCCACTTCACGTTCTTTGTCTTTTAAATATCCCAAACGCAACGAAAAAAGGTAATTGTACATAAATGTTGGTTCGCGATTTCCTTCATCGTATTTTTTTTGAAGGTTTATAGCCTTTAGATCATCATCCAAAGCCATTTTTGCATAGCGTAAAAATTCATCAGCTCCAGAAGCACCCACCACGGTATGTTCAATTACACCATCTGCATTTATAAATAACAAGGTTGGATACGCGCTCACTTTCCAAGTATCTTTTAAGGTGATCCCTTCACCTTTTTCCATATCCACCTTAAGATTGATGAAATTTTCATTGAAATAATTGGCTACTTTTTCTTGGGTGAAGACTTCTTTTGCCAAGGTCTTACACGGGCCACACCACGTTGTGTAGGCATCGACAAAAATGAGTTTATTTTGTTTTTTAGCCATTTTCAAGGCTTTTTTCCACTTCAAATCATGATGGAAATTGATATTATATTCTTGTGCCAAGACGGAGGTACCTATTGCAAGTACACAAAATAATATCAGTGTTTTATATCTGTTTTTCATTATGGTTGATTCAATTTAAATTCCAATTAATTATATCCTTGATTTTGTGTTAGTATTCCTTTTGAAATATCAATTTCTCTTTGAGGAATTGGAAATACTTTTAAGTCTTCTTCAAGGTTCGGATTTCTCAATGGGCGCTGTGTTCTAATAAAGTCAAATCGTGCTCTCCCTTCAAACGCGGTTTCAATGTAACGCTCGTCATATAAGGCGGTTAAGAGTTCTTCAGGAGAATTGAAATCACTTTCTAAAATAGGATCGAGATTACTTCTTTCTCTGATATCATTTAAAATCTTTACACTCTCACTGTTTATCCCATTTAAATGAACGAGGGCTTCTGCCTTGTTTAAGAGCACTTCTGCCAACCGTATCATAATAACGTCATCGCGACCATCTGGATTGTTAAATTTGAAAGTAGTTTTCTCAAATTTAGTCACGGGATCTGAAATTAATGGATTACCTTGAACGATTAATTCGGTTCTTCGCTTATCATTAGGATCTATGCTTTCAATAAAATCACTGTCTACAAATACATATTTATTATAGTACCCAATATTATTGGTACCAAACTGAAAATTTCCTTTATTTGAACTAGTTGGAAATCCGAAAAGTACTTCATCACTAAATTTAGAGGTAGTTCCATCGGTATTTAAAGGGAATAAATTCAATAAATCTGGATCTAATTTATATTGCGGATAGTTGAGTACTTCATTAGCCGCATCTACACAATCTTGATAGGCTCCCTCACCCATGTATAAATACACCCTTGACAGTAAACCATAAGCCGCTGCTTTGGTAGCTCTTGCCTTATTTTTAACCGCATCGCTATAGCTTTCGGGTAAATCAGGTATCGCCTCCGTTAAGTCCTTAATTATTTGCGTATAAACTTCGCCATTGGTGCTTCTTGAAATTAATTGCGAATCGTCAAATCCTTCATAGGGTTTAAGTCGTAATGGCAATCCTTGACCATTCATATTTTCAGTCAGGGCACCATCTCCATAATAGACAAGTAACCCCAAGTACGCAAAAGCTCTCGTAAATTTAGCTTCGGCAATATGTTGACGTTCTACATCCTCATTATAGTTGCCATAAATAGGAATTTTATCAATAAAGACATTAGATACATTGATGGCTTTATAATAGGAACTCCAGATATCGTTAACTTCATAATCAGTAGGAGCTAAGGTACCACTCGTATAGTTAAGGTACGTGCTGTTAGGTTTTAATCCAACATAGGGAAGAGAAGCGTCTGCAATCACGAAAGTGGGGCCTGTGGCAGCCAAAAATAGTTGGTAATAGCTATCTGCTAAAGCCGTTTCTGCTGTTGCTTCATCAGCAAATACCTGTTCTTCAATAATTATGTCTGTTGGGGCTAAATCCAATTGACTATCGCATGCATATAACCCGACTAACAGCGTTAATAAAATAAATTTAATAGAAAATTTTTTCATGATGTTTTGTTTAAAATCCAATGTTTAATCCAACTGAATACGATTTTGATTGAGGCATGGTTAATTCGTCATAACCACTGAGCAATGCAGACGAACCAAAAGCACTTACTTCAGGATCTAGTCCAGAATACTTCGTAAAGGTTAATACATTATTGGCTTGTACATAGATAGACAAAGAATTAATAAAGTTTTTTTGTAACCATTTTTGAGGTAAATCATAACTCAGATTTATATTTTTTAAACGGATATACGATCCATCCTCTAAAAAGCGATTTGAATCGCGTCCAGAAATATAATCTGTCGTTCCTCCAAACCCACCACGTGTGATAATAGAGGCGTTATCTAACCGAGGTACATCCGTTTTGTGACCAATAATTTTCCAGTAATCTAAGATGTCACGACTTAAATTATGCGATTCGGACGTGGCATAGGTCATTAATAATGCTTTTGTACCATTGTACAACTGACCTCCTGAAGAAAATGAAAAGAAGAAATCAAGTTTAAAATTCTTATATCGTATTGAATTTGTCAAACCTCCATAAAAATCTGGAGCTGCATCCCCCATAGGTCTTCTGTATTCAATGGAGTTAGCAAAAAGGCTCGCTGGAGGGACTTCACTTTGTGTTCCATCAGGATAATTCCATAGGGGATTTCCGGTAAGTGGATTTACCCCAGCCCAATCGTACATATAGAATTGTCCGGCTGATTCACCTTCTGCAAAATACTTATACCCTAAGGATGCTCCACCAGCATGACTTCCGTCAAAGTTTAATTTTAGGATTTTATTAGTGTTTCTTGAGATATTAAAATTAGCGTTCCAAGTTATATTTTGAGTTCGAATAATATCGCCACTCAATTCAACTTCAATTCCTTTATTTTCCATATCACCAATGTTTTGTTGTTGGCTGTCATAGCCTAAAAACCATGGTACGGCAGAAGAATAAAGAAGATTGGTGATTTTTTTATGATAATAATCTACTTTTAAATCGAGACGTTCATTCCATAAACTTACATCTAAACCTAGGTCTAACGTTCTAGTTCGTTCCCATTTCAAATTCGGATTGTTGGGTTGTTTGGCTTGTAGGATTTGTGTTCCTGCATATTGAAGCCCATTTCCTTGTAAGGTATATTGTCCTTGATTTCCATAATATCCACTAGATCCATCAATACCGGTATATCCCGTACTCGCTCTAAATTTAATCTCATCAATTGCTTTAATATCTTTTAAGAAGGATTCTTCTGAAATTCTCCATCCAACGGAAAAGGAAGGGAATCCGATATAACGATTATTTTTATTAAATCTCGAAGAACCGTCAATTCGATAGGTTACCCCAGCCAAATATTTGTGGTTGAATTGGTAATTTAATCGCCCAAAAGCAGAAAATAAGGCCCATTCACCAATAAGGTTGTTTTGAACTCCTCTTTCTCCAGCCCTGCTAATAGACAGGACTTCGTCACTGCTAAATTCTCGTCCCCAAATAGCGGTATTCATTTCACGTGAAGTTTCAAAACTTTGACCAATTACTGCATTAACGGCATGTAAATTATCAAATGTTTTTACCATGGTTGCTGTGTTATTAACCACAAATTTTCGATTTTGTGTAGTAACTTGGGTTGCATTACCTCCTTGAATATCTGGTCTACTAATGATTCGGCTATACGCTTCCGAAGTGAAGTTATCTATTCCTCCTTCTGATTTTAATGTAAGCCAAGAAAAAGGTTTGTATTCAAGAAAAATATTGGCAATTGTTCTCGCGTCTTTTATGTAATTAATATCCTCATAGGCTTGTGCTAATGGATTATCTATTAAGCCACCTGCATTTGGACTATACCCAAAATAATAGGTATTCAAATCTGTTTTTGCTTTGATATTTGGAGCTTTCAATACCGAATTTCTATAAATACTTTGTGCATTTAAAGCATTATTATCTGAAAAATTAATGGAAAAATTGGTTCCAAACTTAAATTTATCCGAAAATTTATAGTCTAAGTTAATACGCGTATTGAATTTTTCATAGTCCTGTTCAACGATATAAGATTCTTGATTTAAATAAGAGGAACTGAAAAAATAATTCATTTTATCATTACCAGCAGACATAGAAAAATTAACACTATTCGTAATTCCTGATCGAAGTGTTTCATCGAGCCAATTCGTTTCTGCTTCTAAAGGATATTTATTACTGTTTGTATAAGTATTATAAAAATCTGAGTATTCGCTCGCGCTTAAAACTTCTGGTTTAGCAATGATTTGTGAAATGGTTGTCGCGTAGTTTAAATTAATTCGTGCTTTTCCTGATTTACCACTTTTCGTGGTGATAAGAATAACTCCTGCGGCACCTCTTGACCCATAAATGGCAGTAGCATAAGCATCTTTAAGGATTTCAATGGACTCAATGTCATTTGGATTGAGCATCGCTAACGGATTTCGCTCAAACTCTTCCTTATTGTCTAACCTTGTTGACACATAAGTTCCTCCAAAACCCACAGCAGGAACGGAAGTTCGTCCAAATCCAGTGGTGTTATTGTTTCGGTCTGAACCATATACGGGGATTCCATCAATTACAATCAATGGATTATTACTGTTAGCATTTAAGGAACTAATACCGCGAATGGTAATCGCTGTTGCACTTCCTGGTACTCCAGAACTGGATAGTACCTGTACACCTGATAATTTCCCCGTTAAAGCATTGTCAAAACTTAAAACTGTTTTATCAATATCAGCTCCTTTAATAGAACTAATAGATCCTGTCAAGTCCCTTTTTTCTTGAGTTCCATACCCAATAATGGTTACTTCCCCAAGGGTTTCAATGCTATTTTTCAAATAAATTTCAAGCTTTCTATCATCCGTTATTTGTTTTTCAAATGTTTCAAAACCTATGGAAGTAATAACTAAGACGTCTTTTAGATTAACAGAAATACTGAAGTTTCCATTTAAGTCGGTACTGACACCGTTTTTTGTACCTTTTACCAGTACGGTGGCACCAAATATGGGTTGTTTATCCTCCTCTGCATATACGGTTCCTTTCAGTTGAACTGACTTTAGCGTTTGAATTTTTGATACCTCTTGCGCATTTAAAAATGAAATGCTCAATAAGCATAGCAATAGTACGTGTTTTATCATCTCTATAGGTTTAGGTAGATTTATGTGAAATAGAAGCGAAGTAATTTAAATTAATAGCCTTAAGGATGACTAGAATGCCTTGATCGACATTTTAGTCATCCTAAATAAAGGCCTATTAATTAGTTTAATTTATTTAATTTACCAATCCAAATGTCTGTTAACGTAGTGTATTCAAGTCCTTCGTCTCCTAACACAGAACTTTCACCACCCATGATAATGAGGTTACCGTCATTATCAACTACTACTTTGGCATTACATCTCGCTTTAAAATTATCAGGAAGTGCTTGATCTTCTGCGGCAGTTTCCCAAGTAACTCCATTATCACTAGAAACTAAGATGTCTTTAGGGTTAGTTCCATCGATTAAAATACCACCAAACATCCAGATTTTGTCGTCATAGACAATGGTACTGGCTTTAAAACGTGCAGGAAATGCACCATCAGATACTTGAGTCCACGTAACTCCATCGGTAGAACTCCACACATCACTTAACGGAATTCCTGGTCTAGTTAATCCACCAACAATATACATCTTACCATCTTTTATAAAAGAAGCGGCATGTGTTCTTCGTGGCATTTCAGCCGTGTAATCTTCACTTTCAGTAAAAGTAACTCCATCGGTAGAAATTAGCGTGTTGTTTTTTACATTTGCTGGTGGGTAAAACACACCACCTTCACCTTTTCCTCCATTAAAGTTCTGGAATACCGGAGTATTACCACCCACGGCATAAATTGTATTATCAAGATTGAACGAAGGCGTATTAACTCTACCGTAAAACACTTTACCCCAACCTTCACCTGAACCTAAAGCACCTTCTGTTTTAGTCCATGTTAGTCCATCTGTAGTTGAGTACAAATCGATAGAAAGATCTTGTTGATAGTATTCAGGTATACCTAAACCATAAGGATCAGACATTTCTATAAATCCAACCACATAGGCTACGTTATCACGTACTACAATATTGTGATTGGTTCCTGCTGGGAAATCACCCGTAATAGTTTCTTCTGTCCATGTTTTTCCATCAGTAGAACTGTATAACTTAACGTCTGATGTTTTCGTTTTACCAACAATCATAAAATGCTTATTTGCAATAGTAAAATAAGCTTGCGAATCATACGAAGCATCAAAGGCATTTGGACTTGCTTGATTCCATTTTAAACCTTCTGGATTTAATTGAGCAACAGCTAAGTCAACCGTATAGGTTTTTGTTGTTTTACCATCTTCGGCCGTTACTACGTAGGTAACAGGACTGCTAAAATCATTGGTAGTTTGACCACTGATTTGAGGGATACCATTTACCGTAACCGTTGAACCTTCTATCGTAGTAAATTGTGCCGTCAATTGACTAACATCAAATTGATACGGTAGGCTATCGTTGTTTTTAATAACGAAATTTGAATTGTCTACTTCAAAAATAAAATCTTTTGCAATTTCATCGGTAAAACCAAATGATAGAATTCCGGTGAGATCACTTAATGATTCTCCGTCATCACTACAGCTAGTTGTGACAAGGGTTCCGATAATTCCAACAAATAATAGAACCTGTTTAAAATACGTTGTTGTTTTCATAAAAATTAGATTAAATGATTTAGTTACTAGTTGATAATGTCACGAAAGTTTGTGAGACGCGCACATTATTTGTTATTGTCTGTCAAAATTAAGAGAATCAAGTACTTCCTTTCTAGGGAGAATTCCTCATTTTTTATGAGATTAAATTATAAATCAATCTGTTCAAGTATATTTGTATAATTATTCGCAAATGATTAATGGCAGATTCTTTTTAGTAATTATACTAGGCATTGGTTTGATGGCTTCGGCAGGATATGCCCAACAATCGTTGGATACCCTTTCCGTTGAACAGAAACTTAATACCCTTTCTCATGCCTATTATGAACATATCAATAAGGATCCTAAATTGAGTTTGCGATATGCTGAAAAAGCGTATAGTTATTACGATTCTATTACTGATGAACGCTTACGCTTTACGACAGCAACAAACTACATCACAGCACTTTATGTCAATGAGCTTTTTACAGAAAGTTTAGCCATACTGAAACATATTGAAAACCATCCGCGTATACAGGAAGAAAAAGCATTGTATCATACCTTGCGAGGTTTGGTAGAGAGCGACCTTAATTTTATTTCAGAGGCTGAAGAGAGTTATACACAAGCCTTGCAAATTTATCAGGAGTTAGGAGACAAAGACAATGAATTTACCATCCTGAATAATTTAGGGTTACTCTATAACAATATAGGGGATTATAAAAAGTCACTAGACCTCTACTTGCAGTGCTATGCGATGATCAACGATTTAAAAATTAAAGTAGATCGCTATAAGTATTTTATGAATGTGGGGACGGTTAGCTATAATTTAAACGATTATAATTCCGCCTTGTCTTCTTTTGAAAATGCCTTACGGGAAGCTAAGACCAACGTACTTCCCTTGAGAATTTATAGAGCCGAACAAAAAATTGCCGAAACGCAGGTACGCTTAAAACATCTTGATAAAGCGGTATTGCATTATACACAGGCGATTGAAGGATATGAACAATTGGGTCTTAACAAAGATGTCTGTACAAACTTATTGCATTTGGGCGATTTGTATTTCCTTACGAAACGATATGAAGAAGCTTTTGCCTGTTATATGCGATCAAAAAACTTGGCAACAAGTTATCATTTTGTTCAGGTAAAATATGAAGCGTATGAACATTTAGGAAATTATTATCAACAGGTATCAAAATTTGACATTGCACGTGGGTATTATAAAAAGGTGATTGAAGCATCTGATCGTATTGTAAACCAAGGCATTCTAAGAGATGCTTATAAAGGCTTATTTCAAATTGAAAAACAAAATAAAAATAGCACCCTTGCTTTAGGATATCTAGAACAATTTTTACGCATAGAAAACTCCATTAAAGAAAAACAATTTCTGAACCAGAACGAACAAATTGAAATTCAAAATGAATTAAAGCGAAAAGAACTTGAATTAGCGAACTTAACCATTAATATCAATCTAAAAGAACTCCAATTAAAAAATAGGAAACAACAAATTCAGGGATTAATTATCTTTACGGTGCTCATTGCACTTTTCCTAATATTATTGTTGACTTCTTATTTCCAAAAACGAAAAGCACAACGTTTATTAGCCCTACAAAATGAAAAGATAAATAGACAGTACAAGAAACTGAGCCAAACAAATATAGAACTTAAAGCCCGACGTAAAGAGCTGGCTGGATTAAACAATATAAAAGATGAACTTTTATCTATTATTGCTCATGATGTAAAAAGTCCCATGACGGATTTACGTAATTTGTTGGTTATCCTTCGTCGTAATTTGTCTGTTTTAGATAAAAAAGAACTGGAAAAAAATTTAGCAATTATAGAGTCAACGACTTCAAATCAACTTAATTTTTTAAATAATATTTTAAATTGGACCATCAGTCAATCTTCTGGAATTACGGTAATCCCCAGTGAATTTAATTTAAACGAGTTAGTTGAAGCTAATATACAGCTTGTAGAAAGCAGTTTGGAAAGTAAAAATTTAACCTTAGAATTTGAACGGGATGATTCTGATATTTTGTTTAAGTCTGATTTAAATATTGTGGACTTTGCACTGCGAAATCTTCTTTCGAATGCGGTGAAATTTACTCCAGAAAATGGAAGGATTAACATTCGGATACATAAAATATCCGAAGAACAAGTGGATATTGAATTTGCAGATACCGGAATTGGTTTTGACCAAGAAACACATGTATTATTGAGTCAAAATACAGAACGTGTACCTTCGACTGCTGGAACGAATAAGGAAAAAGGGTATGGTATTGGATTATCCCTGTGTAAAAAAATGTTGAAACAGGTGAATTCTAGAATAGTATATACTGCTAATGAACCACAAGGTTCAATCTTTACACTAGAATTACACGCGCTGAAATAAAAGATTATGGAAAAAATACCTGTACTCATTGCAGACGATCATTATATCGTGCGACTTGGATTAAAAATATTAATCAATTCTTTTGATGATTTTTATGTGGTTGGTGAAGCTGAAAATGGTCAGGAAGTCTTAGATCAAATTGAGAAGACAAACTATGTTATTCTCGATTTAGAAATGCCTTCGGTTTCAGGGATAGAAACCTTAGAGATTTTAAGGGATAAACATCCTGAAAAACGCGTTGTTATTTTGACAAATAGTATGGATATTCCAACTTTACTTAAAGCCAAAAAATTAAAACCTCATGGATTTCTCTTTAAGGATAGTATGCATGATGAAATTAAAATATGTCTTCAACAAATCAAATTGGGCAATTTATACGAAGGGAGAAATTGTAGAGCCTTTTTTGAACGGCATCGAAGTGAAATTGAAGAAACGGAACACTTGATGCGAAATTTAGCCGAATTGACTAAAACAGAAATACGTGTACTGTCGAAAATTTCTGAAAACCTTTCTACGGCTGAAATTGCGGAAGACCTGTTTAATAGTCCCAAAACCATTGATAATCACCGCACAAATATTGCCAAAAAATTAGATATTAGTGGGTATAACAATTTACAAGCCTTGGCTATTAAATACACAAGTTTAATCAAGAAATTAGTAAAAAACGAAGGTTAATTACCCCCTTGAAAGTACTCATAGCTTAGTGAAGTTATAGATATTCACTGCACTACTTCGTTAATTCATCGCTAGTATCTTTTTAGAATAATCTTGATTTAACTTGCTCGTAAAATGAATCACTTACAGGAAGCCTTTTGTTTTGGAGAAGTAAATCGCGCCCTTTTAAACCAATTACTTTTTGTTGATTTACAATATACGAACGATGTATACGTAAAAACTGAGAGGGATCTAGCGTTTCCTCAAGTTTTTTTAAACTCCCATGACTCATGATTTTCTGTGTCGCGGTATGATAAACAACGTATTCACCGTCACTGGCAATGTAGTCAATATCACTGATTTTAAGTTTAAATAGGTCATACCCCGACTTAATCGTTAGGGTAGTGTCTGCTGCCTTTTTCTGGAATGTGGCTAACTTGTTATACGCCTCTAAAAATCGTTCAAACGTAATCGGTTTAAGTAGGTAATCTAAGGCATTTAATTCAAATCCTTGGATCGCATAATCGGCATAGGCTGTAGTAAACACAACTTTAGTCTTAGGGTCTATTAATTTGGCGAAATCGGTCCCCTTTACATTAGGCATTTGAATATCCAAAAATACAAGATCTATCCGTTCTTGCTTTAATAATGGTAAGGCATCTAAGGGGTTTTCAAAATCCCCCAAAAGCGTTAATGAAGGAATGCGTGCTATATACGAACGGAGTAAGGTTCTCGCTAATTCTTCATCGTCAATTATGACACAGTGTATCATTGTGTTTGTATGTTTAAATTTACTACAAAAGTAGCTCCTTGCGCTTCGCAGAGCAAGCTGTGTTTATCGGGATATAAAATGGCTAGACGTTTTTTTACATTCTCCAGTCCAATACCTCCAACAGCATCTTTTTCAATACAACTATCGGCAATGCTGTTTTTACATTGAAAATGAATGGTCTTATCATCCGTGCTCAACCGAATGTCAATAAAGGTATCCTTTCTTTTTTCAATATGGCTGTGTTTTAACGCATTTTCTACAAAGGGAATGAGTAACATCGGAGCAATTTCAAGGCTCGTATGGATGCCTTCATAAGCCGTTTTTATCGCATAGGGTTTACTGCTTTTTAGAGAGAATAACTTGAGGTAGTGTTCTATGTAATCCACTTCTTTTTGTAAAGGGACTAAAGGCCTTTCACATTCGTACAATACATACCGTAACATGGTTGAAAGGTGGCTGATACTCTCTTGAGTTTTTTGTGCATCAATGGCCGAAAGCGCATAAATATTGTTGAGGGAATTAAAAATGAAATGGGGATTAATTTGCGATTTTAACAATTTTAATTCGGTTTGAATATGTTCAGTTTTACGCAGTTTTATTTCATCTTCTTTGCGTTTTGTAAAAACGGCAAACTCAATAACCATCCCAAGTATATATGAGATTAGGATAAATAAGCTATGCATAAAGACGATGGAAGGGGGTCTTTTGGGAATCTTGGCTAATCCGAGTGGTGGTGGCGCTTTATGATCTCTTAACAAAAAGGTAATAAAACCATACATACCGATTACGAGTAAGGAGATCACGGCAAACTGTACGTATTTTTTCGTGAATAAAAACCGAGGCCCCGTATAATAGATTAGCATGCCTACCAGGGCAACTTGTGCCAGATAAACAGGAAGATTCTCTCCGATGAAATTGCTTTCAGTGCCTTGTTGTAACCAGAGCATTACCCAGATGACGAACCAAAAAATTGCCTGAAAGACAAAACGTTTTGTTGAATTCATACTACAAATTAAGGGAAATAAAAACAATCGCTTCCAAAAAAAACGTCAAAAGCAGCGGGAGATTATCGGGTTTAAACAGCCGATGGCCTTGTTCACTGAAAAGGACCGTAGATTCACTGAAAACCGGCATGGTGAGCCAAACCTCTGTGCATATTTGTAGTCTTAATAGCGAACTTTAAAACAAATAAAATGAAATTAAACATCGTAAAAACAGGCATTGCATTCGGTTTTGCAATCCTCACAGGAAGTATCAGTAGTCAAGCGCAAGAGCGCCGAGAACACGATCAAAAGCCTCCGTCTATCGAGCAACTTATGAAAGATTTGGATGCGAATGAAGACGGTAAACTATCCTTAGCAGAGGTAAAAGGTCCTTTAAAAGATGATTTTACAAAAATAGATCTCAATAAGGATGGCTTTTTAACCATTGAAGAGCTTGAGAAAGCACCTAAGCCAAAACGAGGACGTAAAGAAAAATAGTAAATTAACACATCCATGAAAATGAAAAATCAAAAAAAAAATAATGTTATTGGGCTCAGCGCGATGCTCCTCCTTGTACTCATAGCGATAACCTTTATCGCTTGTAGTAATGACCATGTCGATGATGAGGAGCAAACCGCTGAATTACATGCAGCTTTTGCCGAGTTTGATGAAAACAATGTGACGGTCTTGCTCAACGGAAATTCGGTAACCATTGAATCAAACGGTATGCCTAATCACAGTTCTCCTTATTGGTCTAATACTACAACGAGAACTGCGGTAGATCCAATGGGAAATACTTTAGTGACAGCGGCTGCTGCCGTGAATCACCCGTTATTTGTAGAACCTACGGTGACCACTTTTGAACATATGGCTCCTGGGAATATTGATGATTTTAACGGTTCGTATAGCCTGACAGTTTCTGCTAATCCAACTAAGGCGAGTAGCAGTACAGCTACCGGCTTAGGTCCGATTGGAATAGCCGTAAGTGGCGCTATGATTTACAATGATCAAGAAGGCCCAAACGTCCCCCTAAAAGATGCATTAGGTTCCTTAGATTATACCGCTGCCCATACGGGTCCACAGAGTTATCATTATCACTTAGAAACCAAAGCCTGGTCAGAAGACGACGATAAATTGATTGGGATTATGGCGGATGGATTTTTCCTTTATGGTAGAAAATGCCATTCCACAGGAACGTATCCAACAGATTTAGATGCTTCGTTTGGACATACCAGTTTGACACAATACGGTAGCCATGAAGAATACCATTATCACATACAAAATGAAACCTATCTCAATCAGTTCTATATCCTTTTTGCTGGAGATTATCAAGGTACGCCAAGTAGCATTCAGTAAACGAGGATATCTGTTACTCTTGGTCTGTAGTATTGCCTGCCAACCGCCTACCAAAAAGAAGGAAGCGAGGGATACCATAACGATACTACAAAAGGTAGCGGTAGCCGATATTGAAATTAGATCCCAAGAAGGGTTGGTCTTTTATGAAAATCAACCCTTTACGGGAGTTGTAACGGAATACTATGACAACGGACAACTCGCTAAAGAAACGAGTTATTTTCAAGGTAAAAAGGAGGGGAGCTTTCGCAAATGGTTTGACACCGGTATCAAAAGCTATGAAGCAACCTATTTGGAAGGACGGTTAAATGGAGTGGCTAAAAGCTGGTGGAAAAATGGTAAAATACGTTCAGAAGCACAATATGAATATGGAATAGCCAATGGAATTCAACGACAATGGTATCAATCAGGGAATCTATTTAAAGAAATGCACATGGTAGACGGTCATGAAGAAGGACTGCAAAAGGCATGGAGAGAAAATGGAAAACTATACAATAATTACGAAGCTAAAAACGGACGAATTTTTGGACTAAAACGCGCAAATTTATGTTATGAATTACAAAACGAAATTGTACAGAATTAGTAGGGTAGGAGCACGCTATTTCGGAATAGCCCTCCTCTTGTCATGTGCTGGTAAAACCGCTTCAGAGAATCAAAGCAGGGTAGAAACCTTGCCTTATTACAAGGATGCTAGTTTTACGCCACATTGGATTTCAGAGAATAACAAAAGTATGCTCGAAAATTTTCATCGTATTCCAGCTTTTCGTTTTATAAATCAAGAAGGGCAAGAAATTACGCAAGAAACCTTGACGAATAAAATTTATGTAGCCGATTTCTTTTTCACTTCCTGTCCTGGAATTTGCCCTCAAATGACCAGCAATATGCACCTTATCCAAGAAGCCTTTAAGACTGATGATTCGGTTTTATTGCTATCGCATTCAGTTACTCCAGAGATGGACTCAGTAGCCATCCTAAAAAAATATGCGAAAGAAAAAGGTATTAACGCTTCAAAATGGCATTTATTAACAGGAGATCGAAGTGATATTTACACCTTAGGACGGTCTTTTTACTTCGTAGAGGAAGATTTAGGAGAAACCAAAACGGAGGCAGATTTTTTACATACTGAGAATTTTATCCTTGTAGACAAAAACAAACACATTCGGGGCATCTATAATGGACTCAACAAAACAGCAGTGAATCAGTTAATTGCTGATATCAAAACCCTGCAAAAAGAAGGTTGATTGCGGAGGAGTACCTCTATGTATTTTATGTTAAATACTAGGTGCTCCTTCATATTTTCAACAATTTAAGGAAAAGCTTACATGCTTACAATGAGTACACGCCCAATTCGTAAGGTAGTAGTACGTTTAATTCCATTCGCTTTACACAAGGCAGAAATAGATACACCATACTTTCTAGCAATGGCTCCGAGGGTATCCCCACGTCGAATTTTATGTGTTCGGTATTTGATAATTTTTTTAGCCTTTGCTTCCTCAAAAGAATCAGGTATTTTTACGGTACTTTGACGTTTCGAACTATGTAAATGTGGCGTAATCCATTCATTTGTTACCCAAATCTCCTCTTTTCTTATTTTATTATTATCACTGAAGTCAAAGAGGTATTCTGGGTTTATTTGAACGCCTTTATACATGGCTTCAAGGTGTAAGTGACTTCCACGCGCATTTCCCGTAGCGCCACCAATACCAATGACTTCCCCTTTTTTGATGAGCTGATTTTCTTTGACTAATTGCTTAGATAGATGTGCATATACAAATTCTAAGCCATTGGAATTTCGTACAATAACCGTTTTACCATGCCCTGAATGGTATTTTACGTAGCGCACTTTTCCGTCGAGTACAGAATGTACAGAATCTCCTGTAACTAAATCAATATCAATCCCTTTATGTGGTCTACTATGACGCCATCCATACCGAGAGGTAATAACTTTATGAAACGGAACGGGAGAAAAATAGGTAGAATCTTTAAATTTGATAGAAAAAGGCTTTGTAAACTGTTGTTTAGGATAGGGGTTAAATTTGTTCGTTTCCCAAAATTCTGCAATGGTGGGATTAAATGAGGAATATTCAGCTAAAAAGGCTAAATCCTCTTCACTGACACATGAAATATACGTATTGATTTTCTGTTGTAAATACTGAATATACGTTGGGTTTATTCTACTTTGTTGGCTATATCCCTGTTGTATACAGAGGGTAAGTAAGGTAAAAAGAAACACTCGTTTCATAGGCATAATAAGAAGTAAACTAGTTTATAGCAACTGTTTAAGTGTAGGAATTCAATGCGTGGGGAATTATTAACTTAAACATAAAATACAAATGTAAACTTTTTGAGGAACTATCAATAAAGGATCTTGAAAATCAAAAAAAATATAAAACACAACAACCTTATAATCATTTGCTTATCTATCAATTTTAACCTTATTTTAACGAAATTAACACGACAGGGGTAGGGGGATGACGGATTTGTATGCATTCCCATAGAAAGGAACACATGAGAAACTCCCAAGGAAGTTAAAAAAGCTACGCATCCCGTTGAGGATGTAGGCTAAGCATTCAAAGGAGATAAAAAAAAGATATGATCCTACTTCACTCATTACTAATTATTTAAATGCAATAACCCGTAAAAAGATCCGTTAATATAGAACAACCAAACCCAAAACACCAATGCGATTTCTATTACAATTTTTATGTTTTTCTTTTCTTTTTTGTACACTCTCTTCTATGACCCCCTTTAAAAATCAATCGACCTCAGATCTTCGAGGCTGGGTGAAAATTGGGGAACAAACCGTTTCAGATGGAAGGAGTTATGATGAGATCGAGATTCTTGAAGAAAATAAAAATGTAAAGCGCCTTAAAATTAAAGTGTTAAAAAAAGCAATTTACATTGCTTCAGTAAAAGTCATTTATGAAGGGAATACTTCAGAAGCACATAACATTAATAGAGTTTTAGACAAGGGAAAATCGAGTGAAGCCTTTAATTTAATTGGACATTATCGCGTGATTGAAAAAGTGTTCGTTACGTATGGGCAACCAATGAGAACAAATAATAAACACGCAACAGAATTAGTCGTATTAGCAAAGATGTAAAAGCGATAAATTCAACTCTAGTTATACTCGTTCAAGGATTCCAAACCATGGCTCATAGTAGGGATATTAAAGCGGTATTTTACCTGTCAATTTTTTATTATATTTGCGCCAATTAGAATGAATCTCCCCGTATTTACTAACTTAAAAAAGTATTCCTATGCGGCGAGTTTTACTTCTTTTTTTCTTTTTTTTAAATCCTATTTTGTCGGCTCAAAACATAGCCGAATTGCCTTTATTACAGATAGATGATCTTGTATATGAAGGTGCTTTTCGATTGAGTGCAGCTGAATTTGGTGAATCTAATTTGAATTATGCACAAGGGCCCATTGCCTACAACAAAACCAATCACTCCCTGTATATTGTAGGTCATAGTCACGATCAGGCGATTGCGGAATTTTCGATTCCAGAATTGGTCAAAAGTTCGGATATCAATGCGTTAAAAATGGTTGCGCAACCTTTACAAAATTTCACCCCTGTTTTGAATAAAGCATCAGGAGGAAATCCCCAAGGTCTCGATCGCATTGGTGGGTTATTTGCAACTACCTATAATGGTACACCAGCCTTAGTCGTCAATGCCTATGAATACTATGATGCTCCAGCAGATAATACCCAAACAACCCTAACCATCCAACAAGCCAATGATTTGGAAGCTGCTCAATTTAGTTCATTTAAAACCTTTACTGGAGGTGCTGGACATACTTCGGGGTGGATTTCACCTGTTCCTACCGATTTGATTTCGGTAATGGGAGGGACACATATTACGGGACAATCTAGTGGAATCCCTATAATTTCTCGTGCCAGTGTTGGTCCCAGTGCCTTTGCTGTTGATTTGGCAGATGTATTTACAGAAAATACGGTACCAACGCAAAAATTATTAGATTTTAGTTTAACACATCCGCTTCATGCCGATTTATCAAATACGAATGGAACCAATGATATTTGGACACATTTATCTAGAGTGGTATATGGCTTTATCGTTCCCGGTACACGTACCTATATAACGCTTGGTAATAGTGGTGGGCATAGCAGTGGAGTATGTTATAAATGTACACAGAATAACGGAAATTTATGTGGCGGTTATTGTGCTCCAGATGCTGAAGATTATGCACAATTCTATTGGTTATGGGATCTTAACGATTTACTTGATGTTAAGCATGGGACCAAAGCGGCGCATGAAGTTAGGCCATATGCCTTTGGCGCATTTGAAACCCCATTCGCTGAAAATGCCTGGGGACTCGGAGGGGGGAGCTATGATGAAAGTTCTGGAATTTTGTATGTAAGCTTACTCAATGGCGATCAACATCAAGGAACTTATTCGAGACCTCCGCTAATTCTTGCATATAAAGTAGGATCGACCTTAGGAGATGAAACAGCCTTTGAACAAGAACTACAAATTTATCCAAATCCCACCAATGGTATCGTACAAGTAAAAGCACCCGCAGACGATTATCATTTTGAGGTTTTCAGCCTAGACGGGCGATTATTGCAATCGGACGTGAAAAGTGGGAATGCGTTTACGATTGATATGACGACTTGGGCCAATGGTATTTATAGCGTTCGTGTGATGGGAATGACCTCTAAAGAAATGGTTGTTGCGAAGATAATAAAGTACTAAACCTTACGGATATGGCAATTATCTTAAGAAAGACAGGTGTTAGGTCGTATAAACGTGTTGCATTTTTATAGAAATACACCAAATTACCTTACTTGAATAAGTAACAACAGCGTTTTAAGTTGATTGATGCTTGGGGTATGTATTGCAAAATCTCTCGAACGTTTGATTATTTATGAACCTAAGATTTGTGTTGCCATGTGAGGGAGGTATATTAGAGTTGGGCAGCTTTCGAAAAACCCTATTTAACATAATATAAATTATAATACAAATACACAGCAATTTCTGTATAGCCGTTTTTCAGGCTATACAGAAATATCATTTCACGGATAGTAAACTGTAGTTCATCGAAGCCGCTGTCGGAAATTTGCAATTTCGTACCCTTGAATTAAATCACAAAGATTAAATCACAAAATGGCAAATAAAACAACAAACTCAAAAAAGTAAAAAGCAAACATAGTTTTCTAGAATCACATATTTCGTACAAATCCTCCATAAAATTTCAAATACGCGTTTCTCGTGGTTTTGCATGATGTCCATCAAAGCCGCTGTGCGAAATTTGCAATTTCGCACCCTCGAAGTAAATCACCAAATTCAAAATCCCACAACGGCAACTAAATCACCTAATTCAAAAAGCAAACATGCTTTGCTAGAATCTCATATTCTGTATAATCCTCTAGAAATTTTCAACTACGAGATTCTCGTAGATTTAGCTGCAATGCAAAGTTTTCAATTTCATACTTTCAACTATAAATATAGGTATTAGCATGAAAAATCCTCCGAAAATATAGGTACTAATTATGCATCTAATGCCGTATCATCACCTTCGGGTAATTCAAGTGCTTTCACAGATTGTATCGCATTCCCAGCGATTCCTTTTATAGAACCATACATATCAACAGTATTGGTAATTACTTTTTCGATTTGTTTTTCTCGTTGTTTCCAAATTCTCTGCATTGAGCGTTTTTCACTTTCTAAATCGGATTTCATTTGGGTAAACCCTTCAACAATGGCCTCTATTTGCATTCTAAACGTACTACTGGTAAGATAGTCATAGAGTAAGTTCATTTTGTCACCTTTATTTTCTTGTGAAATAATTGCGTTGTTTACCTGTATAATCCCTTCTCTTAAAACAGTACAAAGACCTTTAAATTCTTCATAATTACAAATCCAAATACCATCTTTTAAGCCCATTCTATCCATATCAGAAGGCATAACCTCTGTGACTAAGACCCCAATATCTGCACCTCTATCTCTAATATCAGCTTTAAATTTTTCAATCCAGCTAGGTTGAAAATCTTTAGTTCTCTTACTTTCATAATAGATACTACCACAGTTTTGTTCTGTTCTAGAATGAACAATTTGAATACAATCTCCCCCTCTAGCACCTTTTTTTATCTCTTCTATGGTATCTAATGGAAATTTTGATGCCAACCACTCCTCTATGGCCAATTCTTGAACTTCTCCTTGCAGTTGCATGGAACCTTGCTCCTGCTTACGCTTCATTTCTTCTGTAAGCTTTTTCTGATCTTCTAATTGCTTTTGCATTTCTTTAAAACGCAGTTCATTTTTATCTTCTTCTGCTTTTTTAATTTTCTCCTTTTCAGCAATAAGTATTTCATTCAGCCTTTTTTGAGCTTCAGCCTCAGCAGCTTCTTTTAATTCTCCTTTTTCACGTTTTAACTTTTCAATTTCTGCTTTAGTTCTATTTAGTTCTTTAACCTGCGCTGATTTTTCATTTAATTCTTTCTCTAAAGCTTTGAAACGCTCTGATTGTTCATCATTTAACTTGGCTTTTATTTTTTGCTCTATACTTTTTCTTTCTTCTTTGAGTTGATGATCTAAGCGTTCTTGAAATAGTTCATTTTCTTTCTTTTTCTTTTTTTCAAAATCAAGCTTTTCTTGTTTTAATTTTTCCTGCTCAGCTTCGTATTTTTTCTTCTCTTCAGCTATTTGCGATTGATATTTTTGCTTAATTTCTTCTTCAAGTTGATGTGCCAAAATATCTTGTACATCGATTGATGTACCGCAATTTGGACATTTTATCTGGTTTTCGCTTTTCATTATTTACATGGTTGTTTCCACAAATTTATAACTTTATTATCCTAAAAGTAATCCCAAAAATCTATTGCAGATTACGGAATGCCGTAATTGATTTGTATTTTATGATTTATTATGCTCGAAAAGTAACCTTTATTGTAGCTGTGTCAAGTTTGCAACTACTTACCATTCTTTAAATCTCAATACTCAACTATCAAATATATTCCCTCAAATTTTTGAATATAATAATTTAGATAAAAAAACGTCTGAGGGACCATCGATAGCGAAGCTAAACAATTTTCAGATGTTAACAAGAAAAATTGCGCTTCACTAGAATTTCAACTTCCGGGCAATTTACAGAGAATTTCACCTTTGCAATACTCAAGAATCGCAACCAGGCGTATACCAACGGTAGTATATAAAAAAACGGGCAATTTTAAACCGATCACCCGTTTCTCAAAAAATCAACCAAATAATTTTCGTCTATTTATTCCATTGTTATGATGCCTACCACTTCATAGGCACGTGTGCCATTAACCTGTACTTTTTCATAGAGGATATTCGCATATTCATAATACGTGCGTCCATCGATAACTACCTTTTCATAATCATCAGGAAGTTCATACACAATCGTGCCGATCTCAGGATCTATTACTTCGTATTCATTATTTATTTGCTTATAAAAAATGCCATTTACATTGAAGTAAATCTGATTGTTGAACTGTATTCTTTTATACCTTGGAGGTAATCTTTTTATCCTAAAACCAACTTTTGGAGCAATCACAATATATCGCCCCCTAGAAAGTGTGTAATAGGTGTGATTTGCGTAATAGTAATTTTGTCCGTTATGCCTAATTACTGTTCTATTGGGAAGACGTCTAACCGCAACTACCTTTCGTTTTGGCCTTTTGTAGGTAACTTTCATACTTGACACTCTTCGTGATAATGTGCTTTTCTTCGTTTTCGAGGTAGTGGTAGTGACTGTTTTAACGGTCGCATTGGTCCTCCGTGATTGTGCTGAACTGTACGTTGTAATTGCCAGCAAAAACAGTGCTGGCAATACGATTGTTTGTATACGTGTCTTCATCATTTTTTTAGATTTTAATTCATAAACTTCTTTACTATTCTAAGACCCCTTTTTATCCTAGAAGTTTAAAGGTACTTGTATTATTGTCTAAAAATAAAATACATAGAGGTTTACGTCAATTGTATCTACGTACCCTAAAATTATATCGATAAAGAAATTTACCGTATTCAATAAAGTCGCCTTAAAAGGCGTAAAAAAATGGTGTCCTATTCAATAGAACACCATTTATAGCAATCAATGCGTTATTTGAGAATTTATTTTAACAGCGTTAATAAACTTGTTAATTCTGTTAGGTTTAAACTCGAATTGTTATCAGCATCTAACACCTTGAAATTTTCAGCAACAGAACCTATAGCTTCGGTTGTGCTAATCGCTTTATCCTTATTCGAGTCCAATAAATTAAAAAGTTGAGTGATTTGCTGAACCGTTGAATTAGAACTCAATGAACTTAATAAGGTAGTTGCTTGAGATAAGGTGGTTGTGTTAACATCTTTTACGCTATTACAACTACCCAGAGCAACAATCACAGTTAATGATAAAATAGTTTTTTTCATTTTAATACTACATAGGTTAATTAAGCTGCAATGATACAACTATCTTATGATAGTTTTGAAAAAAAATAGATCGATCCTTATTTAAGGATCGATGTATAAGATTATGCGATAGATGAATCAAAAAATGGTGTTATTTACAAGGAGTTGTTGTGAATATATTCCAAAAATTTAGGTTTGTACTGTTCTGATACGGTAATTCGCTGGTTGTTAATGATAATTTGACTACGTTCAATGACTTCAATATTTTGTAAAGACACCATAAAAGAACGATGTACGCGTAAAAATTGGGTTTCAGGAAGCTCTTCTTGTAGTGTCTTTAAACTCATTAAGGTTAAAATAGGTTTTGGGGTATCTTTTAACCAGATTTTTATATAATCTTTTAAACCTTCAAAATATAGCACGTCTGCTAATTTAATGCGTAATTGTTTGTAATCAGACTTTACAAAAAGAAACTCTTTTTTTTCAGAAACCCCGTTTTTTTGTTTGTCTTTTACCAATTCAAACCAGGAATTTGCTTTGTTTGCAGCTGCTAAAAACTCTGGATAGTTAAAGGGTTTTAATAAATAGTCTAAGGCTTCGACTTTAAATCCTTCTAAGGCATAGTGATCAAAAGCGGTAGTGAATATTACGCGGGTATTTTTGGGTAACATTTTAGAAAATTCAAGTCCCGATAAATCTGGCATTTGGATATCTAAAAAAAGTACATCTACGGGAGTAGATTTGAGCATTTCCATCGCTTCAATAGCACTATTACATTTCATTTTAAGGCTTAAAAAAGGTGTTTTTTCAACATAACTTTCTACCAAATTAAGTGCCATTGGCTCATCATCTACAATACCACAGGTGATTTTTAGATTACTCATATATTAGGTGGTTTCTATGGCTAAATGTACTAAAAATTGACTGTTTTTTAAGGTCGTTTTAAAGTCGTGTTTTCCCGGGTATACTAACTGTAATCGTTTTTCTAAATTTTTTATTCCAATTCCAGACCCACTTTTATCGTCCGACTTTTTAGGAAAACAATTATTTTTAATCGCAAACAAAACGGTGGTATTTGAAATCGTCATGCTAATCTCAATCTGACTTGGTTTACTAGCAGAAACCCCATGTTTAAATGCATTCTCTATTAAAGAAATGAATAACAAGGGAGCGATTTGTATGCCTGTTTCTTCTACGGGGAAATGAACCTTTACAACGGTTTTATCTGAAACACGAAGCTTCATTAAATCAATATACTTTTCCATAAAATCGATTTCTTTAGACAAGGGGACCAATTCCATATTCGTATCATACAACATATAGCGCATCAGCTTGCTTAAGCTATGAATGGAGCTTTTGGCTTGATCTGGTGAAATATCGACTAAGGCATAGATATTATTAAGCGAATTAAAAAAGAAATGGGGTTGCAATTGATAATGTAAATGTTGCAATTCTGCTTGTAGCTTAATATTCGCTAATTCTTTGCGTTCAGCCTCAATTCGAATCCAACGTTTGGTAGACTTTAAGGCGATTGAAAACAACAAAGGTGCTAAATAAGACAGCATTTGAATGTAAAGAAACATTTTAAATGGCGGCCCAGTATCATTGTCTTTCGCTTTTCTTCTCAATAAATCACTAAAGAAATGACTTTCTATTTGTTCCTTTAAGGTAACAAATAATACAATCATAGCAATATTGATGAGTACATAAAAGACTATTTTTTTAGTGAATAATAATCGATCAACAAGTACAAAATAATTGACATAAAAAATAATGGCATAAAAGGCTAAAGGAATCCAAAAATGTGCTATAATTCGATTAATTTCTTGCGATTGTCCATACGATAACACATAAGGCATACTAAATAGCACTAGCCAAATCAGGATATGTAAAAGGATGCTTATTTTTTTATTTTTGTGCATAATTAAGTTATTCGTAGCGCAATGCAGTAATTGGATCTAAAGCAGCTGCTTTTCTTGCCGGATACCATCCGAAAAAAATCCCTGTTACCGCACATACAGCAAATGAGATCACGATCGAGTATAAAGCGACATGCGTTGGCCAATGTAAGAATTTTTCAATAAAAACGGTCGCTCCAAGTCCTAAGATTACCCCTAAAACTCCTCCTGTAACACTTATTAAAATGGCTTCAATTAAAAACTGCATTAATATATCAGCCCCCTTTCCTCCTACGGCCATTCGCAATCCGATTTCTTTAGTTCGCTCTTTAACTGATACATACATAATATTCATGATACCAATCCCTCCAATCAATAAAGAAATACTTGCAACTGCCACTAATAGAATGGTTAACATTTCACTTGTTGAACTAAAAGTTGAAATTAATTCTTCCATTGAACGTACATGAAAATCATCTTCTTCATCTTCAGTTAATTTGTGTTGTTTACGTAATATTTCAGAAACTTGAGAGACTGCGTCGGGGGCTTTATCTTCACTTACAGCCGATGCAATAATAGATTCTAAATGGTTTATAGCTAAAATTCGCTTTTGTACCGTAGTATACGGTGCAATTACCACATCATCTTGATCTTGGCCAAAGGTATTTTCTCCTTTTTCTTCTAATACGCCAATGACTTTAAACGGAATATTATTAAATCGGATCATTTGTCCTACAGGATCTTGACCATCTGGGAACACATTTTCTACTACGGTTTGTCCAATTAATGCAACTTTTGCCGCTACATTAACCTCAGCCTCCGTAAACATGCTCCCACTTTGTAAATCAACTAATTTAATTTTTAAATAGTCAGAATTTACACCGTAAATGGTAGAGGGCCAGTTATTAGATCCATTGATAACTTGTCCTCCTCCATTTACCAAGGGCGTTGCATACGTTAATAAGTCCGCTTGCTCTTTAATAGCAAAATAATCTTTAAGTTTTAATGTTTCCATTGCACTTCGTTCTTGTTTAACACCACCCCGTACATCAGCTCCAGGTCTAACGGTAATCATATTGGAACCCATAGAGGAAATCGTAGAACGAATACTTTCTTTTGAGCCTTCACCAATAGCTAGCATAGCAATTACAGAAGCAACTCCAATGATAATTCCTAACATGGTAAGTAAGGTTCTCATTTTGTTGAGAACTATCGCCTTAAAAGCGATTTTTAGTAAATTTAACAGTCTCATAATGTTTGGTCTTCTTTAGGTAATTTTGCTAGTTCATTTGCGGCAGATTGTACCTTTTTATTCTGGTAATCCTGAATTATATGGCCATCTTTCAAAACGATTGTTCTGCTGCTAAACGTAGCAATATCAGGTTCATGCGTTACAAAAGTGATGGTAATTCCTTTTTTATTAAGGTCTTGAAACAAGGACATAATTTCGTATGAGGTTTTTGTATCTAAATTTCCTGTAGCTTCATCCGCTAAGATCATAACAGGGTTGTTGACCAATGATCTTGCAATGGCAACACGTTGTTGCTGTCCTCCAGAAAGTTGAGACGGTGTATGATCCATTCGTTCAGATAATCCAACCAATTCTAAGGCTTTTATGGCTCTTTCTCTGCGTTCTTCTGTCGACACTTTACTATTGTATAACAAAGGAAGTTCTACATTCTCTATGGCTGATGTTCTTGCTAACAAATTATACGATTGAAAAATGAATCCGATTTTTTCATTTCTAATAGTCGCTAATTCATTTCTACTAAGATCTTTTACTTTTACGCCATCAATTTCATACGAACCCGATGTAGGCTGATCTAAACAGCCCAAAATATTTAGCATGGTACTTTTGCCCGAACCACTAGATCCCATAATGGTAACAAATTCACCTTCTCTTATGGAAAATGAGATCCCCTTTAATGCGTGTACGGTTTCTGTACCCATAGTAAACTCACGTTTTAGACCTTCTATTTTTATGATTTCTTTTCCCATGAGTACCTACTTTTTTTTATTGCCACCAGGACGTTTTGGCATAAATGGACTTTCATTTGTACCACTTGATTTAACTTCCGATTTGGTTACTTCTTTTAAACTATATACGAGTTTTTCGCCTTCATTAACACGGTCTAACAATTGTACATTTACACCATCACTAGCCCCTAATGAGACTTCCTTTGGGCGTATTGTTCCATCAGATTCTCCTATCCAAAGTCTAGCCTTTTCATGGTCCTTTGGTATTGAAACTTCAGCTAATTGATGTTGTTGCGTATACTTTTTCAACAACTCAACATCTGGCTCAAAGTTGATTGCTTTGGCTTCAACCGTAAGAACATCATTTAATTCTAAGGTATAAATTGAAATAGTTGCTGTTAATCCAGGTTTCAATTTTAAATCATTATTTTCAGCTTTGATTACCACAGTATAGGTTACTACATTGGACGTAACCGTTGGATCTAAACGGACTTGAGTAACTACTCCATTAAATAGTTCACCAACATAGGCATCTACTGTAAATGTAACGCGTTGTCCTTCTTTTACACCACCTATATCAGCTTCATCAACATCCGCCTCTACCTGCATTTCTCTTAAATCCTGTGCAATGGTAAATAAGGTAGGCGTACTAAAACTTGCTGCTACCGTTTGACCTTCATCAATTGCTCTAGACAAGACAACCCCATCAATAGGCGAATAAATATTGGCATAACTTAAATTGGTTTTGGCTTTTTGTAAATCAGACAAACGTTCAGTTACTGTACCTTTGGCGGTTTGTAAATTGTAAGCGGCATCATCATAATCTGATTTACTAATTACCTGATTTTCGTATAAGGTTTTTTGTCTATGGTATATAGTTTCTAGGTAATCTCTTTGTGTAACAGCATTGTCATAGGCAGCCTTGCTCTGCGCATAGGTGGCTCTTAGATTTGTTTTATCTAATTCGGCAATTAACTGTCCTTCTTTCACTTCACTGTTATAATCTACATAGATCTTTTCAACAACGCCAGATACTTGCGTTCCTACTTCAACTTGTATAATCGGTTCAATGGTTCCTGTGGCCGTAACAATGGTTGTAACGTTTCCTTTTTTTACTTCAACCGTTTTTACTTCGATAATCGTAGTTTCGTCATCTTTAAAAAAAGCGTACCCTACCACTGCAAGTAGAACAACTACGATGCTACTGATGATGATTTTCTTTTTAGTTTTCATGTGTGTTTTAATTAAAGTTTGATATCGTTTCCTTGATAAAATTGGACTAATTGATAGTATAAAATAGCTACGTATTTGGCTTGCAGATAGTTTTGTTGAGCATTGGTATACGTGTTTTGACTGATGACTAAATCGGTTGTACTTAAATCACCTAATTCGTACTTTTTTTGTGCAAGGATATACGATTGTTCCGCTGCTTTTTTTGAAGCCTCTGCAGCCGTAACCTGTGCCTGAGCTGAAACAGCGTTTTGATAGGCGGTTTCTACTTTTTTATAGACTTCTTTTTCTGTACTTTGTTTTTGTATTTGGGCTTTCTCAATATTGATTGTAGCCGTCTGGACAGCAGCTTTTGTTTGATTTCTATTAAATATTGGAATACTTAAGGATACCCCAATTTGTTGATTGAAATTAACATCAAATTGATCTGAAAACGTATTTGGATTAACACTGGTATAACCTGTACCTATACTTCCAATTAAGGATAAGGTGGGTAAAAAACTCCCTTTAGCAATAGCTAACGCTTTCTCATTTAAAGCAATTTCTAATGCACTTGATTGGACCTCTGGCAAAAAACGTAAAGCCTTGTTATAAATAGCTGTTTTATTGAGGTTTATAGCTGATAAACTCAAGTGTTCATCTACCGATTCTAGTTCGATATCTTCGGTTGGTGCTAATTCCAATAATTGTTTAAGTTCAATGATATATTGCTGATATTCATTTTTAGCATTAATCACATTGTATCTATTTGTAGCTGCTTGACTTTGCGCTTCGGTGTAATCGCTTAAGGCGATGGTACCAGCATCTAATCGCGCTTTCGCTCTTAAAACTTCTTTTTCAGAAGCGATTAAATTATTTTGAGCAATGGCTATACTTTCTTTACTGTAGAGGGTTTGTAAATAGGTTTCTAAAACAGCCAATACAATGTTGTTCTTTTCTACCTCCTCTTGTAATTCACTTTGTGAAACGAGCAATTTGTTTTTCTTAATCTCATTGGAAATTTGATTCCCCTGAAATAAGGTCATAGCTGTATTTATCCCAACGTTTGTACTGTGAATTTGATCAGATACATAATCACTGGTAATAGGATCAATGGTGTTTCCGTTAGAAAAATTTTGGGAAGCATTTCCAAACAAATTTGGCCATCGGGATGATTTGGCTTTACTGTACGCTACTTCGGCAATGGTTTTATTTAAGCTAGCATCTTTAACAGTTATATTATGCTCTATTGCGTAATTTATGCAATCTTCTAAAGACCATACTTTTGGTGATGATGTTGTTGAAATCTCTTGCGCAAAGCAAAATGGAGCAAAGAATGCACTTGCAATGATTAGATATAATTTCATTTTATTTAGTAATTTTTGATTTACACATCAAAGATGAAAGAATACGGCATCAAATAAAATTGGAATAGATGTTTGGAGAGGTTCTCTAGACAGAAAGCATTGTTTTATCGATGGGATTATGTCCTCAATCAATCGTTGAATTACGACTCCTTACAGTATTGATTAGCTTCACTGATTCTTTTCTATCACTTGGTTTTGGCTACCCAAAATGATTGAACTCAAATCAATATATTTTTATAATTCGTGCAGTTTGAGCGAAGCTCCCTTAATTTGTGGAATACTAGGTAGCGCTAAGAAAATATTTGTATGAAAGAAAGCCAACGCGCCAACTGGTCCCTCTCTAAAACTCGTCTAGACGACTCATTTTGGTCGTTCGGTCCTGTGTCCCAAAAACGAACATTTTAGCCATTGGAATTTCATCGTCTCATTACCATTCATAGGGAGTTACATCTAAACCACGATTACTTAACTAATATTTGACCAAATTGCCCTCCGCTTATGAATAGCCGTATATGTTTTTTTTATTGCTTGATTTTGGGGTAAATCTAAGTTTGGGTCTTCATTAATCAGCGTGATTGCTTCTTCCCTTGCGCGTTTTAAAATAGCTGTATCTTTTACAATATCTGCAATTTTCAAATTCAACACGCCACTTTGCTGGGTTCCCATGAGATCCCCTGGCCCACGTAAGCCCAAATCGACTTCCGCTATTTCAAACCCGTCATTCGTTTTCACCATCGTAGCCATTCGTGTTTTTGCATCACTCGTCAATTTAACACTTGTCATTAAAATACAATAACTCTGCTCTGCACCTCTCCCTACTCTTCCTCTTAATTGATGTAATTGAGAAAGCCCAAAACGTTCCGCACTTTCTATGACCATCACACTGGCATTGGGGACATTAACCCCAACTTCGATAACCGTAGTTGCCACCATGATTTGAGTTTCTTTTTTTACAAAGCGTTGCATTTCAAATTCTTTGTCTGCGGCTTTCATTTTACCGTGTACAATGCTAATTTGATACTCAGGTTTGGGAAAATAACGACTTATACTTTCATAGCCGTCCATAAGGTCTTTAAAGTCTAATTTTTGGGATTCTTTAATTAACGGATACACCACATATACCTGTCTTCCTTTTGCAATTTCTTCCTTCATAAATTGAAAGACACTCAAACGATTACTATCAAATCTATGGGCTGTTATAACCTGTTTTCTACCTGGGGGTAATTCATCAATCATCGAAACTTCTAAATCTCCATACACACTCATAGCCAAAGTTCTCGGAATCGGCGTTGCTGTCATAACTAAAATATGGGGTGGAATCTCATTTTTCATCCACAATTTTGCCCGTTGAGCAACACCAAATCGATGTTGCTCATCAATAATAGCTAAGCCTAGATTTTTAAATTGTACTTTATCTTCAAGGACTGCATGCGTACCTATTAAAATCTGCAGTGAACCATCTTGAAGTCCTTGGTGGATTTCCTTACGTTTCTTCGCACGAGTTGATCCGGTAAGTAGTTGTACATTCACATTTAGGTCACCTAACATCTCCGTAATCGCATTGTAATGCTGGGTTGCCAAAATTTCTGTAGGTGCCATTATAGTTGCCTGAAATCCATTATCAATAGCAATTAACATAACTAAGAGTCCTACTATGGTTTTTCCAGAACCTACATCTCCTTGGAGCAATCGATTCATTTGAGCCCCTGTCATCACATCGCTTCTAATTTCACGAATGACTCTTTTTTGGGCTTGTGTTAATTCAAATGGAAGGTAATCGTTATAAAAAGTCGTAAAATAATCTCCTACAGTTTTAAAAACATATCCCTTAATGGTATTTTTTCGAATTAACTTTTTTCTGACTAGTTGTAACTGAATAAAAAATAACTCTTCAAACTTAAGTCGTTGTTGAGCACGTGTTAAGGCGGTTTGACTTTGCGGAAAATGAATATTGAAAATAGCTTCTGTTTTAGAAACTAATTTGAATTTATCCAATAATTGCTGCGATAAAGTTTCCTGAATTCGTGGATGTTCTACCAATAACTGTTGAACCATCTTTATCATAATTTTATTGGTCACTCCTTTATTACTCAACTTTTCTGTTGAAGGATAAATAGGCTGCATAGCCGATTGCACTCCCTTTTTATAGTCTTTTAGCAGTTCTATCTCCGGATGAGGCATATTAAACTGACCATTAAATACGTTTGTTTTACCAAAAACTACATACGGCACATGGGGAATAAGCTTGTCTTTCATCCACTTTACCCCACGAAACCAAACCAGTTCCATACGCCCAGAACCATCCTCAAAAACAGCGACTAATCGACTTCCTCGTTTTTGTTGTACTGTTTTTATTTGGGTAATTTTTCCGATAATTTGTACCTCCGCCGTATTGGGTTGCAATTCATTGATTCTATAAAAACGCGTACGATCGATATAGCGATTAGGAAAAAAATTTAACAAATCTGAAACGGTCCACAAGCCGAGTTCTCGTCCTATTAAATCGGCTCGTTGAGGCCCAACCCCTTTGAGGTAGGCTAATGGACTATGTAGATTTAATTGAGACAATTGTTCTGTTCTAATCGTTAAACAACCGTAAAAGTATTAAATTTACCTACAATACAACAACTTGGAAGTAATTGTGTAAAAAAGTATATCCTCCTTCATCAGTCCATAACTTCTCCATTTACAAGTAATGGATTTACCAAAACTAAATAGGGACTTGTTGATTAGCGTTTTATATATTATCGCTATAGTTATTCGTATAAATTTAAGTAATTTTCAGGTTGGCTAAATGCACATTAATGGCTATATTTCCATCGCTCATGGCATTAAAATTTCCGATCAAAATAGACGGTAAAATCATTATACCCAATTGTCGGTAAAGGGTATATTTTCAACTTAATAAAACAAAAAATACATTTTTGAATATGGTAGACGACTTCGAATCCATTCAACAATTTTTAGACGAAAAGGTACTTCAATTTAACCAACCTAAGTTTATCGAAGACGATCCTATTCAAATACCACATCTTTTCAGCCAAAAAGAAGATATTGAAATTGCCGCTTTTTTAACCGCTACGATTGCTTGGGGAAAGCGACAAATGATTATCAAAAACAGTTTAAAGATTGTTGATTTATTAGATCAACAACCTTATGATTTTATCATAAATCACAGCGAAACAGACTTAAAACCGCTATCTAGTTTTGTCCATAGAACATTTAACGGAGTTGATTTATCATATTTTATAAAAAGCCTAAAGCACATCTATACAAAGTACGGTGGATTAGAACAGGTATTTAGTAAATATGCTGATGAAGAAGGCTATCAAAATGCCATTCATCAATTTAAACAGCATTTTTTTGAGTTACCACATCCATTGCGTACAACGAAACACGTATCTGATCCCCGAAAAGGCTCTGCCGCAAAACGAATCAATATGTTTCTCAGGTGGATGGTTCGCAAAGATCAGGCAGGAGTTGATTTTGGGATCTGGAACAGCCTCTCTCCTGCGTTGCTCTCTTGTCCACTAGACGTACATTCAGGTCGTGTTGCTAGGAAGCTTGGATTATTAACGCGACGTCAAAATGATGCAAAAGCACTGTGTGAATTAGATTGCACATTACGTACGTTAGACCCTAAAGATCCAGTGAAATATGATTTTGCATTATTTGGTTTAGGAGTTCATGAGGAAGAATGGTAATTGTGCTAAATATACCAATCAAAACCATTGCTTAGGAAGGTAACTACAACAAGTTGACTTAAAGTTATTGGTAAGATTAGGTCATTAAAAAAGGTGTATTAACGAATTAATACACCTCTTTCTTTTAACTAATTCAACAGTTTTTCTAGCACTTAATCTAATAATTCTTTTAGTTTTTCTTTTAATTTGTCGCCTCTCAAATGAACGGCAATTATTTTCCCCGTAGACGTATCAATTAAAAAATTTGCAGGTACTCCGGTTACCCCATACAAATCTTTTGGGCCTGTTTGGGTACCCATTCCACTATCTATCCAAGGCATATTTTCTTCTTTTGATGCTTTTTCCCATGCCGCTCTTGAATCGTCAATGGTAAAGGAAAAAATTTCAAATCCTTTTGAATTGTAAGCTTCATAAGCCTCTTTCATATTAGGGATTTCAGAGCGACAAGGTCCACACCAAGATGCCCAAAATTCTAACAATACATATTTATTCTCTTTTCTGGTACAAACCTCTCTCAGCGAAATTGCTTCTCCATCCAATGTTTCAGCATAAAATGAATTCATATCACTTCCTACTCCAACGCGTGATTTTGCAGCCCTAGCTTTTCCAGCTTCAATTTCTTTAAAAATAATGTCTTTAATTCGCGGGTCTTTCACATTGAGATTTATTAATGCCTTATGTGCTTCGCTCATCCAAGGCCCCCCAAATGCAGCACAGTCTAACATCATTAACAAAACATCACTATCCTTTTCAGTTTGTGCAAGATGAAGGTAATGTGCCAATTCGATATCAATTAATTCATTTGAAATTTTAACCGCTTCCTCTTTTATTTTTTCTTTTTCAGCCTCCGACTTCTTATCATAATCCACATAAACTTTTCCGTAACGCTCTTGTAGTTCTACATATTTAGGGAACGATTTATACGCATAAATAATTTCGTTAAATTTGGTATCCCCTCCTGTAATGGTGAATACACTTGGTCTATTCCCTAATTTCAATTTAAAATCTCCAGAAGAAAGAATAAAACTCATTCCTTTGGTAACCCCCATGGTCATACCTTGCTTATTTTTCGCATGAATGTAGATATAGACTACTTGAGGTTTATCAATCGTACCAGATAGCTTAAACATTCCGTTCTTTACCGGACCTTCTGCAAATACGATTTCAGAAGAGGATGCTCCTCCCATCATCATCATACCACCACCTCCTGAAGATGCTTTTGAATAAGCCACAATTTTAACCGTTCCATCTGTATAGTAACTCGTTAAATCACCGGTAATCGTAAATTTATCCCCATCGTTACCGAGTGTATTGGCCATTGAACCTACCGCCATCAAAGAAAAAAGTACTCCCCATACTATTTTTGTTAATTTCATTTTTGTTGTTTTAATCTGTTTAATTAAATAATAATCGTTCATTTACAAATATTTTACTGAGAAATTTAAACTGCTTATTTACAAGATTTTAAGGTTATTTACCTTAATTAATACGATCAAGTTTATTGCATTGATCTAATCAACACTAAAAAAGAAACTTTTTCGAATTCGTCCATTTTTTATATCGGTTTAACTTCCATACACAAAGATACCCGACTGGGTTTGAAAAGAAATGAGGATAATTCCTCATTTATTGTTAAAAATTCATACTAGAACGAAATACAAAACATTCCTTCGGGGCTAAAAACACTGTCATTACCGTTAAAATAAATCTTACCTTTGCTGTTTTAAACATACCTTATGCGTTTACACCGAAACCTAGTTCTTGCCGTTATTGATTCTCTCAATTATATTTTTAATGATGGGCTCTATGCTGATAAAGTGGTTGAAAAAACCCTAAAACGCGATTCGAGATGGGGATCACGTGATCGAAAATTCCTCGCCGAAACGGTCTATGACTGTGTTCGATGGAAACGTTTATACAATGAAATTGCTGGAACGAAAGAACATTATTCACAAGAAAACTTATGGAAAATATTTACCGTTTGGGCTACCTTACGGGGAATTAAACTTCCGGATTGGAAACAATTTGAAGGCGCCCCCATTCGGCGAATAAAAGGAAAATTTGACGAGTGTCAGAAAACGAGAGTACTTCGTGAATCAATTCCTGATTGGTTAGATGAATTAGGTGTAAAATCGCTCGGCAATGCTTGGGACAATGAAATTCAACAACTCAATCAACAAGCTGATGTAATTTTACGGGTCAATACCTTAAAAACAAACCTATCACAATTACAGCAGCAGTTACATAAAGATGAAATAGAAACAGAACTAATCAAAGGATATCCCGATGCATTACGGGTAACTGAACGTAAGAATTTATTTCGAACAGAAGCTTTTCAACAAGGTTTTTTTGAAGTTCAAGATGCTTCGTCACAAAAAGTCGGTCCTTTTTTACAGGTAAAACCTGGTATGCGCGTAGTAGATGCCTGTGCTGGTGCTGGTGGAAAATCGCTTCATTTAGCAGCACTGATGGAAAATAAGGGACTTATCATTTCTCTTGATATTTATGAGCGTAAGCTTAAAGAGCTCAAACGGCGAGCCAAACGAAATGGCGCACATAATATTGAAACAAGAACCATTGATTCAACCAAAGTGATTAAAAAATTATACGGACAAGCAGATCGCGTATTGATTGATGCTCCGTGTAGTGGACTAGGTGTATTGCGCCGAAACCCTGATGCGAAATGGAAATTACAACCCACCTTTATTGAGGAAATCACTAAAGTACAGGCTGAAATTCTAGAAACTTATGCAAAGATGATTAAACCGGATGGTAAATTAGTCTATGCTACTTGTTCCATCTTACCACAAGAAAATGAGCAGCAAGTAGAAAAGTTCTTAAAAAATCATCCTGAATTTAGCCTTGAAGAAGAATTGAAAATTTCTGCTTATAAATCCGGATTTGATGGATTTTATATGGCGCGATTGATAAAAAAGGAGCACCATTCCTAATGAATCATGAAAATAAGCCTTTAGTACAATTTTTAGCTTAATTTTTACGTTGTATCCTTACACTTATACAACCATAAAATGAAGCTAAACACTCTTTGCATCATCGCAGTGATGTTCATCACTTACACCGGGTATAGTCAAACCCATGTGATTAAACCCGATAGCCTAAAAATTACCGTAGGCAAATCAATTTTAAACACAACTACTTTTTCCCAACCGTATCGTTTATTGCGGAAAGACTACCATACCATCAGCGTACACATCACCGTTGAGTCAGGATCTTCATCTATGGACGAGGTAGACTTTAATTTATTTTCTCTAGTAGACGATGATAAAAAATTGAGAATTCGTGCCGTAGGAATGTTTAATTTTAAAAAGGAAAAACGTCAATATGAAAAATTAAGTCCGATTAACGAAAACTACAACGATTTTCCTAAATTCGCTTTAAAAGGATATACCGATGTTGAAATTCCTACCTATAAAGTAAATATGCTTGGTGTCAAAAAGAAAAATACCACTGCTTCTTTAAAAAGCTTAGAACGTATGGAAGTAAAATCTAAAAAGCTTAGCTATTTTTTAGATTTTCCTATCACAAAGACCTTTACTTACGGAAAAATATATTATAAAGATCGAATCGTTGGCTTCACTGCCGTTAAAACAAATTAAAATGGGCAAATTTAGATTCGTTTTGGGTATCCTATTCGCATTTTCAAGTTGTACCAACAACCCATTGAACGTTGATATGCGAAATTTAGCCTCAAATTTAAGCGATTCTCCAACTTCAGGGACGTCTAAAAAGACCGTTAAATCAACTAACCAAACAGACTGTCTCTATCAAGTAATTAAATATGATCAAACCCATATCAAGCCCAATGAGTCTTTTGAGAATGTGTCTTGGGATGCAGAGACTCATACGAGCTATATTCAATTAACCAATAAAGATCAAATTACCATCCAACAAGAAGGATGTGAATATTACAGCATTGAATTCAATTGGCGCAAAGCAAAAGACCAACATGATTTAACAGACCTTACTCATTGGTTAACCGAAACAAAATGGCTGTACAAAAGTTTGGCAGAACCGTATGCATACAAAGCATTTCTTGAACTCTGCGAAGCTGAAAACTATCATTACACCCTGAAAAATAAACATTTATCTCTGAGTTTTACCAACCACGAATTTTCAGAATGGTTTATAGAAATTAATCAAACTGCTTCAGGAGAAACCAACCTACGAACAGGATATTATTACAAATAGTCAGATTGGTTTTATTATTTTTTTAATAAAAGGTGAATAACTAAGATTATTTCACTGTATAATTTGATAAAATCACGCGTAAAATTCCGTAATTTTGCATTTTATGAAATTAGTCAAATAACTATCCATGATTCATTTTTTCGGCGATCAAAACACCACTGTTTTTGCAGTTCAAACACACAGTAATCTGCAAGAGTTCTCTTCAGAGACTTTAAAAAAATTAACCTGGCTTTTTAATGGACCTTATATTGAACGAGCATCTATCGATGCTTTTTTTATTGGACCTCGAGCAGCCATGATTTCTCCATGGTCAACTAATGCCGTAGAGATTACGCAAAACATGGGCATTGAAGGTATTATTAGAATTGAGGAATTTTTCCCCCTAAAGGATGAATCAACCTCTTTCGACCCGATGTTAAGCCAAAAATACACCCGTCTAGATCAACAGATATTCACGACGGAAGTAAACATAGAGCCCATCATCAATATTGAAGATATTCAAGCCTACAACTTACAAGAAGGACTTTCATTAAGTGCAGAAGAGGTGACTTATTTAGAGGGCGTTGCTGCTAAATTAGGGAGACCTTTAACCGATTCTGAAGTTTTTGGATTTTCACAAGTGAACTCTGAGCACTGTCGTCATAAAATATTTAATGGTACCTTCATCATTGATGGGGAAGAAAAATCAAGTTCTCTGTTTAAACTCATCAAAAAAACATCCATTGAGAACCCGAATACCATTGTATCAGCCTATAAAGACAATGTAGCATTTATTAAAGGGCCTGTCATAGAACAATTTGCCCCTAAAAGTGCCGATAAACCGGACTTCTATGAGGTAAAGCCATTTGAAAGTGTACTTTCTCTTAAAGCAGAAACACATAATTTCCCAACAACGGTAGAACCTTTTAATGGAGCAGCTACAGGATCAGGGGGAGAAATTAGAGATCGACTAGCTGGAGGAAAAGGTTCTTTACCACTCGCGGGAACGGCGGTTTATATGACTTCATATTCACGACTTAACCAAGAAAAACCTTGGGAACAAGCCATCCCCGAAAGACCTTGGCTATATCAAACTCCCATTGATATTCTTATTAAAGCCTCTAACGGAGCCTCTGATTTTGGGAACAAATTTGGACAGCCATTGATTTGCGGGTCTGTACTGACTTTTGAACATCGTGAAAACAATGTAACTATTGGGTATGACAAAGTGATTATGCAGGCAGGTGGAATTGGTTATGGAAAATTAGAACAAGCTCAAAAAGAGTCTCCAGAATCAGGAGATCAAATCGTTATATTAGGTGGAGATAATTATCGCATTGGAATGGGGGGCGCGGCCGTTTCATCAGCCGATACAGGTGAATTTGATTCAGGTATTGAGCTAAATGCAATCCAACGGTCTAATCCCGAAATGCAAAAACGCGCAGCAAATGCCATTAGAGGAATGGTTGAAAGTGACCACAACCCTATTGTATCTATCCATGATCACGGTGCGGGTGGACATTTAAATTGTCTATCTGAACTCGTTGAGGATACCGGAGGACATATTGATTTAGATAAATTGCCAATTGGAGATCCGAGTTTATCTGCCAAAGAAATTATTGGTAATGAATCACAAGAACGGATGGGACTTATCATTGCGAAGGAAAATCTCGCCATGCTTGAAAAAATTGCTAAGCGTGAACGATCACCACTCTACACGGTTGGAGAAGTTACAGGAAATCATCAATTTACCTTCGAATCTTCAAAAACTGGTGAAAAACCAATGGATTTGGCCATGGAAGACATGTTTGGAAGCTCACCAAAAACGGTACTTACAGACACTACCAAACCAGTAAATTACTGCGATGTCAATTTTGATCCAACAGCAATTTACCAAAACCTTGAAAAAGTCTTACAACTCGAAGCCGTGGCCTGTAAAGATTGGCTCACGAATAAAGTTGACCGTTGTGTCGGAGGTAAAGTTGCCAAACAACAATGCGTAGGTGAATTACAACTTCCATTAAACAATGTTGGTGTTATGGCATTAGACTATAAAGGAAAAGAAGGAATAGCAACGTCCATTGGGCATGCACCTATTAGTGGATTAGTTAATCCTGAAGCCGGAAGTAGAAATAGTATTACAGAAGCCTTAACCAACATTATCTGGGCACCATTAGCCGACGGACTCACTGCTGTTTCCCTATCAGCTAACTGGATGTGGCCCTGTAAAAATGAAGGGGAAGATGCCCGATTATACAAGGCGGTAGAGGCGGTATCTGAATTTGCGATCGACTTAGGAATCAATGTTCCCACAGGAAAAGATTCCCTGTCTATGAAACAAAAATACCCCAATGAAGAAGTGATTTCTCCAGGTACAGTAATCATCTCTGCAGCAGGTCATTGTAATGACATAACTAAAGTAATAGAGCCTGTTTTTAAACCCGGTAAGGGATCCGTTTATTACATTAACATATCGCAAGACGACTTCAAATTAGGGGGAAGTTCCTTTGCTCAAATTCACAATGCCATAGGGTCTGATGTACCTACAGTTAAGTCGGCTGCCTACGTGAAAAAAGTGTTCAATGCAATCCAACAAATGATTGTAGACGATCAACTAACCGCAGGCCATGATGTAGCGAGTGGAGGATTAATTACAACCTTATTAGAATTGTGTTTTGCTAGTACATCAGTTGCCGCTGATCTTGACCTTTCTGCCCTAGGAACACAAGAACTCACCGAAATTTTATTTGCAGAGAATGCGGGTATTGTTTTTCAAGCTACCGATATTAGCTTACTCGAAAAACTTGAGATTACTCCGTACTATATAGGGGAAGTGATTGAAGGTAACCAACTCTCTCTTCGATATCACCAAGAAACACTGCATTTAGATATTCCTCATTTACGCGATAAATGGTATGAAACTTCGCATTTATTCGATCAAAACCAAACGGCAAATGGATTGGCTACCGCGCGATTTGAAAATTACAAAAACCAACCCCTTCGTTTTCAATTTCCAGCTCACTTTACGGGTAAATTACCGCATTCCCCTGAAAAACGCCCGAAAGCCGCAATTTTAAGAGAAAAAGGCTCAAACTCTGAACGAGAAATGGCCAATGCTATGTATTTAGCTGGTTTTGATGTAAAAGATGTCCATATGACCGATTTAATCAGTGGTCGAGAAACCTTAGAAGACATCCAATTTATTGGTGCTGTTGGAGGATTTTCAAATTCGGATGTTTTAGGATCTGCCAAAGGATGGGCAGGTGCATTCTTATACAACGAAAAAGCCAATCTCGCACTTAAAAAATTCTTTGAAAGAGAAGACACCTTGTCGGTTGGTATCTGTAATGGCTGTCAATTATTTATGGAGCTAGAACTTATCAACCCTGACCATACCGTTCACGGTAAATTAAAACACAATCGCTCTCAAAAACACGAAAGTGCTTTTACTTCAGTGGAAATTCAAGAAAACAATTCAGTCATGTTGTCAAGCCTAGCTGGAGCAACCTTGGGTGTTTGGGTCTCTCATGGCGAAGGTAGATTTAGCTTACCTCAAGCCGAAGATACCTATCACATTGTAGCCAAGTATGGATATGACGCCTACCCTTCTAATCCAAATGGCTCTAGTTATAATACAGCAATGATGTGTGATAAAACAGGGCGGCATTTGGTAATGATGCCTCATATAGAACGATCAACTTTTCAATGGAACTGGCCCTATTATCCAGCCGACAGAAATGATGAAGTTTCGCCATGGTTAGAAGCCTTTGTGAATGCAAGAAAATGGATTGAAGCAAAAAAATAGTCACCATAGTGACCTATACAGTCTTTTCGATGTAGGGTCATAAGGTTGACTATAATACAATAACACAATAAGCGTGTTATACTGAGTTGTAAAATAAAAGACACAGGTAAGCCGAGGGATTCATAACCATTGTGCTTTAATTTCCTTTCGCTAATAAGGTATTAATTCGCTTAACCAAGCCTGGACCTTCGTATATAAACCCAGTATATAATTGGATTAAATCGGCTCCTGCATCTAGTTTATCCTTGGCATCTTGTGCACTGTGAATACCGCCAACACCAATAATTGGAAATTTGCGTTTAGCATGGGTTGAAAGAAAACGTATCACCTCTGTAGATCGGACGGTTAGTGGCTTCCCACTTAAACCACCCATTTCGGTACGATGCGAACTAGTCAAGTTTTTACGTGAAACGGTTGTATTTGTAGCAATCACACCATCAATCTGCGTAGTTTCTACAATTTCAATTATATCAAGTAACTGTTCATCAGTAAGGTCAGGAGCAATTTTTAAAAGGATAGGTTTGCGTTTTGATTTGGTTGCATTTTCTTCCTGTAAGCGATTCAACAAATTTGTCAATGGTTCCTTCTCTTGAAGATCTCGAAGATTTGGCGTGTTTGGTGAACTTACGTTAATCACAAAATAATCTACCCAATCAAACAATTTATGAAAACAGATTAGGTAATCATCTACTGCTTTTTCGTTAGGTGTAATTTTATTTTTCCCAATATTCCCACCAATTAGCACATTGGTTTTACGTTTTTTTAAACGCTCTACAACAACATCAACACCATCGTTATTAAATCCCATGCGATTAATAATTCCTTGATCTTTTTTGAGTCTAAACAATCGTTTTTTAGGATTACCATCTTGGGGTTTTGGTGTAACCGTACCAATTTCAACAAATCCAAATCCCAAATAAGACAATTCATCAAAGAGCATGGCATTTTTGTCAAATCCCGCGGCAAGTCCAACTGGATTTTTAAAATGGAGTCCAAACAACTCTTTAGATACGCTGGGCTCATCAACAGCATACACTTTGTTAATAATCGTGCGAACAAATGGAATTTTAAACGAAGCCTTTAAAAAAGAAAACGTAAAATAATGAACGCGTTCAGGATCGAATAAAAAAAGAATTTTACGAATAAAGTATGTATACATATTTGGAGTTTATTGCCAGGCTTGATATGCCGTAGTTTGTGTAAAATTAGGGTATTGATCTAAAATATACGCTATTAATTGCGATTTTGTATAGCCAAAATGTGTCATCATGATGTTTAGAATTTGTATGGCTTCCTCATTGTTTTTTAGTTTTACATACACTCCAAACAACGAGTCATAAGCCTCTAAAAAATTAGGGAAATTATCAATAACCGATTGGAAATACCCTTTGGCTTTCGCTAAATCCCCTTTTACTTCACAGATATTCCCACGGTAAATATCTAAAAAATAATCACCATTTACAGCTTTATCTACAACTTCAACACATGCTAGACACGCATCATACTGTTTATTTTCAAAATAATAATCAATCATTCTCAAAGCTAAACTCGGATCATTGGGAAAAGACGCTTCAAAATCAGCGAGAACTTCCGTTAAAACAGTTCCTTCTAATTGTTTAGCCACATTAACCTGTAGCAACTTAAACGCTTTTGTTTTTTGGCGTTTTGGAGAAACCTTAAAGGAGCTTAAATAAGCTTTTTTATACTGTTCTTTTTCGATAAATCGAAGGTATTTTTCATAAGCTTTATTGGCCTTTTTAGCTTCTTTAGTTAACGTAAAGAAATCTTGTTGAGCCAAATTTTCCATATAGCGTTCACGATAGGTGTCGCTTAAATTTCTTCCCGTATAAAAAACATACACATCGACTAATTTATACGTTCCGTCAATATAATGGACGAGATAATCGTGATAATTAACCCCTACATCAGAAAACAACCGAAATAAGAGGTGAAATTTATGATCGGCATCCATATAAAGCCGCATATAACTATACTCTCCCTGGTTGATTAGTGTTTCACCTAAATCAAAAGCTGATGTAAATGCTTTTATGAATGCTGAATTATACTCAAGTACCCATTCATTTGATGAGGACATCACAAAGCGATCTACAAAAGCCTCTACATCAAACAACTGATTAATGAACGTTTTATCTTCTGCATTAATCGTCTTTTCAATGGCAATCCCTATCGAATCAATTTTTGTGAAATTATATCCTCCTTGACCAAAACACCACAATGGAAATGAAAAAAATAGAATAATTTTTTTCATTTCTAAGCTCATCGTAATTCTGCATTTAATACGGTACTAAACTGTTGCTGTAAAGCTCCCATAACTCGGTCAATATCTTTATCAACCAAGGTTTTGGTAGGATCTTGTAAAATAAAACTCAATGCGTATGATTTCTTTCCCTGAGGCAAATTATCTCCTTCATAAACATCAAACAATTCAACTGATTTTAGCAATGAACGCTCCGTCTTGTACGCTAAATTATACAGTTGTTCAAAGCTGACCTCCTGATCAATCAGTAAGGCTAAATCGCGTTTAACTTCAGGAAACTTTGGTAGTGGTGTAACATTAAAATTCTTCTTAGACACCATTTTATAGAGTTGGTCAAGGTTAAAATCAGCAAATAAAACTTCTTGTTTTATGCCAAATTCCTTTGCAACCGATGCCTTTACTCTCCCAAAGCTTACCAATTCTATTTTCCCAAGACTAAAACTAGCACCTTCAGCAAAATACGTTACGGTAGCAGGTGTCATTTTTATTTTAATAATACCCAAGCGCGTTAAGACGGTTTCTACAATTCCTTTGAGGAAGAAAAAATCACTCGGCTCACTTTTCTTTCTCCATTGCATTTTTTGTCTATTTCCTGTAACAGAAATACTCAAGTGTTTTTCTTCTAGGTAGGATGATTCAGCCGTTTTAAAATAGGTTTTCCCGAATTCAAACAACTGTAAATCATTATTTTTTCGATTGCAGTTATAGGCAATTGCTTCGAGTGCACTGGATAAAAGTCCCTGTCTCATCACTGACAACTCGCTACTTAAAGGATTCAAAATAGCTACTTCACCTCTGGTTTCATTTGTGATTTTACTGTATTGCGGATTGGTCAACGAATTTGCCATCATTTCAGTAAATCCTTGGCTTGTAAGTTGTGTAGCAATTAAATTCTCCAGTTTTGTTTCATCCACACCTTTTGTATAAGTAATCGAACTACTGAGCTTAGTGGAGGTATTGATATTATTATACCCATAAACCCGTAAAATTTCTTCCACAACATCCGCTTCACGGGTCACATCAACACGATAGGCTGGTACTTGTAATCCTAAGCCAGTATCCGTTTGACCTGTAATTTTTATTTCGAGATTCATTAAAATATTTCTAATGGTATCTTTAGAAAGTTCTTCGCCAATGAGTCGAAATGCATTTTCGTAAGAAAATTTGAGCAAATGATCTTCAATTTTTACGGGATATTCATCTACAATATCTGAACTAATTTGTCCGCCAGTTAACTCCACAATGAGCAATGCAGCACGTTGCAACGCGAAAATCACCATATTTGGATCAATGCCACGTTCAAAACGAAAAGAAGCATCCGTATTTAAACCGAAGCGCTTGGCAGTTTTACGAATTGAAACAGGATCAAAATAAGCACTTTCTAAAAATATAGAGGTGGTTCTATCAACAACACCTGAATCTAAGCCTCCATATATTCCTGCAATACACATCGGATTCGAATCGGCGTCACAAATCATAATATCTTCTTCGTGAAGGGTACGTTCAACTCCGTCTAAGGTAACAAAGGGTGTTCCACTCGGTAGGTTTTTCACACGCACCTGATTCCCCGCAATTTTATACGTATCAAATGCATGTAGGGGTTGTCCTAATTCGTGTAAGATATAATTCGTTACGTCAACTACATTATTAATAGGATTAACACCAACAGCCACTAAACGATCTTTTAACCATTGAGGTGAAGGCCCTACTTTCATATTAGTGATGGTCACTCCGGCATAGCGAGGTACTTGTTTAAAGTTCTCTACTTCAATATCAATAATAAGACTGCGCTGATCAACCGCAAAATGACTGACAGAAGGTAAGGTTAAACTTGTTTCAATCCCTCTCATATGAAGTCCCGCGCGTAAATCTCTCGCTACACCATAATGGCTCATGGCATCGGCACGATTGGGGGTTAATCCAATTTCTATCACATGATCTGTACTCAATTCAAACACATCTGAAGCAAGTGTACCAGGTTCTAGGTCATCTGATAAAACCATTATTCCGTCATGATCTGTTCCTACCCCCAGTTCATCCTCAGCACAAATCATCCCAAAACTCTCCTCTCCTCTAATTTTCCCCTTTTTAATTTTAAAACCGTTACCATCCTTATCATAAAGCGTCGTTCCCACCGTGGCAACAGGCACCTTTTGGCCAACCGCTACATTAGGTGCTCCACACACTATTTGTACAGGGGTACCATCCCCTAAATCAACGGTGGTTATTTTTAATCGATCGGCATTTGGATGTTGAATACAGGTCAAAACCTCACCAACGACAACCCCTTTCAAACTTCCTTTAATAGATTCTACCACCTGTACGCCTTCTACTTCCAATCCAAGATCAGTCAGTAACTCACTTACTTCCTCAATAGGTAGCTCAACGTCGAGAAAATCTTTCACCCAATTATACGATATCTTCATGTAGTCATTTTTATAGGTGGCAAAGATAATTAAATGCGGATGAAATATACAACAACTAGACGGTTTTGTACATTTGTTACCCTGTATTTTCTATTTGCATAATGGGGAATATTTTTATACTTTGCGGAGGCAAATTGAAAGTTTATGCCGAAAGCACCCACACGTCTATTTGATTTCCCATATTATCAACTAGAACAACACAATCTAGCAGCTTCCTTAGTGACTAAATACAACGGAAACTGGATTAAAACATCAACACAAGAATATATTGACAAAGCAAATAGCGTAAGTAGAGCTTTGTTGAGAATGGGCATTAAGCCTAACGATAAAATTGCTGTTATCTCAACTACAAACCGAACGGAATGGAACATAATGGATATTGGCATTTTACAACTTGGAGCCCAAAACATCCCAATATATCCTACCATTTCTGCTGAAGATTACGCGTATGTACTCAATCACAGTGAGGCAATATACTGCTTTGTTTCAGATGCTGACGTATTAGCTAAAGTATTAAAAATAAAGGACCAAACTCCATTAAAAGAAGTTTTTTCTTTTGATGAGATAGAGGGTTGTAAGCACTACTCTAGTCTTTTTGAATTAGGTGCAGACCCAAGTAATCAAGCTGACGTGGAAGAACGTAAATCGCAGGTAAAACCTAGTGATTTAGCAACGATAATTTATACCTCAGGCACAACCGGTAGGCCTAAAGGAGTTATGCTCTCTCACAACAACTTAGTGAGCAATGCCATTGACAGCATTGAGCGACTACCCATAAAAGGTGGTGAAATACGTATTTTGAGTTTCTTACCTGTCTGTCATGTCTTTGAACGCGTACTCATATATATTTATCAATACGCTGGATGTTCTATCTACTACGCTGAGAGCATCGATAAAATTGGAGAAAATATCAAAGAAGTACGCCCCCACTTAATGAGTGTGGTTCCGCGCTTACTTGAAAAATTATTTGACAAAATTTACGCTAAGGGAGAAGAACTTAGCGGGATTAAAAAACTTTTGTTTTATTGGGCTGTACGGATTGGAGAACAATACGAACCCTATCAGGCAAATGGACCTTGGTATGCATTTAAGTTAAAAATTGCACGTAAATTAATTTTTAGCAAATGGAAAGAAGCGCTAGGCGGCGAATTATCTACCATGGTTTCTGGGTCTGCTCCTGCTCAACCCCGGCTTATTCGAATTTTTTGTGCAGCAGAAATGTATGTTATGGAAGGCTATGGACTCACGGAAACATCGCCTGTAGTGTCTGTTGGAAAATATGAAGGGCATCAATTTAAAGTAGGATGTGTAGGTCCGCCAATTCCAAATGTACATGTGAAGATTGCTGAAGATGGTGAAATTTTAGTAAAAGGACCTAATGTCATGATGGGGTATTACAAAGATCCCGAACTTACTGCTCAAGTGATGACTGGCGATTATTTTCACACCGGAGATAAAGGAGAAATTGACGCGGATGGTTTCTTGAAAATTACCGGAAGAAAAAAAGAAATGTTTAAAACTTCTGGTGGAAAATACGTAATTCCACCACTATTAGAAGGAGAATTAAAACGGTCTCGTTTTATTGAACAAGCAATGGTGGTTGGTGAAGGAGAAAAAATGCCAGCAGCACTTATTCAGCCAAATTTTGAATTTTTAGCCGAATGGGTAAAAATAAAAGGACTAAAGATTGGTACCAGTCCAACAGAAATGATTAACTCAGAAGAAGTTAAAAAGAGAATTCAACAAGAAGTAGATAATTGTAATAAGCATTTTGGAAAATGGGAGCAAATAAAACGTTTTGAATTAACCCCAGATGTATGGTCTATAGAAGGAGGTCACCTCACGCCTACTTTAAAAATGAAGCGAGCAATAATTAAAGAAATTTATAAAGATTTATACGCGAAAATCTATGCCTAATGCATAAATTTGCACGTCAGAATTAAAGAAGTACATGGAGCAATTTATTGTATCAGCACGAAAGTATAGACCTCAAGTATTTGAGGACGTTGTGGGGCAACAGGCAATTACCAATACGCTTGAAAATGCAATAAAAAACAATCATTTAGCACAGGCTCTCCTATTTACAGGCCCTCGGGGTGTTGGAAAAACTACTTGTGCTAGAATACTTGCAAAACGAATTAACCAGGCGAATGCAGTAGCAGACCCCGATGAAGATTTTGCCTTTAATATTTTTGAACTCGATGCAGCTTCTAATAACTCAGTCGATGATATCCGAAATTTAACAGATCAAGTTCGGATTCCACCCCAAACAGGAACGTATAAAGTATATATCATTGATGAGGTTCACATGCTCTCACAAGCGGCTTTTAATGCGTTTTTAAAGACCCTTGAGGAGCCGCCAGCACATGCTATTTTTATCCTAGCAACCACAGAGAAACACAAAATTATTCCAACCATCCTGTCAAGATGTCAAATATTTGACTTTAAACGAATTGGAGTTTCTGATATAAAAAATTACTTAAAGAAAATTTCTGTAAAAGAAGGGGTAAATGCAGAGGACGACGCCTTACATATTATCGCTCAAAAAGCGGATGGTGCACTACGTGATGCACTCTCTATTTTTGACCGGGTTGTCAGTTTCTCCAATGAAGATTTAACGCGACAAAACGTTGCTGAAAATTTAAATGTTTTAGATTATGACACCTATTTTAAAGCAACCGATTTAATCGTCAAAAATGACATCCCTGGCGTCCTTAATCATTTTAATGAAGTTCTTGATAAAGGATTTGAAGGACATCATTTTATTGCTGGTTTAGCTTCACATTTTCGGGATTTATTGGTAGCTAAAGACGAGGCAACTATTACACTCTTAGAGGTAGGAGAAACAACTAAATCTTCTTATGCAACACAGTGTAAGGAATGCAGTGTTCCCTTTTTAATTCAAGCCATCGAACTAGCAAACACTTGTGATTTACAGTATAAGAACAGTAAAAACCAACGCTTATTGGTAGAATTAGCCTTAATGCAAATGGCTTCACTCACCTTTGCTTCTACTACCGACGATAAAAAAAAAAGTGTAAACCCTTCATAATTCCCGCAGCCTATTTTAAAGCAAGTAAGGCACAAATTAAAAAGGACTTAGCCAATCAAGCAGTTACCTCTACGGCAAACATCCCAACACCTACCCCTGCTAAAAGCACGAAAAGTACAGAGGAGCGTATCGCGATTAACGCAAAAACCTCAAGTCCACAAGAAAAACCAATCCTACAAACAGGGCGGAGACGCAAATCTATCTTGTCATTAAATTCAGTTCACAAGAAGAAAAGCACTAAAAAAGTGGTTGTCGATACACTAGAAAACGGAGACCATTTACCAAAAACACCATTTACTGAAGCGCAATTTGTGGACCTATGGAAAGCTTATACCAAAAAATTAGAAAAAGACGGTGAACGCATTATGGCCTCCATTATGAATGCTGACGTACCAAAAACAAAGGGACATCTAATTATGTTAAATTTCCCCAATGAAATGATGAAGGCTGAAATGCTCAAACTTCGCACCAAGATTTTGCGTCATTTCAGAGAAGAACTCAACAATTACAGTATCGATTTTGAAATTACGGTAAGCGAACAAACCGCTTCAAAATTCGCATATACGCCACAAGAAAAATATGCAAAATTAGTAGAAAAAAATCAGGCTCTTGCCGAATTAAAAAAGCGTTTTAAACTAGACTTATAATGTTAGGATTACAATTTGACACAGCCACATCATGGGCTGAAATCGCAAAAGACAACTTAGAACAAATTCTTACTGATCACGCCTTTGCGGAACAAAAAGCAGCTTCGAATGCAGTCTCTATCATAATTAATTATTCTGAAGAGAGTGAATTAGTCACCTCCATGAGCGAAATAGCCATTGAAGAAATGGAACATTTTAAAATGGTACACGACCTTATGCGAGCACGTAATATGACCTTAGGACGTGCTCAACCTAATGATTATGCATTACGACTACAACGTTTCTTCCCTAAAACGAAAGACCGAACAGATGCTCTGATCCAGCGATTATTAATTGCTGCATTGATTGAAGCGAGAAGTTGTGAACGATTTAAAGTGTTTTCTGAAAATTTAGAAGATGAAGAACTCTGCAATTTTTATAAAGACTTGATGGTTTCTGAAGCAAATCACTATACCACCTTTTTAGGATTTGCCAGAACGTATCAAGATCGAACTATTGTCGATAAAAAATGGCAAGCCTTATTAGCCTTTGAAGCAGAATTTATGAAAACTCGAGGGAATCGCGCAAAAGTTCATGGTTAATAAATCAATTCATTTATAGCGCGTTGTTTACCACTGTGGCTATGTGTTTTTAGCGCCCCGCTTTGATGCCGCTTACAGTGTAGATGATGTGTTATTTTTTTGGGGACATGAATTGATACGAATGTTTTCTCAGCAGTGCGTAATATTCATCAAATTATGGGAGCTTCGCTCAAATTTACGAATTGTTAAAATGAACTGATTGCATGGTGTCGTTTTATAATTTATTCACCTCCTTTATTGGATAAAATCCTCGTCAATCACCCTTGGGTCGATTTGATTTTAGGAAAAAAAATATGAAAGCATAAAAAAAGAAAAGCCTGAAAATTGCAAATTTCACTGAACCTTAATTGATGCTATTTAGTATGTTGCAATGCTAAAATAGCCTTTATTAATTCATACAAATCCTTTAAATATATAGAGATCCCTACGGAATACACTTTTTTCTACGTATAATTCATTGAATTTTGGTACAAATCATACAAAAAAGAACCATTCCAATCAAATTCATTATCAATAGGAAATCGACAATCCCAATAATCAGCATATCCCTTATAAGGTAGCTATTACATGGTATACCTTTAAAAATTTATCATTGAAAATTGGAAGACTGATTTAATAGTAAGGAGAAAAGCTACTCGTAGCGGTTAAGCTCATACTTAACTTTTTCACTTCTCTCCTTTCTCCCCTAAGTTTTGACTCCGTAGAGTAATGTTTTTAATGAAGGAGAAAAGCTACTTGTAGTAGTCGTAAAAGACTTTTTTTCACTTCCCTCCTTTCTCCCCTAATTTTAGTAATCTTTAATATAACGTATTTTTTTCAATACTATTTTATGAATTAATTACAATACAAATATATGTGCACTTATTAATGTAGGCAATAGTGAAATTTGGTAAATTTAAAACTAGTGGAAAACCACTAGTTTTTACGATTGTATTGTAACTATTTGATTTACAGATTTTTAAAATGTGTTATTTCGTCAAAAGGTCAGTGATTAATAAAATTTTAAAAAAAATTAAGCAAAATTTTAACATTTTTTTTTTTTTCAAATAGGCTCAATTTTAAGGAAAATGGGGAGTAAATATGGCCATTTTGAGTGATTTTTTTTCTGAAAAAAGTCAAATTTTGGCTCATTTTCCAAGAAATTTTATCAAATATGTCTATAGACAGACTTAGATTTTCCTTTTATCATTGTCAATAGACTAAATCCATTCCTTTATTTTAACATCATGTGATTCTCTAAAAAATTAAAATCCATTCATTCCTAAATTGTTTTGTTTAATTTTGCGAAATGATAGTAAACGACACCATAATTGCCTTAGCAACGCCACAAGGTGCTGGCGCCATTGCTGTACTTCGTATTTCAGGAGAAGCGGCAATTCAACTTACAGAGCCCTTATTTAGATCTATAAAAGGTAAAAAGTTGGCGTCTCAAAACACGCATACGCTGTTATTAGGACATATCGTAGATCAAAAACGAGTTATTGACCAAGTTTTGGTGAGTATTTTTAAAAATCCACACTCGTATACAGGCGAAAATGTCGTAGAAATTTCATGTCACGGATCACCCTATATTCAACAAGAAATTCTACAGCTCTTTGTAAAAAATGGATGTCGTCTTGCAGATCCTGGAGAATTCACACTTCGAGCTTTCTTAAATGGTAAATTGGATTTAAGTCAAGCTGAGGCCGTTGCTGACCTAATCGCATCTGACTCTAAAGCTTCACATCAATTGGCAATTGAGCAAATGCGCGGTGGATTTTCATCAGAAATTGAAGCGTTACGACAAGAATTATTGAATTTTGCTTCGTTGATTGAACTTGAGCTCGATTTTTCAGAAGAAGATGTCGAATTTGCTGATAGAGATGCATTTCAAAGCCTTATCCATAAGATCTCAAAGGTACTCAAGCGCTTAATTGAATCCTTTGCCTTCGGAAACGTATTAAAAAACGGTATTCCCGTAGCTATTATCGGAGAACCTAATGTTGGGAAATCTACCTTGTTAAATAGCCTCCTCAATGAGGATAAAGCCATTGTGAGTGATATTGCGGGTACAACTAGAGATACTATTGAAGATGAAATTACCTTAAATGGAGTTACTTATCGCTTTATCGATACTGCTGGCATTCGCGAAACTCAAGATCTTATTGAAAATATTGGGATCAAAAAAACCTATGAAGCCTCAGCTAAAGCCCAGCTTATTTTGTTTTTATTCGATGTATCTCGATTGCAAAATACGAGTGACGAGGATGTACAAGAACATATTACCAACCTACAGACTGAAATTGACAAAATCCACCATAAATTCCCCGATAAAAAGATCCGTGTGGTAGCAAATAAGGCCGACTTAATCACTCCTGAAAATTTAGAGAAATTCAAGAAAGCATTTGAACAAGCCCTCTTTATCTCGGCTAAAGACCCATCGGGTATTGAATTATTAAAGAAAGAACTCACGAATCTAATCAATACTGGCAGCTTAAGTAATAATCAAAATATCGTTAGTAATAGCCGTCATTTTGAAGCACTTAACCTTGCTTTAAAAGCTATCAACTCTGTACAAGAAGGCCTTGATCAAGGAATCAGTTCTGATTTAATTGCGATTGACATACGCGAAGCTTTAGAACACCTTGGTAGTATTACCGGAAAGGTTACCAATGAAGATTTATTAGGAAATATTTTTGCTAATTTTTGTATAGGGAAGTAATTATATTTCCTTTTATTGTTAAGTGATTGTTTTTCTTGTGTTTATGTAAATTTATATTCCTTTTTTTGTTGCTTTTTTACTCTTGTTTAATTAAATTTGTTGTATATCTGTTGCCTTAAATGCAGATTTGTTGCCCAAATCTGTTGACAAAAATAGTGGCGAAATGATGCACCATATTGCCCCACGTTGCACCATAACACTACATAAAGCACCATTTATGAGCAGTAATTTATACATCCCAAAAACTTGTAAACATTGCGGTAATGCCTTTACAGCACGCACAACAGTAACTAAATACTGTGGTGATACTTGTGCTAAAAAAGCTTACAAGGCTCGCAAGCGTCAAGAAAAAATACAAGCTACTCTTACAAAGAATATGGAACAGCAAAAAGAAGTTGTTCAAGTTCCAAATACAAATGCAGTAAACAACAAAGATTTTTTGAGTGTTACTGAAGCATCACAATTAATAGGCGTTAGTAGATGGACCATTCAAAGAATGATCCAACAAGGACGTTTAAAAGCTGTTCCTTTTGGAAGAAAGCGTATCATAGCTAGATGGCAAATAGAAAACCTTTTTAATTAGCACATTATGAAAGTAACATTAAGACAACGTAAGAAGAACAATAAAATTAGTTTGTATTTAGATTACTATCATAAAGGCAAACGTAAAACCGAGTATTTACGATTATACCTTACACCTAACCCGAAAACTAAAACCGAAAGAGAGGTCAACAAGAAAACCAAGCAATTGGCTGAAACTATTTGTGCTCAGCGACAGATTGAAATTCAAAACGGTATTTATGGATTCCAAGACATTGAGAAATTAAAAGGAAGTTTCATTACTTATGTAACAGCATTAGCTGAAAAGAAGAATACTAGCTCTGGAAACTATAGTAATTGGAACAGTATGTTGAAGCATTTAAAAACTTTTTGTCCAACTGATGTAAGTTTTCAGGACATTGATAAGGATTTTGTAGAACGATTCAAAGAATATTTAGATAAGGATGCTATGGCAAGAGCAGGTAAAAAGCTTTCCCAAAACTCTAAATATTCATACTTCGGAAAATTCTGTGCTGCTCTAAAACAGGCGGTAAAAGATGGTATATTAAAAGTCAATCCTGCAGATGGTGTTTCACATTTTAAGCAAGGTGAACCCCAACGAGAGTTTTTAACACTCGATGAATTACAAAAACTAGTCAATACAGAATGTGAATTACCTATATTAAAGAATGCGTTTATTTTCTCTGCGCTTACTGGTTTACGTTGGTCCGATATTGAAAAACTAATTTGGTCAGAAATTCAACATTCTAAAGAAATGGGATATTATATTCGATTTAGACAAAAGAAAACAAAAGGAGTTGAAACCTTACCTATTTCAGACCAAGCAGTAGAATTATTAGGAGACAGAGGCAAACCTGAAGAAAAGGTTTTTAAAGGTTTACATTATAGTGCTTGGTCAAATTTAAAGTTACAACAATGGATACTTCAAGCAGGAATCACAAAAAACATTACGTTCCATTGTGCGCGTCATACCTATGCAACTTTACAATTAACTTTAGGAACAGATATTTACACAGTTTCCAAGTTATTAGGTCATAAAGAATTAAGAAACACTCAAATTTATGCTAAAGTAATTGATGATAAAAAGAAAGAAGCTGCTAATCGTATTCAACTGGATTTATAATGAAAGGAAGTATATTTTCAAGTTTGGTGTCAATAACCAATGGCTTACATAGAGATAATAGACAGGAAAAGAATTTTAAATACTTATTGTCTGATTTTAAATTGAACCAAAAAGCTGATAACGCAGTTTTTAAAGTAAACTTTAAAAAGCCTTTAAACGCCAAAAAAGAATACTACCAAAAGTTGATTTATAATGAAACTGAAAATACAATAGCTTTATTTGTAAAGGAATTTCCCAAAAATGCAACCCCGCTAGAAAATAAATATAGCTATACCCTTCTACTTAATAAATTTGATAAGTACTTAAATGATATTTCAACTTATATCACTAAAAAGGGAATAACAGCTGATTTAAGTAATGATGACAATTATATCATAAACTACTTAAAAGTGTCTGCTATAAGATTGTATGCTGAATTACAAGAGCAATACGGCCAATTTTCAGATACCGCTTTATTTTCAATTCAAGAAATAGCAGAAAAGTATTTTAACGATACAGATTTTGACACTTCAGTATTTGTAAAATTAGAAACAGATAAAAAGGAGGAAGTTAAAAAACCATCTAAAACCAAAAGTAAGCCTAAAACTTCATTTGGTTATAAAAATAAAGACACCTCTGGTTTACTCAAAGTGCTAAATGATTTTCAATTAAGGATTGACCTATTAGATAATAGAACCACGGTGCAACAATTATATAATCTTTTAATAGCAAAAGATTTTACAGAATTAAATACTGAAATTTACCTTCAATGCGAAACCACGCAGTTTAGTTATATAGTAGATGTTTTAAAACCTTTCTTTACAGGATTTAATCCTACTTCAATTGAGCGTTCCGGAAAGTTTATTACTAAAACAGGAACACCTCTAAAGGCAAATAATCTTCATAAAAACAAAGTCCACAACCCAAAAGAAAAAGAAGAAATAGACAATATTATCCAACAACTGCAATAAAAAACAGTAAGATTAGTATGAAATCTTACTGTTGTCTTACCCTCATTTTACACTCTTACTAAAATCCGAGAGTCAATTTTTAACCTTTGTCCTGTTCTTGAAAACCAAGAATGACATTTGGCCAGATGTCCATTTCTATTTCTTAAAATTATTTAGTTATGGACGAAATATTAGAACGTCTTAAAATTATTGAAGAACACGTTTTAGACAGAAACATTATTGTAAAAAACGTATTGAGCTTTAACGAGGCTTGTAAGTTTTTAGAGTTGTCACATTCTCATTTATACAAACTTACTAGTACCGGAACCATTCCTCATTACAAACCGAATGGTAAAAAAATCTATTTCAACAGAGCAGAACTAGAGCAATGGTTATTGAGTAACCGTGTCGATTCACAAGATGAAATCGAACAGCGAGCTGCCGATTACTTAATCAATAAAGGAAAGGTAAAGTTATGACTGAAATAATCGATTTACTCTTGGCTCTCTCACAAGAGATTAAGGACATAAAAGCACGTATCGAACTAATAAGAGCATCGAGAGCAGAATACTTAAAAGATACGTGGATTGACAACCAAGATGTGTTGCAAATGCTACATATTAGCCAACGCACTTTACAAACATTACGTTCAAATGGTACGCTTCCATATAGCAAGATACAAGGTAAATTTTATTACAAAGTATCAGATATAGAGGAACTATTACAGAACAATTATTACAACCCAAATTTCAAATGCGATGAAAATATGTAGAGAAAACATCTTGAAGAAAACGCATTACGGGTTAAATATCTATGCGTATGTATTAAAACAGTATTATCCCAAAACAACAGTCCTTTCCTCAAAAGGAAGGGACTGCGGGGTAACCCGTAACCCTTTTAACGGTGGAAAATCAACATTAAAAATTAATCTGGTCGATAATAAAGCGGTGCATTATGATACAGAACTAACCAATTTTAAAGGTGATGTATTCGACTTTGCATCCTATCATTTTAAAATCGTTGATGAAGAAAAATTGTTATTAAAAATCAACGAAGAACTACATCTAAATCTTGATGTAAACCAAAAAAATAAATTGTCCTGGTTAGATACACACGATGATACTTGGTATGCTTACAGCAGTTTTTACAAAGCTCCAATCAGAAATGTGTTCCCAACTGAAAAAGTACGATTATATCAAATATTTGAACGCATTACAAGTGATAAGTATAAAAGTATCACAGAACAATTTAGAGCAATTAAAGACCCTAAAGAAGCTCGAAAATTTAAAGCAAATCATTTTGATTATGTAACATTTTCAGGCGTGTTTTCTAAACGTAATGATGACAGCTTAATTGAGCATTCATCACTATTGACAATCGATTTCGACCATTTAGAGAATCTTGAAGAACTAAAACAACAATTATTAAACGATGAATATTTCGAAACCGAATTGTTGTTTACATCACCTTCTGGAGAAGGCTTAAAATGGATAATTAGAATCGATTTATCCAAAGTGTCACACAGTCAATATTTTATTGCGGTGGCCAATTACATAAAACAGAAGTATAACATTGAGGTAGACCAGTCGGGTAAAGACGTCTCAAGAGCATGTTTTTTACCCCACGACCCATTGGCATACCTACATAAAAGACATCAAAAAATATGAAAAAGATATTCAATCCTAATGATTGGTTAGTTGTTCCAGAGCAAAAAGAAAAAACTAAAACACCAATCAACAACAACCCAACAACGGTTGTTGCAAACGATATTGAATCATATATCAGCGCATTAGAACAATCAGGTATCGATATTACTGATACTTATGAAAAATGGCGTGATATTGGTTTTGCTATTTCTGAAGAATACGGAGAAGATGGACGTAATTACTACCATAGAATAAGCAGAAATTATTCAGGTTACGACCATAAAGAATGCGACGAACAGTATAACAAATGTTTACAAGCCAAAGGACACGGAATTACCATTGCAACCTTATATCACTATTTACATCAAGTTGGTATTAAACCAAAACAGAAACAACAACTTGCTGAAGTGATACAACAGGCAGATGATGTTAAACAACATCTGCCAATAATACCAACAACAGTCTACAACAACATCCCAACATTTTTAAAACAGATAGTACAACCATCAAGTAGCAATGAAGAACGTGATATTTTATTGTTAGGGGCATTAACAGCCTTTAGTGCTTGTTTTCCAAAATTGTTCGGTATTTACGACCAACGTAAAGTATTTAGTAACTTGTATTTGTTTGTTACTGCACCAGCTTCAGCAGGTAAAGGAAGATTAAACCAAATTAAAAATTTGGTGAATCCTGTTCACAAACAACAACGCGAACAATCCAAAATTCTAAAACAACAATATCAGGCTCAAATGGCTTCTTACAATATGAACAAGGGCAAAAATGAAACTATAGAAAAACCAAATAAACCACCCGAAAGAATGCTCTTTATTCCTGCTAACAATAGTGTTACAGGTGTCTATCAATTAATTTCTGATAACGAAGGAAGAGGATTAATTTTTGAAACCGAAGGTGATACATTAGCTCAAGCCTTTAAAAGTGATTATGGTAATTACTCCGATGGTTTCCGTAAAGCTTTCCACCACGAAACCATTAGTTACTATCGTAGAACAGATAGAGAATACGTAGACATTGAAAAACCCTGTTTGTCAGCTGTCCTTTCTGGTACACCAAAACAAATTCAAACATTGGTTCCAAGTGCTGAAAATGGCCTGTTTAGTCGTTTTATATTTTATTATATGAATATCAAACCTACTTGGAAAAATGTGTTTCAAAACAATATAACAAACGGCTTGGATCAATATTATGAGCAATTAGGAAAAGAGTTTTTTGGGTTATACAAAACCCTAAAAAACAATCCAGATATTGAAATAAGGTTAACAACAGAACAACAACAAAAATTCAATGCGTTTTTTGAAAAACTACAAACCAAATACCTCAATCTACAACCTGATGATTATATAGCAACCGTGAGGCGTTTAGGTTTAATTGCATTCAGAATTATAATGTTGTTTTCTGCATTTCGCATTATGGAAGATGGCGATGTCAACCAAGTTAGACATTGTGAGGATATAGATTTTGAAAATACATTGAAAATAATTAGTGTGTTAGTAAAGCATAGTAGTAAGGTCTTTAACGATTTGCCTATAGAACAAAAGCAAGTTAAACGAGCCAATCGAAAAGAGCGTTTTTTAGAAGAATTACCTTATCAGTTTTCAAGACAAGATTACCTAAATATAGCCGACAAAAACAAGATACCTCATAAAACAGCAGAAGGCTATATTACAAAATTTGTGGATGCTGGTCTAATACATAGGGAGGCACATAACAATTATACAAATCCCACCAAAGCACAATAAGGATTTTGAGGATTTTAAGGAAACAAGGATTTGTGAATTTAATGCATATCCTCAAATCCTTAACTTCCTCATTTTCTTCTTTTAATTGTTAATATCTTTTTTTTATATCTTGTTCTCTTTTTCTTACATTAGACAGATATTGACAAGTCAAAATACTCCAAAAATGACATTTGGCGAATACATCAGAGGTATACGGGAGGAAAAGAAATTATTGTTAAGAGAAGTTGCCTCTCAAATGAATATTGATACCGCTCTTTTAAGTAAAATTGAACGTGGTACGCGTATAGCTCGTAAAGAACAAGCGGTGGCTTTAGCCAAAGCTTTAAAACAAAATAAAAGTCAATTACTTCAATTTTGGATGGCAGATAAAATTGTCAATATGATTAAGGATGAGTCCAACATTGCGGAAATCCTCAAAATTGTAGAAGAAGAAATTAATAACTTAACCAACAAAAAACAGCAGCTTTAAATGGCATTATTTCAAACATCTGTATTAAAAACATATCTGGCGCAACAAGATAATTCAGTAGTTGAGCGTGCTTATAAAAAATATACCAAGTATTTTCACAATGCTACCATTCAGGAGAACATTAAAAACTCTAAAGAAGAGCAATATCAAGCAAAATTTCTAGACGAGCTGTTTGTAAATGTCTTGGGGTATACCCTAAATCCAAAGCCTAATTTCAATATCACTACCGAGTTTAAAAACCAAAAAGGAGCAGGTAAAGCTGATGGAGCCATTTTAAAGGAAACAAAAGCTATTGGTGTTATTGAACTAAAGGGAACCAATACCAAAAATTTAGAGAGCATCCGCAAACAGGCATTCGACTATAAAGCCAATCAAAAAGGCTGTGTCTATGTCATCACATCCAATTTTGAGAAGTTACGGTTTTACATCAACGATGCTACCGAGTTTTTAGAGTTCAATCTCTTTCAGTTAGCACCCGAAGAATTTGCTTTATTGCACCTCTGCTTACATAAGGATAACATTCTTAATAATCTACCCCTAACCATAAAAGAAGCATCTTTAGTAGAGGAAGACAAGATTACCAAACAGTTTTACAATGACTATTCCGTGTTTAAACGCGAACTCTTTAGAGACCTCGTAAAACGAAATGCCAAACGTCTAAAACAAAATGTCTTTGCGAACAACAAGGAACGAAGTGGACAACAATCTTATAATGAAGATAGTAGTAACGAAATAAAAGCACTCGAAAAAAACGTAAAACTATCCCTATTCAAAAAATCACAGAAACTCATAGACCGTTTTCTGTTCATTTTCTTTGCCGAAGATAGAGACCTTTTACCACCAAACTCTGCCATCCAAATTCTAGACAAGTGGAAAGCCGATATCGATTTTGGTGACGAACGCCCATTATACGGATTGTTCAAACAATATTTTCATTTTCTCGACCAAGGCAGAAAAGGCACAACTTCAAGAGCCGAAATTTATGCCTATAATGGCGGACTGTTTAAACCAGATGTTATTTTAGATAGTTTGGAGATTGATGATGACTTGCTGTATAAACACACCTACAAACTCGCTAAATACGATTTTAGCAGTCAAGTAGATGTTAACATTTTAGGTCACATCTTTGAAAACTCACTTAACGAAATAGAAAGCATTAATGCCGAAATTGAAGGTGGAGAGTTCGACAAGCAAAAGAGTAAGCGTAAAAAAGATGGCGTGTTCTACACACCTAAATACATTACCAAATACATTGTAGAAAATACCGTTGGTAAGCTCTGTCAAGAGAAAAAAGACCAATTAGGTTTTAAAGAAGAAGCTTATTTCGAAATAAAAAAGAGAACGCACCAAAGCACAAAAAAACAACTATTAGAAGTTTTAGATAATTACAGAAAATGGTTACTACAAATCACCATTTGCGACCCAGCTTGTGGCTCTGGAGCATTTTTAAACCAAGCGTTAGATTTTTTAATAAAAGAACACCGTTACATCGATGAGCTAAAAGCAAAAGTATTGGGTGGTGGCCTTATTTTAAGCGATATAGAAAACACCATTTTAGAAAACAATATTTACGGTGTGGACCTTAATGAAGAATCCGTAGAAATAGCCAAACTATCGCTTTGGTTACGTACAGCACAACCACGACGTAAACTCAACGATTTAAGCAATAACATTAAATGTGGTAACTCATTAATTGATAGTAAAACCGTTGCAGGAGATAAAGCCTTTAATTGGCAACAAGAATTTCCACAGATATTTGATAAAGGTGGTTTTGATGTAATTATTGGAAATCCACCTTATGTTAGAGCAGAACTGCTTACAAACTATTTAAGCTATTTTGAAAAGAATTATTCAGTTTACCATTCAGCAAGTGATTTATTTGCTTATTTCTATGAGTTAGGTTCAAAAATCATTAATGACAATGGATTAATGGGTTACATATCAAATACCTTTGATAAAACAACAGCTGGGAAAGTATTAAGGGAATATTTAACCAATAAAACAAGCCTAAAAGAATATATTGACTTTACAGAAGTACAAATATTTGAAGGAGCGACCACATATCCTGTTATAATTATTCTGGAAAACGGAGTAGGAAAGGATTGCAATTTTAAATACATTAAAATTCCCAAAATTGCTCAAAGTAGAGTAATTGATATTGATAATGAAAATGAAATACAAGTTTTACAATCTTCTTTAAATTCAAAGTCTTGGTCATTTTTATCAGTTGGAATGGCTAATATTTTCAACAAAATTTTACAACATACTAATTTAAGAGACAAATATGGAAAATGTTATTATGGTGTTAAAACTGCCTTAAATGATGCTTTTATAATTGATAATAATTGGTCATTTTCAGAACATATAAAGCCAATTTTAGAAGGAAAGGAAATAAAAAAATGGAATGTTCAAAAGGTAGAGCAAAAGCTAATTTTGTTTAAAAGTAAATGGACTAATGAAGTTTATGCTAATCAATCTTCAGAGACTGAAAAACTTGAAAGTTTAATAAAAGATTTTCCTCAAATTTTCAATCATTTGTTGCCTTTTAAAGAAAGAGCAATAAAACGTTATGACCAAGGTGATTATTGGTGGGAATTAAGAAATTGTGCTTATTATGATTTATTTGAGAAACCAAAAATAATTTTTCCCAATCTTCAAAACACTAATAAATTCTGTTTTGATTCAATAGGAACATTTGTTAATGCGCCAGCGGTTTTTCTACCTGTTGATAGTAAAGCGTTATTATGTGTTCTAAATTCTAAAATAGTTTGGGAGTTTCTTAAATCTATTTGTGTTGTAAGAAGTGGTGGTTATATTGAGGTAAAACCGCAGTACTTTGAACAAATTCCAATTCCAGAAATTAAAAATGAGTCTGCATTAGAAAGTAAAGCTAATACCGTAATTGAACTTGTAAATGACTTTCAAATTTTAGCATCAAGGTTTCAGAACTACATATCATCACAATTTAGTTTAGAAAAACTAACACGCAAACTCGATAACTGGCACGAGTTAGACTTTGCAGACTTTATAAAAGAACTCAACAAAGCCATTAAAAAAGCAGGTGGCACACCGCTTACCAAAAAAGACGAGTTTGAGTGGTTAGAACTCTTTGAAGACAACAAGAAAAAAGCCCAAGAGTTACAAACCCAAATCACCCAAACAGAAAAAGAAATAGATGAAATGGTCTATGATTTATATGGTTTAACACAAGAAGAACGAGAAATAGTAGAGAATAGTTAATCAAATGAAAAAAATCAATACTAATACTTTTAGAAGCATTTTAGAATATTTAGCTCTAACTAAAAAGAGTAATACTATTAATACTTGGCTTTTGGGTATTAACTCTGCAATTCTACTTTTTATAATAAACAGACTTATTCAACCTTCAGATTTTTTAACGTCTTTAATTACAGAAAATACATTTTTTAAGACGCTCTGCTTGATATTATTTATTTGGATAAATATTAATGTTGTGATTTTAATTATTTACACATATAAAGAAAGGGTTTTATCCTTGACTATAGAAGATAAATATTATAGATTAAAAGCATTTGTATCATTTATGGATAATATCGAAAGTGTTTCTGAAGAAGAGCTATTAGATAAAGATATTTTCGAAATAGGTGAACTAACAAATAGAGATAGCACAAGAAAGGCTATAGAGGAATTTACTAACGACATACTAAAGTATAATCAGTCGATACTAAAATGGGCTAACAAAAGATTTCTTCTTTACAGAATTGTTATCCTAGCATCTATACCATTATTAGTAACCTGTTCTTTTATTGTTATCAATAGTTTAATATAAATAATTATCTGTGTTTAAGAAAAATAAATATTTCGGTGAAGTGTGGTTTAGGGATTCAGAAGACATTAAATGCTTCTGTGTTCTAGAATTGATAGATGATAAGATATTTATTACAACAAACCTTACAGAAAAATATACTATCTATCAAATAGATATAATTTATGGAATGTTTACTGGCTTAGGTTATGTAACCTTTGTTAATTGTAATATTCAGCATAGTAGTACTGGTGTTGTTGAAACTATAGTTTATAGACCTAAATACACTTTTGTTTGTGCTCATCATCTAATAGACCCCATAAATCTTAAAATAAATGAGTTTCAAATTGATAATGCAGCAATTGTCAAGTGGGTTAGAAAAATGAATTGGTATAATTCAATCGAAGATAAGGTTGAAAAACAGGAAGATATAAAACACCAAACAGTTATTTCAGAAGACTTAACGTTAACAATAACAAAATCTACTTCATATACTTACAATCACGACTTTTTAAGAATGGATAACATAGGTTATGTAGATTTCAAGTTAGAAAAGAATTTAAGTATTCTGGAAAGCATAGAGCTTTACAATTCATTCCAAAAATTATTTCATTTCATTTACGGTAAATCTGTTCAGTTTAAGTCCTTTAATTTTAAATGTTTAACTTGTGGTAAGTGGGTTTCCTTATACTATAAGGATGACTTTAATAAGGAGAACATTTCAGGGTTTATTACACTTGATTATGATACAATTAATGAAGATTTATCCAAAATAATTAAACATTGGTTTACGAATCCAGATATTACGTATTGTGCAGATATAATTATTGAAAATTTACTATCTGTTAAAACAAGTCATAGTAGAAGATTTACAAATTCTTACTCTGCTTTTGAAGCTTATAGTTTTAAATTCGGTAAAATATATAAAAATCCAACTGTAGAAAAGCATTTATTAGAGCATGAAGAGTTAATTCATAGAATCACTTCAATTCCTAAAAATGAAATCAAAGGATATGTTTCTAAAATTGTGAGACATAGAGATTATCTAACTCATCGAAATAAGATTAAGAATAACATTTTTTCTCAATTTGAGTTGCTATACATTTCTTTCTTATTAGATTATATAGTTGGTATTGGACTAATGGACAAAATGGATGTTTCAGCAGAAGTTATAGATAAGATATTGTTAAGAGCAAAATCTACTTATCAAGATATGCAATCAGTCAATAAACTTTTAAATAAAGATGTTTTAGGTAACTCATAAGTAACTACAAAACCAAAAAAATATGGTGAAAAATAGTAAAATATGGTATAAAGTTTGTACTTTTGCAGTAACAGTACACACCACGCTACCCATTAGAACAGCGTCCCAGGGTGTGTCTTTTGCTTTATATACCTTCCTTTTGTTAAACAATAATACAACTTTCTATGTTTAGCAAAAAGCCAATTACCATACAACAACAGATTGCTCAATTACAAAAAAGAGGTTTGCAAATCTCTAATGTACCATTGGCAGAAAAATACTTGGCTAATATAAGTTACTACCGTCTTGGGGAGTATTGGTATGTAATGCAAGCAGATAAGGAACAACACATTTTTAAGCCCAATAGTAGATTTACAGATGTCGTAGCCTTATATAATTTTGATGCAGAATTACGCCTATTGTTATTTGATGTCATTGAAAAAATAGAAATTAGTTTACGAACCAAACTCATTTATAACCTTTCACACGAAATTGACCCTTGGTGGTTCTGTAATTCAGAGATTTTTATTGATAGATTACAATTTACACGAACACTTGCAAAAATTGAAGAAGAAATTACCAGAGCAAGAAGCAAGGACATAACTATTAAAAACCATTTTAAAAAACATAAAGACGATTTAAGATTTCCTCCATCTTGGAAGAGTTTAGAGCAAGTAAGTTTTGGGAACTTATCAAAACTATATGGTAATTTAACACATAAGGTTAATTCCAAAGATAGTATTGCACAAGAATTTGGTGCTGTTAATCATACCTATTTACCAAGTTGGTTACAATCTATTGCACAAATACGCAACTTTTGTGCGCATCACTCACGTCTTTGGAATCGTAATCTTCCAGGTACGGTAAGGCTGTTGCCAAAACCACCTAATCCTTGGATTACAGATATAGATAATGTACCAAAACAGCACGAGTTTAGTAAGCTGTATGTACATATGTGTTTGATGAAATATATGTTAAATACCATACAGCCTAACAACCAATTTACAATCCGTTTAAATGAACTATTTGTTAAATATCCTAATGTAGACCCTAATGCATTGGGAATGAAACCTAATTGGCAAAAAGAACCTTTATGGCAATAATTTAAATTATAATATCAATGCAAGAACACCTCAAAACCAACATTCTAAATTTTAAATGGCCCAATAGCACACCTACCATTTACTTATCGTTGGAGGATATAGAAGAAAGCCACCCCATTCATTGGTCAAAGTTTTCAAAGCAGATTAAAGAGGCGTTTCCAGATACAGATTTATCTAATGTAGAGCATATTTATACCACATTTACCCAAGAAATACCCAACGCACCAAGCATTAAAATAGACTTAACAAATGCTAAAGAACTACGCATTTACAAGCAATTCCTAAAGCACCAATTAAAAACTTACTTTTTAGAAAAGGGTTATATCGTAGTCAAAAACTTTGTACGAAACGTACAGGTATGGATCCCTTCAAAAAAAGGAAATACAGCAGACTATAACCTTTACTATAAATTTTCATTTAAAATACAATTTGCTAAACTCACAGACTTACCCGAGCTAGTGGTGTCTTATGATGGCACTTCAAAAGTCCTTACAAAGTCCATTCAGGATATTGAGGAAACCGAGTATATTAAGCGTTGTGTATATGGTCAAAAGACGTTTAATTACCAAATAAACTTCAACACAGAGGACAAAGAAGAATTTTACAATAGCATAGACTTTAGTCAAGCCTTCCCTATATTCAATTTACAACTCGCAAGAGCGTTAAATATACCTATTGAAAAACCAGACAGTTCAAAAAACAAATACCAAAAATATGTAACGCTTATTTCCAATTTTGCAAAAAAGTATTTGTTTACAGAAGAGTTCAAAACCTTATTCCCTTTTAAGCAAGATAATTTTATCGATGTCCCAGGTAATCGTATCAATCACATAAATCCCAACCTTGGTTTATTGGAGTTTGGTAAAGACCAATATGGCAACAAGAAAACCCATTTAGTGCCTAAAAAGGCAATGAATATGTTTGCGCCTTACAGACGTCCTAAAGCCCCAAATATTAAATTCTTTTTTATATATCACACTTCACATAAAAAAGGAATTAAATCATTTTATAGTAACCTAAAAAATGGTGTTGAAGTAACAAATACAAAAAAGAAATACTTTCACGGTATTGAATCATATGTAAATATAAAGGCAGCAATATCTAAAGAACATTTTATTGAGTTTACTAATGAAAACGACCCAATACCAGAAATAGTTGAAAAACTCGAAACTTTAACCTTCAACCACGATAATATAAAATACGCAGCATTTTATATTAGTCCTTTCGACAGGTTTACACCAGATCCTTACGATAGAGAAATTTACATACGCATTAAAGAACTATTTTTAAACGAAGGAATTGTAACACAAGTGGTCGATTACGAAAAGATGATTGTTAACATCCAAAACCAATACAATTTTCAGTTTTCATTGCAAAATATGGCATTAGCTATTCACGCTAAATTAGGTGGTGCACCTTGGAAACTTGCTGTAACCGATAAAAAGGAATTAGTAATAGGTGTTGGTGCATTTACCAATCAAGGCGAAAACAGACGTTATATAGCAAGTGCCTTTAGTTTTCAAAACAATGGCTTATTTAGAAAGTTCGAATATTTTGACCAAAGCGAAACAGACCTATTGGCAGGAAGTATATGTAAAGCCATTAGAGATTTTACATCGGTTGCAGAAGCAGATAAAGTAGTCATTCACTTTTATAAGGAAATGAGTTACGAGGAACTAAAACCAATTATTAGAGGGATGCATACATTAGGGTTAAAAATTCCGCTTTACATTCTAAATATCAATAAAACAGAAGCAGAAGATATTATTGCTTACGACCTCAATTGGGGTAAAAAGTTAATGCCTGTAAGTGGTACATACATACGAATTAGTGAAAATCAATTCCTATTGTTTAATAATGCACGTTATCCTAATTCACAGCGATATGCAGATACAGATGGTTATCCGTTTCCAATAAAAATTAAGGTAAGCAGTCCAGATGAAGATGCTTTTGAAGATGCAGATGTAGTGTTAGAATTATTAACGCAAGTGTATCAGTTTAGCAGATTATATTGGAAATCCTTACGCCAACAAAATGTACCAATCACAATAAAATATCCAGAAATGGTAGCACAAATAGCACCACGATTTAATAATGGCGTTCCAGATGATGCTAAAGATGCGTTATGGTTTTTATAATTTACCAATCAATTTATTTGCACAACCATTGCATTCAATAATTTGTATATTTGTATAAATTATATGAAAATATTTGTTTCCATATCAATGTCTATTTTATTCTTTTTTCAAGGGATAAGCATAGATATGGACTTTTGTGGTCCAATTAAAGAAATTTCAAATGTAATTACTCATTATCAAGACCATAAAGTTTATGGAGACTCTTTCTTTGAATATGTAGTTGAAGATTACATTGAGAGTGATGCTAAAAATGAAGAGCATCATCATAACCCAGATAAGGAGAATACACCAGTCCATTCCCATAATCAATGTTGTCACCCATTGGTATTAATTATTGCGAACAATAATTTGGCTTTAACCAATCTATTAAAGTTTGAAGAGAAAAAACAATATAATTTACATAAAGTAAACTTCACTTCCAGATATTTGGAATCACTTTTCCAGCCACCTAAAGTATAATTCAGTTTTTTAATGGATAGCTATATCCAATTTTGAGCCTAAAGGGTTCTTTTCATTTCGTGTAATTCTATTTCTTATATCAGAATTGTATCGAATAGTTTAACTGAATTAATACATTTTCTATGATTAATAAAATCATTGATTTTTCAATCAATAACAAATTCATTATTGGTTTGCTTACGCTTACCATAATCGGAACAGGTATTTGGAGTATGACAAAAGTACCAATCGATGCTGTTCCAGACATTACCAATAACCAAGTACAGGTTATTACACAAGCACCCAATTTAGGTACAGAAGATATTGAACAGATTGTAACCTATCCTATTGAGGTGGCAATGAGCAACCTTCCTGATGTACAGGAAATTAGGTCAATTTCCCGTTTTGGCTTATCTGTGGTTACTATTGTATTCGATGATGATATGGGAACCTATCTGCCTCGACAATTAGTAGCTGAAAAACTAAACGAAGTCAAAGAGCAAATTCCTGCTGGTTTTGGCGAACCTACTATGGGACCAATTTCAACAGGATTGGGAGAAATTTACCAATACACCTTAAAAGTAGCACCAGAGTACAAAGACAAATATACCATCACAGATTTACGCTCAATGCAAGATTGGATTGTACAGCGTCAAATGGCTATGGTTGAAGGTGTAGTTGAAGTAAACGCCATAGGTGGTAAGATTAAACAATACGAAGTAGCGGTTGACCCAAACGATTTAAACGCTATTGGTTTAACCATTACAGATGTGTTTAATGCGCTTGAAGCCAATAATCAAAACACAGGTGGTGCGTATATCGAAAAAAACCATCAGGCTAATTTTATTCGCGGTGAAGGCTTGGTGCGAAGTTTAGAGGACATTAAAAAAATCACAGTCAAGAATATTAATAATATTCCCGTAACTATAGGAGATATTGCTACAGTACAATTTGGTTCTGCAATACGCTATGGTGCATTAACTCAAGATGGAGAAGGAGAAGTTGTTGGTGGTTTGGTAATGATGTTAAAAGGTGCTAATTCTAATGATGTTATCGCCAATGTAAAAGAGCGAATGGCTCAAATAGAAAAGTCATTACCAGAAGGTGTCATTATAGAATCCTTGTTAGACCGAAGTAAATTAATTGGCGAAACAACTTCTACAGTAACAACTAATCTTATTGAAGGTGCATTAATCGTCATTTTTGTGTTGGTCTTTTTATTAGGTAATTGGCGAGGAGGTTTAATAGTTGCCTCTACTATTCCATTATCCTTATTATTTGCTTTTATTTTAATGAATGTTTTTGATGTTTGGGTAAACCTAATGAGTTTAGGAGCAATTGATTTCGGAATCATTGTAGATGGTGCTGTAATTATTGTTGAAAGCACTGTTTTTCTTATAGCATCACAAGTTTTGAAAAAGAAACAACTTACATCTAAAGAAAGAGATAAAGTTGCTTCTAATGCTTCAAAAAAGATGATGAATGCTGCCTTCTTCGGTCAGTTGATTATCCTTATCGTTTTTCTACCCATTTTAGCCTTACAAGGTATTGAAGGAAAGATGTTTAAACCAATGGCTTTGACCTTTATTTTTGCTATGATTGGTGCAATGGTACTTTGTTTAACCTATGTACCAATGATGTCAGCTTTAATATTAAGAGCACCTAAAAACGATAAAAAATCTTATGGAGATAGATTTGTGCATTGGGTTGAAGATAAATACCAACCTTTATTGGTTAGAGCCTTGCGAAAAGGGAAATGGGTAATTGGTATTGCAGTTGTGTTGTTCGGAATAACCGTTTTTATGTTTTCAAGAATGGGTGGCGAGTTCATTCCGCAACTCGATGAAGGTGATATTGCATTTCACGCTATTTTAAAACCAGGTAGTTCACTTACAGAAACTATTGAAACTACTACCAAAATAGAACAAATAGTAAAAGCAAAATTTCCAGAAGTTGATAAAATTGTGAGTCGTATTGGTGTTGCCGAAATTCCAACCGACCCGATGCCTATGGATATTGCCGATGTTTTTGTAATTCTGAAACCTAAAAGTGAATGGACTACTATAGAATCAAAAGATGAATTGATTGAAGCAATGAAAGAAGCAGTTGAAATGGTTCCTGGTGTTAATTATGAGTTTACACAACCTATTGAAATGCGTTTTAACGAGTTATTAGAAGGTGTTCGTGAAGATATTGCTATAAAACTTTATGGTGAAGACATTGATATTCTATCTCAAAAAGCCGAAGAAATATCTAAAATTATCGCAGGTACTGAAGGTATTGGTGATATGAAAGCGGAAGCCACAACAGGTTTGCCACAAATGACAATCAATTACAACAGGAATAAATTGGCGCAATATGGTCTTCAAATAAATACGCTTAATCAAACCGTACAATCTGCATTTGCAGGTGGTACAGCAGGTGTAATTTTTGAAGGTGAAAAACGCTTCGATTTAGTAGTACGATTAAGCGATCAAAACCGTAAGGATATTTCAGATGTTCAAAACCTGTATATCAATTTACCTTCGGGTGCTCAAATTCCTTTACGTGAAATTGCAGATGTAAGCTATAAAGCAGGACCAATGCAAATCAGTAGAGATAACACCAATAGAAGAACCTATGTAGGTGTTAATGTTAGAGGACGTGATGTAAAATCGTTAGTAACTGAAATTAAATCAAAATTAGATGCACAATTAGAATTACCATCAGGTTATTTTATTCGTTATGGTGGTGCATTTGAAAATTTAGAACGTGCCAGCAACCGATTACAAACCGTTGTGCCTATTGCATTGTTACTCATATTTATACTAATATATTTTGCATTAAAATCTTTACCACAGACCTTAATGATTTACATAGCTATTCCAATGGCAACTATTGGTGGTGTTGTGGCGTTGTGGTTGCGTGATATGCCATTTAGTATTTCGGCAGGTGTTGGTTTTATTGTGCTGTTTGGTGTTGCAGTTTTAAATGGTTTGGTAATGATAAGCGGACTCAACGAATTAAAAGAAGAAGGTGTAACCAATCTAAAGGATAGAATAGTTGAAGGTACTAAACGAAGAATCAGACCTATTATGCTAACTGCTTTTACAGATGTATTAGGCTTTCTACCAATGGCTATTTCATCATCAGCTGGTGCAGAAGTACAACGTCCATTGGCAACGGTTGTTATTGGTGGATTATTAACTTCAACTTTGCTTACCTTATTTGTTTTACCAATTTTATATCATTGGGTAGAAAACAAATCTTTTACGTTTAAGCCAAATAAAAAGTTAGTAACAGCAACAGCAGTTGTATTATTACTATTTGGCTTTTCACCACAAAGTAATGCACAAGAGTTGAATGATACAATTCCCGAAATTTCATTACAGGAAGCTGTTAAACTCGCAAAAAGTAATTATCCATTATTGAAGCAAAAGCAGTTGGAAATTACAAAACAAGAACAATTAAAATCGACTGCCTATGATTTCGGAACGACTCAAATTTTTACAGGTGGAGAAGAAATTGATAATGGAAATGGCATCTATACAACCATTGGTATTGGTCAATCAAATATCGATGTATTTGGCATTGGTTCTAAAAAGAAGCTACAAGAACAACGCATTCAATTGGCACAAAAAGCCTTTCAACTTTCCGAGTTGGAATTAGAATTGGAAGTTAAAAAAGCTTGGTCTAATTGCTATCAAATGAAACAAAACTATGATTTGTATAAGGAATTGGATTCCATTTATTCCAAATTCGAGCAAGCAGTAGCTTTAAATTATGAAGTCGAAGCTATTTCTAAATTAGAATATTCGGCAGCAAAAAATCAAGCGTTTCAAATTCAGAATAAAAAAGCGCAAGCCTATAGTAATTATCTTATTGCCTTACAGCAATTCAATTTGTGGTTGGTATCAGAAGAAATTTTTACAGTTTCAGATGAATTTGTGGTAGCGATAGATATTGATATGGAAACATTCAGTATTGAAAGTCATCCATTGTACAGTATGTCGCAGAACATTGTAGATGAAGCGGAAGCTAAATATAAAGCTGCAAAAGCAGATAATTTGCCAAAGTTCAATCTTCAAGGTGGTTTACAAAAAGTAAATGGCAATTCAGGATTTTACACCTATCAAGCAGGAATTTCAATTCCGTTTTTATCAGGTTCTAGCAAAGCACAAGTTAGAAGTGCCAGAATTGATAAAGAAATAGCGGAAACCAATGTAGCGTTCAAAAAACAGGAAGTACAATCAAGGTTTGTTCAGGCTAAAGAAAATTATATGAAATGGAAAACATCTTGGGAGTTTTACAAAGACCAAGTTTTACCATTAACAAAAGAGCAAAAAACAGGTGCATTACTGGCATATAGAGAAGGCGAAATTGATTATACTGCATTTACGCAGTTGATAAAAGAAGCAATTCAATCGGAACTGGAAGCACAGACTGCATTAGTAAACTATTTAGAAAGCACATTTCAATTACAATATTTTAATAAATAAGACAATGAAAAACAAAATATATAAAATCCTTACCGTAATGGTGTTAGCCATATTTGTTTCAGCTTGCGGAAATAAAGAAAATCATAACGAGAATGATGGTCATTCCCACGATGAGGAAGAAAAAACAGAAGTTAACGAAGAGCATCACGATGAAGACGAAGTAATGCTTTCACAACAGCAATTCGATGCATTGAAAATGAAAATAGATACGTTAGCATTACGTAATATGAGCGGCTATGTAGAAGCAAACGGAACGTTAGAAGTACCACCACAAAACGAAGCAGCTATTACTACTGTTGTTGGTGCAAATGTCGTTTCAATTGAAGTGATTGAAGGTGATAAGGTTAATAAAGGTCAAGTTGTGGCTTATCTATCGCACCCAAATATCATACAAGCGCAAACGGATTATTTAAACGCTTATAGCAATAGCGAGCTTGCAAAGAAAAATTATGAACGTCAACAAAAATTATACGATGCTGGTGTTGGTTCTGGTGCTAATTTCCAGAAAGCAGAAGCAGAATATCAAGCATCAAAAGCAATGGTTAATGGTTTAGAAGCGCAATTAAGAATACTCAACGTTAACACTACATCAGTTCGCAATGGAACAATTGCACAGCGCATAGCATTGCGAAGTCCAATAGAAGGCTTTGTGCAAAAAGTTGAAGTAAAAACAGGTCAATATGTAGAGCCACAAACCGAATTATTTGAAATTGCAAATACGCATCACGTTCACGCCGATTTAATGGTTTTTGAAAAAGATGTTTATAAAGTACAGAAAGGTCAGAAAGTTAACTTTACGGTACAATCCATACCAGATGCAGAGCTTATCGCAGAAATCTATTCCGTAAGCAAAACCTTTGAGGACAACCCAAAAGCAGTCCACGTTCACGCAGAAATAGAAAACAAAAAAGGTAACTTAATTCCTGGTATGTATATTCAAGGTAAAATTCAAGTAGATAATACCCAAACAAAAGCTTTACCAGAAAGTGCAATTATAAAAGAAGGCGAAAGATATTATGTGTTTTCAGTAGAAAAAGAAAATGACGATTGGAGCTTTAAACCTATCGAAGTTGTGTTAGGCACTAAAGATGGTGATTGGGTATCGGTTCAATTTACTGAAAACATAGAAAGTAATACAAAATTTGCTTATAACAATGCTTATTATCTTAACGCAGAAATGAAAAAAGGAGAAGCAGAACACGCACATTAATTATGGAAACAATAGAACAAGTATTAGAGTCAAAAAATATTCGTGTTACAGCAATGCGTTTGCTTATATATAAGTTTCTTGCAGAAAAAGAGGTCGCTGTTACTTTAAGTGATATTGAAAATGCTTTCTCAAAAGCAGACAGAACCACTTTATACAGAACTATTAAAACCTTTGAAGAAAAGGCTATTGTGCATCAAATAGACGATGGTACAGGGATTACAAAATATGCATTATGTGAAAAGGGATGTAATTGTGAAATTGAAACCGATTTGCACTTACATTTCCATTGTAATAATTGCAATGAAACCATTTGCTTAACAGAACATAAAATACCGCAGATTAAAGTGCCAGATGGTTTTGTGTCAGAGAATGTAAATTTGGTGGTAAAAGGTATTTGCGATAAGTGTAGTGTCTAATTATTGCACTTCCATTGCACTTATTATTAAAGTACATTTATCCAAAATTAGAGGATATGAAGTTTAATACTAAAATACCTAAACATCTAAAACAGGCGTATAACCAAGAATTAAAACAATACAGTTTCTGTTTAGAAAATAAACAATTTGGTGATGCTTGGTATCATTTAGAACGTAGTCATATAATAGGACAATCTTATCCTATAGAACATACCTATTCACATTGGCTTATGCTAAAGTTTGGATATAGACAAAAAGATACGAAAGAAGTAATAGGTCAAATAATTAGGTTGCTTGTGGGTGGCTGGAAATCATTTATTAATCACGTTCCACTTGGTAATACAGGTGGAGCAAACGTGCCACCATTAAAACGAATGCCTATTCCAAATGACATTGAAAAATTATTAGATATTAAATGAAAAAAAAGAAAGTCAATTTAAGAGATTTAAAACCAAATTCAGAAGTGCAACACACGCATAATGATGGTCATAATCACGGTAATGGAAGTGCATTCAAAACCTACGTGCCTGCAATAATAAGTTTTACAATGCTTATCATTGGTATAGGTTTAGATTATTTTGATGTTTCATTCTTTAAGGATTGGATTCGTATTGCTTGGTATGGTATTGCATATCTTCCTGTAGGGTTTCCTGTTGTAAAAGAGGGTTGGATTAGTATTAAAAAAGGTGATGTTTTTACAGAGTTCTTTTTAATGTCTATAGCAACCATTGGTGCATTTGTTATTGGTGAATATCCCGAAGGTGTTGCAGTAATGCTATTTTATGCAGTAGGAGAATTATTTCAAAACGCAGCAGTCAACAGAGCAAAAGGAAATATTAAAGCATTATTGGATGTTAGACCAAAAGAAGCCAATGTATTTCGTGATGGTGATTATGTTAGTGTGTCGCCAGAAGCTGTAAATATTGGAGAGAAAATTCAAATTCGTGTAGGCGAAAAAATTCCATTGGATGGTATTTTATTATCCGAAAAAGCATCTTTAAATACAGCAGCTTTGACAGGCGAGAGCAAACCAGATTCCATTCAGAAGGAAGCCAAGGTTTATGCAGGTAGTATTAATTTAGAAAGCGTTATTGAAGTTGAGGTAACCAATAAGTTTGAAGACAGTTCTATTGCGAGAATATTAGACTTGGTTCAAAATGCTACAGCTCGTAAATCGAAGACAGAATTATTTATTAGACAGTTTGCTCGTATCTACACACCAATTGTTGTGTTTTTGGCTATTGGCGTGACATTCATTCCTTACTTTTTTGTAGATGATTATGTATTTAGAGATTGGTTATACAGAGCATTAATATTCTTGGTAATATCTTGTCCTTGTGCGTTAGTGATTTCAATTCCATTAGGTTATTTCGGTGGTTTGGGAGCAGCTTCAAAAAATGGAATATTATTCAAAGGAGCTTCATTTTTAGATGCAATGACCAAGATAAATACTTTGGTAATGGACAAAACAGGAACCGTAACCAAAGGTGTTTTTAAAATCAAAGAAGTAAAAGCAATCGGTTGGAATGAAACCGAATTTATGCAATACTTAATGGCGATGGAAGAGCAATCTACACATCCAATTGCTAAAGCCATTTTAGAGTACAAAGCTGAAGGAGAAGATTTTGAAGCACAAGACGTTTCTGAAATTGCTGGTAAAGGTTTAAAAGGCATTGTAAATGGTAAAACAGTTTTAGTAGGTAATAAAGCCTTAATGACTACTAATAATATTGATGTACCATCTGAAACGGAATCAATTGTAGAATCGATAGTATTAGTTGCAATCGATAATCAATTTGCTGGTTATGTAGTCATAGCAGATGAATTAAAGGAAGATGCAAAAGAAACTATTACAGCATTACACAAAGTAGGCATTAAAAATATTATGATGCTTTCCGGTGATAAAGATTCCATTACGCAACAAGTCGCTAAAGAGTTGAACATCGAAAATGCAAAAGGTGGTTTACTTCCAGAAGATAAGTTAAACGAAGTTGAAATATTAAAAAAGAATCCTGAAAATAAAGTAGCATTTATAGGGGATGGTATAAACGATGCGCCTGTTTTAGCAGCAAGTAACGTTGGAATTGCAATGGGTGGTTTGGGTAGTGATGTAGCTATTGAAACAGCAGATGTTATCATTCAAACAGACCAACCTTCAAAAGTTGTAAGAGCCATTAAAATAAGTCGTTCCACACGAAAAATTGTTTGGCAAAATATAATTTTAGCTTTTGGTGTTAAAGTTATTGTTTTGATTTTAGGAGCAGGTGGTTTAGCCACAATGTGGGAAGCAGTTTTTGCAGATGTAGGTGTAGCATTGTTAGCAATATTGAATGCAGTTAGATTACAACGAATGAGTTGGGATTAAGCAGATTAGTCAATTAAACTTCTGTTAAACAAAATCAATAGTTGTAAAATTTTTATACATTTGCAATTAGATATGAAGCAAATTTTCCATAAAATAATGTCTTTAGTAATGGCTTTTGTAGTGTTATTCTCTACAATGTCATTTACTGTGAATATGCATTATTGCGGAGATACTTTAGTAGAAACTGCTATTTTTCATAAGGCCAAAGGGTGCGGAATGGAAATGGAAAAGCCTTCAACCGAAGGATGTTCTATTACCAAGAAAAATTGTTGTGATGATGAACAATTATCAATTGAAGGTCAAGACGAATTGCAATTGCAAGTTGACAAAATCACGTTTGAGCAACACCTATTTATAGCTTCATTTGTTTACACTTACATTAACCTTTTTGAAGGTTTAGAAAATAACGTTTCTACTTACGAAGAATATAAACCGCCACTCGTCATAAGGCAACTCTACAAGATTGACGAAACATACTTAATTTGATTTTTAAACAATAGACTTTTTTATCCGATGACTGCAATGTCGTAAGGATAATTCGCTGTATTCGGTGTTTTTTTTACACCAATGTCTAACTGTTTAATAATCAAAGCCAATGCTCAATAAAAGCATCAAATTTTTAATAGAAAATAAACTCGTTGCAGTACTACTTCTCGTCCTTTTCGTAGGATGGGGAACAGTAAATGCACCTTTTAATTGGGATACAGGATTTTTACCAAGTAATCCTGTGGCTGTTGATGCCATTCCGGATATTGGAGAAAATCAACAAATTGTATTTACAAAGTGGGATGGTCGTTCGCCACAAGATATAGAAGACCAAATTACATATCCATTAACCACATCCTTGTTAGGGATTCCTGGAGTAAAAACCATTCGTAGTTCGTCTATGTTCGGCTTTTCAAGTATCTATATCATTTTTGAAGAAGACATCGAATTTTACTGGAGTAGAAGTCGTATTCTCGAAAAACTTAATTCCTTACCAAGTGGTTTATTACCCGAAGGTGTTAATCCTGCATTGGGTCCAGATGCCACAGGATTAGGACAAATATTTTGGTACACGCTTGAAGGTCGTGACGACAACGGAAATGTAACTGGTGGTTGGGATTTGCAAGAGTTACGCAGTATTCAGGATTACTATGTAAAGTATGCGCTGTCCTCTGCAAGTGGTGTATCTGAAGTTGCATCTATTGGTGGTTATGTACAAGAATACCAAGTAGATGTGAATCCAGAATTGATGCGTCAATACGACATTGGTTTAAACCAAGTTGTAAAGGCAGTTAAGGAAAGCAATAAAGACATTGGTGCACAAACATTGGAAATTAACCAAGCCGAATATTTAGTTCGTGGTTTGGGTTATGTGAAATCCATTTCAGACATTGAAAATGCAGTAGTCACTTCAGAAGGTTACACTTCTATTAAGATAAAGGATATTGGTAAAGTTTCATTAGGTCCTGCAACAAGACGTGGTTTATTAGATAAAGAAGGCGCAGAGGTTGTTGGTGCTGTTGTGGTAGCTCGTTATGGCGCAAACCCAATGGAAGTTATCAATAACGTAAAGGAAAAAATTAATGAATTAAGTGCTGGATTACCTTCAAAAGTATTAGCGGATGGTAGAACCTCACAAGTTACCATAGTGCCTTTTTATGACAGAACAGAACTGATACAAGAAACATTAGGAACACTTAATGAAGCCTTAACTCTTGAAATATTGATTACCATTTTAGTAATAATTATTATGGTGTTTAACCTTCGAGCTTCCGTACTAATTTCTGGACTATTACCTGTTGCAGTTTTAATGGTATTTATTGCAATGAAACTCTTTGGTGTAGATGCCAACATTGTCGCTTTATCAGGTATTGCTATTGCTATTGGTACAATGGTCGATGTTGGTGTCATACTATCAGAAAATATTATTCGGCATTTAGATGAAGATGATGGAAATCAATCCATTAATACATTAGTTTATAACGCAACAGCTGAAGTGTCTGGCGCAATCGTAACCGCAGTTATGACAACTATTATCAGTTTCATTCCTGTATTTACAATGATTGGAGCGGAAGGAAAACTATTCAGGCCATTAGCCTTCACAAAGACTTTTGCATTAACAGCTTCTATAATCGTAGCATTATTTTTAATTCCACCGTTTGCTGCATTTTTATTCAGAAAGAAAAACATTAAAAGCACTTTTAAATATGTTTTAAATGGTGTTTTAATAGCATTGGGAATCGTAGCCATAGTCTATGGATATTGGATAGGATTAATTTTAATTGCGTTTGGGATTACAGCACTTCTCAATCTTCAAAGTAAGATAAAAGACAAGCAAGCTAACCTTATTAATATTATCATTTCTGTATCAGCTATTGTGTTCTTGTTAGCCGAATATTGGAGACCGTTAGGCGTTGATAAAAGCATTTTTTGGAATCTCATTTTTGTGAGTGTTATCTGCTTTGGTTTATTAGGTGTTTTCTCATTATTTATCAAATATTACACACGTATTTTAAGGTGGTGTTTAGATAATAAGTTGCTCTTTTTGTCTGTTCCAACAGCAATTGTGATTGCAGGTTTTTTCATTATGAAAAACACAAGTAAAGAGTTTATGCCATCATTAAATGAAGGCTCATTTTTACTAATGCCAACCTCGATGCCACATTCTGGCGTAGAAGAAAACAAGCGTGTTTTACAGCAATTAGATATGGCTGTCGCCAGTATTCCAGAGATTGAAACCGTAGTTGGTAAAGCAGGTAGAACAGAATCAGCTTTAGACCCAGCACCTTTATCAATGTATGAAAATATCATTCAGTACAAACCAGAATATATGCTGAATGAAAACAGAGAGCGTCAACGCTATAAAGTCAATGATGATGGTGAATATGTGTTAAAAAACGGAATGTCATTGCGAGCGGAACAGAGTGAAGCGTGGCAATCTCTTAATGCAAAAGAACAACTCATTCCAGACGATGATGGCGAGTTCTACCGTAATTGGCGACCAGAAATACAATCACCAGACGATATTTGGAATGAAATCGTAAGAGTTACAAAGTTACCAGGTGTTACATCTGCACCAAAACTACAACCTATTGAAACCCGATTAGTGATGCTTCAAACAGGAATGCGAGCACCTATGGGAATTAAAGTAAAAGGTCAAGACTTAAAGCAGATTGAAGCGTTTGGTGTGCAATTAGAAAACATCATTAAGGAAGCTGAAGGTGTTAAAAAAGAAGCTGTTTTTGCAGACCGTATTGTTGGTAAACCCTATTTGTTAATTGATATTGATAGAGAGAAAATTGCACGTTATGGCATTTCGATACAAGATGTTCAAGATGTATTAAAAGTAGCAGTTGGTGGTATGGTATTAACTCAAACGGTTGAGGGTCGAGAGCGATATGGTGTTCGAGTACGATACCCAAGAGAATTACGTGCAAACCCAACCGACTTACAACAGATTTATGTGCCAGTTGAAAAAGGCAGTCCTGTGCCATTAAGCGAATTGGCAACTATAAGATACGAACAAGGTCCACAAGTAATTAAAAGTGAAGATACCTTTTTAGTTGGCTATGTCTTATTTGATAAAATGGATGGTTTTGCAGAAGTAAGTGTTGTAGAAAATGCACAAGCCTTAATTCAAGAAAAGATAGATTCTGGAGAATTGATAGTTCCAAAAGGAATCAACTATACATTCACAGGAACGTATGAAAATCAGTTACGAGCAGAAAAAACTTTGTCGGTTGTTGTACCGTTAGCATTGGCCATCATTTTCTTAATTCTGTATTTCCAGTTCCGTTCTGTAGGGACATCACTAATGGTATTCACAGGTATTGCAGTAGCGTTTGCAGGTGGTTTTATAATGATTTGGCTCTATGGTCAAGGTTGGTTTTTAAACTTCAATTTCTTTGGTGAAAACCTACGCGATTTATTCCAAATGCACCCAATCAACTTAAGTGTAGCGGTTTGGGTTGGGTTTATTGCACTCTTCGGTATAGCAACCGATGATGGTGTAGTAATGGCAACTTATTTAACCCAAACATTCGATAGAAACACACCAGAGAATAAAAAGGAAATTAGAGCATCCATAGTGGAAGCAGGTGAAAAACGAATCAGACCGTGTTTAATGACTACAGCTACAACCATTTTAGCATTATTACCAGTATTAACCTCTACAGGTCGAGGAAGTGATATAATGATACCTATGGCAATACCAAGTTTTGGTGGAATGCTTATAGCCTTAATCACTTTGTTTGTTGTACCAGTATTATTTAGCTGGAAAGCCGAAATTCAACTTAAAAGAACTGTAAAATGAAACAGATAAAATCACATATAAAAACAGTCTTTATTCTTTGTTCGTTATTCTTTGTTCTCAAAGGAAATGCACAACAATTAGAAGTGCTCATAGATGAAGCCTTAACAAACAATCCAGAAATTCAAAAGTTCGAGTTACAGTACAAGAGAGTTTCAGAAAAAGTAAACGAGGTCAACACCATTCCCAATACCGAATTTGGTGTTGGTTATTTTGTAAGTGAGCCGGAAACCAGAACAGGAGCACAACGTTTTAAAGTATCTGCTAAACAAATGTTACCGTGGTTCGGTACCATTACATCGAGAGAAGACTATGTGAGTTCATTGGCAGATGCTAAATACGAGGACATTGTTATCGCAAAGCGAAAACTAATGGCTTCGGTATCACAATCCTATTATAATCTATACGCCAACAAAGCAAAACAAAAGGTTTTAACTGAAAACATCAAACTATTAGAAACTTATGAGACGTTGGCATTAACTTCTGTTGAGGTTGGTAAAGCATCCGCAGTAGATGTGTTGCGATTGCAAATGCGTCAAAACGAAATGCAACAATTAAAAGATGTATTGCAACAACAATTTTTAGCAGAACAAACTAACTTCAATAATTTATTGAATAGAGATAATGATGTTACCGTGAATGTGGTAGATAGTTTAATGATACCTTCTGAAGACTTTGATATTACTTCTGAAAATTTAGCATTACATCCCGAATTACTAAAATATGATAAACTTTATAAATCCATAGAGCAATCAGAATTATTAAATCAAAAAGAAAGCAGTCCAATGATTGGTTTTGGATTAGATTATATCAATGTTGCTGAAAGACCAAATATGGATTTCAGCGATAACGGAAAGGATATTGTAATGCCAATGGTTTCGGTATCTATCCCAATTTTCAATAAGAAATATAAATCACAGACCAAACAAAATGATTTGCAACAGCAGGAAATTACGGTCCAAAAACAGGAACGTTTAAATGCATTGGAAACGCTTTTAGACAAAGCAAATAATGAACGCATTTCTGCAAGAATAAGTTATGCTACTCAAACAAAAAACCTACAGCAAGCTAAAGATGCAGAAGATATTTTAATCAAAAGCTATGAAACAGGAACGATTGATTTTAATGATGTTTTGGATATTCAAGAGTTGCAACTAAAGTTTCAAATCAATCAAATAGAGTCAATTAGAACTTATTATGTTCAATCAACGATTATTAATTATTTAACACAGTAATAATGAAACATACATATAAAATATCAGGAATGACCTGTAACAACTGTAAGGCTTCCGTCGAGAAATATTTAAGTGAAATAGACCACGTATCAGAGGTGTCTGTTAATCTTGAAAAAGGTGAGGCAGAAGTGAAAATGAATAAACATATTTCAACTGATATACTACAAAAAGCATTACCAGAAAAGTATACTTTATCTGAAAAGAATGAGAAGAATGTGTTTGCATCTTCAAGTATGTCGGCAATGCCAATGGAAGAAGAAAAAAGCAAGTTACAACAATTAAAACCACTCTTGCTTATCATCTTTTATATCGCAACAGCAAGTATATTATTACATTATAAAGATTGGAGATGGAACGCGTTTATGCTTGACTTTATGGGGTTGTTTTACATCGTATTTAGCTTCTTTAAAATGCTCGATTTAAAAGGTTTTCCAGAATCCTTTCGTATGTACGACCCTTTAGCTAAACGTGTTCCTTTTTATGGGAAAGTTTATCCATTTATTGAAACAGCTTTAGGTTTAATGTTCTTAATGCGATTTGAAGTGAACATTGCTTTAATAGTAACACTTGTGGTTTTAGGGCTAACTACAATAGGAGTCACAAAAACCCTTTTAGATAAAAAAGCTATCAGATGTGCCTGTTTAGGTACAGCCCTGAAGTTACCAATGACAGAAGCTACTTTTATCGAGAATGCCATAATGATAGTTATGGCAAGTTTAATGTTAATTTTTTAAAATCAATTAATTATGAAAAATCCAAAAGAACACTCAAACAAAGGAAATTACAAAACCTTCTTTATAATGTTGGCTTGCTCATTTGTAGCAATGTACATAACGATGTATTTAAACACCTATTCCATAGACCACGTATGGTTTAGTTTAACACGATTCTATATGACGTGTTTAGGAATTTCAACAATGGCAGTAATAATGTGGTTTTTTATGCGAAAAATGTATAATGATAAAAAGAAGAATATCGCAATACTCGCAGGTAGTTTTATTTTGTTTGTTGGTGCATTAGGGTTGGTAAGAACACAAGCACCAATTATTGGTGATGTCCTTTGGATGAAAGCAATGATACCACATCATTCTATTGCTATTTTAACAAGTGAAAGAGCAGATATTCAAGACCCAGAAGTTAAGAAATTAGCAGAAGACATTATAAAAGCACAACGTAAAGAAATAGAAGAAATGAAAGCAATGATAAAACGATTAGAGAATGAAAAATAATAAAATAGTCATATATATTGGCATACTCGTAGTAGGTGTGTTATTGGGTTGGTTGCTTTTTGGTGACACATCAAATAAAGAAACGGAGCATAATCACGATGCGGTTGCAGAAACTAATCAACTATGGACGTGTTCTATGCATCCACAAATTATGCAACCAGAACCAGGCGATTGTCCTATTTGTGGTATGGATTTAATTCCTGCGGAAAGCGGAAGTGATGGTTTGTTAGCAGACCAATTCAAATTGACTGAAAACGCATTGGCTTTAGCTAATATTCAAACATCTATTGTTGGTAAAGGCAATGTTGAAGGCAATACTATCAAATTATCTGGTAAAATTGCTGAAAACGAAGAAGCTAATGCAGTACAAGTCAGTTACTTTTCAGGTAGAATTGAACGCTTGAATGTGAGTTTTACAGGTGAAGAAGTTCGTAAAGGTCAATTATTGGCAACCATTTATTCGCCAGAACTCTATGCAGCACAACAAGAATTAATTACAGCAGCATCTTTAAAAGAATCACAACCTGCTTTATACAAAGCAGTCCGTAATAAATTGAAATTATGGAAGCTCTCTGAAAATCAAATCAATCAGATTGAAGAAACCCAAAAAGTAAAAGAAAACTTTCCTGTTTATGCAACCGTTTCGGGTACTGTTACAGAAAAGTTGGTAGAGCAAGGCGATTACATTAAACAAGGACAACCCTTACTTAAAATTGCTAATCTAAACACGGTTTGGGGAAATTTTGATGTGTATGAAAATCAGATTGACCGCTTTAAAAAAGGACAGGAAGTGATGATAACAACCAATGCTTATCCTAATAAAGAGTTTAAAGGTAAAGTTGATTTCATTGACCCAGTTTTAAACACGAAAACAAGAACTGTAACCTTACGTGTTGTTTTAAGCAATAAGGACGATGTATTTAAACCAGGAATGTTTGTAACCGCAAATATTGAAGGCAGTACAGCTAAAAATGACGAAGTATTAACAATTCCTGCATCTTCTGTGTTATGGACAGGTGAACGTTCGGTGGTGTATCTTAAAACAAATCCAGACCAACCTATTTTTGAAATGCGTGAAATTAAATTAGGCAATCAAATTGGTAACGAATATGAAGTTTTAGAAGGTTTATTTGTTGGAAATGAAATAGTGACTAATGGTACATTTACGGTTGATGCAGCAGCACAATTACAAGGAAAAAAGTCTATGATGAATAAAGATGGTGATAAAGTAATGACTGGACACGAAGGTCATTTAGGTATGGATAACAATGCATCTAACAAAGAAAGTGACCACACTAATATGAATGAGCGTTTGAAAGTATCAGCGAAATTTCAAGAGCAGTTAAAAGCTGTTTTCAATGAGTATATCAATTTAAAAGATGCTTTAGTAAAAGAAGATTCAAAAAGTACTTCAGCAAACGCAACAACTTTATTAAATAAATTGAACAAAGTAGATATGAAATTGTTGTCAGATAATAAGGCGCATAACCATTGGATGTCATTAGAAGGCGACATAAAATCTTCTGCAACTTCAATTTCTGAAACGACCGATATAAAATCTCAAAGAGACCATTTTAAACATTTATCATCACATCTAATCAATGCTGTACAGCTATTTGGTGTCAATGAAAAGGTCTATGTAGAATTTTGCCCAATGGCAGATAACAACAATGGTGCATATTGGTTGAGTAAAGAAGAAAAAGTAATCAATCCATACTTTGGCGAAGCAATGCTAACCTGTGGTGAAATAAAACAAGTAATAGAATAATAAATCAAGTAATAACAATTAAATTTTAAACAATGAATTTTTCAAAGAAAAATCACGAACACAAAAACAAAAATGTAATCGACGTGAGTAAAAAAGTAATTTTAAGTGTAGCTGTAATAGCAGCATTAGGTTTCACAAGTTGTAAAAACGAAACCAAAAAAGAAACAGAAACCACAACTGCTGAAATGTCAAAAGATATGGCAATGACAGACCTGTCTTTTGGTGTAAGAGGAAATTGCGGAATGTGTAAAAGCACCATCGAAAAAGCAGCTAACGGTGTTGAAGGTGTTGCAAGTGCTAATTGGGATGTCGATAAAAAGAAGATTGATGTGTCTTTTGATGATACAAAAACCGATGCAATGGCAATCCATAAAGCAATCGCAGCTTCAGGATATGATACCGAAAAAATTGCAGGTGATGAAGAAGCATATGATGGTTTACCAGGTTGCTGTAAATACGACCACGAAATGATGATGAATCAATCTGGTGAAGAAAAAAGTGATGACCATTCAAATCACGACCATTAAGCAATAATGAAAGAGTCTTTTTCGGAAGGCTCTTTTTTTATTCCCCACAACCCAAAACCCAGTTTTTTCGTACCTCAAAATCCTCTGTCTTTTGTGTTGTTCCGCACGCCAATACATAATTGGTTTTATGTCATAATACTTGTAGCCAGCGCTATAATAGCACATTTCTTTTTTTATTTAAAAGTATCCATTTTAATAAATTGGTACAACAAAAAAGCAAAGAGCTGTTGCCAACGCGCACACCAAAAACTACCCCAAGCTATGTTTACATAATGGGTAGTTATAATAGCAGCCGCTTCACCCACAGCATCACCAAAGCTGTAGTTATAACGCCATTATGTAAAATAGCCGCTTAGCCCACGCTCAATCCCGAACATTAAAAACACATTTTGAACAAATATTAAAATCCACTTTTCCCCACCACCCAAGTCAGCGGTTATAAAAAAATAGGTTTAAAAAAAGTTTAGTAATACGCCATAGCACATTGCTTTTTCTCGCTCGCCCTGTCTCGAGCGCCAGTCGAGAGGTCAAAAAAGCAATAAGCTATTGGCTAAAAATCCTGTATAAGTAGCTTTTTAAATGCTGTTTTACCAAACAACTATTTAAAAAGCTACCCATACAATCGCTTCATCCAACGCTCAAATACGAACTAAAACCTATTTTTTTAAGTGATAATACCCCATTCGTGTATTATTTAAAAAATTGTATGTAGTTCCTGTTATACTTTTGAATCATATTAATATTAAAACCTAAAAAAAATGAAAAGATTTAAAGATGATCCATCACAAGCCGATTTAGACAATCACTCAAACCAATTGAATCCAAATAACGATGAATATTGGCATTCAAGAGAAGGAAATTAATAATCTAAAATTAAATAAAATGTGTAATTCTAAACCCAAAACAAGTAAGCCAAGTCCTAATTGGCCAAGTAAAAAAGAAGGTAATGCTTCAGGAGGAAAAAGGGATAATAACCCACCTAAAAATAAAAAGTAGTTTTTTGTGCTTTTATTAGGTGAGTTTAAAGTTTCAAATATGAATTTCCAAACTAAATAGCAATGTTTTAATAATGTTGCTATTTTTGTTTTTATGAAATCTCCATTATCAAAAATCAATCAAAAATTAGGAGTAAGTGATACTGCTAAAAATATAGGGTTTATTGAGCGTTTTTATATTAAGAAATACGGTAGTCGTGAAAAAGCAGAGTTGGTTTTTAAACAGTTAGAAGAAGCTAGTGAAAATGAAGAAGCATTTCAATTAGCTTTACAAGAAAAGTTTAAAGCCGATTTTCACTATAAAGAACTTAGGCTAATAACAAAACCTTTTAAAAAAGCCAAAAACCTTACAGGTTTAATGCGAAATCTTGTTGGTTTTAAAGTTTCTAACAAATCTGTTGTGGTTAAAAATAATATTAATAAAATATCAGAAGATTATAATGATTTAATAAAGCCAGCATTTGAAGAGACCTATAATATTTCTGATAAAACTAGAAAGGATATTATAAATGACATTAACCAAAATGTAACCTTTAATATAGCTAATACAAGAAAGGAATTAGGATATCCGCATCCAATAACTTTTAATTATTGGCTTAAGTATTTTTTTGATTCAAAATTTGATAATAAACTAAATGAAAACAAATCTAAAAACTCTGGTAAACTCACATTGTTTGAATATATAGAAATTGTGTCTGCATTTATTCTTAGTTATGACGAAGAAAAATTAAAATTCTCTAAACCTAAAGAAATACTAAAACGACTTAAGCTTCAGCAGAAAACACAAAAACAAGTTTTAAAAGAGCTTACAAATAATAATTATAGCTATTTAAAAGAAAAGCTAGAAGATTTACAATATTCAAAAACTTATAAAGCTAAATTTGGTGATAAACCATATGATGTTACTAAAAGAAAAATTCCTTATAGTTTAGTTTCAATTATAAAAGAGCATATCAAGAATGGTTATTTAAAATAAAAAAAGGTAGCAAATATATGTGGCTACCACAGCCAACGCGCAAGGCTGTAAAGGTCAAGCCCTACGAGTTTTGAATAAAACTTTTTTCAAAAACCTTTTCCTTTTTTCATTAAACATTATAACTCAAAAAACTTTTATCCAAAAACCTTGACAGCCTTATCCACGCCACAATAATAGTGGCTATCTTTTTTCTTTTCAAAAAAAATAATGGTGCGAAGCGTAGCGAAGCAATTTTAAATTGGATAGCTATGTCAACTTTTGAACTAAAAAACCACCAAATCGGAAGAACCTACTCAACCCCTCATTTTTTTATCCTAAACAAAGGTCTTAACAGCCGAAAACCCTTAACAAATCCCTGTCCTAACTGTTTTGTAGTAATCACAAAAACCGAATCAGAGAAAAACACACTTTTTCACTTATCTATGATGTTGCAAATAGGCCGTTTTAAAAGGAAGTGTTATTCCATTTATCTCAATAGATGATTGCAGAAACATCTTAAAAAGCAGTTACACCTCATTCTTAAATGATGAATTTCAATTGCAAAAGCATATTAATATTGTGTCAGCAATTTGTAAAAAAGAAGCCGAACTTCAAAAAGTCATTTCAAAAATGAAAAATTTAAAGGTGTCATATATTCAAAACCTATTTTCTAAAAAGCAAAATCACGCAACAAAGAGCAATAAAAACCAAATCAATCTATTAGCATAGTATTTGCCATATATTACTTGTGTTGGTTAAAGACCGTATCAAGTCCGTACCAACTTCGAACAAGTATTAATTTTAAATTTTATATGTAATGGGAGTTATTTCACAAGGAATCCTGGGCGGTGTATCAGGTAAAGTAGGAAATGTAGTCGGTGCATCTTGGAAAGGTATCGATTACTTAAGAATTAAACCTTCTCATGTGGCTAATCCACGTACAGAAGGACAAGTTAACCAAAGAAACAAGTTTACTGTTGCTTTGGAGTACCTTCAACCGAATTTAGGTTTTATCAAGAAAGGATATAAATCTTATGCGGTGAAAAAAACAGAGTTTAATGCAGCAATGTCTTATGTATTAAATAATGCAATTACAGGAGCTGCACCAAACTTTACTGTAGATTATTCTTTAGCTTTATTAAGTAGAGGAAATCTATCTGGAGTATTAAACCCTGCAACAGATTTGGCAACTGCAGGACAAGTAGAATTTACTTGGGATGATAACTCTGATGAAGCTAACGCGAATGCAACTGATAAAGCAATGGTTTTAGTTTACAACCCAAGTAAAAAGGAATCAACATATATTCTTGATGGTGCTGATAGAACTGCAGGATCTCAGATGGTGACAATTCCAAGTACCTATGCAGGGGATACAGTTGAGCTTTTTATGGCATTTATTACTGCTGATGGTAGTATCGTCTCAAACAGCGTTTATTTAGGCTCTGGAATAGCTAATTAACGGTTGATGTTTTTATGTATGAAACCACTCTTTATGAGTGGTTTTTTTATGCTATATTCGTAATTGAATTTATTAATAATTGCCCTTAATTTATCTTTTTTAGGTATTTTTTGTATCCTATTTGTTGCCCAAATGTTCTAACCTCAATAAATACAAGGAAAATTACATATTGTATTGGGAAGTAATTACACTTCCTTTAATTGGTTAAAACCTTCTTTTATTGGGGTTTACGAATATTTAACTATTCTTCTTTGTTGCTAATTTGCCCTATTTTACGTATCTCTCGTTTCTAGTTTGTTGTTATAGAAACAAATTTTGTTGCTAACAACAAGTTTGCTGTTACAGAAACAACTGCAATTTTTTTTGAGATATGAAGGTTACACTAAGAAAACACAATCAAGGTGGTAAGACCAGTTTATACTTGGACTACTACCACAAAGGGAAACGTAAAACAGAATACTTAAAACTCTATTTAAAACCTAACCCAAAAAACAAAGATGAAAGGGATGTCAATAAGAAAACCCTACAATTAGCTGAGACCATTAGAGCACAGCAACAAATTGAAATCCAAAACGGTGTTTATGGCTTCCGTGACAATGAGAAACTAAAAGCCAGTTTTACCAACTACGTACAGCTTCTTACTGATAAGCGAAAAGACAGCACTAGTAACTATGGTAATTGGGATAGTATGCTAAAGCATTTGAAAGCCTATATCCCTATGGATATTACTTTTGCAGAAGTTGAAAAAGTCATTCAAAACATTGAAGCAAATCATATTGATATAACCCCCAACTACAACGATTGGAAAAATATCGGTTTCGCCTTTGCTGACGAATTTGGAGAGTCTGGAAGAAGCTTATTCCATAGAGTAAGCCAATATTATTCAGGTTACAACACTAAAGAATGTGATAAGCAATTTGATAATTGCCTAAAGTCAAAAGGTCAAGGTGTTTCATTGAAAACCTTTTTCTTTCTTGCCAAACAAGCAGGCGTCTCTATTGTAACACACTCCATTGACCAGTATAAGACTAACAATAACAATTGTAAATTATCAAAGACTACACCAGTACAAGAACACCAGGAAGAAGAACCGATTAAGGAAATGATGCCAACATTCCCTAAATCCTTATATCCCGAGCTTCCTCAATTCTTGCAACAAGTCGTTGCTGTAGCCTCATCAGACGAAGAAAGAGATAATTACTCTTAGGGTCATTGGCGGCTATTAGTGCGTGTTTCCCTAAGCTCTACGGTATTTATGACGGTAAGAAAGTATTCTCCAATCTATTTCTATTCATAACGGCACAAGCATCCGCAGGTAAAGGGCGTTTAGTGCATTGTCGCCAATTAGTAAACCCTATACACAAAGAATTACGTGAAGAAGCCAAATTGCATAAGCAACATTTTGAACTGGAAATGGCGGAATACAACGCTAATAAAGGCAAAGTTGATGGAATTGAAAAACCAGCAAAACCACCTGAAAAAATGCTCTTTATCCCTGCAAACAACAGTTCTACTGGTACATACCAATTATTGGGTGATAGTGATGGTAAAGGGCTAATTTTTGAAACCGAAGGAGACACTTTAGCACACGCCTTTAAAAGCGATTACGGGAATTATAGTGATGGTTTCAGAAAAGCATTCCACCACGAAACTATTTCCTATTACCGCAGAACCGACCGTGAGTTTGTAGATATAGAAAGTCCTTGTCTTTCGACAGTTCTTTCGGGTACGCCAAAACAAGTTTCGGCTTTAATACCAAGTGCAGAAAACGGCTTGTTCAGCCGCTTTATTTTCTACTTTATGAATGTAAAGCCTGTTTGGAAAAACGTATTTGCAAGCACTACCGATAACGGATTAGATGATTACTTTGAGAATTTAGGAAACCAGTTCTACGAACTGTATAAGTTGCTCAAAAGCAATGGCGATTTCCAATTTTACTTAACCGCAGACCAACAAGAGCAATTCAATCAGTTTTTTAGCGAGATACAAGTAAAATACCTCAATCTTCAAGGATTGGATTATATGGCTACCATTCGCAGATTAGGTTTAATTGCCTTCCGTTTCTGTATGCTCTTTTCTGCATTAAGGATATTGGAAACTGGAGATACTTCAAATAAACTCATTTGTGAGGAAAGAGATTTTCAAACTGCATTAGCTATGATTAAAGTTTTGGTAAAACATTCCAGTAAAGTATTTGGTGAGCTTCCGCAAGAAGAAACCAAACCCACTCGAATGAACCGTAAAGAGAAATTCCTATACGCTTTACCAAGAAACTTTAACCGTCAGAAGTATTTAGAAGTAGCCAAAAAACTAAACATTCCTGCAAAAACAGCCGAAGGCTATATCACTGGTTTTATAAAGTCCAACCTTATTCACCGTGAGCAACAAGACACCTATACAAACCTATCTATTGAGGAAAATGAGGATGTTGAGGAAATCAAGGATTAATCATCCTTAGTTTCCTCGGTTTCCTTAAAATCCTTAATTCAATACACAGGTTGTAAGTAAGTTAAGATTGTTTGTTTTATTTTCCCTTTTTACGGTTTTCCTTATTCTTTTTTCACAAATTATTCTTACATTGGACAAAATTTGACAAGTCAAAATATAAAAAGCGTGAAATGTCCAACTGTTGTAGTAAAATCAATAGTTTTTAAGAAAAAGACATTCCATCTGACCATTGAAAAATTAATAGACATCATCAGATGAAATTAGGTAATCGTATTAAAGAGCTTAGGGAAAGTCAGGGATTACTCCAAAGACAACTCTCGGCACAGTTAGAAATTGACACCCCTATGTTTAGCAAGATTGAACGTGGTGAACGTAGAGCCAAACGAGAACAGGTGGTAAAATTAGCGAAGCTATTAAAGGCAGATGAACAGGAATTATTAGCGTTGTGGTTAGCAGACCAAATTTTAGAAATAACCACAGATGAAGAACAGGCATTACAAGCCTTAAAAATGGCAACTAAGGATATTAAAAACAAGAAGGATTAATGATGAATGTTTAACTGTAAATGAGAGATAATATTGTTAAAAATAAAAGTTTTGAATTTGCTATTCGAGTAGTAAAGCTCTATCAGTTTTTGTGCGACCAACAAAAGGAATTTGTATTAAGTAAACAACTGTTGCGAAGTGGTACAAGCGTTGGTGCTATGGTTAGAGAAGCTGAACACGCAGAAACAAAAAAGGACTTTATCCATAAGATGGCAATAGCTCAAAAAGAAATAAACGAAACAATGTATTGGTTGGAGTTATTGCACCAAACCCAATACCTCAATAACGAACAGTTTGAAAGCGTAAATAATGATGCATTAGAAATTATCAAACTAATCACAAGCATCATAAAAACAGCCAAAACAAATATCTTAAATAATGATAAATGTTAAATGATTAATGTGTCTTAACACGCTAACCATTAACAATTAACAATTAACCATTAAAAATTAACCATTAACCATTGACAATTAACCATTAACAATTAACCATTAACCATTGACAATTAACCATTAACCATTAACAATTAACAATTAACCATTGACAATTAACCATTAACCATTAACAATTAACCATTGACAATTAACCATTAACCATTAACAATTAACCATTAACCATTGACAATTAACCATTGACAATTAACCATTAACAATTAACCATTAAAAATTAACCATTAACAATTAACCATTAACCATTGACAATTAACCATTAACCATTAACCATTGACAATTAACCATTGACAATTAACAATTAACCATTAACAATTAACCATTGACAATTAACCATTAACCATTGACAATTAACCATTAACCATTAACCATTAACCATTAACAATTAACCATTAACAATTAACCATTGACAATTAACCATTAACCATTAACAATTAACCATTGACAATTAACCATTAACCATTAACAATTAACCATTAACCATTGACAATTAACCATTAACAATTAACCATTAACCATTAACCATTAACAATTAACCATTGACAATTAACCATTAACCATTAACAATTAACCATTGACAATTAACCATTAACCATTAACAATTAACCATTAACCATTGACAATTAACCATTGACAATTAACCATTAACAATTAACCATTAAAAATTAACCATTAACCATTGACAATTAACCATTAACCATTGACAATTAACCATTAACAATTAACCATTAACAATTAACCATTAACCATTAACCATTAACAATTAACCATTAACAATTAACCATTAACAATTAACCATTAACCATTAACAATTAACCATTAACAATTAACCATTGACAATTAACCATTAAAAATATATGGCCAAGAAAAAAGTACTGAATACCAAATCTATCGAAGAAACTCTTTGGCAATCGTGCGATAAATTAAGGGGATCCGTTGAACCCTCAGAATACAAACACGTAGTACTCGGATTGATTTTCCTCAAATTTACCAGCGATAAGTTTGAACAGCGCAGAAAAGAACTCATTGCCGAAGGTAAAGAGAAATATGTGGAAATGAATGATTTCTACAATATGAAAAATGTATTCTTTTTAGAAGAGATTTCCCGTTGGTCCTACATCAGTAAAAATGCAAAGCAAGATGATATTGCCATTAAAATCGATACCGCCCTGCACACCATCGAAAAAAACAACCCTTCTTTAAAAGGGGCTTTGCCAGATAACTACTTTTCGCGCCTGGGACTGGACAAATCCAAATTGGCCTCCTTGCTCGATAAAATCAATGAAATTGACACCCTAAAAGACCAGGAGCAAGACATTGTAGGGCGTGTGTACGAATATTTCCTTTCCAAATTTGCCCTAAAAGAAGGAAAAGGTAAAGGCGAATTCTACACCCCAAAAAGTATTGTAAACCTTATTGCCGAAATGATAGAACCCTACAAAGGGATTATCTATGATCCAGCTTGTGGTTCGGGCGGAATGTTCGTGCAGTCCATTAAGTTTATAGAAAATCATCACGGTAATAAGAAAGAGGTATCCATTTACGGGCAGGAATATACCAACACTACGTATAAATTAGCTAAGATGAATTTAGCCATACGTGGAATCGCTGCCAATTTAGGAGACAAAGCGGCCGATACCTTTGCCCAAGACCAACACAAGGATTTAAAAGCCGATTACATTATGGCAAACCCACCCTTCAACCAAAAAGATTGGAGAGGGGCTGATGAGTTATTAGATGATCCACGCTGGAAAGGCTATGATGTGCCACCAAAGAGTAATGCCAACTATGGGTGGATTTTAAATATGGTGAGCAAGCTTTCCGAAAATGGTGTAGCAGGTTTTATTTTGGCAAATGGTGCTTTATCTGGCGGTGGTGAAGAATACAAAATCCGTAGAAAACTCATTGAAAATAACTTGGTGGAAGCTATAGTTATTTTACCACAAAATATGTTCTATACCACCAATATTAGTGTAACCCTTTGGATTTTAAACAAAAACAAGGCCGAACGTACGGTTGAATTACCGGATACTACACGAAATTACCGCAATAGAGAGAATGAAATTTTGTTTATGGATTTACGTCAAATAGGGATTCCTTTTGAAAAGAAATTTATTCAATTTTCAGAAGAAAATATTCAAGACATTGCTAAAACCTACCACAATTGGCAACAAGCAGACACAGATTATAAGGATGTACCAGAATACTGTTACAGTGCCAGTTTAGAAGAAGTTGCAAAAAAAGACTTCTCGTTAGTGCCTAGTAAATACATTGAGTTTGTAAACCGTGACGAGAACATCAATTTTGATGAAAAGATGAAAACTTTGCAAACTGAAATGGCCGATTTGCTAAAACAAGAAGAAGCATCAAAAAAAGAACTATTAGAAGTGTTTAAAGAGTTAGGTTACGAACTATGAGCAAGAAAAATAAAACAATAGAGGTAAATGGTACTGAAATAACTGTTTTTGTAAATAAAGAGCAAGACTTCATTTCTTTAACTGATATTGCCAAATCTAAAGAAAGTGAATCAAGAGCTGCCGATATTATAAAAAACTGGATTAGAAATAGAGGAACTATTGAATTTATTGGAACTTGGGAAAAGTTGTATAACCCAGATTTTAAAGTGGTCGAATTTGACCACTTTAAAATGAATGCTGGTTTACCAAGCTTTGTTTTAAGTCCTAGTAGTTGGATAGAAAAAACAAATGCCATTGGTATTGTTGTTAAAAAAGGGAAGTATGGCGGCACCTATGCACATAAAGATATTGCTTTTGAGTTTTGTTCTGCAATTAATGCTACATTCAAACTCTTTTTAATTAAAGAATTCCAACGCCTCAAAGAAGCCGAACAAAAACAACTAGGCTGGACAGCAAAAAGAGAATTGGCCAAAATAAACTACCGCATCCATACCGATGCTATAAAAGAAAATTTGATCCCAAAACATTTAAGCAAACAGCAAATTTCTTTTGTCTATGCCAACGAAGCCGATATTTTAAATATGGCATTATTTGGTAAAACAGCCAAACAATGGCGTGACGAGAATCCAGACAAAAAGGGAAATATTAGAGACTATGCCAATATTTCTCAGTTGGTGTGCTTGGCAAATTTAGAAAATCTGAATGCGGTATTTATAAATGATGGCATGACACAGGCTGAACGCTTAATAAAACTCAACCAAATTGCTATAAGCCAAATGCAAATTTTACTGCAAGAACCCGGCTCAAATTTGTTGTCAGAACCTAATTCAAATTAATATGACTAGAGCAAATTATAAAAGAATTGGTGATTACATAAGACAGGTAAAAAATAAAAATAAAGAAGGGAAATATTCGGAACTCTTAGGAATTAATATTGATAAATTCTTTATGCCGTCAGTTGCAAATACAGTAGGTGTAAATCTAAAGAATTATAAAATTATTGAAAAAGGGCAATTTGCTTGTAATAGAATGCACGTAGGGAGGGATTATAGAATTCCAATAGCCCTTTCGGATAAAGAAATTCCTTTTTTGGTATCGCCTGCTTATGATGTATTTGAAATAGTAAAAAAGGATGTGCTTTTACCAGAATATTTAATGATGTGGTTTAGAAGAAAGGAATTTGACAGAAATGCCTGGTTTCATACCGATGCTGATGTTCGAGGAGGTTTAGCTTGGGATGCTTTTTGTGACCTTAAACTCCCCATCCCCTCCATAGAAAAACAACGTGAAATAGTAAAAGAATACAACACGGTTACTAACCGCATTAAACTCAATGAACAACTCAACCAAAAACTAGAAGAAACCGCACAAGCTCTGTATAAGCATTGGTTTGTGGATTTTGAATTTCCCTGCCTTCCTTCGGACTATCGTCCTCACGGGCAGGTAAACCTCAAAATTAGTGATGAGGAATTAAGATCTAAAATTGCTCAAGTATCTACCTATAGAAGAGTTGGGGGGCTACCTGTTCCTGATGGAAAAAGCTGGTTTGTTTATATTATTGAATGTGTAGATGGAACTTTCTATAAAGGAATGACTAATGATTTATACCGTAGATTTTATGAACACTTCACTGGTATTGGTGCAGAATGGACTAAAACACATAAACCTTTAAGAATTATTCATTGGGAAGCTTTTGACAATCAAGATAAGACAGCAAAAAGAGAAAAAGAACTTAAAACTGGATATGGACGTACTTGGTTGAAACGTCAATACAATAAATTGAAAACCGGTTCACCTGCCCCGAAAATGGCATTGAGGACGGCAGGGGAAATGATTTATAATGCAGAATTGGATAAGGAGATTCCGAAGGGGTGGGAAGTTGGTGTAGTTGGAGAGCTTCTTGATACAATAAACGGATATGCCTTTAAAAGCAATGATTTTACTAATACAGGAGCTTATCCAATAATCAAAATTAAGAATGTTGTGCCTCCATTTGTTCAATTATCAGATTGTCAATTTTTTGAAGGAAATCTTACGCGCAAATTGGAACGAGTACTTGTAAAGAAAAATGATATTCTAATTTCAATGACGGGGTCAGGTGCTAATCAAATGGCATCCGCTGTAGGACAGGTTGGTAAGTATTACAACTCAAAGGCATCACTACTGAATCAACGAGTTTGCAAGCTAGAGCCGAAGAAAGAGACACTTCGAGAATATATTTATCAATTTATTTCTAATGAAGAAACACATTTAGAGTTATTAAATGGGGCAACGGGAAGTGCAAATCAAGCAAATATTTCTCCAGACCAAATAAAGGGATTGGTTGTAATAATGCCAGAAAATAAAGTGATGGAAAAATTTCAGCAGATAGGAAAAACTTTGGATGAGTCTAAACGATTCAACTCAAATATAAAATTATTAAAGTTGAAAGAATTTATTCTTTCAAAAATGACCAAGGTTGAACAGGAAAAAGAGGTCGTGATATGATAACGTCTTTAAACATAAAAAATATTGCCACTTATGATGCTATTAATGGTGTCCCTATAAATGACTTAAAAAGGGTCAATTTCTTTTTTGGTTTTAATGGTTCAGGAAAGTCAACAATAGGAAAATATCTTCACAATCTAAGTTTAGAAGCAAATAATCAAAATCCTGATTTCAATCAATGTTCACAGGTTGGATATGATGAAACGCTACATCAAATTTTAACCTTTAACGAAGATTTTATCGAGCGAAATTTTGTCAATAATAGTGACCTGAAAGGCGTATTTTCTTTAAATCAATCGAATGCCATCATAGACCAACAAATTAAAGCAGAAGAAGATAATCTGGAAGGTTTTAAAAAGCAGATTGATAAGTATAAAGCTAAGATAGAAGCTATTAATGCAGATAAGGGTACAAAGCAAACCAATTTAGTAAATCACTGTTGGAATCAACGAAAAACGTTTGACAGTTTTACAAAAGTTAGATTAGTTCATTCTGGTAGTAGATCCAACCATTTAACTGAAGTCAAACGGTTATTACAAAATCCTTTAGGAACAATTTCTACGATTAACGACCTTACGGAACGCTACCAAAGATTATATGAAAAGGATCTTAAAGAAATTCAAACAAGTGTTGATGCCAAGGTATATTGGGAATTACGCAAATTAGAAGAAAAGATTAATAACCTATTACAAGAAGTGATAGTTGGAAATGAAGACGTTAATATTTCCGGATTAATACAAACACTTAATTCTAGAAATTGGGTTGAGCAAGGGTTAGATTATATTGAATCTTCAGGTAGTACCTGTCCCTTCTGTCAGCAAGAGACCATCAATGTAGAATTAAAGGAACAGTTTTCTAAGTTTTTTGATGAAACTTATAAAGAAAAGATAGCGGAATTGGAAAGACTGAAAGCTTTATACAGAGAAAAAGCTAATGTTTTTATTTCCAATATCTCTAAAATCCAAAATGAGTTCAATCCTCAAAATAAAGTTTCTAACCTTGTAATAGCCTTAACAGCTTTATTTGACGATAATGTTGATGTAATAAGCTATAAAATAGAACACTCTAACGAAAAGAAATTAATTATCAGTTTGAACACCCAAAAAGCTGCTTTGTCTGAAATTATAAAACTGATAAAAGATAACAATCAACTATTCTCTGATTTAGATGCCAATAAAGAAACTTTACTTAGTGATATATGGAAGTATATGGCTAATAATTGTCAAGACGAAATTGATGATTTTGCGGATAGAGAAGCCAAATATAATAGAATTAAACAGTTAGCTGGTCAATTGATAGGGTATTATGATGATAAAATTACAAAAGCAAAGCGAAATATTGAATCTCTGAGAAATCAAACAGCAGATACAAAAGAAGCCGTTGATTACATCAATGATATACTGAAAAATGCGGGTTTTGAAAGTTTTGAAATTGCTGAAAAAGATAAGGTAAATAATATTTCCAGATACTACTTAAAGCGTCCTCACTCTCAAGACAATGAGCCAATATTCAAAACTCTTAGTGAAGGTGAAAAGAATTTTATTTCATTTCTATATTTTTATAGGCTGTGTTTGGGAACTGATGACCTGCAAAGCAATGGTAATAAAAAGAAAATAATAGTCATTGATGATCCTGTTTCTAGTTTAGACAGTCAAGCTCTTTTTATTATCACTACTTTAATCAGAGAGCTAATCCAAAGAAAAGGCAATAATAAACCTGATAAAAAGACCTTTTTGAATCAAAATATTAGCCAGGTTTTCATCTTAACTCATAATTTCTACTTTCATAAAGAAGTGTCTATTGAAAACAGAATTTGTACTGATTTTTTTCATTTCAATCTTCAAAAAAGTAATAACGTTACTTCTATTTCAGGACAATATAATCGTAGAATAAAAGATGATTATTCCTTATTGTGGTCTACGCTGAAAGAAATTAAAGAAAATAATCTTCAAAAAAACAACGCTAATAATATATTCATTTCAAATACAATGAGGAGGATAATTGAGAGTTATGTAAATTTTATTGGTTTAGGCACAGATTCTTGGTCGGCACTTTTAAATGAGGATAAAGATTCCCCAAACTACTATATTAAATGTGCTTTTATGTCTACTATAAACGATGAAAGCCATAAAGTCTCTGTTCTTGATGGTCTATATTACCAAAAAATAATAAATGAGCAGCCTCAAGTTTTATTTGATGTTTTTCGCTCCGTATTTGAAACAATTGGTATAGAGCATTATAAAATGATGATGGATGAACAAATAGAAGCGTAATCATAAACTAAAAGAATATTTATGCCCGAAACCAACCGCATAGCATACAAAGCACAACTCACCAAAGAGGTAGATTTAGCCTTATACAATCTTTCGATAGGTTTAAAATGTCAAGTTTTTGGAGTGAAAAACTTGACATCCACAAGAGTGAGCTTGTCACAAATATTCACTAAATTTGTGACAATTAAATATGTATAAATACAATTTAAATGCCTAAAAATGAGATAGAAAATAAAGTGGTTAAATCTTCAAGAGGAGTTATTTTCTTCGCTGAAGATTTTGCTAGTTACGCCTCAGCAGATAACATCCGCCAGAGCTTGTCTCGTTTGGAAAAAGAAAGGACTTTGCTTCGCTTGGCACATGGCATTTACTTAAAACCGAAAATAGATGATGTTTTGGGCATTATCTACCCAACAATTGAAGAGATTGCCCAACAAATAGCCAAAAGAGATAAAGCACGTATAGCACCAACCGGAGCTTTTGCCTTGTATAGTTTGGGACTTACAACTCAAATTCCATTAAAAGTAAGCTACCTAACCGATGGTTCTCAACGCGAAGTAAAAATTGGGAATAGTATCATTAAATTCAAGAAAACCGTGCCCAAAACCTTTGCCATCAAAGATGAATTATTGCAGCTCATCGTTCAGGCATTTAAAGCAACAGGACAAAAAAATATAACAGAAGATTTTTTGAGTGCTATTCAGCCAAAAGTTAGGCGGTTAAAACCAGATATTTTGCGCAAACAACTAAAATACGCCCCGGTATGGATTCAGAAAACCATAAAAGAACTGAGCGATAAGGATGTGGATTGATTTAAACATAGAACAACAACGCCAGATTTTGCAACAGGTAAGTGTTATAACAGGTTTGCCAACCTACGCAGTAGAAAAAGATTGGTGGGTTTGTACTGCGCTACGTGCAGTGTTTCAATCGCAATACGCTCAATCTATCATCTTTAAAGGAGGCACCTCCTTGAGCAAGGCCTATGGTTTAATCCATCGGTTTTCTGAAGATATTGATTTAATTATCGATAGGCATTTATTGGGATTTGATGAATTAAAATCCAAATCCCAAATTAAAAAACTACGAAAAGCTTCAGGTGGGTTTATTATCAATGATTTCAGGGAAGAATTGACAAAACAGTTGGAGGTTCTGGGGATAGATAAATCATGGTACGAAATCAAATACAAGGTAGATGATACCAGTGATCCCAATACATTAGAAATTTATTACAGATCAAAAACAACTACCACTAACGAATATATTCAGCCTCGGATTTTGTTGGAAATGGGCGCTCGTTCGCTAACGGAACCAAGTGAAGAAAGAAATATCATTTCTTTTATAGATCACCAATATAAAGCCCTTGAATTTTCTCAAGAACCATTTCCTGTAAAAGTAGTGTTACCAACAAGAACATTTATAGAAAAAACATTATTGCTGCACGAAGAATTTTCAAAGCCCATAGAAAAAATAAGAACAGATCGCTTAACAAGACATTTGTATGATCTGGATAGGTTAAAAAACACACCTTATGGCGAATCTGCATTAAACGACAGTGATTTGTTTAATACAATTGTAGAATACAGAAAAACGATAACGCCTTTGCGTGGAATGGATTATAGCAAGCATAAAAAAGGAGAATTAAAGATTCTTCCTCCCAAAGAAGTTGAAAAGGCTTGGGAACAGGACTATAAAACTATGCAGGAAAATATGATTGTTGGGGAAAGTTTGCCTTGGCATGAATTATTAAAAAGTGTTAAGCTCATAGAGGATAAATTCAATAAAAAGTGAAATTTACAGAAGCAAAATTAGAACAAGCATTTATAGAATTATTGGGTAATGAAGGTTATCCACATTTCTTAGGCAATACCCTTAAGCGTTTGCCCGAAGACGTATTGATTGAAGACGATATAATCGAGTTTCTATTAACACAATACAAAAAAGAAGGACTAACCCTTACCGAGGCTAAATCCATTGTATTACAGCTAAAAAACTTACCTGCTTCTGATTTATATGAAACCAATAAGAAAATCATACGGTGGTTGTCGGATGGTTTTATTCTAAAACGAGAAGACCGCAACCAAAAGGATATTTGGGTATCTTTAATTGACTATGCAGGCTTAGAGCGTCAAATTCAAGGAAAAAACTTAGACACGCTATCTGTAGCCGAACCCCAAGAAAATTATGGAGACAATAACATCTACAAATTTGTCAACCAACTTGAAATAGTAGGTACAGAAAAACGCATTCCTGATGGTATTATTTATATCAATGGAATACCTGTGGTAGTGTTTGAGTTCAAAACCGCTATTCAAGAAAATTGCACCATCCATAACGCTTATGTACAGTTAACAACACGTTATAAAAGAGATATTCCAGAGCTTTTTAAATACAATGCATTCTGCGTTATTAGTGATGGGGTAAACAACAAAGCAGGGTCGTTTTTTGCTCCCTATGAGTTTTACTATGCCTGGCGTAGAATATCAGGCTTAGCTAAAGATGTAGATGGTATTGATAGTATGTTTACCCTTGTTCAGGGAATGCTGCACCAAAACAGATTAAGGGATATTATTCAAAACTTCATTTACATACCTGATACTTCTAAGAAGGATGAAAAAATAGTATGCCGTTATCCCCAGTATTACGCAGCAAGAGCCTTGTACGACAATATTAAAAAAGCTCAAAAACCAGAAGGAGACGGAAAAGGTGGAACATACTTTGGAGCGACTGGTAGCGGTAAGAGTTATACCATGCTCTATCTCACAAGGTTATTAATGAAAAGTGAATATTTTGAAAACCCTACAATCGTTCTCATAACAGACCGTACCGATCTGGACGACCAACTTTCAGCACAATTTACTAATGCAAAAACCTTTATCGGTGATAATACCATCCAAAGTGTAGAAAGCAGAGCTGAATTAAGAGAACTTTTACAAGGTCGTGCCAGTGGTGGTGTATTCTTAACCACCATTCACAAGTTTACAGAAGATATTGAATTATTAACTGAGCGTACTAATGTGATTTGTATTTCTGATGAAGCACATAGAAGTCAAACCAACTTAGACCAAAAGGTTAGAGTTACAGAAAAGGGCGTAAAAAAATCTTTTGGCTTTGCCAAATATTTACACGACTCTTTACCCAATGCAACCTATGTAGGTTTTACAGGAACACCAGTGGATGCGACTTTAGATGTATTTGGTAAGGTAGTAGATGCCTACACAATGACCGAATCGGTTAAAGATGAAATTACAGTCCGTATTGTGTATGAAGGTAGGGCAGCAAAAATAGCCTTACAGAATAGCGAATTAGAAAAGATTGAGAAATATTACGAAGAAGCTGCGGAAGCTGGAGCTAATGAATACCAGGTAGAAGAAAGTAAAAAACAATCGGCCAATATGAACGCTATTCTTGGCGACCCGGACAGACTAAAAGAATTGGCAGCCGATTTTGTACAGCATTATGAAAATCGCGTAAACGAGGGGGCTACGGTTAAAGGGAAAGCCATGTTTGTATGTAGTTCTCGCAGTATTGCTTATGAATTTTATAAGAATGTTTTAGAATTAAGACCTGAATGGAACGAAGTAAAGGTTGCAGAACCTGCCTGTGCCGGCCTGTCTGCTGTCGCACAGGCAGGCACGGCAGACAGGGAAGGTGCAGTGCTTTCAGATAAAGAAAAGCGGGAAATCAAACCTATGGACCTGCCTGTGCCGAAAGAAAATGAATTTTACACTTATGCAATTCTTTGTAATAATGATAGTATCTACATTGGGCAAACTAATAACTTACAAAAAAGATGGGAATTACATTTAAGAGGAAAAGCTGCTGAATGGACTAAAAAGTATCACCCTGTTGAATTATTTTTTTACGAAACGTTCAACTCAAGAGAAGAGTCTGTAAAACGAGAAAAAGAATTAAAACTAACATCAGGTAGAAGATTCCTGAGAAGAAAATTAAATTCAGATTCTGCACGGCAGACAGGACGTATCAAAATGATTATGACCCGTGGAAAGGACGACCCCAAAGAATTATATGATTTATTAGGTACTAAAGAATACCGTAAAGAGTTAGATAGGCAATTCAAAAACGAAAAATCAAATTTCAAAATAGCCATTGTCGTTGATATGTGGTTAACAGGTTTTGATGTTCCTTTTCTTGATACGATCTATATCGACAAACCCATTCAGCAACATAACCTAATACAGACCATCTCTCGTGTAAATCGAAAATTCAAAGGCAAAAATAAAGGTCTGGTAGTGGATTATATCGGTATCAAAAAACAAATGAATTTAGCGCTTAAAAAGTATTCGGAAGGAGATAAGGACAATTTTGAGGATATCGACCAATCCATGGTTGTTGTGCGTAATCATCTGGATTTGTTAGCCAAACTTTTCCATAAATTCGATAGCTCAAAATATTTTAGTGGTACTGCATTGGAGCAATTGAACACGCTAAATATGGCTGCCGAATATGTACAGCTCACCAAAGAAATGGAAACTCGATTTATGGGCTTAGTGAAAAGATTAAAAGCAGCCTATGATATTTGTGCCGGTAGTGAAGAATTGACTCAACAGGAAAGAGATTACACCCATTTCTACTTAGCAGTTCGCTCTATTGTTTTCAAACTCACCAAAGGGAATGCACCAGACACAGCTCAAATGAATGCCAAAGTAAGGGAGATGATTAAAAATGCCTTACAAAGTGATGGTGTAGATGAAATCTTTAAAATGGGGGAAGAAACTGAAAAAGAGCAAGACATTTTTGATGAAGACTATTTAGCCAAAATCGATAAAATCAAACTGCCAAATACAAAGATTAAGTTGTTACAGCAACTATTGGCAAGGGCTATTGGTGAAATGAAGAAAGTCAATAAAGTAAAAGGTGTTGACTTTTCTAAGAAAATGGAATCCTTAGTTCAGAAATACAATCAACGTGATGAAAATGATATTCTACGTAGTGAGGTGTATGAGGAAATGGCGGAACAGTTAACCAACCTAATTTGGGATGTTTATAAAGAATTTAAGGCAGGTGATGATTTAGGGATTGATTTTGAAGAAAAAGCATTTTATGATATTCTAAAAGAACTATGTGTTAAATACGATTTCACCTATCCTGAAGACAAATTAATTGAGTTGGCACAAGCAGTAAAAGACTTGGTTGATGGGCAGGCTAAATTTCCAGACTGGAACAAAAGGGATGATATTAAATCTGCTTTAAAAGTAGGTCTAATACTTCTTTTAGACGAACACGGCTATCCACCAGTAGAACGTGATGAAGTGTACAAAGAAATCTTTGAACAAGCAGAAAATTTTAAGAAATACAGTCAAGCAAAATAAGGCATAATGAAAAATTCAAATTTAAACCGCTTCTACTACCTTCTGAACAAAGCCTAAAAATTTCACCCGCTCTCCTACCTACTTCAAGCGTCCTTTTCCGTAAAGGAAATAAAAAATTGGGGAATTTAAATTTTTCCACAAGCGCTTTCAGCTTTCGTAACAATAATAATCATGCTTTATGAACCAACAAAAGCACCAAATTTTGGTGCTTTTGTCATTCATCCTCTTTACTTTTTAGGTCATTTTAACACATATAAAGATGCGTTTACGGCCTTAAAAACAAATTACTTTAAATTCTGTCCTCCGGTTAATTCTGTGTTCTTCATCTGTACACGGTACATGGTCTACACATTTCTTATTTTTAAGCTCGCTCTCACCAGCTCCTCGTCCTTTTAAACGATCTCTAGAAATCCCTTGTCTAACGATATAATTAACAGTCGCGTCTGCACGGCGTTGTGATAGCTTTCTATTGTACTCATCAGTTCCTTGACTATCTGTATGCGAAGTCATCTCTACATGAATTGTTGGATTATCGCGCATAAGTTTTATAACACGTTGTAAATCTGGAATAGAAGCCGGTAAGATATCCGCTTTATTAAAATCGAAATGAATATTTTCTAGGTTTATAGCTTTTCCGCAAGGATCTACACACATTTCAAAATCAATAAATAAGGTTTTATTACGGTCATACGATCCAGCATCTATTTCAACTTCACTGGCATAATACCCATCTTTTCTTCCATTTAATGCATATGTAGAGAACTGTTTTAACCGAAACATAAAATCCCCTTTCACATCAGAAATACTATTTTTTTCACCGAAATTCACCTTATCTCTAATTTTTATATCGACCCCTTCAATTCCCTTATCTAAATTACATTCAATCACATTTCCTTTTAAAATGAAATTTTCATCGGCATATAAAACTATTTTTTCAATTCCTAATCGACTGTTTTTCTGACATTTCTCAAATTCACTTTTAGAAATACTTTCAGTGCGTAAATCCACATCAAGTAGCTTTCCTTTTATCACATAATCTGCAGCCTTAATATCACTAAAGGTAGCCACACCTAGCTGATTTGTGGAATCACTTTTCACGAGGTTACCTTCGAGATCTTCTAATACAATTTTGGCATTTGGTAATAATTCACCTGTAAATTTATCTTTTGCGGTAATTCTAACCACACAAGTTTCTGAACAATGTGGAAAATGATCTTCACCACATACAGGACAATTATTTGCTTTCTTAAAAGGATTAAGCTGAAAGGTCACACCTACAAACCCTCCAAAAGAAGAAATGTCAGATTGCCTTGAATTTGTTCTTATCACAGGCTCATCTGCTAGTATATTCATAGGTTCACGATTGCTTCCTGTGGCAGAAAATAAGGGTTGATACAAGGCTGAACGTCCAGATTCACTTAGTTCTTCTACGTCTAAATGCCGCATATAATACCCGCCAACATGAATCCCAATTTTTTTAGAAATCATATAGGTAAACCGCAACTGTCCTTTAAAACTAAGTACATTTGACTCCTTATAACCTGCATGAAAATTCAACGGATAAACCATTCTTCCTGAAGAACCCTCTAAATAGGTGCGTCCACCTTCAATAGTTGCCAATCCCGCACGAGTATTGAGTTCTGCAATAAATTTCCCTGTACGTGTTCTATATTGGAAATTTGGACCAAATCCATAAAACATCCGCGTTATCCCATCTTCACTTAAACTAAATGATTTAATGGGTGTTACCCGGTCTGACTCAAAAATAGCTGTGGTTGGATAAGTGCTCTTAGGTTTATTCATGATATAATCAAAATCAATTCCCAAACCAAACCAATTCCAATAGTAATCCAAAGAAACTCCTAAATCTACCCCTCCCTCATAATCTATATACGGGGTATTATTGTTATACGTCGGGAAGTCATAACCGAATCGGGGACTTAGTTGAAAATAATTCCGATCTAATGGCTTTTCCTGCGCTGTTCCGGTGAATGTAGTTGCAAAGATTGTGAGTAATACAACCAATCGTAATAAATCTTTCATAGCAAAAAGTTTAAAGGGTTCATAATTTTCTAAAACATAAAAAAAGCCCTAAAATCAGGAGCTTCTTTATAAATTACATTAACGTAACTTTAACAAATAACGTACCACCTTTTTTATTTTTAGGGAGTTCCTATAGGCTGGGAGCTTGGATAGATACGGTAAAGTTCAAATTATCCCAACGACACAATCAAGCTAAGTAACTGAAGTTCACTTGATAAATCCCCCATATATTTAGAAAATAAATCGATTTGATTTTTATTATTTTTTTAAAAAAAAATTTAATTCAGCGAGGAATTTAAAGCCATTCATTCATAAAATAGCTATGGTTACAAGCAAGGTAGCGATCGTTTTTAAATCTTTTCAACAAGAACACGCTTCAAGTGTGTATCTACTTCATCAAATACACTGGGTCGATCAGCCAGGACTATTAAAGTATCTTCAGCTTCAATTTTTGTAGAGCCATTGGGGATAATATAACTATCATCACGTTTAATCATCGCAATAATGGCATTTTTAGGAAAGCCTAATTCAACAATTTTCTTATCTACAGCAAAACAATTAGACGTAATACGCATTTCTCGCATTTCTGCCTTAGGGTTTTCTGCCATGATTAAATCAGAGGGACTTAACTTCTTTGCTTCTTCAGGCACCGCAACCTTTAACCATTTTGCTACCGTTGACAAGGTGGTCCCTTGAATTAAAACGGAGGTTACAGAAATAAAGAAAACTATATTAAAAATCATATTTGCTTTATCTATCCCAGCTAAGAGCGGGTAGGTTGAAAAAACAATGGGTACAGCCCCTCGCAATCCTACCCAAGAAATATAAAACCGGCGTCTTAATTTCATTTTAAAAAAAATAAGACTGAGAAACACCCCTATGGGTCGAGCAACCATAATCAAGAATACAGATATAAGTAGGCCAATTCCCATATATGGAATTATTTCAGAAGGAAAAACCAGCAGTCCCAAGGTTAGGAACAATACAATTTGCATAAGCCATGCCAATCCATCAAACATTTTAAGGATGGTTTTCTTATGAATTAGGTCTTGATTTCCTAAGTACACAGCACAGATATAAATAGAAAGAAAGCCATTTCCACCTATAAAATCGGTCGCAGAAAAGGTTATAAACATTAAGGCAATCACCAAAACCGGATAAAGTCCTTCAAAATCAAGTTTTATCTTATTAATGATATATTTACTCATCATTCCAAAGCCAAAGCCTGCAATTCCGCCAAAAATCATTTGTTGTAGAAACATGGGTATGACTGAAAAAATGGACTGATCTTGATGAATGACTAGGGTTAAAAAAGCAATGGTCAATACATAGGCCATTGGATCATTACTTCCACTTTCCAACTCTAAGGTAGGTCTTAGATTCGTTTTTAGCGCTAAACTTTTGGAACGCAAAATGGAAAATACAGCAGCTGCATCCGTAGAGGACACAATTGATCCCAACAACATACTTTCATAAATGGTAAAGTCAGTGATAAACCAAACGAATGTACCCAACGAAACTGCCGTAAACAACACTCCTAAAGTGGATAGTGCAATCCCTTCTCCAAGAATGGGTTTAACCGCTTTCCAGTTCGTATCTAACCCTCCAGAAAACAAGATAAAATTTAAAGAAACTATCCCAATAAATTGCGCCAGTTTAGGATCGTCAAAACGAATTCCACCAACTCCGTCAGAACCCGCGAGCATCCCAATGACTAAAAAGAGTAATAAGGTCGGAACGCCAAATTTATAGGATGTTTTCCCTACTAAAACACTGACAAGTAATAATAAAGATCCTACTAAGAGTATATTTTCAATGGTTAAATTCATGCTTTTCCTTACTTTTTACTCATTGAGTACGTACCGTTTTAGAAGGAAATGATATTTCCATTGAATTTCACTTCTCTATAACAATCTAGGTACTCAGTGTATTCATCGTTTTATTTAAATATCGCAAAGATACTTTTTTCAAAAAGAAATTTTAACCATAAACCCAAGTGATATTAATCAAATTAATTTTTTTTATGCCCTACATAAAGAAGGTTACTGCAACCACCTTTAACATAAATACATGTAAATCCAAAAGCGACTTCCCTCCTTATTATCATTTCTTTTATTCATTGGCTGTAATGAGTTTTCATCGCATACGACCAACAACTCATCACGTTAGGGCTATAACCAGCCATAATAGGCTACTTTTTACCCAATTGAACCCCATTTAATCACAGATTATATGAAATATTTTTTCTTAACATTTAGTATTAGCATCCATATTATCGCTTGTAAACCCAGTCCTAACCTACAAAATTATGAGGCTCAAAAATCTCAAACACCAACGGTAAAAAAGACTACCAAGAAGGTCGTGTTAAGTCCACCGCGTACAAAGACTACCACCTTTGCGAACCATTCCATTACCCTTGATTATTCTTCTCCTAGTGTTCGTGGTCGAATCATTTTTGGCGGAACTATACCATTCAATGAACTATGGCAAGCAGGTGCTGGAAATGCTACATGGATTCATACTCCGGTACCTTTAAATTTTGAACAAGGTGTTTTACCTGCAGGGAAATATGCGATTTTTATGATTCCTTCAACTACCGATTGGATTGTTATTTTTAATTCGCATTGGGAACAACATGGAAAAGATGAATACCATCCTAAAAATGACGTACTCAAACTGCACCTAAAACCTTTAATAACACATGAACTTACTGAACAATTAACCTATAACGTCATAAAAATTAACGATACCACTGGTCGTATTCATTTTGCCTGGGAATCTGCCATTGTAGATCTTGATTTCAAGCTTATTACACCATAAGCTTATCCATATTCCTTATAAAACGCTCCTTGATACATAAACTTTTCACTTTTTAGTAAATGCCGTGTACATCTTAGTAAAGCTAAAGAATACCCATATTTAATTCTCAATAAAATAGTACCTTTATACAATGAATTACCAACTTTAGACTATCGCAAACACAGAAACTTACCTTTTTTGTACGTAAAGGCTAATTCATTTCGGAAATGAAATCGGCCGAGGATAAGAGTACAAACCTTATCAACACAAAAAAAAGAAACTAGTGAATTCAATTTACTAAGGACTGGAGAAATTTATACGTACCTCTATTTCCGTTCTAACGTTGGATTAAAATATCGAAATATGAAATACGAATTAATTGATAACCCAGCTAAAAGCCGATTTGAAATTCACTTAAATGATCATGTTGCGTTTATAGAATACGAACGAAAAGACAAGGTCATTGCTTATACACACACCGAAGTTCCTAAGGCACTTGGCGGTAAAGGCATAGGCTCTTATTTGGCGAAATCAGCCTTAGAATATGCTGCAAGTAATAATTTAAATGTAATACCTTATTGCCCTTTTATTAAGGTATTTATAGATAAACACCCCTCCTATCAAGCAAATTCCTTATTACATCCAAAAGACGCCTAATCATGCATACGAAGAGCGTAGAACGCGTGATTACACCGAAACCCAGTCATTTTGTAGGGGACGGATTTATCGTACACAATTTTATTCCTAATGTCGCTCAATTAAGTATGATACGTATGAGTCCATTTATCCTATTAGATTACAATGCGCCACATTATTTCCCACCAACCGATACGCCTCGTGGTGTTGGGGTACATCCACATCACGGATTTGAAATGGTAACTATAGTGTATAAAGGTAACATAGCCCATCACGAAAGTGCTGGAAATAGCGACGTTATTAATGAAGGAGACGTACCATGGATGACAGCTGCATCTGGTATCTTACACAAAAAATATCACGAACAAGCGTTTAGCAAACAAGGAGGTGATTTTCAAATGGTTCTGCTTTGGGTTAATTTACCTGCGAAATATAAAATGTCACCGCACAAGTACCAAGGCATAACAAAAGACCTCTTTTCAAAAGTCACCTTGAATCAGGCGGGGGATACTGCTAAAGTCATTGCTAGAAATTATCACGGAACCATAGGGGCTGCGAAAACTTTTACCCCCATACACCTATTGAATGCCAAGGTACCCCCTGGAGGAAGGGCGAACTTTTCATTTCCCACACCCTACAATACCACACTATTGGCCATTCAAGGAAGGATTACGATCAACCAAAAAGAACAGGTGGATGCTGAATTTTGTACTTTTTAAAAATAAAAGTACACATGTTAATTTAAAGCGTAAACAAGGAGCTACGGTTTTATTGCATATTGGAGCATCCATTCAAGAACCTATCGCCGCACAAGGACCTTTTGTTATGCATACCCAATCTGAAATAAATAAAGCCATTCAAGATTATAACATGGGGAAATTTGGCTTTATAAATGAATAAATTAAGTACAATGATCATTAAAAGCTATCCCGCTAATTCTCGCGGAAAAACAGATTTTGGTTGGTTAACATCCTTCCACACCTTTAGTTTCGCCAATTACTACGACCCAGATCGATTGAATTTTGGCGTACTACGTGTACTCAATGATGATACCGTTAGTGGAGGAAAAGGATTTGAATCACATCCTCATAAGGAAATGGAAATCATTTCGATCCCCTTAGAAGGTGATTTAGTACACCGTGATAATTTGGGGAATGAAAAAATCATCAAAGAAGGCGATATCCAAGTAATGAGTGCAGGTACCGGGGTGGTTCATAGCGAGTACAATAGAAACCCAGACAAACCTGTGAAATTTTTACAAATATGGATAATCCCTAAAACGGCGAAAGTAACGCCACGCTATGATCAACTAGCGTTAAAAGACCTGCTAAAACCCAATCAACTATCACCAATTTTATCACCAGAACCTACGAGCAAGGGTGTTTGGATTCATCAAGACGCTTGGTTTTATATGGGAACATTTGATCAACAAGCTGAAGTTCACTATACCTTAAATAAAGCGGGGAATGGAATTTTCCTTTTCGTCATTTCAGGAAGTCTTATTATAGATGGTATCCAATTAGAAAATCGCGATGCACTAGGCATTACTGAAATAAACCACTTGATTTTTTCAGTATTTAAAAATAGTACCCTACTACTAATGGAGGTTCCTATGAAACTCCCCACCCCAGCTTAAATACCAATTATTCTGTCAGATTCCACCACACTCATTGTCGTAAAAACACATAAAACTGATAAAGAGATAGATGTGATGTTGACACAAAAACACAAAATAAAAATATTATAGAAAACTGAAATTAAGCGTATTAACATGGTTTACTTAAAGAGAAAATATTATTCGAAAGTATATTGCCTACGAACCACTTCTGACAATCTAAAATACCCATACGCAGGTTTGTCTGGATTGCTCGTATTTATGCAGTTCCCTTTAAGTCCAACAGGTGTAACCCCAAAAGGTCCACCACCATTCCAATACTGATCTATTAAAATGCTAATATAGTCGTAGTAACTTTTTGATATTCCATAGAGTTCAATTTCAATGATATCTCCTGGGGCAAATGCCTCTCTCTTGTCTGTTTCGGCATCCTCTTGTTTTTCATACCACCAACTTATATCATTTCCATTAACGTAATCGTCATTAAAGTAGGCTAATTCTGGTAAAAGATCTCCTTGTCTATAAAATTTAAACAGATAAGAATTCCCTTCTTCCAACGGATCCGTAAAGAATATATTCACCTCTAATTCGTCCTTGTCAAACCCATTTTCTATCGATTGATTTACTGCATCAATATCAGCAACTGCGGTCATGGTTTCGGTAGCGACATACAAGGCTCCTTCATAACGCACTTCTAGGGTATACGATTGATTCATTTCCGGCACAAAGACATCCGTTGTGTACAAGCCATCCCCTTGGTCAACAAAGTTAAATGTTGTTCCATCATCATTCTTGATTATTTTCACGTCAGCACCAGTTACCACAGAAGTTCTGTTTGTTTCAAAATACGGTGTTGACATACTCAATTTTATTGTCTGTTCATTACCCCTTGTATTCTTTTCCCAATTGATAGAGCCCTCAATTACCAAACGTGCAGGTTCTGTAGGTACCGTAAGGTCAATAACATCCTGACAAGCAGCTAACATCAGTACATGACAAATCAAGAGGTATTTTATGACTATTTTCATCTGTTTAAAATTTAAAATTATATGAAAAAGAAGGTACTATTCCGAAAATGGATGTCCGTGTCGCTTCATTTTCCCCAGTATCTAAATTTTGGCCAAAAGAAATAGACGCTGCGTTTTTCCGACCATAGAGATTGTAGATTCCAAAAACCCATTCACCTTTCCATCGTTTCGTTGGTTTTCTGTTAGGCTTCCAAGTTGCAGAAATATCAAAGCGATGATATGCTGGTAGGCGATTTGCATTTCGATCATCGTAATTTGCAATCGCTAAACCTTCATAACTAAACTGTCCATTAGGATAAGTAACGGGTCTCCCTGTTTGAAAGGCAAAACTCGCACCTAATGACCATTTTTCACTTAATTGATAAGCACCAGTCAGTGAAATATCATGTGTTCGGTCATAGGGTGTATTATACCAATTACCATCATTTATTCCAGGACCTCCCGCCTTGCCACCTGGCGTTTGTTGTTCTGCTTTTGAAATCGTATATGCCAACCATCCTGTAAATTTCCCCTCATTTTTTCTCAACAAGAATTCCAGTCCATAGGCACGTGTTTTTCCATTGAGGATTTCTGTTTCAATCGTGTTTTGCCCAATGAGATTCGCCCCATCAATATAATCAATACGATTCGCAACACGCTTATAATATCCTTCAATTTCTAAGGAGAAAATTTGATCTTTAAAATTCTTAAAATAGCCAAGAGAATATTGATTTGACAATTGCGGTTTTATATATTTACCACTAGGCGTCCAAACATCGAGTGGGGTCACCGAAGCTGTACTAGACAACAAATGCACATATTGTGCCGCCCTTGAAAATCCCATTTTCACAGAGGACGTTTCACTAAATTGATATGCAAGGGCCAATCTTGGTTCAACATTACCAAAGCTAGCAATGGTTTCATCCTTATCATAAGGGGTCTCCCCTAATTCCTCACCACGCTCGTAAATACCCAACGTACTATTATAAACTACCGGTTGATCATTAGCATACGTCATCATTGGCTGTCCTCCAAAGCGATTAAACCCACTATATCTTAAGCCATATTGAACCGTCAGTGCATCAGACAAGGTATGTTCTGCATTCACATAAAGTGCACTTTCAAACCCTTTCTTTTGATCTAGGGTCATGGCATTAACTTCAGAGGTTTCAGAGGTCGGTACAATCCGTCCAGGATCAAAATCATAATAAATACCACTTAATCCAAAATCCAATTTTATTTTATCATTGAGATAGTATTTTAAATCGTATTTTACATGGTAATTATTGATGGATGATTGCCAGTTAAACTGCTCTAGAGCAAACCCTAATTCATAGTCGTATTTACTATAGATCATCGATAGATTTGAAAAAAGTTTATCACTAAAAAGGTGATTCCATCGCAAATTTCCTGACATATTTCCATATCCAATTTTAAAACTTCCATCAAAATTGAATAAATCCCTCCCAAAATATCCAGAAACATAAAGCCTATTCTTATCGTTGAGTTGATAATTTGATTTTAGATTGAGGTCATAAAAACTGATACTATTTTTTTCGCCACTTGCTTTGAGTAATAAATGTGCATAGGAGGTACGTCCCGCAACTAAAAAAGATCCATTTTCGTTAAACATAGGACCTTCAACCGCAAGTCTACTCGAAATAATTCCGACACCTCCCGTGAGTCCAAAATCTTTATTATTTCCATCTTTTTGTCGTACGTCAAGCACTGAAGACACCCTTCCGCCGAACCTTGCTGGAATCCCCCCTTTATACAATTTAATATCCTTAATTGCATCCGCATTAAATACCGAAAAAAATCCGAGCATATGAGAAGTATTGTATATAATAGCCTCATCAAGTAAAACTAAATTTTGATCAGCAGCTCCACCTCGCACGTGAAACCCACTACTCCCTTCTCCATTACTGGTTACACCTGGAAGTAATTGAAGCGATTTTATAATATCAACTTCCCCTAAAACCACCGGCATTTGCTTTACCGTTTTGATGTTGAGTTTTGCCACACTCATCTCTGGCTTTTTCAATAAAGCTCGTTCGGGCTCACCCGCTTCAATAAGAACTTCATCAAGTTGATTGGAAAGTTCTTTTAGTTCAAAATTCAGCTGCTTCGGTGCATTCAAGTCGATTTCTCGTGATTCTTCTTCATATCCAATATATGAAATTATTAATGTATACTTCCCTGCTGGAGCGGTCAGCGAATAAAACCCATATTCATTCGTAATCACACCAAGATTGGTTCCTTTTAAATACACTGAAGCACCAAACAATGTCTCTCCATTCAAACGGTCTGTAACCTTCCCACTTAAGGTATATCGTTCTTGTGCTATCCCTACAGTTCCTATCAAACCTAAGATTAGCAAAAAAAATACGCCTTTAACAAAACTTGTTCCTGTACGCGACTGTTGGTTTTTTGTCATTTGAATTATTTTAGCTCGTCATTTTCTCAATACCTCAATACCTACGTAAAACGGAAGGGGTTGCATCAGAAGTAATCAATTAACACACATTCTTAAAGGCAATGATACTGCCTTTATTTTACTTTTAAAAAATGGGTATGTCAAAATTCCGTTAAATAAAGAAAGAGAAACACATTCTTTCGCGCGAAGGGTGATATTTCTTTTACAAAAAGTGCACATCAACACAGCCTTTTACAATGCATCTAGGTTTTAATATACCCAAAGAACACCTAAAGTCCAACATCGCTATCAGCAGTCGGTTTTTACTATTAAAACCTGGCCTTTTTTAGCAGAAAGATTAATATGTTTCTTTTTTGAGAAACTTCATCACCGCTATCCTTCATTGGTTAATTTAGCTTCCAATTCTTCTTTCTTTTTATTTAAAGCGGGAGAATTGGGATTTCCTGTTAACAGTTCATTAAGTGCCGCTAGTGCTTTTTTGTTTTCGCCCATTTCTTCCAGTGAAATTACCGAACTAAATTTCAGGCTATTATTATTGAGTTTCGAACCAAAATAATCAGCAATCATAAACGCCTCTTCGTGAAGATTCTCATTCATTAACATATCCCATAAATTAGTAAATTGACGATCATTTATGAAGTAGTTGGTTGAATCTTGTGTACTTGTAATGCTTTTATACTTAACAATTGCAGCTTCAACACCGTTTTCTTTGGTAATTTCATAGAGCGTATCAGCTATAAAAAACTTGGGCTCGGTTACTTTTTTGACCTTCCATTGATTGTAAACGATGGTGCTATTTGGCGGTATAAGAGCTCCCGCCCCTTTTTCTCCATAAGCAATATCAGGAGGCATAATAGCCACAACTTCATCACCTTCTCTTAGTAACAAGCCCATCTCTTCAAAACCCTTAATAACTTGCCCACTTCCTGCTAAGTAAGTAAATAGAGAATCGGGCTGTTGATCCGTATTCCATATTACGCGATCGCCCACCATCAAACTTAAATACGATGATACAGAAGCGCCTCGTTCTACCTTTCTACCATCTCCTTTTTTAAGATAATAATACATCAACCCACTTTCTGTTTTAATGGTGTCTCTTGCTTGTCCATCATTTGCACTATCTCCCTTTGGCGTTTTTTGGCAAGCACCTAAAACAATTGCCACCCCGAGTACTATCCCTAATTTTTTCATATCCTATTTTATTTTAACTGTATTTAGCGTTTTGTTTACGCTTGTTTCTTCTTACGGTAATAGACAAATCCCCTCCATATGAGCATCGCACCAATAAACCATGGTAGGTAGGACACGGGCTCTCCATCACCTCCAACGGTAGTAAACAATCGATTCCATCTGATTTTATTCATGATCCCTGTTGCATTAGCATCCCAACTAAACCAAATAAACACTGGCTTTCCAACAACATGATCAAAAGGCACAAATCCCCAAAATCGAGAATCTTCAGAATTGTGTCTATTATCACCCATCATCCAGTAATAGTTCTGTTTAAAAGTATAACTATTCGCTTCCTTTCCATTAATTAAAATCTCATCGCCATTCACAATCAGGCTATTGTTTTCATATTCAGTAATAATACGCTTGTAAAAAGGTAATGTCTCTTTCGTGAGTTCAACCGTTTTCCCTTGTTCAGGAATGTAAATTGGCCCCATATTATCTCGATTCCAGCCCAATGAATTTACCTGTGGAAAAATCGAAGGGTCTAAACTTCCTTTCTCCATCGTTTGTTTAACAATACTTTTAACCATTGGGTTTTTAGCGAGCATCGCTGCTTCTTTATCTGTCATAAACATTTCATAGCCATCCCCAAATCTTCCAAATTCTCTGATGTTGTAACGTTTCGTCAAAATGGTTGGACTCAGACTTTGTCCATCCGTATTCACGGTAAAACGATACTGAGGTTTAGCGCGATCTGGTAAAACGGTCTGTTTGCCATTGATATAAATATACCCATCAATTATTGACAAGCTATCCCCTGGAATCCCCACACAACGCTTTACATAATTCGATTTTTTATCAATAGGCTTTTTGATGAGTCTATTAGGCGTCTGATAAAAACGTTCAACCGTATCTACAGGCCATGAAAATACGACGATATCATTCCGTTTTATCTTTTGAAATCCAGGTATTCTCAAATAAGGTAATTGTGTTTTATTTTTCCAAGAAGAATTGTATTTGGTAGCGTCATCTTCGGCTAAATAGGATTTCGATTTTATAAATGGAATCGTATCGTGAACCATTGGCAGAGCTACGGTAGTCATGGGGATTCTAGCACCGTAATGGAATTTACTTACAAATAGAAAATCTCCTACCAGTAAGGTTTTCTCTAAAGAGGAGGTTGGAATGGTATACGGTTGCATCACATAGGTATGCACGATGGTTGCAGCAATAATAGCAAAGACAATGGAACTCACCCATTCTCCTGCAGCTGTTTGAGGCTGAAGATCCCTTTCTGCACGATAAGTTACATCTAAGGCGTAATTAATGTAAAAAATATACAATCCTAACGTCAAAATAACTAAGAAAGAATCAAGTGTTGAGGTTCTTCCAAAACTTCGGATGGTTTCGACCCAAACAATTGGAAACATCATTAAATTGACAATTGGAATAAATAATAAAATTACCCACCACCAAGGTCGATTAATAATTTTCATTAAAATAACCGCATTATATATGGGAATTAACGCCTCCCATGCTTGGCGGCCAGCCTTAACATATAATTTCCAAGTCCCTAAAAAGTGAACTACTTGGATAACTAAAAAAAATATAAACCAACCTGTTATTGTCATAATTTAAAATTTAATATGATTATATGCCTAACACATCTTTCATGGTAAACACTCCTTTTTTATTTAGAATCCACTCAGCAGCAATTACCGCCCCAAAAGCAAAACCCGAGCGATTATTTGCTTGATGTTTAATTTCGATTTCATCGACATCCGATTGGTACGTTACCGTATGCGTTCCCGGAACATCCCCAATACGTTTTGATGTAATCGGTAATTTTTTAGGATCATTAGTCTCATCTAAAGTCCAACTCTCTTTTGACGACACATTAATTATATCATTTGCTAAACTAATGGCTGTACCACTAGGCGCATCTAATTTTTTGGTGTGATGAATTTCTTCAAGTGAAACCGAATAATCGGGAAAAGCACTCATCATTTCGGCCAATTTTGTATTCAGAGCGAAAAATAAATTCACACCTAAGCTAAAATTTGAAGCATAAATAAATGCCCCTTGTTTTTCTTTACACAGTTCAACCACTTCGTCAAATTGCGTCAACCAACCTGTAGTACCAGAAATAACCGGTACACCTTGATTTAAACAGGTTGTAATATTCGCATAAGCCACATTTGGCATACTAAAATCAATTGCCACATCGACGTTACTCAGGTTGTATTCGTCTTGAGATTTGTCAAAGATGGCTACGATACTGTGCTTTCTTGAGATGGCTATCTTTTCAATAGCTTGTCCCATTCTTCCATATCCAAATAATGCAATGTTCATTTAAAATTTAAATTTAAGTGATGCTCCGTAACTAACGGCCTGAGTTACTGGATCTACAAAGAGTTCAGGAGCAAAGGTAATATTGGTATTTAACGCATTGTCTGGTAAATGTGCGTCTACATTTGCTTCTACAATATTGAGTATATAAATTCCAATAGTCACAAATAACGATAAATCTCGATTCTTTCTATATACTTTTTGTGCCCGTTCAAGGGCTGCTTCACTTAAAAAGGAAGCGCCACCCGTTCCGTCAAACGCATCTGGGCGACCTGCAATTCGATACTTATAGGCAGTTCTATACTGATGATAAAGATGATCATTATTAATGTAAAAATACAAACTTGTTCCTAAAGCTGCCCATACGATAGGTGTTTTCCAATACTTCTTATTATAAATCTGCCCTAAACCTGGTAAAACTGCCGAATAAAAAGCAGCTTTTGACGGAGCTAAAATATTGATTTCATCCGCAATAACATCGACCGTGTCTATTTTGCTCATTTTTAAATTTTGAGCATAAAATGACCAGGAAAAAAACAAACAAAGAATCAATGAGCACCTTGGCATCTATTCAAAATGTTTAATAATTGCATTAAACTCTTCTTCAGTAGCAAAGGGGATGGTAATTTTTCCTTTGGAGTTTTTCGATACCTGTACACTAACTTTTCGGTTAATTTTATCGGATATGACTGCAGCACCTTCTACCGCAAACTCAGGTAAGGTTGGTGGTGTTTTAGGTTTTGATTGCGGATGCTTATTTCTCTTAACAAGCGCTTCCGTTTGTCTTACAGACAGTTTTTGTCGAATAATTTTTTCGTAGAGTTCGAGTTGTTCTGCATGATTTTCAATACTAATCAATGCTTTACCGTGTCCCATGCTCACAAAACCATCGCGAATACCTGTTTGAATAATAGGGTCCAATTTAAGGAGTCGCAAAAAATTGGTTACTGTAGAGCGATTTTTCCCAACGCGTTTACTCAATTCTTCTTGCGTAAGTTTGATTTCTTCAATTAAACGTTGATAAGACAAAGCAACTTCAATTGGATCGAGATCTTTCCGTTGAATATTCTCTACCAATGCCATTTCTAACATTTCTTGATCATTCGCTAACCTTATATAGGCCGGAATCGTCTTCAATCCTGCTATAGACGAAGCTCTAAATCTTCTTTCACCAGAAACCAACTGAAATTTATTTCCTTCAAGTTTACGAACGGTAATAGGTTGAATCACTCCTAATTCCTTGATAGATCCAGCTAATTCATTTAATCCTTCTTGATTAAAATACGTTCGCGGTTGAAAAGGATTTACCTCAATATTTGCTAAGGCAATTTCTACGATATTCCCTACTACCTTATCTGCATTTCGATCTTGTACAGAGCGAATATCATCACTTGGATTATTCAATAAAGCCGATAATCCTCTTCCTAATGCTTGCTTCTTTACTGCTTTAGCCATTTTTATTCTTTTTTAATATTTCGTGCGCTAAGTTAATATAATTTATGGCACCTTTACTCGTAGCATCATATGCGATAATACTTTCTCCATAGCTAGGAGCTTCTCCAAGTCGAATATTGCGTTGAATAATTGTTTTAAACACCATATTTTGAAAGTGTTTTTTCACTTCTGCTACCACTTGATTTGACAATCTTAACCGTGAGTCATACATGGTTAATAACAACCCTTCAATATCCAATTCGGCATTATGTACCTTTTGAACACTTTTAATGGTATTTAATAATTTACCTAAACCTTCTAAGGCATAATATTCACATTGAATTGGAATTATCACTGAATCGGCCGCTGTTAAGGCATTTAAGGTAATTAACCCCAATGAAGGAGCACAATCTATTAAAATATAGTCATACTCATCCCTCACTTTCTCAAGACCTACTTTCAACATTGACTCTCGCTGTTGCTTATCTACTAATTCAATTTCGATGGCTACTAAATCAATATGCGCGGGAATAATATCTACGTTTGGAGAGTTCGTTTTCAGAATTGCCTCCCGTGCTTCAATTGTATGTTCTAATAATTGATAGGTTCCAAATTCAACACCTTCCACATCAATTCCCAAACCGGATGTTGCATTGGCTTGAGGATCTGCATCAATTAATAGAACCTTTTTCTCTAGTACCCCTAAGGCTGCTGCTAAATTTACAGTGGTAGTGGTCTTACCGACACCTCCCTTTTGATTGGCAACTGCTATAATTTTCCCCATTAATGTAGTTCGTTTTTATCGGCTATAAAAATACAACTATTTATGATTAATCGAAATGAAGTTGTAAACAAAGCATAAACAATTCACACTAAAAAAAGCCATTTATACAACCTACTCAAATTCAGTACTTACACACTGATACCCCCAAACTTAATCCATTAAACCAGTCCTTTTTATATTGCCTATTTGTTAATATGATAAAAACATTTTCATTTCTTTAAAAAACTATTTGCCAAACCCAAAAGGATTTGTATATTTGCGCTCGATTTAAGCGAGGCGTGATGCCTTGTGTTTTTCCAACAGAACAAAAGATTTTTTTTAAAGATACATTAACATGAAAAGAACGTTCCAACCTTCGAAGAGAAAGAGAAGAAATAAGCATGGCTTTATGGAAAGAATGGCTAGTGCCAATGGCCGTAAAGTTTTAGCAAGAAGAAGAGCTAAAGGGAGAAAGAAACTAAGTGTTTCTTCGGAAGCAAGACCGAAGAAATAATGTTCTTTTCAGGTTAAAAATATGCGAGGTGTTACTTATAAAAGTAACACCTTTTTTTTGGATTTTTTTAATAAATTTTCATAATTTTTAAAAGCCCCAAAAATAAAATTTCAAATATTTGCACATCTATAAATTCATCAATAAATGCCCAAAAACACCGACATAAAATCAGTTTTAATTATTGGATCAGGACCTATCATTATAGGCCAAGCATGTGAATTTGACTATTCTGGTAGTCAAGCCATTCGATCGCTAAAGGAAGAAGGAATTGAAGTTACCTTAATCAATTCAAATCCGGCAACCATCATGACCGATCCTTCGTTAGCTCATAACGTATACTTAAAACCTCTTACAACCAAATCAATTATTGAAATTTTAAATGAGCATCCACAAATTGACGCTGTACTGCCAACCATGGGTGGACAAACAGCTTTAAACTTATGTATTGAAGCAGAAGAAAAAGGCATTTGGAAAGATCATAATGTTGCCTTAATCGGTGTTGATATCGATGCAATTAATATTACAGAAGACCGTGAGCTCTTTAGAAAGTTAATGCTTAAAATTGGCGTAGGGCAAGCCCCTTCAACCACCGCTACTTCTTTTCTAAAAGGAAAAGAAATTGCACAAGAATACGGCTTCCCTTTAGTAATTAGACCTTCATTTACCTTAGGTGGCTTTGGAGCATCGATTGTTTACGATTCAAAAGATTTTGATGAATTATTGAGACGGGGATTAGAAGCATCTCCTATTCACGAAGTAATAATTGATAAAGCCCTCTTAGGATGGAAAGAATATGAATTAGAGTTACTACGTGACAAAAATGACAATGTTGTCATTATTTGTACCATTGAGAATATGGATCCAATGGGAATTCACACAGGTGATTCAATTACCGTAGCTCCTGCCATGACCTTAAGCGATCGCACTTTTCAAAAAATGCGTGACATGGCGATTCACATGATGCGATCTATAGGGGACTTTGCCGGAGGCTGTAACGTACAATTTGCGGTTAGTCCAGATGACCAAGAAGACATCATTGCTATTGAAATTAACCCTCGCGTATCTAGATCTTCCGCATTAGCTTCAAAAGCTACTGGGTATCCCATCGCCAAAATAGCCACGAAGCTCGCTATAGGCTATAATTTAGATGAACTAAAAAATCAAATTACAAAAACCACTTCTGCCCTATTTGAACCCACCTTAGATTATGTCATCGTTAAAATACCACGATGGAATTTTGATAAATTCGAAGGTTCTGACCGCACCCTTGGCCTCCAAATGAAATCGGTTGGGGAAGTGATGGGAATTGGCCGATCCTTTCAAGAAGCACTACACAAAGCAACACAATCCTTAGAAATTAAACGTAATGGAATTGGCGCTGACGGAAAAGGATACAACGATTACGATCAAATCATCGAGAAACTTAAATTCCCAAGTTGGGATCGCGTTTTTGTACTGTATGACGCTATTCAAATGGGAATCCCTCTTCGTAGAATCCACGAAATCACCAAAATTGATATGTGGTTCTTAAAACAATATGAAGAATTATACGCTATTGAAAAAGAGATTTCAAAATATACGGTCGCTAATTTACCCGCTGAATTACTTTTAGAAGCTAAACAAAAAGGATATGGAGATCGACAAATAGCACATATGGTAGATTGTTTAGAAAGCGAAGTATACAACAAACGCCGTGAGCTCAATATTAATCGCGTTTACAAACTCGTTGACACTTGTGCTGCAGAATTTGAAGCACTCACCCCTTATTATTACTCAACCTTTGAAAATGTAAGTCATCAAAACGGTGTAGTTGCTGCAGCTAACGAATCTATCGTTACTGATAAAAAGAAAATAATTGTATTGGGTTCTGGACCTAACAGAATTGGTCAAGGAATAGAATTTGACTATTGCTGTGTGCATGGCGTATTAGCTGCTAAAGAAGAAGGTTTTGAAACGATTATGATTAATTGTAATCCTGAAACCGTATCCACCGATTTTGACACGGCAGATAAATTGTATTTTGAACCTGTTTTTTGGGAACACATATACGATATTATCCAATTGGAAAAACCAGAAGGTGTTATTGTTCAATTAGGTGGACAAACCGCTCTTAAACTCGCTGAAAAATTGGATAAATACGGCATTAAAATTATTGGGACTTCTTATGAAGCCTTAGATTTAGCCGAAGACAGAGGTCGTTTTTCTAATCTACTAAAAGACCTAGATATCCCATTTCCTAAATTCGGAACAGCAACCACTGCCGATGAAGCCCTTGCTGTAGCTGATGAATTAGATTTTCCGATTTTAGTCCGCCCATCCTATGTACTCGGTGGCCAAGGCATGAAAATTGTAATCAATCGAGAAGAATTAGAAGAACACGTGGTGGATTTACTACGTAAAATCCCCAACAATATGCTCTTACTCGATCATTACCTAGACGGGGCCATTGAAGCTGAAACCGACTCAATATGTGATGGTGAGGATGTACAAATCATTGGAATAATGGAGCATATTGAACCCTGTGGTGTACACTCAGGAGATTCTAACGCCACCTTACCTCCATTTAATTTAGGTGAATTTGTATTACAACAAATTAAAGATCATACGGTTAAAATAGCAAAAGCGCTAAAAACGGTTGGACTAATCAATATTCAGTTTGCTGTTAAAGATGATATCGTTTATGTCATTGAAGCAAACCCACGTGCATCCAGAACTGTTCCTTTTATCGCTAAGGCCTACAAACAACCTTATGTCAATTATGCAACGAAAGTGATGCTAGGAACACATAAGGTGAAAGATTTTATATTTGATCCTCAATTAGAAGGTTACGCTATTAAACAACCCGTTTTTTCATTCAATAAGTTCCCTAATGTTGATAAAAAATTAGGCCCTGAAATGAAATCTACCGGCGAGAGTATTTTGTTTATAGAAAACTTAAAAGACGATCAGTTTTACGAATTGTATTCGAGACGTAAAATGTATTTAAACAAATAAAATATATTTCTGTTAGCGATAAATCGCCAACAGATACGCACATGTTATTCAAGAGAAACCCTTCGCAGTTTTACTACGGAGGGTTTCTTTTTATGGTGATGTTGCCTAGAATGTAATTTTTAAATTTATCTGGCAGCGAACAACAAACCAGCGTGAAAAAAGGTCCTAAACGAAATTTTCACTATTCAAAACTCCAAGCAAAACAGGCAATGTATAAAAACAAAAATTTCCAATACAACGAAAAACAAAGGACATACAGCTGTTTCAATATTTTTCGGTAGGGATTCACTTAAATCGCATTTTTTAATATATATAAAGTATTTTAGCAAAAACTTGTAACCATGCAGCAAGAAAAAGCCTTAGCAATTTTAAAATCTGGCGCAAATGTCTTCCTTACAGGCTCAGCAGGAACAGGTAAAACCTACGTTCTCAATGAATACATAGACTACCTTAAAGCACGTAAAATACCTGTCGCTGTTACTGCCTCAACGGGAATTGCTGCCACACACATGAACGGAATGACAATTCATTCATGGGCCGGCATTGGGGTTAAAGAGCATTTAACCAGCGCCCAATTGGCCGGAATGAAAGCTAAGAAGTATCTCAAAAAACACCTTGAAAACACCAAAATCTTAATTATTGATGAGATTTCTATGCTGCATAAAAATCAATTCTGTCTGGTCAATACCGTCTTGCAATATTTTAAAGAGAACAACGCGCCCTTCGGTGGAATACAAGTCATCGTCTGTGGTGACTTCTTTCAACTCCCCCCAATTGGTCATCGCGGCGAATTAAGTAAAGATAAATTTGCCTTTATGGCAGATGAATGGGTTGCCGCTGATTTTAAAATATGCTACCTAACTAAGCAGTATAGACAAAGTGAAAATTCACTAAATAAAATATTAAATCAAATACGATCAAAAGACATACATTCAAGCAGTTATGAAATTTTGAAAAATGCGCAGAAACCCATTTCTTCACAACAAAATATTACCAAGCTTTTCACACATAATATTGATGTGGATCGAATTAATGCAGCACATTTACAGCAACTTTCAGGGCGAACTAAAACTTTCAAAGCTTCCACCAAGGGCAATAAAAAACTTATAGATACTTTAAAAAATTCAGTCTTAGCTAATGAAAAATTAGTCTTAAAGAAAGAAGCTAAAGTTATGTTTGTCCGCAATAACGTAGAAAAAGGATATGTCAATGGCACCTTGGGTGAAGTAGTCAATTTTTCCAGTGAAGGTTTTCCCATGGTCAAAATTAGCAATGGACGAATCATAACGGTAGAACAAGAAAATTGGTCTATTCAAGATGACCACGGTAAATCACTAGCGAGCTTTACACAGTTCCCTTTACGACTTGCCTGGGCTATCACGGTACACAAATGCCAAGGAATGACCTTAGAAGCAGCTGAAATAGACTTACAGAAAACATTTGAGAAGGGCCAAGGATATGTCGCCCTATCTCGTTTAAAAAATATAGAAAATTTACATCTTGTAGGCTTTAATGAACGCGCTTTAGAAGTAGATAATTTAGCATACAAAGCCGATTTACGATTTAAAGAACTCTCTGCCAAAGCAGATAAAGAACTCAAATTAGTCGAATTAGAACGCAGCGCTAAACGTTTTGTCACCTATTGTGGTGGACTCACTTCAACAGACGAAATAACCAAGCAGGCAAAGAAAAAAAAAGAAAAGAAATCGAAAATTTCTACATACGACATAACACTTACCTATTTACGAGCACAAAAATCATTAGAAGAAATTGCTGAAATACGCGGATTAAACGTTGGAACCATTGCTGGCCATTTAATTAAAATAATCAAAGACCACCCCAAGGAAGATTTAGATTTTTACAAACCAGATGATGAAATTGTAGAAAAAGTCAGTGCCGCTTATGCAAAACAAAAAGACGGAAATACCGTGAGCTTAACAAAAATTCACCGCGCCTTAAATGGCAAAGTTAGTTATGACGACATTAAACTGGCGATAGCTTTTATCTAAAACACGCTTTATGAAACCTACATATACAGTATTTTTAATACTAATTTTCACACTTTCTTTTTTTGACACCCTACAAGGACAATCAAAACCACCTCCCGTACACACCAACTATTTAAAAGGAACCATAACCGTGAATGGCGTACCGCGCACCTACCTTCTTTACATTCCTAAAACCTATTCAAGCACTACGAAATCGCCCTTGGTGATTAACTTTCACGGCTACGGAAGCAATGCACAAGAACAAATGGCTTACGGAGACTTTAGACCCGAAGCAGAAGCACACAATTTTCTAATTATACACCCTCAAGGAGAATTATTAAACGGCAAAACCCATTGGAATGTAGGTGGTTGGACGCTTAACAGCACCACCGATGATGTCAAATTCACAGTCGCACTGATCGATAGCCTATCGGCAAAATACACTATTGATTCAAAAAAAATCTATGCCACCGGAATGTCCAATGGTGGCTATATGAGCTTTAAGCTTGCCTATGAATTAAGCACCAAAATAGCTGCAATTGCTTCGGTTACGGGTTCTATGACCCCACAAACTTTTTCGGCTTGTCAACCCCAACGCGCTATTCCAATTTTACAGATACACGGGGTATCTGACCCAACAGTACCTTATTTAGGTGCTAACTGGTCAACCCCTATCTCAAAAGTCCTCTCTTTTTGGGTAAATCATAATAAAACATCAACAACACCTCTTAAAAACACTATTCCTAATACAAATGTCGATGATCAAAGTACCGCTGAACGCTGGGAATACGAAAACAACATCAATCACATCAAGGTAATTCATTATAAAATTACTGGTGGAAAGCATACTTGGCCAGGTGCCCTATTTAAATCCCCTGGTACAAATCAAGATTTTAATGCATCAAAAGTTATTTGGAACTTCTTTTCCTCCTATGATCTAGATGGATATATTCAAAAATAGTATAGAGACGCTCTTTTAGACCGTTTGCGAAAATGAAAAATAGATTGAATTTGTTTAAGGAGTCTTCACATAATTTTAAGAACTATATGGCATTTTTTGTTAGCTTTGCCACAAAGAATAGACTGTGAAAAAAGCACTTTTTTGCTTCTGGATACTACTTCCTTTACTTGCCTTTTCTCAAGTTAAACGGATTAATATCCTGCATGCAGATAACGTTAATTTAGACGACCAAAAATATCCCGATGCTACGGTACTATTAGGGAATGTAGTCGTTGAACACGAAGGGGTAACAATGCGCAGTAAAAAAGCCATATTCTACAAAAACAAAAATTTTATTCGCGCCTTTGGGGATGTTTATTTCAATCAAGGAGATACCATAACACAAACAAGCACCTACGTAGAGTACAATGGTAATTCGAAAAAAGCGAAATCATGGGGTGAGGTTGTTTTAAAAGACCCGACAATGACGTTAACCACAGATACCCTGTATCTAAATCGCGTTCAACAATTACTCAATTATAGAAACGGAGCTACCATCAGAGACACTACAAACACTTTAGTGAGCAAGGTGGGAAATTATTATTTACGAACAAGTAAGTTCGAAGCCCTTTCGTCCGTTGTGCTGACAAACCCAGACTATGTTTTAGAGTCTGATCATCTTGTTTATTACACACATAATGGCAAAACGATTTTAAACGGTCCTTCCACCATCACCGGTGAAGAAACCTTTATTTATACAGAAAATGGGTTTTATGATACCAAAAAGAATATTTCGCATTTTCTAAAACCTTCAAAAATCGTTTACAAGGGACGAGAAATTACAGCAGACAGCCTGTATTACGATAGAAATTTAGGGTTTGCTTCGGCTGTAATGAACATAAAACTTACAGACACTGCTAATAATTCACTTATTCGAGGCAACTACGCAGAAGTTTATCAAAAATTAGACTCGGCGTTTGTCGTTGATCGAGCGGTCGCTATTTCTGAAATCGAAAAAGATTCGCTGTATATCCATGGAGACACCCTACTAATCACCGGGAAGCCTGAAAAACGCGTTATTAGAGCTTTTCATCACGTTAAATTTTTCAAATCTGACTTAAGTGGTAAATGTGATTCCATTTATTCAGATCAAAAGACTGGTCTCACTAAAATGTTTAACAAACCCATATTATGGTCGAATGAAAATCAAGTTTACGGCGATACAATTCACCTTGTCAGCAATATTGAAACGGAAAAATTAGACAGTATAAAAGTGCTCAACAATGCCTTTATTATGCAAAAAGATTCTGTAGGAAATTTAAACCAAATAAAAGGTCGAAATATTTTAGGACGGTTTATTGACAACGACCTCGATAATGTTTTAGTCGTTGGAAATGCAGAAGTAATCTTTTTTATTCGAGATGAAGCAAAGGATGAACTCATTGGGATTAACAAACGAAGTTCCAGTAGTATACGATTCTTTTTTGAAGAAGGAAAAATAAAAAAAGCAGCCTTTTACGTCAGCCCAGAAGGCACCACCTACCCCCCTTCTGAATTACCAGAAGAAGAGCGATTATTTCAAGGTGCTGTTTGGCGAATTGATGAAAAACCATTAAAAATGGAAGATATTTTTAACTGGAACACTACCTCAGAATCAACACAATCATCCGATCAAAAAGACACGGCTAACAACACGTTTCAAAAAGACAATGAACTATAAACCATGAGAGCTAAATTTTTCAGTCATCAAGCACAAACCTCAGAACACCCTTTAGCCATTGAAGTTGATTGGGCAAAAGGGAGTTACTTATTTGACAAAAAAGGAAAAAAGTACCTGGATTTTATCGCAGGGGTATCGGCAAACACATTAGGTCATAATCACCCAGCCATAAACGATGCCATCATCGCTCAATTAACCAAGTACAGCCACGTCATGGTGTATGGTGAATTCATTCAAGAGGCTCCCGTAGAATTAGCCACCTTATTAGCTGCACAAACGCCTTCTAACCTAAATTCGGTTTACCTGACAAATTCGGGGACTGAAGCTACTGAAGCCGCTATAAAACTTGCCAAACGGGTTACTGGTCGAAGTGAAATTATTGCCGCAAAAAATGCGTATCACGGAAATACACAAGGAGCCATGAGTGTATGTGGGAATGAGCAAAAAAAAGGAGCCTACCGCCCTTTAATTCCCGGCACAACCTTTATCCAATACAATGACCTTCAGGATTTAGCTAAGATTACCGAACACACCGCTGCCGTTATTCTAGAAACCATCCAAGGAGGTGCGGGATTTATTGCTCCGGAGGACTTATACTTAAAAAAGGTAAAAGCACGCTGCGAAGCAACGGGTACCCTTTTAATTCTTGATGAAATTCAAACGGGAATTGGACGAACAGGCACTTTTTTTGGTTTTGAAAATTACCAAGTTGTTCCCGATATGATTATTACTGGAAAAGGATTGGGAGGCGGAATGCCCATTGGAGCCCTAATCGCCAAACAAGCGGATATGGCTGCATTTCAAACCGATCCTCCCTTAGGCCACATCACAACCTTTGGAGGACATCCTGTGATTGCCGCAGCGGGATTAGCCACCCTTAAAACCTTACTTAACGGAGATTTAATGGCAAAAACCCTCGTTAAAGAACAACTTATAAGAACCCAATTACAACATCCAAGTATTCTAGAAATTAGAGGCAAGGGCCTCTTATTGGCCCTGATTTTTAAAGATGCCAACACCGCCAGCCAAGTAATTTTAAAATGCTTAGAAAAAGGACTTCTGCTCTTTTGGCTCTTATTTGAAGGTCGAGCAGTTAGAATTACACCTCCCTTAACCATTAATGAATCAGAAATTAAAGAAGGTTGTCGTATAATTCTTGAAGTACTTGATGAATTAGCGTGATTACAAATACCTCCACTACCAATACAAATAGAATACTAGATCAGCTCCGCAACCTAAGATACAGAATGAGGTTCTATAATAAGCACGACGGTTTCTTTACCTCCACTTCTTTACTACTCTTGTGCTTGCGGATACCCATTACCTTGGTCTTTTTTATTTGAAGTAGCTGTATCTTCAGAAGGCACACCCTCCACTTTTTCAACGTGAACTTGGGTAGATTCATTTAATAAATCCTCTGCCTCATTGCGCTGCAATACTTCCGAGTCAATTTCTTCTAATAGCGTTCCTATAGTCTTTTTATCCTTAATCATCGCCCATGTCATGAATAAACTCGTAGCAATAATAACGAATAATAAAATTCCAGATTCAAAGGTGTCTACTTGACCTTCTACCGGAATAGCGTAAAAAAGCAGAATGGTAATAAGACCTCTTGGAGCAATAAACAATTGAGGAAAAATATCTTTGCCAATAAAAATTCTCAATAGCAGAAAACGAATGGCATAAATTGACGCAATGATAAGCAAACTTATCCCCACCACACTTACACTCACCAAAGAAGCTAATACAATAGTTAATCCAAAAATTACAAAAAAGAAGGTTCGAACAACAAAAGCTGTTTCCAGTGTAATAATATGCAGTTCGTGATATATTTGATCAATTTTATCCCTATCTAAATACTTAGCTAATTTCCCAGGAAAGAATAGTTTAACATTCGCAATCACCATTCCAAAAATTAAAATAATTATCAAGGAAGACAAATGAAACTTCTTACCAATCGCATAAAGCAATAAAAGCACTGCTATCAATAAAAACAACTTTGCTTGACTTTTGATTTTCTGAAAAATTAAGATAATGGCATAACTAGAAATTAAAGCAATGACAAGGGTTAATAAGGTTGATCCTGCAAAACCAGCCACCCCAATCGCCTGTTCTTGATTGAGCTGTCCCGTCATAAAATAAAACATCATAATCCCCATAATATCAGAAAAAGTACTTTCATAAATATGAAATTCTTTTTTCAACTCACTCAACCCACTCACACTAGGAATAATGATTGCACTTGACAAAATAGAAAGGGGAATTGCATACAGCCAAGCAGAAATCATAGACATGTGCTCAACGGTATGGTATAAAATTAAAGCAGCTACCCAAGCCGAGCACACCAACCCAACTAAAGCAATTGCCATAGACTTTAAAATGGGAATTAATTTTTCTCGTTTCAACTCTAACTCTAACGCAGCCTCTAACACAATCATTATCAACCCAACTGTTCCTAATATTTCTAGTGATGGTTTAAAATCAATTTCATCTCCAACAAAATAATCCAAAACGTATTTTAGAATAATTCCTAAAACAATAAGCATCAAAACGGAAGGAATATTTGTTTTTTTTGAAATTCCGGTAAACCAAAATGAGAGAATAATTATAATAGAAGCCCCAATAATTATATTGTAAGATGATAATATTTCCATAGGATTAAGTACGTATTAAAGTACATATTAAAAGTACTATTTAATCCCCGAACGAATTCAGAAATCCCATATTAAAAGAAATAAAACTTTTTTGAAATTGCAAATATAAAACGAGTTAATCATCTTATTTAGAGAGGGTTAAAATTTATTATATAATGCAAATGTTTAAAGTATAAAACCATTAACTCTTTATCAAATCATCCAATAAAGTCTTCACTTTTTGCGTATCCCAATCGGCAGAACCAACTTTAGAAACTACCAATTGTCCATTTTTATCAATAATATACGTTGCTGGTATCGCATTAGAGCGGATTTTTACTGGCGGTTGACTAAGGCTTTTATACGTAGGCAAATCATATCCTTGCTTGGTGTAATACTTTTCAATAGCTTCATTGCTTTCATTGCTAATGAATAAAAAATCGACCTTTTCTTTATACTGGTTATAGAGGTTTACCAAAGAAGGCTTCTCGGCCAGACAACTAGGACACCATGTTGCCCAAAAATTTACCAAGACTACTTTTCCTTTATATTCGTTAAAATCAACTTTTTTTCCGTCTAAACGTACCAAATTCCAATTATAATCAGCTAAGGTTTGACGTTCATCTACACGGGTTATTGATGGGGAAAAAGATACTACACGGATAAACCAAGAGCGTGTTGTTGGAATAAAAAGTAGTACAATAAAAATACCAAAAAGAATGTTTGAAAGTAATTTTCGTTTATTTTTCATGCAGATGTGTTTTTAATAGTAGTCAGCCTCTGATGCATCCCCTTACAAAAATAACTTAATTTTATTAATACCAAATTCATCGGTCTTTAAGGTTTTCCTAACAGGAAAATTAGCCATTTAACACCTTCACTAAACGGACTTCCGTTAAATGGGTTTATAGCGTAGCGTCTATGTGATTTAATCTAAGAACAAGACACTATCCGCGAAAAGAGAACTTGATCTAACGACAACGTGGATTAAAAAAATAAAAGTAGGTCATAAGCCGGATTCTGTTCGTTTTAAAAACGTCCTTATCATTTATCTGGTCTATATATTACTATATACATCTAGCTGCTTACCCCTTAGAATCGGGCGAGTACCCTCAAGCTCTAATATACGTAGCATTGCACCTCGTAGAGTTTACCTGATTTCACTACAGCCGAACTGTACTTGCTTTCTGTTGCACTGGTCCTCGGTTCACACCGGACGGATGTTATCCGCTACGATTCTCTATGGTGTCCGGACTTTCCTCTCCGAATACTCGGAGCGATAAGGCGACCTACTTTTATGCAAAAATAGGCTATTGATTTCTCTTTTAATTAATGTTTTAAATAAAAAAATCCCACTCACCTTTAAAAAAGAGAGTGGGAAAATTGCTATGAAAAAGAAATATTACTGAACTATTACTTTCAGCAATACAAGAATATAACGCTATTGATTTTAAAATATTGTTTTAAGTAAATTATTATTTAGAATATAATTAAACAAACTTTTAAAGCACTAAATATCAGTAAAATAAAATAATAAAAACGTAGTGTAAACATAAAAAACCCACTCTAATCTTAGAGTGGGAAAATTGCTATGAAAAAGAAAAAGTTGTTGAACTATAAAATTCAACGTGTCAAATATAAAAAATAATATTTAATTGCTCCTCTTTTTTACATAATTATTAATTAATTATTAAGAAAACATATCCTTAACCTTTTCAAAAAAAGATTTTTCATTATGCGCAACGTTCGGTTTAAAGTTATCATTCTCTTTCATTTCTTCAAAAAAGATTCGCTGTTCCTTCGTTAATTCTTGTGGAGTCCACACGTTGACATGTACTAATAAATCTCCCTTACCATAACCTTCAAGGCTTGGCAAACCTTTATTTCTAAGTCTAAGTATTTTACCCGACTGAGTTCCTGCTTCAATACTTAATCGCACTTTTCCGGTAAGTGTATCTATCTCCTTTTGTGCGCCTAATACTGCTTCAGAAAAATTGATATACAAATCATAGTGAAGGTTATTTCCTTCTCGTTTTAGCAGGTCGTGTGGTTTTTCTTGAATAACAACTAAAAGGTCTCCCGAAATACCATTTCCTGGAGCTTCATTTCCTTTACCGGAAACTTTTAACTGCACACCGTCTACTACGCCTGGTGGGATTTTAATAGAAACATTTTCTTCTTTCTCAATCATCCCTTGTGCATTGGAACCAATAGGTCTATGATCAATCATTTCACCCGTACCTTGACAAGTTGAACAGGTAGTAGCCGTTTGCATTCTTCCAAGAATCGTATTGGTCACACGTGTTACTTGCCCTTGTCCATTACATGTAGAACAAGTTCTATACGTAACGCCATCAGCTTTAACTAAGCGTCTGACTTTTACCTTTTTTTCAACACCATTTACGATTTCTTCAAGACTTAATGTTACGCGAATTCTCAAATTTCCACCTTTAACTCTCGCTCGGCTTCCGCCTCCACCACCAAATCCAGAAAATCCACCGCCGCCAAAAGCACCGCCAAAAATATCTCCAAATTGGCTAAATATATCATCCATGTTCATTCCTCCACCGAAGCCACCACCACCTTGACCACCTTCAAAGGCTGCGTGACCAAATTGATCATATTTCGCTCTCTTTTCAGGATTACTCAGTACTTCATAGGCTTCTGCCGCTTTCTTAAATTTCTCCTCTGCCTCTTTATTATTTGGATTTTTATCTGGGTGGTATTTTATAGCTTTCCGTCTGTATGCTTTTTTAATTTCAGACGTTGAAGCATTTTTACTGACCTTTAATATTTCGTAATAATCTTGTTTCACAAATGATTGTTTTTAAATGGGACTATTGACCTATGACCACTTTAGGAAATCGGATAATTTTATCTCCCAAGGTATATCCTTTTTCAGTTACGTCAACGATCTTACCTTTTAATTTAGGGGATGGTGCAGGCACTTGGGAAATTGCTTCGTGGATATCAGCATCAAAATCATCCCCTTCCTTTACTTCCATCTCTTTCAACCCTTGTTGTTGTAAGGTATTTCTCAATTTTGAATTAATCAATTCCATTCCCTTTAACAACCCTTTATCCTTGGCTTTTTTTATTTCTGTCAAACCTCTGTCAAAATCGTCTAGAATTGGCAATAAAACTGTCATTAATTCTTGATTGGCAGTTTTAAACAATTCTAAACGCTCCTTAGAAGTTCGTTTCTTGTAATTTTCAAATTCAGCAAAAAGGCGAAGAAACTTATCCTTTTCTTTCTGAATTAAGGCTTCTGAATCCTTCTCAACCTCTTTATTTTCAATGTTTTGCTCTTCTTGTTCACCTTCATTATTTGCTAGGTCCTTATCTTCAATTTCTTCTTGGTTTATCTCTTCTTGATTCATATCTATATTCAATAAATTTGTTGATTGTTATACATTCAAAAGTATTGCCAAGTTGTGTCTTTTGTCAAAATGGCAGATTTGAATACCCTAAATTTGTACTCATTTAGCTAGAAAAGCCTCCATTCATTTACATTCGCGTAATTTTTGCTCCAATAGCTCGCAAACGAACATCAATCTTTTCATAACCTCTATCAATTTGCTCAATATTGTGAATGGTTGAAGTTCCAGAGGCTGACAAAGCAGCAATCAACAAAGACACCCCTGCTCTAATATCAGGTGAAGTCATGGTTGTTGACTTGAGTTGATGTTTAAAATTATGTCCAATAACCGTTGCTCTATGAGGGTCACATAATATAATTTTTGCGCCCATATCTATCAGTTTATCGACAAAAAACAAGCGACTCTCAAACATCTTTTGATGGATTAATACACTTCCATTCGCTTGGGTTGCTACTACCAAAATGATACTCAATAAATCAGGTGTAAATCCTGGCCAAGGAGCATCCGATATGGTTAAAATAGATCCATCAATATAACTTTGAATTTCATAGCCATTGGTATGGGCTGGAATATGTATATCCTCTCCTACCCGCTCAATGGTAATTCCGAGCTTTCTAAATACTTCGGGGATTTGTCCTAGATCATCCCAGCTCACATCTTTTATTGTCAATTCACTCTTTGTCATCGCCGCTAATCCAATCCAACTCCCAATTTCAATCATATCTGGAAGCATACGATGTGTGGTACCTCCTAATTCTTTTACCCCTTCAATATGCAACATATTCGAGCCAATACCTGTAATTTTTGCCCCCATCCTATTGAGCATTTTACACAATTGTTGTAGATAGGGCTCACACGCCGCGTTATAAATGGTAGTTTTTCCTTCGGCAAGTACTGCAGCCATAACAATATTGGCCGTTCCTGTTACAGAAGCTTCATCTAGTAACATGTACGTTCCCTTGAGTTGTTTGGCTTCCACACCATAAAAGGCATCTTCATCATTGTATCGAAAATTAGCCCCTAACTTAATAAACCCTTCAAAGTGTGTATCTAAACGTCTTCGACCAATCTTATCACCACCGGGTTTAGGGATGTACCCTTTACCAAAACGGGCTAACAATGGACCAACAATCATTATAGAACCTCTCAATCCTTTTCCTTCTTCCTTAAATTGATCAGATTCTAAATAATCTAAATTGACTTCATTTGCTTGGAATGTAAACGTACTTGGTGCATTTTTTTGGATGTTAACACCTAGATTTTCAAGGAGAGAAATGAGTTTATTTACATCAACAATGTCTGGTATATTTGAAATGGTTACCTTTTCTGGGGTAAGTAGTACGGCACATAAGATCTGTAAGGCTTCATTTTTTGCACCTTGTGGTGTAATTTCACCTTTTAGCTGGTGTCCACCTTCAATTTTAAACGTCCCCATTTAATTATCTCTTTTTGCGGTTTTTATGATTGCTATAATTAGAGTTTTTACCGTTTTTGCCTTTAGTTACTACTTTTTTACGCAATAAATCTTTCGTTTCTGATAAAGTTTCGTCTTCAACAGACAAGACCAATTCACCGCCTGATAACTCAGTTAAATGTCTAAAAATCACCGTATCATCAACCGTATCTTTATTCCAATTTAAATAGCATTTTTTCATGTGATTGGCAATCGCAAACACTAATGCATCTTTCATTTCCCCATCTTCCCATGTTTTTGCAGTATCAATCATTATCTGAATATTCTTACCGTAAAACTTGTACTTTGATGACGCTTTAGGATAAGCTAATTTATCGGGTTTGGCTGTCAACTCTTCCTTAGATGGTGTTGGATATGGACTATCCGCATCTAAATTAAAATCAGAGATTATAAACAATTGATCCCACAATTTATGCTTAAAATCAGGTACATCACGCAAATGAGGTTGAAGATTTCCCATTACCTCAATAATGGCATTTGCCATTTTATTTCGTTCTTCCTTTTCGGGTAACGCAATACAGTGATTTACCAATTTTTGTATATGTCGTCCGTATTCCGGAATTATTAAATGTTCTCTTTCTGAATTGTATTCTAAATCAAATTCCATTTTTTTATATTTACTTATCTGGCAAAGAAACGATTATATTTACGCAAAACATAATGCTTCAGCTTAAAATTTTTAATTTGGCAAATTGCAATAACAATTTTTTATTTCCGACTGATTCAAATTTTATTTCAGCCTTTTTATTTGAACCAGCCCCTTCTAAATGCAACACTTCTCCTCGTCCAAATTTTTGGTGTTCAACGATATTTCCTACGGTAAGTTCTGTGTCAAAAAGATTGGTCTTAACCGTACCCACCTTACTCACCTTTTTGAGATTTTTAGGAGACGTAAAGGTTTTTTTAGCAATTAACTTAGTTTTAACAACAGGTTTTCGAACTGCTGGTGGTTTAAATCGAATCTTATCTTGCGGTACAGACCCAAAGATATCTTTATCGACAAAGGTGTTCATTTTCGGTGACATTTTTGGGGTCAAATATTCCAAATACTTTTCATCAATTTCTTCTAAAAAGCGACTTGGTTCACAGTCTATCAACTTTCCCCAACGATATCTGGACTGTGCATAGGAAAGATAGGCCTGTTTTTCAGCACGTGTTAATGCCACATAAAACAAGCGACGCTCTTCTTCAATTTCACTTCGAGTATTCATACTCATGGCAGAAGGAAATAAATTTTCTTCAAGACCAACGATATAAACATACGAAAATTCTAACCCTTTTGCCAAATGAATTGTCATTAACGAAACACTATCTTCATCCTCATTTTTCTTTGCATCAAAATCGGTTGCTAAGGCTACATCTTCTAAAAAGAAAGCCAATGAAGCATCTTCATTTTTTGCTTCTTGCTCTTCTATAAAGTCCTTAATTCCATTGAGTAATTCTTGAACGTTCTCTACTTTACTAACGGCTTCTGGAGCGGCATCCTTTTCGAGTTCTTTAATTACCTGTGTCTTTCTGATTACTAATTCGGCGACTTCAAATGCGTTTTTTGATTGAGCATCAACTTGAAGGCTCTTTATCATCATTGTGAAATCATTTAATTTCGCTCGTGCACTGCTATTGAGGTTTATTGGAATTTGCCCAATTTGTTCAAGAACTTGAAAAATGGACATTTTATGTTCACTTGCCGCGACCATCAACCGGTCAACTGTGGTTTGCCCAATCCCCCGCATAGGATAATTTATAACCCTTTTTAAAGCTTCTTCATCATGAGGGTTCACTAACAAACGCAAATATGCCAATACGTCTTTAATTTCTTTTCGCTGATAAAAAGACAATCCGCCAAATACGCGATAGTTGATTCCTTTCTTTCTCAGCGCATCTTCCAAAGCTCTCGATTGCGCATTGGTTCTATACAATACAGCAAATTCTTTATTGGGAAGTTGTCCATTCATTTTATGATCAAAAATGGACTGAGCTACAAATCTGCCTTCCTCTCCTTCAGAATGGGTACGCATCACTTTAACTTTCTCCCCCTGGTCATTATCCGTCCAAATTTCTTTATCTAATTTCGTCTTATTTTTTTCTATAACGCTATTTGCCGCTTGGACAATATTACTTGTTGAACGGTAATTTTGTTCTAACTTAAAAATAGATACATTTTCATAGTCACGTTGAAAATTGAGTATATTTTGAATATTTGCGCCACGAAAAGCATAAATACTTTGCGAATCATCACCCACTACACAAATATTGTGAAAACGATCTGCCAAGGCTTTTACAATTAAATACTGCGAATGATTCGTATCTTGATACTCATCTACCAAAATATATCTAAAGCGATCTTGATATTTTGCTAATACTTCTGGAAAACGTGTCAACAACTCATTGGTACGCAACAATAAATCATCAAAATCCATTGCCCCCGCTTTAAAACAGCGTTCAACATATTGATGGTAAATATCCCCAACCCGAGGTCTATTAGCCATTCGGTCTGCCTCTTGAAGTTCAGCGTTTTGATAATAGGCCTTAACCGTAATCAAACTATTCTTAAAGGAAGAGATTCTGCTAAGGACTTGTTTCGGCTTATACCGGTCTTTATCCAGTTGCATTTCTTTAATAATACTACTGATTAAGCGAACAGAATCTTGCGTATCATAAATGGTGAAGTTTTTAGGATATCCTAAATTATCTGCTTCAGACCGCAAAATCCGAGCAAACACAGAGTGGAAAGTACCCATCCATAAATTTTTCGCTTCACTTTCTCCTACAATTGTAGCAATTCTACTTTTCATTTCCCTTGCTGCTTTATTCGTAAAGGTCAAGGCAAGGATATTAAATGAATCTACTCCTTGATCCATCAGATAGGCAATTCGGTAAGTCAACACTCTGGTCTTACCCGACCCGGCTCCTGCGATGATAATCATCGGACCATTTTTATGCAATACAGCTTCTCGTTGGGCTTCGTTTAATGTGGTTAAATATTCGTTCACGGGACCATTTTTATGAATTTCAAAAGTACAATTGTAATTGACCACTACCAACAAAAGTTATTTACAAATTCATACTAAATTCACAAGACTACAGACAAAAAAAGTCGGCTTTATATCAAGCGAATGAAAAAAAATGTAAATTTGAACCACAAACTAAAAAACTCAATGGAATCATCAATTTTAACAACACTTTTAAGCTTTACTATCCCTACCATAGTAACCGGTATCATCGCACTTTATTTTTTTAAAGAACACACTAAAAATGAAGACAAACGACGTAGCTATCTATTGAGAAAAGACAGACAAAATATAGCATTACCACTGAGATTACAAGCCTATGAACGCATGTCTATTTTTTTAGAACGGATTTCTCCACAAGGTTTAATTGTTCGGGTTACTCCATCGGGGGATGACAAAGTGAATTACGAGAAAAAATTAAATAAAACAATTGAACAGGAATTTGAACATAATTTAGCACAACAAATTTATTTATCTCCAGAATGTTGGAATGTCATTGTTACTTCCAAAAATGCGATTATTAATATGATTCGGAATACGATGGCAGATAAAGAGATTACCAATGCACAAGAAATGAGAGAGCGCATCTTACAAAAAGCTTCTAACATGGAATCTCCTACGAGTGTTGCCTTGAGTTATATTAAAAACGAAGTCCACAAACTTTTTTAAGGATGAAAATTTATCCATTTATCATTGTACTTTGTTTAGGACTTAATTTACAGGCACAACGCGCAAAATCTGACATCATTAAAACCGCCGATGGAGATTTAAAAATTTCACCAATATACCATGCCAGTTTGGTCTTACAATGGAATGGAAACACCCTTTATATTGATCCTTATGGTGGTGCAGAACGATTTACAGGTTTTGCAAAACCCGACCTCATCTTAATTACCGATATACACGGAGATCACACCGATTTAGAGACCTTGAGAAAATTAGCTACCGAGCATACCGTCTTTGTGGTTCCTCCCGCTGTCGCGGATATGCTTAAAGGAGACTTTAAAAAATTAGAAATCCTAAAAAACGGCGAAATGACTGTTCAGAATGACATTTTTATCAATGCGATCCCCATGTACAACCTTCCAAAAGATGCAAATGCCATGCATCCTCCAGGAAGAGGTAATGGATATTTCCTCAATATGGGTGGCAAAGGAATTTACATCAGTGGTGATACCGAAGATATTCCAGAAATGAGAAAATTACCGAATATTGATATTGCCTTTGTGTGTATGAATCTTCCTTATACGATGGATATCAATCAAGCTGCGGATGCTGTGTTGGAATTTAAACCCAATATTGTATATCCATATCACTATCGAGGAAAACCTGACATGAGCGATATCAAGGCCTTTAAACAATTAGTTAACGCAAAAAATAAAAACCTAGAAGTTCGATTGCGAGATTGGTATCCAACCAAGTGATTATCATTGATGAATGGTCCCAGCTTTACCATCTACTCTAAATTAGTACATACCTATCCAATTCATTCAAGCACCTATACATCCATACGATATACATAGATAATAATTACAATTTACCCACCAACAATCAACATATAAAAATTAAAACCGTACTTTAGTTACATTTAATCCGAGAATCCATGATGAAAATAATCGTTTTCTGCCTTACGGTATTGTTTGGAAATTCAATAACGGCACAAGAAACTACTCGAATTGATTCACAAAACCTCGTATGGAATTTAGATTTTGATAAAGCAATAGAACTGGGCAAACTTGAGCATAAACCCATTTTGATTTACTTTACGGGTTCCGATTGGTGTAGCGCCTGTGAGTTGGTTTATGAAGAATTTTTCGCCTTAAAAAAATTCAAACCTCTGTTGGATAAATACATTCTATACGAAGCTGATTTCCCGAAAAAGAAGGAAAACCAAAATGCGCAATTACTAGCATATAACGAAAAGTTAAAGGCCACCTTTGTTATCAAACATTTTCCCACCACCGTTATTATTGATGCTAAAGAAAAATATCTAGGTGAAATTATGGGCTACCGAAGAGAAACAACTGCCATAGACTATTTCAATTTTTTAAAGGAATTTGTAGATTAATCCAGAGCCTTCAAACTAGCTGGCCGTAGGTCCCTCGAAAAATCGAGCGTTCATGAATATTCACTTCATTAAACGTTACTTCGTATGTTAACACTTTGAACTAGTCTATAAAAAAGCAGGGCCTAACGTCATCTAAATTACCTGATCAACTTCTTGTATTTAATCCGTTTAGGCATTAAGTCACCTCCCAAACGCTTCTTCTTATTTTCTTCGTATTCAGAAAATGAACCTTCAAAAAAGTAGACCTGACTATCTCCTTCAAAAGCGAGAATATGTGTACAAATACGATCCAAAAACCAACGGTCGTGAGAGATGACAACTGCACAACCCGCGAAGTTTTCAAGACCTTCTTCTAAAGCTCGTAAGGTGTTTACATCCAAATCATTAGTAGGCTCATCCAAAAGCAATACATTACCCTCTTCTTTCAGGGTCATTGCTAGGTGTAGTCGGTTTCTTTCGCCACCAGATAGCATCGATACTTTTTTGTTTTGTTCGCTTCCAGAGAAATTAAATCGACTTAAATACGCACGTGAGTTGACTTGTTTACCGCCCATTAAAATCAATTCTTGCTCATCAGAAAAATTCTGCCAAATTGATTTTTCTGGATCAATATTAGCGTGTGTTTGATCAACATAAGCAATTTTGGCCGTATCTCCCACTTTAAAAGACCCAGCATCTGGCGTTTCTTCATTCATAATCATTTTAAAAATGGTGGTTTTACCCGCTCCATTTGGTCCAATAATTCCAACAATTCCAGCTTGTGGTAAATTAAAGTTTAGATTTTCATACAACAATTTATCACCAAAAGCTTTACTTACCCCTGATGCTTCTATTACATTGGTTCCTAAACGCGGTCCATTTGGGATGTAAATTTCTAATTTTTCATCGAGTTGTTTTTGATCTTGATTCAATAACTTGTCGTAATTTTTTAATCTAGCTTTTTGCTTGGTTTGTCTTCCTTTGGCTCCTTGACGTACCCAGTCTAACTCACGTTCTAGTGTTTTTTGACGCTTTGAAGCGCTTTTGCTCTCTTGCGCCAATCGTTTCGATTTTTGATCTAACCACGACGAATAATTTCCCTTCCAAGGAATTCCTTCTCCTCGGTCTAATTCAAGAATCCATCCGGCAACATTATCCAAAAAGTACCTATCGTGTGTTACTGCAATAACGGTCCCTTTATACTGTGCTAAATGATGTTCTAACCAATGTACAGATTCCGCATCCAAGTGGTTTGTAGGCTCATCCAACAATAGAATATCTGGCTCTTGTAATAATAATCTACACAAAGCTACCCGACGTTTTTCACCTCCCGAGAGTACTTCAATTTTTTGATCCCCATCAGGTGTACGCAAGGCATCCATGGCTATCTCTAGTTTAGTATCGAGTTCCCAGGCATTGGCAGCGTCAATTTTATCCTGTAAAACGGCTTGTTGTGCCATTAACTTCTCCATCTTATCTGCGTCAGAATACACTTCTTCCAAACCAAACATATCATTGATTTTGTTGTATTCATCCAAGATTGCTACCGTTTCAGCTACGCCTTCTTTCACAATTTCAATCACGGTTTTTGAAGGATCCAATTGCGGCTCTTGTTCTAAATACCCCACTTTATACCCATCAGAAAAAACGACATCTCCTTGGAAATTTTTTTCTACACCCGCAATGATTTTTAAAAGTGTAGATTTTCCTGATCCATTTAATCCTAAGATTCCAATTTTTGCTCCATAAAAAAAGCTTAAATAAATATCTTTTAAAACAGGTTTATTTGCATTCGGATAGGTTTTAGAAACCTTATTCATCGAAAAGATGATTTTTTTATCGTCAGACATTCTTATTGTTATTTAAGGTTATTTAAGTCGGTTTAGCTCATTTTCTGAACGCTTAAACCCACAATTCTTACATGTTGACTATTAGGACGAGCCAATATCCAACGTTTTAAATCTAAAAATTTATTGATTTTCAATATGCTTCACTAAGCTCTTAAACCCTTCCTTTTAGCGCATTAAATACCCAGGCTATCGCTAAAAATCCGATACCTACCGTAGCGAATCCCCAACCCGCAATATCATCGTATCTAAAAGCTCCTAGCGCGATTAAAATGAGTCCCATCAAAATCATTATGAGCGTTGCATATCCTAATACAGTATTTTTATTCATCATAGGTCTTAAAATTGGGTGAATGCAAATATCGGAATTATTTCATAATATGGATACAAATTGTAGGCTTATGCTTTTTTGAATTACTAACGGGATAGGGATAAGCGTAATACGACTATATTTAGGTTCTATCGATCGTATGCTAATGGTTATTAGACGACCAAGAGGGAGGTTTACACATGGTTACAAGCTCGCTGCTATTCGACAACCTTGGCTTATTGCCCGTTTTGCATCCAGTTCAGCGGCCCTTTCCGCACCACCAATCACATGTACTTTTAATCCATGCTTTTCTAACGGTTCTAACAAAGGGTTATACGAAATTTGACCTGCGCAAATAACAATATTGTCTAGGGCTAAAATTTTAGATTCATTGCCTTTGCTGTAGTGTAGGCCTTGATCATCAATTTTCGTATAGCTCACTCCATTAATAAAGTGTACTTTCTTTTTTCTTAACGTCGCTCTATGAATCCATCCAGTTGTTTTACCGAGGTTCCCACCAAATTTCCCTTCACTCCGTTTAAACATATAAATTTCTCGCGGAGCGGGATGAATTTTCGGACGTACTCCTTCAATACCACTTCTAGCAGACAAGGATGAATCGATCCCCCACTCATCTAGCCATTGCTTAATATCTAATGACGAAGAAGTTCCTTCATGTGACAAATATTCTGCGGTATCAAAACCAATACCACCTGCTCCAATAATAGCCACCCGATTACCTACCGGTTTTTTGTGTTTCAAAACGTCAATATAACTCAAGACCATAGGATGGTCAATTCCTTCAATTTTCACATTCCGCGGTATAATACCCGTTGCCAATATCACTTCATCAAAATTTTCCTTCAATAGGAGATCGGCATCGACTGTAGTATATAATCGCAAAGAAACTTTATGTAGGGCTAATTGCGTATTAAAGTAGCGGATAGTTTCAAAAAACTCTTCCTTTCCAGGGATTTGTTTTGCCATATTAAACTGCCCTCCTATTTCCCCATTTGCATCAAACAAGGTTACATCATGACCGCGTTGAGCTGCAACAGCTGCTGCTGACATACCTGCTGGACCTGCACCGACAATGGCTATTTTTTTCTTTGTTTGAGTTGGAGTATAAACTAATTCAGTTTCATGACAAGCTTGTGGATTCACCAAACAACTTGCTACTTTTTGCTCAAACACATGATCTAAGCACGCTTGGTTACAAGCAATACAGGTATTTATCTCATCGACTTTTTCCTCCGCTGCTTTACGTACCCAATGTGGGTCCGCCAAAAATGGTCGAGCCATTGAAATCATATCAGCATCACCTTCTGCCAACACTTTTTCAGCCGTAGCTGGCATATTAATGCGATTGGATGTAATTAAAGGAATTGAAACTTCAGCTTTCATTCTTTTGGTTACCCAAGTAAAGGCAGCTCGTGGTACCGATGTGGCAATTGTTGGAATACGCGATTCATGCCAACCTATTCCAGTATTGATGATCGTAGCACCTGCCTTTTCAATTTCCTTCGCCAAGGTTACTACCTCTTCCCAGCTACTCCCATGTTCGACTAAATCAAGCATCGATAAACGATAAATTAGAATAAAATCTGGGCCTACAACAGCCCGTACTGCTTTGACAATTTCAATGGGAAAACGCATGCGATTTTCATAGCTTCCGCCGTAATCATCCGTTCTTTGATTGGTTTTATTGACAATAAACTCATTGATTAAATACCCTTCTGACCCCATGATTTCTACCCCATCATACCCCGCTAATTTTGATAATTTAGCCGTATTCACAAAGTCGCGAATGGTCCGTTTAATTCCAGACTTCTTTAGTTTAAAGGGTTTAAAGGGGGTAATGGGCGATTTTATCGCAGAGGGAGCTACATTTAAAGGGTGGTATGCATATCTACCAGCATGTAAAATTTGCATGCATATCTTGCCTCCGTGTTGATGAACGGCTTCGGTAATTTTTCGGTGATGTTTAGCGTGTTTTTTAGTCGTCATTCGAGCCGCAAATGGACCAGTCCACCCTTGAATATTAGGCGCTATCCCTCCAGTAACAATTAATCCGACCCCTCCTTTTGCTCGTTCGGCATAAAACGCAGCCATCCGATCAAATCCATTTTTCTTTTCTTCTAATCCCGTGTGCATTGACCCCATGACAATTCGATTTTTCAAGGTGGTAAATCCCAAGTCAAGCGGTTCAAAAAGATGTGGATATTTCATATAAGCTACTTATTTGTTATGCATGCATAATAATATGGCAAGGTAGTATTTTTTTACAAAACTATCAAAGGAAATATGACCATCAAAAATCGGTCTTGTAATCCCCCTACAACCTTAAATTATGTATAATCGCATTAAATTTTTCAACAAAAGTTATAATATACAGTACTTCCTTCAACATGAACAGAGGACCTTTAAACGTCGATCATCAAAGCATTTTGCCTCCACATTGTAAGTTAATTTATCATCAACAACCACCGCTATCCCTAGTAAAAAATTTCAACATGAAACGGTCAAACACCATCATACTTTCCATAAAGACTTATTTCATGATTAAGCGATAAAATCAATAGCCCGATGTGTTCCGTCACAAAAAGGCTTATTCTCTGAGGCCCCACATCGGCAAAATGTAGTGACGTTCTCACGTACTTCCTTACGCCCATCGGCATGGGTTATTTGTACCGTTCCTTTGACAAGCAAGGGACCCTTTTCCCGCACTTCGACCAATACGCCAGAAGGTATTTCTTTCACTTCGTTATGTTCATCATTTACCACATAGGACAATGCTCCTGAAGGACAGGTAACAATTTGCGCTTTTAACTCGGCTGTGGTCGCCTGATTTTGTTGAATCCACGGTTTTTCAGTAGGGCGGTATACCTTTGGCAATGCATCTACACAGGCGCCTGAATGGATACATTTTTTTGGTTTCCAAAGAATGGTAATTTCTCCATTGTGGTATTTTTTAATAATTTCTTTTGATGGTTCCATTGGCTAAAGGTATTTAAATTGAATTTTTAAAAACTTCAAGGGCACTCTTAAAAAGCTTCTTGTAATCCGTATTAATGATTGCACCTTGCTTAAAGTTTTCATTAAAGGAAGGTAGTGAAAAAGTCGATACAATATTTCCTCCCATAAATTTAAATCTATTTTGGGCGATTTCCAACACACTTGCTCCTCCGCGTTTTCCAGGCGATGTAGCCATTAAAAACATCGGTATTTCACTCCACAAAGCTCCATCTATCCGAGACATCCAATCTAACAGATTTTTAAATACAGTACTGTAAGCACCATTGTGTTCAGCTAAGGACAACAAAATTCCATCTGACTTTTTAATTTCAGCCAAAAAATCATGAGCAGCTTGAGGAATCCCTTCTTCCCGCTCTAAATCCACCCCAAAAACAGGCAAATTAAAATCGTTTAAATCGAGTATTGTTAATGATTCTTCGAGTTGATTTGCGGCATAGGTGACTAATTGTTTATTAATAGAAGTTGAGCTGTTGCTTCCTGCAAAGGCTAAGATTTTTTTCATAAATTCTATCTATTGGTAAGTTTTGCTAGCAATTTACAAATAGAAATTTACAAATCACAAATTAGGGATTAGGGATTAGGTACAAATTTAAAAAAGGGGTAGTTAGAGGCTACAGTTTTCAGTATCATACCCCGTACTATTAGCACGTATCGATTCATAAAATACGAGCGAAGCTCCCTTTTATTCGTGGAATTAGCTCCCCTGATTATTTTCTCAAGATCGTTTTTGTCAGAAGTTTATTTTCAAAAACTTGACAAAAATCTCCTAGTTTTAATAATCCAATAGCTGGAATTCGTGATTTAACTTTTTGTGATTTGCCCGGGTCTAAACACCAAGCCTATTTTTCCAAAGGAAAAAATAGTGCACCCGCAAGCATCTCCATAAAATTACCCCCATACCTAGGGTTCACTGTGATAAAAAATACGGATTATCATTTGAATTTAAGATCGGGCATTAATCCATTACTCCCCTTCCGGTTTCTTCAACGAATCCAGTTGACGTTGTAATTTTCGTATCAATTCGGTATTATCATCAGCTTTGATCTCCATAACGGAATCTAAATTTTGTTGAAGCTCTTTGGGATTTATTTTTTCCTCATAGTAATTCCCAATTTTTTCACTGGCACGCCAAGCTTCATTTAATTGATCATAGACCATTTTATCCCATTGACTAGGTCGCTTGGCATCAATCCACACTACATCTCTATACTCACTATCTATCAATGCTAAGTCGGGCGTGGCCGCTCCATCAAACTTTTGTGAATCATCCCGAATGGCGGAGATAGTTCCCAAAAAGAACATTCTTTTTCGTCCTGCAATTTCTTTAATATACGGTCTAAATTCAACTGGTTTATTTACAGTCCAATCGAATTCTTTCCGCGATTCTATTACTTTTAATGGCATGGCAGAAACCCCAGCATAACCGTCTTTTTTAGCTCCGTGATTGTAATAATACATCGTATTAGTACCATCTGCAGGAATAAATACACTAAACGTTAAACTGGTACGCTCATCACCAACCGGCTCTAAACCAAACCAGTGATACAATCCACTATACGCACTTACACCCATTCCTGAAAAATTAAAATCTGTCACAAAAGGCTGTTGATTCTGATCGTCTGGTAAATCGGGAATTTTAACGGCTGTTTCCATATTCCATGGTAACGGATCACTAAATCCACCGATAAACTTCAATGATTCAGCCTGTTTTCGCGAAACTTTTTCCGACAGTATATTTTGCCCTCTGAGGTAGGGATAATTTTCTATTACATCTGGACTAATATAGCTTCCTTTACCGATTAGTATACGCTCTACATAATCACCAAAATCGTGCGCTCCCCCTTCTATCACCATGACACCACCGAAAGTTGGATATGGGAAAAAGAACCCTTCCCACTTAATCAAACTCACCACTTGAACCCATTGCTGACGATCATTTTTCACATAAAACACATCTCCAGGCTCCATAGTAAACAATTGCCAAAGGCTGAAACGTTGAACTACTGCATTATACGTGTTGCGACTAAACTTCATCGACTCTCCTATTGAAAATGTAGTAGCTATCCGGTTTTCAGAAGAAAATCTAGGGAAAGGTGTTGTACTCGAAACGGCAAATACTTCCTCTGTATTTTCACTGATCTGCTGCCAAATATACTTTTCAGTAGGTTGGATAGCCATTGTCCATTTATTTTCTCCATCTACACGTACTAAATGTGGGAGCGATACATCTTTGGTTTCTCCAACCGATTCATTAGCCATGGAAAAAATATTTCGCAAAGGTTGAATACGTTCGTTTTGTGTCAAGGGTAAGTCATTGAGTTCTACTCGATTTAAATGTTTATAGACATTATAGGTTTGCATGTAGTCATACATTTTAAATTGCCATCCTATAAGATAAATTACCCCCACAAATACGATCATTAAGAACAATAAGAAGATTCGTTTCCCGGTAGCCGCTGTTTTTCTAAATCGTCGCATTCCAACAAACAATCCTATAAAAATCACGAAAAGTACAAATAGGTACTTTCGTATAAAGAGTAAGATCGGTTGGTATTCATCCCTAAAAATGAAGAGTACGACTAAGAATACAAAGCCAATACCTAGGCTAATTCCTTTTTGCTTCTTCCCTTTTTGCCAATAGCGTATGATCATGGTTGTGAATTTAGCTAAATTACAGTAATCCTTTATCTTTCAACCGTTCACGTGCTGACTTCTCTGGCTGGACGGTTTGTGTTTTTTCCGTAGGTACTTCGGCTGATTCAGACTTAGAATTCGCTTCGAGCAGTTCTTTATCTATGCCTTCTACTTTATCTTTCACATCAGCTAGCAGTTCTTTTCCCTTATCAAATGTATCTTTAAGTGCATCACTAATTGAATCTGACTGTTCGTCAATTATCGTACTAGATTTAAAAATAAACGAAGCTAAATAAGACCCAATGACAGCACCTACAATGCCCGAGGCAAAAATCGACACGGTCCCTAAATCAATGGGTAATAAAAACCTAAACACCAATAATAATATCAAGTAAATAACCGTGATAAATATGAATCTTAAGACAAGTCGTTGCTCATATACAAATCCAGTCCTATCGGTCACTTTCATTTGTAATTCCCTCGAATACATTAGCTTATTAAAAAACCGATACAAACGATTACTACTAGATTCTCTCCAATAGAGTAAAATTCCGAATAAAACGGAACCTATAAATGCAATTAATTCTAAGGTAATCATAAGGGTAAATTTTAATGTAATGCGTTCGTAATTGTTTCGATAGACCAATCTTTCATATCTTCCTCCCAAGATCTATACTGTTCATAAAACTGCTCTTTCCCATACCAATACAGGTGAAGGATGTCTTTTGTTGAAATTTTAACCAACAACTGCCAAATCAGCGTTTCATAGACCAATTCTATCGAAGAATGTGGTTGATGCAAGGCATTATAAAAGTCAAGATCTATTAAATCTTCCTTTTTATATTGATTGCTCGTTTCCAATTTTTCCAAATACAATTCTACCCCCATCACCCGTTTACGATCTTCTATAGACAAGGTGTTTAGGTAGCGTTTTAACAGCAGTGGTTCTTCTAAAATTTGATTCAAGGGATGCGTCCTCTCTTTGAGTAATTCAGCAAAAATAAATTTCTTTACACGTTCATATTGAGCCGTATTCACCACGCGTTTTAAATCACACTCTATCAACATATGATCGCGTAATTTTTCCATCAATTCTGGTTGATCTATGTGGTACATAAGCACATCGTGTTCTGTGTCTTTTATTGCTAGCTTATACACCTCCATATCTTCAAATACGAGGATTGGTAGAATAAAGTCGCGGAGGACGAAGATTCCCTTAAAGGCTTTGGTATAAAATGTATTACATTGAAAAACCAAGGGTTCTAATCCTATATTTCTCTCACGTAAATCCCCATGAGTTCTAGCAGAATCCAAAATTTTACCATGTAATTCTTCATCGATAAAATTGGTTCCAAGCATAAACTGATCAATGAGTGCCATTTGTTCTTTACGAATTTTCTTTAAATCCTTAATATCGTGAAAAGAAATCTTTACTTCCTGGTATTTTAATACATCTAGCGGACCATAAAAGGTATCTATTCCTTGATCAAAATCCAAACAAATAGCAGAATCTCGTGTAATGTTACTAATTTGAGATTCATATCTTGTAAATACCATTTCCATCATCATTTTATCAAAAGAATGAAATGGCATATAAATAGGTTTTCCTTTTTGTTGAGGACTGATAAGAATTCCGTGTGGATTTGCTTCTCCGCTATTTAAATACATTGGGGATTTTTTCTCGGCGGCAATTTCAGGACTCCATCCAATTCCATCTATTGAAAAAGAAGGAAGTACAGTGGGTGCTATACCCATTTTCTTCAAACACTGATTATAACGATCTACCAATTTACCGCTAATCGGAATAAGTTCCGCGCGGTAAAGATTAGCTTTAATTAATTTGTCTAAATTAGACGTATTCATAGTTTTTAAGGTAATTTGAGCAGTATCTACAACGATTAAGATTTTTTTACAGCGAATGATTCATATCTAATTTTTTCCTTCAAATTGCGATCTTGCTTCGAGCTCTATATTCAACTCATTAATTCGACCTTCTACCTTTCGTTTAAAATCCGTATCGGCAATCGTCGCTACATTGTCTAAATAGCGAACTACCTCTTGTCGTCTAATCTCCGCAAAATTTAACCCCTTCATATTGGCTCGCATTAATTCTTGTAACATATTAAATTTTGTTTGATAATCTTTTAAGAAGTAGCGTTCTGGATTTTCAAACCAATCTTTTTCCAAATCAAAATCTGTTAGGCGCAAAGAAATAGCCGACTGAATATTCCGTACATCTCTCGAGGAGAAAAAAGGAAAAATTTCTTGGATTTCTTTATACAACAATGCGTAAAATTCATGCGTCGAGGTCTTAGCCATTGATTCAATACGTTCATAAGCCGCTAAAACCCGTTCTTCTGTGGGTTTTTCAATACGATGTAAAATTTCGCCCATGTTTTTGACCAACCCTTGATCTTTTAAAAATTCATAATTCGTTGGATGATCCATATTAACAAAATCGGGCATAGTTTCTTGTAATTTTCGCCACCACAAATAATCTTGATCTAAAAAGTCATGGGTTGAACGTGCTCCATCAATCTTAAATCTCCCTTGGACACGTGAAATAACTGCTTTGTCGAGCATTTCAGGGAGATTGGTAAAAAGTCCAATAGAACTATTTCCATAATTTACGGCATAGGCACCTTCTGTATATCGCAAAAATACGCCAATCACTTCCTTTACCCCAGCAGAAACTCCATGTGTTGTCCGTTCTTGCAAATTATTCTCTGCATCGTCTATTGGCGCAAAAATGAGCTTTGTAGGGTCTTGTAAAGGTTTCATCCAATCGACCATTTTTTCAGCAGATCCACCTTGAAAAGTACTAATTAATGTATCTGGCATTGGATGAAATAAGAATGGGATCTCCAAATGATCACAATGCTCTTTTAAGCGAGTTGCAATAGCAGCAATAAGCATACTTTTTCCCGTTCCAGGAATACCATATCCCATAAACACAGGCATAAATCCACCCAATTCTTGGAACGGATTTTTCTTTGCCACGAAATCATAACTCAACATTCTTTCAGTAAGTCTACGTGCAAAATGTTTAGCATCTCGATTTCCAACAATTTGTTCAAAGCGAACGTTGTTAAATTCAACACTAATCGCCGCATCGGAAAATACCGTCTGCCACCCGTCAATGACAAATTCTTCACCTTCGAGTTTATAACTTCGATCAACAATACAATTAGTATACTCTAACGTACTCTTTCTCAATCGAATCTCATCTAACAATGCTTCAAAATACACCACGGTAAAATCAAGCACATCCTTATCTGTATGAATAATATCTGGGTGTGATAAATATTTATCATAATAAAACAAGGCACACGAAATTGCTTTAAGTGGCGTGCGTAAGGACACTTCTGGAATTCCTGCGAATTTTTGTTTCATCACCGACACATCATTTGAAGCATGTGGTTTCAACATCCACTGAATCCTATAGGCCATAGAAAACAACATAAAAGCCGAGGAAGTATGCATTTTACTCTCAAATTCTCGTTTTCCTTGATGATCCAAACTAGCACGACGTTCTAAAAGGCTCGAAAGCCCTGAAGCATCATTGTAACTGTCTTTAATCCACACCCCCAAAGTAAGTCCCTCTTGAACAGCGTATAAAGTTTGATTTAAATAAACAGGAATGGCAATAGAGTCAGGTAATAATCGCTTTTTTAGGGCCAAGATGGTCTTAGACACTGATGTGACATGCATATTAGAACCGTTATTTGCTCTAGACAGATACAAAAGAATAGAATCATCCTTTGGATTCTGATCTTTATTTTTAGCCCGTAAGCCTTGTTCCCATTGAATACTTTTTAAAAAACCTGAAGCTTCATCGCGAAGCATAGCTAGTTCGGCATTTTTTATTGGGAAGGTAGAATTATGTTCCATTTTTTTAATAGGTGTCAATTAGGTTTATCAGCAAGGTTTGACAATTCCTCATTGATGATAATCTAGAATCGCATGACTTAGGGTATACTTGCGAGTAACATAGGGGCTTTAGCTAACCCATTCATGTATTCTTTATTTTTATTTTCTAAAAGTTGTACAATACGATGGGGTGCAAAGACATAACGTGATTGTTGAACCTCGTTCCAATGTTGTAAGGTTTTTCTTGAGAAAAAACCACCTTCCTCAAAGGTACTTCCTGCGCTAACTTCATCTATCGATAAAGATAAGGCATACGAAGATAAGGGAATCTCTTTTTTCACGATCCCTTCAATAATACTATGGGTTAATGCATGCTCATCTTTCGCAAAAATATTGTGAAATGGTCCCAAGTCAATACGTTTTATATGCCGCGGCCTCACTTTTTCCAATCGGCGGTCAATGGTATATGCCATGGTGTCTAATGGCATTTCACGATCTGCTGTTTGTTTTAATACTGCATAGATTTCTTGTTTATGCGCTTGAATATTTTTCCCCTCATAGTCAAAATACATATAACAAATAAAAGGTCTATTATGAGCTACATCATAAAAACTCCAACTTGTCATATACTGTGTTGAATTCGCTGGCGAATCAATAATTTTACCTTGCGCAAAGCGATTAAAAATATATTCCTTCTTCACAGAGGTATAATAAATCACCGACGCTGCTTGAAAGAGTCTATCTTTTTTTATTGTTTGTTTTTTAACCAATAATTGATCTAAAAATTCTGCTTTTAAGGTATCAATATCCGTTAATTTAGCTAAGTAATTATTTTTTAAAGACAAATCATTGTAGAGATAGCGAAACTCTAAGTAATTAGGAAATCCAGAATTAGTCAAATCAACTTTCATATGATCTTCAGGATCATACATATACTTAATCCGCATTGCCTCAATAGAATAGAGCAACAAATCTGCATATTGTTTAAAAAATATTAGTTCTTGTTGGGTACACAAACGATTTTGTTGCATACTTACAATGAGTTCCTTTAAGGCGAAATCTACCATTTTATGGTAAAATACATATTGATCTTTGGAATCTAACTTAGCAGAATCTAAAGGGGATACAATGTGGTTAATAGACATATTCATCAGGGTTAAACGAACGTTATAATGGCTTTATACATGCGAGGTTAAGTCAAAAAAAACGATGTTTCATTAAAATCGATTTCAGCTACCTTATATTGTTTTAGCCCAGTAAGTCATTCTCACCCGAAGACGTATCCTTTTCAGGGGGTAAATCCCCTTTGTTTCCACCAGAACTCGTTGCATCAGCTTTATAATAATCTTCAAAGATTTCCTTCATATCAATGCCATATCGATCAGCAAAATTCTTTTGAATATCTTTATCTTTTTCTCTTATTTCCTGTAAAGCTTCAGCATAACTACCATAGACCCCTTGCATAACTTTCTCATGTACAGGGATATTATCCATCATTGCTTGTCTTGCTTTGGCGCTTGCAGTATGCATAGAAGCTAATGTTTCTCCAATATGCTCATCAGTTTTAACACCTAAATGCTCTAGAATTGCAGCGAACTCTTGATCTGTCCGAGCTTTCAGCGCAACAACATACCCATCATAATATTTAAGTCGCTCTTCAGTATCACTTTTTAATTTTGCTCTATGAGTTTGTAAGTTACTTCTCAATGATGTTAATACTTTAATGGTTAGATTGTGTTTATGAACAAAACTGTCCTTTGAAGCCGCTAAAGTTGTGTAGGCATTTTTAAGTCCTTCCAACTCTTCAACTTTCTGCTCTATCGTAGTAACCTTCCCAATAGCCTCTGCATACGCAGAGGTTTGTTTATCTGCAATTTCTTCCAATTCTTGACGTGCTTGTTTTAAAAGTGCATATTGCGCTTCGAGTTGCCCTTCAACTTCTTTCTTTTTCTGTAGTGCTTTAGCATGGTTATTTGTTGCTTCAACAATGGCTGATTGCAATTTATCTTCTACCTCTTTGATTTCTACCTCACGATTTTTCAACCGCGTTACTGCGGCTTGACTTTTATACGACAATTCATTTAATAAGGTCTGAATATCTGCACTTTCGATTCGCGTTTGAAACATCGCTTTTGCTTTATTGTCTGCTGCTTCACGTATTTTTTGCTTTTCTTTGAGCTCTACTTCGGCACGCGCAATCTTACTTTTTCTACCCCATAAATTGTTCCACCAAGTATCGGGCTTGTTTTGTGCATCTTCTAATTCAATCTTAGCACGTTCTAAACTTTTCTGTGCATCGTCTATCACCTTTTGCTCTTCTGCATTAAGCGATGAGAAATTTTCAAAAATAATCCCTACTTCATCTTGGTAGTCTGTTAAATCTTTAATTGCATCTAAGAGTGTAGTCCGATCTTTTTCAGCCATATGCACCACATCATCTAATGTAGCATTTAATATTTTTTGCCGTACTTCAGGATTGTCTTCCTGTGCCAATTTCGACTTCATGGTATCAATAGCTTTCCCCCAATTTACATCTACTTTAGCTTGTTTATCATTGGTATTTGTTTCTAATAAGTCAAAATTATCGGACATGGCAAGGTTTATTTTTAGTTATATTTTGTTAAGGTTCAATATACTTGGAGCAATTTAGTGAAAATATTTATTGAATATTGTGTAAATCGCTATTTATAAGTAACATAATACAGGTATTTGTTACAAACATTTCCTTTTTGCTCAATCGTATTTGTTTTAGCCAATTTAGGTTCTCCAAGTATTTCAAAATCTCAAAGCATCCCAAGCTCAGAAAAATGTTTCTATTTTTTTAACACACGCAAGCCATAGTCCTCTTTCATATATTCACCTAAAATTAAAAGCCCCAAACATCTTCAAACCCTCTTTCTTATCCTTCCAAGGGAGTTAATCCACCGTACCATGAATTGACAAACTCATTTTACTAATGCTTGAATTCATACGAATAGTAGAACTTAAGTTTTGGAAACTTTTGTACTTTAGCACCAAATAAAATTGTCAATGGATATCAATTTTAACAAGAATGAAGATCACAACAAATTAAGTGTCACTGCGCTTCATAGAAAACTGCAAGAAGTCTACAAAGGTGGCGGTAGCAAACGAATAGAAAAACTCCATGCAAAAGGGAAAATGACCGCAAGGGAACGCATTGCATACTTACTTGACCCTAATAAAACAAGCATAGAAATAGCGGCATTTGCTGGAGATAAAATGTATGAAGAACACGGAGGCTGTCCGTCAGGAGGTGTTATTGTAAAAATGGGCTATGTTCAAGGCAAACAATGTATTGTCGTTGCGAACGATGCTACGGTAAAAGCGGGATCTTGGTTTCCAATTACGGCAAAGAAAAACTTAAGAGCTCAGGAAATTGCCATTGAAAATAGATTACCAATCATATACTTAGTTGACTCTGCAGGTGTTTACCTACCCATGCAGGATGAAATTTTCCCAGATAAAGAGCACTTTGGTCGAATCTTTCGAAACAATGCAATTATGAGTAGTATGGGAATTACGCAAATCTCTGCAGTGATGGGAAGCTGTGTTGCCGGAGGAGCTTACCTTCCTATCATGAGTGATGAAGCATTAATTGTAGACAAGACTGGAAGTATTTTTTTAGCTGGCAGTTACCTTGTAAAAGCGGCTATTGGTGAAAGTATAGATAATGAGACCCTTGGAGGAGCCACTACCCATTGTGAAATATCTGGCGTAACTGATTATAAATCGAAAGATGACAAAGATGCCCTAGATACAATAAAAAATATCATGGGTAAAATTGGGGCGTTTGAAAAAGCGGGCTTTAATCGTATTAAAGCTCAAGTTCCGACCAAAAATCCTGAAGAAATTTATGGTATACTTCCCAAATCTCGCGCAGAACAATACGACATGTATAGTATCATTGAGCGCTTGGTTGATGAATCAACCTTTGACGAGTACAAGGCTGGTTATGGGAAAACCATCATTACGGCATACGCTAGAATAGATGGATGGGCTGTGGGAATTGTTGCTAACCAACGAAAAGTAGTGAAAACAAGTAAAGGTGAAATGCAATTTGGAGGGGTCATTTACTCTGACAGTGCAGATAAGGCAACCCGATTTATTGCCAATTGTAATCAAAAGAAAATCCCTTTGGTCTTTTTACAAGATGTTACTGGATTTATGGTAGGGAGTAAATCAGAACATGGAGGTATTATCAAAGATGGTGCTAAAATGGTGAATGCTGTAAGCAATTCAGTAGTACCCAAATTCACCGTAGTGATAGGTAATTCTTATGGTGCCGGAAATTACGCTATGTGTGGAAAAGCCTATGATCCACGATTAATTGTAGCTTGGCCAAGTGCCGAATTAGCTGTTATGAGTGGTGCTTCTGCGGCTAAAGTTCTATTACAAATTGAAAAAGCTTCCTTAGAAAAAAAAGGTGAAAAAATCACCAAAGAGAAAGAAGATGAACTCTATAATAAAATAAAAGACCGCTATGACAACCAAGTTTCCCCCTACTATGCGGCAGCTAGGCTTTGGACCGATGCGGTGATTGACCCGCTTGATACAAGAACTTGGATCAGTATGGGAATTGAAGCAGCTAACCACGCCCCTATCGAAAAGAAATTTAATTTAGGAATCTTACAAGTATAATACGGTTCCTTAGAAAAAAGTAAATAAATACAATGAATGGCTCGCTATTTCTTGCTACAACGCACCCGTAAAAGCAATTAAACATCGGGCAATAAAATTAACAAGTAAACTCACGGACAAAAAAACTCACAAACTCAAAACTTTATGGGAAGAGCATTTGAATTCAGAAAAGCTAGAAAAATGAAACGCTGGTCAGCAATGGCCAAAACCTTTACACGGATTGGTAAAGATATTGTCATGGCGGTTAAAGAAGGAGGCCCCAATCCGGAATCGAACTCACGACTTAGGGTGGTTATTCAAAATGCAAAGGCGGCTAATATGCCGAAAGACAATATAGAACGTGCCATCAAAAAAGCATCAGAAAAGGACACGGCCAATTACAAAGAAGTATTGTTTGAGGGATATGCCCCACATGGGATTGCTGTGTTAGTAGAAACTGCTACTGACAATAACAATCGTACAGTTGCCAATGTACGTGCAGCCTTTAACAAATGTGATGGTACCCTTGGAACCTCAGGTTCTGTAGCCTTTATGTTTGATCACACGTGTAATTTTAGAGTCAAAGCGGCAGATATTAAAATGGACATGGAAGAATTAGAATTAGCGCTTATTGATTTTGAAGTAGAAGAAATTTTTGAAGAAGACGACGACATCGTGATTTACGCACCTTTTGAACAGTTTGGAGCTATTCAAAAATATTTAGATGATCACCATATTGAAATTCAATCTTCAGATTTTGAGCGCATTCCAACAACCACTAAAAAACTTGACCCTGAAGCGCAGGCTGATGTTGAAAAATTAATAGAAAAATTAGAAGAGGAAGATGACGTAAACCATGTCTATCACTCCATGGAAATTCAAGGAGAATAACCTAAAATAGTACAAGAAGTAAAGCTTCTTATCGTTTTCTATATCACTATCTTATACTTATGGATGAATGTTTTAATTTAGTACAACTCCCTGAAATTGCGGCGCGACTTATAAAAACGAGTACCTCGAAACAACTCCTATTTTACGGAGAAATGGGGGTTGGAAAAACCACACTTATCAAAGAAATTATTCAACAATTAGGTGTTGAAGACACGGTGAGTTCCCCTACCTATTCACTCGTAAATGTATATGAAACTAACGAAGGTTCAGCGGTATATCACTTTGACTTTTACCGTATAAACGACGAAGAAGAAGCTTTAGATATGGGGATAGATGAATATCTTGACAGTCCGCATTGGTGTTTTATTGAATGGCCTGAAAGAATTAAAAATTTACTACCTTTAAATGCGCTAGAAATTCATTTATCACTTGAAGCGGATGGAAAACGACGTATTAAGACCAACTAAACCATGAGTAAACAATATTCCCCATTCAGCAAAGAGGAGCTACTCCCCAAGCCTGAAATGCTTGAAATAGACCGACAGAAAGGTGAGCTTTTTATTGGAATTCCAAAAGAAACACACCTTCAAGAAAAAAGGATTTGCTTAACACCTGATGCGGTTGCAGCATTAACAAGTCATGGACACCGAATTATCATTGAATCGGGCGCAGGAGAAGGTGCTAATTTTAACGACATTGAATATGCAGAAGCGGGTGCAAAAATTAGTTATGATGCCGAAGAAGCGTTTGGTTGTAATTTAATTTTAAAAGTAGAACCACCTTCTATTAAAGAGATAGACTACATCAATCCTCAAAGCACCCTATTTTCAGCTTTACAACTCAAAACCCAGAACAAAAATTATTTCGAAGCGTTGGCCAAAAAGCGAATTACCGCAATCGCATTTGATTTTATCGCTGATGAACACGGGGTTTTTCCTGTGGTAAAATCGCTCAGTGAAATTGCTGGAATTTCTTCTATTTTAATTGCGGCTGAACTCATGAATAATTGCGGCGAAGGAAACGGATTATTACTCGGTAATATTGGCGGTGTAGCACCTCCAGATGTGGTCATTCTTGGAGCTGGAACCGTTGGACAATTTGCAGCTAGATCAGCCCTTGGTTTAGGAGCACAAGTAAAAATATTTGACAATTCTATAACTAAACTAAGACGCTTACAACACAATCTCGGTCAAGCTGTTTACACATCAACCATCCAACCCAAAACCCTTCAAAAGGCATTAATGCGTTGTGACGTTGCCATTGGAGCAATTAGAGGGGAAACCCGTACGCCGGTGGTCGTTACCGAAGAAATGGTAGAACAAATGAAGGATGGAGCAGTCATTGTAGATGTAAGTATTGACAGTGGAGGATGCTTTGAAACTTCTGAAGTAACCAGTCATGATGCCCCAGTATTTATCAAACATGGCATCATACATTATTGCGTTCCAAACATTCCATCGCGTTACGCTCGAACAGCCTCTTTATCAATCAGCAACATCTTTACACCCTACTTACTAAATATTGGTGATGAAGGAGGGATAGAAAATTGTGCTCGATTTGATAAAAGTTTGCGAAAAGGGATGTACTTTTACCACGGAATTTTGACCAACAAAGCTGTGGCCGACTGGTTTGGTTTACCCTATAGAGATATCAACTTATTGATTATATAACAAATGGACTTGAAACGTAGATTTCTTTTCTTCGGATTTGGCTTTACCTTAGGAATTTTTTTATTATTCTTTTTTTTAAATGGTAAAAATGCCTCGTGCAATTACCTTCCGAATGCACGAATGCTAGAAATATTACGTAATAAAGAACGTCTTTACACCGATGAAGTAAAACAATTAATGCAAGAAAAAAATATCGATTCTGCAGCCATAGCATTGATGCTAATACAAGGAGATATTGATTTTTCAAAAAGCAAAGTGAGACAAGAGCCTTGTCGGTACTATTGGATTGATGGCTATCTCTTGGAAAAAGAAGCTTCAATTTATGTCCAAAATTGTGATTCTACAGTCACCATACAAGAAATCCACTTGAATCAATAATCATCAATCCGCACGTTACCAGTTACAATATCCCTACACAATTCGTCAATTGTATGTGAAGAAAGCTCATAAACCAAGGCTTCTCTAAATACAGCGGTAGTTGCATGGAAAGGACAAGGATGTTGATTGCTACAGGTCGTCAACCCCAAAGTACACTCCCCTAACACCGCTAAGCCATCAATAGCATCGACTATCGCAATTAAGGTTTGAAGGCGTTGTGCATCTTTTAGAAAAAAACCACCTTGTCGCCCCCTCGTTCCTGAAATCAAATTTCGTTTTGTCAAGACCTGTAAAAGCTTTGCTAAATAGGCAGTGGGCACCTGAATACCAGCGGCTATTTCCCGTGGACTTATCTTATTCAAAGGCGAGGCATTAATGCCAATATACAACACCGCCCTAATTGCATATTTACTTGATTTTGATAGCATTATATAGAAATATTTTCCTTAAAAATAAAAAGATAAAAATGTCCTTAATATGACATATATCATATTTTCTATCGCGAATTGCCTTTAGTTTTGTAATGAAATTCAAACGAATAGCCATGAAATCAACCAAACTAATCACGCTACTCATCGCTTTTCTGAGCCTGAATGCCTGTAAAAATTCAACCTCAGAAAAAGCGGCAAGTTCCCCACCAAGTCCAACAGAAACTCAGCATCCAGTGAATGGGCAAGCAAGTGTTACAGATAATGTATCAGATCCCAACGCATTACAAGTTGCTAAATCACTTGATGATTTTAAAACCCTCGTAGTTGCTATCGAAGCAGCAGACCTTGAAAACACCTTGGTAAATGCTGGACCTCTCACCGTTTTTGCTCCAGTAAACGCAGCCTTTAACAAACTACCCGAAGGCAAGGTTTCTTCCTTGTTAGAACCTGAGAATACATCCAAATTAGCGGTTATTCTCAAGAACCATGTGGCTCCTGCAAATTATCCATTACAGCAATTAGCGAAAGAAGCCAAAAAAGGCAGGAAACTCTATATGGCATCTGGCAACTATTTAGACGTAGTTCAAAAAGAAGACGATATATATGTTGGTGGTACCAAAATAATAAAAACAGTACAAGTAAGTAATGGTTGGATTCATGTAATCAATGATGTGTTAATTCCAACAGAAGAAGAATAACAATTAAATTCTAAAATAATGATTAAAAAAGTATTTGGTTTAGCTGCATTAAGTTTAATGCTATTAACAAGTTGTGGTGGTAAAGAAGAAGCTAAAAAAAACACCCCCTATAAGTCTCCAAAAAAGGAGGAGGTAAAGGTTGAGGCTCCCAAAGAAGTCTCCAAGACGGAGGAAGCAAAAAAGCCTGAAGAAGTAAAACCTTCTCAGCGAATTGCACTTGACAACAAAGGGGTTGGCCCAATCAAATCTCTCACCTTAGATCCTGAAATCAACCAAGAGATGGCCACCAAAGGTGCTGAAGTTTATAAAAAAATGTGTACGGCATGTCACAAACCAACGAAAAAATTTATCGGTCCTGCTCCAAAAGGAATTTTGGAAAGAAGATCTCCAGAATGGGTAATGAATATGATATTAGACCCTGAGGGTATGATTAAAGAAGATCCGCTTGCAAAAGAGTTATTGGTTGAATTTAACGGGTCTCCTATGGCCAACCAACACCTTACGAAAGAAGATGCCAGAGCGGTGCTTGAATACTTTAGAACCCTATAACAAATAATCCAACCAAAAAAACAACTAAAATGAAAACAATGCTCAAATTAACAACGGCCATGTTATCCGCAGCTACCTTATTAGGAAGCTGCGGTAATAACAGTGGTAATTCTTCAGGGAGCAATGGTGCTTTGCGGAGTAGTAATGCCGAAAAAGTATATGTAGCTCCAGGAGAATATGACGAGTTTTATGCATTTATGTCAGGGGGATATAGCGGAAACCTTACGGTTTACGGTTTACCTTCTGGTAGAATGTTTAAAGAGATTCCTGTTTTTTCACAATTTCCAACTACGGGATATGGATATTCAGAAGAGACTAAACCCATGTTAAATACCTCTTTTGGAATGGTACCTTGGGATGATGCACATCACCCTGATATTTCTCAAACAGAAGGCATCTTAGATGGTCGATGGGTTTTTATCAATGGTAACAACACTCCACGTATAGCGCGAATAAGTCTTAAGACTTTTGAAACCGAAGAGATTATTGAAGTTCCCAATAGCGCTGGAAATCACAGTTCTTCATTTATCACAGAAAACACAGAATACGTAGTTGCAGGCACCCGTTTTTCGGTTCCCGTTCCCCAAGCAGATTTACCCATTAATGAATACAAGGGGAAATTTAAAGGAGCTTTATCTTTCATAAGTGTCGATAAAGAAACTGGACGAATGAATATTAAATTCCAAATTCTAATGCCCGGTTTTAACTACGATCTTTCGCACCCGGGAAGAGGTAAATCGCATGGATGGTTTTTCTTTACAACCTATAATACAGAAGAAGCCAACTCTTTATTAGAAGTGAATGCCTCTCAAAATGATAAAGATTTTATTGCAGCGATTAACTGGAAAAAAATTGAAGCGTATGTAAACAATGGTGGAGGTACTAAGATGGTAGCAAATTATGCTCACAATGTGTATGACGAATCTACGCATACCGCCACATCAACTATGGAAAAAGAAGTCTTGACCGTAAATCCAGCAGACATTCCTGGAGCTATTTATTTTTTACCTACTCCGAAATCACCTCACGGTTGTGATGTTGACCCAAGTGGAGAGTATATTATTGGTAATGGTAAATTGTCTGCTGACCTAACGGTACACTCCTTTACCAAAATGCTCGATGCTATTGAAAATGAAAAGTTTGACGGTGATGCTTATGGAATACCTATCTTAAATTACGAAGCCATCTTAGCGGGTTCTGTCAAATCAGGTGGACTAGGTCCACTACATACTGAATTTGATAATCAAGGAAATGCGTATACGACATTCTTTATTTCTTCAGAAGTTGTTAAATGGAAAATTGGCACTTGGGAGGTAATTGATAGAAAACCAACATTTTATTCAGTAGGTCATTTAATGATTCCTGGTGGAAATTCGCGTAAACCCTTTGGGAAATATGTGGTTGCCATGAATAAAATTACGAAAGACCGGTACCTACCCACTGGTCCTGAATTGGAACACTCAGCACAATTGTATGATATAACAGGAGAGAAAATGGAGTTGATTTATGATTTCCCAACGCACGGTGAACCCCATTATGCAGCTGCCATCCCTGCAGATATGATTAGAGATAAATCACAAAAAATATATCGGTTAGACGAGAATAACCATCCGTATGCTATTACATCGCCAGATCAAGCAAAAGTAACGCGAAATGGAAATGAAGTACATGTTTATATGTCTATGATAAGATCTCACTTTACGCCTGATAATATTGAAGGGATAAAAGTAGGTGACAAAGTGTATTTCCACATTACAAATCACGAGCAAGATTTTGATGTTCCACATGGTTTTGCAATGATTGGCGCTAATAATTCTGAATTATTAATTATGCCTGGACAGACTAAAACGCTGACTTGGGAACCCAAAAAGGTAGGCGTTTGGCCATTTTATTGTACCGATTTCTGTTCTGCATTACATCAAGAAATGCAAGGATATATAAGAGTTTCTCCAAAAAGTTCAAGCCTAGATTTAACTTGGACTTTAGATGATGAATAGTTGATTATTTTAGTTTTGAAAGGCTGTAGTGAACATTTATTTCATTAGTTTCTACAGCCTTTTTTTCCTACGCATTGTTAATTACGCCATAAAGCTTCCTTTTGAAGAAAAAAAATACAAAAAAATGAAAAAAGCAAGTTTCATAATGATTCTCGGATCATTATTACTATTAGGTTTGTTTAAATTCCCATTATGGAATATTATGTTAGGAGCACCCCAATATCCAGACCCTTTAGGCATGGATATCTACATCGATGGCATTCAAGGCGTATCTGAATTTGACTTACAAAATATTGATGGACTAAACCATTATATCGGCATGAAAGTCATCCCAAAACCTGAAGATATGTGGGAGTTTTCAATTTTCCCTTTGATTATTGGCGGAATGATTTGCTTAGGTATTCTCTTAGGTATTTTGGGATTGATGGGAAAAATTTCCTCACACTGGTTTATGGGCTGGTTCATCCTCATGTCGATTTTAGGAATCGCAGGCATGTATGATTTTAATAACTGGCTAACAGCATACGGTGGCGATTTAGACCCACATGCTATTATTAAAGTAATTAACCCAGACGGAACACCAATGAGTTATAAACCCCCATTATTGGGTCATAAAAAATTATTGAATTTTGATGTAACCTCACTACCACACACCGGAGCATATATGATGTTTGCAGGCATGATGCTAACTTTCATTGCATTTTTTGTTGGTAGAAAAAAGGTAAAACCGCATAATTAAACACCATGAAATCATGAAATATCTATATTCCATACTCATATCAGCGCTTTTATTCGCTTCATGTACAGTAAAACCTACCCCCATTGTATATGGTAAAGACGCTTGTCATTACTGTACAATGACGATTGTCGATCAACAATTTGCAGCAGAAATTGTAACTAAAAAAGGAAAAGCTTTTAAATACGATGCCATTGAATGTATGGTAAATGACTTAAAAAATACGGACCAGCATACAGTAGCATTATTTTTAGTTACAGACTACCTCAACCCCAAAACATTAATAGACGCTCGTAAAGCAACCTATTTGATAAGTCCTGAAATAAAAAGTCCAATGGGTGCCAATTTATCGGCCTTTTCATCTAAAGAAAGTATGCATAAACAGTTAAAAATAACAAGTAACAAACTCCTTAATTGGACCGCACTTCAACAACAAGACTTTAAATAACCTCAACACAATAAACAATTCAAGGACGATTTCACCAATAGTTGACAAGATTCGTATTCAGACCTTTAATCAATGCGTAAATTATGGACAAAAACAGCATCATAAACACAGATATAAACGGGCTAAACGTTACAAAAATATTTAGCTCAGAAACCACTGACACCTTGTTAATTACGTTAGAGAAAAATAAAGTATTCCCTACTCATTCTTCTCCTAAATCAACCTTAATCGTTGTTTTAGAAGGTATCATTGATTTTCATATTGAGGATAAAACAATTACCTTAGGAAAGCATCAAACGTACACGTTCAACAAAGACATTAAACATCACGTTACAGCCCTAAATGACGCTAAATTTTTGATTATACGCTAATGAACTGTTTAACATTTTTACTTTACATGTTCATTGTCATTAATGGATATGCGCAAACTATAGAAGTCTGTAACACCTGCGCCGTTAAATCAATTAATGAAGCCATTGCCAAGTCAAAACCCTTTGGGAAAATTATGGTTCAAAAAGGTATTTACTTAGAACATGATATCATCATTGATAAGCCATTACACATGGTTGGTATAAACAACCCAATTGTAGATGGAGAAAAGAAAAGTTACGTATTCATTGTGAAATCAGACAGTGTTACGGTGTCTGGATTTACAATTAAAAATCCAGGACAAAGTTACACCAAAGATTATGCGGCTGTATACATTTCTCAAAGCAACCATTTTAAATTTGAAAACAACACCTTAGAAAAGGTATTTTTTGGATTTTTAATTGAGAAGTCACACTACGGAACAATCAACAATAACCAGGTCTCGAGTAATGCCGTAGATCAATCCTCTTCTGGAAATGGCATCCATTTATGGTATTGTTCAAACATCCGAATTGAAAATAATGAGGTACACAATTTACGCGATGGTATTTACTTAGAATTTGTCAAAGAAAGTGAAATAATCAACAATAAAAGCTACGATAATATGCGGTATGGGCTACATTTTATGTTTTCTAACCATGATGAATACCATAACAATACCTTTACTAATAATGGAGCTGGTGTAGCGGTAATGTTTTCTAAGTTTATAAAAATGACAGGAAATACATTTACACAAAACTGGGGAACAGCATCCTACGGCCTACTGTTAAAAGAAATTTATGATGCTGAAATTGAAAACAACACCTTTCAAGAAAACACCATAGGGATTAATGTAGAAGGCTCGACAAGAATCACTTATATAAGAAATAATTTCATTAGAAATGGGTGGTCTGTAAAAATTGCAGGGGCCTGTTATACCAATAATTTTAAAGAGAATAATTTTCTAAACAACTCCTTTGATATTTCCTACAATAGCCATATGAATGACAATACCTTTAACAGCAATTATTGGAGTTCATATACCGGTTATGATTTAGACAAAAACGGCATTGGTGACGTTCCATACCGTCCTGTAAAACTATTCTCGTATATCGTTAATAAAACACCAGAAACCATTGTCTTATTACGCAGTTTATTTGTAGATATCATTAATTTTTCAGAAAAAGTTTCTCCCGTATTCACACCAGACGAATTAGTTGATAGTACCCCATTAATGAAACCCATTCAATGATAGAGATTAAAAATTTACACAAAAAATTTGGCAAAGTAGAAGTCCTAAAAGACCTTAACTTATCTATTTCATCAAAGGCTACAAACGGAGCTATTTTTGCCGTATTAGGACCAAATGGATCAGGTAAAACTACCTTGATTAAGAGTATTTTAGGAATGGTGATTCCGAACCAGGGGCAGATAGAAATTAACGGACAAAGTGTTTTAAAAAAATATCACTACCGAAACGACATTAATTATTTGCCACAAATAGCCAACTTTCCCAGTAATTTAAGTGTAAAAGAGCTAATTAAGATGGTTAAAAATTTACGTCCTAAACCAGCATCAGATAAAAATTTCATCCAACTGTTTGGCTTAGAACCATTTTTAGACAAAAAGCTCGGCAATCTATCGGGTGGAACAAAACAAAAAGTAAATATTCTACTAACTTTTATGTTTGATTGTGAACTCATCATTTTAGACGAACCCACAACAGGCTTAGACCCCTTGTCATTAATTAATCTCAAAAAGATAATCATTGCAGAAAAGCAAAAAGGCAAAACCATACTAATTACCTCACACATCATGAGTTTTGTTGAAGAAATGGCCGATGAAATTGTCTTTTTATTGGATGGTAAAATTTATTTTAAGGGAACTTTAGATGCCATCAAAAAAGAAACCCAACAAACGGATTTAGCACATGCCATTGCAACCATTTTAACCAAAGAACATGTTTAAGATATTGAAATATAGTTTTTATGACTTGATGCGTAGTAGCTGGAGTTATGTTTATTTTTTATTTTATTTAGGATTAGGGTCTGTACTTCTATTCTTAAATAACGATGTATCAAAAGCCGTAATTACGCTGATGAACATCATTGTGGTACTTACTCCTCTAATAGGGACTATATTTGGTGTGATGTACTATTACAATTCACGTGAATTTACTGAATTACTATTAGCACAACCGTTAAAACGATCTACTATTTTTATAGGTCAGTATTTAGGAGTTGCCATTTCATTGGCAATGAGTTTAGTGATTGGACTAGGGATTCCGTTTTTTGCCTATGGTCTATTGCAGTCTACCGAGATATTCAACTTTTTATCACTCATTATCGTCGGGACTTTCTTAACCTTTATTTTCACTGCTCTTGCATTTAATATTGCGCTCTCCAATGAAAATAAAATTAAAGGATTTGGCTATGCTATTCTACTATGGTTGTTTTTAGCTGTTATTTACGATGGGTTATTCTTAATTTCTTTAGTTGTATTTCAAGACTATCCCTTAGATAAATTATCCTTGACAGCTACCATGTTTAATCCCATTGACTTATCCCGAATTCTGATATTATTAAAATTGGATATTTCAGCACTACTTGGATATACTGGAGCTATTTTTCAACAATTCTTTGGAACAAATTTGGGGATGATTAGTTCTTTGGCAGCCTTGTTAATTTGGGTTATATTTCCGGTGTACAGAATTTATAAAAAATCAGCTAAAAAAGATTTTTAATAACACGTGATAAACCTATGAATATGAGAAAATTTTTGAGTCTAATGCTCATTAGTGTATTTACTTGGTCTTGTACCAAAGAAGAAGTAAAACTTCCGATAAATGGAATTTCTGGAATTCAAGAGCCCATTTATGACAACACACAAATTTGGATGTTTTATAAAATGAAGGATGGAAAACCTACATTAACACTAAATAAGAACAATAAAATTTCAACGACCAATTGGGTTTTTAACATTGATAGACGTTTGCCTATGCGCTTAGTTGCGCCCAGCTTAGAAAAGGTCGTAAATGGTAGAAAAATAACAGATGACGATAAGGATAAACCTATTGTATTTAATTATTTTAGCTATGCAGATACGTTGAGAAAAAAAATATCTACTGTTAAATTCAATCGTATTACGTACCGTACAGTTACGGAGTTTCCTCTCATTGAAAAAGCCAACGATTCGCTCAATGAGCCCGTCCAAATTATGCTAAAAGAATCAGGACTTACGGTCCATAATAATGTAATAACACCCGAGGAATTAGCGCAATATTTAGCGACTAAAACTGCCCCTGAATTAGCTATTCAATTATATCTAGACGGAAATATAAGTTACGGAGATTACCTCGCCGTAAAGGCTATTTTAGCCCCCTACCAGCCCGTTGACGAATTGAGTAACCCAACCGAATATTTAGTGCTTAATTAAGCACGGGGATCCATTTCAAATCGTTACAAAATATGCTGGTATATAGCAATTCACTAAGTGCTACATACCAGCATATCCTTATGAAGGAAATCCGATGCTTTTACCTTACCCACATTTAGATGAGCCACAATCTCTACAAGTCAAACATCCTTCTTGATAAATAAGGTTGGTTGAATTACAATTGGAACATGTTTTTCCTTTAACCTTAGTTCCATTTTGAATATATCTTTTCAATGCTCTTGCCACTCCATTTTTCCACGTATTGATCGATTCACTATCTAACTGTAAACTATTAATGAGATCCACCACTTTGTCTATGGGCATTCCGTGACGTAGGGTACTTGATATGAGTTTCGCATAGTTCCAATATTCAGGATTAAATTTATGAGAGAGTCCTTCTACCGTAGTTTTATACCCTTTTTTATTTACGTATTGAAAATCATAGCGGGAAGAACCATCTTCATTTCTGTTTTTTATTATAAGTCCTTTATTCACCCATCTTGGGATTAACAAGCCTTCTTCTTCATCGGCAAAACCCGTAAAAATTTCATATGGTTTGTTTTCTACAATCCCTATAAATGCAATCCATTTTTCATTATTGTTTTGAAATCGAACTACGTCAGCACTTAATACTTGAGGCCTTTTTACCGGAAAAACGTAATTATCGTTCTTTGTTTCCTTCTCTTCGTTGTTTGAAATCAACACCCCAGAACGCGAACCGTCTCTGTAAACTGTAACTCCTTTACAGCCAACCTCCCAGGCTTTAATATAAAGTTTACCCACTAATTCTTGCGAAACATCACTCGGTAAATTGATTGTAACACTGATAGAATGGTCAACCCATTTTTGGATTTCTCCTTGCATTTTCACTTTACTAAGCCAATCTATATCATTAGAGGTTGCTTTATAATAGGGAGACACTTTTACCATCTCATTGAGTTCTTTTTGGTTGTAGTTCTTATGAGCATCATACCCATTCACTTCCATCCACTGTTTAAAACCGTGATGAAAAACAACAAATTCTTCCCAAGAATCACCTACTTCATCTACAAAATCAACCTTTGCATTTTGGTCATTGGGATTAATTTTTCTCCGTCTTGTGTAAAAGGGTGAAAATACCGGTTCAATTCCTGATGTCGTTTGACTCATCAAACTCGTAGTTCCTGTTGGAGCGATGGTCAAAAGGGCTATATTTCTTCTACCGTATTTTACCATTTCTGCATAAAGTTCCTCATCAGCCGCTTTTAATCGTTGAATAAATGGGTTGTTTTGTTCTTTTTTGGCATCGTAAAAAGCAAAAGCACCTCTTTCTTTTGCCGTATGCACAGAGGCCCGATAAATCTCAATCGCTAGTGTTTTGTGTACTTTGGTTGAAAACTCATTCCCTTCTTCACTTCCATATCTAATTCCCAATGCAGCGAGCATATCTCCTTCAGCAGTTATACCGATCCCAGCTCTACGTCCTTCATAAGCTTTCTTGCGAATTTCCAACCACAAGTTTTTTTCTACGCGTTTAACCTCATCACTTTCAGGATCTGCATCAATTTTTTCAAGTATCCCATCAATTTTCTCTAATTCTAAATCAATAATATCATCCATAATACGCTGTGCCATTAGCGCATGTTCTTTAAACAACTCAAAATTAAAATAGGCCGACTCTGTAAATGGGTTTTCAACATAAGAGAACAAATTAATTGCGAGTAAACGACAAGAATCATAGGGGCATAAGGGTATTTCACCACAGGGATTTGTCGATACGGTCATATACCCTTCATCGACATAACAATCAGGAACAGATTCATGAATGATCGTATCCCAAAACAGAATTCCTGGTTCTGCAGATTTCCATGCATTATGTACAATTTTATTCCAGAGTTCTCTAGCATTAATTTCTTTCGTGACTTTTGGATTATCACTGTGTATAGGGAATTTTTGAATATATGTTTTATTCATTTTAACCGCCTCCATAAATTCATTATCAATGCGTACTGAAATATTCGCACCTGTCACCTTTCCTTCTTCTAATTTTGCATTGATAAAATCCTCCGCATCAGGATGATTTATAGATACTGTCAACATTAAAGCCCCTCTTCGTCCATCCTGAGCCACTTCGCGGGTAGAATTTGAATATCTAACCATAAATGGGACTAAACCAGTAGATGTCAATGCCGAATTTTTTACCGGAGAACCTTTCGGTCGAATGTGCGACAGATCATGTCCTACCCCCCCTCGTCGTTTCATGAGCTGTACCTGTTCCTGATCATTTTTTAAAATGCTTCCATAAGAGTCATTCATTTCTGTAGAACCAATCACAAAACAGTTAGACAAAGAAGCAATTTGAAAATTATTTCCGATCCCAGCCATTGGACTTCCTTGCGGTATTATGTACTTGAAATTTCTCAATAAATCCATTAGCTGATCTTCAGAAAGCGGGTTCGGGTATTTTGCTTCTATTCGAGCAATTTCCTTTGCAATTCTACGATGCATATCTTCAGGCGTCTTTTCGTAAAGATTATCAAAAGAATCCTTTAAAGCATACTTATTTATCCAAACCCTAGCCGCAAGTTCATCTTTGTTAAAATATTCAAATGCGGCGTTAAATACGTCATCTGCAGTGTACGTATTAAGAGGAACAGGATCATCCTTTAATTTCATAATAGTAATGTGTTTTTCTGTATGAATTATTATTTTTTTATTCTACTAAAAAGCCCAAAGTATACATAATATATGTTTATACAAACAAACAAATTCGTATTTTTTTACGGCAGATTCCAATCGTCAAAATAACTGAATTCACATCCGTCAGAACTGAAAAAACTGCATAGGATTTCGCTTTATGCAGTTTTAAAATGCAACTCCATGTATCTAAAAATACTTGTAATGAATGGTGATACTTTTTAGTACTTAACTCTTTGCTTTCTATTTACTTTTTCCCCTTAAGGAATAACCTTAAATTTAATTATCCCTTTCTTTGAAACATAAATTCAACGACCTACGTTGGTATCAACCTAAGCGTTGCCATGTGTCCTGAAGAACCATTGAAAAATTCAGTTTCGTAAAGATTAAAATTACGCTATTTTTAACATATGACAAAAGTCATAAAATTATAAATCCTAACAACTTTTAAACAGCGTACAAATTTACACAAGAATTCCTCAACAAACGTATTTCTTTTTCCTTTACTATTGAAATATATTAGGGGCAATATCCACCGTGGTTAAGCGCGAATACGGTTTTTACGAATTAATTTCTTGGCAAAAAAATAGCTATGGCGTCATTAAGATAACGTATAAGCGTTTTAAAAATACTTAAGTTCATTGAGTTTTATTATTTACAAACCTCTACGCTATTACTTATTTGAAGTTGTATGGTTGTAGGAGAAATATAAGGAATCCCAAGGTCAAGACCACGTAGAATAAAAAGGATGCCTAGCGTTACAATAAAGAAGGGTAAAACCCTTTGTAATTTATTTCGCAATGTTTGTGAAAAAAGTGTTTTGGAATAAATTGCCAAACTCATTAAAGGCACTGTACCAAGTCCAAAAACAGTCATATACACCATTCCACTTCCTAAAGCTCCAGTTGCGATTGCTCCAAACAATGCCATATACACCATTCCACAAGGCAAGAGACCATTTAGCACACCGACCGTATAAATTGATGAGGCTTTACGCTGTTTCAACTGTAAGCCTAACTGTTGTTTAAGCTTAGCTATGCCCTTAAAGAGAAAATTAGTTCCACTGTATTTAGCAAAAAAATTACTCGGCAGTAAGGCTATCACAATCATCACTACCCCTAAAAGTATTGACAATCGCTGTTGGAATCCAGCCATAAAAAGCCCTTTCCCAATCAGCCCAAAAACCAGCCCTAACGAAGCGTAGGTAGTAATTCTACCTAAATGATATAACAGGGTTAAATGGGTACTTTTCTTAACATTAGACTTATCAATGGGTAAAATAAATGCAATCGGGCCACACATCCCCACACAGTGTACACTGCTTAAAATTCCTAAGATGAGGGCAGAATACATCATGTTTAATAAACGATTGATTTTTTATATAAATACGCTTTACCCATGTCTTTCCAAGTTAATTTAATATCCCAACGACCGTCAACCAACTTTTGATCAGGTATGAGTAAAGTGTAGGTATTAGAAAGGACGAATGGATAGTCCACATCTAAACTTTGGTTTGACGGTCTGTAAAGGGATATCATTCCTTTTATCTCTTTATGTTGAAAGTATTTCGGGAAGCTTATTTCGATACCTTCTTCAGTTTTAACGAGCTTCATTTCGCGTTTAACCTCCAAGGTATTGGTAAGTTTCTCAATATCTTGTTGGTACATCAACTCATCTTTATAATATTCTTCTGACACCATTTCATGGGCATAATCCTTATTGGTAGCTGCTTTGATAACAAAGTACAATATAAAACTCATAAAAAGCACAAATGCAATTACGATGCCTGTTCCCCAATTTACTTTCATACAATTCGTTTTAAAAATGTGTTGGACCTAAAAAATTGGTCGTTGTAGTTTCAATAAGTTTATCCTTGACAAAAATGCCAATTTTAATTTTCTCTTTACTCGATTTCAGCTTACTTTTAGGAATCTCAACAAAGATGGTCCCTTCTGTTAAGGCCTGATTTGGCACAGTTAATGCTGCATCACCTACCAGTTGAATTTCTCCTGGATGAGACAATAATTTAATAGAAATATCAGAAATTGTATCCGTCGTTTTATTGATTAATTTGTACGTAAAAACATTACTCACAATTTGATTTTCCTTGAGCTCATACAATTGGCCTGGGAGTCTAAAAACAGTAGCTTGAATATCACTTCTAATAAAAATTAACAAAATTAATACAGCTGTTAAAATAGACAATACGGCGGTATAACCTTTCATTCTCCAAGTAAACCCTGGTTTTTTTTGTTCAGAGATATTTAGCTCAGAATCAAAGCGTATTAGGCCTTTTGGCAAATTAACCTTTTCCATAATATGATCACAGGCATCAATACAGGCCGTACAATTAACACATTCTAATTGAGTACCATTTCGGATATCAATTCCTGTAGGACAAACGTCGACACATTGATGACAATCAATACAATCTCCTTTACCAACAGCTGCTCTATCTTCATTCTTTTTGAATTTAGCGCGACCTTTTTCCCTTTCTCCTCGCTTGTAATCGTAGGCAACCACGATAGATTGTTCGTCCAGTAGTACACTTTGTAAACGTCCGTACGGACAGGCAATCACACATACTTGCTCTCTAAACCAAGTAAAGACAAAATAGAATAAGGTCGTGAAAATTAATAGCGAAATTAATCCAGTTAAATGATTCAACGGCGAATCAGAAATAATTTCGAACAGCTGATCACTTCCGATTAAATAGGCTAAAAACACATTGGCAATAAAAAAAGATATGGCCGCAAAAATAGTGTGTTTTAGTACCCGTTTACGAATTTTTTCTGGAGTCCATCCTTGTTTTTTAAGCCTAATTTGCGCTCCTCTATCACCGTCAATCCAATACTCAATTTTACGAAATACCATTTCCATAAAAATGGTTTGGGGACAAATCCACCCACAAAAAACACGTCCAAAAGCCACTGTAAACAAGGTAATAAACACGACTCCTATCAGCATGACTAATACAAGAATATAAAAATCCTGAGGCCAGAAAGGAGATCCGAAAATTGAAAATCGTCGTTCGAGTATATTAAATAAAAGAAATTGATTTCCATTCACTTTCACAAATGGAGCCGCTATAAAAAAGATCAGTAATACCCAACTTACATAGGTACGATAAGTATAATAGCGTCCTTTGGGTTTCTTCGGGAAAATCCACGCCCGTTTACCCTTATCGTCGACCGTGGCGATAGCATCTCTAAAACTTTCTTTCTGTTGATCACTCATGCTATTTTATTAAATGGTTGCTAATCCCCCTACTCTTCAGTCCACAATTCTCCTTCTTTGGCTTTGGGCTTTTTAGGTGTTGTTCCTTGTAAGGACAAAACATAACTGGCTACTTGTTGAATTTTTTCAGGGCTCAAACTATTTTTCCAAGCAATCATTCCTTTTCCATCACGGCCTCCTTCAGAAATTGTATTAAAAATGTTTTTAATGCCTCCTCCAAGAATCCAGTATTCATCCGTTAGGTTCGGCCCAATAGACCCACCTCCATCGGCCATATGACAAATGGCACAATTTTGTTTAAATATTTTTTTACCAGCCTCGGTATCTGAACTTACCGTTACAGAATTAGCATCTAATGTATTAGGATTTTGACGTTTATATAATTCAACTTCAATTTTTGCTTTAGCCATTTCGTTTTCATATTTAGTGATTTGATTATCCCCACCAAGAATGTGATAATAACCTAAATAAAGAAAGGCAAAAACAATAGACACATAAAATCCATATAACCACCACGGCGGTAATGCATTATCCAGTTCCTTAATTCCGTCATAATCGTGGTCCAATAAAATATCCTCTTCTTCTTCAAGAGGTTTGGACTTCCACATCTTTTTCAGCCATCCTTTAAATCCACTTTCCCCCTCCACGTTCATTGCTGCCTGTTGCGCTTCAAATTCATCTTTTGTCAAATGAATATTTTGTGTTGCTTGAATAATACCATCAACCGCAATTAACCCAATAAAGGCAAAGATTAAGAATAAGGTCACTGAAGGGTTACTGACAAAGGCAGGATCTGGTCCTGTTTTAAAATTAGCTTCCGTGACAATAAAGATGATAGCAAAGATGACAAAAATGCGTACTAAACGCGAGGTTGAATTATTTTTCATAAGGCTCGTTATTTGATTCAAAGGGAATTCGACTTACTTTTTCGATATAGGATTTTTTTGATTTTAGTACCCACCAAAACAATCCCGTAAAGAATAGGAAGAAAATCAATAAGGAAATAATTGGATAAATCGCTACATGATCTATCGTTTCCATATAATGTTTTATAAATTTTAGCATGACGTTTATTCGTTTGAGGTAGTTAAATCCTTCACTTTTATATCCGTACCGAGACGTTGTAAATAGGCTATTAGCGCAACAATTTCTCGTTCATTCATTTCTAAAAAGGCTTCATTATTAGCTTCAGCTGCTGCTTTATCCGCTTCATAACTCTCGACAAAGGTTGGATCATCGTACAAGTTCTTTTCTATAGCTAATGCTTGCGTTCTAATAGCTTCTCTAGCTGATTCCACTTCTTCTTGTGTATAGGGAACTCCTAAGCTAATCATTGCATTCATCTTCGTTTCAATATCATCATAATAAAGCGCATTTTCAATTAACCAAGGATACTTTGGCATAATAGATCCCGGCGAGGTACTAGAAGGATCAATTAGATGTTTAAAGTGCCAGCTATCACTATATTTTCCTCCTACCCGATGTAAATCTGGTCCAGTTCGTTTAGATCCCCATAAGAATGGATGGTCATAAACATATTCTCCTGCTTTAGAATACTCTCCATATCGCTCAACTTCAGATCTAAAAGGTCTTACCATTTGTGAGTGACAGCCAACACAACCTTCTCGTATATAGAGATCTCTACCTACTAATTCGAGTGGGGTATAAGGTTTTACACTAGAAATGGTCGGTATATTTGATTCAACCATTAAGGTTGGTACAATTTGTACAATTCCTCCTACTAAAATTGCAAGGGTTGCAAAAATGGTCAATTGCACTGGTTTGCGCTCTAAACGAGCATGCCATCCTTCACCTACTAATTTTCCTCTTTTAGATATTTTTGCTAATGCTGGGGCTTCTGCGAACTCATCTTCTACACTGCTTCCAGCTTTAATCGTTTTAATTACGTTAAATAGCATCATTATCGCACCAGTTATATAGAGTGTTCCACCGATGGCTCTCATGGTATACATCGGCATAATTTGGGTCACTGTTTCTAAGAAATTCCCATAGACAAGGGTTCCATCAGGATTAAAATCTTTCCACATTAAAGCTTGGGTAAATCCAGCAACATAGAGTGGTAAGGCGTATAATATGATTCCTAAAGTACCGATCCAAAAATGGGTATTTGCCAATTTAAGAGAATATAATTTTGTTTTAAACATTCGCGGAATTAACCAATAAATCATCCCAAATGTTAAAAAACCGTTCCATGCAAGGGCTCCCACATGCACGTGTGCAACAATCCAGTCTGTATAATGCGCTATGGCATTTACCCCTTTTATAGATAAGGTTGGACCTTCAAAAGTGGCCATCCCATATCCTGTAATGGCTACTACCATAAACTTAAGTACCGGATCAATTCGCACTTTATCCCAAGCACCTCTTAAGGTAAGTAAACCGTTAATCATTCCTCCCCAAGACGGCATCAATAGCATCACAGAGAAAACTACACCTAAATTTTGTGCCCATTCAGGGAGTGCTGTATATAACAGGTGATGAGGACCAGCCCAGATGTAAATAAAAATCAACGACCAGAAGTGAACAATCGAAAGTCGATAGGAGTAAATTGGTCTATTAGCCGCTTTAGGTACGAAATAGTACATTAACCCTAAAAAGGGTGTCGTTAAGAAAAAAGCCACCGCATTGTGTCCATACCACCATTGTACCAAGGCATCTTGCACCCCTGCATAAACAGAATAACTCTTAAACATTCCTACAGGCAAAGCAAGACTATTAAATATATGCAATACTGCAACCGTCACAAACGTAGCGAGGTAAAACCAAATAGCCACATATAAATGACGTTCTCTTCGTTTCAGAATTGTAGCAATCATATTAATTCCAAACACCACCCAAATAAGGGCAATTGCAATATCAAATGGCCATTCTAATTCGGCGTATTCCTTACTACTTGTATAACCTAAAGGAAGTGTAATTGCAGCTCCAACAATAATTAATTGCCATCCCCAGAAATTTATCTTACTCAAGAGATCACTGAACATTCTTGTTTTTAACAAACGTTGAAGGGAATAATAAACACCGGCAAAAATTGCATTTCCGACAAAGGCAAAAATCACAGCATTCGTGTGCAATGGTCTTAATCGCCCAAAACTCAGCCATGAAATTCCTTCCATATAATTAGGAAAAATAAAGAGAAAGGCTAGCATTAAGCCTACTGTCATTCCTATAATACCCCAAAAGATTGTGGCATATAAAAAGTTTTTTACAATCTTTTGGTCATAATAAAATTGTTGCATTTCCATAGGTTATTCTTTTGTAGTAGATTTTGGTTTATTTTTTTTAGTTGATTTATGGGAATCAAATAACATGCGAATTGAAGGTGTATAGGCGTCGTCAAATTGTCCACTTCTCACAGCAATAATGAAAAATGTAAAAAAAACCACAGCTATCACCAGACTTACTGAAATTAAAATATAAATAACACTCATAACTATACCTGATCTTATCCTTTTTACGCAATAGTTTATCTATGATCCATTATAGTAGATAATTGCCTTAATAAGGTAAAACAAAGATAAAATGAAGATTATCTACAAAATATGACAATTATCATGTTTAAAAAAAAGTTCAAATCGCTAGGGTTTTCTAGCAATCCAATAGGTTGCTAGGGTCACAAAAATGACTATACTTATTGAGCTTAGCGGCATTAAGATCGCCGAAACGATGGGTGATAAATTTCCTGTAAGTGCAAACCCCATACCAATGAGATTATAAGCCAAAGACAAAACAAAGCTAATTTTTACAATACGCAAGGTTCTTTTTGCCTGATTTAACATCGCTGGTATTTTTTGAAAACTCTCTGCATCGATGATTCCATCCGAAGCTGGGGAAAACACATTTACATTTTCGGCCATGGCAAATCCCACATCACTTTGTGCCAATGCCCCTGCATCATTTAAACCATCACCAATCATAAGTACCTTTAATCCTTTTTCTTGTAGTTCTTTAATATAGTTGAGTTTATCTTCTGGTTTTTGATTAAACACAAAAGCGGTTTCTTTTGGCAATATGGTTTTCAGGTACCCCAAAGAACCTTCATTATCACCAGAAAGTACGCCAATACGGTAGTTTTTAGCCAATGCATTAAAGGTATCTTTCAAGTTTTTGCGATATTCACTTTGAAAAGTATAACACCCCTTAACTTGATTATTTATAGCTACATACAACTGAGTTTTAAGTGAGCCCGTAGGCTCTACCCCGACAAAACTTGCAGAACCTAAACGGATATTCACTCCTTTCCAACGGCCTTGCAACCCACTACCAAGTACCTCCTCAAATTCATCTATTGAATCAACCTTTGATGTGTCTAAATAAGTATAAAGCATTCGACTCAAGGGGTGGTTCGACGAATGTAGCAATCCTTTAACACCATTTAATTCAGCTGGAGTCATTGGCTTTCCCTCATAATAAATTTCCGTCTCCTGCGTGGTTAAGGTTCCTGTTTTATCAAAAATAACCGTATCAATATGCGCTAAATTTTCAACCACCTCTGCACTTTTCAAATACATTTTTCGTCGTCCATAAATACGAAGCATATTTCCCAAAGCAAAAGGAGCCGATAAGGCAAGGGCACAAGGACAGGCAACGATTAATACCGAAGTAACAACCGTTGCAACCATGGTTGAATCTTTAAAGTACCAAAATATTCCAGCCAAAAATGCTATTGCCAAAACAATCATGGTGAATCGCTTACTAATTGCGTCAGTAAGATTTTTTATGTCACTAACCTTATCTTTCTTAAACACATCATTATTCCACAATTGAGATAAATAACTCTGAGACACCGTTTTAACTACCACCAACTCAACCGCACCTCCCACTTGTTTTCCACCAGCATACACTTTGTCTCCAATCATTTTTGATACAGGAATAGACTCACCAGTAACAAAACTATAATCTATCAAACCAACACCTTTTGACAATACTGCATCGACCGGTATAAGCTCTTGATGTCGAATTAAAATACGGTCATTTTTCTTCAATTCTTTAATCAATACACTTTCTTCTTGTTCGTTGTCTAAAATTCTAGTAACTGCCAATGGGAAATACGACTTATAATCACGTTCAAAGGAGAGAAATTGATACGTTCTTTGCTGAAAAATTCTACCGAGTAACAAAAAGAATACGAAGCCTGCGAGACTGTCAAAATACCCTGGCTCATTTTTAATAAAGACTTCATAAGTACTTTTAAAAAACAATACAAAAATTCCAAGAACAATTGGCACATCAATATTGAGAATCGATTTTCTTAATCCTTTATAGGCAGAAATGATATAATCATTTGCCGCATAAAACACCACTGGCAAACTCGTTAAAAAAATGAGCATTCTAAACAATGGGGTATATTGATTTAACCAATATTCATCCGATTCAAAATACTCTGGAAAAGAAAGCATCATAATATTCCCAAAAGCAAACCCAGCAACCCCCATTTTTAACCATAAAGTTCTATTAATAGAAACTGGTTTTTTTTGTTCATCATCAAGACTGATATAGGGTTCATAGCCAATACGAGCTAGCAATTCAACCAATGCTCTAAGACTCAATTCATTGTGCCTAAACGTAACTTGCAGTTCTTTTTTAGGAAAATTGACTTGTGTTGCACTCACTGCTGGAGCTAATTGATGTAGATTTTCTAACACCCAGATACACGAACTACAGTGAATGTGTGGAATGTACAGTGTAATAATAGATGTTGATTCATCCTGAAAATCGAGTAATTTTTCAAAAATCTCTTTATTGTCTAAATAATTAAAATTTGTTTGTGCGGTATCAGGTCGCTTTCCTGGCGAACTACTCAACTCGTAGTACGTGGTTAGGTCGTTATCTTGTAGAATGTCATATACAACTTTACACCCTTGACAACAAAAGAATTTATCGTTATAGCGAATTGGATTAGAATCACATGGATTCCCACAGTGGAAACAGCTTTCGCCCGTCATACCTACCTTACTTTTATTACAAATACCTAGCGCAAAATTCTATAATTTTAATTAAAAAGTTTATGATAATTATCATATATTGGAATATCTTTGAACAGAATTTTTCAGGTCAGTATGAGTGTTTGTAATCAATGTATCATTAAGGAATTCAACACCTTAAAATCCCTTTCCAGCAACGAACTTAAGCAAATTGCAAAACACAAAACGTCTACTCGTTTTAAGAAAGGAGAAGTCCTTTTTAAAGAAGGCAATTTATTAAACGGGGTGTATTGTATCAAAAACGGTGCCTGTAAACTTACAAAGCGTAGCGAAAATGGCAACGAACAAATCGTTAAATTCATAAAAATTGGCGACATGTTAGGTTATCGTTCTGTTTTAAGTGGAGAACCTGTAAGCTTAACCGTTACCGCAGTAAAGGATATGGAAGCTTGTTTTATCCCCAAGGAAAAAATATTTGAGGCATTAAAAAACAATCCCAAATTTTCCCTTGATATGATTAAAACTATTTGTAGTGATTTGCGAGATGCGAATGCCCACCTCACTAATATGGCCCAAAAGAATTCAAAGCAACGCTTAGCGGATCGACTTCTCTTCCTTCGAAAAACCTTTGGTGAAGATGCTGAAGGGTTTATCAACATCGATTTATCGCGTGAAGAATTTTCGAACATTATTGGCACCGCATTAGAGTCGGCCATTCGACTCTTATCCGAATTTAAGAAAAAAGGATATATTGAAACCAGAGGAAAACAGATAAAACTGATTGATTTAGCTGGATTAGAACAACTGGTGAAAGGGTTTTAATTTGTAAATCATTGGCAGTTTTGGCGGTTATTTAGCTGTACTAATTATTTTCCCAAACCTTATTTTATTACAGCGCCTTTACTTGTGGGTTGATTAACGATTGTTGATTTTTGTAATAGATTGACCGCTTGATACGTTGTATGAATTTCATATAATGAAAAGTGTTGTTATTTTTTCCACTAATTACTCTATATTCCTGCGTTATATTGAGCACGAAAGCGGAGTATCAATGCGAAGCATTGAACCCTCAAGGTGGAAGAATAGCGAAATGAAAAATGGGGAAGACAGGAGTTAGGAGGAACGAGTAACGACGCCCCATTTTTTGTAGTGGTTTTGATTACGACAGAAGGAGGATTCAAAAATTCCTCAGCTTGAGGTGTCTTTTTTTGGTTCTTTTTTGGACAAGCAAAAAAGAATAAAAGAAAAAAAGATAAACGCCTTTAGTCTCATCGACATGTAATAGCCTTGTTTAAAAGCTATTGTATAGCTACCACGCTAAATTCTTTCTGAACAAGCTATTCAAATTCAGAAAATTAAAAAACGGTCAGCACTAATTAGGGATGTTCATAGAATTTGGTGCTTAGTATTTGGTATTTAACAATTACACGAGCATTCTTTAGGTATTATTTTGCTCCTCCTCAAAACGTCTTCTAATTTGATCGGCATTTGGAATACTTTTCATACACCAATCCAATCGGATTTCATCAATTTCATCTTTAGAAAGTTGCCAATTGACCGTAGAGTTACGTAAACGTTCGGTTAAACTTTGTAAAATAATGGCTGTTGCCACAGATACATTAAGGCTTTCTGTAAATCCAACCATTGGAATTTTTAGATAGCCATCTGCTTCAGCCATCATTTCTTCTGACACGCCTCTTTTTTCAACACCAAAGATAAATGCCGACTTACGTGTAATATCAAAATCGGCTAACATACTCGACTCCTCATGTGGGGTGGTGGCAATTAGTTGATATCCTTTTTTACGCAAAGCGCGAATACACAGTTTTGTATTATCTCCACCCCCATCATATTGATGAAAATCAATCCATTTCTGAGCACCTTTTGCCACTTGATTAGAAACATAACTATGGTATCTTTTTTCAATGACATACAGATCTTGAATCCCAAAAACATCACAACTACGCACAATGGCACTCGTATTATGCTTTTGAAAAATATCTTCCAAAACCACTGTAAAATGACGTGTTCTGTTTGCTAAAACCTCGTTAAACCGAGCCTTCCGACGCGGTGTCAAAAGTCCTTCCAAATATGCTAATAATGCTGGATCAACCATTAAATTTTGTACCTATTAATTTAAGCCCTAATTTAGTGCAAATATTTTAGTCAATGAAAAAAATTGTGGTACTCACGGGTGCAGGAATAAGTGCCGAAAGTGGCATTCAAACCTTCAGAGATGCGGATGGACTCTGGGAAGGTCACGATGTACTCGAAGTCGCTTCGCCAGAGGGGTTTGCAAAAAACCCTGCGCTTGTTCTTGACTTTTACAATCAACGAAGACGACAACTTCACAAGGTACATCCAAATGCTGCCCACCTAGCCCTTGCAAAATTACAAGCCGATTATGATGTACACATCATTACACAAAATGTAGATGATTTACACGAGCGTGCTGGAAGTAAACAAGTTGTCCATCTTCATGGAGAGCTACTCAAAGCGAGAAGTACGTTAGATGAACATCTTATATACGACTGGACTGAGGACTTAAATTTAGGACATACTTGTGAAAAGAATGCTCAACTTCGCCCACATATTGTTTGGTTTGGAGAGGCCGTTCCTGCTTTAGAGCAAGCTATATCGCTAACAGCGCAAGCAGACTTCTTAATCATCATAGGCACCTCGATGCAGGTATATCCAGCAGCGAGTTTAGTTCACTATACCCCAGCAGGTTGTCCCATCTACTTCATTGACCCTAAGCCTTCGGTAAAAGCGAGTGATTTCAAACATCTCACCGTCCTTAAAGCGACCGCTACCGAAGGAATGAAACAACTCCTCAAGCAATTCTATGGAAAATGCTGAATTTATCAGACAAATTGAACAAAAAAACAGGGATTTAAATCATCAAAATTTTCTCGTTCAAACGTGTATTTCCCAGTCGAGCTTACTTCCCATCTTGATTGACAATATGATTCACAATCAAGAAAACAACACGTATTTCGCACGCATCTTAGAACTTGTTGTTAAGGACACGCCAACGGTTCTTCTAGAATACCTCAATGAATTTTCAGCAGTATTACCCTATATCAAAGTAGATTCCACTGCTAGATCTTGCGCCAAGATTTGTGAAATCTTACTGACGCACTATGAAATAAAAAAAGATTCACGATATCGGAATGCATTGCACCCCAAACATCTAGAGCTAATAACATCTACTTGTTTTGACTGGAAAATCAAAAATTACCCTGTTGCCGTCCAAGCCCATGCTATGTACACTTTGTATTTGTTAGGATTTACCTATTCGTGGATACATTCAGAACTCACCTTACTCATTCAAAAAAAACTCCCCTCCGGAAGTACGGGTTATCAAAATAGAGGACGAAAAATAATCAAAGCGATTGCGACAGAAAAATTATACACTTTATAAACTGAACTATTGGTTCAACAATGCTAAGGCTATACTTTCTTTTCGTTGGACTTTTCCTGTGTGGGTTTCTTTAAATTTTGGAATAAAATAAAGGTCTTTAGGAACTTCATATCTATGCAGGGTATTCAATTTCGACACCGCTTCGTATAGCTTGGGATTTGGCGCTCCCTCTACGAATAACACCAACTTCTCTCCCCAACGTTCGTCTGGAATTCCTGCCACGAAAAATCGCTGTGTAATCAATTCGCTCAATTTAGCTTCAATTTGTTCGGGTATTAATTTCACCCCACCTGAATTTATTACACTGTCAAAACGGCCTAACCATTCAAAACTTTTAGCTGATTTAATCTTCACTAAATCATTCGTAATGATTTTTTCATGTAATAGATGTGGTGCAAAAATAACCAAACAGCCACGTTGATCAACAGCAATAGTCACATTTGGTAACACTTGATATACAGGCGACTTTAACTTTAAATTTCTAATCGCAATATGTGAACTAGTTTCGGTCATACCGTATGTTGCATACACCTTCGTATCTATCTTTTTTATCTGATTAAGCAAACCTAAAGACACAGCTCCTCCACCAACGATAAGAGTTTTTATTTGTCCTAGTTTTGATAAGGAATTTTGTACTTGTAGTGGAACCATTGCTGAAAAATCATAAGTTTCACGATTATGTTCTAGCGGATAATTAGAAGGTGGAATTACGTCGAGGTGCCAACCGAGTGTCAAGGCTCGAACCCACATCATTTTACCAGCGATATACGAAGATGACAAACAACAAAGTGCTTTCGTCTGTGCGGGTAAATTAAAATACTCGCCACTTGCATATGCACTATTGATCATGTGCTGCTTTAACAAAGTCATTTTCTTAGGAATTCCGGTAGAACCTGAAGTTTGTACAACAATTCCATCCTCTTTATTAAACCACTCTCGGATAAAATCGTTTGATTGTTCATCCTGCACAGCATCAATCAATGATTCTACATCTGTATATGCCTTTGAATTAAGTCGAAATTCTGGATGAATAAAAGCAAAACTCATAGTGGCTATTTAGAAAATTTCATTTTCAGGAATAAGCGCCGCTTCCCCTAGAGGGCGCTCTATGTTACCTAATAATTTATCACGCCAATTGTTCCACTTAAATTTTTTAGCAAAAATTAATAAAATCAATGGATAGAGAACAAATACTGGCACATAGGTTTCAAACCCCAAGGAAGGCTCTGAAGTATCCAAGAATAAAGCATCCGTATTAAAGACCATCCAATCAGAACTAATAAAGAGTGCGGCAACAATATTATTAGCGGCATGAAGGCCAAGGGCTATTTCCGTTCCCTCATCCATCAATGTTGTAATTCCATACAAGAATCCTGTCCCAATATAAAATACCATAATTCCATACCCCAATTCATTCACTTCAGGATTAAAACTGTGCATCAAACCAAATGCAACCGAGGTGATAATTAATGGAAACCATCTATTTTTCACTAAAACACCAAGGCCCTGCATCAAATATCCACGAAACATCAATTCTTCAAAACTTGTTTGTAGCGGAATAAACAAGACAGAAATAATTAGTAAAGTAAAAAACGGAACTGGTTTAAAATTCCAAACGATTTCACTGGTGTCTCCAAGGAAACCCAACGACATAAAGCCTACAGAAATTGCCATCCACAGAAAAAAAGCAAAGAAGAATCGTTTCCAGTCAACCGTTGGTCTACTGGTGATGAGACTAATAATACTACGTTGATGTAGGTATTTAACGAACAATATTAAAAAAACGAGTAAGACTACAAATATGCTGAGATTTTGAAAAAGAAAGACGTTCTTATCTTCTATGTTCGCCATTTCTTGATAGGACAATTCCGCAATTTCAGGCATATAGTAAACGATGGCAAAATTCAAAAGAAAAGGCGACATCACTACTAAAAACGTAATGGCATAGCGCCACCAGCCTCCATATCCTTTATAGGCTTGTTGAATATAATTCATAAAAATTAGGTTTAATCAAAAATAAGACAATCTAAATGAAATGCAACTTGTAAAGTGTAAAAGTATAAATTTAAACCTTACTTTATTGCTGACATACGCTATTTTTACATAAAACACCTACAGAAGCTCTTTTATATCTCCAAAAAAGATTTTAATTAGCTGAAAGGCTCTGATTTATCACTTTAAACAAGCAGTGTTCCACTCCTTTTTTGGATTTAAACACAAGGCTCCTTCTTTGATAAACAAAGGCGATACGATATTATTCGAAAATACCCCACCTGTACCCAACCCCTGTACTAGGGGTGCATGTTTTGGATAGGTATACTGAGCAATAGCATTAAGTCCAATATTGCTCTCTAAGGCCGAAGTAATCCACCATCCAATCTCCATCCCTTCTGCCAAGTGAATCCATTCATCCGTTCCTTTCATACCTCCTACTAAACTAGGCTTAAGAATAATGTATTGAGGCTTAATATCACGTAATAAATTGGCTTTATCTTCTGCCTTAAAAACCCCGATTAACTCTTCATCTAATGCAATGGCTAACGGACTTTCCTCACAAAGACGACGCATTAATTCACGCTGTCCAGCTTTAACAGGTTGTTCAATCGAATGTAAATCCAAGTCACTCAATCGCTTTAATTTCTCTAGGGCATCTTCTTCATTAAAAGCCCCATTTGCATCAACTCTCAAGGTGAGATCTTTCACTGAAAAACGTTTACGCAATGCGGCAAGTAACTCGTATTCCTCTTCAAAATTAAGCGCCCCAATTTTTAGCTTTAAGGTTGTAAATCCTTGGGCTAATTTTTCCGTAATTTGAGATTTCATAAAATCGATACTCCCCATCCAAATGAGTCCATTAATAGGGATTCCAGCAATTCCAGCAGTGAAATCAGAAGGAAATAACACAAAGGGCGTCTCGCTATGTAATGACAACAAAGCTTGTTCTAAACCAAATTGAATAGAAGGAAATTCACGTAGCTCCTCCAAAAGCGTATCTACTGGTTGATTAATGTTGTCACACAGCCAAGCCATCTTAGCTTCGTACTCGGGACGGTCATCAGCGCTAAGTCCGCGAAACAAGGCGCATTCACCATAGCCCTTTGCCTGTCCGCTGGAGAGCTGTAAAAAAAAGGTCTCTTTCTGATGAAGCACCCCACGGGAAGTCCCCCCAGGTCGTTTAAAGTTTAGGAGATAAGAACTGAATTGTGCGTTAATTTTTTGCAAGGTCATAGAAGATTTAAGCGTAAAAACCTAAAGACTTAGGTCTTGACCGATGTCTAATAAGGTAAGATCTATCCCTTGTTTAGCAAAAGCATTCTTAGCCTGTTCATGATCAATTTTAATATATCCAAAGGTATCATAATGCACTCCTAATACACGTGTACATTTAACAAATTGTGCGGCCATCACTGCGGCGTCAATCCCCATAGTGAAATTATCCCCGATGGGTAAAATAGCGAGGTCAATGGCATGAAATAATGGCAACAACTTCATATCATAAGTCAACGCGGTATCACCAGAGATATAGACACAACCTTCATTTGTGGTGAGTACAAAGCCACCTGGTTGCCCCCCATAACTTCCATCAGGAAAAGAACTACTATGTACCGCATTGACATAGTTTAGTGTTCCAAAGTCAAACTGCCAAGAACCACCATGATTCATTGGGTGCCCTTTGCAACCTTTTTTTGTAAAATGCTCTATAATTTCAAAATTAGAGACTAAGGTTGCTCCGGTCCGTTTTGCAATGCGTTCTACATCTAAAATATGATCTTGATGTGCATGTGTAATGAGAATATAATCTGCAGCTAAGCTATCTACATCAATTGAAGAAGCCAATTCATTTGCTGAGATAAATGGATCTACCAATACCGTTTTACCACCGGTGGTAATAGCCAAACTTGCATGGCCTAAATACTGAATTTTCATGAATACTAATTTTATTTAAATGTACTAAATTTATAGGATTCGTCCGATTCCAAACAATATAGCAAAGAGAAAAGTACTCAGTGCCAATTTTTTCAATTCAGGATCTAACAATTCTGCGTCTTTGTTTTGATACACCGTCCTTACATGTAAAAAAATGGGAATAAAGGCAATTACAAAGATAAAGTCAGTCCATTTTCCGGGCCTAGCACCACCATATAACAGTGCTGAAAAAAAAGCCCCTATAAGTAAATAATAATGATAATACTTTGCGAATTCTTCCCCAATTTTAACGACTAAGGTATTTTTGCCAGCGCTGGCATCAGATTTTCGATCACGTAAATTATTCAAATTCAAAACTCCTGCACTCAACATTCCGATACTCGTAGCCGGCATTAATAACCACCAGTTAAAAGTTTTAGTGTATAGAAAATAACTTCCAACTACGGCCAACCATCCAAAGAACAAAAACACAAAAACATCCCCAAATCCATTATACCCATACGGATTATGTCCCATTGTATATTTTATAGCTGCTGCAATACACAGTATCCCTAACCCTACAAAAAGTAAAAAATAATTCCAATGGGTCTTACCGAAAGCCAAATACAGCAAACCTAAAGCAATACAAAAAGTGATAGCCGCGGTCCATTTTATAGCGGTTAACATTTGTTTTGGACTAATAATACCGCTTTGCAATCCGCGTTGTGGTCCGACGCGTTCGTGATTATCCGTCCCTTTCACTCCATCTCCATAATCATTTGCAAAATTAGAAAGCACTTGAAATCCTACCGTAGTAAACATAGCAAGAATACAGATACTCCATTGAAAGGCTCCCTCTTCAGCAGCTAGAAAACTTCCGAGAATTATGCCTGATAGAGACAGCGGTAAGGTCCTCAGTCGCGCGGCTTTTAAAAAGGCATTAAACATGATCTAGGTTAAATTTTAGCAAACGCTATGTCGTGCTGTTTGACGTATGTTAATGGAGGTATTCTCTTTCTTCACTTAACTCTAGGGCTTCTCTAATATTTATAGGTTGACCATACGATTGAGCAATAATAAAGCAATCAGAAAAACCTAAGCGTTTTAAATCCTCTTTAAGAACAAGGGCTTCTTTATAAGTTACAAAGTTTCCAATTGCATACTTATTAAATCCATCCTCCTGAAATTCTTTCATATGAGCGAGGTCTTCTGAAAACAACTTCGCTTTAAAATTATTAAATGCGCCAATCTGAATACTGTAAACAACCGTTTGTTCTATAATTTGATTAGATTGATTTAGATTTATTTTAGGATTATTTATCGCTTCCTCCATTTTCTCCAACGAGTCATTACTGATCAGGGATAGGTTGTGTTTTTCTAAGTATTTAGCATTTGGCTTATCATCCTTTGGTAAAAAGGACCAAAGAAATAAAATAAGTGCCAACAATCCGAAAATACCCAAAATAATACGTTGCTTTTTTAAGATGGCATTATTCTCTTCCTCTTCTTTGAGTAGATAGTTCAGTTTATTGATGGTCTGATTAGCTTTATCGACCTCTTCGTAAATATTTACTAAATTTTTATCTTTGATATAGGGCATATTAAAGTTCTTGGGCGTTAGCAATTAATTCGGCAACATCTAACACTTGAACAGTGGCCTCTTTATTTTTATTTTTCACTCCGTCAGTCATCATAGTATTACAAAAGGGACATCCAGTTGCAATAATTTCAGACTGCGTATCTAATGCTTCTTCGGTTCGCTCTACGTTAATATCCTTATTTCCTTTTTCAGGCTCTTTAAACATTTGTGCTCCACCAGCTCCACAGCACAAGCCATTTCGCTTACAACGCTTCATTTCAATGAGCTCTACTTCTAATTTCTGAATAAGGTCACGGGGTGCCTCGTATATGTCATTAGCTCGTCCCAAATAACACGGGTCGTGGAATGTAATTCGTTTTCCTTTGTAGATTCCGCCTTCTATGGTAATTTTCCCTTCAGATAGCAATTGCTTTAAAAATTCTGTATGATGCATCACAGCATAATCCCCTCCTAAACCAGGGTATTCATTTTTAAGCGTATTAAAACAGTGGGGACAGGTAGTTACTACTTTTTTTATGCCATAGCCATTCATAACCTCTATATTGGTCATGGCTTGCATTTGAAAAAGAAATTCATTACCCGCTCTTTTAGCAGGATCGCCAGAGCAACCTTCTTCGGTACCTAAAACGGCAAAATCTACCTTCGCTTTTTGAAGTATCTTCACAAAAGCTTTGGTTATCTTTTTGGCGCGGTCATCAAAGCTTCCAGCGCAACCAACCCAAAATAACACTTCGGGTTGCTTACCTTCCGCCATAAACTCGGCCATGGTAGGTACATTCATTACTATTAATTTTAGAGTTACTTAAAATATACGTAAAAATAACGTTTCTGTTCGGTAAATACAATTAATCTTTAAAAACTTGTATGGTCACCTCTTTATCTACTAATTCTGTAAATTTTCCTTTGTATCTCGTGGCTTTAACCAAATGATTATCTATCCAATGGTAATTTCCACCACGGGGTTTACCCATCAGCAAACTGTGATACTTAAACCCATTTTTTTTCAACCAAATTTCGGTATACTCACGATGTTCTTCCGTACGCGAGGTAAAAAAACAAATGATATGACCTTTATCATACCATGAATTTAAGGTTTTAAGTGCATCAGGATACACTTCTGCAGTCAACATCCGCTCAGGTTCTTCATTGGGGATATCATCACATATTGTCCCGTCGATATCAATTAAATAATTTTTAACACCTTCGGGTAATTCAGGACTCAATAAATTCCCCTCAGCATCTCTTAATTCTTTTAATTCTTTGTTAAATTTACTCTTCATCTTTCCAGTTTAAACGGTCTAATTGATTGTACTGCCATGGTGCTGCATTATTTTCAATGTTAGTCATCATCGCATTAAGTTCTTGTGGTGCAGCGGATTTCTCCATTACTTGAAACCGTCTCATAGCTAAAATGATAGAGAGCGGATCAATACTCACTGGGCACTCCTCAACACATGCATTACAGGTTGTACAAGCCCAAATTTCTTCGGGTTTAATCGTATCTATTAGGCCTTTTCCGTCAGGAACGAAACTGCCGTTTTTATCAATGTTCTTACCAACCTCCTCTAATCGGTCTCGCGTTTTCATCATAATAGCTCGAGGAGAAAGTTCTTTTCCAGTAATATTTGCAGGACAAACAGAGGTACATCGACCACATTCAGTACACGTATATGCATTGAGTAACTGAATACGATCTAGATCAAATACATCTTCTGCACCAAATTTTTCAGGTACCCCATCCGCCTCTTCTTCTGAAGTTACAGCATATGGATCCGCAGCTGGATCTAACATCATTTCGACTTCTGCCGTTACTGACGCTAAATTATCGAATTGACCTTTGGGGGTTAGTTTTGCATAATACGTGTTTGGAAATGCCAAAAGAATATGTAAATGTTTTGAATAGTACAAATAATTTAAGAATATCAAAATCCCCACAATATGCAGCCACCAAGCACTTCGCTCTATTGCATGAACGGTTGCTGGATTAAGTCCTTGAAACCATGGCGTTATAAATTGACTAATTACATTTCCTGAATTTGCCTCTTGAAAATGAACATCCGTAGCATTCATGGTCAAAAATAAAATCATCAACACCATTTCAAAATACAGAATATAAAGCGCATCATTTTTAGGGAATCCCTTCATCTCTTTATTCCAAAATCGCGGTATTCTCACGACCATTCTTCGAAGCCAAAAAACAATCACAGCAATGAGTACTAACAATGCGAGTACTTCAAAAAAGCCAATTAAGAATCCATAAAACCCACCCATAAAAGACAACGCTCTATGCGTTCCAAAAAGACCGTCAATAACAATCTCTAAGACTTCAATATTGATAATTACAAAACCAACATACACAATAATGTGTAACACTCCTGCGATCGGTCGTCGTACCATTTTTGACTGCCCTAAAGCAATTCTCGCCATGTTTCTCCACCGTTGCCCCTTCTGATCAGAACGATCCGTTTTTCTTCCAAGCTGGATATTACGAATTAGTTTTCGTACGTTAATCACAAAAAAACCAATCCCACAAAAGAGTAAAAGTGCAAATAAAATGTTGGGTAAATATTGCATCAATAAATATATTACAGCTTCAAACTATATAAATAGAGTTAATTGAATCTTGAATTAACTCATTACAAATACTTAATAACAAGGATATTACAATCAAGACATCAATTTATTAGCTCTGAATGTAAAACTAATGAAATATCTATATCTAGATAAATAGTTTGAGAATTAGTTATTAACTATTTATGCAAGGGTGTTGATTAGTTTTTAAACGCTATTACCAATTCCTTTGTACAGGCTTAAGAAGAGTGAGTGAACAGAGACATCTATTATCACCCTACACATATCTTATTACTCGCTCATTACACAAATGAGCACGAATAACCGTTACATAAACAATAGGTCAAGTCCATCTTTTTCGCACCTACTAAAACTTTATCGCACGACCTATATCGAATCCGTTTTATTCAGCCTTCGCTTCTTCGTAGGGTTTAGGACGTTTACCGAAGAGAGAGAAATGTACAAATCGCTTCGGATTTACTTTAAGTTCATGAAGCAACTCCTCCATTTCTTTTGCAGCATTTTCTAAATTTGTGTACAGCCCTTCATCTTTAAGTAATTTTCCGACCGTACCTTCGCCGCTTTCTAATTCAGCTAGTAAGGTATCAAATTTACCAAGTGTACCTTCAAACTTTTGCACCATAGCATTTAACCCTGCATTATTTAAGGAGTCTGTAAGACTTACAAGATTATTTGCCGCAAGTGAAGCACTACTGAGAATGGTGTCAAGTTTTCCGTTTTTTGACAACATTCCATTGAGCTTATTAGAGGCTGCATTAAAGTTCTTCATTACCGAATTTAAATTCGTCAAAGTCTCTTGTAAGTGCTGCTTACCATCCGCATCAAATACCGTATTAAAACCACCTAACAAGGTATCTGCATTAGATAAAAAAGACTCTAATTTATCTTGTAGGGGACCTATTTGATCATCAAGTGCACCTAAAATTCCCACCTCAATAGATCCGGGCAAAGTATCTCCAGACATTGCTTTTTCGCCTGTGTGGGATACCAAAATCTTGATAGACTTCCCGTTAATTAAATCAGGGCTATAAATTTCAGCTACACTTTGTTTGGAGAATTCAATTGGATTTTCAATAGAGAGTTCAATTAATAAAACCCCTTTCTTTTCTGGATGAAATTTAATATCCTCTACCTTTCCAACATTTAAACCATCAATGGTTACAGGTGCTGAAACAGCGAGGCCTTGCACATTTGAATATTCTACAAAAAAAGTTCTATTATTCTTAAAAAGATTGGTTCCTTTTAAAAAATTAAAGCCCCATATAAAAAACACAATGGCGGCAATTGCAATGATTCCTGTTTTTAATTCTCTTGACATCGTAAGGTTATAGTTCTGTTCAACAATATTACTAATAATTTTTCAGCAAGGCATTAAATCCAAATCACTTTCCATCCAAAGCATCCTTGACTGATATTTTCGTACCATTCTTAAACGCAACAATAAAGGAAGAAGTATATCCTTTCGCTTTTGCCTCCGATTGCAATGATTTTACTTCGTTATAATCTGATGTTTTTCCAAAGTAATACTTATAATGTGCACCAACACGCACCCTTTCTACTCCTTTAAGACCTTTAAAATTATAGGAATCCGTTTTAACTTTTTTTGTACTTGAAGAAATTTGTACCTTAAAATCAACTCCTTTTATTACTCTTTTTTCAGGAACTTTCTTTTTTTCAACGACTTCTACCGGTGGTTTTTCGATTACCGTATTGGCATCTACATGCTTTTTATAAGCCAGAATCCCCTTATAAATAGCAGTTGCCACTTCCATTTGTCCTTTTTTAGAATTCAAGTATTCTCCTTCTTTTTTATTTGTTAAAAAACCAGCTTCCACCAAAACACTAGGCATAAAAGTCTCTCTTAACACCAAAAAATTCCCTTGCCTAACCAAACGATCTTTACGTTTTAAATCGCCTACTAAGCGCTGCTGAATAAAGCTCGCCAATATCAGACTCTCATCAAAATGCTCTTCTTGCATCATCGTCAACCCGATTACTGACTCAGGAGAATTTGGATCAAATCCGCCGTATTTTTCCTTATAATTATCTTCTAAAAAGATAGAAGAGTTCTCCTTTTGTGCAACCCTAAAATTTCCTGTATTCCCCTTCACTGCTAAAACAAATGTTCCTGCTCCGTAAGCAGCAGGACTGTCATAAGCGTCACAGTGAATAGAAACAAAAATATTTGCTTTGGCTTGATGTGCAATTCGGCCTCGCTCATGTAATTCAACAAACGTATCATCTTCACGGGTATAAATTATTTCAATTCCTGGCTCCTTAGACAACAATCGCCCAACTTCTTTCGTTATTTTTAAAACAATATCTTTTTCTTGATGACTATTTCCGAGATTTCCAGGGTCGGAACCTCCGTGGCCAGCATCTAAGACAACCTTAAATGTTCGCTGGGCGTTCAGTATTTGAGGAATAAAAAAACTGCTCAAAAGCAGTAAAAGGAAGAGTTTAAACTTATTCATTTCATTTAATGAAGACTTCATTGATAGTTTTTCTTTTAACATTAATTTCCGTAAAGTCAGTTAAAAAATATACGTAAGTTTGTAACTTCAAAAACTAAGCCATTTTTAAACGAATACAAAAATACTATTAAAAGCATTGCACACAAATTTTACGCATATAGTTTTTGTTTTTTTACTTTTTTGTACAGGTTATGGTTTTAGCTATGCACAAATAAATCCTGTTCAAAAAAATCGACAAAATCAAAAGATTGGAGACACCACCAAACGCGACACCTTACCTCCTATAGATTCATTAAAACCTAGTGACAGCTTATCCCTAGACACCATCAAACCCAAAGAAACCCTCGAGGGGAGAGTCCGGGACAAATCAGCGGATCAAATGACCTACGATTTTATTAATCGCATCGGAACATTATACGATCAAGCGGAACTTTACTATCAAGACATAGAACTTAAAGCCGGCGAAATCATAATTGATTATCGCAATAACCTTGCTTATGCCAAAGGAATAGTCGACAGCTTAGGAAATTATACTCAAAGACCTCAATTTAAACAAGGGGCGCAAGAAACTGAACAAGATTCGCTAATCTACAATTTTAAAAATGAAAAAGCTATCATCTACAATGCCAAAACCTTACAACAGGGAATTATAGTTGGTGGTGAGATTACGAAACGTGAAAATGATTCTGTCTTTTACATTGATAAGGCTCATTTTACCACTTCAACAAAACCAAAACCCGATTACGAAATTGTCACACGGAATATCAAAGTGGTTCCTGGCAAAAAAATTGTAGGTGGACTATCCCAATTAAAATTAGCGGATGTCCCCACTCCGGCAATTTTACCTTTTTTCTATGTGCCTATTACTAAAGAAAACGCCGCTTCTGGATTTCTTATTCCCACCTGGGGAGACAATAATAATCAAGGCTTCTTTTTACAAAATGGAGGATACTATTTTGCCATTTCTGACTATATAGATTTAGCTGTATTAGGAGATATTTATTCAAATGGTAGTTGGGGGGTGCGATTTGATTCAAATTACAATAATCGCTATCGCTATAGTGGAACCTTTAGCTTGCGTTTTGAAAACCTATTGACGAGCCAACGTGGATTTAGCGATTACAGTAAACGAAATAATTTTTATGTACGATGGAGTCACAGCCAAGCCCAACAAGCAAGTCCAAATTCACGCTTCCAAGCATCCGTAAATCTAGGGAGTAGCCAATACTTTAGAGAATCTAACAACGAATACAATATATCACAACAGGTAACGAACACGTTCTCTTCGTCTATTTCATATTCTAAGTCGTTTGTTGGAACACCGTTTAATATGAGTTTGTCATTAAATCATACCCAAAACACGAATACAGAGCAGATTAACATGACCTTACCATCCTTACAATTGAGTATGGACCGGATCTACCCCTTCGCCTCTAAATCGGGCACTAAATCATCTGCCTTAGAAAAAATTGGGCTCACCTACAATTTAGATGCGAAAAATAGTATTAGTATCTCAGAAGATCAATTCTTAAAAGATGGCATGTTCGAAAATGCGCGTACTGGAGCGAAACATTCGATTTCAGCTTCAACTAACATGAAAGCTCTTAATTATATTACCATTTCGCCTTCAGCACGATATGAAGAAGTATGGTATTTAAAAACCATCGATCAACAATATGATGAATTTAATAATACCATTGTAAGAGATACGCTGAATGGATTTGATGCTTTTCGACAATATTCTGGAGGTGTTTCTGCATCGACCACTGTATACGGAATGTTCCATATTAACAAAGGAAGACTTAAAACAATTCGCCACGTAATGCGCCCTTCCGTTTCATATAATTATCGCCCTGATTTTGGACAGTATTATGAGGAAGTACAACAAAGTGAAGACCCAAATGACCTCAAAACATTTAACCGTTTTGACGGTGGTGTATTTGGCGCTCCAAGTCGCGGTATTTCTAACAGTCTTGGATTTACACTAAACAACACCTTAGAAGCTAAGGTGACTCCTAAAGACTCTACAGCGACGGACGATAAAATTATCAAGATTTTAAACAGTTTTAATCTTAGCACAAGCTATAACATGGCCGCTGACTCCTTAAAATGGTCTCCTGTTCGCCTAACAACAGGAACCGTGTTGTTTAACAACAAGCTAAACGTAAATGGAGGAGCTACCTTAGATCCGTATGCAATCAATGCCAATGGGACTAAAATCAACACATTTAATATTGACAATGGCGGAAGCTTATTACGTTTAACTGGTGCAAACTTATCCCTAAGCTATTCGATCTCGAGCAAAGACTTATCAAAACATAAAGACACATCTACACAGCAACAACAAGAAACGCAAGAAGACCCAACCTCTCAAAGTCTTTTTGGATCAAATCTCAGCACTCATAATGTAGCCGACGATCAAGATCAGAGTACGAAAAAAGTAGCCAAATTATACGGAGCAAGTGTCCCTTGGAATTTAAGTTTCAGATACAATGTCAATTACGCAAATGCACGTAGCCAAAACGAAATTTCTAACAATTCACTACAATTCTCAGGAAATGTTGAATTGACACCAAAGTGGAGCGTGAGTCTCTCTTCTGGATACGATTTTAAACAAAAAGGAGTGACCTACACCAACTTGAGTTTTGAACGGGATTTAGATAGTTGGAGAATGAGTTTTAACTGGGTTCCTTTCGGGAACAGCCAGACGTATTATTTCTATATCGGTGTAAAATCTTCTGTGCTTAGCGATATCAAATACGATCAACGAAAAGTCCCAGACAAACGATTGTTTTAAGGCTTAAAGACTTCATATAAACCCTTTTAGTTCAACTTATCTAACATATTACTTTATAAACATATAAACTGTATTCATCTGTTAAAAAACACAGGGAATTCATATGGCTTAGTTTATTCTAATAAGATAACATTATTTTCTGAACGATTTATAGACCTACCTAAGTGATCTCTACAGCTACCTGGTCTGTACTATGGACGGTTATTAGGCTTGGATGAACTACCCTTTATAAAACCATAAAACGACAGCCAGAATAGAAACAATCACGATGAGTAGAATTCGCACAAAACCATCCCCTTTTTTAACGGCATAGCGACTCATAAGCCATGCACCAAGTGCGTTTCCAGCAGCAAGGATGAGACCATATTTCCAATTAACCAAGCCATTTTTTATAAAGATATATAAGACCGGAATACTGTAAATCAGTGTAACAAACAATTTGAGTGCATTGGTTTTAATCAGGCTAAATTTATTGACTCCTGTCATGGCCATAATCATTAAAAACCCAACACCAGCTTGGATTGCTCCTCCATAAAAGCCTATTCCAAAAAATACGAGCATACTCACCCAAAAAGATTTCCCTGTCTTTCGCTCTTGCCATTGTTGAGGATCTAATTTTGGCTTAAACAACATATAAACCACGATGAGAACCATGATCCCTGCCAGAATTTTATTAAAGACATCATCAGGGATATCCACGGCAATATACGCTCCAACAATAGCACCGAGCGTTGCGGGAATTGCCAAGTGAAAACCGAATTTAAAATCTGACACTCCTTTAGAATGGAATGCTTTAATAGCAAAAACATTTTGGATAAAAATGCCAACCCTATTTGTAGCATTTGCCACATTAGAAGGTAATCCTAAAAAAATAAGCATGGGTAACGTTAGCAGAGATCCTCCGCCAGCGACAATGTTTATTACTCCCGCCAGAAAACCAACGAGCGCTAAGATGAATAAATTAAGTGTAGAATCCAAGGTTTTAATTTGAGCGACTAAAGTATAGAATTAATACAAAACCAAGGGATTAAAATTTTTTAAAATTTAAGTTATGAAATTATAAAAAAGCTTTCTATATTTGCAGCCGCTTAAGCTACTAGCGAAGCAAGGAGAAATGGCAGAGTGGTCGAATGCGGCAGTCTTGAAAACTGTTGAGGGTCACACCTCCGGGGGTTCGAATCCCTCTTTCTCCGCAAGTAAAACCCGCAACATTTGTTGCGGGTTTTTGTTTTCCACACCCCATTAAGGGATCACGACCATAGGGAGTAATCCCAATAACGCTGATAACTTGCTTTAAATCGCGACGGAAAACAAAAAAACAAATCCTGCACTTTCACAGAATTTGTGGGGTTAATTTTATTAGACTTCCCTTAAAGGCTTTACATTGATGAGCCTTGAGAAAATACTTTCTTACGGAGATAATTAACCTTTTCTATAATAGAATTGGTTAAATATTAAGTTCTTCTAATAGTTTCGTTAATTCATCGCTTGACGGTCTAGGAGCATCTGCTGAAACAACCTTTCCTTTAGGATCTATTAAAATAAAACGTGGAATACCATCAACTTTATAGGCATCCGTAAAGGATTTATCTTCTTTGGCAAATAATTGTATACCAGATAAATTCTTTTCCTTAACCATGTTTCTCCAAGCGTCATAAGTTTTTAAACTTTCTATGGAAATACTGATGAATACAATATTTTTTTTGTGATATTTTTTTTCAATTTCTTGTAGATATGGTATTTCTTTTTTACAAGGTCGACACCAAGTGGCCCATAAATCAATATAAACATACTTTCCTTTAAAGTCACTTAAAGAGGTATACCCTCCATGATAATTCTCATAGTTAATAAATTCCGGTGAGTCACGTCCTTTTAGTTTTCGTATTGTACGATGTTTTTCATAATAATTAGTAATATATTTTTTCAAACGCTCTAAGTCCTCTTCTTCCTTAGAAACAAAATCTGAAGCCATTTTTGATAATAATAATAGATTTTTAGACTTATAAATTGAGTTATTTAATTTCTTTTTAAAATCATTTTTATCCAAATATAACACAGAATCATTACTCATAAATTCCGGAATTATAGATTCCTTTTGTAGTAAATAGTTATTAGATGCTATTCCATCACCAGAGAACTTAAAAGTCTCTCTAAATTTATTGGCATCTGCTGAAATATGGATATTATATCCGTTTTTCAAATACATAGCAACACGTTCTTTACCAAAAGATAGATGGTAAATTGCTGGTTTTAATTTTAGTGTATCCGAAAACACACCATCTACAGTGACACTTATTTTTTTTACTAAAGCATTATTTTTACTAAAATCATAAACGATTAAAGAATCAAGTTTTTGGTTTTTGATGGTTCCTGAAAGAATAACATAATCCTTGGGGAGTTCTTTTTTACAACACAATAATGAAATTGCAAATGGCAATACATATAGAATTTTATTCATTTGAATTTATTTTTAATTAGCAAACTGCTTTTGAATGAAAATAAAAAGTAAAAATGCATTATTCATATGATGGGTTTTGCTTGACAACATTACCACTAGCGTGGATAGATTCCGTAGGGATTGGTAAAATAAATTTATCTGGATTGGTCGCGGTTGACCTTTCATCAGACACTTCAAAACCAGTTCCAAATTCATCAGAAAAATCATATCGAATAAGATCGTACCATGACTCCCCCCCTTCAGCATATAATTCTGCTAATTTTTCAAACCTCACAGCGGTCAAAAATTGATCGAAAGATATCGTAGGTGGGTAGGTTTCAAAACCATCATTTCCTGTTGTAGTGGCGCCAGCTCTAATCCTAATAGCATTCAAAGCCTCTAACGCTTCCGTGGTGACTGAATTATTCGCTCTAGCACTTGCCTCTGCTAGGATTAAGTATACTTCCGCCATACGCATATGATAAAACATTTCATAATCACCACTACCTGTCAAGGCCGAAAAATACTTCGTCGGAAAATATCCCCCATAAAAGAAATTCTCTTTAAATAGAGAAGATCGTGACGTGTCATAATATATCGTTTGCCCATCAACTACCATAGATCCAGCAATCGCGTCTTTATATTTTTGAGTTACTGTAACGTTTGCCGTATATTGCATTCCAAGTCCCAACCTACTTTTCAAGCTTCCACTTGAGCCAAATAAAATTTCAGAACTTGTAAAAATTGCTGGAGAATCATGTTCATCAAATATATCCGTATACATCGGTTCGAGCCTAAAATTTAGGTCGGAATTGTCAATAACATCTTTGGCCATGGCTACAGCCCCTATATAATCGCCAGTATATAATAAGACTCTTGCCTTTAATGCTTTTGCAAATGTTTTATTCGTGTAATTTTTCCCTCTATTATCAGGTGCATTTACCATTGCCTCATCCAAGTCAACCAAAATGCTTTCATAAGTTTCAGCAACCGTATTTCGAGGTTGCGCCGTTGTACTTTTTACAGGTTGCAATCTTACATTAATTCCGTATTCAGAACTTAGATCATAAAATTGACCAAAATTTCGCAATAAATAAAAATGTCCTAATGCTCTCAAAATTTTAGCCTCTGCAATAATTTCTTTTTTTCTCACAGGAATTTCAAAAACATTATCATCTAATTGTTCCACTTTTTCAATAACCCAATTCGCTCGATTAATCAAATCATAAAGCCCTGAATAAATGTTTTTGGTAACATTAGTCCCGGAAGCAATGGGGTTATTAGTATTCCAACCTGAGACTTCGGGTTCTGAAATGGAAAATGGTCCACTCATACTATACCCACTAAAGATGTCGGGGATTATAAATAACATTGGAAATGGCCCATCAAATGAGCTCTTTTCTAAAAAGGCGCCATAAACTCCTAACAAAGCTAATTCAGCCGTTTTTTCATTAGTAATAGCTGTTTCTGCCTCTAAAGCATATTTAGGTTTATAATCCTCTAGGCTTTCAGACAATTCACACGAAGTCATTTGCATCATAAGGGAACCAATCACCACGATATATAGATATTTTATTTTTTTCATGTCTTTATTTGTATTGTTAATTGATATAAATTTCATATTATCTACAAGGCTAAAAGTTGATATTTAAAGAAAGTGTAAACGATCGGACGTTAGGGTAAGATCTACCATCATCACTTAAATAGCCAGATGTTCTTCCTGCAAATGAGAAATTTTGAACATCTTCAGGGTCGAGTCCAGGATAATTAGAAATAGTAAATAAATTATTACCACTTAAGGTTAACTTAGCACTACTGATTCCAATATTATCAAGGATTGTTTTTGGCAAACGGTATCCTATAGATGCAGATCGCAGTTTAATATAGGATGCATCTACTATGGCACGTGATGTTGGAATATACCCATGAGTTTGAGAATTAGGAACCGCATATCGCGCATCCCTATTTTCTGACGACCACGTATCAAGTACTAGCGAGGTAACATTTGCATAAATATTCGTAAAATAAAGGTCTACAATTTCACTATACGCCCTTTTAGCACCTTGAGAGAAATTCCAATTCATAGTGATATCCCAATTTTTAAAAGCTATATTATTATTCCAACCTCCAAAAATAGCAGGATTGATATCTCCTAAAGGCTTAATATCTTTTGAATTAACAATTCCATCCTCATTAATATCCTTAAAGATATAATCTCCCGGCTTGCTTAATGAACTTTGATACAATCCTCCAGCCCCCAAATTAAGAGTTTCAATTTCATCGTATGTCTGAGCAATTTTTAAAACATCATATCCGGTAATAACACCTATTGGCTGCCCTTCAACTATACCTTCTTGAGAACCTACATTACCCACATATAAATTATCAACATTGTTAGTTAAAGTGGATAAATTAAAGGATGAATTCCATGTGAAATTGCCGTGTTTAACTACTTCACCACTAATTAAAAATTCCCAGCCTCTGTTAGAAACATCAGCAATATTATTGTTCCAACTTATGGAACCGGTTTCATAAGTAATGGGTGTAAATAAAATAATTCCAGAAGTGTTTTTCTTATAATATATGACTTCACCACGTAGTCGATTATTAAATAATCCAAATTCTAAACCCAAATCTAATTGATTGGTTTCCTCCCATTTAATATTAGTGTTAGGAACACCTGTCACAGCAATACCATTTTGTTCATCATAAGTTGCGTAATCACCATTATAATATGCTAAATAGGTAAATGATGGGAGATTATCTGATCCTACCTTCCCTATCGATGCTCTTAATTTTAATTGATTTACAGTTTTTATAGATTTAAAAAAATCTTCATTATGAACGTTCCATGCTAATGCTCCTGAAGGGAAAAAACCATAGCGATTATCTGATCCAAATTTAGTTGAACCATCTCTTCTGGCAGTAAAAGTAGCTAAGTATTTACCCTTATAATTATAATTAAATCGTCCAAAAATAGAATTAAGTCCTTGCTCTAAATATTCGCTTTCTGCATCATCAAAAAAAGTTGCTGAATTAATATCTATTAATACTTCGTCGTCAGGAAAACCTCTATATTTTTGACGCTCCGCGTTGTAACTACTACGGTTCCAGGAAACACCCAAAACACCATTAATATGATGATTTTGCTTGATGACACTATTTAAGCTTACGGTGTTTTCAAAGGCTGTAGACCATCCATCATTAGTTTGAACAGACAATCTAGCTCCTGGCAAACCCGAGGTTGATTGGGATAAAACATACGTACTTTGTGAAGATAGAAATTCATCTGTTCTATCCGTATTGGTGCCAATATTCAATTGGGATTTAAACGTAAGTCCATCAAATATTTTTATTTCCCCATATATTGAACCTAAAAGGTTTTTTGAAATCGCTGTATTTCTGGTTTGCATACCATCTCCTAACGCGGTAAATTGTTCACTCCCTCTATTTAAAAATGTGGCATAGGATCCATTATCTCGATATGCTGGAAGATCTGGTCTGTAACTTCCAATATTAAAATTTTGAAACCCTTTTATCTTATTTACAGAATGATTGTAATTTATAAAAGCACCTATTTTAGCTGATTTTGTAACGCTTACATCTAAATTAGCGTGAAAGCTATACCGTTTAAATTTATTTTCAATGAGCACCCCTTCTTGATTGGATATACTACTTGAAACCAAATAACTAATATTTTCGGCTCCTCCACTAACCTTAAAATTGTATTGATTCCATAATGCATTTTCATTGGTAACTAGTTCTTGCCAATCTGTATGTTCATTTCCAAAATAACTATCTGGATCATTTACAATTGCATTTTCGTTTGGAAAATAAACTGGCCAATACTCTGGTGGATAATCATTCAAAATATTTTGTGCTATTCCTGTGACCCATTTTTTCCATTCAGTAGTTGATAAATAATCATATGTATCCACGGGATTCTGAATAGTTGTACTCGTATTAAATGAAAATTTAGGTGTTTGCCCACGTTGCCCGCGTTTTGTTGTTACAATTACAACACCATTTGCTGCTCTTGACCCATAAATAGCTGCTGCCGACGCATCCTTTAACACATCTACTCGTTCAATATCATTTGGATGTATTGCCAACAAAGGATTCTCTCTTTTCCCAGCGTTAATTAAGCCATAACTTTCTGTATTAGGTGTTGTTACCACAGGCACTCCATCGATCACATATAAAGGTTGATTGTCGCCTCTTATTTGACTTAAACCTCTAACGTATACAAATGCTCCAGCACCTGGTGCTCCTCCTTTACTTTGCACATAAACCCCCGCCATTTTACCTACTAAGGTCTGATCAACTGTTTGAGCTCTAACTTCTTGAATATCTCTGGAACTTATAGAGCCTATAGAACCAGTTAAATCTCTTTTTTTTGATGTCCCATACCCTACCACAATTACTTCGTCTAAACCCAATAAATTCACTTTCATTTGCACATCAATGGTTGTATTATCTCCAATGGTAATTTCTTGTTTCACATAACCGATATAACTAAATGTTAAAACAGTATTTCTATCTCCATTTAAAACAAGTTGATATGTACCATCAGCATCTGTAGAAACCCCAAGTTTAGAGCCTTTTACAATAACATTTACCCCTGGAAGTGGTTGTCCTAATTCATCAAGTACAGTTCCCTTTATAGTTAATTGCTGAAATACTTCTTTTATTTCTATACTGTTTGATAATTCAGGTGGGTTTTCCCTAATAACAATGGTGTTTTTATTCGTAAATTCAAAAAACACTTGAGAATTAGAAAGACTTTCTTCTAGCAACTTATTCGCTTTAATTGTTCCTTTTTTCAAGTGTAGTAAAGGGAATTTTTTGAATAAGTCTTCTTGATAGATAAATTTATAATCTGATTGTTGGCTAATCATATTAAAAATTTCATCTATGGTAACCACCTTATCAGCATCAATAACAATTTTAACATTTTGTGATAATACATTCAACGGTGCCATACTAAAGACTGAAAAACAACACAAAAAAATTAGTAATCTCATAATGAATTTTGAAAATTGTTTTCTAAATAGAAAACAATGAGTAATAGAATTAATTTCCATAAATTTACAGTGTATTAGTTAGTTAAACATTTAATTAATTAATCGGACTTTTAAGAGGGAAAATTATTTACAGTGAGACGTTTATAGTTATTTCCCTCTTTTTTATTTCAATAGTATTTTTTTTTCATTTATTTCAAATTGATTTATGTAATTCGTGTTTTTTATTAAATTCAATATCTCTTCTAAATTTTGTGACTTTCCAAACTCACCGTTAAATTTCACATTCTCAAGCGATTTATTCTGTATGTCAAAATCCACATTATACCACCTAGCCAACACAGCAATAATGTCTTTCAATGTTTTGTGTTTAAAAACAAAGTCACCATGGATCCAAGCAATTTCTCCAACAACATCAACCTCTCGAACATTCAATTGACTGTTTTTAATTTGAACCTCTGATTGTTGATTTGGCTTTAATACCTGTTTCCTAGAAGGAGTATTAATTTCAACTTTCCCCTCAACTAACGTGGTGTAAATATTGGGTTCTTCCTTATATGCTTTTAGATTAAATTTCGTTCCTAAAACTGTAATTTCTTGCGCAGCATTATTCACTTTAAATTTTGCCCCATCGTGCATTATACTAGGTGACACTTCAAAATATGCTTCTCCATAAACGAGTTCAACAATTCGTGATTTTCCATTAATAAAACTGACTGGATATTTTAATTGGGATTCTGAATTTAACCAAACTTTGGTACCATCTGCCAATTCCACAAAAAACTGACCTCCTCTGGGGATTGTTAAATAATTAAAAGCTATTTCTGAAGTATCACGCTCACCAGCTTTGTAAATTATTTCCTCTCCATTACTCATCGCTTGTTGCGTTTTGAAAGAAACACCTTTCGTTAAAATCACTTCTTCTCCATTCTCCAAGGTCAAAATTGCTTTGTCTGTCCCCGCTACAATCTGATTATTGACATGAATTGATTTTGTAAAATCCAATTCACTAAACACCCCTTGTTTATAGAAATACCCTAACCCAAATACAATTACTGCAGCAGCGACATATTTTAAATATGTGTATATTTTTAGTCTATGTACCCGTTTTTTGTCTTGTTTGATTTTATCTAAATATGCTTTTTTTGCCTTTTTGGTATCAAACTCATTTGTATTAATATCCATAGCGTAATTAATTCTTATATAGTTCTTAAACACTTGCGCATTCTTCTCTTTTTTTAACCAATTCGTCAATACTTCCAATTCTTCAATATCGGCAGCATTCATAAGGTACTTTACGAGTATATTTTCAATTTTTTCATTCATTTGAATGGTCTCTTTATATATATTACGTATGCCAAATTCAACCACCCACAATATTTATTAAAAAATAATTCTTTAATTTTACGACAGCTTATGACTTAACTATCAAATTATTAGAAATGGCTATCGATTTTTCAAATAACCAAACGCTTGTCGAAAATTTAAGAAATGGTCGTGAAGATGCGTTTGCATACTTAATGGATACCTATCATAAAAAACTATGTGTTTACGCCAAAAGCCTTTGCCGCGATGTCTATCTTGCTGAAGATATAGTACAGAATGTGTTTTTAAGTGTTTGGGAAAAACGACAAAAATTAAAAGAGGTCTATACCATCCAAAGCTACCTACACCAATGTGTTTATAACGAATTTATCAATCAACATCGAAAAAAAACTTCCCTGATTACAATAGAAAAAGAACATTTTAAAACTTTGAATACCGTTTTAAACGAAGAAGATACTAGCGAACTACCCAAATTGATTGAGTTAGTAAAACGGGAGATTCAAGATTTGCCTCCTAAATGCAAACAAATATTTATTATGGGAAAACAAGAGGGATTAACCTATTCTGAAATAGCAGACCATTTAAATATTTCATTTAGAACAGTTGAAAATCAAATGAGCAAAGCTTTTACCATTATTAGAAAAAAAGTTGGTGACAAAATACATACTATTCTTTGGTTGTTATTTGGCGGTAACAAACAGATTGAGTTACAAAAATCTTAATACAGAACAACATTCAAATTTTGATTTAACTCTCTAGAGAAAAATTGAACTTCCCTTAAGATAATCGTTAGAATTATCAAATTTAGCTAGATAGGTACTAAAAGCGATAAGAACACCCATTCTATTCGCATAGCTAACCACTTAAGCAACAACATATCTTTTGGTTTCTTGACATTGCTTATCTTATAATGAAATTGAACTAATAATTTGCGTAGCTAAATAACTTCATATGTATTTGTAGTCAAATAACTACATAATGAAACTAAGACGAGATATATTTCAAGCAATTTCCAATCCAACAAGACGACGGGTCATTTTAGTATTACTAATGGTAGGTCCAGAAGGAGAAAAGCATTGGGGAAAGGTGCTTTATATCTCCATTGTAGATAAAGAGTCCTTTAAAGCAAAGGATGGTTTTTGTGATGTAAATGGTACTATGAACAAAGAATTACCACAGAACTATTAGAACAATTAATTTATTTCAAAAGATAATCAAACTTTAGTAGATGTTACCTTAACATTTGATGGCCTCAACGTTTAGAAAAAATAATTGAAATGGGCTTCAAGGAAGATTTTGAGATGTCTTTATCAAATTTAGACCAGTACATAAATCCCATTTACTTTACGTGAACAAACCGAACAATATGTTGTGATGAAAAAAAAGAATATGTTAACGGTTAAAAGACCTATAAACAAAAAGGAGATTTTTTAATTTATTTTTTAATGATGGAAAAATAAAGACGCAAAGTTTATCTATTATTGAAGAAATAGAATGGGAATCAAAATTTTATAGAAAATCAGGTCAATTATAGCAAATTGGGTATTAAAAAAAGGGGGAGAAAAAAGGTCGTTGAATTCATTATGATAAGTAGGTAAACTTAAATTACGATGATACTATTGAAAACGGCAAGATTAAAGAACAACTGTAAATTGATCATTTTTATAGATTAACAGTTCTATTTTATTATCTTTAAAAAAATAAAATAATGAACGCTTCCTTTTTCGAAAACATATACAATCATCCCAATATTAAAAAAGAGGATTATAAAAGCATTATGGATGCCCACACAAAAGTTGAATTTTCAAAAAACGAAACCATACTTAAAGAAGGTAAAGTTAGTAACGCCTATTATTTAATAAAAAAGGGAATGTTTCGATCATTTGTTATTGATTATAACGGCAATGAAATTACGACCGATTTTTTTAGTCCTAATGATATTCTTATTGAAGTAGCTTCTTTATTTCTTCGTACACCTTCAAAAGAAACCATTCAGTCAATAACAGACGGTGAAGTTTATAAAATTGAGTTTAACTACTTCCAGAATTTATATAGCACCATTGAAGGCTTTACAGAATGGGGTCGCAGTTGGATGTCCCAACAATTATTTATGGCTAAACATCGTGCTGTAAATATGCATACACAAAGTGCTTCACAACGGTATTTGAACCTTGTCAAAGAAAAACCTCAAATCATTAAAGAAGTACCCTTAAAATATATAGCTTCTTACTTAGGCATTACCGACACTTCTTTGAGCCGGATTAGAAAAGAAGTACTATCTCAAACAGAGAACTTGCCATAGGACAAGTTTTTTTAGCTTTCCTTTTTTCATTTTTGTAATCATAACAATTAAATAAATAGATAAGATGAAAAAATTTAATCCTGTAGTGTGGTTCGAGATATATGTAAATGATATGGATAGAGCTGTAAAGTTTTACGAAAACGTTCTTCAAGTAACACTGGAAGATATGAGCGACCCAACAAATAAAAATGTTCAAATGAAATGCTTCCCTAGTCATATGGAAAATTATGGTGCAGCTGGAGCTTTGGTGAAAATGGAGGGAATAACACCTTCTGTAAATGGAAGTCTCGTTTATTTTGGTTGTGAGGATTGTAAGATTTTAGAAAATCGAGCAGCTGAAAATGGAGCTGAAATTATTCAAGCGAAAATGGGGATTGGGGAGCACGGTTTTATTTCCATAATTAAAGATCCTGAAGGGAACTCCATTGGATTTCATTCGCTGAACTAGGAAATATAAAATGACTCTAAATGACCAAAATAATATCCAGTCCTAATTGTGGCAATTCGCCTAAAATGAAATTCATAAAACAATTTAACATCGCTTTTGCCAAAGGAGATGTTACCTTTTTAATGGGAAACGTCACAGACGACATCGTTTGGAACATTATTGGTGATAAGAAAATCGAAGGAATAGATATATTTAGGGAGGAGTTAGAAAAAATGCAAGCCGTAAAAACTACTGAATTGATACTAGACCAAATCCTGAGTCACGGTAAAGAAGGTGCTGCAAATGGGGTAATGACAATGGAAAACGGAAAGCACTATGCGTTTTCAGATTTTTATGTTTTTCAAAGTACAAAGGGTGAAATGATAAAAGCCATTACATCCTATTGTTTGGAAGTATAAATCGCTTGAAGAAAATGAAAGTTAATGAACAGATACAAACTACCTCTAGCATCGTTGAGATTTTCAAAACCAATGTTGACAACCAACAGTTAGCCAGCAAAATAGTTGCTGATCTCAATCAATTACACCCTGAGTATGGTATTAATTTCGACTTAGAGGACTGTGATAATATACTTAGAATAGAAAGTAGTAATAAAATTGATGTTTTATTTATTATGAACTACAGCAACGCCTTGGATATCCACATAGAACGTATAGATTATTAATTAAAAATTATATTTGATAAAAACAATCTTTAGTTCTTATAGACATATCAATGAAATATAAAGAAATATAGCTTTTGAAAGTGGGTATTATGACCATTCTCATCTCACCAATGCGGTAAAACGTCATACGGGGTATTTGCCCTCCAAACTTTAAAACGTCGCTTTTTCCAAAGAAAAACGCTAGACAGCTTCCTATTTTTGTAGAAAATTAATACTTTACACCAAATGAGAAAAACAAAACTATTCATAGCGACCAGTCTCGACGGATTTATAGCTCAACCAAATGATAACCTTAGCTTCTTAAACATCGTTGAAAAAGAAGGGGAAGATTATGGTTATACAGCCTTTACCGCATCAATCGACACCATAATTATCGGCAGAAAGACCTTTGATTATGTAGACAAAGAGATTGGCACTTCGCATTACGATAATGGTGAAAGAGATGTGTATGTAATTACGCGAAGTAAACGTCCTGACAACGGTAGAATCAAATTTTATTCGGGTGATTTAGTCGCGCTGGTAGCTGAACTTAAAAATAAAGAAGGCAAAGACATCTATTGTGATGGTGGCGCTGAAGTCATCCATGCGCTTTTAAAAAGTGATTTAATTGATGAATTTATTATTTCTATCATACCTATTTTGGTAGGTAATGGAACAAGATTATTTAAAGAAGGTAGACCAGAGCAGTTATTAACGTTTGTTAGTGCAAAAACATATGATACGGGATTAGTGCAGTTACAGTATACACGAAAAAAATGATATGGAACAACGAATCTGTGAACTTTGGAAGTACACAGATATCCAAAGCATTCATTTCGCATTTAGCAGCTGGTCAATCATTTGCAGAAGCAATACCTTTATTAACATTATGGAAAATGTGGACGAATACATCGAAAAGATAAAGCACTGGAAAGAAGAAACCATTCTCTTACAAGAAATCTGTTTAGTATGTAGCTTCGAAGAGGATTTTAAATGAATGCACCCCTGCTATACATTTCATGGTAAAAACATTGTACTTATTCACGAATTTAAGGAGTATTGTGCCTTGTTATTTCATAAAGGAGCCTTACTGAATGATACTAACAACCATTTAATTCAACAAACCGAAAACGTCCAGTCAGCACGTCAAATACGATTCATAAACAAACAGGAAATTCTTGACTTAAGAACAGTTATTAAAAACTATATTTTTGAAGCTATAGAAGTCGAAAAAACAGGATTGAAAATGAAAATGAAAAAAACTTCAGAATATGAAATCCCTCAATAACTTGAAGAAGCTTTTAAAAACAATCCCGAATTAGAGACCGCATTTTATAACCTAACCCTAGGGAAACAAAGAGGGTATTTACGTTATTTTTCACAGGCAAAGCAATCTAAAACGCAGATTTCAAGAATTGAAAAAATCAATCCCTAAAATACGAGAAGGAACGGGCTTAAATAATCGAAAAGTATAAAAAAATTAGCTATGAAAAACTATCCTAAAGACAAATTAATACAAGTCTCAACAGTTATTGAGTCACTACTAGATTAATGTGAAAAGTCCATGCTCAAACTTACGGATAGAACGTCACAGCTTACTATTACTAAAGAATAGAATCGAGGCCTCAAAGTTGCTTTAGAACGTGTAGAAAGTGAGGTTGAAAACAAATCGATAGACCGTATAAAACAAATAAGAACCTATCAATCCAAATGGACTTCTAAAAATTACGACCTTTTTCCAAATCGTAACAACTGCTAGGAAACGAAAACACAAATCGACCCAAAATATAAAACAAGATCGTACTCAGCATAAAATTCTATGCAGCCAAGCCTCAAAAAATAGTATCTTCGTTACAACCTATGTGAATTAACCACACAATGACCAATTCAAGCAAATCTAATTTCTGGATAAACCTGTTAAGTCAATTAGTCGACCTCTTTTTTAAAAGTAAAAATCCGCGTAAACGAACCTGGCATCAACACGTAGTCCCGTATGAAGACCATTGGGCGGTACGACGTGAAGGGAATAAGCGAATCACCTCTAAACACAATTTACAAGCTACTGCAATACGAAAAGCAACCCGATTGGCTAAAAAATACAAAGCCGATGTAATTATTCATCGCGAAGATGGGACCATTAGGGATCGGATGAGTTATCGAAGTTGATTTTTATTTAAGGTGTTTAATCATTTGACTATTGAATTTGTTTATTCGCTGTTCGATGAATAGTACAATTCCTTTAAGGGTACGAAGTTGAAGACTTCATAAAACAAGAGGAATTATCGATTGTTGATTAGTGATTTTTGAAGTTGTTTCTCATGATTAAAACAACGCTAAACAGGTTTGTTTGATACTTACTAATTGCGTATTGATAGTTCCTTGTTCTTTGTTATTTGTTATTTGGATTTTGATCATTGGGATAATTGTGATAAAATAAAACAATATTTCTTTTTGTATACCCAAAAAAAGCTAGGGTTTACTTAACCTTTGCTAAGTTAGCATACATTTTTTAACATTCATTTATAGCAACCAATTCACATTTTTTCATCTACAAGCTATACCACCTAAAACGCTAAAGTAAAATTTTCTAAAGTTTAAAGATGTCAAATGCATCTTTAAAAGAAACAATTAAACTAAACATAACCTTTAAATTCTGTAATTCAATCAATTATGAAAATTTTAGTTATTCAGCAAAAAATGATTGGTGATGTCCTTTTAAGCACAATGCTTTGTGAACAAATAAAAAAAAATATTCCAACAGCGAACGTTCACTATTTAATAAACACACACACGAAAGCTGTAGTTACAAATAATCCATATATCGACAACATCATTTTTTTTACTGAAGATTTGCGAAAGAATAAATGGTTGTTTTATAAATTTTTAAAAGGAATAGCAAAAGAAAATTATGATGTTGTTATAGATGCATATGGAAAATTGGAGAGTATGTTGATTAGTTTATTTTCTAAATCAAAAATTAAAATTTCAATGGACAAATGGTACTCAAGACCTATATATACAAAAACATATCCTTATAGAAAAGCTGAAGAATCTGATTTAGGTCTTGCGGTTGAGAATAGATTAAAATTACTTCAACCACTTATTGGAGATATAACAGAAGTGGTAACTCCACCTGCCTTGTATTTAACAGAAAATGAAATTTTAAAAGCTAAACAGTTTTTAGAAAATAACGATGTGAATTTTTCTAATCCAATTCTAATGATCAACATCCTTGGTAGTTGTCCGCAAAAGACCTATCCATTACCCTATATGGCTGAACTAATTGATTATATTATAAATCAGGGAGACTTTACGTTGTTATTCAATTATATGCCATCCCAAATAGCTCAGGCAAAAGAACTGTATCAACGATGCTCCTCAGCGGCAAAAGCTAAAATTAAATTTGACGCATACACACCGCATTTACGAGATTTTTTGGGTATCTTATATCATTGCAATGCACTTATTGGAAATGAAGGCGGAGCTGTCAATATAGCAAAATCACTCAAAATACCAACCTTTAGTATATTCTCCCCTTGGGTTGAAAAAGCAACATGGGATACGTATAAACAGCTTACATCCCATGAAACGGTACACTTAAAAGACTATGCCCCATTTCTTTTTCAAAATAAATCAACAAAAAAATTAAAAAAAGATGCACTAAACTTATATCGTGAATTTACCCCTTTCTTATTTAAAGAGAAAATTCAGTTATTTCTTTATAAAAATATACGTCTAAAAAAGGACACCCCAAAACACAAAGCTACTCAAAAAACAAAAAGTTCCGTGTTGTATGCTTGTGTTTAATTCAAATAAATTGTTTGTCATTTTTTTCTAATTCAAACACGTAAAAATGCAACCATTGTTTTGATTTTCCATCTATAGATTATCCTAACCAACCACACCCTATTTTAGAAAACATCTGAATAAAACATATTCTAAATACTTAATTTATTAAAAGTCTAATAATTGTATTTATGAAAGAATCCCGTACGTCAAAAAATATTTTTCTTGAAACACACAATATCAATAACTTACATAGCGGTTTTGGGCAATTCAATTTTAATTTGGCAAAAGCCTTAAGTAAAGAAACCGAATTTCTTAACGAGCATGAAATAATACTTAATTGTAATAATAACCAGGTAAAACAAGAGCTAAATGGAGCCGTATCCTTTAATAAATATAGACCAATAACAAGGTACCCTCTTTTTAGGGTGAGAAAAAAATTTGACTTATGGCATTCTGTCAATCAAAACACCAAGATTGAACCCGCTTCAAAAAAGATGCCTTATTTACTAACTATTCATGATGTTAATTTTTTAGAAGAAACATCTGGAAAGCAGTTAGACTTTAGGATTAATCAATTCAAAAGCAAAATAAAAAGAAGTTCTGCTTTGGTGTATATTTCTGAATTTGCCAAGCAAAACACACATGCGCATTTTGACATTCCTAACATTCCTGAATATGTGATCTATAATGGAAATAATTTCAACAATATTCTAGCGAAAGATAGTGTGATAACGCATACAAAACACCTCCCAAAGAAACCATTTATTTTTTCAATTGGACAAGTCGTTGAAAAAAAGAATTTTCACACATTGATAGAGATGTTACGATTTTTAAAAGACATCATCTTGGTTATAGCGGGTGGATTAAAGACGGCTTATGCTCAGTTTCTTAAAGAAAAAATACACTGTTATAAGTTAGAGAACAGGGTTGTTTTACTAGGTAATATCGCTGAATCAGACAAGATCTATTACTATAAAAATTGTTTAGCTTTTGCTTTTCCTTCTTTACGCGAAGGGTTTGGCCTTCCCGTCCTAGAAGCGATGACTTTTGGCAAACCTGTATTTCTTTCAAATAGAACATCTTTACCTGAAATAGGCGGATCACATTCGTTTTATTGGGACAATTTCGACGCAGAAGAGATGGCCACTGTTTTTGAAAAAGGAATGTCCACTTTTGAAGATAATAAAGCGGCGTTTAAATCGGCCTATATTCAGCGATCTCAACAATTTACTTGGGAAAAAGCAGCCAAAGCGTATATCAAAGTGTATAAACACATTCTAGAAAATTAAGTCCTTCTATAAATTAATCCGTATTTATTAAATGAAAAATTTTAAACGATTTCTCAAATACCTTATTCCTTACAAAAAGCAACAAATATTGAGTATTCTGTTTAACATTCTGTATGCTCTTTTCTCTTCATTATCTATGCTTTCTCTTTTACCTATGATAAAAGTATTGTTTGATGAAGGTGAAAAATTAACCGTAAAACCGGTATTCAGTAGTATTAAAGATTTTGACCTAGACTATATTGAGAACTATCTCAATTATTTTATTACTACGATGAATGCCACGAAAGGCCCATTATTAACCTTAATCACCATTGTAGGCTTTGTCTTAAGTACCTTTTTACTTAAAAACTTATTTAATTACCTCTCCATTTTATATATGACTTACCTAAACAATGGTGTTTTAAAAGATCTAAGACAAGACGTTTACAATAAAATTATAAGCTTACATGTAGCATTCTTTTCCAATGAGAGAAAAGGTGATCTTATTGCTAGAATGACTTCAGACATTAACACCATCAAGGTATCGTTTATGAGTATTTTGATGATGATAAGAGAACCCTTAACCATACTTTTTACCCTCGCTGCAATGATTGCCATAAGTTGGAAATTAACCGTTTTTGTCTTCTTTTTTATTCCAATTTCAGGTTTTTTAATTTCAAAACTTACCAAAGGTATCAAAAGTCAATCAGGTGATGTTTTTTCATTGGAAGGTCATTTACTATCAAACATTGAGGAAACCTTAGGGGGAATAAAAATTATAAAAAACTTTACCGCAGAAAGCTATTTTTCAAAAAAATTCAATGAATTTACCACAGATATAAATGACCTTAATAATTCCATTGGGAAGGTCGTAAGTCTTTCTGCCCCAACGAGTGAGTTTTTGGGAATTTTTGCCATTTCTATCTTACTCATATACGGTGGTTCTTTGGTTTTAATTGAGCAATCACTGAGTGGAGGTGCCTTTATCGCTTATATGGGATTGGCTTATCAAATTCTAACACCGGCAAAAGCGATTACAAAAGCCCATCATGCCTTACAAGGAGGTAATGCAGCCTATGAAAGGGTCGCTTTTATTTTAGATGCTGAAAATCCGTTAAAAGATAAACCAAACGCCCATGTCATTACCGATTTTAAACACGAAATTAAATTCAATAATGTATCTTTTAAATACAAAGATGATTATGTTCTTAAAAATTTTAACCTTACCATTCCAAAAGGAAAAGTAGTGGCACTGGTAGGAGAATCCGGAAGTGGAAAATCTACCGTGGCCAATCTAATTACACGATTTTATGATGTTACTGAAGGTAGTATCACTTTTGATGGTATTGATATTAAAGATGTAACTACAAAATCGTTAAGAGAGCAAATGGGTATCGTAGCACAAGATTCGATCTTATTTAATGATACAATTGCTAATAATATCTCCTTAGGCATCAAACATGCAAAGGAGCATAAAATTATTGAAGCAGCTAAGATTGCAAATGCACATAATTTTATTTCTGAATTCCCTAACAAATATGCCAACAATGTAGGTGATGGTGGCAGTCTACTTTCTGGTGGACAGCGTCAGCGCATTGCCATAGCCAGAGCAGTAATGAAAAATCCTCCAATAATGATTTTGGATGAAGCTACTTCTGCCTTAGATACAGAATCAGAAAAAATGGTGCAAGACGCACTTGAGAACATGATGGAGAACCGAACCTCATTAGTTATTGCTCATCGACTTTCAACCATCCAAAACGCAGACCTTATTGTGGTCATGAAAAATGGTAGAATTGTAGAACAAGGTTCTCATGAAGAACTTTTGAAAATGAATGGAACATATACCAATTTAGTTTCACTACAATCTCTAGAAGTATATCAACTAGCATAATTTAAATAGATGAAAACGAAGATACAAGGAATTAATATTATTGGATATACCGAAGGTATGTTCGGCTTAGGAGAGGCTGTTAGATTAAATATAAATGCAGCTAAAAAATGTGACATTCCACTTAATTTAATAAATTATGAGAAAATAAAATCGAATCCTGATTATCCATATTCATTCAACTATGATGTTAATTTAATTCAATTATCTTTAAAAGACCTCGAAACATTTATCGCTATTATTGACCCGAATTTATTTAAAAATAAATACTCGATCCTTTTTTTAGTTTGGGAATCTGAATACATCGCTCCTGCATTAGCAGAAAATTTAACGCTTTTTAATGAAATTTGGACCCCTTCTGCCTATTGCAAAAAAATATTTAAAAAAATTTACAACAACCCAATTACCATCGTTCCTCATCCTGTTGAAGTACATCTCACACCGCTTTCTAATGAACAGAAACTCGATGTTTTTGACAAAAACAAATTTAGTTTCCTTTTCTTATTTAGTTATCACAGCTCCATGGAAAGAAAAAATCCACTTTTCTTAATTGAAGCGTTTAAAACTGCTTTTAGAAATACTGACTCAGTAGAATTAATCATTAAAACAGTCGGTGGTAAAAAATACAAAAAACAAAGACAACGTTTAGAACAATATGGTTGTGAAAACATTAAAATTTATGATGTAGAACTCGATAAAAATAGCGTTAATCACTTAATTAACACCTGTGACTCGTATGTATCTATGCATCATTCAGAAGGGTTTGGATTAACCCTAGCGGAAGCAATGTATTTAGGTAAACCTACAGTGGCAACCAACTATTCAGGCAATACAGAGTTCATGAATAAGAACAATAGTTTCCTCATAGATTCTAAACTTAGTTATATTGAAAACCCTGACAGGAACTTTTGCCCTAAAACATTATGGGCTAACCCCTTGTTTTCTGATGCGGTTAAAAAATTAAAAAGTGTATATGAAAACCGCGATTTACGCACTGAGAAAGCTTTAAATGCTGAACGTTATATTAAAGAAAAATTATCTTTTTATGCCATTGGAACAATTGTTAAAAACCGATTAAATTACATCTATGCCAATTTTGAAAACCTGGTTGAAACTCAAAATCAACATGTTTACCTATTAAACCAATTACAGTCAGCAAGAATTAAGAATGCACAACTGCAACGAGAGATTCGAAGAATGCACAAAAACGTGATGATTCGTTTTATTCTAATTTTAAAAAATTCCGTCAGAAAATTAAAAGGTAAACATAAAAAACAATTCATACACGTATAAAACAGTATTCAGTCTACAGTCAATACTTACTATTATAACTCATATTATTTGAACGTGAACGTAGCGATTCGTGAACTACGAGCGCAGCTCATTTTATTCGTGGTAGCATACGTACCGCTGAGAAAATGTTCGTGTTAAAGAAAACCAACGCACCAGCTGGCCCCTCTCTAAAATTAGTCTGCAAGACTAATTTTGGTCGTTCGGTCCTGTGTCAAAAAGAAATTTCCGTAGGGAAAAATAGTGTACCTCGTGGGTTTCTTCACAAAGTTACTCCAATAAATCGTGTTCGTTGTGGTAAAAACACGCCCCTACGCAAAAGTCTCTCAAACTCACATCAGCGTTTCCAGTCTACAGTCTTCAGTCTTCAGTCTTCAGTCTTCAGTCTTCAGTCTACAGTCTACAGTCTACAGTCTTCAGTCTTCAGTCTACAGTCTTCAGTCTACAGTGTTATGTCCTGAAATAGGTTGACCACTTAAAAGTGAAAAACTTATGAAAGCAAACGTACGAAGTATTCGTAAGAAGCGTAAATACAGTGATGATTTTAAAAGAAATATTGTATCTGATTTTGAGGGTGGTAAATTCAGTATAGTTCAATTAGAACGGCTACATGGAATTAGTAACGTATTAATTTACAAATGGATTTATAAATTTTCTACCTTTAACGAAAAAGGATATAGAGTTGTGGAAGTAAAAGACAGCAGTTCAAAGAAAATGAAAGAGTTAGAAGCCCGTATAAAAGAATTAGAAAGTACGATAGGTCGTAAACAGATAAAGATTGATTATCTAGAGAAGATGATGGATATTGACAAAGAAGAACTAGATATTGATATTAAAAAAAACTTCGGCACCCCACAATCGACTGGTTCAGTAAAAAAACAAAAAGTGAGTTTTTCAATGAACGATCTCTACAAAGAAGCTGGCTTAAGTAAACAGGCAGTTGTGCAATATGCTGCACGACAACAGGCTTTTGACAACAAAGTGGAGCAGATGATTCTTGAAGCAGATAAGCGGCGAGAAGATCATCCTGGTTGTGGGGTGGAAAAGATGTATTATACACTAAATCCTGACTTTATCGGTCGGGATAGGTTTATAGAATTGATGATGGAGGTTGGATATAGATTGAAGCGAAAACGGAATTATAGGAGAACAACAATAGCGTCAAAATTATATTATCCAAACCTTATTAAAGGCATGGAAGTAAATCGTCCTAATATGATTTGGCAGTCAGATGCAACTTACATTCCAATAGGTAATAAACATTATTATGCGGTTTTTATAATAGATGTTTATACAAAAAAGATTGTCGGTTATAAGGTTTCAGATAACATGAGAGCTAGGGCTAATATGGATGCTCTGAAGATGGCTTTGAAAGATAACGATGCTCCTTTAATTCATCATTCCGATCGTGGATACCAGTATACTTATAAAGAGTATATAAGTCTTTTAAAGAAAAACGGAAGTCGAATAAGTATGCACAGGACAATGCTTATGCAGAGCGCATTAATAGAACAATAAAGGAAGCGTATCTGGACTACTGGAAACCTAACAGTTTTAGTCAATTAAAAAGAATGACGACTAAAGCAGTCAAGAATTATAATAGTAAAAGATTGCATACTAATAATGACAGAATGAGCCCTGAAAAGTTCATAAATCAATTTTCTTTCTTGAGGCCTCAAGAAAAAAAATTGATGACTATATTTAACAATGAATTATTAACCTAAAAACGGTCAACACTAATCAGGGATGTTCAGTTGTTTTTGTTCCGGAATAGCTAAATGCTTAGGATTTGACACCACACATCATGCTATGTGAAGTTTGTAACTTCACAGCTAGAAGTACATTCATGGATGCGTAGTTGCAAACTACGCAGAGCACGTTGGGAATACGCAGAGCACTTAGAAAATCAATTATAATAATTTTATTCTACGTTTTGTTTTTTGACTTTTGGAATTTATTTGTTATTTGACTTTTAATTTTTTTAGGTTTCCGTTGTGGGCATTTTCCACATGAAGCTGCAACACCTAACTGGTAAAAATATAAACGCGAACGATTAAAACAACTTCATTTTATTCAATAGTTCGCGTAAATATGTATCTCAATCGTTGTAGCTCATAACGGTGAATTAACAATTTATGATCTCAATTGCCTAAAAAGAATATCTCACCCCAACATTTATTCCTGTACCACTTGAATTTACATATTGAGTTGGTATCATTCTAGCTTCACCTTGATTGGGTGAGGTAGTTGTACTTTGCGAATAATCATCACTAAAAATAAATTTCTTCTCATACGTACTTAAATCCGTAAGTTGTTGTCCAGGCACCAGTTGTGATTGACCTCCTGTTTCAGCCGTTGTTTGATAACTTATAATTTCGGCTGACTTACTTTTAATACTGATATTCTTTAATTCAAACTCCCCAAAAACAACCATATTTTTTGAGATAGGATAAGTCATCCCCAAGGCACCAAAATACCCCACACTAAATTTAGAGGTTACTTCACTCTTTGCATTTACCACAAGATCCGTCCCTGAACCGCCTCCATTAATTTGTCGCGCTTTCGTTTCAATATTGAGTTTACCAGATACAGGAACTATGGCTCCGATGCGTGCATATGGATTCCACTTTTTAAAGGAAGGGGTTAGGTAAATGCCTGGAGCGATATCTACCCCTCCCAAATACGCATTCTCTTCAGATTTCATTTGAGGACTGTTCAATCTCCCAATGAGTGTTCGGTCACCATCAAAGTAATTAATTCCTAACTCTCCACCAACATAAGGATTAAACATATATCCCCCAGTAATATTAAATTTAAACCCACTTCCTAAAGTTCCATTAAGAGACTTAACCGTAGCCGAAGAACCATCCGAACTTACCGTTACATCTGTTGATTGTTCTATGCCTGTCAATCCATTTGGGTCAGCATTATTGAATTCTGTTTTCCCCGTTTGAAATACATACCCTCCGCCTGCTCTAACATAAAATTGATGGGGCTGAATCTGCTCATGAGATTCTTGTGATTGTACCATATTGCTTACTACTAAAACAGTAGCCAATACTAATCTTTTAACATTTTTTTTCATCCTATTTAATTTTTTACACGGTTATTTAATTTTTTTTTCCGTCTAAAACGAAGTTTCGCAGCAATCTATAGACATGGTAATTTCTCATCGTCTCAGCTCCTTTTATAACACAAAGGTAAACCTACATCGGGGGACCGAATACTACTAAAGTAGCATCTCGCTACAGTATTAAAATCACCATACACATAACCCTTTTTAACATATTTATAATAAGAATGTTAAGTTAATTAAAACCTCGAAGTAAATAGGGGTATTTTTTCTATTTAAAATCAATCAGAAAATAGAGGGCTCAAAACAAGCCTTCTTCAAAATTATGTAAAGAAAATAGGTTTCGAAATGATTTGAGCTAAACAGCTTACTTAACGTTAAACATTAGTTCTTTCAAGAATATTAACTAACTTACAAACAAGTTATTACACATAACTAGAAATAGTAAATTGGGAAAGAGCCATAAAAATACAGAAAAATAGTTTCAAATTTCCGCATTATTCACTCCAAAAAGCAAGAATAAAATTCCGTGCATTTTTTCTCCAATCGATTTTCTTAAAAGTGCAAAAGCGCGAGTAATATGAGCTTCGACCGACTTTATAGAGGTGTCCATATGGGTTGCAATCTCCATATTGGTCAATCCTTCCTCCTTACTCAATAAAAAAATCTGCTTACATTTCGGTGGGAGTTTTTGAATCTCAACTTTCATTAAAGCAATTAATCGCTCTAAGGATTCTTCGTCTTCTTCTACGAGGGTGGATAGTGCATCAATGTATTTTTTTTCTAAGGCAAATACGGGTTTTTTCTTTCGATAAGTATCAATAAATTCATTATAGACCGATTTGTATAAAAATCCATTGATTGAAAACGAATCCTTTAATTTATCGCGTTTTTTCCAGATTCGAATAAACACATTTTGAACGATATCCTCTGCAATGTCATCATCTTGTGTTAAACCTGCTGCGTAAATACAGAGCTTATGGTGGTAATTTTCAACGAGATAAGTATACGCTTTCGCATCTCCTTTTTTTAAGGCAGCAATAAAAACATCTTGATTAACATAGGGAGAAATCACCTGATTTTTTTTTAGAAATGTAACTAAATAATCTGCAAATTAAAAAATTAAACTTATAAAAAGTTAGGGTTGCATAAAATTCTTGCGTAATAAACATACTAACGTTGAAGAAAAATGTCAATAAAAGTCCTCGATACATTAATTATTAAGTACCTCAACAATACCATCTCTAACGATGAATTAGACGAGTTACACCTACTGCTAGAATCTAAGGAAAATGATAAAATTTTCACGAGTTACCTTAAAACCAACTATGCTATAAGTTACAATATGAAAAAATTCAACACTGATAAATCCAAAAAACAGCTATTGGAAATGATTGCCAACGAACGAAAAGTGGTCAAAATACGCACGTTTCAATCCGCTGCAAAGTATGCCGCTGTTTTGCTCATTCTTTTAGCTAGTATTTATTTTTATCGACAAACTACGAGTTCTCCACAAGAACTACTCAACATAAAAGAATCACAAATCACCCTTACCTTAAGTGATGGCAACGTTAAATTAATTAATCCCAAAGAGGAACAGGAGATTGTCGACATCACAGGAAACGTCATTGGTATCCAACAAGGCAAAACCCTTAACTACGCACAAACCACCCCAACTAAAACCTTAACCTACAATGAGTTGACCGTTCCATACGGTAAACGATTTAACCTTGCTCTTTCCGATGGTTCTCGTGTTTCCTTAAATTCAGGAACTACGATAAAATACCCTGTCCAGTTTATCAAAGGGAAAGACCGTAAAGTATTTGTTACCGGAGAAGCATATTTTGACATTGAAAAAGACAGTCTTCACCCGTTTATCGTCAATGCACAGGACTTAAACATTCGTGTTTTAGGTACCCATTTCAATCTATCCTCTTTTCCTGAAGATAAACAAACTCAAGTAGTCTTGGTGGAAGGATCCGTAGGCATGTATTTAAAAGATGAAAAATTCAATAGTCAAACAGCTGTTGTACTATCCCCTGGCCACATGGGGATTTTTAGTAAAGGAAATAAAAGCATCGATACAAGACAAGTAAACACTAGCATCTATACGTCATGGATCGATGGCAATATTGTTTTCAGGAAAGAAACATTCACTAGTATTATCACTAAATTAGAACGTTTATACAATGTACCCATCATTAATAATAATGAGGAAATTGCCCATGAGACATTCAATGCCAACGTAAATATTGAGGAAGAATCGCTAGAGCAAGTCCTCGATTATTTCAAAAAGGTATATGAAATTCACTATCAAATCGTCAATAACAAAATTGTAATTAAATAAAACTGCCTATGAAGAACCTCTAATTATATCAATTATCTATACGACTAGCATTGTACTTGGTCGCTCGACGAAAGTCCTTACCCCCCTTTAATGGAATGAGCTACTTAGTAAAATAAAAAAAATCGGAAAATGCTGTAACATTTCCCGATGGGTCAAAGTGATCAATAAAATTATTAACCACTAACAAACACTTAAAAATATGAAAAATCTTTTTACTTGTAAAGAAAAGGTTGTACCAATTCTTAAAAAGAACTTAAAAATGAAATTATCCGTGCTTTTTTCCTTTGTGATTATTTGTACGTTACAGGCAAATACGACCAATGCACAACATAAAATCACTTTAAATGTCAAGAATACATCTATCGCCAGTATTATTGATGAAATTGAGACTACGACCGACTTTAAATTCATTTTCAGGACTTCTGTCATCAACTTAAAGCGAAAATTCTCTCTCAATGTCAAAGAGGAAAATGTTGAAACTGTTTTAAAAATACTGTTTAACAAAACGAATACGAGTTTTGAGGTCCTTAACAGTAAAATATTCCTTTCTAAATCTACTCATAAGCTAGGAGAGTCAAGGCAACAGATTTCCGTAAAAGGGATTGTTAGAGATCAAGGTGGTGTACCGATACCAGGCGTTACCATTCGTCTTAAAGGAACAGCCAAGGCAACCTCAACAGATCTTAGTGGTGAATTTCACATTCAGCTACCAAGTGGTAATAATGTGTTGGTTTTTTCATCGATAGGATATCAAAGTAAAGAAGTCATTGTGGGAGATCAAATTTCCTTGACTATAACCCTTGAAGAGTCAATTAATGAATTAGAAGAAGTTGTATTAAGCGGTGGTTACTATTCAACAACTGAACGCTTAAAAACTGGAAATATCAGTAAAGTTACCGCTAAAGAAATCAGCAGAACACCCGTCGCAAATCCCATGGGTGCCCTTCAAGGTCGAATTCCAGGTATGGTGATTACCCAGTCAAGTGGAAACCCAGGAGCCGCATTTGAGGTAGAAATTAGGGGCCGTACACAAATTGATCAAATCAATGGTGCATCAGACGAACCATTATACATTATTGACAATGTACCCTTAGCCAGCGGTAATGAATATATTAATCAACTAAATTCTGCCATCAGCGCTTCTTCATTAAGTGGGTTGAGTCCACTATACAGCTTAAACCTTGCTGATATTGAAAGCATCGAAATTCTAAAAGATGCTGATGCAACAGCAATTTATGGTAGTAGAGGAGCTAGTGGAGTTGTTTTAATTACTACGAAAAAAGGAAAAACAGGTAAATCTACGTTTAATATAAGTGCTTCTAGTGGAATCAGTGTTGCTCCGTTGCCAGACATGCTCAGCACCAAGGAATATGTAGCTATGCGAATGGAAGCCTTAGCCAATGATGGGCTTGACCTAGAAACACTCGCAAATAGTTCACGATTATCAGACAGAAATAAGGTCTATGATTTAGCACAATACGATACATCACGCGATGAAAATTTGACCAAACAATTAATAGGTGGTACGGCTCATACAACGGATTTTCAGGCATCAATTTCTGGAGGTACTGAACTTACACAATATATACTTAGTGGTGGCTATCACGAAGAATCCATGGTAGTCCCTGGTGATTTCCCTAACAGTAGAGCCTCAGGAAGATTTCATATAAATACCCGTTCGAAGGATAAAAAATTTAACGGAGCATTTTCTGCAAGTTATGCTTCAACCTTAAATACCAGTTCGTCTACAGACCTTTCTTTTGCTTTATCTTTAGCGCCCAATTATCAATTATATGATAAAAATGGTGATTTAGCATGGAATGAAGGTGGGTATAAATCAAATAACCCACTATCTTATTTATTAAAAAAGTATGAGGCCCAAACAAACTCACTTAATGCGAATGCCGTTCTCTCCTATCAAATCCTTCCAGGATTAACCCTAAAAAGCAGTGTAGGATATAACCTGATTACTTCTGACGAAAATCGAATCACCCCATCTACAGCCATAAATCCACTCGATCGAACAGGCGCAGATGGAACGTATTTATTTGGACACAATACCTTTAAAAGTTGGATTGTTGAACCTCAATTAGAATACAATAAAAAATTCAAAACCTCCACCCTTAGTATATTAGCTGGCGGATCCTTTCAAAGTCAAGAAAGTAAAGGATATCAACTCTTCGTAAAAGGCTATGAAGATGATGATCAAATTGGTTCGTTAGCCGTAGTTACCCCTGATATGCTTTTTTCACCAACGAGTAATTTTTCAGAATACAAATACGCTGCTGTTTTTGGGCGGATTAACTATAATTTCTTAGACAAATACATCCTAAATTTATCGGGACGACGAGATGGTTCTAGTAGATTTGGTCCCAATTATCGTTTCTCAAATTTTGGGGCCATTGGTGGGGCTTGGATTTTTAGTAAGGAAGCCTTTATGGAAGATTTATCATTCATTACTTTTGCAAAACTGAGAGGAAGTTACGGAGTAACTGGAAATGATAAAATTGGAAATTATAAATACCAAGATGTATACACCGCTGGTTTCTCAACGAGTAGTTACAATGGTGACCCCGCTTTAACACCCGCTTCATTATTTAACCCAAATTTACATTGGGAACGAAATATAAAAACTGAATTCGCTTTAGATCTTTACCTCATAAAAGATCGTTTCCAAATTTCAACCGCATGGTATAGTAATATTTCCTCTGATCCTTTAGTGAGCTATCCTTTACCTACCACAACAGGTTATAGCAGCGTTGTCAACAACCTCGAAGGAGTAAAAGTTCAAAATAAAGGGCTTGAGTTACAACTTAGCTCCAGAAACTTCAACAATGAAAACCTGAGATGGTCTACAAGCTTTAACCTTACCATTCCAAGTAATAAACTAGTTGAATTTCCAAATTTTGAAGAATCTTCTTATACCTCAAATTACGCTATTGGAAAATCATTAAATACAGTCATTGTTGGACATGTACTTGGGGTTGACTCAGAAACTGGATTGTACAAACTAAAAGATTATAATGACAATGGCATGTTTGACAGTGCAATAGATGGCGATTTTAGACCACAACTTGATACAGATCCCGACTTTTATGGAGGGTTACAAAATTCAATTTCCTATAAAGGTGTAACACTCGATGTACTTTTTCAATATAAAAAACAAATGGGTAGAAATTGGATAGGTTCCTATACCTCCTTCACTTCCCCTGTAGGTGCTGTGGGAGTAAATTATCCAGATGTAGTTTTAAATCGTTGGCAAAATCCAGGTGATCAAACAGACATTCAACGTTTCACTACATCAGGATCTTTTCTTGATTTGTACAATTTAAATGGTGGACATGTACCTGCTTATTTTTCGGATCTTCAATATACCGATGTATCCTTTGTACGTTTAAAAAACGTATCCCTATCCTATAATCTCCCCAAAGATTTCTTAGGTAAAATCGGGTTACAATCGATGCGTATTTATACACAAGGACACAATCTGTTAACCTTCACTCCATATAAAATTGGAGATCCAGAGACGGCAACCTTAAACAGATTACCTCCTTTACGTACCTTCATTTTTGGTGCACAAATAAGCTTTTAATATCTAAAAATTATCATTATGAAATTAAAAAAATATAAAATATCGTCCCGAACAATTCAATATATACTCTTCATCTCATTGTGTTTAACCAGCTTAACAAGTTGTGAAGACTATGTCGATTTAGAATTACCACCACACCTTGTCAATACGGATGAAGTATTTTCAGGGGAAGGTTCAGCCGAATCTGCTGTACGAGGAATTTATGCATACGCAACAGGAAGTACGGCTATTACCTCCATGTTCAAACTTGTAGGTCTTGCCTCTGACGAGTTAGAAAAGACGAGTTATTCAACAGAAGAAACAATGTTTGCAACGAATCAAATTGCCCCTACCAGCAGTAGTATTCGAAATATTTGGAAAGGCTATTACAATATCATTTACCAATGCAACAATGTAATTATAAACCTTGAAGCATCGACTGTATTATCAGATGATTTTAAAAATCAGCTCATTGGCGAAGCAAAATTCATTCGGGCCTTTAGCTATTTTTACCTTACCAACCTTTGGGGTGATGTACCTCTTAATTTACAAACATCCTATGAAGTGAGCCGACTCTTACCACGCGTTTCTCAAAGTGTCATATACGATCAAATAGTCGATGACTTACAAGATGCACAAACAAAATTGAGTACGACCCTATATACAAATCCTGGCGAACGAATTCGGGCAAATTATTGGGCAGCAACTGCCTTATTAGCAAGGGTACATTTATACAATGAAAATTGGGCTGAAGCAGAAGAAGAAGCAAGTACGGTAATAAATTCAACGCTCTTTGAATTAGAAACTTTAGAGCGTACTTTTTACGATAATTCGAAAGAAAACATAATACAATTGGCAAATCCAGGGTCAAATCGATATACCTATGTTCAATTAGTCGGTTTCTCGATTTCAAGACCTACGTATCGTTTAACAAGTTACCTTAGTGACAGTATTGCATTGGATGATCATCGTAGAGCACAATGGTTAACACCTAACCTTGATGGAGTACATAAATACAAATCGTATTCTAATTTTTCAGGTCCAGATCAGCCTGAAGCGAATAGTATGCTTCGTCTCGGAGAACTCTATTTAATTAGGGCAGAAGCTCGTGCACATCAAAACAAGCTTCTAGGTAGCAATAGTGCAGAAGAAGATCTAAACACAATTCGCCAAAGAGCTGGATTAGGTGCTACACCCGCAACCACTCAAGAAGAATTCCTAGAAGCTATTTTTACGGAGCGTACACGCGAATTATTTGGCGAATGGGGACATCGTTGGTTTGACGTTATAAGAACAGGACAAGCTGATACCATTTTTGGTACTCATAAAGCCTCCTGGGAGTCTGAAGCAGCCCTATTCCCTATTCCATATGACGACCTTCAGAAAAATCCAAATTTAACACAAAATACAGGATACTAATCGCCTCAAAACATCTTGACTTTATGTAGGGGAGTAGGTAAAATCACTACTCCCTTGATAGAGTTATTATACCTAAATGGAAAGTACAAGATGAATAAAATTGCTAAAACATAAATTTAAAAAAATGAAAATACCAAAAAGTTTCGGTTTACTTTGTATCCTCATCCTTTGCATGAGTTGCAGTCAAGCAAAAAATGACAACAGCTATACCCTTACTATTAAGATGAAAAACCTACAAAACCCAGCTGCCAAGGTGTATATGACAAGTTCATTTATGAAGGTAAACACAGAAACTATCCTCGATTCAGCCAGTTTCACCTCGAAAGGTTTCACTTTTACGGGTACTACAGAAGCTCCCAAATTAGTGTATTTAGTCTTTGATAACGATGGTGTAGGAATAAAACAAACGTCAAAATTAAGTGGCATTTTAATGATGTACCTTGAACCTGGTACTATTCATATAGCCATTGAAAATGAAATTGCAAAGGCAGTCATTACAGGCTCACCATTAAACACTGCATATAAGGAATACATAGAAGCTACGAAAGTTCCTAAATCGTTTAATACTGAGTTTACTGAACTTCGGCGTGCTATAAAAGCTGAGCATGATGTTGAAAAACAAAAAGTCCTCAAAGATAAACTGGTCCTTAGTTCACAAAATCGCGCTAAATACCGAGATTCTTTATACATCGCTTATATTCAAAATCACCGTGATTCCTATTTCAGCCTGGAAGCACTCGCGAGTTTAAACCAAGTGAATGTCGATCAAAAAGTATTAGGTCCATTATTTGAAAGCCTCTCTGTTAAACTACGCGCCAGTGAAAAAGGGGTCGAACTTTTTGAGAAAATGTCCAAAAAAAATGCCACTATTGGTGATATAGCTCCCGATTTTTCTCAAGAAGATGAAGCGGGTAACTCGATAAAACTTTCAGATTATCGCGGTTCTTATGTGTTAATCGACTTTTGGGCGTCTTGGTGCGCACCATGTCGTGCTGAAAACCCAAATTTGGTAAAAGCGTATACTAAATACCATTCAAAAGGATTTGAAATTCTTGCTGTATCATTAGACACCAATCGAGACGCATGGCTTAAAGCAATTCAAGAAGAAGACTTAGCATGGAAACACGTTTCAGACCTCAAAGGGTTTGACAATGAAGTAGCTAAACGCTACGAGGTTACTTCCATTCCTAAAAATATCCTTGTGGACCCTAATGGTATAATTATCGGCATAAATTATAGAGGTTATACCTTGGAAGAAAAACTCGATGAAATATTTGAATAAAACCAACTAAACCTATTTTCTTATTTGACCTCAAAAAGCGTTTCTCAATACAAAGAGAACGCTTTTTTTATTTTCGCTTCTTCTTTTAGCCTATCTTCAAATCGATATAGTATTTGTATTATCACAAAACGTTCACCTATGAAGTCAAAAAATTCACTTTTCAGTTTACCCATTGTAATTCAAAGCTACCAACTCGGTATCCACCTTGCGTTCAACCAAATCACCCCTGAAATCAATAGCTTAGATGAAGTTTTTTAATGCTTCGACCCATATACGCTTTGACTAGATAAAAGTAGCTACCTTTACGCCATTATTATGATTCAACATCTAAATTCTGTAAAAATAAGCATACCATGACCACCTATCTATCACAACTTTTTCTGAGAAATACCCTTACCCAATGGCTCATTGCTGTTGCATTTGTTCTTGGAGGAGTCATCATTGCTAAAACTGCTTATTTTATCTTTAAAAAGATCTCCAAAGGATTGGTGCGAAGTACCAAAACTAAATTGGATGATCTATTGATCGAAACCTTAGAAAAACCCGCTATTTTTGCTATTGCAGTAATTGGTTTCTACTTAGGAATGCAACAGCTATCGATGACATCAGACATTAGACTGCTCATCGAAAACACCAACAAAGTCCTTATCGTAATTTGTATCACGTGGTTTGTTGTGAGACTGGTAAATGCCATGGTGCAAGAATATATGGAGCCTGTTATTGAAAATTCTGAATCTAAATCCAAACGCCAATTATTACCCATCATTACAAAAGTTATTACCATTACGATTTGGATGATTGGTATTATCATTGCGTTTAATGCCATTGGATATAATCTTGCGGGACTTATTGCAGGCTTGGGAATTGGCGGATTGGCATTTGCCTTGGCAGCAAAAGATTATCTCCAAAATATTTTTGGTGGGATTTCTATTTTTACCGATAAACCTTTCGCCATAGATGATCGAATAAAAATTGATGGATTTGATGGTAAAGTAGAAGAAATCGGTATTCGAAGTTCTCGTATTCGTACCCTTTCAGGGTCTTTAGTAACCATTCCTAACTCAATGTTCATTAATAATAGCGTTGAAAATGTTGCTCTTGAACCTACTCGAAAAATCACACTTCGTTTAGGACTCACCTATTCTACCAGCCCTGATCAATTGCATAGAGCGATGGAAATTTTAAAAGAAATCATCGCCGACCATCAAGAAATTGTAACAGATACACCCGTGGTGTTCTTAGAGAATTTTGCAGATTTCTCCTTGGTAATTCTATTCATCTATTACATCCGAAAAGAGGCCGATATTCCGGGGACCCAAAATACCATTAACCTTGAAATCCTTCATCGATTTGATAAAGAAGGACTCGAATTTGCATTTCCAACACAGACGATTTATAATGTAAATAAATAACTTATTGACTAGGAGTGTATGAAGAATACGATGGAATTCCCTAAGCTTTGTGAAGTCTACAACGGTACAGCACAACTATTTTTTTTGACTTTCATTCTTTTTGCATTGCACAAATAAGCCCCCATAAAAGACACCTAAGGTGATGCTCCAAAAACTTCGTGTACGTTAGGTAAAACCACGCCTTCCCCTAACCATGCTCTGCTATAATTTATGAGATCCTTCGTTTCGCTTCGCAACCCGCTAGACGACAACTCCTAAGAGCGCTTTGAGCAGCATTAATTATTGGTATTTTACTACAGTTATTTGAACTAATTATTATAAAAATCAAAACCGCTACCATCCACAAAACCAAATACCTACCCCTTATATTAAGAACTAAATACCTAGTTTTTTTAAGGTAAATTTATTATATTTGAGTGCTAAACACTACTAAATATGTACCTTAAAAATGCTTTACACCTGTTTCTCCTTCCCTTTAGTGCATTAACCTCTACCCATGCCCAAGAGTATCATCGCAATCTCAAAGAAATAGCATTTACTACGCCGTATAAGTTTTCTGAAGAAATTGAAACCAAAGTAGTGAACAATACTGTACCTTGGAAATATCAAATTTCCACCGCCGACTATGCCAATAAGGGAGATTATAAAAACGCCTTAAAACATTGGGACTTTGCCTATCCTAGTAAACGGAAACCGGATTATTCACAGGCTCAAATCAATAGAATTCATCAAAAATACCGATTATATCCTGCTGTTGATTTCATTGTTGAAAAAGCTAAATCTGCTCGCGTAGTCATCATCGATGAAACACATCACAACTCCTTTCATCGACTTTTCACGACCACTTTACTTCAAAAATTATACGACGAAGGCTATACGCAACTCGGGTTAGAAGCTATGATGAATGGAAGAAATAAGGATTCTTTACTGATGGATCGAAAATATCCCGTATTAAACACGGGCTTTTACACACAAGATCCACAATTCGGAAATATGATTCGCAAAGCCATTTCGATTGGCTATAACGTATTTCCTTATGAACAAACCATGAACCTCTTTGAAAAAGATAGAGAGATTGCACAAGCCAAAAACATTCAACAAGTCATGGAACAAAATCCAAATGAGAAATTCCTCATTCACTGTGGATGCACCCATGTCCTTAATAGCCCATATCCCAGGTGGGGTAAAACCATGGCGGGAAGATTGTATGAATTCACAGGTATTGAGCCACTGACCATTACACAAACGGCATTTCAAGAACGTTATAACCCGAAGCACAACTCCCCGTTTATCCGTGCCTTAAATCCCCAAGAATCTTCTGTTCTTCTAGATGCTAAAAACCACCCTTTTCAGCATGAATTTGGCAAAGCCTATGCAGATATCGCCGTTTTACATCCAATAACTACATATATTAATGACCGACCACATTGGTTATTTGAAAATGGACAAAAAACAACATCCATTCTGCTTGATGGCTTTAATATTTCATTTCCTGTTATGGTATTGGCTTATAAAAAAGGGGAAGATATCCACACAGCCATTCCCGTAGATCTTACCGAAGTGAATAACCCTACAGAAATTTGTCACCTCGGATTAGCCCCTGGACACTATAAAATTGTTCTCACCAATGGAACAGAAACACTCCTGTTTGAAGAAAGAATAATCTAAATGCAATCAGCAGCTTCGGGTGAATATACCCCAATATAGATTTTCGTATACCCCTTTGCAAACAATCATACCGCAACTATCCTTCCTGCATCGTCATCAAATATTCCATAAAGTAATTATCCTTAGCTTGCACATAAGCATGATTGACGTCTATTGTAGCTCCGACTTTCTTTTTCTCAAAGGCGGCTGTTAGTCCAAAATCGATCTGCTGAAAATTCGTCTCCCAGGCACGTTTAATCGTCTGATACAGCAATTGCCGATATACATTAAACGTTTTACTCACCTGATAATCCATTCCTACCATGACAGGAACAAAAGTATGTGCTAAATTCTTATAACAACACATCATCCCAATGGAGCTGGAACTCGGACGACCACTGTATTCGTTTAAATATAAGAGTAAAAATTCCCAATGTTCATCCTCATTCATACTCTTAAACAATTTCTTAGGATATGCAAACGTATTGAGTCCGAGATTTTGCTGCTTCACGTTCAAATACAATGTATACATTTGATCAAGTGTTTCAGGACTACATTTCGATTGCCACTGCACCTTAAAACAGGTCTCAAATTTCTTAATATCATTTCTAAAATGCCTTCGCGATCTACTGGATAAACTGGCTAGGTATTCTTCTTCCGAGGAATACGTCATCGTGTGGATATACGCTACATCCGGCATTTTAATTTTAACAAAGCCATGCGCATTAAATACGTTCGATAAAAATTCATTTTCGCCAGAAAAATCTCTTAATACAATCATTTCAGCAGGATTTTGATCGTCAATTAATCGGAGCTGCCGAAGCATTACTTCAATAGCTATTTGACTGTAATGACTTTCATAATCTACATAGACATGCGAACCTTCGGTAAGCAGCGATCCCATACTCAACACATCATTGGTTAAGTAATAGGGATTTTGCTGGCGCAATACTTCCAGTTTATTAGAAACCGAAGCAGGTACTAACATATCCTCCTTCCACAAGGCTCTGGTAAAAAAGGTAGCGAGTACAGGTCTCTTCTGTGGATCCAATACGATGAGGTAATGGAAATCCCAATTATCCGATTTTTCCGCATTGTTTACAAATACCGATTCTAAGAATTGTAATCCATCCCAATCAAAAACACTTTTTTTTCCCATACATCGATTCCAGGTGACCTTATCTATTTTGGTGATATGGGTTTCATATAGTACTTGTAAAGGGCTCGAATTAAGCAAAACCTCAGCAGTCGATGTAGGGCGCATTTTAAAGAACTTACGCACGGTTCCTTGAGAAGAATTAGTTTCAGCCAGTGCTTTAGGAAAATGATAATCCATCGCTTCTACTAAAGTGGCTATTTCTTTCAAATCATTATTCCTAGAAATGGTAATTCTCACTCCAGTATTAGTTACAGGGACGGCTGGAAATAGGCCTAGATTAACAAAAAATCCTTCGTTGAATAAACGTTTAACAAAATTGTACCCTGTATTTGGCAAACCCGTACCGATATAAAACACGGGGCTTGTATTTTGATGAACGACCGGTAAATTTGTATTTGACAGTAGGGAATTAAAGAATTGAGTTCGTTGTTGTAGGTCTTTTTGAAGCGTATAGATCTCTGACGAAAGATGAATATCTGCTGAGGCTATCGCTGCGGCAACAGCTGACGGTTCTAGTTGTGCAGAAAACGTTAGGGGTCCCCCAAAGTTTTTAATTTTTGTTCTAAGTCGCTCATTTTTACAGACAAGCACTCCCCCACTTGCACCAAACGATTTACTCAGTGTAGTAAACAATAAACAATTTTCAGGTAACTCCTTAAATACGCTCATCACATAGCCCCTGCCATTTTCACCAATCCAACTCATTCCGTGAACATCGTCTATATACAAGTGAAGTTTGGGATATTTTTCAGCTAAACTTTGCAACTTTAACAAGGGAGCATAATCTCCAAACATAGAATACACGCCATCGGCCATATACCAAATACGTTCCGCAGTATCATATCGTTGCTGAATGCCGCTCTCCAGCATCTCCATATTATTATGCCGTATCAATTGTACCGGAATTCCGCGTAGCTTAAGCATTTGTGCCGCATTTTGCACACTCCAGTGTACCTGATGATCTAAAATTACAGCATCCTTATCGTTGACAGCCGAGGGAATTACCGCCATATGTCCAAGGGTACTGTTTTTCGTAATGATTGCGGGAATTCCACCGTAAAGAGCTTGTATCTTGGCTTCTAGTGTGGCATATAGCGGATGCGAAATATACGTTTTAGACAGTGGAAACTGGGTACCATAATTTCTTATTGCTTCAATAGCCGCATTTTTAAGCCGTTGATCCTGGTCAAGTGCTAAATAACTTGTAGTTCCAAAATGAAACAGGGAGTGTCCATTTACGGTTATTTGTCCTTTTTTGAACTGTTTATCCTCTGCATAGAGATGTACAATTTGTTGTTTTTTTGCGTTATTGATTACTTCATTAACGGTATCTAAAAAGTTGTTGTGTTCAATCTTAGCCATTTGATTTCAATTTAAATGAGGGCTTAACAAGCTATCTATTTTTCCTGAGAATTGAGAAAAAACAACCTACTCCAAGGATATTTAATCCCTTATAATTAACACATAATCCTTTTGAGACAAAAAACGGGCAAAACCAGTACCAATAAAGGGATGCAACACATCGAATACATTTCCACAAATAGATAAGTAATTTATTTTTAATACCTTAGGTCTTCATTTTAATTGTCGCTACCACTTATTATGAAAGATATATACGACACCGTTTATGCCAAATTTTGGATTCATCAAGGAATTCTTCACTGTATATACAAAGAAATTGAGTTTCTTGATTTAGCCATGGCTCAGTCTATTGTTCGTGAACGAATCCAAGTTCAGCAAGATATTTCTTATCCTATTTTTTGTGATTTACGCGGTGTGAAAAATTCCGAAAAATCGGCACGAGCATATTTGGCTAAAAACGGATCTGTTTTAGCAAAAGCCGTGGCCATTTTTGATGACCGGTGCGTTGCCGAAGTAATGTTACAATTCTATTTCACGAAGAGCAAACCCTTGGTGCCCTCAAAATTATTCAATGACTATCAGCAAGCGATAGCATTCTTACAGCACTATAAGTAAATGCCATGAATTATAGCTTCTAAACCATATGCGATGCTAAGCGAACTTGACAAAACAAGAATCAACAATATTTGTAGGCTACTTTTAGCCATGGTTGAAGGGAAATTTTCATTTCAAATAGAACGAAACAATATCGACGATGAGATTGAGTCATTGGTGATTTTGGTCAATCTCATGGCCGAAGAAATGAACCAAACCTTACGGTATTACAGTCAGTTAAATTCACCAGAAAGTATCCTACAATTTGTACAAATGGTTTTTATTCTCGATCACAATTTTCAAATCATCCATGTAAATAACGATGTCATTAAAAATTTAAATACAGATAGAAAAAATATTATAGATCAGTCGTTTATACAAATTTTAAGTCCCGCATCAAAATCCAATTGGAAACAAATCGCGAATAACCTCCTCTTGAATAAACACTATGAAGTCAACCAAAAACTACAATTTCAAATTGACAATAACCTAATCAAAGAAGCTATCTGTAATATCACTTCGGTATGCCATAAAGGAGCTGACCAAGAATTTATTTTAGTAACGAGTTTTCAATCAAAAACACAAAGTCAATTTATCGAAGATGGACTTAACTTAGACCACCGCACAACGGAACATTTCCCAAAACAAAAGAAGCCCCCCAATATTTTAAAAAATGCACATGACATACGTATCATTACGAGTATACACGATTATATTTTACAACATCTAGAAGCTCCCTTACCTTCCTTAAAAATATTAGCCCATAATTTTGGGACGAATGAATACAAATTAAAATATGGATTTAAGCAACTGTATCACATTACGGTCTTTAAGTTTTTAATAGATGAACGACTTAAAAAGGCAAGCTTACTTATTGAAAATACGAGCTTACCAATGAAGCGTATTGCGGTACTTACTGGATTTAAAAGTATCGCACACTTTTCTAAAGTTTTTAAAAAGAAATACGGATGTAGTCCAAAAACATTCCGTAGGCTTACAACGTCTTCCTAGCCTATTATTTTATCCAATTACTACATAATCCCTTAGAGACAAGCATCTGTTCTTTAAAAATAAATAATAGTGCTGAATTTTATCCTGTTAAATTTTTTGAGGATGTTATTCACTTATAATTCAAAATTCATCGCTATCCTGGCTAAATCCATGTTAATATTACTGTTTGTATATGCAGCAACCAATAAATTAATAGAATTTGATGAATTTAATACTCAATTAAGCAAGTCGCCAATCATTGCCGCTTTTGCGGATTGGTTGGTCTATGTCATTCCTATCACCGAATTAATGATTGGATTTTTATTTTTGATAAACTGGTTTACTACATTGGCCTTTTACGCTAGCTTCTCTTTGCTTATCATGTTCACAACCTATATCGTATTGATTATGAAATTTAGCGAATTCATTCCCTGTTCATGTGGTGGAGTATTAGACCAATTAGGATGGGGTCAGCACCTGATATTCAATCTAGTATTTATAATCATCACAGGAATTGGACTATACCAAGTCGATTCTATTAAACCCTTAAAATAGTGCCGATCATGAAAATTACATTTTTTTTACGGCTAGTAATCATTAGTCTGTTGAGCAGCGGATTTGTTATAGGGCTATATCTTGTCTCTAATCACAGTATCCATCAAAACAATCCATTTATACGATCTTATCCACATCATCCAATCACTAGAAACTTTGAATTAAATATTCAATATAATTCATATTATATAGCGGGTTATGTGAACGACAAATTATACTTGGGAAACACTACCGCACCATTACATTTAATAGAGGTCAATTTAAAAACAAAAGATACTACACACATTACCATAAAAATAGATCAAACTGACCTTCCATTTCGATCCGTCCGTGTGAAGTTATCCTCTCCTCATTTTTTCGTGATGGACGGATATGTACCTGCTATATTTAGAGGGACCATAGGGAATTGGGAAGCAAGGCTATGGATGAAGGAAAAATTTCACTTTTCAAATGCCATTCCAATTGATACAAATAAAGTTTTTATCAGTAGCAATGCTACCAGACAAACGGTTCTAGGATATATTGAAAAAAATAAGAATTTCAATATACATCTAGATTCTCATTTATTAGAACCTCAAATCGATAGTGTTTTTAGTGTAGACGGGACTATGATCATCTCACAAGACCAGAAGTATCTAGGCTATGTTTATTACTACAGAAATCAATACACGATTATGGATTCGCAACTAGACATTCTTACAAAGAATAGCACCATTGACACCCTACAAACAGCTAACATTGAACTATCAACGTTTAGCAACGGCGGAATAACAACCTTAAAAAATCGGCCAACTGTTGTGAATTTATCTGCCGCATTATTTAAGAATCTAATTTTAATTAATACTACCCGGTTGGGTAAAAATGACGAAGCTAAAATGTTAGATCAAGCTTCTATCGTAGACGTGTACAATTGGCAAAACCAAACGTATGAATTTAGTTTCTACCTCTATAACAAAGGGAAGAAACACGCGAGAGAATTTGCAGTGTATGACAACTATCTAGTAGCATTGGTTGACAATGAACTCGATGTGTACAATATAGAAACAAATCGATTTAGATGACATTTTACGTGTCATCTACTTCGTAAAATACAAACTAACATATAGTGATACAAATTATACTGGCCAGTATAGCAGGGATAAGATCGAAAACCTGTACAAAAGAGTAGGTCATTGATATAAATTTAAATAAGTAAATTATGAAAACTACAAAGTTAAAATTCTCGTTATTACCACTTTTGGCAGTACTTTTTGCCATTACAAGTGCATTTTCTACATCCGCTAATACGAATGTATCAGATCCCGCAGCCATTCAAGATGGTTATATTATGAAGAGTGATGTTTGCGAACCCTCTATTCCCTGTTCACTTTCCGGTGCATTCCTTTGTGAGGTTAACAATCAACAGGTTTATGGAAAACTTTTCCCATTAGCTCCTGATTGTCCTATTAAACTACGTAGAGATTAATCGGATTAGTTGATTAAAGTAAAAGGAGCTCCTTAGAGCTCCTTTTACTATTTCACCTTATTTAATCGATAGCCAAGCCTCTATTTATCCTAGCGAGACATAGATTTACATGTGCTTCAACGAGGACATTTTTTATCATACTCTTCTTTTTCTCGAGCTTTTTTTTCAGTGACTTCAAACTTGCCAAGAACACCACTTTAGCATAGTCACTGTACAGATAAAGCTCCGAAATAGCAACTTTTCCATTACTATGCTGTTGATGTATCGCCTTTACTAAAAGGTGAATATAATATTTTTGAAGTTCCATTCTACGACTATTTATATTTTCATTTTTAGTATCAAGTTCTAGAAACAATGCGTCTTGAAGCTTTGAGAAAAAGCGAGTCATAAAGTTACTGGTGCTATCCAATGTATTCTGAAAAGCAATTCTTTTCATTCTCGTTGGTCTCAATAAAAGTAAAAGCAACCTTTTCTGGTTTTCCAATAGCCTATCATTATAGGTTGAATATTGAATTCGATTAATGAAGGAAGGGTTTGATAGCCATTCGGGGACCTGAAAAGCATTATCGATTAAAAACTCCAACCCTTTATCTTGCAATGATTTAGAAATAGGGATATAGTCAACCGTCATGTGATTTTCTGTAACCACGGAAGTATCATACCCTCCGATTAAACTTACGGGTTGCTTCATTTGATAAAGCCAAAGATCAATGATGCCCTGATACAATCTCTTTAACATCTCATTATCTTGTTCCTCCTTTGTTATTTCAGGTAATAACGACAAGGTTCTTTTCATGTTTTTCAATCCTAAACGAATACTCTCGATGGGGTTATTATTGTCCATAACTTCATCGGTAGCTCCGGGTCCTTTCACCTCATACTCCCCAATTTGATAACGAAACCAAGGTATAGAATCTTGCCATTGAATCCATTTTTCTAATTGTTTTTTTTCTTCTATAATGGATAAATCTCCTGTAAATTCTTGATAACCCCATTTAATTTGATAAAAATCTGTTGGACCAACATGTTGAATGAGTAACTTGGGTGGAATACTATCTTCTGGTTGAACCACAAAATTATGTCTCGTATAGTTCATTACACTTGGCGTATGACCCATGCGTTGCAACCAGTCTTTATCACGCACCTTTTCAAACGGATAAGTATATTCTCCGTAATTCGCATCCTTAATTCCGAAGGCATGTCCAGCTTCATGTGCAATTATGGTTTGAATTAAGAGCCCCATTAATTCATCAGGTAAAGGAAGATGCTGTACACGTTTATCCAAGGGAGCACATCGAATAATGTACTCATCCGTTAACTTTTGGTAGGACTCCTTAAAAATAATATCCGCTTTTAATATTTCTCCACTTCTAAAGTCCACAATACTCTTTACCGTTGAACCATACCCTCCTTCATACCCTCGGACACCTTCTTTTGTATCCCATACTATCATGGATGTATTAACATTGCTTTGACTCCCACCTAGTGCTTCGGATCCATCTTTAACTACAATGGCATTCATAAATCCCGCAGCCTCAAAGGCAGGAAGCCATTCCATAATTCCAGCCTTGATATAAGGTTTCCATTTCTCGGGTGTTTTTGGGTCCAAAAAAAAGGTTATAGGTTCTAACGGTTCACTCAACAAAGCTCGTTTATCCTTTTTTTCTAATCGCCATCTTCGGATAGCCGCTTTTTCATTTTTCAAGGAATAATTAAGACTACTCACCTGATCTTCTGTGTTAAAGCCCATTCGATAATCAAACAGCCTTGGTTTCATGGGAGGAGGAAGCACATAAAAGCTATAAAATATTTCGGTTTTCATCCTCCCTGAAATCTTTGGTGATACTCTTTTAACAGATACAACCACCTCATTTTTTAGCATTTGAACTTCTTCAACCAACACCTTGGATATTTCATCTACATTTTTATATCCAGTATACCAATTTATCTCATCATAAATAAATAAACTTGTAATATCAATGAAATGGATATTTTCATCTCCTTTTCCTTCTAAAATTGGGAAATCAGCAATAATATGATTTTTCGTATACGGTCCAGCATCTTCCGTAATGATCACCCCTGTTTGCGATTTAATACTTGGCAGCTCTAAACGCAAGAAGTTGTTCTGTTTGGTCCAAACAACCTGTTTATACCCAAGATCATGTCTCACAAATAACATTTCTTTATGTAATAATTGATTTGGAATACCCAAGATTACTTTCTTATTTTCTATATGTGCTTTAATGGTATAGTTAACCTGCCCATGGACTGGGCAGGCAACTAACAAAATAATCAAAGAAAACACAAGTTTACATTTGACCAACATAGGAAACTCCATTGTACGTTTATTCAGCTCCATCAGATTAAAATTAATAGCCTTCATTTTGAGGCTCAAGATTAGGGTTTAAGATAATTTCACTCTGGGGAATAGGCATGTAAAGATCGGAATGATTCCAATTTGGTTTTACCAAGGATAGTTCTTCATCTGCCTTCCCCATACGTTTTAGATCAAAAAAGCGATTGCCATGTTCACTAAACAATTCAATTCTTCGTTCGTGAAGCAACACATTTAAGAAATCCGTATCATCTGTTATTGAAGGTAAATTTGCCCTTGTTCTAATCAAATTTAATTGCACTAGTGCTAAGTCCTTATTTCCTAAGCGATAATTAGCTTCACAAGCGATTAAATACATTTCCGCCAACCGCAATACAATAGAATATTCTTGTGATGTAGGCGTGAGATAATTTAATTTATATTTATACGGATGGTACCATGTGTTTTGTCCGTCAGAGACCGCACCCACCCAATTTGAAAAACGCGCATCATTGGCCTCAAAACTGTTGATCAGTGATTGGGACATAGCAATAGTGGGGGGTGGACCATCTTTAAAAATATAATCCATTGCTTCAATCGTATTCCCTCCTTCAAAGCTAGGTGAGAATTGCCATAGAGTCTCAGGACTATCTTTAAGAAACACCTTTTTAATATCAGGATTCAAACTATAGAATCCTGAATTAATAACTGCAGAGACTTCATTTAAGGCCATTTCCCAGTCCGCTCTATACAAATACACCTTTGCCAAAACGGCCTTAACCACCCATTTATTTGGTCTAACCTTTGCCTGAGTCAGATATTCCGTTGATAAAAGAGATTCTGCCTTTCTTAAGTCCGCAATAATCTTATCGTACACAGTGGGTTCATTTAACTTTGAAACCTTCATATTAACCACATAATCTGTTTTATCAACATAGGGTATTTCACCAAAAAGATTGGTCAAATGAAAGTGGATAAATGCCCTTAAAAAATAGGCCTCTCCTAAATATTGATTTTTATCATCATCCGTTAAAAATGAAGTATTTTGTACACCTTCAATGATGTTATTGGTAGCATAAATAAGATTATATGCCCGGTTCCAGATTATCGAAATTGTATTATCGTTCGCTACCAAATTATTTTCATAGAAAGGTTTCACAGATTCTAAATTATTACCATATTTGGTTAATTCATCCGCATATAAGCCAAAAAGATAGGACAATCCTTGTGTACCCCCTGCGGTTAAACTAACATCACGAAGTCTACTGTAAACATGAAGGATTGTTGCTTTCACAGAGGTAACGTCTGTAAAAATTACTTCACTAGTAAGTTGATCTATAGGTGGGTCTATATTTACAAAATCTTCACAGGATGAAAATGCGATTACTATCATCATGTACAAACCAAGAAAAATTGGTTTTCTCCTATCAACTTTATTGAATAAAAGCTGTTTTTTATTAATTATGTTTTTCATACGAGTGGTTTTAAAATGAAACATTGGTTCCTAACGTGAAGAATTGCAGTGGCGGTAATGAGGAATTTGACCTTGTTTCAGGATCCGGTCCATCAAACTTTGTAAAGGTGAGTAAATTTTGACCTCTTAGGAATAATTGACAATTAAAGCCTGAACTCTTTGGTAATGGAAGTTGATAAGAAAGTGAAAGTGTTTTAAGCCGAATAAAGGATGCGTCAGAAATAATACCTGTACTTTGTCTATGTAAGCTCTCTCTGTAATAAACTTCATTTGAGGCACCACTAGTTAAACGTTGTAATGAAGCAACGTCACCAGGTTTTTGCCATCGATCAAGTATTCCCTTAGGTTGATTATTTAAACTTCCAATAGAAGCAGCACTTGCTAAGTATTTTTTACCCAACTGTTTAGTAAACTGAAAGAGAATATCGAGTTTAACATTTTTATATGAAAGTTGGTTTGAAAGCCCCCCATAATAGGTTGGATTTAAATTCATAAACTTATTAGCGTCATTCAGGTAAGAGATTGTTCCGTCTTGGTCTACATCGGTAAATTCATATAATCCCGATTGTGGATTTACTCCTTTGGACTCATATAATTTCAAAATATTAATGGACTCCCCTATCTTCAAGGTATTTTTATAGGAAGATCCTTCTAAATCAGGAAATGCCAAGAGTCTATTTTTGGGGAAGGTAAGGTTAAATGAAGTTGCCCATTTAAATTTTTCGTTGTCTATATTGACCGAATTTACTTCGAATTCCCATCCTGTATTTTCAACAGTGGCATTTAAATTTCCATTGAGCGCACTAAATCCAGTCGTACCTGGTAATGGGATACCTACGAGTTGATTCGAGGATCTATTCCGGTAAAAGCTACCACTTAATAAAATTCGATCATTAAGTAGGCCTAATTCTAAGGCTAATTCCAGCTTTTCATTCTTTTCCCAACTAAAATCAGGATTAAATAGTCGTGTAGGATATAAACCAATATCCCCTTGATAAGGACTGGAATCAAAAGAATACGTATCTAAATACTGATAATCCCCAATTTGATCACTTCCAGAGGTTCCAAAACTCCCTCTAATTTTCCCAAAACTTAGCATAGGAAAAGCCCCTAGAAGGAAAGATTCTTTTGAAAAAATCCATGCGGCTCCAACCCCTCCAAAGTTTGAGAATTTTTTTCGTGAACCAAATCGACTGGATCCATCTCTACGCGCAGTGAGGTTCAATAAATATTTACCTTGATGATTTATGTTGACTCGTCCGTAAAAAGCATGATACCGATATTGCAAATCAGTTTCATTAACTCCGATCAAATTTTTAGCAGCAGTGATACTCTCTATTAAACTATTATTGGTAAACCCATACGCGTACATGAATAAATTACTGCTTTTTTGCTCTTGGAACGTAAGTCCAACAAGCGATTGAAATTCTGTATTTCCTATGGTAAAGTTCCCGTGCAATTGCGGTTCTACAATCCACGACTTCCGTTCGCTTCTATTATGCACCGCTAATGATGTAGCACTTGTACGTCCGTACGCAGGATTATATTTGGATGAGGGTGTGGTTTGAATTTCTTTAAGATGACTTTGGGTATACCCAATATTACTAAGGAGTTTAATACGGTCTGTAATTTTATAATCGACCGTGGTATTTGCGATTAGGTTCATTCCGTCACCCGTATAAAGCGCTAAAAGATCACTTAAAGGATTGGTCCAAGTTGAATTCTCCCAATTAAGAGACCCATCTTCATTATATAATTTAGGGGCATTTGGTGCCAATGCTAATGCGTATCGAATCATATTAGCCGATGGTAAATAATTTTCATCCGTGGTGAAGTTTGCTGAAAATTGTAACTTAAGTTTATCGTTAGCTGTATGATGTTGAAAGCTCGTTAATATTGAAATTTTATCATTCTTATAATCTCCAGGAAAGACGGTGGTTTGTCTATTAAAATTTCCACTAATTAAGAAATTCGTTTGTTCGTTACCTCCAGACAACGAACCTTGTAAGGAGGTTAAATTTGCGGTCTTTCCGATCAATACATCTTGCCAATCTGTAAAACGCTCTTGATCCCAAGTCCCATTAATGTCATAAGCATCACTTGGAAGGTCAACTATACCGTCATTGGCATAGGCTTCCTTTCTCATCGCGTAATAATCAACTGGATCTAAAAAATCTATTTTGTTAGCCACAGACCCAATACCTGACGACATATTTAGCTGAAAGGAGGTACGTCCCTGTGTTCCCTTTTTTGTCGTAATCAATACCACCCCATTTGCTCCTCTTGATCCATAAATGGATGTCGCATCAGCATCCTTTAAAATCTCTATATGATCAATATCTGCTGCGTTTAAATTATTTAAAGGACTAATACCTTCATCAGGTATGACTGATCCTGAGGTTTGAAAAGATCCCATACTCACCGTTGAAAAGGGAACCCCATCTATGATATACAAAGGCTCATTGGCAGTATAACGAATATTATTATTTCCACGAATGCGCAATACAAATCCCGCTCCCGGTACGCCTGCTGTTTGTACAATATCAACACCCGCTACCCTTCCTTGAAGGGAGGAAATAGGATTAGTTAAAGGGTCCTTTTCAATCACCTCTCGCGAAACTTTCGAAATGCTCCCCGTCCGCTCTCTATCTTTTACCTTATAATATCCCGCATTCAAGGTCACTTCGGCTAATTCGGTCGTGGCTTCTTCAAGTGTTATATTCAAAGTGGTTTGATTGGCTAGAACAACTTCCTTCGTGTTGAATCCAATACTGGTAAACTGTAAGATAGACTCGGGACCTGCTACATAAATGGTATAGTTTCCCTCTAAATCAGTAGAAACACCGTTTTGTGTGTTTAATTCACGAACCGTAACACCTAATAACGGTTGTCCGTCAACATCTTTAACCACTCCATGTACTTTTATAGAATCTCGTTGTACGTGCTGTACTTGTTGCGGAAGGATTCGCGTGATCACGACATAATTATTATCAGTTTTAATAATCTTATACTCCTTATTGGGTAGGCTTTTCCGCAGGAGTTTATCCGCTTTGATCGTCCCTTTTTTGAGCTGTACTTTGGGACTGTCCTTAAAAATATCTGCTTGATAAATAAAATTGTACTTCGTCTGTTTCTGAATGAGATCAAAGACTTCATACACCGTAATCTCTTGGTCTTTTTCAATCCGAAGATCAACGTTCTGCGAAAAAATATGATCCGATGGAAATCCGAAAATGGTCGAACAACACAAGAGTAGAAACGCTCTCATCACACAAGGCACGACCCCTTTTCTTTGCTTGAAAAGCGCATTAGTTAATTTAATTTTCATAAATTCGTGTATTAGTTGGTTTTTTAAACCGATTAGTGAATTAGGGGATTTAGCAAGGTACCTCCACGTAGCTGCTTTATTCCCTTTCTTTTTTTAGTGGATAATTACTGTTTTTTGGTTTATTTCATAGGCATTGATAAAATTTGTATTTTTAATTCCGTTTAGTATAACTTCTAAGTTTTGCGTCTTGCTCAATACACCGTTAAACTCCACTTCCGCTAAGGCAGCTGTTTTAAATTCTACCTCAACATCGTACCAACGAGCAAGAACCTTCATAATTTCGTTAAGCGATTTATCTTTAAAGACAAAGATTCCACGAATCCATGAAGTTACTTCGTTCGTATGTATTGTTCCTAGGGCTAACTGTTTCGTATCACGGGTAAGGACGGACTGCTCTCCGGGATGCAAGGTAGTAACCTCACTCCCTACGGCTACGTTCACCTTACCTTCTACCAACGTGGTATAGGTATATTCCTCCTCTTGATAGGCTTTTATATTAAAGGTGGTCCCCAATACTTCAATAACCTGCTCCTGACACTCCACCCTAAATTTTGATCCAGCGTGTTTTGTGCTCGGAGACACCTCAAAATAAGCTTCTCCATAAAGTAACGTCACCTTGCGATCTTCCCCTTTTCTAAAAGCAACGGGGTATTTTAACTTCGACTCAGAATTCAGTAGAATTACGGTTGAATCAGATAAAACCAATCGATACTCCCCTCCCCTTGGCACTGTAAGGACATTATACTCCATCGCCCTTGCCAAAGATTCCTCCGGATGATACACCAATTGAACCCCATTGCTTTGCATATTATCAGTTTGAAACTGAGTTCCCTTTTCCAATACAACCTCCTTGCCATTCATCAAGGTTAAGGTTGCTTTGGTTTTCCCTGCTTCAATATGTACTTGTGTGTTATGCATTCCTTTCGCATGATTTTTTTTCATAAACCACACATAACTCATAGAGACTACAAGGGCCAATGATGCCGCAATAGCAATAACCAGAGGACGTACTTTATGACTACGCGGTTCTAAATATGGTACTAAGCGCTCCCATTCTTCAGAAGCATCAATTTCACGTAAGTAATGTAACTGCTCTTGAATATGATCTTCTGAAAGATTTTCATATACACGTTTCTTCGTTGCTGAATTAAACAAGGTAGACTCATCTAAGTCATCCAACGGTTTTCCTTTTACGATCGCTTTCGCCAATTTTTCGGCTAAGGCATAAATTTTGTCAAAAATCGTCATAAGCTGTGTGTTTATATTCCTAATACGACACGTACGGAAAAGCGTCTAAGAATGTGGTAAAAAAAAAAGAATGCACTGGATTAAAATTTAACATTGCCCAAGGTTTTCCGTAACTTCTCATAAGCAATTTGCCGCTGCGTACGCACGGTACTTGGGGCAATACACAACTCCTCTGCAATATCCTTGGTACTGTATTCACATAAGCTCAAGCGAATAATCGCTTCGCATTTCGTTGGTAAACTTCGAATGGCTTTGTCGAGCAGTGTATAGGTCTCAACCGTTACTATTTCTGCCAAAAAATAATCAGCATGATCTAACTGTTCTATTTTACGCGGGTCATATGAAACGGTATTTTTTACACGCGCCGATTTGAGTTGATCTAAACATTTATTCTTTACCGCCGTATATAAATACCCCTTTAAAACCGCCGGAACTTGCACCTTCACCTTTAAAGTCCAAAATCGAATAAACACCTCTTGAACAATATCCTTCGAGGCATCAAAATCTTTCAGATACCTATTTGCAAATAGGCATAAGGGGGGATATAAGGTGTTGAATAACTCCTTATATAAGGCTAGACTGATATGTTGTGGTTTGTCTTGAATCATTTCCCTTGCGCTGTGGGACGTACCGTTGTTATCTGTTATGCAATCATACTTCTTGACTGTTGAAAATCTATATCCATCCCTAATATTCTCTGAGTTCAGCAGGAAAAAGCAGTTCACGCTATATACAGTGGTGCGAAGCCATCAGCCCTCTCACCACACCTACTGTATCGCGCTAACTAACTTTTCAACTTTACGAAAACTCAGTACTACAGCTACCTTAGAAGCCCTGTGTACACAGTGAATCTCCCTCGGTCGCTAAGGTGAAATTCAAGGTGCGTCTGACTATTTTCAAGGGATGTTTTGAAAAAAAAGACGGTTCGCATTTGAATTATTTCCCTTGTATTGGTAGTACGATCAAAGTGGAAAAGCGTCTAAAAGAAGGGTGAAAAAAATTAAAAAAAGAGGAGATTCCTTGTACCTCAGCACACCGTCGTCCTCATTTTACTATAAACAACGCACCTCCTTAGTGCCAATAATACGCTCAAAAACAAATCACAACCCAACCACCTAACACTAAACACAGTACACCTCTACACCTACACTAAACTGCCAATAGTTGCAGTCCGTCTTTACAAGGTAGGAATTAATTGGGGGGATGGATGGCGGGGAAGGGTGTGGATTGAATTTAATCAATATCACCGTGTGTTTGGCAATAAAATTTTAGCATTGCAGACAACCAATTATTCAACAAAAAACCACCATTAAAATGATTAAATTTCCAACAGTGATTCAGCATTGTATTACACGTACAGAACGCACTAAATTAAAACAAATTCCGCGCGTAGAAAGTTAAATCATCCAAGTTAATTTAACTTTCTTAAAGCCTTTTTACTTGGTAATATTTTATATTACCACGAAAAAGATTTATATTTTTAACCCCTTTAATACCCACCGATTTAAAAATAGAAAATTAATTAAATTACGTTTCATTTTCTGAAACTAAATACCATACAATTAAAAAATGACAAGCAACAACCAAAGAGCAGCATTACAAAGTCAAATTTGGAAAATAGCCAATGATGTACGCGGTTCCGTAGACGGATGGGATTTCAAACATTTTGTATTAGGCACCCTCTTTTATCGTTTTATTAGTGAGAATTTTACCAATTATATTGAAGCTGGAGACGATAGTATCAAATATGCCGAACTTCCAGATTCGGTTATCACTCCAGAAATTAGAGAAGACGCCATTAAAACCAAAGGCTATTTTATCTATCCAAGCCAGCTGTTTGTAAATGTGGCTAAAAATGCCAATACCAATCCTAATTTAAATACCGATTTAGCCGCCATTTTCTCAGCCATTGAAAGTTCTGCCAATGGTTATCCGTCAGAACAAGATATTAAAGGTTTGTTTGCCGATTTTGATACCACCAGTAACCGATTGGGAAATACCGTAGAAAATAAAAACAGCCGTTTGGCTGCCGTTTTAAAAGGTGTAGAAGGCTTAAAATTTGGCAATTTTGAAGACAATCAAATCGATTTGTTTGGCGATGCCTATGAGTTTTTAATCTCTAATTATGCCGCCAATGCAGGTAAATCTGGTGGCGAGTTTTTTACACCGCAAAGTGTCTCTAAATTAATTGCCCAATTGGCCATGCACAAGCAAGAAAAAGTAAATAAAATTTATGATCCGGCGGTGGGGTCGGGTTCATTGCTTTTACAAGCCAAAAAACATTTTGACAACCATATTATAGAAGAAGGCTTCTTTGGGCAAGAAATTAACCATACCACCTATAACTTGGCGCGTATGAATATGTTTTTGCACAACGTCAATTACGATAAGTTTCATATTGAGTTGGGCGATACACTTATAGATCCTAAATTAAGTAACGAAAAACCTTTTGATGCCATTGTTTCCAATCCGCCATATTCCGTAAAATGGATTGGCAATGACGACCCTACGTTGATTAACGACGACCGTTTTGCACCTGCTGGGGTGTTGGCTCCTAAATCAAAAGCCGATTTTGCTTTTGTCTTACATGCCTTAAGTTACTTATCTAGTAGAGGTAGAGCTGCTTTGGTGTGTTTTCCGGGTATTTTTTACCGTGGCGGTGCCGAACAAAAAATTAGAAAGTATTTGGTAGATAATAACTTTGTAGAAACCGTTATTTCCTTGGCTCCTAATTTGTTTTTTGGAACATCTATTGCCGTTAATATATTGGTATTGTCTAAACACAAAACCGATACCAAAACCCAGTTTATTGATGTAAGTGGTGAAGACTTCTTTAAAAAAGAAACTAATAACAATGTGCTTTTAGACTCCCATATAGCGCAGATTATGCAATACTTTGATACCAAGGAAGAAGTTGCTCATGTTGCTACAACTATAGACAATAGTAAAATTGCCGAAAACGATTATAACCTCTCGGTAAGTAGCTATGTAGAAGCCAAGGATACCCGAGAAAAGATAGACATTGTAAAACTAAATGCCGAGCTAGCTACCACCGTAAAAAAGATAGACCAGCTACGTGCCGATATTGATGCTATAATAGCAGAAATTAAAAACTAAAAGATGACTAAAGATACTAGCGAAATCATCATCTATAAAAGTGAAGATGGATTACCAGAACTTTCGGTTCATTTAGAAAATGAAGATGTTTGGCTTACTCAAAAACAATTGGTTGAGCTATACCAAGCTGCAAAATCTACTGTGAGTGAACATATTAAAAATATTTACAATGATGAAGAACTAACACCCGAAGCAACTGTTCGGAAAATCCGAACAGTTCAAAAAGAGGGCAACCGAGAAGTAAGTCGCGAATTGGATTATTACAATTTAGATATGATTATTGCCTTGGGGTATCGCATCAATTCTAAAATAGCTACACGTTTTCGCCAATGGGCAACTAGCCGCCTTAAAGAATACATTGTAAAAGGCTTTACCATGGATGATGAACGCCTAAAAAATGTAGGCGGAGGAAATTACTGGAAAGAGTTATTAGACCGTATTCGAGATATTCGTTCTAGTGAAAAAGTGATGTACCGTCAGGTATTGGATTTATACGCTACCGCTACAGATTATGACCCTAAAAGTGAAGAAAGCATTACTTTTTTTAAAATCGTTCAAAATAAATTGCACTATGCAGCACACGGAAATACAGCAAGCGAAGTTGTTTTTTTAAGGGTAGATAGTGATAAACCTTTCGCAGGGTTAACCAATTTTAAAGGAGACCAACCTACCCAAGCCGAAGCGATGATAGCCAAAAACTTTTTAGAAGAAAAAGAACTTAAAGTACTCAACAACCTTGTAGCTGCCTATTTTGATTTAGCAGAACTAAATGCCATAGAAGAACGCGAAATGCGTATGGCAGATTTTGTAACAGAACTAGACAATATTTTAGCCTCTACAGGACGTAAAGTGTTAGAAAGTGCAGGTAATGTTTCTCATGCTAAAGCCAAAAAAAAGGCCACACAAGAATACAAAAAGTACAAAGCCAAAACCCTAAGCACCGTAGAAAAAGACTATTTAAAAACCCTAGCTGAACTAGAAAAAACAGCCAAAAAACAAAGCCGTAAGAAATGAACTATTTAGAAAAATTGTTACAAGGTGTTGAAGTGGAATGGAAAACGTTGGGGGACTTTGCAGCTTATGAACAACCAACAAAATATCGTGTAAAGTCTAAAGAATATCATGATGATTATGAAATACCTGTTTTAACAGCAGGTAAAACTTTTATACTAGGTTATACAGATGAAACAAATGGTATTTATAAAGCATCAGAAAATCCTGTAATCATTTTTGATGATTTTACAACTGCTAATAAATGGGTGGACTTTGATTTTAAAGTGAAGTCGTCGGCAATGAAAATGATTACATCTAAAGATGAATCTAAAGTGTTGTTAAGATATATTTATCACTGGATAAATACATTACCTAGTGATTTAGTAGATGGTGATCATAAGCGACAATGGATCAGTAATTATGCAAATAAACAAATCCCCATCCCACCACTATCGGTTCAAAAAGAAATCGTTCGTATTTTAGATACCTTTACAGAGCTTACCACAGAGCTTACCACAGAGCTTACTGCACGTAAAAAGCAATATAGCTTTTATAGAGACAAGTTGTTAACGCCTTTAATGGTTAATGGTAAATGGTTAATGAATAATAAAGAAGTGGAATGGAAAACTTTGGGGGAGGTGTTGAAAATAAAAAATGGTAAAGATTATAAAAAATTCAAAGAAGGTAATATTCCTGTTTATGGTTCTGGTGGTGTAATGAAATACATAGATACAGCAGTATATAATAAACCATCTGTTTTAATACCAAGGAAAGGTTCTCTAGGAAATTTATTTTATGTAGATTTTCCTTTCTGGACTGTTGATACAATTTTTTGGACAGAAATATACACTAATATTATTAACCCCAAATTTGTTTACTACTATCTACAAACACAAAACCTTGCTAAATTAAATAAGGCTGGTGGTGTACCAAGTTTAACACAAACTATTTTGAATAAACTAAGTATTCCTGTTCCACCACTAGAAGAGCAAGAACGTATCGTTTCCATCTTAGATAAATTTGATACGCTAACTACATCCATCAGCGAAGGGTTACCAAAAGAAATAGCATTGCGTAAAAAACAATATGAGTATTACCGCAACAAGCTGCTTAGTTTTTAGGGGTTAGGGGTTAGTTTTTAGTGAAAAGAAAGAAAAAAATGATAAAAGATTTTAAAGATTTAATTGTTTGGCAAAGGGCAATGGAGCTTGTCACCGAAGTATATAGGCTGGTAAAAAAACTCCCTAAAGAAGAACGTTTTGCGTTAAGTGACCAAATTAGACGGTCGGCTATTTCTATTCCAAGTAATATAGCTGAAGGACAAGGAAGAAATTCAACAAAAGAATTTATACAGTTTCTATCCATTGCAAAAGGTTCAAAAGCAGAATTAGAAACTCAACTTTTACTTTGTGTAAAAGTCACGTATCTAACTAATTTAGAGATAGAAAAGGCCACAAACCTAATTCAGGAAGTAGGAAAAATGCTTAACGCGCTCCAAAAATCACTAACCACTAACCACTAAAACCTAATCACTCAAACCTAACCACTATGAATTACAAAACCATAGCAGAATCTAATAACTTTATTGTTTTAGAAAACTATAAAAAATTTTCGGAAGTTAATGAGGTACCTGCCGGTTTCCAAACCGAAGCAGGTTTAGAAAGAGAATTCATCCAAGATTTACAAAATCAAGGGTATGAGTATCTGCCGCAGCTTACCAACCAACAAGCCATGTTGGCCAATGTAAGAATACAACTTCAAGCACTTAATGACATGCAATTTACCGATGCGGAATGGGAACGGTTTGTAATAACATATTTAGATAAACCGGGTGATAACCTTTTAGATAAAACAAGAAAAATACACGATGACTATATCTACGATTTTGTGTTTGACGATGGTCACATCCAAAACATCTATTTGGTAGATAAAATTAACATTACACGGAATAAAGTACAGGTCATTTCGCAATTTGAACAAAAAGGAATCCATGCCAACCGTTATGATGTTACTATTCTAGTCAACGGACTACCTATGGTGCAGGTAGAACTAAAAAAACGTGGGGTAGCCATTCGCGAAGCTTTTAATCAAGTACACCGGTATACCAAAGAGAGTTTTAATACCGAAAATTCTCTTTTTAAATACTTACAGCTTTTTGTCATTTCTAACGGTACAGACAGCCGCTATTTTGCCAATACCGTAAAACGAGATAAAAACAGTTTCGACTTTACCATGAATTGGGCAAAAGTAGACAATACCGCTATTAACGACCTTAAAGATTTTACGGCTACCTTTTTTCAGAAAAATACCCTGCTTAATGTATTACTAACCTATTCCGTTTTTGATGTAAGTAATACGCTTCTCGTAATGCGTCCGTATCAAATTGCGGCAACCGAGCGTATTTTATGGAAAATTAAAAGTTCGTATCAGGCAAAAAGCTGGTCTTCTACCGAAAGTGGCGGTTATATTTGGCACACCACAGGCTCTGGTAAAACATTAACAAGTTTTAAAGCGGCACGTTTAGCCACACAATTAGATTTTATAGACAAAGTATTTTTTGTGGTAGATAGAAAAGATTTAGACTATCAAACCATGAAAGAATACCAACGCTTTTCTCCAGATAGTGTCAATGGTTCTAATAGTACTGCTGGCTTAAAACGTAATATTGATAAAGACGACAATAAAATTATTGTTACCACCATTCAGAAACTGAACAATCTAATTAAAAGCGAAAAAGACTTAGCAATTTATAAAAAACAAGTCGTATTTATTTTTGATGAAGCTCACCGTTCGCAATTTGGCGAAGCACAAAAGAATCTAAAAAAGAAATTTAAAAAATACTATCAGTTTGGTTTTACAGGCACTCCAATTTTTCCAGAAAATGCCTTAGGTGCAGAAACTACAGCAAGCGTTTTTGGAAGAGAGTTACATTCTTATGTGATTACTGATGCTATTAGAGACGATAAAGTACTAAAGTTTAAAGTCGATTATAATGATGTTCGTCCAAAATTTAAAGTCTTAGAAACTGAAATTGACGAAAAAAAACTCAGTGCCGCAGAAAATAAAAAAGCCCTGCTGCATCCCGAACGGATTAACGAAATATCAGAATATATTTTAAAAAATTACCGACAAAAAACCCATCGAACACAAGGAACCAACAGCGGGTTTAATGCCATGTTTGCGGTAAGCAGTGTAGATGCGGCAAAGTGTTATTACCAAGAGCTAAATGGTTTACAAAAAAACGCTGAAAAACCCTTAAAAATAGCTACAATATTTTCGTTTGCAGCCAACGAAGAACAACATGCCATTGGAGAAATTGCAGACGAAACTTTTGAGCCAACCGCAATGGATGTGAGTGCCAAAGAGTTTTTAACCGCTGCTATTAATGACTATAATGCCATGTTTAAAATGAATTATAGTATTGATAGCAAAGGATTTCAAGATTATTACCGCGACCTTGCCAAACGAGTTAAAAATAGGGAAGTAGATTTGCTTATTGTGGTGGGTATGTTCTTAACTGGTTTTGATGCGCCATGTCTTAACACCTTGTTTGTAGATAAAAATTTGCGTTATCACGGTTTAATACAAGCGTTTTCACGTACCAATCGTATTTATGATGCCACAAAAACCTTTGGTAATATTGTTACCTTTAGAGATTTAGAACAAGCTACTATTGATGCCATTACGCTTTTTGGAGACAGCAACACCAGAAACGTAGTATTAGAGAAAAGTTATAAAGAATACTTAGAAGGGTTTACCGATATTGCTACAGGAAAAGCCCGTAGGGGATATGTGGAAGTGATAAAAGAACTCAAAGAAAAATTCCCCAATCCAGATGAAATTGTAACCGAAAAGGATAAAAAAGAGTTTTCAAAACTGTTTGGTGAATACTTACGCGTAGAGAATATTCTTCAAAATTATGACGAGTTTACCAAGCTAAAAGCCTTTCAATCGGTTGATATAAATGATGCTGAAGCTATAGAAGCCTTTAAAGAAGAACACTTTGTAAGCGATGAAGATATGGCGATAATGAAAGCAATAGAATTGCCAACAGAACGTGCCGTTCAAGATTATCGCTCTACCTATAACGACATTCGCGATTGGTTGCGTCGGGAAAAACAAGGCAAAGAAGTCGAAGAATCTGATATTGATTGGGATGATGTGGTGTTTGAAGTAGACTTGTTAAAATCGCAAGAAATAAACTTAGACTATATTCTGGAATTAATCTTTGATAAGCATAAAAAAACGGCAAACAAAGAAGATTTAGTAGACGAAATAAGACGCGTAATACGAGCCAGTGTTGGTAATAGAGCAAAAGAAAGTTTAGTCATAGATTTTATTAATGCTACCGATTTAGATGAAATAAACGACAAAGCCACCATTATTGATGCCTTTTTTAAATACGCACAAATCAAACAACAAAAAGAGGCAATGCAGTTAATAATGGAAGAGAATTTAAACGCAAAAGAAGCGAAACGGTATATTATGCATTCGCTAAAACGAGAATATGCTAGTGAAAACGGCACAGAGTTAAATTCCATTTTACCAAAAATGAGTCCGTTAAATCCCAAATTTTTAAGTAAAAAACAAAGTGTTTTTCAAAAAATCGCTTCGTTTGTGGAGAAATTTAAAGGCGTTGGTGGGAATTTATAAGATGTTTAATCAAACATAAATAGCATGCATTTATATAGCTTAAAATCAAAAGATTCTATTGATATAATAAAAGAAAAACCATTTAAATTAGAAAGAGAAATACAATCACTTTTTGAAAATAATTTAAATGAGTTAATGGGTTTACAGTTAGTAAAATCAGAGTTCTCTATTAAAAACAAACGGATAGATACTTTGGCTTACGACAGGCAATCAGATGCATTCATAATCATTGAATACAAAAGAAGTAAAAATATTAGCGTAGTAGACCAAGGTTTTACATACTTGAGTTTAATGTTAGAAAATAAAGCAGACTTTATTATAGAATATAACGAAACCTTAAAACAGAATATAAAACGTACAGATGTTGATTGGAGTCAAACAAGAGTCGTTTTTGTGTCAACTGGTTTTACAGAAAATCAAAAAACAGCAACAAACTTTAAAGACATTGCGATTGAGTTATGGGAAGTTAAACGATATGAGAATAATTTAATCAGCGTAAATCAAATAAAGAAGAGTAAATCGGCAGAAAGTATAAAACCCATTACATCAAGTAATAATCAACTAGAAGCTGTTACCAAAGAAATTAAAGTTTACACAGAGGAAGACCATACAGCTAATAAGTCGGATGATATTATTGAATTATATGAGACTTTTAGGGATGCAATAGTCAATCTGGCTGATGATATTGATATAGAACCTAAAAAACTTTACATAGCGTTTAAAAAAAATAAAAACATAGCAGATATAGTAATACTAAAAAAAGGCATAAAACTATTTATTAATAAAACCAAAGGTACTTTAGACGATCCCAAATCATTAATGCGCGATGTTTCAACTACTGGTCATTGGGGTAATGGGGATTACGAATTAGTTATAAAAAACACAGCTAATTTAGAATATATTATGAGTTTGATTAAACAAGCCCTATAAATATGGGGAAGTTGTTAAATTGTGGAATACGACTATTTCTCCAATTAGCTCAAAAAATTCAACCACTTACCACAATTTAACGACCAAAAAAACGCGCCAAAATACAGTAAAACTAATTCCTAAAACAAAAAAACACCTACCTCTCCCAATTTTTCAACTCCCCCATCCTCCCAAACCATTCCCAAAAAAAATCGTAATTTTAAACCTATTATGAGAAACATCTTATGCATCGCGCTATGCCTACTGCCTGGTTACCTATTTTCACAAGAAACACACTGGCAAGAATTTCCGCAAGAAGCAATCGTTGCGCTTGAGATTAATAAAACCGCAACCTATCAGGTTGAACGGTTTACCTTAGATGTTGTTTGGGATAAGGCCTTAAGTCATTCAGCCAATATTGGCGCTTACGCAGGTATTAAAAAACTACGTGTTTTTAAAGCTAATAAATTACTGCAAACCATTGATTCTATTGAAGATGTTACTGCACTAGGCACCATCCATTTTTCATTTTATGATTATAATCTCGATGGGTATATCGACTTTTCAATCCCCCTAGCATGTGGAAAAAATTGTGCTAAAAAATACTACCTATTCAATCCCAAACGAAATCAATTTGAACATATACCAGCATGGGATTATTTAAGCATACAAAAAATTGATAAATCCAATAAACTTCTCTTGTCCCAACCTGATGGCAATGCCGCTGAAGATAACCGTAAAATCTACCAAATTAAAGGTTTGGAAATTAAGGAAGCACATTGAAGTGGCTCGTTATTACACCTGCGCTATACAATTGATTTTCAGCTAAATTAACTAGCGTTAACTCGAGTGATTTTTAAAATACTAATCCCAAATCCTCGGGAGTAGCGAATAACTCATTTAAAGCTCCTTGCCCCATTTTCTTCCATAGGATAGTGAAAATCTATGAGGTGATTTAATCATTTGGAATTCCTCTTTTTAAAGTACGTAATCTCGTCTTCAACAAATAATAAATCCCTTTAGGAATGGAGTAGTTAATACACTTTAATTATTTTCTTTTTGCTAATCTTCTTTAAGTGCACCCCCATCTATTTCGTCAAAATTATTTTCGAGATAAAAAGGTTCCTCATCTTCTACAATAACAATATCCCATTGCCCTGCATAATACTCAAAGGTATACTCCATGGTTGGAATGCCTTTTTTTTGGTGATTATTTAGAACAATTACCATGCGATCTTTTTCTTTAAAATCAAATTCCTTATCAAAGGCATCCCCATCGTTCAATACGCGCTCTAGTGTTGCCTCATTTAAGGCGTACTCCGGAGACAATGTAAGTTCGGGCACCATAACGAGACCGAGTGTTTCTAAATCTTTTGACGTCGTAAAACGATATAAAAGCCAATAGTGATTAAGCTCTTCAATGTCTACCTCATCTCCACCACAACTGCAAAATTTTATACGATCTGAAATTGTACACATCTGTTAAATTAATATGAAATAGTAGTCCTTAAAATTAGGGAATCTAATTTAATAATTTTTATCTTTTACAATTCTTGTATCCATGTGATTCTTTAACTATTGAAAGTTCCTTATTTTTTTGGATTTGGGATTTGAATATTGGAATTTCCATGAACAATGCGAAATTGCAAATTTCGCACAGCACATCTGGAAGGTTATTCCGTACCAAATTTCATGAAAGCTAGTGGGAAACGAATTCATTAACGATTAAGGATTGTTGATTGTTGAAGTTTTTGTTCGGAGTTTCTCAAGCCCATTTTTGCAAAGCAAAAGATTCGTGTGAATTCGTGTCTAAAACTCAAACCTATTAAAGCGTACTCGGTGCTAGTATTCATAAGATCCTCCGCTGCGCTGCACTCTGAATGACAAGTTCTAAGAGGCTTTGTGGGTAAAACACTTATCAGCGTCTTCAGTCTACAGTCTACAGTCTTCATTCAAGATTTACTTTCTTAACTCATATTTTTGAACGTAACGATTCATGAAATACGAGCGCAGAAATTACAAATTTTCGCACAGCACATCTGGAAGGTTATTCCGTACCAAATTTCATGAAAGCTAGTGGGAAACGAATTCATTAACGATTGTTGATTGTTGAGGTTTTTGTGCGGTATTTCTCAAGCCTATTTTTGCAAAGCAAAAGATTAGTGCAATACGAGCGCAGCTCCTTTTATTCGTGGAATACTGCGAAGCGCTAAGAAAAAATTCGTGTGAATTCGTGTCTAAAACCCAAACCTATTAAAGCGTACTCGGTGCTAGTATTCATAAGATCCTCTGCTGCGCTGCACTCTGGATGACAAGTTCTAAGGGGCTTTGTGGGTAAAACACTTATCAGCGTCTTCAGTCTACAGTCTACAGTCTTCATTCAAGATTTACTTTCTTAACTCATATTTTTGAACGTAACGATTCGTGAAATACGAGCGCAGCTCCTTTTTATTCGTGGAATTTTAAGCACTGCTGAGTAAGACATTCGTGTTAAAGAAAACCAACGCACCAGCTGGCCCCTCTCTAAAATTAGTCTGCAAGACTAATTTTGGTCGTTCGGTCCTGTGTCTAAAAAACCACTACCATCCCCTTATTCGTGAAATACGAGCGTAGAAATTGCAAATTTTCGCACAGCACATCTGGAAGGTTATTCCGTACCAAATTACATGAAAGCTAGTGGGAAACGAATTGATTAACGATTAAGGATTGTTGATTGTTGAAGTTTTTGTGCGGAGTTTCTCAAGCCCATTTTTGCAAAGCAAAAGATTCGTGTGAATTCGTGTCTAAAACTCAAACCTATTAAAGCGTACTCGGTGCTAGTATTCATAAGATCCTCTGCTGCGCTGCACTCTGAATGACAAGTTCTAAGAGGCTTTGTGGGTAAAACACTTATCAGCGTCTTCAGTCTACAGTCTACAGTCTTCATTCAAGATTTACTTTCTTAACTCATATTTTTGAACGTAACGATTCGTGCAATACGAGCACAGCTCCTTTTTTTTCGTGGAATTTTACGCACTGCTGAGTAAGACATTCGTGTTAAAGAAAACCAACGCACCAGCTGGCCCCTCTCTAAAATTAGTCTGCAAGACTAATTTTGGTCGTTCGGTCCTGTGTCTAAAAAACATTTCCCACGGGTAAAATTACTCCAACACCAGACTCCCCAACGCGCCGCTTATCTTCACAACCCATACGAATCTCTTTATTTTAACTTCAAATAGAAAAAATCAGGTGATAATGCGGGAATGATAAAAAAGATAAATAACAAAAATAAAATAACCGTTACCAATCCCATCAATAATGGATAACCAAAGAGTCCTTCTTTTATTTTTGGGCGGACAGAATGAGCTATGAGTCCGTGTGTACTAACACTCATCAGTAGAAACACGACACTCGAAATGGAGATTAAAAACACATCTGAATGCGACGCTCTAGTCAGTATCAAATAAGCGCCTATACCAATGGCAATACCAATTAAAATTCTATATATTCTTCTAGCCATGGGATTTTAATTAAACGTTAAACAATTTGCGATTTATTTGATTAAAACTAAGCAAAGGAATTTGCCCGTATGATTCCATTTTCTTCACCAAATCTCGATGAAATATTTTTTTAAAGATGCCTACATTTTTTCGTTCCATCATCGCCACCACATCCGCTTCCTTATCCACCAAATAGCCCTTGAGCGTACTAAACACATCATCCGTTGGAACCAACTCAACATGTATTTTCGGATAATCGACCATCGTTCGTATTTTTACATTGAGTGTATTCATTTCCGAAACTATTTCTTTACTTTTCTCAACAGGAAAGTGCACTATGGTTATTTCCGCATCAAATAAGCGCGCCATTTCAATCAGTTTATAGATCGCATGGAGATCTTCTTCTTCAAAATCCGTAGTATACACCATGGTTTTAATTGGATGGTAATTCGCTCCCATAGGGATAGACAACACCGGACAAGGTGATATATCTATGAGATGTTTAGCCGTATTTCCCATCATCAACTCTTTCAATGCACTAACCCCCTTTATACCCGTTACCACCAAATAAGCATTGACTTCAATCGCTTTTGACACAATTCCATCAACGATGGATGTATTTTCAATCGCCTCTATCTGCACATATTTATGATCATATGCAGTTCCTAAATGTATCCGACACAAATCTTCTAACCTAGCTTGATGCATTTTAAACACCTCTTTTTCGAGATGTTGATAAGGCTCTTTAACCTCTGTACTAAGTACCGTAGGTATATCAAATACATGGAGTACTAATAACTTTGCGTTCATTTGAGTGCTCATCGCATGAGCAAATTTTAATGCAGCTATTGAATTGGCTGAATAATCGGTGGCGTGTATAATTGTTTTCATACGATAAATGCTAATCCTAGATTAATAATTGACTCAAAAATAGACACTAAATCCCGCTTATACAATGACTTATATCATGTAAAAAAAACTAAAATCCTGATATATATCATTCTTACCCCTCTCAAAACTCGGTACTTTTACTTCATGATTCCTAGGGAAAGGCAATGAACAATCATGCCATTTCAATGCAAATCATTAAGACAACAAAAACCTAACTAAACAATATGACTCATGTATAATTTCAGAAATAGACCCAACGACAATTACATTCATGAAGCCAACTGGCCATCATTATACGTATTAACAGAACATTGGAAGTCCGACCTCTTGTTTTTTAATGACGATTTAAAGTTTATGCATCACCTCATTGACAAGTATTTTCTATGGCTTTCTAAAAAAGAAAATATTGATCAGGTTCAAGAAATTGAAGTACATTTACTTCAAGTAGATGCTCAGTGTGATACCCTTTTAAAAAAGGTTCAAAAACACCTAGAGCACCTGGCAGAATTAATTGACGATCCTTTTAAATACGATTCACATCAATTTAGAGAAGACCACGTACAACTCGAAAATGACCTCGCCCAATTTGTAAAAGATTATAGAAAAAATAGAGCTGAAATCTTTGCGATTACGGAACACATTATGGATTCAGAAACCTTGGTCCGTCGACTTAAAATCATACCCAAAAAACCCCAAGGCATAAAATAGTACGTTTTAGAGCTAATCAAAACTACTTTAATGACCTAGGTCATATTAATCCCCATTCTTACCTGTTAAATTTGTGCAACTAAAGTTGGCATAAAATGAAAAAATACGTATGGGTAATTGCCCTTTTTATTCTACTCTTAATTATCGGTTTTTTTTATGTAAAGCCTAGACTGGTCGCTAAAAATATAAGTTATACCTATACTCCTATCCAAAAGGGAAATATTGAGTCAAATGTGTCTAGTACGGGGACTATGAAAGCGATAAACACTGTAGATATTGGTACACAAATATCTGGAACTATTGAGAAAATATATGTAGACTTTAATGACAAAGTAAAAGCTGGACAGGTTTTAGCACAAATGGATCTAAAATTATTAAAGACCAATTTAATTAATGCAAAAGCAAATTTAGGTGTCAGTCAAGCACAACTTAACCAAGCACAAGATGTGCATGAACGAAATTCAAAATTATACGAAAAAGGGGTTATTTCTACCAAAGAATACAATGCGTCAAAATTTGCATACAACCAAGCGCTAAGCGCAAAAAAAGCTGCCTTAGCTGCTGTGAATACAATTGAAGTAAATATAGGTTATGGACATATCACCTCTCCTATTAATGGTACTGTCATTGAACGTAGTGTAGAAGAAGGTCAAACGGTAGCCGCTTCCTTTGCCACACCTACCCTATTTGTCATTGCCGAAGATCTCTCTAAAATGCAAATCTTAGCGGATCTAGACGAAAGTGATATTGGATACATCAAAGATAGTATGCGCGTTCGATTTACCGTACAAACCTATCCTGAAAAAGAATTCTACGGAATTGTAAGTCAACGACGACTCCAACCTATTGAGATTAATAACGTAGTAAACTATCAAGTGGTGGTTGATGTTGACAATAAAAACGGATTGCTCTTACCTGGAATGACGGCAAATCTATCATTTATTACTGATGCTGCTTCGGATGTGCTTCTCATTAATAATTCTGCCTTGCGTTTTAGACCAAATGAAATCATCTTAGAAAAAATGAAACCCGTTTTAAAAGCCAAAGCAAAAAAGAGTCTCCCCGATTCACTCCAAACCGTTTTTCTAAAAACCTTAGAAAATGAGGAATTGTATACTCCTACAAATTTCAAAAAAGACCTTCCTGCTTCTATCAATGGCTTTTTTTATGAAAATGAGGAAGGAGACTTAGATTTTACATTTTTTGAAGTAGGCATTAAAACCGGATTACAATCGGAAATTAAACGCATTCTCGACGGGTCAACCATAACCGAAGGCCTAAAGGTAATTAATGGCATAAAAGTTAAAAAATAAGTGTAAATGCCCGCAAAAAAAGTCATAGAAACCAAAAATTTAAGTCGCGTTTTTAAAAACGGAGAGATTGAAGTACATGCACTTACCGACATAAACATGATTATAGAACAAGGCGAATTTGTAGCCATAATGGGAGCGTCTGGTTCTGGGAAATCTACCTTATTACACATTATAGGATGCTTGGATAGAGCAACATCTGGCGAATATGAATTGGATGGAGTTCTCGTAAATTCCCTTAACAAAAATCAACTCGCTGATGTTAGAAATCAAAAAATTGGATTCATTTTCCAAAGTTACAATCTCTTATCTAGAACCACGGCCTTAGAAAATGTGGAACTTCCTTTAATTTACGATCGGACGGGACAATTTACCAACGCGGAAGAACTGGCCAAAAAAGCCTTAGAACAGGTGGGCTTGGCAAACCGAATTTACCATAAAACCAATGAACTCTCTGGAGGTCAACAACAGCGTGTTGCCATTGCCAGAGCTTTAGTGAATAATCCCGCACTCATTTTAGCTGATGAACCTACGGGGAATCTCGACAGTAAAGCGAGTATTGAAATTGCCGATCTCTTTGTTCAATTGAATAATAAAGGAAAAACCATTGTGATGATTACCCATGAACCTGAGATTGCACAATTTGCAAAACGGATGATTTACCTTCGTGATGGACAAATTATCTCTGACCAACTCATTGAAAACAGATCGAATAAAGAATTCGCTCTTAAGGAACTAGAAAAACCTTCAACTCCATAAAAAGATACTATATGAAAAGGTTTTTTAAAATATTTAAAGTTGCATTTCGGTCTATTAATAAAAATCGGACCCGAAGTCTTTTAACCATGTTAGGGATCATTATTGGGGTGGGTGCGGTGATTATGACTATTTCTGCTGGAGAAGGAGCCACCTTACAAGTACAAAATCAAATTTCAGGCTTAGGCACCAATTTATTGATGATCCAAACAAAAACTGAACACAAAGCGGGGATTAATGTCAGAATGGGTCGCCCCATTGATAAAAAAGATTTAGATATCTTACAGAAAAATGCGGTTTGGATGCCCAAAATATCTCCATTAGTAGCTATTGGAGCGCAAGCTATTGGTCCCAATGGGTACAAATCTACCACCGTTTACGGGGTTTCGTTTGATTATTTTTTCATTACCAGTCGGGCCATTGAATTGGGTGAATTCTTTACCGAAGACGATGTGAAAACAGCCAAAAAATACTGTGTTATTGGTGCTACAATTCGAGAAGAGCTCTTTCCAGGACAAGATCCAATTGGGAGACAAATTCGCATTGATAAAGTCCCTTTTACGGTTGTTGGATTATTGACAAAAGAAGGTTCTGGTGGTATGGGACAAGACATGGATGACATTATCGTTGCCCCCTACACGACCATTCAAAACAGACTCTATGGACATCAACGCGGATACAACCTAATCATGGCCAGTGCCTTGAGTGAAGATCACATTGCCGATGCTGAAATTGAAGCTATTGAATTATTGCGTGAATCGCATAAAATTAATCCCGACGATGAAGATGATTTTGATATCACTACCCAAATTGAATTGCAAGAAATTACGGGGAATATAACAGGTATATTAACCATTTTACTCGGAGCAGTAGCCAGTATCTCACTGATTGTCGGAGGCATCGGTATCATGAATATTATGCTAGTTTCTGTTACAGAACGAACGCGAGAAATTGGTACAAGACTAGCCATTGGCGCTCGTGAAAGCGATATCTTAAGTCAATTTCTAATCGAAGCCGTTGTATTGAGTCTCGTGGGAGGTACTATTGGTGTCGTTTTTGGATTTATAGGAAATCAAATTATCTATAAAGCAACAGGGTTTTTCATTCCCACGGCGGGCTATTCAATCCTTATTGGATTTGGATTTTCGGCCTTAGTTGGCGTTGCTTTTGGATATTTTCCTGCCCGAAAAGCAGCAAAGTTAAACCCCATAGACGCTCTGAGATACGAATAAATACCTTAACCTATAAACACATAAAACATGAAAGATCTTCATAAAATACTTCAAGATATCACCCAACTGACCTTAAAAATTGAAACCGATTATCCTGAACTCTATCGATCGTTAGATGAAAACCCACTCACCTTACCGGTAGATAGCCATCCAGAAATCGACAAAAATGTAATGCAAGTGTACCTCAAAAGTTTAAAAGAAGTCTTAGAACACTATGTAGAAGAACAAAAAATTGAGCAAGACAACAGAAATTAATACCTGAAATTATGGAAGAAATAGCTACCTCAAATAGACAAATAACCCTATTTTACAATTCGGATTCTAAACGCGCTAAACAAACCTTAGCCTATGCCAAGGCGGAAGGTTATCCCATTCGAGAGATTGACATGTTAAAAACCAAAGTGACTGGAACGCAATTAGCAGAACTAGCCGACAAGCTACAACTGCACATTAAAGATTTGGTTAATCAAGAACACCCTGCCTATACCTCACTCTTTGAACCGCATAATCTTTCGGATAACGATTGGATAAAAATGATTCAACACAATCCGAAAATTATGAAGCAACCCATCGCCTTACGCGGAGATAAAACCATCTTGGTAGAAACGCCAACGGATATCCTTAAACTTTAAACAAGCTAAACCAAGAGAAAATCACACCATAATACATAAACAAACAGTCCGCTATGCCGAGTTTAAAGCTACCAAATCAACAAGAGATCAAACGTTATTATACGCTATTTTCAGTGCTCACCAAATACGGCTTTGAAGATGTTATGGCGCATAGTGGACTACTTAAGTTAATACCAAAGAAGTACCTTAAATCACATCCTGATACAGAGCGAAATCTTGCGCTATCCACCTATGAACGCATTCGGATGGTATTGGAAGAATTGGGACCAACCTATGTAAAATTAGGACAACTGTTTAGCAATCGTGAAGATCTGCTTCCGCCTACCTTAACCAAGGAACTTGAAAAGCTTCAAGATCACGCCCTTGCCCTTAAAGACTTCAACGTTAAAGAACTTGTTGAACAGGAATTAAAAACTACCTGCGACACTTATTTTCAATCCATCGAGACATCGCCACTTGCCGCAGCATCGATGGCACAAGTACACAGAGCAACCTTATTAGATGGTACTGAGGTCATCCTAAAAATTCAACGTCCGCAAAGTAGAGAAACCATCGAGGCAGACATTGCCATTATGAAACAAGTCGCCAAAAGCTTAGAAACATACAGCAGCCAAGTAAAAGCTTTTCAACCAAGGCAACTAATCGCTTCTTTTGAAAAGAGTATCAAAGAGGAACTCGCATTTTTACATGAAGCTGATAATACCGAACACTTTGCTAGGGATTTTGAGGGTGTACAGGACATTTATGTGCCTAAAATTTTCCGAAAGCTCTCTACAAACAAGCTTATTTGCATGGAGTATATTGATGGCATTAAAGTGTCTGATATTCAACGTCTAGAGGCCAACGGTATACATTGTAAGGAAGTTGCACAACGCGGGGTCGCCTTATATCTAACGCAGATTCTTGACCACGGATTCTTCCATGCAGATCCTCATCCTGGGAATATCTTTGTCCTTCCTAAAACCGAACAGATTTGTTTTATTGATTTTGGAATGATGGGAACCCTCATGCCACAAGATCAAGAAATTTTAGAAGATCTTCTCGTAAATTTCATGAAAAAGGATATTGATAAGATTATTCCGTTATTGGAAAAACTCGCAATTAAAGCATCCATTAGCGATTACAAAAAATTAAAATACGATGTCTACGAATTGATTGAAAGCGTAAGTAACACCCCCATAGAACATATCAAAATGGGAACCGTTCTCAATCAGTTTAAAGCCGTTTTATACGGAAACCAAATAACCCTCCCGCATAGTATTTACATGCTCATCAGAGGCTTGATCGTTATTGAAGGGGTGGGGCTTAAACTAGATCCTACATTTTCAATCACCGAAAACCTAAAACCCTATGTTACGGAGATCACTCGTAAGCGATTTAGCCTAAAACAGCTAATTAAAAAGAATCTTTCTCGTATTCAAAACTTCAATAAGCTTGCTGACACCTTCCCTGACGATTTCCACAGCATCGTTAAAAAGGTAAAGGAAGGTAAACTCGTGCTAGTTCACGAAATCAACGGACTTAAAGATTTTCAACATTCTATTAACAAAGCGACCAATCGATTGGTTTTGGCAGTAATTAACGCTGCCTTATCTATTGGTTCGTCTATTTTAATGATTACCAAAATGCCTCCGTTAATCAATGGTGTACCACTCTTAGGTGCTTTTGGATTTGTACTCTCTGCTATATTGGGAGTATGGATTATCTTTTCTATTTTTAAAAGTAAAGAATATTAATTTTAATGATTGTAAAAACATTATGCAAATACAACTAGATATCAATGATTTAACCGGATCTTTTATCTTTGGAGTGCTGATAAGTTTAGGGGTTGGATTAATCTTAGGATTGGAACGAGAATTTGATAAGATGAAAGAGGAACGCGGATTTGCAGGAATTCGTACCTTCCCAATGGTAGCCATCTTGGGTTTTTCCTTAGGGACCTTAGCTGAGCATTTTACCTCATGGATTGTCGTTGTTAGCCTCGGTTCGTTTATTTTATTTTTAGTCCTCAACGTCTTTTATCAAAAACAAGATCAATTCGCTAAGGGATTGACCACGAATTTAGCCCTCATCATCACCTTTGTCTTAGGCGTTATGATCTCTGCCGCGTATTATCGCGATGCTGTGGCCACAGCCGTTATTGTGGTTACCTTATTATCGCTAAAAACTCGCTTTAGATCAATCATTAGCAATATTACCACAGAAGAACTTTTTGCTTTTATAAAATTTGCCATCATCGCCCTGTTGATCCTCCCCTTTCTACCCAATAAATCCTATGGCCCCAATAATTTGCTCAATCCGTTTGAAATTGGTTCGATTATCGTCATCGTCTCTTTTCTCAATTTTATTGGATACTTTTTAGTGAAATTTGTCGGTTCAAAAAGGGGGATTATTCTTACAGCAATTCTTGGAGGGCTTATCTCTAGCACGGCTGTAGCATGGAATTATGCCTCCCGAAGCAAAGAAAGTCCTGAACTTTCGAAAAAATACAGTGCCGGAATTATTGTCGCTTCGGCTATTATGTTTCCCCGATTAGCCTTACTCGCGTATATTTTTAATCATGCTATTTTATTCTACTTAGCCTTACCCTTTGGCATTCTAACCATCGTATGTATTTTGGCAACCTTAATGTTAATGCGAAAAGACGACAATAAACCCGATACTAATATAAAACTAGGAAACCCCCTAAATATGCTCAATGCGATCGGTTTTGGCGTGGTATATGTCGTTATTTTATTTGCCGTTTTTTACAGCGAACAATACCTGGGACAGCGAGGCTTGTACTTCTCTGCATTAATTGCTGGACTAGCAGATACCGATGCTATTACCATAAGCATGTCTAAGTTTTCCTTAGACGGTGATAAGATCAAATTAGCCTCTTCGGTAATCATGGCCGCTACCATTAGTAATATGCTGGTAAAACTTGGAATTACCTATTTTAAAGGCTCAAAATCTACAGGACGCCTGGTGGGCTATGCTTTTGGAAGCATCATCCTCTTAGGGATAATCCATATTCTCATCAGTGCCAATTTGTAAAATAAAAACGGGTCTATCTTCGGTAAACTGACATCGGTCAGTTATAATAATTGTAAAGGAAAATACCTTTGTCCTTTCATTGAGATAACATTTTACAAAAAACTGTATATCAGACGAAAGAAGTAAATATCTTTTTTACCTATCTATAAACAGAAGTAATTCAGCATTTTCCATCACCCACATTAAAACTGCTCATCCCCAATGATAGCCTCCCTAAATACCATAAAAAAGCAACCCTTTTACTAAACCTATACGAAAGTGAACTATCCTGATGTAGATCATGGTAGCCACTGATAGCTACCAATACCTTTGTCCTATTATTCATTGTAAAACAACGAACCATGAAAAAGTCAAACATTGGAATTTCTGAAGAAAATTCCTTAGCAATCGCAGACCAGTTAGTAAAACTCTTGGCTGACGAATTCATTCTCTATTCAAAAACATTAAATTTTCATTGGAATGTAGAAGGTCCCGATTTTCACACAACCCATGTTTATTTAGAAACACTGTACGAAGAACAACAAGAGATAGTGGATACTGTGGCTGAAAAAATACGCATGATTGGTCATTACGTTCCCGCAAGCTTAAAGAACTATTTGGAATTGACACATCTCACAGAAAAAACTACGAATAAAAATGATAGTCAACATATGTACGCTGAATTATTAGAAGACCATAAAAGCATTATCTTTTTTATACGAGGTGAGCTAAAACCTGTGGCTGACCAATGGAAGGCTGAAGGAATTAGTGATTTTCTAACAGGTCTCATGGAACAACATGAAAAAACAGCCTGGATGTTGCAATCTCATTTAAAATAAAGTCGCTATACCCCCAACTTCTGCCCTAATGCCCTGTATTGCTTTAGGGCTTTTTTTACTGACCTGTGTCATTCTACGGGCTAATCTAAGATGGTACTTTTACTTAGTCTTAGCACGTAATCTATAAATAATTTAAAAATTGTACCATGAATTATAAAAATATAACCATTGCGGGAAGTGGAGTTTTAGGCTATCAAATTGCATTTCAAACCGCATTTCACGGATTTAACGTTACGGTATATGATGTTACTGATGAAGCGTTAGAACGAGCAAAAGCTAAATTCGACGTATTGAGTGAAGCGTATAAAAAAGATCTCGAGGCTACGCCAGCGCAGCTCGATCAAACCTGTCAACACCTTCGGTATACGTCCGATTTAACCGATGCTGTAAAAGAGGCGGATTTACTTATTGAGGCTATTCCTGAAAACCCACAAATAAAAACAGATTTTTATACTAAACTATCAAAAGTAGCTCCAAAGAAAACGGTTTTTGCGACAAATTCTTCGACCCTACTACCGAGTCAATTCGCTGAAGCAACGGGAAGACCTTCAAAATTTTTAGCTTTACATTTCGCCAATACCATTTGGATCCATAACACAGCCGAAATTATGGGACATCCTACCACAGACCCTGACGTATTTAACAATGTAGTAGAATTTGCCAAAGCCATTGGAATGCTAGCCCTTCCGCTACACAAAGAGCAACCTGGTTACATTCTCAATTCACTTTTAGTTCCATTATTAAGCGCTGCTACTACCTTACTAGTAAAAGAAGTAGCCGATCCACAAACTATCGATAAAACATGGATGAAAGCCACAGGAGCTCCTTTAGGTCCTTTTGGAATTCTCGATGTGGTTGGTATTACTACGGCATACAACATTAATGTGATGGCCGCTGAGCGTTCTAACGATGAAATTAAGCAAAAAACAGTTGCCTATTTAAAAGAGCACTTTATTGATAAAAACAAATTAGGAGTGGCCACTGGAGAAGGATTTTATAAATATCCAAATCCTGCCTTTAACGAGCCAGACTTCTTAAAATAAGGTAGAGACAACGCGTTTTTACGCATAGGTTTTTTTGTTTGTTTTTCTTTGGGTATCTTTCACGTCAAAATACGTGAGGCGAGTACATGCCTCGGCTGAGAACACGGACCAACAGAAAGAAAAACAAACAAATTAACTCTGATGAAAATAATTTCCTGGAATGTAAATGGCATTCGAGCTATTGTAAAAAAAGATTTTTTTAAGACCATTGAAACGTTGAATCCTGATGTGTTGTGCCTACAGGAAACCAAAGCCCAAGACAGTGAAGTTGAAAAGGCCTTAATGCCCATGAATGAATACCAACAATTTTATAATGCTGCCGAAAAAAAAGGGTATTCAGGCACCTCCTTACTCAGTAAAACACAACCTCTATCCGTAACCAATGATATGGGGATTGCTAAATTTGATACCGAAGGACGTATTCAATGCGCCTCGTATGATGCTTTTTTCTTAGTAAATGTCTATGTGCCTAATTCGGGACAACAACTAGACCGATTAGCCTATCGAAAAGAATGGGATGCACATTTCCTTAGCTATGTAAAGAAATTGGAACAAACAAAACCCGTTATTATTTGTGGAGATTTTAATGTGGCTCATACCTCAATCGATTTAAAAAACGACAAAGCGAATTACAATAAAACCGCAGGGTATACCCAAGTGGAAATTAACGGAATGAATCATTTCATAGACAGTGGCTTTGTAGATGCTTTTCGTCACTTTCACCCGTCAGAAATCGCCTATACCTATTGGAGCTATCGCTTTAAAGCAAGAGAACGTAATACCGGTTGGAGGATTGATTATTTTCTAGTCAGTGAACAGCTCGTAGATAAAATCAAAAGCGTAGAAATATTATCTAATTACCTAGGCTCAGATCATTGTCCCATCTGTTTAGAAATTACTTTTTAAAAGTCTCAACCCCAATTCAAAACACCTCATTCAAATAATTTGTAAGCACCCCTATTTGAAACTCTCTAACCACAGCTGCACTTAAATCAGCATTCATTAAAACCAAACCATACGCTAAATGCGATAGTTTGCAGTCATGAATAATCTCCTTATTGATTGCACTATAAACAGGCATAAAATGTTTCTTCACTGGAATTCCTGAAGCATTTGCAACAGCAATTGCGGTAGTAAAAGCTTCCGATATTTGTTCAGGACGCAATCCTTTCTCAAGTAAATCGCTCGCCAAATGTTTCATGTTTAACGCATATTGAAAATTCTTAAAATTCTCTAAGGGTTCATCCTCAACATAAGTGCTGTTGTAAATTAAAAGTTCCATAGGTAGCTGTTTTAGTTATTGAACTGGGTAACGATTTAAAAAGCTTACTTGCAAAGCTCTTTTCGCTTCATTTAAAAGGTGTTGAATTTCTTCTACGGTGGTGTGTCTAATACGGGCTATTTCATTAACACTCAGATGTTGCTTACTAAATAAATGAAAAACATTCTCCATAGCCAAGGGTAAATTTGCTAACACCAATTTAATGTGTTGTTCAATTTCTTAATCACTCAACCCCTTATCAATTTTATCAATCAATCCTGTTTCTTTATCCTCTATGAATACATCGTTTAAGGTATAATCATTATGATTGTACGACATATCGTCAAGTTCTTCAATTAGGAGTAGATCTCCTCCTCCATCGGTACTATAATGTTCCTGCATTTCATCCCATTCAGGTTTGGAATAGTCATCTATGTTTTTGAGAAATTGATCATCAAACTTTTCTTCATCAATCATATCGTCCAATAATTGATTCGTTTGTTTGAACAACCAGATATAGAACTCGTCCTCATTATCAAACTGATCAATAGCATCATACACTTCTATAAAAAGTTGATCTAAAACATCATCTACATTGTATTTATTTTTTGAAAAGTGCCCTTTTTTAATTGCGCTATTCAACCGGTTAACAATATATTTTTTCAACTCTGGAGAAATTGCTAAAAACTGTTTATTAAACGAAGTCTTATCCTTGTTCTTTTTAAGTTGAACAAGACTGGTAAATGTTTCTGTAACCAATACGCGATATGTATTTTGTTGTGCTGAATTATGTGCTGTGTTCTTCATTTTATATTGTTTTTTTTAACCTATGGTAAAGATGCAAACTTGTGACATCTAAGAAAATGACTTAGATCAGTCTGTTCAATTATATCAACCTTTAGTACCAAAACCCCTACATTCCATTTTACTAATTTTCAAAATGAAAACGTGATCCATCGGTTACCTAAAGGTTTCTGCAATAGAGATTAATTCGTGATGATACCCTCTAAGAATAAGTACGTAATCCCCCTCACTCAATGCATTCATATAGGTATTCACCCGTTCTTGATCAATTCCAAGTCCACGTAACACCCCATAAATTCCAGTCGTCATCGACCCAATTTTTTTTCCGTTAATTTCTTGTAAAAACATATCCGCAAAGGAACCTGCGATAAAAATAGTTCCAATTTCAGGATTAGAAACAACCCCAACCTCAATAGGTAATACTGAGCAGTTTTTCCATTTTAACACCAATGAATCTAGCCAATCTTGATTTTTAGCCGTTCCGTGATGTGTATCATCAAAACGTCCAAGAATGGTTAATTGCAATGTGTTTCCATACGTCTTAAGTGACGTTATGAGTTGTTCTATTTGATCAAAATCTGAAAAAGATTTTAAGAGAACATGTCTGTGTTTTATTTCGCGATGTTTAGGCTTCGTCATAATGTTAGGATAAAAAGATCATGGTTTGACTAGCTTTTCTATCCTACGAAATTATGAACGTTAATCACCAATGACAATGACCTAGATCACTTCTGTTTTTTTAAGGAATTACACTTCCTGTCAAGCGTGTATCCTCAATTAAATTAAGAGAGACTATTGGCTATTTGTCGTAACTTGGTTTTATTTAATAACACAAGCCTTCTATTTGATTCTACGCCTATTAACCCTTCGTTCTTAAAGGTGGTCAGCATTCTAATAGCCGTCTCTGTCGCCGTGCCTATATGACCGGCAAAATCTTCTCTTGAGATACTAATCCCCGTATGTAATTCATCCTTAATCATCCCTTTCTTCTCTAATTCTAACAAGGCTTTTGCCGCGCGTTGACGTACCGTTGCAAATGCCATATCTACGAGTTGTTCTTGAAGTTCAACAAGGTTGTTTGAAATTAACTCAATAAATTTGTTTGAAACAGTTTTATTCTCATAGAGCAGTTGGGTAAATTCTGTTTTAGGAACAGCAAAAACCGCTGTATCTTCAAGAACGGTAGCTGTTTCTATATAGGTCCCCGAGTCAGTCAAGAGCGATAGTTGCCCTATAAAATCGCCTGGTCCATACAAACCCGTTACAAATTCTTTACCTGATTCAGTAGACCTAAATGTTTTTACATTGCCCGTTTGGATAAAATACATGTAATGTGCAGCACTTCCTTCTCGATAAATCTCCTCCTTTTTTTTATACGTTTGAATTGGTCTCTCTTTAGACAAATCCTCTAACTTAACATATTCAGAAGCATCATTGAGAAATTCATTAACCCCTTGAATACTTTTAGAAAACTCCTTTTTTAAAAAGGTGTTCTTTTTAAGGCGACATTCAATTGCATCTAATAAATCGGCTTCTTCAAACGGCTTGGTTAAATAATCATCTGCCCCGAGATTCATACCTTTTCGCATATCCGCTTTATCCGATTTAGCCGTAAGAAAAATAAAGGGAATTCCTGCTGTTTTCGGATTTGAGCTTAAGGTTTCAAAAACACTATATCCATCTAATTCTGGCATCATAATATCGCAGATAATTAAGTCTGGAATCAATTTTATCGCTTTCTCTACCCCTATTTTGCCGTTTTCGGCCGTCGTTATCTCGTAATTTTCTAGTGATAAAATCTCCGCCGTATTTTCTCTAACATCCAGATTATCTTCAATTAATAATACTTTTTTCATTTTATTTAGATTTTAAGGGAAGTGTAACATAAAACGTAGAGCCTTTTTGCAACTCACTTTTAAAGGTTATGGTTCCTCCCATTAACTCGGTATATTGTTTTACAATGTTTAATCCTAATCCTGTTCCTTGAATATGCGTAACATTATCTGCTCGATAAAACCGATTAAACAAATTGACTTGATTTTCTTTAGGGATTCCCATCCCTTCATCGGTGATTTCAAGGCATATATATTGATCGTTACGCTTTATCTCAATCGTAATTTTTGTATTTTCTTCAGAATACTTTATCGCATTAGACAGCAAGTTATAGACAATATGCCTTAGTAGTTTCGGATCTAAACACACCTCTATTGGGTGGGGTTCACAAACTAATTCAATATACTGTCCTTCCTTTTTATTTACGTTTATCTCTTCAATTAAGTCTTTTGAAAACTCTATGAGCTCCATCATTACTGGAGCTTCAACAACCTTTCCTTCTTCCAGTTTACTCAAGGATAGAAAATCGTTAAGAATCAATACTAGGTTTTTAACATTCATTCGTATCTTGGATACGTGCGACAACCTACGCTCTTCTTTTCCGACTTCATTTTGTTTTTCAATTAATATAGCGGACGTGAGGATAGCACTTAACGGAGTTCTAAATTCATGCGAAGCCATGGATATAAAACGTGATTTTAATTCACTTAACTCCTGTTCTTTATTTAATACATTTAACAATTCTAACTCAGCTTCCTTTTGTAAAGTTATATTATTGTGTACCAATAACACTTTTTCAATATGACCTTCATCGTTGTACAAAGGCGTTGTATTTACTAAGTAGAACCGCTCTTGAAAGGATATTTCAAAAGAACAGTGAGCTCCTTTAAACGTATTTTTGATCTTATCCAAAACCGTTGTTTTGATATCTTTAGGAACCTTCTCAACCTCCAAAATGGACATTTTTTTAGCGTCGTAATGATCAAAACCTAATTCATGTACTTCTTCTCCTGCGATAAGCACAATGGTAAAATCCTTATCCACAACGGCAATAAATCCTCTCGGGAAGTTATGTGAGATATTATCAAGCAATACTTTGTTTTTTAACACCTCATTTTCGGCCTCTTTAGTTTCTTGAATTTGATCTTCGAGACTAATATTTGACTCGGTTAGTTTTTGAATCGTTCCTTTAAGTTCATCCGTTCGTTCTTCTACCTTGGCGGCAAGTCGATCTGCATATGCTGCAAGTTCTTCTGTATTTTGCTGTAATGCTTTATTGACGTTGTGTTGTTCTATCGCTAAACTGGTTACACGTGTAATATCTCGTATCAGTTCTATTTCACTCTCCTTTGGAGTCCTAGACGTATGTGCATATACAGCAAATGTACCTAGCACTTCTTCATCTGACGAAAAAATTGGAAAAGACCAACAAGACTTTAACTTGTTTTTTGATGCCAAATCACGGTAGGATGTCCACAATGGACTCCTTGCAATATCGTCAACAATAACAGCTTCTTTAAAAAAAACAGACGTTCCACATGACCCAATATGGCTACCGATTTCTACACCATCAATAGCTTTACTAAACTCAATGGGTATATTGGGCGCGGCTAACTTTTCTAAGGTCATTTTTTCGTAATTTAACAAGAGAATTGACGCCATACTGTTGGGGATCGTTTCTTCTATAATATGAATGATTTCTCGGCCAATTTGTTTTAAAGGTCTATGCTGTATAATCATATCCATAATACGGTTGACTCCGTTCTTGTAAAATTCTTCTCTTTTACGTGTCGAAATATCGTTCTGGACGCTTATAAAATGTGTCAAATGTTCCTCGCTATCATATACTGGAGTAAGCGAAATTTCATTCCAAAATAAACTCCCATCTTTCTTATAATTTCGTAAAACCACCGTACATGATTCCCCGTTTTTTATTGCCGTTGACATAATATCAATGCCTTCTTGGTCTTGATCTTTACCTTGTAAAAAGCGACAATTATGGCCGATAACATCTCCAAGGTCATAGCCTGTCGTCTTTAAAAATGCGTCATTTGCATAGATAACTGGAGTATCTGGCTGTTGTACATCGGTAATTACAATTCCACTCCCCGCACAAGCCAATGCGCGGTCTCTAATTCGAAGGGTATTCTCGGTAATTTTCTTCGCTGTGATATCTCGTGTAATTGCCAAAAAATTTCCATTTTCTTTGGATACAACCCGTACCTCGTAAAATTTCAAAGGTCCCGGTCCTGAATTTGAAAATTCTACAATTTGAACCTCCTTTGTTTTCTTACTCGCAGCAAAAGCCTTCATAATTCTTTCACAACGTTCTTTTGAATGTATATCCCAAATGGTTTTACCTAATAATTGGTCAATAGGAACTGGAAGAATTTTCGGATCAGTAGCATGGATATCTAAATACGTACCCGCTGCATCAAAAACCACGATCAAATCAGGGATAGCCTGCAACATTGCCCTATTTTTTAGCTCGATGTCTCTACTTTGACGCTCAGACTGCTTTACAGAAGTAATATCTTGCATGGTTCCGTACAAGTGTACAGGCTTTCCCTGTTCGTTATAAGTAGCTGTACCATTAGCAATTACATATCTAAGCGATCCGTCTGGCCTGATAATTCGCTTTTCGAAATTATATGTGGTTTTTGTTTTAATCGCCTCATTGATACGATTTAACGCTTCTAATCTATCATCTGGATGAACAAATACAAAAGGCTTTTCTGCACTAAGTCTCGAATCTCCTGGAGTCAACCCACAAATCCTATAATATTCATCTGACCATCTTCGCTCATTGGTGACGAGGTTCCAATCCCAACTACCTATATGCGTAATACTTTGTGCTTTCGCCAAATTATATTCACTCATACGTAGTTTTTGCTCTGCTAAAACCCGTTCTGTAATATCAATGAGTAAGGCAGTGACTAGATTTCTTCCATTGACTTTTGTGGGACTCAAACTTATTTCGACAGGAAAATGCGAACCATCTTTTCTTAACCCTATAAGTCCCAAATTATGTCTCATTACACGTGCTTTAGGATTTTTTCTATAGCATTCTCGATGATTTTCATGTAATTCCCTGTAAGATTGAGGAATCAGAACCTCTATATGCTCATTCAATAACTCCCCTTTCTGATAGCTAAACATCCTTTCACTTGCAGGATTTGCTTTTAAAATGATTCCATCTTCGTCTACCACCATAATTCCCTCAATGGAGGCCTCGAAAATATGCTGTAAAAACGAAGCTTCTTCTATGCTATTCTCCATAAAACACGTGCTAATATCATTGGTTTAATGTACGTTTATCTTATATTGGTATCAGAAAATCCTGCTACCTACGATTCCACGGCACTTAATGCTTACGGAGATCGAGTCTTTTTTATTGATCTCACTAACAGAAAAGTCATAGTCTACCTTTAAAAAATCACGAAATACAATAAAGGTTATGTTAAGCTAAGCCTCATTATATCAAACCTACATCGTGTATATACACACCCCATTTTTGTCCTAGGTAATGCTAATTCGGCCTATTAGCTCGTCATATATTTTAGTAAAAGTATAAGAAGATTTCTCGCTGTACTATGATCACGGTCATATTTACCACGAAATTCAATACACTGAAAAGTAGTTAATTACACTGTAAATAACGCCTCTTTCCCCTGTAGAGCCCTTTTTGTAGCTGTATATCCTACATTGAAAATAGCATCTATTTTATTCATTTCAAACGTTCCAAAATTCGCTAAATCCGAAGGAGATATAATCAGATCACAAACAGGAAATTTAGCCGTTGATTCTGCATTAGCTTTAATTTTATAAGCCCTTTCTACCACCGAATACGAATGTTTTAAGTCTTTAATGCTTATTTCTTTGAGTGGATTTACATAGACCCCGATGATTTTATCACAGCGTTTCTCTAATGGTTCAACTGGGAAGTTGTTTAACGTTCCCCCATCAATATAATAGGCTCCATTAATTTCTGTAGGAGTAAATACCCCAGGAAAAGATGCCGAAGCAATAATCGGTTTTATTAATGGTCCTTTACTAAAGATTTTCTCAGAGCCATCGATGACATTAACTGCAGTGACAAATAAGTTTTTTTCTAAAACAGAAAAATTATCGTTCGGAAAATACGTTTTAAGATCATTGTAAAACTTTTCAGAATTTATAAATCCAGGTTTTTTACGGGCATAGCGATTGGTTTGAAATATAGAAATGGTTTTAAAGAAATTTAACATTTCTACCCAAGGAACGCCTACTGCATAGAGGGCACCAACAATCGCCCCTGCACTAGCTCCTGAAACATGTGTTGGGTGAATTCCATGCTCTTCTAATGCCTTAATAACCCCTATATGAGCAGCTCCACGTGCGCCGCCTCCCGAAAATACTATTCCTACATTCATCGTTGTATTTTTGTAAACATAACAAAGATATTGCATTGATAATAAATAAAGAATGAAGCATCCCTAAATAAACCTAGCGTAGCTAAGAGCCCGCTTCCCTTCTTTCAAGTCACCATGTTTAAAACAATCCATTTGGCGTGATTCCCAACCATTTAAAGTAGCTCATTGCCATTAAAATTGAAACAATCCAAGCCACCGTTTGCATGGTAATTCCATACTTAAACGCATCAGTCATACTGTAATGATTAGTTGAATAAAGCAAAAGACCCGGTTTGCTATTAAATGGTAATACATACACGTGCTCAATTAAAAAAGCCACTGGTAATGTTAAACTGACAATATCATAACCAAAACGAGATGCAACACCAATTGCGATAGGTATAAAAATCATCGTTCGCATCGTTTTTGATTGCATAAATAATGAACTATACACCATTACACCTGTTAACACCACGTATAAGACCCAAAAAGGAGTGGTCTCACCAAAGCCTAAGGTGTTAAAAAATGCATTCACTGAAATTGAAGGTAAATCCGTAACGTTAAATCCCGCTCCTAAGGTATACGCCCCAGCTGAAAATAATAATAAGTGCCAAGGAATATCAACTTCATTCCATTCAATAATGCCTATCTTGGGTAACAACGCAACTATAGCTCCTACAAAAGCCACAGCCGTAGGACTAATTCCATGCCACCGATCGGTTACCCAAAACCCTAAGATTAATCCGAAAATCACAACCGATTTCAATTCTTTCCCAGAAAAGGCACCCATCTTTTTCAATTCAGCACGTAAACTATCCATCCCTCCAGGTATACTGGGTAACTGATCCTCCTTTGCTAAGGGAAAAATTAATTTTGTCCCAATCATCCATCCAATAAGCATTAAGCCCAAAGCCACAGGAAAAGAAGCCATCAGCCAGTCAGAAAAAAAGATATCACTCCCAATAGCGCCTCCTATTAACGATGCTGCTAATAAATTAGCCCCAGAGCCTGTTAAGAATGAAGAGGCTCCCATATTGATTTGAAATAAATTCTGTAGAATTAAATTTCGACCAAAGTTGTTTTTATGTCCACGAGAGGCTCCATATACCGCCGCAACAACCATCATGATTGGCAATAAAATGGCGGCTTTTGCAGTGGTAGCAGAAATAAAAAGTGATAAGACGATATTAATCACCATAAAGCTAATCATAATGGTAGATGCATTCTTTCCAAATTTTAGAATAAACCATAAGGCAAATCGCTTAGCAACGCCTGTAGCCACTAACATACTAGCTAAAATAAAGGACAAAATGTTTAACCACATAATCTTATGCCCCAATTGTGCATAGGCTACATCTTCAGGAAGAACCTTGGTTAAAACCAACGTAATAATTAAAATTAAGGAAGTTAAATAATTCGGAATGGCTTCTGTTATCCATAAAATCAACGACCCAACAAATATGGCGAGCATGGCTCTATTTGCATGGATAAACTGTTCCATGCCCAAAGCATCTAAATTGGCCTTTCCACTTTTACTTAACGTAGTTACATCAATCTGGTTTAAAAAGGGAATCTCCACATAAAACATCAAGAGTACAAATGAAATAACAGCAAGTAGTGCCCCTATTTTCATTAAAAATAGTTCGAAGGATGATTTTGTCCTTTTCGGAATTTTCTCCATTCGATAATTCCGCATATCTAAGATATCGAAGGCTTCTTTGGTTGATTTTTTTTGCATTTTATACCATTTAAATTGGGGTGAATTGAGACATGGGCGATGTATTCTAAGTGAAAATTTAATGCCTCCCTTTCCTTAAATTGACCAATCTTTATATGGATGCATTTTTAACATCGCATTGTAGTACTTTGGATCGCCAGTTACTTCTTTCCCTAACCACGTTGGTTTTTGAAAAACATCATCTTCTGATTTCAATTCAATTTCAGCAACAATTAATCCGTCATTGTCCCCATGAAATTCATCTACTTCAAAGATGTAATCCCCCATTGCAACTTTATACCGCGTTTTGTCAATGATTCCTTTTTCACAAATCGCCAATAGGTGTTTTGCGTCTTCTACTGAAATTTCTTTTTCCCATTCAAAACGAGACATCCCTGAAAGATCTCCAATTCCCTTTACTGTAATAAAAGCACGATCATCCCTAATTCGAATCCGAACCGACCTTTCAGGAACTGACGATAAATACCCTTGAACAATTTTCATTGCCTCAAAAGAGGCATTTTTAAATGAAGCATCCGTTACGAGGAATTTTCTTTCAATTTCTTGTGCCATAATTAGTTTGCTAACGGTTTATTTTCCCATCCTATAATTCGTTTTATCGCCTGTACATAATTGATATTCTCAAAATCATCCAATTCCAGATCTGCAATGGTTTTTTTTACGTCTGCCAATTCAGTTGATTCTGTACTAATGGTTTTAATACGCACCCCATTGATTACCACATTTCCAACTTCACAAATGGTCTTGTTTACCATAAAGCCGAATCGCTGTTTGTGTACATTTATTTTCTCAAGCTGCGGATGTGCACATACAATTGCGAGGAATTCTTCGAGTGAATACTGTTCTTTAATCAAAGGCGGATGCTCAACATTTAATACCGGAAACACTTCATTATTAAGCACTTCAGTCGATATTGGAAAACCACTTTTCAGTAAAGGATTCCATTGCTCAAAACCATCTACAGTATGTACCAAGGTTTTAATGTCTATTTCATCGTGGCGAATCTTTACATTGCTAAGTTCGGTGGTTTTTGACAGTATATAGATTTCTTCAGAACTTCTTTCACGCACACTTTCCGGTACATCAACAGATAAATCGGCCATTAACTTGGCCGATTTATCAAAGGTATGACCAAAGGTTCTAAATTCAAATCTCGGTTTGGTCGATTTACCAATTTGCATATTTATCTTAAACATATACGTCTTTATTGTACTGTATAAACATTCCAACCTGCGGGATTGTCTTTAAAATCATCTGACTCATCTGTTGATCCACCTCCCGGTGTATCATCTATAAACATAGTACCCTCTTTGGAATAATAATATTCAGCTTCATCTGTAGCTATACGAATGTAGAAGGACACCTTAGCTCCTGTTTCACTTAAGGAAAGTCCCCCATCTGTTTCTACATCTTTTAGATTTATCGTCACGCCTGTTTGCGAAAATGAGGGATCGTCTTCTCCAGCCACTTTATTGGCTTTTACATATTCAGGATTATCCCCTACAGCAAAATAAATTCGCGCTTCAGATATGGTCTCAGTACTCATATATGACAGTACAATGTTAATCGCTGTTCCCGGAATTGGATTTGTAGGGAAAGTTATACTTTTCAATGGTCCTTCGGTAGAAGTAACAGTACGTTCAATAACTGGGTCATAGGTTACGGTTTGATTTTCTTGTAAAATCTCATCCTCTACACAACTGCTCAAGGATATAGAAACAAGGATAAACAGCACTAAATTGTTTAAATTTTTCATGGTATTGTCTTTTCAAATTATTAAAAATCAATTTCGATTCGCATGGTTACCATACCAAAATCATCTCCCGCATTTCCTTTGGTTTCAACAACTTCAGCGGGATTTTTCGTTAAATTTCCATTCATATCATGCCCTACAAATAACTTCCCTTTACCGTTAGCATAGCGGTCATTATTGGTATAGATATAGTTGAGCATACACTTAACATTCGGATTAAAGTAATAATTTAAACCAACCGTATATCCTTCTGCAGAACCTCCATAAATCGCCGCGTCAAAATCGTTAGCATCAACAAAATCATATCGAAATGCAACTTCTAAATCCCCGTATTTCTTACCTCTACTCACTCTCGTGAATTCACCATCAGCTCTATTATAGTTATAGTTTCCTCCAAACAACAAATAACCTGCTTGTGCGTAAAAGCCATCAAAACTAACGGTCGATAGATTATCCATTCTATTAATATTGACCATTTTATATTCTCCTTGAAACATAACCCCTTTATAGGCACCCGCTAATTCAAAATCGACCATGTTTTGACTGTCTACATTTAAAATATCATCCGTATCGATGTATTTTTTTCTATTGATTGACGTATAGGACCGTGTGCTGTATCTAAAAGAATGGGGAATTTCAGCTGTTGTTTGGGGAACTCTATACGTGCCTGCTACCCCAAGGTGCAGGACTTTGTTTTCATCCAAAATGGGTCTATATACAGCTCTCCCAGTAAAGGCATACCCTTCATCTAATCCGTTATCTTTATTTGCATCTTGACTGAGTTCAACCTCTTCAAATCCTCCAACCGTATTAAAATGTACCCCTCCAGATAACACGTAAGGATCTGCCCAATGATTAACCTGTATCCCGAGGTGACGTGACGGATCAAACTTCGAAGCTAAAGAGCGCTCCATAAAGGTGATATATCGTGATGTGGTATTCGTTTCCAATCCGAAACTTTCCCGAAAATGTCCTGCTTTTATATTCAAGTTTCCTGAATCAAACATGTATTTGATATAAGCATCCTTTAATTCAACCGCTGAACCAGAAAAATCTAAATCAATCTCTCCATACCAATTATTCCATAAAATAGTTTTTAGCGCAATACGGGCACGTCGTATAGTAGCACCATTTCCAATTGGATTTAACGCATCATTGGAGTAAAAACCTCCATCAAACTGAACCCTATTGTCAAACCACAACTGATAACTTCTATCTTCAGAAATGAAATTTAAAATCCCATCTTGTGCTTCTCCTTGTAGGTTGATTGAGCTTACCTCCATCCCATATTGATTTATGCGAATAGAATCATTGTTTTTTTCCCTTTGTGCTTCGGCCTCTAAAGTAAAGAGTGCCACGATCACGAACAGTGCATATAATTTTTGTTTCATCTCAATTGTCTTATTGTTAGGTATTGAAACTATTGTAGTTAGTTAAGTTGATGTATGTTGAATATAAATCCTTAGCCATACATTTATTACAAATAAGGGAGTGATGTACACTCCCTTATTTACAAGCGATTTCCAATTAAGAAATCTCTATTTTTTTGGGCTCGTGCACTTTAGCACTTTCCTTTTTAGCAAGGTTAAAGCTTAGAATACCATCTTTATAGGTTGCCTTAACATCTTCTTCCTTTACTGAGTCTGGAAGTTGTAATCTTTTCTCAAATGAAGAATAACTAAACTCTTTACGCGTGTAATCATCTTCTTTTTCTTCTTTGGTAGTCGAATTTTCTGCCGAAATATTTAAGCAACCATTATCGATAGTTACCTCAAAATCTTTTTTAGAAAAGCCAGGAGCCGCCAATTCAACCTCGAAGGCATCATCAGTTTCTTTAATATTTAAAGCTGGCTCATCTTTCTTTCTATTCCACAAACGGGTGTCAAAAAAATCATCGGTATTAAAAAAATCCGATGTTAACAAATCTGTTACGGGTGTTCTTCTAAATTTAATTAGTGACATAATTTTATAATTTTAAAGATTAAACATACAATTTAGGACAAAGGTATTCGCTAACTCCCTAGTTGAAAATGACCTAGGTCAGGGTGTGAAAAAACACCCCTCTTTTTTATTGCTTTTAATGCGTTCCCTTATCTAATTTCTAAGGTCGTGCAATGCAAGGACAGGCACATCGATATGATCTCCTAAATCTTTAACCATAGGGCGTGAAAAAATACTATCAAAAAACTTGTGTTTCTTGTTAATAAATGCAATCATCTCACTTTCTCTACTCTGTGCAAAACATCGAACACCTTCTTGTAAATTTAAATTGAAAAGGGTATGGTAAGTAAATGTAGTGCCCGCTAAAATTTCATTGAGTAAGGCTTTGTTTTCTACTTGTTTTTCGTTTAAATTTTTACCTTTTTTAATATGTAAAATTCGAATTGGAGCATGTGTTAGATTTGAAATTTCAATAAGCGTTGCTAATTCACGTTGTTTGTAATGTGTTTTAAAACTGGTAGGAAACACAATTTCGTTGGGCGTGATATAACTCACATTACTAGGAATAACCATTACAGGGCAATTTCTGACTTTTTCCATCACGTTTACCGCATTGCTGCCTATTATGACATTTTTATTGTCCGTTTCTCCACGGGTTCCCATAATGACCAACGCTATATCTACGCGTTCAATGAGTTTTTTTAGTGCCTCGTAAAACGGACCAAATTCATTTAAAAAATGGAACGTATGTTTGCTATTGGTCTCATTAAAGCACGCTCGTGTTTTTAACACTTCCATGTTTTTTTCAGCCTGCGCTCGAACTTCATTTAATTTTTCAATCGTGGGTTCTGGGCTAAATCGATTATCTTTTGAATATCCAGGCAAATAATACGAATGTAGAATGAAAAATTCGCATGGCTCTTTTTTATAAAGTTTAATTGCGTATTCTATAGCGTTTTGACTATTTACTGAAAAGTCTGTTGGAATACATATTTTTTTCATAATAGAAGTTTTTATGGTTCCCACAAAGTTATCTTACACTAAGTACAAGAATAATGACCTAGGTCATTGTAATAAAATTACTTGTGAATGAATTTTACGCTATAAAAAATATGATATTATGACATCAATATTGAATCGATCAAAAACTGTAATCTTAATAAGCACATTAGTCGTTCTACTATTATTATCATCATGCTCATCTATCAAGTATATAGACAGTTGGAAAAACAGTGAAACACTTCCATTTCAACCCACAAAGCTGTTAGTTGTTGGTATGACCAATAATTTAACGGGACGCGCTATTTTTGAAGAAAAGTTGACAGCCGCACTTACTGAACATAAAATAAAGAGTGTTAAAAGTATGGACGTAATTGATGCTTCTTTTTCACATACTCAAAAAGATGAAACTGAAGTCAACAAAATGGTGACTAACCTATCAAAAGATGGGTATGATGCTATCATGGTCACAGCTGTAATAGGATCTGACGAAAAAGAACTATATAATCCTGATTCTTATACCGTACGTAACCAATGGTCTCGCTTTGGACGCTATTATTATAGATATCAAAATGTTTATTACACCCCTGGTTATTATACAAAATATACGGTTTATCAAATAGAAACCTCTATCTATAATATTAATGAAGATGATGATAGATCATTAGTTTGGGTAGGGTCATTTAAAATTACTGACCCTCAAACAATTACAAAAACTGTAAATAATTATGTTTCCGCCATCATAAAACAATTAAAACGAGAAAAATTACTCCAGTAGTAACATTCAAACTTCCTAATAACGAAAAAAGTAGCTGATGCTTAACCTATGGGTTGACTTTGGAGTGAAGCCGTTTAACAGTAAATTAAACTACGTTGTTGGTGTTCGTATTAAAGGTATAAAGGGCTAACAAGATACCACAGAAATACATTTATTATACATTGGCACACTTCATACTAAGCCTTGAATAGCCTCTAATATTGGATTGTACCATTGTATATTATCCCTGTTTAAAACAAGTTATTCTTAGTGTCACTATGTAGCATCTTCACTTGAATTTTAGCGATACTTAATTAACGTTACCTGACCCATTTTCAATACGGTAGGCTTGAAGTTTTATTACAAAATTACACGAATAAGCACAGTACGGTTTGGAGATGAACATTAAATGAGGTTTCATCAACAAATCTACATTAAGATTCAAGTAATTTACATTCATTTATTCTGACAAGATTTATCCAAAAATATTTTAGTTAATTGTGATAAAACCTCAAATACTCAACTGACATGAGGTTTAAAAAGTATGAATATTCCAACTTCCATTTTCGTTTTTAGTAGCAACCATCCGAGGTGCAATAAATTTTGATTCAAAACAAGGAGCGTTTTTATCTTTAAGTTGTGAAAGGTTGCATTTTCGAGAATTATAGAGATATTTTACTATTTTTCCAGTGTTGTCAATAATATATTCTTCAAGCAGATGATTTACCACATCAACCCCTAAAAGAGGGTTTTTACCTACCACATACTTTTCATAATTCACAATAATAGCATACCCATTAAAAAAATTAGATGTTTTTACAAATGTTGGCGCAATGACCTCTTTCCCTGTTTTATCAATAAACCCATAAAATAAAACGCCATCTACATTTTTTTTAATCACACATCTATTCTCTTTAAAATGTGGGTACATCATATCCCTATCCCCTAAACTAGCAACGATATCATCTCTAAAGTCAATTACAAGCTTTCCTTGTTCGTTTATAAACCCCCATTGATTATCTTTCTTTATAGCTGCCAACCCTTCATGAAAAGGTGCTATTTCGTCAATTCCTTCTATCTGTTGTGCTAGTCCAGTAGCACAAAATGTCAAGCTCAATACAAGTACAACTAAATTTTTCATCATTTTTGATATTTATGTTAATTAATAACAAAGGTAATTTCTAATAAAATTGAATAGAATGATCTATGTCAGGGAGGTAGACATGATGCTTGGTGATTGTTGGTGTAGGATGAAAAACTTAACTCCAAAGACATTTGTTTTCATAAGTTTTTCACGTTTAAGTGGTCAACCTATATCAGGGACGTACAAACGAACTGGTTTTTGTTCAGTGGTGAGTAATCACCAATGCAAACAAAAACTAGTGAGAGAAAATAATTCAATAGTTGGAATTTGTTGGTTAACTATTGTGATTTTCTTTTAACGGTATATTCCATGTAATAGCCACCTGGAGGCATAAAAAAACTCAGGACTACATTTGATCCTGAGTTTTTAAAAAATTTACATTAGCTGTCTTAAAAAAAGTGACCTACTAAATCACCCTATTGATTTTATTTACCAAATAATTCTTTAAGTTTAGCGTCTAATTCTTCTTTTGAAGGGTTTCGAAGGAGAATTTTTTCATTCTCATCCATTAAAAAGGTCGTTGGTAAAAATGGCACACCATATTGTCTAGCAACAACACCCCATTGATGGTTAGCACTTGCATCTAATAAATGCATCCACGGAGTTTGATCATCTTTAATCGCTTTTCTCCATTTATATTCTTCATCTGCAGTTCCTATTCCAACAACTTCAAATCCTTCTTTGTTATATTTTGCATACAACTCTTTTAAATGGGGAAAAGAAGCTCTACAAGGCACACACCAACTTGCCCAAAAATCGACTAGTTTAAACGTTCCTTTGACTTTAGAAAGTTGTACTTCGTTTCCATTTACGTCATTCAATTTAAAATCGGGAGCAATGGAACCTACACCTAAATTTTTGAATATATCATTGTATGTTTTTTCATAATATTTATACATGGCTGTATGCTTAGCATCACCTTTAAATATTGGGAAAATCTCGTTCATTTCTTCTTTGGACATTCTCCCCTCACTAAACTGAAAACCTAATATCCAAGGTGCAACCGCCGATGATGGATGGTCTTTGGCATATTGAATCATAAACCCTCTTCGTTCATTGGTACGTTCTTGTTCTAAAGCACTCAGTGATGCTCTTTTTACTTGATACGCCTTTATTTTGGCGGTATCCTTCGAAGCATACGCAGCTTCCATTTCAGCTCTTAAAGGGAACAACGCTTCGAATTTTTTCTGATTAAATATACTGTCTATTTTAGCTTGTTGAATTTCATAAATGGCCTGTAATGGTGAGCCGCTAATTTTTGCTTTAAGCCTTCCTCTATCCGATGTAGCCGTATCAAACTCTAATGAAATAACACTGTTTTCTAAAAAGAAATCACTACTGTATTTGTCTCCAATTCTAATTGATACACGATCCGGATGTTCAACAATACCCTTAAACTCAAAAACACCATTTGTCATTTGAGTACTGTCTATAACTGTTGGTTTAGCATCTCTATCTGCAAAATTAAATTCAAACAATTTAATGACTGCGGTATCTAATCCTTTTACATTTCCAGTAACTATATATCCTTCATTTGTTTTTTCTTGTACAGATTCTTTACAAGAAGTTAGAACTCCTATAAAAAAGAATACAAGTAGTCTTCTATTTGTAATGTATTTCATGTTTTTTGTTTTTATTAATGACCCAATGAATCTACTAGTTTAGTGTCTAATACTTCTTTTGAAAGGTTTCGTTAAAAAATAGTTCGATTCCTATCAAATAAAAATATGGTTAGAAAAATGATACACTGTATAATTGTGCTATAGGACTATAAGAACGATTTTTATTAGCATCAATTAAATGTTTATACGGTATTTCAATTTTGAGTATTTAATCCTTTAACAATTGAAACCTCCATGCGAACATTCCAAAAACCTTCATTAAAGATTTCAAACTCTATATATTCTTGTCCATAAGACGCTTTTAATTTGACTGGAAACACAACATTGGTTAACTCAACATAATCTCCACCAGTTACCATATTTTGGTAATTCCCATAATACACAATAATATTCATTTGCGGAGCACGTACAGTTGTTTGATTTTCTTTAACATAAAACCTAACAACCTTATTTATTTCTTTACGATTTTTATGTAAAGAAAAGGATGATACATTTGTTGATTTGTTATTTTTTTTGAAAGAATTTTCATACAAACCTATATATTCATTATATTCCCAAAACCCTTTAATTTCAGTACCATCGGTTAAGGTAAGCACCCCATTACCATGCTTCTTTCCTTTTATAAAATGTCCCTTGTAAATAGCTCCATTTTGTGTGGTGTAGATACCTTCACCGTGAGGATAACCATTTTTAAATGATCCGATGTATGAATCTACTCCTTTTGCTTCTCCTTGTCCATCTGCTTTTCCCTTTTTACAATCGCCAAGGTAGGATTGAGAAATAGATTTTAATTTGACTTTGCACTTTTGTGCATTTATAAAGGACACGGGTAAAAGTGTTACGAATAAAAACAACAAACACTTCATATGATGCATATTAGTTAATTAAAAACACTTAACCACGCTAAGGTGGTTAAGTGTTTTTTTATGAATTAATAACTTGGATTCTGTTCTACAATGTACCCTCCTGCTTCTCTCGATTCCTCTGGGATCGGCAAAATAAATTTATCTGGATTTGTCGCTGATGGTTTGATATCAGAAACAGAAAAACCTGCCTCAAAGCCTCCATCAGCATAATCATAACGAATTAAATCATACCATTCTTCACCCATTTCAGCAAACAATTCAATTTGTTTTTCAATACGTACTGCTTCTAAAAACTGGGTATAGGTAATACTCGATGGGTAGGTTTCAAAACCATCACCACCGGTAGTCGTAGCACCTGCTCTTTTTCTTACTGCGTTTAAATTAGCTAATGCATTTGGTGTAACAGCGTTATTAGCTCTCGCTTCTGCCTCAGCAGCTATTAAATATACTTCAGCCATTCGCAGGTGATAAATCATTTCATATGGCGTAAAATAGGTTGAATATTTGGTTGGTTCATACAAACCAGGACCTATATGAGGAGTTGTGTTATCACTAATTCGATCTCCATCATAGGCAATCGTTTGTCCTCCTACAGTAACCGTACTTGCGGCTAAATCTAATAAGGTATTGTTTAAAGTGATATATCCTCCCCATTGAGATCCCATGAAGGTAGTTTCTAATTGATCTATACCACGAACCGCATATAGTAATTCCTTAGAATTAAACATCGCGTCATTTGTATTATCAAACAACTCATTATAGGTTGGAGCCAAATCAAAATCCACACCCGAAGTATTTATTACTTCTTGTGCCAATGCAGCTGCATCTGCATATTTTCCCTGATACAATAAAACTTTTGCTTTTAAAGCTTTAGCATAACTTTTATTTACATACACCTTTGCTCTCAAGTCGGGTGCATTTGCAATCGCATCATCTAAATCCTGTTCTATCAACGCGTATGTTTGAGCTACAGTACTTCTTGGATTAGCTTCTGCATTTCTTGAGGGTGTAGTTCGTAGGTCAATCCCATAAGGAGAATTTAAATCATAAAACTGCCCCCATGTACGTAAAATATAAAAATTTGCTGTGGCTCTCAATCCTTTCGCTTCCGCAATAATTTCATTTTTTCTAGAAGGTGTAGAAAATTGACTCTCTGGTACATCAACTATTTCTTGCAATAACCAATTGGCTCTATTAACCAATCGATATAAACTTGCATATCCACCTTTGGCAATTGAGGTTTCACTATCTAAGGGTTGATTATCAATATAAGATCTTGATTCTGCAGAATCATATGACCCATATATTGACTGTGATCCAGCCCCACTTAAAAAGTAAGGCAAAATAAAAAATTGAGGAAACCCTTCTCCATAAGGACTCAAAAACGACATGTAAACTCCCGTTAGCGCTAATTCTGCTGATGACTCATCAGCAATAGCAATTTCACCTTCTAATGAATAGATAGGTTCATAATCATCTAGTGATTGACATGCTGAAAAAAGCATTACAATTAGTACGGTAAGCGTTATATATGTATATTTTATATTTTTCATGGTATTCATTTTTTTAAAATTAGAAACTTAAATTAAGTCCAAGCGTAAACGTCTTTGCCAAAGGATAACTAAATCCATTATCAGAAGTTCTTTCTACAGTACTTCCGCCAGAAAATGTCGTTACATTTTCAGGGTCTACTCCAGAATAGTCAGTAATTGTAAAGAGGTTATTTCCACTTATAGATAGCCGCGCTCTGCTAAGTCCTAATTTGTTTACAACATCCGATGGTAAATTGTATCCCAATGATGCCGATCTCAATCGAATATAAGAACCATCCTCAACTAGTCTTGAATTAGTTCTACCGTTGGTTGAAGAACCATGTCTTGCATATTTTGCATCTGGGTTATTAGGAGTCCATGTATCTAAAACAACAGCGTGTTGATTCATTGTTAAATCTATACGATTTAAATTCCTTGACGCGGTCCATTCTCTAGACACGCCTTCCACAAATTGAAAATTGAAGTTTAAATCGAAATTCTTATAAGTAATACTGTTATTCCACCCTCCAAAAAAGTCAGGATTTATATCTCCTAAATTGGTGAGATCAGCGGTAGTTATTTCATTATCTCCATTTAAGTCTTTGAAGATATAATCTCCTGGCGCATTAAATCCACTAAAATAGTTCCCATCAGGTGCATTTGCATTTAAGGCATCTACCTCTGCTTGTGTTTGCGCAATACCTTCAACGATATAACCATTAATATACCCAATAGGTTCACCTTCTGCAATACCTCGAAGAGATCCTCCTAAAAAATTACTGTTTTGCCCACCATTTAAGGCTGTTACCTCGTTCTTAATAAAGGAAATATTAAACGAAGAGTTCCATCTGAAGTCATTTGAATTGACAATATCACCTCCAATGGTAATTTCCCATCCGTTATTTATTACGTCTGCAACATTCGAGCTAAATGAAACTGCTCCAGTTTCATATGGTATTGGAGTAAATAAAATAAGGTCTGACGTGTTTTTTTCAAAATACACAATTTCTCCATTTAATCGCCCATTAAATAGGCCAAACTCTAAACCAAGGTCTAACTGTTTGGTTTCCTCCCATCTAATTTCTGGGTTAGGTACGCCATTTGGTACGATCCCATTTTCACCATTATAAAGTAAAGGGGCACTAAATGTTGGTGGAGTAACATAATAGGTTAAGAATGAAAATGCAGGTAAATTATCAGTTCCTGTTTTTCCTAAACTTGCTCTTAATTTTAATTGACTAATGGTTTCATTTTTTCTAAAAAAATCTTCATTATGTAAATTCCACGCTATCCCTGCAGAAGGGAAGAATCCTCTTTCATTTTCTGGTCCAAATTTAGTAGATCCATCAGATCGTGCTGTAAACGTAACTAAATAACGATCTTTATAGTTATAATTCACACGCCCAAAAATAGAATTCAATCCACTTTCAATGGTAGAACTATTAAAATCTGGAGAGCTTAGTGCAGAACCAATATTTGTTAAAATAAAATCATCAGGAAATCCCGCATACATTTGACTTTCAATATTTTGATAGGAACGATCCCACGATATGGCTGCCATCGCATCTATGCGGTGATCAGTACTTATTATTCCACTGTAGTTAAGTTGATTTAAAAAAGTAGAGGTATATCCATCAATTGTTTCATTGCTTAATTTCGCCCCAGTAAACCCGAAATTAATCCCTGAAAAAATAGCATCATTTGTAAATGATGGTGAAAATTGACTCTGTTTAACATTATTAAGAGAAACGTTAATACGTGATGTGAATTTTAAATTTTTAATAATCTCAAGTTCACCATAGATGGTACCAAATAGGTTTTGCGAATTATCTTTACTCGTCATTCTTGCTTCATCTCCTAAAGGGTTAAGATAATTACCATAATATCCGGTTGTATATGTATACGACCCATCATCATTGTACACAGGGAAATCAGGTCTGAAATTAGCTGCCGATCCCAAAGAATTCAATCCTGACGCTTTATTAATTCCATAGGTGTAATTTAATGATCCTCCTACCCTGAATTTATCTTTTATCAAAGTCTCAACATTTGCAATAACATTGTATCTTTTTAAATTATTTCCAAGCAATAATCCATCTTGATCATTAAACGTAGCTCCTAGGAAATAAGAAGATCGATCTGTTCCACCAGAAGTATTGAAATTAAACTGATTCCAAAGCGGCGATCCTTGAAGTATTAAGTCTTGCCAATCTGTATCTCCATCCATAAAAAAAGTGTTCGGATCAACACCTCCAACCTCAATAGCGTAGGCTTTGAATTCAGAAGCATTCAAGTAATCTTCTCTGCCTGTTTCTTTTAAGTACGTTGTGTTAACTGAAACATTAAATTGTGGCTCTTGATTTTTTCTACCTTTTTTAGTAGTAATTATAATAACACCATTTGCCGCACGCGATCCATAGATGGCTGCTGCAGAAGCATCCTTTAAAACGTCTACACGTTCAACGTTATTTTGATCTATATTAAATAAGGGATTTAAACTATTTGTACTCCCTGCAAACTCTCCATAATTCTGATTCACTACAATAGGTACTCCATCTATTACATACAAAGGTTGATTATCACCAATAATCTGACTTAATCCACGTATATTTATTGAAGCTCCTGAGCCTGGCGCACCCGCATTAGACTCTACAAACACCCCCGTGAGTTGCCCTACTAAAGCTTGATCAATTGTCTGAGTTTTTACCTGGGTTATCTTTTTACTATTAATAGAACCAACAGAACCTGTAAGATCTTTTTTCTGTGTAGTTCCATACCCAACCACAACCACTTCATTTAAACTGGAGGCAGATTCAGTTAAGACTACATCAATAACTTGTTGATCAGTTATGACAAATTCTTGTGTTGAAAAACCAACATAAGAAAATTTAATCACTTCATCTTTAGACGCCATAATTGAATATGTTCCATTTATATCAGTTGCTACTCCGCGTACTTTAGAACTTCCTTTTTCACCTACTAAAACATTTACTCCTGGCAACGGGTTTCCCGCTTCATCGGTAACCTTTCCAGAGATCCTTTGTTGAGGAATTACAACTAATTCAGTTCCAACAAAAGCGGGCTTTCGTTTCAATATAATTATTTCATCATCTATAAAGTTATAGGTAAAAACAGTTTGTGACAGACACTCTTCTAATAACTTATATACTTTTACAGTACCTTTTTTCAAGGCAATTTTTGGTGCCTTTTCAAAAAGACCTACACCGTACACGAAATTGTAATCTGTTTGCTTTTCTATAAGAGAGAAAATGTCATCTACAGATAAAATTGTATCCTCATTAATTTTAATTTTTGCATTCTGTGATATTCCATTTGTTGGTGATAATGCAAATATCGTTGAGCAAAATAATAAAATGAATGTTCTCATGATCGCTTTTAAAATACTACTCTTATACAAAAAGAGAAGGTTAATAAACTTAATTTCCATAAATTTGTGTTTTGGTTAATTATTAATTTAATTGATCAGTATTTGGAATGAAGTTTTGTTTTTGCCGACCTTACTTCATTCCCCTTTTTTTAATGTATATAAATGGTGTTTTTATTTATTTTATAATTAATATTATTGGTGTTTTTTAGAGTTATTAAAAATTGCTCTAAATTGTTATACTTACTTAAAACTCCCACTATTTTCAGTTGTTCAACCTCCTTATTTTGAAAAATAAATTCAACATTATACCAACGTTCAAGTACTTTTGAAACTTCAAAAAACGTTTTATTTCTAAACTTAAAATACCCTGATTTCCAAGCTGTTTCATACACTGCATCAACAAGGTTTATTTTAAAAGTGTTCTTCTTTCTATCAAAGACCAACTGTTGATTAGGGTCTAAATATTCCGATTTATTTTTAACCGTTACTTTTACTTTTCCCTCGACCAATATCGTTTCCGTAACATCTTCATTTTGGTATGATTTAACATTAAATTGAGTACCTAACACGTCTACATATTGATCATTCGTTTTCACTCTAAAGCCATCTCCATTGTGGTTGGTACTTGGTGAAACTTCTAAATACACTTCTCCATATACCAACTCAATAGCTCTCGTCTGACCATCAATAAATTTTACGGGATATTTAAGTTTTGATTCTGAATTCAACCAAACTTTTGTTCCGTCTTCTAATTCTAAATAGAATTCACCCCCTCTAGGAATCGTTAAATAATTATAAGCTAGCTTTTCTATAGACTCATCGGGCTTTGGCTGATACACTATTTTCTCACCGTCCGAACTCACCTTTTCATCTTTATACACGGTTCCTTTTTCTAAGGCTATACTTGATCCATCTTCTAAGGTCAAAGTAGCCTTGTCTGTTCCAATTGGAATTTCATTATCTATTACTGCCGTAGGAACATTAACTAATTGGTTTTTAGTCAACAAATAGCCCGTTGAAATTAAAATAATAATGGCTGCTGCATATTTCAATAAACGCGAATATAGTTTTCGAGTTGGTTTATCCTTTAAATTTATTTGAGATAACACATTCGCATATGCCTCTTGACTGTCGTTTTTTTGAAGTGAAAGGTTTAAATAATGGTAATCTTTAATATATTTTTCAAACAGTTCCTTATGCTCTGGAATTTCAAGTAGTTTCATCAATTCATCTGTTTCTTGTTCAGAAATTGTTCCAACAATTATCTTGGTAAAATATCCCCTCAATTCCATAAAATCTGTAAATTATCCATTAAAACCCAACGTATTTAATATGTACGCTAAAATATTTCAAAAAACCCCTACGCTTTTTTTATTTTTTTTCATCTTTGTGAGCGAAACCTTAATTTTATCTAACTAGGATTTAAATTTTCATGGATGATATTGCAGCAGCTAAAGCATTGAAGCGTAATGATAAAAAAGCATTCAAATTTTTGTTTGACACCTACTACGATCCAATTGTTGCTTATATTTTAACGTTTACGCATGATAAAATGAAAGCTGAAGATATTGTTCAACAGGCCTTTGTTAATCTTTGGGAAGATCGTCGAAAATTAGACTATGTTAAATCGCCTAAACCCTATATTTATAAAATTGCCTATTTCAGATACATCGACAGTATTAAACATGATAAAAAAAGAAATAAACTACTGGATGATATTTGGCATAATACACTCGTATCGACTATTGAAGAGGATGATGAAGAACTCTTAAATCAACGAATTGAGAAACTAAGAGAAGTTATCAACCTGCTCCCTCCTAAATGCAAAGAAATTTTAATTTTGAATAAAATAAAAGGTCTAAAATACCGTGAAATAGCAGAAACCTTAGGTATTTCAATAAAAACGGTTGAAAACCAAATGTCTAAAGCATTCAGAAAAATTCGTAATGCGTTAAAAGAAGATCCCCTATTTCTTTTTATGCTATTTGCCGAAAAAAGATATTTCACACTTAATTCTCCTGTATAGAGTTAATATACTTTGAATATATAAAATAAAGGCTAAAGGTCCCTTGTGGTAAAAACTCATAATCTCGCATCAGCGTCTTCAGTCTTCAGTCAACAGTCAACAGTCAGCAGTCAACTCTATTTAGGGATGTACAAATATTTAGAATCATAACTTGTACTATTACTATTAAAACGTAGCAATTCGTGCAATACGAGCGCAGCTCCCTTTTATTCGTGGAATTATACGTACTGCTGCGCAACACATTCGTGGAAATTCGTGTCATTAGTGTCTAAACACAAGGCTGTTTTTCCGCAGGAAAAACTTGTGGCCTTTGTGGGAATCTTCATAAAGAAGCTCTTCCTCCTCCTAGTGCGCCTTGTGGTAAAACACGCACCCTTAAGAACACATCAACTCACATACCTAGATACTCATAATGTCACTACTAACCTTCAGGAGATCCTCTCGCTTCATTGCGCTGCACTCGAGATGACAAGTTCTAATGGGGTTTGCGGTATAAACACACATCAGAGTCTTCAGTCAGCAGTCAACTCTATTTAGGGATGTACAAATATTTAGAATCATAACTTGTACTATTACTATTAAAACGTAGCAATTCGTGAAATACGAGCGCAGCTCCCTTTTATTCGTGGAATTATACGTACTGCTGCGCAACACATTCGTGGAAATTCGTGTCATTAGTGTCTAAACACAAGGCTGTTTTTCCGCAGGAAAAACTTGTGGCCCTTGTGGTAAAAAACCCACTCTCTCAAACATTCACATACTCACCAGGCCACTACTAACCTTCAGGAGATCCTCTCGCTTCACTGCGTTGCACTCGAGATGACAAGTTCTAATGGGGTTTGCGGTATAAACACACATCAGAGTCTTCAGTCAGCAGTCAACAGTCAACGGTCAACTCTATTTAGGGATGTACAAATATTTAGAATCATAACTTGTACTATTACTATTAAAACGTAGCAATTCGTGAAATACGAGCGCAGCTCCCTTTTATTCGTGGAATTATACGTACTGCTGCGCAACACATTAGTGTTAAAGAAAACCAACGCACCAGCTGGCCCCTCTCTAAAATTAGTCTGCAAGACTAATTTTGGTCGTTCGGTCCTGTGTAAAAACCCAACCCGTTTTCCACAGGAAAAACTTGTGGCCTTTGTGGTAAAAAACCCACCCTCTCAAACATTCACATACTCACCAGGCCACTGCTAACCTTCAGGAGATCCTCTCGCTTCACTGCGTTGCACTCGAGATGACAAGTTCTAAGGGGGTTTGCGGTATAAACACACATCAGAGTCTTCAGTCAGCAGTCAACAGTCAACGGTCAACTCTATTTAGGGATGTACAAATATTTAGAATCATAACTTGTACTATTACTATTAAAACGTATCTATTCGTGAAATACGAACGCAGCTCCTTTTATTCGTGGAATTATACGTACTGCTGCGCAACACATTAGTGTTAAAGAAAACCAACGCACCAGCTGGCCCCTCTCTAAAATTAGTCTGCAAGACTAATTTTGGTCGTTCGGTCCTGTGTAAAAACCCAACCCGTTTTCCGCAGGAAAAACTTGTGACCCCCGTGGACCTCTCCATAAAGAGGCTCCAAAATCCCGTGACCCTTAGCTTCGCTGATTATTTTCCGCCTTCGTGCCAGCTGGCTCTTTCACTTAAAAGGTCTACTAGACCTTTTCTAAACGTTCGGCCCTGTTTTTGACAAAGTAATTTTGTTCCAAAATTCCTGTCAAAAATCTACTCATTTCAATAGTTGTGGTAAAACACGTACTCCCAAGAACACACCAATTCAAAACAAAAAAAAGACAATTCGCCGTCGTGAATTGCCCTTTTCTACTTCTAATAAAAATGTACTTTAATTAAGTAAAGATTCTAATTGGGTGGTTAATGCTGGATTGGAAGGTCGTTTTGCATCGTGATCAACAATCCTCCCTTTTGGATCAATAAGAATAAATCTCGGAATGGCATTGATATTGAATTTCTTCACAAAGTCAGAACTGAAGTCCTTATCTGCCATTACTTGCACTCCTTTCAAGTTATTTTCCTTTACATAAGTACTCCACTTTTGTTTATCTTTCATTTTATCGACAGATAAACTCACAAAATGAATATCTTTTCCATGAAATTTTTTCTCTACTTTTTTAAGAAAGGGTATTTCGGCTTTACAGGGTCCACACCAAGTCGCCCATACATCGATATACACATACTTACCACGTAAATCAGTTAACGAAACCGTTTTACCGTTCACATCTTGATAGGAAAAATGAGGAGCAGGTGAATTGGGTGCCATCGCTTTATAATTATCATATAACCCTTTTACCTCTTTTTTAAACTGACTATTTGTTGCGTTGGCCATAAATTTCGCATACACATCGTTGATGGTATTTTCATCTTTAGCTCCTTTAATAAACTTACTGGTTAATGTATAATTTAAATATTCCTTAATATACGCATTGGAAATTTCTCTATTGACTACATCAATCTTTACAAGATCTTCTCCAAAGTATCCTAATGGAGAGCTTTCAGTACCATATTTTGAGCGACGCAATGAATTGATATGACGATCTATCCAATTCCTGTAGGCAGCAGATTTTTTAAAGAGCTCTTCGTTGCTGAGATCGGTATTCTCTGTAACTTTACCATTTAGAAATTCTCTTTCCGTTTTCGATAATTTTTTTACAAACAACTTTTTTTGAGCCTCTTGTAACAATTTAGAAAAGTTAGGATCTCCTTTCTTGGTGGTCATTAATTTCTGCAAATTTTCAGAACCTAGAGAATCCAACCCATAAAGCCCTGCATACTGTGACAACACATTCCGCTTAAAATATTTCAAATCGAGTTTTTTAAGTTCACGTAACTGTGCATCTTCTTCTTTTGCTAACTCCGACGCAAAAGAAGCTTCGAAATTATCCAGCTTTTCTATCATTTTCTCTGGAGCAATCACATACATTTCGTACAAATATTGATTATTTGCCATGGGAATATACTCTGCCAACACCTGCTCTTTATTCGGTACTAGATTATCCGTAATTTCATGTTTATCCGATTGTGCAAATCCAACCGAACTAGCACACATCAGTAACGTATATATAATTTTGAATTTCATAATCCTAATTTTAAATTATCTATTAATTAAGGGGCATATCCGGGTTAAATTTCTGTACCCGAATAGGAATTTGGAAAGTGTAGTTTGAACTTCCAGGTGCCAAGGTTGCTTCTACCTCCATGGTATCAGGATTAATCCGTGTAACCGCTGGCATACGTCCTTCTTGATCTAGGCGCTTCATGTCAAACCAACGCAAGCCACTAAAAGCCAATTCACGTCTTCGTTCGTTTAACACTAATTCTAGTGCCTCAGGCCCAGAATTTGCCACCTGATCAACATAGTCAGCCGTTTTAATACGATGACTTCGTAATTCATTCACGATATCCATGGCGTCCAAATAGTTACCCGCTCTTGCTAATAGCTCTGCCTTCGTCAATAACATTTCAGGAAACGTACTTCCAAAATTATATCGTCCAGGAAATGAAGATCTTCCTAAGCCGTCATTATTAACAACCGTCAACAATTCATAGCGTAAATCAGTATCGTCAAAATAACTATTCAAATCATCTGAATAAATCATAAAAGTGGGACCTGCTCCATCTACGCCTTGGCGTTGCCACAATACCTCTGGGTTAAGATCGTAATTCGGTTCCTCACCGCTTGCTGCAATATCGTTGTAATCCAACAAAGTATACGGTGCCTCCAAGGCTAAATTCGTATAAATTTCGGCATTTGTAAAATCATGCATGTACAAATAAATTCTACTTAACAAACCATACGCTGCATATTTTGTTACACGATATCTATTGATATTGGTAAGCGGAAGCATATCGATAGCCTCTTTTACATCAACGATCATTGCATTCAAAGTTTCCTCTAAACTCAACCGTTCTGGAGCCTTATCGGTTACATCTGTACTGGTTGGCATAGGCAAACCGTAATCACTTGCTGCAGTAGCTGGATCGTACGCTTTGGCAAAAACTGTCAACAAGTCTAAATAAATATTGGCGCGGGTTACTAACGCTTCTGCCAAAATGCTATTCTTTTCTTCTACGGTACCATTGTTAGCATCTACAACACCATTAATAATCACATTGGTGTTGTAAATACTGCGGTACAACGGCCCCCAAACATCAGGATTTACTTTTTCATTTGTATTGAGTATTGGTCGCCAGAAATACCCATTTGCCTTTGATGATTGATTGACCACATCAATACTATTGACTACGTCATCCGTAAAATCAATAAGGTTAATTGGAACTGTTTGAATTAGGGTTGGTGAATTTAAGATAGCCTCATAATCAGCAACATTTTCAGGAAGAATAATTCCCTTTGGAACTACCTCTAGGAACTCTTCATCACATGAATAAAATGAACCTACAAAAGCAAAAACTATGTATATATATATTTTTTTCATAATGCAAATTTTAGAAATTAGTAGAAAAGGTTAAACTAAAGAGTGGCTGCGTTTCCAAGGTACGTACTCCTGTATTAGGATTAATAGCATTTGGATCGATATCATTGCCACTAAACGTATATTTAAACACATTCTGTGCTTGAAATCGCAATTGAGAATTGCGTAACCCTAAGTGTTTATCCAATGGTTTTAAATGATACGTTAAAACAACATCTCTTAATCGGATATGATCTGCCTTACGCACAAAACGATTCGCATATGTATACCCATAACGTGCATACGATTGATAATACCCTGGAGCTACACTGCTTCCTGGAGCAAATCCTGGGATAATGGTCGTATTTTCATCCCCAGGTGCTCTCCAAAAATTGGATGCCCCTTTTAAGGGATTATTTGCATAAAAACTTACCCCATTAGGATCTGGTTGTTCTACCCGCATCACATGTCCACCGTAATACATAAAAAGTACTGATAAGTCGAAATTACCAACGGTAACCTGGTTGTTTAATCCCAAGACATATTTCGGTGTAGTGGTACCATTATAAATTAAATCCTCTAATTCAACATCCACTTGTTGATTTCCATAGAAGGCCAACACATTTTCATTTCCTTCTTTATCGTATACAAAAGGCTGCCCCAGTTCATTGAGTCCGCCATAATTATAGCTATACATTGCTCCTATCGGCTTTCCTTTTACCGCGTTCGAATTACTTACAACCCCTTCAGAATTTGTATATTCTGAAGCTTTTACAGCAAGTACCTCGTTTTTATTAAAACTTGCCGTGATTTGTGAATTCCATTGAAAATTAGCTTTACTAATATTCAAGCTATTAAACAACACTTCAAAACCTCTGTTTTCAATAGAAGCGGTATTGGCATTATAATTATTAAAACCTGTAGTAGGATCTGCATCAAACTGACCAAAAACGTCGGTGGTTTTCTTGAGATACCAATCTATAGATCCTGAAATTCGGCGATTAAACATTCCATAATCTAACCCAACATTATAATTATTTGTTGTCTCCCAGCGTAAGGACTGATTTTCTGGTGTGAGTACATCGTTGTATTCTAATGGAGTATTTAGCGTCGTGTTTAATCCGCTTTGTAAAATTAGAAATGCGCCATTGTTACTAGAAGGAATATTCCCATTAAATCCAGTAGCTGCTCTAAGTTGTAATTGATTAATCCATCCCATGGAACTAATAAAATCTTCTTTATCCATACGCCAGCTCACCCCTGCTGACCATAAAGGTTTGTTTTTATATTTTGGATCGGCTCCAAAAAGATTACTCTTATCAATTCTAAAACTTCCTGTGGCAATATATTTTTCATTAAAAATATAGGTTCCTTGTCCGTAATACGATTGAAATCTTCGATCCGTCTCGGTTTGATTAAAATAATCAGTGCTATTGAACCTTAAATTAGGAAATGAAAATCCACTAAATGGAGATCTTGGTCGCGCATTTAAAACGCCTAGATTAATGGGCTTGGTGATTAAGGTTTCTCCATCATATCCAAAATACGAGGTTAAATTCCCAACCACCGAAGTTCGTCGCTGTTCAACACCTAAAATACCTGAGAAATCATGTTTCCCATCCTCAAATTTACGCGCTAAATTTAGCTGACCACGTACCGTATAATTGGTTAATTTTTGATTCGTTTTTCTCAACACATCACCCGCAGGTAAATTTGTAAACATCGCTTGACCAGTACTAGGATCTTGAGTGGCAGATGCCGCTAATAAGGTACGTATCGCATAACTATCCTCTAATTGCAATTGATCAATAATTTGGTTTTGATCTTCGTAACTTCCGCCTATATCCATATTTAACCAATCGGTAATTTTTGTGTTTAATCGCGCTTGAAAACGTACAGACGATCCTTTTGTTGTATTGGTATTACTGTGTAATTCACGGTAAGGATAATACGCTAGATCTGGTAAACCTTGTGCTTGATATGCGGCATTATCTGCATCATTTACACTAAAGAAATCCTTTTGTGGATTTAATTTTACGGGTAAGGCTACACCGTCATCATCAACCAATCGTTCATAAGGGAAGAAATCACTTAATAATGGAATGTTACCACTCTGATTACTAGAATACGTATAAGTCCCCTTCGTATCTAAACTAAAACGATCTGAAATTTTAAAAGTATTCGCGATATTCAAACTAACCTGCTTTATCTCTGATCTTTGTTCTACCGGCGTTTCATTGATAAAATTTAAGCCCAATATATACGTACTTTTATCACTTCCACCACTCATATCAAAATTGATATTTCGCGTTTCTCTATGTTGATAAAAGAGGCGTTCATAATCTTTCTGATTATCATAAGACCCTAGTGCTGCCAGTTGCGCATCCACTTCTTCTGAGGTTAACAACGGGAAAGAAGCCCATGATTCAGTTTCACCAAACATAATCTGCTGAACGGGATTCGTTTCGTAAATACCTAAAAGAAACAGAAAAGAATTTGGTTGCGCAATTTCAAATTCAGCTCTTTGTAATTCAACAACTTCCTGAGCATCCGCATAATTTAAATACCCAAAGTCAGGTTTATTTTGAAAGGCATACGTACTTCTAAAATTGAATACAGGCTTCCCAGATTTACCGCGTTTGGTTTCTACAACAATCACCCCATTAGAGGCTCTCACCCCATAAATAGAAGCTGCCGCCGCATCACGTAACACATTTACAGAAACGATGTCATTAGGATTAATTGTTCGTAAATCTATTTCCGTTGGAAAGCCATCTAAAACAATTAATGGTTTTTTAACCGCGTCGAAGGTAGAAACCCCTCTAATAGTTAACTCTCCCGTTTGTGGATTATAAACAAGTCCTGGTATCTTCCCTTCTAGACTTTCTAAAAAATCTCCACTCACTGACTCACGTTGTTTGTATTGTTTTTCAGTAACCCCAGAAACTGCCCCTGTCATTTGATCTTTTTCAATCCGTTGATATCCTGTGGAAACTAACACTACTTCTTGCAACGCACTTATATCTTCTTTTAACGCAATAGAAATAGCATCGGTATTCACCACCTTAACCGTTTGTGTAACAAAACCTACGTACGAAAAAGAAAGTACGTCGCCAATCTTCGCCGCAAGTTCAAACCTCCCTTGAAAATCAGTCTCCACCCCTGTGCTAGTTCCTTTAATGAGTACGGTTACACCGGGTAATGGACTTCCATTATTATCTACCACTTTTCCTTTTATACGCTGTTGATTATCCGTAGGATTCGTTGAGATTTTTTGTGTTACTACAATAGTAAATTCATCATTAAATGTGACATTATACTGCGCTTGTGACAAGATAGAATTTAACAATTTACTGATTTTTACCGTCCCTTTTTTTAAAGTTACTTTTGGAGAATTAGCAAATAAGTCTTCTTGATATATAAAGGAATAGTCGGTCTGTTTTTTAATCAGCTGAAAAACTTCATTTATTGATATGGTTTTATCACTATCAATAATAATCTTATCCTTTTGGGAAAACATATTGGTAGGAACAAAACTAAATACTGAAGTATAAAATAGTAGAAGAAAAATTTTCATAAGATTAGAAAGGATTCCTTTTTTAAAAAAAAGAAATCGAGTTAAATTAATTTCCATAAATTAGCATTTTAGTTAGTTGAAAAAATTTTTAATTAATTAGAATTCAAAGAGGCTTGAAGTATTATTCTTTAGACGGTATAAACTTCAGCCTCTTCTTTTTTTATTTTACAATAATTTGGTTATCTCTTATCTCATAGGCATTTATAAAATGTGTATTCTTAATGGTTAATAAAATGTGTTCAATATTTTGATTCTTTCGAAATACACCGATAAATTTGATGTCTTCCAAATCCTTATTCTCAAAAATGATGTCAATATTATACCAGCGTGACATGGCTGACATAATTTCTTTTAAGGTCTTACCTTTAAAACTAAAAGTTCCATCTCGCCACGAAATTTCATCATAAACATCACCTACAGATCGAACTTCAATCTCATCGCGATCAGTAGAAATTACAGCTTGGTGACTTGGTGAAAGAATAGTTTCATGGTGTTCGGTGCGAATTTCAACTTTTCCTTCCACCAGTGTAGTGTATATAGACCTTTCCCCCTTGTATGCCTTAATATTAAATTCAGTACCTAAAACCTCCACGGTTTGTTGCGGTGAGATTACTTTAAATTTAGCTCCATCATGTTCTGTACTTGGCGACACTTCAAAATAGGCTTCACCATATAATAATTCAACAATACGATCCTCTCCAGATATAAAACGTTCAGGATATTTAAGTTTAGATTCTGAATTTAACCAGACATTCGTCCCATCTGGTAATTGGACTTTAAACAATCCACTTCGCGGAATGGACAAATAATTATAGGTTATATTTGCTCTTTGCGTGGCCATTTCACCTTTTGACTTGTATACAATCTCTTCTCCATTACTGGTAACTGATTCATTTTGAAATGTTTTTCCTTTTCCTAAAACAACCGTAGATCCATCCCCTAATGTTAAGGTAGCCTTGGGAGATCCTATTTCGATATGATTGTTAAACTCATTGGAGACTGAATTGTTAGTCCGATCTTTCTTTGGCAGTAGGATAGACAAGCTAACTAACAGTACAATAGACGCAGCAACGGCATATTTCAACACGGGCGATTTAAAGCGCTTTTTCGGAGGGTTAATCGTTGCTTTAACCCTTTCTAAGGAGGCTTTATGATCAATAGCTACCTTCGTATTTACTAAATACTTTAGCTCAATAAATTCTTCGAAATACGCCTGATTTCCTTCATCCTTTAACCACTCTTTTAAAAGGAAAATTTCCTTTTCAGAAATGGTATCTTCCAAATAATTTAAAATGATCTGATCTATCTTATTTTTGATCATATTTAACAATGTTTCTTTCTAAGTCGCAAATAATTTGAAAACCCCTTGACAATATTTAATATTTTATTCTAAGTTTGAAAAAAATTAATTCGATACACAGAAAGTGAGTAGTAAAAAAAATACACTCGATTTTACGCTAGCGTCTCTAAAAAAAGGGGATCAACAGGTATTTGAAAAGCTATACACCGAATTTTACACCAAATTATACACCTATGCACTTAATTATATTTCTGATATTGAAACCATAGAGGATATTGTTCAGGATACGTTTATTGGACTGTGGATCAATCGAAAAAAACTCAATATTACAACGTCCTTGAAAAGTTATTTATATAGAATTGTCTATCATAAATTGATGGATTATTATAGATATACCAAGAAAAAGGATATGATGCTCATGACGTATAAACATAAAGCACTCACTAATGTGATGGATAATTTCAACAATAATGAAGCTTATTTGACGGAGCGCTTACAAAAATTAGAGAGCTGTATAGAAACACTTCCCGATCGATGTAAAGAAGTATTCATTGCTAAGAAAATAACAAATTTAAAATACACAGAAGTTTCCGAACAGTTTAAAATTTCAATCAAAACAGTTGAAGGGCATGTAACGAGAGCCTTCACATTGATCAAAGATTGTATGAAACCGATTAGGTAATTTTACGAGTGAAATATTAAGCCGATTTTGAGATTCATTCTTTCTATAATGTATTTTCCAGCATCGCGTAATCACCTGAAAACAAGGTTAAATCATATACCTCCTTTAGATTTGTTTAATGAATAGTTTGTACTTTTCATTAATAAAAAAAGAGCGGGGTGAACTATCTAATCCTCTAGAGATACGCTCTAAAGTTCGTATTAGTCCCCACTCTTTCTAACCAGGCTACAAGGACCAAATAGAATATCAGTTCAACCTAGTAAAGGTATTAGTCAAAGTAGCCATTAATAAGTTATAAAATTATGAAATTTAATGACACAGTTGGCATTGACGTTAGTAAATTAACACTTGATGTTTGTATCCACTCAACCCAATTACATGATGTTTTTGAAAACTCTAAAAAAGGGATTAAGCAAATGATTAAATGGATACTTAAAAACAGTAACCATCCGATAGATCAGATATTGTTTGTATTTGAACATACAGGTTTATATTCTGAATTAATTACTGATATACTTTCCCAAGAAGGTATTCTTTTTACGGTTGTTTCTGGATTAGAGATTAAAAGATCCTTAGGATTAGTTAGAGGAAAAGATGACAAAGCTGATGCCTTTAATATAGCACTGTATGGTTATCGTTTAAGAGATGAAATTACACCATGTAAAGCACCCAGTGAATCTATAAAAAAAATCAAAAAGTTGTTATCTCTAAGAGATCGCTTTGTTCGTCAAAGAGCAGGATATAAGTCTTCTTTAAAAGAACAAAAAGCAATTGTTAAACACAAAGATTATAAGTTGTTGTTAGACGTTCAGGTCAAGGCTATTTCCTTTTTAACCAAACAAATCAGTCTTATTGAAAATGAATTGGATCAAGTATTAAAGGAGAATGAAGAATTGGATAAATTGCCCCAATTAATTACCAGCATAAAAGGAATTGGGAAACAAACTTCTTTATTTTTGATAGCTTATACAGAAGGTTTTACCAAATTTAAAAGTGCACGAAAGTTTGCATCATATTGTGGGGTTGCTCCTTTTCCAAACCGTTCTGGAACTAGTATTCGAGGAAAAACTAAAGTTAGCAATCTAGCAAATAAAAAAATTAAAAGCCTGTTAGATATGTGTGCGAAAACGGCTATTCAATCAAATTTGGAAATGAAAATATACTATGATAGAAAAGTTGAACTAGGAAAACCTAAAATGTCAGTTATCAATGTTGTTAGGAACAAATTATTGACTAGAATTTTTGCAGTTGTTAAACGACAAACTCCTTTTGTAGATATAAAAAAGTACGCTGCATAAAAAAAATATAATTTAACTTGGTTTAATCATAGAATACGAACTAACTAAATATCAATTTTTTACAAAAATAATTATCTGTCTGGACAATTACTCGCAATAAAAAAGAACTACTTAAAAGGTTCCATAAAGGAAAATATTTTTACGTATCCTTAGAAAATAAAAACCCAACTTAATCTGTAAAGAAAAAGTTGGGTTATTACATACATTTTTTAAATTTTTATTATGGATTTTGAATGAGTAAAGTATTCCCTAATAAAGCATTATTTGGAATTGGGAAAATCAATTTATTATCTGAAGTAATTGTTGGTTTAACAAAACTTGCATCAATATCTCCTAATTGATCATAACGAACCAAATCAAACCAATTTTCACCAGTTTCGCAATAAAGTTCGAGAGATTTTTCCAAGCGAATATCTTCCAACAAGGTCGCTTTATCTACGAAACTTTTTAAAGGAACACCTGCTCTAAATCTAATATCATTTAATTTGTCTAATGCATCTGTCATACTTCCTCCGGGACATCTAGGTATCAAGTTCACTTCTAAAATCTTTTCGATACCGCGATTACGGAGTTGTTCTAAAAAGCTAGTGAGTTCTGAACCGTTTTTAAATTGCTCTAAACAGTTTTCGTTTAATAAACCTTCTGATTTCATAAATATGTAAAATTTAAATTAATAAAAAAACTCAGGAATATATTCAATCCTGAGTTTTTTTGGAACTTACACAGCTTATGAGAGGCTGCCAATCTAAAACTTGAACCTCTAACTTTATTTTAAAAACAGGGCTCAACATTAAACGTTGAGCCTTGAAAACATAGTCACACTTTGTGGGACAGTGTAAATTTATGTCAACACAATAAAGAATTAATTTCTTCACCTCTTGAAAATGATATGCTAGCCTAGTTTAAAACATAATTTACTTTTAATACTTTCATCTACGGCATACATTAAAACTCAATTATTTTCTTTTTCTTCTTATTAATAAAATAATACTGAAAAGAATCACCATAATTGGTAAAAATCCAAAGATAAAAACTCTTAAAAATTGAACTCCACTTTCACTAACATTAAGAACATTATCTTCTGGTCTAGGATGACCCGTTTTAACAGGGTATTTAAAATCTCCCAACCATGTGAAAATTGAACTTGAAAAAGCATCGTTTAAAATTCTTATATTTCTTCTTGTTAATTCTTTATTTGACATAAAATCAGCATCACCAAAAATCGCTATTTTTTGTTCATTTCCCGAAATTGTTCTTAATAATGCAGCTCCAGTTATATGTTTAATTGAAGTATCAGTAATAGAATCCGAATCAATATAAGGCTTTAATATGGTATTTTCAGAATCTGCAAAAACCAAAGGTTTCATTAAAAAATCAGCGTTACTCTTCAATTTTAAAGATTTGCTATTAGGCATTGACAAATTATAATCATAACTCATTAATGATCTAAGATACATATTCTCCAAAAATTTAGGAGTACCTTCCTCTAATTTAGCAATTATAAATTCATTAGAAAAATCTTCATTCTCCTGATACAACTGTCCTTTTTCATATTCAACTCCTAATATATTTAAAACAGGTTCAATAGCCTCATCATTATTTGGCTCGCTTAAAATGAATAAGTTTCTCCCAGCATCAATATACTCTTTAATAAAACTTATTTCAGATTCAGAATATGAACTCGTTGGATCTGCGATAACTAATATATCAATGTTATCGGATATATTTTCTTTTAAATCTACAAATGAATACGAAAACCCTTTATTTAATAATGACCCTCTACTATCTTCTCGCCCACTAATAATAGTTCTATAATCCATATCATTCTTAAATATCGCTCTCTCTCCTTGACCTGTAATTAAGCCTATTTGTGTATGATCATCAACTAACCCTTTAAAAGCCGCCATTATTTGCGTATCATTAGGATAATGTGTCATATCATTAAACATTCTTAAAAATACTCTACGGTCTTTATAGGTTAATTGTCTTACATATTGGTTTTCTTCTGTACTTAAATCTATTTTACTTTTGATTTCTTCAGGTGAAAGAACATTTTCAAAATTCAAACCATAAGAATTTGATATTTTTTTAGCCAATTCTTTTTCACTCAATCCAGGGTTTTTAATATAAATATCTGGATTACTAGGTATTGTATCATAAAAATATACGTAATTAAACTCTAATTTCGGTAAAAATCGAACATATTTTTCAAAATATCTAAAGTCTCCATTTTGATTTTTAGGCAAACCACTTCTAGGTGCATTTGAACTAAAAATATTTACATAAGAAGTTATTTTTAACGGAGCATCTTTTAATTGACTAACAATTTTTTGAGATTCTTCATTTAAAGTTAGACGATTAGTTGAAGTCATATCCTGATAAGCTATTAAAGATGGTCTTGAGCTAACATAACCTATAAAAATAAGAGCAAAGATTAAACCTGAAAACAAACTGATATTCATTCCTATACTTCTATTTTGTTTTCCTGATGACAATTTTAATATAGTAATTATTAAAAAAAATGCAATTACTAAAAAAAAGTACATCAAAACTTTAGAGCTAATTAACCCTTCAATCATCTGCTCTGTTCGTCCAGATATAGACAACCAATATGTTACTTCGTTAACATAAGGAATATCTTGCCAAAGACTACCTATAAAGTTAAAAAAAGCTAATACTGTTAATGTTCCTATAGCTGCAACAACTTGATATGAAGTAAGACTAGAAATGAAAAGACCTATTGCAGAATAAGCACATATTAGTAAGTACAAACCTAATAAACCAGAGAAAATTAATCCCCATTCTAAATTTGGAATTAAAAAACTAGCTATAACAACAAACAATAGCAAAATTAAAACCAATATAAGTCCATAAATAGCTATAGAAAGAAACTTACCTAAAACTATGGTTCTAAATTTTATTGGAGAAGATAACAGTAATTTAAATGAGCCCGTACTAAATTCTTTACTTAATAACCCCATAGTTAATAATGGAATGTATAAATATAAATTTTTCATCATGGTTACAAATAAACTAGATCCGTATGGTCTTGAAAAAATTGAACTAGTTATATAAGATAAAGAGTTTCCTTGTTGACTATACGAGACAAGTCCACCTATGGAATCGATAAATGATATTCCCCCTTGCACTATAAATATAACTAGAACAAGCCATGCTATAGGTGAATAAAACATTATATTCAATTCAGTTTTTGCAATTTTATATATTAATTTCATATTATTCTTTTATAAAGGATTTCTTAATTAACTTCTTTCATTAGTTTTGTAAACACATCATCTAATGAACTCTTTTCTAGGTATATTTCTTTTAATTTCCAATCTTTAGTTACACTCATTTCTATTAATCGTTCCCTAATCATATCATCTTTATTAAAATGTACCCTTAGTATTCCTTCTTCAACCTGATGAGCTTCTTTTACTCCTTCAACCTCTTCTAATTCATTTATAAACAAAAGATTATCAACCTTCATAATTAATGTTTCTGGAACTATATAATTATTAAAATCATTTAAAGTACCTGAAAAAATTAAATTTCCTTTTTCAATCATTTTAATGGTATCACAAGTTGCTTGTACTTCAGATAATATATGTGTTGACAAAATTACAGATCTATCTTTTCCTATATCTTTAATTAAGTTTCTCACTTCTATAATTTGAACTGGGTCTAAACCGTTTGTTGGCTCATCTAGCACAACCAAAGGTGGGTTATGAATAATAGCTTGGGCTATTCCCACCCTTTGTTGATATCCTCCTGATAAATTTCTAAGTAATCTATTACTAAAGTGAGTTATTCCACATTTTTCTTTTGCAACTTCAATTGCTTCCTCAATTTTTTCTTGTGGTATCAGCTTTAAATTTGCGCAATAATATAAATATTCATGAACCGTTAAATCAAGATATAATGGTGCTTTTTGCGGCAAAAAACCAATCATTTTTTTTGCTTCTATTGAATTTGTTTTTATATCAATTCCATTTATAAAAGCTTCTCCTTCTGTTTGATTCAATGCTCCACACAAAATATTCATAGTTGTGGATTTACCAGCTCCGTTTGATCCTAACAATCCTAAAACACCTCTATTACTTACTTCAAAACTTATATTTTTAATTGCCCAATCTTTACCGTACTTATGAGATAAATTATTAAGCTTAACTATTGGTTCTTTCATTTATTAATAATTTAATTATTATTGCTTTATATAATTAGTATACCTTAAAGGACTTTCTTTAATGCATTTAAAATACCTACTCCCCTAAGATTATCACTTATAACCTCTCCTTTTTTATTTAATATCATAATTCTTGGTATTGACTTAACATTATACTCTTCTTGAACTTTACTGTTATTAGCTGTAATTTGTTTCCATGGTTTTGAGTTTTTTTCTAAATCATTTAACCAGTCCTCATCGTTTTTATCTATTGTTATACCTAAAACAACTAAATCTTTATCTGAGTAAGTTTCGAAAGCTTCTTTTAAAAAAGATACTTCTCCTTTACATGGTCCACACCAAGAAGCCCAAAAATCAATTAAAACGTATTTTCCTTTAAAATCACTTAAAGAAACATTCTTACCATTATTATCTTTTAAAACAAAATCTGGTGCTTTTTCTCCATAATTTTCTGGCTTAGCATAACCTAACATTTCACTAAAATCTTTAATTACACCTCCATATGTTTCAGTATCACCAGTCCATTCAGCTGCTTTTTTATAATACTCTAAAGATTTATCATAAATACGAGACATTCCATAAATTAAACCTAACGACCCAGCTATACGTCCTGCTGCTTTTGGTTTTTCTTTAGAAAAATCATCAATTACTTGATGCATATAATTTTCTAAATCAGTATTACGAATAACATATTTTATTCCTTCATTTGTTAAAGAAGTAGTGGCTATAGGGTATTCATTTAAAAGTGTTTTAGATTTCTCTATAAATTCATTTGTTTTTTCACTATCTTTTAAATAGTTAACTACCAAATTATAGGTTTCTTGAATAGCAGGAACGTATTTATATCCATTCTCTTCTAAACTACGAAACAACAACATACTAGAGCCGTTACTTTCTCTATTTCTATATGTTTTAAAGAGTACTCTGGTAAAAATTACTTGATCTAAATTATTTGAATCAACTACATTTTTAAACTTATTATAATTATCAATTAAAAATTGGAAAGAATAATCAGTTACATCTGTGGAATATTTTAAAATTTGCCCATAAATTTCTGGTGTATAAAGCTCATCTTCTGAACGTGTTTTTAAATACAAATCAAAAGCAGCTCCTGTATTTAACCCTACTTCTTTTAACATTTCAATATAGCCTAACAATTCACTCTCTTTCATTGTTCCTAAAGAAAAGGCGTCCATTTTCTGTTGCAATACTCCAGCCTCTTTACTAAGTGCTATTTTTCCAATTTTAAGTAATTTCTCTATACCAATTCCACCCACTTCCTTTGAAACAAATTCTCCTTTTGAGTTTAAAAACACAAGTGTTGGATAGGCATTTGCCCCATATTTTTTAGCAATTTCAATACCTTCTCCTTTTTCTGCATCTATCTTATATGAGATATAATTTCTATTAAAAAATTCTGCAACTCCAGCATCAGAAAATACGTTTTTCTCCATTTCTCTACAAGGTTTACACCAAGTTGTTTGAATATCTATAAAAACAGCCTTATTTAATCTTTCGGCTCTCTTTAATGCTTTTTCAAAACCAAAATCATCTTTAAAAAAGTAAACTTGTGCATTTACTAAACCACTACATAGCATAAAAGCTATAATCCATATTTTATTATTCATATTTATATTTGTTTATATTATTTAAGTTTATTATTATAGTTTGCATAAATGCAAACCTTGTAAAAAGGATATACTATATTACCCAGAAGACACATTGAGAAGATATAATTAAACTACATTTCTAGTTTAGATTATAATTATTCACTCATAAATGTAAACTTCCTAAAAGAATCAAATCTTTAGCTTATGTTTTTAAATAAATGCTATTTAATTAAGTTCTCTACCTCTCCCATAATTGCTTTTCCACGTAAACCTGATGCAACAATATTTCCTTTTTTATCAATAAGTAAAATATGTGGAATTCCACTAACACCATAATCATTTGAAACACTACTACCGCGAGAGCTTAGTTGAATCCAATCCATTTTTTCGTGTTCAATGGTACGTAACCATGCTTCTTTCTTTTGATCTGATGAAATACCTATAACTACTAAGTCTTTATCTTTGTATTTTTCGTGTACTTCTTTTAAAAATGGTACTTCTCCTTTACATGGGCCACACCAAGATGCCCAAAAGTCAATTAAAACATATTTTCCTTTAAAATCGTTTAAAGAAACTATTTTCCCTTTAGGGTCAGGTAAATCAAACATAGGGGCACCTGCCCCATTGGAAGTATTTCTTCTAATTTCAATTTCTTTAAGTGCATGAGCATACATAGGTCTTTTTTTCATACTTTTATCAAACAAACTCAACCAATGCATACAAATATCAGGAGAACTTGTTTTATATAAGCTACTTCCTATAATGGTTAATGCTGCATCACTAAAAGGATGTTCACTAATCCATTTTGAAATATTATCATAACCTTTCTTTGCTACTTGTTCAAATTCATCGTATTCATTATTTGATTTGCTACCATTAACAAAACTATAAAAATTCACCCCCCATGGTTTTCCTACCATCCAACCGTCTTTAAAACTACGCCCGTTAGTACTAGTAAACAGGTTAACCTCAATATCTGAATTTTCAACGTAAACTCTTTTATGAAAACTTGCTCCTAATAGACTTACCAAACCATATTGTGGATAATCTACTTTCCCTTTAAATTCAAAATAACCATTAATTACAGGAACAGTATCTACTGGAGCTAGTTTTATAGCTGAATCTTTAATTGGTAATACTAATACAGCATAGTTACTATAGACATTATCCATATATCCTTTTATTACATATCCATCTGGTTTTACATAATTCTTTGCTATTTTATCTGAATTCTCAAGAATAACTTTGTACAATGGGTGTTTCTTCTGATTTTCGGGAATTTCATTGATAACTTCCTGAATTTGAGGATATGTGAAAAATGGTTCTCGATGAAAACGGTCAGGTAAATTTGATGAATACAAGGCTGTTAAATAAATTCCTGCATCAGAATCTAAATTCTCTTTTAAATAATTAATAGCTTCTCGTTTTTTATAAGGATTAAAATATTTAGCGTTTACTTTACCAATAAAAGTTTGATAAATTGAATCTATTTGAACCGTATTGGTTGTTATTTTATTATTATATCCTAATTCACCAACTAACTGTAGTTCAATATCCTCGTTACTATTCATAAAATAGTAAACAAACCTTTTTTTTGTAGATATTCTATAAGTTGTAGCAACTTTAGTATTAGGCGCTGTTAATACAAAGCTTTCGTTTTTTACCACACAAGAATCAACTATTTGCATTCCTGTCCATTCTTTATGAATTTCTCCTTCTGTGTTGGCATATAAATATATCTTGGTTCCATCTTCAATACTTGCTTTCCCTTTAATATTAAAAGCATTTGCTACAATACTAAATAACATACATAGTATAATAGAAATAAATTGTGTCTTCATTTTTCTCATAAATAATTAAAATTACAATACTGTATTAATCCTTTTTTAATTTTTTAAAATTAACTCTCGCTTAACCTAACAGTCAATATATATTTACATTTTTTACCGAAACAACTCTATATATTAGCTGTTTTTATACTTCTTTATAATAGTTGAATCATTTCTTATAATTAATTCTAAGTCATATTAAATTATTCAATAGATATACATATGCTCTTGCATTTTTATCTGTTGAAAGCATTTAAAATTTTAATGTATTTCTCTATTATTGTATTCTCTTAAAAAGTTTATTGTATTGTTTGTGACTCACCTTAAATACAAATTTTGTAAAAAGATGAGCACAACAATATAACTACAGGTTTTATTTAATCGTTTCCTGTTAACGCAAAATCAGATTTCCAAGCCCAATGTGTTGGGCAGTTTTCAATTACCCATCTAATTCTTTGTACTTGTTCACCTGAAAAAACTAAAGAAGGTGATTGTTCATCCATAACATTTATAGCATCATATAAGTAATCGTCTATACTATATCTCCAATTATCTTCATTTATATAAGTAGTATATGCATAAGTATCAGTACAATAATCTACATCTTCAGGATCTGATGCTGAATCAGGCGATTTTGCTCTACATGACAACAGCCCAAAATATTTACCAAACTCCACTTTCCAATTAGAAGTAAAAAAACGCCAAGAATAACTTTTTGAATATGCTGAATACGAAGCCCCCATTAAAATTCCTGTATTTTCTGGTGAACTCATGTCAATAGCGTCATCAGGACCTATTTCATTATCAAATGTTAATCCACCTAACGATTCAACCCCTGTAAGTTTAGTATTTGGAGTTGTATGGCTTTTACTATATGTAGAAACCCAAATATTTAAATATTTTTTAGGATCCCAAGTATTACTAACTAATGTTGACTTTACTTCATCTCTTTCTTTTGAAGTTATAACCCTATGGATTCCTGGTTCTTTTAGTAAATCTCCATCTTCATCATAAAGAGCCAATTTAAACTCTATATTTGCATTAGCGCCATTAGATGCAAAAAATTTACTTCGCATAAACGCCCAATTTACCTCATCCAACCTTTCTTGAATATCCTCCGTTTTTATAGTGGGAAACGTTTTAACTTTACTAGATTGTACAATATGAAATATTACTGGAATTACTATTTTAGGTTGGGCTTCTAATGGTTCTCTTACCTCAATCTCTAATAAATCTGATGATACATCTTCATATTTTGCATATACTTTAAAGTTCTCAACATTTAGTGTTGTCATTTTTCCATTCGGTATTTCTTCACCGTTTTCTTTAAAATATTTAATAAACTCTTTTATTCTTGACTCCTTTAATAAAACAGTATCTATATGTACTGAATCTTTAAAAGTAAAACTACCATCAGGTAAAACCAATTTATTATCACTTCTATTGGTTTTTACAATGTTAAATGTTCTTGTAGATAAATTTAAAGTTGAAACACCATCTGCGTAAAGAATATGACTGTTTGTTTTCAGTTTAATTACATCTATTCTTTCTGGATTGGTTGTTAATTCAAAAATCTCCTCTTTATCTGGAGTACAACCTGTAAAACATACTATGATAAATAGTACTACGTATTTATATATTTTCATTTTATATTTTTTTAGTTTAACGAAACTTATTATTGATTGTCCCAATTAGGGTTTTGTGTTAAATTAGAATTGATATCTAATTCTCCTTCCAAAGGAATATAAAAAGCATACCTATAATCATCACTAGCTAACGTAATTTGAGTTTCAGCACCTCCTGAAGATGGATCTTGAATAGTTCTTGTCATTGAAACTCTATTACGTTTCATATCCAACCATATATAATCGTACTCTATAAAGAATTCTTTTTTCCTTTCATTTAAAATCTCTTTTAAAACATCCTGTTCTGAATAAGTCCCTGCATTTCTAGCTGTTTTAAACTCATCTAACAACAGCTTTGCTTCATCTGTTTCACCAATACGAGCATAAGCTTCTGCTTTCATTAAAAACAAATCTGCTACTCTAAACATCGGGTACACATTTCTAACTTCATACCCATCTTGAAGGTATTTACTAAACTCATTATGCACTAAATCATAAGTATATACATTATTACCTAAACGAATATCTCCATCATTGTATAAACTTTCTATTTCAGGAGATAATCTAACACCTGCATAATATGGTTCTCCCCAATTATACGCCATATCAATATACCCCCATATATCAGTTCCAGAAGGTGATGAGAATTGAGTTTTACCACTCCAGAAAAAACTAATTAACGTATGTGGATTCTGATAATTAACCCCAGTCACATCATTTTTAAACATTGTTTTCAAGTCATCTCCAGAAACTGCCAAAGCTTTTCCTTCCATTGCCAAATCGGAATGTTTTATAACCTTTTCCCAATCATCCTCACTTTTCACAGGCCCTGTTGCTTTATAAAAATATGTTTTAGCAAGTATTGCATGAATTACAGATTTTCTATAAAACACATTATAATTTTCATCTGTTTCTGCTGTATAATTTAAAACCTCATTTAATTCTTTTATAATTGTATTAAACACCTCTTCTTGAGTCCTTCTTTTACCAGAAGTAGTAGCTACAGTTTCAGCATTAAAATTTAATGGAATTCCTAATTCATTATTATCAAAAGGAGTAAAATATTGAAGTAATTTAAGTGCATTCCAAGCTCTTATAATCTTGGCTTCTCCTTTAATTATCTCCACCTCAATTCCATCATCTTTCTTAACAATTTCTAATTCATTTATAACATTATTCATCAATCCAATTGATAAATAACCATTTTTCCATATTCTTTTATGATCATCAATGCTAGACCAATTAGCACCTTTTAAAAATGGCTCTCTAAATCGTTGACCAATGTATCTTTCTGAAAAATCTTTCGCATTAAAGCTATTTTCATAATAAGCAAACATTTGCAGCAAACCACCATCTATTAAAAACCCAGTATCCTTATACCAAGTATACTCATAAGGATTACCTGTACTATTCAAGTGATAACCTGGATCTACAACTGTTTTTAAGTATCCGCCTAATATACCTTTAACATCTTCTACTGTTTCTATAGTTCTTTGGTTAGCAGGTTTGACTTCTAAATAATCTTCACATGAAGTAATACCTATAAAAAGAAGTATGTATAAATAAGTAATCTTATTCATTTTTAAATATTTTTTCATTTTTAAGTGTTTTTAGTTTAAAAAATTAAATTAAGGCTGAACGAGTATCTTATAGGTGAAGGGTATGCAAAATCACCATTATTTTCAGGATCTAAACCTGTGTATTTTGTCCATGTAAAGATATTCTGAGTATTAAAGTTGAAAGTACATTTTTGTAACCCCAATGAACTTATTAGATTTTGTGGCATATTCCACCCTAAATTAACATATGATAATTTCAAAAAACTCCCATCTTCTAACTCATTATCATAAAAATAATTATCATAGGCTGATCTTGACATTCTAAGCTCTCCTACATTTGTTACATCTCCTGGCTGTCTCCATCTATTTGCATCAGTTGTAAGTACATTTAATTTAGATGAATAAAAGGAGCTTGGAGAAGTTCTAGACTGTTTAATTAAATTTCCTTTTAAGTAATTAAAGTTAGTTGTTAATGTTATTCCTTTGTATGTTAAACTTGTTCCAAAACCACCTGAAATATCAGGATATTGTTTTCCTAAATAACTTACCGTAGCCTTATGGTTAAAGTTCTTATCCATATCAATAACTTTTCGCCCATTTATTTCTGAATGAACTTCCCAAGAGTTTAATTCTTCCTCATTAACTACGTAAGCTAAGGCATTTCCTGTATTAGGATCTATCCCAGCAAATTGATAACCAAACCAAGCACTTGCATCATACCCTTTTACAAAGTACTTATTTCTAAATCTAGGTGCTTGTCTTGTAATTATTGGTAACTCATCTAAAGAATTTATATGAGTTTTTGTTATTTCATTTCTGTTTTTACTCAAGTTAAGATTAACACTTAAACGCCAATCTTCATTTCTAACAATAAAAGTGTTTAAATCCAATTCTACCCCCCTATTAACTAATGTTGCTACATTCGCTTTTATAGTAGTAACTCCTGAAGAATAAGGTAATTCTTTAAAATCTAATAAATCTTTTAGTTGGTTACTATAAACGTTAACATTCATATTAACTCTATGATCAAATAATGATAAGTCTAACCCAAGGTTTCTATCTAGTTTTTTTTGCCATTTTATATTTGGACTTTTATAAACCACACTACTAGGTAACAATACTCCATTATATTCATCACTTCTACCAAAATTTAAATACGAAAATGGTAATGCATTCTTATCAATACTACCGGTATAACCATAGGAAGCTCTAATAGATAAAACATCTACATAATTCATTTTAAAGTACTTATGTAGGTTTGTTTTATAACTAGTATTCCACAAAGGAGTGAAGTTATTAACATTTCCAATAATATCAACACCATCATATCGTATTGTACCATTTAATATATGAGTATCTTTGTAGCTATACGATGCATTTGCAAAAAAAGATGAAGTTCTTCTCTCACTCAACCCTGAATTTCCTAATGAAGATAAATCTAAGCTCGTTAATGAAATAACATTAGGATACTCCTGAGGATATCCACCCAATTGTAAATCAGAATTGTATTCTGGCAATAAACTATAAAAGTTACCAGCTTTACTCTTTGACAGCTCTTGCCCTAACAAAACACTTATAAAGTGGCTATTATCTAAATTTAAATTATAGGTTAATAAATTTTTAAGTGCAAAATCCTCTCCATTTGCAGATGATTCTCTTAGAGATCCTTTATTGTATTCATCTCCTAAATCATAAGCTCTTGATCTTCTTAAAAAGCTTCTTAAGGCTGATGAATATGTTCCAGCCCCTGACAACTCTCTTACATATCTATTTGTATTTGTGTACTGAAATTGAGATTCTAAACTTAAATTATTTGTGATATCATACACTATTTTAGCATCAAAAGTGGTCGAAAAAGTCTTCGTTTTTCTTGAATTTTTATCTAAATCTTCCAACATATTAAAATCCCATTGGAATTCATCAAAATCTCGTCTTTTCGTGTTTTCATATGAACGGTCATATGCGTAAGAGCCATCATCATTATATGGACGTTCATAGGTATTAGCAAAAGTTGCATACTCAATAGCGTTTACTGCTGAATTAGGAGAATTATCACTCCTAATATTATTTCTTAACTGAAGCTCTATTTGTATATTTTTCTTAGGCTTTACATTAATTTTAATTTGAGAATTAAATGTATTCAGTTGATTACTTCTTAATATTCCTGATTCAATACCGTAATTAGCAGACCCATAATATATAAGTTTTTCATCTCCTCCACTTAAACTAACACTATGGCTTTGAGAAGTTGCTTTTCTAAAAATCTCGTCAAACCAGTTTGTATTTACTTTAGATAAATTTGCAATCATTTCTTGAGATTGCTCAGGAGAATAAATCCCTTCATTTTCGTTTTTTAAAATTTGAAAAACACGCCCGTAAATATCTAAGCTACCAAAATCTTCATAAATTCCTCTTTCATAAGAAATTTTCTCTTGAGTATTCATCATATCAAGTTGAGATTCTGGAGCTTCAGAAATAGCATAAGAACTAGATACACTTATCTTATTTTCTCCTGCTTTTCCACTTTTAGTTGTTACAACAATTACACCATTTGCTGCTCTTGCTCCATACAGCGCTGATGCAGCTGCATCTTTTAAAACCGTTATAGATTCTATATCGTTAGGCGAAATTGCCCCTATTCCATTAGTAAATATACTGTTTTGCAAATTTGCTCCTCCTACAGAAATATTAGGAATATCCCCCTGCATTTCCATTCCATCAATAATCCATATAGGATTCATATCTCCTGTAATAGAGTTTAAACCTCTAATTCTAATCTGTGCAGATGCTCCAGGTCTTCCTGATAAACTCATTACTGTTGTTCCTGATATTTGTCCTTTTAAAGCTTGATCTATTGACATTGCTCCTGTTTCTGCTATTTTTTGAGCTTCAATTTTCCCAACGGAACCAGTACTTCTCGTTTTATTAACCTTTGTATATCCCGTTACAACAACTTCTTCAAGTTCATTTTCATCATACAGGACAACGTCATATACTTGACTTTTACTTTTAGAATTAAAATAAACTACCTTCTTTTTATACCCTAATAAGCGAAAAGCTATATAATTCTCTAAATTAATATTAATAGTGTATTTTCCTTCAAAATCAGTAGTTGTAGCATTGGTAACATTTTTAGTACCACCCTCTTTATCATTTGTTGAATAAACAGCAACACCAACAAGTGGAGAACCTTCTTGATCTCTTATTATACCTTCCACCTTTATTTTATCCTGAAATTCTAATTTTGATTCATCAAAATCATTTATTTTTTTAACAATAACGGTGTTATTAAGAAATTCAAATCCACATCCGATAGGTTTTAACCCACTTTCTAGCATATCAAGCACTTTTACTTTCCCCTCTTTAAGTTTAACTTTAGGGGAATCAATAAAATGCTTTTCATTATAAATAAATAAATAATTTGTTTGCGCCTTGATGATATCAAAGACCTCTTCAATAGTTACAGTTCTATCTGAATTGACATAAATAATTGTATTTTGAGAATTCGCTTTCCTAGGAGTTAAAGCAAATATCGATGTAGTAAGTAACAAAATAAAAATTCTCATAATAAATCGAATACGTTTTAAGTTCAGTAACCAATAGCGATTAGTTAATTTTAAATTCATAAATTTGAGTTTAATTAGTTAGACATTAGTTTGATTAATTTTATTTAGGAGGGGAATTTGCTATCAACCGTGGAAAGTAACTAGCGATTCCTCTTTTTATTTTACTGTTATTCTTCCGTTTTCAATTATAAATTTTACGTCTCCTGTTTTTTCTATATTATTTAAAAGTTCTGTTACAGTACTTGTTCTCTTTAACATTCCCGAAAACACTTCTCTCTTCTTTTCTTCTGTTTTAAAGACAACTTCTAAATCATACCATCTTGACAATGTTTCCAATATAGACTCCAAAGACTCTTTATGAAACATAAAAAGACCATTTTTCCAAGCTATCTCGTACCTAACATCAACATCCCAAACACTTATACTTCCTATTCCATTTTTATTTACTACTGATTGTTGACCTGGAGAAATTTTAACTATACTATTATTATTACCAACATTCACTTCTCCTTCAATTAAGGTGGTATAATTAGAATCTTGATTTTTATAACTTCGTATATTGAATTCAGTTCCCAACACTTCAATATCTTGTCCTTTCGCCACCACTTTAAACCTAGATCCTTTATGATGCGTACTGGACGAAACATCAAAATATGCTTCTCCATAGATTAATTCAACAACACGTTTTTGACCATCGATAAATTTCGTTGGAAACTTCAATTTCGATTCAGAATTTAGCCAAACCTGAGTTCCATCTTCTAATTTCACGAAAAATTGTCCACCTCTCGGAATCGAAAGGTAGTTATAGGTGATTTTAGTTCTATCCTCTTCATTTTCATGGGCATTATACACCAATTGCTTCCCATTACTACGAAGGTTATTTGCTTGAAAGGTCTTTCCCTTTTCTAATAAAATTTCAGATCCATCTCCTAAGGTCAAGGTTGCCTTATCCGTTCCAGATTGAATGTTAGTAACTTCTTGATTCGGGGAGTTTTTTATCTTGGCTTTATTTATTAAAAAAATTGGGATGGCAATTAAAATTGCAATGGATGCCGCAACTGCGTATTTAAAAATCCTTCGTTGAAACAACGGAATTACTTTACCAGTATCCCTCTGATTTTTCTTAAATTTAGATTCTATTTTACTAAATATTTTCTCTTTTACTTGCCCCTTTAAATGAAGATCATGTGGCCATTCCTCACTTCCTTGATGATTTACGTAAAAATTTGCAAGCTGCTCTATTTCTGCGTTTGTCGCAGTCCCCTCTTGGAATTTTTGAAGTAAATCGGCTAACTTTTCTTGATGTTCTTTGTTCATTTTCTATACGCTTCTACCTATATGTCGATATAAACGGAAGCACCCCCGACTTGAAAGCCGTCTTTTTTTTGTAATTTATCAAAAAGACATCGTTTTACGGAGGAAATATATCCCAAAACAGGTGCGTAAAGAAGTTGGTAGAAGGGTATTTCTAAGGAAGCAAATCGTGAAAGATAAATAGCGCTAATTCTACACTCGCGATATTACTCAACGAACCTCTTAAATGTTTTAAGGCTTTGGTGATGTGGGATTCAACGGATTTTACAGAAATATTGAGCTCCGCTGCAATTTCTTTATGACTCAATTGCTTTTCTCGACTCAATTTAAATACCGCACGACATTTAGGGGGTAACAATTCAATCGAAGCGTTCACGTGTGCCACAAGTTCTTCATAAATAAGTTTAGATTCTGGCGTTGTATATTGAATTTTTCGATCAAAATCTTCAATCAATTCTTCATGAAACACCCCTTTATTCTTCCTAAAATAATCGTATACCTTATACAATACACTTGTATGAAGGTAGGCTTTTAAAGAGGTTTTAATCACGATGTTCCCGCGCTTATCCCATAATTTAATAAAAATATCCTGTAGGATATCTTCGCAGACTTCTCTGTTTTTCACCAAATTATACGCCGAAACATACAGCTGTTCCCAATACGTATCATAAAGGTAGCGTAAGGCAGCCTCATCACCTGCATTGAAGCGTTTGAGTAGTTCTTGCTCTAGTAATTTAGTGCCTTGCATCGGGGTTTAATTCGTTCGTTATTTGAACAAAAGTAGGTAAATATTGTAATTATAAGTTCTTCTCTGAAATATTCATTATTAAAAGTGGGGTCGAAATCCTCTTTTTGCTTATGGAAATTTGCACTACTAACATTTATGAGATCTTTCGTTGCACTCGAGATGACAAGTGCTAAGGGGTTTTAGCTTCGCTGATTATTTTCTCTCGGGCGTTTTTGATATTGCTATTTTGTTCCAAAATACCAATCAAAAATCTACTCGTTTCAATAGTTGTTGTAAACAATGCATCACTATTTTTCTATTATTCTTTTTTGCTTGTCCAAAAACAAATCGACCAGAGGGAGATTCACGAATACTTAATAAAATAATATGAGGATGAGTAAACCAAAAAAGTTATTATAAGAGTAAATATTATTGCTTCATTGAGTACTTGGAAACTTCCTATTTTATATGATGTGTACAAGGTAGGTGGCTCCCCTCTTTGGATAAAGAGGGGAATGAATTTGCTCATCCACGAGACGTTATCACCAAAATCATAACGCACTTGAGCAAAGAAAGGGGAGTTTGATAATTAACATTGATCAAACCCTCCGTCATCCTCCTTAATCGTGTGGCTGCGCGCCAACTGGCCTCTCGCGTAAAATGTCCACAGGACATTTTATTTTCGCTCGATCCCCCTTTATCCAAAGGGAGGAACCCCTACCTAGCCTGTTTTATAAATACATCAAATATCAACTCTTCTTAGTTATCATAAATGAATAAAAAAAACTTCAACCTTGAGGGTTCAATGCTTTGCATTGATTACTCCGCTTTGGTGCTCATCAGACTGAAGAAAATTTTAATTAAAATTATAGTTCGTGAAATACGAGCGCAGCTCCCTTTTATTCGTGTAATTATACGTACTGCTAAGCAACACATTAGTGCTAAGGAAAACCAACGCACCAGCTGGCCCCTCTCTAAAATTAGTCTGCAAGACTAATTTTGGTCGTTCGGTCCTGTGTAAAAACCCACCCCGTTTTCCGCAGGAAAAACTTGTGACCCCCGTGGACGTCTCCATAATGAGGCTCCAAAAACTCGTGGCCTTTAGCTTCGCTGATTATTTTCCGCCTTCGTGCCAGCTGGCTCTTTCACTTAAAAGGTCTACTTGACCTTTTCTAAACGTTCGGCCCTGTTTTTGACAAAGTAATTTTGTTCCAAAATTCTTGTCAAAAATCTACTCATTTCAATAGTTGTGGTAAAAATCCACCACACAAGAACACACCCCCTCAAACCAAAAAAAAGGACAACTCACCGAAATGAATTGCCCTTGATTATCGTATTCAACATGACGCACTACTTCAACGGTAGGTCGATGGATTTAGTAACAGGTGGAAAACACTTGTGAATATCACAGGTCTGATAATACATTCCACTAGTAATCTTCGCTTCGTTGGCAAACGCATCAACCGTACAATATTGTACAAACACTACCTCATCTTCATAAACATAGATTCCCTCGTCATAGGGTTTGCTCTTTGGTGTTTTCCATTCCCCAATCGCAGTGACCCCTTTGGGGAGTTCCAACTTGAGTTCCGTAGTGATATACGGTGCTGTTTCGGGTACATAGGCATAGATATGCCAACCTATTTCAACAGACGCCTTCATTACCACCGCCACTTGCGACTTATCATCAGACCAAACTAACGTTGCGTTCACAGCTACAGGATCCATGGCATGCGTTTTATCCAAATGCAAGTTGGCTCCCGCTTTTTCAATTTTTTGTTTCAATTCTGGTGACACCTCGATCGACTGTGCCCAGCCTGAGGATACAAAAACTAGAAAACAAACTAGAAAACTATACATGTTATTCATCAAATTCATTTTATTTTGAAATCAAAGCTGCAATTTCCTTTTCACTACGTGGTCTAACCTTTGGATTTGCATCCGCATCATCAATCATCCAAACAAAACCTCCAACTTCTGAGAAGAACATATTGCTTTTGTTTTTATTAAACCATGTTCTCCATGCCTTCGCAGTAGGGAAATTTTCGAGGGTATAACGTAATAATATTCGCTTCGCTTTCGTTGTTTCCGTTCCATTTTCTAACATACTAATTGCCTTATCAAGTACGTTTATATCTGTATTAGCGATTTGTAAACTCTTAATATCTTCATCTACGTTTAGGTCGTAAAACCCGTCAGGTTCTGAAAAGAAATAAGGTCTATTATCCTTAAGGTATTTTCGAATTGCCAAGGTGTCTAAGCCGGTAATTTTAGCCCATTTATTTCTCCCAATATTTTTTTCGAGATATTCTTCTCTCGTCTTGATTTTTTGTGGGTCACTGTTAAGGATCATCTTTTCACGTTGTGATAGCTCCTCACCTGCTGCTTGTTTTTTAGCAAATTCAGCCTTTTGTTTTACCGTGTTTTCGTTCAGCTCCTCATAAAATTTAACATGACTATCGTAAGACGCTTTCGTGGTATAAAAAGCCATTTCGTCAATAAACTGCTTCGTAGCGATACGTTCGTTGTATTTTCTCACAATTAATTTATCGTTTTTATGGGCATTCGTATACACAATAGCATTGACAAAAACTTTCTTGGCTTCTGCAGTCATATAATCAGGTGATCCTGCAAACCCCCATAAAAAGAAGTTTCCATGTCGTCCTAAGGCGACCGCTGTTTTTTGCTTAGAACACACACCGCTTGAAATAATTTCTGCATTTGAAGAATCTTCAAATCCCCAACCACGAGCAACCATCCCTATTCTAAAGCCTTTCCCATCTTCATAGCCTTCTGTATCAACTTCCCACATTGGAATTTCTTTGGGAACATCCATTCCGTCAAAAGCTTCTAAAACTCCACTTGGGGTAGCCATGTCTTTTAGGGTAATACTCGTTTTAAAGGGACCTTTAAAAATAGGGTGTTCTGTTTTTATATGATGTGCATGTCGATCTAAACACAAACAGTACCAATCGAGTTTAGACCCTAAACTACTTCCAATCACAGAAGACGTATGACCGATAAAAACAGCCGCACTGTTAAAATCGTCACTTACATATTTCGCGGGTTCCATACTCACAAACTCGCCAGTGACAGGGTCATTGTTAATTACACGTGGTTTTATGGGCGTAGGCGCTTCATCAAACACAGTCACATCGACCTCTTTCGACATCGACTCATTATAATCTCTCGCATCTACAATTTTTACCGTGGTAAAATATTTTTCTAATAGGCTTTTAAAGGCGGGCATTCTTTTACCGTATTCTGCTTTAAAACGCTCTGCGGTCATTCCTCCAGAAATGGATGCTGATGCTAAGTTCTCAGGCATCGGTTTGTCGGCACTATAGCCCACATATAGTACACTGATGCTTTGTTTTTCTTGGGCAAATCCCGTAAAGGTCATACAGATAGCCAACGCTAAACTGTAAAATAATTTGTTTTTCATTTTGTTCGTAGTTTATGGTTAATTAATAGCCAAATAATTCTTTTAATTTTGCATCTAGTTCTTCCTTAGACGGATTTCTAAGGATTATTTTTTCATTTTCATCCATTAAAAATGTAGTCGGTAAAAAGGGTACTCCGTATTTGGCAGCAACAACCCCCCATTGGTGATTTTCACTTTGATCGTATAAATGCATCCATGGAAGTTCATCCTCCTCAATGGCATTTCGCCATTTTTGCTCTTCATCGGCCGTTCCTATCCCTACTACTTCAAAACCATCATCGTGATAGGTTGCATACAATTCTTTTAAATGAGGAAAAGATGCTCTACAAGGCACACACCAAGACGCCCAAAAATCGACTAGCTTATATTTTGCTTTTACTTCAGAGAGTTTTTGTTCCGTACCATTCACATCCGTTAAAGAAAAATCAGGTGCAATAGAACCAACACCTAAATTCTTAAACAAATCATTATACGTTTTTTCGTAAAACTTGAACATGGCGGTATGTGTAGCTTCGCCCTTAAATAGTGGATAGACCTCTTTCATTTCTTCCTTAGACATTCTTCCTTCACTAAATTGAAATCCTAATACCCAAGGAGCTACAGGAGAGTTCGGATGTTCTTTGACATAGTTAATAGCATAATTTTTACGCTCCTTTGTTCGCTCTATTTGAAGTGCACTAAACTGTGCCGCCTTTAATTTATAGGCTTCAATTTTTTCTTCATCTTTGGAGGTAATCACTTTTTCCATCTCAGCACGTAAGTCTACTAACGGTTGGAATTTCTCCTGATTTAGAATACTGTCTATCTTGGCCATTTGTTCATCAAAACGTTGTTGCATTAGCGATCCGGTCACCTTTGCTTTAAGGTAGTTTCCGCGATCGGCCTCGGCTATGTCAAACGCTAAGGTAATGGGACTGTTCTCTAAAAAGAAACCACTATGGTAGGTATCGCCAATCAATATCATTACCTGATCAGGGTGTTCAATGCTCCCTTTGAAGTTGAAAACACCACTTACCATTTGTGTACTGTCAATTACTTTGCGTTTGGCTCTTCGGTCAGCAAAGTTATTTTCAACCAAACGAATAGTCGCTTCGTCTAGTCCTTTAACCGTACCGTTAATGGTGTAGCCCTCGAAAGAAGGTTCTTTTTTACAACTCGTTACTGCTAAAATAATCACCATACTTATGGTAAGAAATACGTGTAGTTTTTGTTTGTTCATTTATATAAATTTTGTTAATTAATAGCCAAATAGTTCTTTCAATTTGGTATCCAACTCCCCTTTTCTAGGATCGCGTAAAAGTATTTCTAAGGTACTTCCATCAAGTAGAAAGGTCGTAGGTAAATGTGGAACACCATATTTATTTGCGATGGCTCCATAGGCATGATTTTCTGAAACATCATAGACATGCATCCATGGGGTTTGATCTTCTTTCACAGCCTTCATCAACTTATCCTTCGTATCTGCGGTTCCCACCCCAATCACTTCAAAGTCTCCATGGTTCTTGTATTGCGCATATAATTTTTTTAGATGAGGAAAAGAAGCTCTACACGGTACACACCAACTCGCCCAAAAGTCGACTAAAATATACTTCGCTTTTACCTCTGAAAGTGTAACGTCATTACCGGCATAGTTTTGTAAGGTAAAATCAGGAGCAATGGTGCCAACTTGTAAGTTTTCAAAGGCATTTTTATATACCTTAGTCATGTGTTCTCGATAGAAGAATGTTTTCTTGGCGTCTCCCGTAAAAAGATGATAGTACTCCGTTAACTCTGCTCTTGTCATATTTGACTCAATAAATTGGTAACCTAATACGTGGACAGCTACAGGTGAATCTGGATGTTCCTTAACATAGTTAAACCTCAACTGCTTTACGGCAGCTTGTTGCTCTTCAATTAAGGGAGTTAGTTCATCAAGCAGTACTAGCGCCTGATCAACCCCACTTTTATCTCCTGCTCTTTTTGCCGTATTCAACATGATACTTACACTGTTAATCGTGTCGTACTTTTTATTTGCAAAGGTCGCAGCGGCTTGAGCATTCATTTCATTGAGTTCATCCGTCATTGAAGAACCCTTGACTACCGGGGTAAAGGAGTTGTCAATTAATTCAATGGACATATCCTTGTTTTCTAAGAAAAAACTCCCTTTGTAGGTGTCATTTACAGCAATATTCACATAATCTACGTGATCTACTTTACCTTTAAATTCGAATTTACCATTGCTTACAAGCGCACTGTCAATAATCGTCCCATTAATAATTCCCGGAAGATTTTCAACCAATTTAACCCATGAATTATCAGCTGCATTTACCGTACCCTTAAGGTAATAACCATTGTGTTTAACCTCCGTTTTACAACTCGTCAAGAGTCCCATTGAAATAAAAAAGAACCCGATGATTGTCGCAATATTATACTTCATAATTTTGTTATTCTCTTAGTAATTCTTCCAACAAAGCAAAGGCCTCTTCCCCTGATCCTAAATAGCGTTTTACAATTTTCCCTCTTGGGTCAATGATAAATTTCGTAGGAAAACCTTGCACATTAAAACCGGTTACAAAATTATCAGATGAATTTTCTTTAACGCTCATTACCTGTTGCCATCCGTATCCGTGCTCCTCTACAAATTTTTGAACTTTTTCTTTAGTATCTCCAGAGTTGATACCCAACACTACCAACTTGTCTTTATATTTTTCTTGAAACGCTTTCACCTGTGGCATTTCTGCAACACAGGGACCACACCATATTCCCCAAAAATCAATTAATACATATTTTCCACGGAGCGACGTAATATCAAATTCTTTTCCATCTAAGGTCGAGGTGGTTTTGATCGCAGGTACTGGTGACCCTTCGGCTGTATTTAAGATTCCGTTTATGCGACTTTCAACGGTTTTGTAAAAACTCAATCCACTGTGTTCTTTTGAAATAGAATTAAAAATCTCAATAGCTTTATCATTATCGATCTGTGTACGAAGCATCAGATCATTCAAATAGTACATGGCTGCTACAGTATTTGGATTTTCTTCAACGAATTTAATTCTCGCTAAACGTCCTTCTTCACTCAATTCTTCCGCTTTTTTATTAATTTCCTGAATCACTAAAGAATCTGTTTCATGGGTAGCTTGTACCGCTAAGTTTACAGTTGTATTGTAATTAGGATAAGCGATCTTGTTAATGGCTGCCAAACTATTGTTATACTCATCCCCCGAAGGATACGCATTCATAAAGTCGGTAGCTTCCCCACTCACCTTTATGTCGGCCCCAGGAAAAGCGAAAAAAGTGAACAACATCGATTTGGTTGGAAAATACCCTTTTCCATCCGCAGGTTTTTTGAATAATTTATTGTTTGGATCACTAAAATCGGTATAAGCCGTGATTATATTTAATTCAGAAATGGTATCTGAAAAATTGATTTTCCCATCAACTACATGAATGGTATCCGCGGGAGTGTCTCTTGTATATTCTTTATCAGGATGTCTAAAAAACAAATTTCCTGTCAACCCTTTTATTTCTCCAGTCAAGGTAAATTGCTTTGGATTAGATTCTTCTGTTTTACAGGACATTATACTTAGTGCTCCTATGAGTATTACTACTATTTTTTTCATTTTAATCAATGTATTATCGTTTGTATATATTTTAAAAATGGCATTTTAATGACCAAAAAGTTCTTTTAATTTAGCGTCGAGATCTTTCTTCGATGGATTTCTCAATAGGATGGTGTTGTGCTCATCCACCAAGAACGTAGTTGGCAAAAATGGAACGCCGTACTTTTTCGCTACCTCCCCATACTGATGGTTTTCACTTGTGTCATATACGTGTATCCACGGAGTCTGATCTTCTTTAATGGCATTTCTCCATTTCTGTTCTTCATCAGCCGTACCGATGCCTACCACCTCAAAACCTTCTTTATGATAGGTTTTGTACAACTCTTTTAAATGAGGAAAAGAAGCTCTACACGGTACACACCAACTCGCCCAAAAATCAACCAATTTAAATTTTGCGTTGACCTTCGATAAGGTTATGTCATCGCCGTCGACCGATTTTAACGTAAAATCTGGGGCCGAGTTTCCAACGCCTAAGGATTCAAAATTATCAGTGTATACTTTGGTCATATAGCCCTTATAAAAACTAGTTTCTTTAGCTTCCCCTTGAAAAAGTGTATAAAACTCCTTGAGTTCATCTTGGGTCATTCTTCCTTCCGAATACTGAAATCCTAACACATAAACGGCTACTGGAGAACTGGGATTCGCTTTCACATAATCATATTTTATTTTTTTATAGGCCTCGTTACGTTCATTCATAATAGGGCGTAATTCTTCTTGAAGCGCGAAGGCATTATCCATATCCTCTTTTTTATCAGAAGCTTTAGCGTCAGCGAAAGCCTTACGCAATTGTTCATCATAGGTTTTATACTTGTCATTGCTAAAGGTAGCCGATGATTTAGCCTCTTGAGCGGCAAATTCATCATGGCTTTTAGACCCCCTAACTGTAGGTGTAAATTGGGTATTTCTACCTTCGAGTTTAGATACATCAATATCCATAGAAATGGCGCTGTTCTCCAACATAAATCTTCCTCTATAGGTTCCATCTATGGCTAAATTTGCCATATCCACATGCTCAATTATTCCTTTAAAGCTAAATGTACCATTACTAATTAAGGTACTGTCGAGTATTGCCGGTTTAGCTCCTTCAGCCCCGCTACCTACCTGCATTACAATATAGACATTATCAATCCCTTTAACGGTTCCCGAAATTATATAACTGGAAACATCTTGAGATTCAGTGTTTTTTTCTTTACAGGAAACTAGCAAAATAAAGGCCATTAAGACCATACCAAATTTGACACCGTAGTTTTTCATTTTTATTATTCTTTATTATTTTTTAATTATTAATTGACGATGGTTTTGCTGTTTATTATAAACATTAATAAGGTAAATCCCCGTAGGTAGATAAGCTACTTCATAGCCATTCAACCCATTTTGTATTCCCTCTTTTCTAATCAGTTTACCATCTAGACTATACACTAAAATTTCACTTTGTTCGACTAAATTTGTAAAGTAAAGTAGATCGTTCGTCGGATTCGGATACACTTCAATTTTTCTTATTGCGAACACCCCTCCTTTAGGTTCAAAATATGGCAAGGCATAATTGTACGCTTCTACCCCAATTTTCTCACCAATAATCCGTCCTGGGATATCATCAGCTGGGGGATGAATTCCTCCCCATATTCGCGATAAACTCGTTTGATCAGAGGCATCCCGATAGGTAGCCCACTGCAAGGTAACATCCACCGAAGGTCCTTTTTCGAAGACTAAAAACTCATTTTTCTTCGCTACAAATTCTCCCATTCCTCCAGGGAAATAGGCATCTCCTGTAACCAAGGTCATAACTTCGGCAGCGGCTCGTGAAAACGTAGAATGTCCTGAAATAAATCCTGCAAACGGAGGCGTTACAAAACTGGGGCGTTGATATGGCCACCAGTTTTCAGCTAAAATCCAACCTACTCCTGCAACATCCGTTTTAGCGTCACTAATAAAATCATGCCCTTTCCAAGCATATAATTTAATTTTCCCAACGTGTTCATTATTGGCACCACTCAATGGATCACCCGCTTTAATCACTTCGATATACCCTTCTTTTAAGGCAATTCCTTGCGGTTCATAATGGGGAAGTGACGGGTCAGTACTTTGCCCTAATTCGCACATGTATCGTATGGCAGAAATCGGACGGATATAATCGTACCATCCTTTAATTCCCCAGGCCGTTACAGCCGCATCATGCATCGCTCCTCCCAAAATAAAATAGGCTTTTACATCCCATTCTAAGGCGTCTAACTCCGGCCCTTTTCCATTGAATCTTGGAACAAACTGTTCGTGATCTGTTACATAATTCAATATGGTAAACCAATGTCCTGGTGGGGTTTCTGAATCTGGACCATCAGCCCAAAACTCTGCCAGTACTCTTGTATAATCAGCTCGTGGCACTACTTGGGGTTCATAAGGCTTTCCAGTTTTTGGATTTACCGTATAACCGGTACTGATATCCCCTCCTTCTAGTACATTGAAAAAATTAGGATACTCCTCATACGTTGTAGGAAATAAGCTACTATCAATATTGCCAATCGTGTTCGGTGAAATATCCCATAGTACGCCATCGGTTGGGTCTAAATGTGAGCTCCACATCGAAACCAATGAAAAATTCCACTTGTACTGTTCTCTTGAAGCTTGGCTCCCCTCACTTAACCGCGGCGGCATTTCGGGATTGTGATATACAATAAAATCATGCCCATCTCTTCGTAAAACTTGTTTCTCACGCTCAGATAAAGCAAACGGATGTACAGCACCCCATTCGGGACCTAAAAATGTTGGCGTTGCGCCAGGTATTAAATTACCGCTCTGATCTATAAAGGTATTAAATGTCAACGGTTGCCATCGGTTTGATTCTATTATTCCCGTTGCATGACCAGATGGATTTAGCACTAAGGCGGGATTTACAGGTTCATAAAAATCGTTGTCATACCCTGTGGCTTCCCTAGCGTTATCATTTAAACCATAGTCAATTATAAGTTGCCCAACATAATTCCCTAAATCGGCTGGATTACCTGAAGTATAATCGACTCCGTTATAACTACTATCGTAACCCAATTGCTTCATCAATACTTCAAACCGTGCTAGAGATTCATTAGCACTCGGTGAATTTTTAAAACGATGCATTAACAGCCTATAAACCGCATAGCTCATCGCTTCTTTTTTAGACTCTTCAATAGGCTTATTTGAGGTAAACGGCTCCAAACTACTTTTAAAGTTATGCACCACGTTTCCAGTCAAATAAGGATTCGTTCCTTCATAAATTGCCCATGTATCATACATGGCAATGGAGGTGTGAAATAGGTTTCGAGCATGTACAATAGGCCGGGCAAAATCCCCTCTAATTGCCTCTAATAATACTTCGTTCCACAACCGAGCTACCGAATAATCACGTAATCCATTTGAAATATCGAGTTCAACGGTTAATTCTTGTACATCACCGAAACAGAATTTATTATTTTCAATAACCGTTAGCTTCCCTGTTTCAGCCAATCCCCATACAACCTCAATACGCCCTGTACCTTGACCACTAAATATCGTACCGCCTTCAACCGTCCATGTAAGTACAGAACCTGAAGTTGACGGATAAGTATAGACTTCCGTTTTATTAAATCCCGAGCTCATTACTCCAGAAATCTCTCCTGGCACAAGGTATTCACAACTACCGTTATCAATGGTGGCTAATGGGTTGTAATTACATGACAATGGATCCGTACAACCAATCACATCGGTTGTAGAAATCTTCTCTTCTTTAATAGTATACCGTTGATTTGCAGAAAGGGACGTGAATTTTTCGGTATGATCTTTCGACCAAACCACCTTAACCTCATCGATTACACTAGCATTGGCCACTCCAAAATGCAATACTAACGAGTGCTGAGAGCTATGGCTTCCTTGCCCATGGACCTCCTGTATTAATTGCTCGCCATTAACGGTAAGAATTACCTTGGCTCCAATGGCATCTCTATTGATATTTGTCCCTTCTAACTTAAATTGTATCCAATTATTGTTAGCACTTTGATTTGGATTTAACTGATTAATGAAAAAGTTAGAGTGATTGGTAGACCCCGCTTGTGGTGATTTCCCTTGTACAACTGTAAAGATATCTAAATCACCGTCTTGATCAAAATCGCAATACGCCATCCCACGAGCAATATTAGGATCATCAATTCCAGCTGAAATAGACACATCGGTAAACGTATTATCCCCTTGATTTACAAACAATTTATTCGGGTCATAAGCCCCTGTTCGATAAGGCGCATTTGAAAATATATAGCCATTGGCGACAAATAAGTCGGGCCAAGTATCATTGTTGACATCTAGAAAGGCAGTTCCCCAACTTGTCGATAAATACTCCGAACCATTTCCATCGAGCGAATACTTATTTTCTGTTCCCGCATAGGTACTTTCATCCGTAAAGTGTTGGTTCCCATCATTCTTTAACAATACATTTCTTCCCAAATTGGCAACATAATAGTCCAAATGACCGTCTTTATCATAATCTCCAGAGGCAATCCCCATTCCAAAAACCCCAATATCGAGTCCCGTAGTCGTAGAAACTTTGGTAAAAGTCGTTACAGGATCATTATTTTGAAAAATTGCATTGGGTTCTATAAATGCACCAAAATCATTGGCTAAGTAAATATCCGTGTCGTTATCGAGATCAAAATCGGTAGGCATTGCGGCAAGCGCACAACCACTATCAGACAAGCCTAATTCGGCTGCTTTTTCTGTAAACGTTCCATCTCCATTATTTTGATAAAACTGATTTGGATAACAATCGTGATCAAAAACCACATTTCCATTTTCATCATGTGGGATTTTTGAGTTTTCTATATAATTAATGACATAAATATCGAGGAAAGAATCACGGTTATAGTCTATCATCACCGCCCCCATAGAAAAGCTCGGAATAGTAATCCCGGCGCTCTCACCTATTTCTATAAAGCCATTGCCTTTATTATTTAAAAAGAGTAAATTTCGTTTTACATTTTTGGCAAAATCAGGTTCACTCCAAGTTGTGACAAATAAATCTCTATAGCCATCATTGTTTATGTCCCCACTGCTTACCCCGGTAGTGTAATAATCTTGTGTAATCCCTAAGCCACTATCGACGATGAGTTCAAAAGTGCCATTGCCTTTATTGCGATAAAGCACATCGGCTGATTTACCTCCAGTGATGTATAGGTCCTCCCACCCATCATTATCGTAATCAAAAAACACACAACCACCACCAAACTCTCCAATTGCTTCAAATTTATGGGCTATCCCAACATTCGCAGACCGTTCAGTGAACGACTGCGCATAGATAGTCACATAGACTAAAAACAGTAAAATGGAAAGTAATTTTTTTTTCATGTTATAAAACGTATCCTCTATTTGAACCACCTACATATAGATGTTAAGTTCTCAAGGAAAAATTGCAGTATTATATAATGTGTAGCGTAAAAAGAACGCTTTTCTCTTATGCTATAATGTAGCCCCTCTGTCAAAATGAGTCCATGTTGACAATTGTTATTTTCTGATTGTTGAAGTGCTACTTCCTGTTAAAGAAGTACTAATTTCCCAAACCTTTTATGTGCTCAATTTCCATTTGAACTTTCCAGCTTCCAAATTGGTAAATTTCTACTTCAACATACTCAAGCTCATAGGTCGCTCTAAATTTCAGCGGATATGTGACATTGGTCAGTTCGATAAAATCTTTTTGATTGCGGATGTCTTGAAATGAACCGCTCTGCAACACAATCGTAGCATTTGGATTGAGCACAGGTGAGTTGTCCTTTCGAATATAGATACGAACGGCATTCATCTTATCATCCATTCTCGTAAAACGGACGGACGTAACATTTTGTGAGTTGTCAATTTTTTTATAAGGTTTTTCATAAACACCGATATATGTGTCTTTTTTCCAAAACCCAATTACAATACTATCTTTTGTTGTATTTGTTTTATAAGTCAATTTTCCTTGACCATTTTTTTGTCCTTTTTTAAATTCTCCTTCATAAACATCTCCATTGCTCCAGGTATATATTCCTTTACCATCTGGATATCCTTTTTTAAATTCTCCTTCATAACTATCTTTTCCTTTAGCAATCCCTTTTCCATCTGCCTTCCCTTTTTTACAATCGCCCGAATAGGATTGATTAATGTCTTTTAAAAGTACTTTACAATCTTGAGCATTTAAGCCGCTAAGCATGAAAGAAAAGCACATGAGTAAAATAATATGTTTCATTGTCTTTAGGTTACCGTGTGAATCGTGTTTTTATTTTTTCCAACAAACTATCTGTCGAAAGACGAATTGGTTTTTCCTATTTAGAAACTATCCAATTCTTATAAAAGGATTATTTAATTAAAATCCCCTTTGTGATGTATAAAAAAACCTATTGGAATTGCTTCCAATAGGTTTTTAATAGCTATTTTATTCGTAGCTAGGATTTTGAACTTCAATTCCTCCACCAGCTCTAACGGTTAAGATTGGATAAGGCAAGATAAATTTATCTGGGTTGGTAGCCGAAGGTTTATGGTCAGATACTTGGAATCCTGTTCCAAATCCATCTTCCCAATCATAGCGAACTAAATCAAACCAAGATTCTCCCAATTCACCAGATAACTCAACCATTTTTTCAATTCTCACCGCTTCTAAGAATTCCTCATAAGTAATGGTTGCTGGATAGGTTTCAAAACCGTCCCCCCCTGTTGTGGTAGCTCCAGCTCTTAAACGAATTGCATTCAACGCAGCCAATGCATCACTCGATACCGACATGGTATTACGCGCATCTGCTTCCGCATAAATTAAATATACTTCAGACAATCGTGAATGATAAATTAAATCATATTCTTCACCAACACTAAATACGTTAGTGTATTTTAAGTTATTCGTTCCAAAAAAACCAGGGGTCGTTGTACTCGCGATTCTGTTTGAATCGTAATCAATCGTTTGCGAACCTATAGTCATGGAACCTGACATTAATTCTGCGAGGTAAGCATCATTATATCCAACGGCAAATCCCCAACGGGTATTTGGTAGTGGAGCCTGTAAATCCCCTCTCAGACCAAACAAAATCTCAGGATTGTCATACATATCACTTGTTGTATTATCAAACATAGCAGCATAGGTTGGAGACAAATAAAACGATCCTCCAGCTTCATCAATGATGGCTTTCGCTGTACTTGCAGCCATTCCATAATCACCTTGATACAAATAGACTTTCGCTTTGAGGGCTCTTGCTGCAATTTTATTCATATAACCTCTATTGTCAGGTAAATCAAGTCCATTTGCAATTACATAATCAAGGTCCTCATGAATTTGGGCATAAGTTTCTGCCACCGTATTTCGCGGAAATGCTTCGCCACTTCGTATGGGTTCAAGCCTAAGTGTTATTCCGTATTCTGAGCTTGTATCATACCACTGTCCGTAATAACGCAAGAGGTAAAAATGTGCTAATGCTCTAATTCCATAAGCTTGAGCCATAGTTTCTGCCTTTCCTGTTGGACTAGAAAAGCTTCCTTCACTTAGGTCTGCTACTTTTTCAATAATCCAGTTTGCATCATTAATAGCTCTGTAGAGTGCAGCCATCCCAGTAAAGGTTAGGTTATCGCCAGCATCTTCTTTATTTAGCGGTTGGTTAGCAATCCACGAAGGAATTTCCTCTCTATAGAAAGACGTTCCAGGTAAAATTGCACCACTTAATGCTTCGGGAATTAAAAGCATAAAACTAGGCTCTTCTTTTAAACTTGAATACGCCCCAGCCAACGCTAATTTTGCAGACGCTTCATTGTTAATAGCTGTTTCGGCATTTAATTGATATGCCAATTCGATGTCATCAATAGGTGTAGTAAGTTCACACGAGGTAAGACTTAAAATGGCTACACTTAAAAAACTTATATATTTTGTTATTTTTTTCATCTTAAATTTATTAAAAAGTTACGTTTAATCCGAGCGTGAAGCTTCGTACATTTGGATATCCCCAACCACCATCTGAGGCGGCATCAACAGAAGAAGTATTGGTTACTCCACGTAAAATACTCTCTGGGTTTGGTCCTGCGTAATTGTGAATCAAGAATAAGTTATTTCCGGTTAAGGTAAACTTCGCATTACTTAGTCCTACTTTATCTAATAAACTAGAAGGGAGATTATACCCTATAGACGCTGAACGTAACGACACATACGACGCATCTGAAACAAAGCGTGAATTATTGGTTTGCCATGAACGTGAACCAGCTCTAGGGAATTTTGAATCTAAATTATCAGGTGTCCATGCATTTTCTAGATCGTTACGTTGGTAATTTGGCATTCTATCAAAATCGATAAAGGCTAAAAATTCATCGCCTCTTCTAATTTTGTCAATACCTTGTACAAATTGAAAATTAAACGAGATATCAAAACCTTTGTACGACATGGTATTGTTCCATCCCCCAAAGAAATCTGGTACATTACCATCCGCAAGACGCACGTCATCTTCAGTGGTATATTCGCCATCACCATCCACATCCCGAGCGATAAAATCTCCAGGTGCCAATAAATTAGGATCATACTGTCCGTCAGGTGCACTTGCATTTAAGGCATCGATCTCCGCTTGTGTATCAGCCGTTTTGATAATATCTCTTCCAAAAATGGTTCCTAAAGGATAGCCTTCAGTAACCCCGTAGTTTCCAAATTCGTTGGCTTGACCACCTTTTAAGGCATCTACATTACTTTTGATAAATGAAACGTTAAACGAAGAATTCCACGTAAAGTTTTCGTTGCGTACAACGTCACCTCCCACTAAAAACTCCCATCCTTTATTGCTCACATCGGCAACGTTAGAATAGTAATTAGGGAATCCTGTTTGTGCTGACAACGGCGTCAATAAAATTAAATCTGAAGTTGCTTTATCGAACCAAACAATTTCCGCATTTAAACGATTGTTAAAAAGTCCGAATTCTAAGGCAATATCTAATTGATTCGTTTCTTCCCAACGAATATCTTGGTTAGACACCCCTTGCAATCTAAATCCGTTCAATCCATTGTATTGGGTTGGATTATCTCCAAACCCACTTTCAACGGCCATTACTGGTCTAAATAAAAATGCTGGAAGGTTATCATTCCCTGTTTTTCCTGCCGAAACGCGAAGTTTCATCTGCGTGATGGTTGCGTTATCTTTTAAGAAATTCTCATTGTGCATATTCCATGCTAAACCAAAAGAAGGAAAGAATCCAGTACGGTTATCTTCACCAAATTGGGTAGAGCGATCTGCACGACCAGTTAAGGTTAACAAATACTTATCGTCATAATTATAATTCACACGACCAAACAATGAATTTAAGGCCTTTTGCGCAAAATCACTATTTCCGTTAAACACTTGTGAGGCAGAAGCGGGGTTTACCAAGACAAAATCATCCGGGAATCCTGCAAAACTCACACCCGTTGCTTCATTTTCTGTACTATCCCATGACAATCCTGCCACAGCACTTAGGCGATGGTTTTCTTTAATCGTGGTGTTATAGGTTAAGGTATTAGTGAAAATGATATTCTTAGATTTGTTAAACTGCGTCGTCAAAATTCCAAGTGGAGTTCCGCCACGTGCAAACAAATTACTATTTAAGCCATCAAGGGCCGCTTGTATCGTAAATGAAGGAAGAAATTCACTAACATCATCATTGGATTGATTAGCACTGAATTGCGTTCTAAATTTAAGATTTTTAATTAGCTCAAGTTCGGCATACACACTAGAACGAATATTTTTACTTTCAATATTGTTTCTAATGCGTCCATCTTGACCCACGGGATTCATATCAGGGTTTCCAAAAACAGGTAAGCCTCCATTATCGGTATAGTTCCCAGCGTCATCAAAAACAGGTACATCGGGTCTAAAAGCCCCAGGGTATCTTAAATTATCAACATCACTCGATTTATCAATACTATTGTTATAATTAATGGCAACCCCTACTCTTAATTTATCGGTTACATCGGCATCTAAATTAGCCGCCATCGAATAGCGTTTAAATTTGCTATTGATAAAAATAGCTTCTTGATTCTGAACATTTCCAGACACGTAGTAGTTAATTCTATCCGTACCACCAGAAAGCGAGAGACTGTAGTCGTTCCACATGGCGTTTTTATTCCTTACCTCTTCTTGCCAATCGGTATTTGCATCTCCAAATGCAGGTACAGGTACCCCAGCAATTCCAGCTTGTTCCGTATAAAATTCTTTATATTCATCTACAGTCAAGAACTCATATTTAGTCTGAGGATTTTGAAATGTCGTATTTGTAGAAAAAGTAAATCTAGGTTTTGCACCGCGATTTCCTCTTTTTGTCTTAACAATAATTACACCGTTAGCTGCTCTTGAACCGTAAATCCCCGCTGCAGATGCATCTTTCAATATCGTTATATTTTCAATATCTGCCGGATTAATAGACAAGAGTGGGTTTGATCTTGACCCTTGTAATAATCCATTTGCATCTCTACTGTTAGGATTAATATTAATTGGAATTCCATCAATCACATAAAGCGGTTGATTATCCCCATTAATTTGACTCAATCCTCTAATAACCACATTGGCAGCAGCTCCTGGTTTCCCTGTTCCAGTTACCATGACACCTGGTACTTTACCATATAAAGCGCGCTCAACCGTTTGAGTTTTAACTTGCTCTATTTCTTTCGCTTTAAGTGTTGTAACTGAACCGGTGAGATCTTTTTTAACAGTGGTTCCATATCCTACAACAACCACTTCATCTAAACGATCCTCACTCTCTTCGAGCACAATATCATAGGTCGCATTTTTAGAAGTAATTTTCATGTATTTAAATTTACTACCTAAAGCAACTATACCTAAGTAGAAATTTAAACTTGCGTCAATTTTGAACTTACCATCAAAATCAGTACTCGTTCCACGCGTAATATAATCTCTTGAACGATCAAACCCTTTCGCTGGCTCTTCACTTGTCACAAAGACTGTTGCCCCAGGAATTGGATTACCATCCTTATCTTTTACAGTCCCTTCAATTGGAAAAGTTTCCTGCATTGGAATGTTTAAGATAGGGTGCATTTTTCTTTTTACAATTACGGTATTATCCGTGAAATCGTAGGTACACCCAATCATGTCTAACCCTCTTTTCAAAAGCTTATAAGCCTTGATATTACCTTTCTTTACGTAAATATCAGGCGCATTTTGAATGTGTTCAGGTCTAAACACAAAATTGTATTCCGTTTGAGATTTAATTAATTCAAAAATCTCTTCAACCGAAATAATTTTATCCTCATTAATATTAATTTCTGCATTCTGTGAAAATCCCGCATCGGGATTTAAACTAAACACAGTCGTACAAAATAAGAAGATAAAGCTTTTCATCATTACTTTTAATAGCCTCCTTTTATCGTAAACGAAGGAGTTTGTCAATTTAAATTTCATAAATTTGCATTTGAGTTAGTTAAACATTGTTTTAATTAATTTATCGTAAGGGATTTAGCTATTGCTTTGGACGGTTCTAGCTTTATTCCTTTTTTTAGTTTACAGTAATAAGTTTATCTGTAATGGTGAATTTCACATCACCCGTTTGTTCAATTTTTGATAAAATATTATTAATGGTACCTTCTCTGGGTAATTTACCTGAGAAAACCATTTCTTTTTTGGCCATATTTGTAAATATTACATCCACATCATACCATCGTGAAAGCGTAACCATAATATCTCCAAGCTTATCGTTTTCAAACACAAATAAGCCATTTTTCCAAGCCGTTTCATACGTTACATCTACCTTTGACAGACTGATATTATCATCTTTAATACTCACCTTTGACTGTAATCCAGGGGTTAATGTTTCAAGCGCCACCCCATTGGTCACCGCAATCTTTCCTTCGACCAACGTAGTTAAGATATAATCATTTCCATCGTACGCCTTGATATTAAATTCAGTCCCTAAAACCTCTACATCTTGCACTTTCGTTCCCACAATGAATTTAGACCCCTTGTGTGCTGAACTTTTAGAAACTTCAAAATAAGCTTCTCCATAGACTAATTCAACATGACGCGTTTCTCCATCTATAAATTCTACGGGATATTTTAATTTAGATTCAGAGTTCATCCAAATCCTTGTTTTATCAGCTAATTGCAAAAAGAATTCCCCTCCTCTAGGAACTGTTAAGTAATTGTAGGCAATTTTTGGTCGCTCCGTCACCTCACCACTTGGACTATATACTAAAACCTCCCCGTCACTTTTCAAATTATCAGTTGCATACGTAGATCCTTTTTCAAGTGCTACCGTCGAACCATCACTTAATGTAAGAATTGCCTTATCAGTCCCGCTTTCAATCGTATTCTTGGTGACAATAGAATCAACAGGTGTTTCACTTTCCTTTTTAGGAAGTAACAGTACTAAGCTTATTAAGGCCAATACAGAGGCAGCAACGGCATACTTCCAATAAGCATTTTTAACACGTGGTTGTTGAATGTGTTTTTTAATAACTTTCCATACATCCGAATTAGAATGTGTAGTCATTTTAAGCTCTTCAAGCGTGAAATTCACTTTGATAAAGTCCGAAAACAAGTCAAGGTTATCATCTTGCTTAACCCACTGCGTTAATTCTACAATCTCCTCTGTACTTATTTGATTCGTACAATACTTAATTATTAAAATTTCTATATGATCTGTTATCATTCTATTACGTCTATATACACAATAACGGAGAAATCTAAAAATACCCCTACTCCTTTATGAACTTTTATTTAATTTTACCACCAATATATCACAATGCAAAAAACAGAAGTAAATACTATATTCTTAGAAACTGCTTTGAAAAAAGGAGATGAAACTGCATTTAAGATGTTGTTTGAAACCTATTACGATCAACTCACAATTTACGTTAATAGTTTCACTAATGACCAAGATACAACCAAAGATATCATTCAAGATACCTTTATTAAATTGTGGAATTCTAAAACCAACTTTGACTTCCATCAATCTATTCTAGGCTATTTATATAAAACAGCCTACTTCACCTTTATTGATAAGTATAGATTAGACATGAAAGAACGAAAGTTTTTAGATGATCACGTGTATAAAAAACGCCTTGAATTATTGAATACTGAAGACGAAGAAATGCGACAAAAAAAAATAGACCAAGTAAGTGAAGCCATTGAGAACCTACCCCCAAAGTGTAAAGAAATATTTAAAATGAGTAAACTACAAGGGTATAAGTATAAAGAAATAGCCAATATGAAAAATATATCTATTAAAACCGTTGAAGCACAAATGGCTAAAGCCTTTTCCAGATTGCGTTCCATCCTTTCTAAAAAAGGAACGATAAACCTCTTTTTCTCTTTTTTCAGTAAACAAACGAAAGAGAACGTTTTGTTTAAAATGACTAAATAGTTTAGCTTCCTCAACCCTATTTTTACGCAATTGCTACTCAATATTGATGAATTAATCCCAAAATTTTAAAATGATACTGATGGATTGGATACTTGCCCCTTGGCCTTGGTATGTCTCAGGGCCGCTTATTGCCTTTGTAATGTTCTTACTACTCTTGGTAGGAAAGAACTTTGGAATGTCAGCAAATTTCAGAACCCTTTGTACCCTCTGTGGTGCGAACAAAAAAGCTCGTTTTTTCGATTTTGATTGGAAATCGCAGCGATGGAACTTAGTTGTAGCCCTTGGCGCCATTGTAGGTGGTTATATAGGAGCTCATTTTTTATCAAATGACAATGCTGTAATCTTAAATCCCGACACCACAGAAGAATTACATACCTATGGATTTGAAAGCGCTGGAAATGCCTATACACCCAATGAACTTTTTGACATGAAAGCTTTTAACACCCCTAAAACCTTGTTCATTTTATTGGTAAGTGGACTCCTAATTGGGTTCGGAACGCGTTATGCTGGCGGATGCACCTCAGGACACACCATTTCTGGTTTGAGCAATTTACAGATTGCTTCGCTAATTGCCACCATTGGATTTTTTATCGGTGGCCTCATAATGATCTATTTTATTTTCCCCTTACTCTTTTAAATTATGCGTGTACTTATTTATTTTGGAATTGGAATTCTTTTTGGAATCGTCATGTATAAATCGGAAGCTGCATCTTGGTTTCGAATTTATGAAATGTTCACCTTTGGCTCATTCCACATGTATGGAATTATTGGCACTGCTTTAATCGTTGGTATCCTCGGTGTTCAACTACTTAAGGTGAAAAAAGTCAAAACCATGCAGGGAAACAGCATTAATTTTAAACCTAAAGAAAAAAGAGTTCCAAGATACCTTTTTGGCGGCATCATATTTGGCTTAGGATGGGCCCTCGCTGGCGCATGTCCTGGCCCCATATACGTACTTCTTGGTGCTGGATATTTTCCAATTTTAGTCGTTGTGTTAGGCGCATTGTTAGGTACGTATTTCTATGGCTATTTTAGAGATAAATTGCCGCATTAATACTACATGGTTAAACACAATTGACCTTTCACAAAGTTCAACCTATACAATTCACGACGCGAGAAACGAGTTTATTTTAATGAAGCACGTAAATTCGCTCCTCCTACACTCGCTCACACATTGCATTATGCTAACGTCTATGAATTGTACTATTTTCTTTACCCTTTATCATGTCAAACAAGAGAAATAACATGACGTTAATTTTATCACCTATCGTAGCCTTAATATGCCTATACGCACTTGAGATTTGACCTTCAACAGTTTTGATAGAGATCCCTAAATGTTTTGCAATTTCAGCGTTTGTTAACCCCTCCGATTTACTCAGTAAAAATATTTCCTTGCATTTGACAGGTAATTCTTGTACGGTAGCATACACCAATTTAACCGCTTTTTCGAGCGCATCTTCATCGTATTCATTTAAAAGAGCATTAAAATGCTCATAATACTGTTTTTCAACGCGCAAAATTGTCGTTTTCTTTCGGTATTGATCTATAAATTCATTGTATACCGATTTATATAAGAGTCGCTCGAGAGAAATTCTAATTTTTAATTTTTTTCTTCGCTTCCAAAGATTGATAAACACATTTTGAACAATATCTTCCGCCATTAAATCATCGTTTATGAGATTGTTGGCATATACATATAATTTGTGATGATACCTATCCACCAAATAAGCATAGGCCTCTTCCCGTCCAGCTTTCAGCTGATCTATCAATTGATCATTATGGATATAAACTGGTTTCAATTTAAAAAGTATAGCGTTTAATTTTCGCTAAATATCCAAAAAAAAAATTAGAATGAATGAGGGTAGTCGATTTGGGCTCCGTCAAGAGGGTATAAACATGTACTATGAAATCAAGGGAATTTATCGATTTAATCATAAAATATATAAATCACGATGTTTCGGCAACTGATTTAGATCGTATAAATGAGTATCTCGCGGACGAAGAATACAACGAAATTTTTAAAAAGTATGTAGAGGCTAATTTTTTAATAGATTACACCTTTCGAAACTATAATTCGCTCGAAGCCAAAAAAGAGATCATAAATCGCATAAGAGCGGAAAGAATCGCACGGAAAAAGCGTCGAACGTTCTACATTACAGCCGCTGCTGCAACAATTGCACTTTTAATAAGTCTTCCCTTTGTATTAAAAAAAACAGGAACTTCCACGGTTAAAACACCCATTCAGGAGCTGCAAATCATCCCTGGATCAGACAAAGCAATCTTAACCCTAGGTGATGGTCAACATATCCCCTTAGAAAAAGGGAAGAAATTTGAAAACTCTGTAATCAATAGCGATGGAGAAAACCTTGTATATACTCCACAAACAAAACCAACCGAAAAACTATCACCACAATTCAACTTCCTAACTATACCCAGAGGAGGAGAATTTCATATTACCTTAGCAGATGGCACAAATGTTTGGTTAAACTCAGCATCCAAGTTAAAGTATCCAGTTCATTTTGATGAAGGACTACCAAGAGAAGTCGAATTACTCTACGGAGAAGCATATTTTGACGTCTCACCTAGTACCGAACATAAAGGTTCCAAATTTTTAGTCCGCTCTGGAAAGCAAAAAATCGAAGTTATCGGTACTGAATTTAATATCAAAGCGTATCAAGATGAAACGCAAATCTATTCAACGCTTATTGAAGGAGAAATAAGCTTGATAACTAGATCTCAAACAAAAACACTGAACCCCGGACAACAAGCTATAGTTACAAACACGGGAGAATTAATCAAACTTCAAAATGTAGATACCTTCAATGTCGTCTCGTGGCGAAAAGGTGTTTTTAGTTTTGAACGAGAGCCTCTGTCCAAAATCATGAAAGTATTGAGTAGATGGTACGATTTTGAAACAACATTTAAAACGGAATCACTCAAAAACATTGAATTTACCGGAATTTTAGACAAAACCCAACAAATTGAAGACATCTTATTGACCATTAAAAATTTAGGATTTATCAACGCTTTTGAAATAGACCAGCAAAAGATCATTTTAAAATAAAAAGGGAACGAAGATCAGAATTTTGACCGACTCTATCTTCGCCCCTTCTAGTAGTATTAATTAATCAAATGTTTAACTAACACAAATGCAAATTTATGGAAAATACCTTAACCCATGTTTTTTTCCGGTCAAGAAAAAAACTAATTCAACTACTTATGAGAACCTTTTTATTCTTATTATGCACGGTAGCCTTCGGATTTACGCCTGACAACGTACTTTCTCAAAACGCCAAGGTGAAAATTGAATCTGATCAAACCCTTACCGTAGATCAGGTTTTTAAATTAATTAAGAAGCAAACAAACTATCGCTTTATATACCAAGCAGATATGTTTAATAACTACCCTAAGGTCTTCGTAAAAAAAGGGACTATTAGAGCTAATAAACTCTTAAAACAAAGTCTTACCCTCAGTGATTTCAGTTTTGAACTTACCGACCTAAATACCATAGTTATTAAAGAAACTCCTAAACCAATTGTACAACAACAAGTGGTTACAGGAATTGTCTATGATGAATTAGGCACTCCTTTACCTGGCGCAACAGTACTGGAAAAAGGAACTGGAAATGGAATTAATACTGATTGGGATGGGAAATTTTCATTGAAAGTTGCTGGACCAACATCCGTTTTAAAAATATCGTATGTTGGGTATGAATCCCAAGAAATTACGGTTGGTACAAAAACAACTTTTGAAGTCAAACTCAAACAATCTGACAGCAGATTAGATGAAGTGGTACTCATTGGGTATGGTTCAACCAAAGTGAGAGAAGCCACTGGAGCAATTAATTATATCAGTGCTAAAGAACTTGAACAAGCACCTGTACAGAATACGGTACAAAGTGTTCTTCAAGGACGGGCAGCTGGTGTGAATGTAATGGTACAATCTTCTGCACCAGATTCGCCCATCAGTGTAATTATTCGAGGGACTTCCTCTTTGTCAGGGGATAGTCAACCTTTATGGGTCATTGATGGAGTACCTGAATACGGGGCCGGAACTAGCGGAGACATTAGCAACACCCTATACAATCTAAATTTAAATGATGTGGAGAGTATCAATATTCTTAAAGATGCTGCTTCTGCCGCTATTTACGGTTCACGTGCAGCGAACGGAGTAATTCTAGTTACCACTAAAAGAGGTAAATTAGATTCTAAACCACAATTTGATTTTTCAGCAACCTATGCCTTTACCCAACCAGACGAAGGAAAATATAGATTATTTAATGCCGCTGAATACAAAGATTTTATGACCACCGCTTGGGCGGAAGATGCTTTATCTGATATCTATTGGAGTGGTACTTCCCGTCAAATTTTTGACGAAGATGCCTTTTTTGCCTTACATGCGTCAACACAGTACAATCGAGATATGCTTACGGTATTACCTGATGCTTTTGGCGATGGAGACACCAATTGGTGGAATGAAATTGTACAACCCTCCTCTACTCAAAAATATGACTTGTCTGTAAGCGGAGGTAGTAAGGCTACGCGCTATCGTGTATCCTTAACCTATGGCAATAACCAAGGAGTTGTCATAAATTCTCATTCTAAAAATTATGGAATTACCCTAAATTTAGATGCTGATGTATCTGAAAAGTTTACCTATCGTTTAAATATGAGTGCTACGGGTCGTGAAAGTCAAGGGAAAAGTGGTGTTTTGGCTAGTGTTTCATCTTTTAGACCCGATCTACCCGCCTATAATGAAGATGGCAGTTTTTATAATGCAGAAAGTTATTTTGTTGAAAACCCATTGGTGAGTGTCAATAATGTTAATGAAGGGATTTCAAACAATGTAAGAATCAACAATTCATTCATCTACAAGCCCTTACCTAGCCTTACCCTAAAGACTAGTGCAAATATTAGTTTAAGTAATAGTACACAAAATACATTTAATTATTCGGGTACTTCATATTCATCCTATAGTGGAGGATATAGAGGCTTATCAAAAGGAAATGGAAGCACCATGGTATGGGAAAATATGCTTACCTATTTCGCACAAATTAAGGACCATAAATTAGATTTTACTGGGTTGTTTTCAATGGAACAATCAAAAAGTGATGGACTCAGTGGGGCTGCCTTTGATTATTTTGATGAAGAGCGAATGACCAGTTTAAATTATGGAACCAATTACAATCGTCCATACGAAAGTTTTTCAGAGTCACATATGATGTCAGGATTAGGACGTATACGGTACGATTTTAAGAAGCGTTATTTAGCCACCTTTACGTTAAGAGCCGACGGTTCTTCTAGATTTGGATCCGCTAATCGATGGGGGTATTTTCCTTCTGGAGGTATTGCTTGGTTAATCAGTGAGGAACCATTTATGGAGTCAATCAAAGATATCGTTCCTTACTTAAAATTAAGAACATCTTTAGGAAAATCAGGTTCACAAAACGTGAGCAATTATGGTTGGAGAAAATTGATGGCATCAGAAAATTCATTCGATGAAGGAGCCCTAGTACCAGGCAGTAATATTGGTAATAATCATCTCAAATGGGAAGAAACAAATCAATTAGATCTCGGTTTAGATTTTGGTCTATTGAAGGATAAACTAAGTGGAACTTTTGGGTATTACAGAAGAACTATTGACAATATGATATTTACAAAACGTTTAGCACCGTCAACTGGGTATGCTACTACACCGTATAACATTGCGTCAATTACAAACAAAGGTCTCGAATTTGACATTACGTATGATGCAATCCGTACGGATGATATGTCCCTAAAAATTAGCGCCAATGTTGCTCGTAACTGGGGCGTATTAAACAAGTTAGATGGTGTACTTACATCACTTAATTTCCCTACAGGATGGGGAGCAACCAGCCAACCGATAACGGTATATCCTAATGAACCTTTAGGGAGCTGGTATGGGTTTCAAACAGCGGGACGTTGGTTTGCCACAGGAGAAGAAATTGCGGCTTTGAAAGAACGATCAATCTATGGATACTCTAATAATAAGTACTTCCATACTGGAGATGTTCCAGGCGGAATGTACCCTGTAGATCAGGATGGGAATGGTACCATCAATGCTGACGATCGTGTAAAGTTAAATAAGACCTTTAACCCTAAAGCCTTTGGAGGTGGAAATATTTCATTCAGATATAAAGCTTTTAGTGTGAATGCTCAATTTACCTATTCCTACGGTAATCATAAATATTGGTATGCTTTGTATAATCAAATTAATGCTGGAAGCATGAATAATCAGTTTGCCATTGGGCAGAATGGGTATTCTTTTACAGGAGATCCCTATTCACAATTTCCAGGACATCCAAAAAACTATAATTATCAGTTTAACGAAAATTTCCTTTTTGACGCATCGTATATACGTTTAAACACCTTATCACTTAACTATAACGTACCGAAAAAACTTATTGAAAAAACCATGTTTTCAAAAGTAGCCTTCACTGCGTATGGAACTAATGTCTTTACTATCACTAAATATCCAGGAATGGATCCTCAAGGAAATTGGGATTCTGATTGGGATGGAGCATTTTTTGGTATGGGTATCGACCGTGGATTTTATCCCCCAGCCAAAACGTATAATTTTAATCTTAAATTAACTTTTAAATAAAAAAACATGAAAAAAATAATATATAGTTTATTTATGGTTTTATTCTTATTTGTTTTTCCGTCATGTGAGAAATTTTTAGATGTAGAACCTAAATATGATTACAGTTACGATAAAGCGGTAACTAATTACACAAATGCAAAAGCAGTAGTAAATGGTATTTATAAGGCTACACAACAACGATGGGTTAATAGTGAATTTTATCCTGGATTAACCTCTATGGGTGGTTATCACCAATACTACACACCAAACTCTAATGGTACCTTTAATCCTGACGGATACGCCCAAAAAAATATCTGGAATTATCTTTATAAAGTGGTAAATAGTGCGAATATTGCGATATTCGGGTTGAACCAATTGGCAGATGACAAATACCCTTCTGTGGAAGCTAAAAAAGAGTTAATTGCAGAAGCACGTTTAATGAGAGCATGGATGCACACACAAATATTCTGGGCCTATAATAGATATTGGGACGAAGATGATAGTCCATATGGCTTATTGTATAAAGGGGAAGTGTCTTCTATAGATACCGAACAACAAGCTAGACTTACCGTTGGAGAAAGCTATACCAAATTGTATGAAGATATTGACTATGCCATAGAAAATCTTCCTGATTTTACTGATCAATTCCATGCTTCTGGCCTCTTAGCTAAAGTTTTAAAAGCTAAACTTATGCTATATAGAGGTAAATCAACAGATTACCCTGCTGCCTTAGCATTGATTGACGATGTCCTACAAAACCTACCTGGCCAAGTACATATGGAAACCAATGAAGGAGTTTATCCTGAAGTCTTTGAAGATACTAAAGGAAATACCTATAATTACACCATCATCGATGATAATAAAAGCCGCATGGGAGCGCTCTATGAAAATTCATGGGATTCTTCCGAAAATATATTTGTTAGTTATTTAGAAGATGATGGCAATCGGTTTTCTCCAACCCTTGGATATGGAAGTTATTTATTGCAAGATGGTACTAATTATACCTCCTCAAACTTAACCGGAGGATTGTATACGTTGGCCTTGAATATGATGAATGAGGAGTATAACAAATACCGTAAAGAAGTTTTTATGGGTTGGAGCGAATATTATACCTATGGTGCTGAATGGACGGTAGCTAAAATTACGCGCGGGAATTATTTGAATGATCGCAATCAAAAATGGGCAACCTATTACCTTCGAGTTCCTGAATTGTATTTACTACAAGCAGAATTACGTATGCGCATAAACCCAAGTGATATTGAAAATGGAATGGCTCCACTGAATGAAATGCGCCAAAATAGAGGTATGATCATGGTTAATGGCGTTGAGACACGCTTTTTACCAGATATTGACACCAATGGCTTATCTTATCAAGAGGCTATGGACATCTTATTCAAAGAGTATTTTTTAGAATTAGGCTTTGAAAACGGAAGCGACTACTATGCAACATGGCGCTTTCAAATGGATGATGGTCGGAATTGGATTGAAGAGTTAAACCCAAATCTAAACGACAAACTGCGTTGTTGGCCAATTCCTAACGATGAAATTCTTGCCAATTTAGAATGTATTCAAAATTTAGGCTGGGAAGACTAACTAATTATCACGTACTATTATTAAATTAAAAACTTTAACAAATGAAAAATAAATTTATATATATACTAATCCTTTTCGCAGTCGTTCTAGTAGGATGTGAGACAGAATACAATGATCCTCTTCCAATTCCAGATGACATTACATTAAATGAATTGGATGAAAGTGTGGGTATTTTTGACCACGTAATCCCTACAGGGGGATTTACCTCCGATGTGGCTACTTTTAATACCGTGAATAACAATGATGGAAGCTACGGAGGCTTTGCTTATTCCAATAGAAATTATGGATCTTATACTTGGACTACCACGCAACAAGCGTTGGATTCAGTTATTTATAGTGTCTATACCAATACCTATCGAAATAAAACAAAAACCTTTGCAGTGGCACGAGCCACCAACGATGATGCCTTTATTACCTTTGACAAACCGTATGTTGTGGAGCATGTGTTGATTGCAAATACAAGCTATAATTACTTAACTATGCAATATGGCGACCCATATGGAACGGAAGATTCACCAAAACAAAACCCAAATATTAGAGCCACTGCACTCGGTGTTTGGAAATTAAATACAGGTGGAGCAAAGACACTTAACGAAGAAGGTGATTATTATAAAGCTACCGTAAAAGGATATAACGGAAGTAATTTAACGGGGGAACTTGAATTTTATTTGGCATCTGCAAAAGTTGACCAACAGTTTCCTACCAGAACCTTTGTGATTAGAGAATGGATGCGATGGGATTTAGCTGAATTAGGTGAAGTTGATAAACTTGTCTTTAATGTAGAAGGGTCAGATGTGGATCCGATGACAGGAGATCTTTTAACTCCGCCCTATTTTTGTTTAGATGGTATTCGTTTGAGAAGATAAAAATGAGTTACTCATATTAGCAAAAGAGGCAGCCTTCATGTCTGCCTCTTTTACTATAAATTTAATATAAATTCAAAATCAATCCCTTATGAAGTATTGTATCAATAAAACGGTTATTTTATTTCTTTTCGTAATTTTTTTACTATCCAACTGCCAGAAAAACAACCTACCCGCACCAACAGATGAACAACTTCTTCAAGTTCAAACAGACTTATCTGCCATCAATACAAGTAAAGATACGGATAGCCTTAAATCAATTCAATCTAAAACCATTCTTGCTGAAGCATTAAACACGTTTGCATTGGATAAACTTACCTTATTACAAATCACCAAGTACTTTACTTCCAGTGGAGTTGCATACAAAAACAATGAATTGCGAAAAGTACTTTACCCGGTATTAGACAAACTTTCGACTTCCCCAGACTTGGATGGAGCCAAGGCTGCCGCCCTAAAAGTGGTCAACTTTCCAATTGCTGAAAATGGCAATGTAAAAGATTATGATCAAAATCTATTGTGGATTGCAGCGTATAAAGACTTCGTCAAACATCCTGCTATTGGTGAATTGCTGTTAATGAACGACAATACATCAACCACTGCTTTTGGACGAATGCAATTCATGAATTTAAAAGCCATGGGTGCTACCAATTTTTTTGATGATATCATTCCCCTACTCGACCTTCCAATGTCTATACAAGCTGCAGGCACTGTGTTTATTCCCTTTAAAATTGCGGCTAACGAAGAAGTAGGCCTTTCTAAAGAGCAGCTCGAAACCATTCGAACAAAAGCTGTAGGTGCCATGGATCGAGCCTTAAAAGATGCACCCGAAAATCGCAAAGAATACCTCCAAGCCCGACGAGCCTTTTTAACGGGGCCTTATGCAAAAGGAACTCTTCTAAACAATCCCGCACCTGAACTAACCATCAACTGGATTAGTGAAGGTAATGAAAAAAGGTTAGCCGATTTTAAAGGGAAAGTAGTGGTTCTCGACTTTTGGGCAACTTGGTGCGCACCTTGTATTGCTAGTTTTCCTAATATCCGAAAACTCAAAGAACGCTATGAAGGTTATCCCGTAGAAATTATTGGCATAACTAGTCTCCAAGGATATCATTTAGATAAGGAAAATAATAAAAAAATCCCAGCAGAAGGGAAACCCGAAATAGAATATCAAGGAATGCACTCCTTTATGAAGTATTTAGACATGACCTGGAAAGTTGCCTTTACGAGCCAACCTGAATTTAACCCAGATTTTGGCGTTACGGGCATTCCCCATGTAGCAATCATCGATCCAAATGGCATCGTGCGCTATAATATGTTACGCCCTTACCACCCACCTTACCTAGAAGCGCAAAAAATTGACGCCTTACTCAAAGAAGCGAATTTACCCTATCCAAAAAATAAAATGACAGAGGTAAATTACAGTAATGCAAATGACTAAATTTAAAATAGCGGTAAAATTCCTTACCCCCCTTTTCTAAAACGACAACTCCCGTACGTATTACGGGAGTTTTTTAATTTAAATTTTTACAATGAATTATCTTTTTTTTTGCAAAACTAGCACAGCCTACGTCTTCGAAGGATCTTAGGCAGATAAAAAAACAACATAAAATTTGTTATTCTATTTTTCAATTTCTTTCGTATGGTAGAAAATCCCCTTGTAATCTGTGCTTCAACTGATTTTACCGAAATATTTAAGTACTCTGAAATTTCTATATTAGTAAGCCCCTGCTGTTTACTTAATTCAAATATTTCTCTACAAGCAGGTGGTAATTCTTTAATAATCTCTTTTACCTTTTTAATGGTTTCATTGAGTTCCTCCTGATCATCTTCATTCAAGATCGTGGTATTTAAATAATCTATATAAACTTTCTCTATGCGTAAGACAGCCTGAGTTTTCCTGTACTGGTCAATAAATTCATTGTAAACCGCTCTGTATAAAAAACTTTTAATCAAGAAATTTGAGCTTAGTTTATCCCGTTTTTCCCAAAGTCTTAAAAATACATTCTGAACTACATCTTCCGCTTGAATATGATTATTAATAAGACTATTTGCATACACGCATAACTTTGCGTAATAGCAATCTATTAAATAATTATAAGCCTGCTTATCTCCTTCTTTTAGTCGGGCGATTAGAAAAAGGTTGTTATTATAATCCATTTGCAATAATACTTATAAAATTTCTTGAAAATTATAAAAAAAATATAATAAACGCATAGGGATATTCAAAACGGCTTCGTAATAGAAATAATTAAACACATTATGAAAGAGCAGAGGATAAATAAACTAATTGTCAAATTCATGACAAAATCTATTACAGCAACCGAACTAACGCAGTTATCGAAATGGGTTGAAGTTAAGGAAAATGAACAATACTTTTTAGACTATCTAAAAATAAACTATTCGCTAGACGTAAATCTTGCAAACTATGACTCTAATAAGGCGAAAATTATTTTTTCCAATCATATCGCACAGGCGATAAAGCGCAGACAAAAACGCAAAAGAACTCAATTTATAAAATACGCAGTTGCTGCTTCTATTGCATTATTGATTGCCACATCCCTGTATCTATCATCAGAAAAAACCATCCCGTTAGAAAACACGGTAGTCTCAACGAAAGAACCCATTATTAAAAGTGGTACAAATAAAGCTATCTTGACCTTAGAAGACGGCTCGACAATCCCTTTAGAAAAAGGAAAAACCTATGACACCGAAAACATCCAGAGCAACGGTGAAAAACTGTTTTATAAAAAAAATAATCAACAAACTCCCTCAAAACTTGCCTATAATTATGTGACTATCCCACGAGGAGGGCAGTTTTTTATAGAACTTTCTGACAACACCAAAGTTTGGTTAAATTCAGAAAGTAAATTAAAATATCCCGTGAATTTTATCGAGGGTAAACCCCGTGAAGTTGAATTGATCTACGGAGAAGCCTACTTTGAAGTTTCACCAAGCACGAATCACAAAGGAGCGAGATTTAAAGTACTCAACCAAGATCAAAACATAGAAGTTTTTGGGACTAAATTTAATATAAAAGCCTACCGCAATGAAACGTCAATATACACCACATTGGCCGAAGGAAAAATCAGCCTTGAAGTGGATGGGAAAACGAAATTTTTAAATCCCACAGAACAAGCTACTTTAAATCTAGAAACCAATCAAATACATATTAAATCTGTAGACATCTACAATGAAACTTCATGGAAAGATGGATTGTTTAGTTTTAAAGGTAAAACCCTGCTTGAAATTACGCGTGTATTAACACGTTGGTACGATGTTGAAATAACCCTACCAGGAGAAAAAATTGCTGATGAGAAGTTTAACGGAGTATTGTCTAAAAATCAACCCTTAGAAGAAATATTAACTACCATTAAAAACACAAACTTTATAAATGCCTATGAAATAAAAAACAATGAAATATTTTTAAAATAATTAGAAAAGAGAGCGAAGCAAAGACCTTGGAAAGTAGATGCTTCGTCCCTTTTAGACATTAATTAATTATCAATTATGTATAACTAACTAATACGCAAATTTATGGAATTTAAACTTAATTACGCCTTTAATCGTAGGGTTAAAAAGCTGCTTCTCCTATTTATGAAAACCTTTATCTTATTATTTTGTACTTCCGTCTTTAGTTTAACTACGATTGACGTATTTTCTCAAAATGCTAAAATTAACATTGACAAAGACAAAACAGTCAGTGTAGATGAAGTTTTTGACTTAATTCGAAAGCAAACAAAATACACCTTTTTATACCATCAAGATTTATTTAAAAAATATCCAAAGGTAACGCTTAAAAAAGGTACAATTCGAGCTAACAAACTGTTAGAAATGAGTCTATCGACTCATAATTTAATTTTTGAATTGTCAACGAATAATACAATCCTAATAAAAGAGAATTCAACAAATAGAGACCAACAAATAGTTACCGGTAAAGTTACGAACGAGCGAGGCGATCCACTTTATGGCGTTAATGTTATTGAAAAAAACACCAATAACGGTGTAGCTACTGAAATGGACGGTACATATCGTATAACAGTAGCCAATAAGGCCGAATTAGTTTTCTCTTTTGTTGGCTATATTACACAACAAAAAATTGTTGGATCAAATGCAGTCATTGATATCGTATTAAAAGAATCAAGCAATACCTTAGACGAAATTGTATTGGCTTCTACAGGGTATCAGGAAATTCCACTGGAACGAGTTACAGGATCTTATAACACCATTAGTTCTGATGAAATTAGAAAGGCTGGTAGTAATCTAAGTTTAAAAAATAGACTTGAAGATTTAATACCTGGAATGTATTTTGAAAGTAATTTTGTTGATGATCAAAATGCAACGGAAGAAGATAGTCGAAGTATAGTAATTAGAGGTATTAGCACATTTGGTAATAACAACCCTTTAATTGTGGTCGATGGATTTCCAATAGACCCAGATGTAGTTGACCCATGGACCATCATTAATCCAGATGATGTAGCATCGGTTACGGTTTTAAAAGATGCGGCTGCCGCCTCCATTTGGGGTGCACAAGCAGCAAACGGTGTAATTGTAATTGTAATTGTTACTAAAAAAGGAAATGTTAAATCAAATACCACATACAATGTATCTGTAGATTACTTAGTAAAACAAAAACCTAAATTATCAAGAATCCCTTGGGCTAATAGTAAAGACGCTATTGATGTATATCGATCATTTATTTTGGATGGTGAATATTTCGACTCTTTATTGACCACTGATTATGACAAGTATGATCTGCCCGAAGTGATACGTGTTTTAGTCGATATGAAATCGGGACGCATAGGACAAGCTCAAGGAGATGCTAGATTAGCAGAACTAGCCAAACTAGATGTACGAAATGAGTTTTCTGAATTATTTTTACAACCCGAAAGCTTTAAAAAAGCTAATTTATCTATCCAAGCGGGAGGGAAAAATCATGTTGCACGTTCATCCATAACCGCAATTTCAAATGAAGGCTATGCCAAAGGTAATTCCACAGTAGAATTTCTAGCAAATATTACGGATCAATATACGCCAAAAGATTGGTTAAAACTTTCCTTAGGTCTAAATCTTTATATGACAAATGAGAAAAAAAATGGAGTCTCTATAAATGACTTAAGTTACATACCTCAACATTCAAGAATTTTAGATGATAATGGTAATTTTTTACCAATGATTAAAGAACAAAGCCCCTATTCATTTTATGATTTTGGGACAGAAGAACGTAGAGATAGCGTTGCTAGTTATAGTTTACCCTATAACTGGGATTGGAATTTAAAACAAGATGTAGACACCAGAGACAACACGTTTCAACAAACCAACCTCCGCATAAATACCCACCTGGTATTAACCCCCGTTAAACCCCTAAAATTTGAAGTCTACTATCAATATACTAGAGATAATTCTGTCGATCGAAACTATTATAATGAAGAATCTTGGACTACCAGAAGTACTGTTAATTTTCATGTCAGAGAGGACGGTACCTTAGCGATACCACCAGGAGGTATGTTAAGTGAAATTAAAGGGGAATCTTTCTCACACAGTATACGTTCACAATTTTTATTTAACAAAAAATTCAACAAGCACGAAATAAGTTTATTGGGTGGTACCGAATGGAGGAAAGACGTTTATGAACGAATTCCCTATGGATACTATGGGTATGATCCTCAATCCTTAACCTCGTATACAGGTATTGACTTTGGGGAACCCATAACCCCGAGAATTGACGGGTCAACCCCCTATTTCAATACAGTTCCTGTAATTCCTGGTACAAACTATTTTTCAGGTATTAGCGGTAAAGATTCTAGGTATGTTTCGTATTACGGGAATACTACCTACAACTTTGATAACCGATATGATATTTCTGGTAGTATCAGAATTGACAAAACCAATTTGTATGGTCAATCAAAAAACTACAGAGATTTACCTCAGTGGTCTGTTGGTTTTGGATGGAAAATTGATAATGAAAAATTCTTTTCATCAGAAATAATAAATAACTTAAGATTCCGAGCCTCTTACGGATTCAATGGAAATATAGATAAGTCTGCAAGCCCCTACATTTTAGGATACGCTTGGTCAGACCCAATCACATTCCTTCCCTACTCTGCCGTTCAAACTGCACCGAATCCTAATCTAACATGGGAAAAAACTGAGGTTACAAATTTCGGTCTAGATTTTTCAATGTTAAACAATAGACTTAAAGGTACGCTAGAATATTATACCAAATTCTCTTCTGATGTTTTAACAAACACCGAAATTAATGGTACCTATGGTTATCAAAACAATAGAGCAACCTTAAATGCTGGTAACATCAAAAATTCAGGTGTCGAAATAACTTTGTCGCCAACCCTTATTAATAATCAAGACTTTCAATGGAAGTCTCAATTCATTTTAGGAACTAATAAAAACAAAACTTCTGGATATCGACCCGTTGGTTTCAGCATTAGTTCCTATTTAACGCTTCCATACTATTATCACCTAAATGGATTGCCAGTCGATTATATTTATGCCATGAAATGGGCGGGCTATGACGATGAAGGATTCCCTCAATACTTTTATGGAAAAGAAAACAACGTTGTATCTGCTGCTGAAGGTAAAAACATAACGGTATCAGAATTAGATTCTGTAGCACATTATGCTGGGAGAAGAAATCCGAACTTATTCGGTTCATTCTCAAATTCCATTAACTACAAAAATTTCCAATTAAACTTTAGACTATCCTATAAGTTTGGACATAAATTTTTTGGAGATTATCCGGCTTCAAATATGTCTCGTTATTATTTAAATAGTAACAAATATTTTACGTGGCTTCCAGAATTAATTGTCAATAGATGGCAATCCCCTGCAGATGCAGAAACGGCAAGTATGCATTCGCTAAACCAAGTCATTAATAATTCTTTTATTAATAATAATATAAACTATTTAGAAAAATATGGAGATCATAAATTAATGGACGCTGGACAAATTCGCCTACAATCTATAAACCTTGCGTATAGATTTCCGAAAACGATGTTTAAATGGATGAAAAATGCAACACTCCAACTTGAAGCAAGAAATTTAGGTCCAATTTGGGTAGCTAATAAACAGGGAATCGACCCTTCTAATCCAGCATATAGCAGTTCAACATATGGTGCACTAAGATACGTAACTCGATACAGACCAGAGTATTCATTAAATCTAAGGTTTGAGTTTTAATAAATTCTAATGTAAAATATAAAATAATGAAAAATACATATATCAAATATATATTAGTACCACTTCTTTCAATATCACTTTTAAGTGCGTGTAATGAAGAAGAATTTTTAGACGTGCTTCCTAAAGGAATTTCTGTAGCCAAAACGACAAATGATTTTAGGAAATTACTAGATGCTGTTGACAATGAACGCTATGCACATTCTTTTTCTCAAACGGTTGGGATGTTAGATATTTTAACTGATGACGTTTCCATTGATTCATTAGATTGGTCTCGATGGACCTATACTAGATTGCATTTTCAGGAGTTATATACCATGCAAGATTTTATATGGAAATATGATGCCTTACGCGATGACCCTAATTGGAAACCATCTTATTACATTGCTTCATTAGCTTCTACCATTCTTGAGGAAATTGAAAAAGTAAAAGATAATCCAACGGTAAAGAATCAATTAATTGGTGAGGCTAAAGTGCATCGAGCATACGCTTATTTATTGTTAGTGAATGCATATGCGAAAGCCTATAATCCTAGTACGGCATCTACTGATTTAGGTGTTCCTATCATTACGAATCCTTCTGCATTACCTTCTCTTGAGCGCAATAGCGTTCAAGAGGTCTATGATTTTATTATCAAAGATTTAACTGACGCTGTAGAACATTTACCTGATGATATTGAATTGTATAATCACCGTCCAACGAAAGTTGCTGTTTACGCAATATTAGCGAGAACATATTTGTACATGGGGAATTATGAAAAAGCGTTAGAATACGCAGACAAAAGTTTGCAAATTCGAAATTTCCTCTATGATCTGAATACTCAATATGAAGGTCCGACCCCGTATTATACTGCCATAAAAAAAATTTCACGTTTAGAAGATCAAGAAATACTATTACATAAAACCACTTCTAAAAGCTTCTTCTCCCGATCCTATATGATGCTAGACACTATTAGTTTTGATCAAATTTATCCAGGTTTTACCAAAGACCAAAACGGATATACGAATTTTGATTTGAGAAGAACTTTGTGGTTTTATGGGTGGAATGTAGATAATAAAACAAAAAGAAATAATAACAAATATCATTTTGTCTATTATGGAAACCACCCTACCTACAGATATGGTATAGATAATCGAAATTCTGATGCCGCCAATAATATTCCTATTACAACTGCAGAAATGTACTTAACACGAGCCGAAGCAAATGCACGTCTAGGAAATTTACAGGCAGCCTTAGATGATATAAATCTAATTGGTCGAAAAAGATATAAGACAGGTACCTATGTCGACGTTTCATCCACAGATCAAAATGAAGTAATTCAAGCCGTATTAAATGAACGAAGACGGGAGTTATACGGAAAAGAACTTCGCCTTTTTGATATAAAAAGATTACACTTACCGGTTGTTCATTATTTAAGCAGTACAAAAATATCTGTACCTGCTGACGATCCGCGATTAATACTGCCAATTTATGATGATTATATTGAACGAAATCCCGAACTCGAACAAAATGATCGATCCAATTCTGGGGTAACTATTGAATTCAATTAAATATTTCCATCATATGAAAGGGCTATTAATTCTCATAATGAATATTCTTGTTGTTACTGTTTTTGTTACTACTTGTAAAAATGAACAACAAAATAAAAAAATTGAATTATTAAATTATTCAGGATCTTTAAAAATGTACAACAAGGATTTAGGTGGCGTTTTTGATTCAATAAAAATTGTAAATGGCAGCGGTAGCTATGAAGTAACCGACGATAAGGGTCTCGTTGTCAACATGTACCTAACTGATATTGATCATCACAATGCTCATTATGCAATTTTAGAGAAAGGAACTATTGAAGTTTATGTTACCAAAGACTCATCTATTGTGTTTGGCGGAACTCCAAATAACATCCTTTTAGGGGAGTTAAATATGAAAAAAGAACCATTACGTGTTCAACTCCACCCCTATTTACATGTTGATTACTCAAATTTAAGTAAAGAAGATAGTACAGCTTTACGGTCAATGAATAATCAAATTGTAAGGGATCTAGGAAGGCAAATTGTTACATACGAAAAAGAATTTGCTTTAAACAATGATAACCTCGCAGGATTAGTGTATGTAAGACGTAGAATGAGTACATTTTCTATGCCAGAATTAGAGCAATTAACAGAACGCTACAAACAATTTGAAAATCATCCGGTATACAAAACCCTTAAACGCTACTATGGAGCTGCGGTAAAAACACGCGTTGGTGCAAAGGCCTCCAATTTTTCCTTGCCAAATCCAAAAGGGAAACAAATTTCGCTTTCAGATAAAAAGGGAAAAGTAATATTACTTGATTTCTGGGCATCATGGTGTATCCCTTGTAGAAAAGCCATTCCCCATCTCAAAGAGCTTAACGATCGCTTCAAGTCTAATGGATTAGAAATTGTAAGTGTTTCTATTGACAAAGATCGCGATAAGTGGTTAGAAGCTGTAAGTGAAGAAAAAATGCCTTGGGATCAACTCCATGACGACAAAAAAAGAGTTGCATCAGACTATTATATTACGGCAATTCCTAGAATTTTCATTATAGACAAAAATGGTGTAATTATTGCCAAAGACCTTCGTGACGAAGCCCTTACTTTAAAGTTAGAGGAAGTATTTTCTCAAACAAAATAACAGTTTAATAATTTGAATTTGAATTAGTTTAAGTCACCTTTGTGTTCCTACAGAGGTGACTTTTTTAAAGTATATCACAAAATACTGTCCCTTTCCAACATTTACCCCTAATTTCAATTTTTATAACTACGGAGCGTCAAAATACCATTGACGCCAATTATTTATCACAATTTTATCTTCACTTTCATTGTAGAATGTCTGCTTGAGCCCTACCTTTGCGGCCATAAAAAGAAACAACAACAATGAACACACATTGGCAAAAAAAGTCACAAGAAGAGATAAAAAAAATCGTATTTAGTGCACTCGATCACAACGTGAACTATCAAGAACAGCCTATTCTTGGAGTTCCAGCCACCTACTTAGATGAAAAAGTATTTTCACAAGATGAAAGCTTTTTAAAAGAGGCTCCCTTTTTAACCGCCTTAATTAAAAATCCTAATCACATTGGCTGCCATACCCTCGACGGATCTGAAAACTTTTTTTCTGGTACCCAAGAAATTGAAAGAAAATTAATAGAAATCTGCGCCGTAGATATCCTCAAAGGAGAAACAGGTGCCCAGGATGGGTATGTAGCATCGGGAGGTACAGAAGCAAATATTCAAGCATTGTGGATTTATCGCAATTATTACCAACAAGAATTCAATGCCAATCTCAATGAGATTACCATTCTCTGTAGTGAAGACAGCCACTATTCTATGCACAAAGCAAGTAATCTTTTGTGTATTGACATCCTAAGTGTCCCTGTTGATGAAGAAACTCGTGCCCTAAATGAAGATACCGTACTTCAATATATCAATAATGCCAAAGCGAAAGGAAAAAAATATTTTTTAGGAGTCGTAAATATGATGACTACCATGTTCGGATCGGTAGATGACATCGATATATATGTACGTGCTTTACAAGCGGCAAAAGTTGAATTTAAACTTCACGTGGATGGCGCCTATGGCGGATTCTATTATCCATTTTCTAATCAAGAAAATCCCTTAAATTTCAAAAATCCCATGGTAACTTCGGTTACTTTAGATGCACATAAAATGGTACAAGCTCCTTATGGAACTGGGGTGTTTTTAATCCGCAAAGGATTTATGAAATATGCCAACACCAAAGAAGCAAGCTATGTAGAAGGTGAAGATTATACCCTCATCGGAAGTCGCTCCGGGGCAAATGCCATTGCGATTTGGATGATTCTTTCTAAAAATGGTCCTTTTGGATGGTTTGAAAAAATATTTATTCTACAAAAAAGAGCACAATGGCTTTGTACTAAACTCGATGAATTAGGATTTTCATATTTTAGATTCCCTACCTCAAATATTATCACTATTAAAAGTGAATATATCAATGAGCAATGTGCAAAACGTTTTGGACTCGTCCCTGATAATCACCACGCTCCAAAATGGTATAAAGTAGTAATTATGGATCATGTGAGTATTGAGAAATTAACGCTATTGCTCGATGAGTTAAAAAAACACACACTCGCGTAACCCAATAACCGTCCAAATTAGCGAGATATTAGCGAAAAATAAATGAACCAATCCCTTAAAGGAGCCACCCAAATTGATAAGCTGTGTGGCTCCTTTACGTTTCTTAAAATCCATACCAAGCAGTTGAGAAATATAGGATACTTCCCAAATACACAGTACAACGTTTGTAACCTCACTCCGTCAGCTAAAATTCCAATAATCGAAGAACAAGTTCCAAACCATACTCAAATTCAAAAATCAATTTTTAAGCCAACATTTGTGGTGATTTCATCTCGCTAAGTCCTATACAAAAAATATCAAAAATCACTTATCGTATATCTTCAATCGTTCATCAATCCGGCTAATAATGCTTCACTTTTTTTAACCTCATCGCCTTTTTCTCTTGGGCATTTAATTGGTAATTACCTTCGTAAATTCCATTGATTTCCCAATCGCCATACATTGGATTTGGCAAAACGATAAATTTGGTACCAAAGGCCAACTGTAATTGATCAGCACTCTTATGGCGACTTTCGGTTCCACTATTTTCAAAAACATCATCAAAGTCAGATAAATTATCCCCTAGAAGTAACAAAATTTGATGACTTGCTTGCACTTTAGCTCTACGCATTTCTTTACCACTACTTTTATCCATCAACAGTAAATGCGCTTTATCAGCATTTGGGAATCCAAGGGCTTTCATATTGGCTAATGTAGCATCCGTATGGGATACGGAACGATTCGAAATATAAAAAATCGCCACCCCACGCTGATTAGCATAGGTTAAAAAGTCAAGTGCTCCTGGTACTGACTTGGCTTCCTTACGTTCAACCCAATTGGTCCATCGTGCTTCTGTAAATTCTTCATTGAGCACAATTTGCTTACCACTATACGGACTGTTATCTAACACCGTTTCATCAATATCCGTAATTATGGCTTTGGGTTTGTTTACATGTTCCCAATCTTTCAAAGCCTTATCTAGTTGTAGCTTCGCTAAATTAAACGCTTGATAACAAAGCGCTCTGTACTCCGCTGAGCTTTGTTGCCATAACACCGCGCCAACTGAATATTCAACTTGGTCAATTTTATTTTTAGCGTGGATGTTTTTTTGCGATTTACAGCCTATAATAATTGTTAGACCTAAAATAAAGAGGATGGTTATTTTTTTCATGTGGTAAAGGTATTAGAAATTTCAGCTATTTAAAAGTGAAGATAAGCAAACTAATCTTTTTCAATTACAACCTAAAGATCCCACCAAAACTTATAATCCGTTCTAAGAAAAAGAAGTTTTGTGAAGCACTATCGGATGTACTTTTCGTGGTTCGAATGTCATCCATATCAATATTTCCTCCTTTAAGATCTAATTGCAAGAAAAAATATTTGTACACCGTAAAGTTTATTCCAGCTTTCGCCGAAACTCCATAACCAGAAACGTGAAATTCATCATAGCGTTCCTTACCAAGTAAAGTCGTATTGGTTTTAGGATATAAACCTCCAATAGCCAATCCTCCATTCAAATTTACTTGAAAAATATCCGTATTCTCAATTTTAAACACAGAGGAAATATCATCTTGACGCCCCACCTCAACATAAACATAATTTAAGCCATCGGTATGTTCAAATTTCAAAAAATCTTCAGAGACTAGATAGGCCGTACCAGGATAACTTCCATTATATATACTCCCTGGTTCCGTGAGGGGTAAATCAATAGTTCCCGATACATTTCTAATTCTATTTCTATTCATCACATATTTCATGTGATCTACACCAATAGCAACGGTATATTTATCAGAAATAAAATACCCCAGTTTAAAATTGGTTTGTGGAATGGTCATTCTTGAAGGATTAACATAGTCAATATGCCACCCTTTAGGCTTGTCGTGAGCTGTAGCATCGTTAATAGTGAAATCGTAATCTGCACCTTTAAAATGAATATCAGAGGAGGAATAATTCTCCCGATTTCCTCCCCAGCTAAAAAAGATTTTACCCTTGTTTGAATCGGTATATCGAACGGACTCTTCTTGGGCATTCCCTATAAAGGATAAAATTACTAAGGTCAATACCGTTACTTTCTTTGAAATATGCATCTGTTGTTAATTCTATGTGTTCAGTTGATTTCATGTCCATCACTATCAAATTAAAACGCTCGTTTAAACAAACAGATTGAACGGTCAACCTTTGCTGCAAATTTCGGGTGAATTTTAAAAGTAGCACAACTAAAAAACATTTTTTTTAGAATTCTTTTTAAATTCGTTCAAATCGAATACCATGCGGCACCTAACTAAAACTAACCTAAGCGAGTACCTCCATTAAAGAGCCTTGTATTCTTACAGAAAACCGCAATAATTTTTACAGTTATAATATACTAAATTCAATTCTTCATCGTTGATGTAATGAATGAATAGCGACTCCCCAGTGAATTAACTAAATAAATTTGAAAAAAAAACTACATGGGAGTCTCCTTCAAAAATTCAATTCGCAATGGGGGTTTCCTCCTTGTATTTGCCTTCACACAACCATTGTATAGTCAATTTTATCACGGAATAGAATTTGGTATTAATCACACAAATCCCGAATTTATCCTTAATGATTCAGCAACCCCCACAGCAGGCACAGGCTATTTTTTTGGGTATTTAGCTGAACGAGAGCTAAATGACAATCTCTATTTCCGACTTGCAGCAAACTACAATCGAAGACAATTCGATGCCATTGCGCATAGAGGGGCCTACACCAACAGAGAAAAATGGAACTTAGACGTCATTGAAATTCCGATCAATTTTGGCTACTACCTAAATTGGAATCAACGAAAACTCCAATTTTTCGTCGATGCTGGGGTCAATATGGCCTATAATAATAAAGTTTCTGTAACGAACAACAAGGAAACTATCAGGATGGATATCGGCAGTGATGCCGAAATAAAACGGTTAGGCATGGGGGCAAATATGGGCTTAGGTGTCTTGATAAAAAAAAGACTCAAGCTTCGATTCCATTATTATCTCGGACTTTCAAACCTAACCAGCAGCGAAGGGAACACCTGGAAAAACACCATTTTGGGTTTTTCAATGAGTTATTTCGTAAAAGACAAGCAGATTACGTATTAAACCATAACCTATCATTCAAACCAACAGACCCACAAACTAACACATAGTAAAATGATAAACTTCGCATCGTGTAATACCTCCCCACTAACGGCCTATGTACCAACTCCCGAAAACCCCTGGGATGCTATTAAAGTAAGACATTTACATAAACGTTTGAGTTTTGGAGTTAATTTTTCTCAACTTACCAATGCCTTGAGCAGTACGCCAAGTGCCTATATAGACCAATTAATTGACGAAACAATAGCGCTCCCTTATACAACTCCACCTGCTTGGGCAAATCTTGACCCAGCAAACTATCCTGCAAATGGACTCACCTACAGTGAAGAGGAAAATGATAAAAACGTTGAGGAAACTCAATATGCATTCATTAAAGAGTGCTTAGACAATGGTGTTCGAGGTAGAATAACCCTATTCTGGCATAATATCCTCGTAACACGAGCCGTTGAATATCGATTTGCAGGTTATGCCTATCGGTATTTCCTTACTTTACAACGTAATTGTTTAGGCAATTTCAAGGATTTTATTCATGAAATTGGACTCGATGAAGCAATGCTTAAATTTTTAAACGGTTTTGAAAATACAGCTGGGAGTCCTAATGAAAATTATGCACGTGAACTTTATGAATTATTCACCTTAGGTGAAGGAAATGGCTATACCGAAGATGATATTGTTGAAACCGCCAGAGCTTTGACGGGATATAACGACTACAGCAATGGAGAAAATTCGCGTATTGTATTTAATGAAGCTAATTTTGATACGGATGATAAAACCATTTTTGGACAAACTGGAAACTGGGGATATGACGATGTAATTGACATCTTATTTGCTCAAAAATCTACCTTAATTGCTCGTTTTATTTGTGAGAATGTCTACGAGAATTTTGTAAGTCCTGAAATAGACGATCAAATTCGCCTTTTGATTATTAATCCCTTAGCGGATATTTTTATTGCGGATAACTATAATATTGCTACCCTTTTTAAAACCTTACTTAAAAGTGAACACTTCTTCGATGCAGAAGCACGTAATGTCATTATTAAAAGCCCCCTTGACCTTATCCTTGAATTTATGATTTCTTCAGGATTGGATTTTGGCACGTGGGAAATGAATAAAGAATCTGTTAAAAATGTAGCTCGCCTCTTTGATCAAGATATTCTGAACCCACCCACGGTGGCTGGATGGGATGGTGATAAGGCATGGATAAATTCTGGAACCATCACCTTTCGTGGCGCTTACTTAAGTGAAGACATAATCTTTTGGGCTTTTGAACAAAATGAAGAACAATTTCGACAATTTGCTAAGGATGTAAGTACAGATCATACCGATGCTGAAATTGTGACAAAAGCAATTTTTGCCGCAATATTAGGAGAAGAACCCTATAGTACCCCAGATATTGAAGTTGGCATTGATATATTTAAAAGTCGGGTTCCTTCCAACTATTTTGAACAAGCTATTTGGTCCTTAGATTTTGTCTCTGCCCCCTTACAGGTCAGAGATCTCTTAGAATATATTGTAAACCTTCCAGATAATCAACTAAAATAAGTATATGTGTACAGAAAATAAGAATCACGGGAATTGTAAACGAGAGGATCATGAAAAATGGAACCGACGATCATTTTTACAAACGTTGGGCTTAGGAGGTGCAGGTGCTACACTCATGATGAATGGTATCCCTATGGCCTTTGGAAAATCGACCCCCTTATCAGATGCCTTAGGGAAATCTGATTCTGGTCGAGTATTACTCATTATTAGATTACAAGGTGGAAATGACGGCCTAAACACAATTGTTCCAATTTATGATTATGATACCTATGCCAATTACCGTCCGACCATCCGACATGAACTCGCCGACATCCACCAGTTATCACCAGATTTTGGTGTCCCTAAATATTTACAACCTTCTGTTGAACCTATTTGGGAAGGTGGTTGTATGAAAGTGGTACACGGAACAGGGTATGAGAATCAGAATTTATCCCACTTTACAGGAACCGATAATATGTCCCGAGGTATCGCAGATGACACCGTTGAATCAGGAGTGTATGGACGATATTTCGAAAGTATTTATCCCGATTACTTGTTAAACTTACCCAAAGCACCTCCAGCTGTTCAGATTGGCGGTGTTGGAGATATAATTTTTAAAGGAAGTGAAAGTAATTTTGCCTTTACCATCGCAAATACAAGCCAACTAGAACGTATTGCTGCCAGTGGAGAATTATACGATGTAGCTGATGTACCAGCCTGTACAAAAGGATCGCAATTGCGATTTGTTCGCGGTGTATTGAATGCCACCTTAAAATACGCTGGCGTTATCCAAGAAGCTGCCGCCTCACAAGTAAATGTAATGCAGTTTCCCGAAACCAAATTAGGCAGCGCCTTATCGATTATTTCGAAAACCATCAAAGCGGGTATGGGAACGTCAGTCTATATGGTAAACCTCAATGGATTTGATACCCATGCGAATCAACCTGATCGACATCAAGAATTATTGACCAATATCACTCAATCTGTCATGGCTTTTTACAAGGATTTAGAACCTACTGGTCGAGATAATGACGTATTAACTATGACCTTTTCCGAATTCGGAAGACGCGTAAAAGAAAATGGGTCTAGTGGTACAGATCACGGAACCGCTGCCCCCATGCTGCTGTTTGGTCCACCCTTAAATGGAAATGGTTTTATTGGAGAACATCCTAATTTATCCGATTTAAATCGTGGAAATTTAAAATACACCCAAGATTTTATCAATGTATATGGTACCATTATGCAAGAATGGTTATGTATTGATACATCTGTAATCAATCAATCTATTCCAAGACCCTATACTCCGCTGGATATTGGATTCAGTTGTACCAGTACCGTTACCAACCACGATTACCTAATCCGTGAAAAATTTGACCATATTCCGATTTACGACCAAGAACTCGTATCCATCCGAATTACAAATAATTTTGAGTCGAAGTATACCATCACCTTATACAATATCCTCGGACAAAACATAGGACTCTTATACGATGGTGTCTTAAATGCGGGAGAATTTGATATTGCAATTTCTGAAAAATATCCACAATTACCTGCAGGAATTTATATATACAATATTAAAAAGGACAATAAGAACTACAGTAAAAAGATCATTATTAGTTAAACATCATCATGCATAAATGCATAACTAAAGTTATATCATTCTCAACGAAATGAACGCTTAAATACCCCTAGATTTATATCTCTGCCCTGTATTTTTTTGCTGAATTTTTACCTTGAAAATAATCAATAGACCACTTTCTATTCTCTTGGCAATAGATAATTACGTATAATTGTATCAGAAAACGATTCTGTAAAAATGCCAAATCAAATTGTATCGGAAGATCAAGAACTCTTGAATTTATTACATACTGGCGAAAATAATGCGCTTACTTTGGTATACAATAAATACTGGAAAATGATGTATTTGGCTTCGTATAATTTAGTGAAAAACAAGACGGTAAGTGAAGATATTGTTCAAGATATTTTTGTCTATTTATGGAATAATCGAGCTAATTTAACGATTAAAACTTCCTTGAAAAATTACTTATACACGAGTACTATGTATAAGGTGTATGATCATTTTCGAAAAAGTAAAGCACAACCTTCAGTAGAATTGTTTGAAAATTTTCACGAAAAAATCACGCATTCCACACCCGAAACTCAATTTGTTTACGATGAATTAATGGCACACATTGATGCCTTAATTGAAGAACTTCCTGATCGTTGTAAACAAGTATTTAGATTGAGTAGAGACGAACAATTGTCGAATAAAGAAATTGCTGCGAAGTTAAATATTTCGTTACGAACCGTTGAAGGTCATATTTCAAAAGCTTTAAAACATTTAAAATCATCACTGATAATCAGCCTATTACTGATAATTTTAGAACAAAAACAATAATTTTTGAAAAAAAAACGGTTTTTGAACAGGTGGTGTTCTCTTATTTACAGACTACTATGATGTACAGACTAGACGTAAAGATCAAAAATGAACGCTGACCCTAAACACTTTTTAGCACAACTCACCGAAAAACTAAAGGCAAAGACCATCACTAAAAAAGAGCTGTCTACCCTCATAAATTTCTTCTTAAATAATCAAAAAGAAACAACGTGGTCAAACAAATTTGACGATGAGCAAACCGTAAAGACAAGAATTCACCAAAAGATTCTCGCTGAACTACAATTGTCAGAAGAAACGACGAAACCACGTGTACTACCATTGTATCGGCGTCCAATTTTTAAATATAGCATTGCAGCGAGCATTTTATTATTACTCACCTTACCTTTTATTTTAAAACAAAATACACAAAGCACACAAGACCATCCGTTAGAAGTTATCAAACCTAACAACGTTTCAATTGGTACAGATAAAGCTACTTTAACCTTGGCTGATGGATCAAATATAGTCTTAGAAAAAGGGAAAACCTTCACTAAAAAAAATATAATTAGTACAGGAAAAGAATTAATCTACGAAAATAATGATGCCGCTAAATCAGCTGAATTAACCTATAATTATTTGTCTGTCCCACGCGGTGGACAACACTTTGTAAAATTAGCCGACGGCACGCAGGTTTGGCTCAATTCAGAATCAAAATTGAAATTTCCCGTAAATTTCATTGCAGGTCAACCTCGAGAAGTAGAACTCGTCTATGGAGAAGCCTATTTTGATGTAAGTCCAAGTTCATCGCATCAAGGTGACTCATTTAAAGTTAGATCCAACCAAGATTTAATTGAAGTCTTAGGAACTGAATTCAACATCCGTGCCTATCAAGACGAAACAACACAATATACCACGTTAGTCGAGGGAAGTATCAACATAGAAAATAACGGGCGCGTTAAACAATTAAAACCAGCCATGCAAGCGATTACCAGCTCCACCCAAACAGGGATAAAAATTCAACAGGTAGACACCTATAACGAAACGGCCTGGAAAGATGGAATCTTTGTATTCAAAGGTAAAACCCTATTACAAATTATGCAAACCCTCTCGAGATGGTATGATGTAGAGGTCGTTTTTGAAAATGAAGAAATTAAAAAATCTAAGTTTCGCGGAATCTTACGTAAAAATCAACCTATTGAGGAAATCATGTCGGCTATTCAGTCATCCTCATTAAATGGGTATGAAATTAATAATAAAACAATTCGATTAAAATAAATCTACTGCTTATGTAAAAGTACTTTCAAAAAAAAACGGGGTTAAGGGTCATCTCGCTAAAGTTAACCTTACTCCCCGTGGTTTAAAATCAATTAATTACAAGAATAATTAACTAATCCAACAAATTTATGGAAATTAAATTAAATCCTGCCGTTTTCTGGTACAAGAAAAAGCAACTAATTAACAAGCTAATGAGAGCCTTTATATTTTTATATAGTGCCATCGTCTTTAGTTTTACCTCAACCAATGTTGTTTCACAAAATTCAACGATTTCTATCTCTTCCGATGAGATATTATCTGTAGAACAAGTGTTTGATCTAATTATGAATCAAACCGAATACAATTTTATTTACGAAGAGGGAACGTTCAAAGATTTTCCACAGGTATACGTAAAAAAGGGTAAAATTAAAACGAACAAACTCCTACAATTGTGTTTAGAGAATCAACATCTAGATATAACGCTAACGGCAAACAACACCATTCTAATTCGTAAAAAACCGACGATTAGTCAAGCTATCCAACAGCAACTTACAGGAGTCATTAAAGATGAAACAGGGCTCCCTATCCCAGGTGTAACCATCCTAATCAAAGGAACACAAACAGGAACATCGACCGATTTCGACGGTAAATTTAGCCTTACCGTTCCTGGCCCTTCTACCGTATTAGTGTTCTCCTCTATTGGTTACCAAACCAAAGAAATAACCGTTGGTGAACAAAAGAACCTAACAGTGGTTTTAAAAGAAGAACTGAACACCCTTGACGAAGTAATCATAACGGGGTATCAAAAGATTAGTGTTGAACGGTCTACAGGTTCCTCCATAACCATTGATGGAAAACAACTCGAAAAAAGAGGAAGATCTAACTTAGTCAATACCTTAGAAGGTCAAATCGCTGGTTTAGGAATCACCGCCGACGTTGATAATGAAGGGGCGAAGAAAATTGACATTCGCGGCATAAGTACCATTAACGGAAACTCACAACCGTTAATCGTTATTGATGGTTTTCCAGCTAATGTAGACATCGCACAAATTAACCCCTACGACATTGAATCATTAACCGTCTTAAAAGATGCGGGTGCTGCCTCCATCTACGGAGCAAGAGCAGCTAACGGAGTAATCGTAATTGTAACCAAAAAAGGAAAAAAAGGAACCTTAAGTGTAAATTACACAAATAATTTCACGTTTAGTCAAAAGCCCGATATGGCCTATCGTCTTAATAGACTGTCCTCTTCAGAACTCGTTGATGCTCAAATTTTAGGAGCTCAACAAGAACCTTCGTATTCGTTTCACACCTATCAATGGGTGTTAGATAACAATCATTTTTATAAATTTCCAATAGCTCGCACCCAAGTGTTTAACGCAATGGCTGCCATGAGTGAAGGGTCCCTTACTCAAGCTGAGGTAGATGCAAAAATAAATCCATTGCGAACTATTGACAATACAAATCAAATTCGTGACTATTTTTCTCAAAGCCCTATTGAAAAACAACACAACCTAATGCTTAGTGGCGGTGGTGAAAACAATGTTTATCGAGCTACCTTAAATTATACCAGTAATAAATCTTCTTTTGTTGGAGACGAATCAGATCGAATCATTTTTGATATTCAAAACAGTACTGACTTATCCGATAAATTAAAATTGGATCTCAATGCAAACATCACTTTAGATGATCGAAATTCGATTCCATACAATAGAGAAATCGTACTTGGTCAAGTTAATTCCTATGAATTGTTTGCCGATGAAAATGGAAATCCACTCCCTGTAACTGTTGGAAATGTTGGGGAGTTTGGAGCGATTTCAAGTGGTGGTTTATTTGGAGGTAAAGACCCTATTGAAATCCAACGTTTAATTGATTTAGGCCTCTACGACGAAACCTATTACCCTTTGAACGAACTGGATAGTTACACACAAGAAAACAAAGGCTTATCTACGCGAATTCAAGCCATGTTACATGCAGACATTCTTAAAGGCTTAAAAGGGTCTTTTGGGTTTCAATATCAACAAGGAGCTAATTCTTCGACTCGCATAGCGAAAGAATCCTCCTTCGAAATTAGGTCCTTAGTGAACAATTTATCTCCTAGAGATTATAATGGAGATAATACCACCTTAAACCTGCCAAGAGGAGGAAGAATAATTGAAACTAGAGGAGATTCGCAATCGTATACAGGAAGAATCCAATTAGATTACGAAACCAATTTTGGAAAACATACAATACGAGCTTTAGCAGGTTCTGAAATTAGACATTTATTTAACTCATCTACTACGACCGATCAATTTGGGTATGATGAATTCTCATTAAACACCGTTGCGGTAGATAAATATAGAATTGGATCAGACGGTATTGGTTCTGTTCAAAACATAAATCACCCAAATGGCCAATTACAAGGAGGAATTCGGTTTAGTGATAACCAAAGTGAAAGCACAAACCGCTTCTTCTCTGCGTACGGAAATTTCAGCTATGATTTTGACAGAAGATATGTAGTGACCGGAAGTGTCCGATTAGACCAATCAAATCTATTTGGAACAGACCCAAAATATCGTTATAAACCATTTTGGTCAACTGGATTTAAATGGAATATCAGTGATGAGGACTTCTTTGAGGTAGAACAAATTAATCAACTTTCCTTAAGAGCCACTTACGGAATCAATGGAAATATAGCGAACTTATACGGTCCATTTGATATTGCTGCCTATACCCTAGCCTTTAGAGCTGACGGAAGTGAAGGACTAGAAATTACCAGTCCAGCCATTAAAAATTTACGTTGGGAACGCACAGCAACTACCAATATTGGTTTAAATGTTACTGCCTTTAATAATCGGATTAATCTAGGTTTAGATTATTATAGAAAAAATACGTCCGACATATTTGCTACTGGAAAAAATAATCCAGTGAACGGAACGAATCGTGTCTTAAAAAATGACGCAACCATTACCAATAATGGATATGAGCTTTCGCTTGGAACTACCAACATTCGTGGTGATAATTTTTCTTGGAGAACGAATATTGTACTTCGTTCTAACAAAAATAAAGTGGAAAAAGTTGCTGTTGACGAGCTAGCCCCCATATTTCTTGCGCAAAGACCACAAAACAAAGAAGGTTATCCAGCCAATAGTTTTTATGTTTTCGATTGGGCGGGCTTGGATGCAGATGGTAATGTTACGATTAAAACAAATAATGATGAAATAAAAACTGTACAAGGTTTTTTTAGTCCATATAACGATGTGACTAAAGAAGATTTAGTTTATGCAGGTACGTTAAATCCAACCTTTACAGGCTCTATTACTAATAATTTTGCGTATAAAAATTTCAACTTATCCCTTATGTTCGTCACCAGTCAAGGACATAAACTATTAAAAGACTCTTATAACGGTGAAGCTATTTCTAGTCAACCACAAAATGTGAATGCTGATGCACGATTCGCATGGGAAACTCCTGGTGACGAATTGTTTACAGATATTCCTGCGATTGGAAAAGCACGATCTGCTAATTACACACCTATCTTTTCAAAATACAGTACAAAAAATGTAGTTGACGCAGGCTTTGTTAGATTACGAGAGGTTCTATTGAGTTATTCATTGCCAACCAATGCCTTAAAAGCACTTCCGCTTAATTCGCTTAACATTAATATGAGAGCGAATAATATATGGTTAATTGCTAACAATAAGGAAGGGATTGATCCAGAATCACATGGTATAGGAACGCGTTATTTCCCTATTCAACCATCGTTTACCATTGGACTTAATGCTAGTTTCTAATTTAAATCATACAAAAATGAAAATCAGATTATATATATACACACTCATCGTATCAATCGGCTTAGTAAGCTGTAATGATTATTTAGATGTTGACCCTATCGGACGGTTAATCCCCACCAAAATAGATGAATTTGACCGTCTACTCATTGGTGGAGATTACAGTATCCATACAACCTCTGATGATAATGCTTTATTTTTATCGGCAGACAATACAGATGCTTTAGTTAATTTTTTAGGTGATATTTCCAGTCCAGACAACCTCCCAATTCGATTTCTAAAATGGGAAGCTGATTTATTTCCGCCCAATGCTACCATCGCTTTATGGAATAATCCGTATAAAAATATTTATACCTATAACTTTATCACGGCTAATATCGATGAGGCATTAGGAAGTGATGAAAATGCAAGAAAACGGATTAAAGCCGAAGCCCGTACTATGCGCGCTTATGAATACTTTATATTAGTTAATTCATTCGCCAAACAGTACGATGCTGCAACCGCTAATACTGATCCTGGCGTACCGTTAGTAACCATCCCTGATGTGCTTGCCGAAAGTACTGGAAGAGCGTCTGTACAGGAAATTTACGATTTTATGCTCACAGAAGTAATCGAATCAATTGCCGATTTACCTGTTTCTCAAAGTATTGATACCAGAGCAACTAAAGGTGCTGGATATGGTTTTTTAGCACGTATCTATTTACAAATGAATGATTACGTAAAAGCACGAGAATATGCGAATCTAGCCCTAGGTCAAAATGGAACAATTAGTGATTATACCAGCGGTAATCCATTAGGAACCCTTTATGATGCTGAACAATACACCTATCGATATTTTGGTGGAACCTATGGGTATACGGGTGGAACCCTAACAGATGAAGTACTTTCTCTATTTGATATTAATAATGATGTACGTGTTAACGGTATCTATGGCTACTTATCGTATAGAAATGGGTATGCTAAAGGATATAGTACATATTCCAATCACTTTGTTTCTATTCCTGAGATGTACTTAATCCGCGCAGAAGCGAACGCTCGACTGGACGATGCAACGATAGACGATGTACTTGATGATCTTAATGAGTTAAGACGCAACCGAATCTATGGGTATACAGATTCTACGAATGTGGCATCAAAAGAAGCTGCTTTATTGTTCGTTCTTGAAGAACGAAGACGTGAAATGCTTGCAACTGGTATGCGTTGGTTCGATTTAAAACGCCTCAATCAAGAAACAGCAACCGCTAAAACCATCACACACACCATTGATGTTGATACGTATACTCTAGCACCTAATTCGAATAGATATGTGTTTCCTATTCCACCAGAAACGATGAATTTCAATCCTGATATGGAACAAAACCCAAGAAACTAAACATTCATGGGCACCTTAAACAAGGTGCCCATATTTTAATTATTTACCTATGAAAACTACACTATTAACGCTTAGTATTCTCCTGTTGAGTTTCCAACAAAGCTATAGCCAAAAGTCAAAAAAACATGCCGTATTACTTGAATCTATCAGTGTCAAGTACGAAGGCGACATGAAAAAAAACCTAGCAAATGGAAAAGGAAAAGCTTGGGGTACAGAAGATTTCTACGAAGGTCAATTCAAAAAAGGCTTACCTCATGGTGAAGGAATATATACCTGGGGTAATGGAAATATCTATAAAGGAGAATTTTCGAAAGGAAAAATGGATGGCAAAGGAACGTTAACCATTAAAGCTTCTGGAGGAACCTCAGACATCATCCAAAATGGATATTTCAAAAATAATCAATACCTAGGGGAATATAAAAGTCCCTATAAAATTATTGCCGATGGTGGTGCGAGAAATGTGAACTTTCAAAATAACGGAGGAGCACTCAAACAAGTAAGTTTTGAAGTGGTTTCCAATGGGGTTTCGGTTTCTTCTGGCGCCTTGCGTATTACCGATGAAAAAAATTCATTAATCCAAGTGGTTAATGGATTTAAAACGATGACCAATGCTACGTTTCCTTTAAAACGTATAGAAATCTCATTCTCTGTTAACAAAGCAAGTTATACGGTAATTTTAGATGTGTATCAAGCAGGGAATTGGCATGTAATTATCTCTGTATAAACGGCTAAACGGTAGCAATCACAACATTTAGAAATACACCTTTTAACAACTAATTTTTCTTAAACAAAATAAAATGATTTATAAAAATCTATGCCTCCTCCTATTTGTTTTTGTAATTTCAGCATGCACTACGCCTGAAAATAAAACAAATACCTATACCATCGATGGAACTATTAAAAATGCTCCGGATGGGATGAAAGTAACACTGAGCTTAACCGCTCCAGAATTTTTTAATGAAGGCATAAAAATTAAAGATACCGCAATTATAAAAAATGAAACGTTTCAGTTTAAAGGAACTTGCCCAGCACCCTTTTTATATGCAATAAACTTCCTTGAACCTGAAAAAAAACGCTTGGACAAAATTCAAATTCCGCTTTTCCTTGAAAATGGCCATATCACAATTGAAGCCGATATCAACGATATGCCAAATCGAGAGGCATTGTTCAATCACACCTACGATTTTAACAAAGTGATCATTAAAGGCTCTAAGAGTCAGGCACGCTATCAAACCTACCTCGCTGAGATTTCTCCATTTGAATTAGACATTGATAAATGTTGGGAGGAGAATACAAAAAATTGGAAAGAAAAACGAACTCTTTCTATTTCAGAAGGGATTGAACTCGCTGAGAAGTTTGAAAAAGCTTGGGAGGGTAAAAAAGCATATGTCTTCACTTTTTTAAAGAAAAATATGAACAATGCCGTTGGTCAATATTTAGCATATTACCTACCAAATACTGGTTCTGTAAAGTTTTCAAGAGAAGAATACGACGAATTATTAGCCCTTGTACCTGCTAATAATGAGCATTCATCAGCACTAAACCTACTTGAAAACACACTTAAAAAAATGCAAAAGATAGCTGTTGGTTCTCCCTATCAAGATTTAACCTTTAATGATCCAAATGGGAATCCTGTGAAACTTTCAGAGGTTGTTGAAAAAGGCAAATATACCTTAGTTGAATTCTGGGCTTCTTGGTGTGGACCTTGCCGCGCAGATATTCCGCATTTAAAAGAAATCTACAAGCTCTATCACCAAGAAGGGTATAATATGGTGAGTATTTCCCTTGACGATTCAAAAGAGAAATGGTTAGAGGCCGTACGTCAAGAGGGAATGCTTTGGGATCAGTACAATGACCCTATGGCTTTTAAAGGAGCTATTGGTAAAGTGTATAATATTAGAGGTATTCCTGCCTGCTTTTTAATAGGTCCTGACGGTACGATTGTGACTGACAATATGCGCGGTTCATACATGGACAAACGCTTAATTGAAATGTACGGTAACAAATTTGGTGATAAATACTAATCAAATTAAGCCCCCTTTTTATAGCAATAAATTAATTCGACTTAAAAACAAAAAAATAGAACAACATTCAAATGACTTTAAAAAAAATATTTCAAACAGTTGCACTTTTTATTTTATTCATAAGTGCTATTTCAACGCAAGCCCAAACAGCTAAAAAATTTGATGTAAAAGTCTTATACGTCGGGTATAATCCTGCCAAAGAGATGCCCACTTCATCACAATTTAGAGATGCCAAATCGGATCGATTTGAGATCGATTTCAAAACCCGATGGGTTGCCTTTAACACCTTTTTAAAACGACGTTTCACCAAGGTATCTAGTATTGACTCAAGAGCGTATACTGAGGCAATGTCAAAGGATTACGATGTGACCATTTTTGACCAAATGACCACCCCCATTAAAGAGCGCGTGTATGAAAAAGATGCAAAAGGACAGGTAATCAAATATGAACCTGCACAATATTTAACTCCAGATTTTCACAGTGCAGCTATTTTTATCGGAAAAGTTGCGCCAGATTTAGGAGCCGGAACTGGAAGTAAATTTGACTGGCACTGTTTATGTCTAAATGGCGAAGCATTAAATGTAAATACATCGCATACCGTTTTTAATACGCCTATCAAGGTTACTCCCACATTTACGAAAATTACCACTCCACAAAATTTTCGCCAATACCCAGGTGGAGATAAAATTCCCGAAAAAATTCCTATGTGGCGCGTTCAAGGTTTAGATTTTCAAAATTCAAATTATGCCATCGGAATGGTATCTAGAGGCTTTGGTTTTACAGACTCCCCAGATACAGAATATATTTCAGGAGGAGGAAACTCCAAAGAAATGTATGCCGTTGCCATTGGAAGACACGCTAATTTTATGATGTGGGGCTTTAGCGCATCGCCTGACCATATGACTGAAGAGGCTTTGGATGTCTTTACCAATTCTATAGTGTACATGAAAAAATTTAATGGTGCACAAGTCATTGCCAAGAAAATGGATGATCGAATCACCATCAGAAAATCGTATTTGTTTTTCAAAAACAGGGATATAAATAAAGCCAATTTTGAAAAATATAAAGCTCAATGGATGCGATATAAACAAAAAGACCTCGCTAGAAAAAAAGAGCTTGAAACCAAAAAAGCCAACAACGAACCCCTCAATAAATTTCAACAAGCCTTTCTAGATAATTTTGAACCCGTACCAACCTTTGAATCATGGCTTGCTAAAAAGCAATACATGGGCGAAAAATACTTTAAAAAATTTGGTACTGACACCAACGCCTATTTAACGTTCTTAAATAACAATATTGGGTACTTCACCTATATAGACAAAGAACTTGTTTTAGACGAAGACGTTCAAAAGCTAGGTATCAATAATAATGACATTCGCCTACTAGAAACCGCTATCTCCATGCTGTCAAAAGGAGTTAAACAACAAGCCATCGCGAAAAGAATACTTCAACGGTATACCGAAGAGGATTTTTCATCTCCAACTGCATGGAAACAATGGTTTTCAACTAATAAGGACAAGTTGTTTTTTACTGAATCTGGAGGCTATAAATGGTTAGTAGATACCACAAAAAACTAAAAAATGAGAACAATACCTAAACATACTACGCGTTTATTCGTGCTATTTATATGCTTGAGCTTCAAACTCGTTGCGCAGAAAGTAAACGAAACACTTAAACTTCAAGTAATGGATGAAAAGTTTAGCATTACGACACCCGTGCCAAGTGAACTTGATCCGGTGGCTATCAATGCCAAGCTCATATTTTCAGAAGATCAAAAACAATTCGCCATCGTTATGAAAGTGAATATACTGAGTTCCTGGCATATTTATAGTTCAGTAACTAAAAATTCACCCCTAATCGCAACCAAAATAAATGAAAATTTACCCCCTGATACTGCCATTGCGTTGGGCGATTGGATAAAACCAGCTACAACACCCTTTAACGAAGAGGCAACTATTTTTGATGGAGAGGATTTTTATTTTATTCGATATTACCAATTAAACAATGGTAAAAGTCTCCCAAAGGATACCAATATTAGCTTGTATTATCAAGCCTGTGATCCTTATCAATGTTTTCCACCGCAAACTAAAACGATTCAATTATTAAAATAATATCATGAAAAAACACATCGTATTATGCCTTACCTTATTCACCATATCTACGGGGATAGCTCAAGGAATTACATTTACAAATAGTTCATTAGAAGCGACTTTAACAAAGGCTAGTGAGGATAATAAATTAATCTTTATCGATTGCTATACCGTATGGTGTAGCCCTTGTAAAAAATTAGCCGCGGAGGTATTTACTCAAAAAAATGTGGGTGATTTTTACAACAAAAATTTTATCAATCTAAAAATAGACATGGAAAAAGGGGAAGGACTCGAGATAGCCCAGTACTACAAGGTCAACTCCTATCCTACCCTATTGATATTAAACAGTGAAGGAGAAGTCCTCGAGCGATTCGGTGGCGGTACAGATGCCGATAAAATGCTCAAAAAAGGGCAACAAGCACTTGACAAACAATAAACCATTAAACAGATGTACCGTAGATTATTTGAATTAGTTTCTAGGGTAGCTAGGGAAGTGAAAACTTCCCTTTTTTTTATGCGAAATTTTAAAAGTCTGATGGGTACTGGTGGGTACACTCCTCCCTAATTCCCAGTTTCAAACAACCATGTGTTTAATCAGAACTTGAGCCACTGATACTCAAAAACTAAACCGTACCTTTGCCAACAGCAATGTTAAAACATCGTTCGTTGTAATGCTTCAAGAACTCAAAATATTCTTTAAAAGCACCCCTTTTTCAAAAGCAATTTTGGTAGGTGTAGCAGTAACTACCCCTATTTTACTAGGCATCCAATTTGATCAATTTGAAATTGGCTTAGCTATCTGTTTTGGCGCTTTTTGGTGCTCACCAAGCGATGTAGGCGGAAGAATCCAACATAAAACGATTGGAATTCTAGCCGCTATATTTTTAATCGTTATTGTAAGTTTCATCGGTGGATATCTACATTTGACAGGATGGTTTATTTATCTTATTCTTGGAGCGCTTACATTTTTGATTGCCTTTATTTCCGTGTATGGCTTTAGGGCTTCCTTGATCAGTTTTTCCGGATTATTAGCCCTCGTCTTGAGTTTCGCTCATACTTCACCCGAATTAAAAATCTATGAATATGCATTGTGGATTGGCGTTGGCGGACTTTGGTATTTAAGTCTTTCCTTAGGATGGTACTTGTTAAATCCCAAAGGGCAAACGGAAGAACTCTTATCTGAAACATTTAGTACTACTGCCGACTTCATAAAAACACGAGGCGATTTAATAGACCCAAACGCAGACCGAAAAAAACTAGTTACCCAACTGTTACAGTTACAAACAGCACTTACCGATCATCACGCTTCCTTGCGCGAAGTATTATTATTATCGCGTAAAAAATCAGGTCGATCAATGTATCAAGCTAAACGCTTGATGGTCTTTGTACAGTTGGTTGAAATATTAGAAACAGCCATAGCAAATCCAGTGAACTACGACAAAATGGATGCATTATTTAAAGAACATCCACAGTTCAATGCAGCGTTTCAAAAAATTCTCTTCAGTTTTTCTGATCAACTGCAACAAATTGGCAGGTCGAGTAAAAACCCTAAAAAATTCCCTAAAACATCCGTCATTAGTGATGCGTTAGACCAATTGGAAGTCGACATTGCTCCATTAAAAACAGATCCTGCTACACATCGATTTGAGCAATACCTAATGCTTCAAAATTTATTAGACTATCAACGTAAAATTTGCGAAAAACTCAAACGCATTAAATGGCTCTTAGGAAAACCTGAATTGAGCTCGACTGAATTGGTAGACCAAGAGGTATTAACCCGATTTATTATCCCACAAGAATACGATCCCATAATCGCCTTGCAGAATCTTAGTTTTAAATCGACCATTTTTAAACATTCCCTTCGCTTAGCGGTTACCATGATGATCGGGTATTTAATAGGATCCCTTTTGGAATTTCAAAATCCCTATTGGATTTTACTTACCATTATCGTGATAATGCGTCCGAGCTACGGACTCACAAAATCTCGGTCTATTGATCGAATCATTGGCACCCTCCTTGGAGGCGTATTAGCCACAGGCTTAGTATTTCTCATTCAAGACCCGTATGTCTATGGAATCTTAGGCGTTATTTCATTGATCATCGCTTTTTCTATGGTGCAACGAAATTATAAAGCTTCCGCAACCTTTATTACCTTGAGTGTGGTATTTATTTATGCCATCATTCGCCCCGACGTGTTTACGGTAATTCAATATCGCATTTTTGACACACTGATTGGTGCAGCCTTATCATTTACAGCCATGGTACTTCTTTGGCCTGCATGGGGGTTTTTAGAAATAAACGTAGCCATCGAAAAAAGTATTAATGCCAACAAAGAATTTTTACAAAAAATTTCGAGGTATTATGAAGTCAAAGGAAAGGTGCCTACCTCCTATAAAATTGCCCGTAAAACGGCCTTTCTAGAAACGGCTAATCTCAGTGCAGCATTTCAACGTATGGTACAAGAACCTAAATCTAAACAGAAAAATATTGACCATATTTACGAAATAGTTGCCTTAAACCAATCGCTTCTTTCAGCCTTAGCTTCTTTGAGCACCTATATCCAAGAACAACCCACCACTCCCGCAACAAATCGGTTCCATCAACGTATTCACACCATTGAAGAAAACCTGAATTTTGCAGTGCTTAATCTTCAAAAAACTCAACAACCGTCCGACATAGCGATTAACAACCTCCAAAAAAACACACGTGATTTCATCCCTATTTCACTTCTTCAAAAAGAGAAACTCGAACATTTACAAAAGGAAGCTCATCTTATTTCAGAACAGCTAAAATGGATGGAAACCATCAGTAATAAAATGGGTGTCTTAACCGCTAAAATCTCACGTAAAACAAGTAAAAAATAAAAGGTAAAGTTCCCTCATAACCTTTTAGCGGGAGGCTGACGTACACTTGGTAGACGCTATTTTTTGTGAATTCCGCTTTCCAAGCACGAGTATAAATAGTGATTTAATTTTACTTCCAACTTGTTTGCGAATGATATGATATGCCTTGGTCAATTGCCCTTCTACAGTTTTTGTTGAAATATTTAAATATTCAGCAATCTCAATATTAGTTAACCCTTCTTTCTTGCTCAGTAAAAAGGTTTCTTTACACTTAGGAGGTAAATGTTTAACGCCTTCCATTACTAGTGCAATTTTCCGTTCTAAAAGTTCATGACTATTTTCCTCAAGAATTTCATCAATAGCTTCTTTAAAGGTGCCTTCCAACGGGGAAATACTTCGCCCCCGGTGATACTCATTGATAAATTCATTGTAAAGAATCTTGTATAAATAAGGCTTTAACGCATAGGTTTCATCTAGTTTTTTTCGTTTTTCCCAAATTTTATAAAAGACTATTTGCACAAGATCTTCTGCCATTCTAGGATCTCCATTTAAACTCAACGCATAGACAAATAAGGGTCTGTGATACGTTTCTACCAAATAGACATAGGCGTCTTCCCTCCCCTTACTAAGGTGCTTTATGAATTTCTCATTATTTTTAAATTCGTATTTCATGAACTAAAATGGGGTAACTTCAGACAAATGTTATAAAAAAAATATTTAAAATAAAGAAAAATACCAATTATACCTCAACACACTTTCTAAATAATACCCAATTACGCCACACAAAACTAAATACGTTTAAAAAAAACACTATACTGTTTTGATTGTAAGGAAATTAAAATTAAATTGACAACAAAACTTTAAATCGTCTTGTAATATGAAATCAAAACGAGTAGTAATCGCTTTATTCATTTCAACTTTTTTCATAAGTTGTAGTAATAATCAAAATGGTCTCGACAATGAGGCTAAAACTTCCAATCTCCAATTTTTAGGTCAAATCACGTTAACCAATGGTATCGAATCATTAAATCCGACATTAGCTAAAAAAAGTAACGTAGTAAAAGGGGAAGCAGTGTCAATTTCTAAAATTGGTGAGTTTACTTTAAATAATTAAAATCTAACTCAACGTAAAATAGATGCTAGGTGCTTGTAGGTGTTTCATGTGACTATGTATTTCAAAAGTGTGGTGATGAAACAAGTACTATCACCGAAGTAAGGGGCCTTTTTCTCGAAACATTCATTGGCTCCACCGCAGCATGTACGGTTCTTATTGTTTTTCTCCTTTTTGGGTAAGTACGAAACACAATCGTAGCTATTGATTTGTTTCAACAAAAAAAGGAATGAAGTAACTATTCGTTATAGGGGCCTAACGCATTGCTTTTTTGAATCCCCCATTTCCATGTCACTTACACAATTACAAACCAGCTTGTTTTTTTAATCATATCATCATTATCAACAATTAATTGAACGAATACCTTATTCACTAAGGTGCTCGTTTTTTTTTTAATTTATTATAAACCATACATTCCCCTTGTTTATTCAGAAATAAAGCGGCTATTCTTTGTGTAATTTATTCCATACCAAAAAAAAATTAGATAAAAAGTAAGGGATATCCCTTTTTTTCTTGTTATATAAAAAATGATCGTACTGCAAATGACTCCAAAAATCGAAAATTTAATCGTCAAATACATTACTAAATCAGCGAATGCTGCCGATTTAGATGAGCTTTCTACTTGGATACAAACGCCTGAAAATAGAGCCATTTTTAAAGATTATGTTCAGACGCATTATGCCATTACGCATAGTTTGAGTATTTCAGACACTGATAAAGCTATTGATAAATTATTGAATAAAATCCATAAAGAAAAGTCTTTTTTATACCGTGTACGCACCCAGCCGATTTATAAATATGCGGCAGCTGCCATGGTAATTGGTATCGTTGCGAGTACATACTTTTTTACCAATAACTTCCCTAATGCCAATCTAGAAATAGAAAATCCAATAATTATAAATAATGCCATTGAAGTAGGTACCAATAAAGCTACCTTAGAATTAGAGGATGGAACTGCTATAGAGTTGACAAAAGGAAAAACATTCAAAACTACCGATGCCAAAAGTACCGGAGATGCCTTGGTCTACGAACATACTTCAACTACACCTAAAAAAATCACTAAAAATACCTTAACCATCCCTCGTGGAGGCCAATATAAATTAGTGCTTGCAGATGGAACAAACGTGTGGTTAAACTCAGAATCAAAATTAATATACCCTACCCGCTTCGAAGAAGGAAAGGCGCGTAATGTGAATCTTGTTTACGGTGAAGCCTATTTTGAGGTTTCTCCAAGTGAAGCACATGCGGGTGCTACATTTAACGTAAACCACAAGATGCAAAATATACAGGTTCTAGGAACTCATTTTAATGTAAAAGCCTATCAAAATGAATCGAAAATTTATACCACCTTGGCAGAAGGTAAAGTAAAGGTTATACACGAAAACGGTTCACAAAACCTTATGCCTAACCAACAATCCATTTTAAACCTAGCAGAAAACACCTTATCAGTGGTTAATGTAGATGTGTATAACGAGATTGCTTGGAAAGACGGTGTTTTCACCTTTGAAAACAAGTCATTAGTCGAGATAATGACCGCACTTTCTCGCTGGTATGATATGGAATTTATCTTTAAAGACCCTACGTTGAAAAGTCAAAAGTTTATTGGCAATATCAACAAAAACTTCAGTATTGTGGAAATTTTAACCACCCTACAAAGCACCAACATTATCCATTCATTTGAAATTAACAATAAAACAGTCACCCTTAAATAACCTCTAATTATGACATAAAACTACTACGTATTCTTCGCAACATGTAAAAAGCTTAACTTTTTACATCACTCCGAATAAAATTTTAAAAAGAATTATTGATGATACTTTGAAAAAAGGAGAAATAGTTTACACCGGCAAGCATAAGACTATTCCCCCAGCATACAGTATTAATCAATTAAATAAGTTTAACTAACTAATAATTTACGAATTTATGAAATTTAAATTAATCGATTTCTTGTCCTTTCGAGGAAAGAAACTCTTAACTTGTGTTATGCGAACATTTATATTTTTATTTTGTGCTACCGTGTTTAGCTTTACGCCGAACAAAGTAAATTCTCAAAATATTGAAATCAATATTCAAGAGGATAAACTGGTCACTGTTGACGAAGTCTTTAAAATAATCCGTCAACAATCTAATGCATACATGTTTATTTATCCTGAAAATCTATTCAATTCCTTTCCTAAAATTCAACTTAAAAAAGGAACAATCGAACTAGATAAACTGTTAAACTTAGCCCTTTCTGGTGGTGATGTGAATGTATCAATAACCCGTAACAACACGATTTTAATTAAGGAAAAAACGGCAAAAGAAAAACAACAGCAACAAGTATCTGGTAAAGTAACCGATGAGGATGGTTTGCCAATTCCTGGTGTTAATATTGTTATAAAAGATACTAAAAAAGGGACTGCAACTGACTTTAATGGGAATTACACAATTCAAGTACCCAATAGTAACAGCATCTTAGTTTTTAGTAGTATTGGGTATTTAACAGAAGAAGTAGCCGTCAATGATCAAACAATTATTAATATTACCCTTAAACCAGATGTAAACGAACTTGAAGAAGTAGTAATCTCTACCGGTATCTTCAATCGTAATGCTGAAAGTTATACAGGAGCTACGGTGACCATCAAAAAGGACGAATTAAAACGAGTTGGGAATGCCAATTTATTCCAAACAATCCGAAATATCGATCCATCCATTGCCATTTTCGACAATTTCGAATTAGGTTCGAACCCAAATGCACTTCCTGAAATACAAATTAGAGGAGCTTCAACTATTCCATCAGAAAGTTCTGAATTGTCGGGGAACTTAAAAGGAAACTATTTAAAAAACCCAAATCAACCTCTATTTATTTTAAACGGATTTGAAAGTAGTATTGAACAAATCCTCGATTTAGACCTTAACTTTATCGAAAGCGTTACCATCCTTAAAGATGCTGCCTCTAAAGCCATTTATGGATCACGTGCTGCCAACGGTGTGGTAGTGATTGAAACGCAAGCACTTGGATCTTCTGAAGCAAGAATTACCTACAACGGTAGTTTAGATATTCAACTACCCGATTTAAGTAGTTATGATCTCACCAACGCTTTAGAGAAAATTGAAGCTGAACGCATTGATGGAATGTATATACCTAATCTCAATGATGCTGATGAATATATCCGTTTACAACAATTATACAACTTCCGTAAAAAACTTGCACTTGAAGGTTTAGATACCGACTGGATGGCAAAACCATTACAAACAGGGATTGGCCAACGACATTCACTTTCAGCTGAACTAGGTGCTGACGCCTTACGGATGATTGCCAGCCTTTCGTACAACAATATCGAAGGGGTGATGAAAGGATCAGGAAGAGAAATAATCAATGGTAATTTAAGTGCCTTTTATCGTGTGAAAAATTTATCTTTCACCAATAGAATGACTATCACCAGTACCAACGCGTATGAATCTCCGTATGGCACGTTTGGTGAATACTCACAAATGAATCCGTATTGGAGAGCAGAAAATGCCGATGGAACTATTCCTTATTACGCAGAAATAGTTGATGATAATACCAAATATACCAATCCGCTCTACAATGCAACCCTTAATACAAAAGACGAAGCGAGCTATTTAAACTTTATCAATAATTTCTACTTCGAATGGAGAATTAAACCATCATTAAGAGCTACAACACGGATAGGTATTGATGTAAAGCGAAATGATGCTGACAAATTTTTACCGTCTGAACACACTAGTTTTGAATCATACCAATTTGGAGACGCACTTTTACGCAAAGGATCTTACCGAGTAAACAACGGAAAAAGCAGTAGACTTTCAGGGGATTTTAACCTCATGTTTAACAAGAAAATTGCTAAAAGCACCTATTTTGCCAATGTTGGTTTCAATGTAAATGAAAGTAAATTCGAAGAAATTGTACACCTTGTTGAAGGTTTTCCTAGCGGACGTGACAATATCATCTTTGCACGTGATTACGCCTTAGGAACTCGTCCTACTGGAGTAGAAGGACTTTCTCGTGATTTAGGCTTTTTAGCAGTAGGCTCCTATGTCTACGATGACCGATTTTTATCAGACATTACCCTACGAACCAATGCTTCTTCACAGTTTGGAAAAGACAATCGTTGGGCGAACTTTTGGAGTTTAGGATTAGGGTGGAACATTCACAACGAAGCATTCTTAAAAGATAGTAAAGTTTTAGATCAATTAAAACTGAGAGGAAGTCTTGGTTCTACAGGAAATCAGAATTTTAATGATAATGCATCTGTATCGACGTATTCGTACTATCTAGATGCCTTGTATCAAGGCTTTAACGGTTCTTATTTAGATCGTTTAGCAAATGATGGTCTGCAATGGGAAAGTAAATTTGACTATAACCTCGGGTTGGATGCCAAAATTAAAGGACTAACCTTAAGCGTTGACTATTATGAAAGCATTACGCAAAACTTAATTACCGATATTACCGTACCTACGTCTACTGGGTTTAATTCAGTGAAAGAAAATTTAGGAAAAGTTAAAAATTCAGGGGTTGAATTAAATGCATTGTTTTTAGCTTGGTCTAATAACGATGGATTCTTATCATTCAATTTTGGATTACAAACCAATAAAAATGAAATTATTGAATTGTCTGATGCCTTACAATCATACAATAATGCTGCGAAGGAACGAGCTGCAGATCGCGGAAACAATGACCCTGTACTTATCTTTGAAGATGGTAATTCACTCAATGCTATCTGGGCAGTACCCTCATTGGGAATTGACCCAGCAACAGGAAACGAAATTTATGTGGATCGCAATGGAAATACCACGTTTGAATGGAATGCAGATGATATGGTTGTAGCGGGAAATAGTAACCCTTCATACCGTGGAACCTTTGGTGTAAATGCCGAATACAAAGGATTTGGTGTAGGTATCACAGGTCGTTATTTAGGTGGAGGTCAATTGTACAATCAAACCCTAGTAGATCGTGTAGAAAATGTAGATATGAATTACAATGTGGATAGACGCGTGCTCACTGGACGGTGGTTAGTACCTGGTCAAGTAGCTTTGTATAAGCGTTTAGGAGACTACAACCAACGTATTGAAGGAACCAGTTCATTTAGAAGTTTACCTGAGAAAACAAGAGCCACTACGCGTTTTGTACAAGATAGAAATGAACTAGATATTGCTGCCATTAATGTGTATTACGACTTTAATGACCAAATACTCAATCACCTCGGTGTAGAAAGACTACGTCTTGGATTCAATATGAATGAAGTTGCGAAATTTTCAACGATTAAGATCGAACGAGGAACAGACTTTCCTTTTTCGAGAACCTTATCATTCTCACTATCTGCAACTTTCTAATACTAACATAGTAATACTATAACATATGAAAACGACATTAAAATACGGAATAATCCTAATCTTACTCGCAGGATTTACCACATCTTGCGACGATTTCTTAGATGAAACCTCCTCTGCGCAAATTACCGCAGATGATCAATTTAAAGAAGCCTCTGGGTTTAAAGATGCATTGATCGGCGTATATATTTCCATGACCCAACCTCAACTCTACAGTAGAGATATGACCTACAACCTTGTAGATATTTTAAGTAGACAATATGCTCCTTTGGGTGGATCTGCCTTATACAGTCAAATAGAGCAGTACAACTATCGTGGGGTAATCTCTACCTCACAAGTAGATAATTTATGGATCAAATCGTACAATACCATTGCGAATATTAACAGTGCACTCGATGCGATAGATGAAAAAGCATCCGTTCTCTCGGATATTGATTACAGTATCATCAAAGGAGAACTGCTTGGACTAAGAGCATTTTTACACTTTGACCTAATGCGTTTATACGGTAAAGGGAATCTCGCTAATCGCGGAGACCTTGCTGGTGAATTTGGCGTGCCGTATGTAACCACTTTTGGAAAAGAAGTTACTCCAAGACGTTCGTATGAAGAAACCTTTGCCTTGCTAACCAACGACCTTGAAGAAGCGAGTGAGTTACTCAAAGAAGATCCTATCTATACCGAAATTAATCGTCCAGCTGATTACTATACCGAAGTAAACCGAAATGGTTTTTACAACCAACGCGAGCAACGGATGAATTACTATGCCGTAAAAGCTTTACAAGCCCGTGTGCTTGCTTGGCAAGGTGGCTTGGCCAATTTAGAAGCAGCAAAAAATGCAGCCGAAGAGGTGATTAACAAATCAAATGCAGCATTAATTGACGCCAGTTCTTACCCAGTTTCAAGTGATCCTATCTTATATCCAGAAGTACTATTTGCTTTAGATGTAAATGCCCTAGAAGATATTACCATCGGATACTTAAATGCTGCTACGTTTAACACCAACGTGAATGCCTTGTATTTGGATACTTCTACTGCGAATGCTTTATACGAAACAAGCAATTCAAACATTGGGGTTGCTGATATCCGATTTAACACCCTACTTGAGTCACAAACTCGTGGCCTTATTAGTACAAAACTAATTCAGAAAAGCGGATTACTAAACAGAGAGAAAGTTCCTTTAATTAAACTTCCTGAAATGTATTATATCGCAGCGGAGTATTATATAGAAAATAATCAACTCGATCTAGCTATCGCTAAACTCAATAGTGTACGACAAAGTAGAGGAATTATTGAAGATATTCCAGAAACAGCAACCCAAGAAGAATTAGAAGACGAGTTATTAAAAGAATATAGAAAAGAATTTGTAGGAGAAGGACAATTGTTCTTTGCGTATAAACGACTTGGACTTACCACTTTTCCTGGCTTAGGAGCTACCATCGCGGATGATGACATTTATGTCTTACCTATTCCAGATACCGAACTATAGTCAATACAAAACAGTTATTAAATTCTTTAATCTAACTAATATGAAAAATATAAAATTCAATGCAGCTACCCTCGTTCTATTAGCATTGGTGCTTGTAGTTACGAGCTGTACCAAAGATGAGATTATGTCTTTTAAAGGCCAGCCAGGCGTTACTTTTTTACCTAGTGAAAATTCAACGTTTGATACCAAATATTCCTTTTTAGGAAATTCGTCTGGCGAATATATACAAGAGGTTGATGTTCAAATTGTGGGAGAAGCAGCCGATGTAGATCGTTATTTTAACGTGAAGGTTATCAACGACGAAAAAACTACAGCTTCAGAGAGTCAGTATGAAATTGTGGAAGGAATTGTAAAAGCCAACGAATATCAAGGAAAATTATATATCAAATTGTTTAATTCAAACGATTTAGACGATAAAACGGTAAGTATCCACTTGGAATTGGTGCCCTCTGACGATTTTGTCCCTGGCGCTATTGAAACAAATGAGTTTACGGTATCATGGACCAATCAAATTGTCATTCCGTCATGGACTTATTACCGATTTTTCTTTGTGTCAACACCGAGTACCCTAGCCTATCGACTCATTGTTGAAACGACTGGACTAACGGAATTTGGTAGAAATGAATATAGAGATCTCGGTACAGATGGCGCAACAGCCTTGGCTACTAAATTTGGTGACTATGTAAAGCAATACAATCTTGAACACCCAGGAAATCCACTAGTACACGATGATGGAGCGCTTGCAGGAGAAGAAATTGTACCAAAATACTATACCAAATCAAAGTATGATTAAATGCCTTTTGGGTCAATTGCCCAATAGAAAGCGTATAACCTAGTTACAGAACGGATGAAAAATCCTTTTAACAACATAAACGAATCACAATGAAAAAAACAACAATTTTTGCGAGCTTTTGCATTAGTTTATTGCTATTGATTACTTCATGTTATGAAGATCAAAGTTTGCTCGACACGAACCCCATCACTGGTGTGGTCATTGACACTACCGGGATGAGTGAATTAAGTGTTCGCCAATTTGAAAAATTACAAATTAATCCAACTATCGAAACGGGTGATCTTTCCACAGCTGACCTCAGTTTTGAATGGCGTCTAAATTTAGTGCCAAATGACACGTTATTTGACTTGATTGGAACAGATAAAAACTTGGACTATGAAGTGCGTCTTCCTCCAAACCGCTCAGGAAAGCACCATTTATTACAGTACAAAGTTATTGACAATAAAACCAAATTAGCCTATAGTGTAGCATGGCCATTAACCGTGCTGAATAATATTGGTGAAGGTCTTGTTGTTGCTGTAACTCCTGATGGAGTAAATACGGATTTCAGTCATATCATGTCACCTGAAGTAACCACTGATTATACTGAAGTAAGTGTAAAACACAATGTTTACTCTGCCATCAATGGAAGTACCATTAGTGGGCTAACTAAACAGCTTAATTTTACTACCATCTATGGTGTGGATGCCCTTTTAGGAATGACCGATCAAAGTGTATACAGAATTAACACCTTAGATTATACCTATTTTGGAATGAATGACGATTTGTTCTTTGCAAGTAATAGTAATTATCAACCACAAACCTTTGGCGATGTCGTACAAGGAAATCTCTATGTTGGGAATGGTAAATTAACCGCAACTTATTTAGGAGCGTCTAAAAAATATGGGTTACCCATGGATTTTGAATTTGTGGTTCCTGATCATATTGCCGCGAATGGTTTCAACTACTATCCATTACCTGTACGAATTAATTTCTATGATGAAGTAAATGAACACTTTGTATACCTTCCAACCTTGCGTTTTGGAGATACCAATATGCATCCAGTACCTGGAGATGCTGCCGGTGTTTTTGATCCAGCCAATGTTAAAAACAAAATGAACCTAGCTGCTGATGTAAGTACTACAGGAGATTTTAGACATCTATTAAAGGATAAAACTACGGGTGAAATAACCCTCTATGTATTAGATGGTGGCGGGGATCAATATCCTAGTCCTATCCCACCTGCACCTAAATCTATCTATAGTTTAGCAGGTGCCCCTGATATTGAAAACGCAATTCACTTTGCCTTTTTAGAAGATCAACGGGTCTTGTATTATGCAACAAGTACTAAAATTTATGCTATGTTGTACAGTGCCAGTACACCTACTTTTGAAGAACGCTATACCGTTCCTGCAGGAGATGAGATTACCACCTTACAAGTGTATAAACAAGCTGGTTATCCATTTGCTTCAAGTGGTACACCAATTGCCACAAATAATAAGCAACTGATTCTCTCAACCTATAATGGCATTGAAGGAAAGGTCTCTATCCTCCCTTTAATCAATTTTGGTTTAGGAAATATCGATGAAGCAAATATCAAAACCTTTGTTGGTTTTGATAAAATAACAGCCATCATTCCTCAAAAATAAGCTGCAACGTTTGTACGGAGTTAGCAATAGCTACTCCGTACAAACACAACAGCTATTAAACATACATACGCGTAGTCATTACAACAAAACTTACCCTAGTAAACACTAGGACTAGGCTTCTATTATCTAAATTCACTGTAACCTAATGAAAAAAATTTTAAGAATAGCTCGTATAGAATTGAGCATCCTTTTTTATTCTCCTATCGCATGGTTGATGTTAATAATCTTTATTATACAATGTGGCATCGGCATTTCAGATTTAATTGAAGCTAAAGAAGCAAGTCAACAGATGGGAAATAAATTCACCGGTTTGACGATGGATATTTATGGTGGCGGAAGAGGGTTCTTTAATATGGTAAAGAATAACTTATACCTTTACATTCCTCTACTCACTATGGGGCTAATGAGTCGAGAACTCAGCAGCGGCTCTATAAAATTATTACAATCGTCCCCCATTACAAACCGTCAAATTATACTCGGTAAATACCTAGCTATTGTTGGGTATTGTTTCCTATTAGTCATCGTTATGATTGCTGCTGTGGGTATAGGGCTTATCGCTATTGAAAATCTTGATATTACCTTTACTTTTGGAGCCATCTTAGGGTTGTTCTTTCTCGCCTGTGCTTATGCTGCAATTGGGCTCTTTATGTCTAGTTTAACTACCTACCAAGTAGTCGCTGCGATAAGTACCTTAGCTGTATTTGCCGCATTAAATTTTATGAGTTCTGTTGGACAAAGCATCGAGTTTGTTAGAGATATTACTTATTGGCTAGCCATGTCTTCTCGAGTTGATAATTTCATTATTGGTTTAATTAGCAGTAAAGATGTAATTTATTTCCTTCTCATTATCAGCACCTTTTTAGTGTTGACCATTATGCGCTTAAACGCAGCAAAAAGTACAGCTCGCCCTGTCATCAAAAACCTTAAATACACCGCTGTCATTGTGACCGTACTAATCATCGGTTACTTGAGCTCATTAACGAGCTTTACCGGATATTATGATACAACACGCTTTAAAACAAGAACTTTAACACCTAAAACTCAAGCCTTATTAAAGCAATTAAAAGAGCCTGTAAAAATCACTGTTTATGCCAATGTACTCAACAGTTTTGCTCATTTAGCTTCGCCTAGATTTAGAATCTTTGATCTTAAACAATTTGATGATTATACCCGTTTTCTTCCAAACTTAGAAATTACTTATCAACCATATTACAACTATACCCTCGATCAACGAGATAATACCGATAAAACCCTAGAAGAACGAGCCAAGCGTGCAATTACAGCCTATGGTTTCGATTTTGACAATGTTCTATCTCCAAACGAAATCAATAAAATTATTGACCTTACTCCTGAATTAAATGGCTTTGTAAGGGTACTATCCTACCAAGGCAAAACAGCAAACTTGCATATGTTTTTCGATAATATTGGCTACCCAAAAGAATCTGAAATTTCTGCTGCGGTTAAAAATGTACTCTATGGAGCCCCGGTAATAGGCATCTTAACGGGTAATTACGAACGAGGTATCGATAAACGTGGTGACAAAGAATATAAAACACTCTTAAATGAACTAAACGTACGTTCTTCATTAATCAATCAAGGATTTAACCTTAAAAACATCGCGTTTGATTCGAACAAACCACTTCCTTTAGATCTAACCGTACTGGTTGTTGCAGACCCCATAGAAGCCTATTCTGCCGAGCAAATGCAACAATTGAAGTCCTATATACAACAAGGAGGTAATATACTCATCGCAGGTGAACCTTATAAACAAGCCTTACTAAATCCGCTACTCCAAGAAGTGGGTATTGAATATACCTCGGGAATGCTTTTAGAGGAAAGTGAAGATTATAACAAAGATTTAATTCAAGCAAAAATTACTCCAGAAGCAAAAGCATTAGGATTTAACATAAAAGAAAAGAGCGTAATTACCATGCCTAACTCAATGGCAATCAAAATTTTAGATAGCACGAATTTTACAATAACCCCCCTCTTAACTACCAATCCATCAACGGTATGGAATCAAGAGGGACGATTCAATTTAAAAGTTGATTCCGTATCTTTTGATCCAATGCGTCATCAAAAGAAAAAAGCAACGGTTGGTGTAGCTCTTAGTCGAGAATTGAACGGATCAACGCAAAAAGTGATCGTCTTAGGAGATGCTGATGTCTTGAGTAATAAAGAAATTAGCCGATCTAATGTCACACAACAAGAAAATTACAATTTTGCGGTAGCATCATTTAAATGGTTTACCGATGGAGCCTACCCCATTGATGCTACACGTACCAACCCTATAGATAATAAAATTACCATGAATGCCGCTCAACTTGGCACGACTAAATTGATATTTATCGGACTATTCCCGTTAAGTCTAGCCCTCATTGGAGCCATTATTTTAATTAAACGCAAACGACAATAATCACTTATTAATATACAATACAATGGAAGAAAGCATTGCCAAAATTCAAAATTTATCGCATCGATACAGTAAAGATTGGGCGATTAGAAACATTAATTTTGAGATTAAAAACAGAGGAATTTTAGGCTTATTAGGTTCCAATGGAGCAGGAAAATCAACCACGATGAACATCCTTTGTGGAGTGATTAATCAAACGGAAGGAATTGCCCTCATTGATGGAATTGATATTCGAGAAAATCCAGTAGAAGCAAAAAAACTAATCGGATTCTTACCTCAAAAGGCCCCGTTACACTTTGAGCTTACCGTAGATGAATACCTTACACACTGTGCATATATGCGTTCAATTCCTAAGGAAAAAGTAAAAGAAGCCTTAGAGATAGCAAAGGAAAAATGCGGCATTACTCATTTTAGTAAACGGGTATTGAAAAATCTCTCTGGAGGCTATCAACAACGTGTTGGATTAGCTCAAGCCATTATCCATAATCCTAAATTAGTAGTCTTGGATGAACCTACCAACGGATTAGATCCTAATCAAATTATAGAAGTTCGTCGACTGATAAAAAATATCGCAGAGGATCGCGCTGTTATCTTATCAACACATATTCTATCCGAAGTACAAGCAACTTGTCACGACATTGTCATGATTGAACACGGAGAAATGGTCTTTCAAGATAGTATACAAGCATTTAATAATTATATCAAACCCAACACCGTACTGATTCATGTTGAGAAGGTACCTTCAAAAGACGAATTATTAGCTATTCACGGAATTGTCGATGCCGATTTTGTCACGCAAAATAGCATCCGACTGACGTTTAATACAGGTCCTGAAATCACCAAGTCCATTATTCAACACAGTATTGAAAAAGGATGGGATTTAACCGAAATACAACTTGAAAAAAGTTCCTTAGATGCGATTTTCGCTCAATTGTCTAAGAAAAAAAAGTACGCTAACCCATGAGAAAAATTCTAAAAATTGCAAAACTAGAGCTCAGTTTACTCTTCTATTCACCGATTGCATGGTTGGTGTTAATCATCTTTTTTATCCAAACTGGGTTGACTTTTACAGATTTACTCTATAAATATGAAACCAATCAACAATTAGAGCGACCATTACAAGTACTAACAAAAATACTATTCGCCGGTGATGATGGGATCTTAGCAAAGGTTCAACAGCATTTATACCTCTATATCCCTCTATTAACCATGGGATTGATGAGTAAAGAACTTAGCAGCGGTTCTATCAAATTGTTGTATTCATCACCCGTAAAAATTAGTGAAATCATTTTTGGTAAATACTTAGCCATGATGGTGTATAACTTATTTTTAGCAGCCATCTTGGCGAGTTTTATACTCGTTGCAAACTACACGATTGTTGCGCTAGATATTCCTTTTGTCTTAGGAGGTATACTCGGAATTTATCTATTAATGTGTGTATATTCTGCCATTGGTCTGTTTATGTCGAGCTTAACGAGTTATCAAGTAGTAGCTGCCATTAGTACCCTTGCGATCCTAGCCATCTTAAATTTCATAGGATCTATTGGTCAAGCCTATGATTTTATTCGTGAAATCACCTATTGGATGTCCATAAATGGTCGTGCTGATTATTTTGTGAACGGCTTAATAACAACACGCGACTTTATCTATTTCATTTTGGTTATAAGCCTCTTTTTAGCCCTCTGTATCCTCCGTTTAAATAATCAGCGAAAAACAAGGTCAACAGGGATGAAAATTGGAATGTATATCGGATTGATAGCCATAATTATGGGTATAGGTTATTTTAGTGCCCTCCCAACCTTAACTGGATATTTGGATACAACCAGAAATCAAGATCGAACACTTTCAAAGACTTCACAAGAAATCATCCAGTCTTTAGAACATGATATACACCTAACAACCTATGTAAATATCATTCACCCGTCCTCGGTATACGGTGCACCGGAAAATAGAATTAAAGATGAACAACGCTTTGAAAATTACCGCCGTTTTATCCCTAAAATGAAGATGGACTATGTGTATTATTACGATAGTATCCCTTATCGAAGAGACACTTTATTACCCCTTGAAGATCAAGCAAAAAAGGCTGCCAAAGCCTTACATCTCAATTTTGATAAAGTCTTGACTCCTAAAGAAATCAGACAAAAAATAGATCTCGTTAAAGAAGGAAACCGCTTAGTTCGTTTTATTAAATATGGAGATCAAACGATTCCCTTGAGAATGTTTGACGATATTTTTGTTTATCCAAATGAAACTGATATAAGCTCAACCCTAAAACGACTTATCCAGCCAGCAAGTGAAGTTGGAATGCTCATAGGTCAAGGCGAACGAGACACCTATAAAAATGGTGATGATTCGTACAAATTTGTAACCAAAGGATTAAACATTAGAGGCTCTCTAATCAATGCTGGATACAATGTGAACGATGTGGACCTGTCCTTAGAAACTACCCCAATACAAGACAGTAAAGCACCGTCTTTTGATACGGAGAAATTGAATTTATCACGGGCTATGGCCATTGATACAAACCTCTCCGTATTAGTCATTGCCGACCCAAAACGCGCCTTTACGCATGACGAATTAGCCAAAATCAATGACTATATTGAAGCCGGTGGCAACCTACTCATTGCTGGAGAACCAGGACAACAAGACATTCTTAACCCGTTAATCAATCCTTTGGGAGTTACCTTTAATGAGGGAACACTTTTACAGGAAAGTCGAAATTTTGAACTCGATTTAATTCAAAGTCTCATTCCCAAAAATAGCCACGGACCAAGTTTAAATTTTTACGATGGGGCCGTCGTCGTGAGTCCAAAAGCAGGAATTCTTAGTTATGCGGACACAACGGATTATACCATAGAACCCATTTTAATCACAAACAAAACAAATACTTGGCTACGTACAACTCCCTTTGATTTAAATACAGAGAAAATTACGTTTGACCCAAACCAGGATGAACGAATTGAAGCGCCTACGGCACTCGCATTAACCCGAAAACGTCAAAACGGTACTGAACAAAAAATTGTAGTTATTGCCGATGCTGATTTTATGAGTAATGCACAAGCGCAACGAAATAGACCTTCTAATGTAAATATGTCGTTTACCATTAGACTTTTTAAATGGTTTAGTGATAATGAATACCCCATTAGTACCGGTAAAAAAAGGTCTATTGACACTAAAATTTTAGTGAATAGAACAGAAATTATGTGGCTAAAAATTCTTCTTCTGGGAATAATTCCACTCGCAATTGGAATCGTCGGATCAGTTGTTTTACTAAAAAGACGAAGAAATTAAAAAATAAATCAATATTTTTTAGGGGTAAGCGCTTTTTTTTACGTCATATAAGTATACAAGGGATGTCTTCGAATCATTGCTGTATAAAAAGAGAAAAAAAAGGGCTTGCCCCATTTAAAATATTGTATTTGAATTAGTTGTAGGAAGCTTGCTTCCAGAAATTAAAACCTTTCGCGAAGGCGAAAGGTTTTTTTTGTTCTTACCTTACGCTTACTGACTAACCTATTGATTTTCAGCTTCTTTAAACGTGTTTTATTAGCAACATTGACTTTTCCCCCTAGTGTAACCACTGAAGCATCATTGAATAACTGATGAATATCATAGCACAAAAACAGTGAATTCTCGTATCTTAGTCATCCTAAATACACGTGTTAAAATACCTACCATGATCAAAAATCTCAGCGAAGCAGAAAAACAATATATCTTATCAAATCATTATATTGGATACTTAGGATACATTTACCAAGATCGTCCGTTTGTTGTGCCTATTACTTTTTTTTATCATCAAAAAGAAAATGTGATAATTGGCTATAGCAATAATGGCCATAAATTACACGCAATGCAACTTCATAATAAAGTATCGCTTCAAATTGCTCAAATCAACGCAATCAACCAATGGAAATCGATTATGGTTCACGGAAGATTTGAGCAACAAAATGGTACAGAAGCTACCTCTTACCTCCATGAATTTTCCTTAGGAATTAAAAATCTTATTCTAGAACACGAATTCAGAAAAGTAAATTTTATTTCCGAATTTTCAAGTAAAGCCCTCGAAAATCAAATTGCGCAAGTTTTTTTAATTCGGATTGACGAAATTACGGGAAAAATGAGGCGAGCATAAATAATTTAAATTTTGCGCAACCCAATTCGGCTTGATACATCTCTTCAAAAAAATTATTTGATGTTTAAAACAATTGTCTTTTTAGTAGGGTTGCTAAGCGTAGTAAATTGTTCAGATGACCGCGACTATACGGGGATCGATGGTGATTATATAGGCGATTTTACACGAGGAACCAACCGAGTTAACGTTTGGCTCAAATTAAATGAAAATGAATATACTGGGCAGAGTGAACAATCTAAATTTCCAGCACTTTGTACTGGAACGTATACGATTAAAGAAAACACCATTTTTTTTGAAGACCAGTGTGTTTGGAGTGCTGAATTTGATTGGAGTTTAATACTAAGTGATTCATGGCAGTATACAATGAAAAAAGACAGTCTAATTCTTTGGAATTCACACGGCGATCGCTACCGTTTAAAACGGCATTAACAACCGCTTCTAACGTGAGAACTGAATTTTCAAATCAGCTCCCTAAAAGACCTTTTACGTCAATAAATATTTCGTTTGGATGCATCGAATCCCTATCAAATTCGTACCTTTATTTCTTCAATTCGAAACCAATAAAACAAAACAATATGCAGTTAGTTTATGAATATGTCAATATTAGCGCAAGTGACCATTTAGAGAATTATTGTGCAAAAAAACTAGAGAGTTTAGGTACAAAATTTCCCTTTGTCATTCGAGCAACTATTTATTTTAAAAAAGAGAATCGTACAGAAGATGAAAAATGCCACTGTAGCATTCAATTGAGTATGCCTGGACCACAAATTCACGCTTCGTCCTTAGAACGCAACTTTGAAGCATCCATCAATGAAACCATTCGCGATTTAGAAGACCAATTGTCAAAAAGAAAAGACAAGATGAATACCTACTAAGGTTAAGATCAACCATGGTACATTTTCGAATAGATGAAAAAAATACGATATCGTAAAAATACAGAACAAATAACCAAGCGATATAACACTTCGTTTTGCGCTTAATCCTTTGTTTTTTTTTATTTCATCTAACTTTACATTGCTGTTGTTCTTAAAAAGACGCATTTTCATCAGTGAAATGTTCAATCCATATAATACTCATTGGCTTAGTATCTGCAAGTACGCAATACTTTCCGATATAATTTAAGTTTGTGTATGGACGATGAATTAATTTCTAACGACTGAATTTATTTTTTTCGATAAAGAAAACAAACGTATTAAATTTACATTAATATCAAGAGGTATGAATAGATCATGCCTCTTTTTTTGACTAAAAAATCATCATAAATCAAAACAAAAATGATACTTTAACGAAGTCTAAGGTAAACACGTTTGCTTTACTAATTTCCCTATTTTTAAACTTTATAAGTCATGTATTTATGAGTCCAACATTTTTAATACTCTATATCATTATTAATATTTGCGCCATAATAAGCATTGTCTTGTATGGTTCACAGCCGAGTAAATCATTAGGTTGGTTATTGATTATTATCGGTCTTCCTTTTGCCGGAGTCCTTTTTTATGTCATGTTCGGAATCAACCGTCGAGAATTTAAAATTTTCACCTTGAAGGATGCCCAAAAACGAAAATTATACGATCAAACCCACCAGGCTGTTAACTTAAAAAATAAAGATGCCTTTTTCACTTCCAAGAAACAATCAAAAATAGCCACCATGGTAACCAATAGTTGTGGCTATATCCCCCACGAAGGTAATGAAGTTACCATTTTGTCAGGTGGTCAACAAACCTTTGACAAGATTTTTGAGGTTTTAGCACTAGCAAAAAAATTTATTCATGTTCAATATTATATTATAGATGAAGGGGAATTATTTGATAAGTTTATCGCTATCTTTAAAGAAAAAATTGCCGAAGGCGTTGAAGTACGCGTAATTTATGATGCCATAGGGAGCATTAGCCTAAAGCGTAGTACTGTTAAAATACTTCGGGAAATTGGCGTTGAAATTTATGCCCTCTCACCGCTAAAATTCGGAAGTATATTATTCACCCTAAATTATCGAAATCACCGAAAAATATTAATCGTTGATGGTCACACAGGATTTACAGGAGGGGTAAATATTTCTGATAAATACATTAAATCGAATTCAAAATTGGGCGTTTGGGATGATGAACACATCTGTTTAGAAGGCCCCGTAGTAAACAGTCTGCATAAAATATTCATCAAGGATTTTTATTTCGCTAGTAATCAGAAAGATTTAAGCACGCATAAATACCTTGTAGATATCCCTCCAAAGGGGAATAAAGTAGTTCAAATCGTTTCTAGTGGGCCTGATTCAAAGAATTCATCCATCATGCAACATTATATGGCTATGATTAATTTGGCCGAAAAACAAATTCTTATTGCCAATCCTTATTTTATTCCAAGTCGACCGGTATTAGAATCCATCAAAATGGCCGCCTTAAGTGGTGTCAAAGTACATATTTTAGTTCCAAAATATTCCGATTCTAAATTAGCTAAAAACAGCATGTTTTCCTATTTCACAGAAATGCTTTCAGTAGGGGTTATGATTCATTTAAGTGAAGAATTTTTACACAGCAAATTTATTGCCATCGATCATGAAATAGTCTCTGTAGGATCTGGGAATTTTGATCATCGAAGCTTTGAACAAAACTTTGAAGCAAATGCATTAATCTATAATGCAGAAATAGCCAAGAAAATAAGTACCGAATTTCTTTCTGACTGTGACGCATCAACCACCTTAACCTTGGAAGAACATCAAAAAAGACCTCTTTTTGACAAATTTGTTGAAGGATTAGCAAGGTTGTTTAGTCCGCTATTATAACGTATTCCCATTTTTAATCTCCAATGAGAATGCGTAATTTTGTCATTCTATAATAAGACAATTATCGGCAATTTTCCCTAAACTCAATTTTAATTACACAATGTTTTACCCCTATTTGTTTGTTTTATTTTCGCTTTTAAGTGCGGCTTGTCAAACGGGGAAATTAACTGTTCAAGCCAATTTGCCTGGTAATTTAAAAGAAATCTCTGCGGTTGAAATAACCCCCCATTCTCCACTGCTTTGGGTAATTGAAGATGCGGGTAACAAAAATGAACTATATGGTTTAAACAATCAGGGAGAAATAGCAGTCACCATCCAAATTGACAATTCAAAAAATAAAGACTGGGAAGAACTCACAACGGATCAAGAAGGCAATGTCTATATAGGCGACATAGGCAACAATAATTTAAAACGATCTATTTTTACAATTTACAAAGTAAAAACTCCTTCAAAAAAATCAACAACCATCCCTGCTGAGTCAATCGAATTTTCATTGCCTAAACATATTAAGTCTCGTGATTTTGAAGCATTTTTCCTCTATAAGGATCAATTTTACCTCATCAGTAAAGAAAAGGGAAAGGCGATTGTCATAGCCGTTCCAAATATCGTTGGAAAACATACGGCACGCTTGGTTCAATCGTTTAAACTCGATGGTAAAAACACGAAAATAACCTCTGCAGACATCAGTGACGACGGAAAAACAGTCATTGTTTTAAACCACGACAACGTATGGAAGCTCAACAATTTCAGTGGCGAACATTTTTTTGATGGCACGATCACCGAAATGCCTTTTGAACACAGTTCTCAAAAAGAAGGGATTTGTTTTAAAAATGACGATTCAGTCTATATCACCGATGAAAAAAACAAGAGTTCTGGAGGTAAGCTTTACCAGTTTAGCATAAAAAATAACTAAAACGAGGGGTATTGATAGCCATCTCTTTTGCTAGAAATTCACTTCTAGGCCAAACGAAAACCTAACCCCTTCCGTCCCTGTAAACACGTTCCATGTGCCCGTCATAAAGTTGGCTGCAGTAATCCAAAATCCACCGCCGTAATCGGGATGCCACTTTCTAGAATAATCACCATTATTGACCCAAACACGGCCTAGATCAGTCCCAGTAAATACCCCCATTTGAATTGGAGCGAATGGGGTTCTAAATCGGTTAAAACGATAGCGTATATCAAGGTTTCCAACCAATAGGTTATGGCCAGTAAATCGATTGGAATGATACCCTCGCAATCCCGTTTCTCCACCTAAATTGGCTGCGTAATAAAAGGGAATATCATTGCTAAAACGGAGGTTGGTGCTAACATTCGATTTAAGGGTCAACTGCCTATTCCGTGAAAGACTATTGTAAAAACCGAGGTTAGCATTGAGAAAAGCAAACGTCTTTGACAAGGTATTCAATTCACTTGTCAACCCTGTTTCAACGGAAAATACCATTCCCCTGGTAGGTACTAACGGACGATCCAAACTTTTATAGCGATACCCTCCTTTTACAGTACCATAGTGCCGGCGATCCTCACTTCTAGCGGCAGGATTGGGGGCTACATCAGCAAGAAAAGAACCATCGGCGTACCCAATCGCTATCCCTTCTACCATCGTTTTTACCCTAAATTCACTTCCCGCTGGAGAATTCTTTACCAATCCTAAAGAAGCCCCGTAGAGGCCTTTACGGATACGATTATACGCCAATCCAAGTTGGTCATCTTCATTGATTGTTTCATTACCAAACCCAAAGAAATTAGCTCCGTAATTCGTTGAATTAAAACGTACACCTAGTTCTAGATTCCAGCGCCCACGTAAGTTAAACTCCCCTTCATATTGCAAATCAACCCCTTGGAAAGCGGTATAGTAGTTCCCTGAAAAACGATGTTGCCAAGTAAATGGATTAAGTGAAAACCCATGATAAGTATGGCTATAGCGTCCCCCCACTATGAGTCCGTCATCTGGAGTATACCCAAATCGAGTTGAACCAATATCTACGTAACTAATGGTATGCGTATAATCAAATAGATTTACCTCGTAATTATCTGAAAAATACACATTCGCCCCGTTGTTTTTACGAATCGTATTTTTCTTTGTTTTATGATCGTAAATTCTCACGTTAGCCCCGTTCTCTACGGTATACGTATCATTATTTTGGCCACCAACTATACGCACTTTAGTTGCATTTGTCACTTTCCCTTTTAGATCAAATACATCCTGACCAGCAAGTCCATAAATCCATATTTCTTTAGTCTGAGGATGGTATAATTTTCGATTGACCAGCTCCACCCCAGGTTTTCCATTAAGAATACTTGAAATTTTAACCTCGGTAACACCTTTTTCAAAACGCTCCACTTGTATATAATCATCCTGATCTGTCGCCATCACGATAGCTAATCTATGAAGGTAAGCTGCATATCGTTTAGCAAAACTCACTAACTGTTGCCTTCTTCTTTTTAAATTAACTTTAATTTCGTCTAACGTGCTGTCTTGGACTTGTGATGGTACCCGTTGAAATGCTTGAGATATTACTGCATCTGTAATATGTTCTTGCAAATAGGTTGCTTGGGTAATCCATTCAGAAGAATCCGAAGTTTGCAATAAGACACGGTCTAATTCAATCCCTTGGTTATGCATCCATTTGAAATCTTTAATGATCGAATCATACACGTGAAATTGTTTTGTAGAACTGCAAATTAGCTTCATTACCTCTAAGGAAGCTCCATTAAAATTTGAAAAGATGTAATTGCGATCTTTCGGTAAAGGAACATAAAGTACATCGCCATTGGGTTGTTCTGTATGTGTCCACCTCCATGAATCTTGTTGCCCATTCCAATTCCCGATCAATAGATCAAAAAGACGCGCTCTAATATAGGCTGCTTCATCAATTTTGTGTTTTTCATTCTTCCTAATACTTGAAATAATAGCATACGTGTTTTCACCTTCTGGCCGTTCTGTAAGTGTATATAATTCACCTCCAAACGCGCTGTTAAAATTTCCTAAAGCCTTGTGTTTCGGAATAAAATATAAGGATGGGGTGGGATAGTAAAGATCGGCTGCTGCAGACAACACAGGGATTGCCAGAAATGCGTATGGATGTGTTGCTTCATAATAATCAACGCATAAATCACTTACCAAAGTTTGCTTAAAAGGCTCTTCTATAAAGGTCTTTTGGTTGTGAATCGCTCGCAACCATGGGGATAGCGTCTTACGCAATGCAGTCATGCTTAGCTCTTGTCCATCCTTTGTCTGCAATAGCAAAGATTTCCTAGCATGTTCAACATCCTTTCGAATTACCTGTAATCCGCCCTTTAAAGTATCTAAGACGACCACGGGCACCGCTATAGGAGTGGTATATACATCGCTATAATACCTCCCCCAATCAGATTCAAAGAAAGGTATTTTTTCAGTTTCCTGTTTGCTATACACCGCTATGTGCCTTGACGATTCAAAATAATCTGGTAGGGTCTCTATAGGATATGATTTTGGTTTTTGAAACACTTCTTTTTGAAATAGGCGTTTAGGTTCACCGCGATCTTCCCCAAAAAATTGTACCCATGCACTACCATCTTTAAAGACTACTAACCGTGCAAAACCTTGTTTTCCATAGGAAAATAAACCATCATTAGTTAATGAAGCAAAAGTGCTTTTAGATCCAGAACCTGATATAATTTGTTTAATTTGCCCATTCACAATGTATTGTAAACTATGATCGTGCCCTGAAACAAAAACCAATCGTTCATAGTGCTTTACCATGGTTTCTAAACGCTTCATCAATCCGTTATATCGCACATTATATCGATCTTGTATAGAAATTCCACCCTGTGTTCTAATTTGAGTAACGAGTGAACCAAGGATAGGTAATGGGATGAGTCGTTCACTAGGCTTAAAATGCTTAGAAAGACGGTATTGTCCACCGTGGATTCCATTGGTATACATCGGATGATGCATGGCAAAGACGATTGTTTTATGTTGATTCCTACTCAATTCCGCATTAATTTCTTCTAAAAAACGAGCTCTTGTTTTAATTGCACAATCCTCATTAATGGTTGGGTGCTTATTCCAATCCTCTAAATACCATTCTGTGTCTACTAAAATTAATTGAATATGTTCACCAATGGCAATACTTTCTAGAGGACAACCATTTTTTGGTAAAAAAGAATCCTCACCAAGAAATTGTTCAATATAATTTTGTTCCCGTTTTAATCCGTGTAAACCATCCGTATACCAATCGTGATTGCCTGGAATAAAATGCTTTTACCGTTAAATTTTGTTAACGATTTAATTTGAGAATCTAAATTATACTCGGCAGATTTACGCGCTTTCGCTCCTACTTCAGGCATCCCTGCGGGATAAATATTGTCTCCTAAAAACAAAACTACATCCTTTGAGGTATCGCGATTGGCTATGTACTTTTGAAATGTCTGTAAACCGGATGAGGCACTGTTTTCAGGCGAAAGACCAGCGTCGCCCAGTAGATAAAAAGTATGTTCAATGGGCTTGTTTGGTAAAAAATTTAATCGATCTGCATCGTATCTGACCTGTTCTTGAACGGTTGCGCAAGCGCTGAGCAAACATAATCCTAGCAAACAAACCATTGATAATTCTTTCATAGTAAAGGTAACTTAAGACTAAGGTCGTAATTTTTGGAGGGACTTTACGCCGTTTCAAATAAAATTAATGTTCATAAACATTTTGCGACAAAGATGAAACAAAACTTGATGTAACAAAAAAACACCTTAGACCAAATTATCATAACGGCGATTAATTCGTTAATTTTTAGCACTTTTGTAAAACCAATATCATGACTATGTCCTCTATCATTGAAAAAGCGAATACTTATGTTTTTGAATTATTCAAAAAAAAGCTTCCACAACACTTTATTTATCACAATTTTGCGCATACCAAACGCGTTTTAAAAAGTACACGTGAAATAATTGCACAATCAAATATTTCTGAAGAGGATACGGTGGTATTACAGTTGGCAGCGATTTTTCACGACACAGGCTATATTGTTAAAAGAAAAGGACATGAAGAAGAAAGTGTCAAAATAGCCGCAGAGTTTTTAGAAGCTGAAAAAGTAGCTCCTTCCTTCATTGCTAAGGTCAAAGCGTGTATCATGGCTACACAATTTGATCATCATCCAACAAATCTTTTAGAAGAAATCATCAAGGATGCAGACACCTCACATTTTGGCAAGGACTATTTTGAAGAAGCAAGTGAATTATTGAGAAAAGAACTGGAATTAGCGGGAGTCGTTTCTTATAGTCCTAATCAATGGCTCAAACAAAATATAACCATCTTAACGCAAAAGCACTCCTATTATACAGCCTATGCTCATGAAAAATGGCAGCCACAGAAGGCCCAGCATCTGACCGAGCTAATAAAACGCAATAAAAAGCAAAAAAAGAAACGCAATGTTGAGAAAATAAAAGCCAAATACAAAGCACAATACAAACAGGAAAGCCCAGAACGTGGCATCCAAACGTTCTACAGAGTTGCTTTACGCAACCACATTAAATTAAGTGATATTGCTGATACGAAAGCCAATATTCTACTGTCTGTCAATGCCATTATCATCTCACTCGTCTTATCTAATCTATTATCTAAGCTCGATAATCCTTCGAATAGTTATATGATTGTACCTACGGCTATCTTTATTGTTTTTAGTGTGATTGCTATGATTTTATCGGTCTTGGCAACACGTCCAAATATTACGCGTGGGGAATTTACCAAACAAGATGTTATCGATAAAAAAGTAAACCTGACTTTTTTTGGAAATTTTCATAAAATGGAATTAAAGGAATATGAATGGGCCATCAGTGAATTATTGTTAGACAAAGATTATGTATACAGTTCCTTGACAAAAGATTTGTATTTCTTAGGAAAGGTTTTAGATAGAAAATACCGTATTTTACGGGTAACCTACACCATTTTTATCGTGGGAATCGTGGTATCTGTACTCGCGTTTGGAATCGCGTTTAACTATCGGTAAATGCCGACTAGAATATCATATATATCAAGGCTTTTACTCTTCTTTAATACAGTCTATTTTCCAAGTCGGATACACTATTTTTTCCTCGGGATCTACCCACTCCCCAATCCATTTGTAGCCATTTTTTGTAATATCATAAAAGCTCAATCTAAATGAACCATCCATTCCATTTGGCGACTTCTGTGGTTTATATAAACGGATTATCCCGTCAATGGTATTCCCTTCCCAATGTGGTAAAGTCGCTACAGGAACAGCCGAAGTGTAATAGTGTACATACCATCTCGCACTGTCTTGACTATATTGACGGATACTTCCAGAATGTTTTCCATCAGTCTTTAAGGTCTCATCTTGTACCGCCATTCCATTCATAATATAGCGGAAGGTCCAAGTCATTTTTACCGGATCAGCCCAAGAACCATCCGCATTTCGAGAGGTAGATGTACAGGTGCATTTACCGATTAACGCTGCATAATCTTTGATCTGTTGGGGAGCATTAGGATTGGCTCTCCCATAGGGAAATTCCGTTGAAGCATCATATTCAAATTGTCCATAGCTAAAGGTAACAATTAACAGTGTAGCCAATGTAAAGTAAGGTTTCATAGTTCGCGCTTTTAGGTAGTTAAAGATACTAATTATCTGTGAATCTACCACTTACAGACATACACACCAATTCATCCGCGAAATTCCTCAAAGGAGTAACAAATGAGAATCCTAAAAAAATGCTGTGAACGCAAAAGGTTCACAGCATTGGTTATACATCATAACTAAATTATTTCTATTTATTTGAAGGCTTTTTACTCGTAACAACGCCTCCCTTCACACTATCCACCTGGATGGTGTAATTTCCACCTCCTTTGATAATCCATTTCACTGTAACAATGCTATTTCCAGGAATATTTTTCACCACCAATTTTGACGGGTTGTAGCGTTGTTCTGTGGTCACACCAAAATCGGCATTTTCTACAATCATCCCAGCAACTACCTTAACTCCTTCTATGCTGATATAATCAGGGCGTGTAATTTTATATTTTAAATCCTGACTAGCATGGGTAGGCATTAAGCGATCATTTCTTATGGTTGCCGTCACTTCTGTCAAGCCATTTCCAAGTGATTTTTCTTCAATATTGGCAATAGATAATCGCGGCATGTGATAGGCGTGATAAAAGGTAAATGCCATATTTCTATGCGCCTCCTCCTCTAGCATAAAGCCAGGGGTAGCCCGACCCAAATTCTTTTTAAACCCTCCAATTTCAATTTCTCCATAAACTGGATGATTATAAGGCTCCCATGGGACAAATCCATCTCCAAAAGTCAAATCCTTATCAAAGGTATACATCTGGTTTCTTTCTCGATCTTTCTCTTTGTAATAAGCAAATGGAGTGAACAGCTCATTCGTAAACGTATACACCCCTCTTGCTCCGTAAAACCAATCTAATTCTCCACCAAAAACCGAGTATAAATCTTTGTACACAGTGAGATATCGATACCCAGGGAGTAATTTTTCTCCTTTTTTCCCAATCGCATCATAGATTTGAATATCTTGTGCATTATATGTAGACAAATCCTCTTCTGCACCCGGACCTCTTAAAATCATACCGCCCGAGTTGTGATAACTCTGCGCTCCAGCAATATTTGGATGTTTTAAAACAAAATCAGCTACAGCGCGATTTTCAGGGGCAGAAAATGGATATTTCAAAGCACCACGCTGTACATAATCTGGTTGCCATTTCCACGCCCAATCTCGATTTGGATCATAATAACCAGGTTTATCTTCATTAATTTTTCCATCACCATCATTATCTATACCTTCTGAACCTAAATACTCATAACGCTGTGCCGTAACTACGTCATCTGGGTTAATACGTATCATTTGACGCGGATCTTTTGGATCAATTATCATATCCCCATGGTCATTTTTTCTTCTCATTAACGTAATAGAACCATCGCCATTTAAATCGTCAAACCCATCCTCATCAAAGAGTCCATCTTGATCATCGTCAAGCGGAATCATTCCAGCACGTGGACTACTTCCTGTATTTGCTTCAAGCATATAGTTATTTCGAGCATCTGGGTTTATCGTCGGAACAATATAAAAGATACGTTCATTTAACATTTCTGTTATATAGTCGTTATGTCCAAAACTTTCTGTAAGATACCACGCTGTATAGGTACAGATTTCACTCCCCTGAATTTCATTAGAGTGAATATTTCCATCGATGTAAAATCCAGGTTTACGATCTGCATTTCCCACCTTGTAATTCGTAATTTCCATCATCCAAATATCCCTACCTTCAGTCGATTTACCAATCGAGTGCCGCTTTACTAAATTTGGGTAAGCTTTCGCAATTTTTTTACTAATTTCAGCCAACCCTTCTGCGGTGTAATACCTATTAAAAGCAACGTGTACTTTAGGATTTGCTGGGGTACCAACTGCACTAAATATTTCTGCACTAGACTGCGATTGTACGAACATTGGGAAGCATAAGGTCAACCCTAGTATTCCGATAATATTTTTAACTACGCTCATGATCTTATTTTAAGTTTACCGTTGTTTTATCAATTCCTGTATGCGCTGCTCCAGCACTAATTTCAACCTTACCGTTACCTTTTATTAACCACGTAAATGTTTCACTACCATCACCAGGTAAACTACCGATCAACTGTGTTTTTTTACCTGAAATAACTTCCTGACCTTTACGGAGTTTAAGGGTTACCATAATTTTTTGTAGCCACCGTGAACGCTGTCCCATCTCTGTATGTGTAGGTAAAAACCCCTTATTATGAACCTGGACGGTAATTCGCGTCAACCCATTATTCACATTTTCTACCGTAACATTTTCCAATTTTATTTCGGCTTGCATCTCTGCAACCGCAACGATAAAATCAGTATGCTTTTTACTGATATCTTTAACCATCGAATAAGGTGGAGTAAACATTACATAAGGTGCAATACCTCCTACTTCCACTTTTTTTCCTGGAAAATTTGGATGTTCTACAGGAGTCCATTCAACAAAATAGCTTGGTATCTCCTCTTTCGCTGCCCATTGTAAAAAATTAGCTTCTATATGTTTCGCGGCCTTCACTAAAGAGTCTCCTTTAAATTTTGGCGGCCACCACCCTGGCGTACTCATCGCTAAGCGTCCAAAATGAAAATAAGACCATTCAAAAAAACCACCTTGCTGCACTTCATATTTAGGTGCATCCTTGGTTTCAGTAAGATCATTGTATTTTTTAGAAAGGTATTTATTGAGTACTTCATCATCTTTTAAGATACTTGTAACCACCCTCTTTTTTGCCTTTCCCGCAGTATACTTTAAAGGTGAAGAAAGGTTGTTTGATGGTCCTAACGTTAAGATTGCATACAAATTCCACTGATCATACAAGAAATCAAGTAAAGCTCGGTGTTCTTTTTCAGAAACTGCATGTTCTCCAGCTCCTGGTGTGAAATACGGGTAATCAAAAGTTAAATTTTTATTGAAATTTACCCCTCCTGGTCCATCTTCATTAAACTCCCCATCGTAATCATTATCAATTCCTTCTGTATAAACTTTATATCCCCCCATCTGACCCTTTTCTGCATCTGCTTTCACCATAATCCGCTCGTCTTCATCTAATTTTACATAATCTCCGGTAGGATCTTCCACGCGAACCAACGTAATTAATCCATCCTTATTTAAATCTTCAAATGGATCTTCGTCAACTTGACCATCACGGTCATCATCAGTACTTCGGCTATTTGCTAGACGCTCATATTTTAACGCTTCGTGATAGTTTTCACTCGCTTTAGGACTCATATTAGGAAAAATATAAAAAGTCGTTTTCGCTAAAACTTCAGAGTGCTCCGCGAGCAATTGTTCTGCCATTTGTAAAGCCATCTCAACAGTCAAAACTCGACTTCCATCAACGCCACCTACAATTGCAATGCCTGGGTGACTCCCTGGATCTCCTTTAGAGAGTGTCAAATTCCAAATATCATACCCTCCTTCAGTTTTTGTTAAGGATGTTAATTTGGCTAGTGTGGGGTATTTTGTTTGTAAATTCTTTAGTTTTGAAGTTAATTGTTGATAATTGATATAATCGGTTTGTGCAATACTGCGTATTGACATACAACAAATTAACCCACAAAGCATTAAGCTTTTGAAGGGTATTCTTTTTGTTCTCATTCGAAATAGATATTTAGGATTAGGTTGTATTCTTTGTTTGAGAAAGAACTTAACAAACCTATCTGTTATTTTGGTATTTTCCAAGGAATTAAACTCAAAATAGAGCTCCTTTTAATCCCTAAGCTTCTTAATCAAAAGATAAATCATGTCCTTTACCCATAAGTAATTAGGCAGTCTTCGTCTTTTTTAGCAATAAAACAACCATAATTCCAAACACAAGGTGACCGATAAGACCTCCTGTAACCACCAATACGGTGTCGTCAGAAGAGGGATTTGGCATATCGTAAGCTGCTTGTTCCAAACCGAAAAAACCAATTTGAGCAATCAAAAAAGCGATAAATCCAAAAATAATGCCCTTGATAAACCATGAGTTCACCGCAGTTAACATCTGCCTGAATATGAAAATATACAATAAGGCTAAGACAATACCGATAATGAAATGAAATATCCATCCAGAAATCAAAGTGACCCCAAACACGTATTCAATTAGTTCTTGTGGTGCTGAAGTAGGCATCCCTACCGATGAAGCAACATACATAAAAAGGCTCATAAATGCGGTGGCAATAACACCACTGATGATACCACTGACGATCTTGTTTAGCATAGGTCAAAAATTTTGTTATTTGTATAAAGTTACAAAAAAAACGTGTCATCATACTGCAATGGCGTAAAGAACCAAACACAACCACCTGTAAATCACCCAAAAAGACACCCCGCAGTATACCGAATATAATTTTAAAATTAACGTGATAAACTCATAAAATCACTTTTAAGACCCATTTTGAATGCCTATCTTTCATTCGTCAAAATAAGGCTTAAAAAATTTATGCGTCTCTATGAAGCTTACTATAAATCACCACTTTACTGATTCATTACCCGCTGATTCATTACAAGAAAATACACCGAGACAGGTGTACCAAGCAGCGTATTCATGGGTACTCCCTAAAAAGCCTAGTAATCCAACCCTACTTCACGTTTCTGACAGCCTCTGTCAGGTGTTAAAAATTAGTAAAGAAGAATGCCATTCCAAAAAATTCGTGGATCTCGTCTCTGGAACTCAACTTCTACCAGAAATGAAACCGTATTCCATGTGTTATGGAGGACATCAATTTGGAAATTGGGCGGGACAACTCGGGGATGGTAGAGCGATAAATTTAGCAGACATTACAGTTGATAAGCAACCATGGACTATGCAACTAAAAGGCGCAGGAAAAACACCGTATTCAAGGTCAGGAGATGGTTTAGCTGTATTACGCTCTTCAATACGAGAATATTTATGCAGTGAAGCTATGTTTCATTTAGGCATACCAACAACACGTGCCCTAAGCTTGGTCACCACTGGTGATAAAGTACTAAGAGATCCACTTTACGATGGAAATCCAAGCTACGAGAAAGGGGCCATCGTTTGTCGTGTAGCCCCTACATTTATCCGTTTTGGAAATTTTGAAATTTTTGCAGCACGCAACGATATTCCTAATTTAAAAAAACTAACCGACTTTACCTTAAAAACCCATTTTAAGACATTAGGTAAACCTTCCAAAGAAGCCTATCTCCATTTTTTTAGAACCGTTTCTGAACGCAGTTTAAAAATGGTGATTGATTGGCAGCGCGTTGGATTTGTACACGGTGTTATGAACACAGACAATATGTCTATTTTAGGATTGACAATCGATTATGGACCCTATGGATGGCTCGAAGGATATGATTTAAACTGGACTCCAAACACCACAGATGGTCAAATGAAGCGCTATGCCTATGGCAGACAACCTGAAATGGTCCTTTGGAACTTATACCAATTGGCGAATGCACTCTATCCACTCATTGAAGAAACATCGGCGTTAGAAGATATTTTAACAAATTATAGAGACCAATATGAACAGCAAAACGGCATCATGCACTGTCAAAAATTAGGGTTAAACCACTATACAAACGAAAACCTACAGCTAGCCGCAGATCTTAATCTCATTTTACAAGCCACTGAAACGGATATGACTATTTTTTACCGATTGTTAGCTGATTTTGATGAACATAGCCCTCATAAAGGGCTCGACCTAATTCACAAAGCTTTTTATCAACCCTCGGCCCTCAATTTACCCCTTAAAGATCGATGGAATACTTGGTTCAAACAATACAGCCAACAACTAATTTCTATAAACTCAAAGCCCACCGAACGCAAACGTCAAATGAATTCTATAAATCCCAAATACGTGCTCCGAAATTACATGGCACAGTTAGCTATAGATGCTGCAGATCAAGGGGATTTAAGCGTACTCGACGAATTGTACACAGTACTCAAAAAGCCGTATGAAGAACAACCCAAATACGAAAAATGGTTTGCAAAAAGACCCGAATGGGCGCGACATAAGGTTGGATGCTCAATGCTTTCCTGCAGCTCATAAACCTATACTAAGAACGAAGTTTAAAGAATCTGTAAAAAAACAGCACGCCTTTAAGGCTAGGCATGTATAACAAGGTCAAACACCATGGCAACTTCGCCAATTCTAGTCTCTTAAAAAAAACGTTTCGTATCATACAAATGAGGTGAATAAAAAATTGATTAGAATACAGACCTACCCATCTTCAAAAGACCCCTACTAAAATAAAAGCCTATATTGCATATTGAAAACGTATTGTAGTATGTGAATCACCCCTTATTAAAATATTCAATTTAACTTGTTTTTTCAAATATCAACAAATGCGTAATTATATGCCACTGGGACTTGGACTCGCAGCGATTGGGAGACCCGACTACATCAATATTCGAAATCAAACGAAAATTGACAAATCTCAAAAAGCGTTCGAAACAAATGCCTTTGCCATGTTAGACGAGGCCTATACACTGGGAATCCGTTTTTTTGATACAGCCCCCTCTTATGGAATGGGCGAAAAATATTTATTAAAGTGGCATACTCAACGTGCACACAAGGATGTGCATTTGAGCACAAAATGGGGGTATACGTATATGGCTAATTGGAAAATTGGCTACCGTGGAAAGCACGAGATTAAGGAACACTCCCTTGCAAAATTACAAGAACAATGGAGTCATTCTAAAGCACTACTCCCTGCCTTAGCCCTCTATCAAATTCATTCAGCTACATTTGACAGCAAGGTATTAAACAATACTGCTGTCTTAGAAGAATTATATCGACTCAAAAAGGAACATGTTATTAACCTTGGCATTACCAGTTCTGGCATTCATCAAGCAGCACTGTTAAAAACTGCTTCAGAAATACACCTGTATCATGAACCGCTTTTCGACAGCTTCCAGGTTACCTATAACCTCTTTGAACAGTCTACCCATAACGTTTTAAGACAATTACTAAAAGCAGGAAAGCAAGTTATTATTAAAGAGGCCATGGCCAATGGACGGGTATTCCCAAACCAACAATTTCCAAACTACCAAAAAACCTATCAAATCTTGACTAAACTAGCACACAAATACCACGTGGGTATGGATGCTATAGCATTGCGATTTGTCTTAGATTACGTAAAGCCCAGTCTGGTGTTAAGTGGAGCATCTAACCTTCAGCAACTTCGCGAAAATAGTAAAGTAAATTCTTTTACTTTAAATCAATCAGAACTTAACACGCTCTCTTCCTTAAATAAAAATTCAGCACACTATTGGAGCGAACGCAACGCATTACAGTGGAATTAAAGAACTGAGAACATAAGGTTCAATACCCTAAACTCTGGTTAATAATTCAGCAATTCTTTATTTAACCAAGGCTTAACACAGATGAATGATGAAGCATTTTCCACTCTCAACATAAATTATTATCTTTAAGAAAAATTCTGGTCTATTATGCGATTACTAAATTTCAGCAATTATGACCAAAATCCATTGCTGGATTTGAGTGTTTGGAAATCAAAAAACAATGAGTTTCATGCTAATAGGGATATGGTCATCCCTATTAACAATCATTCATTTGATTATCCTCAAAAAGAATGTTATTCAAACCAAAAATGGTAAAACAACGTAAAATAGGTTTTAATAGTACTTTTGAAACACCCAGAAAATACCTTAGAGCGCTTTGGTGGTATCCCCTTGAATCATGGGTTGATGCACCTACACTACAAACTTGGTATAAAGTTCATCATTAACAATTAAAATTATGAAACCCACAAAACACATAATTATTGCGGGAGCTGGTGGTATTGCAGAAGCTGCTGGTTTACTTTTAATGGCGTGGAGTGATACACCTATCGTCGTATACATAGGAAATCATCATAAAGAAAAAGCGATAAAGGTAGCGCAATGGATCCAAGAAGGGCTTGATAAAGAAGTGAAAATTATTCCCTTTCACTTAGACTTATCAGCCATGAATGAAGAAATGCGACCAATTTTCGACCGAGCCGAGGCTATTCTTGACTGCCTTCCAGGAGGCTTAGCTCCGTCTGTTGCTCAATACGCCAAGACCTTTAATTTACACTATGCGAATTTAACCGAATATGTAGCTGAAACCAATCAAATTGTTGCCTTGGCAAAAAATGCGAAAACGGGATTTGTTCTACAAACCGGATTAGCACCTGGATACATAAATGTTTTAGCAAATTATCTTTTTCAATCATTTTGCTCCCAATATGAAGTTCAACGCGCAGATCATATTGCGTGTAAAGTAGGCGCCTTGACAAACCATGCGCAGGCACCACACTATTACGGATTTACTTGGAGTCCCATAGGAGTTGCAACTGAATACCTTAAAGATGCGATAGCGATACGCGATTATAAAAAAGTCATCCTACCTGCACTTTCTGAGCGACAAAAAATTCGAATTTCTGGTATTGATTATGAAGAAGATTTAACTTCAGGAGGCGCAGCGGATTTACCTGATGCCTTCGCTGGAGTCGTAAAAAGTCTAGACTATAAAACCTTAAGACATCCTGGACATTACGCATGGATAGAGGCCCAATTAAAAGATCAATATCCGCTTAAAAATGCGGTAAAACATCTAGAAGACACGATGCTCAAGGCAATCCCCCATGTAGAAGAAGATCAAATCATCCTCTATGCCAGTGTTCAAGGAAAAGATCAGCACGGAGTCTTACGGAAAAAAGAAATAGCTAAAAAAATAACTCCGATGAAAGTGGGTAAACACACATTACGTGCAATTCAGGTAACCACCGCCGCACCCTTGATAGAATCAATATTATGGCTTTTAGCAAGTCACCCTAAAGGGATCATTTTACAAAGTGAAATTCCCCCAATACCGTTCTTACATGGACAGTTCGTAAAAAAAGTATATGGATCAGTACATCATCCATAAACCGCAAAGCGATGTGAGAAGCAAGTTTCAGCGAATGTAAAAAAAATGAATCCTGTTTTAAGACTTTTAAAAAGTATTTTTTTTTGATAATTAAAAAAGTACATTTGCTTTCGTTAAAAACGTAAATGAAAAGAAAATTAGGAAGAACAGACATTGCAAATTTTCCAGAGCTACAGCTCTCGCAAATTGACATAAAAGTTGACACAGGCGCCTATACTTCTTCAATACACTGTCATGAAGTAAAAGAAGTAATTGTAGCTAATGAAAGTTTTATTCAGTTTAAATTGTTAGACCCCTTTCACGAGCATTACAACGAAAAAGAATTTGTCTTTCGAAATTACAAAAAGAAAAGTGTAAAAAGCTCGTCGGGTGTCGCTGAAGAACGATTTGTCATTGAGACTATTATTGAAATCTTTGGTGAATATTTTCCTATTGAGCTTACATTGAGTAATCGAAGTACCATGAAGTACCCTATTCTATTAGGAAGAAAATTTTTAACCAAACGATTCATTGTAGATCCATCTAAAACGAACTTATCGACTAAACAAACTGAAAAAAAATCATGAAAATTGCAATTCTTTCGAGAAACCCTCACCTGTATTCAACAGAACGCCTAGTAGAAGCTGCCGAAAAAAGAGGCCATGTCGCAGTGGTGGTTGATCATTTAAAATGCGATATTGTTATCCAAAAAAGAGCTCCAAAAATATATTACAAAGGGACTTATCTTGACGATATTGATGCTATTATCCCTAGAATTGGGGCTTCAGTGACTTTTTATGGCACAGCAGTAGTCCGGCAATTTGAAATGATGAAGGTATTTTCTGCTATTGAATCACAAGCCCTTATCCGATCTCGAGATAAATTACGCAGTTTACAATTACTAGCACGTGCAGGTGTTGGCTTACCTAAAACAGTTTTTACAAATTACACAAAAGATCCTGAACATTTAGTTAAGTCGGCCGGTGGTGCTCCCCTAGTTATCAAATTATTAGAAGGAACACAAGGGTTAGGCGTAGTGCTTGCAGAGACATTAAACGCTGCAACTTCAGTCATTGAAGCATTTAATGGATTGGGCGCTCGCGTTATTGCACAAGAGTTTATAAAAGAAGCTGGAGGTGCAGATATACGTGTTTTTGTCGTAGACGGTAAAGTGGTTGGTGCCATGAAACGACAAGGTAAAGAAGGTGAATTTAGATCAAATTTGCATCGAGGCGGTACGGCCACAATCATTGAACTTACCGACGAGGAAGAACGAACAGCGCTTAAAGCTACAAAGGCACTAGGACTTGGCATCGCCGGTGTTGACCTACTACAATCATCACGAGGTCCACTTGTCTTAGAAGTTAATTCTTCTCCTGGCTTGGAAGGAATTGAAAAAGCAACGAAAAAAGATATCGCCAAACAAATAATCCGCTATCTAGAATTGAATGTCGAATAAATAAATTCCATTGCATAACATACTGCTATGAGGTTATACTAAATACGGTAAAGAATTGCGTTTTTTACGTATTTTTGATAACCTTGAATTAATCGTTCGTATTAACTCCAATCTTTTATTCCCAATTTAATACTGAATAATGTTCAGTTATATATGCTTTTACTTTTGAAATATCTTCTTTGGCAGTTAAATATGGGACGTGTTCTGACAAGTGGACACCAATCATTGTTCTTATGCATGTCAATTTTCTAATGTAGTGACCCCTGAATCAACAGAAACCAAATAAGCATCCTTCCCTCCTGCACGTTTAATTCCATCAATCACTAGGTCAATCTTATCTTCGGGAGCGATGGCTACAATGCTCCCTCCACTCCCTGAACCAACAATTTTGGCTCCATATGCTCCAGCTTTTAGTGCACCATCTATCATCGAATCAATCTTTGGCATTGAAATACGTAAAATATTTTTTAAAATATTGTGGTGCTCTGTCATCAAGGTGCCTATTTTAGGTAAATCCAATCCGTTTTTTTTAAGTTCCACAAGGGCACATTTTGTCAAATCATGATTATTCACAGCCGCATAAAAATACGGCTGTAAAGTATCGGGTAAATCCTTTAAATATCGCTTCACCTGGTGGGGTTTAACCGCATTAATTTCAAAAAAGGGATGTATTTTTTTTAGGAAATCAATGGCATCCCACGCACCTTTTTTTAATTCCTCAAAAGTTTCATTTGTCTTTTTAGCAATTCCAGATTCTCCGATAATTAATCCCGGTAACGGTTTCTGTAAAACTTCATAGGTAAAATTCGTTCCCGTTTCTAAAAATAATATATTGCCTAAACCGATACTAAATTGATCCATCCTTCCTCCTAGAAATCCATGTTCAACAACTTCAGCTTCAAAAGCTATTTGCGAAACAAACGCTGAAGTAACATCCACATCACATCCGAAGGCATCGAGTAAAAAACGAACCCAAGCAATAACAACCGCAGACGAACTAGATGTTCCCTCATTGATGGGGATATTACCTGAAATTGAAACGTCAAACCCTTTATTTGGAATACATCCATGATGTCTTAAGATCTTTAAGGCGGCCAAAAAATTGTCTCCTTTCACAATGTGAGCATCCAATGAATAAATATCAATATCGCGTTTTTCACCGATATCAGGTAAATCTATTTGAAATATCGCTGACTCATTTTCTATGGCATTTAATATAATATATCTAGAAATTGCACAGGCTATAATGGGCAAGCCCAAATAATCTTGGTGGTCACCAAAAAGGCAAGTTCTCGCTGGGGCTCTAACAACAATTTTCTTTTTATTTATTGATGTACTCGCGTAACTTGCTGAAGATTGAAGGTCTTTCATTAACATTTCCTTATGGAATGTTAAAATTAACTAAATTATTAAAGTAAACTGTGATTATTTACAAAAGATTCTATTCGTAAAAAAAGTACGCTTACCTTTTTTAATAATTATCTACATCAATATTAAATCGAATCGCTCTAAATTCAGGTATGGCTTGAAAACTATTTTTTATTTTCTGAAGTATGTTTTTAGACTGACTTACAGGCCTATTTTTAGGGAGTTTGATTAAAATTGTTTTGATGTGTTGATTGCGAATTCTCGAAACGGCCGGACTTGTAGGACCTAATACGAGATTTCCAAAATTATTCACTAAAGAGGTAGCCAACCAATTAGCTCCTGTATTCACTTTGTTAAAATCCTTATGTTTTAAGGTGATTTTCAACAACCGTTGAATCGGAGGATATTGAAACTGATAACGGTCATTGAGTTGCTCTTTGTACATCGTTTGGTAGTCATTTGTACTTACCTGTTGTAAAATTTGGTGATAGGGATTAAACGTTTGGATAGCTACTTTTCCGCGCTTGTCTGCTCGTCCCGCACGCCCCGCTACTTGTACTAATAATTGGAAACTCCGTTCATGAGCCCTAAAATCAGGAAAATTCAACATATTATCGGCATTTAAAACACCAACTACCGTAACATTGTCAAAATCTAATCCTTTCGTCAACATTTGTGTTCCTACCAAAATATCAATTTCTCGTGCTTGAAAGGCACTGATAATTTTTTGATAACCGTACTTACCACGCGTTGTATCCAAATCCATTCTCCCAATTGTAGCTTCTGGAAATAACTCACTTAATTCAAGCTCTATTTGTTCTGTACCAAAGCCTTTAGTATCGAGGTTCGGCATTCCACAAGCACCACATACTTTTGGTAAATCACGATGATATCCACAATAGTGACATTGTAATTGATTTTTATACTTGTGGTAGGTTAAACTGACATCACAATTTGGGCAATGAGGAGATACCCCACAGCTCAAACATTCTACAATAGGTGAAAATCCGCGTCGATTCTGAAATAGAATTACTTGTTCTTTCGCTTCGAGTGCCTCTGTTATTAAAACCATCAATCGTTCTGAAAAATGTCCCTTCATTCTATTTTTGCGATACCCTTCCTTAATATCCACCAACTCTATTTCAGGTAACAGCACATTTCCAAATCGCGTTTTAAGTTCTACCAAACCATATTTTTCAGATTTTGCATTATAATAACTTTCAATAGACGGTGTAGCACTTCCTAAAAGTACCTTTGCCGAATGCATTTGAGCAAGCACAATGGCTGCATCTCGTGCGTGATATCTCGGTGCTGGATCAAATTGCTTGTACGAAGTTTCATGTTCTTCATCAACAATGATAAGCCCTAAATTTTCAAAAGGTAATAATACACTTGATCTCGCCCCGAGGATAAGTTTTGCCTTAGCTGAATTCGCCAAGGTCTCTCGCCATACTTCAACCCGTTCATTCAACGAATACTTTGAGTGAAACACTGCTATTTGATTACCAAAATACTGTTTTAAACGATGTATTAACTGGGTTGTCAAGGCAATTTCCGGAACTAAATAGAGGACTTGCTCTCCTCGATCTATAATTTCTTGAATAAATTTTACATATATTTCCGTTTTTCCACTCGACGTAATACCGTGTAATAGCAGAACCGATTTATCTTGAAACTGTTCCTTTATAGCCTCATACCCCTGTTGCTGAACGGCAGATAATTCTTTAAAATCACGGATGGCTTTACCAAAATTAACGCGATCTGTTTCAAGGGTATATATTTCAAATATTTCCTTTTTTACCAATGCGTTAATCACTCCATCAGATACATTCGCTTGTGACTTAAGTGCTTTGTAAGAAATGGGTTTTTGGGTTGATGCTTTTATAGAAAAAAACAACAAGATCAATTGTCTTTGTTGTGGCGCTCTTGAAAGCTCATTTAATAAGGTTTCTAAATTTGCATCTTTTTCATAGTGTTCACTTAACCGAATGTATTTTTTTAACTTGGGCTTATACTGTTCAATTATTTCTTCTTTCACAGTCAATGCTCCTTTACTCATTAAGGATTGAATAATAGGGAGAACTGTTTTCTTATCTAAAATTTCACTGATTTTTTGAATGGGTAATTCCTCTTGTTGAGCTAATGCTTCAACAATAAGAAATTCGTCATCGGTTAAATCTGACTCAATAGTATACGTAGGGTTTTTAATAATTTTCGTCTCACTTTCTAACAGGTAAATAGAAGGTATCGCAGATCGCAACACCTCTCCCAAAGTACACATATAATACCTTGCTATCCATTGCCAATGTTTTAATTGTTTTTCATTGACAATAGGTTGTTCGTCTAAAATTTGAAATATGGGTTTGGCTTCGTAGGCTGTAGGGGCATCTTGATGGATCGAAGCCACAATTCCTGTATAGATTTTCGATTTACCAAATGGTACGGCTACCCGCATTCCGGGTAATATAAATGCAGCTTCAGCTTCCGTTATTTCATAGGTAAATAAACGTTGAAGTGGAATCGGTAATATTAAATCTATATAATTCAGGATTGTTTTTTTTAGTATGTGTAAAATTAAAAAATATCGCTTGAACACAGGGTGAATTGACAATTATTTTAAAATGGAATCTGGCCTCCGTATATTTTTGGCACGTTGTTTGAAAAGGTAGACATGTTGGTGTTTTCGAACATCACTTAATTTAATACCAAAAGATATGAAAAAATATACGCTATTACTCGTAACGATGTTCAGCTTTGGGCTCATAGCTCCAATGGCGGCGAACAATTCAACAGACCTTCCTTTTGAAAATACAATAAATTTTGAAAATCAAATTACGTTCGAAGAAGGCGGAATTAGCTTCTCTATATTTCAAAATGGAGAATTTGATTTTTACCTTGTTCGTCAAGCTGAAATACATGCAAATGCACGTGTAGGTAATGTGAGTATAACTTTCAATTCTGGGTATAACTATGATCCTTATGTACAATACGATGATTATGGTGCCATTATACAAATAGAAGATGTTCCTATTTATTATGACCATTACGGACGTATTAGTAAAGCTGGAAACGTTTCTATTAGCTATCAATCAAATCGCGTGGTTCGTGTAGGCGGAATGCGTATCTATTATCATGCGAATGGACATTACTCACATTATAATGGGTATATTAACCGCTACAATAGATATTATGTATTTAATCCATTTCACACATTTTTTGTTCGTCCTTTATTTAATCGTTGTATCGTAAGTTATAAACCGTATAGAAGACATTATACACCTAAACGCTATAAATTTTGGGGACACAATCGCACGGCTTATAAAGCAGCTAAACGCTATAATACACGTAGAAATTTCAGAACCATTGATGGTAGAATTCGCACACAACATAATAGTACCGCTTCAAGGCGTACTAATCATACGGTAAGACGTGATGTACGAAGCAGAAGTGCGCATAGAAATTCGATTACTCAACGCAGAATCCCACAAACCAAGGGGAAAAAAGATATGATAAGAAAACCGGTGGGACGACGTACAAATCAAACAGCTAATAACAGTCATCGATCTATAAGAAAACCTACTCAAGTAGAACGCAAGGTTCAATTGAAAAGAAAAGTTAATCAACCGAGTCGAGTTTCAACTAAAGCCAAGGCCCCCACGCAAAATTCTAGGGTACGATCGCAAAAGGTTCACGTGAGAAAACCCGCAACACATAAAGGTTCCTCAACTCAAAAAAGAACCCTTCAAACTGTAAAAAAACGCAGTGACACAAGTAATTCTGCACAAAATAGAAGCAGAAGATAAAAAAAATATGAAAAAGAAAAAGAGCTTGAAAAAGAAGAAGAATGAAAAAGAAGAAGCGTGAAAAAGCCCCGAATGGGGCTTTTTTTTATTCCAACATTGATAGTAACTTCACCTTATGCAAAGAACTTATTGAAGTATTCTAGCAAAGTAAACTCACCTATTCTTTGATAATTTATCTTTAAATACAAACATCAAAATTATGGGTACTGAAAGGATGCCTATAATGAAGGGATTCTCTTTAAAAATTTGAGGAAACAAGGCTAAGGTAAGTACAAAACCACCTATTCCTCCCCCAAGATGTGCAGAATGACCAATATTTCCAACTTGATTTTTCATTCCATACATGGAATACAATAAATAACCTACGCCAAATACATAGCCTGGAATAGGTATAAATGGAAAAAACAAAAAGGATAATTTCATGTTTGGATTAAGCATTATAGCGGCATATAAGACCCCCATTACCGCACCGGAAGCCCCTACTGCGGCATAATAAGGCTCCTTTTTATGAAAACTCAAGGCAAGTGTACTTCCCGCCATTAAACTCCCCAAATAAATCACTAAAAATTTCACGACCCCAACGACATCAATCACAGCATCAGCAAAGATAAATAAGGTAAACATATTGAAAAATAAATGCATTTGATCAACATGTAAAAAGCCAGAGCTAAACATGCGTAGTCGCTCCCCTCGTTGGATCGGACCTACTTGGAACTTATATTTTTCAAAAAACAAACGATCTGAAAAACCTTTCATAGAAAATAAAACATTGGCTGCTATTAATACAAGTAAAACTGGATTCATTTGTGTGTAGAAATTTTGTCAAAGATAAAATTATATCCCGATATTTGTCCAAATTTACAACATGCACTTTTTAAGTTTTATCCTTGTATATCCGTTCATTTGGTTAATCTCCATTTTACCCTTCCGGGTAATGCATCTCGTTTCGGATTTTTTCTACATAGTGACCTATTATATAATAAGATATCGAAGAAAAGTTGTTGAGAAAAATGTACGGTTAGCCTTTCCAGAAAAATCACCCAAAGAAATAAAAAGCCTCATTAAAAAATCCTATCGTCATTTTGTGGATGTGCTTTTTGAAATGATTAAATCATTTACTATTTCTGAAGCTGAAATTTCAGCACGGTATAAATTCACCAATATTGAACTCATTCATGCACTCGAAAAACAAGGAAAAAGCATTTTGTTAATGGGGGGGCATTACGGAAACTGGGAGTGGATTTTTATCTTGAATAAATACATAAAATCTACTGGTTTTGCCGTTTATAAAAAATTAGAAAACCCGTATTTTGAACGCCAAATAAGAAGGTCAAGAGGCCGATTTGGCACGCATTTGGTTCCCACCAAAGAAACTTCTTCTACCATTGACCGAAATCATCGTGAAAAAGTTCAAGCAATGTATGGCTTTTTGACAGATCAATCGCCAAAACGAAACAAAGCACATCATTGGGGGCCTTTTTTTGGAGTAGAAGTTCCCATCCATACTGGAGCTGAATATTTAGCCAAGAAACACGATTTGGCAGTAGTGATGTTTACAACCAAAAGAGTTAAACGCGGGTATTATGAATCTACTTTTGAAATTCTCACAGAACAGCCAAATAGCGTTAAAGATTTTGAAATAACAGATACTTTTTTACAAAAATTCGAAGACCATATTAAAGAGGCTCCTGCCTATTATTTTTGGACACATAAGCGGTTTAAGCATGCTAAATTCAAAAGCACAACCTAATTTTACTCCCCTTATTGAACCAAATACAACCTTCTATTAAATCATGGGTTTAATTTGTTTTTAAAAACGCAACCCATTGATATTTTATTACAACCCTGCAATTTCTGCAATTTTTTGCATGGTAGTCTTTGCTAAATCGTCCGCTTTTGCTTGACTGGTACTCTCTGTATATATTCTAATAATGGGTTCCGTATTTGATTTCCGTAAATGAACCCATTCGTTGGCAAAGTCAATTTTGACCCCATCAATTACATTTACCTCTTCGTTTTGGTGTAATTCAGCCATGGTCTTCAGTATAGCATCCACATCTAACCCAGGGGTTAATTGAATTTTATTTTTAGACATAAAGTAGGTTGGATAACTATCTCTTAACGCTCTACAAGAAACTTTTTCCTTTGCAAGATGTGTTAAAAACAAGGCAACACCCACTAAAGAATCACGTCCATAATGAGCGGCTGGATAGATAATCCCTCCATTTCCCTCTCCGCCAATTACAGCATGGGTGTCTTTCATTAATTGAACTACATTCACCTCACCGACAGCACTTGCTCGGTAGCTACCCTTATGCTTTTCTGTCACATCCCGCAATGCTCGTGACGAAGATAAATTAGAGACCGTATTGCCAGGTGTTTGGCTTAAAACATAATCGGCACAAGCCACTAAGGTATACTCTTCTCCAAACATAGTACCATCTTCACAGACCAACGCTAAACGATCTACATCTGGATCTACTACAATACCTAAATGTGCGTTCTCTTTCACAACAAGCTCAGAAATATCCGTTAAATGCTCTTTTAATGGTTCTGGGTTATGTGGAAATTCACCATTTGGCTCACAATACAACTTAACACAATCAACCCCTAAGCGCTCTAACAATGCGGGAATTACGATTCCCCCTGTTGAGTTCACGGCATCTACTACGACTTTAAATTGTGCCTTACGAATCAAATCAACATCTACGAGGTCTAATGCTAACACCTCGTCGATATGTTTATCCATATACCCTTTTACTTTGTTGTAAACGCCCAAAGAATCAACCTCAGCAAAAGTATAATCATCGCTTTCAGCACGTGCTAAAATTTTAGCTCCTTCTTCTCCATTTAAAAACTCTCCTTTGTGATTTAATAATTTAAGGGCGTTCCACTGTTTCGGATTGTGCGAAGCAGTTAAGATTATACCCCCATCCGCTTTTTCTAAGGGAACAGCTACCTCTACAGTTGGTGTCGTTGACAATCCTAAATCGATTACATGGATTCCCATCCCCACGAGGGTATTCGCCACCAAGCTACTAATCATTTTTCCAGAAATTCGTGCATCCCTTCCAATGACAACCGTTATGGTATCTTTGGTTGGATGTTGTGAAATTAACCAGCTACCATAGGCGGCAGCAAACTTTACAGTATCTACAGGGGTAAGATTATCATTAACGTTACCTCCAATGGTTCCTCGAATTCCAGAAATTGATTTGATTAAGCTCATAGTATACTTTTAAAAAGGCAAATATAAAGGTAAATCCTTAATTGAAAACCCTGTAAAAAAATTATTCTAGGTTCTGTACGTTAATTTTTCGTACCCTAAATATCTTTACCAAATAATGTTAGCAAGGCCGTTGTTCGCAAGATTGCCTATGATTATTTTTATATGCAAAAGATTATCACTGTTTCTCCTACATTCATAGATACGCCCATTCCATCAACCTGACACCCAACTTTTAAAACAAAAAAAACCGCTGACAAGCAGCGGTTTTTCATATCTAATCATCGAATAACGATTACTCGTTTCCTTCCATTTTGTTTTTTAAATCAGCTAATGCTGAGATATCACCTAAGGTAGATTTTTCGATATTATCATCCATTTTCTTCTTGGCGCTTTTGATATTCTTTTGCTCTTGAGCTCTAAAGATTGCTGTGTGCGAAACAACTAATCTTCTGTACTCTTTACTGAATTCTAACACCTTGAATTCTGTGGTTTCACCCTTTTCAATTTTGCTTCCGTCTTCTTTTTCCATATGACGTGAAGGTACAAATGCTTCAACATCAATATCTCCAAACGTTACAATGGCACCTTTATCCGTTTTTTGTGTAACGGTACCAGTGTGTACAGAATCAATTTGGAATTGGTCTTCAAAAGCATCCCAAGGATTTTCAGTAGTTTGTTTATGACCTAAATTCAATTTACGCCCTTCTACATCTAACTCCAATACTTGAACCGTTAATTCGTCACCAACTTTTACAAAATCAGATGGGTGTTTCACTTTGGTAGTCCAAGATAAATCAGAAATATATACCAATCCGTCAATGCCTTCTTCAAGTTCAACAAACACACCAAAATTAGTATAGTTTCTTACAATACCGGTATGTGTAGATCCCACAGGATATTTTGAGGTAATGTCAGTCCATGGATCTGGGTGTAATTGCTTAATACCCAATGACATTTTACGTTCATCACGGTCTAAAGTTAAAATTACTGCTTCTACTTCATCTCCAACTTTTACAAAATCCTGAGCCGAACGCAAGTGTGTTGACCATGACATTTCAGAAACGTGGATAAGACCTTCTACTCCTTGACTTACTTCGATAAATGCTCCGTAATCTGCGATAATTGCAACTTTACCTTTTACTTTATCTCCAATTTTCAAGTTTTCATCTAAGGCTTCCCATGGATGTTTTTGTAATTGTTTCAATCCTAATTGAATTCTAGATTTGTTATCATCGAAATCAAGAATAACAACATTTAGTTTTTGATCTAATTCAACCACTTCGGTTGGATGATTAATACGACTCCATGATAAATCTGTGATGTGAATTAAACCATCAACACCACCTAAATCTACAAATACACCGTATGAAGTTACGTTTTTAACGATTCCTTCTAGTACTTGACCTTTTTCAAGTTGACCAATAATTTCTTTCTTTTGTTCAGCTAAATCAGCTTCAATTAAAGCTTTGTGCGAAACAACCACGTTTTTAAATTCATGATTTACTTTAACCACTTTAAATTCCATGGTTTTCTCCACATACTGATCGTAATCTCTAATTGGTTTTACATCAATTTGAGAACCTGGTAAGAAGGCTTCAATTCCGAAAACATCAACAATCATTCCTCCTTTAGTTCTACATTTAACAAAACCATTTACCACTTCTTGTGTTTCGTGTGCTTTATTTACACGATCCCAAGCTTTGATTACTCTAGCTTTTTTATGAGACAATACCAATTGACCTGTACTATCTTCTCTTTTATCAACCAATACCTCAACAACATCACCTTCAGCTAAGTTTGGATTATATCTAAACTCATTTAAAGAGATAACACCTTCTGATTTAGAATTGATGTCAATAATTGCTTCACGATCTGTTAATCTCGCAACGGTTCCGTCAATAACTTCATGTTCATTAACAAATCCAACAGTACCTTCTAAGGCTTTATCAAACGCAGCCAATTTTTCATCGTCTACGGCTTCAATTCCTTCTTCGTACTTATGCCAATTAAATGAATCTAAAAACTCTTGTGTATTTTTAGCGACAAACTTTTCAGTAGGTTCAGCAGTAGCCTCCTCTTTCTTTTCAGCTTTCACTTCTTCTTTTACAGGAGCTTCTTCCTTAACTTCCTCTGCTTTTGCTTCAACCTTCGCAGTTTCTTTTTCAGTTTCTTCCTCTACATCCTCTTGCTCATTCGCATAAAAACCTTCTTGTCCTAAATCTTGTACCAAAATGGTATAAAAAATTGCACGGTACTTATTTCGATTTGAAGAACCGATGGTTTCAATAGCTTTCGCAATGGCTTCGTCGAGCTTAGGGCTATCTTCCAATCCTAATTTCTTAATTAAGAAATTATTTTTTACCGTCTCTAATTCTTTTGGATCAGAGCTTGATACTTTTTCAGCATCCACTTTGTAAATTGAAGGACCTAATCCTTTAGTAACGCGCGCTAATAAATTCTTATCAACGTTAATTCCTAATTTTTCAACTTCACCTGTGTATAATTCTATTTTTTCTTGTAACTTAGACATGTGCCTAAAAAAATGTTTGTATTTTACTGTTAATTAGATTATTAACGGACTCAACAGTAAAAGAAGTTTATATTAATTACCTTATTTCGCTCCTTTTTAAATCTATACCCGCAAAAAGGAGTGCAAATGTACAAAAAATAGTTTAATTGATTGAGCTTGAATAGGAAGAAGATTTTCACCTACCCAATTTTGGGGATTTTTCCCTATAAAATTACCATAAGTAACCTTACAAATAAAACCTCTCCTCCTTTAAATTCATGTCTTACGACGTCGATTTACACCACTCTCAATTGCCTTGAATTTTAAGGATTGACAAAGAAAATGGCTTTAAAAACGCAATCCTGCGTCTTAAAACAAGGCTTTAATTATCGCTTCTTCTGTAATACCTTCCGCATCCGCTTTGTAATTCTTTACAATACGATGTCTTAAAATGGCATTTGCAACATTGCGAACATCTTCAATATCTGGAGAAAATTTACCACGAATAGCTGCATAGCCTTTGGCAGCAATTATTAAATTCTGAGAGGCACGTGGCCCTGCTCCCCAATCGATATATTCATTGACCATATCGATAGTTTTAGCTGAATTTGGCCGCGTTTTAGCGACTAAAGTTACAGCGTATTCAATCACATTATCAGCTACGGGAATTCGTCGTATCAACTGTTGAATATTTAGAATTTCTTGTGCAGAAAAAATAGGATTCAATTGTTGTACTACGTCATTTGTCGTATTTTTCACTATTAAAATTTCCTCATCAAACGTTGGATAGTTCAATAATATAGAAAACATGAAACGATCTAATTGAGCTTCTGGTAAAGGATACGTTCCTTCTTGTTCAATGGGGTTTTGGGTAGCCAACACAAAAAATGGCGCTTCCAATTGATAAGGGTGTCCTGCCACCGTAACAGATTTTTCTTGCATTGCTTCTAAGAGTGCTGCCTGTGTTTTGGGTGGAGTTCTGTTAATCTCATCTGCTAAAATAATATTCGAAAAAATGGGCCCCTTAATAAACTTAAATTGCCGACTCTCATCTAAAATTTCACTACCAATAATATCCGACGGCATCAAATCAGGGGTAAATTGTATCCGTTTAAAATTAAGTCCTAATGTTTTAGCAATGGTATTTACCAATAAGGTTTTGGCCAAACCAGGCACTCCTATTAAAAGGGAATGACCTCCACATAGTACCGATAACAACACATGATCAATGGCCTCATCCTGACCAACTATGATCTTTTGAACTTCGCGTTTTAAATCCTTGTATTTAGCAACTAATTGCTCTACTGCTGCAACGTCCGACATGCCTTAATTTTTTAACCAATTATTCTCATAATCACAATCTTTATACTGATTATTGAGTTTGATATAGGTTTCTGGAATTTTTTCTTTTACCCATTTCGCAATGGCTTCATTTTGTTTTTTCTGTAAAGCCAAATTTTGAATTTTCACATAATCTTTTCCTAAGTCGGCAATATGTGATTCAGTTCTAGATTTGATATATAAGATTTTATTCATCTTTAACCCTTGTACAGTCTCATCGTAAAATGGCTCTGTAAACTCACCTACTTTAAGCGATGAAATTCGTGCGTACAACGTAGGGTCCATCCTTGTAAGCTCAAATTTAGAATCATTCGTCTCACCATTCATTAACAAACCATAAGTCGCTTTCGTTTCTTTATCTTCTGAATACTTCTTTACAGCTTCTTCAAAAGTCATTTCCCCACTGAGTACTTTATTCTTTATCATTGTTAAGGTATCCCGATCTCTACGAAGTTCTTCTTCTGTGATTTCAGGTTGAATTAAAATATGACTTACTTCTCGTTGCTTTCCTCTAATTTTATCCACCCGTAAAATATGGTACCCAAAAAGCGTTTTAAACGGTTTTGAAATTTCGCCTTCTTCTAAACTAAAAGCTTGCTCTTTAAAATCGGTATCAAAACCACTCTCCCTGGTAATGGTGTATTTACCTCCTTGACCATCTCTATTACCACTTACCGCAGGGTCATCAGAATTCAAATACGCTTTCATTTTAAAACTACTCCCGTTTTGAATTTCTTTCTTCAGTTCATTTAATTTATCAATAACCCGTTGATTTTCTTCCTCAGAAGATTTAGCGTTTATAACAATTTGACCTATTTCAACTTCAGCGCCAATTTCTGGTAAATTATTTTGTTCCTTTAAACTATTGAAATAATTGCGAATTTCTTCTGGGGTTACACTTACGTCTTTGGTTATATTTTGTCGCATTTTTTGAATCAATCGAGACTCCTTTTCTACATTGATAAACTCCGTTCTCAATTCGTCCATATCATCAAACCCATAATAGCGATATAAGTTCTCTTCTGACCCTAATTCAGACAAAAAGTAAGCTATTTTTTGATTAACAATACCTTGAACTTCTGCTTCTGTCACTTCTAGGCTATCCACCACTGCGTGATGCGCTAACAATTTTCTGTGCATAATTTGTTCAATCATTTCACAATCACTGACAGTTACTTTACCTTCACTTTCTTGTTCAATGCTTAATTTAAATGCTGCAATTTCTGAGTCGAGTACAATATTTTTACCAACCACCGCTGCTACACCATCTAGTTTCACTCGTGAAGTTGTTCCTGTTTCAACTTCTGCTGTATCCTGCCCAGCCATCTGAATGGTCATCCCAAGCATTATGAAAAACACACACTTTTTTAACATCTTAATAAATTTGAAATTCTTTATTTTTAATAGCATCTTCCGTTATTGTTTCCTCGATTTTCTTTAACAAATGAAGCTTTCGTTGATGCAGAATCATTTGTTTAATGGTCGGAACTGCATAACTCATCGGGGCTATTTCGTTCCGCAATAATACGTCTTTAATTTTAACTATATAAGTCCGCAGACTATCTTCTTTTTCAATTGTTTTGTTTTTTCGCAACACCTCAGATTTATCATAACTCGTTAGAATTGGTGTTGTTCTTGCTACATCGTCAAATTTAACCCAAATAGAATCATTCAAATGTAACGCTTGCAATTGCAACTCATGTTCCTTTATTAATTCATCCTCTTCTTGATTCTCATGCTCAAACCATTTTTTTATTTGTTTTGCATTGTTGAGCGAATTGTCAAACGATACGTATCTAAATTTTACAAGCTCCTCATTTAATCTGAAAATTTGTTTATTCTTCACATAGAAGTCTTCAATATCAGACTCTGTTACAACGGTATCTAACTCTTGTTTTACAACAGCCTCTTTATACTTATTAATTAACAAGTCCTGTTTATATTTATCTACAAGACTATTAATTTCTTCAGATTCAGTAGCTAAATTAATTCGGGCCTTTTGTAAAAGCAATTGTTTCAATGCCCACTCATTGATATAATTTTGAAAAAACAAGGCGCTGTCTTCTTTTGTAAATTGTGACGGCATTGCTTTCAAAATTTCAGCTTTATGTAACACAGAGGCATTCACCCTAGCAACTACCTCATTATCTTGATCTGTATGCTTACAAGACATACAGATTAGAAGCCCTATGAAAAGAATATTTCGTATGCTATTATTCTCCATGTGCCTGCTTTAATGCGTTCAACGTTTCATTATCAACTGACACGTTATACCTACTTCTCAATCCCTTAAGCCACGAAGCTTCAAGATATGCTTGATAATCATTAACAACAGCTCCTCTTGCTTGTTGAAAGCTCATTTGTTCAGGTTGTAAAATCTCATTTATCTTTATAATCGTAAAATCATTTTCCTTTCCTAAAACATCAGATACACCGAGTTTATCGAAAGTAAAATTAGCCGGTAACTTCTTATTACCTTCCTCTAAAACACCCGAACTCAACAATACGTGAATAGTAGCCCCTTCATTCATTATTTTTTTAATTTCGCTATTACTCTTACCTTGTTTTAACAAGCGTCTTACTTCTTTGGCTTTTGATAAATTAGTGCAATGTGCAATAACTAACGCTGCGCGTTTTCCCCATTGGTATAAATCGGCATGTTTTTCGTAAAACGCTTTTAATCCGATAGTATCACGTTCTGCTTGTCCCCATATTTTATCTTGCATAACGTCAAAAAGCAATAAACCTTCTCGATAATCTTTCAGGGTAAATGCATATTCAGGTTCTGTATGAATTAAATTCTCTTTATAATAGGTTAAAATTTCTTGATCCATAAAATGATCAAACGCCAAAGCTCCTTTTTCCTTAGAGCTTTCGAGATACCTAATAAATGAATCCAACGGAATTTCCTTTCCGTTAATCGTCGCAATAACCTCTTTTTGACTTTTGTATGCCTGCAATGTCCCCCCTTTTATGTAAGCGTCAACCAACGTTTTATTAGGCTTAATTTTATACGTAGATTTCAATCTAAGTAAGACTGACTTTCCAGCAATTTTTGCGCGCTCACTTTTTTCAATTTTCCGCTCCAACGCGTCGCGCTCATCTTTAAAATCACCAATGGGTAATTTCTTAATCAATTTAACGATATGCCACCCTTGTGAAGTTTTAAACGGTTCTGACAATTCACCTGGTTCTTTTAAAGAAAAAGCAACATTGGCAAATTCATCAATCATTCTTGTACGATTAAATTTAGGCAATACGCCTCCATTAATGGCTGAATTCCGATCATCAGATTGTTGTTTTGCCATTAAATCAAAATGACCATTCTGTTTTAATTTTTGATAGATCTCACCTATTTTAACCTTAGCGGCTACGGAATCTGAAGGATTGTGTTTAATCATAATATGAGCAACTTCTACTTCACCATCCGACGGTCTTTTATCATTTACCTTAAGAATATGATAGCCATAATTTGTTCTAAAGGGAGCGGAAACTTGATGAACAGGGGTGTTATAAGCAACTGATTCAAAAGGGTAGACCATTGAAAACACCGTAAAGTACCCTAAATTTCCCCCATTCTTTTTAGCGGATGGATCCTCTGAATATTTTTTTGCTACGGTTTCAAAAGAGGTCCCAGCAAGCACTTGTCGTCGTGCCTTTTGTATCTTCTGATAAGCTTTTAAGGTATCTGCTGGACTCGCATTTGGCGGAACTAACACTAAGATATGACTGGCATCAATATCAAATTTTGATCGATCATAAGCTTCTTTAACTAAGCGACGTGTCACCTTACTATCAATTAAATACGGAGCCATTAATTGTTCTCTATACGACGCTAATTCTTCTCGATAAGCTCGCACCGTATCATACTTTAAGCGATATGCTTCTTTAAGTTTAAGTTTGTAATTTATATATAAATCTAAGTATTCGGCAATTGATTTTTTATTTTCTTTAGCGACAATATCTCTATTTTTATTAAAGACCTTCATAAATTCACCAACCGTAATAATATCTCCATCAACTGTAAACAAAGTGGCATCATCTGCTTGTGAAAATAGATTTATACTTGCCGCACAGAGCAAGACAAAAAAGAAACGTTTCAAATTATTCATAGTAGATACTAAGGAAAATTTCAAAATTATCTGAAGAAGTATTTTACTTGGTTAGCGTACAAAATTATTGCATATTTCTAAAGAATCGTGTTAAAAATATCACAAAGATATTACTCCTTCAACCTTTCCAACCTCCTTGTACTTCACAATCACTTCATCGGCTGAAGCTAAATGTACCAACACCGTTAAACTAATATACTTTCCTGTTTTAGAAGGTTTTGATTCAATGACCGCGCCTAAATGATCAAAAACATCTTTAATCGCATTCTCTTTTTCCTCATCCTTTGGAATGATGAACTTATACATGTATTTTGTAGGAAAAATAGTAGTTTCTTCTAATCTGAATTTTAGCTTTTTATAAAAATCCTCTTGGTTACTCATAATGACATTTTACTAAAGATTGACAAAAATACAGATTATATTTAGCTTAGTAGTAAATATTTTTTTTCTTTGTTGTGATAACACGAGAAAAAAAATGCCACAAAAAATTGTGATTACAGGGGGGCCTAGCAGTGGAAAAACAACCTTAATTAGTGCTTTAGCGGATGAAGGGCACCTTTGTATGCCTGAAATTTCAAGAGAAATCACACAAAAAGCAAGAAATCGTGGCGTGGAATACCTTTATTTAGAAGATCCTGTGAGATTTAGTCAATTACTCCTTGAAGGTCGCAAAAAACAGTTTCAAGCAATTATTAACCTTCAACAAGATCACGTGTTTTTTGACCGAGGAATTCCTGATATAATAGCTTATCTTGAAGCCTCAAATACAACCTATCCAAAAAGTTTTTGGAATATAAGTAAAGAACATCGGTATGATCTAATTTTTATATTACCTCCTTGGAAAGAAATATACACACAGGATGAAGAGCGATATGAAGATTTTAATTTGGCCTGTACCTTGTATCTTGCTTTAAAAAAAACGTATACAGATTTAGGACATCATGTCGTAGAAATTCCAATCGGCACGATTTCTGAGCGTCTTAAATTCATCTACAATTCGTTAAAAAATTGAACAAAAAAGCTCTACAGATTCTACAAAAATACTGGCATTACAATGCTTTTAAGGCTCCTCAAGAAGAAGTGATTACATCGGTTCTTAACAAGCAAGACACGATTGTAATTATGCCTACTGGTGGCGGAAAATCACTTTGTTATCAAGTACCCGCCATGGTAAATCCTGGAGTTTGCTTAGTAATATCCCCCTTATTAGCCTTAATGGACGACCAGGTAAATCATTTGCAATCAAAAGGAATCAAAGCCATTGCCATTACATCTGCACTAAATCAAGAGGAAATTATTCAGGCTTTTGACAATTTACAATTTGGAAATTATAAATTCTTATACCTGTCCCCTGAAAAACTACAGTCTGATTTTATCCAACAAAAATTAAGACAACTTCAAATTAATTTAATCGCAGTAGATGAAGCCCATTGTATTTCTGAATGGGGACATGACTTTAGGCCCGCTTATTTAAAAATTCATTTACTAAGAGCACTAGACATTACAGCGCCCATTATCGCTTTAACCGCTACTGCAACAAAAAGCGTAATTGAGGACATCCATAAGCAACTAGCATTAAACAATGCTGTATTAATCCAAAAATCACTTCAACGCCCTAATATTGATCTAAAAATCATACATACTGACAATGTATATCCTCAGCTCAAAGCATTAATTAACAAAAAGAAAGAGCCTGCAATCATCTATGCTTCTAGTAGAAATAGAGTCAAAAACTACAGCGACTATCTAAATCAACACGGGTTTGAGAGTGTGTATTACCACGGAGGACTTCCAAAAGAAGATAAAAATAAGGCATTTGACCAATGGATGTCTGAAAGAAAACCGATTATGGTAGCAACAAATGCTTTTGGAATGGGGATCGATAAAGATAATGTCCGTCAGGTTTTTCATTTAGACATCCCACAAAGCCTTGAAAATTACATGCAAGAATCTGGACGTGCAGGACGTGATGGGGCAAAGGCAACAGCCTATCTCTTTGTGAACGATCATTTAATAGAAAATCTAAAAACACAATACAAGAGAGGAGCCGTTACTGTAGATGCAGTTAAAAAAGTCTACACCTCACTTAACCAGTATCTCTATATTAGTTATGGAAGCCAACCTGATCAAAAATTCGAATTTAATTTAACCGAATTTTGTGCGCGGTTTAAATTGGTCATTCCACAAACGTACAATGCACTAAAAGTACTCGAAAAAGAAGGTGTACTCGTCTTTGAAGAGGGCTTTAACAAAAATTCAAGTATAAAAATAATGGGTCGTCCTTCACAAATTTTAGCCATTAATAAGAATCAAAAAAATGCTTTATTAACCTTATTACTGAGAACCTATGGAGGTATTTTTGAAAATTACGTACCTATTAACGAGACTTTTTTAGCCTCAAGATTGCACGTAAAGCCTCAGGAACTAAGACAAATGTTGATCAAACTAAATACTCATGAATGGATTGACTACCATCCTCAAAGAACGGTAAGTCATCTGCAATTTTTAATGCCACGAGAAGATAACTACACCATAAATCGGATCCGAAGAAACATTAAACATCGGCTTCAGATAAGCAAAGATAAATTAACGGCAATGATAAATTTTGTTCAGCATACTGAACATTGTCGAAACCAACGTTTACTGGCATATTTTGGTGAAACGTTAAAAAAACCTTGTGGAAATTGTGATCTTTGTCGTTCTAAGAAAACGATTACCAGTAGTCGCATAAGTCAAAAAGAACTCGCCGTCAACATTTTAGAACTACTCAAAAAAAAACCCATGAGTGTTGAGGAACTTGTCGCAAACCTCAACGACGATAAGGCTACCATAATTTCACAACTTCGACAATTACTAGACGATCAAAAAATTACCTTAAATTTACACCAAAAATTGACGCTAAGAACGCATGATTGAACCAAGAATTATTTTTATGGGAACCCCTGATTTTGCAGTGGGTATATTAACTGAGATTATCGCACAAAACTACAACGTTGTTGGTGTAATTACAGCACCTGATCGACCAGCTGGACGCGGTTTAAAAATCAATGAATCTGCCGTAAAAAAATATGCAAAAACGCTAGACCTCCCGATTCTCCAACCGACCAACTTAAAAGATCCCGATTTTTTAAAAGAATTAGCCGAACTCAAGGCAAATATTCAAGTAGTAGTCGCTTTCCGCATGCTACCTAAAGTGGTGTGGGAAATGCCACAATATGGGACGTTTAACCTACACGCTTCCTTACTCCCTGCCTATCGTGGAGCGGCCCCTATAAATTGGGCCATTATTAATGGAGAAACAGAAACTGGAGTCACTACCTTTTTTATTGATGATAAAATCGATACGGGTGCCGTCATATTACAGCATAAAACAAGCATTACACCAGAAGACAATGCCTCTTCCCTCCATGATAAATTAATGCATCTCGGAGCAAAGACGGTCATAGAAACCTTAGAACTCATTCGAAAAGAACAAGTAAACCCACAACCACAACCAGCCTCGAACCCAAAAGAAGCACCCAAATTATTCAAACACAATTGCCAAATTAATTGGAACCTAACACGCAATGAAATTTACAATTTTATTCGAGGCTTAGACCCCTACCCTGCGGCTTGGACTACTTTAGTCAACGGAGACCAATCTGTTTCTGTAAAAATTTATTCAATTAGTCAAATAGAAGAAGAGCACCACCTCACGCCTGGTCAAATAGAGTTAAAAAATTCGGATTTTCGTGTCGCCGTTAAAAATGGCTTTATTAAAATTCACACGTTACAATTAGCAGGAAAACGTAAAATGAAAAGTAAAGATTTATTAAATGGATACCGCTTTCATTCGGAGGCAAAATTCATGTAACCCCACTATTTTAAGGTGTTAAGCGGAATTTTTTACGACAAAACAAGGTGGTTATTAACATTTCCAGGCTATTTATCAACAAAATAGTGCATTTACAGGGTAGAATCTTGTGTAAACCCTTATTAAATCTATATTTGTTATGCTTTTAAAGCAAAAATATATTTTAACAAATTTAAATTAAGAATTATGAACAAATCTGAATTAGTAGAAGCTATGGCTTCAGACGCAGGCATTTCAAAAGCGGCGGCTAAAAAAGCTTTAGACTCTTTAATGGGTAACGTTGAAAGTACATTGAAAAAAGGTGGAAGAGTTTCTTTAGTAGGTTTCGGTTCTTGGTCAGTTTCTAAAAGAGCTGCTAGAGATGGAAGAAATCCTCAAACTGGAAAAACAATCAAAATTGCTGCTAAAAATGTGGTTAAATTTAAACCAGGAGCTGAATTAAAAACTTCAGTAAACTAATTAAATAATTTTGAAAAGCTTCAAAACTCTCATTTCGATGGGGGTTTTTTTTGCTTTAGATTAATTTTTTTTTCTATATTAGAGGACAATTCTCTTAGATGAACTCTAAAAAACTCACAAAAGGCAAACTTCTAATTGCCGAACCTTCCATATTAAATGACACTTCATTTAATCGCTCCGTCATATTACTATCAGAACACAACGACGAGGGCTCTATTGGTTTTATCCTTAACAAACCCTCTGAATTCACCTTAGGTGATTTATTGCCAGACACCAAATCTGATTTAATTATCTATAATGGAGGTCCTGTTTCTCAAGAAAATTTATACTTTGTTCATCGTGTTCCCGAATTAATTCCTGAGAGTATTCAAATTGCTGAAAACATTTATTGGGGTGGAAATTTTGAAAATGTACAAAAACTTTTAGAACGAAACCTGCTAAAAAAACTGGATATAAGATTCTTTTTAGGTTATTCCGGGTGGAGCAAAGATCAATTGCAAAGTGAATTAGACACCACTTCATGGATTGTTATCGACAATACGTATAAAAATATCTTTGACATATCCGATCATTCTATATGGAAAGACAATCTATTGTCTTTCGGCGGTGACTATCCATTATGGGCAAATGCCCCTGAAAATATCAGTTTAAATTAGGTAGTTGAATTTAATTTCTCAAACCCCTCCCTAATCTCTTGGGTTTTAACCGTCTCAAATTCACGCTTTCTATATTTCGTAATGGGTTGGATACCAATAATACTATTACTAATAAATAATTCATCGGCTTTTAGCAATTCGAACGGTGAAATAGCCCGCTCTTCAATAGAAAACTTCGGATGAACTTTTAACAATTCAATAAGTTTTTTTCTCACAATCCCTTTGATACAACCTTCAGACAATGCCGGTGTCGCAATCACATCCCCTTTAATTACAAACAAATTCCCATTGATGGCTTCAACCAAGTGTTTCGACTCATTCAGTAATAAACAATTATCTAATCCCTGTTCAGCTCCGTAATTACTAGCTAAAACATTGAGAATTCTATTGTTGGTTTTTAAGGTAGATAAGATGCCTGAGTAAACGTAATAATCTTTAAATAAATCTACTTCATACGATGATTTATGAGGTATATTCAACTCAGTAGCTTCAACAAAAAAGGAACTCGTATTACGAGTTGGAAGATAGAACCCTTCAGCTTCTCTAAACACAGTAAATCGCACTCTCGCATCTGTTAAGTTTAATTGACTTAGTAATTTTAAAATTTGATCCTCAAAAAATTCCAAGGAAAAATTCATGGTTATATCCATACGCAACATACGCATGGAAGCCATTAATCTAAAGTAGTGATCTTCGGCAAAAATAATCTTACCTCCACGTACCTTTATGGTTTCAAATAGCCCATCTCCGTATTTAAAAGCCCTATTCGTCAATACCGTCTGAAAATCTTCAGTGGCTTTTAACTCTCCGTTATAATTAATCATGAAATCCGTTGTAAAAAAACGTAAAATTAAAAATTCTATCGTTTATTAAGCGCCAATTGTTTGTTTTAATTGCGCAATTTGATTTTCCCAAAACATTTTTGACTCATCTATTTCATCTTCTTCGGCAAAATCGGTAACAATTAATGAAACATCCTTTGTAAGCGCATCCACTTGAATTCTAAATTCAAAATAAGTAGAAGCATCATCGTCTTCTAACCATTTATATTTGATCCTTTCATTGGTTTTATGCGATAAACGTTTCGCCTTTTCCTCCGCTCCATCCCAAATAAAGGTATAAATATCACTACGCGAATTTACATTATCTGCAAACCATTCACTTAACCCATCAGGAGTAGATAAATACTGAAAGAGAAAAGCTGGCGACGAATGCAATGGGAATTCTATTTCGAATTTTATTTTTTCTGACATTAATTGCTGTTTTACTTCGTTTGCCAATATATATAATATCTTAGGGTAAAAAAAACTTTTATATAAAAAAATTTAATCGCAGATAACTTGTGTCAAATGAATTTGTTTTTATATTTGCAAACTCAAAAATGGCGAGGTAGCTCAGTTGGTTAGAGCGTCGGATTCATAACCCGGAGGTCGGGGGATCGTGCCCCCCTCTCGCTACAAAGAGACTGTTGAAAAACAGTCTCTTTTTTTATTTACAGGAGATGCTTATCCATAATAACCATTCAATTCCTTCTATAGAATTTAGCATAGTATGCTCATACATTGAGATCAACTTCATTTGAAAAGAAATATAATTTTATTAAAAAAGGCTGTAAAAGTGAATTTACAGCCTTCTTTAGTTTAGAAATAGTGCATTAAAATTTACCCCCTAGACTTCCGTTTCTTCATTTTTTTTTCTTCTAATTTTTTTAAAATTTTCTCTTGTCTTTTTTCGTTTAATTCTGCTTTTGTAAGCTTTTTTCTTAATACAGCCATGGTGTAATTATTTAAAATTCATATAATAAAAAAATCACTTAAACTCCTAAATCATACACTATTTATGTACGAGTAACGACCTTCAATATGTTTAAAATTGAAGTTCATCTTTTAGTATATAATGTAATTAGAGTTGTACAGGCAAACTCGTATTGCCTGATTAATTCAGGAAGATAATTTTGCGTTTTCGAGTTAATGCAAAATTAAAAATTGTACAAAACAGCACGTAGAATTTCATCTCGTATTGTTTATCTAGTCGTTTTTTAATTATTTGAAGCATCGCTATAAGAGAACAATAAACATGTTTAAAACAATGTAAACATACCTAATATATTTTAATTTCCCTAATTAAACACATGACTTTACTCCCGCTCTTAAAAAACTGGTTTTCAAGTAAGAAATAAAAAAAATATTGCTCAAAAAGCAACAAATTACTCACAGCTTGATGAGATCAATTAAATTTCTACATATAACCGTAACAACTCTCATTTATCTTATGGTATTTTTAAAAATTTCGCCGGGAAATGTAAAATAAAACTTCACATCGGCTACTTAAAGTTCAAAAGTTTTCGATATAGACCCTTAAACCCCTATCGTTAAACAATAGTTAACGCCACTAAATACAATTCTTTATTTGGTATTTCGTCCCAATTGAATTACCCCTTTTTGTTGAAATCAATACGCAAAATTAAATAACCAATAAGGGCCGAAATAAACGAGCCAATCAAAACACCAATTTTAGCAGAATCTATGAATTTTGGCGTACTCGCAAATGCCAAACTTGCAATAAAAATTGCCATAGTAAATCCGATTCCTGCTAAAAAAGCAACTCCTATAATTTGTTTTATACTAATATCAGATGGTATGGTTATCAACTTTATTTTTTTTGCTAGCATCACAATGGAGGTAATTCCAATACCTTTACCCAACACTAAGCATATGGCGATATTAGTAATCAAGGCGGTATCCATATAAGCCTCACTATCAACGAGTACACCTGCATTTGCCAAGGCAAAAATTGGTATGATAAAATACGCAACCCAGCCGTGTAAACTGTGTTCTAAATGCTGTAATGGCGATTGAAATTTTGAAGACCAATCTTCTAAGTCGTCAATATACTCAATTTGCTCACTTGATAATATGGGTTTATTAGAAACACTCGCCGTTTTAATGTTGTTGCATACGGACTCCAACTGGACGAGAAATGTAGATGTATCTATTTTTTGTCTAATTGGTACAGAAAAAGCCAAAAGTATTCCAGCTACCGTAGGATGAATTCCAGATTTCAAAAATAGAAACCAAATAACGATTCCCAAGAGCACTAAAACAAAGGTTGAATAATAGCCCTTATACGAAAGGAAAAATAAAAAAGCTAAGATTAATAAAGCGATTAATAAAAAGGTCACATTTATAGCGCCACTATAAAATAGCGCAATCACTAAAACAGCCCCAATATCATCCACTATAGCAAAAGCAGTTAAGAAAATTTTAAGACTCAGTGGAACACGTTTTCCAAGTACATTCAAAACAGCAAGGGAGAAAGCAATATCTGTAGCCATGGGAATCCCCCACCCTTGCGAAGTGTCTGCATTATTATTGAGAAACAAAAAGAATGCAATAGGTACCAACATACCCCCTACAGCTCCCACTAAGGGAAAGGCTATTTTTTTAATGGAATTAAGCTCTCCAATGACTAATTCTCTTTTAATTTCTAATCCAATTAAAAAAAAGAATATCGCCATTAATCCATCATTCACCCATAATATCAATGGTTTTTTAAATTCAAAACTATCGGTTACAATGCCAATATCGTACTGCCAAAGTTGTGTGTAAATATTTCCAAAAGATGAGTTGGCCCAAATAAAGGCTATAATTGTTGAAAGTAGTAATAAGATACCGCTAAAGCTTTCTATTTTGACGAATTTTTGAAATGGTGTGAGAAAGATTCTTTTTATCATTCTTTATTGTTTAATTTGAAGATCTTAATTTTATAAGCGAATTTTCAACTTAATTTTTTCGATTCAATAATACAAAAATGTAGAAAATAATCTGGCAATTTTTTTCCAAAGCTGCATTTGGGAAGGACTATTCCTTATAAAATATAGCGCAATTTGTTTTCATCCTTTTAATTCGAATTGTAGCGTGTCGCGATTTTCAACTACCCTCTCTATAGGGCCAAAATTATGATGAATATCATATTACAAGCCATCCTATTGTAGTAATTTTAGCCTGTTATAACTAATCATCTATGAAATCTATTCTCTTATTAACCGACTTTTCAGATACTTCAAAAAATGCTATTGAATATGCCATACAGCTTTTTAAAGATAAAAAATGTATGTATTATGTGTTGTATGTCCAAGATTCTACAAGACCAATCACTACGGTTGATTTATTGACCGATTCATCGACGAGCATTTATAAGTCACTCATTAAAAAGCATCAAAAAAAATTACAAGAGTTTGTTTCTACCCTTCGGGGCACCTATGAGTCGCCCAATGCCATATTTAAACCAAAAGTGGACTACGATTCACTGGTAGATGCTGTTAAACAGCTTATTAAATCAAAAAATATTGATGTAGTCGTTATGGGCTCCAATGGGGCAACTGGTGCCAAAGAAGTTGTCTTTGGCAGCAATACCTTAAATGTTATTAGAAAAGTTGAATGTACCACACTTATTATTCCTGAAAATTATTCCTATACAACTCCAAAAACGATTCTGTTACCCTTAGATCCTGTAGATACCTTAAGTGGAAATGATTTTGCCGAGTTTTTAGCCTTTGTCAAACAGCATAATTTACACGTACATGTAGTTCGGGTCTACAATGAAGAGACCGATGATGAACAAGCTCAAAGAGACCAAGCTCACTTAGAACGCCATCTTTCTTCTTCAACATATGTATATCATACGCTCGACAATCTATCCATAGATCGTGCCGTAAGTACCTATATCCAATTACACCCCATCGATATGATGAGTCTCTTTGTACAGAAAGAAAACCTTCTTGAACGATTGTTTTTGGGATCAGCAACCACAAAAATAAATAAACAGAATCAAATCCCTTTATTCATCATACATTCATAAACGCATCAACCTGTAGTTAACAATTATGACTATTTCTTCTTTTTCTCCATTTGACCATTTCATACCATAAAACGGAGACCATTCCAACCAGTATAGACACACCCAATTGTGTGAAATTTAACACTTCAAACTTTAAAAACCTTGAAAGTGGTTCAATAAAAATAGAAAGTGCGGTTAACGTTGCCGTAATGACAATCATTATACCCACTAAATTATTCTTAAATTTCAACGTAGTCAACAACGAATAATAAAAAGAACGATTCACTAAGGTAAGGGTTATATTTGCCATAATCATCGTAGTAAAAACCATGGTTCTCGTCAAATTTTCATTATATCCCAAATTCACTGCATAGTGATAAATCAAAAGGATTCCTAAGGTAATCACCAATCCTTGCATTACACTCGTATACAGCTCTTTAAAATTAAAAAAGGTACGCGTAAATGGTCGTGGTTTTTGAGACATCGTGTTTTTCTCCATGGGTTCATTCTCATAAATAATTGAGCAGGTTGGTCCCATAATTAATTCTAACAAAATTACATGGACCGGAGAAAAAATCGCTGGATAAACCCACCCTAATGCCAAGGGAATAAACACCGTAAGTATAATGGGAATATGAATAGATATGATGTATTGAATCGCTTTCTTTAGATTAGTATATATTCGACGTCCCATCGCTACTGCATCGACCATTTTTGAGAGATCGTCTTCTAAGAGGATCATAGAAGCCGCTTGTTTGGCAATTTCAGTTCCTCTTTTCCCCATAGCAACCCCTATATGAGCCGATTTTAAAGCCGGGGCATCATTGATTCCATCTCCTGTCATTGCTACAATTTCATGCTGCTCCTTTAAGGCATTAACAATTTTCAATTTGGCGGCAGGAAACATGCGCGTAAATAAAAAATTATCAATCGATGCCACTCGTAATTCTTCGTTGGATAACTTCATTAATTCACTACCGGTAATGTGTTTCTCTGCATGTTTAAACTGAATTTGTTTTGCAATTGCCAGTGAGGTTGTTTCATTATCACCTGTAATTATTTTCACGTTAATCCCAGCGGTATCAAATGCGTCAAAAACTTTTTGAATATTTTCTTTTGGAGGATCATAAAAAGCGACTATTCCTTTAAATTGAAAAGTAAACGCTTGCTGAGTCGCAGGATAATGATTCCCTGAAAAATCAGTCTCCCCTACAGCTAACATACGATATCCATCAGCGCCCAAGGCTTCCATAATTTCTCCGATATGTTTTTTCTCTTCGTCCGCAAGTTGAGATACCTCCAAGATAGCTTCAGGAGCACCTTTTGCCGCAATAATGCGTTTGCCTTTTTTATTCTCAAACACATGAGTCATCATCGGCGGCTTACCACCCAGTGGATACTCGTGTACCATAGTGAAATTTGAACGTTCATCTTCTAATACAAATGCTGAATACGCATTGTGTAACGCTATTTCCATAGGATCAAAAGGGATGGGTTCACTCGCCCACATTGCCAGTTTAAGAAGCGCTAACTCGTCCTCATTAATGTCCTTGCCTTCGGTATCGAAAATACGATTCGATTTAGCCGCAAAGAGCTTAACAAGCTTCATTTCATTCTTTGTTATCGTACCGGTCTTATCTACACAAATCGTTGTTGCACTCCCTAGGGTTTCCACAGTTTTCATTTGTTTCACTATGATTCCCATTTTCATCAATCGCCAGGTTCCTAGGGCCATAAATGTGGTAAATGCAACGGGGATTTCTTCAGGTAAAACACTCATCGCTAGCGTCAACGCTTTCAACAAGCTTTCTAATACATCGTAGCTTCGCAAATAATTAAGTAGCCAAACTCCTAGAAATATAATACTTCCCGCAATGACCATCTTTTCAACAAAACTTCGAATTTGAATTTCGATAGGCGTTTTTTCTTCTTTTATACCTTCAATACTTTTTCCTATTTCGCCAAGCTTCGTCTTCTCTCCTATTTGAGTAACTATGGCAATGGCTAAACCACTTGCAACTGTTGTCCCTTGAAAAACAAAATTATCTTCCTTATCCTTGTCTTTATACACTGGAAGTGACTCCCCTGTCAGTAAGGATTCATTGACTGAAAAATCATTAGAATGAATAATATAACCATCAGCTGGTATTGCATAACCTTCCTCTACCATCATGGCGTCTCCAATCACCATATCTTCAATAGGAATGGTAGTAACCGTTCCATTGCGAATAACCGTACCCTTCGGTTTTGTGAGATCCTTTAGTTTATCAAGCGCATTTCGACTTCTTGAATCTTGATATAAAGAGATGGTTGATACGAGTACAACGGCAATCGATAAAAACAAACCGTCTCCAGAATTACCTGTAATGAAATAAATAGAAGCAGTAATTAACAACAAAAGAACCATCGGTTCTTTAACTAAATTCTTTATTCCTTTGACAAACTCATTCTGTTTTTTATAATTGACACGATTAAAACCAAATTTTTCTCTTGCGTGTAAAACTTGCTCATCGGTAAGTCCGTCAATATTGACATTTTCTGTTGTAATCATGTCTAAAATGTTGTACGTGTGTATTGCCGTTCAATAACACACATAGATCTATACGCAATGTAACGTATTATTCCTTGAGAATCAACCGTTTTTTTTCAAGCGATCTGCACACTGCTTTTATATATTTATCTATCGTTTTTGAGGAGGTATCTGGGTTAATTAAATCGTAAAAACCCGACCAAACTAAGGTCATTTCTGGATGAGAATTTAAGCTATAAATTGACGTCTGAAGATTGAGAACTCGGTAATCTGCATCTTTATTTTTGTCGTAATCTGCCTTACTAAATACAGCATAATAAGCTGAAAAACGCCGTAAATAATAGTCAAATTTGACATGTTCACCACTACGAGACTGAAAGCGATCAATTCCATTGACTGAAGTAACTAATACCGCATCATAGCCTTTAGATTTCAACAATGCTATTTGGGCTAAAATATCTGATTCGAATTGTGCAGCATTCTTAAAAGAAGTTTTAAAAACCACTGAACTTTGTAATGCATTTATATTGTATTCATTTAACTTTTTTACGAATTTGAACTCAAATTCTTTCCGCAAGTCCTCATCGGGTGTTACACCAATGACCAATACATTTTTAAGTGCCACTGCTGGTAACTCAGGATTGATATTTTGGTTAACTAGATTGAGGGATGCACATCCTGAACACAGGAATAGAAGAAATAAAATAGTGCGAATATTCATCTTATAATCAAATAGTATAATGTTAGGTATTCTTCCAGCTTGGAAATCATTTCCAACGGTAAATTACATATCAATCTTTTACTTCAACCCAGACAAGATTCATAGATACATGGATGATTTTTGACATGTTTTTCTAAGTGTTATCTTCAAAGTTTGTCTAGTAAACGTTTTTGCTTATCTTTTTTTAGCACCTCTTGGATAAGCCCAAAAAGGGCCGATTTAAGCGATTTAACCTCAGCTAAAAAGTCACGAACTAAAACAATGAGACGCATATGCTCTTTTTTGTAATTTTCTTCCTCAGATAACTGATCAACTTGATCTACCATAATTTTAAGTTCATTTCTATGTTTAGTGATAATCTTAACAAGGTCTTTGTTGCTCTTTTCGGTTTGGCTAATCTGACCAACAAGCAATTTACTTTTTGAAAACCATTGGGTATCTACAAGCTGAAATGTAAAAGAATTAATAAGCTCTTCAAAGAATTGAAGTTCATCGTGTGTAAATGCTAACTCCGAAAGCCAATCCATCGTATTGTGATGCATTTCATCTGCACTCAACCATTTGACATACTTGATCGTTTGAGTTCTTGTTTTCATATATCACTTTTTAGTATATAGCAAGGTACCATCACCTACCTTAAACACATAAAGGTACTTGTTGCCTGTACTTTAAAAAATGATAATAATCAGTTTAATAGGACTTAACATTGTATTTTTTCAACTGATAAGAGGGTGGGCACTTCAACATCCCAATGAAATGTATCTTTTACTTTCACCCTAAATGCATTTAATGCAGATGATTCTCCATGAATTAAATATACCTTTTCAGGGGTGTTTTGAATAGCACTCATCCAGTAGATAAGCCCCGATTGATCTGCATGTGCAGATAAACTGTCAAGATGTTTAATTTTAGCTTTAACAGGATGATATTTCCCAAAAAATTTAAGTTCATGAGCACCATCTAACAGTTGTCTACCACGCGTTCCTTCAGCCTGATACCCAACCAATAAAACCGTAGTAGAAGGTTCGTCAATTAATTGTTGTAAATAGGTCAAAACCCTTCCTCCTGTTACCATTCCACTTCCGGCAATAATTATCTTTGACCGTTTATCATCAATGGTTTCCCAGGTTTCTTTATACGATTGTACGATAGTAATATGTTTAATCATCGCACGAAAATCTTCTATCGAACGCTTATGCCATTCAGGAAAATGATAAAACAGTTCTAATACCTTATCTCCCATAGGGCTATCCATAAAAATAGGAATATTGGGGATTTTTTTATTTTTGAAAAGCTTCCATAAAAGGTACATTAACATCTGAATACGCTCAACCGCAAAACTCGGAATAATAAGATTTCCTTTTTCGCGAAGGGTCGTTAAAATGAGGTCGGTCAAAATTTCTTCAACATCTTCGACTGGGTGTAATTTATTACCATATGTACTTTCCATAAAAAGATAATCAGCCTTTTCAGGTCGTTTCGGATCATAGAGCAAGTAATCATTAATTCTACCCACATCACCTGAAAACACAAATCGTTTGGTATATATCTCTAATTCAATAAAAGTTGCTCCAAGAATATGTCCGTTATACATAAAACGGTATGCTATATTTTCAGCTAAATAAACCCAAACATCCACTTTTGCTTCTTGAAATAATTTACACGTTTTTTCTACATCGCTAGTTGTGTAAAATGGTAAGGCTGGATGATGTTTAGAATAATTTTCACGATTGGCTTTTTTAGCATCTTCTTCCTGAATTTTCGCACTGTCTTTTAAGATAATTTCAGCAATAGCCAAAGTTGGTTTTGTCCCTATAATTTTCCCTTTAAACCCTTGTTTTATCAAACGTGGTAGATACCCTACATGATCTAAATGTCCATGGGTAAGTAAAACCACTTCAATAGAACTTACGTCTATCGGTAGATCCAGCCAATTGAGCTCTCGAAGTTCCTTTACACCTTGAAACATTCCGCAGTCTACAAGAATATTCATCTCTCCTGTTTCAAGTAAAAATTTAGACCCCGTGACACTATTTGCAGCTCCAAAGAAATTGACCTTCACTTCATTCTTCATAATAACGCTATTGTTAATCGTTTAGGCTTGACACAAAATTTTCATTTCATTTAGCACCTTTTGTTTTCGTAATTCAGATACCCCCAAATGATCAAGGAAGTAAAAATCTTTCATCAATTGTTTACATAGTACCACATTTTTACTCAATAAAAACTGTTTTTCGCGTCTAGTCAATAAAGTTGAAACCGTAATAGGATATAATCCCAAACGGTCAATACGATCTCTTAAACCATTATTTTTGGGGTAATCCCAACTCAACAAATAAAGTCCAGCACACTTGCCATATTGAATTGCATCTACTGTAAAACGGGTATTAGTTACAACCCATCCTGCCTCAAGATTGGTTTCCCTATTTTTTGTATCCCAATGACTTTTCACATCCAAATATCGCGAAGCGATATACAAGGGAACCTTAACATTGCAATTCCTTCCTTCTTCACTGTGAAATTTACATTCAACAACAATGGTATTCCTATTATTATGAGCAACAACATCTATTTCGTGTTTAACACATTTACCTTGTAAAACCTCACTAACAGTCGTGCGGTAACCAGTATGTTTTAATATTGCCTCAATAAAGCGTTCGAAAGGGAATCCAGTCGGGCCCAACTCATAAATTGCCTTCTTAAGCTTGTACTTTGACGCCAAAAACCGGTCTTTCTTTTTAAGTAGAGCGAAGGCTCTATTGTAAATCTCACGCGTGGTAATCCCCTCGTACAATTCTGATTGGACCATCTCAATTATCTGGTTAACGGTTTGCCTATCAGCCCCAGATTTTTTCAACGATGAACGTAACTTATCTAATGAAAACCTCACCTTTTTTCCTGAAGATTTAATTATCTCAACATCCATAAGTATATTGGGTTAGTACAATTTATATTTCACTATGTATCAACTATTTTCTATAAAAAAATTCCTCACCAAGGCCTTCACTTGATTGTCGGTCATACTGTCAGCTTTTTGAATTTCTTTAACCTTCGCACTAAGGGTTTTATAGTGTTCTTTTAACGCTTTACTAAATTTTTTATAGGTTTCACCTGGACCCGCAATAAAAATAGATTCACTGTCCAACAATTCCTTAGTAATTGCTTTAAAATAGGCTTTAAACTGATGTTTTTCACGTTCTAAATAATCTCGATCTTTAGCAATTTCCCGCGCCCCTCCAAGATGTTTATTCGACGTAACGTGAAAATCTTCTATGTCAGAAAAAATCACTTTTTCAGTTTCCTTTCCATCGCTAATGGCTACTATAATGGCCTTGGTTTTATCTAACCACACTCCTGTATTTTTCATCCTGTCTTTTTTTTTTTACAAATAAATTATTTGACTTCCTTAGCTACTTAGCATCTAGTCAACTATTTTCTTCAATTCCTTAAATCGTGCATTACGAGAATAGGCACACTAGAGTTATAACTTATACCCTTAACCAAAGGTTGCGTAAGAATACTTCCAAACAAGCTGTGTTTACTGTTTATAAATGCAACCATATCACTTTCTCTACTCTCAACAAAACAATTGATTGCCGCGGGCACAGGCATTTGACTTAATGTGTGAAACGAGTACTCCACTTCTTCAAAACACTCCATCAAAAGTTCTTTCCCATTTAATTGTTTCGGACTCAATGTACGGTCATTGGCTATATGTAAAATCCGAATCGATGCCCTACAATTTTTAGCAATATCAATGAGGTAGCTCAATTCTCTCTTTTTAAAATGTGTTTCATAACTCGTAGGAAAAACAATTTCAGAAGGTGGGTGAAGTTTTGCTAATTGAGGGACCACCACCACTGGGCAATTTCTTGCTTTTTCCATAACATCAATCGCCGTACTACCAAACAATATACTTTTCGCATTTGTTTTCCCTCGCGTCCCCATAACAATCATATCAATATCTTTTTCCTCAACGACGCTTTTAATCACATCTAAAGGATCTCCAAAACGCGAAATAATTTGAAAACTGTGATGTGTATTTTGATAATTCCCAACCGAATAATCATCTAACAATTTTGCAAGACCTAATTCCGATTTCGACTTTTCCTCATCATTCCAATGTTCTTTTGACTTTTTCTTCATAAAACTACCTCCTCCCTCCGAAGCTTTAGCATACACATTTAAAAAATAAAACACACATTCTTTATTCTTAAAGAGTTGTAATGCATAATTTATGGCCTGGGTAGCATTTAGAGAAAAGTCTGTAGGTAATACAATTTTATATTTCATAATTACTTCTTTTTTAAAGTGAATTTTATAGTAAACTTCTATTGGTACTATTTAATATTTACTACCTTTTCTTACCCGAGAGAACCAAAAAAGGAATATTCAAATGGAATCCTATTTTATTAATTGAATTTTTAAAAAATAGATTTTCAAAAAATGAATGCTTATTATTGATCATTGCCAACAGGTTGATTTTATATCTAATTTGAAATTTATTAATCGCTTCTGGAACTTCCATACTTTCAACATCGTGAAACAAATAAGCAACACCTTTAAAATATGATTTCAAGGCAGACTCATTTTGTTGTTGAAATTCGGTTAAATCATATCCAGTAGACACATGTAAGGCATTGACTCTTGAATTATGAGCAACCGCAATTTCTCTCAATAAATTCAAGCGTGTTTCATTATAATTAACCGACAAATCAGTTGGAAAGAGGATTTCTTTGGGAGCTTCATAGGTAAACCCTGACGGGATAGCCAAAATTGGACAGTGAATATTGTTAAATGCATGAACCGTATTACTTCCGAACAAAACCTCTTTTGCACCGGTAGCTCCTTTAGTCCCCATTATAATAAGGTCAATATCTTCTGATTCCACCACTTCTTTTATCGCAAAAACCAATGTGTTAAATTTAGAAACTAGTTCAAATTCATGTGTTTTAAGCGATGGAAATTTTTTCAAAATCGAATTGTGAAGCTTTTCTAAATTTTCAGTTGAAATCTTTTTTGCAGCATCATTTAACGCATATTGAGCCGTAGTTTCAAGTCCGAAGCCCACATTGTAAATCACCGAGGTATACGCATTTAGTAAATAAAATTTACAAGGCTCTTTTTTATAGAGTTGAATTGCATATTGAATGGCATTCCATGAATTTTCAGAAAAATCAGTAGGTAACAAAATATGTTTCATCGTTTACAAGATTTTAATTTTAGGTATTGTACGTGTTGCATTTTGCAGTGCCAATAGCGGTATTTTAAGGTCAACACTCACCGTATCAAGTGTAGAAGAAAATAACATATCTTCTAAAAATGAATGCTGTGTATTAACCATAACCAAAAGATCTATGGCGTTATTTTTAATATATGTTGTAATTGACTTCGCTATCTGCCCGTCACTTGCTCTATAAACATTCACTTCACAACCATCTAACCCTTTTTTAATAATTTCCAAATTGTCTTCTTGCCACAAGGTTAGCTTGGCTCTTTTTGATACGTATAACACATCAATCACACTTTGATTTGAATTAGCCAACAAATGTAGCAGTGCTAACTCTCGATGTTGATAAGCATACAGGTAATCTGTTGGAAACAAAATATGTTTTATAGGTAATTTTGGATGAGTAGATGGGACCGCTAAAACAGGACATTTTACATATTTTAAAACTTGGAAGGTGTTACTTCCAAAAACAATATGACGTTCGTTTGATTTTCCCTTAGTACCCATGACAATGAGATCTATATTTTTTCCCTCCGCAATAAGATTAGCCTCTTCAATTAAGGTGTTATAAGCCGAAATTGTATGAAAACGAAAGTTTGGATTTGAAGCATTCGATTCAACTTGTATCCTCAGTTTTTCAAGATTGCTTAACGACTCATTTCTGACTTGGTCAAGCACATCTTCAAAAACAGCTCGTGACACCAATTCATCATGATCATAGAATTCATTTTGATATGCATGTAATAAATAGAATTCTACCTTTTGCGATTTAAAAAGCTCCAAGGCATACGCTATAGCATTTTTTGAGTTTTGTGAAAAATCGGTGGGGAGAAGAATGGAAATCATAGGTTTTTTTATTGATTACAAAGTTTAAAAGTAGCGTATCTAACAACTTAAAACTATGATATATATCAGATTAAGCTAATCAATAATCGCAATAACCCTAAAGATTCATAAATCATAAAACAAAAAGAAACAAAGTAATAGTAAAATGACTTCAGTTACGCATTTATAACCAAAATCCGCTATCACCACAGCCAAACCAAGACCTCTTTTGTTTAGTAAAAAATCGGTAAAATTAGATACTTCCATCACCATTCTACGTATCGTGAATAACTAAAAAAGGAATTCGTATATGATACGTTATGTCTTCTATTTTAGAATGAAAGAGAATTTGTTGAAAGTAATTTAGATTTTTAGCTACCATCACGACCATTTTGACACCTCTACTTTGTACAAAACAATCAATAGCATTTTCTACTTTCTTATTTACGAGGTGGTGAAATGTCGTTTCAAAACTACTAAAATAGTCTTGTAATAAATCTCTATTATCCACCTGACTCATTGTTAGTTCTTCTGGCTTATTGGTAATGTGAATGACATGCAAATTTGAATGATGAATTTGTAGTAATTCATAGATAGGTTTTAACAAACCTACACCAAAAGACAAATAATAATCAGTAGGGAAAGCCACCTCATCCAATCCAGTGAATTTGGCATTTTCAGGCACCACCAAGGTAGTACATTTAACTTTTTTTATCACATCAGCTGCATTACTTCCAACAATCACTTTTTTTAACCCACTCGCCCCTTTTGTACCCATCACAATAATGTCTATTTGTCTTTCCAAGACGTGATTTCGTATAGAATCAATAAAAAAGTTATGATCGGGTAGTATAAAAAAATGATGTTTTTTATTTGTAGGAAATGCTTTGGAAATACGCTTTAAGACCGATCGTAACTTCTCTTTAGACGGCAAGGTGAATTCATTTTCTATTAAATTAATTGGGTTTGTGTAAGTTGCATTATTTACACGCGCATAACTCATGGTATTTACATGTAATAGATAAAAAGTGCAGGTTGTCTCTTTAAATAAGTTCAGTGCATAGACAATCGCATTCCACGAGTTTTCAGAAAAATCAGTAGGTAATAAAACGTTTTTCATTTACATTGCTCTTAAAAGTCAAATGTAAATGCTATCCTTCGATCAATAAATGATATTTGTCATTTATTGCTATTTTTTTTTACCGTTTTTAATGATTTTCTCAATAAAAAAAATAAGCTTAAACCCCTTAATTTAGTAGCGTCCTATAAATTTGTAAGCTCCCTGCTGATATGTATTAATCATCCTGATATATGGAGGCCATTTTAATAGATTTCTTTCAGTTTTTGAAGGTCTAGTATTCTTATATTTCGCCCTTCTATGGCAATAATCCCTTCTTTTTTAAAACTCGAAATTGTTCTAATTAAGGTTTCTGTTGCAATTCCAGCAACACTGGCCAAATCGCTTCGTGATATTCGAATAGGATCTTCGGGCTTACGGTTTAATTTTTCAGCAAATTTTAAGATCGTATTGGCTGTTTTCTTGTTCACTGAACTATATGCCATTTGCAACAACTGATCTTTTATTCCCTTGAGGTCATCTGTTAATAATTGAATAAGTGCTAAGGTCACTTTGTGGTTCTTATCTAAAACATCTTTTAATTGATTTTTTGAAATCCCTACTAATTCGACTGGTTTTATCGCAGTAGCTGTTTCTAGATAAGGTATATTTTGAATAAAGGAAGTATATCCAAATAAATCATCTTCTTTGTACAAAGCAGTTGTTAATTCTTTTCCTTGTTCATCAAATTTAAAACACTTTACCAAACCACTGTGTATCAAGAAGATATAGTTTGAATGTTGACCTTCTTTATAGATTACCTCACCCTGTGAATATGTAAAGGGTTCACCATGATCATCAAAAAAATTTTTGAGATCATTAAGTGTTCTAATTGTATCTTCAGTTTCAGCCGTTACATTCCCATTGTTTAATCTGCTCTCTTTTAAAATGGCTGTTTTAGCCAATCGACTTTCAATGGCACTGATTAATTCATTTTCATTAAAAGGTTTCGTAATGTAATCGTCTGCACCTAAATCCATCCCCTTTCTCACATCTTGTCTTTCAGTCTTTGCAGATAAAAAGATAAATGGAATATACTTGGTGTTCTCATTCTTGGCCAATGCTTCTATCACGCCATACCCATCTAATTCGGGCATCATAATATCACAAACCACAATATCAGGAAGATAATGAAGTGCTTTTTCCACCCCAATTTTTCCGTTTGCTGCTGTAATTACATTATAGTTTGAGAGTTCCAATAACTCAGCCGTATTCTCTCTCAAAACCGCATCGTCTTCTATCAATAAAACTTGTCTTTTCATTTTCCTTTATTTGGAATGGTTAATATAAAGGTAGATCCACTATTTTCAACACTTTCAAAGGTAATTGTACCTCCTAAGTTTTCAATATGTGATTTTACGATGTTTAATCCAATACCCGTTCCTTGCGTCGTAAGTGCATTTTCCGCTCTAAAATAACGATTAAAAATATTCTTCTGATCCTTTTTAGGAATTCCAATACCAGAATCTTTAATGCGGAAAGTCGTTTGATGTGCATTGTGGTTAATTCCAATATCAATTATGGTGTTTTCTGAGGAATATTTTATCGCATTGTGCACTAAATTCGACAAAGCCAATTCTAAGGTTTTCTCATCTTGAATTAACGTAATCTCATCTATCTCTTCTGGATACTTGATCTGTTGCCCTTCTTTTAACAGCATGTTGGCATTGTAAATCACCTCGTTCAGTACTTTACTCAATTTAAAAGGCGTAAACTTATAATTTATTTTCCCCGTCTCTAATTTTTCAATAGATAAAAAATCATTGAGAATATTGTTGAGATAATGAACTTTATCAGTAATTGTTTTAATGTGTTTATCTCGTTTATCTTGCTGATCAGCTGACGTGTATTTACTTAACAACATGGTAGACGTTAAAATCCCGCTTAAGGGCGTCTTAAACTCATGAGAAACTAGGGATAAAAACTTTGTCTTAAGCTCATTGAGTTCTTTTTCATTTTCCAGTGCTTTTTGGAGTTGTTTTGTTCTCAAGGCAACTGTTTCCTCCAGCTTTTTAGTATAGTTTTTTTGTTCAGTAATATCTAGTACAATAGCCACATAAACATCGCGATCTCCTAAAGTAGATCTTTCCATGTTTACATAAACTGGATATAAGGTACCATCTTTTCGTTGATGCCTTGTCTCAAACTCCATTTTACTAACGCGATTTTCAGCTAAAGGCGCTAGTAACTCATTAAATTTTTCTACGGTATAATCTGGTTTTATATCCACAGGGGTTTTCTCTTTGAGTTCCTCTAAGGTATACCCTAAATTTTTCAATGCGCCAAAATTGACATTGATAAATTTTAGCGTTATTAAATCAAAAACAAAGATTTCATTTAGAGAATCATTAAATATTTTGGAAAGATAGTTCCTCTCTTGCTCTGCCTGTTTACGTTGGGTAATATCATTTTGGATACCTATATAATGTGTTAACTTACCGTGTTTATCTTTAATTGGAGTTACATATAAATCGTTCCAAAATAGCGTTCCATCTTTTTTATAGTTTCGCAAAACAATCTGGCAACTTTCTCCTTTCTTTATTGCCTCACTCATCTTAGCAATACCTTCTTGGTCTCTATCATCAGCCTGCAAAAAACGACAATTGTTACCCAAAATTTCATCTGCCTCATATCCTGTTAATGCTTGAAATGCAGGGTTAAAATAAATTATAGGATTGTCTTTTTGCGTTGCATCACTAATCACAATTCCATTACCGGCCGATTGCAATGCCTCACTTCTCAATGTGAGGTTTTTCTCGTTTTCTTTACGCTCGGTAATATCGATAACTAAGGCCATAACATAAGTCTTGCCATATACCGTAAAGGGATTTAAACCCACCTCAACAGGGAATTGTACCCCATCCTTTCGCATTCCAAATAAATCGCGCCCATGCCCCATTTTTCGCTGTTCGCTTTTCTTGTAAAACGATTCAAAATATCCACTGTGATGGGTGTGATACTCTGAAGGAATAAGCGTATTCAAAGGCTTCCCGTTTAACTCTTGAGGTGCATAGCCAAACATGTCATCTGTAGAAGAATTGGTTGACACAATTTTCTGTTCATCATTGACAATTATTATTCCTTCCGATACCGCATCGGAAAGAATTTTCAAAATATCATTATTGTCTCTAAAAATCATTTGGAACGTATAAAATGAAGCATAAAGATAATTAATCCCAAAGAGGTATCCTGCATTTTTTTATGACAAATTTTAACATATCCTTTGAAGGCAAAACAGTATGATAATTATCATTTTAAGATTTGCCAACATCCCCTAACTTCGTCCTGTTAATTTCACCCCACATGGAAGCTAAAAAAAAATTAACCCTTACGTTTTACCAAAAACTCGGTGCATTATTTTATGCATTTGCAGCTATTGATAATTCAATTAGGGAAGAAGAAATAAAAAAACTCAAAGAATTTGTTAAAAAAAAGTGGCTCACCATTGATGAGCTTGACGATGCTTTTGGTACGGATGCTGCGTATCAAATAGAAATCGTTTTTGACTGGCTATCACAGCAAGAACACAATGACATTCACGCATATTTCGACGAATTTGTAGCCTATAAAAACGAACAAAAACACTTTTTTACTCGACCCGTAAAAAAATTGATTTTAGAAACAGCAAGTGCAATTTCCGAAAGCTTCTCGGGTAAAAACAAATCGGAATTAATGCTTTTAGCAAAATTAGCGATTGAATTAAAAAAAGAATAAGACATGAATTATTATTTTAACACAACAACGAAAGGAACTTTTGAAGAAATCATAGCAAAAGTTACTGATTTACTCAAACAGGAGGGATTTGGTGTACTCACAAAAATTGACATTCAACAAACCCTAAAAGCCAAATTAGACGTATCATTTTCTAAGTACACTATTCTTGGAGCTTGCAATCCTCAATTCGCATATAAGGCACTTACGGCAGAAAACAAAGTGGGTACAATGCTTCCTTGTAATGTCATCGTTCAAGAGCTTGAACCAAATAGCATTGAAGTAGCGGCTGTTAATCCACTACAATCCATGCAGGCCATTGAAAATCCCGCTTTAGAATCGATTGCCAATGAAGTTAGTGAAAAATTAAAAAAAGTGATTAAACATTTAGCAAATGAAAAGTAATTTTAATTCAATAATCCAAGGAACCACTCCTGTTTTGGTTGATTTTTATGCAGATTGGTGTGGGCCTTGTAAAATGCTTGCTCCAATATTAAAAGAGGTAAAAGCTGAACTTAAAGACACTGTTAAAATCATTAAAATTGACGTTGATAAAAACCCCAACTTGGCATCTCAATTTCAAGTTAGAGGGGTTCCTACACTCTTATTATTTAAAGATGGTAAACAACGTTGGCGACAATCAGGAGTGCTTCAAAAATCAGAACTTATTTCAATCATTAAGAACCACTAAGTTTCCGTTTCTAATAACAAAACAAAGTAAGAATCGCCTAATTTAGGGTGATTTTTAGCACCCCGCTTCCTGTTCCATTGAGTACAGGGGCCTTTTATTTTTTTGAACATGTATCCCCACGCATTACTGGATAATGTATCTTTTTTTTAATAAAAAACCACATCAAGTACACCTGAAAGCAATTTTTACGATGACCAGCATTGAATTAAAGAGGTGATTAAAATAAATTTCATAACCACGATATGATACTTGTCATAAACTAGGGGCACAAATCAACGTATTTTTACTGACATCGTGCAATGTCACAAATTTATTTTCTCATTATCAAACTAACAAAATCAAATGAATAAAAAGGGGGTAACCATACTATCAAAAGATCAAATCATTTCACACATTTCATCTGGAGACAGAATATTTATACAAGGAGCTGCCATGACACCCAATGCATTGATTGATGCATTGTGTCTTCACTGTGACAATCTAAAGGATGTAGAAATTATTCAACTACACACAGAAGGAACCGCTGAATACACGCAATATCCCTGTAACCAATCCTTTAAGGTAAATAGTTGTTTTGTTGGAAGCAACGTTCGAGGAGCTGTAAATTCAGTAAATGGCGATTATATTCCCATTTTTTTAAGTGAAGTCCACTTATTATTTAAACGCAAAATATTAGCGATTGATGTAGCTTTTATTCAGGTTTCCCCACCAGATAACCACGGTTTCTGCTCCTTAGGAACTTCTGTAGATGTAACACTTTCTGCTATAGAAGCGGCTAAATTGGTCATCGCTCAGATAAATCCGAATGTCCCTAGAACCCACGGAGATGGAATTATTCATATATCTAAAATAGATTATGCTATTGACGTTGATGTCCCCATTCATACATCTAGCATAGAATCCCCTTCGGATATTGAAGAAAAAATTGGCAAACATGTCGCTTCGCTTGTAGAAGATGGCGCCACTTTACAAATGGGTATCGGAAATATCCCTAATGCCGTTTTAAAGAATTTATTTCATCACAAACGGCTAGGTATCCATACAGAAATGTTCTCTGATGGAATTCTCCCCTTAGTTGAAAATGGAATTATTACCGGAGAAGAAAAAGTTGTCAAAAAGGGAAAAATCGTTACTTGTTTTGCTATGGGAACTAAGAAACTCTACGACTTTGTCGACGATAACCCCATCGTTCACTTTAAAGAAGCATCCTATACCAACGACACGAAACTCATTCGTAAAAATCCAAAAGTTACCGCTATTAACAGTGCAATAGAAATCGATTTAACAGGTCAAGTATGTGCTGACACCATCGGTAAATATCAATACTCAGGGGTTGGCGGACAAATGGATTTTATTCGTGGTGCATCGCTATCAGAGGGAGGAAAAGCCATTATCGCGATTCCTTCTTTAACTACCAAAGGGTATTCTAAAATTGTTCCTTTTCTTAAAGAAGGAGCTGCCGTTACTACCACGAGAGCCCACGTTCATTTTGTTGTTACAGAGTATGGGGTTGTTGATCTTTTTGGTAAAAACTTAAAACAACGCGCAAAAGCATTAATTCAAATTGCTCACCCGAGTGTACGCGAATCACTTTCAAAGGAAGTTTTTGATCGGTTTCAAATGGTTCTTTAAAAACCCGAATAAATTATGGAAAATATACAACAATGGCTCACAAATAACCCTATCCTTTCTAACATCATCCGGTATATTTTAATCGTTATGGTGATCCTTGTTGTAATTTACTACATACGAAAAGGGTTAAAACGACATTTACCAAATAGCACGATTCGTTATAAGTCTCAGAAAGGGATAGAAATCTTTGGTTATATTTTAATTATCATATTGTCTTTTTCCTACTTTACGGGAAATATTAAAGATTTTACCATAGCCATCGGATTATTTTCGGCCAGTATTGCCTTTACGTTACAAGAATTAATTTTAAGTATTGCTGGGTCGCTGTACATTTTCATTGTAAAGGTTTACACCCCAGGAGATCGAATTGAAATTAATGGAATCAAAGGCGATGTAATTGATGTTGATAGTATTTATACAACGCTCATGGAAATTGGTCAATGGGTAGAAAGTGACAATTACAGTGGGCGTATTGTAAAGCTGAGTAATGCTTTTGTGTTTAAAGGACCTATTTATAATTATTCTCAAGATTTTCCTTTTATCTGGGATCAATTCAATTTACCTATACGGTATGGATCTGATATGGAACTAGCAAAATCTATCGTTCTTAAAATTGCTTCTGAAACCCTCTTAGATTATACGAAAGCTTCAAAAAGTCAGTGGGAATCGGTAGTGAAAAAATATTATATTGAAGATGCCGAAGTTGAATCGACCCTAGCCATTACCTTAACAGATAATTGGGCCGAATTTAATATACGATATATTGTCGATTACAAAAAACGACGTTATACCAAGAACCTGCTAAGTGAACGTATTCACAAAGCCTTTGAACAAACAAATGGCAAGGTAGTTTTAGCTTCTTCTACGGTAGAACTAATAAAAATACCCTCCCTTAACGTAGCTGTAAACAAGGGATAATTCATCAAGTATTCCCTTTTTTTATCAACAGTTCGCTTCGCTATTACTTTTTGTTTTTGTGAACTTGACAGGTATTTATTCCAAATAACGTGTATAGTGGACAAAAACTAATAAAGCTCGTAAGAATAAAGACTCCTGCCAATACTAAAAGTACTATACCCAACGTTCCTGAAATTATATTTAATGCATACAGAATTACGACAATTGCCGCAATTATGAATCTACTTATTCGATCTGTTTTACCCATATTTGTTTTCATACACTTCTACTTTTTAAGCAAAAATATACGCAAATGTCGAGATTAGAAATGATAAATATCATGCTTACGTTAAGCTCATTCGTTTCTCATTCATTTCGATCTCATTGAAATCCATCATCTTAAGTATAAAAAAACAGTAAACCTCGAACGAATATCCACAAATACTATCCAGTTTAGGTTCTTTCCTCTTTTAGCTTATTTTTCATTCTTTTTTTGCTGTTTTTCCAATTTCCTAAAATATCCCCGGGTTAAAAAATTATGCTTTAACGCTTCCATATTCTGATTAAATTTATCTGTGCCATCCTTAATATTATCTAAGGTCGACTTCAAACTATGTACTGCTAAGCTATCCCTTAAAAGGTAATTCATCGCCCCTTGGCTATGCGCTATATCATCTACCAATGTATTTGCCGTATTTAATACCGTCTTCATAGTACTGCTTGAATTTTCTAAATTGTTTAGCGTTGTACGTAATTTCTCACCCATAACACGATCATTTAATAGTAGCCCTAAGATAGATTCGTCATCCGTTTTAAAGTTGTGAACAAGATTAGAAAACGCTTTCATTGTAGAAGATGCATTTTGACTAGTTACCTGAATATCCTTTAGCGAATTTTTCAAGTTCGATGCCATAATCGTATCATTTAACAATACGGCCAAGGTTCCGCCACCGCTCTTTAGCGCCCCCGTAATTTTCAATAAATCTTCAGTTAACGCTTCGGTGTTTTGAATGGTAACACTTAGGTTGCTCAAGATGTCATCTGGTCCAATTTTACTAAAGGACTGAATAATGTCTCCATCTTGTATAAACGCTGCATCTCCATCTCCAGGAGCTATATTGATAATCATATTACCAACCAACCCATCAGAACCTATTGTTGCCACTGCATTTTTCTTAATGAATGACATTATTTTTTCTTCAATACTCATCACTACTTTTATGGTAGAGTCGTTCACCATGTCAACCGTTTTTACCGTACCAATATTAATCCCAGAATAACGAACGTTATTTCCTTTTTGTAAGCCATTTACATTTTCAAAATACGCTGAAATTGTATAGGTTTTTCTAAACATATTCTGCCGTTGTCCAATTAAATAAACGGCTACAATAAAAAGTATGGTTCCTAGAATAACAAATAACCCTAACCGCGTTTTTTGAGAATTGGTCTTTTTCATAAGTTTAAATTTAGCGTTTAAAAAATGCTTTTACTTTTGGATCCTTTGAAACTGATAAGGCTTCAAAAGTACCTTCGGCATAGTTCGTCCCATCAATTAATAAGATCATTCGGTCTGCAATTACGCGGGCACAATCCACATCGTGGGTAATGATTATTGAAGAGGTTTTATATTTTTTTTGAATGTCTTGCATCAACTGAATAATTTCTTTTGAAGTAATGGGGTCCAAACCACTGGTAGGCTCATCATAAAGGATGATTTTCGGTTGTAAAATCAAGGTCCTTGCCAAGGCAACTCTTCGTTTCATACCCCCCGACAGCGCTGACGGCATAAGATCTAAGGTATGAGCTAAGCCTACATTCTCTAACGCTTCAAGGACTCGCTGATCAACATCCATCGAAGTATCAAATAAATGTGAATGTCGACGTAAAGGGAATTCCAAATTCTCACGTACCGTCATCGAATCATATAATGCACTTCCTTGAAATAAAAAACCAATATCTCCGCGTAAAATATCCAACGAAGATTGATCTAAACTAGTAATATCCTTATGCATTACGGATATTACCCCACTGTCAAATTCCATAAGTCCCACAAGACATTTTATCATAACTGATTTTCCAGAACCTGACTTCCCCATAATGACAAGGTTTTCTCCTTTGAACAATTTTAAATTAAAATTTTTAAGCACAACATGGTCGCCAAAACTTTTATTTAAATTTCTAATTTCAAGGACTAATTCTCTCGATTCAGGCGTTTCTTTCTGTAATTGATTTGTAGATAATTCATTCATAATTCATAAAATATGTCTGTTACAAAAACAGCAACAAAGTCAATAACAAACAACAATAGAGAAGTGAAAACAACAGCTGAATTTGCCGCTCTCCCCACCCCTGCAGTTCCTTTTTCACAGTAATATCCTTTAAAACATCCTACAAGTCCAATGGCTAATCCAAAAAATATAGACTTTATCGTAGCGGGTAATAGATCTCCAAATTCTAAAGACGCAAAAACTTGACTAAAAAATAACTCAAATGAAACTGCTCCTTTTGCATTTTCAACAAGAAATGATCCAAATAATCCAATTGCATCGCCAACAATTACTAATAACGGAATCATTAAAGTCGATGCTAACACCCGCGTAACCACGAGGTATTTAAATGGATTCGTACCTGAAACTTCCATGGCATCGATTTGTTCTGTAACCCGCATAGAGCCCAATTCAGCTCCAATACCAGACCCTATTCGTCCTGCACAGACCAACGCCGTAATCATAGGGCCAATTTCTCTAATTAAGGAAATACCCACCATCGATGGCATCCAAGAAACTGCCCCAAACTCTAATAAGGTAGGTCTTGTTTGTAAAGTCAAAACAAGTCCAATAATAAACCCTGTAATCCCTACTAAAACAAGAGATCGATTCCCCATATAATAGCATTGGCGTAAAAACTCTTTAAATTCAAAGGGTCTTTTCACTGATTCTTTAAAAAAACGAGCCGTAAAATAAGAAAGGTCTCCAATTTCAATTAAAAATGATTGTATGGGAATTGTTAAACTTCGAATGGATGACATCACAGAATCTCTTAGAATCCCAAATATATTGAAGAACATACGGATTTAAAATGATAAAAATCATATCCTTAACATGACCTAAGTCATTTTGATATCGTATTACTTCAATTACTTTTATGGTGTATACATTAATCTTTAGCATACAAAAACGACATGCTAAGGCGTATTTTATTACATCTAACGTTGTAGTGCTAACGAACTATTATAGATTGAATTAGTATCGCAAACAAATTAACAACACAATAAATTCACTTAAATCAATTACGTATGGAACTTATACAAGAACAAGAAAAAGCAACATCAATGCCAAGAATTGGAGATGAAGCTCCCGCCTTTAATGCAATCACTACACAAGGTGAAATAGATTTTCCAAATGACTACGCAGGAGAATGGGTCATCTTATTTAGTCATCCCGCAGATTTCACACCTGTTTGCACCTCCGAGTTCATCACCTTTGCACACCTTGAAGAAAAATTTGCTAAGGCGAATTGTAAATTGGTTGGACTTTCTATTGATGGACTTTATAGCCACATTGCATGGCTTCGAACGATCAAAGAAAAGATCGAATTTAATGGCATGAAAAACATTGAAGTGAAATTTCCTCTGATTGAAGATATTAGTATGGAAATTGCCAAAAAATATGGAATGATTCAACCTGGAGAGAGTAAAACCCAAGCGGTAAGAGCTGTTTTCTTTATCGATCCAAAAGGGGTTATTAGAGCCATTATCTATTATCCGCTCAGTTTAGGTCGAAATTTTGACGAAATATACCGGGCCTTAATTGCTATGCAAACGTCTGATAAGTTTTCAGTAGCTACTCCAGCTGACTGGAATCCAGGAGATGACGTGATTGTTTCTCCTGCTGGTTCATGTGGAGTTGCGGAAGAACGCATGACATCGAGCGAAGATTTAGACTGTAAAGATTGGTTTTTCTGTACAAAAAAGCTTCCAAAAGAAACAGTTTTGAAGGAAATTCTCAAAAAAGAATAATTGAGAAAAACCGTTTAATAATTAAATTACAGATGGTAAATAGAGGTCTAGCTGTTTGTGGCTAGGCCTTTTTATATCCTAATGATATGGGCGTAAACAAATTTCTTATCTGTAGCTTAGCCTAAACAACCTTAAAACTATACAAATGATCTTCAATGATACCATGAAGATGGTATAAAAAAATGACGGTATTCGGTAAGCATAAACTTAATCGACTGAAGGTTTACTTGGTTTATTTTTAGATGCCTTACGGCTTCCAGCATACATTTCATACATTGCAAATCTACACTCTAATTTTCCGTTAAACACTTTTATTTTTCTAGATGTTCTCAAGCCGACATTTTTAAGACCTTGTTGAAAATCTGATGTTATTAACCATGCTTTCGTATCAGGATACCCTCTTTTTAGCGTATCTCCAATGGATTTATAAAAAACAGGTACGTCAATGGGCAATCGTTCCCCATAAGGTGGATTAAATAAAATGATGGTTCTGCTATAATTTTCCTTTTCTGTTTGGAAAAAGTCCTGCTCTTTTACCGTAATAAATTCGTCCAAATTTGCATTGCGAATATTTTCTTGAGCTTTGCGTATGGCTGAAGGCGACTTATCATAGCCTACAATGCTTCTATCACTTCCGCGTACCTTATTTAACAGTGAATTCCGAATAACTTCAAACAAAGACGCGTCAAAATCTTGCCACTTTTCAAACCCAAATTCTCGGCGATTTATATTTGCAGGTATTTGATGCGCTATCATAGCTGCTTCAATTAAAATTGTACCACTTCCACACATCGGATCTAAAAAATCTTGTGTACCGTCATACCCGGTCATTAATACTAATCCTGCGGCGAGTACTTCATTAATAGGTGCAATATTGGTTGCAGATCGGTATCCTCTTTTATGTAGTGAATCCCCAGAACTATCTAAAGAAATGGTACAAAATTCATCTTGTATATGAATATTGATTTGTACATCTGGATGATCAACATCAACACTGGGTCTTTTTCCATATTTATTTCGAAAATAATCTGCGATCGCATCCTTCGATTTTAACGATACATAATGAGAATGTGTAAAATTATCTGAATTGCTCACAGCATCAATGGCAAAAGTACTGTTTACATCAAGATAGTTTTCCCATCGTAATTTTTGCAACTGATCATAGAGTTCATTTTCATCTTTCACCTTAAAATTCCGAATGGGTTTTAAAATTCGAACTGCCGTACGTAATGCTATATTGGCTTTATACATAAACCCCAAATCTCCTACAAAACTCACATTTCTCACCCCTGGTTTAATGTTTTTTGCACCTAAATGAGCCAATTCTTTTGCTAATAAATCTTCAAACCCATATAAGGTTTTCGCCAACATTTTAAATTCTTTGTTCATAATAACATCTTAACCGGACAAAAATACAATCTAGCCGATTAAACTATCTACATTTAATCAAAAATAAATCATTTTTTATCTTATGCTCCGATAAAGGCATCCAACTACTTCATACTTCCCATTAAGAGTAGTCGATTGATTTTTTAACAATACTACGGTTCACTTCACCTCGACATATGAATTGTTCGTATCGGTTCAAACTAATCTCAATATTTTAGTTGATCTACGTTACTGTTTTATTAATTTAGCCCACGCAAAGTTAACATCAATAATAAGAAATATGTCAGAAGTTTCAGTCGACCCTTGGTTTATTGAATGGTTTGACTCCCCATATTATCACATTTTATACGATCATCGTGACCATCGCGAGGCAGAATTTTTTATGAAAAATCTCGTAGCCTATTTACAGCTTAAAAAGGGAGAAAAAATCTTAGATTTGCCATGTGGAAAAGGTAGACACGCTTTATATTTAAATAAATTAGGCTATGACGTTATCGGTGCGGATCTTTCTGAAAATAGCATTCGATACGCAAAACAGTTTGAAAATGAACAACTCAAATTCGAACAACACGATATGAGGGAGCCGTTTACTACAAAGTTTAAGGCCATTTTTAATCTTTTTACGAGCTTTGGATATTTCGATTCACAACAGGAAAACATTGCTGTATTGAAAAATTTAAAAAATGGACTTGAGCCCAATGGATATCTAGTCATTGACTTTATGAATGTAAATTATGTGCAAAAACACCTCGTACAACGAGAAACTATCGTTAAAAAAGGGATTCATTTTAATATATCGCGTACGCTTAATAACGATTTTATCCTGAAAAGAATTTCATTTAACATTGGCGAAAAAGCGTTTAACTATACTGAAAAAGTTGCATTTTTACCTTATAATCGATTAAAACAAATGGTTAAAGCCGCCAATTTATCAATAAAAAATTGCTTTGGAGACTATGATTTATCTCCATTTAATGAAAATGACTCCCAACGACTAATCCTTATCCTCTCATGAGTATTGTTATATTAATTGCTTCGATTATTGCTGGAATAGCCATCGTTCTTTTGCTTAAACCTACAAGACAAATAGTTCAATTATTATTGGCCTTTAGCGGAGCATATTTACTGTCAATGACGGTACTTCATTTAATGCCTGAAGTTTTTACGGAACACAACCATCAAATCGGCCTCTTTGTACTCTTAGGGATTTTAATTCAAACGATACTAGAATTTTTCTCAAAAGGGGCTGAACACGGACACGTTCACGGTCATGACAACGGCGTACCAACACTTTTAATGATTAGTCTTTGTATCCATGCACTCATTGAAGGTTTGCCATTAGGACAGGCTACCAATACACTATTACTTTGGTCAATTGTTATTCACAAAGTTCCCATCGCCATCGTTTTGTTTTCATTTCTACGTGCATCTCATCTAAAAAATAGCCAAGTATATGTGTTAATGTTGATTTTCGCACTAATGAGTCCACTTGGTTTTTTATTAAGTTCAAACGCGTGGTTACACGCTTATCACCAACAAATTTCAGCGGTAGTCATCGGTGTATTTCTACATATAGCGACAGCAATTTTATTTGAAAATTCACAAAATCACCAATTTAATTTCAGGAAATTTATTGTGGTTTTAATAGGCTTCGCTTTGGCGTTTTTAGGCACACAACTCGGACATTAATTGGCCACTTCACTGATGAATTTAATTCGCATTAAACGCAATTCTTCTTCGTCGTAATCTCCTTCAAATTCATCCAACGCATCTTGGATTCGATCGGTACTGGCCTCCATAAAATACTCAAAAATATCCTCTTGTTGATCCTCATCCAATAAATCATCTAAACTATATGAAATATTTAACTTTGTCCCAGCATACACAATCCGCTCCATTTCTTTCGTTAATTCATCCATCGTTAACCCTTTAGACTTAGCAATGTCTATCAATGGTAACTTTCGATCTGTGTTTTGAATAATAAACAACTTAAGCGCCGAATTCGTCCCCGTACTTTTCACAACCAAATCATCTGGTCGAACAATATCATTCTCTTCGACGTATTTAGCGATTAACTCGACAAATTCCTTTCCATATTTTTTAGCTTTACCATCCCCAACGCCATGTACATTCGATAATTCTTCTATGGTAATTGGATATTTTAGGGTCATATCCTCCATGGAAGGATCTTGAAAAACGGCAAAGGGAGGTACGCCTAGTTTTTTTCCTACACTTTTCCGTAAATCCTTTAACAATTTCATTAACTTTTCATCGGGACCTCCACCAGAACCACGCTTTGTATTGGTAATTATTCCATCATCATCATCTTTGAGGTAATCATGATCTGCCGTCATCATAAATGATACTGGCGAATTGATAAAGTCATAACTTCTTTTGGTAAGCTTTAAGACACCATATTGTTCAATCTCCTTGTGAATATACCCTGCAACTAAAATTTGTCTAATTAAGGCCATCCAAAAACTCCCCGGTTTTCCACTTCCACAACCAAAAAAGGGTTGCTGATCTGTTTTTCGCGATTTCAAGAGGGCATTTGATTTACCTGTAAGAATATTCACAATTTCTTTAGGTTTATACTCTTGATTGCTATCACGGATGACTTCTAGTAAAGTTTTTACTTCATCTTTCGCTTCTATTTTCATTTTAGGATTGCGCACATTGTCATCCATATCATGGCCCTCTCCATTCACTTCATCAAATTCCTCTCCGAAGTAATGCAATAAAAATTTCCTTCTAGACATAGAGGTTTCCGCATAGGCTACAACTTCCTGTAACAATGCGTGTCCAATTTCTTGCTCTGCTACAGGCTTACCAGATAGAAATTTTTCTAATTTTTCTATATCTTTATAGGAGTAAAAAGCCAAGCAATACCCTTCACCATCATCTCTTCCAGCTCTCCCAGTTTCTTGATAATAACTTTCTAAACTTTTAGGAATGTCGTGATGAATCACAAATCGCACATCCGGTTTGTCAATTCCCATTCCAAATGCTATCGTAGCAACCACCACATCAACATCCTCCATTAAAAACATGTCTTGGTGCTTCGCTCTTGTTTTTGCGTCAAGTCCTGCGTGATAAGGAATTGCCTTAATCCCATTTACCTGTAATACCTGAGCAATTTCCTCAACTTTTTTACGACTCAAACAATAGATAATTCCCGACTTATTCTCAAATTTTCGAACAAAACGAATAATATCTCTATCTACATCTTTTGTTTTCGGTCGTACTTCATAAAACAAATTGGGTCTATTAAAGGATGCTTTAAAGGTATTTGCTCCTGAAATTCCTAAGTTTTTTAAAATATCTTCTTGTACTTTTGGCGTAGCAGTAGCTGTCAAACCAATGATTGGTACGTCGTCAATTCGTTCAATGATACTCCGTAAATTTCTGTATTCAGGTCTGAAATCATGTCCCCATTCTGAAATACAATGCGCCTCATCGATTGCAACAAAGGAAATATTTTGATTTTTCAAGAAATTTATATATTCCTCTTTGGTCAAAGACTCTGGAGCTACATAGAGTAATTTTGTTATACCATTTTCAATATCCGACATTACTTGACTAATTTCACCCTTATTAAGCGATGAATTTAAGACATGAGCAATGCCATCATTAGTAGATATCCCTCTAAGGGCATCCACTTGATTCTTCATTAAGGCGATTAAAGGAGATATTACAATGGCGGTTCCATCCTGCACTAAAGCAGGCAATTGGTAACATAATGATTTACCTCCACCAGTAGGCATAATAACAAAAGTATCCTTTTTGTCGAGGATACTATTTATAACTACTTCTTGTAATCCTTTAAATTGATTGAAGCCAAAATATTTCTTTAATGCTTCGTGCAAGTTTAATTTTGTCACTTTGGTTTATGATTTACCTATATTTTAGATACATTTGCAACTAAAGATACTACTTTATTTTATATTCATTTTGAACGTTACAAAACACATACTTGATATTGCCAAAGAAACAATATCAACTGAAAGTACAGCGATAGCGAATTTAGTAAATTTTTTGGATATCGAATTCGAAAATGCTGTTAATTTTATTTACAAAACCAAGGGACGTGTAATCGTTACAGGAATTGGCAAAAGTGCCAATATTGCTACCAAAATAGTAGCTACTTTTAACTCTACCGGAACCCCTGCAATTTTTATGCACGCGGCGGATGCTATTCATGGCGATTTAGGAATTGTCCAAGAAGATGATGTGGTGATTTGTATTTCAAAAAGTGGAAACACACCTGAAATCAAAGTGCTCATTCCGTTAATTAAAGATGCAAAAAATAAAATTATCGCTATTACTGGGAACCGAAAATCATACTTAGGTACACAGGCAGATTTTGTCTTAAATACCTTTGTCGAACAAGAAGCCTGTCCAAATAACCTTGCTCCAACGACAAGCACCACGGCACAGCTGGTGATGGGGGATGCGTTGGCAGTATGCCTCTTGCATTTACGCAATTTTGACAGTAAAGATTTTGCGAAATATCATCCGGGAGGAGCATTGGGAAAACGCTTATACCTACGGGTAGATGATCTTTTAGAAAAAAATGAAATTCCACAAGTGTCAAAAGATGCAAGTATTGCTGATGTACTTATGGAAATTACAGAAAAACGATTGGGTGCTACGGCCGTGTTAGATCAGGATAAAGTCATTGGAATTATCACTGATGGAGATATCAGAAGAATGCTCAAAAAGTCTCCTGACTTCAGCGGTTTAAAAGCCTTAGATATCATGGGTGGAAATCCAAAGAAAATTGAAAGTAATAGTATGGCGGTAGACGCGCTTGACCTAATGGAAAAAAACAATATTACACAAATCATCGTGATGGATGGTCATAAATACAAAGGGATTGTTCACCTTCACGATTTAATTAAAGAAGGTATATTCTAACCATGGCAAAAATAAAAGAAAAAGAAGCCAACGAAATGTCATTTCTAGATCATCTAGAAGTTTTACGTTGGACCCTAGTTAGATCAGCAGTCGCTGTCTTTATAGGAAGTGCTTTAGCTTTTATCATGAAAGGTTTTATTTTCAATCAGATTATCCTTTTACCAAAAGATCCCCGTTTTTTTACCTATCGATTTTTATGTACAATTTCAAAGAAATTTGGTTTTGAAGATATGTGTATTACCGATATCCCTTTCATTGTTCAAAGCAGAACCATGGCGGGACAATTTTCTGCACATATTTGGACTTCCATAACGGTTGGTTTTATCCTAGCCTTTCCATTTATTATTTATGAAATTTGGAAGTTTATAAAGCCTGGACTCTATCCAAAAGAACAAAAAAATGCGAAGAGCTTTATAATCATTTCATCTTTATTATTTTTTATAGGAATTGTATTTGGATATTATGTAATCACCCCATTGTCTGTAAATTTCTTTGGAGGTTATCGCGTGGCAGATCAAATTGAAAATAATATCGACTTAACTTCTTATATCGCTTTACTTCGCGCTGGCGTTTTATCATCTGGGTTGCTTTTTGAAATTCCCATCATCATCTATTTCCTAACCAAACTAGGCTTAGTAACTCCAGCCTTCTTAAAAAAATACAGGAAATATGCGTTGGTTATCGTTCTCATTCTCGCTGCCCTTATTACTCCGCCAGATGTTATTAGTCAAATAATTGTGACCATCCCAATGATGATTTTGTACGAAATCAGTATTTATATATCAAAATTTGTGACAAAAAAGGAAAATCAAAAATCAACATTGCCAAAAAAAGTTTAAGTACATTTATCGCATGAATTTTGTCGTTACCCATATTATAACGCACGATCGATTTTCTGTATTGAGTAGAATTCTTTTTCGTGAATCGAAATAAGTCGTGACAAAACAGCCATAGTTGAACACCCCATGTCAAGAAATTAGAAAATAAAATTAACCTACACGATCACTATAAAAATTGCTAAATGAAATTAAGAGCAGAGAATATTCAAAAAGTTTACGGCAGCAGAAAAGTTGTTAAGGGTATTTCCTTAGAGGTCTCTCAAGGCGAAATTGTAGGTTTACTAGGCCCTAATGGCGCTGGAAAAACCACCTCTTTTTATATGATAGTGGGAATGATTAAACCGAATGAAGGCAGCATCTATCTAGACGAAGAAAATATCACAAAAGACTCAATGTATAAACGTGCTCAAAAAGGCGTTGGATATTTAGCGCAAGAAGCATCGGTCTTTAGAAAGTTGTCTGTAGAAGAAAACATCTTAGCCGTATTACAATTCACAAACCTATCTAAAAAAGAACAAAAGCTAAAATTAGAATCATTAATCGATGAATTTAGTTTAGGACATGTGCGTAAAAATAGAGGGGATCTACTCTCTGGAGGGGAACGAAGACGTACTGAGATTGCACGAGCCTTAGCCTCAGACCCTAATTTCATCCTATTAGACGAGCCTTTTGCTGGTGTTGATCCCATTGCCGTAGAAGATATTCAAAGCATCGTTTCTCACCTAAAAGATAGAAATATAGGTATTTTAATTACTGACCACAATGTTCAAGAAACCTTAGCCATAACAGACAAAACGTATCTAATGTTTGAAGGTAAAATTTTAAAAGAAGGGACTCCTGAAGAATTGGCCGCAGATGAAATGGTGCGAAAAGTATATTTAGGCGAATCATTTGAGCTTAAAAAAGCAAGAAAAAGAATTAAATAAAAAAGGTCATCAAATGATGACCTTCATGTTTATAAAATAATGTTTCTGTACCTTACTCTTCATTTCGCAAACCAAGCACTTTTCCTTTGTGATCGATCATGAGGTAAGTAGTCCAATTCCCTTTTACTAATTTAAACGTATACACTTTTTTATTTCCGCTTTTTTGAGTGATTGTAGCTTCTTTGGAAATTTCATACCCAGCATAACTCTTTAAGGCTTCCTTTACTTTATTAGGAGCATCTATGGCACCAATTTTTTGTTCAATTTGTGTTTTTTTTGTGTCTTGTGCTTGTGCATATTGAATTCCAAAAGCGGTAATTAAACATACCAAGACGGCTATTCTCATATTTTTCATGATTATTCTTTTTAATTATTATTACTCCAACTTGTACTATACTTTCCATTGTCAAAGTTATATCCAAGTGTTATAAGATGAGTACCACTATTATTAAAGGTTTTTGCTTCGTTAATATTTAATTGAAACCCATACCCTACATAAAATTTCTTTTTATTCATCCCTATTAATGGTGAAATAGATACCGGTTCAAAACTTTGATCATTAATAAACCGCGTGTTGATGCCAGCCCAGAAATAACCATCATCAACGAGCATTCTCGCCTTAAAATTTAGATCTGTTGCAGAACGTCCATCCCCTTCAAAATACTTAAAATAAATGGATGGCTCATACTCGTACTCCTCACTCCTACTTAAAAAGCTATACCCCGTATAGAAGTAATAATTTCTGAGTTTTGTTGGCTCATCTCCTTCAAAAATACTTATCTTTTTATTTAAAATATTAGAGGCGTTGATAGCCACAAAAAATCTATCTAAACGGTATAAAGCACCTACTTCAAAATTGTGATTTGACATTTTTTGACCTGCACCTACATGTGGGTCGTTATGCCCATTTCCACTACCATCATCAAAATCATCCGTATCAATACTAAATTGATTAAATTTATAAGAAAGTCCAAATGATAAAAATTCATATTTATCATAATTCAATTCCAAATGGTAAGCATAGGTCAATTGCCCTCCAATTTGTTTGGTGTGGCCATTTTTATCATTATACATAATAATACCTACCCCTGAATTCTCATCTAACCTCGTATCAAAAGATAGGGTCTGTGTACTCGGTGCATTTGATAAACCTAACCATTGAGCAACACCGCTTATTCTCAATTTATACACTTCCTCATCAACCCCGGCAAAGGCAGGAGAGATAACAAAAGGATTCTCTACCAAGTACTGCGAATATGGAGTTAGTTTTAATTCCTGGGCTTTTACAAAGAACACACAGAAACAGAACAATATAGTTAAATAGTTTTTCATTTTAATTAGATTAATTTAGGTTTATCTATAAAGTGTGAAGTTTCCTTTAAATGTTCTTTTGTCATTGGCCTCGTTGAGTTCAACATAGTACCAGTAATCTCCAGAAGGCAGTAATTTATTGTTATAGTACCCATTCCATGATGCTTGATTCCCTTTGAATTTAGCAATTATGCGCTGGTATCTATCAAATATGGTTACTGTAATGTTTGGATATATTTCAATATTTCTAGGATACCATGTATCGTTAATACCATCTCCATCTGGCGTAAAGAAATTAGGTATTTCAATATCTAGGAACTCTAATTCAATTTCCTGCTCTACAATACATCCTTTACTATCTTGAACATAGAAGGTATATAATCCTGACTTATGAATGGTAAACACATTGCTTTCACCAAAGGCAGACTCATCGTTCATTGCGTATTCATAGGCTGGTTCACCTCCGGTTGCATTCACTGTATACTCATTAATTCCTGAATTATAAATTGAAAACGTTACTGGGGTATAAGCATCTACGGTTACCGTAATTGGTTCTGCTGAACACCCGGTACTGTTATTTACCACCGTCACAGTATGCGTACCATCTGAAACATCTTTAAACAAACCAGTAGTACTTGTAATATTTCCATCTAAGGTGTACGTTACGTCATTACTATAGGTTGGATCAACACTTGCAATAATTTGATTAAATGATCCTTCACAAGAGAAATTAGCAGCTGCTGTAAACCCTAAATGAACTGTTTGAGCTATCGAAACAGGCACAATAGTTTCACATGTATTTACACCTTTCACCTTTTTAATAATCACTTCATAATCACCAACGCTGAGGCCTGTGAATTTAGGCGAACTTTGAAAGGATGCCCCATCATTAATACTGTAAGTTATCGTGTTTCCTGCTGTATTACTCGTTAAGTTTATATTTATTTCTCCATCAGATCCTTGATAACACGTCACATCTTTCTTCGTCGTGGTATACGTAATCTCTTCATCAAAATCGATCATTGCTGTAGTAGTGGTTATACAACCATTTGCATCTTTAATTGTAATGATATGCTCTCCTTCTTCTGTCACTTCAAATACATTCTCGTCTTGATAGGTTGCTCCATTATTAATACTGTACTGGTATCTCGGCGTACCGCCTGTTGCTGTCACTTCGATTCGACCACTTAAACGATTCCCATTACACGGCATAATATTGTCAAGCACGGTATTTGTAGCTTCCAATAAGGTCGGCTCATTTATCGTAACTTCTTGCACATTATAACAACCGTTATTATTGGTGGTTCTTACACTGTACGTGCCAATATCTAAACCGGTAAAGGTATTTGAAAGAGAAGCTGTTGGACCAACTGTACTAATTACGCTGCCCCCTTTGGAAAGTTCATACGTATAAGGAGGTGCCGTATCATCAATATCGACTTTAATAGTCCCATTCTCACTGTCCTTACAAAGTGCATCGGTAGGGGTTAATGTTACATCAAGCCCAAGCACTGTTACGACCCGTGTAGTTACTGTACAGCCTGTTTTAGTCTGCGTAACGGTATACACCCCAGGTCCAGTAACCGTAATTTCTTTTGTATTTCCCACATCATTTCCATCTTCATCTTTCCATTCATATGTATTATAGCCATCATGACCAGAAATAGTTAAATTATTATTACAGAAAGTTACTGTACTGTCGAACTGACATGAACTGGTATCCACGTATAAATCCATAGAACCTACATTTCCTAGTCCACAACCATTAATTCCATTCAACCCTGGTTGTCCAGACACATTTTGGCCTGAAGTTTCACCGTCATAATAGGAAGATATTTCATTTTCTAATAGATTCGTACACGCATCTGTATAATCAAAACAATCATTTGAAGCTTTAACTTGATAGCGTATGTCAAAAGAATCAGGTAAATCACGCTTAACTAACTCATCATCAATATAAAATCGTAATAGTCGCGTTGCTTCCGTATAGGTATACGTAACACCCGCAGGTAAAATGATAGAATCCTCATCAAGGGTTACATTGATTGGTAAGGTATTATCTATATAGGTATTTTGCGCATTGTCTGTACCTATATTTTTAAAGTTTATATTATACCACACCGTCGCTCCTAAGGGAACTGGGGAATTGTGGGTTATCGGATTTAAATCCGTATCTTGAACACTGGTAACTACCTGTAAAATAGGCTCTATAATATTTATCGAGAAGGTATTTAAAAAAGTGTAAATATGATCTCCTCCTGTATTATTTCTAACGCGAACAGTTGCTCCAGTCTCTCCATTTCCTATCAAATTATTTCCAGCATTAAGTGCTGTGAAATCTAAAATTTTCTGATCCCACCCTAAGGTATTTTCACTGTTTAGATTTCTATTCGACACTACCACACCATCATGTGTAATATTACTACTAAAGAAGTTGTTAACGTCATTCGCATCGTCATACAGTGCCGTAAAGTTCGCATTACTATCTCCTGGATCAATATTTGCATCGGCACGTAGTAACATTTGATCTCCGTATAAACGCAAATCACCTTCCAAGGCCACTACCCCAACTTTCCCTTCTACAGGTCCAGAAGGTGGTGTTGTAAACCCTGAATAGTTAAAATCTACTTGTTGATAAGGCCAATTTCGTACAGCAGAAAATCCGTCAAAGGTCGATATGTATTTTCTCGACTCATTTGGATCCTCATAAACAATAACAAGTGACCATCCTGCGGAGGCATTCCGCCCCTGCGTAGAACTCAAATTAGCTACAAAATAATCTCCATTAGGATTGGTTAAGGCGGTAACGATTGAAGTTACATCCTTATAATACACATTATTGTCAATGTTTTCATCTGCCTCTAAATCCAAATAATTTCCTCCTGGAATTTTAAATTTAATGAACTTTGGGTCAGGATCAGACGGTGCCGAAACTGTCCCCCAATACAATCCTGCATAAACCACTCTATTACAAGAATTCGTAGTGAAATTGGCGCTACTTGAATTGAAGGTATCATCATCTCCATCAATATCTACCCACACCATGTTAATGCTATTGTTTTGTGAAGTTCCATTATACGGAGTATCACTGGAATCTCCCATAATAGAATTTCCAATAATGGTGAGTTCACCATTAATTCCTTTGTTCTCATACCTTATGGTAAAAGGTACTGTAGTTTGTGCTTGTGAAACTGCTGGTAATAATAAAAGTGTCAGTAACATTAAAAAAGTTACGTAAATAAAGACACACTTCTGCTTAGTTTGGGTTGATTTCATACAAATGTGTTTAGCGATTGTTAACATAAACGGAGGAAATCTCCATTTATTATACACACAACTTACATCTGTTTAAAATTGCCCAAACACATAAAACGCTATGGCTTCAGAATTAGTGAGATGGACTTTTTTTTACGATAAAATTTTGTATCATTGAAAGCAATACGTAGAGTAAAATTATTAATGGAATTGCAACCCATTGAAAAAAAAGTACTGCGAGTAACGAAAGAAAAAGCAGTAATATTGGAAACACTATATCTATTTTTCGAGGTTTTTTAAATTTCAACGAAAACAACGGAAGTTCTGCATTCATTAAAAAACTAAAAAGTACAACAATCCCTATCAATACGTATGGATTTTCTAAAAGTGCATGAAGAAAACCAACATCAGAATGAAGTTGAATTAAGGGCAATGATAACATAAACAAAGCCATTGCAGGGACAGGTAGTCCTACAAAAGATGTTGATTGCCGATCATCGAGATTAAATTTAGCCAGTCTATAAGCCCCAGCAAGAGTTAACAGAATGCCAACAAGAGGAATGAATAATTCCGCGGTAAATTCAATAGCTATCTGCCGATTAAAAAGAGCGGTCTTTGCCTCAAAAAGATGAGGAGCAAAAGATTCTTTACGCACACTATGCGAAAGCAAATGATACATAACAATTCCTGGTACCACACACGAAGTCACTAAATCCGCTAATGAATCAAGCTCTAACCCTAGTTTACTTTGCACGTTTAATAAACGCGCTACTAAACCATCAAAGAAATCAAAAAAGATTCCCATCAATACAAATAAAGCGGCATATTCATACTGCTCAACAACCGCAAACATAACGGCTATGGTACCACAAAACAAGTTGAGTAAGGTAATAAAATTAGGTATGTGCTTTTTGATAGTATTCAATTTTAAAATTTAGTGTAAATGTAAAGAAATATTAACAATTTTTTTGTTAATTGGAACTGTTAATAAAATCTTGCTATAGCTTTTTATTTATACTAGTGAAGTGTTATTTTAGCTTCTCGTAAATTTTTGCAATTCTCCATGACAAAAGAAACAACATATACCGAAGACAATATACGCTCATTAGACTGGAAAGAACACATCCGTTTGAGACCTGGTATGTATATCGGAAAACTGGGGGATGGCTCTTCACCAGATGATGGAATTTATATTTTAATCAAGGAAGTTGTGGATAACGCCATTGACGAATATGTTATGGGCGCTGGAAAAACTATTGAACTGTCAATCAAAGACAAAACAGTTACGGTTCGAGATTATGGTCGTGGAATTCCCTTAGGAAAAGTTGTTGATGTTGTATCTAAAATGAATACCGGAGGGAAATACGATTCACGAGCTTTTAAAAAATCGGTGGGACTAAACGGTGTCGGGACCAAAGCTGTCAATGCCTTATCTTCACATTTCAGGGTTCAATCTATCCGGGAAGAACAAACAAAAATTGCCGAATTCCACAAAGGAGCTCTCGTCCTTGATGAAAAAATAACCAAATCAAGCTTGAGAAAGGGAACCAAAGTAACCTTTGTACCCGATGAAAGTATCTTTCAGAATTTCAAATTCAGAAATGAGTATGTAATTAAAATGATTAAAAATTACGTTTATCTCAATCCTGGATTAACGATTGTGTATAATGGAGAAAAGTACTATTCTGAAAATGGACTTAAAGACCTATTGGAAGAAAATATCAATAGTGAAGATCGATTATACCCAATTATTCACTTAAAAGACGACGATATTGAAATTGCTTTAACACATAGTAAAACTCAATATAGCGAAGAGTTTCATTCCTTTGTTAATGGGCAACACACCACACAAGGAGGAACACATCAAAATGCCTTTCGAGAGGCCATCGTAAAGACCGTACGCGAATTTTTTGGAAAAAATTACGATGCATCTGACATTCGGAAATCTGTCGTATCAGCCATATCAATCAAGGTTATGGAACCCGTTTTTGAGAGTCAAACCAAAACAAAGCTGGGTTCTACTGAAATGGGAGGTGATTTACCCACTGTAAGAACGTTTATCAATGATTTTATTAAGACAAGTCTAGATAATTATCTTCATAAAAATCCAGAAACCGCCGAACAATTACACCGTAAAATACTTCAAGCTGAACGAGAACGGAAAGATTTATCCGGCATCCGAAAATTAGCGCGTGAACGAGCAAAAAAAGCAAATCTTCACAACAAAAAATTACGCGACTGTCGAGTTCATTTAGGCGACATGAAAAAGGATAACAGGTTGGACAGTACGCTATTTATAACAGAAGGAGACTCTGCAAGTGGATCTATTACTAAATCGAGAGATGTCAATACGCAAGCGGTATTTAGCCTTCGAGGAAAGCCCTTGAATTCCTTTGGCATGAGTAAAAAAATAGTCTATGAAAATGAAGAATTCAACCTACTTCAAGCAGCCTTAAATATTGAAGATGGCATAGAGAATTTACGTTATAACAATATCGTAATTGCTACCGATGCGGACGTTGACGGAATGCATATTCGGCTTTTATTGATCACATTTTTCCTGCAATTTTTCCCTGAATTGATCAAGGAAGGCCATTTGTATATATTAGACACCCCACTGTTTAGGGTAAGAGATAAAAACGTTACCCACTATTGCTATTCTGAAAGTGAAAAAGAGGCTGCTATTAAATCACTTCGAGGAAAAGCCGAAATTACCCGATTTAAAGGATTAGGAGAAATTTCACCAGATGAATTTTCTCATTTTATCGGTGACAATATTCGTTTAGACCCTATCATGTTAGACAAAGAAATGTCTATTGAACAACTCCTCTCTTTTTATATGGGTAAAAATACACCTGATCGCCAAAAATTTATCATTAATAATTTGAAGATTGAACATGATTTAATCGTCGAAGAGCAAGTGCAAGTATAACCATGGAAGAAAACGAATCACAGAACCCACAACAGTCACCTGAAGAAACCATCACCAAGGTTACCGGTATGTACAAGGACTGGTTCTTGGATTACGCCTCCTATGTAATTTTAGAAAGAGCCGTGCCTGCCATTGCCGATGGCCTAAAACCTGTACAACGAAGAATCATGCAGTCTATGAAAGATTTAGACGATGGTAGGTATAATAAAGTGGCCAATTTAGTCGGACACACTATGCAATATCACCCACATGGTGACGCTAGTATCGCAGACGCAATGGTACAAATCGGGCAAAAAGAACTATTAATCGATATGCAAGGTAACTGGGGAAACACCCTCACAGGAGACCGTGCAGCAGCTTCGAGATATATTGAAGCGCGACTTTCAAAGTTTGCCCTTAAAGTCGTATTTAACCCCAAAACAACGATATGGCAATCTTCCTATGACGGTCGACGAAAAGAACCAGTCAATTTACCTGTAAAATTCCCCTTATTACTAGCGCAAGGTGCAGAAGGAATTGCCGTCGGTTTATCAACCAAAATCCTTCCACACAATTTTAATGAACTCATTGACGCTTCAATTAAACACCTCAAAGGTCGGAGTTTTACAATTTTACCCGATTTTTTGACAGGAGGAATTGCTGACGTTACCAATTATAATGATGGAAAACGTGGAGGAAAGGTTCGCGTTCGAGCTAAAATTAGTCAGTTAGACAAAAACACACTCGTTATCAGTGAGATACCATACGGAACCACCACTTCTACTTTAATAGATTCCATCCTTAAAGCCAACGATAAAGGTAAAATTAAAATCAAAAAAATTGAAGACAATACCTCTGCAAATGTTGAAATTTTAATTCATCTTCCTAGTGGCATCTCTCCAGACAAAACCATTGATGCACTTTATGCGTTTACAAATTGCGAACAAGCTATTTCACCACTCTGTTGTGTTATAGAAAATAATAAACCCATTTTTTGTGGAGTTTCCGAAATGTTACGAAAGTCAACCGACCATACGGTTGCCTTACTTAAACAAGAACTAGAAATTCAATTAGACGAATTAGAAGAACAATGGCATTTCGCATCGTTAGAACGCATCTTCATTGAAAATAGAATCTATCGCGATATTGAAAATGAAGCGACTTGGGAAGGCGTTATTCAAGCTATTGACGAGGGTTTAAAACCGCATATTTCACACCTTAAACGTCCTATTACAGAAGAAGACATCACACGTCTCACAGAAATTAAAATCAAGAAAATTTCCAAATTTGACATTGATAAGGCCAAGCAATTAATTGAAAGTCTTGAGGACAAAATCGCTGAAACGAAGCATCATCTCGCCAACATCGTAGCATTTGCTATTGAATATTTTAAGGATTTAAAAAAGACTTTCGGAAAAGACAAAGACCGTAAAACTGAAATCCGCGTTTTCGAAGATATCGAAGCGACAAAAGTGGCCATGAAAAATGCTAAACTCTATGTAAACCGAGAAGAAGGATTTATCGGAACATCGCTAAAACGCGATGAATTTGTGGAAGATTGTGCAGATATTGATGACATTATTGTATTCAGAGAAGATGGCCACATGATTGTAACCAAACTCGATAGCAAAACATTTGTTGGTAAAAATATCATTCACGTAGCTGTATTCAAGAAAAAAGACAAACGAACAGTATACAATATGATCTATCGAGATGGAAAATCGGGCCCTACCTATATGAAACGTTTCTCTGTCACTTCTATTACACGTGATAAAGAGTACGATTTAACAACGGGAACAAAAGGCTCTAAAGTCTTGTATTTTACCGCAAATCCGAATGGCGAAGCCGAGGTAGTGACTGTTCACCTCCGAGCCGTTGGAAGTATAAAAAAATTAAAATGGGATATTGATTTTGCAGACCTAGCCATTAAAGGAAGGGCTAGTAGAGGTAATACAGTTACCAAATACGCTGTAAAACGCATTGAACTAAAAGAGGAAGGAATCTCAACACTAAAACCTCGAAAAATTTGGTTTGACGACACAGTTCAACGCCTCAACGTAGAAAATAGAGGACAACTATTAGGCGAATTTACCGCAGAAGATCGGCTGCTAATCATTAGACAAAATGGCATTGTAAAAACAATTAACCCTAATCTTAGTACCCATTTTGATGAAGATATGATCGTTTTAGAAAAGTGGATTCCTAACAAACCGATTTCTGCCATCCATTACGATGGTGAAAGACAACGTTATTACGTAAAACGTTTTATGATTGACAATCCCAATAAGGAAGAACTTATTATAACCGAACACCCCGATTCGCATTTAGAAATTGTGGCAACCGATTTTAGACCTATGGCCGAAATTGTTTTTTCTAAAAGAAGTCTGAAAAACGAAACCCTTAACTTTGAAGAATTCATTGCGATAAAAGGAATAAAGGCTACTGGAAATCAGCTAACAACAGAAAAAATAAAACAGGTCAATTTGCTTGATCCCCTCCCGTATGACGAACCTCAAACAAATGGCCTTGATGTGGTAGATGAGGAGGAAATTTCAAACAAAAAACAACAGGATACACCTCAAGAAGATGATACACAACCAACCTTGTTCTAATGGATTTCTTTGGCTATAAATACCCATTAGATTCTGGACTGTCAATTATTGCGTATTGCCTATTTGTAATTCTCATTTTTTGGCTGATTTCACGCTTAGCTCGATTTTTACTAGTCACGTATATCAAACGAAACAATAAAGATGACCTTTATCGCATTACGCGTTTAAAATTTATTAAAAACTCTATTAAATTTTTCGCTGGCGTAGGCATTTTCTTTGTCCTCGTATTTACCGTTCCTGCTTTCCGTAGTAAGGCTACACTTATTTTTTCTGGAGCCGGTATTCTCGCTGCTATTATTGGTTTTGCCGCACAGGCTGCTGTTTCTAACTTAATTGCTGGGTTGTTTATCGTTATATTCAAACCGTTTAGAGTAGGAGACTACATTCGATTAGACACTACAAGAGTCGGTATTGTAGAGGATATTACCCTCAGACATACGGTCATTAATAATTTTGAAAACAAACGCTTAATTATTCCTAATTCGATTATAAGTACTGAATCTATCCTTAATCACACCATTCAAGATTCTTACATCCTTAGTTTTAACAATTTTCACGTCAGCCACCTGGCCGATATTGATCAGGTCAAAAAAATTATAAAAGAAGAAGCGCTCAAACTCAATTATGTCATTGACAACAGAACACCTGAAGCCGTTTTAGCCAATGCAGAATACGTAGAAGTACGCGTGATTGAAATTGAAGATTACCGCATCTTGTTAAGGGCTTATATCTGGATTAACGAACCTTTCAATGAGTTTAAATTACAATGTGCTTTACGCGAAGCTGTACACAAAAGGTTTTTAGCTGAAAATATTCCACTACCAGTGCCCCGTCATATTATTCTCAAAGATCAATGAGATGCTCCTTGCTTTTTTAGAAAATTCACCAACTGTTTCATGGCCAATCCACGATGACTAATTTTATTTTTCTCCTTCAAAGTCATCGAAGCAAACGACTGATTAGATACGAGAGGTTTAAAAATTGGATCATACCCAAAACCTTTTTCTCCACTGCGATTTTCTAATATCTCACCTTTACATACTCCTTCAAACTCATACGTTTTACCTTGAAAATTTAATACAATAACCGTTCTAAATTGAGCCAATCGGTTTGGGCTATTTCGCATTGCATTGAGCAATTTATTCATGTTTTTTTCTGCATTGGAATGCTCTCCCGCATATCTAGCCGAATACACTCCAGGCAAACCGTTCAACGCCTCAACTTCTAACCCCGTATCATCCGCAAAACAGTCATACCCATATTGCTTCGTTACATAATTAGCCTTTAATACAGCATTGTCTTCAAGCGTTTCCCCCGTCTCGAGAATTTCCTCTGTACAATTAATATCATTGAGACTCAATACCTTAATCGATGTCGGAAGTACAGCCTGAACTTCTTTCAGCTTCTCCGAATTATGGGTTGCAAAAACTATTTTCATACAACAAATATATAGAATATCCTCCAACCAAAGGAGAAATGCTCAATGAACAATTTGTTGATATCAACATAAAAAACTATTTTCGTAAATCTAATTTTAATGCCATGAAGTTCAATATTTTTTACCTTATTCTATTCGTTTATTGCAATCTCAGCGCACAACAAATTAAGATACCCGTTGACACTACCGTAACAACCCAACACCAAGTAACCATTAACGGGAAATCCTTAAGCTATACAGCGACGACAGGAATGCAACCTCTATGGGATCAGGAGGGTAAGCCCATCGCTGCTATTCAATATACCTATTACACAAAAAACAACGTTAAAGATATAGATCGTAGACCTTTACTTATCTCTTTTAACGGTGGACCAGGTTCTGCTTCTGCTTGGATGCATTTAGCATATACTGGCCCCAGAATACTGAATATTGATGATGAAGGCTACCCTGTTCAACCCTATGGCGTAAAAGAAAATCCTTTTTCCGTCTTAGATGTTACCGACATCGTCTATGTTAATCCTGTAAATACAGGATACTCTAGACCACTAAAAATAGACGGAAAAGACGTTGATCGAAAAAAATTCTTTGGAATCAATGCCGATATTAGCTACTTAGCTGACTGGCTAAATACCTTTGTAACCAGATACAACCGTTGGAGATCTCCAAAATATTTAATAGGAGAAAGTTATGGAGGGACTCGTGTTATGGGATTAGCTTTGGCTCTACAAGATCAACAATGGATGTATTTGAATGGAGTGATTATGGTTTCGCCCGCAGACTATAAAGTACTTCGAAAAGGGGGACCAGTTTCGGATGCAATCAACCTCCCCTATTTTACCGCTACGGCTTGGCATCACAAAGTTTTACCCAAGACATTACAAGACAAAGATCTTCTGGAAATTTTACCCGAAGTGGAAGATTTTACCATAAATAAACTGATCCCAGCCATAGCGAAAGGTGGATTTTTACCCATTGAGGAGAAAAAAGAAATTGCTAAAAAAATGAGCTATTACTCTGGACTAAATCAAAAAGATATTGAAGCCCATAATTTAGTAGTGCCTACTTCCTTTTTTTGGAAAGCCTTGTTACGAGATAACGGTGGCTATACCATTGGCCGATTGGACTCAAGGTACTTAGGTATAGACAAACAACTCGCTGGAACGAAACCGGATTACAATGCTGAATTAACATCTTGGCTCCATTCTTTTACCCCAGCCATTAACTATTACCTTCGCGAAGAACTCAATTTCAAAACTGATTTAAAATACAACCTGTTTGGCCCCGTTCACCCTTGGGATAACAGTAATGACAATACCCGAGAAAATCTACGGCAAGCCATGGCACAAAATCCCTATTTAAACGTCTTATTTCAAACAGGATATTACGATGGAGCCACTACCTATTTTAACTCAAAATACACCATGTGGCAAATAGATCCAAGTGGACAGATGAAGGATCGTTTTACCTTTAAAGGATATCGCTCAGGTCATATGATGTATTTGAGAAAAGAAGATTTAAAAACAGCTAATGATGACATCCGATCCTTCATACAAAAAACCAGTAATCATGGGAAACCAGCAAAATATGAAAAGTAAATTTTTACTAAATGAATTTTTTACACTTTCAATATCAGGTGCTTTACAACGTGCAAATGTCTATGCAAAATCAGCTACAAGTGATGAAAAAGATCGCTTTAAAAAAGACCTTCGCAATTATTTAAATAAAATTGTTGAAAAGTATTTCAGCCCGGTGTCAGAAGCTGATCACATTTCCCATATTGAGAATTTAGCTTCCTTTTCTACAAAACATGGGGCCACATTAAAAAATAAAGCCTTGTCCTTTGGAGTAAGTCAACACATCTTAAATTTATTTCTAAAATACATTTGGTGTTTAAAATTAATTCCAGACCCACCCCACTTTCCCTTAGATGGAAAAATCCAAGAACAATTAAATACCCTAGCAGAAACGCTAGATACAACTACTTTACCTAGTATCCCTTGGACAAAAATACAGACAGCAGCCCCCTATTTAAAATCAATTAATTTCGCTAGAAAGGTTCAAAACCTAACGGGAAAACAAGATATTTCACTCGCAGAATTTGAACTCGCATTCTACCTTAATCCCGCTTAATTATGATACGACAACTCATCTATATCTCCTGTATTGCATTCCTCATAATAGGGTGTGAAACAAAACCCAACGCAACCGAAGAACCTTTATCGAACTATATTGAAGCCATAAAAGCTTCATACGCTCCGGACAAACGCGTTGCCTTATTTGATGTGCATTCAAAATCTGTTCAAGGTAAAATATTGCTAACAGGGATGACCAATTTACCAGAAGCCTTAGCTGACTTAAAAGCTAAACTTGATCAAGATCACATCAAATATATCGATAGCATAGAACAACTACCCACTCAAGACCTCATACATACACAAAACGGCCTCATAAATATATCTGTTGCGAATTTAAGATCTACTCCAAAGCACTCCGCAGAATTAGCCACCCAAGCTACCTTAGGGACTCCAGTAAAAGTCTATAAAAAAATAAGCAATTGGTATTTAATTCAAACCCCGGATCGCTATTTGTCTTGGGTTGATAGTGGTGGAATCACCCTCTTAGAAGAAGCGCAATTTGAACGTTGGTCACATGCCCCAAAAGTAATATTCTTAGCTATTTATGGGGTAAGTTATGAAGAACCAAATACCCAATCCCAAGTTATTTCAGACGTAGTAGCTGGAAATATTTTTGAACTCCTTGAAACAATAAACGGTTTTTATAAAATTGCCTACCCTGATGGTCGAATTGCTTACCTCGAAAAACAAAATGTAATGCCATACGACCAATGGCTGTCAAACCTTCGCCCCACAGAAGAACAACTGGTACGTGTTGGAAAAAAAATGATGGGTACTCCTTATTTATGGGGTGGAACTTCGAGTAAAGGTGTTGACTGTAGTGGTTTTACTAAAACCATTTACTTTTTAAATGGTATGATAATTCCAAGAGATGCCTCGCAACAAATTCACACCGGAAAACTGGTAGATGATCAAAAAGATTTTAGTAAGCTACAACCTGGGGATTTATTGTTTTTCGGAACTCCAGCTACGAAAACTGAAAAAGAACGCGTCGTACATGTAGGAATGTGGATAGGAAATAATCAATTTATTCATTCATCAGGACGTGTTCATATCAGCAGTATGGACCCTAATTCAGAAAATTACGATGCATACAACCGACAACGGTATTTGCGAAGTAAACGACTCTTAAATCAACCCGATCCAAATATTATTGACTTAACTAAAAGTGCTGTTTTTAAAAATTAACCATGAAACACCTACCCTCTCTCATTCTACTCATTTTCATTTACTCCTGTAATTCAATCGATAAAGAAACGTATTTAACAAACACCTGTGATTGCCTAAAAAAAGTTGAAGTAACTTCTAAAGAACTCAAAGAAGATATCGCTGATTGCCTGCAATCTAATTTCGTGGCTTACCGTAAAGGTGCCAACTACGCCGTACAGAAATTTATGGATGAACACCCTTCTGCAACAAAAGAAGAAGCCCAAAATCAAGTGGTGGAAAATTTACATGTAGAACTCCTTGAAAAATGTCCAAAATACAAAGAACTCAATGATAAACTCACAGAAAAAAATTAAGCCAACTAAATAAAAATACTTAATAATCAGATTGTTATAAATTAATATTATCTTTGATATTATTAATTTATAAAACATTATCATGAGTAAAGGCACAGTAAAATTCTTCAATGAATCAAAAGGGTTTGGATTTGTAACCGAAGAAGAATCGAACAAAGAATATTTTGTTCACGTTTCAGGCTTAATCGACGAAATTAAAGAAGGCGATGAAGTAGAATTCGATTTAGCAGACGGTAGAAAAGGATTGAATGCAATAAATGTAAAAGTAGTATAAATATATTTTGACATCTTATTCATTAAACCCATTCGCTGTAGCGAATGGGTTTATTAATTTTAAGGGTTATCGGTGATGATACGGTTCATTCTTTAAAATAGTCATTGCACGATAGCATTGTTCTATAGCAAATAGTCGAACCATTTGATGAGAAAAAGTCATTTTTGACAAGGATATCTTCTGATTTCCACGTGCATATAACGCTTCTGAAAACCCATACGGCCCGCCAATAACAAATAGTAACCGTTTATGACCAGCATTCATCATCTTTTGAAAAAAATCGGCAAATTGAATTGAACTAAATTGTTTTCCATGCTCATCTAACAAAACAACAACGTCTGATTTGTTGATTTTTTTCAAAACCAATTCTCCTTCCCGCTCCTTTTGTTCATTCACTGACATTTTCTTTGTATTCTTAAGGTCCGGAATATAAACCAATTCAAAATTTAAATAGTGTGCTAAACGTGCCCTATACACCTCAATTAGCGCAGAAAGCTGAGGGTTATCGGTCTTACCAACCGCCATTATTATTACATCCATCCCCTAAGTGTTATTAAGAATCATACTTCCTTTAATTATTATCATCAACTATTCGTACCCACAACATAAAGCCACCAATATAAGAAGATCTTATAAATGCACTTAACCTACTTTATAATTATTTTAAAACTTCTTACCAAGAGAACAGTTCAAGATACATAGCCGTGAAACACAAGGTGTGAAATCGAAATTTAACTTGGTTGAATCGCTTCCAATTTCCCCTATTCCTATTGAGAAGAAAAAAAAACGCTTTCAGGGCATGAACACATCTACGTACTAAAACCGTATTAAAATTATAAGTCTAAGCATATGTTTTCATAAAATCAATGCGTATTTTTGACCCGTAAAACGTAGACCTTATGATTAGTCAAGATCAATTTAATAAAGAATTAGACCTTATAATAACAAATGCAATCCGTGAAGATGTAGGTGATGGTGATCACAGCTCATTAGCTTGTATCCCTGCAGATGCAACAGGAAAAGCTAAGCTCTTAGTTAAAGACGAAGGAATCATCGCGGGAGTTGAATTTGCGCAACAAATCTTTGCGTACGTAGACCCCCATTTAAAAGTAGACGTTTTAATCGAAGATGGAAATAGAGTACAGCACGGAGATATTGTGTTTTATGTAAGCGGACGTGCTCAATCTATTTTAAAATGTGAACGCCTCGTATTAAATAGTATGCAACGCATGAGTGCGATTGCCACAAAGACAAAACACTTTGCCAATTTATTAGAAGGTACCAAAACAAAGATCTTAGATACACGTAAGACAACACCAGGGATTAGGGCAATTGAAAAATGGGCTGTAAAAATTGGAGGTGGAGAAAATCATCGTTTTGCCCTATACGATATGATTATGCTAAAAGATAACCATATTGATTTCGCAGGAGGTATCACAAAAGCAATTCAAAAAACGAAAGCTTATTTACAAGATACTCATCGAGACCTTAAAATAATCGTTGAAGCACGTAATTTAGCCGAAATAGAAGAGATTTTATCAAATGATGGAGTGTATCGGATTTTAATTGATAACTTCAATTATGAAGACACGCGTAAAGCAGTGGAGTTAATTGGAAATAAATGCTTAACTGAATCTTCAGGAGGCATTACAGAACAAACAGTACGAACTTATGCAGAATGTGGGGTAGATTTTATCTCCTCAGGAGCATTAACGCATTCAGTATCTAATATGGATCTCAGTTTAAAAGCGGTTGATTAGTTATTTTTGACTCTCTTTCAACAAAGGAACAAATCTAAAATTCCCATATTCATATTTTTGAAAATCCTTCTCACTTGTACGGATAAACAAAGTCATAACCTGTACATCATTTCCCACAGGAATCACCAATCTACCACCAATTTTCAATTGACTCATTAGGGCTTTTGGAACAAAAGGAGCTCCTGCTGTCACAATTATTTTGTCAAACGGAGCTTCAGATTCCCACCCGAGATAACCATCTCCAAACTTTAATCTCTTTGCTACATACCCTACTTTAGGAAGAAATTTACGCGTCTTTTCGTAAAGTTCTTTTTGTCGCTCAATACTGTAAACAACGGCTTTTAACGAAACCAATACTGCCGTTTGATATCCAGAACCAGTCCCTATTTCCAGTACCTTATCACCGGGTTCAATTTTCAATAATTCAGTTTGAAAAGCAACTGTATATGGTTGCGAAATAGTTTGGTCTGCTGCAATGGGAAAAGCTTTATCTTGGTAAGCAAAATCAATAAAACTTGAATCCATAAATAAGTGTCGTGGAATCTCTCTAATACATTCCAGCACTTTAGTGTCGACAATTCCTTTGTCAACTAATGTTTTAACCAACTGGTTTCTAAGCCCTTTATGTTTTGCGGTATCTTGCATCATTTGACCCCCAAAGTAATTAAATATTTTGCTAAAAAAACAATTTAAAAACCCTTATTTCATACATTTGCTAAAAATCTTTTTTATATGTATAAAGTAGGGGTTCTCGGCGCTGGTCATCTCGGAAAAATTCACTTAAAACTATTACAACAATCAAAAAAATATGAACTCATCGGTTTTTATGATCCAAATACAGAAAATGCTAAAAAAGTAGCTGCTGAATTTGGATATACTGCATTTGATTCAATTTCGTCTTTAATTGATGCCGTAGAAGTAGTCGATATCGTTACCCCTACGCTTTCTCATTTTGATTGTGCAAAAGAAGCCATTACCAAAGGTAGGCATATTTTTATTGAAAAACCCATCACACATACGGTTGGAGAAGCTGAAGCAATAAGAACTTTAGCGAGTGCACATCATGTAAAAGGGCAAGTTGGTCATGTTGAGCGATTTAATCCGGCCTTTAAAGCCGTTAGAAATACCATTAAAAACCCCATGTTTATCGAAGCGCATCGCTTAGCTGAATTTAATCCACGCGGAACAGACGTACCCGTAGTATTAGATTTAATGATTCACGATATTGATATTATTTTAAGTGTTGTTGATTCAGAAATAAAAAACATACAAGCAAGTGGAGTCGCTGTAATTAGCGAAACCCCAGACATTGCCAATGCCAGAATTGAATTCCACAATGGATGTGTAGCTAACTTAACGGCAAGTAGAATTTCTTTGAAAAACATGCGAAAATCGAGATTCTTCCAAAAGGATGCCTATATCTCTGTGGATTTCTTCGAAAAGAAAAGTGAAATTGTAAAAATGCAGGATGCCCCTGTAAACCCAGGGGAATATGCTATGATTTTGCAAAATGCAGAAGGAGTTAAAAAGCAAATTTACTTTGAAAACCCTACAATTGAACCAAATAATGCGATTTTAGAAGAACTCGAATCCTTTGCTGTTGCCATTATGCTAGATCAAACTCCCGTAGTTAGTTTAACACAAGGTGCTGAAGCTTTAAGAGTCGCTAATGAAATTATTAATTGTTTTAAATCTTAAGAATATACTATGGAAAATATTGCAGTAATTGGTGCAGGTACTATGGGAAATGGAATTGCACATACATTCGCCCAATTTGGCTACCAAGTTCAACTAATTGATATCTCTCAGGCTTCGCTTGATAAAGGAATTGCTACGATTACAACCAATTTAAACCGAATGGTCGCTAAAGAAAAAATTTCAGATACCGATAAAGCACAAATCTTATCAAATATTGAAACCTTTACGGATTTGAAAAAGGGCTTAGAAAAAGCAAGTTTGGTTGTTGAGGCTGCTACAGAAAATATTGATTTAAAGTTAAAAATCTTTAAAGATATGGATACTTTTTGCCCAAAAGACACCATCTTAGCCACCAACACTTCGTCAATTTCCATTACAAAAATTGCCTCAGTAACAACAAGACCTGATAAAGTTATTGGAATGCACTTTATGAATCCAGTTCCTATTATGAAACTTGTGGAAGTAATTCGAGGGTATTCAACCTCGGATACCGTAACAAATTTCGTTATGGAAATGTCAAAAAAATTAGGAAAAACCCCAGTTGAAGTTAATGACTATCCTGGATTTATTGCCAATAGAATTTTAATGCCCATGCTCAATGAAGCTATTTATTCTCTTTATGAAGGCGTGGCCGGTGTTTATGAAATAGACACCGTGATGAAATTGGGTATGGCACATCCGATGGGGCCTTTACAATTAGCTGACTTTATTGGTTTAGATGTTTGTCTTTCTATTTTAAACGTCTTACACGATGGCTTTGGCAATCCTAAATACGCCCCCTGCCCATTACTTGTTAACATGGTAACAGCTGGTAAGTTAGGTGTAAAATCTGGAGAAGGTTTTTACGATTATGCTGAAAGTAGAAAGGCAGAAAAAATAGCTAGTCAATTTTCTTCTTAATTCAACTCACATTACACTCGTTTTTCGGGAATACACTTATAAAAAAAGCCATCGTGAGATGGCTTTTTTACATAGTAAAAAGAGTTAACTATACACCTTCTTCATCTTTTTCATCCTTAGAAACTTTGTTCCATACTTTTATTTTGTCTCCCATAGATATACCGGATAAAATTTCAACATTAATTCCATCAGAGATACCAATCTCCACATCTCTGCGCTCATATTCATCTTTACTTATTTCTACCTCCACATACGGTTTTTCTGTCTTATTATCGAATTGTAAAACAGCTTCTTTAATTGCCATAACACTATCTTTTCTTTCTAAAACAATATCGGCATTAGCACTGTATCCAGCTCTCACAAAATATTCATCATCTAAAGTTACATCTGCTTTCACTTTAAACTGAACGGCCCCATTTTCTTCCGTTCCTTTGGGTGCAATAAAATTTAATTTTGCTGGAAATTTCTTATTCTCAATGGCTCCAAGTACCACATCAATTTCTGTATCAACCTTTAGCTTCCCTACCTCCGATTCATCTACTTTCCCTTCAAAAATCATTTTTGTCATGTCTGCAATAAACGCAATTGTAGTACCTGCATTAAAATTATTACTCTCAATTACTTGATACCCTTCTTTAACAGGAATTTCTAAAATCATCCCTGAGGTAGTTGCTCGAATATTTGTATTGGCCAAACCTGAACCTGTTGATCCACTTTTAATTATTTGATAATCTGTTTGGGCATTAGCTAAATCATTCTTTGCTTGGGTATAAGCCAACTCAATTCCTTCAAATTCACTTCGAGAAATAACCCCCTTTTCAAAGAGTTTTTTATTTCTATCATAAGATATTTTGGCATTATTCAATTGAATTTGCACACTACTTATTCTTCCTCGTGCACTTGACAACGATTGTTCATTAGGCACCACACGCACTTTAGCAATTAAATCTCCTTTATTTACCTTAGCCCCTTCCTCTACGTATATCTTATCAATAATTCCTGAAATTTGTGGTTTAATCTCTACCTCTTCCAAAGGAATAACCTTCCCCGTTGCAACAGCCTTTTTTACGATAGACGTTATAAATGGTTCTTGGGTTTTATATTCAATGGGGGGTTTACTATTCATTTTCCCAAACCATATTAACACCGCAAAGAGTGCTACAATCCCAATCCCTAAGATTATTTTTTTTGTCATTTTATATGCTTTTATCAGTTGATACTTTATTGATTTTCATTTATTCTTCTCTCAATGCTTCTATCGGTCTAATACTAACTGCTTTTTGAGCAGGTATGAGTCCAATGAGTGTTCCTAATGTAATTAGTGTAGCAAATGCAATTAATATCACGGTAATATCTACCGTAGGATTAATGAGTATTGCATCATCGCCTTGACCTATCATTTGGTATACTAGCATTAAGACTAAGCCTCCCAAAATAATCCCCAAGCAACCGGCTACTGTTGTTAACAATACAGATTCTAAGACAATTTGTCGCCTAATTTCACTGGGTTTCGCTCCTAAAGCTCGACGTATTCCAATTTCCTTTGTACGTTCTTTCACGGTAATCAGCAAAATATTGCCAATCGCAAAGACTCCAGCAATTAAAGTTGCAATCCCCACAAACCACGTTAAAAATTGCATCCCTATTAAAAACCCATTTACCTTTTTAATTTGGCTTCCCAAGTTAAAACTTCCAAATGCACGTACATCTTCCGGATGTACATCATGTAAATTTCTAAGCAACAATTTTATATCGGCTTCTAACTGAACGATATCACTTCCTTCTTTTCCTGTAATCATAAGCCAACCAATATTATCTCCTCTATTGTAGACCTGTTGGAACGTACTAAATGGGATGTGCATCCCTCCTCCCGGACCTCCCATTTGCATTTTTTCTTTGTACAAACCAACGACTTGATATGCACCATTATTAATTGTTATATATTTTCCTATAGGATTTACTCCTTCGTCGAATAACTGTTTATACGTATCATCTTCAAGTACTACTACTTTGCGTTTATATATGATGTCACTTTCATTAATAAACCTTCCATACGTCAAGTGCTTTTTTTGTAATTTATCGAGCGCTGGATAATCTCCAAACACGCCAACATTGAGCGTTTTAGTTTTGTGTACAGCTAAACTTTGACCTGTAGTCCTCGGTACAACAAATTCAACTTCTGGGATTTCAGCTTCGATAACTTCAACATCCTTCATTTTCAACCCCACTTGTCTCCCCTCTTGAAATCCTCGAAAGGGTTTACTCGTTTGTTGCCCCCAGATAAATACACTATTGGTTGCGAAATTTCCAAAAAGCCTTTTAAAATTATTTTCCATTCCGCGTGCAGCTCCAAGCAGAACAACTAATAAAAATATCCCCCATAACACGCCAATAATGGTAATGCCTGTACGCAATTTATTTTTACGTATACTTCCGTAAATCTCCTGCCAAGTATCTTTATCAAAAATGAATTTCAACATAATTTATTCGTCTCTTAGCGCTACAATTGGTTTAATTTTTGCGGCATTTTTTGCCGGTAAGTATCCTGCAATCGTTCCTGCAAGTATCAAGAGGATTGTAGCCCCAAATACAACCCATGAGTCTACACTTGGATCTGTGATAAAATATTCTTCAAAACTATCGCCAATTAAAGCCAGTAACCCCGTACCAATTAGCAATCCAATATAACCCGCTATGGCTGTTATCAAGATAGACTCCATCATAATCATCATAATTATGGACATTGGGGTAGCGCCCAAGGCTTTTCGAATACCCAATTCTTTGGTTCGTTCTTTCACTATAAATACCATAATATTACTGATTCCAATGACGCCAGCTATAAGTGTACCAATACCAATAAAAACAATAATAACATTGAGTACTAACATAATCGTAGAAACATCTCGATTGGCCTCTGCATAATTATTAATTCTCAATCCGCGTTGATCTCGAGGCGCAACAAAGTGTTTTTCCTTCAAACTTGCCTCTAATTGCTCTCCAAAATCAACGGCCTCATCAACAGACAATGCTGGATTATAAATTATGCCAAATGACTCTAAATCATCTGAGTTCCCATAAAGACGCTGAATCGTGGTAAACGGCGCATAGATATAACGCTCATCATTATCTCCTCCTGGATCTGAAAAGGTACCAATTACCTTATAAGAAATACCATTAATATTTATCTCTTTCCCAAGTGCTTTAAGTTGACCAAATAAATCCTTTTCTACCAACCTTCCTATCGCAATAACTTTTGCCCTCCGATCAAGATCGAGTTTATTGATAAATCTTCCTGACAGCAGTTCAGCAGATTCTAATGTTTGATAACTAGGGTAAACCCCTCGCATCGTGTACGAATTCTGTTCGGTTTTATACACCGCTCTTACTTGACGCTGAATACGTGGGCTAATCGAATTAATCTTATCATCAAACTCTTTCTTTATAAAGGTAAAGTCGTCATTTTTTAATTTAATTTCTCGTCCACTTTGCCTTCCTTTATACGGCTTGGTCGTTTTACCAGCCCGAACAAAAATAGACAACATTGAATCACCTGCAAATTCTTTTTTAAACGTGTTTTGCAAACCATTCCCTATGCCAAACAACAACGTGAATAACAAGATCGCAAAAGCAATGGTAAAGCCTGAAAGAACAGTACGCAGCCTATTTTTATTAATGGATTGGAAAATCTCTCTCCAGCGATCTAAATCAAACATATACTTATGCTTTTACCTGTATATTTTCTTCTGAATTTGACGTAATGATCCCGTCTTTTAATCGAATAATTCGATCTGTTTTTGCGGCAATATCTTCCTCGTGAGTAATCACTACAATGGTCATGCCTTCATCATTAATCTTTTGTAACATTTCCATAACAGCTCCAGATGTAGTTGAATCTAAAGCTCCTGTTGGTTCGTCTGCCAAGATAACCTTCGGATTAGAGACCAAAGCTCTTGCAATTGCAACGCGTTGTTTTTGACCCCCTGATAATTCATTCGGCAAATGTTCGGCCCAATCGGTAAGACCAACTTTATCGAGATATTCCATGGCAATTTTATACCGCTCTTTCCTCGGGACACCTTTATAATACAATGGCAATGCCACATTTTCAACAGCCGTTTTATAGCCTATTAAATTAAACGATTGAAAAATAAAACCTAAAAATTTATTCCGTAGACCCGCAGCTTTGGTTTCGTTTAAATTTTGAATCAGTTCCCCATTTAATCGATACTCTCCTTCATCATGCTCGTCTAATAATCCCAATATATTTAATAAGGTCGACTTTCCCGATCCTGAAGATCCCATGATTGCCACGAATTCTCCCTCCTTAATATGCATATTTAATCCTTTTAGCACATGTAAGGAATCTTTTCCAATTGGGTACGATTTATGTAAGTTTTTAATTTGTATCATTCACTCAATATTTGTGCTTAATTACGAATTGGACCGCTATGTCACATCTAATGATTAGCCAAAACCAAATCAGATCCTTTTTAGTAACTTTGCCCTATGATTTCTATAGCACAACATAAAATTATACTCTTTGATGGTGTATGTAATTTGTGCAATAAGTCAGTACAATTTATTATAAACCACGACAAAAAAGATCAGTTCCTATTCGGCTCCCTACAATCAGACGCGGCACAGGAAATATTGTTACAATTTCAACTTAATATTTCTGATTTTAACACCATAATTTATATTGAACACGGAAAGGTTTATCAAAAATCAACGGCTATTTTAACTATTTTCAAACGGTTGCCAGGTCTTTGGAAATTATGCTACGGGTTCATCATTATTCCTGTTTGTTTTCGTGATACTGTGTATCAATGGATTTCCAATCATCGCTACAAGTGGTTTGGTCGGAAAAATCAATGTATGATTCCCACAAAAAGATTACGAGAAAAATTTATTTCCTAAAGAAGGGATCTCAATAAATAAAAATTTCCTAAAAGGTCTAGTTTAACTTAAAGGTAAATTTCAATTTAGTGCTAAGGTACATTGATAATATGTGTAAAAACCGTGTCAACCTTTTTCTCCTCTTCAAATTTTAAAAAGATAACACCTACAAACGCCTTATCTTTCTTTATGGCTCAATGGGTAATTCTTGTAGACTTCCCCATTCAGTCCATGACCCATCATATACCGCATGGTTATCCAGCCCTACAAGGGTTGCACCCAAAGCTAAAACACAAGCTGTTACACCAGAACCACAAGAAAAAATCACTTTATTTTTATCCTTAAATAAGGAGTTCAATTGCGCGGGTGACAACATAAATCCGTCATTCAACAGACGTGTATAAGGTAGATTTTTCGAACTAGGAATATGTCCGCTTCGCAAACCCGGTCTCGGTTCTTGTACCTGTGCTAAAAAACGTTCAGGAGACCTTGCATCTACAATAGGCAAGCCTTCATCAATGGCTTGTAACACGTCTTTATAGGAAACGAATGCATTTTGAATTGGATTTACTGAAAAATTACCAAGAGGATACTTCTTATTCTTTGGGATTTCAATTGGGTACCCCTTCTGTTTCCATGCAGGGAGTCCTCCATCTAATACCGCAACTTGCTGGTGCCCCATAGCTTTTAACATATACCACGCTCGAGCACTTGAATAAATCCCATACCGATCGTAAACAACGATCATACTTGATGAATTAAGCCCTAATGATCGGGCTTTTTGCTCAAAAACTTCAGCCGACACCATGGTATTTGGAAACGGAGCTTTTGGCTCACTGAATTCCTTTTTTATATCAAAAAATCGTGCATTTTTAATTTGTTCACTATCTCCAACAGCTTCCGTATCTATTACCTTAGGAATCGTAGCATCCAATATGATTAAATTGGGATCAGTAAAGTTATTATATAACCAATCAATCGACACTATAGGGGTATTCATCTTCACAATTTTTCTATTTATATGTCTTTCACGCACTTTTTTAAATCAAATTTATGCCTAAAAACATCTCATGGTTCCACGAATTTAGGCTCTAAGAAATCTATAACTTTTTCTTGTAAACGCATTTTATACACCTTATTCATATAATTCCATACAGCAAATCTATACGATCTTATTACACCTTCATGAACGAGGGTAAGGGAAGGGGCATTCTTAAAGGGTTTGTTAGATTTAAAAGGATACATAAAAAACAAACATGCATAATCAGATTCCTGTAAGTTAATACACTGACACTCCAATTCAACCAATTTTAAATAATAATTACTTAGGAATGCGGAGGATAATTATCATCCCAATCTTTTACCTTTGGCTCTCCTAATTTTCCAATTGATTTAGCAACTACCATTGAAACGGTTGCATCACCCGTAACATTTACGACTGTACGACACATATCTAAAGGTCTGTCTACAGCAAAAATTAACGCCAAACCAGCTTCTGGAATCCCCGCTTGCGCAAGTACAATAACTAACATAACCATTCCTGCCCCTGGTACCGCTGCACTACCTATAGAGGCTAGTGTTGCAGTTGCAATAATTCCTAATTGTGTCATAAAGTCTAAGTCCATCCCAAAGGCTTGGGCAATAAAAACAGCAGCTACAGCTTGATACAAGCTCGTTCCGTCCATATTAATAGTTGCACCGATCGGCAACACAAAACTACTCACCTCTTCATCAACGCCTAAATGCTCATGAACTCGTTCCATCGTAACTGGTAAAGTTGCAGCACTTGAACTTGTTGAAAAAGCTAATAATTGCGCTGGCGAAATTCCTTTCATAAAAAAAGATGGCTTCTTTCTTGTATAGCCAAATACAATTAAATTATATACAACAACCATTAAAATCAACCCTGCCAGTACGGTTACAGAATACCAACCTAATGCTTTAAACAAATCAAGACTCGGTGATTCAACCACCAAGGCCGCTAATAAAGCCAATACTCCATAAGGCGCTGCTAACATTATTAAATCAATCATTTTAAGAATGACTTCATTAAAACCATCGAAAAACTTCTTCACTGGAGTTGCTTTATTTTCAGGTATGAGGATTAATCCAATCCCAAAAAAGATGGCAAAAAAGATAACCTGTAACATATTCCCATTACTACTCGATGCTCCAACAATATTATCAGGAACCAAATCGACTAAAGCCTGTAAGGGACCTGAATTTTTCTGAGAATCTGCAACATTTTTCACATTTGCTGCATCTCCACGGTAGCTTTCTACTAATTCTTGTCGCGTTTCCGCTGTAATGGATTTCCCTGGTTTAATAATATTTACTAAAACGAGCCCAATCGTAACCGCAATGATGGTCGTAAAAATATAAATACCAATGGTTCTCCCTCCCATCCTTGATAATTTTGCAATATCTTTTAAATCGGAAACTCCTTTTATTAACGAAGCTAAAATTAAAGGTACCGCAATTAATTTTAAGGAATTAATAAAAATCGTTCCAAATGGTTTTATCCAATCCTTAACCGCTTCTGCACCCCAATCGAAATTGGAAGCAAGAATCCCCACTCCAACTCCAACAGCCATTCCAAAAAGAATCTGCCAATGCAGCGCCATGTTCTTCATTATCTTAGCCATGACGACAATTAAAATAATAAATCCACCAACAAACAGTACGTTTTGTAAACTCGTTAATTCGATCATAAAATTGTTTTTTTAAAGAGTGTTGAAAGATAGAAAAATTAGCACAAATTAAAAAACAGTTAGCATCTAAAGAGTATGCATGTTTAATTTTATTATTCAAAGTTTAATTGTACCTTGTCGGTAGATTTTTTTTTCAAACAAAACACAATTAAATAAAATTATTATGGCAGGAATACTAGACTTACTCAATAGCGATATGGGTAAAATGTTAATAAGTGGCACGAGTAAACAACTCGGACAGGATGAAGCAAAAACTTCTTCTGCAATGCAAGCTGCATTACCACTTATTTTGGGAGCAATGAAAAATAATGCCTCTACCCCGGAAGGTGCGTCTGGGCTACTAGGCGCATTAAACAGTGACAAACACAGTGGAAGCATCCTCAATAATTTAGGAAATATTCTTGGTGGTGGTGGAATTGATGATGACGTACTGAAAGATGGTCAAGGAATCTTGGGACATGTTTTTGGAGGTAAAGAAGACCGCGTAGCCGGTGCTGTTAGTAAATCAAGTGGCATTGACATGGCGTCTGCAATGAATATTCTTAAAGTTGCCGCACCATTTGTGATGGGTTTTCTAGGAAAACAAAAAAGAGAACAAAATGTTACAGATACCAATGGTATTGGCGATTTACTCGGTGGTATGTTAGGTAAAGGTAATGAAGAACAACAAAGTTTAGTGAACCGTTTATTAGATTCTGATGGAGATGGTAGTATTATCGACGACGTTGCTGGAATGATTCTAGGAGGGAATGAAAACCAAAAGAAAGGTGGTTTGGGTGGACTTTTAGGTGGCCTTTTCGGTAAATAAATACACGGACTTTTTTTAAAACACAAAAGGTTAAGCTTTTTATAGTTTAACCTTTTTTTCTATTAAAACAAATCGTACTTTTGTACATCATTAAACGATGACATGAATAAACTTAAAAAACGTTGGGGAATTGATTCAAATTGGCAAGTAGTTGTTATTCTCTTGGTTTTCTCCTTAACGGGATTTAGTTCTTTATATATTGTTATACCTATAATGGAATGGATAGGTTTACCTCAAGAAACCACTAATCCTTGGATTTACAAACCGCTACGCGTTCTTCTAATTTTCCCCATCTATCAAGTCGTTATCTTAGCTTATGGTTGGCTATTTGGCCAATATAAATTCTTCTCTAATTTTGTTAAAAAAATGTTGAGCAGATTTGGGTTTAAAATATTTGCAGACAAAAAAGCTTAACTCGCTTAGTATACCATTGTACAAACAAACAAATTAAGACAAAAAAAAATGACCTTCTTATAAAAGGCCATTTAATTATGTATTATACAATCATTACGAAAGTTCATTTTTAACCAAATAATAAAATGCTGCTCTATTTTTCATTTTAATTCCAGACATTTTATCCGCTACAGCATGTATTGCTTTCATCCCTTTCTCCTTATCTTCAACGCCCAATTTTTTTACCACAAAATTGGTTCGTACAGTTTCTAATTCAGATGAGTCCGTTCCAGAAACCAAAATCGCATCGCGATTGTTAATGATTAGTTTCATTCTTCCAACCAACTCATCTAATTGGTCGTCATCAATATTAGTAACTCCAGAATCTTTTAATTGTGAAATTGCCTGTTCTTTGTAGGCTGCTAATTTGTCTGCTAAGTCGCTCATAGTAATTTGAAATTTTTAAATTTTAGAATTATCAGAATTCATCTGGGTACTACCTTATGTAATACGTGCTACTAATTTAAGAAAAAAATTGGATTTTTATTCTATCGATACGGATTTATTTTATTATTCACGCTCTACAAATCAAAGAACTATCCGCCCTAACCCTACCTTGCTTTTTGTTTTGATAGGTAAAATTTATAAATCCACATAAGCGTAAATGTCGGAATAACATCCAGTCCTGGAAGGATTTCCTCTAGAAAAGAAACTAGCCCACCAATTTTACCAATATCTCCTCTAAACATCGCATAAAGAATGAGAGACGATATCGGAGCCCAAATAACATCGGTATATTCCCCAATGAAAGGTAAAGAGAAAGACAACATCCCTACAATATCAAAAACAATACACATCAAAAGTATGCTGTATTTTTTTATTGATGATTTAGTAGTTCTATGGACAACGGTCTTATTCATGTTTTTTTTAAATAACACCAAAAGCATTGCAAAAAAAAAATGCCTCGTTTTAAATCCATTTCCATTAAAGAAACAAATGAAAAAATTACGATAAGGATGTACCTATAAGCTTTAAGAACTCTGTTCGAGTTTCTATGTTTTTAAATGCACCTCTAAAAGCTGATGTAGTAGTTACAGAATTTTGCTTCTGAACCCCTCTCATCATCATACACATATGAGAAGCTTCAATAACAACCGCAACTCCCTCTGGCTTCAATACACGATCAATAGCACTTACAATTTGATCTGTCATACGCTCTTGTACCTGTAGTCTTCTGGCAAAAATATCAACGACCCTTGGTAGTTTACTTAAACCAACAATCTTTCCATTTGGAATATAAGCGATATGTGCCTTTCCGAAAAATGGTAACATATGATGCTCACATAACGAATAAAGCTCAATATCCTTTACAATCACCATTTCTGAATAATCCTCATCAAAAAGCGCACTTTTAAGAACTTCTTCCGCATCCAATTCATACCCCTGCGTTAAAAATTGAAAAGCCTTTGAAGCTCGTTCGGGAGTTTTTAACAAACCTTGTCGCGTCGGATCTTCACCAACAGCTGTAATTATACCCTCTAACTTCGCACTGATTTCTTCGGTTATTTTCGTGTTGTATTCTTCAAAATGATGATAAGACATAAAGCTCTTTTTTAATACGTGAAAGATATAAAGTTTCCCATAAAAAAAAGAAGATTTGTTAAAAATGAATTCTAACAAATCTTCTCAACCAAAAATCAACCAAAAAACTTAATTTTTTTCAATCTTATGACTATATTTTTTTATGAACTTAGCCAATTTAGGACTAATCACAGCCCGACAATATCCCTCGTTTTTATTGTTCTCATAATAATTTTGATGGTTACTTTCTGCCTCAAAATAATTATTAACTTTTGTTATCTCTGTTACAATTGGATTACTATATGCACCTTCTCTTTCTAATTGATTCATAACATCAACTGCAGCTTTACGCTGTGAATCATTATGATAAAATATCACCGACCTATATTGTGTTCCTACATCAGCTCCTTGACGGTTTAAGGTGGTAGGATCATGTGTGTGAAAAAATATTTCAACCAATTCTCTGTACGAAATCAACTTCGGATCAAATGTCAATCTAATCACTTCTGCATGACCTGTTGTTCCTGTACCAACTAACGAATAACTTGGTTTTTGCACATGACCACCAGCATATCCTGAAGTTACATTGGAAACTCCTTTCAAATTTTGAAATATTGCCTCAGTACACCAAAAACAACCATTTCCAAATGTTGCTTCTTGCAATCCATCATTCAAATCATTCAACATTATCTTTTTTTCCTGATCCGTTTTTGCTAATGCTGAATAATTAGACAACAAAACTAAAAGAAAAAAAAATAGTATACTTTTTTTTAACATCAATTATCTTTTTTTTAATAAGTCGTTAACATTCCACATTGTTTACAACCTTAACAAAACTTTAACCCTCATCAAATGAATCACAGAAACTTTAATTCATTTTTAAGGCACATTCCCCACAATAACTTATCTACCTGTAACAATAATCCCTCTAGGATATTGAACCAAACTTTCTGCTCCGTTTTTACCTACCGAAGCCACTCCAAACAAATAATTATCAATAACAATACCTTTTAAAGTGACATCTGTCTCCTTTCCCACAAATTTACTGTGTTGCCATTGAGGTGCTGTTGTATCACGCCAATACACCTTGTAACCGATGCAATTTTCATCTTGAACAGCTTCCCATTTTAACCGCGTTGAAGGCTTAACAATCCCTCCAATTTTCACCAATTTAGGAGCTGGAGGTGCAGAAGCTAAAGAAGCTAAAGTCAATGCATTTACTGCGGTAAGTTTTGCAGCATAATCAAAATCAACCGAACTGATAACATCCCCATACGCTATCCCATTATCGGTACGAATATCTTGATGCTGCTCATTGTAATTCTCATGTGTTTCCATAATTCTTACACCTGCAAACCCCTCATCATTAAAAGGTCTATGATGCCCCCCTCTACCAAATCGGTCTAAACGATAAATCATTATAGCATCTAAATTCGTCATATATTCATCTGTAATTTTATCAATATAACGCGCTAATTGCCTTGATGGACCATCAACTTCCCCACCATAATAACGCATGGCATTCTTTTGCTGATCAGACATGGTCATTGAAATAGCCTCTGAGAATACTCTAAAAGTACTATTATCAATTACACCATCAATGCCTCTTATATTTCCAATCATATCATTGTTAATCACTCCTATAATATCCCATCCTTCTTTTTTGGCGATTTTTGCCATATACTTTCCTCCATATAAACCCTGCTCTTCTCCAGATAATCCAACGTAAACAATTGACACCGGAAACCTATACTTAGACAATACTCTAGCAGCCTCAATCGTCCCAGCCATCCCTGACGCATTATCATTTGCTCCTGGAGAATCTGATGTGAAATCATTCACATCACTAACTCTAGAATCAATATCTCCAGACATGATAACATAACTATTCGGATATTTAGTGCCTCGTTGAATTGCTAATACATTAACAATATCAACATCATGAACAATCCGCCTTCCATCTTTCTTAACGAAATTTCGTTGATACTGCACCTCCAAACACCCATTACAATCGGATGATATTTGATCAAACGTGGATTTAATCCACCGTCTCGCTGCACCAATCCCTCGTGTTTTTGAAAGAGTATCAGACAATGTATGTCTAGTACCAAAATTAACCAACGTCTGAACATCCTTTTTTATGCGATATGCAGAAGGTGCTTCTGCAATATTGGTAAGTATTTTTGAAATGTCACTTTGTGCGTACATCATTGATGTACAAAACACAAAAACTATAAGAATTTTAAACTGCATATCGTTACGATTAATATTATCGTTTGAAATTACTACATTCGAATCGTAAAAACAACTCAAATGAAAAAAATACACTGTTTTCTATTTATATTTATCATGATTCCCCTGTTAGGAATTGCGCAAGAGGATGACCCAACATTTTGGAAAAAACTCAAATACGGAGGAGGGTTTGGCTTTGGATTTGGCAATCATCAAACAACCCTCGCAATCTCTCCTAGTGCCATCTACCCAATCTCACAACGCCTACATACGGGTATTGTCACTAGTTATTTATATTCTAAACAATATGACTTAAAATCAAATGTTTATGGAATCAGCGCACTGAGCCTCTATCATCCATTTGAGCAACTTCAACTCTCTGCTGAGTTTGGACAATTGTTTATTACACAAAAATTAGGCATTGATAAAACAAAATATGATTACCCTGTATTGAACTTAGGTGTGGCGTATCGCATTGGATTCTTTAGTACTGGACTTCAATTTGATGTACTATACAACGAGGATACCTCCATCTTTGCTTCACCGATTTCCCCAATTATTAGATTCTACTTTTAACAGACTCTATGTCAGCGATTTAGTTTAGTTTAAAAATAAAAATGTTCATGACAAACCCATAAGATATATGAAATTGGATACACAAATTGTTTATTTTATATATCGCTCCTTCGGAGCTCACCTTAATCTACCGCACTTATAATGCTATGTGGATTACGCCACGCTGTGGCTCAGACCTTTTTATTTATTCTTATACGATATAAATAGAATGAACACGGGTTAAGCTCCGAAGAAGCAAAACATCAATAACCATCCAATATGCAATCAAAAAAAAACGCCAGTGGAG
>JALKAY010000050.1 GCA_023015935.1 Flavobacteriaceae bacterium F08102
ATAATATAAAAGGAGGTGCAACAATTCAGAGTTGGGCGAAAAAATATGGTAACTTTAGTCTTTTAAATAAAATAATTATGGTAAAGAAACCAGGAGAAATTGATCGTTTAAAAGAATTGAAAAATGAGATAAAAAGATTAAAGGAAGCCTTGGCAGATACAGTTTTAGATAGAAAAATAGCGGAGAGCACCCTCGAAGTTATTTGTGAGGATATGGATTTGGATTATGATACTGTTAAAAAAAAAGCTGGCGAAGAATTGC
>JALKAY010000051.1 GCA_023015935.1 Flavobacteriaceae bacterium F08102
GCTGGGACTATAATGCGTTTTGTTTGAGGTGTATTTTGAGTTTTTATTGTTTGCACCCGTGCGTTGATCTTGATCTTTTGACCATTTTTTATTCCGACTTTTAATAGCAGACAATTCTTGCTTGGTGGCACTAATTTTTCTTTGAGCATCTGAAGCTTTATTCTCTTTGGCTTTTCGAATAGGCTTTTGTTTATCCATGCTACTGATATGGCGTAGCTTTTTTAAGTGGTCTTCTAATTCTTCTTCAGGCACTTTTAACTC
>JALKAY010000005.1 GCA_023015935.1 Flavobacteriaceae bacterium F08102
TCGGGAATTAATTCCGTGATTTTACTCTAATTTTACGCTGTCAATTTTTCAATCTTTTCAATGAACTTAAAAAATCTGAAAACTCATTTCAGTTATCCAAATTTTTAAAACTTAGCTCTCTTTACATTTTGTTTACACTTTCATAATATTGCTAAGCGGGTGCAAATATAGAACCCTTTTTTCAATTCTAACAAATAAAAATGAAGATTTTTTTAATTATTTTTTTCCCTAAAATTAAGCCCTTGTTTTATAGTCATTTATAGATCGTTTTTTTCTTCAATTTTAGGTTCATTTTTCAATCATTTTATACCTTTAATATATATACCACAAATTCTCCTAAAGTAAGAAATATCGGTTCGATATTGTGCGGGAACACGTTTTCTAATATCTTTGCATTCTTAACATACAATACAAAACATGATACAAATTACGCTTCCCGACGGATCGGTAAAAGAAGTTCCTAAAAACAGCACTCCAATGGATGTTGCTAAAGGAATCAGTGAAGGCCTTGCACGTAACGTGATTTCAGCCAGTTTCAATGAACAAATCGTTGAAACCTCAACTCCTCTTACGGTAAACGGAAGCTTAACCTTATACACCTGGAATGATCCACAAGGTAAACAAACCTTTTGGCACTCATCTGCTCATGTACTCGCACAAGCGATTCTTTTCTTCTATCCGAATGCTAAATTGACTATTGGTCCTGCCATAGAAAATGGATTCTATTACGATGTTGATTTTGGAGGAGAAACCTTAAGCGAAAATGATTTCAAAAAAATAGAAGATAAAATGCTAGAGTTTGCGCGTCAAAAATATGAATTTAAGATGCGTAGTGTTTCAAAAGCAGATGCTTTGGCTTATTATTCAGATCGCAATAACCCATATAAGATTGAACTAATTGAAAACTTAACGGATGGGGAAATTACCTTTTGTGATCATGCTGACTTTACAGACCTCTGTCGCGGTGGACATTTACCAAATACAGGCTTCATAAAAGCGGTTAAAATTATGAGCGTAGCTGGTGCCTACTGGAGAGGCGACGAAAAAAACAAGCAACTCACCCGGGTGTATGGCATTACCTTTCCTAAACAAAAAGAACTCACTGAATACTTAACCCTTCTAGAAGAAGCTAAACAACGTGATCATCGAAAGCTTGGTAAGGAACTTGAACTCTTTACTTTTTCAGCTAAGGTTGGTCAAGGGTTACCTTTATGGCTTCCTAAAGGAGCTGCTTTACGTGCTCGATTGGAAGATTTCTTAAAAAAGGCACAAAAAAAAGCGGGTTATGAAATGGTTATTACACCCCACATCGGTCAAAAAGAACTCTACGTTACTTCTGGTCATTATGCAAAATATGGGGAAGACAGTTTTCAACCTATTCACACCCCAAAAGAGGACGAAGAGTTTCTTTTAAAACCCATGAACTGTCCACACCATTGTGAAATCTATAATTTCAAACCGTATTCATACAAAGATTTGCCAAAACGATTTGCTGAATTTGGAACTGTATATCGCTATGAACAAAGCGGGGAGCTTCACGGTTTAACGAGAGTTCGCGGATTTACACAAGACGATGCACATATCTTCTGTACCCCAGATCAACTTGATCAAGAATTCAAAAACGTTATCGATTTGACATTATACGTTTTAAATGCATTGGGATTAGAAGATTATACAGCACAGGTTTCTGTTCGAGATCCTAAGAATCCAGATAAGTATATTGGAGATCTTGAAAATTGGGAAAAAGCTGAAAAGGCAATTATTAGTGCGGCAACCGATAAAAACCTTCCTTTTATAATTGAAGAAGGAGAAGCTGCCTTTTATGGCCCGAAACTCGACTTTATGATCAAAGATGCCCTAGGTAGGAATTGGCAACTTGGTACAATACAAGTAGATTACAACTTACCTGTTCGTTTTGATCTAACTTACAAAGGGACTGATAACCAACTACATAGGCCTGTAATGATCCATAGAGCGCCGTTTGGTTCAATGGAACGATTCGTTGCATTATTATTAGAACATACGGGTGGAAACTTTCCTCTGTGGCTAACGCCTGAGCAAGTTATTATTCTACCAATCAGCGAGAAATATAAAAATTATACAGAAAAAGTTTTAAATGTGTTGGAAAATTACGAAATTCGCGCCCTCGTAGATGATAGAAATGAAAAAACTGGTCGTAAGATCAGAGATGCCGAAATGAACAAAATTCCCTACATGATTATCGTTGGGGAACAAGAGGAAAAAGAAGGAGTTATTTCAGTACGAAAACATGGAGGCGAAGACCTAGGGAAAATGAACCTAGAGAATTTTGCTGACATCATTAAAAAAGAAATAGAACAAACATTACAGCAATATTAAGTTTAACTAAAATTTTACAGCCATAGCAATTAGAAGAAAAGGAGGTAGAAAACCTTGGAGAGTTATCAAAGAAGATGCCCATCGCATCAATCATCACATTAAAGCCCCCGAAGTACGGTTGGTTGGAGACAATGTGGAAGTGGGTATATACCCGCTTGCAGAAGCTCGAAAATTAGCTGAAGCGGAAGAATTAGACCTAGTTGAAATTTCTCCTAAGGCATCTCCACCTGTTTGTAAAATTATTGACTACAAAAAGTTTCTTTACGAACAAAAGAAACGTGAAAAAGTCATTAAAGCAAAAGCAGCGAAGGTTGTAATGAAAGAAATTCGGTTTGGTCCGAATACCGATGATCACGATTATGAATTTAAAAAGAAACACGCAATTAAGTTTTTAAGCGAAGGTGCAAAACTTAAGGCCTATGTTTTTTTTAAAGGCCGATCAATCGTCTATAAGGATCAAGGTGAGATTTTGCTATTAAAACTAGCTCAAGAGCTGGAGGATTATGGTAAAGTTGAACAAATGCCAAGATTAGAAGGTAAACGTATGACGATGTTCATCGCTCCAAAAAAGAAATAAATAGTACGGTGAGAGCCAACTATTATTATAAACATAGCAAGTATTAATATATAAAGAGTAGGAAAATGCCTAAAATGAAAACTAAATCCAGTGCCAAAAAACGTTTCAAGTTAACCGGCACCGGTAAAATCAAAAGAAAGCATGCTTTTAAGAGTCACATCTTGACTAAAAAATCAAAAAAGCGTAAGTTAAAACTTACCCATTCTGGTTTGGTTCACAAAGCAGACAAGATGAATATCTTAAAACAGTTAACGTTAAAATAATTCGGTGATTATTAACCTTGTGTCAGTGCCTTAAAATGTCTAATTATTTCTAGACTGCCTTCCACAAAAAACAATTAAAATTATGCCTAGATCGGTAAACTCAGTAGCTAAAAGAGCTCGAAGAAAAAAAATATTAAAACAAGCAAAAGGTTATTTTGGAAGACGTAAAAACGTCTATACGGTAGCTAAAAATGCGGTTGAAAAAGCAATGTCTTATTCATACCGCGACAGAAAAAACAACAAAAGAAACTTTAGAGGACTTTGGATTCAACGTATCAATGCAGGAGCACGTCAACACGGAATGTCATATTCTCAATTTATGGGGAAAGTGAAAGCCAACAATATTGACTTAAACAGAAAAGTACTTGCAGATTTAGCCATGAATAATCCTGCTGCTTTTAAAGCAATCGTTGATAAAATAAAATAGTCAAACAAAATACTTGCTACTAAATCCCGCGTCTAACACGCGGGATTTTTTTTACCTTTCTCAAAATCCCTTTTTAGGTCTCCCTTTCACGAACATTCCTTTTACTGTTCATGGTTCAGAAACTTAATCGTAGCAACCTATTTTCATAATTTAAGAGATACCATTCCTTAACTTATGAGAATCCAATAGGTTTAACGTACCTTTACTATTTACACGCTATGGATCTATCAAACATCAAATTAGTTGTATGCGATATGGATGGCACATTGCTAAATCCCGCTCATAAAGTAAGTCCCCATTTTTTTTCTCTCTTCTCAGAACTTGCATCCCATATACATTTTGTTGCGGCAAGCGGAAGGCAATATTTTAGTATTGCGAATAAACTTGCTCCGATTACAGATCAAATAACAATCATAGCTGAAAATGGAGGCCTTATACAACGTCGAAATGACATATTATTCTCTTCTCACCTTTCACAAGAAAACTTACAAACACAACTTTTAGCTATTCGAAAAATCCCCAAAACTGAAATAATCCTCGCAGGTAAAAAAGCGGCCTATGTAGAAAATGGCACACCCGATTTTCTTGCTATGTTTACAGAATTTTATTCATCGTATAAAGTTGTGGATGATTTAACAAAGGTCAATGATGATATCATGAAAATTGCTCTCTATCATCCAGAATCTTCAGAAAAATTTATATATCCTTTCCTTCAAGGATTCAATCCAAATTTAACCTATAAAGTGTCTGGAATACATTGGCTTGATATTGCCGAAAATCATACGAATAAAGGCGTTGCTATTTCAATTTTACAAAAAGAGTTAGCGATAACAAAAGAAGAAACTATGGTTTTCGGCGACTACTTAAACGATATTGAAATGTTTAATCAAGCAGCGTTTAGTTTTGCTATGCAAAATGCCCATAAAGATTTAAAAACCATTGCAAAATATCAAACTTATAGCAATGAAAATCAAGGTGTTGAAGCGGTATTAGAAAAACTATTAGTCGCAAAAAAAGGGCGTAATTCTCATTACCCCCTTTAACTTTTACTTTAGCTAATTTTAATAATAGCTAAAACGTCTTACTTGAGCAATATGTTTAGCCAATCGTATAACTTGATGACTATAACCATATTCATTATCATACCAAATATACAATACAACGTTCTTACCGTCCTCGGTTGCAATCGTCGCATTACTATCAAAAATAGCAGGTGCTGAAGTTCCTACAATATCAGACGATACTAACTCATTGCTCAATGAGTATTGTATTTGCTCTACCAAATCACCCTCTAAGGCATATTTTTTCATTACAGAATTAACGGTTTCTACACTCGCCGAATTTTCCAATTGTAAATTTAGAATAGCTAAAGACCCATTTGGAACTGGAACGCGGATAGCATTAGAAGTTAATTTACCTGCTAATGATGGTAATGCTTTAGAAACCGCTTGACCAGCCCCCGTTTCAGTTATTACCATGTTTAGCGCTGCAGCTCTACCACGACGGTATTTACTATGCATATTATCAACCAAATTTTGATCATTTGTATATGCATGAATGGTTTCTAAATGACCTTTAACTATACCAAAACTATCTTGAATCACCTTTAATACAGGCGTAATCGCATTGGTCGTACACGAAGCTGCAGAGAAAATATCAATGTGCTTAGGATCGTGTTCTAAATGATTTACCCCATGAACAATATTAGGTACTCCTTTTCCTGGCGCAGTTAAAAGCACCTTACTCGCACCCTTACTTTTTAAATGTCTCGCTAAGGCAACTTCATCTCTAAACGCTCCCGTATTATCAATTACTAGTGCATCTTTGATACCGTACGCTGTATAATCAATTTCTTCTGGCCCATTTGCCGAAATCATGTGTACGGTGGTACCGTTGATAATTAACGCTTTATTCTTTATATCTGCCTTAACAGTACCAGGAAATTCACCATGTACCGAATCATTTCGTAATAAAGAGGCTCTTTTCTCCAACACAGTTTCATTCACTTCTCCTCGAGTTACAATAGCACGAAGACGCAATTGTTTCCCTTTACCAGTTCTAATCATTAACTCTCGTGCTAATAAACGACCTATTCGACCAAAGCCATATAAAACAACATCTTTGGGTTCTATATCCGATGAATCTTTAGCTCCCTTTAATTTTTTTGTCACAAAATCAAGCACATTATCCTCATTTTCAGCTAAGTGAAATTCATATGCTAATTTTCCTATATCAAGTTTGGCTGGAGGTAAATTCAACTCTTTGATGGCTCTAGAAATTTCTACGGCATCAAATATCGAAATTGGTTTCTGAACAAACTCACTAGCATATTCAACCAAATTTAATATTTGACTTACATTACAATTGATCAATTGATTTCTGAACAACACCAATTCAATCGCATTATCATACCATAAATCGCTTGTGATTTTAATAAATTCTACCGTAGCTTTTCGTCGATCAGCTTGAAAGGCCAACTCTTTTTCATACGTGTTTTGTGTAGGCATTTTTTTTGTTTAAAGGTTGTGTAAATTTTTGGCAAAAATACTACAATAAAGTGCTAAATAACAAAGTATTTAACAAAAAAAATCCCTTCGTTTAACAAAGGGATTTTACTTGAAATTTAAGGCTCTATTGATAGACCGTAATTTTTAAATAATCGACAAAACCTTCTTTATTTAACAGTTGAATGCTCACGTCTTTTCCTTTATATTTTCTCAAAGCACTTTCTACCTCTTTAACATCGCGTACCCTGTGCTCACCAATTCTCAGAATAACATCTCCTTCTGAAATTTTATTCTTTAGAAAATTGTTTCTCAATTTGACAATTTGCACACCAAAATTCAATCTGTATTCATTGGCTAAGCTTTTGGGTATTTTCTTAAGATCTCCTATTAAATATTTCGAAAAATCCAATTCTCCAATCGTTTCATTTCCAAATTGATTTGACAACCTCACCTTAAACTCTTTTTCGACCCCATCTCTTAACACTTTTACATTGACCACATCTCCAGGCCTTTTAGCACTTAAAAACCCTTCCAAATTCGAATACTTACTTACTTTTACGTCATCTAAACCAATTATAATATCATTCACCTCCAATCCAGCGCGTTCAGCTCTACTATTTGTACTAAAGCCTTTAACCAGCACTCCTTCACTTTCTTTCAATCCTAATTCTTTTGAAGTTTCTCCATTAACCTCAAGAGGTACAATTCCTAAATATGCAGTTTTTACATCACCAAATTCCATCAAATCTTCAACAACTTTCTTAGCAATATTAGAAGGAACTGCAAATGAATACCCAACATAAGAACCTGTTTGTGAAGAAATGGCCGTATTAATACCAATTAACTCCCCTCTTGTATTCACCAACGCTCCACCGCTATTTCCTGGATTCACTGCAGCGTCAGTTTGAATAAATGATTCAATCATTCGGTTTCTGGTTTCTGGCAAATGAATATCTCTTCCTTTTGCACTAACAATACCCGCAGTCACTGTCGATGTCAAATTAAAAGGGTTACCCACAGCAAGAACCCATTCGCCAACGCGGACGTTATCAGAATCGGCAAACGTAATAAACGGCAAATTACTTGCATCAATTTTCACTAAAGCAATATCCGAGTTCGGGTGCGTCCCAATTACCTCCGCCTTATACATTTTATTATTATTTAAGGTAATTTCAATATCTGAAGCCCCCTTAATTACATGATTATTGGTAACTATATAGCCATCAGGCGAAATGATAACGCCAGATCCCGTACCAACAACTTCTTGTGTTCTCCCATTTCCGAAAAAGAACTCCAAAGTATTTGGCGTATAGGTAGTCCTATTTTTTACGTGTACTACCGCATTTAATGTTTCTGCGGCAGCTTTTGTAAAATCTGTCGCTTCAGCTTCATAGGTGGTGGCAGGTACAAATTTCGTCTGAATTATTTTACCAGAATCAGCAGCCTCCAATCTTGTATTAATTTGAAATTGTTCTGAAAAATAATAATATCCTAACAAAGTTAAGATCCCTCCTAAGATTGAGGCCAACACTAAACTTACTGTTTTTTTCATAATTATATTTTTAATTATTACAATATCGGTTCTTAAAATCACGTTAGTTAACACCCAAAATTAAGCCAATATTATTAGCGTTAAATCACTTTAACGATACTTTAACAGCAGTTTTAACGGCACCTTAACAAAAATAGATCGATAAATAATATCGGGTAAACAATATTAAAAAATAGTACCTTTGTCCAATGCAAATACACTTTTCTAAATATCAAGGTACCGGAAACGATTTTATTATGATTGACAATCGTAATGGAAAATTTCCGAAAGAAAATAAATCGTTAATTGCCAAACTCTGTGATCGAAAATTTGGAATAGGAGCTGACGGACTTATTTGTCTTGACACTTCAGACAAGCATGATTTCACCATGGTATATTTCAATGCGGACGGAGCAGAAGGCTCAATGTGCGGCAATGGCGGAAGATGCATAGTTGCTTTCGCTAGAGATCTAAATATCATCAAAACCAATACCACCTTTGATGCCATGGACGGTTTGCATCACGCAAGTATCATAAATGACATCGTTAGTCTAAAAATGGTAGATGTTCGGGAGGTTGAGCATCATGCAGACCATTTATTTTTAAACACAGGCTCTCCACATCACGTCACATTTGTAGAAAATCTTAAAAACTATGAAGTGGTTCAAAAAGGGAGAGAGATACGCTATGGTGCCCCTTATTTTGAAACTGGAAGTAATGTGAATTTTGTAGAACAAGTAAATGAAAACACCTTTAACGTTAGAACGTACGAACGTGGCGTTGAAGATGAAACACTAAGTTGTGGAACAGGTGTAACAGCCGTCGCTATTGCAGCACATGCGTCCCGTAAAACTAAAGATTTTACAATTAATTTAAACACCTTAGGCGGTGAATTAATCGTTTCTTTTTCATCAGATAACAAATCGTATAGTGCCGTATCTTTAACAGGAAAAGCCCTGTTCGTTTTTGATGGACAAATTGACATATAATGCAAACATTAGAAGGAAAAAATATTCGCTTACGCGCGTTGGAAGTCAACGACTTAGCCTTCCTCTATAGAATTGAAAACAACGAAGATTATTGGGAAGTGAGCAATACATATAAACCTTTTTCCTATCATTTACTTCGACAATACTTGGCAAATGCCCATCAAGATATCTATGAGGCCAAACAATTGAGACTCGTTATTGTCACCCTAGATAATGAAGCTATAGGGTTTATCGATTTATTTGATTTTGATCCTCATCATAGACGGGCGGGCATTGGTATCCTCATAGCGCATGAACATCAAGGCCAAGGGTACGCTAGTGAAGCTTTAACCTTATTAATTAATTACGCTTTTACCCATCTATTTTTACATCAAATTTATGCAAATATTACCGTCGACAATATAAAAAGTATAAATCTGTTTAGAAAAAAAGGGTTTGAAAAAATTGGCATAAAAAGGGATTGGGTTGCTACGCAAGATGGATACAAAGATGAACTTATGTTTCAACTGATAAAAAAATGAAAAAAAAGATAGCAATACTGTTGAGTTTAGTCCTCATAATTGGCGTATTTTATGGATATACGTTGTATACCAGAATTTACAGCACTAATGTAACGGAAAACACCGCTATTTTTATTCCTACTAAAGCAAATTTTGACCAAGTTATTGAAATAGTCAAACCGCATATAAAAGATGTCAATGGATTTATATGGGTGGCCAAAAAGAAAAAATACCACCAATCTGTTAAATCTGGAAAATTTGACATCAAGCAAGGAATGAATAACAATTCGCTGGTTAACCTTTTGCGAAGTGGAAAACAATCTACGGTAAACCTTACCTTTAACAATCAAGATAGTCTTGAAAAGTTATCAGGAAGACTCGCAGAGCAGTTAGAAATTGATTCATTAACTATTTTAACTGCCTTAACAGATCGAACTTTTTTAGCTGAAAACAACTTAGCTCCACAGGATGTATTAGGTATTTTTATTCCTAATTCCTATCAAGTTTATTGGAATACGAGTGCTGAAAAATTACGAGATAGAATGCTACGGGAATACAAAAAATTCTGGAATGAAGAGCGTATGGCCAAAGCCAAAGCGTTAAATATGACGCCACATGAAGTGAGTACATTGGCTTCAATTGTTCAAAAAGAAACTTCAAAAGTAAGTGAGCGCCCAATAGTTGCTGGACTTTACCTCAACCGATTACGAGACGGATGGGCCTTGCAAGCAGATCCAACCATCATCTTTGCCCTAAAACAGAAAAACGGGCAAGATTTTAACGTAAAACGTGTACTAACGGCAGATCTAACAATTGATTCCCCGTATAATACATACAAAAATACGGGACTCCCACCAAGCTTAATTTCTATGCCAGACATCTCGTCAATTGATGCAGTTTTAAACCCAAAGAAACACGATTATTACTATATGTGTGCAAGTGTAACCAATATCGGTGCCCATGAATTTGCACGTACCTTAGCACAACACAATGTCAACGCTGCAAAATATCAACGATGGATATCTAAACAAGGCATCAACAGATAATGAAGCTGAAGCTTACAAAGGCACTCCTTTTAATTCTTTTTACCTCTACGTGTATTTGGAATAGTCAAGCCCAACAAACTTGGCTTCAAAAGGCTGATTCTTTAAATTCCAACCGATTAAAAACGGTGTATTTAACCGAAATCGCCCTAACCACAACGACGTTGATAGGCGTCCAACAATTGTGGTATGCAGGGTATCCAAAATCCTCATTTCATACCATTAATGATACCAACCATTGGCTACAAATGGATAAAGTGGGACATGCTTTTAGTGCTTATTATATAGGAAAACTCGGTATGAATTCGCTAGCTTGGGCAGGAGCCTCACCAAAATCGCAGATTCTTTATGGAGCAACCCTTGGTTTTGCTTTTCTAACGGCTGTTGAAATTATGGATGGATATTCAGCTGAATGGGGGTTTTCTGCTTCAGACCTTGTGGCTAATGCATTGGGTTCTGGTATTTTAATCGGACAAGCCTTGTGGTGGAAAGAACAACGAATTCAATTCAAATACTCCTTTCATCAAACCCACTTTGCAACCATTCGTCCAGAACGCCTGGGTGAAAACTTGTTAGAACAAACATTAAAAGATTATAATGGTCAAACCTATTGGCTTTCAATAAACTTATGGTCCTTCCATAAAACAAGTAAGCTGCCTAAATGGTTTAATGTAGCTTTTGGATATGGAGCCGAAGGTTTATTATACGGAGATCGTACATCCCAACCTTTACAAATAACCAACGACTACCCAGAAAGAGAACGACAATTTTACCTGAGTATTGATCTTGATTTAACCAAAATAAAAACGCAATCGAAATGGTTAAAAGCAGTATTTAATACATTAAATTTCATTAAAATTCCAGCACCAACCTTCCAAATTTCTACTAAAGGCAAACCAAAGCTTCACCTACTCTATTTCTAACCACCTTATTTATACGTTGTTACATATTTCGTATCTTTGCAATGGCAATTAAATAAAAATCGTATCTTTGCCCGCTAAATTTATCCAAACTATCGAATGGATTAAACTAATGAAATGAAAAAGAAAGTTCTTAAGTTATCTGGGATAATTACGGTACTTTTTATCGTAACAACCGGATTTAAAAGTTGGACAAACGCTATTACGTCTAACAAAGTAGTGTATAATTTACCTTCGGTAAATTATTTTGCGACCGTTTCGCAAGAGAAACAAGAACCCGCTCCTTACACTCTAATTATGACTCCATTTACTGGAAATTCATTTGTAGGATTTAAGGAAGCTTTAGGCTTTAAAGAATCTCAAGGAAAATATCACGTTATCAACACCTTGGGATATCTAGGAAAGTATCAGTTTGGGAAATCTACCCTCAAACGATTTAACATTCATAACACGAGCGAATTCTTAAAGGATTCTAAACTACAAGAAGATGCTTTTTTAGCCTTGTGTTCAGTAAATAAATGGATTTTAATACGTGATATTAAACGCTTTGTTGGTAAGCGCATCAACGGAACAATCATCACTGAATCAGGCATCTTAGCCGCGGCTCATTTAGCTGGAGCAGGGAATGTAAAACGCTATTTACGAAGTTATGGTGCTGAAGAGTTTGAAGATGCTTACGGAACCAGCATAAAATACTATCTCAAAAAATTTGCAGGATTTGACACATCCATGGTCGAACCTAATAAAAAACCGGAACTATAGCATCCTGTTAAACATACTAAAATCCCCAACCTAGGTTGGGGATTTATAATTTAGCACTGTCCCAAATACATTCCATATTGACCGTCCATCAACCATAAATAAAAAACGAATCGAGTAAATTATATCTTATTTATTTTTTATGAATAATAAAAATAGCAGGACGTTTATGAAAATGGGGCTTGTGTTTTTTCCAACGATCTACACTCATCGTTTTAATGTATTCTGTTTGAAGACTTATATCTACCGCAACACACAACAAGGTATTCCCTGACAAAACCTGGAGTAAATCGGCCAATAATTTGTCATTCCGATAAGGTGTTTCAATAAAAATCTGTGATTGTTGAGTGTCTTTAGATAATTTTTCTAAGCGTTTTATGTGGTTTTTTCTAGCTGCTTTATCTATAGGTAAATAACCATTAAAGGCAAAATTTTGTCCGTTTAATCCAGAACTCATCATTGCCATTAAAATTGAAGATGGCCCTACTAAAGGAACGACTCGAATATTTTTTTCATGAGCCATTTGAACAATAGAAGCCCCTGGATCAGCTATAGCTGGAACGCCAGCTTCCGATAAAAGCCCTACATGTGCTCCTGTTTCACAAACATCTAAGTAATTTCGCGTTTCCATTTCCTCAGTAAACTTGTCGAGGAGAAATATATGTAAGGATGACTGTGACTTTTTAGGGGTAATTTTCTTGATAAACCTCCTTGCCGATTTTTCATTTTCAACAATAAAATATTTTGTATTCTCTACAACTTGTCGAACTGAAATAGGCAACACCTCTAAAGGTTCAATTTCACCTAAGGTCGTAGGGATTAAATACAATTTACCCTTATTTGACATACTTAACGTTTTTTAGCAATTATATCACAAGCTTTATCTAACATTTGAAAAACTTGTTCAAAGCCATCATCGTCATAATAAGGATCAGGTACATCTACATTTTCGTTTGGAAACAATTCATTAAGAATCATTTTCACCTTATTTCGATCCTCTTCACTTTGCGCCATTCGTAAAACATCTCTTCGATTTGCATTATCCATTACATAAATAACATCAAATCGTTTAAAATCAGCCACACTGAATTGCCTACACCGTTGATTAGTAATATCAATTCCATATTTTTGTGCAACGGCTATTGATCGGGCATCCGGTAAACTTCCAACGTGGTAACCTGCAGTCCCAGCTGAATCTATATAATATTCACGACTACTTACTTTAGATTTTAGAATACCTTCCGCAAGTGGCGAACGACAAATATTGCCGAGGCAAACCATTAAGACACGTGTCATGACGGATTCGGTTAAAACGACAACTTTTTAGTAATATCGTCTACATACTTTCTGAATTGCTTGTCTGTTTCAGTTAAATTATCAACTGTTTTACAAGCGTGTAGTACGGTTGCGTGATCTCTTGAACCAATTTGAGAACCAATACTCGCCAAAGAAGCTTTCGTCATTCGCTTTGCAAAATACATAGCGAGCTGACGCGCCTGAACAATATGACGCTTTCTCGTTTTAGACTGTAACGTCGTTACATCCATTTCAAAATATTTCGAAACGACTTTTTGAATATAATCAATTGAAACCTCACGTTTTGTGTTTTTGACGAATTTATCAACAATTTGCTTTGTTAATGACAGGGTAAATTCCTTTCGATTAAACGATGCTTGAGCAATCATAGAAATAAGCACTCCTTCTAATTCACGAACATTCGTTTTAATATTTTTTGCGATATACTCTACAATTTCTTCGGGCATCTCCACACCATCTCTAAACAATTTCTTTTCTAAAATTGAAATTCTCGTTTCATAATCAGGCGGCATTAACTCTGCCGATAAGCCCCATTTAAAACGCGATAAAAGACGTTGTTCAATATCTTGCATATCAACAGGTGCCTTATCCGAAGTTAAAATAACCTGCTTTCCATTTTGATGTAAGTGATTGAAAATATGAAAGAATACATCCTGTGTTCCAGATTTACCAGATAAGAACTGTACATCATCCACTATTAACACATCAATCATTTGATAAAAATGAATGAAATCATTTCGCGTATTCCCTTTAACAGAATCTATATATTGTTGCGTGAATTTTTCAGCAGAGATATATAAAACGGTCTTTTCGGGATATTTATCTTTTATTTCAACTCCAATTGCATGTGATAAATGCGTTTTACCTAAACCTACTCCTCCGTATATTAATAGTGGATTAAACGATGTGCCTCCTGGCTTATTGGCCACGGCTAAACTTGCCGAACGCGCCAAACGATTGGAGTCTCCTTCGATAAAACTATCAAAATTATAATTGGGATTTAATTGTGATTCAATTTTTACTTTTTGAATACCAGGAATGATAAATGGATTTCTCAATTCCCTTTTATCAATCTCTAACGGAACGGTAATTCCTTGAGAATTAAACGGCTTTCTGTTAGAACTTGGTATTTTAACCGTGTGTGGGTTCTTACTGCTGTATGCATTCTCCATACGAACATCATACACCAATTTCGCATCTTCCCCTAATTCTCTCACCAAAGCCACTCGAAGCAATTTAATATAATGCTCCTCTAGCCATTCGTAAAAAAATTTACTAGGCACTTGTATTGTCAACGCCTCACCGGTAATTTTAATAGGTTTAATTGGTTCAAACCAAGTTTTATACGCTTGTGGTTTTATATTGTCCTGGATAAAAGACAAACAATTATTCCAAACTGATGTGGCAGTTTTACTCATTCTTAGTTTTTAGTTTTGTTTGGTTAGACTATGGCAAGTATACTTGGGTTTTCTTGCAATAATTTAGAGATACAAAAATGTGAATATTTTTCATTAAAAAAAAATAAAAACACTGTTGATTCTTAACTTTTTTTTCAGTAAACTAACCCTCATTTTTATCTTCAAAAATATGCTTACACATGAAATACAATTCAGAGTTCGTTATGCAGAAACTGATCAAATGAGCTTTGTTTATTATGGTAACTACGCCCAATATTTTGAATTAGGACGTGTTGAATGGCTACGTAAGCTAGGACTCTCCTACAAAACAATGGAAGAGTCTGGGATCATGCTTCCAGTGGTGAATTTAAACATAAATTATCATAAACCAGCAAAATACGACGATTTATTGAGACTTGAAACTACCTTAGTTAAACTACCTACCGTAAAAATAGTATTTGACTATAAGCTGTACAATGAAGCAAACGAACTATTAACAACTGCCCAAACCACATTGGTATTTGTTAATATCGAGACGAACAAACCCACAAAAGCACCAGTTGAATTATTAACAAAACTAGAAAATGCCTTTTAAGACACACAATGAATTTTAGCCAAGCGCGTACTTTTCAATGCTTTTTTAAGTTCCTCACTTAACGATGTTCGAATAGCTACAGTAAATTCACAATGAAGTTCCATTTTTCTTTGAAGAATTTCAGCTTCATACTCATTGAGCACTCGTAAAACCTTATCCATTGCAGGATAATCAAAAACAATGGTAAAATACTGATCAATTGTTTTTTCCACAATCTTAGCCGCAGAAAGACTCTGCTGAGCTGCATTTTTATAAGCCGTTACCAATCCTCCAACACCCAATTTAGTTCCACCAAAATAACGAACCACAACCACTAAAACACGATCTACATTATATGACAAAAGCTGACCATAAATAGGTTGACCGGCTGAATTATTAGGCTCTCCATCATCATTCGCCCTAAACACATCCCCTATTTTCCACGCATAACACCAATGACGTGCCTTGTGATGCTCTTCTTTTAACGCATCAACAATCTCTTTCACCTCTTTTTCATTCCTTATCGGATAAGCATACCCATAAAACTTACTTCCACGATCTTTATATAAGGTCGGCAAGGTAGGTTTAGCGATGGTCAAATAACTATCAATCATTATAGCGTTTAAATACTAAAAATTCATTATTTATGAGGGTTCGCGTGGTAGCACCCACGTTCTTTATCACAGGGGCCTCCAACCCCTTTTCAAATCTTACATCACCTTTAAATACATATGCTTCATCCCATAATTCAGCATCGATAAATGTCTGTAATGTTTGAGCTCCTCCTTCTATCAGGATTGATTGAATTCCCAGACGATAAAGCTGATTTCCTATTTGGTGTGCGATGGATTGTTGAAAATCAATCACTATATACTGAGCCACCTCCGTATCCTCCCTATTTTGTTCTGTAAAAACAAGTACTTTTCCCCCTCCATTAAACACTGCTGCATCGTTTGGAACTTTAAGCGATCTATCAATGATTACCTTGACTGGATTTTGCCCTGCCCAAGTCCGCACCGTTAGACTGGGATTATCATTAAGCACAGTGGTTGTACCCACCAAAATAGCTTGCTCCTCTGCTCGAAATTGATGGACCATTTGTTGCGCATACACATTACTAATCCAATACGGCCCCACCACTGCTTGTGCGCGATCTCTATCAAAATATCCATCCATAGTTTCCGCCCATTTTAAACGAATAAAAGGTCTTTTTTCACGTTGAAATGTAAAAAATCGCCGATTTAATTCAATGCATTCTGCCCTCAACACACCCACTTCAACCTCAATTCCGGCCGCTCTTAATTGACTAATCCCACTCCCATTTACAACTTCGTTTGGATCTACACAACCTACAACCACTTTTTTAAATCCGTAGGTTTTAATTAAATTGGTACAAGGAGGCGTTTTTCCCGTATGACTACAAGGCTCTAAACTTACATACAAGGTAGACTCCTTAAGTAAACCCTTGTTTTTCACACTTTTAATCGCATTAACTTCAGCATGCGCCCCCCCATAGGGAGAAGTAAAGCCCTCCCCAATAATACGTTCATTATGCACAATTACGCAACCTACCATCGGATTTGGTCGAGTGTACCCCAAACCTTTTTTTGCTAACTGCAAACAGCGATTTATGTATTTTTCTTGTATATTCACCACGCAAAAATAAGATTTTAAAATCAGGGTACGAGGTATGTTAATTAGAAAAATTGAACCTAAGGACAACACACAGATCCGAAAAATCATTCAAACCACAATTGTTGAATTTGGTCTACCCACGATTGGTACGGCTTACGAAGATGAAGACACCTTACACATGTATGAAGCTTACCAACAAGAGCGAAGCGTTTATTTTGTTCTAGAAGATAACGAACGTATCTTGGGAGGTGGCGGAATAAAACCATTACGCAATGAAGCAGAAACGATCTGTGAATTACAAAAGATGTATTTTACTCCCTTAGCCCGAGGGAAGGGATATGGTCGATTAATGATGGATACATGCCTTTCAGCTGCGAAGGAGATGGGCTACAAACAATGCTATATAGAAACTGACGCAAGAATGAAAGCCGCCATTCACTTATACAAAGATTTCGGATTTAAACACTTAGAAAAACCGATGGGAGGTACAGGTCATTATTCTTGTGAAATATGGATGCTAAAAACATTTTAATTGAAAATAAAGGACTATCAACAACGGTTTGAAACCGAACTAATAACGCTTTATGCTATTGAAGAAATAAAAAGTTTTTTCAATTTACTAACCGCACATTTTTTTAACCTATCTCGTGTCGATCTTGCCCTTACACCTAACCTTTCAATTACCGACACAGATATTCAACGCCTAAATAACGCATTATATCGATTAAAAAATCACGAACCCATTCAATATATTATCGGAAGTACATCCTTCTTTGGACTCCCTTTTAAAGTGAACCAAAACGTACTCATTCCAAGACCTGAAACCGAAGAATTGGTTGCATGGATACTAAACGAATACCCCTCAGACCAAGAAATAGTTATTTTAGAAATTGGGACCGGCAGCGGATGTATATCCATCAGTCTTGCACATCACCTACCCAAAGCTAAAATCATAGCCATTGATATTTCAGAAAGCGCCTTAAATCTCGCCGAGAGCAATGCAAAATTAAATCATGTTGCGGTTCAATTTTCACTAAAAGATATTTTAAACGATCAACATTTTGACAATCTCAAAGTCGACTTAATTGTGAGTAACCCACCGTATGTCCGAACGATGGAACAATCTGAAATGCAAGAAAATGTTTTAGCCTTCGAACCCCATATTGCACTTTTTGTCGAAGATGACGACCCACTTCTCTTTTACAGAGCTATCCTTGAAGTTGCCAAAAACACACTTCAAGAACACGGAAAAATATTTGTAGAAATTAACCAATATTTAAGTAATGAAACCGCTATTTTATTTGAAGAACATGGATTCAATACTACGCTACGAGACGACCTCAACTCAAATCCTCGAATGATTAAAGCAGAACAACATCCACATCCATAAATACAGGAGCAATGAGAAAATTTACTTTAAACACTCTTCGATTACCCCGGATAACCCCTCGTAAATTCACTTACAAAACCATATCTTTGCAACATGAGAATAGATATTGTTACGGTCAGTCCAGATCTTATTAAAAGTCCTTTTGAACATTCAATCATTAAACGAGGAATTGACAAAGGGCTCGTGAAGGTGCATTTTCACGATCTACGTAAATTCGCCGTGAACGCGTATGGAAAAATAGACGACACACAGTTTGGCGGTGGAGCTGGGATGGTTTTAATGATTGAACCTATCGACAAATGCATTAGCGCCTTAAAAGCTGAACGCAGCTATGACGAAATAATATACATGACTCCAGACGCTCCTGTGTTAAATCAACAGATGGCAAATTCACTTTCACTAAAGAGAAACCTACTCATCCTTTGTGGACATTACAAAGGAATAGATCAGCGAATTAGGGACGCTTATATTACCAAAGAAATTTCCATTGGCGACTACGTATTAAGTGGAGGTGAATTAGGAGCCGCTGTTTTGTGTGACAGTATCATAAGACTCATTCCAGGAGTTATTGGAGATGAAACTTCGGCATTGAGCGATTCATTTCAAGACGGTCTGTTAGCCCCCCCAATCTATACTAGACCTGCGAATTACAAAGGCATGAAAGTACCAGAAGTTTTACGTTCAGGTGATTTCAAAAAAATAGATGCATGGAGATCCGAACAAGCTTTATTACGAACGCAACGGATTCGTCCTGATTTATTAAGAGACGAAGAATAACGCTAGATAAGCCCCTTAAATTTCGCACAATACGGCCACCAAATCTAACCTACCCCACAGTACATCGATGCACAATATTGGAGGAAGAACTGCAATACCACACTACCAACCAGATGAATAAAAAACAGCTCAAATAAAAAACACTATTCACTCTATACAATACTGCTTTCACTTTTACCCATCCTTTTTTATGTTTCACATTTCAATCAAGCCACTTCAAGCAATCAAGACGAAAGCTCAATAAAATTGTCCAATTCAGCACCGCTAAAAAATTAATCCAAAACATAAAGATGTCTACTTTATTGATACAGATGAAGCAACTACCTTAATTGGAGATTGCATACAATTACTAAATGACAACCTAAGTCCTAACTTACAACTAGAAGAATGTACTTTTGTCAAAGTAACCGGGGTAGACACCAGTCTTCATCGATATACTGACCCAGAATCTGATGGATTAATTTTAATCAAATGACACATAAAGACACCCTAGAAATCATAAATGAAAGAAATGTTTACAAGATCAAGCCACTTTACAAAACCTTTCAACCTCTAAAAACACGCCCTAATTATTGTTCAAACCAATGAATATCGACAAGTTATTAAACCTTGGAATAAAGAATAAATTCCTTGCAATTTTGGCTTAGCACCCTTGGCTTAAATTGCCCCTAAAGCAATAGAATTATTTCAACTCATTAAAGACCCTTCATTAAATAGAGTCCCAAAGATCTATGCCGATCGTGATTTTTTTTATTCAACGGCAATAAGCTAACGATAGAATTTTAAAAACAATGTTTTAGAAAATAATATTCTTCTAAAAGTCAAGCGAAGCTTAAATCGAAAAATTCTAAGATAAAGACCGAAAAAGGTCACCTTAACCCCGTTTAAATCAACCAACAAACCAAAAGCAACATACTTATTACCTGCTCCTTACAACATTATTTCACCTGCCATGTATTTTTTAAAACTCGCCCTTGCACATTAAAAAAAAGTGATTACATTTGCAGACCTAAAATTAACCTCTGACGAAAATCGTGAATGTTGATTCTTAGCAACGCATAAAACAATTATCATGGAAGATTTAGTAAAGTTTGTACAAGACGAATTTGTCACTAAAAACGAAATCCCAAATTTTTCGGCAGGAGATACAATTACTGTATACTACGAAATTAAAGAAGGGGAAAAAAAACGTACGCAGTTTTTTAGAGGAGTAGTTATCCAACGAAGAGGAACAGGTGCTTCAGAAACCTTCACCATTAAAAAAATGTCGGGAACAATTGGGGTAGAGCGAATCTTTCCAATTAACTTACCTGCCATTCAAAAAATTGAAGTAAATAAACGTGGTAAAGTTCGAAGAGCAAGAATCTATTACTTCAGAAACTTGACTGGTAAAAAAGCAAGAATTAAAGAAATCAGATCATAATAAGGATTTAAACTTCATACCAAACCCTGCTTTAAATCAAAGCAGGGTTTTTCTATTAACAATTGTTTATAACTGCATTTGATATCATCTTGATAACTAATCAGTTAAACATCTTGAAAACACAACAAAAACACTCTATATTTGAAATAGAAATGCACGTTGATGGAATTCTCAAAGACAACTTTCTTTTGAAAATGTCACAGAATACACATCGCAATGCACATTCAAAAAAGAACGTTCTTTTGTTTTCGTTTTTGTAATTACCCCACGTATTTAGCATGAATAATTGGAAGGAATTAACAAGACGAAAGCGAAGTTAAGACACAGAAGGTGATTAAAGAGAAGTAGCGAATGTTACAAACTTTGAACACTCGAATGTCTTAACGAAACAAATAGCATCAGGATTGGATTCAACCAATCATTAACTTTTGTTAAATGTTTCAGCTAAAAGCCGTCATACACATGTGGTATGATGGCTTTAGTTTTTATATAAGCTTTTTGAGCCCCCTCTATTCAACAATCCGACAACTCCTTCAGAAAACCTACTCATTTCCAGGAACTTGTTAACATTTGTTAATAAAATCTGTTAACAATAGATTGACAAGTAAAACCTCAAACCCAACTCAAAATCAGTCTTTTAGTGTTATTTTAGCTAAAGAATCTAGATTCAATTTAAAATTCCCCTTTTTTTTTAAATTGAAATTAATACTATGGGATTAGATTCTAGCACTATTGAACCTTAATATAAAACAACGTGTTTAGCACACAATCCAGTAATGAAAATTTACTATTAAGTTCAGTATTAAAGCATCCTTCGGGGTGCTTTTTTTAGTTCTAATGGGTTCTATCCCGTCTTTTCGTAGATTAATCAACTTCTTCATATTAATTGTCACCTATAATTCATAAATTTGCCCAATTCAATAAATTCCATATTATTTAATTAATCATACCCTATGTCAACATCAGCGCGTATCATATATACTAAAACCGACGAGGCACCGGCTCTCGCAACGCATTCCTTTTTACCCATTGTTAAAGCTTTTACAAAATCCTCAGGAATTCACATTGAAACCAAAGACATCTCATTAGCGTCACGAATTTTAGCTAATTTTCCGGATTTTCTAGAAGAATCTCAAAAAGTGCCAGATGCACTTGCTGAATTAGGCGAACTTGTAAAAAAGCCTGAAGCAAATATTATTAAATTACCCAATATAAGTGCATCTACACCACAATTAAAATCGGCCATCAAAGAATTACAAGAAAAGGGATATGCACTTCCAGATTACCCAGATGAACCCAAAAACGAATATGAAGAAGTTCTGAAAATGCGATATGACAAAGTAAAAGGGAGTGCTGTTAATCCAGTAATTCGTGAAGGAAATTCAGATCGTAGAGCGCCTAAAGCGGTTAAGAACTACGCAAGAAAAAATCCTCACACTATGGGCGCTTGGGAGCCCAATTCAAAATCTCACGTAGCAACAATGAGTTCGGGGGACTTTTACCACAACGAAAAATCAATTACACTTGCCAACGACACAATTGCTCGAATAGAATTTAAAGATGAGTCAGGAAAAAGTACCATTCTAAAAAAAGATTTCCCACTTTTAAAAGGAGAAATAATCGATACAACGGTAATGGAGCACAAAGCCCTTACCGAATTTTTAAAGGATCAAATCAGTGATGCGAAATCCAAAAATGTCCTTTTCTCTCTGCATTTAAAAGCGACCATGATGAAGGTATCAGATCCTATTATTTTTGGGAATGCGGTTAAATTATTTTTCTCCAATGTCTTCGAAAAACATGGAGACCTACTCGATGATTTAGGAGTTGACGTTAATAATGGCTTTGGAAATTTACTCGCTAAACTCTCTGAATTACCCGCTGATAAACGTCAGCTAATTGAAGAAGAAATTGAAAATGCGTTTAAAAATGGGCCCGCATTAGCCATGGTTAATTCTGATAAAGGAATTACAAACTTACATGTTCCCAGCGACGTAATCATTGACGCATCAATGCCTGCGATGATTCGCACATCAGGTAAAATGTGGAATGCAAAGGGCGAATTACAAGAAACTAAAGCGGTGATTCCAGATAGTTCTTATGCAGGGATCTATGACGCAACATTCAAATTCTGTAAAAAACACGGAGCATTTGATCCAACAACCATGGGTACGGTACCCAATGTTGGTCTAATGGCGCAGAAAGCCGAAGAATATGGATCGCACGACAAAACCTTTGAAATTTCTGACAACGGTACGGTAAACGTCGTTGATGAGCACGGAACGATTCTACTGTCAAACTCGGTATCTACTGGAGATATTTGGCGTATGTGTCAAGTAAAAGATGCCCCTATTCAAAATTGGGTTGAACTGGCGGTCACTAGAGCTAGAGCAAGTAATACTCCTGCCGTATTCTGGTTAGATGAAGTACGCGCTCATGATGCAGAAATCATAAAAAAAGTACATACCTATTTAAAAAAGTATGACACGTCTGATCTAGACATTCGGATTTTATCACCCGTAGATGCGACAAATTTCACCTTAGAACGATTAATCAAAGGGCAAGACACCATCTCAGTTTCAGGAAATGTATTACGTGATTATTTAACTGACTTATTTCCCATTTTAGAAGTTGGGACCAGTGCAAAAATGCTTTCCATAGTTCCCTTAATGAATGGTGGTGGACTATTTGAAACTGGTGCCGGTGGTTCAGCCCCTAAACACGTTCAACAATTTCTTAAAGAAAATCATCTGCGATGGGATTCTCTTGGAGAATTTTTAGCCCTAGCCGTATCCTTAGAGCACTACGGCACGAAATACGAAAATGAAAAAGCATTAATTCTTTCTGAAACGCTAGATGATGCAACAGACAAACTTTTAGAAAACAGAAAGTCTCCTTCTAGAAAAGTAGGAGAACTAGACAATCGTGGTAGTCATTTTTATTTGAGTTTATACTGGGCTGAAGCACTTAAAAACCAATCAAAAAATGCGGAATTACAAGCGGAATTCTCACGTATCTATGAACGTCTTAAATCAAATGAAGCCATCATTAATAAAGAACTGAATGACATCCAAGGGAGTCCAGTAGATCTTCAAGGATATTATCAACCTCGTGAAGATTTAATTCAAGCTGCCATGAGACCAAATAAATTATTTAATGAAATTATTAATGACATCGACTAAAACCATATAGCCATCAGATACCTTGGTTTATTGAGACATCAACCGAAATGGGACTCCGGAGAATTTATCTTATTGCCTTCTGTGGCTTGTGGTTAAGCACCAGTGAGGCCCAAGATAAATACACCCTCAGTGGAGTCATAACGGATGCACAAAACAAGGAAGCGCTAATTGGAGTCAATCTCGTTATTAAAGAATTAAAAACGGGTACAACCACCAATGAAAACGGTTTTTACTCATTAACTGTTCCTGAAGGGAAATACAAGATAACCGTAAGTTATCTAGGGTTTAGTACGCAACAATTTGAAATCAAATTAATCCGAGACGTACATAAAAATATTGCCCTTTTTGAATCCAGTGAACAATTAAACGAGATTGTTCTTGTCAATCAAGTAGAACAACTCAATTTGCGAAAACCGCAGATGAGTATCAATGCACTGACTGCAAAGACTATTAAACAAACTCCAGTTCTTTTAGGTGAAGCAGATCTCATAAAAACCATAACCCTATTACCCGGAGTTACCACTGCTGGAGAAGGTGCCTCCGGGTTTAATGTACGCGGTGGTGCAGCAGATCAAAATTTAATTCTTTTAGATGAAGCAACTGTTTTTAATTCTTCACACCTATTTGGCTTATTTTCAGTATTTAATCCAGATGCAATAAAAAATTTAAAACTTTTTAAAGGGGGGATACCAGCTCGTTACGGGGGAAGAGCCTCTTCAGTCCTAGACATTTATCAGAAGGAAGGAAACAAAGAAGGTTTTCACGTCAATGGTGGTATTGGAATTGTCTCTAGTCGACTCTTAGCCGAAGGGCCGTTAAAAAAAGAGCATGGTTCATTTTTACTAAGCGGTCGCTCTACTTATGCCCATCACTTTTTACCATTATTTGATATCGATAATATTGCGTATTTTTATGATTTAAACACAAAATTAAGCTATAAATTGAATCGGAATAATAATATCACTCTATCAGGTTATTTTGGTCGTGATGTTATTAGCATTGCCAACAGTTTTGAAAATACCTATGGAAATACCCTCGTAAATATAAGGTGGAAGCACCACTTCACAAATCAATTATCTTCAAGTCTATCTACCATTTATTCTGATTATTATTACGGTTTATATTTAAATTTTGTAGGATTTAAATGGAGTTCTGGGATTCAAAATTTTAATTTGAAGTACGACTTAAAACACTATCTAAATGACAAATTAACCTTACAATACGGGTTCAACAGTATTTATTATCGTTTTAATCCAGGAAAAGTAACTCCAATTAGCAAAACTACGGGTATTAACAAGCTAAAACTCATTGACAAATACGCCCTTGAAAATGCAATATACGTAGACACCGATCAAAGAATTAATGAGCGGATAAATGTTTCTTACGGGGTAAGATTTAGTTTATTCACGCGCTTAGGGCAAGATCAACTCAATATCTACGACAATAATCAAGCTGTTGTTTTTAATCCTGAATTACATCTCTATGAAAAGGGAATTCCTATTGGATCTGAAAACTACAGTCGATCTAAAGCACTTTCCAACTTTGAAAATATTGAGCCTCGAATATCCCTTGCATATCAAGTTAACAACACCTCATCTATAAAGGTTAGCTATATTCGAATGAGCCAATACCTGCATCTTCTCTCAAACACAAGTGCCCCTACTCCACTCGATGTATGGACGCCAAGTGGCCCTTTTATTAAACCTCAATTATCTGATCAAATTGCAGGTGGATATTTTAAGGAATTACACAACGGAAAATACACTGTCGAAGTTGAAACCTTCTTTAAGAAGGTCCAAAATAGAATTGATTATATCGACGGAGCAGATTTAATCGCTAATGAGGCAATTGAACAAGTAATTTTAAACGGAAAAGCTAGAGCGTACGGCCTTGAAGTATTGGCAAAAAAAAATGAAGGACGTTTTAAGGGGTGGTTTGCCTACACATTATCTAAATCTGAACAACAAACACCGGGTAGAACAATAGATGAACCCGGCATTAACGATGGAACGTGGTACAACACCCCATACAATAAAACACACGATATATCAGTTACAACGAGCTATGACTTAAATTCCAAATGGCAACTCAATGCCAACTTCCTACTACAATCTGGCCAACCCACCACCTACCCAACCAGTCAATATGCCTATAATAATTTAACCATCCCCAATTATGGACCTAGAAATAAGTATAAAATGCCAAGCTATCACCGCATTGATATTTCAACCACCTTTCGTCCAAATCCTATGAAGAAAACTGGCATAAAAGGATATTGGGTATTTGGCATATACAATGTTTACAATCGTAAAAATGCTGCATCTGTTAACTTTAGAACCGATGCCAAAACTGGATCAAATGAAGCTGTTCGATTATCAATTTTCGGCATTGTTCCTTCAGTTTCTTATAATTTTAAATTTTAACTATGAAAAAAATCATCCAGGTCCTTTTGGTGTTTTTAAGTTTTACTGCATGTGAAGATGTAATCCAAGTGAATGTTCCCAATGAACCACCGAGATTAGTCATTGATGCAAGTATCAACTGGTTTAAAGGAACCCTAGGAAATAAACAATCAATATTTCTCAGCCTAACGGCTCCCTATTTTGACAGTATTATTCCACCAGCTACAGGTGCTACTGTAAAAATAACCAATACAAAAGGGACTGTTTTTACATTTTTAGAACAAGAAACACCTGGGCATTACAGTACAAACAATTTTGAACCACAAATTAACGAAACCTATACATTAACCATTCTGTATGAAAACAACCTCTATACCGCTACAGAAACCATGTTTGCCGTAACTAAAATTGATCATATTGCACAAAGGTTAGATGGAGGTTTTGACGGTAAAACAACAGAAATAAAAGCGTATTATAAAGATCCTGTAGGTGAACAAAACTATTACCTATACGAATTTAAGAATGAAACTTCGCTTTTTCCACGTCTTGTAGTTTACAGTGATGAATTTTCTAACAGCAATGAATTCTTTGCTTTTTACTCTGATGAAGACCTCAAACCTGGACAAAAATTAGACATTAAAGCGTATGGTATTTCTGATAAGTTTTACACCTATATGTCTATTCTATTACAACAGAATAATGAAAATAATGGCGGTCCTTTTGAAACCCAACCTGCCATAGTCAAAGGAAATTGTGCCAATACTACGAATAAAGATTACTATCCATTAGGTTATTTTAGATTGTCTGAAGCCGATCGTCGTAGCTATCTAGTTCACTAAAGAATGAATTGTTTAATTAAACTGTCAAGGTAATTATGACTTAATTAAATAGAAAATATCGTATTTTTGAGCAATGGATTTTATAAAAACGACCGAACAAGATTCTAAGTACAATCATTTAGAAAAAATGACTGTTAAGGAAATATTGACTAATATTAACCAAGAGGATCAAACGGTTCCATTTGCAGTAGAAAAAGCATTACCTCAAATCGAAGCCTTGGTGAATCAAGTTGCTGAAAAACTTAAAATTGGAGGGCGACTGTTTTACATTGGTGCTGGTACAAGTGGAAGACTTGGGGTCGTAGATGCATCAGAATGCCCACCCACCTTTGGAGTTGCTCCCGATGTAGTTATTGGTGTAATCGCCGGTGGAGATATGGCAATACGGAATTCAGTAGAGTTCGCTGAAGATTCCACCACACAAGGCTGGAAAGATTTAGAAGCTTTCCATGTGAATAAAAATGACGTTGTTGTTGGAATAGCAGCCTCAGGTACTACGCCGTATGTTATATCCGCCTTAGAACACTGTAATCGAAATGGCATTACAACAGGTTGTATTACTTGTAATGACCATAGCCCACTTGCCCTAACAGCAAACTATCCTATCGTAGTGATTGTTGGACCTGAATTTATTACGGGAAGTTCGCGAATGAAAGCAGGAACAGCGCAAAAATTAGTACTCAACATGATTACCACTACCTCCATGATTCAATTAGGTAAGGTAAAAGGCAATAAAATGGTGGATATGCAACTGTCAAACAATAAATTGGTCAATAGGGCAACACGTATGCTTATGAATGAGTTGCAGATTGACAAAGCGTTAGCCGAAACCTTGCTGCTTAAACACGGGAATGTTCGTGCAGCTATAAATAATTATACCCATGACGGAAGAACAACATAAACCAAGTTTAGGAGGAGCCATGAAATACCTCGGTATTTCTCTACCTTTGATGTTTGCTGCACCTATTTTAATGACTATAGGGTTTAAGGCTTTAGCAAAAGATAATAATTACCTCATTTTAATTATTGGAATTATCTTAGCCATTGTAGCCATCTTATTAGCAGCTAAAGGAGTTATAAAAGTATCAAATTATCTTTTCCAAAAAGATAATGGCACGTCTTAAAGTTTTTTTCACAAAATTATTTTACTGGGAACATTGGCCAACCTACATGTTCTATGTCCCATTAATTCCGTATTATATCTATCAAGCAATACGATCGAGACATCTTGTATTTTACCTCGCTGTCAATCCAGGAATCAAGTATTCTGGTAATGGTACAGAATCAAAATACAAAACCCTTGATTTAGTTCCTGAAAAATACAAACCCAAATCAATTTTAATCACCCCTCCTACACCCATTCAAACAATTCAAGAGCAACTCACTTTGACGGGTATTTCATTTCCTTTAATTGCAAAACCAGACGTTGGATTTAGAGGGTTTTTGGTAAAAAAAATTAACTCCCTCGATGAATTAGTCACCTATATAAATCAAAACCAAATCCCAACAATCCTTCAAGAATTTATTGATTATCCACAAGAATGTGGAATTTTTTATTACCGAATTCCTGGAGAAAACACGGGGAAAATCACCTCAATTACACTAAAAAAATTCTTAAAGGTCACTGGAGACGGTCAGCATAGCATCCGTGAGTTAATTATCAAAGATACACGTGCTTTTCTATACTTAACATTATTAGAAAAAATTCATAAAGATTATTTAGAAAATATTTTACCGAAAGGAGAAGAGATTCAATTGAGTGTTATTGGCAACCATTCTAAAGGAACTGAATTCATCAATGGAAATCATTTAATTACCCGAGAGCTCGAACAAGCTATGGATGCATTTTCTAAACAAATCGATCAATGGTATTACGGCCGATTAGACATAAAATTTCACAGCTTTGAAGAATTAATTCGCGGTGAAGGATTTAAGGTACTTGAAATTAACGGAATAATTTCTGAGCCTACACACATTTATGACGCTTCTAAATCGTCTTATTTCACCGCGTTAATGACCTTGAAAAAACATTGGAAATTAATCAGTACCATTGCTAGAAAAAATCACCTTTCCTACGGCGTACCCTACCCTGCTTTTACCCCATATATAAAAAATATGCGGTGGTTAAGAAGCTATAGTAAGAAATTAAAACAACTCAATAAACTCGCTTAGTTTAGAGACATTTTTTTAGGTGTAGAAGGATTATAGCCAAAATCAGCATCGGGTAAATCAATTCCTAATTGTGCAATGATATACCCTATACTAGCAAAGTGATGAATGGCATGACTATGTGCCTGAATTAAAATCCCAACAACGGTATAATTAACCGTTACAGGTCCTAATCCAAGATCATCAGTCACTTTTATTTCTCGATTTAGACTGGCTAAATCGAGCTTATTAAGTCGTTCAATTATTTCTTCGAAATATGCTAATCCATAGGCCGTTTTTTCTTCCGCTTGTTGATTGCGTTTACGAGCCGTAAGGTTTATAGCTCCTTGATCAATTCCACAAAAAACACAATCAAACATATCTAAAATATGCCGCATATGACCTCCTATACTCGAATGATAAGGCTCAACTGAGGTGTTACTATACTGTTCATCTGAAATTACGTTTAAAAGCCGTATTCCTCGGTTCAGATTATGTTTAATTGCTTCGATCAATTTAATTGTATTCTTACCATCCCTTAGTCGCAAATATAATAATTAATTTACGCTAACAAAGTTTATCTTGAATGGTTTTAATAAATTCAAATATTAATTTATTGAAAATTATAAAGTTGTAAAGTCACTAGCGATGCGAGAACGACAAATAAACACCCTAAAATAAAATTGATGTTTTTGGCTATGAATTGTGCCTTTTTCGTAATCAAACCAGCAAGATTCACATAAACAAACAACAATAAACCTGCTCCAACCAAGGTTCCTAAGGCAAAAAATGTCATATGAGTGTTATTAAGATTGAGATGACCTTTGGCATTCAAGTAGGTTGCCATTGCTAAATAAAACGGAATTGAAAGCATGTTTATCGAAGAGAGAAACATCCCTATAAAAAAATCTCCTCCCTTGTACTGTTTAACTTTAATTTCCTTTGGATAACGTGCTTGATAAAAAAAATAGATGGCTAGCATACTAAAAATTACAACACCCACAATTTTTAAATTGGCAATTATATCGGGGTGTTTATTCAAATATTGGGCAAAAAAAACAGCAATAGAAGCTTGTACAAAAACAATTAATGCGGCACCCGATGAAAAGATTAAGCCTTTTCTTTTCCCTTTTTCAATGGTCACTTTTACCGCGGTCATGTTAATCATGCCAGGAATTAAGAGGCCTCCAAAGGCTAGGATAAATCCATAGAAAAGATGGGTCAAATAGGTCATATTGGGTTCAAATGTACAAACTAAAATTATTTTTTGGCACGCTAATTGAAAAGTTATTTGCATATCGAAGCCAATAAGTGACACACGACGGCTTCATTACAAACCCATTTACGATGAAACAAATTGTATTTTTAATGCTTACCATACTCTTCGTCTTTTCGAATGTAGAAGCACAGTCCACCTCTATGAACGGATTAACCCCTCAACAAATCTCCTTTGGCAACCCAAAAACAATTGAATTTTCAGAAGAAGGTATCCTTTTTAGGATTCATCCAACTGGCCAAGTGAGTTATGCCATAGAACAAAAGATTAAAAAACAGTATGTAAATAAAAATAACAAACGCTATGTACTTCGTGAAAATCCAATTGTTTTTCATAATGTTCATCCCCATCGATCAGCAATCATAAAAATTGGCCATGTAAGCTTGCGTTACAATCCATTGGGAAAAATTCGTCAAATAGGTTCCGTAAAAATTACTACTCAAGGAAATAGAATTACCAAGGTTGGTCATTTACAAATTGTATATAATCAACATGGGAAAGTCGCCTATATCGGAGACGTTAAGCGTCTCACAAAAAAATCACCGCATCATTAAAATTTGAAGAAGAGGAAGTTTGATGAAGAAAATCCCGTGCTCCTCATGAGCCGGGATTTTTTAGTATTACGTTTTTTTTAGGGATGTCAATGCCTTTGTTATATCTTCAGATAATTTAAACCTATACACTGCCCAACCATACACTAATGTGATTAGAACACTTTTACACAAAATATTTACCATAGGGTTAAACGGAAATTTTACAAGGTAAAAAACTCCAAAAAGCACGCCAATAATTCCAAGTAAAATTCCACTGTGTTTTGTTAACGGCTGTAAACCCATTTTTTTATAGACATAATAGCCTTTTATTACGCTAAATACAAATACAACGAGTAAGGTAGCCAATGCAGCTCCATTTATCCCCATCAATTGAATGAGCCAACGGTTCATAAAAATAACACTTAGCGCCATCGCTAATGAAAAATAGAAAAACATTCGGTAATAGATAGAATTTGTTAAAATAGCCCCATTAGCCCCCAATAATAACTTGATTAATTCTGCTGTAGAAATTATTAGGACAATGATCGTTCCTACTTGATAAGAAGGTTTATCTATGATTAGGTACAAGTCACTCACATTAAGATTAATTAATAAAAATAGTAACCCTCCAACCACGGTCAGTGTAATTGAACTTTTTTTATACAATTCATCAACTTCATCCATCTTTTGCGCATTCAGCGCTTTCGCAGTAATGGGTGTTAAAATCTGATTCATTGCTCTGGCAGGAATAGCTGTCACAGAAGCAATATAAACCCCTACTGCATAATAAGCCACTTCAGCTATTAATTCAATTTGAGGTATCATAAACTTATCAATCTCGAGTAAGATGGTACTTGCTGACCCTGCAAGGATAATATAAAATGAATAATTCAATAATTCACGAAAGTTCTCTGGGATACGTAACGAAAAATGAGGTTGGTACACAGAAAACGCATAGATCATCATAATGAAGGTTCTTATTCCATAAACTACAACCAAGGCAATTACAAACTGATTGGGTGTCAAGATATCAAAAGAAATGCCTATTAGTAATAAGCTGGTACACACCCGGGCAAATATCTCCTTGATGAAGTTCCCAAAAACAGATTTCATTTGCACTTTACTAAAAGCATAGAAAATCTCAAAATAGCCCATAAACACCCCTGTAATAAAAATGAATACGGTGTAACTTTCAATGATTGCATTCTTTTGTGACAACCAAGTGGCAATACTTTGATAAGCTAGGCTTCCTATTAAACTCAATGGAATAATCACCAATAAAGGCAAAACGAGTACAGTGGTTAGAAAAGCATCCTTTTCTTGTTTAGACTGATAACTGCTAAAAAATTTTATGATGGTGTGCTGCATTCCCAGCACTAAAATGGGCATCAGAATATTTGCCGCAGAAAGCATAAAAGTTACAAGTCCAAAATATGATTCTTCTAAAAAATGGGTATATAAAAACAGGACGTTGATTCCACCAATTCCAAATCCCAAAAACAGGATGATGGTATTGATTAACGATTGTTTATAGACAATTCCCATTTATGAAATTCGGATTAACTTTTTGGTCAAATAATTAAATCGAAAATACAACAAAATAGCAGAAATGGTTAACCCTACCAAAAGGCCTATCCATATCCCTGTACTCCCAAGAGCCGATTCTTTTCCTAAAAAGAACGAAGTTGGAAAACCTATTACCCAATAAGCAATAAAGGTAATTAAGGTCGGAATTTTAACATCTTGCATTCCGCGTAATGCACCGAGCACAACAACTTGAACTCCATCAGAAATTTGAAAAACAGCGGCAACAATGAGTAACTTAGCGGCTATTAAAATTACTTCAGCATTATCTACTTGATTGAAAACATCGGTTTCATCGAGATACAATTTTGGCAAATCATTGTGAAAAATTGTAAAAACGAGAGCAAAAATAATATCTAGAAAAAAGGTTAACAAAAATATTGAAAAAGCAATACGTCTTAACTCTTTAAAGTTTCGCAGACCTTTTTGATTTCCAACTCTTATCATTGCCGTTACGCTTAAGCCCATAGCCACCATAAAAGTCATCGAAGACAAATTTAATGCAATCTGATTGGCAGCTTGAGGGTTACTTCCCAAAACACCTGACAACCATATGGCTCCAGTAAAAATAGCGACTTCAAAAAACATTTGCATGGCTGAAGGAAATCCTAAACTGACAATTTTTTTTAACATTCGCTTATTCAGATTTGTCAGTTTAAATCGCTCAAAATAAGGTTTAAACTTTTCTTTTGATTTTAATAACCACCAAATATAAAGCAACATGATTACTCTAGAGGTTAGGGTTCCTATTGCAGCACCTAAAATGCCCATTTCAGGAAAACCAAACTTCCCGAAAATTAACACATAATTCAAAAACACATTGACCACGTTTGCTACAATGGTTGCGTACATTGAATATTTGGTTTCTGATAGTCCATCTGCAAATTGTTTAAAGCCTTGAAACATGACTAAAGGTACAAGTGAAAAAGCGACTAAATTCAAGTAAGGCATAGCCAAAGCAACCACCTCTTCAGGTTGACTCATCTTATACATTAATGGCTTAATTAACAACACTGCTAAAAAAAGAGCCACTCCAAGTATGGCACACAGAAAAAGACCTTGATTAAATACTGTTTTACCTTTAGATATATTTTTTTCCCCATCAGATTCAGCTATGAGTGGGGTTATTGCCGTTGAAAAACCAATCCCAATTGACATGGCAATGAATACGAAACTGTTACCTAAAGATACGGCTGCCAATTCAGTCGGACCTATTTGTCCCACCATGATATTATCAATTAAGCTCACTAGGGTATGTCCAATCATCCCTAACATCACAGGATAGGCTAGCTTTAGGTTGTACCTAAATTCAGAAGTATAACTTTTAAGATTCAATTTGATTTTATTGTGTTTTGGCTGCAAAGGTAACAGATTTTACCACAGCAAATTCAGCTTATATTTACAGAAGTATTATCTTTTCTTCACGAAGCAATTCACAAAAAGCGCTTCTTTTAAATTTTCCTAATACGATACATTAAAAAAGAAGAAGTTCAAAAAATTTAACATAGGATTCAGTCATAAAATTAAGATAACGTCCACACACCCCTTCAAATTCACTTTGTTTAAAAACGAACTAACCAGCTATGGAATAGTGTTTTACAATAAAAATCAAATCAGCTTGTTATATATATTAACCAAACATAAAAAACTCAACTTGAAAAAACTTACTTACCTATTCCTTTTACCCCTCTTTTTCACGATCTCTTGTAGTGAAGACCACACGAATTTGGATGAACAATTGTTTCACACCGAATCATCAACAATTACCAATGACATTCTTAAATTAATAAACAAACATAGAGAAATTAATGGATTACATACCTTAAAAAGAAATGCTACTGCAGACAAACTCGCCGAAAATCACAATAAATATATGATTGCCAACGATGTCGTAAATCACGATCATTTTAATGAAAGAGCCAGCGCCTTACGAAAAGATGAACAAGCCAAAGGGGTTGGAGAAAATGTGGCTTGGGGATATAAAGATGCCCAGCAAGTTGTGAATGCTTGGTTAGATAGCCCAGGACATAAAGCTAATATAGAAGGAGATTTTACCAATTCAGGACTTTCGGCCATGAAAGACGACAATGGCACCTATTATTTTACACATCTTTTTTATAAAAATTAAAAGAATTTAAAGGAACAACGAGACCGTAGACTGTATTCCATAAAAAAAGACAGCCATTTAGGCTGTCTTTTTTTTAAAACTGTGTGGTAATTAGTCTTCTTTGACTTCTTCAAAATCTACATCTTGCACATCATCACCATCTGCCGCACCTCCAGCCTCTGCACTTGCTCCAGCTGCACCAGCTCCATTAGCTTGTGCTTCTTGTTGAGCTTTGTAAATATCTTCAGAAGCAACTTTCCACGCTTCATTAATTTTTGCCATCGCGGCATCAATCTCTTCAACATTTTTAGCCTCATGTGCCTTCTTCAATTCAGCAAGACTTGCTTCGATGGGACCTTTTTTATCCGCTGATAATTTATCGCCAAATTCTTTCAATTGTTTTTCTGTCTGAAAAATCATTGTATCGGCACTGTTAATTTTATCAACTAACTCTTTGGCTTTTCTATCGCTTTCGGCATTTGCCTCAGCATCTGCTTTCATTTTTTTGATTTCTTCTTCTGTTAAACCTGAAGAAGCTTCAATACGAATATTGTGTTCTTTACCTGTTCCTTTATCTTTTGCTGAAACATTGATAATTCCATTCGCATCAATATCAAAAGTAACTTCAATTTGAGGTACACCTCTTGGTGCAGGTGGTATTCCATCTAAATGAAAACGTCCAATGGTTTTATTGTCAACAGCCATAGGTCGCTCCCCTTGTAATACGTGAATTTCAACAGAAGGCTGGTTATCAGCCGCTGTAGAAAATATTTGTGATTTCTTCGTAGGAATTGTTGTATTCGCCTCAATTAATTTGGTCATGACATTTCCCATAGTCTCAATACCAAGCGATAATGGTGTAACGTCTAATAACAACACATCTTTCACATCACCTGTCAATACACCCCCTTGAATGGCAGCTCCCACAGCTACAACCTCATCAGGGTTTACTCCTTTATGTGGATCTTTACCGAAAAATGATTTTACTTCTTCTTGAATTCTTGGAATTCTCGTTGATCCTCCTACTAATATTACTTCATCAATATCTGAAGTAGTTAAATCTGCGTCTTTTAATGCTTTGCTCACAGGATCCATTGATCTTTTCACTAGGCTATCTGCTAATTTTTCAAAAGCAGCACGTGTCAACGTTTTCACCAAGTGCTTAGGACCACTAGCAGTAGCAGTAACGTATGGTAAATTAACTTCTGTTTGTGTACTTGAAGAAAGCTCTATTTTGGCTTTTTCAGCAGCTTCTTTTAACCGTTGTAAAGCCATTGGATCTTTTCGCAAATCAATACCTTCTTCTTTGTTAAATTCATCTGCTAACCAATCAATAATTACTTGGTCAAAATCATCTCCACCTAAATGGGTATCTCCATTCGTAGACAATACTTCAAAGACACCGTCTCCAATTTCCAAAATAGAAATATCAAAAGTACCTCCTCCTAAATCATACACTGCAATTTTTTTGTCAGCACCTGATTTATCTAATCCATATGCCAAAGCAGCAGCTGTTGGCTCATTGATAATTCTGCTTACTTTTAATCCGGCAATTTCACCAGCTTCCTTTGTCGCTTGACGTTGTGAATCATTAAAATAAGCTGGCACAGTAATTACAGCTTCCTTTACTTCTTGACCTAGGTAATCCTCAGCCGTTTTTTTCATTTTTTGCAACACCATCGCAGAAATTTCCTGCGGAGTATACATTCTTCCGTCAATGTCTACTCGAGGAGTATCATTGTCACCTTTAACTACTTTATACGGAACTCGTTCAGCTTCTTCCTTTGATTCTGAATACTTATTCCCCATAAAACGCTTAATAGAAGAAACTGTTTTGGTAGGGTTTGTTACCGCTTGACGTTTCGCTGGATCACCAACCTTACGTTCACCTCCGTCAACAAAAGCGACGATCGATGGAGTTGTTCTCTTTCCTTCTGAATTAGGTATAACAACTGGTTCATTCCCTTCCATTACAGAAACACATGAATTTGTTGTTCCTAAATCTATTCCGATTATTTTACTCATAATGTGTATTTAGATTTCTGATTTTTAATTTTACATTCAGTTAATGTCAATCATTATGCCAATTGGCAAAAGTCATTTTTTTTGTCAGTTTACGTCCGATGAAAATGACATTGTGTCACATTAAAGCCTTTCGATAAAAATTATCCAATACGATGTCGGCTATTTCGTCTTATTTAATATTTTAGCTAAAATTAAAAATGAATGAATGGAGAGTATTAGTGTTTTTGATATGTTGAAAATTGGGATTGGCCCTTCAAGTTCACATACCTTAGGTCCGTGGCGAGCTGCAGAACGATGGATCAATGAATTAAAATCCCAAAATATACTTAAAGAGGTTACACATATTAACGTAGATTTATACGGTTCTCTTTCTCTTACCGGGAAAGGACATGCAACAGACCTTGCGGTCATTTTAGGATTGACCGGAAGTGATCCTGAAACAATTCCTATTGATCAAATTACTGTCTTAATTGATCGTGTAAAAGAAAAAAAAAGCCTTAATTTCAACGGTGAGAACGAAATTGATTTTGACTGGGAAACGGACATTAATTTTCATCGAAAATTCTTACCTTTTCACGCCAATGGATTGAGTTTTACGGCCATTACAAACCATAAGAAAATAAAATCAACGTATTATTCAATTGGTGGTGGATTTGTGGTTAAAGAGGAGCGAAAAAATGCCAAGAAAAATCTCGAAATTTTCAAGAACTTCCCTTATCCCATCCGAAATGGAGCTGATTTACTCAATTATTGTAAAGAATTAAACATCAGTATTTCTCAACTCGTCGCCCTCAATGAAGAATCCTTGAGATCAAAAAGTGAAATTGATCATCAAATCGAACGAATTTGGCATTGTATGTTATCGTGTATGTATATCGGCTGTCACACAGAAGGTAATTTACCTGGTGGCTTAAACGTTCGTAGACGCGCGTTTGATATTCATCAAAAATTAATGCATCAGGATTCCTACAACAATGAACATGAATGGCTTGAAGCCATCCGACATACCGAAGTTAAATTTCGTCAAATTTTCAAATGGGTTAGTTGTTTTGCCCTAAGTGTAAACGAAGTAAATGCATCATTAGGGAGGGTCGTTACAGCACCAACCAATGGCAGTGCTGGAGTCATTCCCGCCGTCTTAATGTATTATTTAACCATCGAAAATCACCAAGGCGGATTCGAAGAAATTAAACAATTTCTATTTGTAGCTGGTGAAATTGGCAGTATCTTTAAAAAAGGAGCCACCATCTCAGCGGCCATGGGAGGCTGTCAAGCTGAAATAGGCGTTTCGTCAGCCATGGCTGCCGGTGCCTTATGTGAATTAATGGGAGGCACCCCTGAACAAGTGGTCACTGCGGCTGAAATTGCGATGGAACACCACTTAGGACTTACTTGTGATCCCATTGCCGGATTGGTACAAATTCCATGTATAGAGCGCAATTCCATGGGAGCCATAAAAGCAATTCACGCGGCTGAACTCGCCCTTGAAACAGATCCGAAACAAGCCATCGTTTCACTAGACTCCGTTGTTGACACCATGTGGAAAACCGCCTTAGATATGCATGCTAAATACAAAGAAACTTCAGAAGGTGGTCTGGCAGTAACTGTTGGTCTAACTGATTGCTAAAGGAATGAAATTCATAAACACCCTTATTTTTACACTCGTCACCTTGCCACTTGGTCACTTTCAATCACATGCTCAAGAATTACCTCGTGAATTTAGAGGGGTGTGGATTGCAACCGTTGAAAATATTGATTGGCCTAGTGCAAAAAACCTCAGTAGCGAACAGCAACAAAAGGAAATCATAGCATATCTCGACTTTTTTAAATCGTTAAATTTCAATGCCATTATTTTTCAAGTTCGACCTGCTGCGGATGCTTTCTATCATTCTCAATTTGAACCATGGTCTGAATGGCTCTCAGGAACTCAAGGAACGGCACCGACCCCCTATTATGACCCATTGGCTTTTATCATTGAAGAGACCCATAAAAGAGGCATGGAATTCCATGCATGGATGAATCCATACCGCGCTATCGTTAACAATAGCAAACTCGACAAAACACCTTTACAACAAGAGCATCCTAACTGGTTTTTAACATACGGTAATACCGTATACTTTGACCCAGGTAATCCAGCGGTTCGAAAGTACACCACTAAAATTGTTGCAGATTTAGTACAAAATTACAATATCGATGCCGTCCATTTTGACGACTATTTCTACCCATATACAATTGCAGACACTCCCTTTCCTGATGAGAACTCATTTAAAAAATTTGGTGGATCTTTTTATCCAGATCAACTTGCTGATTGGCGTCGATCCAATGTAAATGAAATTATCTTAGATCTTCGGACCAAAATAAAATCAATAAAACCTTGGGTTCAATTTGGAATAAGCCCATTTGGTGTATGGCGAAATAAAAGTGTAGATGCGAGTGGCTCTGACACTAAAGCTGGACAAACTAATTATGACGATTTATATGCCGATATCGTCTTATGGCTAAAAAACGGATGGCTCGATTATGTCTTACCTCAAATATATTGGCATATTGGATTTGATTTAGCTGATTATGCCACCGTAGCGAGCTGGTGGAATGCCCATAGCTATGGAACCAACCTCTATATTGGGCATGCTATGTATCGACAAGCCCGAGCTGCGGACAAACCTTGGAAAGAAAAAAACCCGTCAGAAATTCAAAAACAATTAAATTTCAATAAAACCTTATCAAACATCAAAGGGTCCGCCTTTTTCAGTGCGAATAGTTTTATGCACCCTAAATTTAATTTAACAAAGATTCTAAAACAACGCTACTACGCTCACCCCCTACCACCTCCCTCATCTCAAAGCAATAATGGTCTTGCCCCAGAAGCCGTACAACAGCTAAAACTCACAAAACTCAAACGAAAAAAATATGCTTTATCCTGGAATATCGTACCAGAAAACGAATCAAAAATAGCCGTAAAATTTTTAGTATTTCAATTTCATAAAAACGACACCATCAACCTTCAAGATCCAAAAAACCTCATTGCCCTAACAGGAGAAAATGAACTATTATTTACAAAAAAATCTCTCAAAGAAAAGGGAGCCATATTTGTTATTATCCCTGTAAATCGTCAAAATCTATTGGGGAAAGAAGTTATTTTAAAATAAACTAGGGTATACCAACCTACCTCATCGTTGAGGTGTAGCTAATCAACGCTGGAAAATAATCTTTAACTATTAATAAAAAACTATCGAGTAAACACGAACTCTGTTTCGGTAGATAGATTTGCATCAAAAGCATACCCTTCCCGATCAAATCCCTTAAGATCTTCAATTGCTTTACAATCCATATCAATAATATAACGCAACATATGTCCACGAGCTAATTTAGCATAGGTCATAATCACTTTGTATTCCCCGTTTTTTAAATCCTTAAAAACAGGAGTAACTACGGTCGACTTAATTTTTTTAAAATCTACCGCTTTAAAATACTCTTTACTCGCTAGATTAATCAAGGGTTCATCTTCAGCTAAATCATCGTTCAATGCAGTCGTAATTTTATCACCCCAAAATTCGTACAAATTATTTTTTCTTCCAATTTTAACACGGGTACTCATCTCTAAACGGTACGCCTGAATTAAATCAAATGGCCTCAACAAACCATATTGGCCTGAGAGAATCCGCAGGGTATTCTGCAATCGTTCATATAACGACGCTGGAAGACTCCCCTGATCAAATGCTTGATATACAGCTCCTTGAAAAGCAAAAATAGCGGGTTTCGAATTGTCATCCGTAAAAGGCAAACTCCACGCCTGATTTCGTTCGAAATTTAATTGTCCTAACGCGGGTGAAATACGCATTAATGTTGATAATTGTCGTGCACTTTTTTTCTTGAGCCATGTCGAAAGCTTTTCAGCTTCTGATGGAAACATGGGTTGGGTTGTTTTAACACGGGGGCAATCTTTTTCAAAATCTAACGATTTCGCTGGAGATATAATTACTTTCATTCTTTTATCTACTTATTATTCAATGGATAATTTCAACTTTTCAGTAAACCAAACCCACAAAATAAGACGGATTTAACTTCCCATATCGTTCATGTACCATCGCGTTGAAATTTGAGTTAAAAATAGACAATCATATAAGAATCAAAAAGGATGTGACCACAATTTTTTTTTATGGTTGTATCAACAAAATTGATTTTAGCGTTAGTGTTGAATTCTTGAACGTCTAACTATCTACGGGTAATCCTCCATACATTTATTCACTTCTCAGTAAGTAAGTAGCTGAATTACACCCTCAATATTGAGATGAATAGACACAAAAGCGAATACAACCACGTATCGATCTTACTAAATTTTGTGTTTTTACCATCTTGAAAAATCCGATATACGTAAATTCTCCAACCGCACGTAAAAGAAAAATACAAGGTATAACCCAACCTAGATAATACCTTGCCCAAGGTGCTAACGGATTGAAAATAAGTCCTGAAATAATCTCTTAAAAAATGACAATTCCAATTAATCCAATTCCTACAACTGCATTGGCTGTTTTTTTTTTTAGGATTTAAAACCCGCACTCCATTTCCCTTAGTAGGCAAGGCTGCCTCAAACCCGAATCGTCCTCCAAAAACCCAACTTAAATGAAGTATTCCAATACCTAAGAAAAGAATACTCATCATAATTAACAATAAAAACATACCCCTTAATTTATCTAAAATAGCGCCAAATACCAATTACAAATACTGGTTTAACCCCTCTATAATGGCTACCTAAATGTATCCATTATTTTTAATTTGTGGCTGTTTTAGCACACAAACTTCAAATTTCCCCATCCATAAAAAAGACGATATGTATTTATAATATTCACTGTTAGAAAATTACAAAAGATATACCTTGTCAAGATAGCACTAGAATGAGTTTTAAAGAAGTACCTTTGCATCAAATAATAGTTACCTATTCTTATTAATCTCTTCTTCGCCATACTTCAGCGAATTTCTGAGGCAATTTTTATACGTCCTTATGTCGATTAACATGACACCATTGACCAACTTAATGCCTGATTACTAGTGAGTAATTACCTAATTATTAGTTTAACCTTACACGTTGCGCATGTCATTTCGCTGCAATTTGTTTCAATATATATAACACATGAATTTTTTAACTCTGGGAGTCATTGGTACTTCTAAAAAAGAAGATGAAAGGCGAGTGCCTATACATCCTGCACACTTAAATAGACTTCCTGAACATATTCGTAAACAGCTTATCTTTGAGAAAGGGTATGGGGTACCTTTTAATATTGACGATGAAGAAATCAAGGCGCTATGCGGAGGTTTAGCTACTCGCAATGAATTATTGACAGATCTCGGATCCGTGATTATTGCAAAACCTGTTTTATCAGATTTAGCATCGTTAAAAGAAGGAGGGCTTTTATGGGGGTATCCTCATTGTACACAACAACGGCAAATTACCCAAACAGCCATCGATAAAAAATTAACCTTGATTGCCTTTGAGGACATGTATGCATGGCATCCTAATGGCCAAATGGGAAGACATACATTTTATAAAAACAATGAAATGGCCGGATACAGTGCGGTAATCCATGCACTTCAGTTAAAAGGCATTGACGGACATTATGGCAACCAACGCAAGGTACTCATTTTTAGTTTTGGCGCCGTTAGCAGAGGGGCAATCTATGCGTTAAAAGCGCATGGATTTAGAGACATTACTATTTGTATTCAACGTCCTGACCACGAAGTAAGAGAAGAAGTTTTAGATGTAAATTACACCAGACTACGGCATGGAAATAAAAATGAGCCACGATTAATTGCTGTTGAACACGATGGTTCAGAACGTCCACTAATAGATTTAATTCATGAATCTGATATTATCATAAATGGAACCTACCAGGATACAGATGCGCCTCTTGATTATGTAAAAGAAGAGGAAAAATCTATGCTCAAACCAGGTACGCTAATTATTGATGTAAGCTGCGACGAAGGAATGGGATTCTATTTTGCGAAACCCACCACATTTAAAAAGCCTATGATATCCATAGATCAAATTGATTATTACGCTGTAGATCATACCCCAAGTTATTTTTGGGAAAGTGCCTCTCGATCTATTTCGGCTGCCATGATTGTTCACTTACCTTCAGTTATCGCAGGTGAGACCGGATGGAATGAAAATAAAACCATAAAAAATGCAATTAATATACATCATGGCGTAATCATTAAAGACCACATTTTACGGTTTCAACATCGCAACTCAGACTATCCCCATGATATTAACAACCCTAATTTCCTTTGAATATCAACCAATCATGTTAGTTCAACATCCAAAAGGGATTAGCTCAACTTCCAATAGCACTGATAAATCACCTATACGTATCCCCATGAAAATTAACAAACCAATACCGATTGTATCTAGAAGGGAAATCATTTTGTTTAACAGATATTCAAATATTAGCGATACTTTAAGTGAATTAGAAGCAGAAAATTCAGTTTTAATAACGGCCTTTTACAATAATGGTTTATTGCTTTTGAAGGAACTTCATACCCACCTTAAAGCAAAATTATCCTCAACATCATTTCAAGAGCAACGCCATTATAGAGCTACTTATCACACCTTATCGAATCGGATTTTACTCGAAATAAAAGATCATACCATTGTGGTTAAAAAATTGCCTGTAATTGGCTGGCTTAAAGAATTATATCCAGACCTCGACGATTTTTTATTATCACTACCTCAAATTCACCGTCTTAATAGCTCTTGGCAGTGGTACCAAAAAGGAATTTCAATTCCGGTTTTACGAAACAGACTTCACCCCTACTACGGTACATAAATCAGCGATAGATGTTGGTATCGGTTCTGGAATTTTGTCATTTCAACTGGTAAAATACGGCTTTCAAAAAGTATACGGTACAGATACAAATCCAAACGCAATCATTGGACTTACCCACTTTATACAAGAAATTGAATTAGACCATGCTCATTTATTTGGAAAATGGGTAAAACCTAGTGAATTACTAATTTTCAACCCACCATGGCTTCCCACTTCTCAAGACAGAGGTCACTTAGACCAAACAATATAGTACGATGACGCACTGTTTCCTGTGTTCTTTAAAGAGGCTAAAACACGTCTTTTACCCGATGGTAAACTCGTTATACTATTCTCTAATTTAGCCCAAATAAACAAACACCCAATTGAAAAATAACTGGCCACTGGGGGACGATTTAATTTGGTAAAGTGCTATAAAAAAAAGGTTAAAACAGCGTCAAACAAATCAAGACGAAATCAACACTGGCGATCTACTGAAGTTATTGAACTTTGGGAATTGTCACACGCAAAGTTTTATAACATAACCATCGTTTGGTATACAAAAAACACGGTGTCATTACCCCATACAACAAGCATTATATCGGCAAATTTTCTATACGTGATTCGCTTAGGTAAATTTAATCATCGTAATTACTTCGCCGCTATTTCAAAAGAACACTATTCCTAGCGGCACTGCATTTATTTTTTCTTTTTCTTGATTTCACCATGAAGACAGGAATAAACATAATTTTTATCTTCCGCCCCCCCTTTGTCATCAATAATTTTAAAGGTTTTGACATCAATGGAAGATCGTACACCTCCAGTACAAAAACTAAATACGTTTTTGGAGTCCATGCCCCAAAACTTATTCAGCATTCTGAACGTTGCTCCATCAATTCCTTTGACCACTCTTTTACCATTACCATTGTATAAAAATTGATGATCTTTGGCCCATTCATCACATCCAACTGTACACAAATACTCAAAACTTGGCGCCATTGCTTTCTTGTATGGTTTCAACCCTAAGTATACTTGGTTTTTATCTTTCGCCCAAAGGTCACTGTACATGGTAAACGACATTGGATCAGCATTTTTAATACGCGTTAGAACGATTCCATTCCCCGTTCTCATCCCCACTTTTCCAAAAAGAATATTTTGATCACAATAGACCGAATCTTTATCTTTTGCAACAACACTTTTTAAGGAACCTCCATCTTCATATACTACCTCAAAACTTGACCTATCACAGTCAACACGAAAGCCATTATAAAAAATACCTTGTTCATCAACAGCCAACTTATCTTTTAGAACCTTAAAGGAATCAATAGCTACATGTTCTACCGTTCGATGCTGACAATAAACGCGATTCTTGTCACGTGCATAGTACGGCGAAAGAATAGTAAACGTAGAAACATCGGCTTTTTCAATAAGTACTGCATCTGCTTTACCGCTGGATTTATTTTCATATAAATAGAAAATTGCATTGTTCGTTTTATAAAAACAGTCTGCATTTAATGAATGTGAATCAATCGTAAATTCATAAGCCGGATGCCACCATCCAACGAGCGTTGGATATTTTTTTAACAAGTACTTTTTATTTTGCTCTAATGGAGTTAAATCACTTGTTTGAGCAACACCATCATCAAATATCTCGATATGTTTTGCATCATTACTAAGTGTAACTATCCCCGATGAAAAGTGATAAACATGGTGTTTATCGGTGATAAATTGATTCCATCCAATCGAAACTAAAGATTCAAAATCGGCATCCTTATAAATAAAAAGACCATGGATACTATCTAAAGCATATAGATTATGCTTATCCTTTGAAAAATAGGGAGTGTCTTCAAGAACCCTAAACGTTTCGGCATCAGCATTTGGAATAAGACAACCATCTTTATCCACCAAATAAACATGTTCTTTGTCTTTTGCATAATCCTTATTAATTATGGTAAAGTTTTGTATATCTTTAGTTAGAAATTTTACTTTAATTTTTTTTGGGTGTGGCCAAAACCACCAAATTCCTTTCGTATCTCTTAAGCATTTCCAAGAAACCTCCAATTCATTGTCAGTATATGGAATCACAGCAAAGTTTTCCGCTGAAAGACCTTTTATCAAGGTTCCTTTATAATACACTTTTTGATGTTGAAATGTGAATTCTTCTGTCATTCTTTAGGTATTTGCATTCAGTTGATTTTCATTTCATCTCCTCTCTATGAATGTATAAGTTTGTATGTATGTGACATTCACTTTCTCCTTTCTTGAACTAACATACGAAAAAAGACCAAATCACTCAGCATTGCTTTATTATTTTTAAGTTAGGTACTGTAAGCCAATAACCGTACGACTTAACAAGGGACAAAGCAACGGGTTGGTTGAATCTACCAACACTTAAACCTCATCGTCAGGAATACATTACAGCTTTTCCTTTACACTTTCGACTAAACGTAGTTAGCGATAAAATTAAGGTAAACAAGTAAGTTTATAAGTTATACCAAAGACCATCTACATCTTAAATACCCCAACTGTAAATGCAATTTATTTATATGCTCAAGACAAAAACGATCTATAAGACATTTAGAAATAGATTAAAACACCTACTCTACCTGATACTTCGTATAATTTCTCCACTTTTCCAGGCTTAAAAGCATATCTTCAGGCAATTCTGAGTTAAATTCCATTTTTTCACCCGTAGTAGGATGGGTAAATCCAAGTGTTTTTGCATGTAAAGCTTGTCGTGGAAGTACTTTAAAACAATTATCCACAAATTGTTTATATTTGGAAAAGGTAGTTCCCTTTAAAATTCGATTTCCACCATAACGTTCATCGTTAAACAAGGGATGACCAATATGTTTAAAGTGGGCACGAATTTGATGAGTCCTACCAGTCTCAAGCTTACATGCTACTAGGGTAACATAACTAAATCGCTCCAATACTGTATAATGTGTTATGGCCGATTTTCCATAATCTCCATCAGGAAAAACATCCATCTGTAACCTGTTTTTAAAACTTCGGCCAATATGTCCCGTAATTGTCCCAGTATCTTCCTCTACGTTACCCCATACTAAGGCATAATACTGTCTGTCTGTAGTTCGATCAAAAAATTGCTTTGACAAATGTGCCATGGCAAATTCTGTCTTTGCAACGACTAAAAGACCACTCGTATCTTTATCAATTCGATGGACTAATCCTGGACGCTCATTACTGTTCTGGGGTAAATTTTCTATGTGATAAATTAACCCATTAACCAAGGTCCCGCTATAATTTCCATGTCCCGGATGCACTACCATTCCTGCAGCCTTATTTACCACGAGTAATTCATTATCTTCATAAACAATCTCGAGGGGTATGTTTTCAGCAACTAATAAATTTTCATGTGGAGGGTGAGATAAGACTACGCGAACATTATCAAAGGGTTTAACTTTATAATTCGCCTTCACTACCTGTTCATTGACGAGTACATTCCCAGCTTTAATCGCTAACTGAATTTTATTTCGCGTGGCATTCTCTATAAAATTCATTAAAAATTTATCAACGCGAAGTGGTTCTTGCCCTTCAGACGCCGTAAAGTTATAATGCTCATACAACTCATCCTCTTCAATATCAATTGATCTGACAGCCATACCTTTAATTTTTCCCATCTCCTAAAACAAGATCAATCACAGACATTTTTGGAATCATATCTCCTGGATTCAAAACCTTGCCATTATGGGTCATTTTTCGGACTACATCCTTTCCTATATCAGGGATATATGAAAATTCTCCGATTTTAAATCCAACTGATGTTAAATGTGTAACCACTTGACGCTTCGTTTTGCCAAGCACATCTGGAATCGGAATTTTTCGATAGCTCGAAGCATTCAAGGTTAGGTATATTTTTCGATTTTCTTTGACAAACTCTCCAAATTCGGGATCGTGACTTATAACAGCCTTTGGTAAATATTCGGGGTTATAACTAGAAGAATCTTGTACTTCGTAATTTAAATTTAGGCTGTTTAAAATTTCCTTTGCCTCAGTCAATGTCATTTTGGTAAGGTTAGGAACTGGAATTTTTTGATTGTGATTGGTTGAATAATTGAGCAAAAAATTCAATAAAAATATCCCAACAATCACACTTAAAAGCATGATAACAATCGTCTTTATAAACTGTTTACTTTTGATATAAGAAATTAATTGCATGAAAGAAAATTTAACAACTACAAACTTACATAAAAAGTTGATGTAAGTCTTGTTTTTTCAAAAGGAAAGACCGCAAAATCTTGATTAAATTTGATACTTTTGTTTATATCAACAGATCAAATGAAAAAAAATATTGCCATTGTTATGGGAGGATATTCCTCCGAAGTTGAAATTTCACTGAAAAGTGGACAGATGGTATTTCAACATCTCAATCGTGAAAAATACACCCCTTATCAAGTTCACATCCTTAAGGACAAATGGGTGGTGGTTCACGAAACAAATGAATATCCCATTAACCGACACGATTTTTCGGTTGAAATTAATGGAAATCACATTGATTTTGATTGTGTTTTTAATGCAATTCACGGTGCTCCAGGAGAAAATGGGATGCTCTTAGCCTATTTTGAACTGTTGGGAATCAAGCACACTTCAGCACCTTTTTACCAAATGGCCCTGACCTTTAACAAAAGAGACACCCTTAGTGTTGTTAAAAATTACGGAATAAAAACCGCAAAATCTGTGTACCTTGATAGAGGGAATCCATATAATATGGAAGAAATCATAGACAAAGTAGGTCTCCCTTGCTTTGTAAAACCGAATAATGCGGGGTCTAGTTTTGGAATTTCGAAGGTAAAATCGAAAGATGAATTAGTTCCTGCCATTGAAAAAGCCTATGCAGAAGATTCTCAAATTTTAATTGAAGAATTTCTCAACGGCACCGAAGTTTCCATTGGTGTAATTGAGTATAATGGAGCTACTAAAGTATTAGCAGCAACCGAAATCAAGACAGACAATGACTTTTTTGATTATGAGGCAAAATATTTAGGAAAAGCACAGGAAATTACCCCTGCCAATTTGAATCCAATTCAATGGCAAAACTTGAATCGCGTAGCGAAACAGGTCTATGAAGTTTTAGCTATGTCTGGTTTTTCAAGAGCGGAATATATTTTTATAGGGAACGACCCCTATTTTATTGAAATTAACACGGTGCCTGGTTTAACCAAAGAAAGTTTATTACCTCAACAGGCTAAAGTAGAAGGTATTGAACTCTCAGATCTCTTTGGAGAAACTATTGAAAATGCACTGAAGAGGGACTTAGTAAAATCTTAAAAAATTACGATGCGAAGAGCTATCTTTCCCGGATCTTTTGATCCATTAACCTTAGGACACTATGACATTATCAAAAGAGGTGTTGAATTTTTTGATGAAATTGTGGTGGCCATCGGAATCAATGCCGAAAAAAAATACATGTTTTCATTAGAAGATCGCAAACGCTTTATTGAAGAAGCCTTTGCCAATGAGCCCAAGGTAGTTGTAAAAACCTACACCGGAATGACGATTGATTTTTGCAAAGAAATCAAAGCCAAGTTTATATTACGAGGCTTAAGAAATCCCGCCGACTTTGAATTTGAAAAAGCCATCGCACATACAAACCGAAAATTATCTAAAATAGAAACTGTCTTTCTTTTAACGGCAGCAAGCACCTCTTTTATCTCTTCCTCAATTGTACGTGATGTAATACGTCATGATGGAGATTACAAAATGTTAGTTCCCAATAGTGTTCGAGTAAAATAACCAATTACCCGATTCTATCTAGTCTACTTTAGGTAAAAATATTTCAGCGATCATACAACGTGCACTTCCACCACCACATGCCTCAATGGTATAAATCGGACTCGACAAAATGGTAGCGTGTTTTTCAATAGTGTCTCGTTGTGTTTGGGTTAATGATTTTTCCGCAGACTCACTCATCACCAATAAACGTTGATCATTATGTCCTACCAACTCAAGCATATTTCCCGCAAATTGAGCCACTTGCTCTTCGCTAATATCGATAATTTCCTTGTCGGTATTTCTTAAGTGTTTCAATACATTTTTCCGCTCTTGCGGATCATCAATACTCGCCAAACAAATCACACAAAACGTTTCTCCTATACACATCATTACATTGGTGTGGTAGATTGGTTTTCGTTTTCCATTTACAGTTTGATTTGCCGTAAAGGTTACTGGCGTAAACTCAAAATCTTCACAAAATTCAATAAACAAATCTTCATCCGCTCTCGGAGAAAGAGCACAATAGGCAACACGATTTACTCGGTCAAGTATTAAACTTCCCGTACCTTCTAAAAAAACATCATCCTCTTCTGCAGCAGTATAATCAATAATATTTTCCATTTGAAAACCTGCCGATTCTACTATATCAAGGATATCCTCTCTTCGCTCAAATCGTCTATTTTCAGCAAACATCGGATATATTCCCACATTTCCATTCTCGTGAAAAGACACCCAATTATTTGGAAAAATAGAATCAGGGGTATCTGGATCTGGTAAATCCTGTACCACCAATACATTAACGCCAGCAGCTTCTAACTTTTGAACAAAGCCATCAAACTCAGCTACAGCTTTCAATTGTACATTTTCTGGAGAAACACCTTCCAGTACCTTCTGATAATAGTTGTTTACAGCCGTCTGTTCATTCATTCTGAAATTCACGGGCCGAACCATTAAAACACTATCTGTAATTTGTCTCATTCGCTTAATTTTGGTGGGTAAAAATACTATATTATTGAATGTAAAATCATTTTTTTTGTCCTCTTAGATAAATTCTTTAATTTGTCTCTAAATTATAGCTTGGTACAAAGGTTTCTAATGAATAAAATCGTCTCACTTCTCTTTTTGTGTTCTTCACTCCTGTGTCATTCACAACATTTTTTCCGTCCAAATTATGCAACATAAAGCAACAAGTCAATAACCTGACAAACGCATTGTACTACCCAAAGCTTTTAAAAAAATTTAAAACGGCTGATTCAACGATGAGCCTTATTGAAAAAAGACATATATATTACGGATTTTCACATCAAAAAGAATATTCTCCATATACTATCAACTTATGTAGACAGTTTATATCTAACCTTAAAAATTAAAAAATTATCGGGTAAAGACTTAAAACCATCGTCCTTTATTCCGATTCTTTAATTGCTGACAATCCGTTTAATCTCAATGCATACAATTATAAATCGTATGCGTATGGACAATTAAAAGAAAAAGAATTAGGAATGAAAATTTACCAGCAAAAGAAAATCATTATTGATGCCATGCTCAGTTCAGGAAATGGGACATCCAAAAAAACTGCTCTTCATGTAATTGCTAACGGACATCAACATTTTATTCTTAGGTTATTAGACTTAAAATTTAAGGATGTCAAAGCATCATTGATGATGTCGAATACTTATCCGTTGAACCAAATAATAAAGACATCAATAGCATTTTCTTTAATGTGTCTGCCATTTCAAATCACATGTCTAATTTATTTAAAAACAAGCCCTAAGCATTCTCCCCTATTTTGGGATATTTTACCATTTTCATCATCTTAAAAATTAAAACCATTTCCGTTTGCCAAAACCATAAGAGTTTGTACTTTTGGCAAAACCAAATAGTACATGAAAAACACCAAATATGTCTTTGTAACGGGAGGCGTAACTTCATCACTCGGAAAGGGAATTATTGCTGCATCCTTGGCTAAATTACTTCAAGAACGCGGCTATTCTGTTACAATTCAAAAACTAGATCCTTATATAAATGTTGACCCAGGTACACTGAACCCATATGAACATGGAGAGTGTTATGTAACCAATGATGGTGCTGAAACTGATCTAGATTTAGGACATTACGAGCGATTTTTAAACATTCCTACCTCACAAGCAAATAACGTTACCACAGGGAGAATTTACCAATCTGTAATTGACAGAGAACGACGTGGAGATTTTTTAGGAAAAACAGTCCAAGTTATTCCACATATTACTGACGAAATTAAACGAAGAATTCAGTTATTAGGAAATACTGGTGAATACGACATCGTAATTACTGAAATTGGTGGAACGGTTGGAGATATTGAATCGCTTCCATATATTGAAGCCGTGAGGCAATTAAATTGGGAGCTAGGTCATGACAATGCTATTGTAATTCATTTAACCTTAGTTCCATACCTCGCTGCGGCTGGAGAGTTAAAAACAAAACCTACTCAGCACTCGGTAAAAACGTTAATGCAAAGTGGAGTCAACCCCGATATACTCGTTTGTAGAACAGAACATCCTATCTCAGATGATATTAAGCGTAAACTTGCCTTGTTTTGCAATGTAAAACAAGAGGATGTAATTGAATCACTAGACGCAGAAACCATTTATGATGTTCCTATTATGATGTTTAATGAGGGACTCGATGAGGTTGTTTTGCGAAAACTCGATCTTTGTATTGAAGAGAAACCGAGTCTAAACAAATGGAACGAATTCTTGCATAAACACAAAAACCCAAAACACACAGTAGAGATAGGGTTAATAGGTAAATATGTAGAATTACACGATGCCTATAAATCGATTTCAGAAGCTTTTATTCACGCAGGCTCTTCGAATGAAATTAATGTAAATATTCATTGGATTCATTCTGAAAAGATAAATGCAAAAAATGTTGAAAAAAAGCTGGGCAAACTAAATGGTATTCTCGTAGCTCCTGGTTTTGGCGAACGAGGTATTGAAGGAAAAATCACCGCTATTCAGTATGCACGAGAACAAAAAATACCCTTTTTAGGAATTTGTTTAGGAATGCAAATGGCCGTCATAGAATACGCGAGAAATGTGCTACACTTAGAAGGTGCAAATTCTTCAGAAATGGATGAAAATACCCCTCATCCAGTTATTGATCTCATGGAAGAACAAAAGAACATTTCTAACATGGGTGGAACGATGCGATTAGGTGCTTGGGATTGCACCTTGACAAAAGGCACGAAAGTCTATGATGCCTATAAATCTGATTTAATCTCAGAACGTCACCGACATCGGTATGAATTTAATAATACCTACACCGATGTCATCCAAGCGTCAGGGATGAAAATTACGGGGACAAACCCTAAAACAGGTTTAGTAGAAATTATAGAACTCGATAATCATCCTTGGTTTGTGGGTGTACAATATCATCCAGAATACAAGAGTACCGTATTAAATCCACACCCCCTTTTCATTGCCTTTATTCAGGCATGTTTAGCCCACCATGGATAAGGAGAAATCCTACCCCATTAAAAAACCCTTCCAGTGTGAATACTTGAAGGGTTTTTTAATCATACAATGACGAGGTGTATTACAACAGACCTTTTACGTCAAAACGATTTTTATAATCAGGATCGTAATGAACAAAAGAAACTCTTCCATTTTTACCAATGATATAGGTTGCTGGAACCGGTAAAGTTGTATTTCCTGGAACATTATAAGCTTCTACCCTTTTCAAGGTACCGCTATAACCATTTCCTAAATTTGCAGCATTCACATCAAAAGACACTAAATAATCGTCCATAATTTTATTATTACTGTCGTGTAGAATCGAAAATCTCGCCTGAATTTTATCGCTCATTTCTTTGGTTTTTTCTACTTTTTCTGGACTTACCACTACGACATAATATCCTTTTGCACTTAGTGCATCCAAATTTTCTTGCAATTCTTTAAGGTGTTTTGAACAATAAGGGCACCAACTTCCGCGGTAAAATATCAAGAGAATTTCAGATTCCTTTAATATCTCTGACGAGTTTATTTTTTTTCCAAATTGATCAACTCCTGTTATTACAGGCGCTACATCCCCAATATTGAGATGTACATCATTAATTTGTGCTTGGGTCTGCACGCTAAAAAAAAGACTTAAAAAAAGAATACTAACTATTTTCATTGGAAATGGTTTTAGGATTAAAATTTACTAAATTATGAGGGCTTAGTCGCCCAATGATGGAGAGCTTACAGTCCTTCGTGTTAAAGAACCGTTAATTAATGATTCCATCAAGCTAAAAGCCATTTAATCTACCATTTTCACTGCATATTATAATTGAAAAGCAGTTCGATTCGCGAAGAAACTTGTCCACTGACAAATCTTTCCTACCAAAGAAAATAGATAAATCTTACACGACCTAAACGGTAGAGTTCCTTTTTATCGCTTTACTTTTCTAGCGATCTCATTTCGCTCAATCGTATGACCAGGTCTTGACCAACGTGGTTTTTCTCCTAAATTTTCAAAGGCAGAATCAGCTGCTTCTACTGTTTGAGGCTGACTCTTTTTTACAAAGGGTTTTTGAGGAACTAATCCAAGCAAATCAAACATCTCCATATCTTCATTAACATCAGGATTAGGGGTCGTCAACAATTTATCTCCTGCAAAAATTGAATTTGCTCCTGCAAAAAAGCATAGAGCTTGTCCCTCTCGGCTCATTTCGGTACGTCCTGCAGATAACCTCACTTGTGTCTCTGGCATCACGATACGTGTGGTCGCTACCATTCTAACCATCTCCCAAATAGAAATAGGATCTTGCTCTTCTAAAGGTGTTCCTTCTACAGCCACCAAAGCATTAATGGGCACAGATTCAGGTTGTGGGTTTAAGGTTGACAATGCGACTAGCATTCCTGCTCTATCTTCAACTTTTTCTCCCATTCCAATGATTCCTCCACTACACACTGTGACATTTGTTTTTCTAACATTTTCAATGGTATCTAATCGATCTTGATATCCCCGTGTAGAAATCACCTCTTTATAGTATTCTTCAGAAGAATCAAGGTTGTGATTATAAGCGTATAAACCCGCTTCAGCGAGTCGTTTAGCCTGATTTTCAGTAATCATACCTAAGGTACAACACACTTCCATATCCAATTTATTAATGGTTCGAACCATTTCTAAAACTTGATCAAACTCTGCTCCATCCTTTACATTTCTCCAAGCTGCACCCATACAAACTCTAGAACTTCCTGACGCTTTTGCACGTAAAGCTTGTGCTTTCACTTGAGAAACACTCATTAGGTCATTGCCTTCAATATTGGTATGATATCGAGCTGCTTGTGGACAATACCCACAATCTTCTGGACATCCTCCTGTTTTAATTGACAGCAATGTACTTACTTGTACCGAGTTGGGATCGTGATGTTGACGATGTACCGTAGCTGCTCGGTAGAGCAATTCCATCATAGGTGTATGATAAATATCTAAAATTTCTTGCGTTGTCCAATCGTGTTTGGTAGCCATAAAGTTGTATTAATTCGAGCCAAAAATACTAAAATCCGTTGCTTAATGTAAACAAAATTATGTTTTTTATTTACCTGTTAAAGCGCCTCCGTGTTCTTCTTGTAATCAATATCCACGATGCGCACGTGAATTAAGCATTTTTTAAAACCGGGTATCATTCACATTCATCACCTTACGGCGTACAGCTTAAAACTGTCGAAATAGTTATAATGCGTGTAACTTTTCATTCCCCAACTAGGATAGATACCGCATTTCCGCCAAACCCAACTGCATTCACTAAAATCAATTTAGGGGGTGAATTAGGTACGTTTTGCGATAAATATGGCACCTCTAAATAGTGTTTCCTCTTAATCATCTCTAAGGCCATTTCCATACTTAAAATTCCTGACGATGCAAAAGTGTGCCCTATTTTCCATTTATTATTTGTCATAAATGGCAAGTCATTTGGGAATACTTTTTTCAAAGCATTTAGTTCAGCTAAATCACCTTGTATAGTACCAGGAGTATGTAATATCACTGCATCTACTTTTGAACTATCAATTCCTTTTAAAGCCATTTCCATCGACTTCTGAAAACAGATGCCATTTGTAGAAATGGAAGTACCATGACTAAGCAATTCAGTTGCATATCCCATCCCCAAAATCCGAGCGATTACGTTTTGCTGAGGTTGTGGTGAATTTGTTAAACACAGGATTCCTGCTCCTTCCGCCAAGGCCATCGTATTTTGCGACTTGTGAAAATCCATGGCTTTACATGGAAAGGTATCGTTTTGATCTGCCCTCGTATAAATTTTCAGAGCTGCCATTTGCGCCAAGGTAAAAGGTGTTAACGGTGCTTCCGAAGCACCTACCATAAAATGATCAACCATACCGGCTTGCAACCAAGCGATACCGTTTAAAACAGCATGCAGGCCTGTCGAACAAGTAATAGAATGGCTCAATGTGGGGCCATCATTTTGCAAGTCATTGGCTACCCATGAAGAAATATTTCCCAGCGTAGTGGTTGGAGACGTAAGGGTTTGTGCTTTTTGCGTTTCAATGAAAATCTGATGATAGCTTTCAAATAAATGAGTAGCACCTCTAGATGATCCTAGATTGACCCCAAAAGTTTGCGTTGACCAATTGGCTTCTTTAGCCGCTTCCCTAGCTACAAAAATTGCCATTAAAACGGATGGATCAAGATCCTTATATTTTATATTTTCAGCACGTATCTTATCTAATTCCTTATGGGTAGTCCTCGTTAAACGTCCCACAAAATATGGCACATCATTAACCAATTTTTGTTTCAAGAAGCTTGATGGACTCAAATAACTTTGCCAAGTTTCGTCAGAAGTTTGGCCCAATGGTGAAATAAATGAGGCGCCTACGATGGATATGGGTTGTTTCATAACTAGAGCTCCTTATAATTAAACGATTTCTAAAACTTCTTCGATACAGTGGTATATTTTATCGAGCTGTTCATCACTTATTACAAAAGGGGGTAAGATATATATGGTATTTCCAAGGGGACGTAAAAATACGCCTCGTTTCATAAAAAATTGAAATAACTGATTTCGTTTCTCACCATACCGATCTAAGGTATTTGTCAATTCCATTCCAAAAATAACGCCCAAACATCGTACATTCTTCACCTTTTTATGCAATTTCATCTTCTCAGCGAATTGTAGATGTTGTTTGTAAATACGTTGTATATGCTCTTGAAAAGATTCAGATTGCAACAAGGCTATACTTTTTTGTGCAGCCGCACAAGCTGTAGGATTGGCAGAATACGTATGTCCATGAAAAAAACCTTTGGTAATTTCATCATCATAAAAAGCCATATAAACCTCTTGTGTACAGGTAGTTATAGCCATAGAAGCAATTCCTGCTGTTAATGATTTGGCCAAACACATGATATCTGGTTTATGTGGAATTTGATCAGATGCAAAAAAAGTTCCTGTTTTTCCAAATCCCGTCATTACTTCATCGGCAATGGTTAATACCCCGTGTTTCTTCGCTATCCCCAATATTCGGTCAAGTAGATCTGCGCGATACATTTTCATTCCAGCAGCACCTTGCACCAGAGGCTCGTATATAAACGCTGCCACATTTCCTTGTGCCAACAGACTATCAAATTGCTGTTCAACCTCATTAATGTTTGTCTCAGAAGGTACTGGGATACGAGCAACATCAATAAAAAATTCTTCAAAAGGCCCGTTATACACAGATAAATCAGAAACAGACATCGCACCAAACGTATCTCCGTGGAAACCATCTTCCAATGCGATAATTCTTGTCCGTTTTACCCCTTGATTATAATAATATTGTAAGGCCATTTTAATGGCAACATCTACCGAGGTTGACCCATTATCTGAAAAAAAAAGCTTTTGTTGATTTTTGGGTAAAATTGCCATCAACGATTCCGAAAGTTCAATGGCTGGCGGATGGGTAAATCCACTAAATACAATTTGATCCAATGTTCCTAATTGCTTCGAAACTGCATCGACAATTTCAGGATTACAATGTCCATACATCGCTGTATACCACGACGCTATCCCATCAATATATTCATTTCCTTGATCATCCAATAACACGGCCTCTTTTGCCTTGACAATAACGGGTAAATCCTTTTGTAATTTATGCTGGGTCAGTGGATGCCAAAGGTGTTTTTTATCTCTATCTGTAAAGGTCATTCTAAAAGAAATTTAATTCGCAATTTGCTGAGACAAAAGTAATTTTTTTATAGGTGACTTCCGTCTCATTTTGCAGAAATACCCGATAAGATTTTTATAAAAACACGTTGTTATTCCTTGAGCCTATTTTTAAAAAGCTCTGCATATTCTAAAATGACATTCTGATCAAAGTAGGGCTCTTCGTCAATTCGTCCAATCACTGGAGTTTGGCTCATTTTACTAATAATTTCTTCAGTGCTTGAGTGTTCTGTTCCCGAATAGATTAACTTCGGACTAAACCCCTTTTCCTTTAACTGTGCAAGCGTCAAGAGGGTATGATTAATACTCCCTAAATAATGTCTCGATACCACCACAACAATGGCATCCTTAGGGATAAGATCCAGCATCGTTTGTTCATCGTTGATTGGAACTAAAAGTCCACCAGCTCCTTCAATAATGAGGTTATTTTTAGTTTTAGGAAGTTTCATTTGGTTAACATCCATGTGAATGTTGTCAATCACCGCCGCCGCATGAGGACTCATAGGAGTTTTCAAGGCAAAAGCACTTGGATGAAATTGGCTTCGAGGATTAGAAATCAAACTGCGAACTTTATCTGTATCTGTATGTTCGAGTTCCCCTGCTTGAATCGGCTTCCAATAATCTGCCTGTAAGGCCTCCACAAGGATCGATGAAACAATGGTTTTTCCAACTTCAGTAGATATTCCAGTGACAAAATAATGCATTAAAAAATAGTTTTACATTCATTGCAAATATGCCGTTTCTTTTCAAAAAACGGGAACAACATATAAAATATATTTTTTCGCTCTAAGGGAGCTATTAGAATTTGCGTTGCGTTACAGGAAGGGCAATGTATGACCGATCCATCCTCAGCCTTCACATACGTCCTATATTGATTATATAAGTTCATCGCACGCCGATAATCCTCATTACGTACCGTTAACTTGACTCCACCAATGGCTTGGCTAATTAACGGATCAGCATCTATTGTAGTTTCATCTACAAGCACCACTTTTATCCCCTCAGCCTGAAGTTTAGCTTTGAGAAAATACGCTTCGGTAGAATACTCAAAAACGGCTACAACGGAATAATTACTATTCATTATGACTTCTTAAAAGGGTTTTAAGTAACTCCAGAACTTCTTTAATATCGGTAAGTGTATTAAAGGTATGTAAACAAAATCGGAGTCGTTCCGTTCCTTTGGGCACCGTGGGAGACAATATGGGTCTAACATCGTACCCTCGTTGATTCAAGGTATTTGCAATTTGTTTTATCCGCGTATTTTCGTGAATACGAATACATTGAATAGCCGATTCACTGGGAATAAACGGCAAGGAAAGATTTTCTGCAGTAGCAACAAAAAAACTGATATTACGATGTAAATCGGCTGTAACTCCTTGTTGTTCCAAGCGTTTATGTGCACAAATTAGTGTAGCTAGGGTATGCGGATCGAGGGCGGTAGAGTAGATAAAACTCCGTGCAAAATTAACAAGGTAGTTTTTCATCTCCTTGGATCCAAGCACAGCAGCTCCATGACTTCCAATCCCTTTCCCAAACGTAATGACCCGTGCAAACACCAATTCACACAAACCTAAGGATGGAACTAAACCATTGCCAAAAACCCCAACAGCATGAGCTTCATCGACAATTAATTTGGCATTAAATTTCGCACATATCGCCGCCATCTTTTGTAAGTCGGGTTGATCTCCATCCATAGAAAAAACAGATTCAGTTACCACGTATACTGTTGATTCTTTGGTGTTCGCAGAAACAACTCTATTTAAAAGAGATTCTAGATCATTTAAATCATTGTGCTTAAATTTATACGCTCTTCCATTACTTAAGGTAATTCCATCTCGTATCGATGCATGACATAATTGATCATAGAGTACAATATCGCCTCGAAGCACTATGGACGATAAGAGCCCTAGATTAGCCGCATACCCACTGGTAAATACAAGCGCCATTTCACTTTCGTAAAATTTAGCCAATTGTTCTTCGAGTACAGCATAGAGTGGGTGATTACCCGTTAAAAGACGGGATCCTGCAGATCCATTTTCTGTTATATTGCCTTCACAGACATAGGTATGTATTTGCGAAAACAATGTGGAGTCCTTTGCAAACCCAAGGTAATCATTGGAAGAAAAATCGACCCTAGTGCATTGCGGTGACAACGTTCGTAAAGAATCATTTTGAATGCGTTGCTCAAGTTTGTTATGAAGCTTTCGGGGCAGGTTCATAACCATATTTTTTACAGAGTTCTTCAAGATTCACATAGTGTTTTTTATGACGGACGGTTGCATCCAAAAGACGGATATTCTGTTCTAAGGCAATTCTACAAGCAATGTCAAATGCATGGTTTTTATCGGTCAAAACGAACATGGTAATATGCTTATTATAATCATACCATAAATTAACATCAAAATGTTCTGGTTCATTACTGAAAACAGACACATAATCTAAAACTGGTAAATCCTTCCATTCTCCACGTTTGATCCATCCAATCGAAAATTCAACCTTATAGCGATTATTTTTTAGATCAAGAAAAGTCTTTTTTCTAATTAATAAAGCCAATCCAATACTACTCATAAAAAGAATAAACTCAAACGAAATTAGAAAGCTCCTTGTGGGGGTCACCGTTTCAGTAAAAATAGGGGTATACACAGCCAACAATAACAGGTACGCAACAAACGCTAGTACTGAAATTGTTAAAAGAGGTTGCCAAAACGGCTGGCTCCTGAGAACAGCAATTACTTTTTCTTTTTCCATACTATAAAAATATAAAAAACAGTTGATTAAACCCGCTCTTTTGGGAAAAATAGCAGGGTTAAAAGGGGGTAAAATTTTAAATCGTTGAGAAATTACCCATTCTCTGCAGGAGAATGTATACTGATAAATACTTCAAAAGAAACTGATTCATATTCACATCACTTCCTTTGGGTTTTATAGTCGCATTATATAGTTTAATACCAACAAGATTTGCGATCTTAAAAGCAGCAGCTATTGGCGCTTCTTTTTCAGTAAATGAATTTATCCAAAAAATATATTCGTAATAAACCATAAATTAACCGAATAGGCCGCTCCGAAGTTTTAAAAAACAGAGATATAAATAAACTTTTTAACAGTACCCAATGCCCAGTGTTCAGCCTCCCAATTGAATACTCTATGTTAATGCGTACCTCAAAGCGGTTCATGTAAAAATTTTCTCACCCCCCTCCAAACAAAAAAATACCGATGTAGATCAGGCGAATTAATTTTCGTCGATTATATTCTCATGACTTAAAAGATTTAAGTTTACCGCGATATCTACCACGATAAAAACGAATATTGTAAATGAGAGCGCAGCAAATACGCTTTGCCAATAAGGTCGTTATTCTTTCTGAAAAAGAAGCATGAAAGCTAAGGGTAAAAAAAACACCGAACATTGAATGTTCGGTGTTGTTAAAATTTATGCTTGGCCAGTAGGTCCAAAATTCATGGGTATGGGCGGTTGCTCATAATCCTTAATTTCTCCATGGGCTTTTTCAAATCGAGCCACATTTTCGGCTAATGCCTTGGTCAACCTTTTTGCGTGTTGAGGCGTTAACACTATTCTCGATTTAACTTTTGCCTTAGGTACGCCTGGCATTACATTAACAAAATCGACAACAAATTCCGAAGCGGAGTGATTGATGATTGCTAAATTTGCATAGGTACCTTCAGCAATGGTCTCATCCAATTCAATATTCAATTGATTTTGTTTTTTATTATCTTCTGACATACTTAATTAGCTTCAATTTCTTCGTTTGAACCAACAATTATATTATCATACATTCGCATTCCTGTTCCTGCTGGTATTCTCTTACCAACAATTACATTCTCTTTAAGACCTTCTAACGTATCAACTTTACCGCTTACCGCAGCTTCATTGAGTACTTTGGTTGTCTCTTGGAAAGAGGCCGCAGAAATGAATGATTTTGTTTGTAGTGATGCTCTTGTAATTCCTTGAAGAATTGGTTCTGCTGTTGCAGCTACTGCATCTCTTGCTTCTACTAACTTTTTATCATTTCTTCTCAAAATTGAATTCTCGTCTCTTAATTTACGACTCGTTACAATTTGACCTGGTTTTAAGTTTTCAGAATCACCAGCATCAAGAATAACTTTCATTCCGTAAATATTGTCATTTACTTCAATAAAGTCATTTTTATGAATTAATTGGTTCTCTAAGAAAATAGTATCTCCAGAATCAATGATTTTAACTTTTCGCATCATTTGACGTACAACTACTTCAAAGTGTTTATCATTAATTTTAACCCCTTGAAGTCGATAAACCTCTTGAATTTCATTTACTAAATATTCTTGAACAGCAGAAGGTCCTTTAATATTCAAGATATCAGTTGGTGTGATTGCTCCATCAGAAAGCGGCATACCAGCTTTAATAAAGTCATTCTCTTGAACCAAAATTTGGTTAGAGAGTTTTACTAAATACTTTCTGACTTCGCCAATTTTTGATTCAACGATAATCTCACGATTACCACGTTTAATTTTACCAAAAGAAACAACACCATCAATCTCAGAAACCACTGAAGGATTAGAAGGATCACGCGCTTCAAACAATTCGGTTACACGTGGTAAACCTCCAGTAATATCACCCGCTTTTCCAGATTTACGAGGAATCTTCACTAAAATCTTACCTCCTTCAATCTCTTCTCCATCCTCTACCATCAAGTGTGCTCCCACTGGTAAACTGTAAGAACGTAACGTTTCCCCTTTATCATTTTGGATCAATAAAGTTGGTACAACTTTTTTATTCTTAGATTCAGAAATTACTTTTTCTTGGAAACCAGTTTGCTCATCAATTTCAACGACATAGGTAACTCCTTGATCAATATTCTCAAAAGCAATTTTTCCTTTAAATTCAGAAACAATTACCCCGTTATATGGATCCCATTGACAAATCACATCGCCTTTCTTTACGGTCTGTCCATCTTTTATATAGATATACGAACCATAAGGGATGTTATTGGTACTTACTGTAATTCCCGTTTTCTTATCAATGATTTTAACCTCAGAAGTTCTCGAAATAACGATGTCAACTTTATTTCCGTCGGTATCAACTCCAGTGACCGTATTTAAATCTTCAATTTCAACTTTACCTTCAAATTTGGCTAGTAATTTATTTTCTTCAGAAATGTTTCCTGCAATACCTCCTACGTGGAAAGTACGTAAAGTTAACTGTGTTCCTGGTTCTCCAATTGATTGTGCTGCAATAACACCAACAGCTTCACCAATTTGCACCATTTTCTTGGTTGATAAGCTATGTCCATAACATTTAGCACATATACCTCTGTCAGATTCACAGGTTAAGGCAGATCGAACTTCAACAGATTCAATTGGAGCCGCTTCAATTTTGGCTACAATTTGTTCATCGATTTCATCACCCGCAGCCGCTATAAGTTCATCTGTTAATGGGTTACGTATATCTTCTAAAGAAACACGGCCTAATATTCGTTCACCTAGGGTTTCAACAACCTCTTCATTTTTCTTTAAGGCACTAACTTCTAGCCCTCTCAAGGTACCACAATCATGTTCGTTAATAATCACATCTTGCGACACATCCACTAAACGACGTGTTAAGTACCCTGCATCGGCTGTTTTTAAAGCGGTATCTGCAAGTCCTTTACGTGCACCGTGGGTAGAGATAAAATACTCCAAAATAGAAAGTCCTTCTTTAAAGTTAGAAAGAATTGGGTTTTCAATAATCTCTCCACCTCCGGCGGTAGATTTTTTAGGTTTTGCCATTAATCCACGCATTCCAGTTAACTGGCGAATTTGTTCCTTAGACCCCCTTGCACCAGAGTCAAGCATCATATACACAGAGTTAAACCCTTGTTTATCTTCACGTAAACGTTTCATGGAAAGTTCGGTTAAACGATTGTTTGTTGAGCTCCAAATATCAATTACCTGATTATATCGCTCTTTATTCGTCAACATCCCCATGTTATAACTAGCAGTAATGGTATCAACTTGTTCATTGGCAGCATCAATCATTCCCGTTTTTTCTTCCGGAATAATGATATCACCTAAACTAAATGACAATCCTCCTTGGAATGCAAATTTGTACCCCATGGATTTGATTGCATCTAAGAACTCACCTGTAGTAGGTATATCCGTTACTTTTAAAATTTTCCCAATAATATCTCTCAACGATTTTTTGGTCAAAACTTCATTGATATATCCGGCCTTTTCAGGGACAACTTCATTAAACAATACACGTCCAACCGTGGTCGTTACAATTTGTTTTACCAATTCTCCCTCTTCGTTAAAATCCATCGTTCGAACTTTAATTATCGCATTCAAATCCACTTTCTTTTCATTGAAAGCGATGATTACTTCTTCAGGAGAATAAAACGTAGTTCCTTCACCTTTAACTTTTACGTCTTTGGTACTAATGCGTTCTTTGGTCATATAGTACAACCCGAGTACCATATCTTGTGAAGGTACGGTTATTGGCGACCCATTAGCCGGATTCAAAATACTATGAGATGCTAACATTAACAATTGAGCCTCAAGAATAGCTTCTGGACCAAGTGGTAAATGTACTGCCATTTGATCCCCATCGAAATCCGCGTTAAAAGCCGTACACACTAATGGGTGTAACTGAATTGCTTTTCCTTCAATTAACTTAGGTTGAAACGCTTGGATACCAAGTCTGTGTAACGTTGGAGCACGGTTTAATAAGACCGGATGTCCTTTAAGTACATTTTCTAAGATGTCCCAAACAACGGGTTCTCTTTTATCTATAATTTTCTTTGCAGATTTAACTGTTTTCACAATACCTCTTTCGATTAGTTTTCTAATCACAAAAGGTTTGTACAATTCAGCTGCCATATCTTTTGGCAATCCACATTCATATAATCTAAGTTCTGGTCCAACAACAATTACTGAACGTGCAGAGTAATCAACACGTTTTCCCAATAAGTTTTGACGGAATCGACCTTGTTTTCCTTTTAAAGAATCTGATAAGGATTTCAAGGGTCGATTAGATTCCGTTTTAACCGCTGAAGATTTACGCGTATTGTCAAACAATGAATCCACAGATTCCTGTAACATTCGTTTTTCATTACGCAAGATTACTTCAGGCGCTTTAATCTCCATTAATCGTTTTAAACGATTATTACGGATAATTACTCTTCGGTATAAATCATTTAAATCGGAAGTTGCAAAGCGACCACCATCCAAAGGTACTAATGGGCGAAGTTCTGGTGGAATAACAGGTACCACCTTCATAATCATCCATTCTGGTTTATTTTCACGATTTAAATTTGCATCTCTAAAAGCCTCAACAACATTCAACCTTTTTAAGGCTTCCATTTTACGTTGTTTAGAGGTTTCTGTATTTGCTTTATGTCTTAATTCATAGGACAATTCATCAAGATCAATACGCGCTAATAATTCAATTAGACATTCGGCCCCCATCTTTGCGATGAATTTATTCGGGTCTGAATCATCTAAATATTGGTTTTCTTGACCTAAGGATTCTAATACGTCTAGATATTCTTCCTCTGTAAGGAAATCCATTTTTTGTAATGGTTCCCCTTCAACATTCTTAGCATTCCCTGGTTGAATAACTACATACCGTTCATAGTAGATAATCATATCTAATTTCTTAGAAGGCAATCCTAAGAGATATCCCATTTTGTTTGGTAATGATCTAAAATACCAAATGTGCGCAATAGGTACAACTAAATTAATATGCCCCACGCGATCTCTTCGAACCTTTTTCTCAGTTACTTCAACCCCACATCGATCACATACAATTCCTTTATATCTAATTCTTTTGTACTTTCCACAAGCACACTCATAATCTTTTATAGGACCAAAAATACGTTCACAAAACAAACCATCACGTTCAGGTTTATGTGTACGATAGTTGATCGTTTCTGGTTTTAAAACTTCTCCTCTAGACGCTTCTAGAATTGATTCAGGTGATGCTAAACCAATAGAAATTTTATTAAATTTTTTTACAGTGTATTTTTCTTTTTGTTTTGCCATGATATATTGTGCAAATAATTAAAATGTAAAAATAATGATGATAATGATTACTCTAGTTTTTAATGATGGTATCCAGTAGAGAACTACTGGATACCCAACCATTATTCTTCCAATCTAACGTCTAATCCAAGGCCTTTCAGCTCGTGCATTAATACGTTAAATGATTCAGGTAATCCAGGTTCAGGCATTGGCTCACCTTTTACAATCGATTCGTAGGTTTTTGCTCTACCTAATACATCATCTGATTTTACCGTTAAGATTTCTCTAAGGGTACTTGATGCTCCATAAGCCTCTAAAGCCCATACTTCCATCTCACCAAATCGTTGTCCTCCAAATTGTGCTTTACCACCAAGAGGTTGTTGTGTAATTAACGAGTATGGTCCTATTGAACGAGCGTGCATTTTATCTTCAATCATGTGACCTAGTTTAATCATATAGATTACTCCCACTGTCGCTGGTTGATCAAAACGCTCTCCAGTACCACCATCATAGAGATAGGTATGTCCAAATTCAGGAACACCTGCCTTATTGGTCAATTCAGTAATTTGTTCAATTGATGCCCCATCAAAAATTGGAGTAGCATATTTTTGACCTAATTTCTGACCTGCCCAACCTAGCACAGTTTCATAAATTTGTCCAATATTCATCCTAGATGGTACTCCAAGAGGATTCAATACAATATCAACCGGCGTTCCGTCTTCTAAGAAAGGCATATCTTCTTGACGAACAATTCGTGCAACAATCCCTTTGTTACCGTGACGACCCGCCATTTTATCACCTACTTTCAACTTACGTTTTTTAGCGATATAAACTTTGGCTAATTTCACTATACCCGCTGGAAGTTCATCCCCTACGGTAATCGTAAATTTCTCTCTTCGCAAAGATCCTTGAATATCATTTACCTTAATCTTATAGTTGTGAATTAGTTCATTAACTAATCTATTAAGGTCTTTATCAGTTGTCCAAACACCTTTTGTTAAATGTTCAAAATCATTAATTGCATTTAACATTTTCAAGGTAAATTTCTTTCCTTTAGGGAAAATTTCTTCACCAAGGTCATTTAATACCCCTTGTGAAGTTTTACCATTGACAATATTAAATAGTTTCTCAACTAATATTTCTTGAATTTCATTTAATTTTTTGGTGTATTCAGCTTCTAATTTTGCGATATTTTCTTTATCCTCGCTTCGTTTAGCTTTATCTTTAATGGTACGTTGAAACAATTTCTTGTCAATAACAACTCCATTCAATGAAGGAGATGCTTTTAAGGAAGCATCCTTTACATCACCTGCATTATCTCCAAAGATGGCACGTAAAAGCTTTTCTTCTGGGGTAGGATCAGATTCACCTTTTGGTGTAATCTTTCCGATTAGAATATCACCAGGCTTAATTTCAGCCCCAATTCTAATCATCCCATTTTCATCTAAATCTTTTGTAGCTTCTTCAGAAACATTCGGAATGTCATTGGTTAATTCTTCAGCACCTAATTTCGTGTCTCTAACATCCAATGAATATTCATCAATGTGAATTGACGTAAAGATATCTTCACGTACTACGCGTTCAGAAATCACAATAGCATCCTCAAAGTTATACCCTTTCCATGGCATAAAGGCTACTTTCATATTTCTACCTAAGGCCAATTCACCTTTCTCTGTAGCATATCCTTCACAAAGTACTTGTCCTTTTTTAACTTTATCCCCTTTTCTAACAATAGGGTGTAAGTTAATGGAGGTTCCTTGATTGGTTTTTCTAAATTTAATTAGGTTATACGTTTTTTCATCTGGTTCAAAACTAACTAAACGTTCTTCTTCCGTACGTTCATATTTAATAATGATTTTATCAGAATCTACGTATTCAACTACCCCATCACCTTCAGCGTTAATTAAAATTCTAGAATCCGTTGCAACACGTCTTTCCAAACCAGTTCCTACAATCGGAGCTTCTGGTCTCATTAAAGGTACCGCTTGCCGCATCATATTTGATCCCATCAAAGCACGGTTCGCATCATCGTGTTCTAAGAACGGAATTAACGATGCTGAAATCGAAGAAATTTGATTTGGTGAAACGTCCATATAATCAACATTATCTGGTGTTACCAACGGAAAATCTCCCTCAGCACGTGCAACCACTTTATCTAATACAATCTTTCCATTTTCATCTAATTCTAAATTAGACTGTGCAATTTTCTTTCCTTCTTCTTCTTCAGCACTTAAATAAACCGGGGCTTTCTCAATATCTACTTCTCCGTTTTTCACTTCACGATAAGGAGTTTCAATAAAGCCGAGGTTATTCACTTTCGCATAAACTGCGAGTGAAGAAATCAGTCCAATATTTGGTCCCTCAGGCGTTTCAATTGGACATAATCTTCCATAATGTGTATAGTGAACATCACGCACCTCAAATCCAGCTCTTTCTCTAGAAAGACCACCAGGACCAAGGGCAGATAATCTACGTTTATGTGTAATCTCAGCCAATGGATTGGTTTGATCCATGAACTGTGATAATTGATTCGTTCCAAAAAACGAATTAATTACAGAAGATAAGGTTTTCGCATTAATTAAATCAATCGGTGTAAAGACTTCATTATCTCTAACATTCATTCGTTCTCTAATGGTACGAGCCATTCTTGAAAGTCCAACTCCAAACTGACTTGCTAATTGTTCACCTACGGTTCTAACGCGACGGTTAGATAAGTGATCAATATCATCAACCTCAGCTTTTGAATTTACCAATTTAATTAAGTTCTTGATAATGGTAATGATATCTTCTTGGGTTAACACCTTTTGATCAATATCAATATCAAGTTCTAATTTTTTGTTCATTCTATATCGTCCAACCTCACCTAAATTGTAACGTTGTTCAGAAAAGAATAATTTATTGATAATTCCTTTCGCCGTTTCATAATCTGGCGGTTCAGCATTACGCAATTGACGATAAATATGTTCAACGGCTTCTTTTTCAGAATTCGTTGGATCTTTTTGCAAGGTATTGTGAATTATGGCATAGTCTCCTAATTCATTATCTTCCTTGTGTAATAATATATTTTTAGCTCCTGCATCAACAATTTCGTCAATGTGTTCTTTTTCGAGGATGGTATCACGATCAAGTACAATTTCATTCCGTTCAATAGAAACTACTTCTCCAGTATCTTCATCTACGAAATCTTCGTGCCATGTTTTAAGTACTCTGGCCGCCAATTTTCTACCTAATACTTTTTTAAGCCCACTTTTGGATACTTTAACCTCATCGGCTAAATCAAATATTTCCAAGATATCTTTATCTCTTTCAAATCCAATAGCACGGAATAATGTTGTTACTGGCAATTTTTTCTTTCTATCAATGTATGCGTACATTACGCTATTGATATCAGTTGCAAATTCTATCCAAGAACCTTTAAAAGGGATTACTCTTGCAGAATATAATTTTGTTCCATTGGCGTGAAATGATTGGCCAAAGAATACTCCTGGAGATCGGTGTAATTGAGAAACTACAACCCGTTCTGCACCGTTAATAACAAACGTACCACTTTGGGTCATATAAGGAATGGTTCCTAAATACACATCCTGTACGATTGTTTCAAAATCCTCATGTTCAGGATCAGTACAGTACAATTTAAGTCGTGCTTTTAATGGAACGCTATACGTTAATCCCCTTTCAATACATTCTTGAATCGAGTATCTCGGTGGATCTACAAAATAATCAATAAACTCTAAGACAAATTGATTTCTAGTATCAGTAATTGGAAAATTATCTGAGAAAGTTTTGAATAAACCCTCGTCACTTCTTTCGTCTGATTTAGTTTCTAACTGAAAAAAATCTTGAAATGATTTCACTTGAATATCTAAGAAATCCGGATAGTCAGTGATCAACTTTGCAGTGGCGAAATTTACTCTTTCGGTACTATTATTTGCTAACAATGGAGTGATTTTTTAATTAAAAAAATAATAAATTTTTAAGAACGAACATATACGAAAAATGGTTTAGGTCAATTTGAGCTTTCACCCAAAGACCTAAACCTTATTGTTTCATTCCCGACTTGATTACTCAAGAGCGGGATAGAGCTTATTTTAGCTCAACTTCAGCACCGGCTTCTTCTAAAGAAGTTTTAAGTCCTTCAGCTTCATCTTTAGATACTCCTTCTTTGATAGCTTTAGGAGCTCCATCTACTAATTCTTTAGCATCTTTAAGACCTAAACCAGTTAATTCTTTAACTAATTTCACTACGGCCAATTTAGAAGCTCCAGCTGCTTTCAAAATTACATCGAATTCTGTTTGCTCTTCTGCTGCTTCACCACCACCAGCGGCTGGACCAGCTACTGCAACTGCTGCTGCAGCAGGCTCAATACCATACTCATTTTTTAAAATATCTGCCAATTCATTAACTTCCTTCACTGTTAAGTTAACTAGTTGTTCTGCGAAATCTTTTAATTCTGCCATTTTTGTTTGTTTTAATTTTTTATTATTTAGTTATAAGTGCGTGCAATTTATTTTTCCGATAAAGTTTTGAGGATACCTGACAACTTACTACCACCTGATTGTAATGCTGAAACAACATTTTTAGCAGGAGATTGTAAAAGTGAGATAATATCACCGATAAGCTCATCTTTAGATTTGATAGTTACCAAGGTATCTAATTGATCATCTCCAAGATAGATTTCTTCCTCAATATAAGCCCCTTTTAATAAAGGTTTATCAGACTTTTTTCGAAATTCTTTAATTACTTTAGCTGGAGCATTACTCACTTCAGAAAACATAATTGACGTATTACCTTTAAGAATACTAGGTAATTCACCAAAATCTTTATCAGAATTTTCCATTGCTTTTGTAAGCAACGTATTTTTTACAACAGCTAAGCTAACGTTTGCCTTAAAACAGGCTCTACGTAAATTTGACGTGGCTCCCGCGTTCAATCCTGAAATATCAGCCAAATAAATGGTGTTACTTTCAGATAGTTGTACGGTTAAATCGTCTATTACTTGTGATTTTTGTTCTCTAGTCATAATTGAAACTTTTTAACCTACTGATTTTACTTCGACTTGAACGCCTGGACTCATCGTACTAGACATATAAATACTTTTGATATAAACTCCCTTCGCAGTAGAAGGTTTCAACTTTATTACAGTTTGAATTAATTCGCTGGCATTCCCTTGTATTTTATCAGCATCAAATGATACTTTACCAATGGACGCATGGATAATTCCGGTTTTATCAACTTTAAAGTCAATCTTTCCACCTTTTACATCTTTTACTGCTTTGGCAACGTCCATCGTTACAGTACCTGTCTTTGGGTTTGGCATTAAACCTCTGGGGCCCAATACGCGTCCTAAAGGACCTAATTTACCCATCACACTTGGCATTGTGACAATAACGTCTACGTCAGTCCATCCTCCTTTAATTTTTTGAAGGTATTCATCTAATCCTACATAATCAGCACCGGCTTCCTGAGCCTCTGCTTCTTTATCTGGTGTTACTAATGCAAGTACTTTTACATCTTTACCTGTTCCGTGTGGTAGGGTTACTACACCACGAACCATTTGATTTGCTTTTCGAGGATCTACACCTAAACGAATTGCAATATCAACTGATGCATCGAATTTTACATTCGTAATTTCTTTTACTAAAGCAGAAGCTTCACTTAAACTATATGCTTTATTAGCATCTACTTTTGCAACCGCTTCTTTTTGCTTTTTTGTTAACTTTGACATGTTTTATCTATTATAAAGTTTAAGCAGGAGCGTTTCCTTTGACTCTTAATCCCATTGATCTCGCAGTACCAGCTACCATTTTCATTGCAGATTCAACTTCAAATGCATTTAAATCTTGCATTTTATCCTCAGCAATTGCTCTGATTTGATCCCAAGTAACTGTTGCTACCTTTTTTCTATTAGGTTCTCCAGATCCTTTCTTTATTTTAGCTGCTTCTAATAATTGAACTGCTGCGGGTGGTGTTTTAATTACAAAGTCAAATGATTTGTCTTTGTACACTGTGATTGCAACCGGTAATACTTTACCTGGTTTATCTTGAGTTCGAGCATTAAATTGCTTACAAAACTCCATAATATTAACCCCAGCTGCACCCAAAGCAGGCCCTACAGGTGGTGAAGGGTTTGCAGCTCCTCCGCGTACTTGTAATTTTACAACCTTACTAATTTCTTTTGCCATTTTTTAAACTTTAGTTTAGACGTTATTCAGTGGAAAGCGTAAACAACATCTTAAATACGTAACATTTATGAAATTTTTTCTACTTGCATATAACTTAACTCTAATGGTGTTTTTCTTCCAAAAATTTTCACCATTACCTCAAGCTTACGTTTTTCTTCATTGATATTTTCGATCGTTCCATCGAAACCATTAAACGGACCATCAACAACCTTCACCGTTTCTCCTAATATATATGGTATTGCCACATTCTCATTTTGAACGGCCAGCTCATCAACTTTTCCGAGCATTCTATTCACTTCAGATTTTCGCAACGGAACAGGATCACCTCCTTTAGTTTCGCCTAAAAATCCAATTACTCCTGTAACAGATTTAATTACATGCGGAAGTTCACCACTTAAATTAGCCTGAATCATAATATATCCAGGAAAATAAACTTTTTCTTTATTTACCTTTTTTCCATTACGAATCTGAATGACTTTTTCCGTAGGCACCAAAACTTGATCTACATAATCCGACAACCCTAAACGAGCAACCTCGTTCTCAATATAGGTCTTCACTTTATTTTCTTGGCCACCTATAGCTCTTACAACATACCATTTCTTAACAGACTCAGCCATAATTGTTTTATTAATTAAATAGATTAAAATAATTCTCCAAACCTAATTGAAAAACTTTATCGACTAAAAAGACTGCCAAGGAAAATAACACTGTAAACAGTGCTACAACGATCGTAGATTTTTGAGCTTCAGAAACTGAAATCCATGAAACTTGTGTTTTTAATTCTGAGAAAGACTCTTTAAAGTAATTTACAACACTCATAATTTTTTATCTAATTATCCAGATTGGAATTCCGTCTAAACTTTTGGCACTTTTTTTCACCATGCACGGGTGGAGAGACTCGAACTCCCGACACCTGGTTTTGGAGACCAGTGCTCTACCAACTGAGCTACACCCGTATAGAATGTAAGGTGCTCCCTTCTGTAAGGAGCACCTTTCCTATAATATATTTATTAAACTAGGGTGTCTTATAATATTTCAGTCACCTGACCAGCTCCTACAGTTCTACCACCTTCACGGATAGCAAAACGCAAACCTACATTCATTGCAATTGGTTGGTGTAAATCAACAGTAATTGTCAAGTTATCTCCAGGCATTACCATCTCTACTCCATCAGGTAAGTTAATTGTACCTGTTACATCCGTAGTTCTAACATAGAACTGTGGACGATAGTTATTGTGGAATGGAGTGTGACGTCCACCTTCCTCTTTTTTAAGGATATAAACCTCTGCTTTAAATTTATCGTGTGGAGTTACAGAGCCTGGTTTACAAATCACCATACCTCTTTTAATATCTGTCTTTTCAATACCTCTTAATAAGATACCTACGTTATCACCAGCTTCACCTCTATCAAGAATTTTACGAAACATCTCAACTCCAGTAATCGTTGAAGTTAATTTCTCTGCTCCCATTCCGATGATCTCAACAGGATCTCCAGTATTAGCTACTCCAGTTTCAATACGACCTGTAGCAACCGTACCACGACCAGTAATTGAGAATACATCTTCAATTGGCATTAAGAAATCTTTATCTACTTCACGTGTTGGTTCTTCAATCCATGAATCCACAGCTTCCATTAATTCAACCACAGTCTTAACCCATTTTTCTTCACCGTTCAGAGCACCTAAAGCAGATCCAGAAATAACAGGACCATTATCACCATCATATTCATAGAAATTCAATAAATCTCTAACCTCCATATCAACTAGCTCTAAAAGCTCTTCATCATCAACCATGTCAACTTTATTCAAGAACACTACAATTCTTGGGATACCTACTTGACGTCCTAAAAGGATGTGCTCACGTGTTTGTGGCATAGGTCCATCAGTTGCAGCAACTACTAAGATCGCACCGTCCATTTGGGCCGCTCCAGTTACCATGTTTTTCACGTAATCCGCGTGACCAGGACAATCAACGTGAGCATAGTGACGTTTTGCCGTCTGATACTCTACGTGTGATGTATTAATTGTAATCCCTCTTTCTTTTTCTTCAGGAGCATTATCGATTTGATCGAAATTTTTCGCTTCAGAAAATCCTTGATCAGCCATTACCTTGGTGATAGCTGCAGTTAAAGTAGTTTTACCGTGGTCAACGTGCCCAATTGTACCGATATTTAAGTGCGGTTTGGAACGATCAAAAGTTTCTTTTGCCATGATTGTAAATTTTAATTCTTAGTTATAAATATATTTAGTGTTCAATTTTACTGTTGATTTCTCAACCCATATAGCTAATTGCTATTATTTTTTTTAGTTTTGAGCCAATGACGAGATTTGAACTCGTGACCTCTTCCTTACCAAGGAAACGCTCTACCCCTGAGCTACACCGGCGTAAAGTGTTGAATCTCTATTAAACACAGAGATTCCTGCCTTCGCAGGATACTTCTCGTTAAAATAAGAAAGCCTATTGACTAATTTATTTTAATTCGGCACAATCAAGACTGGAAGCGTCATGATCTCGCCATTATGAGCGCTAACATTCACTCTATAAAGCAAAATGTCATGCCTAAAAAGCCACGACATTTGCTCATCTTGAGCGAGAGACCGGGTTCGAACCGGCGACATTCAGCTTGGAAGGCTGACGCTCTACCAACTGAGCTACTCTCGCATTTTTATATTTCTAGATTCAGTTTCCCAAATCCGAATAATGGTAATTTCAATATTTCACTAGAACTTCATTCTCCTTTACAGCCTACAAAGATACGCTATAATTTAGAAAATCCATCTTTTTTTTCACATGTTCATCACCTTTTTTTTTCAAAACCACACCCCTGCCAGCTAACACCCCCTCTAAACAGTTCTGAACATAAAAATTTTCTCTCACAAACTCACAAAAGCAAGCTTTTGACATTCGCTGCTAGAAAATTTTATGTGGGGAGAGCAGGATTCGAACCTACGAAGTCGAAAGACAGCGGAGTTACAGTCCGCCCCAGTTGGCCGCTTTGGTATCTCCCCAACTAATATTACTCAAAGAACACTTGGTGTTTCCACCTCTTTCATTTCATTTTTAAGAGCCGATGGAGGGACTCGAACCCACGACCTGCTGATTACAAATCAGCTGCTCTAGCCAGCTGAGCTACATCGGCTTTTTATTGCTTTTTTTAGCATAAAAAAGCCCGTTATTTCTAACGGACTGCAAATGTATAAAGTTTTATTTTTTTTACAAAACTTTTTTCATTTATTTTTTTAATTATTTTAAATGTTTTGTGCTCTAAGCTTTTCTTTCCTTTTATTTAACTGCCTTTTTAACGAATCAATCGCCAGATCCACACCTTCTTCAAATGTTTTACACTGTTTTTTCACAATGAATTCTCCTCCAGGAACTAACAACTTTATTTCAGCAATTTTATTCTCCTTTTCACTTGTATTTTCAACTTTTAAATACACATCAGAACCAATGATTTTATCATAGAATCTTTCTAAGTTATTTATTCTTTCTTCAACAAAATTTACTAAACCACTATCTACATTAAAATTTACGGATTGAATGTTAACTTTCATACACATTTGTTTTTATCGCTCCTTGGATGAGCTTGATTATACACTTTCTTCAGTTCATTTAGGCTACTATGCGTATACACCTGAGTTGAAGCTAAACTCGAATGCCCCAACAACTCTTTAACAGAATTCAAATCCGCCCCCTCATTTAAGAGGTGTGTAGCAAAGGAATGTCTTATTACATGCGGACTCTTTTTCACCTTCGTTGAGACCTTACTAAAATACTCATTTATTATTCGATAAACAAGTGTTGCATATAATTTATTTCCTTTTGCAGTTACAAAAAAATGATCTCCTTTAGTACTTAGCTTTTCTCGTAATTCCAAGTAAGTCTTTATCGTAGTTTGCACACTTGGTAATAAAGGCACATAACGCTCCTTATTTCTTTTCCCTTTAATCTTGACTACCTCATTTGACAAATCTATACTAGACAACCTTAAGTCAATTAACTCAGCTCGCCTCATTCCGGTTGAATACAACAATTCAACCACGAGCTTATTACGAACTCCATCAAAATCATCAGCCTCACTAAAAACCTCGAGCACCTTAACCAATTCTTCAACAGAAAAAGGTACTTGAACGCGTTGTGCAACCTTTAGCGCTTTGTGTTTCACTAAGGGAGAGTGCTGAATATATTGGATACGGACCAAAAAACTATAAAAGGACTTTAAACTACTTATTTTTCTGTTGATCGACCGATTAGAGATTCCTGATTGCACCAAATTAACAATCCAACTTCTCACTTGTTGATATTGAATCTCAGATAGCTCTTTAATACCGAACTCCTCCTCACAAAATTCTTTAAAACTCAATAAATCATTTTCATATGCGCATACGGTATGTGGTGAGTACTTTTTCTCTAGGGATAAATAGTCTAAAAATTTGGGAATAAGCATAAAAAAAACCGTTAATAAACAAAACTACAAAATTGTAGCGTCTATTAACGGTTATTATATAATAAGTCTAAAGATTAACCTTGCTCTTCTTTAGTTCTTAAACTTTGTACATACTGCGCTTTCTGAATTTGCGCACGTTTACTCACGGAAGGCTTCGTAAAATGTTTTCTATTACGCAGTTGCTTCATCGTTTTCGTTCTATCAAATTTTCGCTTAAAACGTTTTAACGCTCTATCGATATTTTCACCATCTTTTACTGGGATAATTAGCATACTGTTCCACCTCCTCTCATAATTTCTATGTATTTGTTTTTTTTATTGGACGGCAAAGATAGCATAATATCTACTATCTACCGCATAAAATATATGCAAAAAAAAAAGCCATTTGCAACAAATGGCTTTTTTCTATGGAAACTCCTATATTATTTAGGGTCTAAAATATTTTCAATACGCTCTAATGCATCTTGCAAGTGTGCTCTTCTAATTCCTGAAGAACTTCCCACTGCCGCACGAACAGATCTTTTTAAAGTTTCAAGCTCTGCTCTTACTAACGCACTAACATCTGACTGACTCGCTTTGGTATCTTCTGCGAGCGACTTCATATTATCTAAATAAGCTCTTTGTAAATTTCTTCTATAGATATCAATTGAACGCCCTGTTCTCAATTCGCTCCAAATACCTTTTCGCAAATCACTCAACATACTGGATACGGTATACGCTGAAGAACCATTCATTGCTTCATTATCAATCATCCGTTTCATTCTATCTACATTAAGCACACCGCGTAACGTATTTGCTTGCGTAGAACGAATACGATCAACTACTCCATTACTTTCTATTCTACTAAATACATCTTTATTTAATAACCAAGTTGGTGTTGCAAACAATTGTTTCTGTAAGAAATCCATCGCTCTTTTCTGCTTTTCCTTAGGAGTATGTGTATAAACAGCACCTTCTTGATCGTAGGTTTTATAATCTTCACGAACCCCACCAATATTGTTCATCACATGCCCCATATATCGATTGTATTGCCCTAGAACTTGTCCGTATAATTCAGCCAATTCATCGTAATTTTTACCGTCTTCCGCCGTCCATTTTATCAAATTTGGAACAATTCGTTTCAAGTTAGCAATACCATATTCACTTGCTTTCATTGCATCATCACCCAAATCTTCTGTCTGCGAACTTGGGTCAATAACCCTTCCTTGTTGTTTTCCAAATCGATATATTGGATCACCTGCATGCTTTAAAATCCAACTATCTAAAATTGGTTTTTCCTCCTCTGCCGTTTTATCAAGAATGGGTCTATACCCCCAATTGATGGCATACTTATCGTAAAGGCCAATATTTGGCATTAAAGCAACCCCTTCATCTCCTGGTTGCGCAATATAATTAAAACGGGCATAATCCATAATAGACGCAGCTGTTCCATACTTTTTAGTAAATGTTGCTGATCTTAATGAATCTACTGGATAGGCCGGACTTGACCCCATGTTATGAGGCAATCCTAAGGTATGACCAACCTCATGTGAAGAGACAAAACGAATCAATCGACCCATAACTTCATTTTTAAACTTTACCCCTCTCGCTTCCGGGTTAATGGCAGCTGTTTGTACAAAAAACCAATTGCGCAATAATGTCATTACATTGTGATACCAATTGATGTCAGATTCTAAAATTTCACCAGATCTTGGATCGCTTACGTGAGGTCCATTCGCATTAGGAATTGGAGATGCTAAATAACGAACTACCGAATAGCGAACATCTTCTGGACTCCAATCTGGATCCTCTTCTACGGTAGGTGGATCTTTCGCTATAATAGCATCCTTAAATCCTGCAGCCTCAAAAGCTACCTGCCAATCTTCAATACCCTGTTTGATGTAAGGTCTCCATTCTTCAGGTGTTGCTCTATCTATATAATAAACAATTTGTTTCTTCGGAACAACTAATTCTCCTCTTTTAAATTTTTCGATATCCTCATCTTTTACTTCTAATCTCCATCGATCTAAGTACTCAACTTTCTCACTTTTCTGTGCTGGCAAGCTATAATCTACTTGACTACTTGTAAACCATCCTACTCGTTGATCAAAATACCTTCTCTTCATCGGCACTTTTGGCAATAACACCATTGAATTGTTCATCTCTACAGTAACAGAACCTAATGATCGATTTGATGGAGGTGCACCCGCACCATACGTTTTCACATGTCTAGCTTCAATATTTAAAGGGAAACTTTTAATACTTTCAATAAATGACTTATCATCCTCTACTCTTGAAATTTTATATTGTGTTCGAGTACCGGCAGGAAGGCCAAGAGGTTTAACATCTTTTTGAAACAAACTCGTCACATCAATAACTGTTGATGTAGAATCTTTAGAAAAAGCTTTTATTGGAAATGAAGCTAAAATGGGTTCAAAATTAGAATTAACTACAGCTTCATGCACTGGCTTATCTTCATCTGCCACCACTCCATGAGAGACAACTCTTAACAGTACCTTTTTCCCTTTTTTCTGCCAACGGAGTACCTGCGTATTCGTTTTTCCGCCCCCAAATCCATTACCGGCATTTGTTTTGGCAATTCGAGTAACCATCAGCATTTCACGACCAAACAACGAGTCTGGTATTTCATATAAATACGTATCGTCAATTTGATGCACTTTGAAAAGACCATCGTCCGTTTTTGCATCTTTTGTCACTACCTTATCATAAGGTTGAATCGCTCCTTTTTTAGGAGTTGGTGTAGGTTTTTCCGCTACAGCGGATTTTTTATCCTTTTTTTTCGATTTCCGTTGTGCTTGCATATCAGAACCAAATCCGATTACTAACAAGACAACCATTAGTTTGGTTAATTGCTTATACATTTCTATTTATTAAGTTAGTTGGAAAACATTTCCGCTGCGACGAATTTACCAAATCTGTCTAATACTAAATCTTAACAAAATGTTAAACAACTAACGCGCGTTCATTAAAAAAACTAATTCGCGCTAAAACGGTTCGCAATTAAACTTGCTCTACCCATAAGCCATTCTCATTTTTAACAACTTTTACCAATTGACTTTTTGTTAAATGCTTGATGGTTTTATCCCATTTTTTATTACTTAAACCTGATTTCGCTTTCATTGCTGAAAGTTGCATCGGATTTTCCTTTTTCAACAATTCAAAAACCTCTTTTTCTTCTTGAGTCAATTCAATTTTATTTCGATTTTCAGGCTTCATTTGTGGGAAAAACAAGACCTCTTGTATAGATTGGTTGTTGGTCAAAAACATAATCAATCGATCCATTCCAATTCCAAGCCCTGACGTTGGTGGCATTCCGTACTCTAAAGCTCTTAAAAAATCTTCATCAATAAACCCAGTGGCTTCATCATCTCCTTTAGCTGCAAGTTTCAATTGATGTTCAAAACGTTGACGTTGATCAATAGGGTCATTTAATTCAGAATACGCATTGGCAACTTCTTTCCCACACACCATCAATTCAAAGCGCTCTGTTAATTCAGGATTATCACGATGTTCTTTACACAACGGGCTCATTTCTTTCGGATAATCGGTAATAAAGGTAGGCTGAATGTAATTTCCCTCACATTTTTCTCCAAAAATCTCATCAATTAACTTCCCTTTACCCATGGTTTCATCCACCTCCAAGCCCATTGCTAAGGCTGCTTCTCTAATTTCAGCTTCCGTTTTGTTGGTAATATCAAAACCCGTATGTTCTTTTATGGCATCTGTCATGGTAACACGTGCATACGGTGCTTTGAAATCAATTGTATGTTCTCCAAACACAGTTTTAGTCTCACCATTCACTTTTAATGCACAATACTCTAAGAGATCTTCTACAAATTTCATCATCCAATTGTAATCCTTATAAGCCACGTAAATCTCCATGGCAGTAAACTCAGGATTATGCGTCCTATCCATCCCTTCATTTCTAAAGTTTTTAGAAAACTCATACACACCATCAAAGCCTCCCACAATCAATCGTTTAAGATACAACTCATTGGCGATTCGCATATATAAAGGGATATCCAAACTGTTGTGATGAGTAACAAATGGACGTGCCGCCGCACCACCAGGAATGGGCTGTAAAACTGGGGTTTCTACTTCAAAATACCCAGCATTATTAAAATATTCCCGCATGGCATTAAACAACTTGGTACGTTTTACAAAGACCTCTTTGACCTTAGGGTTAACGACTAAGTCAGCATATCGTTGACGATACCTCAACTCTGGATCATTAAATTCATCATGGGTATTCCCCTCTGCATCAATCTTAGGTAAAGGCAACGGTTTCAGCGACTTACTCAATAGATCAAATTCTTTTACTTTAATGGTTTTCTCTCCAACTTTCGTCAAAAACAACTCCCCTTTAACACCAATGAAATCGCCAATATCGAGAAGCTTTTTATACAGATCATTATATTTAGATTTATCTTCTCCTGGACATATTTCATCTCGCTTAAAATATACTTGAATTTTCCCTTCACTGTCTTGTAATTCAGCAAAACTGGCATTCCCTTGAATTCTACGCGACATTAAACGTCCTGCAACCACTACCTCAGCTCCTTCAGTAAAATTGGCTTTTATTTGTTTGCTGGTTGAATTTACTGGAAACAAATCGGCAGGATACGGATTAATTCCCATCGCTCTTATTTTCTCCAATTTTTCTCGTCGTACTAATTCCTGTTCAGAAAGTTGCATATAGTGTATATTTAAAGCGCACAAAGATAAACTTATTCCGCGAATTCTTAAAACGCTTACCTGCTTAATTCTTTCTTATTTTACGTCAGCCATTTACCAGTACACTCGTAACAATAAGCTTGTTTAAATTTTCTCTAATACAACTTAATCTGTATCTTTGACCTTCGTTTATAGCCTATGAATAAAAGTATACAACTCCAAGATTTAGGAACTCGAGATTATAAAGAAACTTGGGATTATCAAGAAGAATTATTTGATGGAATTATCCAGCGTAAGCGAAAAAACAAAAACGAACAATGCTCGCTCATCACGCCTAATTACTTTTTGTTTGTTGAACATCCACATGTATATACATTAGGGAAAAGCGGAGATATCAACAACTTATTACTAAGCGAAGATCAGCTTGAAAATATTGGCGCACGGTATTATAAAATAAATCGTGGTGGCGATATTACTTACCATGGGTATGGACAAATTGTAGGATACCCCATACTCGATCTCGATAATTTCTTTAACGATATTCACAAGTATATGCGATTTTTAGAAGAAACCATGATTCGGGTATTAGCCGATTATGGACTTCATGGAGAACGTAGTAAAGGAGAAACAGGTGTATGGCTAGATGTCGGAACTCCATTTGCCAGAAAAATTTGTGCTATGGGGGTGCGTAGTAGCCGCTGGGTTACCATGCATGGTTTTGCTTTAAATGTCAATACTAATCTAGGCTATTTTGATCATATTATTCCTTGTGGCATACGTGGAAAAGCCGTTACGTCTTTAGCTGCTGAACTAGAACGCGAAATTCCAATTAACGAAGTTAAGCAAAAAATACTTCATCATTTTTCAGCGATTTTTGAAGCAAAATTTGTCACCGAACAAACGCTCTAAACCCAACAACCATATACGATGCTAAAAAAGTTACCATCCGCGCTAAACACTGCTCGGTGCACTTCATTAATTTTTGTAAGTCAACTGCGTTGAACTTATTTCTATACCTTTATTATTGTATGAAATAGATTGAACAACGTTTTTTCATCATTAGCATACCACACTTCTGACCGTCCCTTTATGTTAACTCCCCCCTAGTTTCATAATCATACCCCATCTTTGCACAATGAAAGATCCTCGCAGGCGTACGAATGGATTCTTTTCTTTCAATTCAAGAATACCTCCATCGATTTCTACATTGAAATCTGCTCCTTCATGATTCGTAACGATAGTAGCATCAAAAAACCGCACCAAACCTATCCCAATTATTCCATCAGCACAAGTAACTTGACACATTGTATTAAAGTGCTGATCATCTCCGCCTCCTTTTTTATAAGACATTTCAAGTGTTGCAATAACCTTGTCATTTACCTTTTCAACACGAGTAGTTTGATGAATCGTTTTTCCACACTCCTGTCCATTTTCATCAAATTGGGTATAAGTCAATTGCGCACCTACTATTAACATGACAGATTCACAATCCTGAACCGTACCCCAGCTACACACTAAGAAAATGAAAATTAACACAACTTTCTCATCATACCGTGATAATGGTCTTTTTCTTGTCGTATCGGAGCCCCTTTTCCGCTTACTTTTAATCACAGAGCAAACCGTATTACCAACTTTAATGTAACACTTCAAAAGACTTAATACTGCATTCTATTCCTAAGAACACGATTAAAAATAAAAGATCTTCAAATAACAAATATAAAATAGCAAAAACTTCTCCTAAGTTAAATCTAAATGCAATTGAATAGGCACTAGTTTAAATGTTTTTCTATGATGTGAGGTAATACCATGTGCTAAAATAGCTGCCCTATGTGCTTTAGTGGGATACCCTTTATTCTTGTCCCACCCATATTGTGGAGTTTCACGGTGGATTTTCTCCATATATTCATCTCTATACGTTTTAGCCAATACAGACGCGGCTGCAATACTGAGATATTTCCCATCTCCTTTGACAATCGTTTGATGTGGTATGTTTTTATATGAATTGAATTTGTTCCCGTCTACAATGATAAATTCTGGCAACAGTTTAAGTTTATCTATGGCTTGATGCATTGCCCGTATTGAACTTTGTAAAATATTAATTTTATCAATCTCTTCAGGCCAGACAAATGAAACTGCATACGCTAGGGCTTGTTGCTCAATTTGAGGTCTCAGTATAGCACGTTGTTTCGTTGTTAACTTTTTTGAATCATTAAGTAAATCAAGCTCCGTTTTTTCAGGTAAAATTACTGCAGCTGCAACCACTGGTCCCGCCAAGCAACCTCTTCCAGCCTCATCAGTCCCTACTTCTAATAAGCATCCCGAATAATTATGTGCCAATTCCATACAGACAAAAATAGGATTTTTAATTAACTATTTTTTATGAGAAGTTGACATAAAACCGCAGGCTACCTATTGAAATTATTTTACCTTTGCGTCAAGTTGAATTTTATGACTAAGTACCTATTCATTATTGTTGTCTTGTTTTCCTCTTTGGTCGTTAAAGCTCAAGACGAACGTTTACGTCAAGATGAGTACTTTAAAGAGATAGAACAACGTCGAATGGACTCACTCAACAATCTTAGAGTCGATGTTCAAATTGACGGAAAAACGCATTATACAGATTACAAAATTATAGATTACAAAAAAGACACAACCTTTGTCGATACAACTCTTTCTATCACCAAAGACTATCTTTTTAACTATTTACGCGAAGATGATTTCGAACAGCTTCCCCTCCACAATCAAGGACAAACCTACAATTCATTAGGTTATAGCTTTAGAGATGTTTCGCTTTTACCTGCCATGGGAAATCGCGCAAAGCACGTCAATTATTATGAGACCAATGATATCAACTATTATCACGTCCCCACCCCCACCTCGGAGCTAATGTATCGTACAGGATTGGAACAAGGTCAAGTTTTAGACGCTTTTCTAACCTTTAATATGAGTAAAAGACATAATTTATCTCTTGCATATAAAGGTATGCGTTCATTAGGGAAGTACAGATACAGTTTAACAAGTCATGGAAACATGCGACTTACGTATTCATATCAAACAAAGAATAAGAAATATGAAATGCGAAGTCATATTACAGCGCAAGATTTATATAACGATGAAAATGGTGGTCTAACTCCCGTCTCTATTGTAAATTTCGAGGAAAAAGACCCTAATTTTTCTGACCGTGGAAGACTTGAAGTTAATTTTAGTGAGACCCATAGTTTTTTACGAGGCAATCGATATTACCTTGATCACGACTATAAAATATGGCAACGACAAGATACCATAGCATTTAAATCAAGTTACTTTAAAGTAGGTCACATTTTGAGTTATGAACGCAAACACTATGATTTTTCTCAAGGTACGGCCAACAGTACTTTTGGCTCTTCTTTTGATTCCTCTATCAGCGATGAAGTACACCATATTACTTCCGACAACCAAGCGTATGTAGCCTTAAAATCCCCCATTGTATTAGGAGAAGTAAAGTTTAATACCGGATACCATACGTATAATCATTATTATAACAGTGCTGCTGTTATTAATAATGCGATTATCCCTTCTCGCATCAAAGGGGAAGCTATTTCAGCAGGGGGAACCTGGAAAACTCAATTGAAAAAATTCAATATCAATGTTGATGCTTCAACCTTGTTGACTGGTCCGTTGAATGGGAGCTACATTCAAGCATCTGCGAATTATCAACAGGACAGTTTATTTAATTTTAAAGGGAGTTTTATTAGCAATAGTCGATCTCCAAATTTTAATTTTTTATTAAATCAAAGTGCTTATTATGCTTACAATTGGTCAAATAACCTAAAGAATGAGCGAATTAGAACCCTTGCAGGGGATTTAAAGTCAGAAAAATTAGTAGACGCTAGTTTTGAAATCACACAAATCGACAATTACACCTATTTCAGCGATACAACTGCAACAGTCAGTCAACCTAGGCCTCTACAAGCAGATAATACCGTTAATTATCTAAAACTAAAAGTGGGAAAAGAAATTCGGTTTGGAAAATTTGGGTTATATAACACCCTTATGTATCAAAAAGTTGCACAAGGCTCCTCCGTATTACGGGTTCCGGAATTTGTAACTCGCAATACCTTCTTTTTTGCAGACCATGTTTTTAAAGGAGACCCCATGTACCTCCAAACTGGAATTACCTTTAAATATTTCACAGCGTATAAAGCCAATAGTTACAACCCACTTTTAAGTGAATTCACTTTACAAAATGAGCAAAAAATAGGCAGATATCCTGTTTTTGACTTTTTTATTAACGCACAAATTCAACGTACACGTATCTATTTTAAACTCGAACATATTAATTCTGGTATTTCAGCTGCCAACTATTACAGCGCTCCAAATTATCCTTACCGCGATTTTGTTATTCGCTTTGGCTTAGTTTGGAACTTCTTTATTTAACGAAAGAAAATACGCTATAAATTTTACTATTAGCACACTACCTATTCCGGTTTTACACTTCCCTAAATTATAGACCAATTTCTTTTATTTTGTTCTTAATTGCTTAATCTTAATCGAAAAAGCAGCAAAAATCAAGGTCATCATCGGGCTTAACCAGTTAAAAATAGCAAAGAAGAAATAATCAACAACGGGCACTCCAAGCACACCACTTTGATAAGCTCCACAGGTATTCCAAGGAACAAGCACAGAGGTAACTGTCCCTGAATCCTCTAGGGTTCTACTCAAATTTTCAGGAGCTAAACCACGGTCTTCATACGCTTTTTTGAACATTTTACCCGGCACAAGAATTGCTAAATACTGATCAGAGGCCGTAACATTTAATGCTAAACAACTCGCTACTGTACTCGCAAATAAACCAAACGTCGTTGTTGCCAAACTCAATAACGCTCGACTAATACGCGCTAAGGCACCTATAGCATCCATAACACCACCAAACACCATTGCACAGATAATCAGCCAAATTGTCCCTAGCATACCATTCATTCCGCCGGAAGAAAACAAATCATTTAGCGCTTCATCATCCGTATGTACAGAAGTATCTACCGTCATTGCATTCATCACTGCAAAATAACTTGATTTTAAAAAACTAGTTGGCACTGCTTCTGCGGTAAAGGATCCCACCACTTCGCCATTAACAGAAACAACCGTAGATGCGCTAACTGGTTTTGCATTTTTATCATTTTTTAAGTCAAATGTCATTGGTGTAGATATACTTACTCCTTCCGATTTTTTCGTTGGAACTAAGGTATATACACCAGGTGAATGATAATTATTATTTGAGCCGTTATCAAAAGTTACATAGTGCTTTAAGTTATTTGGAACTTGTGTTATACTATAGCGTTGTCCATTTTGCCAAATTATATCAGATTGAAAAATTATGGCGAACACACCTCCCAGTAAAGTCCCTACCAATAAAGCGATTAAGGGAGGTGTCTTTTTCACAATCAATCCGATAACGATTAAGGGGACTAAAAACAACCAAGGTGTAATATTAAAAGCCGATTTAATTCCCGTGAGCATTTCTCCAGTATCGGCGGCTCCAGCAGTTTCTAGGTTTAATCCAATGATAATAAACACAATAAGTGTAACAACAATCGTAGGAACAGTAGTCAATGCCATGTATTTGATATGATCAAAAAGATCTCCTCCAGCCATGGCTGGAGCAAGATTTGTCGTATCACTCATGGGTGACATTTTATCACCAAAATAGGCCCCTGACAAGACAGCACCAGCCGTCATTCCCAACGAGATCCCCAATGCATCTCCAATTCCGATCAACGCAATTCCTACGGTAGCAGAGGTTGTCCATGAACTTCCGGTTGCAATAGAAATTATTGAACAAATTATTACACAAGCTGCTAAAAAAATGGTTGGGTTTAAAATCTGTAAACCGTAATAAATCATCGCTGGAATAATCCCACTTATCAACCATGTGCCTGCCAAGGCTCCCACCATCAATAGAATCAGTAAAGCACCCGAAGTAGATTTTATATTTTCAGCCACCTCTTCTAACATTCTTTTATACGTTACTTTATTTCTATAACCAACAACGGCGGCAATAGCCGCTCCTATTAAAAGAATAAACTGATTAGACCCACTCAGTGCCTCATCCCCGTATAAAAAAACATTAAAGGCTAATAAACTAACCAAAACAAATACAGGAATAAGTGCTTCCCATATAGTTAACTCCCTATTTTCTACAATTTTCTGATCTTGAATTTTTAGTTCACTAATATTGTCTTGGTCTTGCATTAGGTTTGTTTTAATTTGTAATGATACGAAAATTCCAAAAATGATAAAAATTGTCTGACTGCCTTTTTAATCATTTCATATATGAACAGCCAAATAATTTGGCAAAGTATTATATTGTTTATTACACTCTGTAGTAATCACCTCTCCAATGCTGAATACTTTGTTTAATTTCTTTTCCGGATAGCTGTTCTTTAACTGCCCGTTCGGCTAATGTGACAAATTCTTCATCCGAAGCAAATCGTAACCCTATAATTTGTTGTATTGTCAACCTGGGGTCCATTTCTTTTCCTGTCAGAAGATAATACCTGAATTTTTCCTCTACGCGAATTGCACGATCTTGCGCCTTTAAAGAAAAAATACGCGAATAAAATGCAGCTAGCACAACCGTTAAACACAACAAAGCAAATAACACACTAAGTATGAAATTTTCGTCAGAACTATAAAAAATATGGATAACCGATGCAATAAAGATTAGTACGGCTAACGTAACCGTTCCAAAGTGATATAACGGAACAAACCGAGCGTGATTTTTAAAATTTTGTGTTTTCATAGATTCCTAATTTAAAGAGGACGGAAGTTAGTAAAATTAAATGACCTTGAGAATATATAGATCCCTTAGACTTTTACAACTATTTTTCTTTTGTATAAAATATAGGCCAGCCCAGTGTAAAAACTCGCTACAAGCAAAGCATAGAGCAAGGAGGCAAACCTTGTATCTGTAATGTGATTTGCTAATAAATGATTAAAGATCCATTGATGAATAGACTCCTTCTCTGACAATTTAATCCTATAAAAAAGTTTAGCCATAAAGCCTGATAAAAAGAAAATGCTAATGGCGTTCATACCTACATATTTACTAAGATTACCGATTTTCACTTGTTTAACATCGATGATTTGATATACAAGCGCTAAAATCAAGGTTGCATACCCGCTAGTCACCAATACAAAACTACTCGACCATATCGCTTTGTTTAATGGAAACCACAGAGACCAGAAATATCCTAAACACAACAACGTGCCTCCAATAATAACCAGATTTGTCGTGGTAGAGGCCGATTTGAATTGCAATTGTTTTCCAATGAGAATACCAGAAATACAGGTTACAATGGCTGGAAGGGTGCTTAACAATCCTTCAGGATCATAATCACCTTTCCACATGTGTGTTCCTAAAACCTTTAAATCTATATAATTTGCCCAATTATTAGCAGCTCGATCAAAGGTAGGTGAGGTACCATCCGGTAAGGGAACAAAACCCATAAACAGCCAATACGCAATTAACAGGCTACACCCAATGGCAATTAACTGTTTCCAATTACAATACAAAAACAAGATTACAGAAATAAAAAAGACTACTCCAATGCGCTGTAATACACCAGGAAATCGCAAGGATTCGTAGGGTTTAATAAAAGGATAGGTTGGTAAAAACCAAGCCAAAAACAATCCCAAACCGATTAATTTTAAACTTCGAATTCCAATTTTTTTCAAAGTTTTAGCGTCTGCTATTTTCCCTCTATACGCATAGGAAATTGATATTCCGACAATAAACAAAAACATTGGAAAAATAAAGTCAGTTGGGGTGAGACCATGCCATGATGCGTGTAAAAGGGGTGGATATACTTTTGACCACGACCCAGGATTATTTACCAAAATCATAGCGATTACGGTAAGTCCTCTCAAAACATCAACAGAGGCAACACGCTGTTTCATTTACAAGATAATTGCCTTAATCCTATGCCACATCTTATACAATAAGAATCCGAAAATCACCGCAACACCAGTTAGTATGATGGCAACTGTAGTCTTTCCATAAATCCAATATCCCGTAGCAAACATGATACTATAAATTAACACACACCCAATTAACATTGCTAAAATCCCCGAAGGAACACTCCAGCCAGCTCCTGTATCAACAACTTCAACACCTTGTTGACGGGCCTCCATCACGACCTTATTCCAACCTGGTCCACCGGGCTGTGTTCGTTTATAAAAACGTTGTAATACATCCTTACTTTCTGGTTGTGTCAATAGCGTTGCCATTATCCATACAACGGTTGTAATAGCTACTACAAATACATATTCGGCCCACGCTGGAAACACACCGTCAACACCAAACAAGTACGCTTTAACCGGCGCAATAGCAAATAGAAGAGAAACAATTCCTGAAGTAAACATTGCCGTAATTTCACTCCATGCATTAATTCTCCACCAAAACCATCTCAAGATAAAAATCAACCCTGTCCCGGCACCAAAAACCAATAAATAATTAAAAATTTGCATCGCATTTTGAAGCAATAACGCCAGAACTGCACTTAATACCATTAATACTATTGTAGAAACTCTCCCCACAGCAACCAATCGCTTTTCAGATGCATTTGGATTAATTTGTTGTTTATAAAAATCATAAACAATATACGATGACCCCCAATTTAATTGTGTTGAAATCGTACTCATATACGCAGCAACTAAAGAGGTCAATACTAATCCAAGTAAACCACTTGGTAATTTTGTCAACATCGCCGAATAGGCCAAGTCGTGTCCTAACTTCCCTTCGTCAACATTTGGAAATGCAGCATGTATACTCGCGATATCCGGAAAGACAACTAAGGACGCCAAGGCTACTAAAATCCACGGCCAAGGACGCAAGGCATAGTGCATAATATTAAAGAAAAAGGTTGCTCCAATAGCATGATTTTCATCTTTTGCGGCAAGCATACGTTGTGCAATATACCCACCTCCGCCAGGTTCTGCACCGGGGTACCACGAACTCCACCATTGTACAGCTAGTGGAATAATTAATAAGGTGATTAATGCTTCCGTATTCGAAAAATCTGGCAATATAGCCAACTTATCAACCACGTGCTCATTGGTCAATAATGACTCTATCCCTCCTACTTCGGGAATATTCACTAAGTAATACGCCGCTCCAATTGCCCCTACCATGGCGACAAAAAAGAGGATAAAATCGGTATATACCACCCCTTTAAATCCACCTAAAGCACTAAACGTAACAGTAATTAACCCTGCGCTGACCACGGTTTGCCATGGTTCTAAACCCAACATAATACTCCCAATTTTAATAGCCGCTAGGGTTACGCCCGACATCGTTATGACATTAAATATAATCCCTAAGTAAACCGCTCTAAATTTCCGAAGAAATCGAGCCGGTTTACCACCATACCGCAATTCATAAAACGCTAAATCGGTATTTACCTTTGATTTTCGCCATAGTTTAGCATAGACAAATACCGTAAGCAATCCCGTTATTAAGAAAGCCCACCAGACCCAATTTCCAGAAACTCCATTCGTCCGAACAATATCTGTCACTAAATTTGGTGTGTCTGTAGAAAATGTTGTAGCCACCATAGAAACACCAAGCAACCACCATGGCATTGTCCTCCCAGATAAAAAATACTCCGAAGCATTTTTACCTGATTTTTTCGATACATAAATACCGATAAACAAAATAATTAAAAAGAAGGAAATAATAAAACCGTAATCCAGTGTACTTAATTCTATCATGAGTTGATTTTTAGGAAATCGAAATGTACTAAAAAATCACAAGATTAAGGAATATCCTCGTTAAATGGAGTACGTTCTTAGATCAAGCGATTAATCTTCACGCATTAACACCAAAACAAAACCTCAACTTGAATGATTTTTGCACTTAGTGTTGAACCGCTATGATACGTACAAACAAATAATCGCTCCCTTAAACCAATCTACGATAAACTATCTGTGTTTGTGATTAGTTAGCTTGGTACGGCCCAAAAGTCTTTACTACGTTATATTCCTGATTGCTATCATCCAGTACGTAAACAGTATACGATGCTCCACCTGGTTTAACACGAACTACGATATGTCCTTGCATACTTTTTATTTTAGTGAGATCACTACCAAACCTTGCTTTGTTCGCTTCAGTCATGTTTGTCGTAAAAACATGGGAAGCACTATTTGCCGCAAACATTCTAGTAACAGTCTCGGGATTAGGATGTACATCTCTCCAACTATGAGACAGCACCACTTTAGGAATAAGCTTACCTAGTAGAACATCCCCATTACAGTTTGCTGTACCATGATGATTAGATTTCATAACATCTACAGGATTCACAATCTTCGAAAGAGGAGCTTCAATATCTTTCCAAGCGTGATCAGATCTACCGTTATATTGCAAATCACCCGCAGTAAAATAATTAAACTTCCCGTAAGATAATTCAAGTCCAATACTAAAAATATTCTCTGGAGCCTTACCAATCACTAAATCTTCAACGGATGGAAGGACATTTTTTGCTTCTGTTCCAATTCCTGTCCATATTATACCATTTGATATTAAATTTTGGACTTTAAAATTGGGATACTTTGAGGGATTACGCTTTAAAACAATCTGATCATTCTTTCCTGCCACAAATCTTTCAGCCTTAGCACCATATGCTGTTTTAGCCCAATTAAGAAAATTAATATAATTAACCATCATTGGATTAGAAAAATGATTTATTGGGTAATTATATGTAGGGTAATCTCGGTCAAAAATAATATCAAAATTAATATTTGCTCCAACTTCAGTAATCCCGCTCATTCGAAAACTACCAGAAGGATCCATTGGTAAATCATCACTATACCCCCCCATATGATCTGAATGAAAGTGACTCACCATAAGATAGTTCAATTTGTTACTCGCAGGCTTTACAAAGTGTTTAGCATAATTTGTAATAGCAAGGCCGGGAGATACCATATTATTAGGTTTCTGAGCTGGAGGTGGTATCTCATGCAACGGAGAGATAAGAGACCCCGCTGCATCAACTAACATGGTGGTTCCATCGGGAAAAATAAGCAGCGTACTCTCACCGCGCCCAGTATTGATGGCATGAATATCTAAATATCCTTCTTCCCATGGTGGTAAAGTTTTGCCAATAATTGATTTAGCGAGAACAATATCTTCGTCATTAATATTCCTTGAGCTATTATCTTCTCTTTCAACACATGATAGAATCAATAGGATAGCAAGGCCACCTATCATCTTAAATAATAATAAATTGAAGGGTAAGCTCCATGAGAAATTTTTCATTGAATTTGGTATTTGTTTCATAATATAGATTCTTTATTAATGATGATTCTCCCACATTATCCTTTTAACAGTATCGCATATACACAGTAGGAAGTACGAATTTCACCGTGTTAAACTTTTCGAGATCTGATCAATATCAGATTCATTCACAGTAAAGTTCGTACCTAAGAGATCGTATTACCCAGCTCACAGTTGAATCATTCATTCTTTTTCTGTTAAATCGTATGAGATAAAATCTTAATAGGCCAAGATTTCATGGCCTATTAAAATTTAAATAAACTACTAATAACCTGGGTTTTGTGAAATGTTAGGATTAATTTGAACTTCTTTAAATGGAATAGGCCATAAATACTGTCTATCTGCGTTAAAATTGCGTTCAACATGTACTCTAATTAGTCCCTGCTCATACAAAGAAGAAAAATCAACAAGCCCGTTTTCATCAACATCAGGTGGTTCTGGTAAAAACCATTTACCTTTATCAATAATTTTTTCTTGCAAATCAATAGGATCTAATAATCCATAAACAGGTCTTGTTAAGGCGGTTTCAGCTAAACGCCATCGTATTAAATCTGCTAATCTTCTATTTTCCCAAGAGAGTTCTACCCTTCTTTCCATCCTTAAAATCGTCCGTAGTTCAGATTGAGAGGTGGTTTCAACCTTAGGATATTTTGAATCTTCAGTTATATTAACTCCGTATGCTCTGGCTCTTATTTGGTTAATGGCATCAAGAGTTGAATTGTCAATATCATTTAACTCAATGTCAGCTTCAGCTTTCATTAAGAGCACATCGGCATACCGCATTAAGATTATATCGTTATCAACGATTTTAGTGAGCCAATCATCACTTGTTCCCTTTTTCAGTGTCAATCCATTATACGAAGCATATATATCCACACTTCGAGTATCCTTATTTTTCACCATCTTTCCAGTATTCACATTCAATATTGTTGTAGAGTTTGGATGCGGATCATATACAACTCCTAAATGCACACTTCCAAAAGGAACTATGGTCTCAGCTAATCTTGGGTCACGGTTCTTAAATGGGTCCTTTGGATCAAATAAAGGAGATTCATCTACTGGCAATCCATCCGTACAGAGGAAGGAATAAAACAATTCCCATGATGGCTGAGCTGTTGAGGTGCCTCCAACTGTTCTGGGCAACCAACTTTTTGGATTCCAAAAAGAATTAAGCTGTTGTGATCTCGGTATTTGAAAAATTGTCTCCTTTGAATTTCTAGTACTTGAAAGGAAATACTCTCCATAATCAGGATGTAGGCTATACTCTCCTAAATTTATACAATCTTCCGCGGCACTTTTTACGACTTCCCAGTCAGAAAAATAGAGCGCAATTCTGGCTTTCATTGCATAGGCGGCACCCTTCGTGGCCCTTTTCAATTCACCACTTCCATAATTTTTTGGCAAATGCTGCGCTGCAAAATCAAAATCTTTATAAACATTTTGAAGAATTTCTTCCTTTGCAGTTCTACCAATATTAAATGCTTGATCAATATCTAAGTATTCTGTATAATAAGGAACATCTCCATAGAAAAAGATCAAAGTTCCATAAAAAGAAGCACGCATAAACCGAGCTTCCGCTTCATACTTGTTTATCAATTCTTCAGCAAGAACATTATTATTTTTCAAGTTATTTATAATAATATTTGCTCTGGAAATACCTTTATAAAAATTAACCCAATTCTTTTCAGCGTCTGTCCAATCACTTGAAATAGTTCCTCCTGGATAAGGGTAAAGCGTGAGTCTTTGGTTCCAATTATCTGAATATCTTTCAGTACGGTAACTAATTTCTGTATACCAAAGATACTCTCGATATAAATCATTGAGTGCCAAAACAATCTCTGTTTGGTTAGAATACCAGTTTTCACTTGAACCTGACGACCGTGGATTCAAATCCAAATCTGAACAAGAAATTAAACTAATAATTCCAATTAAAAATATAAGCTTTTTCATTATGTAAATTTTAAAATTTAATTGATAATCCTAGGTTAAAAGTTCTATTAATAATACTGTTATAGGCTGATTCAGGATCCCAGCCTTTTGGGAAGTTATCAATAGAAAATAGATCATTCATAGAACAATAAACACGAATATTCTTCAACTTTAACTGATTAGAGATAGCAGTTGGAATGGTATATCCTAACAGCAAATTTTTCAATCTAAAGTAGGCTCCATTCATCAACCAAAAATCTGATGTGGCATAATTTGCAGATTCACTAGCATAAGAAAGTCGAGGATAGGAAGCTTTTAAGTTTTCTTCAGGAGTATTCAAATTGCTCCAGTAGTTACCATCAATAATTTTCGACACATTGCCCCATTGTCCTACGAATGGTTTTGTCAAATATGAATTTAAATAACTGTTTTGTTTTCCAACTCCTTGAACTGTCAATGAAAAATCGAAGCCTTTAAAGTTAATTCCTAAAGATGCTCCATATAAATAGCGCGGTAATGAACCTCCCAATAAAACTCGATCATAATCTGGTGAGATTATTCCATCTGGCACCCCATCGGGCCCACTTATATCTTGATATCTTATATCTCCAGGCTTAACATTAGGGTTCAATAAGGCAGAGTTTTCTACTTCTTCTTGGGTCTGAAAAATTCCATCTGACTTATATCCATACCACTCATTAAATTCGCTACCCTCACGAATTATGGTTGCCCCGTCAAAAACAATGCCTCCCAAATTACCCATTTTAGTTTTTGAATCGGAAACGTTAAAAGAAACCGTATAATTCAAATCATTATTAATCCGTTCTTGCCAAGACAGATTTAAATCCCATCCATGAGTGTACATCTCTCCAGCATTTTGCGTTGGATTCCCAAATCCGATGTAATCAGGGATTTCTAATTCAAGCAACATGCCTTTTGTAATCTTCTTGTAATAATCTGCAGAAAGACTCAGTTTATTCTTAAAGAGATTTAAATCTACCCCAAGATCGTAAGTTTCGGTAGTCTCCCATGAAATATTTTTAATGGCGTAATCTACCTGAGCTGCAGCAGTTGCAGAAACAACTTCATTCCCTTGATAAAACAAAGCATTTGTAAAATTTATATTAGATTGATATGGATAGTTTCCTATTCTTTCATTCCCCATATTCCCCCAAGACCCTCTTATTTTCAAATAAGAAATAGCGGATTGATCTGGCATAAAGGATTCTTCAGAGACAACCCAACCTCCAGAGACAGACGGAAAAGATCCCCATCTAAAATCTGGATGAAATCTTGAGGACCCATCATAACGAAGGTTTCCTTGGATATAATATTTATTTTTATAATTGTATGTCAATCGACTTAAAAAAGAACGGTATGAATTTTCATATGCATTTCCAGAGGCCGTGATAAAGTCAACAGGAGCTAAATCAAGATATGGATAATTGTTTAATTCAAAATTTCTCCCGGTAGCTCCCATATTTTCACTAAACGAATAAAAATCTTCGTACCCAATCATGGCAGTAACATTATGATCACCAAATGAGGTGTCATAATTGGCGAAAAATTGTTTCGTTATATTATACCTATCATTTCGATTTTCAGCGAGGTTAGTTACATTAAATCCTGAAATACTCCCTTCAAATTGTGTAGGGTCTTCCGCAGCATAATAATCTATTCGCTTACGAAATGTTTTATATTTTGTTGATTTAATATTAGGCGCTATCCTTGCCGTAAAGGATAAAAATTCTAACGGCTTAAAAGTTAAAGCAAGACGACCATTAATATTGTTTAACCAGTATTCATCACTCCCACCATGATGTAACATCGCGAATGCATTATCTCCATTTTTTCCCCCAGCAATTCTACCGTCATCCCACTTTGCAGCATAAATTGGTCCATAATGAAGCGCGTGCCAAACTGGATTAACCATAGGTTCTGAATTATGGGTATGATTATAAGAGAAATCAATCTCAGTTGATAGGTAATCTGTTATATCTATAGAGTTATTTATCCGTGTTAAAACACGTTTAAAGTTTTTTTGTTCATATAAACCTGCAACATCCTCATACTTTACACTCGCCCGTGTTTTAATCTTCTCACCCCCAGCACTAATCACTAATTGATGCGACTGTCTAGAAGCATAATCCTTGAGCAATAACGACCTCCAATCGGTAACAGGATATTGATTCGGATGGTTCTGATTGTTGGAAACCCAATTTTCAACTTCATCTTTCGTATAAAGTGCATATTCCTCGCCAGGAATATTACCTGCATCGTTCCATACCCACTCATTAATCATTTCTAGGTAGCGTTGAGCTCCGACTTTTTCAACAAATGCAGTGGGTTTTTCAATACCTATGTTAGACGTATATTCAAGGTCTAGTTGACCTTTCTTGGCTCGTTTTGTTGTTATTAATATTACCCCTGCTGCCGCACGTGCTCCATATATGGAAGCTGATGCAGCATCTTTCAAAACATTAATACGCTCAATGTTATTTGGATCCACATAATTAATATTCTCTATGGGAACCCCGTCAACAAGAAACAAAGGGCTATTATCTCCAATGGTTGTTATTCCCCTTATTCTAATGCTAGCCCCCTCTCCAGGCTCATCGCTTGATCGAGTTACCATTACTCCAGACATGGTTCCCTGTAAGGCTTGAGAAAGTTGTGTTGCATTTCTTTTAATCAATGTCTCGCCATTAACCATAGAAACAGAACCTGTTAAATCTTTTTTCTTCGCAGTTCCATAACCAATTACCACAACTTCTTCGAGTTGTGAAGGATTTTCTTCTAAAACAATATTCAATGTAGTTTGTCCCGACAATTGCACTTCTTTAGTCAAAAAACCTAAGTAGGAAACTACGAGAATAGCGTTCTGATTCACCGCGTTAATCGAATAATTACCATCTAAGTCGGCAATCGCACCGTTGGTAGTACCTTTTTCCACTATACTTGCTCCGGGTAATGGTGTTCCGCTCATATCGGTTACCTGACCTTTTACCGTATGCTGAACGGTTTTTAGATCTTTTAAATTAGCATCTTGTTTTATCAGGTATATAATACTATCACTAAATTTAAAAGTGGTATTTGTTTTATTAAAAATACGCCTAAGAACCGATGTTATTTCCTCATTCTTTGCTTTTACAGTCACCAACCGTTCTAAATCGATATCCTTTACTTTATAGACAAAACGAAATTTCGTTTTATTTTCAATTTGATCGATGCATTGACTTACGGTAACATTTATAAGATTTAAAGAAACCTTTGTGTTTTGTCCATAAATTTCCCGTGCTTGCACAGAGAATAAAATTAAAGTAACGAATACGAAACTTAATTTCATTTTCAAATCAATTTGCACTGATTTGTACGTGCTTCTTTTGTTCGTAAGAAGTTTTTTCATATTTTTAAATATTATTTGTGGTTAAATTTTTAATCACCTCTATTCAATCGGAAAATGCTCGTAACATTTTCCGATTTTTTTATCCTTTGAACTAAAGAATTTGGGTGATTAATCTTGACTCTCGCGTTTTAATTAATTACTCCCTAAATCATACTCTTTCCGTTTTTTTAATTATTAATAAATCACTATTACATTATCCTTTATACTGTAATTAATTCCATAACTCCGCTTTAAGCTACGTAATATCACATCTAAAGATTCGTTACCAAAACTAGCGTTGAAGATGGTTTTATTTATATCACTTTTCTGACTTATTATTTTAACATCATAATGTCTTTCTAACTTCTTCACAATATTCTCAAAGGTCATATTCCTAAAAACGAGCTCTCCTTTCATCCAAGATGTATACATACTTGTTCGTACCTGCTCTGTGGAAATGATGGCATTCTCTTTGTTGAAAATTGCTTTATATCCTGGTGTTAGCAAGGTGGGTATATCATTACTATCCCCCTCATTATACAAGGCTACTGAACCTTCTACAAGTACTACTTCTGCTTTCGTGTCTTCCGGGTATGCATTTATATTAAAGCTCGTCCCTAAAACCCTTACATTTAGGTTGTTTACATTTACGATAAAGGGACGAGATAAATCTTTGTAGACATTTAGAAACACTTCTCCTGTTACGAAAATTTTTCGCTCAGATTTTTTTAAAAATTTTTCTGGATATCTTATAGAAGTTCCTGAATTTAGGTAAGCCCTTGTACCATCTACAAATTCTAATTCAAATTGTTTACCATAGGGTACCGTGAGGGTATTGTAAACTAATTTAGTTTCAGCGTCCTTGTTATAATCGTTAAACACAATCTTGTTCCCATATTGTACTCCTATGACACTACCTTTTGCATTGTATAGACTACATGTATCATTTTCCTTAATAATAGTAGTAGTTCCATCGGAAAACGCTAAGGTAATCGCATTCGTAGCTAATGTATTTATCGACTCACTACCCCGAATGATATAAAAATAATAACCCAAACTTATTGCTATTAGAATTGCAGCAGCGCTTCCAATGCTGTTAAAACTAGACCAAGTTGCTTTTCTAGCACTTTCTTCATTAATGGTTTCAAGCGTTCTTTTTAAAAGTTTAATTCTAGTACGATTTTCTTCAAATAAATTCCAACTAGACGCTAAATTTTTAAATTGACTTTTCTCACAGAATTCATATAGTAAAGCTTGTTCTTTTTCAGAACATAAACCTTGCTCGAACTTATCTACTAATTCTAAGAATTCTTTTTGCGTCATAATACTATTTTACATTAGAACGACGCACAGAAAATGAAATACTCACATACGAAAAACACGAAAAACCAATACTTAACCAAAAGGTAACAATGGAGATACAATAAAGCAACATGGTCAATACAATCTTTGATACCAGGCATCACACATAAGGTATTATATTAGCCTGACATATCTCCACCTATGATATAATACCAACCTCCTTAATGGCATAGATTGGCTAGGCTAAAGAAGTACCTATAAAATTGGTATTGATTGTTATTGTTGCGAAAATGAGAAGTAAAACTAAACTTATAGCCAATTCAGTTTTAGATTCAAATAAATTCTGTTATGAAAATCCCTGCTCCAAAAGGATCAAGGCAAGCGCCGACGGATGATACATAGCTTTTTACCCATAATAAATCACTAATTACCTAGCGAATAGAATCAGTAACACCATAAAACAAATTGAGTCCACTCCATCGACAATTTGCTGAACAAGCTACACTAAACCAACGTTAGAGAAAAACAATTTAAAGAAAATATTACGAGGGTAATACATTAACAGATGATTAAAAAAACAATGTTGACAATAATATAGTAACCACCTTTCTTAAGGCAACCCTTACATGTTTTAAGGCTAAATACAATTGATTTTCAACGGTACGCTGAGAAATATTAAAATGATTTGCTATTTCTTCATTTGAATAACTATCATAGCGACTCATGTAAAAAATTTCCTTACACCGCGTAGGTAAATTTTTCGTTACTCGTTCTAAAGTAGATTTTAAATCTGTAGCTTCAAGACTATGATCTGCTTCAGGAGTTAAGCATAAATTTTGAATAATATCATCATCAAATGCTGTAAACTTCATTTTACGAAACTGAGATATTGATTTGTTTTTAGCTGAAGTAAAAAGATATTTTTCTAAAGAGAGGATTTCTATATCATCTTTTTTAACCCAAATATTTACAAAAATTTCATGCAACACATCTTCAGCCAACCCCTTATCATTTAGAATATTTCTTGTATAAATAAAAAGTCTTTTCCAATACCTATTATAAATAACCTTAAAAGCTAATTCATTCTCACTTTTTAAAAGGATTAAAAGCTGAGAATCATCCAAATCATGCAAATAATTTAATGCCACCTTATGATATTTTGTGTAAAATTAAGGAAACAAAATGCCTATAAAATAGCATTATAGGTTAAGGAATTATTAATCCTTCATATAGCACATAAATGAGTTAAAATATCTTATTATAATTAGACTGTAAAAGAAACGCTGTTTGAACCATTATAAATATTCGTTTTTAAACCAAAAAGATGAAAATAGAAGAATTACAGAAATTCAAAAAAAATACGCTAGACTAATACATAGCTCTTACTTACTTAATCCAACTATGTACAAGTAGCATGCCGTCAATCAATATAATAAATCGTAGGGTAAACTAACGGGAATTATTCTTACATAATGAAATAGGGATCCTATAAAAAACTAAATACCCTAAGGCAAAAACAGTCTAATTGTTTCGCTTTAACACTTCTTTCGCTTTTTTCACTAAAGCCTTGGCAGAACGAACACCTTCAAATCTCGTTACGATTTCACCATTTTGATTTAACACTAGCAAGGTTGGATAAGACGTTACATTATAATTTTGTGCGAGTTCAATTCCCTCTCCTTTTTCTACATTTACTTTTACATTAATATAATTTTCATTGAAAAATGCATACACAAACTCTTGAGTAAAAACATACTTATCTATTTCTTTACAAGGTCTACACCACGATGTATAACAATCCATAAAAAGCAGTTTACCTTCTTTTTTTGCCTTTACTAAAGCTTCTTTAAAAGTACCTTTTTCAAAATTCATCCGTTGATCCTGGGAATAAGACATAAAACTTATGTGAACAAGGAATAGTGTAATTATAGTTTGTTTCATTTTTTAACTTATTTATAGCTTAAGAAGATTATACGACTTCTTGTACGTTCTAATTTAGTAAGTGGAAAAGACTGCTCCAAGCTAGGAGCAGTCACTTTATAGTGTTAAACGAAGTATAGGTATAAGTGTTTATTCGTCATCCCAAGGGTTTTGAGACCAGTTTTGATTGTACAACAACACCTGTACCGGTATTTGTAGTGTATATTTCTTACTCCCTGCGGGTAAAGTAGCTATAACATTTCCTTCTCCATCATATCTATTAACCGTTGGCATACGATTTTCGGCATCAAGCCTTCGCATATCGAACCAACGCATACCATGAAACGGAAATTCAAAAACTCTATCTCTAAGAACTTCATTGAGTACAGTCTCCTGATCATCTGATTTAAATTTCACATAAGATGCGGAGGGGAATCTATATTTGCGCACCTCATCTAATTCATCGCAGGCTTCAACAAGGTTGTTCGCCCGTGCCGCAGCCTCTGCCTTTATTAATCTCATCTCAGCCACTGAGGTTCCACAATTTGGATACACATAAGTTCCTGTCATCGTAATTCCACCAGGCCAATACATGGTTACTCCTCTTCTAGGGAAAATATATCCTCCTAGCATAGGGAAAACAGGAATGTTAGAGAAAAAAAGATTCAATCGTTGATCCTTAGTATTGTATGACTTAAGTAGGTCTAATGTGGGAAACTCAGGAACACCTCTACCTGTATTATATCTGGCAAAAATTGCATCAGGTCTTTTTTTCAAATTTGGGATCGCCGCAGCATTCGGAATATTAGCATAATCCACGACAACATTAGGGCCATTATCCAACGCAAGTTGAGCATATCGATCAGCTTCTTGGTAATTACCCATAAATAAGTACGTTCTTGCTAAAATACTATAGGCCCCGGCAATACTCCCTCTAAAACGATTGTCATAATTGTTTTCTGGAAGATGGGGTAAAGCCTTAGTTAGATCTGCAATTATTTGGTCATAAATTTCTTGGACCGTAGAGCGGTCGGGTGTAAGATCATCCAAGTCGTTTGAAGTTACAAAAGGAACTGCAAGATCTGTTGAAGCTGTAGCTTCATTATACTGCTTCCCATAGAGGTTCACTAGTTGCAGATAAGTAAAAGCTCTTCCCATTAGCGCCTCAGCTTCAATGCTTTGTTTCTGCTGTAAGGCACCTCCAGTTGCCTCACCCACACCCATAATTACAACATTATAGTAGTAAACAACCTTATACAAATGCGCCCATAACAACGGGGTAGCTTGAGGGTCTTCTGAAATTTGTTTCTGCCATGTATAAAGCGATTGAGTACCAAATGATGGTTCATTTGATATATTTGTAATATCTTTTGTATCACTCAAATAAGTTAGATTGAAAGGCACTTGAGTCTGTAGAAAATCACTTTCTAGCCATAATTCATAGTCATTCACAGTGCTAAGTAACCGCACCCCCTTAGGTTCAATATCCAAATAATTTTCGCAAGATGTATGAATAAATATCGAAAAAAATGCGAGCGTAATTAATAGTATTTTATGCTGTTTCATTTGATTAATTTTAAAAGTTGTTTACGATTAGAAATTGAAATTCAGTTCAAGAGAATAAGTCGGAGTCATATACCTCTTTTCGTAATTTCTAGTCCCTTTACTGAAGTCATATGTATTAAATCCTATCGTGTAAATATTAGACGCTTGTAGTCTTATTTCTATATTGCTGATGCCTGATTTTTTCACAAAACGACTATTTCTTAAGCTATAGGAAGCTGTTAAATCTCCTATCGTCATGTAGGCTCCATTTACCGTGTATTTATCTGTATAAGCCATATATTGGGAATCATTATTGCTTGGGAAAGGCAAAATATTCGGGTCTGCTTCATCTCCTGCTTGTTTCCAATAATTATCAGCACCTTCTAAGGGCCTCGTTGTATTATATATTGTCGGAGCAGGAACTCGAACTTTAAAACCTCCATAAAAATGTGCCATACAATACATATAAAAATCACCAATATCGACTCTATTGCTAAGTCCAGCACTCAACACCGGTATTGAGCTACCTGAATATTCTAGCTCAGCTAACCCTTGGTCATCGGTGAAGAACCGTTTTGCAGCACCATTCTCATCAAATGACATAGCGTAGCCTTCATTGTCTACCCCGGCATATTTAAGGCTAAACATTGTCCCTACCGGATATCCTTTAAGATAATCAGCATAACTACCAGCAATATAATTTCTTGAGGAGGTATTTTCAAGCAGATTAGGATTGTATACATCCAGTACTTCACTTTTGTTATAAGAAAATACAACTCCTGTGTTCCAGTTGAACCTACTTCTCGAAATCCAGTCTGCATCAATATCTAACTCATACCCTTGATTAAGGATAGATGCCCTATTTATCAATGCAGCATTCCCTCCTTTTGTAGCATCAATCTGGTTTATAGCCAAAATATCTGTACTTTTCTTTACATAATAATCTAAGTGCATATTGATATTATTCATCACTTTTACATCAAGTCCTAGATTGAAGTTTTTTGTTTGCTCCCATCGGAGACCACTGTTGGCATAGGAGTATAGAGAGAGCATAGGAGTTACTTCATTGGGAGTTATCGCATTTAATCCATTCACAGCAATCACTTGTGGTAATGCATTCTTCGCTACATTTCCATTAAAACCGTATGCTGCTCTCAATTTCATAGAATTAATTGACTCAACATTTTCCATAAAATCTTCCTTATGGATATTCCAAGTTGCTCCAACAGACCATAATGGTTTAAATTTATATTTTGGATTTGTACCGAACAAATTGGACTGGTCTATGCGTATACTCCCAGTTAAGGAATACTTATTTCTGTAGGAGTAGACTAGATTCGAATATGCCGACACAAAACGATTATTTTCATACTTTTGGTTAAATAACTGCGAGAATGAAGCTTCGGGATTACTACGTCCATAGATCGGATTCATCCCCACAATTTTCTTATAATCCACAGGTAAGGTAAAAAGGGTATTATCATCATAACCAAAATAGGCAGTTGAGCTTGAACGATTAATAATTTCTCGCACCTCCCCACCTAATATAATGTTAAATGCATGATCCTTCTTCAGTTGTTTATTGTAATTAGCTTGAGCTCGAATTGTATATCCATCACTATCATTGTCTTGCTCTCTCAAAAAACCTCCTCTAGGGATGTTATACACAAGGTTGCCTGAAGTTCCTGTGGTATATCTATTTACATATTGTCGCGCTTCTACGGATTCCTCTCCGGCAAGGTGTCTATTATCTGATCGAGATGATTCATATACTCCTCCAAAATTGACATTTAACTCTTTTGAAAAATTATATCGGAAGTTTGCGGTTACACGATTAGCCACACTTCGAATATCTTCACGAACTTCATCAATCTCTTTCAATGGATAATAACGATTATCAAGCAACCCAGTATTTATCAAAAATTCATTATAATAAGGATTTGCACGTGACCCATTGTGAATAGAAAGTGGATTGTTGTCATTATCTTGAAACCGCTCGTATGGAAATATATTATTTATACTAGGAATAGGTACAGATACCTTGTTCGCTATATTTAAATCATTGGTCATATCGAGGGACAACTTTTTCGCGAGATTTATCGTCGTTCGAGCTGATAGTCTAAAAATACTTTGCTCATTTTTCACCTCATTAAATTGGGTTTTTGCATAATTCGTAGTGACATAGTACTTGGCAGTTTCACTACCCCCAGAAACGTCAAGGTTATTTGTTTTAGTAATGGCGGTACGCAAAAAAAGTTGATTATAATCGTTTGTATTGTTGTAAGAGGCTAACTCTGCTAATTGTCGATCACGTTCTTCTATTGATATAGGATCTGTAAGAGATTTCCAATGAGCAATGATTGTAACCGCAGGATTAAGATTATATGAATCACCGCTCTGAGTTGGAAGTAAATCCCACGCTTGATCAGTTACAAGTGATTTAGGATTAATCTTTTCCCATTCTGTAATGATTTTAGAGGCATTTTTATCCCAGCGATAACTTGAATAATTCTCTTTTGGAGTAAGACTAGTTGTATTCCGGAATCGTATTTTAGGCTTACCTATTTCAGCCTTTTTTCTTTCAATAATTATAACTCCATTAGAAGATCGCGCTCCGTATACCGTGGCTGCCGCAGCATCTTTTAATATTGTAATAGACGCTATTTCATTAGGATTAATCATATCCAAAGACAGCTCTGTAGGGAATCCATCAACAACAATCAGTGGTTGTTTATTCCCATAAATAGTAGAAATACCTCTAATTTGAAATAATGGCTTTCCTTCAAATTCGATATCATTATTGAGGAGTAGACCAGGGACTTTGTTCTGAATACTTGTTAAAAAGTCAGTCGTATTGATACGGGTATCAATTTCCTTTGATTGAATTGTCACAATACTACCAGTGCTTTGTTCAGGCTTAATTTTTTGATAGCCAGTGTTGATCAAAACCTCTTGTAATTCTGAAATATTTTCCCGCATTTTCACATTCAATGACGTATTTTCTCCAGTAATCATAATTTCCTGATTGTCATACCCTATATAAGAGAACACCAGTACAGCATTTACAGGTGCTTTAATTGAATATTCCCCCTCAACATTGGTCGTTGTACCTTGCCTAGTTCCTTTAACCAATACTGTTACTCCAAACATTGGCAAACCAAGCATATCAGTAACTTTACCAGTTATGGTTTGTTGAACATCCTCCGGAGGTATTCTCTTAAATAAAATGGCACCTGACTCTGAAAACTGGAAATCAGAAAGTGTAACAGATTTACATTTCTCTAACAGATCTCCTAACTTTATGTCCCCTTTCTCAATTTTTATTTTCGGAGTATTCTTAAATAAATTTGATTCAAAAACGAAGGTGTGATCAGTCTGTTTTTTTATGATCTTAAAAACTTCTCCCATTGATATTTCCATAGCTGAATCAAACGTTATAATCGTGTTTTGGGAGAGCGCTTCTTCAGTATTGATACCAAAAGTAAAGACAGAAAATAAAAATATAAATACTTTCATGGTAATAATCAGAGGTTTTTTAATTAGATAAATTAGTACCCCATTTGGTTTTGTTTTCATAAATTTGAGTGTTAGTTAATGAGAATTAATTAATAGCCGGGGATGGAGGTAACAATTTTCCAGATTCAAACTCCATTCCCTTTATTTTTGTAGTTTAATTTATAGTGATGTCTTTTTTGTTAATACTATAGCTTGTTTCATCGATATTTCCAGTAATCATTGACAATATTTCATCTATTTGTTGCGATTTATTAAAAACGCCATTGAATTCAATTTTCTTTTTTGCTTCATTTGTAAAGGCAACATTAACATCATACCATCTTGACAATACCTTCATAACCTCGGCCAATTGTTTATTCTCAAAACTAAAAACACCTTCTTTCCAAGAAACTTCATTGTACACATCAATTGCATTAATTTCAATTGAATTCGTACTAACATTAACAATAGCTTGTTGATTCGGATTCATTATTCGTTTATGGTTTTTTGTTTCAATGGCAATTTTTCCATCTACTAATGTGGTATACACTTTTTCTTCATCAGAATAGGCCTTTATATTAAACTCGGTACCTAAAACATTCACTCGCTGATTCCTTGAATACACATCGAATGTGTCTCCATTGTGTTTTGTGCTAGATGACACCTCAAAATACGCTTCACCATACATTAACTCTACTGATCGAGTTTGACCTTTTATAAATTTCGTAGGGTACTTTAATTTAGTTTCTGAATTTAATCTAATTGTTGTTCCATCAGCCAATGTTACCGAAAACTCCCCTCCTCTAGGTATAGTAATGTAATTGTATGCAATTTCTTCTTCACTTTCCGTTTCATTACTATTTCTATAAACGAGCTCTTCACCATTACTCATTGCTCTATTATTCTGATATTCTCTCCCTTCTTCTAGCTTTATTCTACTTCCATCTTCTAAAGTTAGAATAGCTTTGCTAGAACCTATTTCTATTTCTTTTGCCGATTCTGAAATTTCAATCTTGTTATCTTCAAAATCAATGAATTTATATAAAGAAAAACTAACTACAATAAGAATAGATGCCGCAATAGACATTCTTTTCAACTGTATAATTCTATTTTTTCTTTTTAGCTGCTTAAGTCTCAAATTAATTTTTTCCTTCGCCCTATCTAAGTCATGCTCCACCATGCTTATTGAATTAAGAAGCTCAACTTTAACAAACCTGTTAAATAATGATGTATTCTCTTCATTTTCCAACCAAGTTTCTAATTCATTAAGCTCCTCAATATCGGCCTCCTTATTTAGAAACTTTACAATTATTTTTTCGATTTTGGTTACATCCATTTTTCTTCTATATAAAAGCTAATACGTAAAATGTATTAATACCCCTCTAATTTATTTGATATTTTTTATAGTTTAGCACACAGACAGATAAAATCAGATTGATTTGAGTTTTAATAACAATGCTTTCTTAGTCGATAAATTAAAGGAGGGTAATGAAAAGGCCTACCATTTTTTAATTGACACCCATTACCGCAATTTATTTGGCTACGCCTTTACGTTAACTAAAGACAAAGGTTTTGCCGAAGACATTGTTCAAAATGTATTTGCCAATATCTGGGTAAACAAGAAGAATATTAATTCGAAGTTTTCTATTAAAAGCTATCTGTTTAAATCTGTTTACAATGAATTTATAGATGAATATAGAAAAAACAAGCCCGTTATTCTCCTAGAAAAAAAATATTTAGAAGCATTGGATATTGTTATTGAGAAGGATTATGAAGACATCGACGATCTTATTAAATTAGTTGACATTGAGATTAATAAATTACCCTCAAAATGTAGAAAAGTATTCCTATTAAATAAAAAAGAAGGACTAACGCATTATGAAATATCGGAATATCTAGACATTTCCCTTAAAACTATTGAAGGTCATATTACTAGGGCTTTTAAAATTCTAAGTAAAAATTTAGGCGAAAAAGTTAAAGCAATTCTTTTCTTATTGTTTGATTTTAAAACACAAATGAACACCTATATTCTTAAGTAATCTTAGTTTTTTCATGGTGCTTTCTTCATTCTTTAAAAAATTTAAAAGACTGTGAAAAGTAGTGAATGCATATTTCACTTGTGATCATTTAAACACTAATTAAAAAACGATAACAATTGATCTTAGAAGGTTATAATACATCGAACATCCTCTTCTTTTTCAGAGCCAGTTTAATTAAACCCAATCTCAATAAGGGCACACTCTATTTGGAAATATAAAGGTTGTTTGTGCGCCAGAACCTCCTTATTAGAAACACAATAACACACTTAAAGCATTAAGAATATTTATGGTTTTTCAGATCATTTACAACTCACTATTCCACCATTAAAGAATAATAAATGGTACATCTTATGCTGATTCGAAGAACCTATGAATCATAATCATTTAGTTTCTTAATTCCATACATAAATGTCGTGCCCATTTTTTTCATTTAAACTGAGGCAATTAATCCTTTTTGTTTCCTAGGCGTCTAATCAAAAAAATCGCAAACCATGAAAAATTATGTAATTCTGTTTTTAATTAATATCGTATTTGCCCCAGCATGTACTGGAAGTGATGATGATTTATTAACTGATTCGTCGAGTATTTTTAGTGAATCTCAACTATTAAACGCCGCCAATTATGCGAAAGAAAATGGTGGTAGTGCTGTCCTAATTGCAGAAAATGGTGAAATTATTTTTGAAGATTATCAGAATGGTGCTGACCAATATACAGCACCCCATATATACAGTGCAACAAAATTTTTCTGGGCCTCCGTGGCAGCCTTAGCAAAACAACAAAACCTTATTAATTATGAAGAACTTGTCGCTAATACCATTACTGAATGGCAAGATGCAACCATACACCCTGGCAAAGATCAAATTAAAATAAAAGATTTATTGACACTATCATCAGGGCTCTCACAAAATTTCATCGCCTTTTCTAATGCAGATAATACCTATCAATATGCCATTGACGAGTTATCCATGGTCAATACCCCTGGCACTAAGTTTTCATATGGTCCGAGTAATTACTACGTCTTTGGCGCCCTATTGGATAAAAAACTAAAGGAACAACATAGTTCACTAAATCCGCTAACATACCTTGAAACTGAAATTTTTGAAAAAATTGGATTAACCTATGAAAGTTGGACCCATGACCTATCCGGAAATCCCAATATCCCAAATGGATGTTCACTTACTCCTCGTAATTGGCTGAAGTACGGACAATTTATATTAAACAAAGGGTTTTGGAATAACGAACAAATTATTCAATCCGACTTACTAGCAGAACAATTCGTCGCGACTGGCCCCAATCCAGGTCATGGAAATTTTGCTTGGCTAAATCGTAAAGAGGGCTATGGTTTTAACACAAATGATATGGCACCCTCAGGCTCTACTGGCGGATTCATCTATCACCATGGGTTTGTAGAAATTATTGGAGGATTAGGAGCAGGTAAAAATAGAATGTATTTGATTCCTTCTTTAAATGTTGTAATTATTCGACAAACACTACAAGAAAATGACAACTTTGAGGATAGTGAATTTCTAGAAATTTTGTTGGGAGATTTAGACTGATAGGAATTTTGATTGGCGGAGAATATATAGTTACGCCATTGGATTACTTCCGGTGATTCCTACCATCACCCTGTGGAGCCTGAAATAAGCCTTGGTACTGTGATGCTAATCATCTTTTTTTGTCCCAACACTTCAAACTAGGGATTACCTGCGGTGATCCCTTACCTTACCCGCTCCTGCAAATACAATCCCGATGCGTAAAAACGCATCGAGGATTTTTATTTTGCGATGCAAACCTTCAAAGCAAAGCTTTGGGTTTGGCGCAAAATAAAAATCCCGATAAAACGTAAGTTTTATCGGGATTGTGCTTGATGTGGGCAATGAGGGATTCGAACCCCCGACCCCCTCGGTGTAAACGAGGTGCTCTGAACCAACTGAGCTAATTGCCCTTTCGAGGTGTGCAAATATAAATTAGATTTTAATTCTACCAAAGATTTTTTGCAAAAAGTTACACGATTTCTGCAACGACAAAAGTACTGCCTCCAACATAAATTAAATCCTTAGAATTCGCAGCGTTCAACGCCGATCTAAACGCCTCATTTACTGAAGCATATACCGTCCCAACGAAGCCCAAGCTCATCGCTTCTTCTGCCAACATCTCTACTGGTAATCCACGTGGAATCGCCGGAGAACAAAAATAATACTGTGCTTTTCTAGGAAATAACTTTAAAATTTCTGCTATATTTTTGTCGTTTACAAATCCAACTACCATATGTAGTTGCTCAAATGGCTCCTGAAGCAATTGCTCCAACACCAATCTGAGTCCTTCCGCATTATGCGCCGTATCACAAATAACCTTAGGATGCTCCTGTAACATTTGATATCTACCAAGTAATCCTGTATTTTCAACTACCTTCAATAAGCCCTTTTCTACGTCCGAATCTGAAACAGCATACCCAAAACTGCGTAAAATCTCAAGCGTTTGTACCGCTGCTTTACTGTTTTTTTGTTGATACCAACCGCCTAAATCAGTTTTAAAAGATTGTTCGACTAAATCTTCCGCAAGATAGATAGGTGCAGCATTTCTTTTTGCTGTTGCTTGAAAAACAGGCCAAACCTCTACTTGTTGTTCACTAATTATAACAGGTGTGTGTTTTTTAATTATACCCGCTTTTTCCACAGCGATTTCCACTAGTGTTTCACCTAACATCTGCATATGATCATACCCTATATTGGTAATAACCGAAACTAATGGCTGAATAATATTCGTAGAATCTAATCGTCCTCCTAGGCCAACTTCTATGACTGCAATATCCACTTCTTGCTTCGCAAAAAAATCAAATGCTAATCCTACGGTCATTTCAAAAAAAGACAACTGACGTTCTTCTAAAAACGCTTGATTATTGTGCACAAACCCAACCACTTCTTCTGCTGGTATTGGAATGCCATTAATTCTTATCCGTTCTCTGAAATCCTTTAGATGTGGAGAAGTATACAACCCAACTGAATACCCTGCTTCTTGTAAAACAGAGGCGATCATATGACTTGTTGAACCTTTGCCATTTGTTCCTGCTACATGTACACTTTTGAATTTTTGATGCGGGTTATGAAGACGTTCAGCTAATGCTAAAGTATTCGTTAAGTCCTTTTTAAAAGCACTTGACCCTTGTCGTTGATACATTGGAAGTTTTGAAAACATCCAATCTAAGGTCTCTTGGTAGTTCAATTTATTTTGAAAGACTAAAGTTATATATGATGTGTCCTACTTGCGGTTTTGAAGCTTTACTGACGGGATTAAACTTTGTTTTAAGCGCTGCTTCTTTGGCTCTTTTTAATAGACAAGGTGCTGAATTCGTAGTACCCTTAATAACTGGAGTCGCTGCAATAACTCTACCGTTTTTATCTACAGAAATAATCACTTTCACGGTACCTTGCTCGTTACAGTCATACACAGGCATGGGCATCCACAGCGCCTTTCTATTCTCAAGATGATAATTCTCTCCAGAACCACCTCCGCCATTCCCGTAATACCCACTGGCATTTGGATCTCCATTTGGATCTCCTTTATCACCTGCTTGATTATCATTTCCTTCACCACCACCTTTACCGTCACCTTTAGAATTGTTAAGTCTACTCATTAAGGCATCTAATTTTGCTTTTTTAGCATCCTCCTCCGCTTTCTTCTTTGCAATAGCTGCTAATCGAGCTTTCTCTTTACGCTCAGCCTCTTCTTGTTTTTTACGCGCCTCTTCTGCTGCCTTTTTTTTTGCAGCCTCTTCTTTACGCTTGGCCTCCTTTTCCTTATTAATTCGAATCGTTTCTGCGTTATCTTGGGTTGCAACATCCTCAGATACTGAAGCCTCTTCTTGAACAGCTTCCTCTTGTACTTCCTCCACAGCCTCTTCAACTTCGTCTTGTACTTCTTCAACGGGTTGCTGCTCTGCAGGAGCTCCCGAAGGTTCAGTAGGTTGTGTATTTCCATTTCCTACCTCAGAAGTTCCGAAATTTACAGCAATTCCATATTCTTTTGGAGGATCAAAATATTTCATTCCAAATGTGAATATCAAAAAAACAATCAATGCCATGATAACCGAAGTTAACACAGCAGATTTTTTCTTATATGGAGTATCTAAATATGCCATTTCATTTAGGACTAACTGCTAGAATTACTTTAAACTTATGCCTGTTTGCAATATCCATCACATGGACGGCTTTCTCTATCGGAACCCCCTGTTCAGCTCTTAAGACGATGGTTGGGTTTTCCTCTGAATTTAATAAACTCAGCAAACTTTGTTCCAATTCCGCTTCTCCAATCTTTTCCCGATCAATATAATAGTCCAAGCCTTTTGTAATACTTACCGCTACAGATTTGTTGTTTTCAGTCTTTCCTGCTGCCTTTGGTAATAAAATATCTAAGGCATTAACTGTTACTAAGGTAGAAGTCAACATGAAAAATATCAACAACAAAAATACAATATCGGTCATTGACGACATGTTAAAATCTGGGCTAACCTTATTCCTTCCTCGAATATTCATTAGGCAGGTTCATTTAGTAAGTCCAAAAATTCGACGGCTTTAGCTTCCATCTGATAAACCACTTTATTCGTTCTGACAACTAAATGATTATATGCTATGTACGCAATAATACCAACAATCAAACCTGCTACCGTGGTGGTCATTGCCGTGTACAAACCATCAGATAGCATTTTTATATCAATTTGGCCTCCCGCATTTGCGATTTCATGAATCGCAACAATCATTCCAATTACCGTACCTAAAAAACCAATCATAGGCGCAGCCCCTGCAATGGTTGCCAAGACACTTACATTTTTCTCGAGTTTATAAATTTCTAACTTTCCCGCATTTTCGATAGCGGTATTAATATCTTCTAATGGTTTTCCGATTCTAGATACGCCCTTTTCAATTAATCGAGCAGCTGGAGTGGCTCCTTGAACACACAATATTTTCGCGGCTTCCAACTTCCCATTCGTAACGTGATCTTTAATTTGATTCATGAAGTTTTTATCCATTTTAGAGGCCGCTTTGATTGCCAAATAGCGTTCAAAATAGATATACAATCCTACTGCCAATAGGATGGCTAAAATTAAAATGATGATTTGACCTCCAAGGCCCCCATCCATAATAAGGTTATAAATTGAAAGTGTTTTCTCCTCGTTGAGAACTTCATCGAGATTTTCTTGAGCTAATTCAGCTCCTTGCTGGATAGTGAGCAACATAAATTTACTTAGGTTAAGGGATATGTATTAGGTAACGTTTATTACAAATTAAAATTGTTCATGAAGGATAATTATTTTAACCTTTACATCATGATTGTGATTTCACTAATTACCAAGATTTTAAGTAAGCCTTTTTCAATGCCTTACCAAAACAACAATTCTTCAAAAGGTAAATTTATACCAACACGGGTACCCATTTAAGTATACCCATATGTGGCTAGAGACTTTCCATAAACAACAACGTAAAGTAACCGATTATAAATCCTAATGCAGCCAACCATGTGATTTTTTTCAAATACCAAATAAAGTCGATCTTTTCCATTCCCATGGCAGCAACACCGGCTGCTGAACCGATAATTAACATACTTCCACCAGTTCCGGCAGAATACGCTACAAGATGCCAAAGTTTATGATCCATTGGTAAATCGTACATTCCCATAGAGGCAGCTACTAAAGGTACATTGTCTATTACAGCAGATAAAACGCCTAAGATTCCAACCACGACACTTTGATTCGGAATCGCACCACTGAGTATTTCTGCCACATATCGCAATGTCCCAACTTGTACTTCAACACCATCTATCATAACAGCTCCATAAACTAATGCTTCTAAAGCCGCTACGGCCATTAAAATCCCTAAGAAGAATAATATGCTTGACATTTCAATACGCGATAAGGCTTGGTGTGCAGAATACAAGTGTTTTCGCTCCTCTGAAAAATCCTCTTCAGGATGAATATATTCAGAAACTAACCACACAACCCCTAAGGCCAACATCATACCTAGGTACGGAGGTAAATGTGTTATCGTTTTAAAAATAGGCACAGAAACGATCATTCCCAAACCGAGGAACAACATCGTGCGACTACTTAGCAATGATTTATCTTCTTCATTGTAATCATTCGTATCAACTTCAATATTCCCTCTAAAAGCAGGTAAGAATTTAGCGGCAATAAAGGTTGGAATCACCATACAGACAATAGAAGGTAATACAATTCGCTCCACTAAATGTAAAGCAGACACCTTCTTACCAATCCACAACATTGTGGTGGTTACATCACCAATTGGTGACCAAGCACCTCCTGCATTTGCCGCAATTACGATAAGACCTGCAAACCACAATCTATCCGTTTTATTTGGAATCAACTTACGTAAAAGTGTAATTAATACGATAGTTGCGGTAAGGTTATCTATAATCGCGGATAATACAAACGCCAATATGGCTAAAATCCACAATAGTCTTTCCTTACTTGTCGTTTTAACCCATGACCTCAACACATCAAATCCACGATGAAGATCAATAATTTCGACAATCGTCATGGCTCCAATTAAAAAGACTAAAATCTCTGCCGTTTTACCTAAATGATGTAATAATAAATTAGTAAACCCTTCATCTGCATGTTCATTATTAGCCCCTGCTAAATAACTAAACACATTTTCATGACCGTCAATAACATCAAACCACCCTGCGTGGAATCCGATAGCCAATAAGGCCCACATTAATGATGCCATCAATAATGCAGGTACTGTTTTATCAAGTTTTAAAGGATGTTCTAACGTAATTGCCAAGTATCCAATGATGAATACAAAAATTATCAATGCGGTCATGGTTTCATTTTTTTAGAAGGTCTAAATATATAAATTAAATCAATTGTTCCAAGGCTATTTCGAAACCAGTTTTACAAATATTTGTTTTTGAACTATTTAGCTTGTAAATTTTTTCTAAGGCATTTTTTATCGTCCTTGAAGTGTCAGAAAAGATAGCTTCATCGCGCATAGGCAATTCAACTCGACTCTCCATAAGATATGCAAAAACCCTTGCAATTCCACAATTTGAGACAAAATCTGGCAACAAACTTGTTTGTTGATCAGTCATTTCCATAATCGGCCCAAAAAAGATCTCTTTATCGGCGAAAGGCACATTGGCACCTGGAGAAATTACTTCCAATCCGGTATTTATCATCGAGGTAATTTGCTCCTTAGTCACCAACCTTGATGCTGCTGCTGGAACAAAAATCTCAGTTGGCAATGACCAAATTCGCTCATTCATCTCTTCAAACGGAATCATATTATCTGCTACGAGTTCATTACCACGTTTATTTAAGAACATCGTCCGTACCTCTTCACTAGAAAAACCATTTTCATTTATAACGCCACCTGAACGATCAATTATACCAACAATTTTCGCACCTAACTGGTCTAAATAATATACGGCTGCTGAACCTACATTTCCAAATCCCTGTACAATAGCACGTTTTCCTTTAATGTCTCCACCAAAAATATCATAATAATGCTTAACTGCTTCTGCAACACCATACCCAGTGAGCATATCTGCTACGGTATATTTCCGAGAAACTTCCGGGGTATAGTTGGTATCTTCAATGACCTTTATCACCCCATGTCTCAACTGACCAATACGATTAATCTTTTCCGCTTCTGTAGGTTTAAAATGTCCTGTAAACACTCCTTCTTGAGGATGCCAAACTCCACAATCTTCTGTCAAAGGAATAACATCGTGAATTTCATCTACGTTTAAATCACCTCCAGTACCGTAATAACTTTTTAACAAAGGAGAAACCGCCTTATACCATCGTTCCAATACGCCTCGCTTTCGAGGATCATTTGGATCAAAATTAATTCCCGATTTAGCACCACCAATAGCTGGACCTGAAACTGTAAATTTCACCTCCATCGTCTTTGCAAGAGATAACACCTCATTCATATCAAGGCCTTTTCTCATTCGAGTTCCACCGCCAGCTGCACCTCCCCGTAACGAATTTATAACTACCCAGCCTTCGGCCTCTGTTTCTCTATCATTCCAGTGAAAAACTATCTCTGGTGCTTTATCTTCATATTTCTTTAATAACGCTTTCATTCCATTTATTTTTTGTGTCGCAAATATAAAATTTTTAACCTATGTATCTGAATCATTAAACAACCTTTTTTAGTCAAAAGGCAAAAAATTAACAGGGGTATTGAATACCTGTTTTATATCAAGATTTACAAATAATTGGCTGTTTATTTTTTTAGTTACCGCACGTTTCTTTTACCACCTTGTTTGGCTCTGTTAGGGCGGTTTTGATTTCCTTGATGTGACGATTTTGAAGAAGGCCGTGAATTTCGAGTATTCCTATTTCTATTATTTTGTTTAGCAGATTTTGATCCTGGGGTCAGTTGATTTTCCGGCTCAAATCCGGGTAAAACCTCACTCACTATACGCTGTTCAATCAATTTTTCAATTTCTCTAACATAAGCCATCTCGTCAATATCAACCAGCGACAAGGCAACTCCACTAGCACCTGCACGACCTGTTCGTCCAATTCTGTGCACATAATCTTCTGCAATATTTGGCAATTCAAAATTTACTACATGTGGTAATAAAGGAATGTCTAATCCACGTGCAGCAATATCTGTCGCCACTAAGACGCGAATATCACCGGACTTAAATCCTCCTAAGGCTTTTGTTCTTGCTCCTTGACTTTTATTGCCATGAATGGCAGCCGCAGAAATATTTTCAGCAATTAATTTTTTGGTTAATTTATTTGCACCATGCTTGGTTCTTGTAAACACTAACACTTGTTTCCAATTCCCCTCTTTAATTAATTTTACGAGTAGATGTGGCTTTTGTGCTTTATCAACACGAATTATTTTTTGATTTATAGAATCAACGGTTGAATTCTCAGGAGTTGCTTCTACCAAAATTGGTTGATGCAATAACCCATTAGCTAACTGCTTAATTTCTTTTGAAAAGGTTGCTGAAAACAAGAGGTTTTGTCTTTTCTGTGGCAATGTAGCAATGATTCTCTTAATATCTCTTAAAAATCCCATATCCAACATTCGATCCGCCTCATCGAGAACTAATATTTCAACCTTATTCAAAGCCAAAACATTTTGTTGATGTAAATCTAATAATCTTCCAGGCGTAGCCACGAGCACATCTATACCATTGCGTAAAGTAGCAACTTGAGGTTTTTGATTAACACCTCCAAAAATTACTGCTGTACGCAAATCTAAAAAAGCACTGTATTGTTTACAATTTTGATATACTTGTGCTGCTAATTCACGTGTTGGGGTTAGTATCAAAGCTCTTACGGGCCGATTTCTCAAAGGAGGTTCTTGTGATAACAATTGCAATAAGGGAAGGGTAAATCCCGCCGTTTTTCCTGTTCCAGTTTGAGCAGATGCTAATACATCGCTACCTTCTAATATTAACGGAATTGATTTTTCTTGAATTGGGGATGGCGTATCATAGCCCTGTTTTTCTACGGCTTTCAACAAAGCCTCAGAAAGGCCTAACTTTTTAAATGACATAATCTTTTATTAAAAAAATGACATTTCGTTTACGCCATTCTTGATTTAGCGACAAAGGTAGTAGTTATTTCTTCTATAAGCGATGATTCCATTCACAGCTTTCAATAATTAAAAAATCTTTCTCTTCTATTGCTGGCTATTAAACCTCAAAGATCTCACCTGAAGAATGATCTCTAACTGCACCCGTCACTTCTTTTAACACGTTTGTTTCACCTTCTAAACGCAAATACCCTAAAAATGCAAAGATCAATGCCTCCTTATATTCTATAATCATTTTAGAAGGTATAACCATCTCAGATGCTGTCATTCGTATGAGGTGATTCATAAAGAAGGTATTATAGACACCACCTCCCGTGACGAGTACGCGTCTCCTTGGTTGTATTACCTTCGAAATTTGCAATGCTACATGTTGCGAAAATGTTGCTAATACATCCTTTACTGACAAGTCGAATTGATCAATTAACGGAATCACCGTCTCCTTAACCCATTCAAAACCCAAGGATTTTGGGGGATTTTTACGGTAGTATGCCAATTCATTTAATGCTGCTTCTAAAGTTATATCTACCTTTCCTTTTGATGCAAATTGCCCACCAACATCAAAAGCCCTTCCTACTTTTTGTACATAATGATTAAATACAATATTAATAGGACAAATATCAAATGCCAAGCGCTTACCCCCATCTTCAAAAGATATATTTGCAAAGCCTCCTAAATTTAAGCAATAATCGTACTCTCCAAATAACAATCGATCTCCCACAGGAACCAATGGTGCTCCTTGTCCACCCAAGCGTACATCTTGACTTCTAAAATCAGCAACAACCTTCACTCCTATTTGCTTTGCAATCATCGCACCGTCTCCTATTTGTAAAGTATATTGTTCTTCAGGTTTATGAAAAATAGTATGTCCATGAGAGGCTACAAAGTCTAATTTTTCAATGGCATTTTCGCGAATAAACGATTGTAGTAGTTCCCCTAAATAAATCCCATACGCTTGATGTAAATGGCCTAAATTAGAAGGGTCCTCCAAAAAAGCCGCTTGTAATTTTTCTTTCCAAAGTGTTGAATAAGGGATGGTTGTCGCATTTAAGATTTTAAACCCATAGGTATTATCACGACTAAATCGCACATAACATAGATCTACACCATCCAGCGAAGTTCCACTCATTAGACCAATAGCATACATAGTTGATTTTCTCATAAGGCTATAAAAGTACTAATTCTTGTAGCTCTAAGTGGCGACATTCACTAAAAAATGAGCAGTGACTATTCACCGAAACGTCTCCATAGATAAAATCTAATTTGGAAATTAATAAAATGAATTATGGTAAACCCTGTAAATAAGCTAGATTTAAAAATTTCTGTAAAAAAACCTGTAAAAAAACCTATATTTGCAAACCTTATTTATCACACATAATACACAAATATAAAATGGATTTTAGCTTAACCGAAGAGCATATCATGATTCGTGACGCCGCACGTGATTTTGCACAAACTGAATTATTACCAGGCGTTATTGAAAGAGATGAAAAACAAGAATTCCCAAAAGAACAAATAAAAAAAATGGGAGAACTCGGTTTTTTAGGCATGATGGTAGACCCAAAGTATGGTGGTGGTGGTATGGATACCATTTCCTACGTGCTGGCGATGGAAGAAATCTCAAAAGTAGATGCTTCGTGTTCCGTGATAATGTCTGTAAATAATTCTTTAGTTTGTTGGGGACTTGAAACCTTTGGAACAGAAGAACAGAAACAAAAATACTTAACCAAACTTGCTACTGGTGAAATTATAGGTGCGTTTTGTTTAAGTGAACCTGACGCTGGGAGTGATGCTACTTCACAAAGCACTACAGCCATTGATAAAGGGGATCATTACTTATTAAACGGAACTAAGAACTGGATTACAAATGGTGGAACCGCAAGTGTCTATTTGGTCATTGCACAGACGCATCCTGAAAAGGGACATCGAGGAATCAACGCATTAATCGTTGAAAAAGGGATGGAAGGTTTTGAAGTTGGACCGAAAGAAAACAAATTAGGAATTAGAGGTTCAGACACTCATTCTTTATTGTTTACTGACGTTAAGGTTCCAAAAGAAAATAGAATTGGAGAGGATGGGTTTGGTTTTAAATTTGCCATGAAGACATTGGCTGGAGGACGAATAGGAATAGCTTCTCAAGCCCTTGGAATTGCATCAGGCGCCTATGAATTGGCTTTAAAATATTCTAAAGAGCGCAAATCATTCGGAAAAGAGATTGGCCAACATCAAGCCATTGCTTTTAAATTAGCAGATATGGCCACTGAAATTGAAGCCGCCAGACATTTATGTATGAAAGCTGCTTGGGATAAAGACCAACATAACAATTATGATTTATCTGGGGCAATGGCAAAATTATATGCCGCAGAAATGGCGATGCGTGTTACTGTAGAGGCCGTTCAAATTCACGGTGGATATGGCTTTGTTAAGGAATACCATGTAGAACGTTTGATGAGAGATGCCAAGATTACACAGATTTATGAAGGAACGAGTGAAATCCAAAAAATTGTGATTTCAAGAAGCGTACTTAAAGACTAAAGTAAACGCAATTCAAAAAGAAAAAATCGTCTAATAGTTTAGACGATTTTTTTTTATGTAATCACAAATTCCCTTTCCATTAATCTAGGGTTACTTGTAACAATTGTAAACCCGAACTAGGAGCAATGGATTTTAACGGTTTTCGATCATTCTCTTTATGCAAAGAAGCTTTTAAATCTTCAATCGTGCAGTCTCCTTTCCCCAATGCAATTAACTCCCCCATAATTAACCGTACCTGATAGCGTAAAAAACCTGTTCCAGAAATCCGTAAAACATAACTTTTCTCAGGAAAAAAATTTGCCTTTAACAACGTATTTTCAACAACTTCACAGCGAATTATTTGACGATAAAAATTGGTGTTTGCTGAGGGCTTAGTACAATATTTATGAAACCAGTGATAGCCTTCAAAAATCTTAGCACCTTCTTGCATTTTTTCAAGATTGAGTTCTTCTGCAATTCCGTAAATAAATGGAGCTGAAAAGGGGTGATTTTTTGTGCCAAAAGAGAAAAAATATCCATAGATTTTAGTTTTCGGATGTTGGATAAGATTAAACGTCCGAGGTACAGACTCCACCGATTCCGCAAAAATATCTGGCGGTAAATTGGATTGAAACTCACTTAAAAAACTACTTGGTAATTCGGTAGCTGTAAATAGTTGAACAAGGTATTGACTCGCCGAAACCTTAGCATCTGTACGGCCTACACCAAGACTTTTATACGCATCGTCTATGACAAACCGCAAGGTTTTATCGACCATTTGATGTACTGTTTTTTGGTCTAATTGCTTTTGCCATCCGTGAAAACGAAAGCCCAAAAATTGAAGAGAAATAAGATAACTATACGGGTATTTCACAGCATAAACATTTACAACACCTATTTTAGCTATAGATTTTTTAAATTAGTCCTCAACACGAACGGGTTTTAATTCTTCAAAAAAGATATCATCATTTGGAACATCAAAAGTCATTCCTTTGACCTTCAAATTATTATCTAGATTGAATTGAACGGTACCAAAATTGAACCATGCGTGTTTAACATCCCATCGTATTTCAAATACATCGTAATGCCAATGTTTCAAGGTAGCTGATAATTCAGGTGAATGTTCAAAAGTCAATTTCAAATCGTCTCCCTCTTTCTGTATTGAAATAGTTCCATATATCGCCGCTTTATAAGCTCCCACATAGGCTTCCAATGGTAAGGACGGTTTAGTCCCTAAGACTCTACTTTTTTTACGATCTTCAACCCGTGTATCTTTTTGTTTTCCCTTGTTTTTTGCCGCTAGTAGTTTCTTAGACCAATCAATTTTTTCAGCTCCGAGATACTGATCTAATGCATAATAGGTAGCAGCCATGATCGGACTATTCATTCCATTAGTCAATACAATAACCCCTAGTTTTTCTTCAGGAATCATTGTGATTGCGGTAATCATACCGTCATACCCGCCGGTATGCCCCACACGGAATTTTCCACGATAATCACTTATTCCCCAGCCCAAACCATATGCATTAAAGTGACGGTCAAAATCATTTTTTTTAGTTTGATCAACTTGATGGCTTGTATGAGGAGTCCAAACCATATTTCTAGTATTCTTAGAAAACAATGTATCCTTTCCATACACTCCATTATTCAAATTCGCAATTACCCATTTAGAAAGATCGTTTACATTTGAGATTACTCCTCCTAACGCTCCTATTTCTTCCCAGTCAACCCAGTCTATAGGAATATTTTCATCTTCTTCACGTGCATGGGGTGTTGCGAAATTATCATCCTTTTTGAAACTTTTAGGACTGGTTCTACTCGTTTTCATCCCTAAAGGTTCAAAAATGCGCGTTTTAACATTCTCTGCCCACGATTTTCCAGTAATGGCTTTTATCACCTCACCAGCGGTAATATACATTACATTAGAATACCCATAACCTGCCCTAAAATCGTAGGCATTGGGTAAATACTGTACACGCTCAACGATTTCCTTTGATGATAAATCCGATTTATACCAAATTACATCCCCACTAAATGTTCCTAGCCCTGTTCGATGACTTAAAATATCACGTATCGTTACATGGTCAGACACCCAAGAATCATACAAGGCGAAGTAGGGCAAAATATCCTTAACTTTATCATTCCAATTTAACTTTCCTTCATCTACAAGCATGCCAATAATAGCAGATGTAAACGCTTTTGAATTTGACGCAATAGCATAATTCGTTGATGCATTGGGCACAGCAGGCTTACCCACTTCCTTTACCCCATAACTACCCGTAAAGACCAAAGCACCATCCTTTACTATTCCAATCACAGCACTGGGAACATCCCAGTCTTTGACCATTTTAGCATAATACTTATCTAATTTTTTAAAATTTACTTTATTCTCTTGCGCACTAACAATACTTAAATAAAGAACCGTTAAGAACAACGTTACCGTTTTTTTCATAAGTTACTATTTATACATCCAACAAATATACATATCCTGTCTTGTCATTTGACCAATACAACAAAGGAGTGTCACTTTTTTTTCCAAAATGTCATTTTTATCAATTTGCATATAATTTGTAATTATTTTTATACACCCCCTATTTTAAACAGGTATGTTACTGAAAATATTAGCATATTAACACATTTACCCCTTATCATTTAACTGATTTTACCTAAAAAATAGGTTTCAAACAAAGACACCCCCTTGTTTTTATTACATATATAATTATATTTGAATTTTAAAAATGTCTTTTGCACGCTTAACAACTCATTTTTGCAATACAACAATGTCCTTTTAAAAGCTAATCGTGCCAACTAATAATTACCAAGTTCGAAGCCAGTATAACGATGTTTTCATCTTCGAATTTAGTTAAACATGAATAATACGTACTAAGGTGAAAATACTTTTATACCAATGAAAAAAATAGAAGCGATTATTAGGAAGTCAAAATTTGCTGCAGTTAAAGAAGCGCTGCATCAGGTAGATGTGAATTTCTTCTCCTATTGGGATGTGACAGGTCTCGGCAATGAAAAAGAAGCGCACGTTTATCGAGGGGTAAGTTACAGTACTAGTGATATTCAACGAAGGTATTTATCTATTGTGGTGAATGATGATTTTGAAAAAGTTACGATCCAAGCCATTCTAAGCGCAGCTGCCACAGGTGAAGTTGGAGACGGAAAAATATTTGTTTCAGATATTCAAGAGTGCTATCGCATTCGTACCGGTGAAAAAGGCGGACAAACCTTAAAAAAACAATCTACCTAATCTTTTACACTATGGAGTCTCTTACAATAAATAATGTTTGGATGATGATCTGTACGGGTCTTGTTTTTTTTATGCATCTAGGTTTTGCCTTTTTGGAAATTGGATTAACCCGTCAAAAAAACTCGATCAATGTTTTATTTAAAAATATTTTCATCATTACTGTTGGACTACTACTCTATTACATCGTTGGGTTTAATTTAATGTACCCTGGTGAGTTTAATGGAATCCTTGGTTTTGGCGGATTTGGCTTAGACGCACCTTTAACTGACACCGGAGCCTTAGACTTGAACTATAATAATGGGTATACCTATTGGACTGACTTCCTGTTTCAAGGAATGTTTGCCGCTACGGCCGCCACCATCGTTTCAGGCGCCGTTGCCGAACGTGTAAAGATTGGTCCATTTATGATCTTTGTTATTTTATATGTTGGTATTGTGTATCCCATTGGGGGATCATGGAAATGGGGAGGTGGTTTTTTACACACCCTAGGAAATGAATATAATAGTGCAAATGAATTAATAAAAGCCGCTGGATTCTACGATTTTGCGGGATCTACCTTGGTCCATTCCGTAGGAGGATGGGCAGCCATTGTCGCCGTATGGTTACTGGGGGCTAGAATAGGAAAATTTAACAAAGATGGCAAAGTGGCTGTTATTTTAGGGCATAACATCCCCATTGCTACAGCAGGTGTACTTATCCTTTGGTTGGGATGGTTTGGCTTTAACGGTGGTTCAGTTTTATCAGCAGACCCAGGGGCAACTTCATTAACATTGGTTACCACCTCATTGGCAGCGGCATCAGGAGGAGTAGGAGCTTTTATCGTTTCAACATTTTATCATAAAAATTATGACTTAACCATGTTCCTAAATGGAATTTTAGGGGGGTTAGTAGGGATTACGGCTGGGGCTGATCAAATGTCACCAAATGACGCTATCATTATAGGCCTTATCGCAGGAATCATTATTGTAATAGGTGTAGCAATAATCGACAAATTTAAATTAGATGATCCGGTTGGTGCTATTGCGGTACATTTACTTTGTGGAATTTGGGGGACTTTAGCCGTCGGAATTTTTGGGAACTTGGCCGGCTGGACCCAATTCATCTATCAATTAATTGGCGTTGGAGCGTATGCCCTTTTATGTATTTCAGGATCTTTTATCATCTTATTCACCCTGAAAAAAACCCTTGGGATTCGCGTTAGTGAAACAGAAGAAATGGAAGGATTAGATGGGTATGAACATGGGATGGATGCTTATCCTGATTTTCGTTTGAACGAACACTAGTTCTAAAATTACCTATGTATTGTTGTGGATATACACCATTGATTTATGCAATGGTGTATGTTTTTTTTAATGATCTTTCATACAGGTCATTTAAGCAATTATACGGTGTCACAACCGTACTAAACGGAACAAATTAAATCAAGTGAAATGAGATTCGATTGGAAAAAATGAGAAAAGATGTATTATATTGATTTATGTATTTTCTCATTTTTTCTTCCACCGGCTTTGGTGGGAGCGTTCAGTTTAGCGAAAAAAAAAGACTTGTCTAAAAATTGATACGTGTTTGAAAGTGGAACTTCACCCCGAAGGGGTACACCATCCTTCGCCCATTAAGAACCTTCAACTTTCAAATCACAAATAACAAGGAAATCTCAACCTTCAAAATTCAAACAAACCAATTGTGCTGTATGATTAAAGACGCGCTCTCACCCCGAAGGGGTGCAACATCCATCGCCCATTAAGAACCGCCAACGTTCAAATCACAAATAACAAGGAAATCTAAACCTTCAAAATTCATACAAACCAATTGTGCTGTATGATTAAAGACGCGCTCTCACCCCGAAGGGGTGCAACATCCATCGCCCATTAAGAACCTCCAACGTTCAAATCACAAATAACAAGGAAATCTAAACCTTCAAAATTCAAACAAACCAATTGTGCTGTATGATTAAAGACGCGCTCTCACCCCGAAAGGGTGCAACATCCTTCGCCCATTAAGAACCTCCAACGTTCAAATTACAAATAACAAGGAAATCTAAACCTTCAAAATTCAAACAAACCAATTGTGCTGTATGATTAAAGACGCGCTCTCACCCCGAAAGGGTGCAACATCCTTCGCCCATTAAGAACCGCCAACGTTCAAATCACAAATAACAAGGAAATCTAAACCTTCAAAATTCAAACAAACCAATTGTGCTGTATGATTAAAGACGCGCTCTCACCCCGAAAGGGTGCAACATCCATCGCCCATTAAGAACCTACAACTTTCAAATCACAAATAACAAGGAAATCTAAACCTTCAAAATTCATACAAACCAATTGTGCTGTATGATTAAAGACGCGCTCTCACCCCGAAGGGGTGCAACATCCATCGCCCATTAAGAACCTACAACTTTCAAATCACAAATAACAAGGAAATCTAAACCTTCAAAATTCATACAAACCAATTGTGCTGTATGATTAAAGACGCGCTCTCACCCCGAAAGGGTGCAACATCCTTCGCCCATTAAGAACCTCCAACGTTCAAATTACAAATAACAAGGAAATCTAAACCTTCAAAATTCATACAAACCAATTGTGCTGTATGATTAAAGACGCGCTCTCACCCCGAAAGGGTGCAATGTTATAGCCAAGTAATTCCCAAAACAGATCGACCCTGAAGGGGTCGTATAAAATGTGATTTCTTAATATTTATCCTTGTTTAACATGTGATGTTTAACGTGATAAACTACGCAAAATGTACCTATTATAAAAATTATTGATCAAAGAAGGCTCCCTTTTCTCGGAGAAGGGATGGAGATGAGGCCTTTGGAAAAACCTTATAACAAGTCAGAGAAATACAACGACATACAAAACCAACAACTCAAAGATTCAAAAGAAAGGCGACGTTGTGAGTCGGATAGAAAAAATGATAAAAAGATGTATTATAGTGATTCTCGTATTTTC
>JALKAY010000006.1 GCA_023015935.1 Flavobacteriaceae bacterium F08102
GACCACCTGAGAGGCATAGTAGGTCGATTTAACCCGTCAAAAAAAACAGAATTAAGTAGTCAATAAAATTACAGCCTCGCTTAAACCCACTAAAAACAAGTCAATAATTAGTTGTTTTTGGGGGTTGTGCAACGATTACCATTGTTGTAAGCTGTGTTTATATTGATTTTATTCTTTTTGTTATATCACTTAAATTATTCAACGATTCTTTTGATAAATTCTTGACGAAATCTTTTTGGTTGTTTTTGTAATCATAAAATAGAAATCCTAAAGCTCTTTTTGGGTCTTCTGATTTTGTTATTTTTAATAAGTTTTCAGTGTCTTTAGAGCATAAATAATCTTCTAACAAATATTTTGATTCATCAGATTTGTATATATGTAAATGATTTGAGATTTGTTCTCCAAATTCTTTAATATATTTTTTCTTTGCAGCAATTCCAGCCTTGTCATTATCTAAAAATATAACAAAATTCTCTGAGAAAGGAATAGCAATACTTATTAAGGTCGAAGATTGACTTGCTCCAGAACTTGGAATTATTTTAATGTCTTTAGCAATAAGGTTGGTGTGTTTTTGAATGATACTCAATAAATAATAATCCGTTATTCCTTCTGTAATTACTATTTTTCCAATAAAATCGTGAGCGAAATTTAGTTGTAATGCTTGATAAATTGGACTTAAAGCCCCTTTGTTTTTGGTGCTTTTGTAATTACCGTAATTTTGTAAAGTGATTTGAGAACTTTTCTTTTCGGCAATCTTTATACTTCCTAGTTTTATGACATCAGGATTAAGTAGGTATTGTGAATGTGTGCAATAAATGATTATATTTTTTTTAGATACAGTTTGTAATTCGTTGAGAAGTTCGCTTTGAGCGGAAGAATGAAGATATGAACCAGGTTCGTCTAATAGAAAAATTGAATTTTCTAATTTTCCTTTATAATTTGGATTAAATTTTAGTTTAATCATATAATTGAAAAACCATTGAAATCCTTTACTTCTTTCACTAATATCAAATGTTCTTTTTTTATCCTTATGTGATTTGTCTTTTACTTTAAACTTAAAAGTATTTTCGTGATTTACAATTACTAATTCTAATTTATCACTATCATCTGCAAATGATTTTCCGCTTTTCTTGATGCGTTTCCATTCTTTGATAATTTCTTTATTTAGCGTGTCCTCAACGTCAGATAGAATATCATCTTTAGTATCCTCATCTTCAAATTTCAAATAGGAAATTAAATGATTTTCATTTTCAGATTCTCCAATACCTTCTGTGTCTGCTCGTTTAAATATTTCTTGTATTATTTCTTTCCATTCTCTGTCTTTTCCTCGTCCTAGATTTGTAGTATTTCTATAATCTGCTGGAAATTCAATTTCTTCAGGAACTCTATCTGCAAAATCATCAAAATAAAGTATGTATGGTAGGTTTGAAACAAGATACTTTGTGATTTTATCTAATGTCTTTTCTTGCGTCCCGTCAATTACGCAAGAATAATTTTTATCGGGGTTTGATAGGTGTCTTGTTAGTGTAAAATCAAATTTTTCGTTGATTTTAGATAGAATTTTATAATCTTCAGAATCAGTTTTTAAATTTAGTTTTTCAATGAATTTTTTAACTTCATTTTTGTCAAGATTAATCGTTGCACTAATTGAGCATTTTTGAGTTCCAATAGTATACTTGTTTTTAAACTCTAAATGTTCTCCTCGATTAATTTTATCTCTTGTTCTGTCAAATGCTAATATTGCTTTTAGTACAGAAGTTTTTCCTGCTTCATTTATTCCAATGATAGGGTTTATTGAGAAATTCAATTTAAAATTTATTTCCTCAATTGCTCGATAATTGTTAATCTTAAAGTTAGTTATCTTCATTTATAGTGCGATTTTTTTGACATTGCTTACAACTATTGTATATCAGTATTGCTTATATATTCTTTATGCAAGTTACTAAAATTTTGAAATTTAATCGATTACAACTCGCTATGATTATTGGGGGTGCTGAGGTTAGTTTTTTTTTGTTATACGATATTAGTCGTTTGTAAGCGTTTGTAGTCGTTTGTAAACGGAATTTTATTAACGGTGAGCGATTATATTTTTCGGTCAATGACGTAGTTTACCATCATTTCAAGTGAGTTTTTATACGGGGAGCTAGGATAGCTATTGAGGATGTCCATAGCACGCTGTTGGTGCTCCTTCATTCGCGTTATCGTATATTCTATACCACCGTTTTTTTTAACAAAAGCAATGACTTCTTTTACGCGTTTTTTATCACGATTTTTATTTTTAATTGAATTAATCAACCATTTTCGCTCTGACGAGGTACAGGTATTCAATACGTGAATTAAGGGTAAGGTCATTTTTTGTTCTTTAATGTCAATCCCTGTAGGTTTACCAATTTTGGCTTCAGAATAGTCAAAAAGATCATCCTTCATCTGGAAGGCAGTCCCAATAATAGATCCAAATTCACGCATTTTTTCAATTTCATCCGCGTCAGCATCTACAGAAGTTGCGCCAATAGCACAACATGCCCCAATCAAACTCGCAGTTTTTTGACGGATAATTTCAAAATAAACCTCCTCTGTAATATCTAATTTACGGGCTTTTTCTATTTGTAATAATTCTCCTTCACTCATTTCTCTTACCGCAACCGAAATGTGTTTTAGAATGTCAAAATCTTCATTATCAATCGAAAGTAATACGCCTTTTGAAAGGAGAAAATCGCCAACCAATACGGCTATTTTATTTTTCCATAAGGCATTAATCGAAAAAAAACCACGTCGTTGATTGCTGTCATCAACTACATCATCGTGAACGAGCGTCGCCGTATGAATGAGCTCAATACAAGAAGCCCCTCGATAGCTACGCTCATTAACCTTGCCTTGAGAAACCATTTTTGCGACTAAAAAAACAAACATCGGACGCATTTGTTTTCCTTTGCGGCGGATAATAAAATGAGAAATCCTGTTGAGTAAGGGGACTTTTGAAATCATAGCCGCCTTGAACTTTGATTCAAAGCTTTCCATTTCTTCTTTGATAGGGAGTTTTATTTGTTCTACGATTTTCATTCCTTATCTACACCAGTTAAAATTCGGTTAATCGGGCTAAAATATGTGTGTTTTTATCTTCTACTGCCATCTTTTTTAGCAGCGTTTCATGGGCTTTTTTGAGACTCGGATTTCTTCCAATAAAATCAACAGCTTGAAACCGTACATATGAATTTTTCATTAACAAGGCTTTCCCTAATAATGTGTTTAGAACTTCCTTGTGCGATGCTATATCGCCTTCTGACAATTGAAAACTGTTTAAGGTCATTAAATACCCTAAATACTCTTTGTTGCTCTGAGCAGTTGCGAGTAGCGGAACAAGCTGTTCAAGGGTAATCGTTGCAGCAGCTTCTTGGAGCTGTTTGGTCAGTGCATTGCGTTCTTCATCTTCCCTTGCCTTTAAATATTTTCCCGCAGCAGTCATTACCATAGGCATTGAATTGATCGTTGATGGCGTTTCTTTTTTGTTTTCAATTTTTGCCCAACTATCGGTTAAGGGTACGGTGCGATTAAAAACAAGTTTTTCTGGAGTACTATCGGTGTCAATATTAAAATACCCGAGTCGTTGGAACTGAAAGTTTGATTCTGGCTTCGCATTTTTTAAACTAGGCTCTACGTAGGCCTCTGGAATTATTTTAAGTGAGTTTGGATTGATAAACTCTTTAAAATCTTTATCCTTATGGCTGTCGGGCGCCTCATCAATAAATAGGCGATCGTACAAGCGCACTTCAGCCTTAATTGCGTGCGGAATTGAGACCCAATGAAGTGTGCCTTTTACTTTGCGCTTACTCTCTGGAGTCCCAGAACCACTTTTTGTTAAAGGATCATAACTACAGTGAATTTCAATAATTTCACCCGAATCATCCTTTATCACTGATTCTGCTTTAATAATATAGGCATTTTTAAGGCGGACTTCTTTACCTAATGTAAGTCTAAAAAAACGTTTGTTGGCGACTTCCCTAAAGTCTTCTCTTTCGATATACAGCTCCCTTGAAAAAGGCACTTTTCTATGTCCTGACTTTTCATCTTCCGGGTTGTTTTCGGCAACAAGCCATTCTTCTTTTCCTTCAGGATAATTGGTTATAACAACTTTTACCGGGTTTAATACCGCCATGACTCTAGGCGCTGTTTTGTTGAGATCATCTTTAACACAAAATTCTAATAGTGAAACATCGGTGACATTATCACGCTTTGATATACCAGAGATTTCACTAAATTTTCGAATAGAGTTCGGGGTGTATCCTCTTCGTCTCAATCCAGAAATAGTAGGCATTCTCGGATCATCCCACCCCGTTACATATCCACCTTCTACCAATTCGAGTAATTTTCGTTTACTCATTACAGTATAACTCAAGTTGCGACGTGCAAATTCTCGCTGAATTGGACGGATATTGGGTTTTTCATATACTTGGTCTAAGAACCAGTCGTACAATTCACGGTGACTCTTAAATTCTAAAGTGCAAAAAGAATGTGAAACTTGTTCGATATAATCAGATTCTCCATGTGTCCAATCGTACATAGGATAAATGTGCCAACGTGTTCCTGTGCGATGATGTTTTTTGTTTAATATACGGTACATTATGGGGTCACGCATATGCATATTGGGAGAATGCATGTCAATTTTAGCACGAAGCACATGTGATCCTTCAGCGAAAGCACCAGCCTTCATCTGTTCAAAAAGGGCTAGATTTTCTTCGACGGAACGATCTCGATAAGGGCTATTGCTCCCTACCGAAGTAGGTGTGCCTTTTTGTGCAGCAATTTGTTCCGAAGTTTGATCGTCTACATAGGCTTTTCCCGCTTTAATTAATTCGATGGCCCAGTCATAGAGTTGGTCAAAGTAATCTGACGAATACAATTCTTTATCCCAATGAAAACCTAGCCATTTAATGTCACGTTTAATAGCGTCTACATAGGCTTGCTCTTCCTTGGCTGGATTGGTGTCGTCAAAACGCAAATTAACGGGCGCGCCATACTGCTCTCCTAATCCAAAATTTAAACAAATTGAGGCAGCATGGCCTATGTGTAAATAACCATTTGGTTCTGGAGGGAACCTGAATCGAAGGCTGCTTTTAGCTAGGCCTTTTGCCAAATCGTCCGCTACAATTTGTTCAATAAAATTAAGGGATTTTTTCTCCTCGGTCATAGGTATATGATTACAAATTGCCAACAAAAATACATAAAATATTATTAGGGAAGCGCGGGGTTTGTAGATAGATAAATGATGCATTTACCGATGTTTTTTTCCAATTTTATGAAAACTATATTTTTTTGCTGCTCCTCTTTGTGAAGTCTTGATTAGCAGGGTATTACTGTGTGGGTGTTGATGTGATTCTTGTTTTATGTAGAAAAATGATGGGTCAGAAACCTAAATCGCGTATTTTTATATCAAAATATCTAAACTAAAGTAAATCAGTATGAAAACATGGAGTCTTATTTTGTGTCTGGTAGTATCCAGTACAGGTATGTTTGCTCAACAGGCAACAAAAGCGGAAGAAAAAAAATTGTATGATCCAAGTGCAGATGCGAAAGTTCAAATTGCAGAAGCGGTTCAACAAGCAAAGAAAGAAGGAAAGCACGTTCTATTACAAATGGGAGGTAATTGGTGTGGATGGTGTATTTTGTTCGATAAAAAAGTAAATGCCGAACCGGCATTGAAAAAAATATTAGACGCGAATTATGTGTCGGTTCATATCAATTATAGCCCTGAAAATAAAAATGAAGAAGTCTTTGAATCGCTTGGCTATCCGCAGCGTTTTGGATTTCCAGTATTTGTGGTTTTGGATGGTGATGGCAATCGGTTACACACCCAGGATAGTGCGTTGTTAGAAGAGGGGAAAGGACATGACACAAAAAAAGTAATGAGCTTTTTTAGAAATTGGACGCCAAAGGCGCTCGAAAAACCATCGTACTAACATTGTTGAGACGCCTCATCGATGGGTATAGTACATTGCATCTTTATTGCTTTTTCCTTCGGTAGATGGAAGCTCAAATGGTTCATTAAGATAGGTGTCTTTGCTTAAACACGGCCTTGTTCAGTTGGAATATTTTTGATAGAATAAGAGGCAATTGAACAGTGAGAATGCGAGCATTTAGAAAACTGGAAGTAGAAAAAACGTATCTTCGTAGCTATACGTAATGACGTATGCATAAAAGAAAGCGGCCAAAATGACCCTATATCTAAAATACAATCACACCAAAACCTATAGGGCGATCTTAAAGGAACAATTTGATAAATTAAGCCTTGATTTTGAATTGTATGGGTTTGGTGAGGTCATTCTTAAAAATTCGTTGAGTTTCGTTCAACAGGAAGCTTTAGCTACCTATGTATCAGCTCCGTTTAATATTAAATTTTCCTTAATTGAGCCGGGCGGAATTTCAACAGCGTTTATGAAGGATACTGTTGAAAAGATGAGCAGCGAACAAAGGAAAATAATAATTGATGAATACGCTTCAATTTTTCAGAAATACATGGAAGGTGCTCAAGATTGAGCTACCGATAAAGAAGTTTCCATTTATCAAACAGGTAACGAAGTCGCACAAGTGGTGTTAAAAACCGTTTAAAGTGAACAACCTCCTTTTCGCAGAAGAACTTCAGAATGGCAGAAAATTTAGCAAACTATAAAACCAGAGCTGATCCGGATGGATCTAAATTAATAGCGCAAGTAAAGAACTATTTTTTATAAGAAAGTTCGTGTATTCAGACCTATGAACTGTTGTGCGCTTGGAGCTGTCATTCTTTGAATTAACCGCAGGTTGATGTGAAATTTGAAGAGTTCAATACACAAAGGGTGTTCAATAGTTCTTATATTTGTGATGGTGGAATGTGCAATGGATTAGGAACATTGAGCATAAACTGAATCGCGGTTTTTTAGTAACGATTTCCGCGTGTAAATGAATTAATAAACGAACAAACATGGTTAAAAATATAAATTTAGCGGTACTTATCGACGGTGATAATATCCCCTCAACCCATATCAAAGAAATGATGGAAGAGATTGCAAAATATGGAAATCCTACCATCAAACGAATATATGGAGATTGGACCAGTCCTCACTTAACACGATGGAAGCCGCTATTATTGCAGAATGCTATAACCCCTATTCAACAATACGCCTATACTACAGGAAAGAATGCGACCGACTCAGCAATGATTATCGATGCAATGGATATTCTCTATTCTGAAAAAGTTCACGGATTTTGCCTCGTTTCAAGCGATAGTGATTTTACTAAACTAGCAACGCGATTGCGAGAAGCTGGGATGCAAGTGATTGGTATAGGACAAAAGAAAACACCCAGCCCTTTTATTGTAGCCTGTGACAAGTTCATCTATATCGAAATTCTAAGAAAAGAAAATGAAAAGAAAGAAGATGTTAGTCAAAAGGATACGTCAAAAGTTAGTGTAGATAAACTTACACCAAAAGTGACCTCCTTAATCGCTGCAACAATAGCTGATTTATCCGATGAAGATGGTTGGGCATTTCTCGGAGATGTGGGAAGTTTACTTCAAAAAAAGCAACCAAATTTTGATTCGAGAAATTACGGATATGATAAATTAACTCCACTGATTAAAGCGATTGGAAAGTTCGAGATAGAACAACGAGAAAATCCAAAAAGTAAATACAAACTGATTTATGTCAAAAATAAATAAGCAATAGTTAGGCTAAATCAGTCCTTCAAATTTTTTTTATAGGTGTATTATATGATGAAGGTTGAATCAGTTTATGTGACTGTATATAAGTAGATTACCTTGTGATATGGATCGTTGAATTCCGATTTAATGTCGAGGAAATCGAATGAGCTACCTAAAAAAAATACTATCGGCATACGCAACGTGTCGCAAACCAGTCCATCCTCTTGGTAACGAATCTTAAAAAAATTAATAATGAAAAAAATTTCCTTATTACTCTGTTTGCTATCAATGATTTTTATTTCAAGTTGTTCTTTAAACGACGATGAGGATAGACAAGAAACGGTGCTATTAACTATTTATCCAGAAACAGGTATAGGCGCATATTTTATGTCGAACACTACCTACGGAGAGTTTTTGGTGTTTTCAGAAAATGGTGGTACTGCTAAATACTTGTTAAACAATGGTACAGCTAGTTTTGATGATTTTACCTATGAAAAGGGTACAAAATACACCGTAGAAGCTATTAAAACATGGTTGGCAAACCCTCCCGCTGATGGTTCATTTATTCAGTATGACTATATGAGTACAATTTCATCAGAGAAGGTGGTGACAGAGGATAGTGAAGAGGAAATTACTATTGAGGTAGGACCAGAAATTGTGGACTTCATTCCAATGGAAGAAGATGAAGCTCGACAGGTGATGTTAATTAAAGAAGATGGAAACCCTAATTCAATTCCGGTTGAAGAAATTGAGGGGTTTAATTATGAAGAGGGGCTTAAATATACCCTTTTAGTCAAAAAAGAAGTTCAAGCAGATCCTTATTTGGTAGCATATTCCTTTTTGGAATTAATTTCCATAGAGGAAAACTAATTGATAAAAATATAAAGCTCATTGTTTTGATACCTGTCAGGTACCTGACAGGTCTATACATTAAAAACCTGTTAATCAGTAATTTAAAATTTTGCGCTCCGAAGAAGTTTAAAAAATGAGGTTCTTTTCTAAAGTGAGCGCTTATCTCTTAGAGTGCATTAAACACATGTTGTACTAAAATGAATTTTTGGGTTTATCGAATGGGTGTTTAGCTGTATTTTTCTAAATTGGACGATTATTGAGGAGGTAAAAGATGATATAAAAAATTGCCATGTAAATTTATACATGGCAATTTTTTTATTAAACTATCCTTTTATAACCCGCTCGTTAAAAAGGTCTTCTTCCTGAATCTTTAATAAGGTTCAACGTTTTTAAAGCTTGATCTTTTAAAGCAGTACTTACTTTGTTGTTTCCGATTAATGAGTTACACAAATCAATGATCTCTTGACGTGTATAAGAAAATCCGTACCATGACAAGGTTTCTAAGGCGGTTATCCTTATTTCGTCTGATTTATTTTGATTTTCAATGATTTTAATAACGTTTGGAACTAATAGGTGGTGACGATACGCACGCATGGTTCTAAGCGCAGCAGTCAATGCTTTATCTGAAATGTTGGGATCAGAAAACTCAGCTCTAAGAGATTTCATTCTCTTTTCGTTATTTAATATAGACTTCGTTAAACTTTCATATAATTCTTCAGAATTATTAATCGTAGAATTATTTTTAAGTTTTTTATCTAATGAAGCTAAGACTTTATCATAATTAAAAAACTGTAAGGCACTTTTAAGTTTATAGATAACTCTTTTTGATTCAATGTTTTCTATGTAAAAGTCAATGATGTCATCAATGTATTTGTCATCACCCATTTCAGCATAATCGTAAGCAGCTTTGCGGCGTAAATATTCATAGTTATCATCCTTTGCTAATGCTAATGCTTTATAAAAATCTTGATTTCCATAACGTCTTAATAAAAAATAACATTTGGTTCGTACAGCTTCAAATGGACTGGTCTTAAATATGTCTAAAAGCCGTGGAGAAAAGGTAGATTCATCTTCTAAGTTATAAAGTTCATTCAACGCGTAAGCTTTGATGTCGGCATTATTAGCATAGCGTTTAAGGATATCTTCCCAGTCAAATTTGGTGCTGATTTTAGCCCCCATCAACCTGTTTAATTCAACTTGATCGTTAGATTGAAAATGGAAAGTTGGGTCACCTAAGATATGAGTCTCTAAAAACGCGGTCTTTTTAAGTAGGTGTCCAACTCTTGCTCCATGTTGTATAATACCCAGATATTCTAAACTCCATAAGTCTTGTAAAACGCCAACAGAATTAGCAAAGGCAACCACATTTTTACCATCTGAAAATGGATAATGACCTGCCAGGTAATCCTTCAATTGAAATGACCCCGTAAGACAAGAATTTATATAAGCAACGCGGGCATTGATATTTTTAAGATCATTTTTATTTATGTCCATTTTCACATTGTAGATAGAATCTTCTTCTATTTTTTCTTTGGAAAAAGCATCTAAAAACCATTTATCATTTAGTCCCAACGAACTTTGAAATTTCGCTTTTAACGCTTCTAAATCACTTCCAGAATCTTTTCCGTTTCTCATTTTTGATCTGATATAACGGCTTACATTCACCATTGACTGATTCGGATTAGAAACATTTGGATAGCCATTTAGTAATTGTAAACTTGATGTTCCGTGGCCTGTCATAAAAGCAAAATCCAATGTTTCACGTTGAAGTTTTGTCAATAGATTAAACTTAATAAATTCAGCATTTCTATACGAAAGAAATTTAATAGAGTTTCCTTGCTTAAATAAATCAGGAAAGGAGGTGCGGAGTGCCATGTTTTCACCCGCCCAACTATTCATTGAATTAGAGTTATATCCATGGCCAGTAGAAACGATCATTTCATTCAACTGGTTGTCTTCTTTTCTTACCTCTACCAGTTTCGTCAAGTAAGATTTAATCATTTCAATTGGATTATCTTGGTTTGATGAAACAGGGGGTTTTATTCTACCTGTATAAATGTCCATTTCAATATATTGTGGACTTTCAGGTTTTAATTTAAAATAGAAATGGTCTTTCCGTTTTTCATCTTCATCTTGTTTTATAAATTCGAATTGAAGGTCAAAATCGTCATAATATCGATCTGAAGGAACAGATGATCGATACCAGCTAATTCGTTCTGGCATTTTAAATGCTGAGGTTAGATTTTGTGCTTCTCTAACCATAGGGATTGGAATATTACCAATAAATACAGCACCTTCAAGGGGTCTTTTCTTTTTTGAATATAAGTCCTTGAGGATTTTTCTAATCTCCGAAGGATTACTCCAGTTGTGATGAATAATATAGGTTCCCAATCCATCCTTTTCTACACTATTTCTATAGGCGAGTATTTCTCCTTTTGCGCCTTCAAATGTGGTGTTGTCCACAACGATTGCAAAATATGTATCAGATTTTGTTGAGGGTTTTAAGACGGTTTGAGCAATCGTGCTGAGACCAAGTCCTAAGGTTATTATAATAGACAGATATAATTTCATAATGTTGTTTAAATATTTGTTGTTTAAATTTTAAAACGATATAATTGAAGAAGATGGTTCCTAGTTATAAATCCCATACCTATACAATAAACTAATTAACACAAAAATTTGTAATCAATTAATTATATAAACCAATGGTAAATAATAGCCAATTGTTATTAGTTCCTTCGCTGAAATAAACACTATCATCAAGTGTTCTTACATTTTTGTAAGCTACTTTAAAATATAAATTTGATTGATAATTCTTAAAGGAATCAAAGGTATACTTCAAATTAATTGCACTTCCTAAATAGGGGGTTATGTTATAATCGTGGTTTGGAAAAGCAATTTGATTTGCTACAAAATTGGTTGAAATTGTCTTGTTGTAGTATACAAATTCAGCATCAAAATTAGCAAGGTATTTGCCTGTATAAGAGATAGATACGTTTCCTTTTTTGAGATTGAACCAACGCGTTAACTCCCAATCGGTCAATAAATTGGTCATGCTTTGTTTACTAAGTGTGGTTGGGTAGGTCTCTTCAACATAATTGAACATAGTACCAAAACGATAAAACCATTTAACATTTTGGTCATTGTCTCTGATTAATGACTCATAATTCAAACGAAGTTTATTAATGGTTTTACTGTGCATTTCTGCAGAATAAAGGACATCATATAATTGGGTTGTTGTATTCAATACTTGGATGTATTCATTATCCGATGTACTTCTGTTTAAAGCATAAAGTGAGATGTTGTGATGCTTTTTTGCATTTCCTTTGATGGAATAAGCGATGCGCGCCTCCAAATCTGTATATTCGTGTTTACCTGCCTTAAAGGGTGTCGATGACCCATCTGTAGCATTTACTGTATGTTTTTTATAGCTCAGAATAGATTTTAAACGATGTTTTGAATTGATGTGATAACCAAAAGATACTCCACCACCATAGGTATTCCCTTCATAACTTCGAGAGAGATCGCCGGTTAATAAAATGGGACCATTGTATAGATATTCACCTAACCCTAACATTTTATAAATTTTTTGTGCGCTTAAACGATTTTCAAGCGAAATGCTAAGATCTTGTCTTAGTCGGTTATAATATCCATTGATCCCAGCTTCCCATCGGTTGTTTGGGGTGTAAATTAAGCTCGGTGTGAGTTCCAAGTTCATTACTTTGTCTAACGGCCTTGGATCTTTTTGTTGAGCTCCATTTAAAACTTCGTATTTAATTCCAATTCCACTCTTTAAAGAGCTACTTAGCTGAGGTGAAACCACTTGGGCCTCTAACGAATAGTGTTGTTTGCGCCAATCTGCTTGAACTGAATCGGCAATTTGATAGGGATTATCCGTATAGGGATTAGCCATTGCCGTATAGTTAGAATTAAAATCTTCATATGTCGAAAATATAAAATTCCCATAGACCTTCCAATCATTGACTACTATAAAACGCTCAGATTGCATGGTAAAACCAGTTGTTTTTTCAGGCATATAAGCATCTCTAAAATTATTTTTATTAATAAAATAATTGAGCGTAGTATGGCCTAAGTTGGTGCTATCCAGGCTGCTAAGAAACATCGGATTGTCAAACGTAAGTGTACGTTGGTCAAAAGTAACTTCCTGCCACTTTGAAACAGGGTTCTCCTGTGCAATAGTAACAGAGCAGAATAGAATCGGAATTAAATACAAAATTTTTTTCATGTATAGTTAATCAATCTTAATTACCAACCTTTAGGGTTTGGATTTGAATTCGCTTCAAAATCATTTGTAGAGTTATTCGTATCCAATAAAACCTTACGATTGTCTATTTCTTGTTTAATTTTTCTACGGATTGAAGTTCCGTTGAATGTACCGCCAACAGTAGTCATACCAGCATCAATATTCGTTGGTAGACGTTTGTATTCTGCTGTAACAGTTTCGTTTTTAACTGCGTCAACACCGTCGATGATATTCTCTTTTGGAACTTTAACATATAAACTTGAAGAAGTTGAATTAGGTTGAGTGAATTTTTCTAATTCTGTTGGATTTTCATGGTTGAAGATTACTAGGCCTGAACCATTTATACCGGGGATGTAATCAAACATTGTTGTTGAGTACGAATGTAGTATGTTAACATTTGGAACATCTGGGTTGTCTGTATCTGGTGTGTTTGGATTCACGTCAAAATACACTTCGAAATCAGCCACCGTAGGACCAAGATTTACAGGTGAATTTGGATTCCCATTTGGATCGGTCTTGTGATCAATACCGTCAATCGCAATTACAATTGACTCTCCTGGCTCAACAGGGTATTGCGTTCCGTCTCCAGGGATTTGCATCATAACAGCCAAGTATACATCTGTTTCCCCTGCAGCTATAAAAGCGTAGGTAGATGAAGATGAACCAGCTTTAGTACTCCCAAATAAAAGGCCATCAGCATATAATACGTCTGTTGAATTATTGTATATTTCAATGAAGGCATCATAAAAATAAAAAGAAGGAACTCCCGCATAATAGAATTCTTTTATTACCCAGTCTCCTATGGCGCCACCTTCAAGCTTCAGTGTGGTCTGTGTACCTTCTGCTACGATGGTTATTTGAGGGGTGTTAGCATTCAAAAAAACCTGTTCTGCCACTCCAGTTAATGTTTCAGTTTCATTTGCTGTTAAGTCTTTTGAGGCCGTTATATTATACGTGCCTGGTATAACATCAAAACTTACAGATCCAGTAGCATCTGTAATACCTGTGTATACTTCATTTGTAGTTTGGTTTGTTAAGTTTATAGTAACATCACTCGCCAAAACACTTGCGTAATTATCAGGATATTCAACCGTTATTGTATATTGAATTGTCTTGATGGTATTATCATCACTACTACAGGATGTAAAAAACGCAATGACGTTTAACATTAAAAAAAGGGAGATCTTTGTCTTCATAGTATATAAAAAAATTATAGGTTACAATTTAATAGAGATTTCTGAACCGAAAAAGAACGGAATATTTCTTTTATTATATTGGTTAGGATATCTTGTGCTTGTTTTTAAAGGCCTGTTATTTACGAAATTATTGGCGTAAAAAGAAAAACTAACGCCTCCTTTAAATTCTTTGGTTAGCTTAATGTTAAATAACCATAGAGGATCCCATTTTTCTTCAATAAAATAGGAGTCGTTTATATTTCGATAGATATCAGCATCGCTGATTGGATCAATTGCTTGTCTTTCTTCATTGGAAAAATAAATAATTTCAGGATCTGCTCCTGTTGTATTAAATGGAATATACCCTGCAGGAATTGGATTGTATCCCAGGTATTTATTTTGATCCATCCAAATGGTTTGGGCCGATAGACTTAAAACAAAACTAACCTCGGGAATATGGTGAATTGCTCTAAGTGTTGTGACAATTCTTTGGTCAACTGTCCCCATTCCTCTATCAAAAACCCCAATTCTTGTAGTTTCTCTATCTGCAAGGTTTTGTTGAAGAATATAATGTTCATTGTTAATGGATCTAGTATAAGTATATGCACCGTTAATGTTAAACGAAGTATTTATTGCTTCGATTTCACGCAGGTTTAAGTCAAATTCAATTCCTTTATTAGTCCTGTTAATATTATTGGAAGGGGCAAAATAAGAGACAAATCTTGTTTTATTTTCTACTTCATTACTCAAAATAGGTTGTTGTCCTTCAGGGCGGCTACTGATAGAATACACCGGATAATTCGAAAATTTCACAGAATTTATAGTTGTCGATAAACTATAACCATTCTCAGTTTTTTCATAATACCCAGTCAAAGACAGTCTGTTTTTCCTTGAATTGGCAATGTCCCAATCGAGGCCTAATTCATACTTATTTGTTTTAGATAATTGAAGTTTTGTATTTTGTGTATTGTAAACACGAGTTGTAATAATTGCCAATCGTTCGTTTGGGTCGCTAGCGTAGTGATTTAAACTGTAAAAATCAAAATAGGCGTTTTCAGGATAGAGGTATAGTAATGTTGGCGCTTTAGAAGTAACTCCAAAGCCTCCTCTTAGCGCTAGATTGAAAGGCAAATCATATGAAATATTCACCCTTGGAGATAAGGAGTTAAGGGAAAATGAATTTTCAAAGGGCTGTACAGCATCGTATCGTAAACCCGCTACAATATTTAATTTTCTATTATTTATAAAGCTCGAAATTTTATCTTGTATATATAAACTTGTTTGTTGTAATGCGGGAATAGAGCTGTATGCACGTTCTCTGTATGCTGCTCCTGAAGTGTTTCTAGGAGGTCTATTAAAGCTTTTTCCATCGCCATAATTCGCATCCATTTTCCATTCGATTCCCGCCAAGATGTTATGATTTATATTTGCTGATGAAAGGTAAAATTGATTAGATAATTTTGCGTTTAAGGTAAGTGGTTTACCATTGACATACATTTTGCTTAAATAGGCAGAAGGTAAATAAGAAACTTCATTGGTGCTATTATTTGTAGCATAAGATTCTGCAATAATATCTGCATTATAAAAACGTTGTTGATATCCTTCCTGATCCTTGTATTCAGCAGAAACAGTATATCTTAAGGTTTTTGAGAAAAGCGAATTAAATCGAAATGTTCCATTATTTACAAAACGAACATATTTTTCTTCCGAAGAATTTTTTAAAGAATCTAGTACAAAGTCAGGGTCAAAATCATACGTGTCTTTTGTGAGTCCCATTGCTAATGTTGAATTCAATTCCCACTTGTTTTCGGTCGTTGATATATAGGTATGTTGTAAAGTTCCTGTTATGCGTTCGTATTTTTGATATTTGTTTGTTTCTTTATCATAACTTTTTGTATAGTCTAAGTCGGTAAAAACGGTTCCTTTATTACCGCTTAATTCAAAACCTTTTCCTATCCAAAATTGACTCATTTTAGGATTGAAACGAGATTTTAACTGTAATGGTTCTTTGCTGGCTTTAGTCTTTACGATCATAACGCCAGCGTTTAAATCACCATATTCAACTGAAGGAATTCCTCGTAATATTTCAACCGAAGCGATATTGTCAGCCGTAATACCTCGTAGGTCAATTCCACCACCACTCGAAGATGAGAAACCAGCAGAGGACCCCGATCGCGCAGTAGATGTTTGCTGAAGATTAGCGTTATTTGATAAGTTCGCGCCATTTACAATGATAGACGTACCTAACGATCCTAAATTGTCTGTTCCATATTGGCGAATAGAAGCTTGGTTCGTATTTGAAAAACTCGGATTTCCTACGACTTTTCCTGGAACTAGTTGCATTACCTCTTGTAAACTAGTTGCCTGGATGTGCTCTAATGCTTTACGCTCAATTTTAGTGGAAGTTGTGCCATCTTTTCTTTCTTGTTTACCAATGATTAAAACCTCTTCCAATTCAACTGAATTTTTTACAAGTAAAATAGTAGGAGGAGGATCAGAGCTCGTTATATTAACTACTTGAGTAGTATATTCTTCTAGTTCAACAATCAAGGTTAATTTATCTAATGCTATTTTATCAAATACAAAATTTCCCTCTATGTCTGTATAGGTCTCTAAACCTAATTCTGATATAGTTACCTTTACCATAGGCAATGCTATCTTGGTATCTTTATTGATTACTTTCCCTCGAAAACTGTTTTGAAACGAAAACGTATTTATGTCAAATACGGTACTAGCATTAACTGGCTGAACAATATTTAACAAGCAAAATAGTAATGTATAAAGACTGAGTTTCATTGTCTGTTAGATTAATATCAATAAGAAGTTTTTTGTTAAAGCAATTTCATGAATGACACGAAATTTGGAGTTGCCCCCTTAGGGTTATACCAAATTATTTTCCATGTTGATGTGGAGGGGTAATCATTATGTGTGACTTGTATGTACCTTCGTCCATTAACCATGGCATTCCTAAATTATTGGGTTTGTTGGATAATCCAAAATCTGAGGCTTTAGATTCAGGTAAATAAATGACATAGCGTCTTTTTGCATTGGCAATTTCACCGGTTTCTTGGTTCAGGTTTTCATAGGAGCCATAATAGGCATACATGATGGTAGGACCTTTAGGGATGTGTAGCTTCCCTTCCTTATATTCTTTCGCTCTAATTTCGTTTTTTTCTTTCTTCTTACCCATGGCTTCGAGCTCTCGTCCTCTTTTCATTAGGGGTTCTAGTGATTCAGGATAACAATAAGAAGCATAATTCCGAGGGGTTTTATAATTTGGCGCTAAACAAATAAAACCATTTGTACCTTTGCGTAACGTTACGAATTCACCTTTTTGATTATACCCAAGAACGGTTGCATTTTCTCTGAATTCTACAGGCGCAGCTAAGACCGCTGTTTTAATTTGTAGTTCTTTAGGTAAAATAGGTAGATTTTCTTTTTGTCCAAATGTTAAAAATGGAAAAGCAATTATTACTGCAAGGAAGATATTTTTCATAGGTTAATTAAAGTTAAATTGAAGTTAAAAAAAACGAAAATATATATTTTTTTCAATTGACCTAACTTAAAATTGAGTATTTGACGCAGTTTATATTTAAACTAAATTAGCATTGCTTCAACGTGTTTAATTTCCTCTCCTTCTTGTAGTAGCAAATGGAAATGATTTTTTCTTGATTTTTATCATTTAAAATTTGTAAGAAAAAACGGTTGAGTTTATAGTATTTTTACGCAGGAACGAATATCGAAATTTCAGTCCATTTTGTTAAAAAAATTAAGATTTTAACATTTGTGTATCGATGTAATTTTAACTGTCGTTTTGATATGGAAAGGGAGAGTTTTTCGTGCGTTAAATGGCGAGGGTGTGGACAAAAAGGGTAATGGCAAAAAAGCCTACAATTAGCTTAGAAACAAGCCCCTTATAGATACATTAAGTTCTGTTTTTTATACTGAAGCCAGTCTTATTAGAAATGTTATTTATGGATTGGGTGTGGAAATTCATCATTTCATTTTGACCATGCATGGCTAGAAGGTGTAAAATATTTCTTTTTAAGATACTAAATAACATACAATATACGGGAGCTTTCATTTTATATGGGAGTCATAAGAAATATATGATTGAGTTATACGCAGGGATGGGTAATTAAGGAGTGATTATATGGGCTATTTTTTATCATAGATGAATTTAATGTATTGGATGTTTAGTAATGTTTTAGGAGGATATCTGAGTTTGGAGATCCTGTTTGGGTAAGGCGAAAGTTTGGGCAGTAAAGAGCTGGTTTGTATATAATCTTTTATTGAAAGGAAATGGTCCTCCTATTAATCTCCGTTAAAAAATTATTGTAATATGATTAAAATCAAATAACAAATTTATCGCGATTCTTCTCTTTGATTTTAGTTCAGTCTTCATGGGTGTATTTTCTCGACACTCCTTAAAACAATCAGTTTTTGTTGAATAGCAATTAACGCGAAGTATTGTCTTTACCATATTGGCGAAAACTTCCTTTCACCAGTTTGTATCCTGCCTTAGTTAAGTTTGGATAAACTGAATGCCAATGTCCTGCCCCAAAGAGTACGGCAATTTTCTTTTCAGTTGAGTTGATAAGTAGATTGCAGAGGTGATCATCCCTCAGGTTTCGAATGAATTTAAATTTGGAAATGGATTTGTCTTTAGCGCATTTATACCGAGCATTTAACGGCGTAGAAAAATCACAATCTGTTAGGTGAATTTTACCGTTTTCTTCTTCATAGCGCTTAATCATTTCATTAGCGGATAAATCCATATTTATATCTTGATCGTAATTTAATCCAGTGTTTTTGCGTGATTGTGCAATGCCTTTTCGTTTTTTTATTTGTTTTGAAATAGAGTGATTGGCTGTATCTTTGTAGCTGTTGGTCAGGTGAAATCGTATGATTTTCCTAAATTTTCGTTTAAGGGTATCAATTTGTTCAGGGGTATCTCCAGTTGGACTAGCTACTCCTTCATACCCAATAGTAAACCCTGCTGACCGAAGCGAATCAATATTTTTTTTAATCGAAGCATAAAATTCGGGAGCACCAATGTGCATTGAGGGGATATAGATGATCGTTTTATCTCCTTTTTCAAAAACTTTAAGGTATGGATCAATGGCTTCTTGACTATAGGAGCCTACAATAATCCTTTTACAGGAGCTTGAAAGAATCAAACATATTAATATGAGAAAGAGATTTTTCATAAGAATAAAGTATACGATAAGAATTTAAATTGACTAGTAAGTTAAGATTTTTTTTCTTCTTTTTTCGTTTGAGTTAAAATTGCTATTAGGGCCCTAATGGCAAAAATTAATTTGAACTTAACTTAAATCAAAGTTACTTAAGTATTGGAGCAAGGATCTCGGCAAGTTGAATGACGGTGTCTACCCAGCAAGAAAACTTACATCCTCCACGGCCTTTGATTTTACTCCCATCTTCGTTGGTGTACTTGTCTTTACAGGCTTCCATGCAATCATTATGATCGCCAGCTGCAGATTTTTGTGTTAGTTTTTCATTGAGTTTTCGTTCAAAATCTTTTTGGTTAATGTTTAAAGCATTTAAAATAGACGAACTGAGTTGGAAAGAACTGACCTCTTCAAGCGTATTATCAAAAACTCCGGTAATCGTTCCTTTGACTAGCCCGTTAGAATTTGTGATAGACGGATTGTAGAATGAAATTTCTTCTGAAAACTTAATCTTGTTCGCTTCTTCTGGTGGAATAACACTTTCTTCATCCTTACAAGAATACGTGAATATGCTTAAGGTTACTAATGTGAATAGAATTCCAATTTTAGTTAATGTGATTTTCATAATTTCTAATATTAAGTTATTAAATAGTTTTAGGTCGGAGAGAGGTCTAAAATTTTATAGACACTTCTCAAGTGGTGATTGGACGTTACATAGGCGATTGGTTTAATAGTTAAACAAAGTGATATATCATGCATCTTAATATAAAATCGCACCCGTTCAAACACTAATCTTTGGCGTCAGTGGGTCCCGCATATACAGTTCTCAGTTGTTCATTAATAAGAACTTTTACAGATACGTTAACCATAAGCTCAAAGTCTTCATTGTAGTAGTATGTACTGGACCTTCGCGAGTAGGTTATTATGGCGTCCATTTCTTTTAAGTATTCAATGACACGGTAGAGTTCACGAGGACTTATAAATAACTTTTTAGCAAATTCTGCTGGTGTCCCCGTTTTGCCCATTTTGATTAATTTATGAGCTTTTCTTAATCGTTCTAATTGTTTAAGTGTTTTCATAATGATATTGATTTATTGCTTAAAATTAGAATCAAAAAAGATGTTAAAAAAATGAAGATTATCAAGATTCTTTGAATTTAAATTGAAGATTCTTAGAAAATTATGTTCTTTTTTAGTAAACTGTCTCGTAGGTGTACAGCATTGGTTTATGTTGTTAAACAAGGGAAAACTTAATTCCAAGATTCGAAGAATCTTAAGACCTGTTGGGGGGACTTTTTTTTAAAGAAAGAACTTATTGTTTAAATTGCATATTCCGGATCACAATAATACGAATTAGTTTGTTTAGAGTTATTTTCATTATAGCGTTATATCCATTTTATCTTCATGGACAAAAGTTTGAAGCTATAAAATCTTTTTCAGAGATCGATAAAAGTTATATACAGGCCCTGTTAGAAAAAGATACTTCATCAGCTTATGGGTATGCAAGGCAATTTTTAAGAAAGGCTAAAAAAGAGGAGAATGTTAAGGCTATTTATTATGGATATAACATGCATGCCGAAATAGCCCCTAAAAATATAGCGCATTTGTATTATGATAGTATTATTAATGCGTCAAAGATTAAACCTGATGATATTAACCCACGAGAAGCGTATTACAATAAGGGGGTGTTATATTATAAACACCTTCAATTTAATAAGGCACTTAAATATTTTACGCTACTCTTGAATCAGTCAATAGAGGACAAAGATTTAGTTCTCGAAATTATTGCTAGATTATATACAGGAATAATAAATATAGAACATTCAGGAGAGAAATTTGAGACCATGGTGAGGTTTAGGAAATGTTTAAAAAAAATTGAGCACGCTTTAAGTCCTATTGAAAGTTCAGGTGCGTATATGTCTGTAATTCGTTCTATTTCTGAAGAATATAGTGTGTTTGGCGAAAAAGGTTCGTGCGCTCATTTTACAAAAATAAAATACGATTTCTCAACCACCCATGCTAATGACTCTTTCCAAAGATATTTGACCTTTATTGAAGAATTGAATAAATTTTCTAAAAAAAAATATTCAGTTTCCCTAGATAGTTTTCCGAAAATTTATTCCCAGTTTAGGATGTCTGACGATTTTGTCGATAGAATGGAAGTTGAAGGTTCCCTTTTTTTACTGTATGGGAAATATTTAGAGAATAGCTTTAATCAAAAATTATTGATCGTTAGCTTCTCAGGAATAGGATTGCTTTTTTTTATAATCATATTTAAAAAAGTGAAAAAAAAGAATGTAGTATTAAAAACAAAGCTAAAAGAACAAACAAAATGTAAAAATAATTGTAAAAGAGACCTTAATATTTCGGAAGAAATAGTTGAAAGAATTGTAAATGAACTTATTAAATTCGAAGAAAATCATAAGTATTTAACACCAAATTTAACTTCTTTTAAACTTGCTAAAATTTTAGGAACTAACCGAAAATACCTTTCATATATAATAAAAAAATATCGCAATAAATCGCTGCCTAATTATATTAATGAACTTCGAATTGACTACGCTATAAAACGTTTGAAAGAAGATAAAGTATTTAGGAATTATACGGTTGATGCTATTGCAAAAGAAGTTGGTTTTTTAAATACATTTTCTTTTAGTCAGGCCTTTAAGAATAAGACGGATTTAAATGCATCAACATTTATAGCGAATTTAGAAAAAGACACTTGAGATTCATTGGTAAATGCTCAAGAGAGATCAGGTAAAGTCACCCTTCTGAATTTGATTCAATACTAAACCGACACCCTCGTTTGAAACAAAGATTAAATAAGTTTTTTCTATACCTTTTAATGCGTTACAATTGTACCTTGAGGTCATAAATTGGCGTGTAAATGCTTAGTTGGAGCTTTAGACCTGTCAGGTACCTGACAGGTCTGTGTGTTAAATAACTCATATTTAGTTGGTTAAAATATTTGAGATGTGTCTGGTTTATTAAAATGACTATTTATAATCTAACAATCTACTCATTGTTTTATTCGATACTAATAAGGTCTACAATCTTTTGTAATGCAAAGGACGATGTCCAGTTTGCGCATTCATTTCCTTTTTCTACCGTATCTTTGTAAGGAGTTTGGGGCAGATTTTCATCGCCCATCCATAAATAATTAACCTAGATCGTATACGCTTACCTATGACAGCTTATTCAAAAACCCTTGAGTTTACCGTAAAAAATACAGCCGATTTACCGACTGCATTACAGACTTATTTTGATACCTATCATTTTAGCCAAGGAGAATCAACCAATGATCATTTCGTTTTTTATAAAAAAGGAAGTATCCTAGATGGATGGAAATTGAATCCCCTCAATTGGCAATCAACGGTTACAATAGAACTTATCCATAAAAATACCTTAAGTGTTCAATATACTGTTCCTGGGACGAATGTGATAAACCCCCTTGCGTTTTCTGAATTGTACAATGCATTTTTGTTGAACCTAGAACAGTATCTAGTGCATCAAAATGATTTCGTTGAAAAGAATGCTGAACAGGTGGCACGAGCAAAGAAAAATATATCCCGCTACTATGGCATCTTGTTTCTTGGTGTAATGGTCTCTTTCGGTATTGGAACCCTTGTGCAAAATATGACAGGAAACCAACTTACTGGACAGATTACCTCAATTATTGGAGCTTTATTGTCGGTTAAATTGCTAAATAAAAACCTTATTAATCGTGCCACGTCAACAAAACAATAGGGGGAAGGTGAGTGGATTTTGGAAGTTAAAAGTCACTAATTAGTGTGTGTTATGTATATGTCAGTCTACTTTTTTCTCGAGAATTTGCTTTGCTTTTTCAATGAGTTCGTCTATAGATTGACGGTTGGTATCAATGGCTTCGTTGCTTCCTCCGTAAGGACCGTAAACCTCGAGTTGGGTAATGTTGAATAGTCCCAACACGGGGGTGGTGGTACTGGCAGCTAAATGCATTATACCACTATCTGCACCGATAAAAATAGCTGTATTGGCAATGACAGCTGCAATTTCACGTAGGTCTCTACTGTAATATGAAGCCGTTTTAAAATCGATTTGTGAAACATGCTCCATCGGCAATACTTCTAAAACAACATAATCGCTAAAGTTGCTTTTTAACTTCTGGTAAAATTGATCCCACCAATGGCTAGCATGGCATTTGTTGCCCGTGGCAAAAGTAAAAATACTGATAACCTTTTGGGTATTTCCAATCAAATTATAGAGTACTTGCCTTCCATGTCTTAGCTCTGATGACGTTAATTGAAGATTGAGTGGTGGATAATCGCTAGGGGTGAGCTTTACGTTAGGATTGATAAAGGTTTTAAAATTGTAAATGGGATATTTAGAAATATGAAGGGGTTTGTGAAGGGTATGCGAGCCAGAGTTGTATATTTTAAACTTGGCACGGGCTAATTTTACAAATAGTTTACTTGAATTAGAGTTTTCACAAGCGGTGAGCGCAATATCGTAATACGTTCGTTTGAGACTATATGTAATGGTGAGGTATTTGAAGATGTTTTTAAACGGTTTTTTAGGAAGACTGTATATTCTTTTAACAGCTGGATACTGTGAAAATAGAATTCGTGATAATGTACCGTTTAGGACGAGGTGAATGGTTGCATTTGGGTATTGTTTAGTGACTGCTTGAAGTAGTGGGGTGAGTAGTAATTGATTGCCTAAGCGATGGTTTGGACGAGTAATCAACATTGTAATGGGACGTCCATCATTAAGTTCGGTTAGTCCATCTCTCTTTGTTGTATTGTGAATTGAAGCAGTGAAAAAGGAAAGTATTTTTCGTTTTAGTGGGTTTAATTTGGTAATGGGCATAAGGTTGGTAATATGAATGTGTTGGTCGTTTTTTGTTGGTCCAATCGGGAGCGATTTAACATGCCGTGTTTTAGGTAACTGGTTGGTAAATAGGTTTTTTGAATATTGCTAAATACAGTAAAAAGGTAATTCTTATTGCAAAATAGGATAAATTTTGAAAAAATGATTCTTTTTGAACGTAAATTAACGAAATTAATATGATAGGTGTACAGAGCCAATATTAAAAGTTCAGGGAAGGACAAATTGAACACGATCTATTATTTATCACTTTAGCTTTAGCACAGCTTGGAGGCTGTTGTTAATTGATTTATCTTTGTATGCATATTTGTAACTCCCATGAAAAAATCATTTTTCACCCTTATTGCCTTGTTAGTTTTTGCTTTATTGATAGCGCTATTTATCAATAGTGGAGTAACCTATAGTCAAGATGAGACTCCTACCTTAATTTGGAGTAGCGGAAGATTCAATTTAGCGGATACGTCAAAAGTTATTGGTGCTTTGATTATTCTTTGGTTTCCAGTTTTTTTGATTTTGAGAAAGCGAATACAAAATTAAGAACGGTATCTTGAGTGTACCCAAATGATTGTAAAACCTATTCACAATGAGCACATCAGGTTGGCTAAAATCAAAATTTGCTAATTAAGATTGGTTAATTAGTATCGATTAAGGGTAAGTAAGCTTAGCAAATATTCTGTCGAAGTCATGTGCAGTCTACGTACATTTTTTAAATCTAACCGTGCTAAAACTCAATAGATGAGCTTTTGGGAAGTCAAATTGTATTGTGTAAAAGGCTAATGGACAGGTTGTTCATACGCATATTGAAAAATCGATGCTATTGAAAGGTTTATGCGAAATTAAGTGCATATAGTTGGTGGTTAGGAAGGGGTGTAGAAGTGTGGATTTCTTGCTAAGTCGGATGATTAGCGTGTTTTTTTATGGAAAAACATCTTGACCCAAAAAGATTTAGTAACTTGTTGACAGAAATTTTAATCAAGTGCCGTATGGACTTAACGACCTGTCTACATGCACTGCGTTCTGTAGTTTTAGGGGGATTATTGATTTTTTATTCACCCTGTTTTTTCGCGCAAGAAAAGTATGTTTTTTCTATGGGTAGTCTCGACAGTATTCAATCGGATATACTTAAGGAAAATAGAAAATTTTGGATACAACTTCCAGAATATTATTCGCCAAAACGCAGTTATCCAGTTGTCTATGTATTGGATGGAGCAGTGCATCTCAATGCTGTTTCGGTTATGCATAGTTATTATAGTGGAGGGTTTATACCCGAAATGATTCTGGTTGGAGTTTCTAATCAACAACATCGGAATCGAGATTTAACCCCATCAAAATTAATGGATGGTCCACAGTTGAGTTATATCAATGAGAGTGGTGGTGCTGAGAAATTTACTCAGTTTTTGGCGGATGAATTGATTCCATATATCGAAAAAAAATATCCGGTGACTTCGTATAGGACTTTAATCGGCCATTCCTATGGCGGATTGTTTACGATACATACTTTATTGCATCATCAAGAGTTGTTTGCCAATTATTTAGCCATTGATCCCAGCCTTGACTGGGATGGACAAAAATTGATAAAGAACGCAAAGTTATTGCTTGAAAAAGAGCGTTTTGATGGTAAATCGTTGTTCATTTCTTTGAGTGGTCAACTTCACCTGCAAGACGCTACCGTTACGATAGACAATGTGATGAAAGACAGTACCGATTTTACCCTATTTCCGCGTTCTATTTTGACTTTTACCAAGGAGGCAGAAGCGCACAAGTCAAATGGGCTCATCACCCATTGGAAATTCTACCCAAATGATCCTCATGGAACCGTGTCATTTCCTTCGATAATGGATGGGCTCTTAACGCTGTTTAGCTGGTTCCCCATTGAACATACAGATCAGTTTAATAATCCAGAAACACCACTAGCAACTATAAAGGAATTAGTGGCTCATCGTGCAAAGAAATTAAGTAATCATTTGGGGTATGAAGTTCCTCCTTTTGATGAAGAACTTTTTACCATGCTGGGATATATGAATATGGATATGGGAATGTTGGAAAAGTCGCTCGCTTTTTTTCAATATGCAATTCACTATTTTCCGAACTCAGCAAATGCCTTTGAATCTATAGCCGATTATTACATCACTACAAATGGATATAAAATGGCCTTAACGTATCTTGAGAAGGCTTGTGATCTTAGTCAGGAGGAACAGCGCATAGTTAAAAAAATAGACGCTCTTAAAAATAAAGTTAACAGAGATTAAATACCTCGAAAGGATTCAATATAATAGGGAATTTAGGTGTTTTCTTTGTGTGTATTCATTTACAGGGTGTTAAGGCTCGGTTTTTATTGATTTTAAGTTAATTGTAGTATCTTTGGTTTAATTCAAATAGTTTATCTCACGTATGTCACCTTTGAGCCTTATGAAAAAATTACTGACCTTACTTTGTTTAGGACTTTGTGTCATTGCTTGTAAACAAAATTTACACGAAAAAAGGGTAATTATCAACGAAGCTCAATTATTACAACGACTTAAAATAATTTCACATGACTCGTTGGAAGGACGCTATTTTGGAACGCCCGGAAACATTAAAACTCAGCACTACTTGGCAAAGGAATTTAAATCCTTAGGGATAGCTCCTGCTTTTGCAGAGGGATATATCCAGCGGTATCCACATACGTTTAGTGGTCAACGAAGACAACGGATGTATCCAGTTCATGGAGGTAGTGATGGTTTGTTAAACGTGAGTGATACTACGGTTTATGGAGGGAATGTAGTAGCTAAGATTGAAGGAAAATTAAAAGAAACGATCGTGATTACGGCACATCTTGATCACTTGGGTGTCATAGAAGGTGAAATTTATAATGGTGCAGATGATAATGCTTCAGGTGTAGCGGCTCTTGTGGCGATTGGTGAATATTTTAAAAATAACCCACCGAAACACCGTTTGATTTTAGCAGCTGTAGATGCTGAGGAGATAGGATCTTTAGGGGCGGAATACTTATTTAAACATTTTCCAGTGGATACTACCCAAATTGTACTTAATATAAATATGGATATGATTTCACATAATGATTCGTTAGCATTGTATGCTTCAGGATTGTATCATTATCCGTCATTAAAAGAGCCTTTGACTCATCTAAATTCGCCAATCAAGTTGTTGTTTGGTCATGATAATAACAAAAATATAAACGAAGACGATTGGACATTTTCATCTGATCATCGCGTATTTCACAAACGCGGTATTCCATTTGTATATTTTGGAGTGGAAGATCACAAAGATTATCATGAAGCCACTGATGTTTTTGAAAATATCAATAAGGAATTTTATATAGAGGCGGTTAAGTTGATTATTCAAGCTATAGAGGCTTATGATAGTTATTTGCATTCATCACATGATTAAAGAGTGTGTTTAAAAGATTAAAATAGATGACTTTAAATAGGTTACTTGCGGTGTTAATTTGTTTTGGGTGTGTGGGTTTTTGTAGGGCGCAAAAGGAAAATATTTCGGTCATAGATTTTGTCCAAATTGTAAAGAATAATAAAGAAGAGGCATTGTTTTATTACGAGCATAATTGGCGCGAATTACGTGAGAAAGCACTCGATAAAGGATATATTGAATCGTTTGATTTCTTAGTGACGAATCCTAATGAAAAAGGGCCTTTTACGTATATGTTGGTTACAACGTTTAAAAATAAGGAGCAATTTGATTTAAAAGAACAATATTTTAAAGAGTTAATCCAAGAAAAGGGACCTATAAAATTGTTGAATGAGTTGCAACCAGTTCATTTTAGAAAAACGTTGTTTAGTAAAGTGGTAACATCATTATGGTGATTGTGTTACGATGGTAATACGCAAATAGATAGTTTTAGCGAAAATTATTGGAGTTCGGATGAAGTATTAAATGCCGATGACCATTTTGGCAATCCAAAAATAAATGATAATTCCAAAAATGTCATTACTTGTTGTGATAAAGGGACCTGTAGCAATGGCCGGGTCTATGCCTCGCTTACTCAAAAAGAGCGGAATGAACGTTCCGTTAATTCCTGCAACAACAATGACTACTAATAAGGATAGTGAAATTGCAAGTGATGTTAGAAATTCACGATGCCATAAAAAGGTGAAAATGAAAAGGAATAGGGCTAAGGCAAGCCCATTAATTAATGCTAAAATAAATTCTTTAAGTAAACGCTGTCCAATAGTTCCTTTTAAATCGTGGTTGGCAATTCCTTGAACCACGATGGCAGAGGCTTGTACACCAACATTTCCTGCCATGGCGGCAATGAGTGGTGTGAAAAAGAAGAGGATAGCATGATTCGTAATTAAGTCGCCAAAACTACCCATAATTGCTGCAGATCCCATACCTCCAAAAATTCCTAAAAAAAGCCAAGGTAAGCGAGCGCGAGTATGTAGAAAAATTGAATCATCTGCTTCGACATCTTGAGAAATCCCAGCCGCCATTTGATAATCTTTATCGGCTTCTTCTTTTATGACATCAACAATATCGTCAATGGTAATTCTTCCTAATAATTTGTTATTGTCGTCAACCACAGGAATAGCCTCTAAATCATATTTTTGCATGACTTTGGCAACTTCTTCAGCACGATCATTTACATTAACAGAATCTACTTTTGGAATGTAGATTTCAGCAATTTGTGTTTTTGTAGACGTAACTAATAAATCCTTTAACGAAAGTCTTCCTTTGAGTTTGTTTTCATCGTCAACTACATAAATAGAGTGAACTCGTGTTACAAATTCGGCTTGAGCTCGCATTTCTTTTACACAGGTCAATACATTCCAATTTTCATTTACTTTTACGAGCTCTTTTGCCATCAGACCACCTGCAGAATTTTCGTCATAGGCGAGTAGTTCTTTAATGTCTGCTTGATGCGTAGAATCTTCAATTTTAGAGATGACAATTTCTTGACGATCTTCCGGTAATTCGGCAATCATATCGGCCGCATCATCCGTATCTAGTTCGTCTAACTCTTCCGCAATTTCTTCGGCAGATAAATTTTGCAGAACCTTTTCGCGAAGGTCCTCATCCATATCCATCAGAATCTCAGAGGTCAATTCACTGTCAAGTAATTTAATGATATAGGTTGCCTCATCCAGTTTGAGCTCTTCTAGTAATTCCGCAATATCTGCATGGTGTTCATCCCCTAAAAGTCGAAGGATAGCTGAATTGTCCTTATTTTCAATAGAGGAGGTGAGTTGGGCTAATAATTCATCAGTTATCTCAAATGCCATCAGTTGCTATCTTTTGCGTCAAATCAATAAATTCTGCTACGGATAATTGTTCCGGACGATTCGCAAAGATAACATTTGAACTTAATTTATCGGATAAATTGAACGATTTTAAGCTGTTTCGTAACGTCTTTCTTCGTTGGTTAAACGCAGTTTTTACTACTTTTTTAAAGAGAACTTCATCAACGGGAATACGATAATCGCGTTTTCGCGTCATTTTAATAACGCCTGAGTCTACTTTTGGGGGTGGATTAAAGACTTCTGGTGGAACGCTAAACAAATACGAAACATCGTAATAGGCTTGTGTTAAAACAGATAAAATACCATAGGCTTTTGAACCAGGTTTTTCTGAGATGCGTTTTGCGACTTCTTTTTGAAACATTCCGCTGAGTTCTACGACTTGATCTTTGTTCTCTAAGGCGTGAAATACAATTTGTGAAGAAATGTTATATGGAAAATTACCTATAATACTCAATTGTTGATTGGGAAAAGTAGTTGCCAAATCAAGGCGTAAAAAATCAATTTCGTGAATCCTTTCTGTTAAGTCAGGAAAGTTCGCGTTCAAATAGTGTACAGATTCTCGATCAATCTCTACGACGTGTAATTCAGACGATTTTTGCTCTAGGTATTTGGTTAGTACACCCATTCCAGGACCAACTTCAAGGATGATATGTCCTTTTTCATCACGTGCAGTATCGGCTATTTTTTTTGCGATATGCTCATCATTCAAAAAATGCTGACCTAAATGTTTTTTTGGTTTAACAGACATGTAGGTTTAAGACTTTGTAAAGGTTTTTACGTGATTGACTACGCGGAGTTCTGTTCGAAAGGCTACAAAGTTCCCTTTGAACAATTGAGCTCCTTCATCGCGCATTTGCTCTGCATTTTCTTGATAGTACTTGTCGAGCATTTCTTTGCATTCAGTCGTATATTGCACGGAGTAAGTAACACCACCCATTTCTTCTTCAACCATTACTTGACAAAGTTTCGCTTCTGTAAACTTACCTGTATTGAGCATTTCTGGAATATGCTTTTCTTGCATCCATTTTAACCACCGCTCTTCTTCAGAAGCTTCAATATTTACTGTTACATTATATATATACATATTATTCTATGAATTATTCGTGTCGTTTATAGTGATTAGGTCTGTTCTATACGGTTAAAAGAAACCGTTATTCTTTTATTTAATAACATCTCCACGGAGCTTTCTATAACGTTTTCTGGCATCTACCAAATAAATACTTGAGGCAAAATCGAAAATTATTTTTTGATACATCTCTTTGGCTTTTTCAAGGTCATTTAAATGGTTTTCATATAGGTCTCCTAAATTAAAATAAGCATCATCTATTAAAATATCCTCTTGATTTAGAGCGATAATTGCTAAGTAATCAGCTTCAGCTAACTCATACTGTTTTAGTTTGCGGTACAATGTAGCCCTTTTAAAAAGACTTTCATCTTCAATGGAGCGACCCCGAAATCTTTTTAACAAGCCACTCAAGGTGTCAACAGCAGCTTGATTTTTATTTTGAAATGCTAATAAATCCGCTTTTGCATAGGATTTAAGGGCATCGTGAATCGTATCACCAACAATATTATCTGAAATTAAGAGGTGTAATTCTAAGGCATCATTGGCAATGAGCTGGGAAGTTGATTTTTTTAGGACCTTTAATTGTGTCAAAGCCCATTTAAAATCCCCCTTAAAATACGATGTTTGTGCCACTTTAAATCGCGCAGTCTGCGCTAGGGTGCTATTTTTTAATTGCGTTTGTATTTGAGCATAATTTATTAAGGCTTCATTAAACTTATTTTGATACACTAAAATATCGGCTAATTTCATTTTTATAAAGCCTCGTTGTAAGTCGTTCGTTGTCTTGTTTAAAGTGCCCTTGAGTATATCGGCGGCTTTTGTAGGAGCGTCATTTTTAAAGGTTAAAAAATCAGCATAGGCAATTTGAATTTCTACCGTAGAGGGGTTGTAGTTATAAGCGTTGAGAATTTCTTCAAATTTCTTATTAACTTCTTCTAGGTCCTTTTTATTAGTGGCTAAGGCGGAATCTGATTTTAATAGGTATAAATTGGCTGTTAAGATAAGATAAGGGTCTTGCGTGTGTTTTATGATGTATGTAAATCCTTTTTTGCTGGTAGTGAAATCATTGTTGTTAAAGGCAATAACTCCTAGTTGCGAAATCCTAGTAAGGTCTGTTTCTTGCCGTTTGTGAAGTGCAATTTCTTGGATTAGGGCTTTGTCAAATTCGTGTTGTTGCATATAGAGCCAACTCAGTAGTTTATTCCAAGAAGCGATAGGATTTCGTTGTAATCGCTTTAATATTAGGTTTCTAAATAGAATGTTGTGCTTGTCCTGATTGTCTTCCGTGACAAAACGTCCTACATATCGCTGAACGGTAGCAAAGTAATTTTCGTTCTTCTCTATCATGTCTAAATAGGTATTAAACATGTTTTCAATTTCAGCCTTCTCCCCGTAGATAACAGCAATGTATGAGTGATAATTTAGGGTTGAATCTAATTCCATGGCAAGCTGATACGTTTTCAAGGCATAATCTAATAGGTGATTTTCAGTAAATGTTCCACCAATTAAATAACCAGAAGAAGGAATCTTTTCAACCGATTTTAACGCTTTTTCATAATAGGGTATGGCTTCGTTTTTTTTACCTTGAAGTTCTAAATTATAACCAATTTCGATATCTATATACGCTTGATCTGGAAAAGTCGCACGATGACTATTAACCAACGCTGTTGCATCATCAAACCTGTTGGTCAATTGATAACAAGACAGTAGTTGCTTAAAGTAAACCCGTCTTATTTTGTTTTCTTCGTAAAGTTTTTTGTACAAAACAGCCGCCTTATCGTATTCACCCTGAAAGAAATAGCGATTGGCTAATTCAGAATTTTGTGCATAACCTACACTTGAAATTAATAAAAAAACAATAATTCTATAGGACATGTCGTTATGGTATAACTTCAAAGATACTGAACTCGATTAAATCAATTCATCAAAAGAAGTGTTAATTAATTTATAAAAAACATTGATAAAAAATTACTTGTAACAATTTGACTGAAAATCAGTCTTTAGTATATAACTAATTTAAATTTTAAACAATGTTTGATTTACAAGCCCAATTCGAGAATGCGAAGCGTAAAGCAACTTTATTGATGAAAAAAGGTCAAATTAATGATTATTTCAACGCTTTGTTAGAAATGAATCACTATAAGAAATTGCTAAAAGCTTCGGCGCATAACTAACAAGGTAATTTATCAACTGTTCTTTCTTAAAGAATACGATAGTTTATCAATGGATTTTTTATCGTTAACTGAGCCATTGTGTATCCTTATAAATCACAATTATTTTTCAGTTATATTAGAAAATCCCAAGTCTTTTAATTGCCTTTTCTAAAGTAGCGTAATTCACTTGTTAAAGTGAATGCTATGCTCAATCTCTTATGCGATAAGGTCAAATCCAGTATATTTACGCAATACTTCTGGAATTTCAATGCCCGCATCGGTTTGGTAGTTTTCTAGAATGCCTGCCAATACTCTCGGCAATGCCAATGAACTACCATTTAAGGTATGGGCTAATTCATTCTTCCCTTTTGCATTTTTAAACCTCAATTTTAATCGGTTCGCTTGGAAAGTTTCAAAATTTGAAACAGAACTAATTTCTAACCAACGATCTTGTGCGGTAGAAAAAAGTTCAAAATCATAAGTTAAGGCAGATGCGAAAGTCAAATCTCCTCCACATAATCTCAAAATTCGATAGGGTAATTTTAATTCGCGTAAAATTCCCTTAATATGATCAACCATACCTTCTAAGGCAGCATATGATTGATCAGGATGTTCAATGCGTACTATTTCGACTTTGTCAAATTGATGAAGTCTATTTAAACCGCGAACATGTGCTCCGTATGAACCAGCTTCTCTTCTGAAACAAGGGGTATATCCCGTATTTAAGATGGGAAAATCACTTTCCTTTAAGACCATGTCGCGATAGAGATTGGTAATGGGTACCTCGGCGGTTGGTATTAAATACAAATCGTCTTTACCAATATGATACATTTGCCCTTCTTTGTCGGGTAAACTTCCTGTTCCAATACCAGAAGCTTCATTCACCAAATGGGGAACTTGAACTTCTTCATATCCGGCTTCAATGTTTTTATCTAAAAAATAACTGATTAAAGCGCGTTGTAATTTCGCACCTTTTCCCTTATAAACTGGAAACCCAGCCCCTGTAATTTTAACGCCTAATTCAAAGTCAATTAAATCGTATTTTTTTGCCAATTCCCAATGGGGTAAGGCATTTTTTGATAAGACAGGAATGTCTCCTTCGCGGAAAATTTCGACATTATCTTCATCGGAATTTCCGGGCGTAACTGACTTGTTTGGGATATTTGGTATTTGATATAACAAATTGGTCAATGCCTCTTGAATCTCATTAAGTTGATCTGAATAACGCTTAGCGTCTTCTTTAAGTTTACCAGTTTTTTCTTTTAGTAAATTCGCTTTTTGCGTTTCACCTTGCTGAAATAATTGACCAATCTCTTTAGAAATTTTATTGGATTCAGCTAAAATTTCATCTAGGGTTCCTTGCGTTTTCTTACGATCTTCGTCTAGCTGTAACACCTGTGAAATTAATGTTTCAGCATCATTAATGTTTCTTAATTGCAATCCTTTAAGAACGCGTTCTTTATGTTGTCTGATAAAAGGTACTTGAAGCATATTGTAAAATTAAGAGCACAAAGATAAGGGATAATTCATATTTAAAAATTTAATTTGACAGAAAAATAGGTGAGGATTGGGGTTAATTCGGACGAGTTAAGATCCACGATTCATGTGAGAAAGGATGCCAAGATACGGCCGCTAAATCGGTGTTTTTATCAATTAAAGGATGTAATGTGCCTCCATTTATGCGCACTTTTCCTTCAACATAGACTTCGATTGAAATTCCTTTCTGTGCGTATTCTTTTTTTAACCGTTGGGCAAATTGCCAAATCATGTCAGGTTTGGTTTGAACGGCACTTCGTTGGTTTTTTGTTAAGTACGTTGTTAAATCAACGCGTTTTCGTGTGCCATTTTCTTTGTTGACAATAAAAAAGTGCTGGTAGCCAGTTTTGGAACGCAGCATCATTCGCCAACTTAAACGATGGCCTTCTTCTGTCCACAATACATCGCCGGGAATAAACCAATGACGAATAGGGAGTAGTAATTGTACTGTGAAATATAGGATAAAAAGAAGTTTTAAGGGGAAGCCCATACGGTTGCCAACTTCGGTTTTTTGGTACAAGGGTTTTTTGGGAAGAAATCTATTTCTAATGGTTTTGGCGTCATAAAAGAAAACGGCGAAGGCGAGTGTTAAATACGGAAAAATACCAATTTGAAATACAATCGAGTTAAATAAATGAAAAATTAACGTAAGAATGAGTGCGAGGTTTCTTGTTTTTTTATAGAGAAATAGAGGGATAATTAACAAGTCAAAAAAGAGACCTGCATAACTCAACGTATAGGCAAACCAATCTTCACGAAACAGTGGTCCAAGCAATGGGAAATTGTGTTTTGAGGCTAGAAATTGTTTTACAGGAGTTGCGGCAAGCCAATCGGGATAAATTTTTGCTACGCCTGCATAAAAATAAACGATAGATATTTGTGCAATCAAAACAAGAGAAGTCCAATAAGGAACCGATGTACTTCTCAGTGATGGGTTTAGTTTAGCATCAACAGAATATCCCTTATTTGCAGGGAGAAAAATCATTAAAAATGCCAGTAAGGCTGTTAGGTAATAATGATTGTTATATGATGATTTTTGCATGAGGTAGGTGGCTGACCAAAGCACAAAAAATGAAATCATGGCCATTCGGTAACGATACCCTATCATAACACAAAAGCCAGTCAACCCCATAATGATATAGTAGTAAATCATACCGTTGCCAGGCAATGGCTGTAAAAAATCAAATCCGATAAATGTAAATGTACGCGTTGGATTAATAAGGTTTCGTTCTACCCAGCCCGTAAAAATGGCGCCAATGGATTCCAAAAAAAGTAAGGCTCCAAAAATTATTCGGAATACAATTAATGGGGCATTGTCAATATGTCTATATAGGAATTTGTCCACTTTCAATCAACTTCCTAGCTTGGAATTCGTCTTGTTTGATTTGTTCAAATAGGGCTTCGATACTTTCAAATTTTTGTTCATCTCTAAGTCGGACATGGAAGGTAATCTCAACGGTTTGTCCGTAAAGATTTTCATTAATATCAAGAAGGTGCACTTCAATAGTTTGATATTGTCCGTCAACGGTAGGCCGTAACCCGATATTCATGATTCCGTAAATTAATTGGTTGTGTAAGGTAGTTGTAACAATGTATACCCCTTCTTTTGGAATTAATTTATAATCTTCTTTAGGTTCGATATTAATTGTTGGATAATTGTATTTTCTGCCAAGCCCCTTGCCTTTAATTACTTTACCGCTGAGTTGATATGGGTGTCCGAGGTATTTTGTGGCTTTTTCTATTTCACCTTTAGAAAGGGCATTTCGAATCTTGGTCGAACTCACTGCGATGTTTTTGATATCCTGAGCAGGGATTTCCGCTACGTCAAAATTGTAGATGGCTCCAAATTCCTGTAATTGCTCAAAATTTCCTTCACGATTTCGCCCAAATTGATGATCATATCCAATAATTAATTTTTTGAGTTTTAAACGATCAACCAGTATATTTCTGACAAAGTCTCGGGCAGTTAAACGAGAGAATTCTTTGGTAAATGGTTCTATGATTAAGCAATCTAAACCTAAATTTTCTAAGAGTTGAATTTTCTCATCAAGCGTCGAGAGCATTTTAATGGAATTGCCATCTTGTAAGATCATTCGTGGATGGGGAAAAAAGGTTAAAATAACAGACTGAGAGATGCCAGGCTCTGTCTGTTCTACCAAATTTTTTATTATTTCTTGATGGCCAATGTGAACCCCATCAAAGGTTCCTATTGTCGCAATTGATTGAAGTCCTTCAGCTTTGAAAGCTGCTATAGATTGATAAATTTTCACCGGTTTTAAGGCTAGGTTTTGCGCAAAAATAGTCAATTAAGCTGGATATTCCATTGCGAGTGTTTCCATCTATTCTTGAGGAGGGGAAGTGCAATGCCAGATTGAATTGCCTTACTTTTGAGGTAAGATTAAATTAATAGTATGGATGCGTTGTGGAATTGAATCAATTTGAAAAGTAGCTTTTATTCGAAGCATATCACCTTGAGGTTGTATAGAAAGAAGCCCTTTTGACACGGCAAAATATCCTGAAGTTCCCTTGCAATAACACAATCGAGCATAGGTCATTTTCACATTGTGAAGTTGGTCGTCTTTGAGCATAATTTTTTTAGAAAGATCAGAAATTTCAAAAAAAAGTAATTCTTCATATTGGCCATCGACCGAATCTGGGTGCTGATTTTGTTGGTATTGAAATTTAAAAACAATCATTTTTCCCGGTATGATTTCAATAGAGCGATGGTTAAATTGGCCTGATTGTATTTGAAGTTGTGCATTGGGGATGAGTTCGGCATGCGTGGTTCCATCTTGCATGACAGGAGATATGATCGTAGAAACGGGTGGGCTAGGTAAGAGGGTGTTTTGTTGACTTTTACAAGAAATAAATCCCAAAAGACACATAAAGATCCAGCGCATAGATGAAGTTTTCGTAAAGATATCAATTTAATAATTTTTCCATTTCGATCTTTATGTTAAATTTGTGAATATATCCTATGGAGAGAATACGAACATTCGCGTGTATAATTAGTTTTGGATTGATTCAATTTGCTGGGATTGCCCAAAATGGGAAGTTGTGGACGGTACAAAATGAATTAAATACACTGAACGAAGTAATCGCATATCCATCCAAGGTGTCTAAACAGCAAGTGGTCGAGTTAAATACGGCTGCTTTTCAACGGAAATTATTATTACAGAAACCCAACGAATCAACGGAGATTGAATTTCCTAATCCGAATGGTACGCAGACGGTCTATAAGGTTAAGGCCTCTAATGTAATGCACCCTAACTTAGCGAAAAAATTCCCAACTATTAAAACCTATAGAGGGGTATCGACTGATGGTAAAAATCGCGTGGTTAATTTTACTGTGAGTCCGCATGGATTATTCGCTTCGATTCACAGTCCAGAAGCACCAACAGTGTATATTGATCCACTGACTAAAGATCATGAGAATTATCGCGTATACCTTAAAAAAGACGCTAAGAGCAATCGGGCATTTGAATGTGAAGTCCGTGATATAGTGGATAAAAAAAGTCAAAAAACCGCTGAGGTGGTATCTGCAAAAGACTTAAAACTTCGCACCTTTAGGCTTGCCTTAGCCACTACCGAAGAATATTCAACGTTTCAGGTGGATCAAGCAGGGGTTGGAGTGGGAAGTACGAGGACTGATTCAATCACGGCAGTCATGTCAGCAATCACTGTTACGATGATGCGAGTTAACGCAATTTTTGAACGAGATTTGGCAATTACCATGCAGTTGGTTCCCAATAATGATCAGTTGATTTTTTTAAAGACTGATCCTGGCAATGATCCATATACAAATTCGAATGGGTCGGCGATGTTGACTGAAAATCAAACGGCTATTGATAATATAATTCAACCAGCCAATTACGATATTGGCCATGTGTTTAGTACAGCAGGTGGTGGGGTGGCACTGAAATCAACTCCGTGTACGGCCAATAAAGCAGGTGGAGTAACCGGAACAACTTCGCCCATAGGAGATCCTTTTGATGTCGATTACGTTGCACACGAAATGGGGCATCAGTTTGGAGCCAATCATACCTTTAATGGAACTTCAAAAAACTGTAGTGGAACAAATAGGAATAATGCAACTGCCGTAGAGCCGGGTAGTGGTTCAACCATTATGGGGTATGCAGGGTTGTGTTATCCTCAAAACGTACAGAGTAGCAGTGATGATTATTTTCACAGTGTAAGTATTTCAGAAATTTTTAAAAATATCACAACCGGAAATAGTCAGTGTGCACAAGTTACTAATTTTGTTGGAAATCAGCATGTTCCGGTTGCAAATGCGGGGCCTGATTATGTGATTCCTAGGTCAACTCCCTTTATGTTGACGGGGTCTGGAACAGATGCGGATAACGATATTTTAACCTATACTTGGGAGCAAATTGACAATGAAGTTTCGGGGATAAGTATTCCTCCTTCAGTAACGCAAACGGTCGGAGCTGTATTTAGATCAAGTCCCCCAACCGTATCTAATACACGGTATTTTCCAGATTTATTTTCCGTTTTGAGTGGGGCAACCACAACTTGGGAAGTATTACCGAATGTAGCGAGAACTATAAATTTTGCTTTAACCGTGCGAGATAATGCTATAGGTGAGGGACAAACTGATGTCGATGAGATGAATTTGACGGTTTCTGGAGGAGCTGGTCCATTTTTAGTAACTTCGCAAAATTCTACGGGAATTGTTTGGGAAAAAGGCACCACAGAAACCATAACATGGGATGTGGCTGGAACAACGGCAAATGGAGTAAATGTGAGTCATGTCGAAATCTTGTTGTCTATTGATGGTGGTCTAAGTTTTCAAACTGTATTGGCGTCAAGTACAGAAAATGACGGATCAGCAGATGTTGTAGTGCCTGATTTGCCAACAGGGGATGCAAGGATTATGGTACGTGCCATAGGCAATGTATTTTATGCGGTAAATTCTAAACCTTTTTCAATTGGTTCATTCGAAACAACCTGTGAGTCCAAAGCAAGTTCTGATGTTCCTTTGGCAATTCCAGATAATAATTTAGTTGGGGTGACCTCTTCAATTACGATGACTGAAGATTTTTTAATAAGTGATGTAAATGTAATCGTAGAAATTACACATACGTGGTTATGGGATCTTCAAGTTTATCTTGTTGCACCGGATGGGACAGAGGTGTTATTATACGATAGGGGATGTGGGGCAGCTTCTGATCGGAGGCAAAATATTAATGCAACGTTTGACGATGACGCAAGCATGACGATTTGTCTTAATCAAGTCCCAGCGGTTACTGGATTTACGAAGCCTGTGGAAGCCTTATCAGTTCTAAATGGTAAATCTTCTGTAGGTGATTGGAAGTTAAAAGTAGTTGATAATTCTTCATTTGACACCGGAACTATTGAAAATTGGAGTTTGTATTTATGTCAGACAAATCAAACAGTGAGCACAGAAGAATTTCACTTTTCAAGCGTACTACTTTACCCGAATCCAGCTACGAATGAGGTGAGGATCAAGGCGCAAGCCAATAATAATTCACCTACTGAATTGAGTGTTTATGATCTGCGAGGAAGGTTAATTCTTAGAGAGGAATACAATACCACGGGACAACAGATCGATAAAGTGATTAAGCTTGATAGATTAGCAAAAGGTCTTTATTTTGTGAATTTGAAAAAAGGAAAGGCAAAATCAGCCCACAAATTGATAGTCCGATAAATTTCCCACCTCTTTTTTAGCAGATATTTACTATGCATGCATTGGAAATTTAAAAAAAATCGTATTTTGCGGTATTGTTAACCTTTTATAAACACGTATAATGAAAAAAATTACTACAGTATTTATCGCGCTTTGCTTTGGTTCGGTGTTGAGCGCACAAACAATTGTTACTGGAAAGGTTACTGATGCAAATGGAGAACCCATTCCAGGCGCAAACATTGTTGTGGTTGATGCTACAGTAGGCGCAGCGACAGACTTTGACGGTAATTATACTTTAATGATAAATCAAGAGCCTCCATTTAAAATTACAGCTAGTTCAATTGGGTACGAATCTAAAACACAAACGGTTACAGCCAATCCGCAAACAATAAACTTCATTTTATTAGAAGGAAATGAATTAGATGAAGTGGTTATTTCGGCTTCAAGAACTCCTGAACGGATTTTTGAATCTCCTGTAACTGTGGAGCGAATGGGTATTAGAGATATTAAAACTACAGCGTCTTCTGATTTTTATGATGGGTTAGAAAATCTTAAAGGGGTTGATGTAAATACAAATAGTTTAACTTTTAAATCCGTGAATACGAGAGGTTTTGCCACCTTTGCCAACAATCGCTTTATGCAATTGGTGGATGGGATGGACAATTCAACACCAGCATTAAATTTTCCGATTGGAAATTTAGTTGGGATGGTTGAAACTGATGTGTCTAGTGTGGAGCTATTACCAGGTGCATCTTCGGCTTTATACGGTGCAAATGCATTTAATGGAATTCTTTTTATGCGTAGTAAAAATCCATTTGACCACCAAGGTATAAGTGTTTCTTATAAAACGGGCTATACAGTTCAGGAAGCAGCTGGAACAAATCGTTATAATGATTTTGGTATTAGAGCGGCATATAAATTCAGTGAGAAATTTGCTGCCAAAGTGAATTTTGGGTACTTAAAAGGTACAGATTGGGCTGCTACGAGTGAGGTTGATAAAATTACCCCAGGAGGTACTCGAGCTAATTTAAATTATGACGGTATCAATGTGTATGGAGATGAGGTTTCTGCAAATTTAAATAGTGTAGCTAAAACTTTAGAATCTACGATAAATCCTAATACAGGTACGTTTTATCTACCTGCGGGGGCTAATTCCTTAGTTCCATCCGTAGAAGTGAGTAGAACAGGATACAATGAGAGTGACTTAACCACTAATGTGGCTGAAAGTGTAAAAGCAGATTGGGGACTTTATTATCGTCCAATAGAAGGGAATAGTTTAGAATTTTCATATGTTGGGAAGGTAGGAACAGGATCAACTATTTATCAAGGTACCAATCGGTACTATATAAATGGATTTTTTCAACAACAGCAAAAACTCGAAGTAAAAAATGATAATTTCTTTGTAAGAGGGTATATCGTTAATGATAGAGCGGGAGACTCATATGATATGGTCTTTACAGGAATCAATATTAATAGAGCTTGGAAAGATGATAGCACTTGGTTTGGTGAGTATGTAGGTACCTATGTGCAGTCTACCTTAGGAGGAGCTACAGACGCTCAAGCACATGCAGCGGCAAGAGCACAAGCCGAATCCGGTCGTTATTTACCAGGGACTCCTGAATTTAAAGCGGCCTTTGAGCGAAGTATTAATGACCCTGACTTGACTACAGGTTCAAAATTTCAAGACGCATCAAAATATTATCACGCAGATGCAAATTATAACTTTAGTCATTTATTTGATTTTGCAGACATTCAATTGGGAGGGTCTTACAGAAAATATAGCTTAAACTCATCTGGGACTATTTATACTGATTCAGATGGGCCAATTGATTATTCTGAGTACGGGATTTATACGCAAATTCAAAAGAATTTTGAAATTAATGAGCAGGCATCATTAAAATTAACAGGGTCTGTACGGTATGATAAATCTGAATTTTTTGATGGATTTATTTCTCCTCGAATTTCTGCGGGATTTACGTTGAACAAAAATCATAATATTAGAGCCTCTGTACAAACTGGATTTAGAAATCCTACTACACAGGATTTGTTTATTGGTTTAGATGCAGGGAGAGCTATTCTAATTGGAGCAGCCCCCGAAAATTTAGATCGGTATTCAAGAACGTTTGAGGTGAGTGGTCGTGGTCAAGACTTAGGTGTGCCAGCCACCATAACACAAACGGGTGGTGTTGCTTACAATAATTCGTATACAGTTTCTTCTGTACAGGCCTTAGGGGCTACAGGAAATCCGGCCGTGTTAGAAATTGGTAATTCGTCTTTGGTGAAACCAGAAAAAGTTACTTCAGGTGAAATAGGGTATCGAGGTAAAATAAAAAGACTCACGATTGATTTTAGTGCCTACTATAATAAATATGAAGATTTTATTTCTCAAGAAGTGGTGATTGCACCTTATTATGGTACTGTTGGAGATAACTCATTATCCGTGGCTGCCATAGCCAATGGTGATTATCAAGCCTATAGTACATATACAAATTCTGAGGCTCCAGTGAATTCATATGGTGCTTCGATTGGTTTAGCGACAAAACTATTTGGAAATTTTGAATTAGGAGGAAGTTATACCTATGCAAAATTAGATTTCGATCACGAAAAATATCCTGATTTCACGACTAATTTTAATACACCAGAACACAAATTTAAAGCGAGCTTTGGAAATAATGAATTGTTTAAAAATTTTGGATTTAACGTTTCGTATAGATTTAGTGATGATTATTTCTGGGAAGCAACTTTTGGAAACGGGATTGTGCCTGAATTCCATACCGTTGATGCGCAGATTAACTTGAGAATTCCAAGTATGAAATCTACGTTTAAATTAGGAGGAACAAATCTACTAGGTGATGAATATTTTACAGCCTTTGGTACTGGATTTATTGGATCTCAATATTATTTATCTTGGACAATTAACAACTAGAAATTAAAAAAAATACATTTATGAATACTAAATATATATGGCTGTTATTAATCCTGTTGGGGTTTGTGGCATGTAACGATCCAGAGGATTTCGAAAAATTCCTAGATAACCAACCTGATGAAACGGTTGCACCTGTATTAACTTCAGGTTCAGCAGACTTTTCGAAGTATGTTGCAGTTGGAGCCTCTTTTACGGCTGGATTCACTGATAATGCCTTGTTTGCTCAAGCGCAATTAAATTCATTCCCCAATACAATTGCAAAGCAATTTGCTAAAATTGGTGGAGGTGACTTTAAGCAACCCATGATGAATGGGAATTATGGAGGGCTCACCTATGGTGCGAATCGGGTAACTGATCCAAGACTTGTTTTTGGTGGAGCTGGGCCTGTTCCTTTAGAGTCTGTTATTGGTCCAGTGACTGTAGCAACTGATTTATTGTCTAATCCTACGGGTCCATTTAATAATTTAGGTGTTCCAGGCGCAAAGAGTTTTCATTTGACAGCAGCTGGTTATGGAAATTTAAATAATTTTCCAGGAGGGGCTAATCCGTATGCAACTCGTTTAACTGGTTCAACGCCAGATGCTTCAATTTTAGATTTAGCAATGGCACAAAACCCTACCTTTTTTACCTTGTCTGAAGTTGGAGGAAATGATGTGTTGGGCTATGCAGTGAGTGGAGGAGATGGTACAAATCCAATTACACCTATCGCAATATTTGATGATGCCTTGAATGAATTGGTAGATGGGTTAACGGCGAATGGAGCAAAAGGAGCTATTGGGAATATTCCTTATATAACAAGTTTGGCACATTTTACGACAGTTCCATTTAATCCGTTAGATCCGACAAACCCAGATTTTGGACCACAAATTCCAACCTTAAATGCAACTTTTGCACCATTAAATAATGCCTTTGATTATTTGGGAGTTCCCGAACGAAAAATTTCTTTCGCTGTGGACGCTGCAAGTCCGATACTTATTCATGACGAATCCTTAGAAGATATTTTTGTAGATCTTCAAAGTGCGTTGATATTGGGAGGGCTTGATCCAGCAACGGCAACGGTCTTTGCGAATCAATTTAGACAGTGTCGTCAAGCTACTGCAGAAGATTTAATCGTGTTACCAGCAAGTTCAGTAATAGCAACCGTAAATGAGATGCATTTTCAAGCGTTAGTAGACTTAGGTGTGCCTCCTCAAACCGCGGGGCAATTATCAGTAAATGGTATTACCTACCCTATGGAAGATAAATGGGTACTTCTCCCTTCAGAACAAGCTGAAATTACTGCAGCCACGGATGCGTATAATTTAAGTATACGTGCAGTAGCCAATGAAAAAGGCTTGGCCTTTGTTGATTTAAAATCAAAATTAGTAGAAGCCGCAACGAATGGAATTGCCTTTGATGAATTTTCAAACATGAATACGAGTCTAGTTTTTGGAGGTTTAGTGAGTTTAGATGGGATTCATCTGACAGCAAGAGGTTATGCTTTAATGGCCAACATTTTTTTACAAGCTATCGATGAAACGTATGGTTCAAACTTTGAAGAAGCAGGTGCTTTGGCTAAAGCAGCTGACTTCCCGACCAATTATTCTGTGAATTTGCCATAGTGGAACGTAAATTTTTAAAATAAAAGGTCCAGATTTTTTCTGGACTTTTTTTTTCGTTTAAAGTGAAAACAGTAGGAGAATATTACGCTTAATTATCCCTTTGATTTTTCGAAAATTTATTCGTCCTAAATCCTTCTGAGTTAAAGAAAAAGATATATATTTGCAGCGCGAAAAAACGCTTGTATTACACTGATGTGTTGGGCGGAGTATTTCGATTTTAATATTAGCAAATTAATAAATAGCACATAATGTCAAAAGTTATAGGTAAAGTTGCACAGATTATTGGTCCGGTTATCGATGTTGAGTTTAATGCTGGAGGAGAGTTGCCAAGGATTTACGATTCTTTAGAAATTACAAAAGCTGATGGAAGTCTATTAGTTTTAGAAGTTGAACAACACATTGGTGAAGATACAGTTCGTTGTATCGCAATGGACTCTACAGATGGATTGAGTCGTGGATATGAGGTGGTTGCAACTGGAGCCCCAATCCAAATGCCTATCGGTGGTGATATCTACGGAAGACTTTTTAATGTGACCGGTGATGCTATTGACGGTTTAGGAGATCTTCCTAAAAAAGGCGAAGATGGTTTGCCAATTCACCGACAAGCACCAAAATTTGAAGATTTATCAGTTTCTTCTGAAGTTTTATTTACCGGAATTAAAGTAATAGATCTAATTGAGCCTTATGCTAAAGGAGGGAAAATTGGATTGTTTGGAGGAGCTGGTGTTGGTAAAACGGTATTAATTCAAGAATTGATTAATAATATTGCGAAAGGTCACGGTGGTCTTTCTGTATTTGCTGGAGTAGGAGAGCGAACTCGTGAAGGAAATGACTTGTTGAGAGAAATGTTAGAGTCAGGTATTATTAAATATGGTGATGACTTTATGCATTCTATGGAAGAAGGTGGATGGGATTTGTCAAAAGTTGATAAACCTGGAATGAAAGAATCAAAAGCAACATTTGTTTTTGGTCAAATGAATGAGCCTCCGGGAGCACGTGCACGTGTTGCGTTGTCTGGGTTAACCATTGCTGAATATTTTAGAGATGGAGCTGGAGAAGGACAAGGGAAAGATGTATTGTTTTTCGTAGATAACATCTTTAGATTTACTCAAGCTGGGTCTGAGGTGTCCGCCTTATTAGGACGTATGCCATCAGCGGTGGGATATCAACCAACCTTGGCTACAGAAATGGGTGCGATGCAAGAGCGTATCACCTCTACCAAAACAGGTTCTATTACCTCTGTACAAGCAGTATATGTACCTGCGGATGATTTAACGGATCCTGCACCGGCAACAACGTTTGCTCACTTAGATGCAACAACCGTATTGTCGCGTAAAATTGCAGAGTTAGGGATTTATCCAGCGGTAGATCCATTAGAGTCTTCTTCGAGAATCTTAACACCTGAAATTTTAGGAGAAGAACACTATAAGTGTGCACAACGTTTGAAAGAATTGTTACAACACTATAAAGAATTACAAGATATTATCGCCATTTTAGGGATGGATGAATTGAGTGAGGAAGATAAATTGTCTGTAAATAGAGCACGTAAAGCTGCGAGATTCTTATCACAGCCGTTCCACGTTGCTGAGCAATTTACAGGTATCCCTGGAGTGTTAGTAGATATTAAAGATACCATTAAAGGGTTTAATATGATTATGGATGGAGAGTTAGATCACCTTCCAGAAGCTGCCTTTAACTTAAAAGGATCTATTCAAGAGGCCATTGAAGCCGGAGAAAAAATGATAGCAGAGGCTTAATCCTTAATCACCGAATACGTACTAATTATGGTTTTAGAAATTGTTACCCCAGAAGCTGTTATATTTAACGCAAAAGTTGATTCTGTGGCAGTTCCTGGTGTTAATGGCGAATTTCAAATGTTAGAAGATCACGCTCCAATTGTTTCCTTGTTAAAGGAAGGGAACGTGAAAATACATATGCATTCGCAAGAACATTTTGAGCTAAATGAATTGTCAGGACTGCTTAAGCCACATGTTGATGACGATAAAATTTTGATTTTTCCAATTCAATCGGGTACGGTAGAACTCAATGATAATAAGGTGATTATATTAGCCGATTAATTCAGCTATTGCCTAAAAGAAAAGAGAGATTGTGTATAGCAATCTCTTTTTTTTTGGGGTTGAGGCGATTTTGTTAAAATTAACTTAATCTTAATAGCATATTTTTTTTACTCCTGTTTTTTGAATAATTTGCGGAAAATAATTTAATCAACCTAATTCGTGAATAAAAAAATCCTATCGGTATTGCTGATGGCAAGTTCATTCTTTGCTTCAGCGCAGCTCCATGTAAAACAACAAGAGAAATCAGCGTATTCAACACCAAATTATCGCCTAGCCGCTAAATTTTCACCTACAAATATTGGAAAGATGGTTCATTCAACGGCGGTTAATCCCATTTGGTTGAAATCAGGAAATCGATTTTGGTATCAATATAAAACAACAGACGGTGCTAATTATTATATAGTTGATCCTGATAAACGCACCAAGCGTAAACTTTTTGATAATGCACTTATGGCTAAGTGGTTAACTGAAATCACAAAAGACCCTTATGATGCTCAAAATTTACCGCGATTTAACTTTGAATTTGTTAATAATGATACGGCAATTCGATTTAGAGTGACCTCAACAGAAGAAGTTGAAGTGGTGGATGAGAAAGACGCTAAAAATGAAGTAGAGAATGATTTAAAGAAAAACGATTCCATTAAAAGTAAAAAGGCGCGGCCTAAAAGAAAACCTAAAATGGAAAAGAAAGTTTATTATTTAGAGTATAAACTTGGCGATAATAAATTGACCGTTATAAATAATAAGAAAGACGAAACCAAACGAAATAGTTGGGCAAATATCGCTCCAGATAGTACCATGGTTGTGTATGCTAAAAATCACAATCTGTATTGGATGGATAAGGAAAATTTTAAGAAAGCCTTAGAAGACCCAAAAGATACGACGATAGTTGAACACCAATGGACGACTGACGGGGTAGAGCACTATAGCTATGGTTCGGGAAGACGAGGAGTCACTAATGAAACAAAAGATAGTAATGTAGATAAACGTGTAGGTGTTCGGGGTATGTGGTCACATGATTCAAAGAAATTTGTTTTACAGCGTACCGATGCTAGAATGCTTAAAGATTTATGGGTAATTAACTCTGTAACAAGAAAAAGACCTACGTTAGAAACCTATAAATACCACATGCCAGGTGAGCAAGAGTTTAGTAAAACAGAAATTTTGATTTTTGATATAGCGAGTAAATCGAAAATCAACGTTAAGTTAGACACAACAAAACAACAAAGTGTGGCTGTTTTTGGAGCACCGAGAAATAAGGTAACGTATCCTGGTGATTTTACTCCTTCATTACTGTTGTCAAAGAAAGGAAAAGTGTATTATAGCACCATTAGTAGAGATCGTAAAAAATATGACATCTGTGTGGCGGATATTGAAACTGGAGAATCTAAGGTGCTTATTAAGGAACGCTTTAATACGTACATCGAATCACAACCTATGGTTCTGTTCAATAATGAACAAGATATTTTGCATTGGTCTGAAAGAGATGGGTGGGCACATATTTACCACTATGCCGCTGACGGTACACTTAAAAGACAACTAACCAAAGGTTCTTTTCACGTTGACGGAATTCAAAAAGTAGATGAGAAAAACGGATTGGTTTATTTTACGGCAAGTGGGGTAACCAAAGGTCAGAATCCGTATTACTCACATTTATATCGTATCAATTTGAATGGGTCTGGTATGAAGAATCTTAATCCAGGTAACTTTACCTCTTCCGTAAGTATGTCTATGAAGCCGCGATATTTCGTGAGTACTTACAGCCGAGTAGATACAGCACCAATTTCTGAATTAAGAAATACGAATGGTGACTTAATTATGAAATTAGAAGAAGCTGACCTGAGTCAATTATTTAAAAGTGGGTATAAATTTCCGGAACCATTTACAATGAAGGCAGACGATGGAATTACTGATTTGTACGGGGTAATTTACCGTCCGTTTGATTTTGATTCAACGAAGGTGTATCCATTAATTGAGTATGTGTATCCTGGACCTCAAACAGAAGCAGTAAATACCGCATTCTCTACGGGTATGACGCGTACAGATAGAATGGCACAGTTAGGATTTGTGGTTGTTACCTTAGGGAATAGAGGTGGGCACCCTGGACGTTCTAAATGGTATCATAATTATGGCTATGGAAATTTAAGAGACTATGGGTTGGCTGATAAAAAGTATGTGGCAGAACAATTGGCTGATAAATATCCCTATATCGATATTGATAAAGTAGGTATTTTTGGACACTCAGGTGGTGGTTTTATGTCTACCGCAGCCATCTTACAATATCCTGATTTCTTTAAAGTTGCCGTTTCATCCGCTGGTAACCATGATAATACAATCTATAATAGCTGGTGGAGTGAAACTCATCACGGGGTTAAAGAGGAGTTACAGGCAGATGGAAGTGTGAAATATTTATATGATATTGATAAAAACCAAGAATTGGCAGCCAATTTAAAAGGAAAGTTGCTGTTAGTTACTGGAGATATTGATAATAATGTACATCCAGGGGCAACCATCCGTATGGCAGATGCATTAATCAAAGCAAATAAACGCTTTGACTTTATGTTAATGCCAGGTCAACGTCATTCGTTTGGAAGGATGAGTGAGTATTTTTTCTGGTTAACTGCCGATTATTTTACCAAACATTTGCTCGGAGTAGAACAAACTAGCGTAGATATAATTGAAATGAATCGCGATGTTCCGAGAGATCGTTAATTGATTTAAACGAAGGATATCGATAGGAGTATCCGCATTAAATTTAAAAAAAAAACCAGTGTTTAAAAGCACTGGTTTTTTAGTTTGCAATGGAGTTTTTAATGACTGTAATAGAGCTAATTTTAGGGCGTTTGAATCAGTTAAACACGTTTAAATAACGGCTCCTATTTATAGCCTTTGTAGCTGTTTGAATAGGGAGCACTCCTTTATAAAGCGTCGCTACGAATTGAAATTCACCAGTGGATACGTAACTTGTAGATATGTCCAGCTTTATCGTAAACACAAGGGGCGTATGCTCCTTGTGTTTATTACCTCATCATGCACCGTGTACCAATTCAGGCCAATTTAGAATCTATCGGTTAACCATTTATAGACATCATTTCCATTTGCGAAAAGTAAGAGCGCAATTAAGAGTATAAATCCAGCAATTTGCGCATATTCTAAAAACTTATCACTTGGTTTTCTGCCAGAAATCATTTCATAAAGGGTAAAGACTACATGTCCCCCGTCTAAGGCTGGAATAGGGAGTAAGTTCATGAACCCTAACATAATCGATAAAAATGCGGTGATGTTTAAAAATGTTTGCCAATCCCATGTGGCTGGAAAGATAGACCCTATTGACATAAAACCACCTAAACCTTTATATGCCCCTGTTTTTGGGTTTAACACTTTTTTAATTTGTCCTATATAATCCAATAAGGTATTATATGCTTTTTTAAATCCGCCGGGAATTGCCTCGGCAAAGGTATACGATCTGTTTTTTAACGATATAAGGCCTAATTTACTCATATCAGTCGCGCTAATTCCACCAGGATAAACACCAATAGTTCCTTCGTTTGAGATTTTAACGTCAATGTTTTTTTCTTCACCATTACGTTTAACAGTCAGGGGTATCGTTTGATTCGCATAAGGAAGTAATTTCGATTTTACTTCATCGAAATAAGTAACTGGCTCGTTATTGATTGCGATCACCATATCTTTTGGTTTCAATCCACTGTTGATATTGAGAGAGCTATCGGGGATTTTTCCAATTATAAATGGGATTCGGTACATTATAAAACTTCCTTCGTCCCGTTTTCGAGCAACTAAATCTTCTATAAAATCAACAGGAATATCTTTTTTAATTATTTGACCATTTCGTTCGATCGTATAATTATGTCCATTGATGAAATTGATGATTAGGCGATCAAATTTTTCTACAGGTTCATCATCTACCATTAAAATTTTATCGCCCGTTTGTAAACCAATTTTTTCGCCTAGTTCTTGAACCCAAATTCCGTCTTTTACGCTGTCATTTGGGATGTATTGCTCTCCCCAGATACTGAGTATGAAAATGTAGATTACAATTCCTAAGATAAAGTTTACTGTAACCCCGCCTAACATAATTATTAAGCGTTGCCATGCTGGTTTGGATCGAAATTCATACGGTTTAGGCTCTTCTTTCATTTGCTCGGTATCCATGCTCTCATCGATCATTCCAGCAATCTTTACATAGCCTCCAAGGGGAATCCATCCTATACCGTAAACGGTATCGCCAATTTTCTTTTTAAAGAGTGAAAATTTGTAGTCAAAAAACAAGTAAAATTTTTCTACTTTGGTTTTGAAAATTTTTGCAGGAATAAAATGCCCTAATTCGTGTAAGACGATAAGGATTGATAAGCTCAATAAAAATTGAGATACTTTAATAACTATATCCATAGGTAATTTACTTGTTCTTTAAAAGTCACAAATGTATGATATTCTTTGCAAACCTGTTGCTTGTGGTCCTTTTAAAAGTATGTTAAATAGTACGAATTTTGGATTTGAAATCAATAAACTATTGTTCTTTTAAAAACGTTTTGTGAAGCGTTCCTTGGTTGGTTTGGATTTTAACTAAGTGAATTCCAAAACCAACGGGTTTTAGATCAATTGAAGCCATTGGATTTGTTTCTTCCAAGACCAATTTGCCCAACATATTATAGATGGAAACTTTTTCAACAATAGCATCACTGTTATTATATACTTTTAAAAAGTTCTTTGCTGGGTTTGGGTATAAGGATATTTCTTGATTTAATAGGTCTTGATCTACGCCTAATTTTACGGTGTTATTCCGTGAAATTAGTTGATAGTCTGGATCGATGATTACTTCTTCAATTCTAAAAGGAATATAACCGTCAAAACTTTGTTTATCCTCACTAATCTCTAAACGAATTATTTGTGAAGTACCGTCATTAGCAATTACTTTAATTGGTAAAGGCATTTCGAAGAAAGAGACCGAAGGGTCAGATTGTGTTTGGCTGACGATGATATGAATTACATTTGCCTTGTTTTGATACCAATTCACTTCGTAAGAGGGATAGCCTTTACCTTTAATCCAATCGTTAAAAAATTCGGTTAGATCACGTTGACTATGAGTTTCAAGAATTGTTTTAAAATCGTCTAAAGTAGAATTTTCTAAACTCCCTTCGTGATTAAAGGCATATTCCTTTATACTCTTTAGGTAAACTTCATCCCCTAATTTATAATTTAACATGTTTAAGACCATGGTCATCTTTAAGTAACTAGGATCCATGAATTCAAATGACGTTATTTTAGAAACCGCATCTTCTCGCCAATCAGAAGGTTCGTCATTTAACGTCGTAATTTCGGATACTGCTTTTTGTGAAACGAGTTCGTTTAAGTAGTAGTTTCGAATATCAAGCTTTGATTGAGCACACATCATTCCAGAAAAAATCAGGAAAAAAAATAGGGGAATTTTTTTCATAAGCAATACCTTTGTCACAGTAACTTGAAAAGAGGTCGTGACAGCAACAAATATAAAAAAAAATTATGGATTTATTATTTTTTAAGAAGTCGTTTCCAACGTTAAAAAGATTGGGTGTTATTTTTATAATCATGGTTGGTGTTGGTTATTTTTTAATGAAACCTAAAGATAGACTTCCTGTATATAATCCTGCTGACGTAAACCCCAGACTTGTAGATCCTTCCATTAAACATATTAAGAATCATCACAAAATTGCCGACTTTTCTTTGATTAATCAGAATGGAGAAGTGATTACGCAAGAAGATTATAAAGATAAAATTTATGTAGCCGATTTCTTTTTCACCCGTTGCCAAACGATTTGCCCTATCATGACTAATAATATGGCAAAATTACAAGCCCACTTTAAAGATGATGACCATATCCGTTTTCTGTCTCATTCGGTCACTCCTGTAATGGATAGTATTCCTGTTTTAAGAGCATATGCTGATCGTATGGGGGTCATTGATGGGAAGTGGAATTTAGTTACTGGAGATAAAAAGGATATATATGATTTAGCTCGAAAGTCTTATATGGCCGTGCTTGACGAAGGAGATGGTGGTGTCCAGGATTTTATCCATACAGAACAATTTATTTTGGTGGATAAGAAGAAACAAATACGCGGTTATTATGACGGAACAAAGGCTGAGGATATAGCTCGAATTATAAAAGATATAGCTATCCTTGAAAAAGAATAATTATGACTGAAGTCAGTGTCTCTTTTGAAAAAAAAACGTATTTTCGCGCAGTATTTATAATCAATCTAAATAGCAATTGAACTTTACTATAGCTTCTTTAGCGGTTGGCGAACAAGGAATTATTCAGCAAGATCCGAATGGGCAGATTCCCCTAATTCTATTAGAAATGGGCTGTTTCCCAGGTGCAAATGTTGAGTTGATTCAAATTGCCCCATTAAAAGACCCCCTTTATATTAAGGTAAATGGGAGTCATTTAGCCATTAGAAAAGAAACGGCAAAATTGATTAAAATTGAGAAAAGCGAAAATTTATGCGAGACGCTGAAATTATAAGAGTTGCTTTAGTTGGGAATCCGAATACGGGTAAATCATCGCTTTTCAATGAACTAACAGGTTTAAAGCAAAAAGTAAGTAATTATCCTGGTGTTACGGTAGAACGTCGCATCGGTATGGCTAAAATATCTAAAGATTGTAGGGCCATTATCAGTGATCTTCCAGGAACCTACAGTATAAATCCAACTTCCATAGACGAGAATATCGTTCTTCAAACCTTCCTTAATACAGACGTAGACGATTATCCTGATGTCGTTGTCTTAGTGGCTGACGTAGAAAATTTAAAACGAAATTTATTTCTTTTCACCCAAATTAAAGATTTGGAGATTCCAGTGATTTTAGTCATTAATATGGCTGATCAAATGGAGAAAAGAGGGATTAGTATTGATATTGAGCAATTAAAGAAAGAATTAAATGCCCAAGTTGTTCTTATCAGTACAAAAAAGAATATTGGAATTGATCAAGTAAAATCGGCGATATTAAATTTCAAAGAGGTTAAGGAGGCTCCATTTTCACAAATAGCAGAACGGATTGATCCTAGTTTTTTCCCTTTATTAAATAAACAATTTGAAAATTTATCTCTATACAGGTCGTGGCTATTACTGACACAACACCAGCGTATAGATATTGATTCTACTTTAAAAGATCAAATTCAAAAGGTTAATCTCAACGGGCATAATTTGAGCAAAATGCAAAATCGCGAAACGATTTTGCGATATCAACTGATTAATGGGATATTAAAAAAAACGTATAAAGTAGATACAAAGGCCGCGACGGGATTAAGGTTTAAACTCGACAAAATTCTAACTCATAAAGTATTTGGATATGTAATTTTTGCGTCAATATTGTTGGTAATATTTCAGTCGATTTTTGATTGGGCGAGTATTCCGATGGACTTTATAGACACTCGTTTTGCATCGTTTGGCACATGGGTTAGCTCCCAATTAGCACCAGGGGTATTCACAGAACTTATTACAGAAGGAATTATTCCTGGGATCGGAGGGATCGTTATTTTTATCCCTCAAATCGCCATTTTATTTACGTTTGTGGCTATTTTGGAAGAAACAGGGTATATGAGTCGGGTGGTCTTTTTAATGGATCGAATTATGCGTCGTTTTGGGATGAGTGGAAAAAGTGTAGTCCCCTTGATTTCTGGTACGGCTTGTGCTATTCCCGCAATTATGGCCGCTAGAAATATTAGCGGTTGGAAAGAGCGACTTATTACTATTTTGGTTACACCTTTTATTACCTGCTCAGCACGATTGCCAGTTTATGCTATTTTAATAGCTTTAATTATACCTGAAACTCGATTTGGCGTGTTTAGTCTGCGAGGGTTAACCTTGATGGGCTTGTATTTGTTGGGATTTGCAGCCGCCTTGATTACGGCATTTGTCCTACAAAAGGTATTAAAGATAAAGAGTTCAAGTTTCTTCGTTGTAGAAATGCCAAATTACAAATTACCAATACTTAAAAATGTTGGAATTACTGTTTTTGAAAAAACCAAGGCCTTTGTTTTTGGTGCAGGGAAAATTATTTTGGCACTATCGGTGGTTTTATGGTTTCTAGCATCTCATGGTCCTGTTGATTTTAAAAATGCAGAAGCAATTGTCACAGAACAATCCGTGAATACAAACGATGCGCAACTGTTAAATCAAGAAATAGAAGCGTATAAATTAGAAAATTCTTACATTGGAATTGCAGGAAAAAGTATAGAGCCAGCCATAAAACCGCTAGGCTATGATTGGAAAGTAGGGATTGCTCTTTTAACTTCGTTTGCTGCTCGTGAAGTTTTTGTAAGTACGTTAGCAACCATTTATAGTGTGGAAGATTCAGAAGAGACAAATACGATTAAAGAACGCATGGCAGCTGAGATAAACCCCGATACGGGTAAACCAATGTTTAATTTGCCAGTTGGAATGTCCTTGATGATTTTTTATGCTTTTGCGATGCAATGTATGAGTACGCTTGCCGTCGTAAAAAAGGAAACAAATAGTTGGAAATGGCCTCTATTGCAATTTATAGGAATGACTATTTTTGCCTATACAGCCGCTTTTATAACGTTCCAAATTTTTAGCTAATGGTTCAAGAAATTCTTTTATATATCGCTTTCGGTATGGCTTTGATTTTTTTGCTTCGAAAGTTTGTCTTTAAAAAACGAAGTACTGGATGTAACGACAACTGTTCTTGTCATTAAATTTTTGACAAGACGATCTTCTCCACTTGTTTATCGACGATTTGTTGATAGAAATCCTTTAATGCCGCATAATAATTTTGTGGTATTTGAGCGCTGTTTATGGTTAGTTTTGAAAATATTTTTAGTTTATTCCCATTACGGACAATTTTATATTTATAAACCCCTAAATTATCAGGTAACCCAATAGCCATATCGGCAGGTTTAGACGTTACTTCATAACCTTCAGGGAGTTCTATTGAAACGCTATAGTCCTCTTGCCAAGGCGTCCCAAAATCAACAGGGAACTGTCTGTCTTCTAAGGTAAAGGGGTTTTTGTTTTTAGTTAGGTAGAGCAAAGAGGAAAAATACAATTTATCACCAATCTCTTCGAGATATTGATCACTATTGAACATCATATTGATTACAATAGATTTATTTAAATTATGCTCATTTAACATTTTTATATCTTCGATCTCAATGCCATGATTTTTTTCAAAGACCGCTATTAAGTCGGTTTTACCAACTCCTAAATAAGTATTTCTAAGGGTTAAGGCGTGGTGATTGCTATATGAAGTGCGGTCAAGTCCGTTGATTTCGTTATCAACAAACTTTACGCTCATTAGGGTTTTAGTCGCTGAATGTTTTTTGGGAAAGAGGTCAATGTTTTTAGAAGATCCATCTTTTCGCACGAGTCGCCCTTGCCAGTTAATGGTTCTCTGGGGTAAAATATTAGGAACACTATGGGGGGATGTTGCATCTAGAAGAACCATGCCTTGAGGGAGCTCTACGGCAGCAATCACATAATTAAACCCATCGGTTGTTGGAAAAAGCGGGATCCCGTGGTCACGAGTGCTCGTAAGTACTGGATTGGCATTTAAACCTACTTCACGCAGCATAGCTACTAAGTTTAAGTTTATGTCTGCTACATTTCCAACCCCTTGTTTGTAGGCTTTTCGAACACCTTCATTGGCATAAATTCCTGTAAAATCATTCCATTTTATTTTTGACTTCACGAAATTAAAGACTTTTGAAATTCGCTCTAGGCTTGGGGCTGTTGCGTTGACAACCTGTAGAAGCTCATCTTTAAAGTGTCCATTTTTTTCGAGTTGCCCTCCAAAACTATCACTTTCATTAATTGTTTTAGAAACGTCATCCCACGTTCTTGTGTAATATTCAATTTTTGAATTTGGAAATTGTGTGCTGGTCAACTCGTAGTTAATACTACTTAGGTAGTTAGATATATTGTTTACGTAGGGTTCATCTTTTAAGGCTGGTACCTTATGAGCGATACATTCGGTAATGTTTGAATTAAATTCTATTTTCTGGCCATCCCTTAAAAGGATGTTCGATCGTTTTATGCTGTTGGTGAAATTAAAGGGTAAATATCCCTTAGAAACGTTATTGAATACAAAATACTCAGGGATAGATACTTTAGTTTCAATTCGATTGATTGGAATAAATGATTGAAGTTCTAAATTGTCAATTTTCCAAAAAAACGGAGAGGTAATCGTATATTCCCATTCTACAATACTACCTTCTTTTAGATCAGGCATGGTGAATTTCTTTTGATTCCAATATTTATTGATATTCTCATCGAATATTGCTTTATTGCTCAATTTGGTTTTAGTAACCTTTCCATTGACTAAATTATAGGTAAATGCTTTGATAGAAGCTTTTTCACGCTTAACATCACTATATAATTTAAACGCTTTTGTGGCCCACTTAAATCCTGCTTTGTCGTAGAGTTTTATACGTTCATGTACCGTAGTGATTAGTTGCCAACCCTGGTCTTGGAAATAGTCAAATCTTGAATATCTATTTTTATAAAGTATGGTTGCATGCGCAGCCGAGTCTGGTGCATAGAATTTTTCTTCCAATTCTTCGTGTGACACTTTGCCAAACTTATAATTTTGGGCTTGTAATGAAAAAGCAGTACTACATACTGCAAAAATGATGGAGGTGGTAACTAATTTCATGGCGTTGATTTAAGTAAGGCAATTTTTGCTTTGTCGTGTTTAACAATAGTGCGACGGAAATTGCGATATGTATCGTAAACTTCTGCGTTGAATTGTCCGGCACGAAGTATTAATTCACGAGTAAATTTTAGTTGATGATTGGGCAGCTTTTCAATATTCATCCGATAAGATCCAAATTGGTTTTCAATAGAAACATTGGATGGTATTCCTTCAATTTCAAATGTTGCTGGATACCTAATAGTATATGTGTCTATATCGTAATAACCATGTGTAATTTCAAAGGCTTGCTTCCGATTGGTATAACGTTTTGGGATGTTCGACACTCGGTTAAATGTGTTGAGGTTAAACAACATTCTGGCACCACTAAACGACGCGTAGTTGGGAGCTTTGATCGTAAGATTTTCCTTAAAAAGTATACTGTCCCGATCATTGTTAAACTCATAATTCTCCAAGGTAAGATTATTAATGTATGGCCAGTAACGATCTTTGTAATATGATGCTATGTCGCGTTCGGTTGCTTTTTCTAAGAAGTAATGATCTTCGTATTGAATTCCTTTAGAAAGAATGTTGACAACCCCATTTAATCCTCCATGTTGGTCGATGTTTATGGTTGCGGAAGTAACTTGTTTATTTTCATGGTCGGCATAAGTTTTTGTGTTTTTTAGTTCGCCACCCTCAGGTTTTAGCACTAACACCCTCCGGTCATCCGTAAAAGAACCTAAATAGCCGAAAGGAACAGATTGACTGGTGCATTCAAGCCAAATATCCTTGTCGGGCTGAGGGATATTTAAGATTACGTGATTTCCTTGAACCGAGATGAGCTCTTTTTCAATATCACGCTTGTTGTTGGCATAGACTGCCGTGTAATATGATTCTACGTCCGCTGCATCCATCAGCGCTTTGGTGTAGTTTGTCAATGCCTTACAATCACCGTATCCAAGTCGATCAACTTCACTCGCCAACATGGGCATCCAGCCACCAATACCTACTTGGACACTTATGTACCGGGTCTTTTTTTGTACGTATTCATAAACGATTTTTGCCCGTTCAATTGGATCTTCCACTCCGTTCACCAACTGTTGGATTTTTTGAACGGTTGCTTCAGGTAGATCTGAACGAGATCGGATTAGGTTATTATTCATCCATTGACCAAAATCCTTCCAACTGTTGGCACTTCCATCATAGCCTTCAAGGTGAAATTTATTTAGGCCAAAACGTACCGTTGGCGTCGTTTTATGCAAGCCTAAATTCATTTCCTCATGTCGTACAGCGGAATTATTTTTTAACTGGTAACTTATTTCCGTCTCGGTGTTGTTTTTTACAACATCAAATGCATCGAATTGATTTTCTAAGGTTTGTAGGGTTAAGTCGCTTGGATATTGAATGCTAAAGTTGTTTTGTTGAACACTTTGATTGTAGGCATTGATAGGTTGCCAATGTGGGATAAATGCCGTATTCTCTGATTCAATTTCAACTTCATAATAAAAAGTATACGGATAGGAAGTGGGGACATACCGATAGTATTTTAATCGACCATCATTAAACAATGACATGCCATCGGCAGCCGAATAGTCGTTAAATTTTGATTTATTGACAGTTAAAAGCTTATTTCCACGCGCATCATAAACAATTACTTTTAGATTTTTAATTCGCGTGTTTTTGTCGTAATTGATGACGAGTTCAGACGCTTTATCCGCAAATTTATTTAACACAGTTATCGCCGATCGCGTCTCGATGAGCATATTCTTTTGATGTTTTATCGCTATTTTAGTGTCTTTAAAACGAACGATAGAGTTGGCATTTTTGAGTAGTTTTGGAGTTATTGCAGTGACGGATAGGTCGGTCTCTTGTGCTTTGCTTTGGGGTGAATGAAATATTAGTACTAAGAATAAGAAGAAGGGTACTTTCATATACAAAGCATTTAGCGACTTCAAATATATAAAATTAATTTCTTAGCTCAGAGTCTAAGAGGATGGTAATGGGGCCATCATTGCGTAGATCAACCTTCATATCGGCACCAAATACGCCGGTTTGCACCTTTTTTTCGAAATAATTTTCAATAGTTTGAATGAATAATTTATATAAAGGGATGGCGATTTCTGGTTTCGCAGCTTGAACATAAGAAGGTCGGTTTCCTTTTTTTGTACTAGCCATGAGGGTAAATTGACTTACGACAAGAATTTCGCCACCAATGTCCTTCACGCTATTATTCATTACGCCCTTTTCATCATTAAAAATTCGCATGTGCACGGCTTTTTTACATAGCCATTCGATGTCTTCAGAAGTATCTTTTGGGCCAATTCCCAAAAATATTAATAAACCGTTGTTAATTGCACTGTATTGTTTTTGGTCAATATGAACGGAGGCATGTTGAACGCGTTGAATTACAAGTTTCATGAATCGGTATTAATAAAAGTCAAGACGGTAATTTTCCTGTTCTTCTTCGAGTAATTGCAAATAACTCTCATATCTAGAAACCGCGATTTCTCCATCTTGGACAGCCTGTTTAACGGCACAGCTCGGTTCATTGACATGTAGGCAATTGTTGAATTTACATTCAGATTTCCGTTGAAATATTTCGCGAAAATAATCACCTACTTCTTCTTTTGCAAATTCCACAACACCAAATCCTTTAATCCCAGGTGTATCAATAATCGCTCCTCCAAAGGGTAAGTCGAACATTTCAGCGAAGGTAGTCGTATGTTGTCCTTGTCGGTGTTGTTGTGAAATAACCGAGGTTTTTAAAGCAAAGTTTGGATCAATAGCATTAATCAGTGTAGATTTTCCAACGCCAGAATGCCCAGCAACCATACTAACTTTATCTTTCATCATAGATTTTAATTGGTTTATATTGAGCCCTTTGGTAGCTGAAATTTCAAGACATGGATAGCCAATAGCTTCGTATATGTTGATCAAATCATTTTTGGCTTTGTGCAATGCTTCGTCATAAAGATCAATTTTATTAAAGATTAAAATGGCCGGAATAGAGTAGGCTTCTGCTGTAGCTAAGAATCGATCAATAAATTTGGGGTAAGTAGGTGGGTGATCTAGGGTAATTATTAAGAAAACTTGATCAATATTTGCCGCAATGATATGGGTTTGTTTAGAAAGATTAACAGATTTCCGAATGATATAGTTTTTCCTCGGATAGATTTTGGTAATAATTCCTTGTTCACTACCTGGCTCAAGTTCAAATTCAACGTGGTCGCCAACCGTAATAGGATTTGTACTTTTAATCCCCTGCATTCTAAATTTACCACGAATACGACATTCAATTATTTGATGGTCATATTTTACAAAGTACCAACTTCCTGTTGATTTCGTTACAAGCCCTTTCATCTTCAAATTTTTTCAAAAATAAGGAATATTCTTTTCTAAAGCTGCATATAGTGATTAACTTGACTTTTTTAATTAAATTTAGAGAATAATTTTAAATAACGAACGGATGAAATTTGGGAAATATATCGTTCTTTTACTCTTACTTTTATTTGTTGGTACTTCGATTTATGTTGCTACACTAGATAAAAAGTATAAGGTAGAACGGACTAAAATTATTGCGGCACCTATCGAAGTGGTCTTTGATCAACTTATTGATTTTAAAAAATGGCCAGCCTGGTCACCATGGATAGAACAAGAACCTTCTGCGACACTCACTTATGGTACGAAATCTATAGGGGAAGGGGCGAGTTATCGTTGGGATGGGGAGAAAATTGGTGCTGGGAATATGGAAACGATAGGTGTTCATGAGCCAGATAGTATTACGCAAAAAATTACGTTTACAGCTCCATTCGAATCGAGTTCTGCTGTTTTTTGGAAGTTGAAATCGGTGGAAGGTGGAACCGAAGTTACCTGGTCTATGCAAGGTGAAATGAATTTTATGATGAAAGGGTTTATGGCTTTTTCTGGTGGAATCGATAAACAAGTTGGTCCAGATTATGAACGTGGACTTATAAAGTTAGATAGTGTTAGTACGGCGGCATTGAAAGTTTTTACCGTAGATGTGAATGGAGTAAAGATGCATGGAGGCGGATATTATATGTATAGCTCTGCTTCAACAAATATGAAGCAACTAGGAGATAAAATTCAAGAATTAATTTCGAAAGTTGAAGCGTTTATTGACCAAAATTCGATAAGTCAAGCTGGTATGCCTTTTACGTTGTATCATAAAATGGATCAAGATAATAATGCCATTATTTTGTCTTGTGCGGTGCCAATTGTTGAAGGGGTGACGCCGCCTGTTAGTAGTGGGTTGCTGTTGGGGGAGCTAAAACCATTTAAGGCTGTTAAAGTTACCTTAAAGGGGGATTACACCAACTTACAAGCCGCTTGGTCAGCAGGGTATGCTTATATCGCCGATAATCAATTAGATGCAGATTTAACAAAGCCCGTTTTAGAGATGTATGTCAATGATCCAGAAGATTTTCCTAATCCGGCAGATTGGATTACGGAACTTTATGTTCCCATAAAATAAAACCAACTAATAAAATGGAACAAATCCCTGAACGTTTTTAAGTTCTTTTAGATTTGCATTTCACATCAAAAGGGTATTCGATTTTTTAAAAACCCTTTAATTGTTTGTGACGAAAACAGCTCGTTATATGATCGTTGACCATTCCTATGGCTTGCATATAAGCATATATCACTGTAGATCCCACAAACTTAAATCCGCGTTTTTTTAGGTCGCTCGAGAGCAGGTCAGATAAGGGAGTGGTGGCAGGAACATCTGAATGTGCCTTGTAGGTGTGTTGAATCGGTTTGCCTTCTGTAAAGGCCCACAAATATGTTGCAAAAGAACCAAACTCTTTTTGAATCTTTATAAAGGCTTGTGCATTGCTTATGGTCGCTTTTATTTTAAGAGCATTGCGGATGATTCCAGTATCTTGGAGTAAAACTGTGAACTTTTCATCGCTATAGGTTGCAATTTTTTCATAATCAAACTGATCAAAAGCGTAGCGGAAATTTTCCCTTTTTTTTAAAATGGTAATCCAACTTAACCCTGCTTGAAAAGTTTCTAAAAGGAGAAATTCAAATAAGCGGCGATCTTCGTAAATAGGGACACCCCACTCTTCATCGTGATAAGCTACATATAATGGATCTGTACCACTCCAAGGACAACGATTCATATGGATGTTATTTGTGTTTCTTCAAAGATAGTTTTTTTAATGTCATAGGCTAAAGACTGTTAGCAACTTCAAGTTTTATTATAAGCATTGATTGAATTTACAGTTTGTATTTTCATTGTACCTTTAATGAATGAATTTGAGTTATTGGGAAATAAACAGTTGGTTTAGTGAAGTCGATTTCGCTGTTGTTGGCAGTGGAATTGTGGGGTTGCACACTGCGATCTATTTAAAGGAGAAATATCCAGAAGCAAAAATTATAGTCCTCGAAAAAGGAAGTCTCCCTGCAGGGGCCAGTACGAAAAATGCTGGATTTGCTTGTTTCGGTAGTTTGTTTGAAATACTTGAAGATTTAAAAAGTCACAGCCCTGAGGAAGTAGTACAGCTGGTTCGTCAACGCTGGGAGGGACTTCAGCTTTTATGAGATTTAGGCGACTGCGAAATTGGGTATGAACAACACGGAGGTTATGAATTAGTTAAAACTACAGCGTCTATTGCGCCTTATTTGGACCAATATAGAGAGGTCAATACGCTTTTGAAAATGGTATTTTCTTCTTCTGTTTTTGAAGTTAAAAAAAATGTGTTTGGCTTCAGTAAAATTCATGATACAGTTGTTTTTAATCCTTTTGAAGGTCAAATTGATACGAGTAAAATGATGAAAAGATTGCTTTTAAAAGCAATAGAGAAAGGTGTTTTAGTTCTCAATAATTGTCTTGTTAATGATTTTGTGGAAACCGGAACAGGAGTGAAGATTGAAACCAACCTATATGATTTTTCATGTAGAAAATTATGTATTGCAACCAATGGATTTGCAGCTAAATTTATTAAGGAGCCTATTCAGCCGGCGAGAGCACAAGTATTGATTACTGACCCCATTGATAACCTCCAAATTCGCGGTACATTTCACCTAGATAGAGGCTTTTATTATTTTAGAAATATTCATAACCGCATTTTACTCGGTGGAGGACGAAATTTGAATATTAAAGGGGAGGAAACAACCCATTTTGGACTTACACAGCAGATTCAGACTGAATTAGAAAAACTGTTATATGAAGTAATATTGCCTAGTAAAGATGTGGGTATAGCCCATAGATGGAGTGGAATTATGGGGGTTGGACCGCAAAAAAAGCCAATTATTAAGTCATTAAGCAGCAACGTTTATTGTGGTGTGCGCTTAGGCGGTATGGGAATTGCCATTGGTGCGAATGTCGCTAAAGAAATGGTTGACATGGTAAATTTGGATTAATTTTTGCTTGTATATTTGTGTTTTATCTACTGAATGAATATGAAACAATTTTTAAGCGTACTATTTTTCTGTAGTGTTCTTTTTAACAGCGCACTTTTTGCACAACAACAAACACAAGTTAAATTTCAAATAAAAAATTTTGGACTTAATGTTCTAGGTAAATTTAAAGAAGTAAAAATTCATCCTTCGATTAACCTTTGGCAACTTGATAAAAGTTCGATAACGAGTGAAATTCAGGTGAACTCAATTTATACGGGAAATGGCAAGCGAGATGCCCATTTAAAAAGTGAGGATTATTTTGATGAAAATACCTATCCAACCATAAGGCTTCGGTCTACTAAAATTATTGAAATTAGCCCTGGAAAATACAATATGACTGCTCAGTTGACCATAAAAGAGACTACAAGGGAAGTGATTATTCCATTGGAAATAACCAAAAACCAAGATCAATTGACCCTTAAGGCAGCGTTTTCTATAAATCGTCAAGATTATAAGGTTGGTGGAGATAGCTGGACGATGGGTGATATCGTTAAGGTCTCGGTTTTATATAAAGGGAAAAATGAATAAGATACTATCCTATGATGTAGGAATAATTGGTGGTGGATTGGCAGGGTTGACCTCAGCAATTCGTTTGGCCAAATTAAAGCATAGTGTAGTACTTATTGAAAAGAATAGTTACCCAAAGCACAAGGTGTGTGGGGAGTATATTTCAAAGGAAGTGGAGCCTTATTTAAGGCAATTAGGATTAGACCCATTCGCCCTCGGTGCGGTAGATATTTCTACGGTACGTCTTACTACTGAAAATGGTAAAACAATCGATGCTCCTCTGGGTATTGGAGGATTTGGGCTGAGTCGATATACCTTAGATAACGCGTTGATGGAGCTTGCGAAAGGACACGGGGTACATATAATTCACGATACCGTTTCAAAAGTGTTTAAAAAGGATCACGGACTGAAAATAATCACAAAATCGGGACAACATTATTGGCTAAAGGTTGTACAAGGGGCACATGGAAAAAGAGGTAAGTTAGACAAGTGGTTGAAAAGACCATTTATTCAAAAAAAAGCCCCGTTTTTAGCAGTTAAAACCCATTTGACAGGAAGTTTTCCTGACCATTTAGTTGCACTTTACAACTTTAAAGGAGGGTATGGCGGCCTATCAAAAGTTGAAGGAGGAGCCATTAATTTTTGTTATATTGTAAATTATTCAATTTTTAAGCAGTATAAAGACTTGGCTTTATTTGAAGAAAAGGTGATTTTAAAAAATCCAGCCTTAAAATTAGTTTTAGCCAATACCCAGCCAGTATTTGACCAACCTTTGACAATTAGCCAAATTAACTTTTCTGAAAAAGAACTTAGTTCTTCAGAAGTTCTCATGACTGGAGATGCTGCGGGATTAATTCATCCACTTTGTGGTAATGGAATGAGTATGGCGATACAAAGTGCGCAAATTTTTGCTACCTTAGTAGATGCGTATTTGTCGGGTCGGCTCAGTCGTCATGAACTTGAGCGAGCATATCGAACACAATGGAATGAGGAGTTTAAAAGTCGTCTCCGTATGGGAAGGGTACTCGCACGGGTGTTTACAAACCCAAACACATCGAACTTGGCCTTTACAGTTTTAAAATATTTTCCGTCTCTACTGAGAAAAATAATTCGTCAAACTCATGGTAAACCTTTCTAAATTAATGGTTCCCCTTGTCAATACAAAGCAGCGAAGTTCAGCCGTTGAATGGATGGACGATTTTGATACGGAAGGGGTAGAACTGAGGAAAACCTTAGATCAAATTGCAGGAATTAACCGTTGGTTAGGTGGGAATAAAATCACAAAAAAAGGGTTGATGAAATTATTAAAGTCAACGAAGTCAAAAGAACCACTGCACCTCATTGATTTTGGATGTGGTAATGGGGATATGCTTCGATTTTTAGCAAAATGGGCCATGAAGCATAATGTTGAAATGACCTTTTGTGGGATGGATGCCAACGCTGAAACCATCCGGTATGCAGAGGAATTGTCAGCCGACTTCCCGCAAATTTCGTATCTCCACCGAGATGTATTTAACGTCAATGAAAAAGAAAGAGCCTGTGATATAACCTTAAGTACTTTGTTTTTACATCATTTTAAAGAGGAGGAAATTGTTCTTCTCTTGTCACAGCAACTTGAACATTGTCGAATAGGTATGGTTATTAATGATTTACATAGACATCGATCTGCTTATTATTTGTTTTATCTTGTCTGTCTTTTTATCAAGAACAAGCGAATTAGAGATGATGGATTGATATCCGTATTAAGGGGATTTAAAAAAAGAGAACTACGTTCCCTAAGTAATCAACTAAAAGCGAAACATCAATTGCGATGGAAATGGGCTTTTCGTTATCAATGGATTTTGCAAAAATGAGTGTTAAAATTACAGCTGTCAGCAAGCAACTACCCCCTTTTAGCCGAACTACGGAAGAAATTATTCCGTACCTCAAAACATGGCTCGTTGGGCAAGAAGAGCGTTTTCAACGAAAAGTGCTAAAACTTTTTGAAAATGCGGGGGTTGACAAGCGTTATTCTATTATGGATGCAGATGAGGTGTTTCGCAAAAGTTCATTTCAAGAGAAAAATGAGATATATTGTAGGGAAGGAACTGTGTTGGCACAAAAAGCTTTAGAAAAATCTTTAGAAAAAGCGAAATTAAAACCAGGGGATATTGATTTTATTATCACGGTAAGTTGTACGGGAATTATGATTCCTTCTATAGATGCCTATCTCATTAATGCCCTAGGTATGCGGCAAGATATTGTGCGTCTTCCTGTCACAGAAATGGGATGTGCTGCAGGGGTTTCAGGAATCATATATGCCAAGAATTTTTTAAAGGAAAACCTCAATAAACGTGCCGTTGTACTTGCTTTAGAGTCGCCAACAGCTACCTTTCAACTCGACGATTTTAGTATGGTCAATATCGTGAGTGCGGCTATTTTTGGAGATGGAGCAGCGAGTGTAATTTTATCGTCTTATCCAGACGAAGAAGGGCCAGAAATTATTGATGAGGCAATGTATCATTTTTTTGATGCTACGCATATGATGGGATTTAAATTGGTCAATACGGGTTTGAAAATGATTTTAGATCAGTCAGTTCCCGATACAATTGCCGAACATTTTCCAAAATTCACATATCCATTTTTAGAAAAAAACGGACTTACCATTGCGGATGTAGATCATTTGATTTTTCACCCTGGAGGTAAAAAAATTGTTCAAACGGTTGAAACCTTGTTTGGAAGTCTTGGAAAAAGTATAGAGGATACAAAAACGGTGTTGCAAAAATATGGGAATATGTCAAGCGCTACAGTCTTTTACGTACTTGAACGGTTTATGGATAAAAATTTGCCGAAAGGAGATTACGGGTTTATGCTTAGTTTTGGCCCCGGTTTTTCGGCGCAAAGGGTGTTGTTAAAATGGTAAGTTTTAAAGATAAAAATGAATGGGTACTAATCTTGGGTGGCTCAAGTGGTTTGGGGTATGCAACAGCCCTTAAATTAGCTAGACATGGCCTTAATATTTGTATAGTTCACAGAGATCGTCGTGCCTCCCTACCAGAGATTAAAGGTCGATTTAACGCGATTAAGGAACTCGGGGTACAATTATTAACCTTTAATGAAGATGCTTTTAACGAAGATAAAATAGACTTAATAATTAAAGTATTAACCACTGTTTTAGGAGAAAAAGGACGTATAAAAGGCCTTGTTCATTCGGTTGCAAAAGGAAATCTTAAACCGATGGTTGATAAAGATAGTCCCGTGTTGACGCATCGTGATTTTCAACTGACAATAGATGCAATGGCACTTAGTCTATACGTTTGGACTCAAGCGTTATTTTCGGCGAGATTATTCGCGAAAGATGCACGAATAATTAGCTTTACAAGTGAAGGAAATCGTCGAGCTTGGCCTAATTATGCAGCCGTATCAGCCGCAAAAGTTGCCTTAGAAGCCATCACTAGAAACATTGCGGTAGAATTTGCGCCTTATGGTATTAGTGCGAACTGTTTGCAAGCGGGGATAACAGATACGGCTTCCTTAAGAGCAATTCCGGGAAGTGAACAATTGTTGTGTTATGGTCTTCAACGAAACCCGCATAGACGATTAACCTTGCCCGAAGACGTTGCTAATGTTGTTTTTTTAATGATGCAACCTGAGGCAGCTTGGATTAATGGTTGTATAATTCCAGTTGATGGAGGAGCACATATACGCTGATGAAAAAAGAAAAAATTATAGCACAATTACCCTATCAAGATCCCTTTTTATTTGTGGATGAGATTTTAGCGCTAGATGAAAACTCTATAACTGGACGTTACACTTTTCTAGAAGATGCTCATTTTTATCAAGGTCATTTTAAGAATCATCCAGTTACTCCAGGGGTAATTTTAATTGAAACAATGGCGCAAATTGGCTTAGTTAGTTTGGGCATTTCCTTAGTCACATCAACTGGTAATGAGCTATCAGGTCAGGTCGCATTAACCGAATGTCAAGTCGATTTTTTCACCCCTGTTTATCCAGGGGAAACCGTACTTGTGACCGCTGAAAAAATGTACTTTAGGTTTGGAAAACTTAAATGTAAAGTGGCTATGTTTAACGAATTAAATGAACGGGTCTGTGCTGGACAAATAGCGGGAATGATTGGGAGGCTTAAACAGAATAAGCATGAATGAACAACGTGTAGTTATCACTGGAATGGGAGTAGTGGCGCCCAATGGGGTTGGACTCGATGCGTTTTCTGCTGCACTCAAAAATGGGAAGTCGGGTATCGCTTATTTTCAATCTTTGGCGGACCTGAATTTTTCGTGTTGTGTTGGAGGTATACCGCCACTTAATGATAAAATTATTTCAAATTATTTCACCCCCTTACACTTGCGGAACTTTAATAGTGATGGTATAATTTTTGGATGTATTGCTGGAATGGATGCTTGGCGTGATGCTGGATTGACAAGAGATAATAATCAGGTTGACTTTGACAGTGGAACTATTTTTGGGACTGGAACTTCAGGCGTTGAGAAGTTTAGAGAAGCTATTTATCAATTAGATAAAGGAAATGTTAGGCGTTTAGGCAGTACGGTCGTTGCGCAAACAATGGCGAGCGGTGTTAGTGCTTATTTAGCTGGGTTTTTGGGGCTCGGAAATCAAGTAACAACCAATTCGGCTGCGTGTGCCACTGGGACCGAAGCAATTTTGCTCGGATATGAACGAATCAAGCAAGGGAAAGCAAAGCGTATGCTGGTGGGAAGTTGTAGTGATCACGGTCCGTATATTTGGGGTGGTTTTGATGCTATGAGAGTGATGACTTACAAACACAATAGTACACCTGAAAAAGCTTCACGGCCCATGAGTGCTTCTGCGGCAGGATTTGTGCCAGGGAGTGGAGCCGGTGGAATGGTTCTAGAATCACTTGAATCTGCACAAGCACGAGGTGCTCGAATATATGCTGAAGTTCTAGGAGGACATGTTAATTCAGGAGGACAACGGAATGGTGGGAGTATGACCGCACCGAATCCGTTAGCAGTTCAAAAATGCATTAAGGAAGCCATTGTAGATGCCGGTATTTCTGCTAGCGAAATTGACCTTATAAATGGTCATTTAACGGCGACGTCTAAAGATGCAGAAGAAATTAAAAATTGGCAAGTGAGTTTGCAATGTGGTTCTAATTTTCCATTTATTCAATCAACTAAATCTACCATTGGACATTGTTTGGCTGCCGCTGGATCGATAGAGTGTGTAGCTTCAGTATTACAATTGTACAATGGATATATAGCCCCTTCGACCAATTGTGAAGATCTGCTTCCAGAAATTGAACAACGGATAGGGGCTGATCGAATTACAAAAATTTTGACACAAAGAAACTTGCAAATCGTAGCCAAAGCTAGCTTTGGCTTTGGCGATGTTAACGCTTGTTTGTTATTTAAAAAGTGGGGCTAACCTAATGAAAGATTTTACGCAATCTTCGAGGAAAAAACCCCAGAATCATTTTTAAAACTTTTAAATTCAATTAAATAATCATTAGGATCTTTTATGAAAAAGGATAGGTGTTCCCCGTCTTTGTTCTTTAAAAACGTGGCTTGAGTTACTAAATCTAAATTTTTAGCATTGAGATCTGCATATAACTCACCCCAAGTTTTAACATTCAAAATGACTCCGAAATGAAACGTTGGAAGGATTTTTCCTTCAAAAACGTAATTCGGATTATTAAAATTGAATTTTTTAACGTTGACAAAAGTGATTTGATTTCCATATAAATTAATGTCTATCCAGTTTTCAGACTGGCGACCAGCATCTGCACAAAGATCATTTAAATAAAAACGCTTTGTTTTATCAATGCGCAAACAAGGCAATGAAAGATGAAAGGGATTACTCATTTGGCATTGTTTTTAGATGAATAAATTAATAATGGAAAATATGTGTAACGATTCGCTTGAGTAGCCAAGGTGTTGGCTACTTTTCACTATCGTCTAGGTCAATATCATCAACCTCCAAATCTAGCTCTTTGTCGTCTGCTGAGTCAACAACAACAATATCATCGTCTTCTTCATCACTGTGATCTTGAATAGCTTGAATTAAACGTTGGCCTACCTTAACGAGGTATACCACTTCGTCTGTTTTGACTTCGACAGCTTCGACAACCTCATTATTGGCATTTCTAAAGGTTATGATGTCACTGTCGTCATAACCATAGGGATATTTTTCAACTAATAAGTTGAGGATATCTTCATTTAATTTTTTATAGTCGACAATTTTACGAATCATGATACGTGGTCAAATTTAGGTGTTGTGGATAAAACTTATTTGGCGTTAAAATTAATGTGTTAGACGATGCGTAATTCACGAAAGGAATTAGTGCAGTTTTATGGGCAAAAGTAGGCCCATATTCGTCATTTGAAGGTCGTCGTATAATTCGGATCCCAATTCTGTGGGCAGCCTTTAGAATAACCTTCTGTATATTCTTCGGCCCGAATATGAAAATAAATTTCATCAAATATAGTACAATGGAGTTTTCTGTTATACCCGCTTTGTAAAATCAAATGTAAAAAAAAATATCATTCAAACAATTTTTGAGTAATTTTTTAAAATGGGTTAGATTAGAGGTACATTTAACCTTAATTTTTAAACTTTAATATGACAAACGAAGACCTTATAACTGCCCTAAAAAAGATTGTAAAACCCTATGTTCAAGATGAATTGGCCTTTGAAACACTCGGTGAAGAAAGTGACTTTATCCATGATTTAAAAATCAATTCGGCCCATTTAATTGATGTAGTTTTAGATATTGAAGATCATTTTGATATCACTATTGAGAACGAGGAGCTGGAAAAAATGGTTTCGGTGGGTTCTGCAATGAAACTAATTTCTACGAAAATTAGCTAAGTATGGGAGCCAATGATATTGTAGATTTAGCTCAAAATCAGTTGACGCGTAGACGTAGGGATCGATTCATTTCCAAAGTTTTTAATCGTAAAGAAAAACAATTTTTATTGGCCTCTACGGAAGTTTCAACTAAGATGTGGATTTATTGGGCTATGAAGGAAAGTGGCTATAAACTCAGTGTGCAGTGCGGACGAATGAAACGATTTATACCCTTGGACTTTTCTTGTGAACTAATTAATCAACATATAGGCAGTGTAAGGGTTGATCAATTTCACTTTAAGAGTTTTGTATTTCAAACAAGGGATTATGTCTATTGTGAGACCTATTTAAATCCATCTGAACGCTTTGTGCACAACGTATTTGAATCAACGTTGGCTGTGGGAATGACATCTAACGAATTGTATCGGCAGCTTGCTGAAGACACAGAGAAAAGGTGTCATTTTAAGCCAGGGAGTGTGCAAATAAAAAAAAATGTATATCAAATTCCGCAGCTATACGTAAACGGGAAACAACAACCAATTAGGGTATCCCTAACACATGACGGTAAATTTGGAGCCTATTTAGTTTCTTCGCTTTGAGGTTCTGGAATGATTTCAACTAATGAAGAAGTCCCTTTTGTTTGAGAGCCGTCAGACCATTGCCATGCTTCATCGAGAATGATATTCCCTTGAGGATTTATACGGGGGGTAGAAATACAGGTTCCTGAGATTACTTTTTTCTTTCTATTCAAATGTTGATAGCTGAAATGAAATGAGCCATCTTGTTTTTGCGTACCTATTAGAAACCCTTTGAGAATATTTCCACCATTATAATGTGCCCAAATCATATCATCTTCTTGGAAATAATAGAAATAGGTGTCTGCCGTTACTTCACCTTTTGATGAATTTGTTCTAGATCTAAATTTCTTTTTGTGGAGATTAATTTTCATGTGACAAAATTACTAAAAATAGCCCCTATTTCCATTTGAATTGAGATAAAAATTTAGGAGAGGTTGGAAAGTGAGATTAAAATGCCAAGGAAGTGGTGTGCTTAACTTCTTTGATGACAAATGAGCTTTGAGTGCTTCCAATATGATGCAGTACCGTTAGTTTGTTTAACATGAAATCGCGATAAGCCTGCATGTCTTTAACGTGAATTTGCAGTATATAGTCATAATCTCCACTGACGTGATGACAAGCCGCAACTTCGCAAAGTTGTTGTACTTCTCGTTCAAATCTTACGATGTATTCTTTAGTGTGTTGGGTCAACCTAACTTGACAAAATGCAGTAAAATTAAATCCTGCTTTCTGCTTGTCAACAAGTGCAACAACCTGACTAATGACCCCATCACGCTCAAGTCGTTTGATGCGTTCATAAACTGCTGTCACTGATAAATTAAGACTATTAGCATAGGCTTTGGTTGTTTTTTTTGCATCTTCTTGTAAGAGCATTAATAATTTGCGGTCAATGTCGTCGAGTTTAATCATGAAAAAAAATCTATACGCAATAATAATTTTGACAAAAATAGATATAAAATCTGTTAAAATCATTATTTTTAGTTTTAAAAACTAAAAATAAGTCATAGACTAGATGATATAATGTATTGATGGTATCTTTGTATAAAACATAAGATCATGAAAAATAAAGCAGCAAATAGAATTTTAGATTTACAATATTTTGGAGAGTTTGGAGGGGTAAATCCATCCATATCAGACTCTTCAACGTATACATTTTTATCGGCAAAAACCATGTTTGATACGTTCGAAGGGAATACAGAAGGTTGTTATTTGTATTCGCGTCACTCTTCACCGTCGAATTTGTATTTAGGAGAGGCTTTAGCAGCATTAGAAGGTACTGAAGCTGCGAATGTATATGCAAGTGGAATGGGAGCTATTACTTCTGTACTGCTTCAATTGTGTGCAAGTGAAGATCATATTGTAAGCAGCCGTACCATTTATGGTGGAACTTATGCTTTTTTTAAAAATTTCATTTCCAAATTTAATGTTGATTGTTCTTTTGTAGATATTACCGATATTGAAAAAGTGCGAGCTTCAATTAGGCCAAATACTAAGATGATTTATTGTGAGGCGGTGAGCAATCCTCTTTTAGAAGTAGCAGATTTAAAAGCTTTAGCTGCTTTGGCAAAAGAACATCAAATTCCGCTTGTTGTGGATAACACTTTTTCACCGTTAACGATTGCACCAACAACCCTTGGAGCGGATGTCGTTATTCATAGTTTGACAAAATTTATAAACGGAAGTAGTGATTGTGTGGCTGGTGCAGTGTGTGCAAGTACTGATTTTTGTTTAGCCTTAAAAGATGTAAATAATGGGGCAGGTATGCTCCTTGGAAGTACGTTGGATAGTCTTCGTGCAGCCTCAATCTTAAAGAATTTAAGGACCTTACACATCCGAATAAAAAAGCACAGTGAAAATGCCCTTTATTTGGCAGAGAATTTTGAGAAAGATGGTCTTCGGGTAGTTTATCCTGGATTGACCTCTCATTCAGGTCATGCTATTATGAAAGATCAATATGTGAGCGAATATGGGTATGGAGGAATTATGACGATTGATGTTGGTGATTTGTCAAAGGCCAATGCACTTATGGAGTTAATGCAAAAGAATAATCTAGGGTATTTAGCTGTTAGTTTAGGATTTTATAAAACACTATTTAGTGCGCCAGGTTCGTCAACCTCATCGGAAATTTCTGAAGAGGAACAACGAGCAATGGGATTGACGGATGGGTTGATTCGTTTTTCTATTGGTTTGGATAACGATATAAAACGAACCTATGAATCGATGAAAGCATGTATGATTTCTTTGGGAATTCTAAAATAAAAATCCTTTTACGGAGTTATTTTTTTGATTTTCGAGTAATGGCTAGATATAAAACCAAATGAAAACCTAGTATGATAAGAATGGATACCACTGTCATATTCATAACTAAATTGATTTTGTGGTAAGCGAATATTCTACGTACATTGATACCTAATTAGGACGGTAAAATTACATGAACTTTGTTGTTACTGCAAAAATTGACTAAATTAAAAAGGATTTCTAAGGAAATACAGGGTATATAAAGTGTATTACGAAGCATTTAAAACGAATAGTCTTGTTAAAACGCAAGACTATTCGTTTTAGGTTTTATCATCAGTTGATTTGTTTATTAATGAATTCAGCCCATTTTTCGGCGATTGCTAATTCATTCGCTATTTGAAAGGTCTCGTCAACATCATAAAACCCGAGTGCAATAGTTTCCATCTGTTTAGATTTTGGATACAAAACTAAATCGAGACGGTCTATTTCTTGGTCCTGAGGATGTTTAGGGTCAAACGGACTGTACGTTGTTTTAACTTCGCAACGGTTCATTGTTGAAAGATCAATACTGTGTGAAATCACCTCGTCTATTTTTTGCTTAAAATAAAAGATGTGATTTGTTTTTTCATCCATACCGATGGCAAAATCACCATACACATCTTTCGTTGAAATTTTACTGTTTTTTGCGGCGGCAAGTTTTTGTAATCCATCTGTTAGTCTATGTTGTCTACGTACCTTTTTTTTGTACATCAGTGCAAAAGGTAATGCACAGGCAACCAAAATCGATGCAGATATGGCGGTTGTTCCTATATCCATGATATTATTAATTTTTAATGAGTAATACAATTTGTTGGCATTAGTTGTTATTAATGCATGTGTGAAATGGTTGGCTTTTTACGTTAATTAACTAGCCTATTGTACTAATTACCAAAAAAAATGTGATGGATAGAGTAAATCAACAGTCCGCGTTTTAAGTGCATGTTGATTGGAAATAATGAAATTTGTCTTTGCAATTTGAGCGTGATATTCCTTCTTGGAAGTCAGCGTGGCAAAGGGTAAGAATTTTGCTAGAGCACTGGCGTCAAAGTTGTCAAGGGTAAAACTAATCTCATGCCCTTGAGATTCGTAAAACAAAGGATTTGTTAGCTGATCTTGCGCCTGTATTTTTGATACTTGTGTTGAAGGTGAGGTGTAGACATTACTATACACTGGCTTCTGCATACTGATTGATAAGCAGTACATCAAGCCAATAACAAACATTGCAAAAATGTTATGTTTTGTTTTCACAGACCAAAGTTACTAAAAAACGTAAAATTTTTGGCTTTGCCCCTCTATTTTTCTAACAGAATTTAGTTGATGACGTTTAGTCAACTAAGCCAGGAATATCAGTCATTTCATTTGTGTCTGCCTTGTAGTCAATCTCGTCAAAATTAAACCCAAAAAGATTGAAAAAATCTGTTGAATAACCGGCTAAATCTCCAATTTCACTAAGGTTCTCTGTAGTAGCCTTTTCCCATAACTGTGCGACTTTTTGCTGAACTTCATTTTTCATTTCCCAATCGTCAATTCGAATACGGCCTTGGTCATCTGTTGGAACCTCTTTTAAGTACAAACGATCCTTATAGAGTCGGTAAATTTGTTCGATACATCCTTCGTGTAATTCTTGTTCTTTCATGGTTTTAAACAAGAGAGCAATGTATAGGGGAATTACCGGAATCGCTGAACTCGATTGGGTTACCAATGCTTTGTTTACTGAAACGTAGCCTTTTCCTTCAATTCTTTGTAATAAGTCATTAATGCGAAAAGCCGTGGCTTCTAAATCATCTTTTGCTCGACCAATGGTTCCTTTTCTATAAACAGGTTCTGTGAGTTTCGGGCCGATATATGAATAGGCAACTGTTTTTGCATTTGATGCTAAAACATCAGCTTCAAGTAAAGCGTTCATCCATAGATACCAATCTTCCCCACCCATAACTTTGACTGTGTTTGTTATGTCTTCTTCAGTAGCTGGCTCTATGGTAACTGATTTCACTTCCCCGGTATGGAAATCAACGGTTTTATTGGTATACGCGTCTCCAATGGGTTTAAGGGTCGATTTAAATCGTTCACCACTATCAGGATCCGTGCGAACAGGAGAGGCAAGGCTATAAATTATTAAATCTATTTTTCCTAAGTCTGTTTTAATCAAATCTATAGTTTTAGCCTTTATTTCATGTGAAAAGGCATCTCCGTTAATACTTTTGGCATAAAGCCCCTCTTGATGAGCTCTTTTTTCAAAGGCAGCGGTATTGTACCAACCAGCAGAGGCTGTTCTTCCTAGTGCTGGTGGTTTCTCAAAGTAAACTCCAATGGTAGCTGCGTTTGCACCAAAAGCACTGGCTATCCGTGAAGCGAGCCCAAAACCTGTAGAAGCCCCTATGACCAATACGTTCTTTTGTCCTTGAAGTGGTGGTTGTGATTTGATATAATCAATTTGATTTTTTACATTTTGTGCACAGCCATCGGGATGAGCAGTAATACATATAAAGCCTCGGGTTTTTGGTGCTATAATCATAGGAAAAGGTGTTGGTCAATGAATGAATCAAATGAATGGGGCAAAAATAAGGTTTAAAAATTAAAAACCGATGTGCGTAATCGAAAAGAGGAAATAATAACAAGTACTAACTGAATAGTTTATTGTTTGTGAGTTTTCATCGATATGGATGTTAAAGTTGCTTTTTTTATATTGAACAAAGTGAATAGGTGTAGGACTTCTCCTAATTTGAAGGGGAGCTATGCGTCGTCTTTGGGTAGGTTTTCCTTCGTGTAAAACGCAAAAACTACAGTACACTCTTACTCAAGTGTTCAGCGTCATCGGGTTCTATATGTATGATTACATGGCCGAGGTTGGGTATTTTTTCTTTAAGCGTATCTTCTAGGTTATGCGATAATTCATGGCCTTTGTGTACTGAAATTTCCCCATCTACTACAGCATGTAGATCTACTTGATAGACCGTACCTGATTTTCGTACATAACATTTTTCGGTAGCAACGATACCTTCAACCGTCGTGGCAATTTCACGAATTTCACGAATTAACTCTTCATGTAAATTTTCATCCATAATTTCAGCTAAGGCAGGTCTAAAGATGGTATAGGTATTATAAAAGATAAATAATGCCGCAAAAATGGCAGCCCAATCATCTGCATTTTCTAATCCGGGTCCAAATAGTAAAGATATACTTATTCCGATAAAAGCCACGACTGAAGTGATTGCGTCGCTTCGGTGATGCCAAGCGTCTGCTTTAAGGGCGGTGCTTTTTGTCTCTTTACTTTTTTTGATAACAAATCGATAGGATAATTCTTTCCATATAATGATTGCTGCCAAAACGAATAATGTCCATCCTTTGGGCGATTTATGTGGTGTTTGAATATTAATAATACTCTTGTAAATAATAACTATCGCTGCGAAGATTAAAAAAAAGACGACTAAAAAGGTGATTAAAGGTTCAATTTTTCCATGACCATAGGGATGATTTTTATCTGCCGGTTTTTTAGCGTATTTTAGTCCAAAAAGAACTAAAATTGAAGCACCCACATCAGTTGTTGACTCGATAGCATCCGCGATAAGTGCATAAGAATTGCCGAAAAAACCAGCGAGCCCTTTAATTATTGCCAAGAATATATTGCTCAGCAAGCTAAAATAGGTGGTTTTTATCGCGATTTGTTCAAATTTCATCGTCATTAACACTTAAATAGTGGAGCTAATTTTGAAAGGTCTAAGGTAGGAAATTTGCCTGAGACCTTAATCGATTTAGCTGATTGGAGAACCGCTTTTTTGACTTCAATTTTTTTAATTAATGTTAAAAAAGAAAAATATTTTTCACTTCAATTGATTATCTGTATTTTTAGACAAACTCAAAACTATTTTATGCGAAAAATTCTACTATTACTGTGTGTGCTTAGCTTGAGTATGCCAGTGCAGGCCCAAAAAAAGAAAAAAAAATTAAAGAAAACAGAGGTAACAGCTTCTGTTAAGACTAAACTTAAAAACGGGTTAAAACCCTATACAGAAGTAGTATCTAAAGAGGCTAAAACTGATAAGGGGTTGTTTGATGTTCATCAAGTTGATGATAAATACCTTTATGAAATTCCATTTGACAAATTAGAAACCGATATGCTCTGGGTAACGAGAATTGCTCAATTGCCCACTGGATTAGGGGGTGGCTATGTTAATGCAGGATCTAAAGTGAATGAGCAAGTAGTGCATTGGGTTCGTTATAAACAAAAAATTTTATTAAAGGTTAAATCGTATTCAAATGTTGCGTCTGAGGATAAAGCTATTCATAATTCAGTACGTGTGAATAATTATGAGCCTGTATTGTATGCATTTGATATAAAAGCTTTTAATCAAGATTCTACTGCGGCGGTTATTGATGTAACCGAATTGTTTGGTACTGATGTAGCTGGAATTAGTGGTTTTTCGAGTAGTTTGAGGAAGCAGTATAAGGTTAAACGATTAGATAGTAAGCGCAGTTTTATACACAGTGTAAAAAGTTTTCCTGAAAATATAGAGGTAAAACAAGACTTTACCTTTGATGCGAGTGAGCCACCCTCTCAAGCGAATACTGAATCGATTAGTATGCAGATTAATCAATCGATGATTTTATTACCAAAAACACCTATGCGCCCTAGAGTGTTTGACCCACGGGTAGGTTTTTTTACCATTAATCAAATTGATTTTGGGTCAGATGCATTGAAAGCTGATGAAAAAACGTATATACGTCGTTGGAGATTAGAGCCTAAAGACTCTGCTGCTTATGCGCGGGGTGAATTGGTTGAACCTATAAAACCTATTGTATATTACTTAGATCCAGGGACGCCTGAAAATTTAAAAGAATACATCAAACAAGGCGTTGAAGAATGGCAAAAACCGTTTGAAACAGCCGGATTTAAAAATGCGATTATAGCGAAAGATGCTCCAACGCCTGAAGAAGACCCTGAGTTTAGTCCAGAAGACATTCGCTATTCAGTGATTCGGTATGTCGCTAGTACGACCAGAAATGCAGTGGGGCCAAGTGTAACGGATCCACGAAGTGGAGAAATTATAGAATCTGATATTATTTGGTATCACAATCATTTACGCAGTTACCGAAATCGCTATATGTTAGAAACCGGTGGTGCAAATCCAAATGCGAGAACCTTAAATACGAAACCAGAAGAAATAGGTGAAATGATGCGGATGGTAATTGCTCATGAGGTCGGACATGCGTTAGGATTTCCGCATAATATGGCGGCGAGTTATGCCTATCCCGTAGAATCGTTGCGCGATGCAGATTTTACGAATAAGTATGGGCTTGCAGCGAGTATTATGGATTATACGCGATATAATTATGTGGCACAGCCAGGGGATGAAAATGTGCGCTTTATTCGTCAAATTGGGCCGTATGATCATTATGTAACCAACTGGGGCTATCGCGTAATTCCGGATGCAAAATCTCCTGAAGATGAGGTGCCAACATTACGTCAATGGATTCTCGCTAAAAAGGGTGATCCCATGTATAAGTTTGGAAGGCAGTCTAGTAGTTTTGATCCATCTTCACAAACCGAATGTTTGGGAGATGATCCGGTGTTAGCCAGTACCTACGGAGTTAAAAATTTGAAATATGTAGCCAAAAATTTACCCGCTTGGACTTCTGATCAAACAAATAATTACGCAGATCTAGAAGAGTTGTATGGGGAATTACTCGGAGTCTTTGGACGATATGTAGGTCATGTCGTGACAAATATTGGTGGGGTGTTTGAAGATCTTAAATCGCCTAAACAGGAAGGGGTGATTTATACCCATGTGGATAAAGCCACGCAAAAGAAATCGATGGCTTGGCTTCAAAAAAACATTTTTGAAACCCCCACGTGGTTAATAGATAAGTCGATATTGCAAAATATAGATCATGCTGGTTATTTCGAAAAAGTACGGAGTTTGCAAAGCCGTTTTATCAATTCAATTTTAAGTTTTGATAGAATTGGACGATTGATTGATGCAGAAACTGTGAATACAGCATATTATAGTGCCTTAGAGATGATGAGAGATATGCGTACTGGGATTTGGGCAGAATTGTATCAAGGAAAAACAGTAGATTTATATCGTAGAGATTTGCAACGTAGCTATTTGGATAGAATGGAATACCTTCTAACCAATGAAGGGTCAGCAGCGAGGAGTAGAGGAGGCTCTTTTGAAGGTCCCTTAACGTATAATGTTAGCGCTTCTGATGTAAGACCACTAGTGCGTGGCGAACTAAAAGCACTCCGAGCTAAATTGAAAGCGACTCGTGGAGGTAATACGATGACTCGTTATCATTATGACGACGCGATAGCAAGAATTGATCAAATGCTCGATCTTAAATAATTAAACGACTTTATTTTATGATAAAAACCAGTCGAAAGGCTGGTTTTTTTATGGGTGAAAGTGTCATTTTTAAATGGTTAACTAAAAAGAAACTGCCGAATCAAAGCGATACCGTGAACTTTTTTTATTTAGACGTATTGATAGAGATATAAATTAAACCTCACACGCAATTAGGATACAGAAAAGAATAAAATAAGTATTATTAATAAATTCTTCGTTCCAATGCTTGATCATCAATATTTAGATAGATTCTCGTTGCAGGTTCGATAGATTTGTCATGTCTAAATTTAAGAATTGTTCCTTCGTGTTCTGCCTCAATCAACCAATGGTCTCCTCTAAAAAACGAATGGAGCACCGTAGCTTCTAGTTCAGATTGATGAGCGAGCTTAATTTCATGTGGATAAATGATGAGTTCAGTTGGGGTTCTGTCCTCGCTGTTTTGGGCTTCGTCAATGCGCGAAAATTCATCAAAAAAAGAGGCAATTAACGCTGTTTGTGGATCTTGATATAAGGCTTGAGGCGATTTGTATGCCAAGGTTCTTCCGGCATCAATAAAGAGCATATAATCGGCATGTGAAATGACATCACACTTGTCATGGGAGGCAATGATAGCCGTAATCTTTTCCTTACGGATATAATCAAACACATGTTTTCTCAATTCATTTTTCTTAAGATTGTCAATATGACTAAAAGGTTCATCGAGTAATAAAATGGTAGGTTGTTTTGCGAGTGCTTTGGCAAGGGCTACCCGTTGTTTTTGTCCCCCGCTTAAATACTTTACCTTGGTTTTTGCATAGGGAGTTAGTCCAACCACTTCAAGTAGTTCTGCAGTCCGCGCCGCTTTTTCTTTTAGGTTGAAGTTTGACAAGAAAGTACCTACATTTTGCGCTACATCTGTAAATGGCATTAAATCGAATTCTTGACTCACCATTTTTATGAAATCTGGGCCGGGTATTAGGTTGAATTTAGGACCGAGAATTTCATTTCCTTGCCAAGAAATAGCCCCTTGATTTAAATCGTATTGACCGTAAATTAATTTTAAAAGTGTGCTTTTTCCAGAGCCACTTTCTCCAGCAATGGCCAATATTTTTCCGGCTTCTAGATCAAAACTGATTTCTTCTATAACGGGCGTTGATTGATACGAAAATGAAATGTTTGCTACCTTTAACATACGGAAATAAAACACAAATGTAGAAGTTAATAGGAGAATAACATACGTTTATGAATTTTTTGTCAAAATGACACATGACATTTTGGTAAGAACTGTACCTAATGAAGGGTTTTTTTAAGTTGAAATTTTGGCGTTAAATTCATTTGATAGAGACTAAAAGTAAGTACATCAGCTAATTGAGCTAATTGTTTGTGAATAGGTGTACTTGCTCCGTGTCCAGCATTTGTTTCAATGCGAATTAAGATTGGTAAGTCACCCTCCTGTTTTGCTTGTAAGGTAGCGGCAAATTTAAAACTATGCGCGGGCACTACGCGGTCATCGTGATCGCCTGTGCTAATCATGGTGGCTGGATATGGGATGCCTTTGTTGATATTGTGTACAGGAGAATAGCCCTTGAGGTATTCAAACATCGCTTTACTCTCTTCGGCTGTTCCGTAGTCATACGCCCATCCAGCACCTGCTGTAAAAGTATGGTAGCGCAACATGTCTAATACACCGACTTCAGGAAGGGCCACGCGCATTAGATCGGGACGTTGTGTCATGGTAGCTCCAACCAGAAGCCCGCCATTTGATCCGCCTCGTATGGCTAAAAAGGCTGAAGAGGTATATTTTTCTGAAATTAGAAATTCGGCAGCGGCTATAAAATCATCAAACACATTTTGCTTGTTAAATTTAATACCTGCTTCATGCCAGGATTTTCCGTATTCACCACCGCCTCGTAAGTTGGGCACAGCATAAATGCCGCCTTGTTCTAACCAAGCGGCAGTTGAAATTGAAAATGTTGGACTTAAACTAATGTTAAAACCACCATAACCATAGAGCAGGGTAGGGTTTTTTCCATCGAGTTTAAGGTCTTTTTTATGGCTGATAATCATGGGGATTTTGGTGCCGTCTTTAGAAGTATAAAATACTTGTTTAGAAAGGTAGTTAGAGGGTTCAAAATCGAGTTCAGGTTTTTTATACAATGTAGATTTTCCCGTACTGGGATCAAAGGCGTACAAGGTAGAAGGCATAAGGTAATTTGTAAATGTATAATACAGGGTACTTGCTGTTGATTTACCCGAAAATCCAGTAGCCGTACCGAGTCCAGGAAGGTCGATGGTTCTGATTTTTTTACCTTGTAAGGAATATTGTTCTACGGCGGTAAGGGCATCAATCATATAAGCAGCAAATAGATAACCGGCACCAGCTGTTGGATTCAATACATGTTCTGTTTCGGGAATTAAATCTTGCCAGTGTTGAGGTTGAGGCTGGGATGCATCTACGGTAACTATTTTTCGATTTGGAGCTTGTAGATTCGTAACGAAATACAACGTACTACCCTGGCTGCATAACAAGCTCGTATCACTGTCAAAATGATCAATTACAGGTTCTAAACCGGAGCCTTCTTGTTGTAAATCTTGAAGGTATAGATCATTTCCAGAGGTATTGTTGGCTCCTGAAACGACTAAGAATCGATGGTCTTCACTAAGTTTGGCAAAGACATACCGTCGTCGCTGATTGGGAGTTGCTCCAAAAATGATTGAATCTTCTTTTTGTGAAGTACCTATCCGATGAAAGTACAATTTATGATGGTCGGTTTTCGCTGTAAGTTCACTCCCCGTGGGTTTGTCGTAACTCGCGTAGTAAAATCCTTCATTATTTCGCCAAGAAAGGTTAGAGAATTTAATATCTCGTAAGGGTTCTTCAAGGATGGTTTTCGTAGCAACATCTATGATAAATACTTTTCGCCAATCAGAACCTCGTTCAGAAATTGCATAGGCAGCGAGGCTGTTGTCTTTAGAAAAGGCAATGTCCGTCAGGGCAGTAGTACCATCCTTAGAAAAAGTATTGGGGTCTAAAAAAACTTCAGGTAGTCTATTTTTTAGTTGTCTGTACAAAACATTGTGGTTTTGTAATCCATCATTTTTGTAATAATAGGTATAGTCTCCTTTGATAAAGGGCGATGAAAATTTTTCATAATCGGCTAATTGAGTAAGCCTATTTTTTAAGCTTTCCCGAAATGGAATTTGCGATAAGTAGTCAGAGGTAAATGCATTTTGAGTTTTGACCCAGGCCTTTGTTTCTTCAGATTGGTCATTTTCTAACCAGTGATAAGGATCGTTAACTTTAGTGTTGAAGTAGGTATTGACGTGATTTGATTTTAACGTTTTTGGATAGTTCATTTATAGAAATTTCTGATTATATGAAGAATTCAAGCGGTTAAAATTACATAAAAAAAAGGTGTGCCATAGGGCACACCTTGTCTTTAAATACACTTTTTAATTTTAAAACAATCGTTTAAAATCTTCCCAATTAGCATAAATTAGCGTTCCATTTAATACAGCTACAAGTGCAGCAGGTGCAATTGTTGATACGTCAAAAGCGAGGTGAAATGCCACGATATTTACTGAAATAGGGACTAACCAAGCAAGTGCAAATCCTTTCCATTTATTTAGTAAGAGCATTATTCCAATGGCTGTTTCTGAAAATCCTAAAAGAGGCATCATATAACCAGTTGCCATGAGGGCATACATAAATGTGCCTTCTTCTGGTGCTTCCATTGGCATAAAATTAATGAATTTGTTGAGTCCAAATACCAGTAAAATTAAGCCTAGTACGATTCGCATTATGGTTTTAACAGTTGAATTCATTGTTTTGGATTTTAGGTTTATAATCACCTTAGTCGAAAAAAGTAATAGATGCTAACAAAGGATTAAAATTCCATTTTTAACTGTACTTCGAGCGGTTCCTCTTTGCTTGATTTTTCTGTGTTTAAATTTGAAAGTGAAATACCAAGGAGGCGCACGGATTCAGCAATTTTCTCTTTGTAGAGAAGTAATTTGACTTCGTTTATTATGGTGGTTTCATCATTGAAATAGGTAGGCAAGGTTTTGCTTCTTGTTTGAAGTGTGAAATCACTATACTTAATTTTGAGTGTGATTGTCTTGCCTTTAATGGCCGATTTTTTCGCTCTGTTGGCTAGTTCTTTTGCAATTTTTTGTAATTGCGCTAGCATGTATATTTCAGAAGTGAGGTTGGTCGTAAAAGTGTGTTCTGCGGCGAGTGATTTTTGAATGCGGTGTGGTTTTACCTCACTGTGGTGAATGCCTCTCACAATTTGATAGTAGTGTTTGCCTGATTTTTTAAAATGTTCAGTTAAAAAGGCTTCTGATTTATTTTTTAAATCGGCTCCAGTAAAAATTCCAAGGTTGTACATTTTAGCACGTGTTACTTTTCCAACTCCATAAAATTTAGCGATGTCTAAGTTTTCTAAAAAAGATAAAACCTCTTCTGGTGGAACTGTTTTTTGTCCCTGAGGTTTGTTGATATCCGATGCAATTTTTGCAATAAATTTATTAATTGAAATTCCTGCAGAGGCATGTAAACCTACCTCTTTTAGGATGCGGTGTCGAATATGTTGAGCCAGTACTGTAGCTGATGGCATATTCTTTTTGTTTACAGTAACGTCTAAATATGCTTCATCTAAGGAAAGAGGCTCCACTAAATCTGTAAATTCATAAAATATGGCTCTTATTTGAGCGGAAATTTCTTTATAGCGTTTAAAATTGGTAGGGACAAAAATTAATGAGGGGCATTTTTTTTTGGCAAGTACCCCACTCATGGCTGAACGCACTCCGTATTTTCTAGCCTCATAGCTTGCAGCGGATACCACACCGCGTGTTCCACTACCACCTACAGCAATGGGTTTCCCTCGCAGTGTGGGGTCGTCGAGTTGAGCAACGGAGGCGTAGAAAGCATCCATGTCTACGTGAATTATTTTGCGATAAGGAGGCTTCATGGATAAAGATTCACAGCTAATCGAGCCTAATGAGGTTAGGTCAAATAAATAGAAGCTAAGGTACGTGTTTTAAAATTTTTAACGTAAAAAAAAGCTGCTCTCATGAGCAGCTTTTTATATATAAATAAGAAGGAGGTTAAACAACTCCTTGGTCTAACATAGCATCTGCTACTTTCACAAAACCAGCTATATTTGCACCTTTTACATAATCAACATAGCCATCTTCTCTGGTGCCGTATTTTACACAAGAAGTGTGAATATCATTCATGATTTGATGTAATTTAGCATCCACTTCTTCTCTGGTCCAATTAAATCGCAATGAGTTTTGACTCATTTCTAAACCTGAAGTTGCTACACCACCCGCATTAGAAGCTTTGCCTGGCGCAAATAATATTTTTGCTTCTTGAAATGCTTCAATCGCTTCTGGAGTAGAAGGCATGTTTGCACCTTCTGCAACACAAATACATCCATTGGCTATGAGTTGTTTGGCTTCGTCTCCATTTAATTCGTTTTGAGTTGCACAAGGTAAAGCAACATCACATTTTACTGACCATGGACGCTCTCCAGCTACGAATTTTGCAGACGGATATTTGGCTGTATACTCGCTAATTCTACCTCGACGAACATTTTTAATTTCCATGATATGGGCTAGCTTTTCAGCATCTATACCATCGGCATCGTGGATGTATCCAGAAGAATCTGATAGTGTTACCACTTTAGCGCCTAATTGAGTCGCTTTTTCTGTAGCGTATTGTGCTACGTTTCCAGATCCTGAAATAACGACCGTTTTTCCCTTAAAAGAATCTCCTTTTGTTTTAAGCATGTTTTCAGCAAAATAGACATCTCCATATCCAGTTGCTTCTGGGCGTATTAATGAACCACCCCATGATTGTCCTTTTCCTGTTAAGACGCCTGTAAATTCATTGCGGAGTTTTTTGTACTGACCAAACATAAAGCCAATCTCTCTAGCGCCTACACCAATATCACCCGCAGGGACATCTGTATTGGCCCCAATGTGACGAAATAATTCAGACATAAATGCTTGGCAAAAACGCATTACTTCATTGTCAGATTTACCTTTTGGATCAAAATCAGAACCTCCTTTACCTCCGCCCATTGGTAAGGTAGTTAGGGCGTTTTTAAAGACTTGTTCAAAACCTAAAAATTTTAAGATACTTAAATTTACAGAAGGATGGAATCGCAAACCGCCTTTATAAGGACCAATAGCTGAATTAAATTCAACACGATAGCCTCTGTTAACTTGTGTGTTGCCTTGATCGTCAACCCATGGAACGCGAAATAAAATTGTGCGTTCTGGCTCAACCATACGTTCAAGTAACATTTTGTTTTGATACTTTTTATTCTTTTCAATAAAAGGGATAACTGTTTCAGCTACTTCGTGAACAGCTTGAAGAAATTCTGGTTCATGATTATCGCGAGATTTCACGTAATCCATAAACGCATTAATTTTAGATTCCATAAACTATACTGTTATATTTTAAAATAAATTGAGTTTTGTCGCAACAAAAGTACTTAAAAATGTATAATCTTGAATTTTTGACCCTATTTATTTTTTATGATTTAGCTTTTAATGAACGCATTCTTAAATTGTTGCCTAAAATGCCATTTCTTTGAAGCTTAGAGGGGTATCAATCGAAGAAAAAATGTAAATTTGCCACCTAAGTGAAAAACATGTTAGAAAAGGTAAAATTATTGATACAAGAAGTTGCTGATTTTTCTGGGGACAATCTCGCAGATATAGAGGCCTTCAGGATTAAATTCTTAGGGAGTAAAGGGGTGCTAAAAAGCCTGTTTGCTGACTTTAAAAATGTAGCGCCAGATCAGAAAAAAGAATTTGGTCAAACCCTCAATACACTTAAAAAAGCGGCTGAAGAAAAGGTTGAAAATTTAATGGCTTCGTTAGCTTCTAAAGCAGATGAAAATCCAAAATACGGCGATTTAACAAGGCCTGCAGAAGCAATTCAGCTTGGAGCACGACATCCGATTTCTTTAGTAAAAAATAAAATTGCAGAAGTATTTTCGCGTATAGGCTTTACCATATCTGAAGGGCCTGAAATTGAAGATGATTGGCATAATTTTACGGCGTTGAATTTGCCAGAACACCATCCTGCAAGAGATATGCAAGATACTTTTTTTGTTGAGCAAAATCCCGATATGTTGTTACGTACGCATACGTCGTCAGTACAAATTAGATATATGGAGAATAATCAGCCCCCTATCCGAACTATTTCTCCTGGTCGGGTTTTTAGAAATGAAGATATTTCGGCTAGATCACATTGTATTTTCCATCAAGTAGAGGGATTGTATATAGATACAGATGTTTCTTTTGCTGATTTAAAGCAAACTTTGATTTATTTTACCAAAGAGATGTTTGGTAAATCTAAAATTAGATTACGACCTTCGTATTTTCCATTTACAGAGCCTAGTGCTGAGGTTGATATTTATTGGGGACTTAAAACGGAAACTGATTATCGAATTACAAAAGGAACTGGATGGTTAGAAATTATGGGGTGTGGAATGGTTGACCCTAACGTTTTGAGGAATACCCATATTGATCCTGAAAAATACAGTGGATTTGCTTTTGGAATGGGAATAGAACGCATTGCTATGCTCTTGTATCAAATTCCAGATATCAGAATGCTCTTTGAAAATGATATGCGATTTTTAGAACAGTTTAAATCGGTAATTTAAGGATGAGTCTTCAAAAATATTTGGTTCGAAAAAAATATGAAATTGTCAAGTTAAAACGGACAACATCCAATCATTTTGAGATTAAGGTAAAAGTGAATGGTGTTAAAGGGCGTTTTATTCTCGATACGGGCGCTTCAAACTCCTGTATGGGTTTGTCGGAAATTGAAAAATATAAATTAAATCCAGAAATTTCTGAACAAAAAGCGGCAGGAGCGGGTTCAACTGAGATAGAAACGCAAATAGCCCAAAATAATAAGGTGAAAATTGGGGGATTTACCCTTAAAAAAGTACCTTTAGTATTGCTGGATTTGTCCCATATTAATACGGCCTTAACAATGCAGGATGCGAAAAAAGTTCAAGGGATTATTGGCGCGGACTTGTTAACAAAATCCAAAGCTGTTATTGACTACAATAAGAAAAAACTTTATCTATTAAAATAATGAGTGCTGCCGATCAACGATATAAACTCAGAGGTGTCTCTGCTGCAAAAGAAGATGTTCACAAAGCGATTGAAAATATCGATAAAGGGTTATTTCCAAAAGCCTTTTGTAAAATTGTGCCCGATTATTTAACCCAAGACGAGGACTATTGCCTTGTAATGCATGCTGATGGAGCAGGAACAAAATCTTCCTTAGCGTATATGTATTGGAAAGAAACTGGGGATCTTTCGGTTTGGAAAGGAATTGCGCAAGATGCGTTAATTATGAATATCGATGATTTACTTTGTGTTGGAGCTACAGACAATATTATGTTGTCTTCGACCATTGGTAGAAATAAGAATTTAATCCCCGGTGAAGTTTTATCGGCCTTAATTAATGGAAGTGAAGAACTGCTGAAAGACTTAAAAGATTTTGGCGTAACCATCCACTCTACAGGAGGGGAAACGGCTGATGTAGGGGATTTAGTTCGTACCATTATTGTCGATTCAACGGTGACCGCTAGAATGAAACGATCGGAAGTAATTGACAATGCAAATATCAGACCTGGAGATGTTATCGTTGGTTTGGCTTCGTATGGACAGGCTACCTATGAAACTGAATACAATGGAGGAATGGGGAGTAATGGTCTTACTTCCGCACGTCATGATGTGTTTGGAAAGTATCTCGCTGATAAATATCCTGAAAGTTATGATAATGCAGTCCCAGAGGAATTGGTCTATTCAGGAAATATTAAATTGACTGACCCGGTAGAAGGAACATCCTTGGATGCTGGCAAGTTAGTGCTATCACCTACGAGAACGTATGCGCCAATCATTAAGAAGATACTAGACAATCATAGGTCAGCAATTCATGGGATGGTTCACTGTAGTGGAGGTGCCCAAACTAAAATTTTACATTTTGTAGATGAGGTACATATAATCAAAGATAACCTCTTTGAAGTACCTCCCTTATTTCAATTAATCCAAGCGCAATCTAAAACTGATTGGAAAGAGATGTATCAGGTTTTTAATTGTGGACATCGAATGGAGTTGTACGTACCTGAAACAGTTGCAGAAGATTTAATAGCTATTTCAAAATCGTTTGGGGTAGATGCGCAAATTGTGGGTCGTGTTGAGGCTTCTTCAACTAAAAAATTGACCATATCAAGCACATACGGTACCTTTGAGTATGTGTAAGTTTTCAGGGTAAATTTCGATAAAGACTATTTTTTAAGCAAATTGATGCACTATAGATCTTAAAAATCAATTCTATTCTTTAAGGGGTGATATATTGAAATGGTATTTATTTGGAGGTTGTACCTCACATTTTATGGGTATGATTAAAAGAGTGGGATTTTTTTGACTTTAATTCGTTTAAATTTTTAATTTTAACTGGTTTATACTCGCAGAAGGTAATTTTTGGTCAGTGAATAAATTATTCTTTTAGCGATTTCTCTGATTGTATATTTGCGTTTTATGCGCTGTGTCGATTATAGAGCGTAATCACAAGAGAGGTTTTGATTATTTTATTTGGCATAGCCTAAGACGAGTTTGTTTACAATTCCATGGTGTTTAATTTGTATGCTATGTGTTGTTAAATCGTTCAACTACATTGAATTTTTTGAAGTCAACGAAAGACGATCTCCAAATGAATAATATTAAAATAGTCATTTACCACGTAACTTTTAGTGAAAAATAGTTACTAATGAAATAAACCAACTCAATGATTTTACGTTTTGCAAATTTAGAATGGAAACAATTTTTTAGATCTTCTTATTGGCAAAAAAGCATGGCATTAAATGTGCTTATGGTGATTTTTGCTTTGTATTTTATATTGATCTTTCTAGGTTTAGGGCTTGGATTATATCCCTTATTAAGGGAGCTTTACCCTGAAAGTGATCCCTTTGTCATGGTTAATCGTTTTCTTTTTTTTTGGCTGTTAACCGATTTAGGAATACGGTTTTTCTTGCAGAAACTACCGGTTATGAATGTCAAACCTCTGTTAGTTCTTCCCTTAAAGACTTCTAAAATTATTCATTATGTATTGCGAAAGTCAGCCTTGTCTTTTTTTAATTTCTTACCGATGTTTACGGCAATCCCATTTGGAATAATGCTGTTGTTAAAAGGATATGCCCCATGGCAAGTTATCACATGGAATGTACTTATTCTTCTTTTAACACTCCTAATAAACTATTTGAACTTCATTATAGAGCGCTTGTCGTCAAAAACAGAATTATCCTTTCTGCCGATTATCGCACTTATTTCAGGAGTGTTTGCCTTAAATTATTTTGGTTTAATATCGTTTGAAAACTTGGTAGAAAGAGGAGTGAATTCAATTGTGCAAAACCCACTTTACCTCTTAATCCCATTTGCGCTTTTAGTGGGGCTTTATCGGGTTAATTACATAAGTTTGAAAGAGAACCTTTACATAGATCAATCCTTAAAAAGTAAAACGAAAGAAGCAAATACGACGGATTTAAAATGGACCCGGCGTTTTGGATCTGTAGCTCCTTTTTTACAATTGGATTTGAAGTTAATCTGGCGTAATAAACGTCCGCGATCTACTGTTTTTATTTTAATAATGGGCTTACTCTATGGGTTGATATTTTATCCAAATCCGCATTACCAAGATATGCAGTGGCTGTATGTCTTCGTTGGGATATTTGTGACAGGAGTCTTTATGATTAATTTCGGACAGTTTATTCCGGCTTGGGACAGTGGGTATTACAAATTATTAATGAGTCAAAATATTAAGTATAAAGAATACCTTACCTCCAAATATCTCTTGATGCAAATGAGTGCAGTAATTATGTTTGTGCTAAGTATCCCCTATGTGTATTTTGGATGGGATATTTTATTGATTCATTTTGCTGCAATGATTTTTAACATCGGGGTTAATTCACATATATTGCTGTTTGGTGGATCTTTTAATCGTAAAAGAATTGATTTAAATCAACGAGCTGCCTTTAATTATCAAGGAACTGGTGCGGTTCAATGGCTAATAGGGTTTCCGCTATTGCTTTTGCCGATGCTTTTTTTCTATGTACCTTACCATTATTTAGGATTTGAGGCGGGTATAGCTACAGTAATTATTATAGGAGTTATAGGTGTTGTTTTTCATCAGAAAATAATGCAAATGATTACGGCTAAATATATTGATAGTAAATACGCTATGATTGATGCCTTTGAACAAACCAATTAATTGACTAAATAATACCCATATACAGATGATACACGTAAAAGATCTAAGCAAGTGTTACGGACAAACTACCGTGTTGCATATACCATCACTCGATATTCCAAAAGGACAAACCTTCGGATTAGTAGGGAATAATGGGGCTGGAAAAACGACTTTTTTTAATGTATTACTTGATTTGATTAAACCCACAACAGGCCATATTGAAATTGATGGAATTCAGGTAAATAAAAGCGAAGCGTGGAAACCTTTAACGGCTGCATTTATTGATGAAACGTTTTTAATAGGGTACCTAACCCCTGAAGAATACTTTTATTTTATTGGTGAGTTACGTGGCTTGAATAAAGCGGATGTGGATACGTTTGTGTTGCAGTTTGAGGAGCTTTTCAATGGGGAAATATTAGGGAAAAAGAAGTATTTACGTGATTTGTCAAAAGGAAATCAGAAAAAAGTTGGAATCGTTGCTGCGATGTTAGGGAATCCTGAATTGATTGTACTGGATGAGCCTTTTGCGAACCTTGATCCTACAACGCAAATTCGTTTAAAAAAGCTGCTCAAAACGCTAACGGAAAACCTGCAGGCTACCGTGTTGATTTCGAGTCATGATTTAGGGCATGTAACGGAAGTGTGTGAGCGAATTGTGGTTTTAGAAAAAGGAGAAGTGATTAAAGACCTAGCCACTTCGGCTGAAACATTAAAAGAATTGGAACATCATTTTTCAGTATAAATATGATGTTAATATTCACGTAAATGGAACTGAAAAAAGAACCCAAATCTCAACGGATAAATAACAAACAAAACCAAGCTTCAAATAATCAAATTTCAAACAGACCTATTTCTGTGCACTAGATTTCAAGTTGATAATTGGAATTTAGCTTGTGAAATTTGGAATTTGTGACTCGTTTATTGGAATTATTTTTTTCAATGCAGGGTCACTTCGATCATTATCTAGATATCCTTCAGGTTAAATTTAAACCGCGTTCTTTATTCGTAAAAATAGTGTTCGAAGGAGAAGAATTTATTTTTTTTAGGGTATTGGTAGGTTTTCATCCCCAACAATTGCATCCAACAGAGAGCATATTAGGGAGCAAAGGAATTGTATTTCAGGATCCTTTATTTATTTAAAAGTCAATAATTGTGCATTTTAAAATTAGCTTAATTGCGGTTTTTTAGTAAAAAGTTTGCGGGAAAACCGCAGCAAAATATCATTTTTAGATGTTAATTTTGAATTCACACTAGTCGTTTTTCCTTCATAAATTAATGGAGACACACGCTTTGTGCTTGTCAATGTTTTGGGGGATTTAAGCAATGATAGAAAAAAATGATCGATATGAAACCATTAGTTCAAACGTTATTGAATGAGCAAAATGAAAATGCTTATGCTCATGTACCTTTAGACTTATTAAGTGTACGTGCGATAGTACAGAAGTTTAGAAGGCAACAGAATGCCCAATCAATCGATGATATAGATCAAACTCTTTCTGTTTATTATGATTATTGTAATACGTTGCAGACCGTTCATAAATTTGTTCCAGTCAGTGTTGATTGGGAGCAAGTAAAACAATGCAAACGCCCTAGTAGACCACAGGAGACTAATATCAATGAAGTAAAAGCAAAAAAGCGTTTAGCTAATTTTAAACCGACTGTTTATGATAAACTATTTGGGACACATCAAAAGGAAATTAGTCGATTGGAAAATTATATTGAACAGGCCCGCTATAAAGATGTGATGTTGAATCAGCGTAATTTACAACGTTATGAGGAGGAATTAAGTACTTGGATGGAGTTGCAACAGCTGCGTAAAGGGTTTGAAAAAGGAGAGCAAAAAGCCTATAAAGAGGCTCTTCATTTTTTCAATCCGTATGCCTTAGTTGAAGCGCTAGGGGGGCAAATTGGGTTTCATTTAGATGGAGAAAAAATTGATTTTGATGTTTATATTAATCCAAAGACAACAATTCCTAATTATGAATTTAATCGTATGTCTAAAACTGCGTTGTTAAAGTGTAAACTATCGAAAAAAGCGTTTAACACGTATTTAAAAAATCATATTTCTTCAGTTGCACTTAAGATTGCCCGGGAGACGTATAATTTGGTTCCCATTGATCAACTTCGAATTAATGTATATTTTAAATCGGTTGACGAAACACAACAAACAAGTTGTGAGCAGATTATGTCGGTTCTTTTCACAAAGGGAAAATTCATGCATTTAGATTTTGAAAATAGTAATATTAACGATCTTTTAATTGAGTTTCGACGTGAATTACACTTCAATACTTACCAAGGCTTTAAGCCAGTTTTAAAGGTGCCATTTTCTATGGACTTGCCAAATTTTATGACCCATGTAAATTAGGTAGACAGAAGGGGAATACAACTCGTTGTTTACTAATTTTTAAGCGGAGGTAGTAAAATAAAAAGACCACAATAAGGTGTTTTAGAAAATTTGGATAATTGATATTTAAGTTAAACTATACTTTTTAAGAAGAGCGTATATCATTCTCGATCAAAATAATATTGCGTGAAAAAGTATAGTTTTTTGTATATGTATAGTGGTTAAGTTGATCTTTTTGTTCAAGAAGCCTTTAGTGGATTTAGCTAAACTACGCGTTTAATTGGTTGATGCTAATTTGATTAAATTTCAACGATTCTTTTCCTAATAAAGTATTAATGATTTAAAGGTTTCTTCGGTCTAGGTTCCATACCATTTACTATTGCATTCTGTCTAAGAAGATTCAATAAAAAGTTAATCCCATTTTTTAAAGTCAAAAAAAACTAAAAAAAATAATCTAAAAGGATTGGTTTGGGCATTAAACAATTTGTAGACCTGTCAGGTACCTGACAGGTCTACAAATTTTAACTGGTTAATCCAATGATCAAATATAAGAGTGCTGCTAAGACTCCACCTACTAATGCGTATGGGAGCTGTGTCCTGACATGATCAATATGGTCAGAGGCGGAGGCCATTGATGATATGATGGATGTGTCTGAAATTGGAGAGCAATGGTCTCCAAAGACACCACCGCCAAGACTTGCTGCTACCACCAAGGTTACATTAGCACCATGTGCTTCAGCCATTGGAATGGCAATGGCCAACATAATAGCAAAAGTACCCCATGAAGTACCAGTGCTAAAAGCAATAAATGAACTGATAAGAAAAACAACCATGGGTAAAAATGCAGGAGAAAGCCAGTCTTTGGACCAATTTGCTACAAATTCCCCAGTGCCTAATGCCTTACATGCCTCGCCAATTCCAAAAGCTAACATCATTAAAAGTGCTAGAGGCATTAATTCGCTAATACCTTTTAGTATCAAATCCACCATTTCTTTACTGCGCATTAGCCCTTGAGCTCTGTATAAAATCATGGCAACTAGTAGAGATGAAGTAACCGCATAGAGTACTGATGAAGAACCTGATCCAGCTCCTAAAGATGATATAAAATGGTTCCACCAGGAAGTGTATTCTGTCACTTCATTCCATCCAGTAAAAGCTAGCCAAACAGGCATCATCACCACCATGGTAAGTAATGGTATAATCATATTGTAGGCTTTTGCCTCAATGCCATCTTTGGGTTTGTAGGAAGTGACTGTTTCAGAGATCATTGGTTTTGCACCATCTCTCAATAATTTTCCCGTTTTTTTAGTTCGTTTTTCGGCAGTGGCCATTGGACCAAAATCCTTTTTACTCAAAATAATAATAAAGACCATTAACAAAGCAATGATAGGGTAGAAATTATATTTGATGGAAGTCATTAACATGCCAAAAGGATTCGCTATCCCTTGCGTAAGTAATAACCCCATAATAAAGGCGCCCCAGGCGTTAAATGGAATTAAAATAGAGGAGGGAGCAGAGCTTGAATCTGCGATATAAGCTAATTTTTCACGAGGTATTTTAAGTTTATCAAATACTGGACGATAAATTGTTCCAACACTTAGCGAACTAATGCTTGTTTCTACAAATAACACCATCCCTGTTAATAAAGCTAATAATTGAACAACAACTCGACTATAGCCTGCTTGTTTATTCTCAAAATAGACAATTAATTTGTTTAGTTTATTGACAAATCCTTCTACCCCACGTGAATATTGAATAAACAAGAGTAGTGCTCCTACTAATGCGCTAAACATTATAGTGCGTGTATTTCCTTCTGATCGGAAGACGTTGACAAATGCTTCAAGTGTAGCCAAGGTGCCATCTAAAAGATTCCAATCGCTCATAATAAGCCATGAAAACCAAATTCCTAGGACCAATGCCACATAAACCTGTCGAGTTTTTAAGGCTAATACAATGGCAATAATTGGAGGTAAGATTGATAAGAATCCGAAATTTGTTGGGTCGCTCATAAGGTTTGTACTAGGATAGCCCTAAATATATAAAAAGAATTAGAAACTTAGTTGCCCCATGAATCTTTATTAGATTAATTGAAAGGAGGTCCTTACTTCTTGCTATTTTTTTTAATATTGTGAAGGGAAATTTAGTTTTAACAAGTTTAGATCATTTAAATTTGATATACGATGGGAAATTCAAGTGTTAGATGGGGAATTGTTGGTACAGGAAATGTGGCTGATAAATTTGCCAGTGATTTATCAATGGTTGTCAATGCAAAATTGGTTGCTGTAGCTTCACGTTCTCCAGAAAAAGCGGCGCTTTTTGCTGAAAAGCACCAAGCAGATAAGGCTTATGCTTCGTATGACGCGTTGTTTTTAGATCCTGAAATTGACATCGTTTATATTGCTACGCCTCATAATACACATTGCGAATTAAGTATCAGAGCCATGCTACTTCAGAAACATGTACTCTGTGAGAAACCATTAGCTATTAATTTAAAGGAGGCTCAGCAGATTATTCAAACCTCAAAAACGGAACAGAAATTTTTTATGGAAGCATTGTGGACTCGTTTTAACCCTTGTTTTATTGATATTAAACAGCGTATTGAACGCGGAGATTTAGGGCAAATAAAGTATATCAATGCAGATTTTTCCTTTAATGCGGATAGTCCCTTAGATAGCCGGATATACAATGTGGGATTAGGCGGTGGAGCAATTTTGGATATTGGAATTTATCCAGCTTTTTTAGCGTATTCATTATTAGGGATTCCTGTTGATATTTTGGCAAGTTCTATTACCCATCCAATTGCCAATTCTGACGTACAAAGTTCAATGATTTTTAGGTATAAGGAAGCTCAAGCTCTTTTGTATAGTGGCCTTGTATCGAAATCGGAAATGCGAGTAAGTATTAGTGGGACTAAAGGGCAAATTTATTTGGACGATGGATGGCATGCCGCCGAAAGTTATGTGCTTGTACGCGATAATCGGGTTGAACAAATAGAAATTCCACGTACAGGATTAGGGTATGTTCATGAGATTATGGAATGTCATTATTGTCTTAAGAACAATTTACTCGAAAGTACCTTGTGGTCACATCAGCATAGTTTAGACTTGATAGGTATGTTAGATTTGGCGCGAAAAAAAGCGGGGATATGCTACCCTCAAGATTGAATAGTAAATTGAGTTTTGATGACTAGGTAAAGCACAAATTTTCTTAGAAATAGGACCGTGGTTGTGATTGCAGTTTGCTCCTTTCTATGGGATTTACTAGGTTGTTTATAATTAGAAACCAACCAAAGGACATTGTACCCGTATAATTAAATTATTATTCCTAATTGCTTTATTAAATTTAAGGCTAATTGTGTGTGATTTTGGGTTGATTAATATGTTTTGTTTTGTTTTGTGGATGATGATTGAGTTCGCTTATCTAGCTACTAGAATAGAGATTGATGATTTTAGATCAATGTCATTTACTTGTTTTAAGGAACATTATTACGGTTATTTTCTTGAATTACAGAGTCAATTCGATTCATTTCAGAAGGGGGTTGGCAAGTATGGTTAAAATTCCATGACTGATGATTTGAATTTCCTATATTTGAAATTTTAATTGATATGTCATTCAAATGATTCAAACAACCCAATTGGTGTATGCCTATTCAGATCAAGTGTCATTCACTTTTCCTGACCTTCAATTAGCTTCTGAGGAAGATTTATTAATTCTTGGACCGTCGGGGGTGGGGAAGACTACCTTGTTGCATTTATTAGCAGGATTATTACCAGCTGATTCAGGGCAAATTAATATTAATGGTACAATTTTAGGACAATTGTCTAGAAAACGTTTAGATGCTTTTCGCGGAAAGTATATAGGAATGGTATTTCAAAAAGCACGTTTTGTAAATGCATTAACGGTAGAAGAGAATTTACAGCTAAAGCAGTATTTTTCACAGCGTAAGACTGATAAAGCAAAACACTTAGCGCTTTTATCGCGATTAGGAATTAAAGATCAACAACACAAAAAGACACATCAATTAAGTGAAGGGCAGAAGCAGCGCTTGTCGATTGCATTGGCACTCGTCAATGAACCTTCAGTTATTTTAGCAGATGAACCTACAGCGAGCTTGGACGACGCGAATTGCGATAGTGTGTTGGAATTATTACAGGAAGAAGCTCGAATTAATAAATCTAATTTAATTATTATCACCCATGACCAAAGAGCGAAATCTCGGTTTAAAAATCATATAAAATTATGAATTTAGTAAAACTGAGTATAAAAAATATACAATCGAAGCCACTCAACACGTTGTTGAGTCTTTTATTGTTGACTTTGAGTGTAGCCTTAGTAGCGTTTATGCTACAGTTAAATGAACAAGTTAAAGGTAAACTTGATAGAAATATTAAGCCTGTAGATATGGTTGTTGGTGCAAAGGGTAGTCCGATGCAATTAGTATTGTCATCGGTGCTTCATATCGATAATCCAACAGGAAATATCTTATTAGTTGATGCTGAGAATATTGGGAAAAATCCGTTGATTGAGAAGGCAATTCCAGTTTCATATGGAGATAATTATCAAGGCTTTCGAATACTCGGAACGGTTCCTGAGTATTTAGCTATGTATGAGGTTAATATCAAGTCAGGAACCATGTTTAAGAGTGACTTAGAAGTTGTGGTTGGTGCTAGGGTAGCAGAGGTGTTAGATTTGAAAATTGGCGATCGTTTTGTAGGTTCACACGGTCTTGTTGAACAAAGTCTTGAGGAACATGCACATCATGAGTTTAGGGTGGTTGGGATATTGGCCAACAGCGGCACTGTGGTTGATCAACTAATTGTAACGAATTTGGAGAGTATTTGGAAAGTACATGAGCATGAAGAGGAGCATGTTGAGGAAGAAGAATATCATGAAGAACCACGAGCGGTTACTTCGTTATTGGTTAAATTTAGAAATCCAATGGGAACCGTGACTTTACCGCGTATCATTAATGAGAATACCAATATGCAAGCAGCGCTACCAAAGTATGAAGTTGATCGGTTATTTGGGTTGTTAGGCATTGGAATGCAGACCATTGCTTTTATAGCTTTGGCAATTATGTTGGTTTCAGGTTTGAGTATTTTTATTAGTCTTTACAGAGCGCTAAAAGAACGGAAATACGAATTAGCATTGATGAGAACTTACGGAGCAACAGCCAGGCAATTGGTATGGGTAGTTATGTTGGAAGGATTGTTTTTGGGAATTATTGGTTTTCTGTTGGGATGGGTCTTTAGTAGACTTGGTCTTTTGTTTTTTTCGTCGTATACCGAAAACACATATGGATATAGTATGATGTTAAACAAAATTACCTTGGGTGAGTTTTGGCTGTTTATCGCTTCTATTGGCATAGCAATTGTAGCTACATTATTAGCGTCTTTAGGAATTTTTAAAATGAATATCTCTAAAATTTTAGCAGAGGAAGGCTAGGTGTTTAATATAGATTAAAAAAATAAGTATGAATAAAGTTAAGGTGTTTTTAATGGTTTGCTGTCTTGGGGTTTCACTTGGGCTTCGAGCCCAAAAAGTGATTGATTGGGAAACCATAAAAGGGGTAGAATATGAAAAAAATGATCCTCGTGATTTATCGAAAACAGGTGTTTTTAACCCACCTACATTTGATGATTCAATTAAGGAGTTAGACGGTCAAGTGATAAAAATTGCTGGATACTTTTTAAGTATTCCAACAGAAGAATCTGTCTATATACTTTCAAAAAACCCGTTTGCGTCTTGTTTTTTTTGCGGGGAGGGTGGTGCAGAAACAATTATGGAGTTACATTTCAAGGAGGATCCAGATTTTAAAATGGATGATTTAGTATTTGTAACTGGTAAGTTAAAACTAAACTACACAGACTCTTCTCATTGTTATTACATTTTAGATGTTATCGATGCGTTTGTCCTAAAAATGTAACCACTTTTGTCTTTTCGGAAACAGCGTGTGTAGCGCTTATTCTTGACTAAGCCCGAGCGTATAAATTTGATTCGTTGGACTAAACCTTAGTCGGGTGCCATAAGATACGTGGACCTTGTTTTTACAGTTCGCGCACACTATAAACCTACCTTTTTTCATGATGCAAAACGTTTTTATGTCTCCGTATTTTTAAGGCACAAGGTTTTGTGCCAATGGTGACAGTTTAAACAATTTTATAAGAAGCCTACAGGTTTATCCCACAAGATTGTTCGCAATTAAATATTCTGCAATTTGAACTGTATTGGTGGCAGCACCTTTGCGTAAATTATCAGCAACTACCCATAGATTAAGGGAGTTTGGTTGCGACAAGTCGCGACGAATTCGCCCAACAAAAACATCATCTTTACCTTGTGCGTAAATTGGCATAGGATAGGTGTTTGTCGCGGTATTATCTTGTACAGTCACTCCTGGGGTATCGTGTAAAATTTTAGGGATATCAGCAAGGGTGAATTCTTTTTCAAATTCAATATTAATACTTTCGCTATGTCCTCCAACAACAGGAATTCTGACTGCTGTTGCGGTAATTGCAATTGATCTATCGTCTAAAATCTTTTGCGTTTCACGCACTAATTTCATTTCTTCCTTCGTATAATCATTCTCCTCAAAAATATCACAAGCGGGGATCGCGTTTCGGTGGATAGGGTAATGGTAGGCCATTTCTCCCTTTTGTCCCTTATACTCATTTTCTAATTGTTGAACGGCTTTTACTCCAGTACCAGTAATTGATTGATACGTAGAGATTACCAACCGTTTTATGCCGTATTTTTTGTGTAGTGGAGCAAGTGCCATTACCATCTGAATGGTTGAGCAATTAGGATTGGCAATAATTTTATCATCTTTAGTTAAGCTGTCAGCGTTAATTTCAGGGACGATTAGCTTTTTACTAGCATCCATTCTCCATGCAGAAGAATTGTCAATAACTGTAGTTCCTACTTCAGCGAATTTAGGGGCCCATTTTAAAGACGTTTCTCCGCCCGCAGAAAATAGGGCTAAATCTGGTTTGAGTTGTACCGCTGTTTCAAGACTTACAACGTTATATTCCTTTCCTTTAAACCCGATCGATTTTCCTACCGATTTTTTAGAAGCAACTGGAACTAATTCGGTTAATGGGAAATTACGTTCGGCTAAACACTCTAACATGACAGTACCAACCATACCTGTGGCACCAACTACGGCAATTTTCATACGATTTAATTTTGTTCAGGCAAATTTCTAAAAAAAAAGACTAGGTTGGACAAGGAATTTCTTAAAAGTTAAATTTAATTCAAAATTCCCAGAATTGTTATAATTTGGTAAAATTGGTTACTTTTGCGCATTATTTCTTTAACCTTAAAATTAGTATAGCATGCAACTGTACAATACATTAAGCGCAAAAGAAAGGGCAAGTTTAATTGAAAAGGCTGGAAAGCAGCGCTTAACCTTGTCGTTTTATAAGTATGCGCATATCGGAAATCCACAAGTTTTCCGAGATCATTTATTTATTACATGGAATGACTTAGATGTTCTTGGTAGAATTTATGTCGCCAAGGAAGGAATTAACGCTCAATTATCTGTTCCTGCAGATAACTTTGACGCTTTTAAAAGTCATTTAGACAGTATTACTTTCTTAAAGAATGTTCACTTGAATATTGCGATTGAACAAGATAATATGTCTTTTCTCAAACTGAAAGTTAAAGTTCGTCCGAAAATTGTTGCTGATGGTTTAGATGACGATAGTTTTGATGTAACAGACAGAGGAAAGCATTTGAGCGCTGCTGAGTTTAATCGTTTGCTCGATGATCCAAATACGATTTGTGTGGATATGAGAAATCACTATGAAAGTGAAATTGGGCATTTTAAAGGAGCTATTACGCCAGATGTGGATACCTTTAGGGATTCGTTAGATATTATTGAACGTGATCTTAGAGAATATAAGGAGGATAAAAATTTATTGATGTATTGTACGGGGGGGATTCGTTGTGAAAAAGCGAGTGCATATTACAAGCACAAAGGGTTTAAAAAAGTACATCAATTAGAAGGAGGTATTATAGAATATGTCCGTCAAGTCAAGGAGCAGAATTTAGAGAACAAGTTTATGGGGCAAAATTTTGTTTTTGATCATCGAAGAGCAGAACGTATCAGTGATGATGTAATTGCACAATGCCATCAATGTGGATCGCCCTTTGACAAACACGTAAACTGTGCAAATGAAGCGTGTCATTTATTATTTATTCAGTGTGATGAATGTCGTGAAAAAATGCAGGGATGTTGTTCAACGGATTGTCAAGAAATTATCAATTTACCGATTGAAGAACAAAAGGCATTGAGAAAGGGAAAACACAATAGTAATAAGATCTTTAAAAAGGGACGTTCAGAAGTGTTAAAGTTTAAGCGATAGTTTTTAGTTGTGAAGGTAAAAGGCGATCGCAGCGAAACTAGCAATGACGATGATTATTCCTAGCCCAATGCGCCATAATTTTCGGTAATGAATCCGGTGTAGTTTAATGTCTTTTCGATAGGCCCAAATTAGAATTCCAATAAAAACAATTACAAACGCGATTGCAAATACTTGCTGTCCCCTGCTAAACATATTTTTTTATATTTATGTTTGCAAAAATAGGATATTTAGCTCAATAAACTTAAAATTTACACATGAAGAAAAAGATTAAAGCAGTTCAGGAATTTCATAATGCCTTTGGTATAGGATACCAAGAAGAGCCAATTGCTAGATTGAGTGCAGAAAAATTACAATTGCGGTATGATTTAATGCAAGAGGAAAATGAAGAATACTTAGAAGCAGCGAAAAATGATGATCTTGTTGAAGTAGCCGATGCATTGGGTGATATGCTTTATATTTTATGTGGAACAATAATTGAGCATGGAATGCAGGATGTAATTGAGACTGTTTTTGATGAAATTCAGCGGAGCAATATGAGTAAACTTGGAGCAGATGGCCAGCCAATTTATCGCGAGGATGGTAAGGTGTTAAAAGGACCAAATTATTTTAAACCCAATATTGCCGCCATTTTAGCAGAGACTAGTAAAAGGCCATAGTGGCTAAGAATGGATAAAATAGCAGGTTAATACCTAAAAAAAAGGCTGTCAATACATTTGACAGCCTTTTTTTTGTTTGTTGTTGTTGAGATAAATTATTTCACTTCATATCTCCACCCAAATGGATCTTCAGTTCGATTGTACTGTATGTCAGTCATTCGTTTTTTTAAGAAACTAGCATAGCTCTCTTCAATCGTTGGAAGATTAAAAGTTTCTTCTTTAAAGCCGAAACCGGAGATAGGTGAAATTACGGCTGCAGTACCTGCTCCGAACATTTCTTTTAGTTGTCCATTTTTATGAGCTTCAACTAATTCTGAAACTTTAATTTTACGCACTTCCACATTAATCCCTTCTGATTTTGCTAATTCAATAAGGCTTTTTCGAGTAATCCCGTCGAGTATTCTATCTGAAGTTGGGCAAGTCAATAGGGTATCGCCAATACGAACAAAGATATTCATGGCCCCAGCTTCCTCTATATATTCGTGCGTAGTGTCGTCAGTCCAAATTACTTGTTGAAACCCTTTATCTTTTGCTAATTGTGTTGGATAAAATTGGCCTGCATAGTTCCCTCCTGCTTTTGCGAAACCTACACCACCATTCGCTGAACGCGCATATTTTTGTTCGATAAGCACTTTTACATCACCAGCAAAATATGCACCAGAAGGTGAAGTTGCAATAATGAATTTGTAATCATCAGCAGGTGAAGCGTGAAAACCTTCACTTGTTGCAAACATGAAAGGTCTAATGTATAAAGAACTTCCATCATCCGTAGGAATCCAGTTGCTATCTACCTTTAATAAGGCTTTTAACCCTTCCATGAAATAGTTCTCAGGAATTTGAGGCATGGCAAGTCGCTCTGCTGATAGGTTAATTCGTTTCTGATTTTCTAAGGGTCTAAAAAGCCAAATTTTTCCTTCCTTATCTTTATAAGCTTTTAAACCTTCAAAAACCGATTGTCCATAATGAAATATTTTGGCTGAAGGGGCTAAGCTAATTGGCTCGTAAGGAACAATCTTAGGATTTTCCCATTTCCCATTTTTAAAATCACAAACCATCATGTGGTCGGAAAATATTTGACCAAAAGGTAAGTTGCCGAAATCAACGTTTGACAATCTCGATGTTTGTGTTTTTTTAATGTCTATTGGAGTAATTGCTGTACTGATCATAGAGCGTTATTTTTTTAGATTGCAAAAGTAGGTATATTATCTCTATTTTTTTACATGTTCATTTAAATTCTTAGAATCACCAATTTAGCGTTTCTAATTTTGAAAAAAGGATGTTATGTGGTTCCCTAAAATAGGACTTCATAAGAAGGATGACAATAACTTCTAAACGATTGGCCTATAAAAGTGTGCATAACGATAGAAGTTATTATGTTGAATAAGTTACCTCAATTCATCCTGGCTTTAAGTTAATTTATTGTTAAAATTATAGTACTTTTGAATTCAAACTAAATTTGTTACTATGAAAAAAATGGTTATGGCACTTATGTGCTTGAGCTTCTTAGCAAGTTGTGACACTAAAAAATCGACTTCTTTGGATTTCGCTTCTTATGGAGCTGAAATTGATCAAAAGGATGCGTTAGGTAAATCGGCGATGTTAGAGAAATTCAAAAGTTTAAAAGATGGGGACACGATTGCGGTAAAATTTGCAACTACTATTAATGAGGTTTGTAAAAAGAAAGGATGTTGGATGAAACTCGATTTAGGAGGTCAAAAAGAATCGATGGTAACTTTTAAGGATTATGGCTTTTTTGTTCCGCTTGATGCAGATAAAAAAGAAGTGATTGTAAAGGGGCGAGCGTTTGTAAAGAAGATTCCTGTTGAACAATTACAGCATTATGCAAAAGATGCAGGGAAGTCAGCTGAAGAAATTGCAGCGATTACAGCACCAGAAATTACCTATGCAATTGAAGCAGACGGGGTCTTAGTAGAAAAATAATGAAGCGGAATTGTATTTGGTTACTGAGTTTAGTGATTTTGGCAGCATGTCAAATGAAAGAGAAGAAGAGGGATCTGCCAGCACCTAAAATGTATGAGCCATCAGAAATGGCCTTACTGATGCGTCAGATGCATGCCTTAAATGAACAAGCGAAGGCTCAGATTGTTGCCGGAAAGGAAGTGGGGCTTTATCCAAAGGAATTGGCAAATTTACATTCAGCCGCAATGACCGATCCCAGTGAGCGCGATGCGGAATTTGATAGTTTAGCAGTGCGTTTTCTATATTATCAAAAAAAGGCATTTGGCCCCCACACTGAAGAAACAAAAGTGAATTATAACAAGTCTATTGCGACATGTATTGCTTGCCATCAAACACGTTGCGTTGGACCAATTCCTAAAATCAAAAAACTATTCATTGACTGAGCTAAAACGAGAGATTATAGTTACTGCAGATGGTTCAACCACGATCCATATTCCTAAGTGGAATGAACAATACCATTCTATTCATGGAGCTGTTCAAGAAGCACGACATGTATATATTGAAATGGGGCTTCATTATCGGCTTCAACATGTTTTTAATAAACCTTTAGCTATTTTAGAAATTGGTTTAGGAACGGGGTTAAATGCAATGCTTACCCAAATGGAAGCGATTGATAGAAAACAATCCGTTTATTATGTAGGGGTAGACGCCTTTCCTGTAAGGTTGAATGAATTGACCAATTTAAATTATGTAAATCAACTCGGAATAACAAAGCAAGCGTTATTCCATATCCATTCAACTCCATGGGAACAGGCATGTGTATTGAGTTCGTATTTTACCTTGCGAAAAACAAAGCAACTTTTTCAAAACCTTGAAATTGATCAGAAGTTTGACCTTGTCTATTACGATGCATTTGGGGCTAGGGTTCAGCCAGAATTATGGACTGAATCAATGTTTTCAAAAATGTATAATTTCTTAAATATTGATGGGGTTTTAGTAACTTATGCAGCAAAAGGGTCTGTTCGAAGGGCTATGATTGAGGTTGGGTTTCAAGTAGAGCGCTTAAAAGGGCCTCCTGGTAAAAGAGAAATGTTACGAGGGATAAAACGTTAAGAAAGAACCTTAATAATTTAGTTTTTGGTGGTCGTTAAGAGGGTTTTAATCTAATTTTTGCTCATTAAACAAGTGGTTTATATTGTTCGGATATTAATTAACTGACTGAAAATAAACGTATTAAATGTAATTGATTGAATTCTAAGTCACAATATTCAATAAATAGACAATTATTTGTAAATTTGTCTTTATCTTCAATCTCCCCGTGAATTATATGTTTTGAGAATGAAGTCCGTTGATTTGCAATTAATTATAAAGTAGTTTAAGGAAATAAAACTATCGAAATAATGAACATATGATAAAATATTACCTCCATTATTTTCTTTACGTACATGCAAAATTGCCGATTTTGGCGCCGATGGATAATGCATTTTTCCTAACTATCCTCAATAAATCTACATCCCTTAATTACACTCAGGTTTAAAATCAAACATTATTATGAGAAAGATTATTACGCTAAGTTTATTGTTATGTGCTGCTATGTTATCTGCGCAGACGACACCCGGTAAGCATAGTATTAAAATATTAGATGTAAATACAAAATATGCCGATTTCGGTTTGTCCTTTTTCGGTGATGACAAAGTTGTATTTGCTTCGCCTACTGAGAAAGTAAGTATCGTTCGAAAAGTATGGAGAGAAAATGATCAACCATACCTCGATTTGTTTATGGGTGATATTGATAGTACTGGGCAAATTATTAATAAAAGACCGATTAAAGGTGATGTTAATAAAAAGTTACACGAGGCGATGGTCACGTTTACAAAGGATTATAAAACGGTTTATTTCAGCGCGAATAATTATAATTCGAAAAATAAATCAGTAAAGAGTAGTAAAGGTTGGGATAATATCCAATTGTATAAGGCCGATGTAAATCCAGATAACACGTGGACTAACATTGTTAAACTACCCTTTAACAGTGATGAATTTCAAACAGGTTTGCCAACGCTTAATGAGGATGAAACTAAAATGTATTTTGTGTCTGACCGACCTGGTTCTATTGGGAAAACAGATATTTATGTGGTAGATATTTATCCAGATGGAACCTATGGTGAGCCAAAAAATATGGGGCCCAGAATTAATACAGAAGAACGAGAAATGTTTCCTCATATGGGAAAAGATAATATGTTGTATTTCTCTTCTAATGGACATCCGGGATATGGAAATTTAGACGTGTTTGTTACTAAAATTTATGACAATACAGTATCAATCCCATTAAATTTAGAGGAGCCAATTAATAGTGAAAAGGACGATTTTTCTTATATAATGCGAACTGATAGGCAAGGGTATTTTTCTTCGAATAGATCGGAAGGAAAAGGCGATGATGACATCTATTCATTTATGGTGGATGAGCCTATATTTATTGAATGTTTACAGACCGTAAAAGGGGTCGTTAAAAATAGAGATACTGACGAACTTATTCCTGGTGCTTTGGTTACTATCTATGATAGTGAAGGAAATGTATTACAACAAACAGCGGCTGATGAAATTAACGCGAGCTATAGTTTTGATATACCTTGTAATGCTACCTTCAAGATAACATCTGTACAAGATGGGTTTGTTGCTGTTGAAGAGCAAATTAAGACAATAAACGATCTTGATGGCCCAGTCATTGAGCAGGATTTACTTATGTCGCCTGAATTTGTTATTGTTGGAGATGAGGTTTTAGTCAATATTAATAGAATTTATTTTGATTTTGATAAATCAAATATCAGAAAAGATGCCGCTGAACAACTCGATAGAGTAGTAGAAGTGATGAATAAATATCCTGAAATGAAAATCATGGCAAGCTCACATACAGATTCAAGAGGTCCAAAAGCTTACAATATGAAGCTTTCAGAGCGAAGAGCAAAATCGACAGTAGATTATATCATCAGTAAAGGAATTGATGCGAGTCGAATTAAGAGTCAAGGTTTTGGGGAGTCAAAATTAGTCAATAAGTGTTCAGATGGCGTTCCTTGTAGTAAGGAAGAACATCAGCTAAATAGACGTACCGAATTTAAAATTGATGGTACATTAAAAGTGAGGGCTAAATAAGAAATGCCATGTAAAATAAGCCACTTTGTTCTGCAAATGATCAAAGTGGTTTTTTTTTTAATCAGGTGAATAGTAGGGCTAGAAAACATTTTCTTAGTGGACACAGTGATAGAATACGATCACAATGAGCTTAAATGTAAATGATCAGCTGAAAGTAAGCGATTGGATAGTCCAAATTTTGAAAAGTAAAAAAGAAGGGCTTTCCCGCTAACCAGATATTGGGGTCACGTGGTGGTTGCAAATAAAAGCCAGCATTCCTGCTGGCTTTATTGTTGTTAACTATTGTTAGAAGTTAATGCTGAGTTTTGCCCGTATGGCAAACGGTGTCCCTGGAGTAAAGTGAATTTCTTCAATGGGTGCTGGTTCATCAAATAAACGGCTTGTTGTAGCGAATTGTGTTTCTTTCCATTCGGTGTTAAAAACATTTTCAATGATGATCCCTAAATTCCACTGTTTCCATGAATAATTGATATTGAAATCAGAAATAAAATATCCATCCGCAATAATTGAATTATCTTCTGTTGCGGGGCGATTTCCTACATATCGATAGGAAATCCCACCATAAAAGTTGCCTAAATTTTCAAAGGAAATTCCACCTGCCGAGGTTAGTTTTGGTGCCAAAGGGATGAAATCTTCTCCATCAGACGCTCCGGTGCTTCTGCCATGTGTGTAATTAATGTCGCTGTATAGATATAGCCAATCAAGGGCTTGATATCTTGCACTTAATTCGGCTCCTATTCGAGTAGTTTTACCGCTGGGTTCAAAGATGCCTGCATCACCGACATAGACAAATTCTTGATCCAATTTTAAGCTCCAAAGAGCTCCGTTTAGAACGAGATGACTGGTTGGCTTTACGATAAAGCCTAGGTCAATACCAATCGCTTTAGGTAGGATGTCTTCGATTTGATTAGCGATGATTACACGAGTGTCATTTGAATGGAACCCTATTCCCGATTTTAAAAATAGTTGCCAATGTTGATTTGGCGTGAAAATGGCATTGAATTTTGGACTAAATGCAACTTTTGAAGTGCTACTGTTTTGATAGGTATCTGGAATTTTATTCAGGTAATCGAATTTAAAATAATCAATTCGTAAGGAAGGATTAAACTTCCATGTACCAGCCTTTAATTCCCCATTTAAGAACCCATAAAGATTTATTTCGTCAATATCGCCTAAGGAGCGGTTTTGAAGCGTTGTTTTTCGATGTAAGGTATTTGAGAGTTCGCTGTCCTTTGTTTGATCATATCTAAATCCGATTCCAGTATCATAGCTGAACCAAGTTGATTCCCCAAGCCCTTTACCGTTTTTCGAATATTGACTTTCGAGTCCCGCTAAAAATCGATTTTCTCTTTGATGAATTTGGTCACCATTTACGGGGTCTTCTAAGAAAAAGGTAAAATTTGAAAACAGTTCAAAAGCATATTTTGTTACATAGGCTTTCGTCTTTAGGAATGCATTATCTTTGAGGTATTGACGATGATTAATCCACAAATTAGATCTTGAGGTAGTACCACCTTCTGTATCATCAACCGCGCCGAATCGACCTATATTTCCATTGTCTACTAGACGTTGAGGTATTTGTCCAGAGGCATCCCATTTGCTTTGGAAATGCGATAAGGTTAAGGTTAATTCTTGATTGTTTGGTAAGGCAGCGTTGTATCTCCCCATAAGGTTTATTCTGTTGAAATTTTGTGAAGTATCAAAAGGTCCATCGGTAAGGGAAAGTTCAGTGGCAATATAGGAATTGCTGTTTTCCGTACTCGATAAACTCAGCATGGCAACCAACCGTTTAGTGTCAAATTGTCCTAACTCCAAAGAGATCAGATTTTGTTCTAAGGTTTTTTGGAGCCTTAAATCGACATATCCAGCAGTGGTAAAATTACCTTGGTCAAAATAGTATGGTCCTTTTCCGAAATTTACTTTTTCTATGGTCTCTGGAATGACAAAATGCAAGTCCGCATAGCCTTGACCATGTGCATGAGAAACCATGTTTACTGGCATGCCTTCTACACTAATAGCGACATCAGTTCCGTGGTCAACGTCAAATCCGCGTATGAACAATTGTTCGGCCTTACCTCCTCCTGCATGTTGTCCTATGATTAGTCCAGGAACTTTTTGTAGGATTTCTTGAGAGGACTTTACAGGGGTTAGGCTGAGATCTACGTTTGTAATTTGACTTAAGATATTTTGTCGTGTGATCAACGTAATTTGATCTAAAGAGATGGATTGTTCTTGTAGTTCAACAGTGATCAACGTATTAAACTGAGTCTCTTTTACGGTTATTTCTTGAAATTCATATCCCAAGCTAGAGAAACTTATTTTATCAGTAACTTTTGCATTCCGTAATGTGAACATCCCAAGATGATCCGTATGACTGTGTTCTCCAGAACGTTGATTTATGACAGCAACTCCTTCTAAGGGTTTTTGCTGTTGATTTAGAACCTTTCCGCGTATTGTTTGTGCAGAAAGACTCCCAGAAGCTAGCATTAAAAATGCTATAAATATATTTTTCATCGATAATAGATTAAAAATGAATAGTATTGAAAATTATTTTATCCGACGTAGGGTGATTCTGAGCCATAAAACGTCTAGTCAATGCAGTGAAATTCCAACTCGTCGTATAGAGAGGTGCGAGAAGTTAGCATTGTGCGTTGATTTACGTAATTAATTACGAAGCGTTTTGTAGGTCAGTATTTTAGATTAAAAATGAATCTGGTGGAGGAGTTAATACTTCTAAAAAGATGTTTTTGTAAAATCCATGGGTATGATTGCCTTTTAATTTTTCAAGGGATAGAGTGATATTAACAGTGTGTTGTGTATCTGGAGGAACGTGTTTGTCTAGTTCAGTTTGCCTCGTAAAGTCATCTGGAGTGTCTTGAGAAGTATCCATTTGAAAAAGGGCACTTAAAAATTCAAGGAATTTATGAGCATGATCGTACTTCTTATGGTGCGTATGGTGAGTGTGCTGGGTACCTTCGTGCGTATGGTCATGATGTGATTTTGTTGTGGAATGATGGTCCTGAGTCAATGAATGCGCTCCATGGGAACCGTGGGAATGGTTTAAAGAAATTGAGGAAACAAGATGACTTATGGTATGGGCTAAGTTCAATATGGGTTCGCGTAACGGCACCATAAGATATCCTACGATGAGTCCTGTAAGAAGAAGTCGTGTGAAGGAAGTTTTATGATGTTGTGTTAAAATCAAATTTCGAATACGTTGACGATTTGAAAAGCAAATCTATCAATACTTACGAAATTTTATAAGGAAAGGATTTTATTATTTTTCATTTTATATGAATTGATTAACAGAGAATCGAGAAACGTTTCACGGGTTGTAAATTGTTAATTCTAACTAATTGAAAATAAAGATGTTTCTGTTGTGTAAAAAGGTTAATTAAATCGTGAAAATTAAGAGCATTTTGGATACATTTTTTACAACCTCATGAGGAGTTTTAATTCGTATAAATTCAGGACCATTAATAAGTGCAGGATGGATAAAGGTTTCTGGGTGGTTTTGAAGTGTCTTAATAGCATCTTCCGTACTTAAGTCAGCGTTAGGATTATCCTGAATTTTCTTTAATTCAGGATGTTCCTTTTCTATTAAATCCATAATCTTGCAATGCAATTTCTCGGCTATTTCTACCCATTGAATTCCTGTGACCTTTGTTTTGAAATGTTGATGCCCCCTATTTTTGATTAGCTACTTCGACATGGGCATAGATTTGTTTGCCAATAGAATTTTTATTATTTCAGATTAAAATAATCTCTTTTTTTATCAATAGCAAAAGCGCCCATACCTTAGATATAAAAAGTAAGTAGCTTTAGTGACATCTCTTTCTGTTTTAATGTTGCTGTAACCATAGGGATCATCGCCTTCTGTCGAATTTTTAACTAATATTTACCCTTAGTTTTCCCCTTCTTTAAGTCTACTTTCCCATTGATTATCGATATATTCCCAAGAAATCTGCTCTTTTTTCACATGAATTATCATAAAACCTTCTTCGTCGTAATGTACCCCATCATGCCTGTCGTCCATTCTTCTCCAACTAGGTCTTCCTGCTACAGATCCACCAGTGATAAAACGCGTTCTGTTTTGAAGATTAAGATCTTCGAGCCAATGCAAGTGTCCCTGAAGGACTAATTTTAGATTTAGGTTATTAAACATTTTTAATATTTCGTCTCGGTTGTATATCCAAAGATTATTAGGAACTTGTTTTATTTTGTTTTTTTTCGGATAACGTTGGTTATACGTTGAGATAAAAGGAATGTGTGTAGTGATAACTACGGGCGTGTTTTCATCCAATTTCGCTAGGTCCTTTTTTAACCATTGTTTTTGTTCTTCGTCAATTAATCCAATGTATCGTTGATCTTTTTCTTCAATAGAGCACAATGAAATAAAATGCCATCCTTTGTGGTTAAAAGAATAATACCTTTTTCCAAGATAGCGTTCATACATACCGTATTTATAATCTGGATGATTTTTATTAATATCACTTTCTTTATAAATTCCAAATAATTCGTGATTTCCTATGGTATTATACACTGGAACATTTATTTTTTTTATGGCTGTACTATATGCTTGAAAAAGAGAATCAGACCGGTTAAAATTTCCGCGAAGTACATCGTATACCAAATCACCACCAGTAATAACAAAATCAATATTTAGTTTGTTTATCGAATCGATTACTTTATTAAATGCTTCTTGTGCACCGCGTTCTGGCTGTAAGTGAATATCAGTAATAAAAACAAAGGAAAAGTCTTGCGGGTTTGTGACCGATGAACTGGATGTAGCGTTGTTTTGAGCATTCAGATGTATAGTAAGGAAAATGAATGCGATTGTCAATATAGTTTTCATATGTTAGTTTTTTATTTTTTTTTAAGGTATTTGTTTTTGTCTGCTTCATAAGTTTCAACGAGTTCCTTATCGTATCTTTCTTCGAAGTTCTTTGTTGGAATAAGTGATTCTGGGGGAAGGTTAGTGGTTTCTACAAATTGCATTTGACCTTGTTTATTTTTGGTAATGGTAAATGAATCATATATTTCACCTAAAACCGTTTTTGACACATAGTTTAATTGGTTTTCTGAAACATGTATTTCTTGATAGAGTTGCATCGACGTGCCCGCGCGCTCGATCCAATCACTAAATTGGATAGCATTTTGGTAAGGCCCTGCAACAGAAACGGCATAGATTGGGAAATCTGCGCCCATTCTTCCTCGAGCGTATACATGTTCATGCCCTGTTAGAACCATGGCAACATTATATTTTTCTACCAGTGCTTTTATTTCAGGAAAACGAACGCTTGGCGGACGATTTCTTGCTAACCCAGCCATCGCATGATGGAACGTAACGAAAATCCAATCGCCTTTAAATTCTTTCAGAATTTTCTCTAGCCAATCATAGGTTTCTTTCCGTTGTTCTTGTGTTAATTTAACAGTAGAATCTAATGAAATCACCCTGATGTTATTGTAATCGATAAAATATGTTTGTCCTTTTTGTCCACTGGGCCCATTTTCTGGGAAGGAAAAATTTAGGTGCCAGAGCGGTGCAATTTCTCTAGTTTTTGAATTATCCCATTTATGTTCATGGTTTCCTGGCGTTGCAATGGTTGGTATATGTTGGAATGCCCATCCTCCGGCCGGAAAAAATTCATTCCAGTTTTCTTTGTTTAGGCCTCCTCGATGTATTAAATCTCCTGCAAACAGCATAAATTTAGCATCCGGATTTGCTAGAACAGCTTGTCTTATGGTTCGACTTCCCAATGAATAAATATATCGTTGAACATCGCCAAAGTATAAAAAGGTAAAGGGTTCCTTTTGACCAGTTGCCGTTTTGAATTCAGACCATTCTGACCATAAGTCTTCATTTCCAACGCGGTATGAATAGGTGGTGTTGGATGTTAAATTTTCTAGATTAACACTGTGGTAGTACCAAAGACCATCTTCAGACCTTAAAGAGTCTGTAGTTGCCTGTTGTTTTTGCACGCTTTTTTCGAAGAATGGTGAGGCTGTAGCTACCGTAAACTCAATATAGCTTTTTGGTGATAAAGCCCTGGTTCTCCATGAAATTGCTTGGCTATGTGTGGGTGAAGTTTTCCAAGATAATTTAATGTGATGTGGCAATTGCTCTAAAAGACTATTGTTGTACCTAGCGCTTTCTTGTCCTTGACAATGGAGTGAAAGTATGAGGAAATTTAGTAAGAGAATGTGTAGTTTATTCATTTTTAGAAAGGTATCAAAAAGCCTTTTCACCTAAAGATGAAAAGGCTTTTTTGGGGTTTAGAATCCAGGATTTTGTGGCATCTTTTTTTCAAGGTTGGAATCGATTACCGATTGTGGAATTGGGAGTAAAATGTCACGATTCGGATCAATCGTACTAGAGCCACGATGATTATATTTGATAGTACGTTCTGCCCATTTTCCGGTTCGTAAAAGAGTATACCTTCTCGGTTCTTCAGCCATTAATTCTCTTGCTCGTTCATCTAAAATAAAATCAATATCAATATCATTCGCCGTAATAGGTGAAGCATGGCTTCGCGACCTAAGGATATTTATGGTATTTGCGGCGGCATCTGTTTCACCCAGTTTAAATTCGGCTTCCGCTTTTAATAGATACGTGTCTGCAGCTCTCAAGTATATTTGATCGTAAAATGATTCTCTATTTCCAATGGGGTCTACTGGATCGGCCCAATCATATTTTCTACTGAACGGCCACTCTTCAATGCCATTATGATCATCACTAATATCCTCACTCCAATCTAAGTGTATTACATCACCGTAATTTTTTCCCGGAGGTAAGATATCTGCAGGGTACGGCGCATTCCCTGCTGCATCGCGGTATGTAAAAGATTTTCTAATAGCATATTCGGAGAATCGATCATCATTAGGATCATCGAAATTATTCAACGCCCATTTGGTCAATGAGGAGCGTCCATTTCCGTATCCTCCTCTATCAGCAGTTACTTGTAAATCTAAATTTCCGCTTCTGTATCTCGAAGTGTGATGCATGGCCATAATTGGGTAATTCCCCCCTCCCAAAACATTCTTTTTAAATTGAAATACCCATAAGGCTTCAGTATTCCCTTCTTCCCGATTGGTATTTCCTTCCTTAAACATATCCATAAATGCAACACCGTCTTGATCCGCTTGTACACCGTAACGTTCAGTAATGAGGCGATAACTTGGGTTGTTTACTACTTTATTGGCCCAATAAAGGGTGCTGTCAGGTTTATTTAAGGTCAAATAGATCTCAGCAATATAATGCTGTACAGCGCCTTTGGTCATTCTTCCAGTTAACGAGCCTTCTACGGGTATAAAAGGTTCAGCATAACGTAAGTCCTTAATAATTTGCTGTCTTACCTTGTTTACAGGAGCTCGTTCCCAGTCTGTCCTAATAATACCATTACTTGAAGGGGTTAAATTCAAAGGAACATCTCCCCAGAGATAGGTAAGGTGTCGATAGGCAAAAGCACGAGCTACTTTGGCCTCAGCTAAAATTAAGTGCTTATTTTCCGCTTCACTTAACTCATTTCCGCTCCAATCAATGTCATCTCTTTCTTCCACATTTTTAATAATCTCATTCGATGAGTTTACAATTTCATATAGCCAAAGAAAAACATCTTCATATACACTATAATCGGGTTTGTTTCTAGCATTCCAATCTACAGATACTTTAGATACGCCATTTCCACTGTGATTTGCAGCAAACATATCGGTACCAGACATGGTTACATCAGTTATTAGGGAAGAGCTAGAATTTATCCCTTCTCGTTCATAACGCATAAGCGCATAAAGTCCGTTAATTCCTGATTCCAACCCTGCTAAATCCGAGTATAACTTCTCAGCATAAATAACGTTGGGTGGATTTTCGTTTAACAAATCATCACTACAGCTACTAATTATTAGTAGGGTTGTAAAAAGGCTAATTACTATTTTTTTCATGTTATTTTATTTTTAAAATCCAAGGGTTAATCCGAGCGTAATTTCTTTTTGTAAAGGAAGTATTCCTGCCTGATCAATTGGGTTTACCAATTCTGGATCACCAGCAGTCCAATTAGTGAACGTGTGCAAGTTTCTGCCAGAAGCGAACAATTGAAGTTTGTTAAGTTTGATTTTTGATAAGACTTTTTCTGGGAAATTATATGAGAGTGTAACATCCTTTAGGCGGATGAAACTAGCGTCTTCGTAAATTTGAGCCGACTTTACTTCATCATCATTTCTATAAAATTCATTGGTAGGATTTGTTGGTGTCCACCAATTTTTTTTCAAAACATTTCTTCTAATTTCAGCAGCTGTATTGTCTCCCAATAACTTATTTAGTCTTGTAGCGCCGTGAGATCCAACAAAAAACACTTCTAAGCCAAAGTTTTTATACCGGAAACTATTACTTAATCCCCAGGTAAATTTAGGGTCTTGTTGCCCTATGATTTGTCGGTCTTTATCATCTAATATTCCGTTCTTATCAACATCTTCAACTTTCGCATCTCCTGGTACTCTATCGTATATGGCAGCTTCGTCTTCTTCACCTAATTGCCAAACACCAATCATTTTATGTGCAAAGTTCACAGATATGGGATGGCCAACAAACCACGCGTTCGCTAGATCATCTACCTCTTCTCCGTTACCTTGTAGGTTACCATACAATGAGACTATTTTATTTTTATTGGTGGCAAAGTTTCCAGAAATCTTCCAATTAAAATCTTGGGTAGTGTAAGGAATGGCTGATAAAGAGAGTTCTAAGCCTTGAGTTTCAGTTTCTCCAATGTTCTGAGTTACTTGATTAATTCCGTGAACAGAAGAGATAGTTCTGTTTAATAATAAATCGGAAGTCTTAGTTTTATACATATTTAAGTCCCCAAAAATTCTGTTATTATATAATCCAAAATCCACTCCTACATTTAATGTAGTACTCGATTCCCAGCCTAAATCTGGATTCCCAATTACACTTGGAACATAACCAACTAAAGACACATCGCCTGCTAATGTATTTCGGTCTCTTAATCTTGTGATTGAGGAATACGGGTCTACAGCTTGATTTCCATTAACACCTAAGGATAATCGTAGCTTTAATTGATTGATAATATCGGAGTTTTCAAGGAAAGATTCTTTAGAAACATTCCACCCTAAGGCTACTGACGGAAAGATTCCCCATTTATTGTCGGGTCCAAATCCAGAGAAACCATCACGACGCCCAGTCAATGTGACTAAGTATGTGTTATTAAATGAATAATTGAATCTAATCATTTGGGAAATAAGCGCTGTCCGTTGGTATTGATTTTCAGCTTCCAAGGAAGATGCTTGTGAAATACCAAAAAAAGAAAACTCATCGTTTGGGAAATTAACAGCTGTGAGTTCTTCGGTATATTGCTCACTTTCTTCATAACTAAAAACCCCAGTAAAGAAAAGTGTATGTTTTCCGAACTCCTTATTATACGTTAAAATATTTTCAATTACATTGTTTTTATATTCCAGACTATAAATTGATGCGTAACCTGAATTGGCTTTTCCCAAAACGGTATTGCGTCCTGCATAGGTTTTGTGTTCAGACCAATTTCTTCTTATGCCTGTGTTCAGTCTGAAGTTTAGTCCTTCCAAAAAAGGAAAGCGAATGTTTATATAATTGTTTGATACAATTTGATTAGAATAATCGTTGTCTATATAGTTTTTGGCCTCCAAAGGATTTGCATCCGGAAACTCTGGCCATGGAAATAAATTTATTTCCCCGTTTTCATCAAAGGGGTTTGCAAGAAGTGGATTAATTTCAAAAACCGCTTCGTAGTCTATAGCATAGCCATCTCTATTGTCATAAGTAAATTGACTTTTTGTTCCAACGTCTAACCAATCTGTTACTTTGGTCTCCATATTTATTCTCCCAGAAATCTTTTTATACTGATCTGTTACCGATATACCTTCTACTTCGAGATAGTTGCCACCTACATAAAACTTAGTGTTTTCGTTCCCTCCAGTAATGGATACATTATGATTTTGAGTGTAGCCAGTTCTAAGTGAAAGATCAATCCAGTCGGTTTGCAGTCCAGCTTCATAATTTTGAATTTCAGTAGTGGTGAGTAAATCGGCATTACGCGTAGATTTGTATTCATAAAATTCTTTTCCTGTTAAAAATACGGGGAGATTAATAGCCTCTTGAACACCATATTTTCCTTGATAATTTATCTTGGTCTTTCCTTTTCTGCCCATTTTAGTGGTTACTAAAATGACCCCATTAGCTCCTCTTGATCCATAAATGGCCGATGCAGAAGCATCTTTCAATACTTCTAAAGAAGCAATATCATTTACACTAATATCGTTTAAATCACCATAATAAGGTACACCATCTAATACGATTAAGGGGGCATTGCTTGCCAAAATTGAATTGCGACCTCGTATGATTATCGACTGCTCTCCAACGCTTCCAGCGGTGGTTTGACGAATTGTAACCCCCGGTATAGCACCCTGTAAGACTTGAGCAATATTTCTGTTAGGTACTAAATCGAGTCGTTCCCTAGAGACAGAGCCAACAGACCCTGTAATGTCACTTTTTTTCTGTGTACCGTACCCGATAACAATGATTTCTTTTAACTTGTCATTATTGGGTAATAGCGTTACGTTTATCGTGGTTTTGTTACCTACTACAATGTCTTGGGTGTGGTATCCTACATAGGAAAATTGAAGTACCGCATCACGATCATTTACAGTAATTGAATAAAGGCCATCTATATCGGTAACCGTACCTACCCCAGTGCTTTTTTCTATGATGTTTACACCGGGAAGTGGCTGTCCAATTTCATCGATTACTGTTCCTTTTATTTCTTTTGAAATACTTATTTCCTTCTTAATTTTCGGCATTTCTTGAACGGAAATACTTGAATTAATTTGCTTAAATTTTAGTCGCGCTTTCTGAGACAATCGTTCTAAGATTGTTAGAACAGAAATACTAGACGAGTTAATGCTTATTAGGGAGTCTATGCGATGAATAGATTGGTCATACACAAAATGAAAATCGGTTTTGGCTTCGATCTCTTTTAAAATTTCTATCGGTGTAGCCTCTATTTTTAAAATTGATATCTTTGTTTTTTTTAAGCTTTGTCCAACGATGTCATTTGCAAATATTGGATTAGCAAAGAATATAATAGCCAAATAAACAGATAGATTTGTAGCCGTTTTGACTATAGGATGTTTGATTAATTTCATAAAAAAATGTTTAATAATTTCTTTTATTAGTGATTGTTAAGCTGTAGCAGCTTGTTTAACTCAGCAAAAGTTTCTTGACAGGCTGCTTTTTTTTTTTTGTATTTTTATTTCATCGGCATCATTTTTAATTAGTACAATATCCAGATATCTCAACTTCGTTGGCTGAGGTGAACTGAAAATTTAGGGTTGGTTTTACGAAGGTGATATTCTCTAAAATACGTTGTAGGGAAGCATCTTTGAAAATTCCAGTGAATGCGCATTTCGCACTTTTTTTATTGAGCAGTTTAATTTTGACATTGAACCATTTTTCTAGTTTTGGTAGTGCTGTTTCCAATTTTTCATCATCAAATCGCAAAATTCCATCTTTCCAACCTAAAAATTGGTCTACGTCTATTTTTTGTTTAGTGATACTTTTCGTTGATTTGTTGAAACGTGCTTGGTCTGATGGAGCTAATACTAGCGTGTCTTTTTCATTCCAGTTTATACGTACTTTACCGGTAGCTAATGTGACAGCTATATCATTTTCGTCATCGTAGGCTTTAATATTAAAAGACGTGCCAAGAACGTGTGTAGATACGTATGCGGTTTTTACAATAAATGGATGCGTAAGGTCTTTTTTGACATCAAAAAATGCTTCTCCAGAAAGGAGTACTTCACGAAGAGAATCATTAAATTGCTCAGGGTATTCAATTTTACTCCCACTATTTAATTTTACTTTAGATCCATCTGGTAGTGTAAATGTTAGTTTTTTTCCAAACGGAGCTTCCTTCGTTAGTTTCGCGATCTTAACTTTTATCTGCTTTATTTTATGTGTGCCTGTACTGAAATTCAAACTCAGACCGCCTATCGTTAACGTGATTATTATAACAGCTGCGATTTTTATCCATTTTTTATACGCTGTTTTGAGATTAGGTTGGTCGATTTTGGGATAGATGTCATGGCGTATTTTAGCGGAATGTTTATCATTTAAAAAGATGATTTTGTGATTCCGCTCTATCATCTTTTTTTCAAAAGAAGACAGCATTGATTCTTCTGCATTGGTGAGAAGACCTTTCTGTTTTTTTTTGAATAGTATTTTAAGTTCTTGTTCTGTCATTTTGTGATCTCTAACTATAAATACCAAAACATCATAGTGTTTCACGGTTCATAATAGAGGTTTCACAATTTGATTACATTTGGCTAATTTGTTAACTTAAAATTTACAAACGGAAAGTTTTGTCTGCCGAGAAGTCACCCCATTATAAGAAGAACATAGAAAGGAGTATAGAAATGACCTTTTCCATATTTTTTCTTATTGAATTAAGTGCTAGTGATAATTGATTGTCCACCGTGCGTTTAGAGATACCTACTTTGTCAGCGATTTCTTCATTACTTAACCCTTCATCTCGGCTTAATGTGAAAATCTCTCGGCATCTTGATGGTAATTTGGTGATGTAGTTCTTTATATGGAAGTTTATTTCATCTACATCGTGATTCAGTTCAATTGCTGATGTTATCGACAGTTCATTACAAACCGCTAATTGAACTTTATTGAATTTTTTGTCTCTAAGTACATTGTAGGTTTTATAGCGTACGGCCTGGTGAAGATATGCTTCAATATGATCAGAAGAAATCACTTTGCGCCTGTTCCAGTAGTCTAGCCATACTTCTTGCAAGATATCTTTAGATTCAACCTCATCCATGATAATTGATTGTGCAAAAACATATAGTTTCTTCCATAATCTATTGTACAAACGAGTATAAGCGATTTTGTCAGAATTCGCTATGCGTTTAGCAAGCTCTAAATTAGAATACATTTTTTGCGTTTCTTTAGATTCGCGAATCTAATTAGTTTAAGGTGCGATTAGTTTATGGAAATGTAAAATTTTGTTAAGAAGATGTAAAGTTTACTACCAACTAAACAGAAGTTCAACTTAAGGATATGATAAAAACATATCCTGTGCAATGAACGCATAATTGTTGATTTTCAGAAGTTTTAGATCTATAAGTATGGGATGTTTAAGGGAAGTTAGTTTGAAGAAGTAAATTTTTTTATGGTTTTCACGAACCACAGCTGTATTAATCAAGGTGTTGAGGTTGTCTTGATTATTGATGTATGAATTAAGAAGTGTAGGTTGGTACAACGGTCGGTTTTTGGTTTGTGATAAATTTTATCAAATAGATTTTAAAAAGCTCAATTTATGTAGAGGTCTTTTGAATCATCAAATTTAGATGTTTATTAATTTAGGTACAATCGATAAAATCTCTACAGATGCAAAGAACGATCACATATAGTCTGAGGCAGTACTGTGATTCTAAATTTCCTAAGCGCTGTAGTTTTTTGATATACTATTCATTCACTTAGTTCAAATGTAGTATATCGATAACAACTCTTCTGTTCTTTTTTCTGTTTTCAGGAGAAGTATTTGGAACGAGTGGTTCGGTTTCTCCTTTGGAACCTAGTGTGATACGTTCTTTTGTTATGCCTTGTTCCATTAGGTACTCGGCAACCGCCAATGCGCGTTCACGTCTCACTTTATCATTGATCAATTCGTTTCCTAAATTGCAGGTATGTCCAGTAATAGCAAGTTCGATAGTATTATCCTTCTTCAATAAGATCGCGACTTGATTCAATCGTTCCCTAACACTTGACGTGAGGTCAGTCTGATTTACAATCCCGAATACTAGAGGGGGCTCTATATAGGCGACATCCTCTTTATTTAGGATTGGTGTCATTGGTGTATCCGCTGTTTGGGGTATTTCGGTTACCCTCTCTTTTTCGGCAGGTGGTTCTACCTCGGGAGATACTTCCGCAAGGGGTTGGTTTTTGGTTGCTACTTCAGGTTGTTTTTTATCAAATCCAAATCCGAGTTTTATCTGAATTCCCACAGAGAGGTGTTGGGTATCATCAATGATGTTTGACGTTGATAATATGCCATTGGCTTTGGTATTGTTGATGCCTGTTGGGCTGTAACTTACTAAGTTTTTGTTTTGCTTAGAATCATGTAGGTCTGTCAGGCCGTAATCAGCATAAACCAGATCAATCTCAAAAGTTGTGTGCGAATTGCATTTGTTTTCAGATTTTGTAAAAAAGAATAGCCTTGGACAATTATCTAGAACTATTAAAATTAATTCTACCAGAATTTCTAATTAATCACTTCGATTTAGTTAAAAATACTAAGAATGATGAAGTTATGCATCTCTATTTTGAAGAACGCAATGTAACACCCTAAGAAGAAGCTAATCGTATTTTGATAGCTCATGGATTCCATAAAGAAATTACGATTCAAGATTT
>JALKAY010000007.1 GCA_023015935.1 Flavobacteriaceae bacterium F08102
TAGTTAAAAATACTAAGAATGATGAAGTTATGCATCTCTATTTTGAAGAACGCAATGTAACACCCTAAGAAGAAGCTAATCGTATTTTGATAGCTCATGGATTCCATAAAGAAATTACGATTCAAGATTTTCCTCTTAGGGGTAACACAGTATATCTTCACGTAAAACGGCGTAGATGGCTAGATAAAACCACAAAGCAAGTCGTTCAAAGAGATTGGAATTTAGTAGCACAGGGAACACGTATGACCACCGAGTTCGCTGCTTTTTTTAANATAGCCTTGGACAATTATCTAGAACTATTAAAATTAATTCTACCAGAATTTCTAATTAATCACTTCGATTTAGTTAAAAATACTAAGAATGATGAAGTTATGCATCTCTATTTTGAAGAACGCAATGTAACACCCTAAGAAGAAGCTAATCGTATTTTGATAGCTCATGGATTCCATAAAGAAATTACGATTCAAGATTTACCTCTTAGGGGTAACACGGTATATCTTCACGTAAAACGGCGTAGATGGCTAGATAAAACCACAAAGCAAGTCGTTCAAAGAGATTGGAATTTAGTAGCACAGGGAACACGTATGACCACCGAGTTCGCTGCTTTTTTTAAAGAAATTAGTCAATACTAGAGCCTCCGATTGCCATACTATTGGTCATTTCTATAGGGTTAATGGAAAGAAACTGCAACGTCACGATAAAGACTCTTTAAGCGATTTCAAAAATTGGAAGCAAAAGTGGCACGCGAAAGAGTGGCTTGTATTTCCAGAAAATATAGGAAGTTATTTATCTATTGACCAAACTGCTTTGTCTAAAGGAGAACTCTATACAATGATCACTAATAAAAAAGCTAAAGGTAAAAAAGGTAGTATCGTTGCCATCTTTGCAGGAACTAAAGTAGAGTCCATTATAAAACACCTTTTGATGATCTCTGCCAAGAAAAGAGCTAGCTAGCGTTAAAGAAATTACGCTGGATATGGCAAATTCAATGAAAACGATAGCTAAGAAATGCTTTCCTAAAGCCATATTGGTTACAGATCGTTTTCATGTACAAAAACTCGCTATTGAAACATTACAAGATATTCGAATTAAGCACAGATGGGAAGCTATAGATGTAGAAAATGAACTAATAAAACAGGCTAAGCTCAAAAATAAAGATTATACACTGCAAGTATTTAGTAATGGCGATACAAGAAAACAACTGTTGGCAAGAAGTAGATACTTACTTTACAAAGCCCCATGTAATTGGCCCCAAAGTCAGTGCCAACGAAGTGAAATTTTGTTTAACGAATACCCAGATATTAAAACTGCTTTTGATTTAGTTCAAGAGCTTAGAAACATATTTAATACAACAAAATCAATAAAAATAGCTTACACAAAGCTTGCACATTGGTATAACAATGTAGAAAAGTCTGGGTTCAAAGCCTTCAATACAATCGCAAATACTATAACTATAAATTACCGATCAATACTAAACTATTTTATCAATCGAAGTACTAATGCAGCTGCAGAATCATTTAATGCAAAAATAAAGGCGTTTAGGGCACAGTTTAGGGGCGTTAAAAATGTAGAATTCTTTCTTTATAGATTAACTACAATTTTTGCTTAAACACAACAATTAGGAATGATCCGTAATTGGACGTCCTGTTTAAATCAAAAAAGCCACTCAATTACTTGAATGGCTTTCTCTTACTGGGCTCCCCCTCTTGGGCTCGAACCAAGGACCCTCTGATTAACAGTCAGATGCTCTAACCAACTGAGCTAAGGAGGAATTTTACAAACTTACATATGGTATGTAAAATTTGGTGTGCAAATATAATTGTTTTTCTATTTCAAACAAGTCTATCTGAAAAAAAATTTTATAAAAATATTTTGTGAATATCCTTTACACTAAATTGAGGAAATAACGTTTAATATTGTATTTTTGAACTTATAAATGTAAGAATAAATTAATGGATCGTTTTTCATTCTTAAATGCAGCACACACAGGATTTATTGAGGATTTGTACAATAAATACTTAGTCAATCCTGATGCCGTAGAACCAAGTTGGCGTAGTTTTTTCCAAGGGTATGATTTTGCCAATGAAGATTATTCTCTAAACGGAGAAGAAAAAATAGCTGTTCCTGAGCACGTACACAAGGAGTTTCAGGTTTTAGAACTTATTAATGGCTATCGTGTTCGTGGGCATTTGTTCACTAAAACAAACCCTGTACGAGAACGAAGAAGTTATGAGCCTACCTTAGCCATTGAAAATTTTGGTTTAACGGAGGCAGATTTGCAAACTACGTTTGATGCAGGAAATGCAATTGGGATTGGTGCGCAAACCTTAGATGAAATTATTCGGCATTTAGAGAAGATTTACTGTGACTCTATTGGAGTTGAATATATGTATATACGTAAGCCGGCTACGTTAAAATGGTGGCAAGAACGCTTACATACCAATGATAATCATCCGAGATTTAGCGCGGAAGATAAAAAATATATCTTAGCAAAACTGAATCAAGCGGTTAGTTTTGAGCAATTTTTGCAAACGAAATACGTGGGGCAAAAACGCTTTTCGTTAGAAGGAGGTGAGGCACTTATTCCAGCAATTAGTGTAGCGCTATTTAAATCGGTTGATGATTATGGGGTTAAAGAGGTTGTTTTAGGGATGGCTCATCGAGGTCGTTTGAATACACTGATTAATGTTTTTAGAAAACCGGCGCGTGAATTGTTCAGTGAATTTGAAGGGAAAGATTTTGAAGATGATAATATTGATGGGGATGTAAAATATCATTTGGGGCAAACGTTGAATAAGACCTATCAAAACGGGAAGTCTATCAAGATGAATCTCGTGCCAAACCCTTCACATCTCGAAACTGTGGATGCCGTGGTTGAGGGAATTACACGTGCTAAAATTGATGTGAAATACGGAGGAGATACTTCTAAAATTCTTCCAATTCTCATTCATGGAGATGCGGCGATTGCAGGCCAAGGTATTGTATATGAGGTGGTGCAAATGAGTCAGTTAAATGGGTATAAAACTGGAGGAACCATTCATATTGTGGTGAATAATCAAATTGGATTTACTACAAATTACCTCGACGCGAGATCGAGTACTTATTGTACTGATGTTGCAAAGGTAACTTTATCACCCGTATTACATGTCAATGCGGATGATGCTGAGGCGGTCGTGCATGCTGTTAACCTTGCATTAGCTTATCGAATGCAATTCCAAAAAGATGTGTTTATCGATTTATTAGGTTATCGAAAATATGGTCATAATGAAGGGGATGAGCCTAGATTTACACAACCTACTTTGTATAAGGCCATCTCAAAACAGAAGAATCCGAAAGAGATTTATGCGGAAAAACTGATTGCAGAAGGGGTTATCGACCAAAATTATGTTGATAAAATTACCGAAGAGTATAAGGCGTTGTTAGAGAAAGAACACGTTGCCTCTAAGGATATTGAAAAGGCGAGAGTTAGCCCTTTTATGGAAGAGATCTGGAAAGATTATGAGCAGTCAGATTTAGCAGGGATGCTAGCACCGGTTGACACCAAATTTGATAAAGAGGAGCTGAAGTACATTGGTCGTGTTATTTCTACCATACCACCGGATGTTCAATTTGTTCGCAAAGCAGAGCGGATTTTAAAGGGGCGTGCTAGTATGATAGAAAATGATGTGTTGGATTGGGGAATGGCAGAGACCTTGGCTTACGGAAGTCTATTACAAGAAGGATATAATATTCGGATTTCTGGTCAAGACGTTGAACGTGGTACGTTTAGTCATCGACATGCCATTTTAAGAGATGAAAAATCTGAAGAACGCATAAACCTTCTAAATACAAACCCAAAGAATAAAGGAGTGATGTATATCTATAATTCATTACTCTCTGAATATGGTGTTTTGGGATTTGACTATGGATATGCTATGGCTGAACCAAATACGTTAACCATATGGGAAGCACAATTTGGGGACTTTAGTAATGGAGCACAAATTGTTTTTGATCAGTACTTATCGGCAGCGGAAGATAAATGGAAATTGCAAAATGGTATTGTTGTCTTATTACCCCATGGATATGAAGGTCAAGGATCTGAACATTCGTCTGCTAGAATGGAACGTTATTTACAGCTTTGTGCGGTTGATAATATGACTTTGGCAGATTGTACAACGCCAGCAAATATGTATCATTTGCTGAGAAGGCAAATGAAGCGAAAATTTAAAAAACCATTAATCGTATTTACTCCTAAAAGTTTGTTGAGACATCCAAAAGCGGTTTCTACCTTAGAAGATTTGGCGAGTGGAAGTTTTCAAACAGTAATAGATGACACCATAAATAAAGACCGTGTAAAAAAATTAGTATTTTGTACTGGGAAATTCTATTATGACCTTCTTGCAGAAAGGGAAAAACTAAACGTAGATACAATTGCATTGGTGAGAATAGAACAATTATTCCCACTAGATGGAGAAAAAATTAAGGAGGTAATTGAAGGCTATAAAAATGTTGAACGGTATGTATGGGCGCAAGAAGAACCAAAAAATATGGGCGCTTGGAGCTATATGTTGCAGCGTTTTGAATGGGCAACGTTAGAGGTGGCATCAAGACCTTATTATGCAGTTCCGGCTGCGGGTTCTAGTTCGCGATTTAAAAAGAGACAACAGTTGGTAATAGATCAAGTATTTGATATGTAAAACACTCGTATTTTGAGTTGTAAAGTTTCGATTGAATCACTATATTACATAGGCAAACTTGAAATTATTACACAAAGGTATAAATAGATGAAATCAATAGGTTACATTTTACTGTTTCTTCTCCCTATGATGCTAATGGGGCAGGAAACTGCGGAATCTAAAAAGGCTGCGAAGGACTTTATGACCTATTATAATGAGGGTAAATCACACGCCTTGTATGCTAAGTTTGATACGGTTATGAAGTCGCATTTACCCGTACCAAAAATTGATGAATTCTATTCGGCATTAACTTCTCAATTTGGGAAGATAACAGGGATGGAATATTTAAAAAATGTTGATCGTAGTTATCATTACAAAACAACGTTTGATAAAGGAGTATTAAAGTTTGTAGTTGCTGTTGGTGAAGATGGACTCATTTATGGACTTATTTTTCAGCAATATGTGCCAGATAATTTACCGAACTTAACGCGAAATAGTACCTCGATGAAATTGCCATTTAATGAAGAGTGGACTGTGTTCTGGGGAGGTGAAACCATTGAACAAAATTATCATGTTGCATATAATAACCAAAAGTATGCCTATGACTTTGTCATGATGAAAGAAGGTAAGACCTATGAAGGCGATCCAAAAAATGCGGAAAATTATTACGCCTTTGGGAAAGAGGTTATTGCTCCTTGTGACGCCACTGTAGTGGAAGTGATTAGCGGTGTGAAGGATAATGTTCCTGGTGAAATGAATCCCGCAGAATTAACAGGAAATACGGTTATTTTAAAAACAGAGAACAATGAGTATATTTTATTGGCTCATTTAAAATTCAATTCAATTGTTGTAGAAGAGGGACAGCAAGTAAAAACAGGAGAGCCCCTTGGACAATGTGGGAATTCTGGCAATACCACAGAGCCTCATTTACATGTAAGCTTACAAAACGTTCAGGATATGAGTATTGCTACTGGAGCAAAATTGTATTTTGACAATATAATAGTAAACGGAGAAGTTAAAACAGCATATATTCCCGTTAAAAATGATTTGATAAAAAATAGATAAGTATATGGTTTTAGAAATGAAAGTTCCCTCGCCGGGGGAGTCGATAACCGAAGTTGAAATTGCAAGTTGGTTAGTAGAAGATGGAGATTATGTAGAAAAAGATCAAGCGATCGCTGAGGTTGATTCAGACAAGGCAACTTTAGAATTGCCAGCTGAAGAAAGTGGTATTATTACCTTAAAAGCGGAAGAAGGAGATGCTGTTGCTGTTGGAGCAGTAGTTTGTCTTATTGATATGGATGCGAAAAAGCCAGATGGAGCATCCACTCCAGTGAAAAAGGAAGAAAAATCAGCTGAAAAAAAGGTTGATACCCCTACAGCAGTAGCGTCAAAAACATATGCTACCGGTACTGCATCACCTGCTGCACAGAAAATTTTGGATGAAAAAAATATTTCTACTAAAGAGGTGAAAGGTACGGGTCGAGATGGTCGAATTACCAAGAATGATGCGGTCCAAGCTCAACCGAGTATGGGTTCATCTAATGGAAATCGAGGTACTGAACGGACTAAGCTTTCAATGCTGCGTAGAAAAGTTGCACAACGATTGGTCTCTGTTAAGAATGAAACAGCCATGTTAACGACCTTTAACGAGGTAAATATGCAACCTATTTTTGATTTAAGGACTGAGTTTAAAGAGGATTTTAAAAACAAACATGGTGTGGGACTTGGATTTATGAGTTTCTTTACCAAAGCTGTGGTGAGAGCTTTACAAATTTATCCAGATGTAAATTCAATGATAGATGGAGATTTTAAAATTTCACATGACTTTCAAGATATTTCAATTGCCGTTTCTGGACCAAAAGGCTTGATGGTTCCTGTAATTCGCAATGCCGAAAACTTGTCATTTAGAGGAATAGAGTCTGAAGTAAAACGATTGGCACTACGTGCAAGAGATGGAGATATAACCGTGGATGAAATGACGGGAGGGACATTTACTATTACCAATGGAGGAGTTTTTGGATCGATGTTGTCTACGCCGATTATCAATCCTCCGCAAAGTGCCATTTTAGGAATGCATAATATTGTCAATCGCCCAATGGCCGTTGATGGAAATGTAGTGATTCAACCTATAATGTATGTGGCCCTGTCATATGATCACAGAATTATTGACGGAAGAGAATCTGTAGGGTTCTTAGTGGCTGTTAAAGAAGCCCTTGAAAACCCTGTAGAATTATTGATGGACGGGAATGTAAAGAAAGCCTTGGAATTGTAATGCCGAGTTTAGGTATTAACTTCTAAGATTTTTAAATTGAAATCTAATTGCCATTAGTTTAAGCTACGTGTCCGTAAGTTTTGGACAGCGTGGTAAACTGTTATAAATATAAATTGTACTTTAAAAACGACCCAATTGGGTCGTTTTTTTTAAAATAAATGATTCAATTGTGATAAAAAAAACCTTTTCTCTAATAGAAAAGGTTTTTTACTGAATTGTTACGAATGTTTAGCGACTTATTCGTATCCTGGATTTTGATCTGCTAGGGTTATATTAGCATTTCCGAAAATTTCATCCTCTGGAATTGGCAAAATGTATTGATTGCTACTGGTAATATTGGGTTTTAATTCCATGATTTTATTGAAGCGGATAGCTGCAAACCAATCGGCACCATTTTCAAAAGCAAGTTCTCTAATGATTTCATTAAAGATATCATCTTTTAATTCGTCTATGGTTGTTGCCTCAGAATCTCCTATACCAGCGCGATTTCTAATTTTGTTTAAAGGAGCTGCAGCCTCTTCTAAAGTAGCACCGCTAAATGCAAGTCCTTCAGCTTTGATTAAGTACATTTCTGACAATCGAAGAAAATAGGTAGGTCTAAAGACATCGGGATTGTTAACTTTTACAATCGTTGATCCGTTATAGGTAAACGGAGCTCTAGGGTCATCATCCATTAAATCAGGAAACCAAGTAGTACCTGTGCGTCCCGTATAGAATCGCTTTCTATTATTATCATCTGAATCTGAATTTTCATCGCGATATGTCATTAAAATCATTTCTTGCGAATTAATCCCTGTACTAAATACAGATTCGAAGTCTGGAGCCAAGCTTCGTGTGCCCTCTTCAATTACTTCATCAGCGAGTTCAGCAGCTTCAGCATAGTTGCCCATAAAGAGTAATACTTTTGCCTTTAACGCTTTAGCTGCAGTTTTTGAGCCTCTATAGGTAACACTAAAATCGGGAGCATTCGCTATAGCAAAATCTAAATCAGCTAAAATCTGTGTATAACACTCAGCAACTGTATTTCTCGCTTTATTTCGAGTAACAAAGTTTACGGGTTCTGTTCTCAAGACGATCCCTAAGTTACTATTTTGGTCGAAGAATTGTCCATAATACCGCAAAGCGTCAAATGTTGACATAGCACGTAAAAAATGTGCTTCACCAATAATTTCGGATTTTGTATTGCCTGAGAATTCACTGTCGTCTAAAGCATCTGTTAAGGTGATTACATTGTTAGCTATATCCATGACTTTATAAAACATCACCCATAGATTTCGTACATCTAGATTGTCATATAAAATTTCATTCGCGGCAAATTGTCCTGCGGTAGTTCCAGCTGCTACACGGCTCATGGTTCCAACCATCGCGCTCGGGATCAATTCGGTATAATAGTAATAATGCGCCATGGTTCTCGATGTAATGGTAGAATATACTCCATTGAGTAAAGCTTTCGCATCATTTTCGTTTTTTACGACGTTTTCAGGTGCCAGATTGTTTGGTGGATCATTGTCTAATACATCGGTTAATTCGCATGCGCTAAATAAAAATAAGGCGGCTATATATAAAAGTATGTTTTTCATAATTGTTTGTTTTTAAATTAAAATCCAAGACGAATTCCTGCACTAAATACTTTGGTTACAGGGAATCGATTATTATCTCTACCAGAACTAATATCGTTATTGTAGAGGTTAGTCGCTTCTGGATCAGCCCCCGGATATTTAGTGATTGTCCATAGGTTTTGGCCAATTGCATAAATAGATAGGTTGTCTAAGAATTTTATTTTTTTAAGGAAATTCTGATTAAATGTATATCCCAAATTCAGTGTTTTTAAACGTAAATATGAAGCGTCGTATACATAGTGACTTGAAAGTCTGTCATTATCGTTTGGATCGCCATAGACAATTCGTGGTATATCTGTAGAAGTATTCTGTGGTGTCCATGCATCTAAAACAGCGGTAGTTTTATTTTCGCCTAAAAAGGTGTTGCTAAAGTTCGTGTCTCTAGCCAAGCTAAACGCTTGTAGTTCATTTCCTACGGCGTAGGTGAACATGGCCGATAAACTTAGCCCTTTATAGCGAATGGTGCTTGTTATTCCGCCGAAAAAGTCCGCTTGTGCATTTCCAATAACTTCTTGATCTAAATTCGTGATTCTACCGTCTGGTACGCCGTCGGGTCCTGAAATGTCTTTAAAGCGTATATCTCCAGGACTGGTCCGTGCGTTTTGATAGGTACCGGTAGGTGAGGCTGCATTTAATGCATCAATTACATCTTGATCTTGAAAAAGTCCCTCCGCTCTGTAACCATAAATTAATCCAATTGGACTTCCTTCTCGTAACCTTCCACCTCCCGGAAAGCCAGTTAAAAAGCCATCCTCGCCTAAAAAGTCATCAGATATTTTAGTGAGTTTATTTTTGTTTTTACTCCAGTTGAATCCTAAATTCCACGTTACGTCTTGCGTTCGAATAAGGTCTCCTTTAATACCAATTTCAAATCCGGTGTTTTCTGTGTCTCCAACATTTGCAATGATAGAGGTAAAACCGGTACTCCCTGGGGTAATTGCCGTAAACAACGCGTCTTTTGTGGTTTTTGTGTAATACCCAAATTCACCACTTAAACGATTGTCAAATAAAGTGAAATCTAAACCAATATCAAATTGATTGGTAGTTTCCCATTTTAATTGATCATTCCCCAATTGTGATAATATGATTGAGGGTTCACCTCCGTAATCATAGGTAGAGAACAAGGTTCTCCAAGCATAATCACTAAAGTCTTGTTGTCCTGTTTTTCCTAAACTAACTTTTAATTTTAAATCGTCAATGACTTCATTGTCACTTAAAAATGCTTCTTCAGAAATTCGCCAAGCTACTGCTGCTGCAGGGAAAAAAGCATATTTATTGTCGGTTGCAAATTTGGAAGAACCGTCTATTCTAGCAGCAAGTGTTACGAGGTATCGATGATCAAAATCGTAGTTGAATCTTCCAAAGTACGAAGCTAACCCTGAACCAGATTCAAATGACGATCCACTTGTAAATTCAGTAGCACTCGTAATATTGGTTAAGACATCATTAAAGAATCCTTCACCCCATGCTTTGGTGTTCGAACTTTTAGATTTTTCAAAAGATGCACCGATAACGGCATCTAATTGATGCTTGTCTGCGATTATTTTAGAATAGCTAAGCGTGTTATCCCAAACGGTATTGGTAAAGGTGCTTCGACTTTCTTGTGCATAGCCATCGCCATCACCAAGGTTTCGATTCCATCCACCGGTAAAGGTGAATTTTGGATAGAAACTTTTTTGATTTCCATTGTTATAGTTTAGTGCGAACATCGACTTAAGTTTGAGACCTTCGGCTAATGTTAATTCTGTAAAAAACGAACCTAACAATAAGGTGGTTTTATTGTCATTATAGGCTTTAGATCGCGCTACAGGGTTTTCAAAACTATATTGTGGAGAAAATGAATATGCTCCTTGATCGTTTCGTACGGGTATATCAGGTCTATAGCTGTAGGTGAGTTGGGTAAGTCCACCGTCAAGTGCGTGTTGATCTGCAAAAGACACATTGATTTTTGATCCTATCTTCCAAATGTCATTAACAACAGATTCTAAATTTAAATTAAATGAATAGCGATCAAACCCTGTACGGTTGTAAATTCCATCCTGTTGATTCACGCCGATTGAGGTGTTGTATCTCGTTGACTTTGATCCCCCATACATAGATAAATTGTATACCGTTGTAATAGGTGATGAAGGACTTACTTCATCCTCCCAATTGGTATCAGCATCACCAAAATACGTCCCGTCCAATACGCTTTGGGTATAAGCATTGTTTATTGTTCCGTTGCTTACTGCAGTGGTCCATGCCTCTTTAAATTGAGCTGCATTTAATACATCTAAAGTTCTTGCATTTTGGGTGCTAATAGAAACGCTCGCGTCAAATTTTGGTGCTCCAGAAAAAACACCTTGTTTGGTGGTAATGATTATTACTCCATTGGCTGCTCGTGATCCATATATAGCCGCAGCGGAAGCGTCTTTAAGAATACTGATAGATTCAATGTCATTGGTGTTAATATTACCAATTGGAGTACTTAATCCTTCTTGTGCCAATTCGTTTCCTAGATTTCTACCTTCAGTTCCACCAATAGGGATATTGCTATTTGGAACTACCGGAATTCCGTCAATAACATATAATGGCTGATTGGAACCTAATAAAGAAGTAGTACCTCTAATTCGAATTCGTGCAGCTGCACCTGGTTGTCCGTTTGCAGTGGTTACATAGACTCCTGCAACTTGACCTTGTAAGGCGTTGTCAAGATTGGCTGTTGGAGCTTGATTTGTAATGTTCTTAATATCCACTACACCAACCGAACCTGTTAAGGCTTCTTTCTTAACTGAGCCATATCCAATGAGCACAACTTCATTTAGGGCGTCTAAACCAGGTACTAACTGAACGTTAATTACGGTTCTACCGTCGATAACAATTTCTTGGGTTTGATAACCAACGTATGAAATAACTAAGGTGGTTGCTCGTTCAGGTTTTATTAATTTAAATTTTCCGTTAAAATCAGTACTTACACCAATGTTAGAATCTTTAAATAAAACAGTTGCACCAGGCAAAGGTTCACCTGTTTCGTCGGTAACTTGACCGGTGATTTCTGTTTGCTGTGCTGATACTTGTAAAAGGTCAGGACGTTTCAGAATAATTTGTCTATTGTAAATTTCATAAGTGATTCCTGAACCTCGAAAAATTTGATTCAGCGCCTTATGAATGTTTTTATTCTTGAAATTAATACTGAGTTTTCTATTCGAATTGAATGTAGTATTGTCATAGAAAAAATTAAAATCTGTATTTCTTTCAATTTCTGTTAAGATTTGCTTAAATCCAACACGCTCTAAGTTAAGTGAGATTTTTGTTTTTTGAGCGTAAGAATTATTCGCGTTTAATTGAAACAAAACAAGCAGAAGAAATAAAGAAGTTAGTTTCATTTTCAAATCGAATTTAATCGCGTTAACATCTAGGATGTTAAAGGGGTTAATTATTTTCATATTTTTGTAAAAATTTAAGAATTAGTAGTACGATTTTTAAATTGGTCGGAAAGTGTTCCAGCACTTTTCGGCTTTTTTTTTAAGAAAAATTAAGTCATTTAGATATGTTTTTTATGGGGTTATATAAATTTTATTATCAATTTCTTCAAAGTTAAATTTGACAATTTTTTGGATCGTTTTAAGAATTTCTTCTAAGTTCTCTACTTCAAATCTTCCCGTAAATTTTGCCTGATTCGCACTTGATTTTGTAAGAATTATTTCACGGTCAAAATGGCGTTCTAATTTTTTAATAATTTCTGAAAAATTTTCGTTTTTAAAGAGTAATACGCCATCTATCCACGATATATAACTGCTTATATCTACGTTAGAAATATGAATTTCTTTGCTGGCTTTGTTGTAAGTTGCCATTTCATTTGGAACTAATTTCCGGATTAGTTTTTTTGTGTTTAATCGGTTAACGCTTATACTTCCTTCTTCCAATACAACTTTGGTGGTTGATTCGGAAGGATAGGAGGAAATGTTAAATTTAGTGCCAAATACCGTGGTAGAAATGTCGGTGGTATGAACCACAAATGAAGTTTTTGCTTTTTGAATAGAAAAATAACCTTCTCCGGTTAAATACACTTCCCTCGATTTGTTCGGTAGAAATTGGACTGGATAGCGAAGGGAGGACCCAGCATTAAGTATTATTTCAGATTGATCAGAGAGTACTACTTTAAACGTTTTACCTAAAGGCACGGTTAATGTATTGTACCTTAGTTCAGTTAAGTCTGATCTATTGAAAGAATACACTAACTTATTTTCTTTTTGTTGTGCCACGGCTAGGCCATTACTGGCTACAATGGTTCGTGTTCCTGATGGTAAAATGTATTTTATCTTTCCATCCGCAAGCTTAATGTTTATTGAATTTGATGTATTTAATGAAGTTTTAAAGATAACTTTTTTACTATCAACTGTTTCGGGTTTGAAAAGAAAGAAACCAAACAGTAAGGAGGCAGCTATTAATGCTCCGTAGGTAATAACCTTCTGACTTAGTCCAGATTTGCTTTTATTTTGGTTTATTGGCGTAATCTCTGCTTTTAATTTTCTCCAATGTTGATGAATGACTTCGTTGGGTACAGGCTTAGCTTCAGCTTGTGTCCAATCATTTCGAAGCATTTCATATAGTTCCTCAACTTCGTCTTTTTCGAAGTAGTTTTTAAGGAATTCTAATTCTTCCTGAGAATATTCTCCTTTTAAAAAACGATCAATAATTTCACGGCTTATCATACTAGGAATACCGCTTAAAAAACGAAACTAACCAGTTTACATTAAAAAAAAATTAAATTTAAGTTACTAAAAATAGTAAGAGGCTGATTTTCAGGAGTATATTTTTTCGTAGATAACTCATTGAGGCAGTAAGGTGAGAGGCTACAGTATGTTTTGAGATGCCATAATAGTTCGCAATTTCATCATAGCTTAATCCCTCAAATCGATGCATTTTAAAAATTTCTTTTTGTTTTTTGGGAAGTTGATCAATTAACCGATGAACACTAGCCAATTGTTCCTCCACATTATATTCTTGTTCTTGTTCTTCTTCTTCTTTTAAATTACGTGTAGATTTAAGGTATTCTTCTAGCATCAATCGTTGACGAAGTTGGCTCTTTAAAAAATTGTAGACGATATTCCTTGAAATAACAAAAAGTTGATGATCAATAGATAAGGATAAATCTATCTGATGTTTATTTTTCCAAAATTTCATAAAAACTTCCTGCGCCATATCTTCTCCAATTACGCGGTCTCGGCAGTACTTTAAAACGATACCGTACACTTTAGGGTAGTATTTTTTATACACTACTTCTAAAGCTTCAATATCACCGTTAATTAGTTTTTTTTGCAAGGACATATTCAGAGAATATTCGGGTTGCTAAAATAGCCGTTTTTTTTAAAACTTGTGTCTCGGATGGTAGTTAACTGCATTATACACATTCACTTATTTTAATTTTAAAGGGTTGGTTATTTGAGTGATGGAAATCGGAAAATTATAAGTTTACCCTTAGCGAAGCGCTGGATTTTATCAAGTATTTTTGGGTAGCAAGCGATTGTTTGGGACTAAAAGTAAACGTTAAATCTCTATATACAGGTTACTATTTGAGGTTGTTAGCTTAATTTCTGCGAAATTTACTTTTTCATTTAAATCATTGCCATCCCACTAACTTGTAAAATTATAAGGTGTAAAATTGATAACCCATTGTGCCTGTATCTTTCCAAGGCTTCAAAAAGAAGCTGTACTTTCGGGGGCTTATTCTTCAACTTTCTTTCCATTAGTAGTAAAGGTCATATCCATACCGTAGATTTCACCAGTAAATTCATTTTCGTCAAACGTACCACTCAACTCAAAATCCCCATCTTGATAGACAAAATATGCGAGGAGATTCCCCTCTTTTATACTTAAATTTTCTAAAGAATAATTTCCCTCTGAGGTAGTTAGTTCTCCGCTATAAACCTGTTCATCATCCAGTGTTATGGTCATTGTTAAGCTTATGTCTCCTTCTGGAGTTTCTTCAACGACCATCTCCCAATCTCCAATATATTTATCTTCAGAAATGGGGTTCAGTGCAGTGAAGCTCAATAGGCCTAAACTGAATATTGTGTACATGATAATCGTTGTTTTCATAATAAGTTATTTATAATAAGGAGGTTAAGTTACTAAAAATTCATGATGTTGATCAAATTAATAGTTGAAAGTTTTGTACATAGGCTTGTCTAAGGTTCATTTTAGGAGGTAGAGGTTAAGTGCGCTGTAAGCTGTACACCATGCTATTCGTCTGGGGTATGAGCTCTTTTTTAGGCTTGTATGTGAGGAGTGGTTCTCTTAATGGGTCTAACTGAGTTGTGTCGTGTTGTGGGCAAGCTTCATGGGAGCGAATGTTTTGGTCATGGATAGATTGCGTGTTTTGGAGTAGGTGCGGAGTAAGGATGATGGTAATATAGATAATAGTAAAAAGCTCGGATTTGATACCGAGCTTTTTATATTTAAAATGCATGGAGTTAAAGTTTATAGGCGAAAGCTTAAAGTTGCCAAAAATTTATTTTGATCGATATCTAATTCTGCAGGGGCTGTATTTCCTGCATTTGTAAATCGATAGATATCGGTATTTTGTTTGTTTTCGTAGGCTAAATCTAATTTGATATTGCCTTTAAATTTAAATCCAACACCGAGGGAATATCCTTTGACATGATCTGAATCAAGGGCATCTTTATATGGGTTTTCTTTGTATGAATATCCTCCTCTTAAACTGACCATACCTAATCTCCATTCGGTTCCAATTCTCAATTCACCACTATTCTTTAAATCTTCTTTAAAGATTTGGTTTTCTTCTAAAAATGTGGTGGTTGGTTTTAATTTTATATTGGTGTAGTTGTGATAGGTATAATCTACACTAATTAGTCCCATGGGACCAAAAATATAAGCGAAACTACCTGTCAATTTTGAAGGGGTACTAAGGTTGTAGTCTATTACTTCAACCCCATTATTTTCAACGTAGAGTTGATTGTTGTTACTTACACTAATTTCTAAGTCTTCCAAAAACTCATCAGTTAATCGATACCACGTAGGGGTTTGGTAGGATGCACCAAGTCTAATTTCTGGTGTAGGCTTTGCTATTAATCCCAATGAGAGTCCAATTCCATCACCGTAGGTAGAGAGTTCTTGTAGTAGGGACGCATCTAATAAATTTCCATTTCCATCATTATTAAATTCTTCAAAAAGTGCATTTTGATAGTATTCAATATTATGAGCGATTAAGGAAAACCCAAGGTATAAATTTTCACTTTGTTGTGCGGCTAATGAAATGGTAAATTTTTCATTTTGACCATTTGTGATATTTCGAAAATACTGATTATCTACATTTTCATAGAAAATATCATTTGAAGGATCATTATCATTGTTGAGGTACGGATCTACATTGAAATCGGAGATACCGCTGTTCCCTTCGATTATAAAATTGTTTTCAAAGTCACGATCTAAAGCAAAGTTGAAACCAACTGCAAATTTTGTCCAGTATTGATCGTTTCCTGTGTCAAAAACCATTACGCCACCTGCTTGCATTAGGTTAAAATACGGGTTATTATCTAGTGTATTTTGCGTGCCATAAAAGTCGGTAACAAACGTTGTTTTTCTGGTTCCTAGGGTAATTGCAGCTTCGGAGTTTTTAAATACTGCAAGTCCAGCTGGGTTCACATCACCTGCAGACATATCTCCACCCAACGCGCCAAAGGCACCGCTCATCGAGCTAAATCTTGAGGTACCGTTGTTTTCACTGTTAGAAAACAGGATGCCAGCATCATTATATCCTATAATTTGAGCATTCATATACACAGAGGACAATAGTCCTCCTAGTAGGAAAAGAAACTTTTTCATATCTTTTTTTTAATGTTAATTACGTCTTGAAGAGGATCTAGTGGTACTTGAGCTTCCTCTAGAAACCGATCGTGTTGGTGGTGTTGAAGAAGATCGAATAGTCGTAGATCTAGTTGGTGTACGTCGTATGGTTGTACTCCGTGTATTTGTACTACGCGTACTTGTATTTCTCGTACTTGTATTGCGTCTTGTAGTATTGGTACTTCTCACTGACCGTACAGGGGTTTTAGTGCTTGTAGGTCTAACAGCTTTGGTACGCGTGTTTGATTTGGTTGTTGTATTCGTGTTTTGACGATAGGCACTATTACTTCGAACGACTCTTCGTGTGCTCTGCACAGTTCTTCCATTATTTGTACTTACTTCGTTATTAACTCTCCTCACTGACGTATTTGTACTTCTTCTTACGCTTGTTGTTGGTGTGTAATTTCGTCGAATGGTTGCGCCGTTTCTAGGATTTGTTGCTGTTGTTCTTCTTACGGATGTTGAATTTCTTCGACTGCTAAGGGTATTGCTATTTAGCAATCGGCTATTGGTAATTGTGCTATTTGAACGTCTATTGTATGAATCTCGAGAGCCTAACCTACTTGTATTATAGGCATATCTTCGACCATAATTCGAATATCGGTAATTTCCATATCGATATCCAGGTCTATAGAAATAACCTCGGTACCAAGGCGTGTAGTAATTACCGTAATAGCCACCATACCATGGGTTGTAATACGATCCGTAACCTAATCCAAAAGAAAAATATGGGTCATAGCCAAAACCAAATCCGTAATATGGTCTATACCAAGTATTGTAGTATAATGGACTGTAAAAACCGTCATAACCATAATTAAAACCATTGTCAATATTGATGACTACGTGATCTGTATATTCCCAAGGAGCACCATCTTCAATATAAGTGTCTTGATATTCATCATCCTCATACCCATAGCTATCAATGTCAGTAAAAATATCTGCGTTTGTAAGGGATTCTAATTTTTCTTGTTCTTTAGAAAAATATTCTTGATAATATGCGCTAGCATCGCTCTCATTTGTTATAATTCGCGTAGTAGGTCGTGTTGATTCGTATATTCCATCATCTTCATATGCAGTATTCTGATACGACCCACAAGCAACTAAGCTAAATAGCACGGTGCTTAATAGGGGATAAGACAATTTTTTTAACGTTATTATAGTATTGATTTTCATCTTGTCTAATTTTAATGGTATTAAATTACAAAATATATTTAGTTTTGCACTAGATAAATTTTGTGTAAAACATATCGCAACATTTATGCCAAAACACACAATATGAGTAAGAATTTAACGAAAAGAGGAGAAGATTATTCTAAATGGTATAACGAATTAGTGGTTAAAGCTGATTTAGCAGAGAACTCTGGAGTGAGGGGGTGTATGGTTATAAAACCATATGGTTATGCAATCTGGGAAAAAATGCAAGCAGAACTCGATAGGATGTTTAAGGAAACAGGGCATGAAAATGCGTATTTTCCCTTGTTTATTCCTAAATCGTACTTTAGTAAAGAGGCGAGTCACGTTGATGGATTTGCGAAAGAATGTGCGGTTGTAACACATTATCGTTTAAAAACGGATGAAGTAAATGGGGGCGTAATCGTAGATGAAGATGCTAAATTGGAAGAGGAGTTGATTGTGAGACCAACTTCTGAAACCATTATTTGGGACACCTATAGAAAATGGATACAATCATACCGTGATTTACCAATTCTTGTAAATCAGTGGGCAAATGTGGTTCGTTGGGAGATGCGAACGCGTTTGTTTTTAAGAACTGCGGAGTTTTTATGGCAAGAAGGACATACGGCTCACGCTACCGAGGCAGAAGCTATCGCAGAGGCTAAACAAATGCAGCAAGTATACGCTACTTTTGCAGAAGATTTTATGGCAATGCCGGTAATTAAAGGAACTAAAACAGAGAGTGAACGCTTTGCGGGGGCTTTAGAGACCTATACAATTGAGGCTTTGATGCAGGATGGTAAGGCGCTACAAGCTGGTACGTCTCATTTTTTGGGGCAAAATTTTGCGAAAGCGTTTGATGTAAAATACGCTTCTAAAGAAGGTAAGCAAGAATATGTGTGGGCCACTTCTTGGGGAGTTTCTACACGGCTAATGGGGGCTTTGGTAATGACCCATTCAGATGATCACGGTTTGGTACTTCCTCCAAAATTAGCCCCGATTCAGGTAGTTATTGTTCCTATTTATAAGGGCGATGAACAATTGGCTGAAATTTCGAATAGAGTGGAAGGTATTGTCAAATCGTTACGGGCAGTTGGGATTACCGTAAAGTATGATCAAAGAGATACGTACAAGCCAGGGTGGAAGTTTGCAGAATACGAATTAAAAGGTGTGCCTTTACGAATTGGGATAGGACCAAGAGATTTAATACAGGGAACGGTAGAATTGGCGAGAAGAGATACATTGACGAAAGAAAGTGTTAATCAGTCGGAGTTGACAGAAAGGGTGGTGAAGTTGTTGGATGAGATTCAGGTGAGTTTATATGAACGAGCTAAAGCGTTTAGATCGGAAAGGATTACTGAAGTAGATGATTTCGAAACATTTAAAGAGGTATTGGAGACCAAAGGAGGATTTATTTCAGCGCATTGGGATGGAACTGTAGAAACAGAAGAACGCATAAAGGAAGCGACAAAAGCAACCATTAGATGTATTCCGTTAGATAGCGTTAACGAGGATGGAACCTGTGTTTTTTCAGGGAAAAAATCATCAAAACGCGTTTTGTTTGCACGTGCTTATTAAAAAAAATTAAAAAGTACTTGTACATTTTGAAAAATGTTATATTTTTGCACTCGCTTTGAAAGGCTAATAACTAAAAATGGTCCGTTCGTCTAGGGGTTAGGACGCCAGGTTTTCATCCTGGTAACAGGGGTTCGATTCCCCTACGGACTACAAAAACAAAATTAAAATGGCAAATCACAAGTCAGCATTAAAAAGAATCAGAAGTAACGAAGCGAAACGATTGAGAAATAAGTTTCATCACAAAACTACGCGTAATGCGATAAAAGCGTTGCGTTTGGCTGATAAGAAAGATGCTCAAAAACAATTACCATTGGTAATTTCAATGCTCGATAAATTAGCGAAGAAGAATGTTATTCATCCTAATAAGGCTTCGAATATGAAATCGAAATTGACTAAATACGTTAGTGCTTTATAAAAAGTAAAACATATAAATAATAAATACAGCCTTTTAGGCTGTTTTTTTATGCCTAAATTTTAAGTTTTATATAATTTTTTTACATTTTTTAATGGGAACTTTGGATTTTCGGTTGTTCTATATCAAAATTCTATGATGGAAGATTCACAGTTGGAAAATACATCTTATGTCTTATTTGGAGACGATGCGATAAAGATTTATAAAATGTCTTTAAAGCTATTATTGTCATCTAGACATGTGAACTATAAAGTAGGAGCGTATCAAGAGGTAAAGCCGTTTATGGCTGAAGCTGCAAATTGGGATAATTATATTGAAATACCTAAAAGCGATTACCTAAAGTTAATTCAAAATAAAGTACGTACAGAAGAATCTAGTACGTCTAAACGGAAAGGTCTTTTTAGCTTCTTTAAATGCATTTGATTACCATTCATATGTTCTATCAGCATCTAAACGAATAAAAATAAATAGTAACATTGTAAATCCCCAAAGGGATGATCCGCCATAACTAAAGAAAGGTAAGGGAATTCCAACGGTAGGTAAAATTCCAATAACCATTCCGATATTTACCATAAAGTGGAAAAAGAATATTGTTGCTACTGAATATCCAAAAATCCTACTAAATTTTGATTTCTGTCTTTCGGACAATTGAATAATGCGAAGGATAAAGACAACAAAGAGGATAATGACGATACTACTTCCAATAAAGCCCCATTCTTCGCCAATGGCGCTAAAAATATAATCGGTTTCTTGTTCTGGAACGAAGTTTCCTTGTGTTCTATCGCCTTCTAAATAACCTTTGCCGGTCCAACCTCCCGATCCTATGGTAATCATAGATTGGTACGTGTTATAACCAATACCGCGATTGTCTATGGTTTTACCTAAAACGATGTTAAATCGGTCGCGTTGATGTTGTTCTAAGATATGATTAAATGCATAATCGACGCTAAACAGCATTAATCCAATTACAAGGTATATGGCGATAATTTTAAACCATTCTCTTTTTAGTTGTATTTTTTTAAAATTAACTAAAAGAAAAAAGAAAAGCGATATTAGGGAGTAAATGATGATTAGGGCGGTTGTAAAGCCAAAGTATAAAGTGGCTAAAAAAAGTAATATGATGGCTAATCCAATCAACAAATAAAAGGCGGGTAATCCTTCGCGATATAAGACAAAAATAAGGGTCGTATAGATTACTGCCGAGCCTGCATCGGGTTGTAGAAGAATTAGGACGGCTGGAATTGACATAATGAGTATGGTATTCCATTGTGTCTTTAGCTGAGTTAAATCGCGGTTGGCACCATTTAGAAAACTTGCGAGCGCCAAAATAGTGGCTGTCTTAGCAAATTCAGAGGGTTGTAAGCTAAATTCTCCGAAATTATACCAAGATTTTGCTCCATTTACTTCATTCCCAAAGATGAACAGTCCTGCTAAGCTAAGCATGGAAATTAAGTAAAAGATTCCTGCGAACCGTTCGTAAAACTTAGAGTCAATGGCGATTAGTATGAGGATTAAAATAAAGCTTAAGCCTATCCAGATAATTTGTTTTCCATAGAAGGTTGAAAAATCTAAGATGCCTTGACTATTGTCATCAATGGTGGCTGCGTAAATGGTCATCCAGCCAATTGTAATTAAGGCTAGAAACAACAGTACCAGAACCCAATCAATTCCCGCTAATATGTTTGTTTTTCTCTTTCGCAAGTGAAGTTTTTAATAATTGTTCGTCGTATTGATTTTGAAGACTAGCTTCGATCATTCTTTTTTCTAAATTAGGTCTACTTGTTTTGCCATTGAGGTATTTTTCAATCATTAGCGTGGCAATAGGTCCAGCATATGTAGAGCCATACCCGCCATTTTCAATATAGACGGCAATGGCAATTTTAGGATCTTCTTTAGGCGCGAATGCAATAAATACAGAGTGATCTTGAAATTGTAATTTTTCTCCATTCACGCGGGTAAAATTTTCTGCAGTGCCTGTTTTTCCACAAATTTCAATTCCGGGTACTTTAGACCAATATGCAGTACCTCCTGGATTTTCTACGGTTTGAAACATACCTTCGATTACGGGTTCAAAATATTTGGGATCTATGGTTGTTCGTTTTGGGGTAGTGTATTTTTCTATTTGAATGGGTTGGTTATCAATTGCTTTAACAATGTGCGGAGTGTAATAAAAACCACGGTTTGCAACAGCGGCGGTCATATTTGCCAATTGGATTGGATTGGCAAGAATTTCTCCTTGGCCAATGGCATTGGAAATGGTAGTTGAAGCTCTCCATCCTCCGTTTGGATACATTCGTTTATACAGTGCTGCATCAGGAACTGTACCTGGTGTTCCGTTGTATAAGTCATTGTGTAGATAGTCGCCAAATCCAAAGCTTTTTACGTGTTTAGCCCAGGCTTCAATACCTTCTACGGGGCTTGGGTATTTTTCAATGACCCGTTTGTATACATTGCAAAAATAGGCATTACACGAAGCGTATACGCCTCTGATAAGGTCGTTTGATGTGCCAGAGACACAGTGGCATCCCATAAAGGCGCGTGGGCTACTCCCATATCGATACCCGTGGTAGCAAGTAAATCGCGTATCTTCGGTAACAACGCCTTCTTGTAATCCAATAAGAGCGTTGACAATTTTAAAAGGTGATCCAGGTGGATATTGCGCTTGTAAGCCTCTGTCAAACATGGGTTTGCCATCGATATCATTTTTGAGTTTGGCATAATTTTTAGAACGTTCACGTCCAACGAGTTCATTTGGGTCGTACGTAGGGGTTGACAACACCGTAAGTAATTCACCCGTAGCGGGTTCAATGGCAATGATTCCTCCACGTTTATTCGACATTAATTTTTGACCGTATAATTGTAATTCAATATCTAAGGTAGTTGTTAGGTCTTTTCCAGTGGTTGCTAGAGTGTCTTTTGATCCTCCTTGGTAAGGGCCAATTTCTTTATTAAATCGGTTACGTTGCATGAATTTAACTCCACGAACACCGCGTAATACCTCTTCATATTCGTTCTCTATGCCGGTAATTCCACGAAGTTCCCCTTGTTTGTAGTAGGGATTTTTTTCCATAAAGGCGGGACTTACCTCACCAATATATCCTAAAACATTTGCCGCTGTTTTTAATGGGTATTCACGTAAAATTCTTTTTTGAATATAAAATCCTTTAAACTTGTGCATTTTTTCTTGAAGATATGCATAATTGGATTTAGAGAGTTGTGCTAAAAATACGGATGGAATTCTAGGAGAGTAATTTTTTGCTTTTTCAAAACGTTTGATAAATTGCTCCTTGGTAATTTTTAATAATCCACAAAACTCTAATGTGTCGAGTGGGGTTACATCTCTCGGGATAATCATAACGTCATATGAAGGTTGGTTAGCGACTAGTAGAACGCCATTGCGATCGTAAATAAATCCACGTGCAGGATAGTCAAATTTAATGGCTACTGCAGAATTGTTTAGGGGAGAGGGTTGGTATTTTTCAGCGATAATTTGAATATAGAACAACCGAATTATGAAGAGTAAACCCACCAGAGAAATCGAAATATATGCGATGTGTTTTTTTTCCATATTATTTCTGATTTGTCATTAATAATAAACTAAAAATGATTAAAATAATTGTGAAAAAACTCGTCAAAATTGTCCTTGACAAAATTGTTAAAATGGCTTTAAATGAAAAATATTCTAGACTGAAAATGGCTAGATGATGAACAAATACCATAATCGCAATAAAACTCAGTAGTTTAAGAAATGGCAATTTAGTGATTTTAAACACAGCAAAATCCACATCTGTTTTATTTAACAATCCTTTTAGAACAGGTAGTCTAATATAGGCAATCAAAAGGCTTGCAGAGGCATTTATTCCTCCAGAATCCAGAAAAAAATCGACGAATAATCCTAAAATAAAAGACAATACTAAGAATAGACCGCGCTCTTTTTTTAGGGGAAATACCAAAATAAAGAGCATATAGAGCATAGGATTCGCATACCCTAAGAAATTGATTTTGTTTAAAATCATTACTTGAAGCAGTAAGAGTCCTATGAATAATCCGATATTTCTTAGTATATCGCTCATTTAGTGTATGGTCTGTTCAATTTCTAAAATTTTGTCTTTATCGGCATTTTTAATAATAAATACAGGACCTATAGCACTCATATCATTGTGTAATTTAACGTTGATAGAGGTGTATTCATTATTTTCCTTTTGAAAATCTTTTATAATGCCTACGGGAATTCCATCGGGAAAAATGGTCGATTTTCCACCGGTAATGATGGAATCTCCAACCTGTATATTTGCTTGAATAGGTAAGTCAATTATTTGTACGGTGTTGTAATCGATTCCATCCCATGCCATGGTGCCAAAATGTGCACTTTTTTTAAGCTTAACGTTGATTTTAGCATTGCCGTTAAGAATGGATAAGACTGTTGCGTACTTTTCATTTACAGTATTGGTAATTCCGATGATTCCCAGACTATTAATAACGGCTTGATCTGGTTCAACTCCGTCATTTTTACCTTTATTTAGTGTGAGGTAGTTAAATTTACCTCTGAATTGATTATGGATAATTTTACCTGCGGTATAACTAAATTGGCGTTTGTACTTGGTAGAATCTTGAAGCCAAATGGTACTGTCTTTTAACCTTAATGCGAGTTGATTTTTTAGACGAACATTTTCGTTCAGTAATTGCTCGTTATAGGTTTTTAAGTAGAAGTACTCTTCAATGGCGTTTACTTTCATGTAAATACTACCAGATATAGCATTGGCAGAATTGACAAATTTACTACGATGAAAAGAATGGCTTTTAATGGTAAGTGAAAATGCAATGATCTGAAGGAAAATAAAAAATAGAAAGTACTTGTACTTTAAGAAAAATCCTATTATTCGTTGCATTTGTCAATGTGTCTTTGCTATTTCATTAGAACCATACGATAGCGTTCTATGTCTTTTAATGCGATTCCGGTACCTCTTACTACTGCTCTTAAAGGGTCTTCTGCTACATAAACAGGTAAATCCGTTTTTCTTGACAAACGCTTGTCTAATCCTCTCAGCATAGATCCGCCACCTGCTAAATAAATTCCTGTATTATAAATATCAGCAGCGAGTTCTGGAGGTGTTTGAGATAGGGTTTCCATAACAGCATCTTCAATGCGTAAAATTGATTTGTCCAGGGCTTTCGCAATTTCTCTATACGATATTTTTATCTGTTTTGGTTTACCGCTTAATAAATCGCGTCCTTGAACTAAAATATCTTCTGGGGGGTTTTCAAGATCTTCTGTAGCGGCACCTGCTTCAATTTTAATGTTTTCAGCAGTGGTTTCGCCTACGTATAAATTGTGTTGAGTTCTCATGTAGTAGGCAATGTCATTCGTAAATACATCACCGGCTACTTTTATAGATTTATCACAAACAATACCGCCAAGTGCTATTACGGCAATTTCGGTAGTTCCTCCACCTATATCAATGATCATATTCCCTTTTGGTTGCATAATGTCAATTCCGATACCAATAGATGCAGCCATAGGTTCATGTATTAAATAAATCTCTTTGGCATTCATGTGTTCAGCTGAATCGCGGACAGCACGTTTTTCAACTTCTGTAATTCCTGATGGAATACAAATAACCATTCGTAACTGGGGTGGGAAGAAAAAACGCTTTTTAATAGAAGGAATTCTTTTAATGAATTCACGAATCATTTGCTCTGAGGCCTCAAAATCAGCAATAACACCATCTTTCAGAGGTCTTACTGTTTTGATGTTCTCATGCGTTTTACCTTGCATTAAATTGGCTTTTTTGCCAATTTCTATTATTTTTCCAGTCGTTCTGTCAATGGCCACAATTGATGGACTGTCAATAACAACCTTGCCATTGTGAATGATAAGTGTATTAGCAGTTCCTAAATCAATCGCAACATCTTCAGTGAGGAAGTCAAAAAAGCCCATAGAGTTATTTAATTTGGGTTAAAAATTTGCGAATTTTCAAAGTTAATAAATTAAACCTAATATTTTTATTACTTTTTTCAAAAGTAAGGATTATTTTTATCAGTGTTTGAAATGTCTAATTCCTGTAAAGACCATCGCCATATTTTGGGCATTGCAATAGTCGATTGACAATTGATCTTTAATAGACCCTCCTGGTTGAATCACTGCATGAATTCCTACATTATGTGCTATTTCAACACAGTCTGGAAATGGAAAAAAAGCATCACTAGCCATCACAGCATTGGTTAAGTCAAAGCCAAAATGTTGTGCTTTTACGATGGCTTGATTTAAGGCGTCAACACGTGATGTTTGTCCTGTGCCACTTGCGCATAACTGTTTGTTTTTAGCAAGAACTATGGTGTTCGATTTTGTATGCTTACAAATTTTTGAGGCAAATAACAAATCTTCAATTTCATTTGCGGTTGGATGTATAATGGTTGCAGTCTGTAAGTCGGATGCTTGGTCGGTCTTGAGGTCTTTATCTTGAACTAAATATCCATTTAAGCAAGTTCTCACACTTGTGGTGGCTAGATCAAAATTTTTGAGCTTTAAGATAATTCTATTTTTTTTGCCTTGTAAAATTGTCAATGCTTCAGCTTCATAGGCTGGTGCGATAACTACTTCGCAAAATAATTTGTGTATTTTAGTCGCGGTAGCAACGTCAATAGTACGGTTGGCAATTAACACTCCTCCAAAGGCTGATGTTGGATCTCCTGCCAATGCATCAGTGTATGCTTCACTTAATGTTTCGCGTTGTGCTAAGCCACAGGCGTTGTTGTGTTTTAATATGGCAAAAGTGGGTGCCTCACTTTGAAATTCTTGCATCAAGTTTATAGCTGCATCAACATCGAGTAAGTTATTGTAACTCAATGATTTGCCGTGTAGTTTTTCGAACATCTGATCAAATTCTCCATAGAACTGTCCTTGTTGATGTGGGTTTTCACCATAGCGTAAGGTAGTTCCGTTTTGAACACTAATTTTGAGCGCTGGAATCTGTTGATCTTCGTTGAAATAATTAAAGATAGCACTGTCGTAATGGGAAGAAACTTGAAAAGATTGTGTAGCAAAATGTTTGCGTTGTGCTAAGGTCGTACTTCCATTTTGTTTGTTTAAGATATCAAGAAAGGCATCGTATTGTTCCATAGAGGAGATACAGACTACATCCTTGAAGTTTTTTGCAGCTGCTCTGATGAGTGAAATTCCTCCAATATCAATTTTTTCAATAATATCCTGCTCAGGAGCCCCTGAAGCTACGGTCTTTTCAAAGGGGTATAAATCTACTATAACGATGTCAATTTGGGGGATTTCAAATTCAGCCAATTGCACTTGATCACCTTCGTGGTCCTGACGATTCAAAATTCCACCAAATACTTTTGGGTGTAATGTTTTAACACGCCCCCCTAAAATAGATGGGTAGCTAGTTATATCTTCTACCGGAATAACAGGAATGTTTAAGTCCTTAATGAATTTTTCGGTACCTCCTGTAGAATACAGTGTGATACCTAATTCATGTAATCGTTTAATAATGGGCGCCAAACCATCTTTGTGGAATACAGAAATTAAGGCGGACGTTGCTTTTTTATCAGTGCTCATGGTGGAATTTAATTTTCGCAAAGCTACTAAAAGCGTCTATGGATTGTTCCTTTAAAGTCAGTAGAAAATAAACAATTTATCAACAGCACTCCTTTGTGTAGTTAATTTTCTGAAAATCAACAGGTATTGTGGGGAGAGAAGCGTGTTTTTTTAACGTGTTAATGAAAGTAATATCACATAGCTATTTGGCTTATTCTAAGAGTAAGCTAACTTGAGCGCATACCCATTCTAGTAAAACTTCATCTTCTTTAGTAAAGGGACTTGCAACATGTGAATCGATGTCAATTTGGCCAATGTTTTTCCCGTTCACAAAGATGGGGATCACAATTTCTGATTTGACTTGGATTCCACAGGAAATATAATTGTCTAGTGCGGACACATCTTGAACGACAAAATTCTCATTAGAAACCGCAACTTGTCCACAAATGCCTTTTCCAAATGGTATGATTTGATGTTCGGTCGGTTCACCACTAAATTCTGCGAGTTTTAATTCGTCTTTATCTCCGTTTTTAAAATAAAATCCAACCCAATCATAGTAGTCGATTTTGGCTTTTAAATAATCGCAAATGCCTTGTAAAATTTTGGAGTTATTACTGTTGTTATCTATAATGTTGATAATATTTTTTTGATGTTTGTGCATATCCATAAGAATCCTTTATTTTTGGATTTATAACCATCGTAAATTTAGCATAATTTGAAGAAGAGAAAAACGATCATTAAATTTTTATTGAAGTTTTTTATTACCTATTTTTTGTTGCTTAGTATTTATTCTATTTACCTCCAAAAAACTCAGGATCGCACCGTGTTTTCATGTGCGCCAATAACGAAAATGGTAGCAAATCACACTGCTAAATTAGCTCAATTGTTTGGTTATGAATCAAGGACCGTCCAACATGAGGGAGAGTTGTCAATGAAATTTTACGTAGATGACCTTTATGCTGCTCGCATTGTTGAAGGTTGTAATGCGGTTAGTGTAATCATATTATTTCTCACTTTTATTATTGCTTTTTCGGGAAGTTTAAAGGCAACTATTGTGTTTGGCACTGCTGGGGTGTTAATTATTTATGTGGTCAATTTATTTAGAATTTTACTCTTGAGCTTTCTCATGCATAATTTTCCTGAATACACGTATTTTTTACACAATTTATTTTTTCCAGCGGTGATTTATGGAACTACGTTTATTTTATGGATTATATGGGTCAATAAATTTTCTTATATTAAAAAATCTAATGCATAAATTTATTCGCATAGCACTCATAGGAATTCTTTTTGTCTTGCTAATTGTCGTGAGAGCTTATGGAGCGCAATTGTTTTACGATCCTTTTATCGAGTATTTTCACGATGATTATTTGCATAAGGCCATGCCTGCATATAGTATGTTTAAATTGTTTTTAAATATCTTTTTACGGTATTTCCTCAATACGATGATTTCATTGGGTATTATCTACTTGGCTTTTCAGAAAATAGGCTTGGTGAAATTTTCGATTAAATTTTATGCGATTGCCTTCGTCGTCTTAGGCTTTGCTTATTTTGTGCTGTTGAAGATTGGAATGCTCAATGGGCATTTGTTTGCTTTTTATGTACGTCGATTTTTAATACATCCGGTATTTGTGTTGATTTTACTACCCGCCTTTTATTATCAAAAAAAATTAGTTCGAAAGTCGACTTCTTAAACGTTTTCCTTAAACGTGAGGGGGATGAAATGGATCTGCTAAAAGATAAATTTTTGAAAAAATTGTTAAAGTTTTGAGTTGCATGCGGTTGATTTCAACTACTTTTAGTAGTTTTGGGACATGAAGGCACTTAGATCACGTATTTCTACTTTCTTACTTGCCGTATTGGTATTGTCCTCTACGTTTTCGTTTGCTATAGAGAAACATTATTGTCACGGAGAGGTGGTTGATTATTCGTTTTTCGGAGTGATTGAAGATTGTTGCGGAAATGACTTAAACAATACGGAAGTAACGCTGAATTGTTGTGCTAATGTAAAAGAGTTAATTCACGCTAGTAATGATGAGCTACAAATTCCTTTATATGAGGATGGCTATGTAGTTTATTGTTGTTCTTTAGCGATTTTGGGGTGTCCAATAGCCTTTGAATTTGATGTTGAGCCTTTAACCTTCCCAAATTATTTACCGCCAGATATATCGAAAGATGTTCAGGTTCTCTATCAAACTTTTTTAATTTGATGCTGCCGTTTATTCATGAAATTAAACGGAATACTTCAATTTAAAAAAGATTAAATAATTATGAAAAAAATATTTTGTACGATTTTAATCGTACTTCCGTTGTTCTTGCAGGCGCAAGAACAACTCAAAGGCAAGGTCATGGCCACTGCAAAAAATGGTGATGTGGTCGGCTTACAAGGTGTTTCAGTCTATTGGGCGGGAAGCACTATTGGAACGATTAGTAACGAGCAAGGTGAATTTTCAATTGCCTACGAAAAGTCCTATAAAAGTTTAGTTTTTAGTTATGTGGGCTATAAGACGGATACCGTAATCGTAAAAAGTCTAAGACCTTTTGAACATGTGATGCGTGAGGCACAGGATCTAGATGAAGTGGTTGTGAAGACAAAAAAGAAAAAGTCGTCTGTTTCTTATTTGTATTCAGCAAATATCTTAACGGTAAATGAAGACGAGTTACTGAAAGCGGCCTGTTGTAACCTTTCTGAAAGTTTTGCTACCAACCCGTCGATAGATGTTAATTTCTCGGATGCATTGACTGGAACCAAACAGATTAAACTGCTTGGGTTGACGAGTCCGTATATACTAATTGCACAAGAAAATATTCCAAATGTGAGAGGGGCTGCCCAGGCTTATGGACTAACGTTTACACCAGGTACCTGGATAGAAAGTATTCAAATTACCAAAGGAGCAGGCTCGGTTGTAAATGGATATGAGAGTATCGCGGGGCAAATTAATACAGAGCTTAAAAAGCCAACGGCTAAAGAAAAGCTATTTGTCAATGCGTTTGGTTCTTCAGAAGGTCGTTTAGAGCTCAATACACATGTTAATCAAAAAGTATCAGACCGTTGGAGTACGAGTTTATTTTTACATGGCAATATGCATAAAATTGAACATGACACTAATAATGATGGATTTTTGGATATGCCCATTTATGATCAAGTAAATGTTTTAAATAGATGGCAATACACAGATGTAGAAAATGGTTTTGTTAGTTTTCTTAATTTTAGATATTTAAAAGACAATAAGCAAACTGGGCAAGTGGATTTTAATCCAGATACCGATAAGTTTAGTAATCTTATTTGGGGGTCTGAAATCAATACCTCGCGGGTTGATGCTTCTGCGAAATTAGGCTATGTTTTTCCTGAGACTCCGTACGAGAGTGTTGGTTTTCAATTTGCGTACAGCAATCACGATCAAAATGCCTATTTTGGGTTGCGAAATTATGATATTGAACACCAGAGCATTTATGCCAATGGGATATTTAATTCAATTTTGGGAAGTACCTTGCATAAATTTAAAGCGGGGTTGAATTATACCTATGATGAGTATATAGAAAATGTTGATGCTCAAGATTATAGTCGTAATGAGCGTTCTGTTGGCGGTTTTTTTGAATATAATTTCGACAACCTCGATGATTTTAGCCTAATTGCTGGATTGCGAATGGACGTGCATAATTTATTAGGGGTCTTTGTAACACCGCGTTTACATGTCCGTTATGCTCCATGGGCCAAAGGCGTATTAAGAGCTTCTGTAGGTAGAGGGAAACGAAGTGCTAATATTTTTGCAGAGAATCAAAAAATCTTCGGGTCATCTAGACAAATTGACTTGAGATCAACCCAAGGGAAAATTTATGGAATGAATCCAGAAGTAGCGTGGAATTATGGGGTTAGTTATTTGCAAGGATTTAATGTGTTTGGTAAAAATGCCGAACTTACCGTTGATTATTACACCACGCGATTTGAGAATAAGGTGATTATTGATTATGATGAAAATCCACAAAGTGTTGTCATTTACGATGCAGAGAACGGGGCGTATGCTTCTAATCTTCAAGTGCAATTGAATTATACATGGTCTAATGCCGTTGATTTTCGATTTGCCTATAAGTATTATGATGTTAAGTCTCCTTATTTACAAGGAGACATGAGTGACCCTTTGCAAGCAAAGCATCGTTTCTTTGCAAATGCAGGATATGAATCTACCAGGAATGCTAAGGGAGGTTTATGGCGATTTGATGTAACCTATAATTGGATAGGTGAGCAGCGATTACCTTTTACCGGTTTAAATCCAGTTCCCTATCAGCTACCCGAAAATTCACCAAGTTACTCCTTGGTAAACGCCCAAATGACTAAAGTATTTAGCAATACATTTGAAGTGTATGTAGGGGGAGAGAATATTGGGGCATATCAACAGAAAAATGCTATTGTTGCAAGTAATGACCCTTTTGGTCCTTATTTTGATACGAGTCAAATATATGCGCCAATTTATGGGGCGATGTATTATGCCGGTCTTAGATTTAAACTTTTTTAAGACTTTTGACAAAAGAAAACCATTGAATTAAATAAAATAGTTATTAATATTCTAAAATTTATAAAAATGAAAAAATTACTAATTGTACTCGCCGTTTTCAGTATCTCATTTACTGTAGAAGCTCAAAAGAAATCTAAAACAAGCAAAGAAACCTTTATGGTTGATGGTATTTGTAAGATGTGTAAAGATCGAATAGAAAAAGTTGCCATGCAAACGAAAGGCGTTAAATTTGCTTCTTATGATATTGATAAAAAAGAATTATATTGTATCTTTAACAATAAGAAAACCTCTGTAACTGAATTGAAAAAGGCGATGGCGGCGGCAGGACATGATACAGAAGAATTTAAAGCAACTGAAAAAGCATATTTGGCCTTAGATTCTTGTTGTTATTACAGAGATGAAACCTTGGAAAAACACTAATATAAATACACAATGAGAAAACACGTAATAGGAGTAGCTTTAGTGGCTATCGTTGCTTTTTCTTTTACATCTTGTAAAAAAGATACTAAGGATCAAGTAAAAACTGAAGAGGTGACAAGTGAAACAGGAAAAGAAATTGCAGAGAATGTGCTTTATCAATGTCCTATGGATTGTGAAGATGGAAAGAGTTATACCGAAAAAGGAAACTGTCCGGTTTGTAAAATGTCACTAAAAGCAAAAGAAGTAGATATGGATGGAGCTGAAGAGCATGAAAGTGATGGAGATGAAAGTGCTGGCCACGATAGTAAGGAATCTTCAGAGCATAACTAGATAAACTGTGTACATAAACCCACAATTTTGAGGTTTTTTTTCTTTTTAACGGGACGATGGTTAGTTGGGAGTTTGGAGTTGATATGTGGTGTAGCCCTGGTCAGACTACTAGGATAATCAGTCTTTCTTTCATTTGACTTACAATTCATATAATGTGCTAATTTAGTCAAATGTGTGTATGACTTGTTTGATTGCTATAAGTAGAAAAAACAACAACTTCTAGCGTAGTGGGCAAGGTAGTTAAGAAAGGTGATTTATTAGCTAAAAAAGGGAATGTGTTTTGACAATTAAAACAGTACGAATTGTTATACACGCTGAGCGGTGTATTGCTAATTCAATGTGTTTCGATTTCTTTAGGATAGCACTTAAAAGGAGGAGCGAAGGTATAAAAAAACCCGATTCAACACGAATCGGGTTTTTAGTTTTATACTACAGATGATTTACATCATGCCAGGCATTCCGCCACCCATTGAAGGCATTCCGCCACCAGCAGGACTATCTTCTTTAATATCTACTAAAGCACATTCAGTAGTTAAAATCATTCCTGCAACTGAAGCTGCATTTTCAAGGGCAACTCTTGTTACTTTGGTAGGATCAATAATTCCTGCTTTAAACATGTTTACATACGTTTCAGATTTGGCATCAAATCCAAAATCGTCTTTACCTTCTAATACTTTAGAGACAACAACAGATCCTTCGTTTCCTGCATTTTCTGCAATAGTACGCAATGGTTCTTCAATGGCTCTTGCAATGATTTGGATACCAGTTTCTTCATCTGAGTTTTCTGTGGTTATTTCGTTGAGTACATTTTTAGCTCTTACTAGCGCAACTCCACCACCAGAAACAATACCTTCTTCTACTGCAGCTCTAGTTGCGTGTAATGCATCATCTACACGATCTTTCTTTTCTTTCATTTCAACTTCAGATGCAGCACCTACATATAGAACTGCAACTCCACCCGCTAATTTAGCTAAGCGCTCTTGTAATTTTTCTTTATCGTAATCAGATGTAGTTGATTCGATTTGTGCTTTGATTTGATTTACACGTGCTTTAATGTCTTCTTTTTTGCCATTACCATTTACAATGGTTGTATTGTCTTTGTCTATGGTAACACTTTCAGCAGTTCCTAGCATATCTAATGTAGTTGCTTCCAGTGTAAATCCACGCTCTTCAGCAATCACTGTACCGCCTGTCAGGATGGCTAAGTCTTCTAGCATTGCTTTTCGACGATCTCCAAAACCAGGTGCTTTAACAGCGGCTATTTTTAATGCGCCACGTAATTTATTTACTACAAGGGTAGCTAAAGCTTCACCTTCAACATCTTCAGCAATAATCAAAAGGGGTTTTCCAGATTGTGCAACAGGTTCTAATACAGGAAGAAGATCTTTCATTGAAGAGATTTTCTTGTCGTATAGAAGGATGTATGGGTTTTCTAAATCTACTAACATTTTTTCAGTATCAGTTGCAAAATATGGAGATAGGAATCCTCTGTCGAATTGCATTCCTTCTACGATATCTACATACGTATCGGTACCTTTAGCTTCTTCAACAGTAATAACACCTTCTTTACCTACGGTTTCAAAAGCTTGTGCAATTAACTCACCTACGGTTTCATCATTATTTGCTGATATAGAAGCTACTTGTTTGATTTTGTCTATTTTGTTTCCAACAACTTGTGATTGTTTTTTTAGTTCATCTACAATTGCAGAAACTGCTTTGTCAATTCCTCTTTTTAAATCGAGTGGGTTTGCGCCTGCAGCGACGTTTCTAAGACCTTCTTTAACAATTGCTTGAGCTAATACCGTAGCGGTAGTTGTTCCATCTCCTGCAAGGTCGTTGGTCTTTGAAGCTACTTCTTTTACCATTTGTGCACCCATGTTTTCCATTGAATCTTCCAATTCAATTTCTTTTGCAACAGATACACCATCTTTTGTGATTACAGGGCCTCCAAAAGATTTTCCTATAACTACATTTCTTCCTTTTGGTCCTAAAGTTACTTTAACTGCATTTGCTAATGCATCAACACCGCGTTTTAGTCCGTCGCGTGCTTCAATATCAAATTTTATATCTTTTGCCATTTTTATTACTAATTGTGATAGCTTTTTAATTCTAGAAATAGAATCTAGTATTTAGCTTATCGAGTTAATTTTTGTTATTTTTTTTAAAATTTTGGATTTGTGTTTAGACAATTGCAAAAATTTCACTTTCTTTCATGATCAAATAATCTCCTCCGTCTAACTTTAATTCAGTTCCAGCGTATTTGCCGTAAAGAACGGTGTCACCAACCTTAACGGTCATTGGTTCGTCTTTTAATCCGTTACCAACAGCAACCACTTTTCCTTGTGATGGTTTTTCCTTAGCTGAATCGGGAATGTAAATTCCTGAGGAGGTTTTAGTTTCTGCAGCTAATGGTTCAATAACTACTCTGTCTGCTAGAGGTTTAATGTTTATTTTACTCATTTGTAATATATTTTATAGTTATGTAAATCGTAGATTTATAGTCGAAAAATATGCCAATATGCGAATAGCTGACAGATAGACACAAAGTCTATTTTTTTTAGAAGTGCGTGTTTAAAATTTGTCCATAAAAAATGCCAACGTGTCACGGTTGGCATTGATTAAATGGTTATGTCAGACATTCATTAGAGGCTGTCTGGTGTTGTCGTTGTTGCAGGTTCAGTTGTGCTAGGTGTGTCTTGAAAATTTTCACGTTCATTGAGTGTATTTTCAATTTGCGAATTTGTATCAACTTTACCGTGATCCATTGTTATATTGGATAATAGAATTAAAGCACATAAAGTGATGGCTAGCGTCCAAGTTGCCCTATCTAGAAAGTTCGTCGTGTTTTGAACTCCGCCTAAGGTTTGTGTTCCTTGCCCTCCAAATGAAGAAGAAAGTCCTCCGCCTTTTGGATTTTGCACCATGATGATTAAAATCAACGCTATAGCGACTATCACAATTAAAATTAAGAATATAGTATAAGACATTATTTAGGTATTATTTTGTTGTAAAAATTTTACTGCTTTAATCCGGTCTGCAAAGAAACCACTTTTTTCTGGATATTTCAAACTTAAAATTTTGAAAGCTTGAATGGCTTTGGCGTACTTTTTTTGCTCTAAGTAGACTCTAGCCAAGGTTTCTGTCATCAAGTTTTCATTCTCTATCGTACTTTCTATTGAAATATCTGTTTGATCATCGCTAATCGTTGGGGCTAATTTCGCTTTTGTATTGATAAATTGTGAAATTAATTCGAATTTTTTTTCTTTTTCTGGAGATGCTTGTGTTGAAATAGATTCGGTAATATCCGGTTTTTCTTCAGGCTCATTCACTTGAGTTTCGCGGATAATTGGTTTAGCTTTGGTTAGTTGCAACCACTCGTTAAACGAATGGATTTCAGAATGATTAAAGTTTAGGGGTTTACCTACGTCTAATTTTTCTTCAAGAAGTTGAATTTTCTTCTTAGGGGGGGCGTCATATTTTGATGTGATTTCATCGGTTTCATCGGTAGCATTGGTTGTTTGAATGGCGTTTGATTTACTTAAAACCTCAACATCGATAATTTCAGTTTCATTAATTAACTGTTTTGTCTTTTCTAGTTTATTTGTAGCGTCTAAGGTGTCATTGGTAACAAAATCGAACAGTACCGTTCGGTTAGTAGTATGAGCAGCAGCTTCTTTTAAAGCGGTATTGTACTTAAAACTGTGTTGACGTTTAAGGCCTTTTAAATGGATGAGTCTAGCTGCTTGGAAATAGGGGTAATTGTCAAGGATGTCTTCCATTTCTTTGGTTTGATCCGAAGAAATGCTACTGGGGTCTTGTAAAAGTCTTGTAAATTCGGTTATATTCATTTTACCAATTTCCAATTGAGGCGTTAAAAATATCTTGGGTCAAACGCTCAAAGATTTCTTCAAATGCACTTTCTAAAACACTGCCTGTCAATTGTTGATTTGCGCCAAAATCTGAATAAAATGAAAAAGTTCGTTCAAAATTATCTTCTTCTTTTTTCTTGTTTGTGAAACGAACACGTACGCCAATGGTTAGTCTATTTTGTGCAGCTCGTTGATCGGCAGTGGCACTAATAGGAATAATTCGATAGTCAGTTATTTCACCTTCAAAATGAAGATCGCCATTTGAATTGGTTGCGCTTAAATTGGTTTGACGGGTAAATAGGTCTTGAAGTGCTGTGGTGAACTTTTGACTTAAGGTAGGTTCTACGAGCGGAGCGACATTCTGAAAATAATCAACTTGAATAGTTTTTGCATCTCCGATATCACCACCTGAAAAAGAATATATTCCACAGGCTTGTAGGGTGCTGATAAAAAATAGAAAGATACTTATTTTGCGCATTCAGTATTGTTTTATTCAGGGTGATTGAATGATTCTTTGTTTTTATTAAACGCGTTTAGTTAAACCTCAAAGGTACTATTTTTAACTATAAATTGTATTGTTTGATTTTTCTATAGAGGGTTCTTTCAGAGATTCCCAATTCTTTCGCTGCCATTTTACGTTTATTTTGGTTTCGATCTAATGCTTTTTTAATCATTTCGTATTCCTTTTCTTGTAAAGAGAGGGTTTCTTCAATGGTTTCTGCATCCTCATAGGTGTCACTATACGATTTGTCTGGGGTATAACTCTCTTTTTTATTTGGGGAGATAATTTCTATTAAATTTTCTTCCACTTCTTGATCTTCACCGTAAATTTTTTGAATTAATTTTGGGCTAACGCCTTTGGTATTTGAATTGCCATTTTCCATTAATTCTAAGGTTAGTTTTTTAAGGTCGTTAATGTCATTCCGCATATCAAAGAGGACTTTGTATAATATTTCACGTTCAGATGAAAAATCGGAATCACCTTGTTTGGCTTCAATAAGTGCTGGAAAATTACTGTTGTAATCGGGTAAATAACTTCGCAAGGTGTCTGCTGAGATAGATCGTTTTTGTTCTATGACTGAAATTTGTTCAGTTACGTTACGCAGTTGACGAATATTCCCTTTCCAGCCATAGTTTGTAAGTACCGAGAGGGCTTCAGGTTCTAGTCGTATTGTGGGCATATTGTATTTTTGGGCAAAATCGGAGGCAAATTTTCGAAATAATAAATGCAGGTCCTCTTTGCGTTTTCTCAAGGCAGGGAGGTGGATTTCAACCGTACTAAGGCGGTAGTATAAATCTTCTCGAAATTTTCCTTTATGGATGGCTTCCATCATGTTAATATTGGTAGCAGCGACAATGCGTACGTTGGTTGTTATTACTTTAGAAGAACCTACTTTAATGAATTCACCGTTTTCTAAGACGCGTAAAAGGCGTACTTGGGTTGTTAGCGGTAATTCACCTACTTCATCTAAGAATATGGTCCCTCCATCAGCGACCTCAAAATACCCATTACGACTTTGCGTTGCACCGGTAAAAGAACCTTTTTCATGTCCGAATAATTCACTATCAATGGTGCCCTCTGGAATTGCGCCACAGTTTACAGCGATGTATTTGGCGTGTTTTCGATGTGATAATTGGTGGATAATTTTTGGAATACTTTCTTTTCCGACACCGCTTTCACCAGTAACTAATACAGATATGTCTGTCGGAGCTACACGTATTGCTTTTTCTAAAGCGCGATTAAGCTGTGGATCGTTTCCGATAATTCCAAATCGTTGTTTTACAGTTTGTAAGTTTTCCATAGTTGAACTCCTCTTCTTTTAATAATAATTATCCTTCAATAGTACGTCGCTGGCTTTTATTGTTAACCAGTAGCCTTTTCATTGAAACTTAAAGTCTATATAAAAAATCAAATTTTAGTTATTCTCACTATAGCCTACAGCTTTTCCTATTAACGTTGCACTAGTACAACTTTCAACTTTGACCATGACAAAATCTCCGAGTTTATAGTGTTCTTTTGGGAAGACTATTACTGTATTTTGGGTATTTCTCCCCTTCCAGTGTGTATCTGATTTCTTTGAAGTTCCTTCAATGAGTACTTCTTCTACTTTTCCAACGTGTTGTTGTGTTCGGTAAAGAGAATGCTTTTGTTGTAAATTGATGATCTCTGTGAGTCTTCGTTTTTTTACTTCAAGAGGCACATCATCTTCGTATTTCTTCGCAGCCAAGGTTCCGGGTCGTTCCGAATACGCAAACATAAACCCAAAATCATATTTAACTTTTTCCATCAATGATAAAGTTTGTTTGTGATCCTCTTCCGTTTCGCCACAGAAACCAGTAATCATATCTTGAGATAAGGCACAATCAGGAATGATTTTACGAATATTCTCTACTAGGGAGAGGTATTCTTCTCGTGTGTGTTGGCGATTCATCCTTTTTAAGATGGTCGTACTTCCCGATTGAATAGGTAAGTGAATATATTTACAGATGTTCTTGTGTTTGGCCATGGTATGAATAACTGACATACTCATGTCTTGTGGATTCGAGGTAGAAAACCGAAACCGAATTTTAGGAAAAGAAACGGCACACATATCGAGTAATTGCGCAAAGTCAACAGCCGTTTGTTGTGCAATTTCACTGGCTTTTTTGAAATCTTTTTTAAGACCACCTCCATACCACAAATAACTATCTACATTTTGTCCTAAAAGGGTAATTTCTTTATAATTTCTATCGGCCATGTCCTTAATCTCTTCCAAAATGCTTTTTGGATCTCGACTTCGTTCTCGTCCACGAGTAAAGGGAACTACACAAAAAGTACACATATTATCGCAGCCGCGAGTTATTGAAACGAAAGCAGATACTCCATTGCTATTTAGTCGAACAGGGGAGACATCTCCATAGGTTTCATCTTTAGATAATATAACATTTACGGCATCGCGACCTTCTGTAACTTCTTGAACTAAGTTTGGTAGATCTCTATATGCATCTGGTCCTACGACCAAATCAACAATTTTTTCTTCTTCTAAAAATTTTGATTTTAGTCGTTCTGCCATACAACCTAATACGCCTACTTTCATGCTTGGATTAATCTCTTTAATACGGTTGTAATAAACCAAACGTTTTCGAATAGTTTGCTCTGCTTTGTCTCGAATTGAACAGGTGTTTACCAGTACTAAATCGGCATCTTCAAGTTTTTGCGTAGTGTTGTATCCTTCCTTAGCGAGTATGGATGCTACGATTTCACTATCGTTCATATTCATTTGACATCCGTAACTCTCTATAAAGAGTTTTTTAGAATTTCCTGGGGTAAGGTCAGTTACTAAGGCGGTTCCTTGTTGTTCTTCTTTTATCACTTTTTCGTGCTCCATAAATACAAAAATTGGATTGCAAATATACAACCATTTTATGAGGATACTGACAGAATGACAGCGTAAAATTATGTTAATTAATCGCCTAAAGCACTTTGATAAAAGCAGAATAAAAAAATTCTACATACTTTTGCAATCTGAAAATTGAAATAAATAAGCGGTGTATGCAAAGGAATTTAGATCTTATTTGCTTCAATTTAAAACTTGAACCCAAACAATTATGGCAAAAAATTTAGTTATTGTAGAGTCCCCAGCGAAAGCGAAAACCATTGAGAAGTTTCTTGGGAAAGATTTTCAAGTGGAATCGAGCTTTGGACATATTGCAGATTTACCCTCCAAGGAATTAGGCGTTGATGTTGAGGGAGATTTTATGCCGAAGTACAGTGTGTCTTCTGATAAAAAAGCCATTGTAAAGAAATTAAAGGATTTAGCTAAAAAAGCTGAAACTGTTTGGTTAGCAAGTGATGAGGATCGAGAGGGAGAGGCCATTGCTTGGCATTTATTTGAGCAATTAAAGTTAGATAAAGAGAAAACAAAACGGATCGTATTTCATGAAATAACTAAAAACGCTATTTTAAAAGCTGTAGAGAATCCGAGGGGTATTAATTATAACTTAGTTAATGCGCAACAAGCGCGACGTGTATTAGATCGATTGGTGGGGTATGAATTATCTCCTGTGTTATGGAGAAAGGTAAAAGGTGGGCTTTCTGCTGGTAGGGTACAATCCGTTGCTGTTCGGTTAATTGTTGAACGCGAGCGTGATATTGAAAGTTTTAAGGCGGTTCCATCTTATAGAGTAGATGCAGAATTTACGAATTCGAAAGGAAAAAAATTTAAGGCGAAGTTGCCAAAGAATTTTGAAACTAGAGAAGCGGCTGAGGCCTTTTTGAAATCGTGTGTTAACGCGGTATTTAAGGTGGAGGACCTACAGAAAAAACCTGCGACTAAGGCGCCTGCAGCTCCTTTTACCACCTCAACTTTACAACAAGAAGCCTCTAGAAAATTGTATTTTCCGGTAGCTAAAACTATGATGATTGCACAGCGATTGTATGAAGCTGGGTATATTACGTATATGAGAACCGATAGTGTAAACTTATCGGATGATGCTAAAAAGGCGGCTAAGGAACAGATTGTTTCAACTTATGGGCAGGCGTTTAGTCATCCAAGAGATTATAAATCGAAATCAAAAGGAGCTCAAGAAGCACACGAGGCTATTCGTCCTACTGAAATGTCGAGATCATCTATTTCTGTTGATCGAGACCAAGATCGTTTATACGATTTAATTTGGAAACGAACCATTGCCTCACAAATGAGTCCAGCGAAATTGGAACGAACAAATGTGCGTATTTCAAATTCAAACAATAGTGAAATTTTAACTTCGAATGGAGAGGTAATTAAGTTTGAAGGATTTTTAACAGTCTATTTAGAAGGTACAGACGAGGAGGAAGAACAAGCAGGTATGCTGCCAAAATTGAGTGTGAATGAGCCGTTACAAAACCAATATATTACGGCTACGGAACGATATACAAGACCTCCTGGTCGATTTACGGAAGCTTCTTTGGTGAAACAATTGGAGGAATTGGGTATTGGTCGACCATCGACCTATGCTCCAACGATTTCGACGATTCAGAAAAGGAACTATGTTGAAAAAGGGACAGTTGATGGTGTTGAACGAAATTATGAAGAAATTAAATTAGAAGACGGTCAACTATCGTCAGTTACCTTGACTGAAAAAGTTGGATCAGATAAAGGGAAGTTAGTTCCCACCGATATAGGTAAAATTGTCAATGATTTTTTAGTAGCTAATTTTAAAACGATTTTAGATTTTGGATTTACCGCCAAGGTTGAAGAAGATTTTGATGATATTGCTGAAGGGAAGGAAGATTGGATTGGAATGATTAAGAGCTTCTATAAGGATTTTCATCCACGTGTTAAAGATGTAGCTGAAAATGCGGATCGTGCTAAAGGAGAGCGACTGTTAGGGGTAGACCCTGATTCTGGTAAAAATGTTTATGCGCGGTTAGGTAGGTTTGGAGCCATGGTACAGATTGGAGAAGCAACCGATGAAGAAAAACCGAAATTCGCGAGCTTACAACCTGATCAAAGCTTAGGAACGATCAGCTATGAAGAAGCGATGGACTTGTTTAAATTACCAAAAACCTTAGGGGAATATGAAGGTGAAGAGGTGGTTGTAGCTAATGGAAGATTTGGACCTTATATAAAGTTTGGGAAAAAATTTATTTCCTTGGCTAAAGGTGAAAATCCGATGGAAGTGAATATGGATAGAGCGATTGAACTAATTATTGCAAAACAAGCGGCCGATGCGCCTATCGCATATTATGAAGAATTACCAGTTCAAAAAGGAGTGGGTAGATTTGGTCCTTTTATAAAGTGGAATAACATCTTTATAAATGTTAATAAGAAATACGACTTTGATAATTTATCTCAAGAGGATATTGAAGAATTGATTGAAGACAAAAAACGAAAAGAAAAGGAGAAATTAATTCACCATTGGGAAGAAGAAGGAATCCGTTTAGAAAAAGCACGTTGGGGAAGGTTTAACTTGATCAAAGGAAAATTAAAAATTGAATTACCTAAGACGACGAAGGCAGCTGAATTTACCTTAGAGGAGGCATTGGATTTGATCGAAAAGAAAACTCCAAAGAAAAAAACGAGGAAAAAAGCAGCTTCTAAAAAAGCGGCAACGAAAAAAACGACTAAAAAGTAACCATGAGTTTTGAATTTCTTTTACCAGTTGACGATGCATTGGTTGCGCATGCAACCCTTTTGCCTAATCAATCATTTGGTAAAAATCTTCGAATACATTCAAAGAAAAATGGACTCCCCGATTTAGACGATGTTCAGTTGGCAATTGTTGCTGTTAATGAGGGTAGAAGAGCTATTGATAATAGAGGGGCGGGAGATGATTTTAATGTCATCCGTAAGTACCTCTATCAATTATATCCTGGAAACTGGTTCTCAAATATTGCTGACTTAGGGAATATTCCACAAGGAGAAACGGAAGAAGATAGTTATTTTGCCTTACAAGCTTTAGTAGCAGATTTACTTAAGAAGAATATTATACCTATTATATTAGGAGGAGGTCACGATTTGACTTATGCCAACTATCGCGCCTATGACAGTTTAGAGCAGACGGTCAATTTAACGGTAGTAGATAGTCATTTTAATTTAGGGACAATTGAAGATGAATTAACATCTCAATCTTTTTTAAGTAGAATTGTTATGGATGCCCCAAATAATTTGTTTAACTACAGTATTATAGGGTATCAGACTTATTTTAATTCTCAAGAAGAAATTGATTTGATTGAGAAATTAAATTTTGATGCATATCGCTTAGGTGAGGTGGCTAATGATTTAAAGTCAGTTGAACCCATTTTAAGAGATGCAGATGTTGTGAGTATTGATATTGGGGCGGTTAGAAGAGCTGAAGCTCCAGCCAATAACAATGCAGTACCCAATGGATTTTACGGAGAGGCTATCTGTGCCATTGCACGATATGCCGGTATTAGTGATAAAGTAAGTTCCTTTGGAATTTATGAATACAATGCCAAATACGATGAAAAAGATCAAACTGCTCATTTGATTGCACAAATGATTTGGTATTTTATCGAAGGATACAATTTTAGAAGCAATGAATATCCATTTACTTCTAAAAAAGATTACAAGAAATATATTGTCCCAATTGACAATGAAGTAATTAACTTTTATAAGAGCAATAAAAGTGATCGTTGGTGGATGGAAATTACCTATCAACATAATAAACTTACCAAGCATGCGTTAATTCCCTGTACGTATGAAGATTACTTAAGAACAGGCAATCAAGTTATTCCAGACAGATGGTGGAAAACTTTTAGAAAATTAAATTAGTTCGTACACTAAATATAATTTTTTAGCGTTCTTAAAGTGATTCTATGAAATCAAAACAATCATTTTAAACTATTTATTTGTTTACATAAAACAAAGAAGTATTGCTCCTTTAAGGGGGAAAAATTTTAACATTTATGAGAAAAGTAACCCTATTTTTATCACTTGCTGTTATGATATTGGCATCAAGTTGTGGGTCAAATGACCGAGGCGAACTTGTAGCGGTTCAAGCACGTTCAAAATTTTCGGCGGAGAAACCTTTAGGAATGACCTTGATTCCAGGTGGTGCATTTACGATGGGTAAAGCTGACGAAGATATTGCTGGAGCTTTAAATACCCCTTCAAGAACGGTAACTGTAAATCCATTTTATATGGATGAAACGGAAATTACAAATGGCGAATATCGCTCTTTTGTGTTTCATGTAAGAGATTCTATAGCTCGAACTTATTTAGCGCTTTTAGCGGAGGAAGAGTTTGCTGGATTATCTGCTGATGCTGGAGATGCCGGCGCTTCTGGAAAGCAAGATGGAATTTTAAAATATAGATTTGCTGAACCAGATACGACCTCTAATGTATACTATAAGTATATGATGGATACGTATGGAAGTTTAGGAGATCTAAATTCTCCAACAGAAGGAAAAGCCTTGAATTGGGAACCAGAATTAATCTGGGATACTGGGGCATATCCTGACGCTAAATATGCGGAGGCTATGGATAGTTTGTATGTACCTATTACCGAAACTTTTGATGGTAGAAGAACAATTAATACCAAAAAATTAAAATACTTGTACTTCACTTTTGATAGAGATGCAGCTGCAAGAAATAGCAGTAATCGTAGTGAGTTTATTAAAAAGAATGTGGTAGAAGTATACCCTGATACAACGGTTTGGGTAAAGGATTTTAACTACTCGTATAATGATCCTATGCACCAAGATTATTTTTGGCATCAGGCGTATGACAATTACCCCGTAGTTGGTGTGACTTGGAAACAAGCAAGAGCGTTTTGTGATTATAGAACGCAATTGAAAAATAAACACCTCGCTAACCGACGAAAGAATAGAGGGAGAGTACCAAACTTTAGATTACCTACTGAGGCAGAATGGGAATATGCTGCTAAGGGTGGATTAGAATACGCTAAATATCCATGGGGTGGTCCTTATACCATCAATGATAGAGGGTGTTTTAGAGCAAACTTTAAACCAGAACGTGGTGATTACGCAGCAGACGGTGCATTGTATACCATGGAGGCGAAGTCTTTTGAGCCTAATGATTATGGATTGTACAATATGGCTGGTAACGTTTCTGAATGGACTGCTACAGCGTATAACCCAGCATCGTATTACTTAGGTTCAACAATGAATCCTAATGTAGATGATGAGAATAATAAACGTAAAGTTATTCGCGGTGGTTCTTGGAAAGATGTAGCTTATTTCTTAGAAGTAAGTACGAGAGATTACGAATATGGTGACTCTGCGAGAAGCTACATTGGATTTAGAACAGTGCAAGACTTTATGGGTACAAAATTCGGTAAAGAAAAATAATTAATAACCCTATATAACAATTGAACGTAACCAACGTTTTATAAACCAACTAAACATTTAAATTAACCCAAAAACAAAAAAAGAAAAATTATGGCAAATTCACTTAAAAAGAAAAAAATCATGAACATGATGTACGGTCTTGGAGCTTCTGTAGTATTGATCGGTGCATTATTTAAAATCTTACACTTTAGTATTGGACCACTCACTGGTGGGGTGATGTTAACCATTGGACTGGTAACAGAGGCCTTTATATTCTTCGTATCAGCGTTTGAACCAGTAGAAGAAGATTTAGATTGGTCTTTAGTATACCCAGAGCTTGCAGGAGGAGATTCTTCTGATAGAGAGTCAAGAGGAGATGCTGAGAGTATGTTGTCTCAAAAATTAGACAATATGTTACAAGAAGCAAATCTTGATTCAGATAAAATGTCAAGATTAGCAGAGAGTATTCAAAACTTTGCTGGAGCTGCAGAGAATATAGCGCCAGCCGCTGATTCAGTAGCCGCTACTTCAAAATATAGTGAACAATTGACCTTAGCAGCTGCACAAATGGAATCGTTAAACGGATTGTATAAAGTACAGTATGAGAGCGCAGCAAAACAATCTGAATTGAGCGAAGCTGTTGCAGAAAACACAGAGCGTTTGAAAGATCAAATGGAATCATTAGCATCAAACCTATCATCATTAAATGGTGTGTATGGAGGTATGTTATCAGCCATGTCTAATAGAGTTAATTAATAGCCCTATAATTTAATTATAACTAAACTAAACTTAACCTAATTAGAAAATAAAATGGCAGGAGGCAAACAATCACCAAGGCAGAAAATGATTAACTTGATGTATCTCGTATTTATCGCGATGCTCGCAATGAATATGTCAAAACAAGTTTTATCTGCTTTCGGTTTCATGAATGAAAAACTGACAGAAGCAAACATGTCAGCGGAACAAGACAATGCTGCGACGTACGCTAATTTAGCGACCAAAGCAACGGAACAAGCTGAAAAGTTTGGAGAACAAAATAGAAAAGCGCAACAAGTTCAAGCGTTATCATTAGATTTCAACGCGTTCATAGAAAAAATGAAAGAGGAATTAACCGCTGACGTTGAAGATAAGACCGACTATGAATCGATGGATAGCGAAAATGCAGGAAATGCATATTTCTTTGAAGGAGAAAAACCTTCAGCAAAAGGACAAGCATTTCTTGATAAAATGAACGAATACAGAACGCAGTTAAAAACGATCTTAGGTGATAAATACAGTTCAATAGTTGAAAAAGTTGAAAAGCGTTTTAGCACTCCAGATCAGAAAGTAGAAGATGGAACGCAACCATGGTTGAATAACCGATATGAAGGATTTCCTTTAATTACTACAATCACCAACTTGACACAGATTCAAGCGGATATTAAAGCGACAGAGAATGAAATGTTAACCGCCATGGTGCAAGGACAATTAGAAAGTGATGTATCTATGAAAAACTACACCACAATCTTAGTTCCTGAAACTCCAGCAACTTTACAAGGAACTAACTTTAAAGGTAAGATTGTATTAGGAAAATACGACGCATCGTTAAAACCATCCAAAGTTATTGTAAATGGTAAAGAAATTACCAATATCGCTAATGGTGGTGCAATTTTAGACTTTCCGTCTGGAAATGTAGGTGAGAATGAAATCGTTGGTAAATTCGTCTTTAAAGAAAATGGAGAAGATGTTGAAATTCCAATTAATACAAAGTACGCCGTAGTAGCTAAACCTAACGGAGCTGTTATTTCAGCCGATAAGATGAATGTTGTATACCGTGGAGTGGTAAATCCAATTACGATCTCTATGCCAGGCGTACCTGATAATGCAATTACAGCGAGTGCACCAGGCTTGAAAAAAGCAAGTGGTTTAGGTAAATACACCATGACTCCAGGAACTGGAAAGGAAGTAAATATTAAAGTTACTGGTAAATTACCTACAGGAGAGTCTGTAACGTCTAATCAAACGTTTAGAATTAAAGATATTCCAGCGCCAATGGCTTCAGTAAGAGGTGAGTATGGTGAGATAAAAATGCCAAAAACATCCTTACAAAAAGTAACGGTTGGAGCAGTATTACCAGACTTTGTATTTGATTTGAAAATAAACGTAAGTGGATTTAGTATTAAAGTACCAGGTTCAGCAACGGTTGAGGTAAAAGGAACAAAATTGAATGCAGCCGCTATTAGAGCGCTTAGCAAAGCAAGAAAAGGAGATGTAGTTAACATCTTTAATGTAAAAGCAAAATTAGCCGGAAATTCATCTTACCGCTTGAAAAAAGTAAGTGGATTAATGGTAACGATACAGTAAACTATTAAACAATAAGAAATTATGAATTGGAGAGGACTATTAGTTGTGTGTGTTGCCGTTTTAGCAACAAACTCAATCAACGCACAGGCTAACTTGTTGAATGCGAGGATTCCAGAAGAAATTGGAATGAAAACCGCTGAACAATTAGCGGCCGATAACGACGGACCATTACCTTATGGGTACATTGATGATAGAGATATCTTATGGTCGAAAGTGGTGTGGGAATACATAGATTTGAATGAGAAAATTAATTTGCCATTCTATTATCCTATAGATACCACGAATATTAGCTCTAATAGAAGATCTCTTTTCGATACCTTATTAAGAGGAATAAAGAGTGGAGAAATTGTAGATGTGTACGATGATTCTTATTTTGAGAATAAACTGACAATGAAAGATATTGAAACTCGATTGTCTAGAATTGATACCAGTGATGCAGGATATACTTTGATGAATGAGGGTGCAACTTCACTTCCAGACGAATATATTGATAGAATTGATCTTACTGCTGAGCAGATTGAAGGATTCAAAATCAAAGGAGTTTGGTATTTTGACAAAAGACAAGGGGAGCTTAAATACCGGTTGTTAGGTATTGCTCCAGTTGCTCCAGATGTAAACTTTATGGATCAGACTGATCAAGAAGACTTAGTCTCTTTGTTTTGGGTGTGGTATCCTGGGGCTCGAGAAGTTGCACATAACATGAAAGTTTTTAATGATAAAAACTCTGCGTTCCCACTTTCGTTTGACCACTTATTAAATGCACGACGTTTTAGAGCGAGTATTTATAGAGAGGAAAATATCTACGGTAACAGAGATGTGGCCGAATATATCAAAGGAAATGCTTTATTCCAAGTTCTTGAAGCTGATCGATTGAAAGAAGAGATCAGAAATAAAGAACTCGATATGTGGAATTATTAAACATAAGAGGGGGGATACCTAACCTCTCAAGATGTTAAATTTTATAAACTAAAACTAATTTAAAACTTCTACCGAAAGGTAGGAGTTTTTTATTTTTTTATCAGGTCGTCTAATTAATTTACTGCGTAAACAACCCGTGCCTTCTAAATCAAAACGTAAAAATCACCATTGTAAATCCACAATCTTTTGTACTTTTCGCACATGAAAGTGGATTATATAATTGTAGGCCTCGGATTGGCTGGTTTAGCTTTTGCCGAACAGTTGGTAAATGCAGGGAAATCGTTTGTTGTTTTCGAAGATGGGTCTCAACAGGCCTCTAAAGTTGCTGCGGGAGTTTACAATCCGGTTATTTTAAAACGTTTTACGCCCGTCTGGGATGCCGCAGAACAATTAGCAATTGCCTTGCCTTTTTATGATAAAATAGCCAGTCGATTAGGAATTAATATAGATTTTCCAATTGATATTATTCGTCCTTTTTCCTCCATTGAAGAGCAAAATGATTGGTTTGCTGCAGCCGATAAGCCATTTTTTGAAAAGTATATGTGTGATACCCTTTTTAGAAAAAAGCTTCCATTTATAAATGCTCCGTATGGCTATGGTAGATTACGTCATACAGGATTGATAGACACAACTATTTTGATTCAGGCATATAAAAATGATTTGTTGCGCAGCAATGCACTTCGAGAAGAGCGATTTGAATATGAGAAGTTGAAGGTTCAACCCTCATTGATTGAATACAAAGATGTAGTTGCCACGCATATTGTGTGCTGTGAGGGGTATGGTGTTATTGAAAATCCATATTTTAAAGATATTCCTCTAAGGGAAGCTAAAGGAGAGTTGGTAATTATTCACGCACCTCAATTACAATTACACTTTCTATTAAAAGCCGGTGTTTTTGTTTTGCCTTTAGGAAATGATTTGTATAAAATTGGTGCGACGTTTAATTGGGTAGATAAAACACAACTTCCCACTGATGCGGGTAAAAAAGAACTCTTAACGAAATTTGAAAAGATTTGCACGGTGCCATATACGGTTAAAGATCAGCTTGCAGGGATTCGACCTACTGTAATTGACCGACGCCCTATCTTAGGAAAGCACCCAGCATGCCTGAATGTTGCTATCCTAAACGGTTTTGGTACCCGTGGAGTTATGTTGGCGCCAAAAATGGCGCAATTATTATTTTCTCATTTAACAGAAGAGGCTTTCTTACCTTCGGAACTTGCGTTAAGTCGATTTAAAGCCTTTGCCTAAGCGAAATTAAAAGAGAAGAATGGTTTTTATTTCTCTTGATAATTGACGAACATATTGATATAAATTAGGCGAGCAAACCGATAGGTAAGGGGAGTAAGCACCACCAACAATATCGCTAAGGCAATTAAGGTGTATACAAAGTATATATCAAAGATTAACGAGATGGCGAACATGGTTATGGCGATGGCAACCGTTAAGCCATAAGAAACATACATGGCGCCTTGAAAGAACGAGGGTTCTATTTCGTATTTCAATCCACAAGAAGGACATGTCTTATACATCTCCATCATCGATTTTAGGTGATATGGATGGTGATCAATAAAAAAATCTCCTTCTTGACATCTGGGACATTTGTTATTAAATATACTATTTAATTTAGACCCTTTTTTGAGTATTTTCATCTTAAAAATTAGTTTAGATTTGCAAAGTTAGAATTAATCACAAACTAGGGCAAGTTTTCGCATGTTAAACGCACACAATATTACAGTATCATTCGCAGGAGAAGATCTTTTCTCGGGTATTACATTCAAACTCGTAGGAGGAGATCGCATTGGATTGGTTGGTAAAAACGGCGCAGGTAAATCTACGTTGTTGAAAATTATCGCTAAAGAACAAGAAATTGATAAAGGAACAATTGCCTTAGAAAAAGATTTGAGCATTGGATTTTTAAAGCAGGATATTGATTTTGTTCAGGGAAGAACAGTGCTAGAAGAAGCCTATGAAGCATTTACTGAAATTAAACAAGTAGAGCGTCAGCTAGAAGAAATTAATACTGCATTGGTAGAAAGAACGGATTATGAAAGTGAGGCTTATCATCAGTTGATGGTTGATTTAAGTGAGCTTACGGCTCGTTTCGAATTAATTGGTGGATATAACTACCAAGGAGAGACTGAAAAGATTCTGCAGGGGCTTGGTTTTAAACGTTCCGATTTTAATAAGATGACGGATACGTTTTCAGGTGGATGGCGTATGCGTATTGAATTGGCAAAACTCCTTTTGCAAAATAATGATATTCTCTTATTGGATGAGCCTACAAACCATTTAGATATTGAATCTATTATATGGTTGGAAGAATTCTTAAAATCTTATACTGGGGCGATTTTATTAGTTTCTCATGATAAAATGTTTTTGGATAATGTGACAAATCGTACCATCGAAATATCTCTAGGTAAAATTTATGACTATAAATATCCATACAGTGTTTATTTAATTCAGCGTAAGGAACTCAAAGAAAAGCAAGAACAGGCTTTTAAAAATCAAGAAAAGGAGATTAAACATACTGAACAGCTTATCAATAAATTCAAGGCTAAAGCGAGTAAGGCTTCGATGGCACAATCGCTGATGAAAAAATTAGATAAGGTAGAACGAATTGAAATTGATCCGAGTGATAATGCAGTGATGAAAGTGCGTTTTCCAATGTCGGTACAACCTGGAAAAGTGGTTATTGAAGCGAAGAATGTTTCTAAACGCTACGGAGATAAGCAGGTTTTAAACAATGTAAATCTGTTAATTGAACGCAATAGTAAAATTGCCTTTGTAGGGCAAAATGGACAAGGAAAAACAACCTTGGCAAAGATGATTGTCAATGAGATTTCGTACGAAGGTGAAATAAAACTGGGTCACAACGTTCAAATTGGATATTTTGCACAGAACCAAGCAGATTATCTCGATGGTAATAAAACAGTTTTACAGACTATGGAAGATGCTTCTACTGATGGAAATCGTATGAAGGTACGCGACATGTTAGGGGCTTTCTTGTTTGGAGGCGACGATGTTACCAAAAAGGTAAGTGTATTGTCTGGGGGAGAACGTAATCGCTTAGCCTTGTGTAAAATGTTGTTAGCTCCATTTAACGTATTGGTTATGGATGAACCTACAAATCATTTGGATATTGCTTCTAAAAATGTTTTGAAACAGGCTTTGCGTGATTTTGAAGGGACCTTAATCTTAGTGTCACATGACAGGGATTTCTTACAAGGTTTAGCCAGTACGGTATTTGAATTTAAGGATGGAAGAATTAAAGAATTCTTGGGGGACATTGATTATTATTTAGAAGTTCATAGTTTAGATAATCTACGAGAAATTGAAAAGAAAACGAAGCAGAAAAAAGTAAAACAGGCTCCAAAAAAAGAAACTGTCCAACCAAAAAACGATAAGGAATTGCGTAAAATGCAAAATCGTTTGTCGAAAATTGAATCAGAAATTTCTCAATTAGAGCGAACAATTGCTCAAATAGATCAAGACTTGTCTGATCCGATAAAGTACGATAAATTAACAGCTACTGACGGCTTTTTTAATTCGTATCAAGCCAAAAAAGATAAACTCAGTCGTTTAATGGAAGAATGGGAAAAAGTACAGGAAGCCTTGGAGAAGGTTTCATAAAGTGTGTCTATTTTTTTTGAAACGAAGGGTTTTCATTACGTTTTGTACAGCAAAAATCAATGTCTTTTTTAAGGTCGTAAATTCTTGTTTTCAAAATACCGTTTTGCGCTTAGAGAAAACAATATTAATGCGGTTGGGTCGCCTAGTAGATGAATCCTTTTTTTATAGGATAATCCCAGTTTCTTAAGTAAATGTTGTGAGGCTTTATTGGTCGGTAAAGTAAGGGCACTTAGTTTAGTTACTTCAAATTTTTCAAAAGCATGTTGTTTTAATGCATTGGCACTTTCAAATGCATATCCCCTTTTTTCATAGGTTGGGAGCATGGCATATCCAATATCTACCCCATTAATGCCCTTTCTTTCGTAGAGGCCACAAGAACCAATTTTGGCCCCATCTGATTTGCGAACTAACGTATAGTTTGAATATCCGAGACGTTCTAATTGGGGTAGCATATGCTCTTGGATATATTGTTGCGCATCGTGAATAGAATAGATCTCACGATTTCCAATATTAGCTCTCCATTTTGGACTGTTCATCAGCTCGTATATAAACTGGGCATCTGTAGTGCCGGTTGGCTTTAGAAGAAGTCTTGCTGTTTCAATAATTTGATAATTAGGCACAATTAGTTTTTAAGAATCCATACATTTCCATAAAATCAAACACGCATCTTAAATTCCAAGCACTAACATTAATAGAGTTATATTCTTTTTAAAATCAATTGATTAGAGGTGGATTTGTATTGTGTGTATACAATTTTAGTGAGTGCTAATTTTTCTCACTTTTTTTGTGTTTATCCTTTTGACGTCAAAAGGATAAACACAAATTTGCTTAATTTTTATGCTTTGGGATGAAAATGGCTTATTTCTTTTTGAGATAAACCTTAGCTTCTACTTTTACTTCACTCCATGTTTTACTAACTCCATCTGCACCTTTGTGCAAGTCAAAACACGCTTTAGCGAGTGATTCTAGTGCGTTTTGTGCTTCAAAATCTTCGAGATGTAAGATGCCTTCGATTTCTACTAATTGATCATTCGTGACATAGGTAATTGGAACTTTTCGCTGAACTCCATTCATCAATAGGTCAATGTCACCCGTTCCATCCGCATTGATATCTAAGGTACCTGTTAATGAATTGGTGGCGTTCATAACCCCAAAAAAGAGTTCTTTTAATTTTCCATCTCTAATTTCGTCATTAGAAAATAAACTACTTACAGGAATATCAAATTTCGCTCCGTTTAGGGCCCCATAGGCCGTTGTGTCGCTTTTCATATTTGATACCGTAATTTCTTTGAATTCACCTTTAACGGCAACTTTATCGGTTGTTTTATAGCCTGTCCAATTAACCGTAATGGTTTCGGGCTCAATACTAAATTGCGCAACCTCTTTTTTTGCAGGTTCTTTTTTACAACTAACCGTTAATAATAATACTAAAATGGCCAGTGAGGAAATGTTTTTAACATTCATAATTATACAATTTTTTGATTATTAATTTCTTCAACTAATTTGATATAGTTCTTTTTTGCCTCGTCTTTACTTAGATTATTAATTTGAATCCAAGCATTTAATTTGAAAGCATTTCGTACGGGATCTGTCCCAGAAGGTTGAGAATAATTTTCACCAATAGTCGCTTGTTTGTAATAGGCGTATAAGGTTAGCATGGTATCTGCTGGTAGTTTTTGGGTCATGTTTGAGGCAATCTCAAAGGCCAAGGTAAATCGTTCATCAAGAGTTTTCATAACTTGCAATAATGGTTTCTCCACCTTTTGTTTTTTGATTAAGTTCAATATTAACTTTCATATCAAGTGGGATAAATACATCTACTCTAGAACCAAATTTGATAAATCCACTATCGTTGCCTTGGATGGCATTTTCTCCTTCTTTTGCATAATTGACAATTCGTCTAGCCATGGCTCCAGCAATCTGTCTAAATAATATGGGTCCTACAGTTTTATTTTCTACAACAATGGTTGTTCGTTCGTTTTCTTCGGATGATTTTGGGTGCCATGCGACGAGATATTTTCCAGGGTGGTATTTGCTGAATTTTATCACCCCACTGATGGGGTATCTGGTAACATGGACATTTAACGGTGACATAAAGATAGAGATTTGTCTTCTTTTATCGTTAAAATATTCTTTTTCTAAGACTTCTTCTATGACAACGACCTTACCATCAACAGGAGCTACAATATGGAAGTCATTTAGTTTCGTTATTCTTTTTGGATTGCGGAAAAATTGTAGCACTAGGATGTATACTACGGCAAGTACTCCGAGTAGCAAAGTTCTGAGCCAGGAAGGAAAATCAAGGTAATCTACAAGTAAAAAAAGTCCAGCTATCAACGCTGTTGAAATCGCAATTATTTGATAACCTTCTTTGTGAAACATGTTTTTTTCTTCTATTTAAATTATATGTAAATATACATAAACGAATGGCGCAGCAAAAATTATACTGTCTAGTCTATCTAAAAATCCACCGTGTCCCGGAATTAGATTACTGCTGTCTTTAACACCGGCTTCGCGCTTAAATTTTGATTCTATTAAGTCACCTAATAATCCGAATGAGAATACGATAAATGCAATAGTCATCCATTGTATAAGTGATAATTCAGCATTGTATTGTGCAATAACAAATGCGGCTCCTAAAGCCCCAATGAGTCCACCTAATGCCCCTTCTACGGTTTTGTTTGGGGAAACTTTAACGTAGAGTTTTGTTCGTCCAATGGTACTTCCAACGAGATAGGCGGATGTATCACTCACCCAAATGAATATGAAAATATTTAAAATAGTATAAGGAGTATAGGTGCCTTGATCAAATGGGATTCGAACTAATGTGACGAAGGGAATTGCTATATAGGATAATGCAAGGAAATAATGACCTAGTTTACTTGATGTTAAAGCAATTTTTGATTTAAAAAGTTGGTAAATCATCGGAACAAAAAAACTGATAATTAGAACAACATGAACATAGCGTTGGTTGATAAAGTCTAGTTGTAAAGAACGTAAATATATTAAAGACGCAACAACGAAAGTCCATCTATAGCTAAGTTTAATTAATTTTTTAAACTCAAATAAACAAAGCATCATGAAGATGTAAAAAAGGAGGTAAAATGTTTCCTTGGAATACAAACATGCAAATCCGATTAATGCTGCGTACATTAGGCCTGATAACGTTCTAACCAGTAATTCTCGCATCTTATAAGTCTTCTAAGAGCAGCAAATATAGATTTTTTGCATTATTATTTCCGTAACTTAAAAAATCATCACTTACTTTTTCTGGGCGATAACTTTTTATTGAACTGATGTTGGTGGGAAAATTCTTGTGATAATTTTGACGAATTCCCATAAGAGATTCTGCTTTGTTTCGCACTAACTGACTGGTTCTCGCCATAACAATAAAGTATTCTGGGAGTTCAGCAATTTTTTTTGTAAAAACTTGCTCAGATGAAAACATGATGCTTCCCTCCTCAGCGATGAGGTGTTCACAAAATGTAAAAAAAGGATAATCAGACTTATTAGCGAGGGTATATCGCGCTCCAATAGATGTTAAAGTGCTTTGTAGGTCTTCATCTAGGCAGAGTACTTCCTTCCATTGATGTTCATTTAGAATATTCGCTAAATACTCCTCAACTTCCCGATGACTTGTGCAGTATAAAAACTTACCACCTTTATCAATAAAGTTTTGGACAAAAGTTTCATCCAATGCCACAGAAGGCTGCGTCGTAGAAGCCGCATTCTTTTCTTCGGTGGGATTTTGATTGAAAATTTTCTTAAAGAGGTTCATATTACTACGAGTTTAACTCAAAAGTAAATAATAACCTACGCTTAGGCGAATTCTGTTGAAATCTCATCGTCTTTGTTCACATCTTTTTCATCTGTTGATTGTGCTTCCTTCTCTTTTTCGATCTGTTTTGATTTAGGACTTTCTGCTAACGGTTCTTTTATGAACGGTCTTTCTCCAAATATTTTCACCAAATCATCACTGAATATTACTTCTTTTTCAAGGAGCAATTCTGCTAAGGTAGTCAACTCTTTTTTGTGTTTAGACAAAATGTCAATGGCACGTTGATATTGCGTTTCAATTAATAATGAGATTTCTTCATCAATACGCTTGGCAGTTTCTTCACTATAAGGTTTTGAAAAATTGTAATCTGACTGGCCAGAAGAATCGTAATAGGTTATATTTCCTAATTTTTCATTGAGACCATAGATAGTAACCATAGCACGTGCTTGTTTGGTTATTTTTTCCAAATCACTCAATGCTCCGGTCGATATTTTACCAAAGATTACTTTCTCAGCTGCTCTTCCTCCTAAGGTGGCACACATTTCATCAAGCATTTGTTCTGTTTGCACGATCATACGTTCTTCAGGAAGATACCAAGCAGCACCCAGCGATTGTCCTCGGGGTACAATGGTTACTTTTACAAGCGGTGCAGCATGTTCTAAGACCCAACTTACCGTTGCATGTCCCGCTTCGTGGTAGGCAATGGTTCTCTTTTCTTTTTGGGTCATAATCTTATTCTTTTTCTCCAGCCCACCAACAATACGATCAACGGCATCTAAAAAGTCTTGATGATGCACTGCCTTGTGATTTTTTCTCGCTGCCACTAAGGCAGCTTCATTACAGACATTAGCAATATCAGCACCTGAAAATCCAGGGGTTTGTTTAGAAAGGAAGTCAATGTCAACATCCTTACTCATTTTTAAAGGCTTAATATGTACTTCAAAAATTTCTTTGCGCTCGTTCATATCTGGCAAATCGACATAAATTTGTCGATCAAATCTCCCTGCTCTCATCAATGCCTTGTCTAATACATCGGCGCGGTTCGTTGCAGCTAATACAATAACATTTGTATCCGTACCAAAACCATCCATTTCAGTGAGGAGTTGGTTTAATGTGTTTTCTCGCTCGTCATTTCCACCGGTAATATTGTTTCTCCCCCGTGCTCTACCGATGGCATCAATTTCATCGATAAAAATGATTGATGGTGATTTTTGGGCAGCTTGTTTGAACAAATCACGAACTCGAGAAGCTCCAACACCGACAAACATTTCAACAAAGTCTGAACCTGAAAGTGAAAAGAATGGTACACCAGCTTCTCCAGCAACCGCTTTAGCTAATAGGGTTTTACCAGTCCCTGGAGGGCCAACTAATAACGCTCCTTTTGGAATCTTTCCTCCGAGTTTAGTGTATTTGTCTGGATTTTTTAAGAAATCTACAATCTCCTGAACTTCTTCTTTGGCTCCTTCTAACCCAGCAACATCTTTAAAAGAAGTTTGTACTTTTTGATCTTGATCAAATAATTTCGCTTTCGACTTTCCAATATTGAAAATTTGACCACCAGGACCACCTCCGCCACCAGCACCCGACATACGACGCATGATAAAGATCCAGATAGCAATTATAAAGATAAATGGTAACCACATGAAAATACCATCCCAGATACTCGTTTCGTTTTTAAACTCACGATTAAAATCGAGATTGTATTCTTTTTTAGCTTGGTCTAAACTATCTTCAAAATTTTGTAAATCTCCAATATTGTAAGAAAATAATGGGTCGCTTGGGTTATAAAAAGCACCTTTTGTTTTTGATTTGTACCTTTCTTTGCTAAGTGATTGTTCCTTTATATAGACTTGTGCTACACTTTTATTGATAATCGTTATTTTCTTAACATCATTATCTTTAAGGATTTCATTGAGTTCATTGTCAGATAATTTATTAGTGCTTAACGCTGAACTGTTTAGAAATTGATATCCTAGAATTAAGGCAAATATGATTCCGTAAATCCAGTAAATATTAAACTTGAATTTAACTTCTTTAAATGGTTTTTTATTTTTTTTATCTTGGTTCATCGATGTGTCTTAATTTTAATAGGTCGCTTCTATGGTTGTAATTTTTGCATCACCCCATAAGCTTTCAATATCGTAATATTCTCGTATGTGTTTTTGAAAAATATGTACAACAACGTTGACATAATCTAAGAGTATCCATTCTGCATTACGCTCACCTTCGACATGCCATGGTTTATCTTTGATGGATTTACTTACTGTTTTTTGAATAGATCCAGAAATGGCATTCACTTGGGTGTTCGAATTACCCTCGCAAATAACGAAATAATCACATACCGTATTTTCAATTTCTCGTAAGTCTAGGATATGTATTTTCTCTCCTTTTACTTTTTCTATCCCCGCGATAATCTCTGTTATCAGTTGATCTGTGTTAGCTTTTTTCTTCGTCATTAAATGCCTCTAAGTTTATCTGCAAATGTAATCTTTTTATCGCTATTGAAATAGTCCTGAGTTAAACTTTTTGTCCTAATTTGGAAATGTATACTCCAGTTCATAGTATATTTGCATTCATATATGAAGATTGTCAAACTTGATGCCATAGATTCTACGAATTCCTATTTAAAGGATTGGTCTCGACGTGAAAACCTTGAGAATTGGACCGTGGTTTCTGCACTATCCCAAACTAAAGGAAAGGGGCAGCGACAAAATAGATGGTATTCTGAAGCAGGTAAAAATTTGACCTTCAGTGTTTTAGTTAGATTTGAACGATTAAGTATTGAGTCGCAGCATTATTTAAATTATAGCACATCTATCGCCGTATATAATGTGCTTAAATATTATATTCCACAAAAATTATCCATTAAATGGCCAAACGACATTTTGTCAGCGAACGCCAAAATTGGTGGTATTCTTATTGAATGTAACTTAAAAAATGCTATGGTTACCGAGGCCATTGTGGGTATTGGTCTGAATGTAAATCAAACTGACTTTAGTGCTTTGCCTAACGTAGCTACTTCAATTAAGCAGCGCTTAGGCACTTCGGTAGATCTCGATGAGTTACTTGAAAAAATATTGTTAGAGCTTCAGTTTCAGTTTTTGCTTATTCAACAGCATCAATGGCCAAAGATTAAAAACACCTATGAGCAATTTCTCTATAAATGTGGGGTGCCAAGTATGTTTGTAGATCAACAAGGTGATTCATTTATGGGGAAAATAACAGGTACATCTTCTGCTGGAAAATTAATTGTAGAACTGGAAGATGAAACTATTAAAACTTTTGATTTAAAGGAAATTAGCTTTGTTTAAAGCGCTGAAATATTTTCCGTTAAATTATTGATGAAATTTTGAAGTGGGTTTTTTATCATCATGGCCATCATGGCATTAAATTTCCCGTCAAAACTCAATTGAACCATACTGCTCTCCTCATTGATTTCTTCAATTTCTGCTTGTAAGGTGAATGGAAATTTATCACTAGCCGAGCCTAATACAACTAAATCGTTCGGTCGCGTTTCATTTAGTAAGAGTTTGATTTCTGGCATCCCCTTAAGAGCAAATAAAAACCCATTTGGACGAACTTCAAATTTGTCAGTATTTTTAGGCATGATATGTTCGTAATTTTCAACTTTTGACAAATAGTCAAACACATAAGTAGCTGATTGCTGAACACTAACTTTCGGACTTTGTAAATTCATAGGTTATTTTTAAAATTGAGAGGCAAAGACAATGCCAATTATTGACACCATTCACTGGGGTTTGCTCTCCATTGTTCTAAGGTGGCTAGCTCACTCTCTGTAATATAATTTGTTTTTATTGCTTGAATTAATAAATGACTATAATCACTTAAAGTCGTTAATTCCACGTTGGCCAATTTGAAATTCTCGGCGGCAAATGAAAATCCATAGGAGAAAATGGCAACCATTCCTTTTACGCGAATGCCTGCGTTTTTTAATGCATCAACAGCTGCCAGACTACTCTTGCCTGTACTGATTAAATCTTCAATGACAACCACTGTTTGGCCTTCTGAAATTTGACCTTCAATTTGGTTTTGACGTCCGTGTTTTTTTGCTTCGGGACGAACATAAATAAATGGAAGTCCTAATTCTTGTGCAACCAGTACGCCAATTGCAATAGCGCCTGTTGCTACCCCTGCAATGGCATCGGGCATGCCGTATTTATCTTCAACTAGCCTCGCTAAATTAGAGCGTAAGAAATTTCTAATATGCACATGAGATAAAGTGATTCTATTGTCACAATAGATGGGAGATTTCCATCCAGAAGCCCAAGTAAATGGGTTTTTCGGACTCAATTTAATTGCCTTAATTTGTAATAAATTTTCGGCAGTTTCTGCGGCGGTGGTATCGTTAAATATCATAGCCGCAAAACTACATAAATTTTTAAATGACTTATGAAAATAAATTATGTATTTATCAATAATTTTTCCATCATTTTAACAAGTAATCTTCAAATGAAAAATCATCCTTGTTTTTTTAGATTGGAGGAGGTTGATTTACTGGAAGTTATTGATAAAATGTTTAAAGGAGAAGTAAAGGAGTTGTATTTATACCACGAAAATCTCAAAAAACTTAGATCGGATTTTGTTCGTCATTTTACATGTATAAAAGCTGCGGGAGGAAAAGTGGTTAATGCAACAGGAGAGGTCTTATTTATTTACAGGAATGATGTTTGGGACTTGCCAAAAGGGAAGATAGAGAAAGGAGAAAAGAAGAAAGAAGCTGCATTACGCGAAGTGCAAGAAGAAACGGGAGTGGTGGGGTTGGAATTAGGAAGACGACTTGAAACTACCTATCATCTATATCGGTATAAGCAAAAAACCATCCTTAAAATAAGTTATTGGTATGAAATGTTTACCACTTCTAAAGCTCCTCTTCATCCTCAATTGGAGGAAGGGATTAGTCGTGTTGAATGGTTGAATAAATCGCAAATATCGAAAGTATTACCTCATTCTTATGCAAATATTCGCCGATTGTTTTTGGCTAATGTGTAATTTGTTTACAATTGAATTAGAAAAATTGCAGATTGATACTTCGCGATAAGATTATTAAATTTTTCCAGTCGTTATGTTGATTATTTTCGATTCAAATACCTCGTTTTTCGAGGTGAAATCCCTACTATTGCAGGGTCTAAAAAATTGACTTGAAATTATGATTAAACGTAACAAAGCTTCTATTTCTAGATTTATTATACACAAAGTTGGGAATAAATTTAATAACGGTAAAAATGTATTTTCTGACGAAGAAGTACACTTTGATCAAGCGAGTTATGAATTGATGCTACCATTTTTACTTCGACCATTTGGTTCGGTAGTTCAGAGTTATCGTTTTAATCATCACGCAGATATAAATTTGAATGAAATCAATTCCTATGTGATGCAACTCTTTAAGGAAGATACTGATTTTGTGGAGATTTCAAAGCATATTGTAACTCATTTGTTTGAACAGTCTAATTCTGCCCAAATTAAAACAGGAGATGTAATTATCGCTGAATTTGACGGTATAGAATTTAATGATATTACGACCAACGCTATAGGAATATTTAAAATTGAGAATAAGGTTGACTTCTTTCAAACCTTTTTGGAAGGAAATAGTTATGATGTAGCTGTGCAAAAAGGAATTAGTGCGAAAAAAGTAGATAAAGGTTGCTTGGTGTTAAATCAGTCAGATGCAGAAGGACATATTGTTTTTAGTGTAGATCACAATAATTATGATGCACAGTATTGGATCAATCATTTTCTAAATATTAAATATGCGAACGATTCAAATCAACACACGCAAAATTATATTGAATTTTGTAAGGATTTTTCAACCGAAATAGTTAAGAATAAATTTGGTAATCAAGAGCAAAATAGCTTTTTAGCGAAAACAATCGATTATTTTAAAGAGAATGAAGCGGTGAATATTGAGGAGTTTAAAGCCGAAGTGTTTGATGATGAAGAACAAATTGTGTTATTTGAAGACCATAAAAAAACTTTTGAACAAGAACAAGATGTACTTATTCTTAATCATTTTGATATAGCCGATGCGGTAGTAAAAAAAGCTAAAAAGAAAATAAAAACTGAAATTCAACTCGATACAAATATTCAAATTAAACTCGATATTGACGCACCAGATTCTTCAAGTGAATACCTTGAGCGGGGCTATGATGAAGAGAAGAAAATGCATTTTTATAAAGTGTTTTTTAATGAAGAAGGATAGGGTGAAAATTTTTTACATACCTAAACAGTTTTATCTGAAAGTGTGAGCGTTTGTAGTAGGTAGTGCTTAGTCTTCAGTTGGCAGAGTCTAGTGTCTTGTCCTGAAATAGGTTGACCGTGTTGTTTTTTCTACTAATTACTATATATAACTTGCGATATATTGAGTACGAAAGCGGAGTATCAATGCGAAGCATTGGACGCTCAAAGTGGAGGAATAGTGAAAATTAGGTTTTAGGATGATAAGCGTTAGAAGGTACAGGTAACTTGCCCCATTTTTGTAGCGGTTTTCATTACAACGCAAGGAGGAATCAAAAATTCCTCAACTTGAGGTGTCTTTTTTTTGGTTCTTTTTTAGGTAAGCAAAAAAGAATGAAAGAAGAAAAAGTAAACGTCTTTAGTCCTAACCACTCGTGATTACGATGTTTAAAAGCTATTTTATAGCTACGTGCTAAATTCTTTCTAAATAACATAATTATCGTTTTATTCTTACTAAAAGTTGTTCAAATTCAGAAAGTTTTGCAATCAGACGACGCGAATCAGGAACGTTTATTTCACTAGTTATTCGGGGGGATATGGGGTGAACGTTCTATTCGATAAATAGGGTAGTTCATATGTGCACTTTCATAATTTTCACTAGCTTTATGAAGCCACTTTAATTGTGCATAACTGTTTTTAGCGAATTGGTCATCACTGGCTTTTTTCGCTTCGAATGCTATTCTAATTTGTGGATGATTCTCAAGTAATGCAGCAGCTTTATCCTCCCAAACATAGGGAGAGAATCCTTCTTTTTGCTGTAAAATTGTGTCAAAAAAGTTCCAATTAAAAAATGAGTCTGGCGCTGCTGGTTCAAGGGTCTCAAGGAGGTAACGAATACCTTTTTGAGCAGTGGAAACATAATAATCTCCAGCCCTAAATTTTACGTGCCCTTCGGAAGTTTCTAAATCAACGTTTGAATGCCTGAAATGCCCTTCGTATGGGGTTTGTCGTGATTTGTAGTTAATAATTCGATAGCGACTCACTTTAATAACAGTGTCTTTGGCCATACGTTTCATTGCTATGTGATTTAAACGCAATAAGTCAATGACCCTATGCCAACCTTGAGGAATTATATAGGCTGACGGAATTTTTATAGAATCCGTTCCTTTGAAATAGTTGTAATAAGTGATCGGTTTTGTAAAAGGTTTTGTTCTGTCATAGAATAAACGTTCTCCTCCTGTCACTTTACTAGGGACCATGGAACCTTCAAATCCTTTAAAGTTTAGTGTGGAAGATTTACTGCGATCTACTTTCCAATCGATTGTGTAATAGGACTGTTTTAAAATAAGCTCACTGGCACGGTTTCTCATTTCTCGAATTTTTATCCCGTCTTCTTCTATTAATTCAATAAGACTTTTCATTAATTCATACGTTCCTTCAACGCGCTGTTTGTACGGTTTTAACATGTGCGTTTCAACCATTAAACCAAGGGTGTTAAATAAGGTCGTATACCCCGTTGAGTATCGTGGGTAATCCATGAATTGTGAGAACCCTTTTTCTGGTACGGTATTAAAAACATTGACATAAGGTGTAATATCCCAATTTTTTGCGGCTAATTTTTTTGCTAATGTTGGATGAAATGTTTTGTGCACATACGTACCTAATTCATACCCTAATTTGTTGTGCTGTGTAAATAAATGTGTGAGAATGTATTGATAATCAGCTCCGTTACTTACATGGTTGTCGACAAAAACATCAGGTTGAACTCGATGGTATATTTGAGCAAAAGTTTGGGTGTTATACGTATCACTTTTGATGAAATCTCTATTTAAATCATAATTTCGTGCATTCCCTCTAAAACCGTATTCTTTTGGACCATTTTGGTTGGTGCGGGTGGTCGTGTTCCGATTTAAACTCCCTCCAACATTATAAATCGCTATAGTTGTAAGTACGGTGTGGGTGGGTGTTGCGATTTTTCCTTGTGCTAAATCTCGGTAAAGCATCATCGTAGCATCAATGCCATCACTTTCTCCGGGGTGAATACCGTTGTTAATCATTAAAATTTGATGGTTGATTCTCAAAGTGTCAAAATCAAAATTTCCAGAAGGACTAAATGTGACTAAGTGTAACGGTTTTCCTGAATCTGTTTTTCCAATGGCTTCTATGTTGATTTGTGGATAGCTGTTCGCTAAAGATTCGTAAAAGGCAATGGTTTGTTCGTAAGTGGCAGTTTCAAAACCATTACTTGTTTCAAATACCGTGGTAAATTTTTCTTGTGCATGTACCGAGATACAGCTAATTAAGATAAGTTGAATAATGGCAATGTTTCTCATTTTTGGCGCTGCTATTAGGTTGATTTGGCTAATTTATGGATAAAAACGAGTACTTAATACGTTGCATGCTGGAATTAATGAAGTTTTTAGTCCTACTATGGTGAATTTATTCATTGTCTGTCTAATGCGAATGTACTTAAATGAAAAAGTAGTACCCATTTCCCAACAATCCAATGGCTTGATAGATTCGGGGATTTCTAAATGTACATTTTGGGCTAATTGTCAAACCCTCATCAATTTAGCATGGTATTTCTTGTTAAAGCTAAGAATAAGCGTATTTTTGCCGCTCCAAAATAGACCTTATGACTGCTTTTATTCGAAAGAGAATGGCGAATGCCAAAAACGATATTTTTAGTGGATTAACGGTTGCTTTAGCCCTTGTTCCAGAGGCTGTTGCATTTGCCTTTGTTGCTGGGGTAGATCCGTTAGTTGGACTTTATGCTGCTTTTATGATTGGTTTAATCACCTCTATCTTTGGAGGTCGACCTGGAATGATTTCAGGGGCTACCGGAGCCTTGGCTGTTGTTATGGTAACATTGGTGGCCAAAGGGAATGCCATGGGGACAGCAGATGAGAATCTAGGATTGTATTATCTCTTCGCAACCGTAATTTTGATGGGAGTAATTCAAATGTTGGCAGGAGTTTTTAAATTGGGAAAATTTGTCCGCTTAATTCCGCATCCCGTAATGATGGGTTTTGTTAATGGATTGGCCATCGTAATCTTCTTATCTCAATTAGGGATGTTTAAAGAGAATCAAAAAGATATCTATGGTAACAATAAATACCAAACCGCTTCTGTAACGCAAGTGATGGAGATTAAAGGAGACCAAGTGTATGATACAGACACCCATGAACTCTTGTTTCAAGTTGTAGGGGATGATTTAATTGCCTTGTCTGATCAGCGTAAAGCATATACGATGGCTGATGGTCAAGTATTTGACGTTGAAAGTAAAGAGGTGAAGTTTAATGTAGATGAGATGGGGGCAATTTATCAAATAGAAAAAAAGGGAATTGCAAAAGCATTTCTCCCAACCAAAGAACTGCTATGGATGTTAAGTTTAGTCCTACTTACCATGTTGTTGATGTTTGGACTTCCTAAAATATCAAAGAAAATTCCGGATGGTTTGGTGGCTATTCTGGTCGTATCGGCCATTGTTATTTTCGGTAAGATAGATGTCGCTACTGTTGGAAGTTTTATTAGTGATGGTGGTGGAGAAGGCCTAAAGGGAGGTCTCCCTAAATTTCAATGGGATATTTTTACTAAAATACCGATGACCCTTGAAACTTTGTGGTTCATTGGACCTTATGCAGTAATATTAGCCGCCATTGGCTTGATAGAATCTTTAATGACCTTAAATTTAATTGATGAATTAACGGAAACTCGAGGAAATTCGAACCGTGAATGTTTAGCACAAGGAGGTGCCAATATTGTGACAGGATTGTTTGGGGGAATGGGAGGATGTGCCATGATTGGTCAATCTATTATTAATATCAAAGGAGGGGGAAGAACTAGATTGTCTGGTATTGTAGCTGCTTTAGCGTTATTAGGATTTATATTGTTCGCTTCTGGTCTGATTGAACAAGTCCCTATTGCTGCTCTGGTAGGAGTGATGTTTATGGTAGTTATTGGGACTTTTGCATGGAGTAGTTTTAGAATTATGAATAAAATACCAATAACAGATTTGTTCGTTTTAATCCTAGTTTCAGCACTAACCGTGGTGTTTGATTTGGCAATTGCTGTTTTAGCAGGCGTAGTGGTAAGTGCAATGGTTTTTTCATGGGAAAATGCGAAGCGTATTAGAGCAAGAAAACGAATAAAATCAGATGGGACAAAGGTGTATGAGATTTGGGGTCCATTGTTTTTTGGATCAATTTCAGCATTTAATGAAAAATTTGATGTAAAAAACGATCCTGATCACATAGAAATTGATTTTGTTGAATCGCGTGTTAGTGACCACTCTGCACTAGAAGCAATTTTTAATATCGTAACTAAATACGAAGCTGAAGGGAAGACTGTTACCCTCAAACACCTTAGTGAAGATTGTAAAGAAATGCTGTTTAAAGCCAGTCCGAAATTTAGGGAAGTAATTGAAGAAGATATTGATGATCCGCGATATTATTTAGCAGCAAATCCAGAACGTTTTACGAAAGGTTTGGGGGAGTATGATTTGTAAGGACACAGCATCATCTTTTATAGGCATGTGAACCCTTCAGGTTCAGGCTGCTGAAGTATAGCTGGTTTATCGGCATGTGAACCCCTCAGGTTCAGGCTGCTGAAGTATAGCTGGTTTATCGGCATGTGAACCCTTCAGGTTCAGGCTGCTGAAGTATAGCTGGTTTATCGGCATGTGAACCCTTCAGGTTCAGGTTGCTGAAGTATAGCTGGTTTATCGTCATGTGAACCCTTCAGGTTCAGGTTGCTGAAGTATAGCTGGTTTATCGTCATGTGAACCCCTCAGGTTCAGGCTGCTGAAGTATAGCTGGTTTATCGTCATGTGAACCCTTCAGGTTCAGGTTGCTGAAGTATAGCTGGTTTATCGGCATGTGAACCCTTCAGGTTCAGGCTGCTGAAGTATAGCTGGTTTATCGGCATGTGAACCCTTCGGGCTCAGGTTGCTGAAGTATAGCTGGTTTATTGGCATGTGAACCCCTCAGGTTCAGGTTGCTGAAGTATAGCTGGTTTATCGGCATGTGAACCCTTCAGGTTCAGGCTGCTGAAGTATAGCTAGTTTATCGGCATGTGAACCCTTCGGGTTCAGGCTGCTGAAGTATAGCTAGTTTATCGGCATGTGAACCCTTCGGGCTCAGGTTTTGGAGATAAAATGTGGTTTTTGGTGTGTTAGCAGTGAATAGTATTCAACAGCCTAAAGTACCTTAATCTTTATGTTTTTAAATATAAACCATTATCGTTAGGCCAATCATGGTGATTGCAATTAATATGAGTAACAACGGCATGATAAATTTAAGCCATTTATCAAACCCTATTTTAACCACTGCAAGTGAGGCTAAAATAAGTCCTGTTGGATTTATCAAATTAAACAGTCCCATACCAAACTCATAAGCATTCACTATAAGGGCTCTTCCAACGCCAACGGTATCACCAAGAGGAGCCATAATTGGCATGGTTAATACCGCCATTCCGGATGAGGAAGGGATAAAAAATGAGAGTCCACCATAGGTAAAAAGCATTGAGTTAATAAAAACGCCTTTTGACATACCTTCAGTGATGGAACTTGCATGAAAAAGTAGAGTGTCAGAAATGAGACCATCATCCATTAATATAGAGATACCTCGGGCAATACCAATAATAAAGGCTACACTGAGTAAGCTACCAGCCCCAGTTGCAAAGCTATCTACAAACGCTTCTTCTTTTAGTTTTCCAATGAAACCAATGATAATTGCTGCAATTAAAAACGTTGTAGTCATTTCTGTAAACCACCAGTCTAAAGTGGATACACCAATGATCATTACGATAAAACTCAAGGTGAAAACAACGAGAATTAACTGTAAACGTGGAGTGAGTTTGGGTGCATTTTTTGTGTCGAATTTTAAATTTTGTTCGATGGCTTTTCTGTCTTCGTAAACGAATGATTTGGTAGGGTCATTTTTAACACGATTTGCATATCGTATCATGTAAATCATGCTGACTATGAGGCAGATGGCTAGCATGATGGCTCTACCAATTAATCCGTCAGTCCATTGAATCCCTGCTGAATTTGATGCGATAATTGTTGAAAATGGGTTGGTAGTTGAACACATAGTACCAATAGACGAACCCATAAATATACAAGCTAGTCCCACCATAGCATCGTATTTTGCGGCGATGAAAACTGGGACTAAAATTGGGAAAAAAGCGATGGTTTCTTCTGCCAATCCAAAGGTAGTTCCTCCCGCGGCAACCAAAGTGGTAACGGCAATAATCAACCAGTATTCACGACCTTTTAAAAGATTGCTTAGCCTTGAAATTCCGGCATCAAAAGCACCTGTTAGATTCATAATTCCAATGAGCCCTCCTATAATTAATACCAAGAAAATAATGTCTGCTGTGGCGATGATACCTTTGATAGGTGCTTGTAAAAAAGCGAAGAGGCCTTGAGGTTGCCCTGTAACTTCTTGATAAGTGCCAGGGATATTAATGGCTTTATAGATGGCCCCCGAAGTGAATTTTTCTAATGGGATGTTTATATTTAACGATTTTAAGCTCTCAGTTGTTGCAGGAAGGGTACTGGTCTCATCGAGATGCTTAATAATAAAGGTGTTATTGTCTTTGTTATAACTTAGTTGATCGTATTTTCCAGAAGGGATGAGCCAAGTTAGTACAGTAACAAGGGCAGCGATGAGTAGTAGGATTGTCTGTGCAGTTGGGAGCTTGAATTTTTTCATAGTTGATTTCCTGTGAAGGGGTCATGGATTATCGCCGCAAATTATCGATTTATTTTCAGCTGTCAAAATGCATAATTTGTGCAGGGGAAACCGTAAGTAAGGACTTTTACAACTGGTTTTTTATGCGTCGTAGGATAATTTCCCTGGCTTGGCGGCACCTAATCCTACATATAACTTTATTGCGACTACGCCGAGTAATAAGAAGAGAGCAGCAGACCAACTATGAGTAAGATCAAATATTTGTCCGAAAATATAAGGTCCCGTAGCGGCAATAAGATATCCAATAGATTGTACCATTCCAGAAAGTTCTGTTGCTGTTTCGGTATCAGAAGAACGGACAACAATGAGTAAAAGACAAAGTCCAAAACTACCTCCTAAAGCAAATCCGATAAGGGAGACCCAGATGGGTATCGCATCGAGTTCTGGGATAAGTAGACCTATAATACTCACTACTTCTAGGGTAATTAAGAACCAAACAATTTTTCGTTGATCAGGGTTTTTTCCGGCCCAATATGGAATAATGAGGGAGCCAAGGACACCTGTAATTTGAGAAAGAGAGAGCATCCATCCGGCGTATATGGTGTTGTGTCCACGACTTTCTATCATGTCTGGTAACCATGCTAAAATAATGTAAAATGCCATCGACTGAAACCCCATAAAAAGTGCAATTTTCCATGCTAATGTTGAATTTCCTAAGTGTTTCATAGCTTGTATATAACTGCGTTTAATTTGTTTTTTCTTAGGTCGAATTAATTGAGGAACCCAAAGAAAAAACGCAAGCGCAGCTGGAATACTCCAGATCCCTAAAGCTCCTTGCCATCCTAATTGAGGATGATTTGATAATGGAACGGTAATACCCGCAGCCACTGCTGCGCCAATTCCCATAACGCCTGAATATAGACTGGTTATTGACCCAGAATTTTTTGTAAAGTTTTGTTTGACTAAGCTTGGAATAAGTACATTGCCAAAGGCGATGGCAATCCCTATAACAGCAGTGCCTAAATATAACGTAGTGAGGGTGTCGATGGTGCGAATTCCAGATCCTATGCTCAATAAAACTAAGGCAAGGCCAAGGGTGCCAGTAACACCAAATCTACGGGTAACGAGTGGTGTTAAGGTAGAAATGATTCCGAATGCTAGTAAAGGTAAGGTGGTAAGTATTCCCAACAGCGCATTTGAGAGTCCTAAATTCTCTCGTAACGTACTTGTCAGTGGACCAACTGCAGCTAAACTAGGTCGTAGGTTAAAGGCAATTGCAAGAAGACCAATGAGCAATATTCCTTGTTGACGTTTGCCAGAAAGGTCGATACTGGTAGATTTAGACATAGTTAAAGAACAGTTTACGGAAAGCGCAAAAATAAATAAAGCGATGTTTCCAATTGGTAATTAGTGTGCTCTTTCTTTAAATTTTATAGAATTAACTGCGTTTTTTTAATTCAAAAAGATCAGTTCTTCGATCTTTTAAATTTCGAACACTTCCAAATTGATTGAGTTCTCTGAGTAAATCTATATCAACATCCGCAATAAGAATCATTTCTGTATTTGGGGTAGCTTCTGCTTTGATTCCGTTTGCTGGAAATGAAAAATCACAGGGGGTAAATACCATGGATTGTGCAAATTGAATATCCATGTTGTGTACCTTTGGAAGATTGCCTACACTTCCTGCTATAGCGACATAACATTCGTTTTCTATGGCTCGAGCTTGTGCACAATTACGCACTCGAGAATAGCCATTTTGCGTATCGGTTAAGAATGGAACAAATAAAATATCCATACCTTCATCGGCTAACAGACGACTCAGTTCAGGAAACTCAACATCGTAACAAATTAGAATGCCAATTTTTCCGCAATCCGTGTCAAAGGCGTGTAATTTAGTTCCTCCTTGCATGCCCCAAACTTTAGCTTCATCTGGCGTGACATGTAATTTTTCAAAATGCTCTATGCTGCCATCTCTTTTACATAGATAACCCACATTATAGAGGTTGCCTTCAATTATTTCAGGCATACTACCTGAGATAATATTGATGTTATATGAAATGGATAATTCTGAAAATTTTTGCACAATACTATCCGTGTGTTTTGCCAATTCTCTAATCGCATCAGGTTCAGATAGGTGGTTGTTTTCTGCCATAAGTGGCGCGTTAAAGAATTCTGGAAATAACGCAAAATCTGATCTATATCCAGAAACCGCATCGACAAAATATTCTACCTGTTCTAATAAGTCTTCTAGGGCTTTATAAGGACGCATTTGCCATTGAATAAGGCCTAAACGAACTACCTTTTTAGCATTGGCAGCTTTTTTGGACGGTTTCGTGTAATATATATTATCCCATTCCATCAATACGGCAAATTCATTGGAATCTGAATCGCCAGCTAAATATCCTTTTAATATTTTAACAGGGTGAAAATCATTGGAGATTTGAAAATTCAATACGGGATCCTTGATTTCTTTGCGTTTGACCTGTTCAATATATTCTTTTGGACTCAACGTAGTGGCATATTTGTGGTAATTGGGAATTCTTCCGCCAAAAGCGATGCCGCGTAAATTTAATTTTTCACATAATTCCTTGCGATAATCGTATAAACGTCTTCCTAAACGTAAACCTCTAAAACTCGGTTTAATAAACACATCGATACCATAGAGAACATCGCCGTCGTTTAAATGCGAGTCAAATGTGTAATTATCTGTAATTTCTCGGTAACTATGGCTATCCGTAAAGCTTTCATAATCGACAATAATTGAGAGAGCACAACCAGCCAGTTGGCCGTTAATTTTTATGACTACTTGCCCTTCTTTGAAACGTTTTGTCAAGGTTTCAATATGTGATTTTTCCCAATAACTATCCGGCATTGAGGAGTACGATGAAATCATTAATTCTTTCAATTCCTCGTAGTCTTCTAATGCTAAATAGCTGAGTTCAATATTGTCAATTTCTTCTAATTTCACAATTCTTTAGGGTGTTAATTTCCAATAAAAGTAGCTAATTAATGGATTGAAAATACACTAAAAAAAATATTTTCATTCATCAATAAGTTCGTCGAGATAATGGATAATATTTAGTAATAGCTGAAAATTTTGCGATGCAGCATCGTTGTTCATCCCGGCTTTATAATTTGAAGATCCTACTAGTTGAGCGCTAAACATCCCAGCTTCACCAAAGACAACGACGTTTCCTTTGCCAAAGCGGCGATAGGCTCCTTGTGACCACCCGTTGAGGTTGTGCCGAGTAGTTTGTGGGGTAAAAACCCATGCGGTATCTGGAATTAAATTAATAAAGCGAGCGTCAAAGCTTAAAATAGGTTGTGCTGTGTCGGGGATTTTAAAGGCTTGTCCGGTAAAGGATAGCACTTCTGTAATTTTTTCGGTATCATTTCTTCCTTTGGTGATGGAATTTATATGAAGCATACCCTGTTGGCGGTTGAAAGTTGTAGGGCCTTGTTGAACACTGTCAAAGGCAAATCCGTTGGTAAATTCAAAATCAAAAATTTTAGCTAAATCTTTGGCTGCTCCAGCCATAGGCATATGATCGGCAAGTAGAAAGAGACTGCCGCCGTTTTCTATCCATTTTTTGACTACTAAAATTTCATCTTCGCTAAAGGCTGATGGGGTTGGTAGCGTCCAATCAGTTACATTTTTAGCGCTGAGCGCGTTAGCGATGACTAAGATTTTTCCTTTTGAAAGTTGGGAAAGGTTAAATTTACCTTCATAGGATTTTACTTGATAACCATCCCTCTCGAGTAGTGTTGCAAAAGGCTTATATCGCCCCTCCTTGGTGTGAAAATTATGATGGCCCGCATCAATATATACAATGGGGCCTTGATTAACTTTGTATGCTGGATTAATAAGCGCAGGACGAAAAGTACTGTCGGTGACTTGCTGCGCAAAAACGTAGGGTAACTGGAAAATAATAAAAAGTAAGCGTATATGTTTCATGATAAATTATCTACGCATAATACGATAAATCCGTGGGGGAGTAAATTTAATCGACACAACCACCATATCAAAGATAATTAATTTAAATTAGTTTTGAATCAAATCGTTTTGATTCAATGAATTAGGGATGTGAGGGTAAATTACGCATTGACACTTTAATTTTCGAGGCATACAATTGGGAGAAATGCAGTTGTTGGCGTTATTTATGATTGTGAATTACGAAATTATGGGATTTCTTCGCTTAGATGTTCGCAGTCACTCTACGGTGTTTATCTTGTTTAATGATTCTATAGCCGATATAAATAAGTACCAAGCCGATAAATTCAGTGACATACAATACATTAACATAGCCCATTCGGGTGAATGTTCCGCCAATTCCTGGTAATAATCCCCCAATAGCTATAAAAATATTTCCTTTAAAACGAGCTTCTTTGTTTACTTGACGATAATAGGTAATGGCAGAGTAAACAGCACCTCCTACGAGGAAAATAAAGGCGTAAATATTTATCCACGGAGAAAAATAGCGTGCCCATTTCCAGGTGAGTACTGAACCCGTTAATTTTTGATTAAAATTTTCTGGAAGGGTTACTGGACTTAAGATTACACTTATAGAAGCGATTACAATTAAGGAGACGAAAATCCACGAAGTTACCGTAGCAAACTTTTTAGACATAAGAAGGTATACAGAACCCTGCGCTAATGGAAATCCTCCGAGTAACGCACCAACGATGTACCAATATTTGAGGTTTATTTCATTCCATCCAAATAAGACATTAATACTTTCGGCCAACGTTCCTAACCCAAATGTCAAAACACCAATCGTCCACCATAATAAATATGTCGTTTGCCTTTCTCGATAGTGGGCGTAGATTTCTTTGACAAAGTAAATGGAAAATAAGGTTGTAAAAATGGGGATATATTCAGGGAGCGTAGCCATGGAATCTTTTAATTTTAGGGCTACAAAATTAGGATATTTTAGTTGTTTTAGAGCATTTTGTAAATGAAAACCTATAATGTAGACGTGGCAATAGGGAAAGCTAGGTAGGATGAGTGCATTTTACGCATTTTGAAGTTTTATTTTTCAAAGGTAGGAATGTGTTCTGAGTAAAGCGTCTGGCATTTAGTTATACGAGCAAACGTTGCCTGAAGGTGCTGTAGGCAAACGTTTTGACTCAAGCTACCAATGGATAGACCTAGAAGAGAAGTAAGCAGGTCGGTAGGGGGTAGGTAGTGAAATAAGGAAAAGAGGCGATTGTATTTAGCGACAATACAATCGCCTGCAATTCAATTAGTGTAATTGTAATGAATCTAATGAATGATAGAAAAAATTCTGCTCATCATTCATTGAGACAAAAAGACCTTTGGGGAATTTTGGGCCTAAATTCTGCGTAGTTACTTCACAGCCATCAGTTTCTAGTGTTCCTAAGTTTACCTTTTTAACGAAGCTGTTATCACTGCGTTTAAAAATGCTAAACGTATGGTCTTGTTGATCTGAGGCGATAATAAATCCTTCATCACCTTCAAATGTAGCAATTGCGAGCCCTTCAATATCTCGTTTAAAATGGCCCATACCAAATAAGGAAAGTTCATCATTACCATTGGCTGGGTCTGCATAGTATTTTCGTATACCGACACCTTCATCACTGTAGTACACGTATCCTAAAGTATTGTCAACCGCAATAGCTTCAATTTCTTTTTTACCACTAAATTTTCCGAATTTGCGCATTAAGGTAGCTTGAATTGTTCCGTTGTCCATATCGAGCGCATATTGATATAAATAATTTTTAATTGGGCCTTTTTTTCGGCTTAGAATGACAGAAATGGTTCCAGTGGATGGATTTTTATAAAACGCTATCCCCATGGGTCTTTTTAATTCGACCTCGGTTTCATCTGAAAACACCTCAATACCACCTCCATCTAATGGTTGCATTGAAGGCAATGCATAGATTCGAATACGATGTTTTTCTCTTTCCGTAAATGCTAGAATATCAGTCATGGTAGAGTCATTGAGTTTAAATCCGTATGCCACATCTACATTGTTAGGGTATGCGATTTGATTAAGGCTTTTCTCAGGAATCAGTTTTCCGTCGAGATTAAAAGCGTAAACACCTCCGTTTATTTCATCCTTGTCGGTTCCAAAGACGATGCTTTTTGAAGGGTTTGAAGGGTTGATCCAAATGGCGGCATCATCGCTGTCATGTGGCAATTTGTCGGTCACTACGGTGGGGGAAATTTCGGGAAGTTGGGTCTTACAACTTACGATGAGTATAAGGCCGAAAAGTAAAAGTAGAGATTGTTTTTTCATTTGTTTAATTGCTTTTAAATAAATCGTATTTTAATCCAATTGTAAATCGAGTTTGATAATATTCCATTTGCATTGTTCTTTGACTCACCCCTTGGTAGTAACGTAATGGTTGATTGGTAATATTATTCAAATCGGCGTATAGACTTAAGTTTTTATGTATATTAATACTTGCATTGAAATCTAAGAAAAATTGTTTGTCGTAATACCGATCCTCAAATGGACGTCCGCCGATTTCATCCATATAAGCGTCGGAGAAATTTCCAGATAAACGGAAACTCATGTGTTTTGTAGCGTACCCTAATGAGGCATTAAACAGATGAGGTGCGGTATTTGGCAGGTCGAGGTCAGTTCGTTCTTCACCGTCTTCGTTGCGAATTCCATTGGCATCTGAGGTTAAATGGGTGTAGTTTAAGTAGAGACTAAAATTTTTGGCAAATCCAGGTAAGAAATCTAATTGACGTTGGAGTGAAATTTCGAAACCTACTACACTTGCATCTTCGCCATTGAACGGTTGGTAAACTTCGTAATTGTTTTCATCTTCATATTGATAAACATAGGTGAAATCTTTAATGTCTTTATAAAAAACACCGGCAGACAGAATTCCAACAGACTCGAAATAGTGTTCTGCCATAAGATCAAAATTCATAGAACGTGTAGGGTCTAAATCAGGATTTCCTAGGACAATTTCTTCATCTTCGTTATTTACTTCTCTATAAGGGACTAAATCCATATAATTGGGACGAGCAATGGTATTGGTCCAAGCAAAGCGTAAAATCGTTTGCGGGGTGGCATCGAATTTTAAATGAACCCCTGGAAGAAAATTAGTATAGTTGTTTTCCGACTTTAGAATGTTTGTTCCATCAAAATCACCATCTTCATTATAGATGATTTCATGTCCAGTACTATTTATTTGCGTATGCTCTACGCGAAGTCCAGCTAGTAAACTGAGTTTCGGACTTAAATACTGATTGAACATTGCATAGCCCGCGAAAACATTTTCATCGACATCAAAATTGCCAGTTAAATATTCTTCGGGTAAATCTTCGCTTTCAAAATGTGTAGGATTTGTTAAGTCTAAGCTTCCTAAAAATTGTGCACTGGCGAAAGAACCAACCGCATATTGACTTCCTGCACTGAAATTTTTGTCAGAATAGTCTTTTGTTGGAAGACCTGATAGGTATTCAAATTTTGTTTCGTTCGGACTGAATTCGTTGAAATCGTTGTCTCGATTTTTGTTTTTTAACCGAGCACGTCCTCCAAATTTAACAAAGCCTGTTTCTTCATCAAACCAATTTGCGGGAAGCTTAAAATTGATGAAAAAGTTCATGTCTTTTTCTTCGGTGTACTGATTCTCTTCCGTCAATTCTCCAAATTCAAAATTGGAAAGTGCTGCGTCTGAAGCATTGAAGGGGGTGTATAAAGGCTTCTTTGGGTTGTTGTTATAGTTAACTCTGTACTCATTTTCATACTCTAAATAGCGCTCATTTAGTCGTTCTTCTGAAGCTTTGGCATACGATGCCATCCAATCAATTTGTAGGCTGTTGAGTAAGTGGTCGCCACCAAGACTGTAGTTTTGCATACGCTGATCTTCTAAGCGTCTATTTTTATTGCGTCCACCAGCGATACCTCCCTTAGATTGACGTTTTATTTCTGCAGGAAAGGAAGTTAAGTTACCGTTTCTGTCGATTGAAAAATCCCCGGGTGCGATATCTTCACCATCTAAAATTTCATGTTCTAAACGAAATCTATTCTCTCTGTCATCTCTCCAGTTGTAGATGGATTTTATGAATAAAGAATTGTTTTCATTAAGTTTGTAATCCATATTGGCGGCAAAACTTCTACGTACACGTTGTACGAGATATTCTCTAATTTCAAAAGTTTTAGCGTATGGATTTACAGTGACTTCTTCTAAATTGTCCTCATCATTAAAAGCATTGTATTCAAATTCATCTTCCCATTCAGATTCGACGTTGTCACTTCCAAAGTCATTGTCATTAATAGAAGCGGATAGCATCCAACCGAATTTTCCATTTTTTGATCTATCCCCAACAAGCAAAGATCCATTAATGATGCGTTTGTCTGTGATAAAATTAACGCCAGATCCTGCGGTAGCAGAGAGTCTAAACCCTTGAGGAGCTGTTTTTGTTATTAAATTAATGGAACCACCAAGAGCATCTCCTTCCATGTCAGGTGTTACCGCCTTATTAACTTCAACGGTTTGTATCATGTCAGATGGAATTAAATCCATTTGTACATTGCGATTATCTCCTTCGGCAGATGGAATTCTACTTCCGTTAAGGGTTACTGAATTTAATTGAGGAGACATCCCGCGAACAATAATATTTCGGGCTTCTCCTTGATCTACTTGCATGGTAATTCCTGGAATTCTCTTGATTGCATCACCAATATTTGCATCTGGAAATTTTCCAATTTGATCGGTGGAGACGATGGTAGTGATGTTCATTTTGTTTTTTTGCGTATTCAAGGCACGCGCTTGTCCACCTAAGGTATATCCAATTATTTTCACTTCATCAAGGGTGGTTGCTTGAGATTTTAATACAAAATCTAGGCTTGTAGTCGTTGATTCAAAAATTTCAACTTCTTTTGTGATATTTGTATACCCTAGATACTGAATTTGTATTGTATGGATACCTACAGGGATATTTACTAAAGTGTATTTTCCGTTCATGTCAGAAATGGCCCCCTTTTTTACATCTTGGATGACCACGGCGGCACCGGGAATTGTAATTCCATTATCGTCGGTAATAATACCTTGTATGTTTCCTGATTGAGCAAATGTACTCGCGTAGCTGAGGATAAAAATAAATAGGGAAAATGTAAATTTCGTCATAGTTAATTGGTTTTGAGAGGGCTAAATAAATGAATATGAGTTGCTTTTATTTTATCTAAAGTTGAAGCTTAGGTTATCTTATTTAGCTGTTTTTTTTATTGATTACTATTTCTAAAACCTAGGATAACATTGATTTAACAATTGGGGTGAAGGGGGCGCTAGTTCGATTGAACTGAGTTAAGATTGATTCCTTTTTAAGGATGTTCGTGGAGTGTATTGATATGAGCCTGTTTTGATCCTAGTAGTTGCATTGTAGGGAGGGAGTACGGATGTAGGGAAAACTCGAGCAATGAGTTGCCTATGTGCCATACAGTAACTCGGATTGCCTTATCAAAAATGACGGCAGCGTTGGGTAGGTGGCTATAGATACTTCAGTGGTGATGAGGTATCTAATAAAAAAGGTGGTATCCTTATAGGATTAAATATGTTGATCTATAAGGATAGGATTACCGTCTGGATCAAGCAGCATACAACTTGCTGGTCCAGATGCGTTTTTGTCTGCTTCACTCGTTAAGGATATTCCATTTTTTTTTAAATGGGCTTGAATTTCTCGGATATCATCATAGTTGGTAAGTTGTTGAGCATTGCTGTCCCAACCAGGATTAAATGTAAGTATATTTTTATCAAACATCCCTTGAAATAAGCCAATTAACGTAGCTTCATTTTGCATGATGAGGTAATGCTGTTCGACATTCCCTGCAAAAACGGTAAAGCCGAGCGTTTCATAAAATTGTTTAGAAGCCTGAATGTTTTTAACATTGAGACTGACAGAAAAAGCACCTAGTTTCATACGATAAGTATTTAGTTTGAAAGTAGACCATCTAGGATAGTCTTACTTTTTAGATTTTAAAGATATGAAAAAGTATTGTGTTAATTTTCAGTCTGTTATTTTGTATTGGGTAGAAAAAGGAGTCCAACCGTTTTTTTTAAGAAACGAATTGAACTCCCAAAAATATAGCGTTACAGTCAATGGTATTCGGTATTAAAAGTCAATTCCCATAGAGAATTGCCAAATTCGGTTTTTGGTTCCACCCTCTTCATAAATTTCTCCCATACCTAAATGGTAGCGTACACCAAAGTTTAATCCAGAATCTAATTTTATTCCTGCGCCAAAATTGAATCCCCAATCAAAGGTGTATGGATTAAATGTTGTTTCCGTATCAAAGAGGTCAAAATTACTGTCAACGATTTCTTTATGTGAAACAGCCCAGCCTATTTGTGCTCCACTTTCGAGGTAAAAAGATTGTACAGGGTAAATTTGTAGCATAAGGGGAAGGTTAATATAATCCAATTTTTGAATGAATGTTCCTGAATTATCTTCAATTTTATAGCCTTGTTGTGAATATAATAGTTCCATTTGAAGGGCCAGTGTGTTGGTAATCGAGGAGTTTCCATACATGCCTACATGGAATCCATGCCGATGTCCTGTTTCTTCAGAACCATCATACGTAATAGCCGATAAATTATATCCTCCTTTTATTCCTACGTTTGAAGTCGTTTGAATCTTGTTTTGCGCTTGCATAGTACCCATACATCCTAAACATATTAACAATACGCTGAAATTAATTTTCATAAATCCTTGTTTTAGTGGTTGTACTAAAAACAATTATACATGGAAAGATCCTGAAATTTTGGAGTCTTTTTTTGTATAGTGAGTAACCTGCTGAAAGTAACTATGTTAGTTTTAAAGTATGGTTGGAGCCATACTAGGATTTATGAAGTATATGGAGTAGGGACTCGTATTGATTCAAAATTATTCATTCTTGTTACTCAAGGTGCTCATAATTAACCCTTGTTTTTGTTTTTGTTCCATCCATTTTAAAGGAAAAACGGTTGAAAGTTTCCAAGCTTGTCTACTGTAGGAATTTCCTTTACTTGTGACTATAACCCATTCTCCATTCCCATATGCGGCACTGGTAATATAAAATTTATCATTCCATTGCTCTCTTATCCAATTCTTAGGGAAATAGGTGCTTCTTTTGAAGTTTTGGTCCGTTATTTCATCTTCAATTCTTGTCATTACAGCCCACCATTTATCTTCGGCGTATAAAACCTCAGTGAGGTAGAAGCCATATTTTGATTTAGTGTTTATCCAATCCTCTGGAAATGTTTCCGATTGCTTTACCGATTGGTTGGTATAGTTATTTACCCTCGTCATGACTACGAACCAATTTTGACCTGAATAAGATAGACTGGTAATGTAATAGTTGTTATCCATTTTATCTGTAATCCACTCATCGGGATATGTTTCACTTAGTTTCCAAGACTGTTGACTAAATTTTTGATTATTAAATTTAGCCATTGTTAAATACCAATACCCATTGGCATAAGTGACATCTGTGATATGAAGATTTTCATTCCATTTTCTTTTAATCCAATTTTTTTCTATTTCTGGACCAAAATTATACGTATCAGAAGAAACACTTTGGTTAGGTTTAGACATCACAAACAATAGGTTTCTAGCCTCAAAACTTTCGTCATACTCGCGGTTGAGGAGGTTGTGGTATATGCGTTCCGTCGGTAGAAAGAATTGACTTAAAAACGTACTGTTTAGGTCGCTCCATGTTAATTCTTTCCAATAAGTAACCTGTGTCTCGTTTCGTATTTTTGTTTTATCTTCTGGAGAAACATCATAGGTGTACGGTAATTTATTGGCGAGTTCTGGATTTTCTTTGGATTTATTGACAATGACAAAATTGTCTGGATTATAGGTTCCAGACCCTTTAATGTACTTAGGGTTAAAACCTTTGAAGCTGGTTAAGCTAATTTTATCATTCTCAACATTTTGTATTTCTGTTCCAAATTCAACAATATATTCTGTATTGTCTAAAGTGTAGTTAACACGAACAAAGGCATCAAAACTTCCATTATTTACAATAAAAGCTTTGTAGATTGTCTTTCCTGAAGTCCATTTGGTTTCGTAGAATTTTTGAGCAAAACAATTGGAAAAACCATACAGCAACAAGAGTCCGATGAGATATTTTTTCATAAATGAATTGAATTTTGTGACAAAAATCTTTATTTTATTTAAAAAATAAAAGTCTGAGCGCTAAAAAAGAGGTGAACGATTTTCTTAGCCAATTTGTTTAATGTTATAATACCTACATGATTTTCCGTTTTTTTAGGTAGATAACGGTTTAATAAACATATTTGACACATATTGTTTTGCTGACAGCTTTATGGTTATACAGGTCGTCTGTGAGTCTTTTAGTAAGGATAATAGAAATCTTAATTCTCGTTTATGAACAATGGTAAGATTTCGTTTGACAGCTAATTGTTTACTTCCTATGACGTAAATTCAAGTAGTTCTTAAATTGGTCAAAGGAAGTGCAACGCTTTATTTATTTGTAGATTCTGTTAGGCGAATTGTTCAGTGAAATAGTGATCTATTACTTTTTCTAGTTTAATTACCGACTCTTTATTGGTGTGTTTTATAATACCCTTTGCCAAATCTACTTCGTAATCTTTACTCCACGTTTGATGGTTTTCGGAAAGTTCTTTGAGGGCATTTACAATGTACATTATTTCTTCATCTGTATGGGTGGGGTGTACTGAGAGACGGATCCAACCAGGCTTTCTTGAACAGTTTCCGTGATTGATCATATCGGTAATTTCTTTTGAGTATTCTTGATCTACATTAAGTAGATAATGACCGTATGTACCGGCACATGAACAGCCTCCACGAACTTGAATTCCATATCGGTCATTGAGCATTTTTACACCTAAATTGTAATGAAGGTCGTCAATATAAAAAGAAATTATTGCAAGTCTATTTTTGTGTTCGCTTGCCAAAATATGAAAATTTGGAAGTGCTTCTAAGGTGGGCCACATCATTTCTAATATTTCTTCTTCACGTTTTTTGATGTTTTCCACGCCCATTTCATTTTTTAGTTGCATACACATTGCCGCTTTAATTGTTTGCAGAAATGCAGGCGTTCCACCATCTTCTCGAGCTTCAATATTATCTATATACTTATGTTCTCCCCATGGGTTTGTCCAATCTACGGTTCCACCTCCTGGATTGTCTGGGACAGTGTTTGCATATAACCGTTTATTAAAAACAAGAATTCCAGTGGTTCCAGGTCCTCCAAGAAATTTGTGAGGTGAAAAAACGACTGCGTCAAGATATCGGTTATTTGCATCATCAGGGTGCATGTCTATGGCAACGTAAGGTGCAGAGCATGCGAAATCTACAAAGCACAAGCCGTTGTACTCATGAATTAAAGCTGCAATATCTATATAGGGAGTCATAATTCCAGTAACATTGGAACAGGCAGTAATCGCAGCAATTTTTATTTGACGATGCTTGTAACGTTCGATTGCTTTTCTGAAATTGTCAACAGATACAAGTCCATTTGCATCTGGTTCAACCACGACTACTTCTGCAATTGTTTCTATCCAACTGGTTTGGTTAGAATGGTGTTCCATATGGGTGATAAATACAACCGGTCTACTCTCTTTGTCGATTTGGACTTGATTTTTGAAGGACTCGTGTATTTTTAAGCCTAATATGCGTTGAAATTTATTGATTACGCCAGTCATCCCAGCGTTTGATGAGATAAGAACATCATTGGCATTAGCACCAACATGTTCTCTTATGATTCGCTGAGCTTCATGATAGGCGTGCGTCATCATTGAGCCTGTATAATTTGTGTCGGTATGTGTATTTGCCACATAAGGAAGAATATGTTCGCGCAAACGTTCTTCTATAGGTAAGTACATCCTACCACTGGCCGTCCAATCGGTATAAAGTAAGTTAATTGATTCGTGAATAGGGGTATTGATTGTACCATTTTGACCTATGATTCCTTTGCGGTACTTTGAAAAATATTGTTCCATCTTAATTTTGGCTGCTGATGTTGTAAATTTGTTGCGATAATAGGGGGCAAATTTAGTAATTATGATCGGATTAAGGTGGGCTTCACGATTTTTCTGTGTTTTTTTTAAAGCCCATCTATATTATTCGATGCTGAGGTTTAGGAAATGAAATTTAATGAAAGGCTGTTTAAAAAGTGATGAAATAACAGCATTGAAATTGCTATTAGACTGTTTGAAGAACAACTGGGTTGTTTACTTTTTATTCTTTGACAGAGATGTAAATATCAATTTCGGCATTGTTCCAATCTCGACTTTGTTCGCCGTATACTTCAAAATCGAAACCGAAAGTTCGAGGGATGCTAGACTTCCATATTAATTTCCAGGCTTCGGTTATGCACCCCGTCATTTTACCTTTCGCTGTTATTTTTTCGTAGTTTTGTGAAGGAATTACCAGGGTACTTAGATTATTTGGGAGCGGTGTATCTTCACTTACTTTACAACCTATAAAATATGCAAAGGGCGTTGTTTCGTCTTTTTCGTAGTCAAAATAAACCGCGTATATTTCAGGGCCCAATTTGTTTGGAATGAGCGAGAAAGTGTTATTATTTTCAAATTGCTGCCATAGATTTCCACAATCTTTTTTAGATTGATTGTTTTTGTTGATGGTTTTTCCTTCAAGCTTTAGTCCTGCTAAAGTAAAGGAAGGTATTTTAATTTTTTTCATCGTTCTTTGCGAGTTACTATCGTTGAAAAAGACTCAAAGTTAATTAAAATAATTTTTAATTTCGGGTAATTTAGGAAGGTTGACTTGGATGAATTGGACGTGGTATTATTGGTAAAAGGAGGCTGCTTAGGTGTACTTATAAAGACGAACTATTTTAAACTTTCAGTATAGAACTCGGTTTAATGGAAACTTATTTAATTTTAAAAATCAAATTGAGTGTTTTTTTAACTAAGTTATATAGTTAAGCAGTATGTCGTTAGAAATGTGTGTATTAAAAAATATAAGAATAAGATTTACCGATAAAAAAGCGAAAATAATAAAATGTCAATTGTTTGTAAAGTTGATTTGGAAGAGTGTTCAGTGTTCTTATTTATCTTTGACGAGATGCACTAGGCTAAAAAAATGGGAATTCAATAATTTTTAAGACGATAAAAGGATAACAAAAAATGGATTGTCTCGTTTAAAGTCTGGGACTAGGTTTTAGTGCTTATAATCAAATAAACTCATTTACGATGAAGGGGGTGTTTTTAAAGCATATTCACTTTTTTAGAGGATTTGCTATTCTTAATGTAGCATTTGTTCATTTACTAGGGAGTCCGATAGCTTCGGGGAGTGATGGATTAGGTGTATTTAGTAAATTCAATGAAATTTTATTTCACGGTTCTACGATCTATTTTTTATACATATCTGGATTTCTCTTTTATTATTTGTCTTCAAATTTTAACAGGGCTAAATTTTATCGAAGTAAATTGAAAAATGTAATACTTCCTTATGTACTTATGACCACTGTATTTCTCCTGTTTAAGTATTTCAACCTTGTTCGACATGGAGAAAATAACGTTGAATTCTTGAAGATATGGATTGAAAATATTGTTTTTGGCAAAGCTCAATATCATTTTTGGTATATTCCTTTTATCGCTGTAGTATATTTTGTTAGTCCATTGCTTTTAAAAGTACCACAAAAAATATGGCATTATGTAATGCCAATCTTTTTTATTTTACCCGTTTTTGGAACTAGAACAGGGGTAGATCTAACAGTTTATCAATTTATATATTTTGTGCCTATCTATATTATTGGTATGTATTCGGCAATGAATTATAAAGCTATTGTTGCTTTTAAGAATAAGTATCTCTATTTTTTTATTGCTGGCGCTATCCTGTCTACGGTCTTTCTTTATTTGTTTTATTTTAATCCTTGGAAATCAACTTTTGGTGTGATTAATTTGTTGGAAGGGTTGTATTATATTCAAAAAATATCGATTACAGGTGTTGTTTTAGTTCTATTTAAATCAATACAAGAAAAGGAGATCCCTCTTTTAAATTCATTAGCAACCTTTAGCTTTGGTATCTATTTTACGCATCTTTTTTTCGATGGATTTTTTCGAAATGTAAAAAATTCAATTTTAGATTTTGCGGGTATTCAGTCAAATGGTATGTTGGTGTTTGTTATTTTGCTTTATGCCGTTCTTTTAATTCTGATTAATTTATACGTTTTGAAATTTATTAAAAATATTTTAGGAAAAAATTCAAAATCTTTTATCGGCGTTTAAAACCTTCGGTTAGCGAAATCTATGGTTCTCTAGGTGTTCATGTTTTGAAAAAATATACACCCGTAGTTAGTCAATTCGTGTGGAGATAATTTGTTTCGATTAATATGTTTGTTTTTTCATTAGATTATTTATTTCTATAGGGAGACTAATGCATAAGGGAGGAGTTGTCGATTAGGATTGTTTGTTCAATTATGAGGTGTTTATAAATTGCGAATTAAACCTTTTCTAGTATCCGAGGTCATAGTTAAAAACAATCTCCAGTTATATGACAAATCAAAAAGTTTTCATTCAGAACCATTACCCGATTGTGAGTATGCTGTTACTTATTTTTACGCTTTACAGTTGTACCAATCAAGCAGATGTTGGTGTGGATGAAGAAATTAATATGCCAACATTACCTTATCAAGCTGAAGGACTGGTGAAAATTGAAAATGGTTCGGGTGGTTTTTTTGCAAATTTAGAAAGTGGTGATAGATTTGGTAGGGATCACGATAAAATTGGAGATGTCAATGGTGATGGAGTTGCTGACATGGTTGTTGGCGCACGTTCTGATGATGATGGAGCTATTGACGCAGGTGCTGTCTATATTTTATTTATGAATAGCGATGGAACCGTTCAGGGCAATCAAAAAATATCGATGCTCGAAGGTGGATTTACGGAAACCTTACATGCAGGGAACTTTTTTGGTTATGGCGTTGCAGGTATAGGAGATTATGATTTGGATGGGATTCCTGATATTGCTGTATCTTCTCCCGTACCGCCAAATAATGCCTTGTATATTATTCATCTTAATGCGGATGGCACCGTAAAAAATTATGTTAAGAATCCAAATATTATTGCAAATGGTTTAACAGCTATCGGTGATATAAATGGAGATAATCGTGTAGATTTAGTTGCATGTCATCCAGGAGCTAATGATGGTGGAATTAACCGAGGTGCTATACATATCCTGTTTTTAAACTCATCATCACAAGTAATGTATTCCCATACTGTCAGTATAAGTTCAACGCAAGGTGGTTTTGGTTTGGGACTAGAAGATGGCGACCAATTTGGAGGAAGAGAAGTGGCTATGCTTGGAGATATTGATAACGATGGGACGAAAGAATTGGCGGTGGGTGCTTTTATGTCTGATGGTGGAAAAGGAGCGATTTGGATTCTCTCATTAAACGCCACAACGTTTCATGTAGAATCAAAAATGAAAATTACAGAAGGGATAAATGGCTTTGAAGATCAATTGACAGATGGGGTAAATCCAAACGGAACCTATGGCGCAAATTTTGGGCACGCCATGTGTGCTGCTGGTGATATTGATGGAGATGGAGTTACTGAATTGATTACAGGAGCGAATCAACAAAATGAAGGTTGGGCCTATGTTTTGTATTTAAATGCAGATAAAACCGTTAAATCTTTCACGAGAATTAATAATACGGACGGGGGCTTTAATTTAAATTTAGGGGCAGAGGAGCGTTTTTCACGTTCAATTTCCTATATGGGAGATTTAAAAGGCGATGGTTCCATTGCTATTAATTTTGGCGGAGGAGCTGGAGGAACGGGAACACTTTATACACTCTTTTTTAAACCCTTGAAAATCTGATTGTTTTTTCTGTCTTTTTTCATTCTTTTTAGTGAATTGGATTGTAAAAATTTACGAGTATATAGAAATAATGCTCTTTGAGCATCATTCATTTTGAAGTGTTATTTTAATAGAATTACTGATTGTGGCTAAGACTAAATTAAATTCTTTCGCTAAAAAATAAACGGTTAAAATTTCTCTTTTCAAAGTTAATTCCGAAAGACTGTAGCGGTTCGTTCAAGGTTGTTTTTGTTTTTAGCTTTACATGTTGTGTTTCTAAAGAATTGAGTGGTTACTTCTTCCAGTCTTTCGTTATTTCTTTTCTTTCGCTTCTTCCAATTCTATCACGTTGTTTTTAATTGCATTAAACGCGATGTCTTTAGCCTCTGCATAAGAAATTGAATAGCGGCGATTTATATTTCTGAACGCTTCTGGAAATTGTTTTACCAATGTGTCATAATATAGGTCTAATTCATCATTGGATGGAGCATCAAATTTTAGTTTTAATTGAAATCGTCTTAACAAAGCGGTATCAATAATGCTAGCATGGTTTGTTGCCGCAATTAATAAGGTATCTGTTGGCAGATGGTCAATAAGCTGAATGATAGTGTTTACTAGGCGTTTCATTTCACCAGAATCCTTGGTGTCAAAATCTCTGGCTTTGCCGATATAATCAAATTCATCTAAAAAAAGTACCGCTTTTTCATTTATAGCTTTTTTGAAAATAGCTGCGATATTTTTGGCTGTTTCACCAAGGCGCGATGATACAATTTGTCCTAAATTTATAATAAATATTTTTTTGTTTAAGGCCGATGCGATGGCTTTAGCAGTGGTTGTTTTTCCACATCCTGTATGTCCGTAAAGGAACAATTTATTATTTACGGGTAAGTTGTATTTGTTTAAGATTTGAATATGTTTAAATTCTTTTAGTAGCTGGTTAATGTTATTTTTATTATCCTCACTTAACTGAATAGCACTAAGTTCAAGTGTAGTTTCATTGCGATTGTTTACGATAAGGTCATAAATAGCCATTGATATAGTTCTTTTGTAGGTGTAAAGTTAGTCATCTTAAATGAAAAGACTTACGCTCGTTGGATCGCTTTGTAAAGCGATGTCTTTGTTCAAGACAAACTGTTCTTGCGTTTTTTTGGAATTGGATGTCTTCTAAATGTTGTGAAATTCTTTAGCGCCCTGGATAGCTAATAACCGTTCTTTAAAACGATAATTTAGTAGTACTGTCTATCATTGAACAATCATATTGTTTTTTTATATCATTGACGATAAAAATTTTGTATGAATACCTCTATAATGTTGATCAGAATTATCTGAACGATTATTTTTTACGGAATACTATATCCTATTTGTAAATAAAGGCTACTGTGGGTAATTGATTTTGGAGCGTTAGTATTCAGCTACACATTACTATACTTATTGCTATTGATGGTTTTTAACGTTTTCTAGCGGTCATTTCATCCTTGGTAATAAAGCCATCATTGTTTTTATCTCTGGTTTTGAAGTTTTCTTTTAAATTTCCTTTAGCTTCATCGATTGCTATTTTACCATCATTGTTTACATCCATTTTATTTAGCATATTGTTAAAGCTTGGGGGCGTGTTTGAAGGTCGATTATCGTTTCGCTTTTGTTGAGGTTTTTGTTGTCTTTTTCCTGTTAGCGCTTTTCCTCCTCCAATTTTAAAATCATTACTTGGTGTTCCCATAAAACATCTACTAGCCGAAGGAAATTCGTCGGAAACTACATAGTAATAGGTGCCTTCTGGAAATTCAGGTGTTACGCCAGTCCTTCCGTTACATTCGTCTAAATCGCCATAGTTTTTTTGATATTCATAATCGCGAACGTATTTACCAGAATATACACCATTGGGTGCAGAAATGCCGTCTCCTGGGCGTTCTCCTTGTTTTAACACGTAGCTAGATTTCAATTGTATAACTTCACTGGTTGGATCCATGGGGTCCTTATAGCCCATTTTGTAGTACATTGGAAATCCGTCGGCGGCCCATCCGACCAAAGTCATTTTAGTTTTATCAAAGTTAGCAACGAGACCTGTTGGAGTTCCGTGGTAATGATATTCGCCGTTTGGTTGAACATGGGCGTTGTTATAATCTTCACCTAAGTTTACTTCATCACTCAAAGGTTCAAGTGTCCATTCGTAATTGGGTTCATTTGTTGCATTATTTCTAAAATATTCATTCGCAGAAGGTTCAAATTTCACGCCATTGATGGCTACTCCAAATACGTAGCTAGGTCTTCCTCGATCAATACCTCGATCATACACATAGGTTTTATTTTTTGCTAATTCAGGAGTTAAATCGATGGTATATACTTTTTCTTGTTCTGTAATTTTATTAGGATTTCCTAAGGTAGGAAATTGACCTACAGTATGATTTGGAATCGCATTCGATTTAATGATACGAATATCATTCTTTTTATCTTCTATGATGGAAACTTTATTTTGAAACGTTAGGGTTGTTTTTGCAGTGTTTTTTATTTCTGGTAAATGTTCATTATTGTGTGAATGAGTTATTCCATCATGACTATGTGAATTTTTTTCAAGGGGTAAAACCATTAAATCTTTGGCAAATAAAATGTTGCCAACATAATTTTTTCGTATTTCAGCAGTGGTTGCTTTTTCATCAACATTTGTAAAATTGAAATGGGTCAAAACTAAGTTTTTAACATTAGCTTCTTTGGCCATTAGTGAACTTTCAGCTAGATTAACGTGTGCTTTTTCTTTAGTTTTAGCATTTTTTCTTTTGGTATTTTTTTGAACATTTCTTTTTTTTCCTTCTTCTATAGCTCCTCCTGAATCCATGATTAAATAATCTGCATTGTTAGCCAAAAGAGGTAAAGATTTCGAGTAGGTTAAATCACCAGAAATTACGATAGATTGATTGCCTGCATCAAAACGATAGGCTAATGTGGCAATGGTGTGGTTAACCGGTGTGTAGGTAATTTTTATGTCTCCAATAGTGAATGCTGTATTACCCGATAGGTTTTTAGCATTGAAATTTGCAGTAGCACTTTTTAAATTTCTTCCTGATTTTGATAATCTATAGGTAAGGTCTTCTTCATATATTTCAAGAATCTTATTGATTATAGAGGTAGTTTGTTTGGGTCCTGCGATAGTTGTTTTATTTCCACCAAGCAGTGATTGTATAAAAATAGGAGCAAATTCCTCATTATGGTCTAAATGATGGTGCGTAAAAAGGAAACCGTCAATATCTTTAATTCTTGTGTTTATCTTGTTTAAATTGGCCTGCGTTCCATTTCCCATATCTACTAAGATGTGTGTGTTTTTATACGATATTAATACAGAAGGTCCCGAGCGTTCTGTATTGAATTTGGGTGAGCCAGACCCAATGATGGTTGCGGTTAACTGTTCGTGGTTTTCTTGGGCGAACAGTTGTGCTGTTAAAAAGAGTAATAAAAAGGTGAAGTGTTTTTTCATTTTTGCGTTTTTTAAGATCATATAGCAGATTAAACCTTGGTCTAATCTGCTTTTTAGGTGTATTGATAGCTACTTTTAAACATATCTCACAACTTTATAAGCGCGTCTTCCTCTCACGTTAACTTTAGTATACAATACATTACGATGTTTTATGTAACGATGTTTGTTTAGTAAGATTGGGGTAGCACTTTTTGGGAGTTCATAGATAACGGTCCCTATGAGTGGTCTACTTTGTTTTTTAGGCGTTTTAATATATACAACCTTTTTTGTTGGGGTATGTTTTATAACTACAGTTGTGTGTGTTTTTTTTGACTATACCCACTTGTAGTCATTCCAATTGTCATCGCAATGGCAAGTATACATTTAAATACTGTTTTCATAGTAGGATATTTTATAGTTCGTATTATGTGTTTGACCGTTTAAATTTCGAATAGTTTAATTTAGATTCATCTTTGTTAAATTTCTTATCCTTTAATAGGATTGTTTGTGAGACGTATATGATAAGGAGATGAATCTCACATTTTGTTTTAATTAGTTAATGTGCTGGTGTTGTGTTTGTTGGATTTATTGGTGTGACAGGTGATTTAGAGTTTGCTTATGTAATTCTAGAAATGTTTATTGAGAAATTGATTTAGAAATAATTAGGTTTAAAACTTAATAAACCAGCATTCACGGGTACCAGCACATTTTTTATACAGTATGTTTGTCAAATAACCTGGTTATAATTAATGTGTTTATTTAAATTTAAATTTTAATCCAAAATAAACTGTTCTTGGTTGGGCTGGCCCATAAATGTAATTGCTGTCCCTATCTTTTCCAATATCAAAGTCATTTTGATAGGCGTCAAAAATATTTTTTATTCCACTATAAAGTTCCACAGTACTTGCTAACTGACTTATCGGGAACGTATAGCTTAATTTCGTGCTAAACTCAGAAAAGACATTGGAAGTTATAATTTCGTCTGTTTGTTGATTGGGTGCACCTGCAAAATGAGGTAGTTTCATTTTTCCCGTATAGATATAATTGAGTGTTGCGTTCCATTTTTTCTTTGATGCAAAGTTTAATATTGCATAACCATACGTTTTTGGTGTTCTTGTAAACGCTCGAATTCCTTGAATTCCATCTATGTATTCAACGGGTTGGTCAAATTTACTTGATTGCAGCGTAAAACCTCCTTCAAATTGGAGTTTACGGTTGTAATTTGCTCTTAATTCTAAGGTAAGTCCCCTAACATTTGCGCCATCTCCGTTTTGTTTTTCAAATAATTCCCCAAATGAATCATGACCAATTGGTTGGAGAATAAAAGCATCGCGTAATTGATTATAGAAACCTTCCAACGTAAAGCCAGCAATCCATTTTTCCATTGGCTTATCATAATTGATAGAAGTACTAAAACTTTGTGATTTTTCTTGTTTTAGATTAGGAGCTAAGGATATCCGAGATATACCACCACCGGCAAATGCAATATGTAAATCGGCATCAAAGGCTTGAGGTGCTCTAAATCCTGTGCCATAACTAAATCTAATTTGTGTATTTTCTTTAAGTTTATATAACAAGGATGCTCTAGGGTTAAAAATAGTGTTATCTATTAAATTGTGCATGTCCATTCTTATACCTGAAAGCAATGTTAGTTGTTGATTTACTTTCCAGTCACTTTGTAGAAATATTCCTATATTTTTTGTGGTTTGATCGATTAAATACGAATAGGCAGGAATCTCGTCTAAAACCTCATCAAATAGGTATTCTGTACCTAAGGTTAATATATTAGTTCCACTTAGGAAGTTATTGAGCTTGTGGTTTATTTGGGAGCCAATAGAATACGTGCTAACATCGGATGTTCCATATGGTGGGTTGGCTATAAATTCATTATATGCTGTTGTTCCTTGATCAGGCTGAATTCCAGTATAATGTTTACGGTCAGTATTTTGCCAAGCAAAATAGGTGATTAATGAACTGTTGTCATTGTTGAAATTGATTTGATAATCAATATTGGCCATCCATACTTCATGTGTTCGCTCTTCGGACTGTTGGGTAAGGTGGGCAGGTTTATCTATAAGCATTTCGCCACCCAATCTATATTCGTGTATATTACTGAAGTTAATTTCTATTTTTTGATTTTCTTTTGGAAGAAAAAACATGTTTGCACCTATGGAGGTGTTTTTTATAAGTGGGATTTCAGAAAATGCATCTTTATTTGCATCATAAAAATCACGTTCTCTATGATTCATGAAAAAAGAGATTCCTGAATTTTTATTTTCGGAAACCGATGTGGCATTCCCACTAACTGTATGATCATTGGTTTGATTGTCAATGTTTTGGTAGGTGTAATTTAGCTCATAATTGTTGTTTTGAGGAATTTTCGTAATTACATTTACTGTTCCTCCAATAGCACTCGAGCCATATAGTGAAGAGCCACCCCCCCGAACAACTTCGATTCGATCTATCATGTTTGTAGGAAGTTGTTCCATTCCGTATAATCCTGTAAGTGGACTAAAGATAGGGCGTCCATTTATTAAGATTTGGGAATATCCACCAGTTAATCCATTCATTCTTAACTGAGTATAGTTACATGTTTGGCAGTCAGTTTCTACTCTCAAACCAGGTTGGAATTTTAATCCATCTGAAAGATTGCAAGCTTGTACATTACTCATAGTTTGACTATTAATGACATTGACAATTATTGGTGTGTTGGTTTGTCGCTTGGGTGTTTTAGTTGCTGTAACCACAATATCTTCTAGAATCATCGTTGGTTCAGTAAGATTAAAATCGAGGTTGATTTTAGGTTGATATTCATTAATGCTAAAATGTTTAACAATTTTTTTATACCCTATATAGGAAACGGTAATTTGATAATTTCCAAATGGAATTTTGGCTAGGATAAAATTTCCGTGGCGATTCGTGATTGTACCAAAGTTTGTGGAATCAATAATTACTTGTGCAAAGGCTTTTGGTTTGCCATTTGTTTTTACGGAACCCTTAATGGTTCCTGTTTGGGCTTGTGTTGATTGTATAAATAGTGTAAATAAGATAAAGGACACTATGATTTTAGTATTCATCGTTTAGCAGTTTAAAATTAGTGATACAAAACTAATAAGTTAGATAAGACTAACAAATAAATTAGATAATAATTTATATCTTTGTTAAAAATTAATTTTATGGTCTCTCATACGAAAGAAAATTATATCAAGGCTTTGTTTTATTTACATCAGAAAAATGAAAACATTGCCCTTTCTGATTTAGGGGAAGAATTAAGGGTAAGTAAGCCAACGGCGAATGATATGATAAAAAAGTTACAATTAGAGGGAATTGTAAAGTCTGAAAAATATAAACCCATAAAAATTACGAAAAAAGGGAAGCTTCGGGCTGCAGAAATTATTAGAAAGCACCGTTTATCTGAAATATTTTTATTACAAATAATGGGATTTGGTTGGGAAGAAGTGCACGAAATTGCAGAAGAGTTAGAGCATATAAAAACTGAAAAGTTTTTTGATCGAATGGATGAGTTATTGGGATTTCCAACAACGGATCCTCACGGTTCTCCCATACCAGACAAAAATGGTAATTTCAATAAAGTGAATTATAAAAGGTTATCACAAATCCCTGTAGGATCGACGGTTGTTGTCAAAGCTTTGCAAGATAGTTCAATGGACTTTTTATTATATCTAAACAAAAAATCTATACAGCTCAACACTAAAATTACGGTAAACCAAATTGAATCTTTTGATGGAAGTTATACCATTTCGTATGATGATACTTCAGGGGTGGTTTTAAGTAAATCAATATGCAATCGACTTTTAGTTGAATGAAAACAAGGTATTCTTTTGGGTACTCTTAAGGTTTATATGCTCGGTTGTGGGTTTGCTAAGATTTTTTTCGCCGGGGTATAACTTAAATTTATTTTTAGGTTGCATAAGGTTCCAATAGGTACAAGTAATTTCTTGTGAGATATTGTTTTTTTAAGATGCATGTAATGATTGGCGTAATTGCACAACCGTTTAATTTTGTGGGATTACCTGCTGTTTTGATCCTTTAAAGTAGAACGTTGTTCGAATAAATTAATGATTTGCATCATTAATCTCAATCCAATACCCGTCTGGATCTTGGAAATAAAGCTGTCTTACTCGGTCTGGCCTCGATTGGATTTTATTGCTTTCACCCGCAAAGTTCGAATATTTAATTCCTTTTTCATGTAAAAATGTTACATATTCATCAAAGTTTTTTACGGTAAAAGCGAGATGAAGAACCTTGTTGACTTTGATGTTACCGTATTTTTCAATATCAGCTTGTGCTATATGGAGTTGTTGGTTTTTCCCAGTTTCAAAAAATCGTATCAATTTAAAATCGGGCCAAGGAGTCTCAAGTTCCTTTAGGTTTAAAATGTTTTTATAAAATTCCACACTGGTGTCCATATTAGTGACTTGAATGGTTGAATGGTCATGTTCAAGTGTAAAAGATTGAGCAATAGAATAAAAAGAACTGCATATTAACGGGATGAGTACAATCAATTTTTTCATCATTGTTAAGTATTGGTTATTAGGGGTAATTTACGAAATAAAAAGCATTCTAACGTATTTGGTATGAGGACTGTATGTGGTAAGGCTTATGGGGACACTTTGTGTCTTTCCCATGAAAGTTGTGTGTTTGCTTTGGTTTAGTACAAAAAAGGACAAAACGGATGTTTGTCGTTACCTTTACTTACTGAATAATTTCAAGCGTTCGTTATGATAATATTCCTGTGAAAATCAACACATAATACAGTCCAGTCATTATAAAAACAATCCCCGCAACCGTTCGCATTATTTTTTCAATTTTGGTAATTCTGTTGTAGAATACCCCTACTTTTCTTGCTGTAAAAGCTAATAAATAGGTAAAAAGAATTACAGGTAATCCTGTTCCAAAAGCAAATACAAGCGGTAAATAAAGTCCATCTGCCGATGCAATCGTAATCGGAATTAGCATTCCAAAAAATAGTGCCCCACTATAAGGACAAAATGCCAAAGCAAAGAGTACTCCAATTAAAAATGAGCCTAAAAGTCCTTTGTCCTTAAATTTTTCAGACATTTTTTCTTGAAAATTTAGTTTTCCTAAAAAATTCAATTTAATTATACCGAGCATAATTAACCCAATAATGATTAATAAAGGGCCTAAATATTTCTCACCGTTCTGATTGAAAAACCGCGCAATATGGAATTTGCTCGCGCCAAAATATAAGATGAGTCCAATAGCCGTGTAACTAAATCCTCTGCCCAAAGAATAAAGCAATCCGCTTAAAAACACCTTCCTTTTATTCGAAATATTTTTTGAAATGAAAGCGGTTGCTGTTATGTTGGTTGCTAAAGGACAAGGGCTAATGGCGGTCATGAGTCCGAGTATAAATGCCGTTATAATGGGGATGTTGTAGTTTTCTAACAGCGATTGCAAAAAATCCATTTAGCGCTTATTTAATTCTATCTCAATTTTGGCTTTTAGTTCTTTGGAAAATGCTTCTTTATCTTTTCCTTTCATAAAGGCAAAATTTGTTAGATTTATATGGGTTTCTTTTCCGTTTTTAATCACATTTAAGAATAGGGAGGTTCCAGAAGCTTCGAATTTTTCAGCAATTTTTTGATTTTCTTTTTTATCAACATTGATTACTTTCAATGTAATTCTATTATTTTTCAATTCTTCGGGAAAATAGGTGTTTAGTGTGTATTTAGTGTTGGCTTCAATGGCATTGCACGTTATACAACGGTGGGTAGAATGGAAATCTAACACTTCTATTTTTGAAATAGATTGGTCTATTGATTGACGATTACTATTGGATTGTCCATAGGAAAATGTATATAAGAATCCAATGGCTATGATTGTGATAATGTTTATTGTTTTCATTTAGTATTATTTTATGGTTTATAATAGGATGTTAAATAAAAATCCTGAAAAGATGATGCAAAGTGTAACGACCGTGAAAAAGATGGTGATTAATTTTAAAGTCATAACTTTTTTTAAGAGCATTGCTTCTGGAAGTGAAAGACCTACAACCCCCATCATAAATGCGATAGCGGTTCCTAATGGAATTCCTTTGGCAACGAGCACTTGAACTACGGGTAGAATTCCTGACGCGTTAGAATACATGGGTACAGCTAAAATGGTAGCAATAGGTACCGCAAAAAGGTTGTCTTTGTTCATGTATTTTTCAAAAAAACCTTCAGGGATATAACCGTGCATTAATCCACCTATGGCAATACCAACAATTACGTATGGAATAATGCCTTTAAGTATTTTGATGACTTCTGTCCAAATTATGGGCAAACGTTGTTTAAACGTTAATTTTTCGGATTGAAATGCGTCTTGATCTCTTTGAGCATTTGCTAACACTTCTTTTACCCAGGGCGTTAGATAGCGTTCTAATTTTAAATTTTGAAGAATTATACCAGCGATAGTTCCTAATAATACGCCCGTTACAACGTAAATTATCGTTGTTTTAATTCCAAATAAGCCAATAAAAAGGCCGATAGCTACTTCGTTGACTAATGGCGAAGTAATTAAAAAAGAAAAGGTTACCCCTAAAGGAATTCCACCACGTACAAATCCAATAAACAAAGGGACTGAAGAACAGGAACAAAAAGGTGTGACCACCCCAAAAAGACTTGCTATAAAGTACTCTAAGCCATATAATTTCTTTCTTGATAAATAGTTTTTGACCTTGTCTATAGGAAAGTAACTATTTACAATTCCCATAAAAAAGATGACTATAAAAAGTAAAATTAAAATCTTTGTAGTATCATATATAAAGAAATTTAACGCTTCAGTTAAGTGTTGCTCTTTGCTTAGGTTCAAAACATCATAGACCAACCAATCAGCTATGCGTTGTATCCAATTAAACATGTTCAATGATATTAATAGTCCCTGAAATTGCACATGATAATTTTACCGAATTGTAGATGGTGCCAAACTTTTCAATGTTCTTTTTCAGTAATGATTTATTGAGCTTTTTGTCGGTGCTATAAATGGTTAACGTGTATGTGATGTTATCTATTCTTGGCGGATTTTCAGGGCGATTTGCATTCACTTCAATCGTTGCTTTTGTATAGGTGAATTTCATCATTCTTGAAAAGCGTTCAACATTTTTCAATATGCAGGAGGCAAAAGCACTAAGAAATAATTCTGCTGGATTGGGCAGGGTATTCGCCGTCTTTGATGTTGTGCCAAAATGAATATGAGACGATTTTATATCGACTACGGCATCTTGATTAGCAATGGAAAAAGCCTTGATGTGATATTCCATAAGGTGTGTTTTGCATTATTTTAAAAGAGCTAATACCTCTTCTTTTGAAGGGACTCTCCCTTTTATGGTGATTTCTTCGTCAATCACTAAGGCAGGTGTTCTCAACACGTTGAATTTCATAATTTCCATGATGTCTTCCACTTTCTCGATTGTTGCATCTATTTGGTTAGCGGTAACGACTTCTTGCACAACGTTTGTCATTGATTTACATTTTGGACAACCCGTCCCTAAAATTTTAATTACTTTGGTCATATTGTTTATTGTTTTATGATCGTCGATAAACGATGTGGTTATTGAAAAAAATATTATTTAAAAAATTGTTGAAAAAGTGTTTTTGCAATTTTCCAGTTTTCTTGATTGATACAATACTTAATTTTGGGTGGTTTTAATTCACCTTGTATTAATCCCGCATTTTTTAATTCCTTGAGGTGTTGTGAAACAGTTGATTGTGAAATAGGTAATACATCAACTAAATCTCCAGTAAAACAACACGATTGATTTTCAAGGTACTTTAAAATGACAATGCGAGTTGGATGACCTAAGGCTTTAGCAAATTTTGCTAATGCTTCTGTGTCTTCGGTATATTTGATATGTACTAGACTTCTGGTCATATGGCTTTTATTTATTGGCCGTTGTACTTTTTAATTTTTAGCGGCACTCATTCATCTCAAAATATTTACCTATTCCTTATCGCAAATGTACGATAGGAGATGGGGTTAAAATATGACGTAAATCATTTTACCCTAGTGGTGGATAAAAATCACTTTAGTTTTGATGTACGTGTACTGTTTAGAAAATAACGATAAGGTCCTACTGATTGGTTACAGTTGATATATAATGATTTACATTAGGGTTGAGATCGACGAAATTACAGAGCGTTTGAGTGAATCACTGACTTGGTAGATATCGAAATTTTTGAATTTCCGTAGAAATTAGTTCAATCTAGCGTCTCAAAAATCGCCCAAATTTTCCCATAAGATTGTGTGAGAAAGTGTAGGCCACCTTCTAAGTGATTTTATGTAATAATTTAGTTTTTAACCTGTGTGAAATGGGTATTTCGTTAAAAATTACACCATTAAAAAGATTGAACGTAGGTCGTTTATCTTTTTACGTGTTCGTTGTCGATACCATTTTGTTTTTCACGGAGTGGACGCCCTTGATTTGACAGAATAATCTAATCAGTTACTTCAAATATTTTTAGCATATTTTTACTTGAAGCATTAGGCACTTCTGAGATTAGGGCATATTTCCCAGGTTCAAGTTCTGCGCTAAAATATCCGATGTTTCCCGCTGGCATATTATTAACACCGCCTAAAAAGGTTATGGCATGAGGCGCTGGTTCTATTAATCCTTTCGGATTTGCCCAATTCATCCAATTTTCCAATTCTTCTAGATTAGCATTTTCACCCAATTTAACAAGGTTAATGTCGTGTCCTACAAAATTTTCATGTACAACTTGATCTTTGAAAAAAACAGAAAAGATATGCATCCCTGAACCAATGGAGTCATTAAAAACAATACCATCAGTACTCGAAATTCGAATATCTACATCTGAAGTTAGAGCACTATTTCCTGAATCCTCAGTTGATACTACGATATCTTTTGTCATTCCCATGGAGGTGTGGAATATACCATTGCTCATTTTTACATAACATTCAATGATGTATTTACCAGGTTTCAAATTTAGTGTTGTTTCTCCTATTTGATTAGGAGAGAGCAGACCTGATCCTCCTACATAAACAACTTCACTAAACCAATCAGGGAGCTTTGCGAACTCAGCATAGCCCTCTTCAGTTTTTCCATTCATAATTAATTGTATAGCACTATCAAAGACTGGGGCTACTAAATTTTCAGCATCTTTTGATGTCTTGCCTTCAGGATACTTGTCGACAAGAAAAAAATGTGTTTGTGATGAAAGATTTTTATAACGAAAAGTATTCCATCCAGAGGTAATCGTATCGGGCATTTGGAAATCCATATCCTCCGTTATTATTTCTATAGCATGTTCTTTTTCTTTTTTATCTTTTTTACATGATGGTAAGAGTAAAATAGTTGATAAAATGATTATAAATAAGCCTATTGAAGTAGGATTCTCGGTGAAATTTTTAAAAGTGCTCATGATTGTATGTTTTGGTTAATTATTTTTAGGCACAGACTTAATAAAGTTAAAGTCACCGCTACTTAGACTTCAGCTCATGAAAAGTCGATTGCTCTTTATTTATTACGCAAGATAACCTGAAGAACTATTTGAAAAATCTATATTCCATTGATTATTTTGTCAGCTTGTTTAAAAAGTTTGCCTATGTGGTTGGGTTTTGGGGTTAGATTTAGTGTTTAACCATATATACCTGGCTTATAAAGCACTTGTTCATTTTAAATGTAGCTAACTTATCGATAAGATTTAAAGAACACGTTCATGTAAATTTAATAAAATTCCTATAAACGCCTAAATATCTATGCATTTTTTTATGTTTAATGGTTTGATAATGAGTTGTTAAAAGGGGTGATAAAAAAGTGAATTTTATGTAGAGACTAATAACCTGTTAATATTTTTGACGTTGTCAATCATACCATTTTTAATTTTCAGTTAAATGAGAAATAATGGGTAGTCTAATTTGTCATGGATAGGTAGAAGAATGATGTATCTTATTATGAGCTACAACGCCTTTTTTTTGTCATAGTTATTACCACCGTAATTTAGGTTTCTAGCAAAACGAGTAAATTTATTACTAGATACTCCACTACGGATACGATGTCGTTTTTTAGAGTAATTGCTTGTAGCCTTAAGTGTTAAATCAATTTGTAGATTTTGCCTTTTTCCATAAAGACTTCTTTGCCATAACCTTGACGATATCTAGCATGTTGTATGGTTTCATCTAAATTATATGCTTTTCCATCTGGATGTACATCGATAAGTTTAATGGTGAAATCAGTATCTTTTACATCTGAAGATACGTATAATGTAGATTCAATAAAACCAGAAACTTCGATACCTTCTTTTAAAACGTTGGAGGTGTAAACTAAAATGTCATTTCTAGTTTTCATTTGTTGTTGATTGAACGTACCTCCTGTAACTGCATTTTCTGAACAACATACATTTCCTCCATAAGAAGGTACGGGCAATATAGGGTCATAAGTGAAGCGATCTGGATGATCAGTTTTTGCTTTAGATTTGGTCAATTTACCATCATTAAAACGATTATTGGTATGACCACCACTGTTTACGTAGTAGGTCGTTTATTTGGCATTTTTTGGTGGCTAGGTTTCTGAGGCTTGCCATTTGTTAGGGGAACACCTTATGTGGTATGCCTTTTTATCAAAGGCGGAGTCGTTTGAGGTTGGCGGTGTTTATGGAATAGGGATAGTCTATTTTGTAGAAGTGTTTATTGATGTATTTTTTGACGATTGCTTTTATTCGTATAATTTTCACTACAGATGGTAACGTATTAAAAAATACCTCAAAGAGATAGTAAAAGTAGATAAGTTCAAACTGTACGGTTTGAACTTATCTTGTTGTTCCTAGATTAAACCGAGGTTGCTTTCCAAGCAAACTTTTGAAATGGAGTATCTATGGGGGTGTTGGCAATATGATTTGTATAATTGCTAATCACTTTTTGCGATAAACCTAAAATAACTTCCAATACGTGTCTTTCAGTATAACCGGCTCTATAAAACGTGTTTAAATCTTCTTGAGTTACATGTCCACGGTTGCGCACTACATTTAACGTGAAATCGTGTAATACTTGCAACTTTTCAGTTGGCATTGCGGTTTTATTTCTTAGAGCATCACTCAATGTCGAATCTACTTTCATCATTGCTGCAATACCCGTATGTGCAGGAACACAGTAATGACATTCGTGTTCTACATTAATGGTTTGCCATACCACGGTTAATTCTTCTTTATTGAAGGAAGATTGAGTGAAGAGTTTGTGTAACGTTTGATACGCTTCTAATAGGCCTGGGGCACCGGCTAAAACGCCGTGTAAACCGGGTATCATACCGTTTGATTTAAGTGATTGCTCTAAAAAAGCTTTGCTTTCTTCTGGTGCAGTTTCTATGTTGTGAATTTTTAATGTTGTCATAATTTTAATGTTTATTAATTTTCATTTGTTGTTGCTTTTTAAGGATAAAGAGGTTTATTGTTGAGAAAAATACAATGCCAATGGCGATATAAACCAACAGCCATTTAGGTTGAACTCGTAATGAAAATTCAGCAATCAGTGCACCTATCATTGTGAGTAAGCCCAAAATATTTGCAAAGGTTGCCCACGTGTTAAATTGAATTTTAGAATTAATAGAGGTGTTATTCCTTATCAAGGTAAGGATGGCTGTTATTAAATAACCAATGACTACAGCGGCAATTAATATACCCGTTGATATTCTAAAAAAAGTTGGGTCAATACCTAAAGGTTTTGCCATTTCAACAAATGCTTTTACTGAAATTTCCCATCCTGTTAATTTTGAAATAGCAAATCGCGATAAGACTATGGCCATTAATAAATTTGTGATAAATAATACGTTGTTCATAATTTCTTGTGTGTTTTATTGTTAAATAACTAAACGGTTGTTTAGTTATGAGGTAAAAAAAAAGGTTATAAATTTTTAAAGGTCATTTCAATATAATCTTCTATTTCTTTTTCATTATTTACTCTTGATGCCGCTGCTAATCCGTGTTTTGCTAATAGCAAATAATTGGCTTGTTTTACGATGGTTTCTTCATCTTTTTTAGAATTCATCCTTAATTTTTGAATAAATAATTCTTTTAGATCTTTCATAAAAGAATTCATTAGCTCATTAATTTGTTTATCTTCTATTCCTGAAAATTCATTGTAGGTATTCGTTAACAAACAGCCTTTTTGATTTCCTTCAATTTGGCAAATTCTAACAGAGTTATAGAAAAAGTCTTTAATGTCTTCTATTCCTTTGTTCGAATTTTTAAAAGCTTCGAAGATGGAATTTAGTTGTTTTTTGTAACATTGTATGCTTTTGAGAAATAGGCCATGTTTGTTCCCAAAACTTGCATAAATAGAAAACTTATTGATGCCCATTTCTTTTTCGAGCATTTGCATTGAAGTAGCGGCATAACCATTACGCCAAAACAAGTGCATTGCTTTTTCTATGACTTCGTCTTCGTTGTATTTTTTTTTCCTTGCCATTATTTCTAACTACGGCACAAAACTAAACAATCGGTTAGTAATAAAAAAATGGCTAGCCTTTTATTTTATGAATTTTCTATATTTAGTTCATTTTTGTTGGGGAGTGGTAGGTTGGGAGCAGCGATTTACGGAGGGTGCATATGCATCGGTCTTTGATTTGATACGTAATGGCTTTTAATGGTACATTGAGTTCAGTTATTTTTTACCCGTTAACAAAAAAACAGGATAGTTGCCCGTTGGTTTATTAATTATGCTTGCGGTTTGAATTTTCAAGTCTTTAAACCCGGCATTTTTAGCTAATTGTATAAATTCACTTCGATTAAATCCGTGATGAAAAACGCCTGTATCTTCTGAATGAAATGAGCCATCTTCTTTATCTAAATCGGCAATGGCAATGGTTCCGTCGTCATTGAGTAATGAATAAAATTTATTAAATAACCCCTGAACGTGCTCAATGTGATGCATCGTCATAGACGAAATAATAGCATCAAATTTAGTATCTAAAGTTTCTTTTGTTAAATCCAGTTCTACTAGGTGAAGTTTACAATTGATGGAGTTCATTTTCGATCGTAAAACTCCATTCATTGAAGCAGAAATATCAACGGCGGTAATTTCACTCACGAAAGGCGCAATTTGCGATAATAACAATCCAGTCCCCGATCCAAAATCCATAACTGACATTTTTGATGAAAAGGAAAGTTCTTTTAAAATTAAAGCACCAATATTCCCAACATTTTGAGTTGTAGAAGCTTGTTTGTCAAAGTTTTCTGCTTTTTCTGCAAAATAATCTTTTTGTTTAGGCGTCATTTTTTAGGTTTATCTATGGTGAGATTTCTACGTTGTTTGTCTGTGTTGATAGTTGGTAAACAGTTAAAATTCGCTATGAAGGCATGAAGTTAGTTAATTTGATTGATTCAAAAGATTTTAAATTATGAACAAAAATCAACAGTGACTTCTAAGGGAATAAATCATGGGGGTTGATTTATTAGATTCAATCCCGCTGTATAGTTTACGCTATTTAGTTAAAATTAAATTAGACGTATTATTTGGTTCATTTCTTTAAACACTAATTCAACATCATCATCAGTGGTTCTCCAATTTACAAACGCGGCTCGAATTCCGTATTGGTTTTTGTAAAATGTGGGTGTCATAAATACCTTGCCAGTCCTGTTTAAGTGGGATAAAAAAACAGTTAGTTTGTCTTGATTTTCTGTGTGTTTTAAATTGAAAATAATAGTGTTCAATCTAACAGGAGCCAGTAATTTAAAATCTGCTGACTGATCAATTTTACATCCAAATTGTTTTGCCAAACGGATACAGTTTTCGACGATCGACGTATACCCGTCTTTTCCATACGCCATCAATGTAAACCAAGCAGGTAATGCTTTGAGACGTCTTGAATTTTCTGGGAGAAAATTAAGGTAATTGAAATTACCCATTGGATTTCCGAGATATGCTGCACTGGGGTTTTGAAAACATTCTGTTTGTAATGAGCTATGAACTTCCTTTATCAGAAAAACGGCACTCTCATAAGGAACATTGAGCCATTTATGGCAGTCAATTGTTATACTATCAGCATGTTCCCAGTCTTTAAGAAAGTGTTTGTAGGTGTTTGAGCAAGCTGCGAATCCACCAAAGGCAGCGTCCGTGTGCCACCAAAAATTATATTGTTTTTTTAGTTTTTGTATTGCGCTAAAATCATCAAAATCAACTGTATTTACAGTTCCTGCACTTGCTATGAGTATAAACGGTTGTCCATTTAATTTTTTTATTTGCGCTTCTAAATCATCAATTGAAATAGCTTCTCGGTTTCCTTCTATGGTTTTTATTTTAATAATATTATTGCTACCAATACCTAAAAGGGCAAGTGCTTTCAAAGCAGAAGAATGGGGTGTGGCTGTTAAAATAGGTATTTTTTCTGTTAGGCCTTCTTTGGCAATATCTTTGCCTGTGAATTTTCCAATCCATTGCCTAGCAACTGCTAAACAAGTAAAATTTGACATTGTAGCTCCCGTTACAAATCCGCCTACATACGATTTAGGCAATTTAAAAAGGTCTAATAGCAATTTAATCGTTTCTATTTCAATATTTGCAGAAAGATCTCCTTCGCCATTGATTGCTTGTGGGTTTTGGTCATAGATGGTCGCTAACCAATCACCTATTATAGAGGCAGGTGTTGCACCACCAATTACGTACCCCCAAAATCTTGGTCCAGAAGATGACACGAGGATTGGTTCAAATATTTTATTGAATAATTTAAGTGTTTCATGAGCGCCAAGGCCTTTTGTCTCTAGCGTTCTTGTTTCTGGTATATTTCTGGTAGTTGAAGTAGGTCGTTCTGCTATTTTATGGATATAATCTACCCCCTGTTTTTTTACTTTTTCTAGGAGAGATTCCAGTTCTGATAAGTCTGTTAGTAATAATTTATTCATTTTTTAATTTGTTGTCATCGGACTGTACATAGTTCGTTTTAGGAAGTTGGCTCTATTTCTAGCGCGGTACGAAAATACCTAATTCGTAGGACACGAGCCAAGTGAACAGGCGAAAGTAATTTTTGTAAATGCACTTGAACTCAAACTCATTTTCACATAGAATAGGGGAGGTTAATGCGAAACGACTTTCAATCCGATAATAGATATAATTAATGTTGTCATGAATAAAAGTCGCCAAAAAGTTGCGGGTTCTTTAAAAATAAAAATTCCAACCAAGACAGTTCCTACAGCACCAATGCCAGTCCACACTGCGTACGCGGTGCCAATGGGGAGGTGTTGGGTCACTTTTATAAGAAGGAGCATACTTATGGTCATACAAACTAAAAATCCAACATACCAGTAGGTCGATTCAATACCCGTAGCCTCCTTCGCTTTTCCAAGGCAAGCGGCAAAGGCAACTTCAAAAAGTCCAGCAATAATCAATAATATCCAATTCATCGGGGTTATTTATTTTGCGTTTTTTTAAAAATTTAAATTAATTCAATTTTTATAGAGCCTATTTTTTGCTAGCTGATTTGGCAAGCAGTAGATTTTCTATTTTGAAAAGTCACTTAAAATTTCCATGGCTTTTTGGGTGTCTTTAATGTCAACAAAAATATGATCATGATAATACGCGGCAACGACATTACAACTAATTCCATTTTCTGATAAGGCCTTTGAGAATGCCGCGGTTAGACCAACGGCTTCTAAAGACGAATGTACCGTCAGGGTAATCCACGACGCAACAAAAGAATAGGCTAAATTTAATTTGTCTGCGACTTCCTTTTTAGTAATAACCGTTATGCCTTCTTCTTCTTTGAAGGTCATTATGATTTGACTCAAATTGAGTTGCTCTAAATTTTCAGTCTTACAAAAGACAAATTGGCCTGTGTGGTGTTTAGGTTTCATTGATTTTAAAAGCACCTCTAAATTTTTTTCTCCGTTCATTTAGTGCGCACTTTTAGTTCGTCTTTGTAGCTCATTTAATGTGGCCTTACCGACACTATGTGCTGATTGAGGATTTTGTCCTGTTATTAATCGTTGATCAGTAACTACATGTTTGGTAAAAGGGGCGGATTTTTCAAAAATAGCACCACGTTCGATTAACTTATCTTCTAATAAAAAGGGAACTACTTCTGCTAGATTTACTTTATGCTCCTCTTCATTCGTAAATGCATTTACTTTTTTACCATCAACGAGGTATGATCCGTCACTCAATTTAATGTTTATGAGACCCGCTGGTCCGTGACACACGGCACTGACTACCCCATTGTTTTCATAAATCTTTTTCGCTATCTCTGCAATTTCTGTATTATCGGCAAAATCCCACATAGCCCCATGACCTCCAGCATAATGGATGGCGACATAATCTGCTGGATTTACTTCGTTAGGTTTTTTAGTGTTTTCAATTTTGTTGCGATAGGTGTCGTTATCCCAAAACTTCTTATTGATAGAATCATTCATGTCAAATGCATCTACAGGGGCTTTTCCACCTTTTGGACTTACAAAATCTATTTCGTACCCCGCTGAATGTAATACATCCCATGGATGAGAAACTTCTCCTAGATAGTACCCTGTTTTTTCTCCTGTATTTCCTTTTTCGCTATGGCTTGTAACTACGAACAATATTTTTTTTAATTCTTTAGTTTCTGTTTTTACAGGTGAATTAGTAGTCTTGTTTTTACTGTTACAACTCATTAGAAGAATTGTGCATAGGAAGGGAATAATTAACGTTTTAATTTTTATCGAATTTGACATAGCTAACTTTAGTTTAAATGAATTTTTTGTACTCTTAATTAATAAAAAGGTGAAAAATGGCTAACCAACTCAGTTTATGAATCGGATTGTGATACAAAAATCTTAAACATTTTTAAGAAACTATTTAACAAATGATAAAAAAGAAAATTATTTTAAGTTCGCTCTAATTCTGCTTAAACTAACTTGGGTAATCCCTAGATAGGATGCGATATGCGCTAATTGAACACGTTGTAAAATGCTGGGATAATTTTTTAGAAGGGCTAAATATCGTTCAGTGGCGGTGTTAAATTGTAAGGAAATAAGGCGCTCTTCTGATTTAATAAGTTCAAATTCAGCAAATTTCCGTCCCCAATTTGCAATTTGAAAGTCTTTTAAATAAAGTTGTTGAAGTTTGTCTGTTTTTAATGCGTAAAGTTCACAATCTTCTAATAATTCTACCTCTTCGTATCCTTTTTGATTATTAACATAACTTTGCATAGAAACTATCGGAGATCCTTCTTTGCCAAACCAAAATGTGATTTGATTATCATCGGAATATGCATAAGCTCTTACGATTCCTTTTTTGATAAAATACATCGTTGATTCAATTTCGTTTGCTTTGAATAAAACATGTCCCTTGGGCAACTTAGTTTTAATTATCGACTCCTTTAATAAGTTTTTTGAATTTGTAGTTAGTGGGTAAATTGTATCAATAATTTGGTTTATGTCCATAGGTTTATTTTAAATCAATTTTATCCTGTTCCGAGCTGTATTTAATCTTAAATATACTGTGCGATATTGAAGACGTTGTTTTTACCCACTTACCAGACGGGCAGATAGCCCCTATAAGGTGGTTCAGTGTCTAAATATACTTGTAATCTTAGTGCGTTGTATCGCTTTTTTGTGTTTTTTGATATGTACTATCCGCGAAATGCATTCAAAAGAGTTTGACTCAGATGACCATCTTATTGTGTATGGAGTAAAACTGTTGGCGCCGCTTCTTCATCATGTTATGTTAGCTGTAGTTTTGTCTAATTCCAATACCATTTCAAATTGTTCAAGCGTATTTTTAAGTCCAATTTTATTGAAAAAATTGTGGATAGCCGTTGAAGTTTTATCTACATTAATAATAGAAAGCGTATTTCCATACTTATTAGCCAAGGTAGAAATTAAGGTTGATCCTATTCTTTTATTTCTAAAATCTTTATGTACAGCAATTTGTTGTATCTGTTTGTTCGCTATGTTATATATAGTATACCCAACCAATTGATTGTCGATATAGGCACCAAATGAAATGGTGGTATCTAACAATGTATTGATGACGTTTGTTGAATTTTGCCACGTAGGGTGGATATCCCAAAAGGATTCCATCAGTGTCCAGTTAAAGTGCTTTAATTTCTTAATTTCTATTTGATCATTGGTGTTTGTTACCTCAACATTTCCTTGATAACACCCTAACTTTCTTTTAATTTTAAAACCGGACTTTTCATACGATTTAATCGCTTGAATATTCTTGGTAATAACTTCAAGGATAAGTTTGTTTATTCCTTTTTCAATTAAAACAGGTAGGATATAGCGGTACATTTGTTTTGTCAGTCCGTAGCCTCTGTTTTTCGGAAGAACGCCTGTTCCTCCATTATACACGACTTTTTTAGTATCAATGATGTCGAATCCATGTAAAATAAATCCAAGCAGCTTTTCATTGTCAAATACTCCTACAGATATGTCAAGATCAATTTTATTTCCTTCTAATTTTGCCGTGAATTGTTCTTCATTGAGTTTAAAAGGTATGAAATAGTCAGAGAAAGAGTCATTAAAAGCTTGTAAGAGTCTTCTTTTATCTGTTCCCTTTAAGGTTTTTATTTCCATTTCAGCATGTTTTAAATACTGTTGACGATTTTGTTTAAGGTTAGTGGTGATGTACAATCATAAGATTCACATTGGGCACCAAGCGTATTTTTGTTTAGTGTTTTTAATAGGGTCGAACTAAATAAGCGTTATAGTTCGTATTTGTGAAGCCGTAAACATACACTAAATATTGAAAAAATCATAAAAAACAATGGTCGTGTATACGTGGTTAATTGCTGATATGCAGTACCTGTAGTGACTTAATGCAAATTGTAATGTGCTTATTTAGATTCGTTTATACGTGCTGAAGTACGTTGCTTGTTGGTATCGATTTTGACCCGTCCTGAATAAAGGCTACATAATTTTAAACATTATGTATAGAAATGACAAAGTAATTAGACGGTATTCAGAACCTTTTAAATTAAAAATTTTAGCCGAACTTACAACCGGAAAACACACTAAGAGTGAACTT
>JALKAY010000008.1 GCA_023015935.1 Flavobacteriaceae bacterium F08102
ACCATTACGGGGACCGCTGATTCTTCAGACAACTTAACCGTTGAAGTTGACGATGTGGTTTATACCGAAGGGGATGCTCATTTAGTAGATAACAAGGACAACACCTGGACTTTAACCATTCCTGAAGCCAATGCTTTAACGGATGGAATCTACGATGTAATCGCTACCGTTTCTGATGGCAATGGAAATACCGCTGTAGATGGAACAACGGACGAATTGACAATTGACACCACAACTAGCCCAATAGTGCTAACACAGCCTACGGTGAATGTATTAAATGCTAGTGACGCAACTCCGACCCTTACAGGAACCGCTGATTCTTCAGATAACTTAACCGTTGAAGTTGACGATGTGGTTTATACCGAAGGAGATGGACATTTAGTTGATAATAATGACAACACCTGGACTTTAATCATTCCTGAGGCCAATGCTTTAATGGATGGAATCTACGATGTAATCGCTACCGTTTCTGATGGCAATGGAAATACCGCTGTAGATGGAACAACGGACGAATTGACAATTGACACCACAACTAGCCCAATAGTGCTAACACAGCCTACAGTAAATGCATTGAATGCTAATGATGCGACTCCGACCATTACGGGGACCGCTGATTCTTCAGATAACTTAACCGTTGAAGTTGACGATGTGGTTTATACCGAAGGAGATGGACATTTAGTTGATAATAATGACAACACCTGGACTTTAATCATTCCTGAAGCCAATGCTTTAACGGATGGAATCTACGATGTAATCGCTACCGTTTCTGATGGCAATGGAAATACAGCCAATGATGAAACATTGAATGAAATAATCATTGAAACTATAAAATCAGATCTTACCATCCAAAAAACAGCAGATCAGGTAAATCCATTAGTTGGAGAAATACTCACTTTTACCATTACCGTACACAATACTGGAAACACGGTCTTTACTAGTGTAGAAGTTGAAGAAGAAATTCAAAATGGGTTTAGCTTTATAAGTGCCACAGCCTCACATGGAGAGTACAATGCAACGAGTGGAATATGGAAAATTGAAAGTTTAGGAGCGAATGAAACCGCTAGTTTAAAGGTCAAAGTGAAGGTGAATCCAGATGGAATCCATCACAACACTGCATTAATTAGATCTTCAAATCCTATAGATAATGATGGTAATAATAATGCAGTAACTGTAGAGGTGAACTTAAGTTGCCTTACAGTATACAATGAATTCACACCGAATAACGATGGCTCAAACGATACATTTAGAATAGAATGTATAGAAAATTATCCGTCGAGTAAATTACAGATTTTTAATCGGTATGGTAATCTCGTATATGATGTTAAAGGTTATAAAAATGATTGGAATGGAGTTGCCAATGTACGTGGGGTAGTTGCCAAAGGAAAAACACTTCCAGAAGGAACCTACTTCTACTTACTCCGTATCGAAGAGCTAGGTAAAGTAATCAAAGGATGGATTTACATTGCCAAATAAGCCAAAGCGAACTGTCATTAAATTAATACCAACGTCAAAATATTAAAAAAATGAAAAATCATAAAGTACATATACTAATGGTCATCATATTTACCTTTAGTTACAAGCTAAGTGTGGCACAACAGCAAACACAGTACACACAATATAGGTTCAATACCCTTTCTATAAATTCGGCTTATGCTGGGACAACAGGTGGTTTTGAAGCATCGATCATGCATAGATCACAGTGGATGGGATATGCTGGTGCACCAGTTACACAATCTTTATCACTGGATGGTAAACTTGGTGAATCTATCGGTTTAGGATTAAATGCTTTTAGCGATAAAATTGGTCCATCGAATGAAGTTGAGATCAAAGGTGCTTTTGCATACCAATTAACTTTAGGGACTAATACCACGTTATCATTAGGTATAAATGTAGGGATGGAAATTTTAAATGTAGATTGGTCAAAAGGAACCTATTACGACGATAGTGATGTGGTATTTAATGAAAACATCAATGAATTAAGACCTGTTTTTGGAGCTGGTGGGTTTTTGTACGGTGAACAATGGTATTTGGGAGTCTCTGCCCCAAATTTATTGACGAAAAACAGTTATAAACCAGGCGAGGAAGTCGTATTTCAAAGGGAAAACCACTATTATTTAATGGGAGGATACGTTTTTAATATTTCAGATAATTTAACGTTTAAACCAGCAATTCTTGCCAAAATTGTTGAAGGGGCACCCATATCGGCCGATTTTTCAGGAAATTTTATGATCAATGAAAAAATCACATTCGGAGGAGCATATCGTTTGGATGATTCTATTAGCGGAATGCTAGGGCTATATTTAAGTAAAAATCTATTCATTGGTTATGCATACGACTTCTCCATCTCTGAGCTGACGAAGCACAACGATGGATCACATGAAATTGTCTTACAATACGCACGTCCAAATTCAAATCAAGCTATAGAGACATTTCGCAGATTCTTTTAACCTTATGCTGTGATGATGATATGAATACGTGAATGTTATTTATAACAATAACACTAAAATTATTTGTTATGCATACTAAAAATTACTTCTTAATAGTCGCTGTAATTGGCGTACTGTTAATTGCAATGCCCACAGTAAATGCGCAAGGTAAATCGAGTCTTGCCTTGCGAATGGGACTAAACAATGCTAAAATACTACATACTGAATTGCACACTAAATCGGATATTTATGCAGGACTCGCCTTGTCGGTTAAACTTTCTGAAATGTATGTACTTCAACCTGAAATAACTTATTTACGTCAAGGAGGTAAATCTAAACGAAGCACAGCTAATGATATCACTATCAACTATATTTCAATAGGTTTGACTAACAAACTATTCACACAAAGTCAGCGATTTCACTTCATGTTAGGACCTAGTTTAGCCTTTAATTATGATGATAATTTATTTTATCTCACCAATGATTCAGCTGAAAAATTTAAAATAACCCCAATTGACCTATGTATTATGGGAGGTGTTGGGTTTAATCTAGGCACTGGAATCGATATTGAATGCAGGTATAAACAAGGACTGATCGATTTAGATTTTAAAGATGACGGAGCTTATGGAAGCTCTACTGAAAGGGCGCAATTAAACAAAGTCATTCAGATAGGAATTAATTATACATTTAACTTTTAAGCCTTTGATTTAGCGATTATTTAAAGAACACAGGTTTGCCGAATTATTGGGGTTGATTTTAACTCCAATTTTTCGGCATTTTTATTTTAAATTAAAAATTAGGTCTCTAAAAGCAAGGAATCTGTAGGGCTAGCGTAAAATATTAAAAAAAAACGTGGTTGTTTGCGTTAACTTTTATAGTTTTGCAGCCTCATAATAATTGCACACGTGGCGGAATTGGTAGACGTGCTAGCTTGAGGGGCTAGTGTCCATTAGGACGTGCAGGTTCAAGTCCTGTCGTGTGCACTATTTTAACATAAACGCGTTTTCGTTAGGGAATCTCTTCACTAATAAGTCTAAATTTTAGTCTACGTTTTAGTCGATCCTTGAAATATAAACGTAAAACTCCAGTTTATTTGTTAACTTTACTACGTAACTTTGAAGTCATTAAGATGGGTGTCGATTTTCGGTACTCTTTTTGCAGATAATTAACAAATTGTATTTATTTTTATTAGTATCATTGCGCTATGTATAGAAAAATCACCCTTTTTATTGTCTTGTTAGCGAGTCTATCTAGCGTTCAAGCCCAAATAAATCAAAAAAAATCTGTGACCATTCTCAAGGGAACCATTATAGATTTTAACACGAAGGAGCCGTTGTCAAGAGCACATATTCTAAACTTAAATTCCGTGGAAGGAACTACAACAAATTCTGCTGGAAGATTTGAAGTTCCTGCGGTTGCGAATGATACCTTACTGATCTCATTTTTAGGATATCAATCTGTCAAATTGAAAATTACCAATGACATTCTCAAAGGAAATGAGTTAGAGATAGCGATACACCAAAAACGCATGGAAATCGACGAAGTAACTGTAAAGGCTCATAATCTCATTGGCGTACTCGTAGTGGATGCTAAAAATGTTCCAGAAGAAAAGTATAAACGAATTCATATTGAAGGACTTCCACAAACTTATGAAATTGGTAAGCCTAAAGCGAAAGAATATGCGGGTGTAGGAGCCGCTATTTTTAACCCCGTAGATTTTTGGTATAACAAGTTTGGAAAAAAGCCACGAGAACTTAGAAAGTTAAAGAAAATTAAAGAAGAGGATCGCTTAAGAGACCTAATGGATGTTAATTTTAGTAGAGAAGTTCTTATGAGCTATATGGATATGAGTAAAAAAGAACTAGATGAGTTGCTTGCTGGATGTAATTACTCTAATAATTTTGTTAAAACTGCAAGTGATTTGCAAATTATTGAAGCCGTTATGGATTGCTATGAAAATTATAGAGCACTTCAAAAAGGTAAAGTCAGTAAAGAAAAAATTAGTATAAAAGACAGTATTCATTAAAATGAATAGCTTTACATTAAAAAGCCCCTTAAAACTTGGTTTTAAGGGGCTTTTTATGTATTATGGTTTCTTATTGATTCCCTAAAATTAATGGTAATCCATCTTTTTGACTACCTACAATAACAATTTTTGTATTTGGTGATTTTGCCAATTCTAAAGTTGCTTCAATCCCTTTATCACGTAAAATTTGATCGTTTAATGAAGCGCTCAAAATTCTATTTGCATCTGCTTTTCCTTGTGCTTCGATTATTTGACGTTTTGCTTCTTTAGCAGCTTTTTCTAATCTAAATTCATACTCAAGTGATTCTTGCTCTTGCCCCAATTTACGTTCAATTGCATCTTTAATGGAGGTTGGTAGTGTTACATCACGAATCAAAACATCATTTAGTTGGATATATTCGTCATCTAAAATCAACTTTGTTTCGTCAAAAATTTCTTTTTGAATTACATCTCGCTTACTTGAATAGATTTGTTCTGGTGTATACCTTCCAATAACACTTCTAGCGGCAGAACGGATTGCAGGTTTAATTACCCGGTCTAGGTAATTTTCACCACGTTCACGGTGCAGATAGCCAATTTTATCTGACTGAGGTTGATACCAAGCAGTTGCATCGATGTTAATATCTAATCCATTAGAAGAAAGTACTTTCATATTTTCAGATAATTCTTGTTGTCGTACTTCATAAATAAAGACTTTATTCCAAGGCAATACAAAATTCAATCCTTCACCTAGCGCTGGTTCATCAACCACTACTCCATTTCCTAATGTTTCATATAGTACGCCAGCTTGTCCAGAACCAATGGTTACCATAGATCTCGACAAAAAAATGATTACGATAATAGCGATGATTACTATCGGGACAATTCCTCTAGGAACTTGTACGGGGGCATTGTTGTTACTACTCATGGTGTTTTAATTTTAGTTTATATAGTTAATGATGATTAAAATGTGATTAAAGTTGACCTTGTTTTAAATTAAGCCTCTGTATTTTCTAATTAACCATTCTAAGGAAAATAAAACTATTAACAGGCTCAATAACCATCCAATCTCGATCAGTGATTTAAGTGTTTCTTTACTGTATTGTACGGTTCTAAATCGTGGCGTTTCTACCAAGTTGTCAATTAATTGATCTACTTGATCAATCGAATAAGCTTTACCTTCTGAGGTAGTAGCTAGTTGCAATAAACCTTGACTATTTGAGGTTGATAGCTGTTGTTCAATATCGTAATCAAGTACCCTGAAGTATCCACTTTTTTGAATTTTTTGACCTTTTACGTCAACCGTAAAATGATAAGTCCCAGGGTCAAGATCACCTAAATTTAAAGCAAAGGTATTGTTTTTTAAAGCAAAAGGGATGGTTCGCTTGTTCTTATTCGACTGATTGGTAATCGTAATATGTAGTTCTCCTGAAGGATCAAAGACGTAATTAGCGTCGTAATAATATGCGTTAAATTTGAGAAGTCCATTAGAATATACAATAGGGTCAAAATGAACTTCTAAGCGTTCCGCACGTTTCGTTGAAGATAAATATTGGATGATTTTATGTAAAAACTCATCAAATGCTACAGGCGATTTTTGTTCAATTTCGGTTAACATTCTCCATTTCCAAATACCTTCACCAAAGAGTACAGCCCCCCTGAGGCCATCAACTGTAAAGGTACTTAGTAAAGGATCTTTAGTTGAAAATGTTTCAATGCGTTGAAACAAAATAGTTTTAAAAGGTTGTTTAAAAGAGATCTGACCAAAGGCACCTTTTAAAGGTGCAAAACTGGCGAAATCTATATCTTTAATAATGAATTCATCAAATTCTAGGTTGAATTCGGCTCCGAATTCTTCAGTAGTAGATGAAGTGTTTTTTGAAAAGTAAGGTTGATTTTGATTTAAAAATGTCCAATCTGTTTGTAAGCCCGTAATGTAAAACACATTGGTTTTAGTTTTATTGAGTGTTTCAAATACCTTGGTGAATTCAACGGTAGGTTGATATAAAATAACCATTTGATAGTCATTGATATTTAAACCTTTAGTTAAATCATCTTCAATAACTACTTTAACCAATTCATTGGTTTCAATTGAACGTTTTAACATACCAAGATCTGGATGTTTCATATGAGACAAGAGCAGTATTTTAGCTTGTTCGTCAATAACCTCTATACTGAAATTGGAACTATTATTAATGGTGTTATGTTCTGCATCAAGTTCCGCAATATGTGCTACAAAGTGTTTTAGTCCTGTACTATTGGCCGGTAAGTTTACCTGTATATGCTGTGTGTTTTGTTCAGGAGAAAACGAAAGCATCGTAGAATATACTGTATGCATCCCATGACGGATTGTAAATTGTTTCGTCACCTTTTGCTTACCCTCATATTGCAGAAAAACTTCTACAGGAAAGTGATTGTGTAAGTTTGTATACGCATTAACATTTAGTTGGTTAATTTTCAGGTCTTCATAGTGGGTTGTATCACCAACAATGACTGGGAAAACAGGTTGTTTGGAATCGTAGAAGGTATAGTCATTCCCATAATTCTGGTTTCCATCACTTAGCATAACAATGGGAGCTAAATCATTTCTATACACTTCGTTTAGACTTTCTAGCGCATGAATAATATTGGTTTGTGATATCGAAAATGATAAAGAGTCAAGTTGGTTTAAATTAGCTCCAAATGAGTAATAATTTACGTTATATTTCTCATTCAGCGCGTTGTTTTCTCTAATTTTTTTTAAAGTTGCTTTAACCTGATCTTCTGAATTTGAATATGCAATAGAACGAGAATTATCAACAGCTATATTTAATATGGGTTTAACATCAATAAGTTGTTTTGTTATTAGTTGAGGATTAATCAATAGTACGAGTAATACAAAAACTGACAAAAAACGCAAACTGGCTAAAACCAGTGTTTCATTTGTTCTTTTTTTTGCCTTGTAATAATATTGAAAATAACTAACCAATGAGGCTATAACGACCGCAAGAAGTAATAATAAAATTGTCTCTGTCGTCATAGGTGTGTCTTATGTTAGCATTCCTCCATCCACATTCAACGTTTGTCCTGTGATATATGTTGATAAATCTGAGGCTAAAAAAATACAGGCATTTGCGATATCCTCTGGCGTTCCACCTCGTTTTAACGGAATTGCTTCTCTCCAACCCTTTACCGTTTCTTCTGGTAAAACCGCCGTCATTTCAGTTTCAATAAAACCAGGAGCAATAGCGTTACAACGAATGTTTCTAGAGCCCAATTCTAAGGCTACCGACTTCGTAAATCCTAAGATTCCTGCTTTCGAAGCTGCATAATTTGATTGCCCAGCATTTCCTTTAATCCCCACCACTGAACTCATATTAATAATAGAACCTTTTCGTTGTTTCATCATCGGTTTAATAATTGCTTTGGTTAGGTTAAAAACCGACTTTAAATTTACTTCAATAACCTTATCGAAATCTTCTTCTGAAATTCTTAAAAGTAAATTGTCTTTGGTAATTCCAGCGTTATTCACTAAAATTTCAATAGAGCCAAATTCAGCTAAAACTTCTTTTACCAATTCTTGTGCAGCATCATAATTTGCTGCATTTGATTGGTATGCTTTTGATTTTACGCCTAAGGCATTTAATTCAGCTTCCAAGATTTCTGCAGCTTCTTTAGATGAGCTATATGTAAAAGCCACATTCGCACCTTGCTTGGCAAAACTTAATGCAATTCCCTTTCCAATCCCTCTGGTAGCACCAGTAATTAAAGCTGTTTTATTTTCTAGTAGTTTCATTTCAATAAGTTCATTAATGGGAATCAAATATAGTAAATTTGTTGGCTAAAAATGACGCTTGGTGATAAAAAAAAGCTCACTTGATGTGTCAAGTGAGCTTTACAATTTTAACGTATCAATACCACTTATAGTCCCATAACTTCGGCTACTTTTTTTCCAATTTCAGCGGGTGAATTCACCACGTGAATTCCATTGGCAGCTAAAATTTCCATTTTTGCTTGTGCGGTATCATCTTTTCCACCAACAATCGCACCGGCATGTCCCATGGTTCTACCAGCAGGTGCCGTTTGACCCGCGATAAATCCGATAACAGGTTTACGATTCCCGTCTTCTTTAATCCATTTTGCTGCATCTGCCTCTAATTGCCCTCCAATTTCACCAATCATCACAATACATTTAGTTTCCTCATCATTCATCAAAAGTTCAACAGCCTCTTTGGTGGTGGTTCCAATAATTGGATCTCCTCCAATACCAATAGCAGTGGTGATTCCCAATCCTTGTTTCACCACTTGATCAGCTGCTTCATACGTTAAGGTTCCGGATTTCGAAACAATCCCTACACTTCCCTTTTTAAAGACAAATCCGGGCATAATTCCAACCTTAGCCTCACCTGGTGTAATCACACCTGGACAATTTGGGCCAATTAAACGGCAATCTCTATCATCTATATAGGCTTTAACTTTTACCATATCTGCTACAGGTATTCCTTCAGTAATACAAATGATTACTTTAATTCCGGCTTCAGCAGCTTCCATTATAGCATCGGCAGCAAAAGCAGGTGGTACAAAAATAATACTGGTATCAGCGTTAGCTTTTTCAACGGCCTCGGCAACTGTATTAAACACAGGTTTGTCTAAATGCATTTGCCCTCCTTTCCCTGGAGTAACCCCTCCTACGACATTCGTTCCATATTCAATCATTTGGCTAGCGTGAAATGTTCCTTCACTTCCCGTAAAACCTTGGACAATTATTTTCGACTCTTTATTGACTAAAACACTCATGTTTTTAACTTTTTTTTGTTTGGACAAATGTAGATTTTACAAGCTACAATTGAAAGTAATTATTTAAAAATTATTGACTTTTTCTATGATTTCAGGCAAGACTTTAATTCCTGCCAATTCTCGGTATTTTTTACGTGCATCATCACAGGGTGATCCAAAATACGCACGACCGCCTTTTAAACTTTTCGCAACACCTGACTGTGCATATACAGTAGCGCCTTTTCCGATCGTAATACCACTGATAACGCCAACTTGCCCCCATAGTGTTACATCGTCTTCTAAAATGGTACAACCCGCAATACCTACGTGTGATGCAATTAAACAATTTTCTCCTATAACAGTATCGTGTGCTATTTGGACTTGATTGTCAATTTTTGTACCCTTTTTAATCGTAGTTGCTCCTGTAACACCTCTATCAATTGTACAAGAAGCACCAATATCAACATTATCTTCTATGATAACTTTACCACTTGAAAGTAATTTGTCGTACCCCTCAGGCCTTTTCTTATAATAAAATGCATCAGCCCCTAACACCGTATTTGCATGAATAGTAACACCATTACCAATCTCACATCCATCGTAAATAGTTACATTGGGGTGTATAATACAATCGGCTCCTATTTTCACATTATTTCCAATAAACACATTGGGTTGTACTATGGTATTCTCTCCTATGATTGCAGAAGGAGCAATACGCGAACTCGCAGATAAAAAAGGATTAAAATAATTGGCTAATTCATTAAAATGACGAAAAGGATCATCTGAAATTAATAAACTTTTCCCTTCTGGACAGTCCACCTTTTTATTAATAAGGATTACGGTTGCTGCTGAATTTAATGCTTTTTCATAGTATTTAGGATGATCCACAAAAACAATATCCCCAGGTTCTACCACATGAATTTCATTCATACCTGAAACAGTAAAATTCTCATCACCAACATATTCAACATCAATAATTTGAGATATTTCAAGTAATGTATAGCTTTTGGGAAATTTCATAGCAATTATTCTTTAACGCGCTCTTGGTAGGTCCCCTTTTCTGTTTCAATTTTCACTTTATCACCTTCATTGATAAACAAGGGAACATTCACCGTTGCACCGGTTTCTACGGTTGCTGGTTTAGTCGCATTTGTAGCTGTATTTCCTTTAACACCAGGTTCCGTATGCGTCACTTCCAAAATGACACTTGCAGGCATTTCTACCGCTAATGGCAATTCGTCTTCAGCTCTAACTATCACCGTTACCACTTCACCTTCTTTCATCAGATCAGGGCTATCTAAAATGGTTTCTTGTAATTCAATTTGCGAATAGTCATCGTTATTCATAAAGTGATATCGATCTCCATCTTTGTATAAATATTGATATTTACGTGTTTCTACACGAACTTCATCAATTTTATGTCCTGCAGAAAACGTGTTATCTAAGACTTTTCCCGTAGTGAGACTTTTCAACTTAGTTCTCACAAAGGCAGGGCCTTTACCAGGTTTTACATGTTGAAAATCAACTATTTTATAAGTGTCATTATTATAAATGATACATAATCCTTTTTTAATGTCTGAAGTCGTCGCCATAGCTAAAGGGTTGGTTTTATATCTGATTAATTAGTATTCGTGTATTATTGGTGTTTCGTATTAATTTGTACTAAAATAGCCTTTCATGATTCCTCGTTGAGAATCTCTTATAAATTGTAAGATTTCATCGCGTTCAGGAGTAGCTTCCATTTCTGCTTCAATAATTTGAACAGCTTGAGTATTGTTAAAATTTTGTTGATATAGAATTCTGTAAATATTTTGAATTTCTCTAATTTTCTCAGAAATAAATCCTCTCCTTCGCAATCCAACTGAATTGATTCCCACATACGATAATGGCTCTCTGGCAGCTTTAACATAAGGAGGAACATCTTTTCGAACTAAAGATCCACCTGTAACAAATGCATGTTGACCAATTGACACAAATTGATGTACGGCAACCAAGCCTGCAAGAATAACATTATCACCAATGGTAACATGTCCTGCAAGGGTTGAATTATTTGAAAAAATACAATTGTCTCCCACTAAACAATCATGTGCTATATGACAATACGCCATAATTAGGCAATTTTTACCAATCACTGTTTTCATGCGATCTGATGTACCCTTGTGAATGGTAGCACACTCGCGAATAGTCGTATTATCGCCAATGATGACTGTTGTTTCTTCATCATTGTATTTTAAATCCTGAGGAGGTGCTGAAATTACAGCTCCGGGAAATATATTACAATTTTTTCCGATCCTAGCCCCTTCCATGATGGTCACATTGGAACCAATCCATGTACCATCACCGATAATGACGTTATTGTGAATAGTGGTAAACGGTTCTACAACTACATTCTTGGCTATTTTGGCACCAGGATGTATATATGCTAAAGGCTGATTCATTCTATTTAAGATCTTTTGACTATTTGCGCCATTAATTCGGCTTCAACCACTAATTTATTATTTGCATACCCATAGGCTTGCATATGACAAATTCCTCGTCTAATCGGTGTTATTAATTCTGCTTTAAAAATCAAGGTATCCCCTGGTAAAACTTTACGTTTAAATTTCACATTATCCATTTTCATAAAATACGTGAGGTAATTTTCAGGGTCTGGTACTGTACTCAACACCAATATACCTCCTGTTTGAGCCATTGCTTCAACTTGTAGAACCCCTGGCATCACAGGTGCTCCTGGAAAATGTCCAACGAAAAAAGATTCATTCATTGTTACATTTTTCATACCAACAACACTCATGTCTGTTAATTCTAGAATCCTATCTATCAATAAAAATGGTGGACGGTGTGGTAGAATTGACATGATCTGATCAATGTCCATTAATGGAGGTTGATTTAAATCAAATTGAGGAACATTATTCCGTTTTTCAATTTTAATCAATTTAGATAATTTTTTCGCAAATTGTGTATTGATACTGTGGCCAGGTTTATTTGCAATTACTTTTCCTCTAATTTTTATTCCAATTAAAGCTAAATCCCCAATCACATCCAACAGCTTATGACGGGCGGCTTCATTTGGATAATGTAAGGTGAGATTATCTAGGATTCCATTTGGTTTAATGGCTATATTGTCCTTTTTAAAGGCTTTTCTCAATTTGTCCATGGTGCTTTCTGAGATCTCCTTATCCACGTAAACAATCGCATTATTAAGATCACCACCTTTTATTAAATCATTGTCTAGTAACATTTCTATTTCATGTAAAAAACTAAATGTTCTAGCTTCAGAGATTTCCGCTTTAAAATCCGACATACGCTTCAAGGTAGCATTTTGTGTACCAAGAACTTTGGTACCAAAATCAACCATGGTGGTAATTTCATACGTGTCAGATGGCATCACCATAATCTCACTTCCAGTACTCTCATCTTTATAACTCACAATTTCCTTGACGATATACTCTTCAACTTCAGCCTCCTGCTCAACAATACCTGCTTTTTCAAGAGCTTCGATAAAGAATTTTGAAGAACCATCCATAATTGGAGGTTCTGGCGCATCGAGTTCAATGTTTATATTGTCAATTCCCATTCCTACAATAGCAGCAAGAACGTGTTCAGAGGTGTGAATTTTCACCCCATTTTTTTCGAGATTCGTACCACGTTGCGTATCTACAACATATTCAGCCTTAGCCTCAATCATCGGACTTCCTTCTAAATCAACTCTTGTAAAGGCATACCCAAAATTTTCTGCAGCTGGCTTAAACGTTAATGTAACGTGCTTTCCAGTATGTAATCCTACACCTGTTAAAGAAACTTCTCGTTCAATAGTTTTTTGCTTAGTACTCATTTCACCTTAGATGCTTTTATTATTTTTTCTAATTCGTCTACTTTATCAACTAATTTACCGAAATTTTTAAAGTGAACATATGATTTGTTAAAATCAGAATAGGGTAAAGCGGGACTTCCCTGAACAACTTCATTATCTTTTAAACTTCGGCCAATTCCTGATTGTGCTTGAATACGCACATTATCACCGATCTTAATATGACCAACAATCCCAACTTGACCTCCAATTTGACAATTCTTGCCAATTTTTGTTGATCCAGCAACTCCAGTTTGTGCGGCAATCACCGTATTCTCACCTATCTCAACATTATGAGCAATTTGAATTTGATTATCGAGCTTTACTCCTTTGCGGATGATGGTTGATCCTAAAGTGGCACGGTCTATGGTCGTTCCTGACCCGATATCTACGTTATCTTCAATAATTACATTTCCGGTTTGTGGTACCTTATTATATACCCCCTTTTCATTTGGGACAAAACCAAAGCCATCACAGCCAATAATTACCCCTGAATGAATGACACATTGCTTACCTATGATAGATTCTGAATACACTTTTGAACCAGCAAACAAGGTTGTTCCATTGTTAATTTTCACATTATCTCCAATATACACATTGGGATATATTTTAACATCATCGCCAATACTCACATTTTCACCAATATATACAAAGGCTCCTAAATACACATTTTCACCAAAACTCGAGCTTGGATGTACAAAGTTTGGCTCTTCAATTCCCGATTTATTTAGTTTAACTTGATTGTAAAATTCTAGTAAGGTAGAAAATGCCTTATAGGAATCTTCTACCTTTATCAAGGTTGCGGTCACCGCCTTTTCAGGAATAAAACTCTTATTAACAATAGCTACTGAAGCATTTGTGGAATATAGATAAGACGTATATTTCGGATTGGACAAAAAGGTAAGTGACCCTTTTTCTCCTTCTTCGATTTTAGAGAGTTTAAACACCTCTTCGTTCGGGTTCCCTTCAATTTCTCCTTGTAGGATTTCCGAGATTTGTTGCGCAGTAAATTTCATTGCTGCAAAAGTATAAAAAAAAATGCCTCAAAAAATGCTGTTGACTACTAAATTACGTAGTTCACTCTTTCGGAGAGGTAACAAAATATTTTACAACGGGTTGCGTAAGCGTTAAAAGATTTAAATGTTCTGAAGATGAACTAAGCTCTTTAATCATTCCATTTTTATATAAAATTTCAATTGGCTGTTTCTTAGCATTATAGGCTCTATGCGTGATTTCTCCTTGAAAAATAAATTGTTGAGCATCGCTATACTTCGCTTTTAACTCATTCAAATAAGCTTGGTCAAAAGGTTCATTTGAGATGCGTATCTTTGGAAATTTACGTCCTAATAAAGCTTTGCACAAGGTTGCCAACACATGATCTTCACTTTTTGTCCACTCTTTAATCGCCATAATAACATCTACATCATCAATGGTTGCGAATTGAACGAGTGTCTCATGGGTAAATGACGCATGTGGTCGAGTAAGTAAATAGGTTAGTCCTGGGCTACTACATTCCAATTCATTATGTCGAAATAACGCTTGAGCTCTTTCAAATATTTTAACCAAGAGATGATCGGCAACTAATCCCGTTTTGTGCAGATATACCATCCAATACATTAATCGTCTAGCAACAATAAATTTTTCAATAGAATAAATTCCTTTTGCTTCAACCACAATACGATCATCCACTACATTTAACATAGAAATAATCCGATCTACATTAATGTTCCCTTCGGTTACGCCAGTATAAAAACTATCTCGTTTTAAATAGTCTAAGCGATCAATATCAAGTTGACTCGAAATCAGTAAGGAAAAAAACTTTCGAGGATATTCGCCTTTAAACATTTCAATCGCCAAATTCAATTTTCCGTCAAAAAGAGTATTCAACTCCTGCATAAAGCGCAATGAAATTTCTTCGTGTCGAATATCACTTACAATACTGTGTTCTAAGGTGTGCGAAAATGGACCATGTCCAATGTCATGTAATAAAATCGCTACCAATAAGGCTTCTTCTTCAGTTTTTGAAATATCAATCTTTTTTCGACGTAATACTTCTACTACCTTTTCCATCAAATGCATAGCCCCAAGCGCGTGTTCAAATCGTGTATGATGAGCACCTGGATATACATAATACGATAAACCCATTTGCGAAATCCTCCTTAACCGCTGAAAATAAGGATGTTCAATGATATCGAAAATTAATTCACTGGGAATGTGAATAAATCCGTAAATTGGGTCATTAAAAATTTTAAATTTGTTCAAGTAAATACCTTTTTAAATTTACACAAAAGTAGAGCAATAATCTTAAACATCTATACAAGGAATGAATGCAATAAAAATATTATGGGTTGATGATGAAATTGAATTATTAAAACCACACTTATTATTTTTAGAAAAAAAGAACTATTTAGTCGATACCTGTAATAACGGAGCAGAAGCAATAGAAACTGTAGAGGATGGAAATTACGATGTTGTTTTCTTAGATGAGAATATGCCTGGACTATCAGGAATAGAGACTTTGACACAAATCAAAAGTAAGCTGCCCAATCTTCCTGTGGTCATGATTACGAAGAGTGAGGAGGAATACATTATGGAAGAAGCTATTGGTTCTAAAATCGCCGATTATCTTATAAAGCCCGTAAATCCAAATCAGATCTTATTAAGCTTAAAGAAAAATCTAGATCATTCGAGGTTAGTCTCTGAAAAAACGACCTCTACGTATCAACAAGAATTTAGAAAAATTACCATGGATTTGGCCATGGTAAATACCTATGAAGAGTGGATTGAACTTTATAAAAAACTAATTCATTGGGAAATTGAATTAGAATCGATCGCTGATCCAGGAATGATTGAGATTCTAGAAAGTCAAAAAACCGAAGCCAATTCTCAATTCTTCAAATTTATTCAAAATAATTATCAAGATTGGTTTAATTCGAGTGATAAACCCCTCTTGTCACACGAACTTTTTAAAGAAATTATTGTACCACAAATAAAGGATCAAAAAACGTTATTTGTAGTGATTGATAATTTGCGTTATGATCAATTACGGGTCTTAGAACCTATCATTAATGAATACTATAAAAAAGAAGAAGAATACAGTTATTTTAGTATACTTCCGACGGCGACCCAATATGCGAGAAATGCTATTTTTTCTGGACTTACTCCTTTGCAAATGGAAAAACAGCACCCGACACTTTGGAAGAATGATACAGATGATGGTGGAAAAAACTTACATGAGGCTGAATTTTTACAAGCGCAGATAAATCGACTAAAACTAACAATTAAACACGATTATTTTAAGATCACAACCCTCTCTAAAGGACAAGAATTAGCAGCTAACTTTAAATCTATAAAAGATAATGACTTAACCGTTGTAGTCTATAACTTTGTAGACATGCTTTCTCATTCGAGGACTGAAATGGATATGATTAAGGAATTGGCAAGTGATGATAAAGCCTACCGATCTTTAACGTTAAGTTGGTTTAAAAATTCACCGCTATTATCCATGATTCAAAAAGCTCAAGAATATGGCTTAAAATTAATTATCACCACTGATCACGGAACCATTAATACCAAACGACCAACCAAAATTATCGGTGAAAAGAGCATCAGTTCTAATTTGCGATATAAAACAGGACGCAGCTTAACGTATAATGAGAAGGAAGTCTATGCAGTTAAAAAACCCAGTGATATTCAATTGCCTGAGATACACATGAGCAGTTCCTTTGTGTTTGCCAAAGAAGATTATTTCTTTGCCTATCCCAACAACTATAACCACTTTGTAAAATACTATAAAAACACGTATCAACACGGAGGAATTTCGCTAGAAGAGATGATCATTCCATGTATCGTCATGGAACCCAAATAGGTGAAGTAATTTTTTAACAACTTTACTAAATTTGTTATCAAGTTTTACCTGTTTTTTTGTGATTATTCATAATAAAAACCTCAAATTTGCGGCAAAAATTTCACTTCATGAAAAAGCACAATTTTAGCGCGGGACCATGTATTCTTCCGCAAGAGGTTTTAAAAAAAGCCTCTGAAGCCATTTTAAATTTCAACAACGATAACCTATCCTTAATTGAAATATCTCATCGAAGTAAGCCTGTAGTTGATGTAATGAATAAGGCTCAACAATTAGTTCTCGAGCTTTTAGGTTTAGAAAATAAAGGGTATAAAGCGTTGTTTTTACACGGTGGTGCCAGCCTCGAGTTCTTAATGACTCCTTATAATTTACTTCCAATTGATGGAAAGGCCGCCTATTTAGATACGGGTACTTGGAGTGCTAAAGCCATAAAAGAAGCAAAGCTATTAGGTAATATAGAAATCGTTGCATCCTCAAAGGATAAAAATTACAGCTATATTCCTACCGATTACACGGTTCCAGATGATGCTGCATACTTCCATTGTACAAGTAATAATACCATCTATGGTACGCAGATGAAATCTTTCCCAAACGCTAAAGGATATCGGGTATGCGATATGAGTTCTGATATATTCTCTAGACAATTAGATTTTTCATCTTTTGATTTAATCTATGCCGGAGCTCAAAAAAATATGGGACCCGCAGGAGTAACCCTCGTGGTAATTAAAGAAGAAATTTTAGGTAAAACAGGAAGGTCAATTCCTTCTATGCTCGACTATAAACTACATATTGATAAAGAGAGTATGTTTAATACACCCCCTGTTTTTGCCTTATACGTCTCAATGTTGACTTTGGAGTGGCTTAAAAATTTAGGGGGAATTCCTGCTATTGAAAAAATTAACCAAACCAAGGCAGCAATGTTATACGATGAGATCGACAACAATCCCTTATTTGAAGGAGTTGCTGTGAAATCTGATAGATCCATGATGAATGCAACCTTTACACTCACTGATCTAACCTTGACTGATAAGTTTGATAAACTATGTGAACAAGCTGGCATTAATGGTTTAAAAGGGCATCGTTCTGTGGGTGGATATCGTGCAAGTATGTACAACGCATTGCCCTTAGAAAGTGTAGAAGTATTGGTTAACGTAATGAAAAATTTAAAAAAGTAAGATGAAAGTATTAGCAAATGACGGGATTGCACAAAGTGGTATAGTAAACTTGGAAGCCGCGGGATTTGAAGTAGATTTAACAACTGTAGCGCAAGACCAATTAATTTCATATATCAACGAACATGCGATTGATGTATTATTGGTGAGAAGTGCAACGACTGTTCGTAAAGACCTAATTGACGCTTGTCCTTCATTGAAAATTATAGGGCGCGGAGGTGTTGGAATGGATAATATTGATGTTGAATATGCACGTTCTAAGGGCTTACACGTAATCAATACACCCGCAGCCTCATCGCATTCTGTAGCTGAATTAGTGTTCGCACACCTTTATGGAATGGCAAGGTTCCTTCACGATTCAAACAGAAATATGCCTTTAGAAGGCGATTCTAATTTTAAACTCCTCAAAAAAGCCTATGCTAAAGGAACTGAATTAAAAGGAAAAACCTTAGGGTTGATTGGCCTTGGTCGAATAGGACAAGCAACGGCAAAGATTGCTATTGGAGCAGGAATGAAAGTTATTGCTTTTGATCCGTTTATTGATGAAGCCAATATAGAATTAGAATTCTATGACGGACAAACGGTACATTTTAATATTCAGACAATTTCAAAAGAAGAAGTCCTTTCACAAGCTGATTTCATTTCATTACACGTTCCTGCCCAGAAATCTTATGTGCTAGGAGCCCCTGAATTTGAGCTGATGAAAAATTCGGCAATGATTGTCAATGCAGCTCGAGGAGGTGTTATTGATGAAGTTGCTTTAGTAAAAGCCATTGAAGATGGTAAAATTGCAAATGCGGCATTGGATGTTTTTGAAAGTGAACCAACACCAGAAATTCAATTATTGATGAATCCTAATTTATCATTAACACCGCATATTGGCGCTGCAACCACCGAAGCGCAAGAAAGAATTGGAAGTGAACTAGCAAGTCAAATCATTGACTTATTGAAATAAATGGCTGTAATAAAACCCTTTTGTGCAGTAAGAGCAAAACGCGATAAAGTTGCGTTGGTGTCGTCACGCTCTTATGAAGCATATTCACCCGCTGAATTAGGTGCACAATTAGATTTTAATCCATTTTCATTTTTGCATATAATCAGTCCTAGTTATAAATACAACGAAGATATTTCACCTGAACAACGATTTGAAGTAATACGAGATAATTACCTAAACTTCAAGTCGCTATCTTATTTTTCAAAAGATGAGAAACCTGCGTATTACATTTATAAAAAAGTAACGGAAGAATATACTTGTACGGGGATTATTGCTGCTGCGAGTAGTGAAGATTATAAAAATAAAGTGATTAAACCGCATGAGGATACGCTTAAAAAAAGGGAAGTTCTTTTTGAAAAATATCTTAGACATGTTGGGTTTAATGCTGAACCTGTGCTCCTCACCTATCCCGACAATGAGTTTCTTGGTCAACTTTTCGAGCAATACGAATCGCGTAGAGCAGAATATGAATTTACCACTGAAAATCACGTTACTCATTATCTCTGGGTAGTTAATGATACTGAGCGCATCAGTCAAATTGAACGAGAATTCGCTCGCATGGAGCGAATTTATATAGCCGATGGACATCATCGCACGGCATCATCAAGTTTATTAACTGAACATTCTAAAGCGAGAAATCCACATCATAACGGTACCGAAGCATATAATTACTTTATGAGCTACTTGATTCCTCAATCATCGCTGATAATTTCTGAATTCAATCGGCTTATCAAAGATCTCAACGGTATGAGTAAAGCCACATTCCTAGAGGCATTGTCAAAATGGTTTATTATTGAATTCAAAGGCGATCAATTGTATCATCCTAGTCAAAAGCACGACTTTAGTATGTACTTAGATAATGGATTTTATAAACTTAGTTTACGAAACAAGAAACAAAACCTTCAAAATCCAGTAGCTAATTTAGACACCCAAATTTTATATAACACAGTTTTAAAACCATTGCTTGGTATTAAAAATGTTCGTAAAGATAGGCGACTTCAATACGCCAATAGTAAACAAGGCGCTGTCTATTTAAAACAACAAGTCGATTCTGGACAGTTTAAAGTAGCTTTTGGTCTTTACCCTGTCAGCATAGAAGATTTAAAGACAATTGCTGACGCGGCATTAACGATGCCACCAAAAAGCACATATATCCGTCCCAAATTGAGAAGTGGATTAACTATTTATGAATTTTAAGATGAGTATTGCTAGCAATTTACAAAAAGTAAAATCACAGTTACCAAAAAATGTCACCTTAGTTGCGGTATCTAAAACCAAACCCGTAGCTGATATTTTAGAAGCATATAACGCAGGTCAACGCATTTTTGGAGAAAATAAAATCCAAGAAATGGTTGATAAACAAGCCCAATTACCTTCGGATATTCAATGGCATATGATAGGTCATTTACAGCGAAATAAAGTGAAGTACATGGCCTCTTTTGTTTCGATGATTCATGGTGTTGATAGCGGGAAAACCCTTTTAGAAATTAATAAACAAGCGAACAAACACAACCGAATTATCGACTGTCTACTGCAAGTTAAAATTGCAGAAGAAGAAACTAAATTTGGTTTATCAGAAGATGAAGTTTGTCATATTTTAAACGATCCTAAAATCCAATCCATGGAAAATTGTAGAATTGTGGGACTCATGGGAATGGCTACTTTTACTGATGATACCTTACAAATTGAACGTGAATTTGAACATCTATACCAGTTTTATTCATCCCTACAACCCAAACATCCATATTTTAAAACCCTTTCCATGGGCATGAGTGGTGATTACAAAATAGCGATAAACCTAGGAAGTACGATGGTTCGATTAGGCAGTCTCATTTTTGGTGCTCGCTAAGGTGTATAAAAACACACAATTCACTATCTTTCCACTCAAATTTTAAACATGTCAGGGCAAAATCGTAGAACAAAGCAGGCCAAAATATTACGAATATTTAGAAAAATTCACCGTACAGCTGGCGCCTTATTGTTCGTCTTTTTTTTTATAGTTTCTGTTTCAGCAGCCTTATTGGGATGGAAAAAAAATAGTGGAGATAGTTTATTACCAAAAGTTCGCACTGGAAATACGTCTCACCTTGAAAGTTGGTTGCCATTAAACACCCTTTTACAACAGGCTAATCAAGAAATGTCAGGGAGCAATAGCCGTTTAGACCGAATCGATATTCGACCTGATAAAGGGGTCGTAAAATTTTTATTTATGAACCGTGAAGAGGTTCAAGTGGATGGTGCCACAGGAACCGTGTTATTCCGTGGAATGCGACGGTCAGATCTCATTGAAAATATTCACGACGGATCTATTCTTGATCAATATTTTAAGACGAACGGTATAATTAAATTATTCTATTCGACATTAATGAGTATTTCCCTACTGCTTTTTACAATCACGGGATTTTGGCTTTGGTATGGTCCCAAGCGGATGAGAAAATCTGGACGCAATTAATTCGTTCAATTTGCTATCTGTGCCCCTTAAATTCAAACTAGATTATCCCTTTTTTTTCTTATTTCAACCCTTTACCCTAATTCAATTAACGAAGAAAACGCACATATCTCCTTTGCTAATTAGATGCAAAATAATAGCTGTAAACTCTATTTAACACAATTTTTAATTGAGTATATACTATTTGTGGTTTTTTGGAGTTATTAATCTTATACACAATACCCTAATTCGTATGTAGAGACATTTACTTTCAGTTAATTTTAATATCATTTCGATGAAGAAAGTACTCATTTGTCTTTTTGCAAGTTTCACTATTTTTTCTCTTAGTGCGCAAACCCAACTAAAAGCCGATGGGAGAAGTGATACCTATGAATTAATTAACAACATGCTAGCTCCTGGTTATGATATTCTAGCAGTTCCTGATTGTTCACATGCTGATTTTGGCAAACACATTGATCAAGTTTTTGATCAAGAACTTAATCAATATGTTTTTAGATTTCACGCACATAGTAATGAGGATAATGATGAATGTCAACACGAGTCACAACAACGCTGCGAAATAAAGGTGACTCAGCAATCTCCTACATCCTTGTTAGGTGCCGAGAAAGAAACAATTACGTACACGTGGAAATTTAAATTAGGAGCCGACTTCATTCCCTCTAAAAAGTTCACCTATTTACATCAGTTACACGCCTTGGGAGGTGAAGATGAATCAACTCCTTTATTTGCATTGAATGCTCATAAAGGGACTTCTGATCAACTCAGTTTAATTTATGCCAATGGTGATCGAAATTCTGTATTACTTACTAAAGAACTAGAACCATTCAAGGGGACTTGGATTAGCGCCACGGAAACCATTACATTTGGCGAAATTGGCGCATATCAAATTGAATTGAAAAATGTGGATACGGGAGACGTGTTATTTTCTTATAAAAAAGAAGCTATTCAAACATGGAAAACGGATGCCTCTTGTGTTTGTCCTTCTTGGGGAATATTCAGAAGTCTAGATTCTGAAGATGAAATCAAAGATGAAATTGTAGTCTATTCTGATATTACGGTAGAAAAAAGTGATGCATTGTCTACCTTTAGAAAATCTATTGATCGAGGAGATATTAGTATTTTTCCAAATCCCACTTCTACAAAAGCGAACATAAAAGGAGATTTAAAAGACTATGATCATGTTGTCTTATGTGATAGTTTTGGGAAAGAGATACAACATAAAGTCTCGCTATTAACCAAAACAGTGGATTTATCTCAATTAAAAAATGGAATATATTTTGTTGTCTTTAAAAAGGATAACAAAATTAGTTCTGTAAAAAAAATATTAAAATTATAGCGAACCTAGTGTTTACCTAAAAAGTTTTTTAACCCTGCATAGTCTACGTAATAGACTATTTTTCAACAAAAATAGGTTTCAGTGGATTATTAAATAAACTTTCAATACCATCAAAATATGCTTCGCTTGCATCGTTCGATTCATCTAAAAGACTATTTCGATAAAGCAAACTTACCAAGCTTCCAGGGAAACTGCCATGAATATTGAACATCTAAATTCCGCGTTTTAAAATTAAAGTATCATCATAAGTCACTTTTACCACAGAGGTTTGATGCACAACTTCCAAAACTCTAGGAGTAGGATTAACTTGAATAAAGTCTTTAGCTTCTGTGCATGTTTGCCAACATGAATCATCTAATATGGCGTCTATTTTAGGCTATTTTGAGGTTCGTTCAATGTAAAGGTGCTTAGTTTGCACAAGAATGGTTAAAGACCAAAGTCCAACAATAAGCGTTAAGGATGATTTAAGGTTTCAATTGACTGCGACGTGACTCGATAATGGTCTCTATTTTTTATCTTATTTATAAAGTCAATGCATGATTTTAAAGATAAGTTCTTTTAATATATCTGCATTGGTAAGGTTATGTCCACCTACGCCCTTACCTTTGAGATCAGCTTCCCGTAAATAACCAATAATTTGAGATACTTTACGCATTGGATAGTTCTTTGCAGCAACTTGATATTCTCCATAGCGATACGGATTAATTCGCAATACATTTACTACATTTTTTTTTGATTTATCCGACAAGCTATGATAAATAAACAGCTGTGTGAAAAAACTATTTAAAAGAGCAATGGTCATTACGATTGGATTACTTTTTGGATTTTCGCCAAAATAGTTAATAATTTGATTGGCCTTGACTATTTGACGACCTCCAATGGCTCGCTGTAATTCAAAATTATTAAAATCCTTACTGATACCTATATTCTCTTCAATGTGCTCTGCAGTTATGGTAGATTTTGCTGGTAAAATAATCATTAACTTTTCTAGCTCATTATTTATTTTAGATAAATCAGTGCCTAAAAATTCTAACAACATCATAGCAGCCTTGGGTTCTATTTGAAACCCCTTCCCAGAAAGAACTCTTTTAATCCAATCCCCTATCTGATTTTCATATAGCTTTTTACTTTCAAATAAGATCCCATTCTTAGCAATACTCTTACTTAATTTTTTTCGTTTATCAAGTGTTTTGTATTTATAACAAATAACTAATACCGTCGTTGGTTGAGGGTTTTCAACGTACCCTACTAAATTTTCAATCGTTCTAGATAATTCCTGTGCCTCCTTAACAATGATCACTTGTTTTTCAGCCATCATTGGAAATCGCTTGGCATTGCTCACAATCTCATCGATCGAAACATCTCTTCCATATAAAACCATTTGATTAAATCCCTTTTCCTCTTCCGTCAAAATATGCTCCTCAATATAGTTAGAAATCTTATCAATATAATACGGTTCCTCACCCATTAGAAAGTAAACAGGCTTTGTATTACCGGCTTTAATATCAGAAACTATTTGGTTTATGGTATTCATTTAAGAAAAAATGGTCATTTTTGTACAATGAGGGATTTGAATTTACCCAGCGTAAAATTTAAGGTCAAAAATACAGAAAATAAGCAGTTTATTTTTGATATTATTCGTAAAAAATACATTGTCCTCACCCCAGAAGAATGGGTGCGTCAGCACGTGATCCATTTTTTGCATGAGTACAAAGGCTATTCGCGATCTTTAATTGCTGTAGAGAAGCAGCTTAAGTTATATTCGCTCACCAAGCGTTTTGATATTTTGGTATTTGATCGTTCAGGACACCCCTTTATAGCCGTTGAATGTAAAGCTCCGTCTGTACCAATTCGTCAAGACACCTTTGATCAAATAGCACGCTATAATATGACCCTAAAAGCAAAATATCTTATGGTGACAAATGGTTTAAAACACTATTTTTGCTCACTCAACGAGCAAGGATATTCCTTTTTAGAAGATATCCCTAAGGCAAAATGATAAAAACAGCCATTAATAAAAATTTACCTAATTGAACGTTTCTATTGTTATATTAAATTGGAATGGAAAAAGTCTCCTAGAAACTTTTTTACCATCAGTGTTGCAGTATCGTGATGGAGCCGATGTATATGTAGTTGACAATGCTTCTACTGATGACTCCGTTACTTTTTTACAAACTAATTTTCCGGAAGTTACCCTTATTGAAAACAACAGTAATGGAGGATTTGCAAAGGGATATAACGATGCATTAAGCAAGATAAATGCGGATGTATATGCCCTCGTTAATTCAGATGTAGAAGTTACTGAAGGATGGATTTCTTCTGTCGTAGCATACTTTAAAACACATCCAGAAGTAGCAATTATCCAACCTAAAATTCGTGATTATAAGTCCAAATCATCCTTTGAATATGCAGGTGCTGCTGGAGGTTTTATAGATCAATATGGGTATCCCTATTGTAAAGGACGTATTTTCAATACCTTAGAAGAAGATATCAACCAGTACAATGTCCCTGATCGTATATTTTGGGCTTCAGGGGCTTGTTTTTTTATACGTGCAAAAGTTTTCCATCAACTCAACGGGTTTGATGAAGATTATTTTGCACATCAAGAAGAAATTGACTTGTGTTGGAGAGCTTTTAATGCGGGGTATAAGTGCGCATATATCCCTAGCTCTGTCATTTACCACGTTGGTGGTGCTACCTTAGATGCTGCCAATCCTAAAAAGACTTATCTTAACTTTCGGAATAGTTTATTGACCATGCTCAAAAATTTACCTAAAAATCAACTATGGTCAATCCTTATTTCAAGATTGTTTCTCGATGGTATCGCAGGTCTTAAGTTTCTCAGTGCGTTTAAATTTTCACATTTTTTGGCGGTAATTCGTGCTCATTTTAGTTTTTACGGCATGTTCCCTCGATATTGGGCAAAGCGAAAAGATCTTTTAACTAAAAAAACAAATTATTACAATCATCGCCATATAGTTTGGCAATATTTTATCCGTGGGAGAAAAACATTCACTTCCCTAAAAAAATAACAAAATTTGAGCTTACCCTATTTACCAGGGTAACTGCATAGAAGTACCTACCTGATAATTCATTGCTTATTCAGGATATGATATCCGCAGGTGATAAATATTATTGAGCTTCTTTTTAATTACCTTTTTAATGAGTTGGATTTCTTTAAAAGTGATGTCTGCATTCATAAATTGGCCCTGTGCCATTTGACCAGCAACAATTTTATCTATTAATTCATCAATGAGTTGTGCACTGGGTTCTTTTAAGCTTTTTGATGCCGCTTCAGCAGCATCACACATCATTAATATTGCGGTTTCTTTAGAAAAAGGAATGGGTCCTGGATATCTGAAATCTTCAATATCGAGTAATGCTGGATTTGACGACTCTTCTTTTTTATAAAAGTAATACACCGTAGAAGTCCCGTGATGCGTTCGAATAAAATCTATAATCCGATCAGGTAAATGATATTTTTTAGCTAGCTCAATCCCATTTAACACATGTTTTATTATAATGTTAGCACTATCTTTTGGAGTGAGTTCATTATGTGGGTTTACTGAGGTAGATTGATTTTCTGTAAAGTAATTTGGATTTAACATTTTACCAATATCATGATAGAGTGCTCCTGTACGAACAAGCATCGCATTCGCTCCAATTTCGTTTGCCGACGCTTCTGCTAAATTAGCAACTTGCATTGAATGCTGAAATGTACCGGGTGCTTTCTCAGCGAGTAAACGCAATAATTTAGAATTGGTGTTTGACAATTCCAATAAAGAAACATCCGAGATAAGGCCAAATATTTTTTCGTACACCAAAATTAAAAACAAAGATAAAAAAGACAATATTCCATTGAGTGCAAACATGGCAAAATACCCCCAATTAATCCCTTGTGTCCTTCCCTCTTGAATTATTGTAAAGGCAAAATAGGTAAGCATGTAAATTCCCGTAATTTTACTTATCGATATAAATAAATTGGCACGTTGATGTAATTCGGTTACCGTTAAAATGGTAATCATTCCCGCAACAATTTGCAAAAAGATAAACTCAAAGCTCTCAGGAACCACAAAACCTAAAAGAAGTACAGTTAAAACATGTGTGAATAAGGCCAGCCGCGCATCAAAAAATGCTTTTACAACAATTGGCAGAATGGGTAAAGGAACCACATAAAGATAATCTACCTTATACTTCACTACCAAGGTGACAATCAAAAACAGTAGAAATACATTAAAAAAGATAAAGGTTACCTTGGTATTGTCTTCGTATATATCGACCCGATATTTTTTAAGAAACAACAATAACATTAATAAGGTAAGGGCAACTAAAATAATATATCCAAAAAGAATCCAATTATAATTAGATTCATTCCAAACTTGCGTGTTATATTCTTTTTTTAATGAATTTAGGATGGCAAATTTACGTCCTTGGACCACATCGCCTTTAGAAATAATACGCTCATTTTCTGTTATTAAACCTTCAGTAAGTGCAATTGAATTAAGATCTTCTTGAATCATTTTATCCGTTAAGTCACTGTCATAGGTTACATTTGGCTTCAGCGATTTTAATAAGATTTCAGATATTTCAGCACGTATATTTTTATATCTTGAAGTATTGAAATAGGTTTCAATTCGCTGACGAAGTGTTGTTTCATTGAAAAAATTATCAAATACAATTGTACTAATAACATTTCCTTTTCTCAATCCAACCAATTGCTTGGGTTTTGCTTTATGTTGATCTTTGGTTGCAATAAGGCCTTTGTTATAAATTGTATTCACAAATTGCTCAGTAAACTCTATTAAACGCCCCATATTGACGTTTTGCATAAGAGAATCTTGTGCAATAGCTTTCAAATTGGCATTTACATCAGCAAGTATGGTTTCCTTCACTTGCTCATCAAAACTAAAATACAGTTTTCGATTGGCTAGAATTTCTTCTCGTTCCTTTTTTAGCTGTTCATCTGTTTTCTGTATAGAAAAGTCAAAAGGAGCAAATAAATTTTCATATTCCCATGGTTTTCCATTTTGAAAATCATATTTAAAATGTCCACCTTTTGGGAAAAAATATACAATTGCAATCGACGTAAGCATAAACAGGCTAAACTTGTATATCGCCGCGTGATTCTTAAAAATAAGGTTATAAAAATTTCTAAAATTGAAATTGGCCATGCTAGGTTCAACAATAAAGTTAATCGCAATGTAAAAAAAAATGACGACTTAACTCAATTGGACACAAAGTATAAATTTAATTTAATAATAAGCCTATAAATCCCTAAATTCGCGCATACAAAAAAGTAAATTATCAAAGATTAAATAAAATGAAAGACGTTGTAATTGTATCTGCTGTTAGAACCCCAATGGGAAGTTTTTTAGGAAGCTTATCAACAGTATCTGCCACGGAATTAGGAGCAACCGCAATTAAGGCTGCATTAGAAAGAATTAAGCTTGACGGATCGGCCGTTGATGAAGTTTTAATGGGTTGTGTTTTACAAGCTAATTTAGGACAAGCTCCTGCAAAACAAGCGGCCCTTTATGCAGGTTTACCACAAGATACACCATGTACAACTGTCAATAAGGTTTGTGCATCTGGAATGAAAGCAGTCATGCAAGGTGCACAAGCTATTAAATCGGGAGATTCCGAAATTGTAGTTGCTGGCGGTATGGAGAATATGTCCATGGTTCCACACTACATACAAGGACGTCAAGGTCATAAATTGGGAAATATAAATGTAACGGATGGTTTGATAAAAGATGGATTGACCAACGTTTATGACAATCAGCACATGGGAACTTGTGGCGATTTATGTGCAAAAGAACACCATTTTTCGAGAGAGGATCAAGATGCCTTTGCAATTGAATCTTATAATCGTTCTGCAAAAGCTTGGGAAGCTGGGCGCTTTGAAGAAGAAGTAATTCCCGTAGAAGTTCCACAACGCAAAGGAGGTCCCATCATAGTAAGAGAAGACGAAGAGTATAAAAACGTAAAAATGGATAAAATTCCAACCTTACGTCCAGTTTTCAGCAAGGATGGTACCGTTACTGCTGCCAACGCTTCAACATTAAATGACGGTGCCGCAGCTTTAGTTTTAATGAGTGCCGAAAAAGCAAAAGAATTAAATTTAACTCCGCTTGCTACCATTAAAGGCTATGCGGATGCATCTTTAGCTCCTGAATGGTTTACAATTGCTCCAGCAAAGGCCATCCCAAAGGCATTGGATAAAGCTAATGTTCGTATTGAGCAAATTGATTATTTTGAATTTAACGAAGCATTTTCGGTAGTGGGACTAGCCAATACTAAACTCTTAAACCTTGATCCTGAAAAAGTGAATGTAAATGGAGGTGCTGTTTCTTTAGGTCATCCACTTGGATGCTCTGGAGCAAGAATTATTGTCACCTTAATAAATGTATTAAAACAACAGAACGGTAAGTTAGGAGCTGCTGCTATCTGTAATGGAGGGGGTGGAGCTAGCGCGATTGTGATTGAAAACAACTAATGCTTACACATGAAATACGGTATTTGTAATTTAACACTGATTCCGCTTCGTGCAAGTGCAGATCATCGCAGCGAAATGGTGTCACAATTACTGTTTGGTGAAGCGTATAAAGTCACTCAAGCCAATAAATTATGGTTAAAAATAGCGGTGGTTGATGATGGTTGTGAAGGTTGGATCCCGATAGAACAACATCTAGAAGTATCAAAAGAATTCTTTCGAGAAGTTAAAAATTCCCCCATGATACTGAGCGATGAATTAGTTGATGTTTTAGAAAATGAACAAGGACAACTTACCACAATTGTTATGGGGAGCCGATTACCTTTACTTGACAAGAATAGACTGTGTTTAAATGAACACACTTATCATTATCAAGGAAGGGTTACAACAGGAAAACTAGAAAAAACAAAGTTGATTCCAACCGCATTTCGTTATGAGAATGTACCCTTTTTATGGGGAGGAAAAACCCCTTTTGGTTTAGATAGTGCTGGTTTCACACAAATTGTATACAAACTCAATGGAATCCATTTAAAGCGAAATGCTGCAGCGCAAGCCACTCAAGGTGAAGCGTTGAGTTTTATTGAAGAATCTTCTCCAGGTGATTTGGCATTTTTTGACAATCAAGAGGGTGAAATTATTCATGTGGGCATGATTTTAGAGAATCACCATATTATTCATGTTGACGGTAAAGTTCGCGTAGACCAATTAGATCAAAGTGGAATTTTTAACAGAGCACTTCAAAAACACACCTATAAATTAAGGGTAATTAAAAAGGTAGTTTAATACCTAAACCATATGGACAAAGCAATGCTATTTACCTAAAGTAGATGCTTCGTATTACCTAATTTCATTTAACGTAAAAAAAACTCCTTTGTCGTATCAAAGGAGTTTTTTTGAGGGGGTAATTCTTTTTATTTTCTTGAAGCATCCCAAATTGCTTTCATGGCTTTGTACTCATCTTCCATTTCTACATTTTCATACATACTCATAAGGGTACGCACAATATCTAAATTTTCAGGATCTAAATCATAAGCCTTTTTATAAAAAGGAATAACTTGTTTATATAACTCGGCTTGTTTGGCCTTAATTTCGTCGTATTTCTTAAAGTTATTTAAATTTTCATTCATTTCATCAACAAGCGCTTTGTCTGCTTCCAACATTGCCGCTCCTTTATTTAAATAAGCATCTGTGTAATTAGGATCAAGTTCAATGGCTTTGTCATAATTTTTAAGCGCCCCTTCAATGTCTCCTTGTTCTTGATTAATTACCCCAACATTAAAATACAAATTAGGATTATTTGGATCTTGTGCAATGGCTTCTTCCATGGCTCTTTTAAAACCTGGTTTATCATTGAGTTTTAATAAAACATTAGCTTCAGTCAAAATTAAATTTAAATCTTTAGGGTATAATTTTCTCGCATCAGATACCGCTTTCATCGCTTTCTCTGTCTCGCCTTTTTCAACTAATAGCAGGGCAATATTTTTAATTACATCTCCTTTTTTAGATTCCGATTTGATTTCTTTTGGATCGCTATATTGACCTGATTTTACCATCAAATCCATTTGATCTTTCGAACTGAAATCTTCACGCTCACCAGTTTCTTTATTCAATGCGGAATAACGTGTTGTAATTCCTGAATAATTCATATCTCTTAACCTCGTAAAATAATCTAATGCCGTATCAAAATCATTATCTAAATAAGCGGCATTGGCTGCATATTCTAAAAAAGTAGTGTCTTTAGGGCTTAATGCATAGGTCTGATACAATGATTCTTTAGCACTTTTATAATCTTTATTTTGATATTCTTTAATTCCTTTATTAGAAACATCAGATATCAATGAATTAAGAAGTGGTCTTGCAACCTCACTGTATTTAGCTTTTCCCGTTTTCTTTTCAAAATCGAGTAAATTTTGAAAGGTTTTAGCCGCTTTATCATACGCATTTGCATCTAAAGCAGGATTCTTTTTTCCTACTTCATAATAGGTTTTCGCTTTCAAAAAATAAAATTTAGCTTTCAATTTGTTGTCAGCCGATGCAATGAGGCTTTCCGCTTGATCGATCGCTGTTTTAGCCGCTGCTACATCGCCCCCTTTAAGTGCTTTATCAGCTGCTTTTAGCTCATCTTTTTGAGCATAACTAGTCAATCCCAAACAGATAGCTAGTATCAGTAACACGTGTTTTTTGTGGTTTGTCTTAAAAATGTTCATTGGTTTTAATTTATAGTTCTTGTTCGTTTGTTGGTTCTTCATTGTCTAGGTTTTCAATTTCCGTGCCATTTTCAAGATCCTCATCATCTACCGTATCTTCATGCATAACTTTTGCTACAGCAGCGATAGAATCATCTCCTTTTATATTAATTAATCGAACACCTTGGGTGGCTCTACCCATTACACGTAAATCACCAACAGCCATGCGAATAGTAATTCCAGACTTATTGATAATCATCAAATCATCTTCATCATTTACATTCTTAATTGCCACTAAATTACCTGTTTTTTCGGTAATATTAATGGTTTTTACACCTTTTCCTCCTCTATTGGTAATTCGATAATCTTCGAGACTAGATCTTTTTCCATATCCTTTCTCTGAAACCACAAGCACATCACTCTCCATATCATTTAATGAAATCATACCAACAACTTCATCATCCTTGTCATTTAATGTTATTCCACGAACACCAGAAGCATTTCTTCCCATCGGTCTCGTTTTGCTCTCTTCAAAGCGTATGGCTTTACCCGATTTAACAGCAATCATAATTTGGCTATTACCATCGGTTAATTTAGCTTCTAATAACTCATCCCCTTCTTTAATGGTAATGGCATTAATACCATTGGTTCTAGGTCGAGAATACTGTTCTAACGATGTTTTCTTTATTTGACCATTTTTTGTAACCATAACCACATAGTTATTGTTTACATACTCTTCGTCTTTTAAATCTTGGGTACAAATAAATGCTTTTACTTTATCGTCTGGTTCAATATTGACAAGGTTTTGAATTGCTCTTCCTTTAGACGTCTTCGCTCCTTCTGGAATTTCATAAACCCTCATCCAATACACTTTTCCTTTTTGAGTGAAAAACAACATGTATTGGTGATTGGTCGCAACAAATAAATGTTCAAGAAAATCTTCATTCCGTGTAGAAACACCTTTTTGCCCTCGACCACCTCTATTTTGTACTTTATATTCGTCTAAGTTTGTTCTTTTTACGTAACCGGCATGAGAAATCGTTACAACAACTTGAGAATCTGGAATCATATCTTCGATACTTAAATCTCCACCAGCATATTCTATAGTAGAACGACGTTCATCCCCATATTTTTCTTTAATTTCAATAAGCTCTTCTTTTATAATCTCCATGCGACGATCCTCATTGGATAAAATCTCTTTTAAATCAATGATTAATGCCATAATTTCATCATATTCAGCACGCAATTTATCTTGCTCTAAGCCTGTTAATTGTCTTAGACGCATTTCAACAATGGCTTTCGATTGAATCTCACTTAACTCAAATCGCTCCATTAACTTCTCTCTCGCTTGATCAGCATTGCCTGAAGCTCTAATTATTTTAATTACTTCATCGATATTGTCTGACGCAATAATTAGCCCTTCTAATATATGTGCTCTTGCCTCCGCCTTTTTTAGTTCAAATTTAGTTCTGCGAACCACAACTTCATGACGGTGATCCACGAAATGCTTAATCAAATCTTTGAGATTTAACAATTCGGGTCTACCATTCACTAAGGCTATATTATTTACGCTAAATGAAGTTTGTAATGCAGTATATTTATAAAGCTTATTAAGTACAATATTCGGAATAGCGTCTCGTTTTAAAACATACACCAATCGTCTACCCATTCTACTAGTTTCATCACGAACCGTAGCAATACCTTCTATTTTATGCTCATTTACCAAGTCGGCTGTTTTCTTCATTAAATCGGCCCCATTTACTTGGTAAGGTAATTCAGTTACCACGATACACTCTCGACCATTTATTTCTTCAAAAACCGTTTTTGCACGTATAACAATTCTTCCGCGCCCCGTATGGAATGCATCTTTCACACCATCATATCCATAAATGATCCCTCCTGTTGGGAAATCTGGTGCTTTAATATGTTGCATTAAGCCATCTATATCAATATCATTATTTTCAATATAGGCAATGGTTCCATTAACAACTTCTGTTAAATTATGCGGAGCCATATTCGTAGCCATACCAACAGCAATCCCTGAAGCTCCATTTACCAATAAACTAGGTATTCTGGTGGGTAATACCGTAGGTTCTTCTAACGTGTCATCAAAATTTAAGCGATGATCTACAGTATCCTTATCAATATCAGCAAGCATTTCTTCAGAGATTTTTTTCATACGCACCTCCGTATAACGCATCGCCGCCGGGCTATCTCCATCTGGAGAGCCAAAGTTTCCTTGTCCATCAACCATTTCATAACGCATACTCCAATTTTGAGCCATTCTGACCATTGCGTCGTAAACAGAGGTATCTCCATGTGGATGATACTTACCTAAAACTTCCCCAACGACTCTCGCCGATTTCTTATGGGCTCCTGTTGCCTTAATCCCCAATTCGTGCATGCCAAATAAAACTCTTCTGTGTACGGGCTTTAAACCGTCCCTTACATCTGGTAATGCTCTAGATACAATCACAGACATTGAATAATCAATGTATGATGACTTCATTTCATCCTCAATATTGATGGGAATTAATTTTTCACCTTCCGCCATAAACTTTAGTAATTTTTAATGTTAAATAATAAGCCCCCAAGATACAACAAATCCTATTTTTCATACTTATTTATGTTCTAAATTATTATCATTACTTATTAACAAAAAACCCTTGTGATTAGGCTGTTTTTCATAGTTTTACAGTGAACCTAAAATTAGAGAATGACTTTTGTAAGTCATATATAAAAAAAAGGACTAATTTTACAGTATAAATCGAATTTATGGACGACAATTTTTCACCAAAAGTTAAAGATGTGATTGCTTACAGTAAAGAAGAAGCATTACGTTTAGGTCACGACTTTATCGGCACAGAGCACTTAATGTTAGGACTGTTGAGAAAAGGAAATGGCGATGCAATAGACATTTTAAACACCTTAGCCATCGATTTGGGTATGCTGCGCAAAAAAATCGAAGGATTAAGTCCGGCGAATCCAGATCTCTCCATTCCAAATGACAAAAAAAGTTTACATCTGACAAAGCAAGCTGAAAAAGCTTTAAAAACAACTTTTCTAGAAGCGAAACTTTTTAAGAGCAAAGCAGTGAGTACGGCACATTTATTGTTGTGTATTTTGAGGAATGAAAATGATCCAACGACCAAATTACTCAATAAATTTGATGTTGATTACGAAGAAATCAAATCTATATTCAATCAATTATTTATGGATGAACAAGACCTAACAGAAGGACCCAAAGCAGAAAATACTGGTAGCGGAGAATTTGATGAACCCAAACCCAACCCATTTGAAGGAAGTGCAAAACCGAGTAAATCAAGTTCCAAGTCAAAAACGCCTGTACTCGATAATTTTGGACGCGACCTTACCAGGCTGGCTGAAGAAGGACGTTTAGATCCTGTCGTTGGACGACAAGAAGAAATTGAACGCATCTCACAAATTTTAAGTCGTCGTAAAAAAAACAACCCCATTCTTATCGGTGAACCAGGGGTTGGTAAATCGGCCATAGCCGAAGGCCTTGCGTTGAGAATTATTCAACGTAAAGTTTCACGCATCTTATTCAACAAACGAATTGTTTCTTTAGATTTAGCAAGCTTAGTTGCTGGAACAAAATACCGCGGACAATTTGAAGAACGCATGAAGGCACTGATGAATGAATTAGAGAAGAACGATGACATTATTTTATTCATTGATGAAATACATACCATTGTAGGTGCTGGAGGAGCAACAGGATCGTTAGACGCTTCAAATATGTTTAAACCAGCTTTAGCACGCGGAGAAATACAATGCATCGGTGCTACAACCCTCGATGAATTTAGACAAAATATTGAAAAAGATGGAGCCTTAGAACGAAGATTTCAAAAGGTTATGGTAGAACCTACTTCTGTAGAAGAAACCATCCAAATTTTAAACAATATTAAAGATAAATATGAAAATCATCACAATGTAATATATACTCCAGAAGCTATAGAAGCCTGTGTGAAATTGACCAATCGTTATATGACAGATCGATTTTTACCAGACAAAGCGATTGATGCTATGGATGAAGCTGGATCTAGAATCCATATTACCAATATCGTCGTCCCTAAACAAATTCTTGAATTAGAAAAACAGTTAGAGGATGTTCGCGAACTAAAAAACAAGGTGGTAAAAAGTCAAAAATATGAAGAAGCTGCCCGCTTAAGAGATGATGAAAAGCGAATTGAGAAAGAATTAGAAACTGCGCAAATTGAATGGGAAGAACATTCTAAACGACATAAGGAAACCGTAACAGAAGACAATGTGGCAGAAGTAGTTTCAATGATGACTGGAATTCCAGTGAATCGAATTGCAGAGGCAGAAAGCGCTAGATTAGCCGATTTACACAACCTAATTAAAGGTAAAGTCATTGGTCAAGACGAGGCTGTTAATAAAGTCGTAAAAGCGATTCAACGTAATAGAGTGGGGTTAAAAGACCCAAACAAACCGATTGGATCCTTTATTTTCTTAGGTCAAACTGGCGTTGGTAAAACCCAATTGGCTAAAGTACTGGCAAAAGAGCTTTTTGATTCTCAAGACGCTTTAGTTCGTATTGACATGAGTGAATATATGGAGAAATTTGCCATCTCTAGATTAATTGGAGCTCCTCCGGGTTATGTCGGTTATGAAGAAGGCGGCCAATTGACTGAGAAAATTAGACGTAAGCCATATGCAGTCGTTCTTTTAGATGAGATAGAAAAGGCCCACCCCGACGTATTTAATATGTTACTACAGATTTTAGACGACGGATATATTACGGATAGTTTAGGTCGTAAAATCGACTTTAGACATACCATTATCATAATGACCTCAAATATCGGATCAAGACAATTAAAAGATTTTGGTGCGGGTGTTGGATTTGGAACTGCAGCGAAAAAAGAACAAGCAGACGCTCATGCGAAAGGGGTTATTGAAAATGCCCTTAAAAAGAGCTTTGCACCTGAGTTCTTAAATCGTATTGATGATGTTATCGTATTTAACGCCTTAGAAAAGAAAGATATTCACGCTATTATAGATATCGAATTAGCAAAATTACTAAAACGTATTGATGGATTAGGGTACACGTTAACCCTTAGTGATAAAGCGAAGGATTATATTGCCGACAAAGGTTTTGATCGTCAATATGGTGCTCGCCCATTAAAACGAGCTATTCAGAAATACATCGAAGATGCATTGGCAGAAGAAATTGTGAATTCTAAGCTCAAAGAAAATGACTCCATATTTATGGATCTTGACGAAGAAAAAGACGAATTAACCATTAAAATTAAAAAATCAAAAAAATCGGTAGAGAATAAAGAATAAGGATGGAAGATTTTTACTTTTAAAAAACATGTTAATCAGTATAAAAATCCCTCCAATGAGGGATTTTTTATGGCAACTCTCCTGTTTCACATCCCATTTAGGTTTATTTCATTCCATTTTCACTACTAAAAGTAGTTAAATATGCACCAGGAATTCCATTCACACTCATGGTCTCAATAGACACTTGTATTTTTTTTGCAATATCTGAATTAAAGAATCTAACAGTCGCTTTCCCATTGTCATCGGTTACCACTGATGAATTCCAATATAAGGTGGCTCGATAATCAGGCTTGTTCTGTAAATCTTCTTCTACATCATATTTAGGACTATAAAATTCCTTCGAAATACCATGTCCATAAATTTTATGTTCTTCAGGCACTACATACGCTGTTTCCCGCTCTACACTATCAGGTCGAACACCTCTATAAGTATATATTAAAATAACTCCACCAGCCCCTCGTACCCCATACATGGAGGTTGAAGCACCTTTAAGAACTTCTATACGTTCTATATCCTGTACAGGAAAGCTTTCAATCATACTTTCTGGTACAATCACATTATCGAGAACCCATAAGGGGCCTCCTCCCCGATTACTCGCCCCACCTCTAATCGTAATTGAACCATCTCCAGACACCATTACTCCTGCCACTCTACCAATTAACAAATCAGATACCCGAAATGCACCTGGAACATCTTCTGAAAAAATTGTAGCATCAGGCTCAATACCATAATTGGGTTCTGTTTGCCTTCGTTCTTCTACGGTCTTTGGTTTAAATTTCGCTTTTAATTGTACCTCATTTAATAAAATACCTTCATTATAAATAGAGTCTGCATACCGCGATCTTAAGGCATACTCTCGATAGGTTTTCGCATTACTCAACGCTCCATTATGCTCAATGCTTTGTTGATTAACGCTATAATTTGAACTCGGTAAAGCTATTTTCTCTTTATCCAACACAACTTGCAAATTTGAATAAGGACGATTATCAGCTCGAAACGCCTTAAATTCAAAGGCTATTTCTCCTCGCAAATTGAGATTATCAACTTCAAACCTCCCTTGATCGTCTGTAAGAGCATTGTAAATCATGATTCCTTGAGCCGATCTGCAAAAAACTTCTACTATTTTATTTTGTAGCGGCTTTTGTTTTTTATTCACATAGGCAGTCCCCGAAACCTTCAACCCATTTTGTACTTTAAATTGTTTTTCATACGTCTTTTTTTCCCAAACGTCATTCCAAACAAATCGCCGCCAACCATGTGTAAGCAAGGTTAAATCTAATTTCTGTTTTTCCCTTCTATTTTGGGCATTAAAAAGTTCTCCAGGATTCGCTATATACCCTCTAATATCAGATTGAAGATATATATAGTTAAGCATATTCATATCGTGATTCCCTTTCTGTATTTGATCATAATCGGTAACTGCAATAGACATATCCACCTTTACAGGTTCGCCTTGTGCATCTGTCACTTCAATATCCAAAGAAACTTCATCTCGCTTATCAAAAACTGTTTGGTTAGGAGTGACTGAAATTTTAAGCTCATCACGATGATTAACAAAGACAATACGCTCACTCCAAGGGCGTTTTTCTCCATCCAAAAGTGTCATGGTAACTACCCCCGTTGGCAATCCTTTGGTTGGAGCTTTAAAATGTAAAGCACCTTTATCATTAAAATAATACTTTCCTTTATGAAATAGTTTTTGACGAGTATGTACTATAAAATAAAAGGGTTGATCGCGTAAACGCTCTGTCGCTTGAACTTTTATATTGATATAATCAGTATAATCTGAATTGACTGTCATCGCATATCCTTCATCCATCACTTCTGGTAAGGGATACTTTGTGCCATCGGTAAGTACCGCCGTATATTGTTCATTGCGCTTAGGGGTTAAATAAAAAAATCCCTCCCCTTGAAAGACAGTTTTCATGAAGGCAACCATATTCCCCTTTGAATCGATTATATTTCCTTCTACTGATTTTGCCAAACCATCCTTGCCAATCGCTTTGAAAGCGATAACTCCCTCTAAACCAGCCACAGCATATCCACCTTCTGGAAAAAACTGAAGATCCGTACTAGCTGTGTAAGTATTAGTAATGTCTTTAAGTTGCTCTTCTGACGCTATTTCTACAAGCTTTGAAAAAAAGAAAGCATCATCAACATCATTTCGCATCCAATGGGTATAGGCTCGGAGTTGATACTTGCCACTTACAAGGTCATTGGGCAAGCTTATTACTCCATCCGTTCTTCCCTGAAATAATTCCTGTGTTTGACTATGTATAATCTCTCCCTTAGGACTAACCAAGTCAACATAAAGCAATTTACTGGTAGAATACGCATAATTTGCACCTAAGACAACGTAGCCACTAAACCAAATATCTTCCCCTGTAATATACACATCACTATTGGTATGCAAATAGACTTTCTCAACAGGATTATTATTTCGATAAAAATCCAATCTACCCTCTAAAATATTGAGAAGAGTATCATTTGCATTACCAATTCCAACGGTGCTAATTTGAGCGTACATCGAGCTCAACGTCGTACAAAAAACGAATAGATAAAAAATCAATTTTCTCATGATCTGAATTAATACTTTAGGATTTAAATGTAGTTTAAATTCAGCTCAATAAAAAATTGTTAATCAATTAACTATGAAATTCAACTTCTTATCTCGTTGTTGTTTCATTTTGCTTCTCATTTTCTGCGTCTTTTTGTGGGTTTGTTGCTGGCGGTTTTTGAAACAAATCGATAAATGCTTCGGGTAAATAATTGATAATATCTGAAGCTACAAACGTTTCAAAGACCATGTCTTTCATAGCCAAATCGGCTGTTCTACCATGTAAATAAACACCAAAGATTGCAGCCTCTAAGGCTGAATACCCCTGAGCAATCAACGCAGTTATCATTCCGCTTAATACATCTCCACTCCCAGCCGTAGCTAGTCCAGGATTCCCTGTTGAATTAAAATATAGCATCGTTGATGAAGCGATAGCCGAATAAGCACCTTTGAGTACTACAATAACTTTATATTTGGATGCAAATGCCCGTAATTTATCTAATTTTTCATAATCATTTTTCCAGGTCCCAACCAAGCGTTCAAATTCTTTTGGATGTGGAGTGAAAATGGAATTTTCAGGGATTTTTTCTATTAAGGCTTGGTTTTTGGCTAAGAGGTTAATTGCATCTGCATCAATGACTAATGGGAGTTTATTTGTTTTAATAAAAGAAGTAAAACCTTTTTCTGTTTTCTTATCCGTTCCTAATCCCATTCCAATACCTATAACCGTTGCAGCAGTAACGGGAGATACGGTTTCTAAATGATCTTCTTCCCCAATTTCAACCATCACTTCGGCAACCGAGGTTTGCATAATTTGATATCCGCAAGCGGGAACTCGGGCGGTAACTAAACCACTTCCCATATGAATTGCGGCCTTTGCACTGAGTACCATTGAACCTATTTTCCCTTTACTTCCACCAATAATGAGTGCATGCCCATAGTCTCCTTTATGCGAGAATTTCTTTCTAAATTTATAAATGGGTAATACATCGGGTTTAGTAATTAAGTAATTTAATGGTTTAACTGCTTGCATAAACGCATTATCTAATCCAATTACAATGACTTCCCACGATCTGACAAACGCTTCATTTTCAGGTAGAAAAAAACTAATTTTTGGCGTTTCAAACGTCAAAATATGATAGGCTTTAATCACCGCATCAAAATCTTCCACAGGTTTTTCTGCAAACATTCCAGACGGTAGGTCAATTGACAATACGTAAGCATCTGAAGCATTGATATGTTGAATGATACTTTTAAGTACATTTGCTGGACTTCTAGACAGTCCTATCCCAAAAATAGCATCCACCACCATATCATTTCGAGAAATTTCAGGAAAATCATCATCGCAAGTGATCATTTCTGGCCAAACACCAATTTCTTTTAATTCATCATATTTTTTTAAAAAAACCTCAGAACGATCGTTACTGCAATTGACCACATAGGTTTGTACATTGTACCCGTATTGTTTTAAATGCCGGGCCATAACCAACCCATCACCACCATTGTTTCCCGTACCACAAAACACTTTAATCGTAATTTGATCTCCTTTTAATCGCCTGTGAATCCATTGAAAACACAACGTTCCAACATGTTCCATCAAATCGGAAATACTTATTTTGTTTTTTTCTGTAGTTATTTTATCTGCTTCATATAATTGAGCAACAGAAAGTATTTTTGGCATAAGAACTAATTTTATTTAGCGAATTTTTCAAGCTGCAAATTACAATAATGAATTGAAAAATTATATGAATTTGGTAAATTCCTAACACATGGTAAAACAAAAAGAAGCCCTTTATGTTTGACTATCTTACTACGAATGCGTACGCTTCTCAAATTATTCAGTTTGTTTGTAATTATCTTGTCTTTTCCTACATCAGTTTAAAAAATTCTAAATCCCAAATTCAGTCAAAAAACCACAATCAAAACCCCCATATAGCGCACAAATCAATGATTATAAAGTGTTAGTTTGAAGTGAATAGTCAATTCCTAAGCAAAAAAAATAGATACTTACTCATTATTACTGTTCGTTATAATACATGATTTTGGATAAAAAAATAGCAAAATACTTTGTACTCGCTGCTTCATTTTTTTACGTAAAGTAGAAAATGCAATCGTAATTTGTGACTCTACCGTTTTTACACTCAGATCTAAATAATCCGCAATTTCATGATTCGTTAATCCCTCTTTTTTACTCAGCAAGAAAATTCGCTTACATTTTTTTGGTAACTGCTGAATTTCCTCATTCATCAAATTAATCATTTTCTCAATTGATTCAGCTTCTTTTTCTGATCCTTTAAGGATGCGTTCTAAGGTCTCAACATACAATTGATCTAAGATCAATACCGCTTTATTTTTTCTATACTGATTGATAAATTCATTGTAGACAGATTTGTACAAATAATTCTTTAAGGATTTTGTTATGCTTAAATTTTTCCGATTTTCCCATGTTTTTAAAAACACATTTTGTACCAAATCTTGAGCTATAGCACGATCATTGTTTAAACTCATCGCATAGGCAAATAGACGCCGATTATAGGTTTGAACCAAATACGTATATGCTTCTACCTCTCCTTTTTTTAAGGAACGTAGAAAATCATTTTGATTGAGCTCGGAATACTTCATGCGCTTCTGCAATTGCTATTTTCAAAGCTACTATTTTTTTTTCACAAAAAAGAGTTTCTGAAAGTTACAGTGAGATGCTTTATGAGGAGACTCTTTAGAAGTACTGGGTTTAAAGAACCTACTGTACCCCAGTAATCATACGATAGAGCAAAAAATAATGAATCATGGTCACATAGGGATAAATTAACGTAGTTGTACGCTAGATATATGTTTATTAAACATCAATTCGTGACAGGTATTTTTCTTATGAAACTAACTTCCACTATTGGCACCTATAATTATGATTAAAGCAAAATGAGGATGGTTTAAACAAATTTTTTCTCAAATACTTTCGCCAAATTTAGGGGTATTGAGTTTTGGCTTTGTCCTAACCACAACAAGTTCCATATAAAATGAATTCAAATCTTGAACATTTAATAGTAAAATTCTTAAATAAATCAGCCACAACGGAAGAATTAAACAGCTTAACACGTTTGATGAATGATCCCGAGAATCAAAAACTTTTTGAAGATTTCATTCGTGTAAATCATCAGCTCAATCACGCAATCGATATTTCAAACGAGAAACAAACCTTAAGGGTGTTGATGCGTAAAATTAATCAAGATACCCAACGTACAACCAAAGTAGTTTGGCAACGACGCTTGATCTATGCAGCTGCGGCTTCGATTATATTAAGTTTTGGAATTTGGTTTAACACAAAGTCAACATCGCTTAATACTGTACTTCCCAAAAGTATCACTAATCAAATTGAAGTAGGATCAGATAAGGCTATTTTAACCTTAGAAGATGGTAAAGAGGTCACCTTGGCAAAAGGAAATGAATTTCATGCTGACCATATTAAAAGCAATGGAGAAACCTTAATTTATGCTTCAGGAGGCACCGCTAATAAAACAGCCATTACCTATAATACTTTAACTATTCCACGCGGCGGTGAATTCTTTTTACAATTGAGTGACAGTACAAAAATTTGGTTAAACTCAGCTACAAAATTAAAGTACCCAGTTGATTTTTCTATGGCGAAGACTAGGCAAGTTGAGCTAGTCTATGGAGAGGCTTATTTTGAAGTGAGTTCAAGTGATCAAAATGATGGCAAAGCCTTTAAGGTGCTTTCGAGAGATCAAGAGATTGAAGTACTTGGAACTGAATTTAACGTAAAAGCATACGAAGAAGAGCAGTCGACCTATACCACGTTGGTTCATGGTAAGGTTGCGGTAAATGTTGATGATAAGACCATGAATTTATATCCAAACCAACAAGCCATTGTGACAGCTAATAAATCGATAAAAATTACCCCTATTGAGGTGTACAATGAAATTGCATGGAAAGATGGAATTTTCAGTTTTGAAGGAAAAACATTAGCAGAAATTATGACTGTATTATCGAGGTGGTATGATATGGATGTAGTATTTCAAGAAGATTCCTTAAAAAACAAACAGTTTGTGGGGGTACTGGGAAGAGAACAAGTAATTGAAGAAATATTGGAAACAATCAAACGACTAGGAGCCATTAATGCCTATGAAATTAATCATAAAAAAATCATTTTAAAATAGAAAAGGAACGAAGCGTAGAAATTTGACGAGATCTCACTCCGCTCCCTATATTCAAGTATTAATCAATAAAAATTTTTATTAACTAACACACGCAAATTTATGGAATTTAATTTAACTAAGGTGATTTCCGCTCACAGGAAAAAAACCTTGCAACTGCTTATGAGAGCTTTCTTATTCTTATTTTGTACCACCGTTTTCAGCTTTTCGAGCGGAGATGTTTTCTCTCAACACGCAAAAATCACCATTGATTCAAATCGGACAATCACTGTAGATGAAGTTTTTAAAATTATTAAGGCGCAAACTGATTATAGATTTATCTATACTCAAGGTATGTTCAAAGACTTCCCTAAAGTTGAACTAAAAAAGGGAACTATTAGAGCCAATAAACTCTTAGAATTAAGCCTTTCAAAAGATGATTTTGAATTTAAAGTTTCTAAAAACAAAACCATTGTCATTTTTGAATCCCCTACGAAAAATGTAGTTAAAGCTATTCCACAACAACAGATTAATGGAAGCATTAAAGATGAAAATGGAGAACCTTTACCAGGAGCTACAATACAAATTAAAGGGACTATCAAAGCGAGTTCTTCTGATCTAAATGGAAATTTTACCATTGCTGCTAATCTTAACGATATTCTGGTCATTTCTTATATTGGTTTTGCTACACAAGAAATTACGATAACCAGCGAGGAAGATCTCCTCATCGTTTTAAAAGAATCGATAGGAACTTTAGACGAAGTACAAATCATAGCTTATGGTACCACTACCAAAAGAAAAAGTACGGGGACAATTACTACCGTAAAAGCCGAAGCAATTAACCAACGTCCTGTAGACAATGTTATCCAAGCACTACAAGGACAAGTATCTGGCTTGTCTATATCAAGTAGTAATGCAGGAATTGGCTCACCCCCACAAATACTTATTCGTGGGATTAATTCAATTACTTCTGGGACGAATCCGCTCATAATTATTGACGGAGTAATTATGAATGAAAATCCTGGAGGACTATTAGGTGGCTCATCTGCAACCAATAATTATCAAGACGGACTTAGCATACTAAATAGTTTAAATCCAAACGACATTAAAAGTGTAGACGTTTTAAAAGATGCCGATGCCACCTCGATTTATGGATCTAGGGGTACCAATGGGGTCATCCTTATCACAACCAAAGGAGCACGGATTGGTGAAACACAAGTTACTATGAATGTTTCTACTGGGATTTCAAGAGCTGCGACAGTAACTGAACGCCTAAATACAAAACAGTATCTTGAAATGCGTCAGGATGCCTTTGCCATGGGGAATGTTTCTTCTACATCGGCCATTAATCCGATCACACCAGACAACTACAATGCTCCTGATTTAACTTTGTGGGACCAAACAGCGTATACTGATTTTACACGCTTAGAAGTTGATAATCCAGCGCCGAGTTATAATGCAGATATTTCTTTATCCGGAGGAACAACAGAAAACAATTTTATCACTTCTGTCAGTTATGCCAAAAAATATGATACTTATATTTTTGACCCTTACCAAGAGCGATATAACTTTCGTTTTCAATACAATCACCGTTCTAAAAACAACAAATTAAAACTGAGCATAAACTCCACTATGGGTATTGATAATCAGAAGTTTACCACATTAAATGTTTCAGGTACTACCGCAGTTTCTTCTGTCAACGCCCCAAATTATGAATGGTATAATGAAGATGGATCATATAACTATGGAGCTGGCCAAGGCTATATTAGTGGGTCCTATTACAACTCGCTACCCAACAAACATATTGATCGGTTTTCAAAAACCTATAACACCATGCTTTCGGGTCTTTTATCCTACGAATTTTTTACAGGTATTACGGGAAAAATACAGGTGAATTATGGATCACAGCGCAATAATTACAAATGGATATACCCAACACCAGCCATTAATGTACAAAACACATATCAACCAGTTCCAACTGCGCGCTTTTCAACTGCCCTATTCCAGTCATTGAATATAGAGCCACAACTTACTTATTCAACAACGGTGTCAAAAGCATCTATAACAGCTTTGGTAGGGGCTACCTTTTTAAAAGATTCTAATGATAATACAGGAAATCAGATATCAGATCCAGGAGACGACAGCTTACTCTATAATTACAGTGCAGGTACTAGTACAGCCACTTCATCATCCAGTGTAAATAAATTCAACTCAATATTTGCTCGTCTTGGTGTTGAGTGGGATGAAAAGTATATTACTAATATCACTTTTAGACGCGATGGATCGTCTCGGTTTGGGCCTAGCAATCGTTATGCCAATTTTAGTTCTATAGGTCTTGCTTGGATTTTTACAGAAGAGGAATGGTTAAACGATAGTGAGCTTATAAGTTTTGGTAAATTACGAGGAAGTATCGGAAATACAGGAAATAATAATATTGGCAATTATAGATACTTAAGCTTATTGGGATCTCCGTATCAACAATATCAAGACAATGCACAATTAGACCCAGGTGGGTATGCTAATCCTGATGTTCAATGGGAAGAAACAAAAAAAATGGACCTTGGATTAAGTCTTGGTTTTTTAAATGATAGATTCTTACTAAATGCAACTTATTATAAATCGCTCTCATCTAATCTACTCGTTGAATTACCTTTAACAACTCAAACTGGCTTTAGTTCTTATACCGGTAATTTCGATGGTGAAGTACAAAATACGGGAGTTGAATTTGAATTGACGTCTAACAATTTAAAACCAACCAATTCATTTGGATGGAAAACAACCTTTAATTACACGCATAATAAAAATATCCTTAAAAAATACGACGGTTTAGAGGGCTCGCCTTATGCAAATACCATGGAAGTAGGTCGTGCACTTCCAAGTACCAATTCAAGATTGCGATTTTTGGAAATGCCTTACCATTTTAGTGGAATTAACCCTGAAAATGGAATCCCAATTATTGAAGATGCAAGTGAAGATGGTCGCGTAGATTATAATGATTATTTAAATAATGCTGCTTGGATTGGACCTTCAACTCCTACTGATTGGGGTGGAATGACCAATACCCTTAGTTATAAAGGGTTCACCTTGGATATTTTTCTTCAATTTTCGAATGGAATTTTTAGTAAATGGAATTTTTGGGGGCGCAGTATTGGAGAACTATATAATGTATCTACTGATGTGATAGACAACTACTGGAAACAACCTGGTGACGTAACTAAATACCCAAGATTATACACTGGGGTCACTGGAGATTATACTTATATAGCGCCTCTAGATAACTATTACGCTACGAGTACTGCCAATCTGTACAAAGGGTATTACATCCGATTAAAAAATGTGCGATTGGCCTATGATCTTCCTGCAAGTTTATTATCAAAATTACATATTAGAAATGCACAAATTTATGTAAGTGGTGAAAACCTTGGTGTATATACCCCTGAAAAACTCTATAAAGACCCCGAAACATTTTGGCCTCTTAGTTCAGGAGCTTTAAGAACCATTACTACTGGAATCCGAGTGTCATTTTAATTAAAACTTAAACGAAAATAACCATGAAAAATATAATAAAATCTCAATTTAAGCTATGGTCATTGACACTATGTCTTATCATCATGACTGTATCTTGTAATGAAGAATATTTAGATATTCCACTCCCATCTAATGCTTTAGCAGCTGAAGGAGCTTTTTCAAGTATCGGTGCGATCGACCAAATGATGAGCCAATTGCATTTCGATTTTGCAGACAAAGTTGTAGCGCGTTATAGTATGAATCGTCAATTTGAACCCTATAGTGACAATGGATATAATGCCCGAAACTTGGATCTTTATTTGACCAACAACCTCACGCCTATTGATGAGGGGCTTTACAGTTGGTCAGCACTTTATCGCGCTATATTTACGGCAAATTTTTTACTCGAAGGTTTACCTGAAGCAGATGCTCCCGAATTAGATGAGCCCACCCGAAATGAACATATTGCTGCTGCAAGCGTTGTTCGGGCATATGCGTATTACCAATTGGTACGTTTGTATGGTGATGTTCCTTTAATTATATCTACCAATGCAAAAGAAAATCAATTTTTACCTCGAAGTCCGAAAGCCGAGGTTTATACATTAATTGAAAATGATTTATTAAATGCCATTGCGAAAGCGCCAGCAAATCCTGGTGAAGCCTATTTTATCAATAGTAAATATATTCCACAAGCCATCTTAGCGGATGTTTATCTTACCCAAGAAAAATGGAGTGAAGCTGAAGCGATGGCTGATGCGGTAATTTCAAGCGGACATTATGTTTTAGATACCCAAATTGAAAATGTATTTTTACGAAGCAGCACCGCTACGATAATGGCAACGGGCTATTCTTCTGTTTTTTCTGAAGCTGAAAAAAACTTAGCCTATCCTGGAGCTGACCAATGTCCTGCTAATCTCAATCCTTTTTTTAGAATATTCTTTGAAGATAGAATGTTTGCCTTAAGTGAAAGCCTTTTGAATAGTTTTGAGCCAGGTGATTTAAGAAAGGAAAAATGGGTTGCATTTAGTAACTTCAACAACTATCCTGACCCTTCAGAACGTTATTTTGCTGAAAAATATAAGTTTTTTGGATATTATAGGGCATCTGATCCTGCACCAGGAAAAGAAGAGGATAACAAATTTATCCGGTTAGCAGAAGTTATTCTTATTCGTGCAGAAGCTAGAGCACATTTAAATGACTTAGAAGGTGCTGCAGACGATTTAGATGCCATTCGGAACAGAGCCAACCTTGACGATACCACGGCTAGTACCCAAGCCGAATTAATAGAAGCAATACTACACGAACGTCGTGTTGAGTTGTTCTTTGAAAATGGTAAGCGTTGGTATGATTTAGTACGAACAGGAACAGCCGATGCCGTTTTAAAAGTACTCCCCTATAAAACGGGGTGGACAGCTGATAAAGTACTAATGCCTATCCCTAAAGACGAAATAGATAAAAGTGGGAATGTGTTAACACAAAACCCCGGATATTAATTGCTAATACGAAAAAAGGCTTTACTTTTTTGTAAAGCCTTTTTTTTAATCTTTACGCTCTTGCATTCATTATAAACGGTACATTTCTTTTGATACGAATTAAATTAGCTAATTTTTATATTAACTCACAACGCATCATAATTCGTAAAATGAGTGAAACATAATTAATGAGGCTACGGTTCAACCTTTACATAAATAATTTTGCCAAAATTTAAAGGGCTGTACCTATTATAACTAACACAAGAATCTTTTAAAAATGAATTTATGAATATGAACACCCTCTTTGTTTTAGGCATTTTATTGTGCTTCCCTGTGCTTAGCAAAGCACAATCTAATTTCAGCATAAGTCCGTCCACTCCACAACCTGGACAACTTATTACTTTTACCTATACACCCCCAGATGGATTAGTCACAGATACAGCACCACTTCGTTGTGATGCATATAAATTCGGTATGTATCACGACCAAATGGAACTCTCCTATTTTCCAGTAAACATTGAATTAATTGAACTGACAAAAAAAGGAAATACCTATACGGGACAAGTAAAATCGGATGTCAACACACGATTTCTATCCTTCACCTTCTCGAGTGGTGCTATGACCTATGGCTATACTAAAGGTGGCTTAGGAGTATTAACGGGAAGTTTAGACACAAACCACAATCAAGGATACAGTACCTTATTTTACGATGCGGATGGACAGGATCTGCCCTATTCAAATGTATTTGGAGCACGGTATTTAGAGCGACTAGGGGTCAATAACAACGAATTGTTTATCGAAATGTACGAACGTGAACTCGCTATAAACCCATCTTCTAAAGTCGCTGTACTTCCTGGAATGATTCGCGTGTTAAACACGATGAACCCTGAATTAGCCAAGAAAAGAGCGCAACTTGAATTAGAAAAAGTATTTAATAATGGAATGAACAGTGAAGAAGATTATCTACTTGCAGGAGCATTGTTTAGATACCTTGGATTGTATGTAGCCGAGAAGTATTTTTTAGAACGCGGTAAGGAATTATTTCCTAGTTCAACAGGCTTATTTGGCATCCGAAGATTGCAAGATAAACTTACCTCAGAAACTAACCCAACCATTCAAAAACAGCTCAAAGACCAAATTGAAAAACTTTATGCCGCAGCCTCTCCAGGATATCGAATTTTCGTACTAAATACCCATCAGATCATATATTACAAACGAAATAATACATTAACCAACAATCAAAAAGCTGAAGCTGATTTTCCTTTTTCTTTTTACGGAACCATGGCTTGGGCAGGGAAAATAGATCCTCTTATTGACAAAAAAGATCCAACAGTACTCACCTTACTCAACCAACATTACGCCTATACCCTTACTCGTTGGAAAAGTTTAAAGGCAAATCGAAACCAAGTTCCAGCATCCTCTTCAGAAAAATATATGACTACCACAGAGCGATGGAGAGATGTCAATGATAGACTAGCATATTTAAATTATCAATATGCAAGCTATTACAATTGTGTACATGAGTACAAAAAAGCATTTCGATATGCAAAAAAAGCATTTCAACTAGTTGAAGATGGAAACTTTATGTTTAATCGGGCAACTAAAATCAATGACCTCTATGTGTCGCTCATAGAGAAAATTTCCCCAAAAAACAGTAAAAATATCCTTGAAAAGTCCATTGCAGGCAATCGATATACTACGGCTATGACCAAAAAATTAAAAAACATTTATATCGATCAACATAAAACTGAAGCAGGTTTTAAGAAATATTACAGGGCTTTAATCAAGTCGAATAACCATTTTAATAAAGAGATCGAAAGCCTTTTAATACATAAACCTGCCCCAAAATTTTCACTTTTAAATGTGGACGGAGAAGAAGTTACCAAGGAAAGCCTCAAAGGCAAAATTGTAGTCCTTGATTTTTGGGCTACCTGGTGCGGACCTTGTATTGCAAGTTTCCCAGCAATGGCAGAATTAAAAGCATATTTTAGTGTCAATGACGATGTTGAATTTGTATTCGTTAATACAGGAGAGCGAAACTTTTCGTCTTACGATGAATTAAATGAAAGAATATCTAATTTTTTAATAGAACGGGCATTAGATTTCAATGTAATTCTCGACGCACAACACTCTATGGCTTCAGATTTTACCGTTGGCAATCTTCCTACCAAAATTATTATAGATAAACAAGGGAATATACGCTATAAGGTGGTTGGATATGAAACCGATAGCCAGCGCTTAATCTTAGAGATGAATACCATGATTAATTCAATAAAATAAAGTTACCCACACAAGTTTATTTTTGACGTTTAAAAGTTTTAATATCCCCCTAATCTATCAACTTAAACAGTAACTACCCCATCAAGGCCCTAATAAAAAATCACTCCTTCATCTCTTAGAGTGATTTTTTTTAGGATAAAATATTATTCCAAATTTTACCTATAATTTGCCTAATTCTATTTGCTTGAACTAACTATAAAATTGATTTTTATTTCAAATTAATCTTGTAAAAAAAGAGTAAGATATTGAGTAATCTTTTATTCATTTTTTTTCTAAGTCTCGAAAAAGCTTTTGCAATTTGAGCCTCAACCGTTTTAACACTTAATTCAAGATATTCAGCAATTTCAATATTGGTTAGTCCCTCTTCTTTGCTCAACAAAAAGATACGTTTACATTTTTTTGGTAGTTTCTCAATTTCTTTTCTCATCACACCGATTAACCGTTCTGTAGATTCAGTATCAGTTTCATCAATAATTTCATCTAAGGTTTCAACATATCGTTTTTCTAACGCCACTAAAGCTTTATTTTTCCGATACTGATTGATAAATTCGTTATAAATTGATTTGTATAAAAAATTCAACAGCGATTTTGTAATTTTTAATTGTTTTCTTCGCTCAAACGTCTTCAAAAACACATTTTGAACTAAATCTTCTGCCATGGCTTTGTCATTAATTAAACTCATAGCATAGGCAAACAATTTCTCGTTATATTCTCTTACCAAAAAGGTAAAAGCTTCTTCATCGCCATTTTTAATGGCCTTCAAAAAGGTAGGGTCATTTACAGAATAGTCTTTCATAAAAAAGGTTAATACTTGTCAAAACTACTGTTTTTTTTTTAAGAATAAATTAACTAAAAAGTAAGGGTATTGAAATTTGGCTTTGTCATTCTAATAAACCAGCATTCGTAAAAATGAATCAAAACATTGAACAATTAATCATAAAATTTCTCAATAAATCGGCCTCTGTTAGTGAATTAGACCTGTTAGAGAAATTACTGGAAGATAAAAATAACCAGGTTGTATTTAAAGAGCTGGTTCGTGTAAACCATTTATTAAATCGAACTGTATTTGATATTCAATCAGAAGATTTACTTCAAGTTTTACTAGAGAAATTAAGAAATGAAAAGAAGCAATCATTAAGAGTAAAACGAAATAAAAGGATTACTTATGTGGCAGCAGCGGTTCTCATTATGAGTCTTGGAATTGGATTGTTTATGCGTAAGTATACCACTTCAGATTCATTAAAACCGGTTATTATCAATAGTAATATCAATGTTGGAACCAACAAGGCGGTATTAACATTAGAAGATGGCTCCAATATAACGCTAGAAAAAGGAAACCAATATAAGGCTGAAAATGTACAGAGTAACGGTGAGAAATTAGTTTATCACGAAGATAAAACTGCTATAAATGCTTTAGATGTTCGGTATAATACCTTAACCATCCCACGAGGTGCTCAATTCTATTTACAACTGCCAGACAGCACAAAAATTTGGCTTAATTCTGATAGTCAATTGCGGTATCCTACAACATTTCGTAAAGCAGAAACACGAAGTATTGAATTAGTTTATGGAGAAATTTATTTAGAAGTCGCCCCAAGTAAGAAACATAATGGAATGCATTTCAAAGTGAGATCGAGAGACCAAGAAGTAGAGGTCCTGGGTACAGAATTTAATATAAAAGCTTATAAAGAAGAACAAAAAACCTATACCACTTTAGTCAATGGTTCAATATCACTTCATGTTGATGGAAATGTAAAACTATTACACCCTAACGAACAGGCTGTAGTAAGTTTAAATCAATCTATAAAAATTTCACCCATTGAGGTATACGATGAGATCTCTTGGAAAGATGGAGTTTTTAGCTTTAAAGGTAAAACGTTAGAAAAAATTATGACCGTATTATCAAGATGGTATGATATTGACTTCATCTTTGAGAACCCTTCCTTAAAAGGAATGAAATTCGTAGGTGTACTCGGGAAGAATCAAGAAATAACAGAAATATTAAAAACATTAAAAAACATAGGAACAATAACGAATTATCAAATTAATGATAAAACCGTAATCCTTAAGTAAGGTAAAGGAACGAAGCTTAGAAATTTGGCCATATCAAACTTCGCTCCATTTACTCAATATTAATCAATAATAATAATTATTAACTAACGCACAAATTTATGGAATTTAAATTAACTGAGAAGTTTTCCAATTTTCGGAAAAAAACGCTCCTTTTGCTTATGAAAACCTTCATTTTCTTGTTTTGCACTTCAATCTTCAGTTTCACTTCTGTAGATATATTCTCACAGAATGCAAAAATTACAATTGACCGAGATAAGGTAATTAGTGTTGATGAAGTTTTCGAAATTATTAAAGATCAAACTGATTATCGTTTTATTTATCGAGAACATATGTTTGCCAATTACCCCAAAATACACCTTAAAAAGGGAAGTATCAAGGCCAACACGTTACTGAAACGAAGTCTAGCATCAGGAAATTTTTATTTTGATGTTACTTCGAGTAAGACCATCATAATTAAAGAGAAAAATCCAAATCAACCTATACAATCTAGACTTCAGCAAGAATATAAAGGTACTGTAAAGGATGAGAACGGAATGCCTATTCCAGGTGTAACTATTCTAATTAAAGACACTAAAATTGGGACGTCAACTGATTTTGATGGCAAATTTTCAATTCAGGCCAAACAAGGGTCATTTCTCGTATTCTCCTCAATTGGTTATGTAACAAAAACCGTAGAACTCGGTACTAGCACCACCGTTAATTTAACGCTTGAAACCGACGTAACCACCTTAAATGAGGTAATATTAACAGGGTATAATACCATTATTGAGAAAAAAAATGCAGGTTCAATTACCAAAATAAAAACCAAAGACATTCCTGCTTGGAGTCCAAAGATTGACAATTTAGTTCAAGGTCAAATTCCAGGATTGGCCGTGACACAAAGTTCTGGAGAAGTTGGATCAGTACCTATCGTAAAAATCCGTGGGACCTCTACGTTAACAGGTAATACCTCTCCACTATGGGTCATTGATGGTGTGGTACTAGAAGACCCTGTTCCTTTAACACCTGCAGAATTAAATACGCCCGATTTAGTGAATAGAATTGGAAATTCCCTATCAGGGATCAATCCTCAAGATATTGAATCTATTACGGTCTTAAAAGACGCTTCAGCATCAGCAATATATGGGGTTAGAGCAGCTGGTGGTGTTATTGTTCTTACTACAAAACGAGGAGTAACTGGAAAACCAATCATTAACATCAATGTTGGCGCAACCGTTACCCAACGTCCACGTTATGATGATTTTAATTTAATGAATTCAAAAGAACGAATTGGCATTGAACAATATTATTATGATAGTGGCCTGCAATATTACAATGCAGATGCGAATATACATTCAGTTGGTTTAGCTGGTGCGTATGCTAGGTATAAGAATCGTGATTTAGCTACCTGGGAAGCATATGAAAATGAAGTTCGAAAAGCCCAAACCTATAATACCGATTGGTTTAAGGAATTATTTAGAGATGCCATAGGGACCAATACAAATTTCAACATTTCAGGTGGAAGTGAAAATATTAATTATTATGCCTCTTTATCATATTTAGATCAGGAAGGAACAGATATTTTAACTAAAAACAAACGTTATAATGGTTCTATAAAATTAAATGCCCAATTAAACGATAAATTTGATTTAGAATTATATTTATCGACCTTTGTTACACAACGTTCTTCCTACCCTTATAGTTATGTCCCTTCAGGAATTTCTAATTTCACAAGAGCGACCCCTACTCCCTTTAATTATGCTATTAACACAAGTAGAACATTTCCTTTGTATACAGAAGACGGAAGTCCATACATGTACAGAGGGCACAGTGACTTCTATTTGTTTAATATCATGAATGAATACAATAACTCCAATCAAGAAACTAATACAAACAGTCAAAGTTCAAGACTGTCCTTAAATTATGATATTCTTGATAATTTAAAATTATTCGGTGTATTTAACTACACAAAAAGTAGTCAATTAAATGAAACTTATTATAAAGAGAATACGAATCAAGTTGCTGGTATAAGACGCTCAAATTATGGTGAACCAGCTCCCGAAGATAGTAATTTACCCAGTGGAGGTGTCATTTTCTCAAACACTAATTTTCAGAATTATTATATGACGCGAGTTGCCTTGGAATATATGCCCTTAGATACAGAAGAACAGTATTTGAAGTTCTATGGAGGTGGTGAATATCGAGTAAATAGTTATCGAGGAGATAATACGATTGGTTGGGGCTATTTACACGATCGAGGACGTGTGGTAGCAACAAGTGAAAATATAGGTGAGGAATTAGCTGGAGCACCTTACTTAACGATAAGGGATTACACCACTAAATCGGCCTCATACTTCGGAGTACTTACTTATTCCTTATTTAACAAGTACGTAATAAATGGAAACATACGTTATGATGGCTCTAATCTTTTTGGATCTAGTCCAAAATATCGTTGGGAACCAGCATGGTCAGTTTCTGGACGGTGGAATTTAATGGAAGAAGACTTCTTAAAAGATGGTATATTTAATAATTTAGCCATACGCGCCTCTTATGGATTACAAGGCTCTACAAATTCGCAAAACACACCACAAATTGTGGCATCGTTTCTAAATCCAGCGTATTGGTCAAATTTGAATTTACTTACCATTTCTTCACCAGCAAATCCCGATTTAAGATGGGAAAAAACGTACAGTACGAATTTCGGATTAGATTTTGCAATTTTTAATAGTCGAATTCAAGGAGCTATTGACGTTTACAGTCGTTTAAGTAAAGACTTAATAACAAATACGAGAATATCTGAAGTAAACGGTTTTTCAACACTTCCTATTAATTTTGCCGATGTATCAAATAATGGGGTTGAATTTGGATTGACCACGCGAAATATCCGTGCAAGTAAACCAAATTTCAATTGGAGTACTACAATTAATTTTGCGTACAATAAAAATGAAGTTAAAAAGGTAAATGTAGATCCTGTGGTAGCGCGAATGTTATCTCCATTTCCTTACAAACCCGATGCTGCCGTAGTAGGTAAACCTTTAAATTCATTGTATTCCGTTGATTACAGTCATTTAGATGATAACGGGGTTGCACATTTTAACCTAGCGAATGGAGATGTAACAACTTCGTCAAGAAATTTAGAATTTGGGATTGAAGACCTTGTCTACAATGGTCCAATTGAAGCTCCATACCAAGGTGGATTTACGAATCTTTTTGAATATAAAAACTTTAAATTATCCGGTTTATTTACTTATGGTTTTGGAAATTATTTTAGAAAAGATGAAATTCTCGCTTCATGGATGTATTCACCGGATCAAAATTTAAGCAAAGAACTCCTAAACGCATGGAAGGAACCTGGGGATGAAAACTTCACAAACATTCCTCATATTCAGAATGAAACCGGCGCAAACAATCACAAATACTTTTGGAATAAAAGTGATATTAGAGTGATTAAAGGAGATTATTTACGGTTGAGCAATGTTACGCTTCAGTACAATCTTCCTGAAAACTTTTTAAAGAAGTTAAACTTCTCACGTGCCTTTATTCAATTAGAAGGAAACAACTTATTGTTGTTTGCAAATGATGGTTTAGATGGCTATGATCCTGAAACATTCCCTTACAGATCGCTCCCTATTCCAACGTCTTTTATGTTGAGCTTTAATGTTACCTTTTAATTTAAAATTAAAAAAATGAAATCTATATATATAAAATTATTGCTTTTAATAAGCCTTCTTTTTACTTTTTCTTGCGACAAAGCCTTAGAAGAAGAACCGCAGAACAAATTAAAACCACAAACCATTAGTGATTATGATGAACTATTAAATTATGGGTATCCAACCACCAAAGATTATGGGACTGTAGTTCCTTTGGATTACTATGTAGAAATGATGACAGACGATCAAGACATTCGTTATTTGAATGTTGATCGCGGTGAATATCCTATGCATCCTTTCACTTTTGAAAGCACACATGAACATGGTTCTATGCTTAATGGATATGACCAATCTTGGAAGAATTTTTATAAAAGCATCTATTACGCAAATGTAGTTGTTGAAAATGTGGATGGGGCTGATGGAGATCCTTCTGCTATTGCTTATACAAAAGGAGAAGCGATGGTGCTGAGAGCCTTTGCCTATTTCAAGCTAATTAATCTTTATGCAGCACCTTACGATCCTGCTACTGCCAGCACAGACTTAGGCGTTCCGTTAAAACTAGATCCTACGGTTCAAGCCGAATCTTACACCCGTAATACAGTTCAAGAAGTGTATGATCAAATTAATTTGGATTTAGAAACTGGAATTAAATTGATGGAAGATAATGATCAGCGAATTACTTCTAAATTTAAATTAACACCTATTTCCGCTAATTTATTAGCTTCAAGGGTATATTTATATCAAAAAGATTACGAAAACACTATTCATTACGCGAGCCGTACAATTGAGCTTAATAATCAATTGTTTGACTTGTCTCATAACACTATTGCCTTTGCCCAAACAGGTTGGGGATACGGACAAGGAACGCATTATTTAGATCCAGAAAATGAGAATGTTTTATTCGTTTATGGATCCAATGAAATGTATTATTACGTTTACTATCCAGGTGCCTTAGCTATCTCAGATGATTTCATTGATATTTTTGAACCAGGTGATTTGCGCTTTTATTACTTTACATATGTCAAAGGTGCATTAGGAAGAAGTTATTTTAAATTTAGACCATTTCCTAATCGAACAGGACAACCGATAAGAGGTTTTCGTGTAGAGGAAGCCTATTTAAATAGAGCAGAAGCCTATGCTATGACTTCAAATCCTGAGAATGCCTTAGCAGATATCAACACCATTAGAAAAACTAAATTTGATGCTTCTTTTGACGTTAACAGCGATTATTATAAGTATACCACAGCCGAATACAACACAGATCAAAAGGTCATTGACGCTGTCCGTGAAGAGCGAAGACGTGAATTATTTGGGGAATTCCATCGATGGTATGATTTAAGACGATATGGAATGCCTGAAATTACCCATTATTACGATAATGAAACCTATACCTTGCCAGCTAATGATCCACGGTATATTCTTCAGATTCCTCAAATTGAGTTAGACTACAATCCATTAATGCAAAAAAATCCACGATAAAGGCAACTATATTATGAAAAAAATTATAAATACTTTCAAATACGCTATACTTACTTTATTGGTGAGTTTGGCAGCTTGCAGCAACGAAACTATATTACAAGCAGATTACGAAGCACCAAATGAGTTACCATTAAATTTGGTTCCTGGAAGCCCCTTAAATGATCGAATCTTAGAGTTATATGATAATTTTGGTATCGTCGTTTATACGGATGTTAACAATCCAAGAATGTATAAGGACTTAGTGTCTGAAGAAGGCCTTATAATAGGCGATAGAATGGCAGCAGATACAGCTGCTGCCTTAGTGTACATCGATATGATTGAAAAAGAATTTGTAAATACACTTCCCGAATCAATGGAGGACTTAATCCCCAGAAACTTTTACCTATTTAAAAATGAATTAATTACAGGTACAAGTGCTTATAATAAGTATGAATATCTCTCAAAGTTGTGGTATAACAGTAATGGAGATTTAACTGTTGGTGGTTTAAATAACGCTTCATTGGATAGCGTAAAACTTAAACAAACCTTCTATTATGGTTTGTCAAACATATTGAGAAACGATCCGATTAATATGAGTGCTTATTATCAACCCTTTGTCGACCTTAAAACAGATGCAGGAGTATATTATTGGCAAGTATATACTCTTGAAGGTGCGTATGAACGTGGATATTTAAGCGACAATCAAAATTTGATTAAATCACACCAACAGGACTTCGATTTATTTGCTGCCTGGGCAGCGACTACGCCTTCAGATATCAGAGAAGATTTATTAAGTCAATATCCACTGATGCGACAAAAGTACAACTTAGTAACGGCCATGTTCAGACAAGCTGGCATCAATTTAGAAACGGTTAGTGAGCAGTGGGCAGAAAGTGATTTTAATCCAATCAATAATTAGGGAAAAATATGAAGAAATTAGGCGCGAAAATAACTCATATATTCATGGTTTTTATACCAGTGATTAGTGTCGGTTGTGCCAATCTTAAAATTGATGAACCCACAAAAATTATTGTTTCAGGACATGTAGCGAATATTCTTGATACCACTGTGAATTTCTCTTATTACAAATATGACTTATTAGAAAATTTAGCAACGCAACCTGTTAATTTTGATGATAACGGTAATTTTAAAATGCAAATTGATTCTAAAAAACCATTAAAAGGATGGTTTTCATTTGGAAAAGAGCCTGTGACAAGAAAATTCACATTCACGACCAATCAAGGAAAAGATTCAACGATGACACAAGGAACTTTTGATTTTAAAATGCTTTACCTTTATTTAAAACCTGGTGACAGTGTCCATATCATAACCGATGCAAATGACCTTAATTCGAAAACTGAATTTCATGGTAATATAAATGATGATATTGCTTTTACCATTGAGGAAGAAAAACGATTTAATGATTATAAACATAAATTTCTTCGAAATTGGTATGATGTCAGTCAACGAAAACCTAAGGATTTTATCAAATCTGTTGAAAATTTGTATAACGAAAAAATGGCATTCTTAAAGGAATTTCAAAAATCAAACTCACTGAGTGAGGAGTTGATTAATTTTTATAAGGCTAATGCTTTTTCTAGTTTAATTAGTTCTAAAATAAATTATCCGAAAACGTATGCTACTTATAATGAGGGATCCACGTTAATTTTACCCGATGATTATTTTGATTTTTTAGAATCCGTTCGTTTACAAGAGGATATTCCTCAAAATGGCATAGGTTATTTTTACAATCTAAAATCGTATCTCACTAAAAAGTATGAAATTTATCAAAATATTTCATCTGAACCCGTTGATTTTTATGATTGGATTTCTACCGAACTTCCTGAAAAAATCAGGTATCAATATATGGCATATTCTCTAGCAGGAGACTTCTCGAAACGCTTATACGAGGCCTTCAACGAAAATTGTCCATATCCAGAAATGGCAAAAGTAGTCCGGGAAAAATATCAACACCTCGAAGGAATGCTTGAAGGAAGTGAAGCGCCCAACGTGACTTTTGAAACCATTGATGGAACAAAGGTTATGTTGAATGAATTAAGGGGAAAATACACTTATATCGATTTATGGGCAACTTGGTGTGGACCTTGTATTAAAGAAATTCCTAGTTTGCAAAAAGTTGAAAAGCTATATCACGGAAAGAATATTCAATTTGTGAGCGTTTCTTTTGATAGTGAAAAAGATCATGACAAATGGGTTCATTATGTGAAGAATAATGGGTTAACAGGTCTTCAATTTATTGCCTCAAAAGAGACTCATACGATTTTGTCAAAGCAATATAACATTAAAACGATTCCGCGATTTATATTGTTAGATCCTGACGGTAAAATAATAGACGCTACGGCGCCATTTCCTTCTGATCCTGCCCTGATAAAACTTTTTGAAAAACACCATATATAATAAAACGAGTAGTCTTGAATGTAAGACTACTCGTTTTATTTTTTTAATGAGAAAGTTTCAGGACTTACGCCACTAGAATCTTCAATATTTATCTAAATACGTTTAAAAATTATGCAGGTTTAACGCTTTTGTTAACCAGCCTTAAAGAATTTACGGTACTACAACCATATCATTTTCAACACCCATTCCAATTAAAGAAATTGTTTGCATTGAAGTTCATTCCATTCTAAAAAAAGTGAAAATGCCATGTAAGAAATCGAACAAGTTCATTTTTTTATCTGTAGCTTTTAAGGTGAGCCTTATCAATTGGTTTTAATCAATAAAAACGTTTACAATGTAGCAATGAATGATTTTCGACTTCCTGTTAAAAACAAATGGCTTTGTTAATGATTCAAACTCAATAAATTATAAGCATATAACTCCGTCTTATGGTAGGTACAGAAGTCTGTAATTAATTCATTGCAAACATTAAAATATTAAAATATTAAATTTTAGTTAAAATTTTATTGCTAGTTTTACAACATAAATAAGCTCATCAACTTTTGAAAAAAAAGGAAATCCATATAACTCCAGAGAACATTATTTCTCGTCTTCGTAATGGAGAAGTTGTGGCATACGAAACCTTATTTCGATTGTACTATAGCAAGTTATTACACTTAGCCAAAAACTACCTTGTTTACAAAGAAGATGCAGAACATATTGTACAAAACATCTTTTTAAAGCTTTGGGAGCAAAAAGAAAAATTCGAACATGTTACCAATGTAAATAATTACTTGTATAGTATGTGTAAAAATGCGTGCTTAGATCAGCTCAAACACGAAAAAATTAAAGCTAAATACGCTGAACAAATTTCTAACAAAACCGCTATCAATAGAGCGTTTATATTAGATGAAGCTGCTTCTCTCCTACTCGAAAACGAATTGGAAAGTCAAATCTATAAAAGCATCGAACTCTTACCTTCGAAATGTAAAAAGGTCTTCATGAAAAGTCGCATCGAGGGACTCAACCACAAAGAAATTGCAGATGAATTGGGAATCTCAAAAAAAACAGTTGAAAACCACATTACCAAGGCATTAGGTCACATGCGACTTCAACTAAAAGAATTTTTAACACTTTTTTTGTAATTTTTTTCATTCTGACTAGGGGCATCTTAGCCCTTAATCGTTTATTCTATAATTAGGACCATTATGCGTGATCAAGAAATACTCAACTACGTAAAAGGGAATGCTACCGTTGAAGAACAACGGCAATTGGAACAGTGGATTCAAGCCTCTGAAGAAAACGCCAATTACTTCAATCGTTTAAAAGCATTCTATATTGCGACAACATTTGACACTTCAATTAACCAAAATGAAGTGGAACAGAAGTTGTCTTCCTACCTAAAAAAGGTATCTACTAATAAACTGAAAGTTCAAACCAAATCAAGACGCTTGTATTGGTATGTTGCAGCTGCAGCTTCTGTTGCTGTACTCATTGTGTTAGGTACAACTAATAGAAAATCACAACGAGATAACCTACCAAAGCAAGTCATAACAAAAAGCCCCATCCAAATAGGTACGGATAAAGCTACATTGACCTTAGAAGATGGTTCTATAATTCCTTTAGGACAAGGATCCCAATATTCAGCAGAAAATGTAATTAGCAACGGAAAACAACTTATTTACAATGCCACACAAATGGCAAACCCTGACAAAATAGCCTATAATACATTAACCATTCCACGCGGTGGTCAGTTTTATGTAAAATTAAATGATGGAACAAGAGTTTGGCTAAATTCTGAAAGTAAATTGAAATACCCAACAACTTTTACTAAAGGAGAACCCCGAAAAGTTGAATTGCTCTATGGAGAAGCCTATTTTGAAGTATCTCCTAGTACGTTACACAAGGGGGCTTCTTTCCAAGTATTTTCAAGTGACCAAAAAATAGAAGTGCTCGGTACTGAATTCAACGTAAAAGCCTATCGTGAAGAATCAGATACCTATACGACCTTGGTGGGAGGAAAAGTAGTTATTAATACCAAAGAGCAGGAACAGATTTTGATACCTAACCAGCGTGCTACGGTACAAAATGGAAAAGTTGTCCATGTGGAGAATGTTGATGTGGAAGATATTATTTCTTGGAAAGATGGAATATTTGCTTTTAAAAATTTATCGTTAAAAGAAATAATGAAAGTACTTTCTCGATGGTACGATGTTGAAGTTTCTTTTACTAATTCAAGTTTAAAACAAGTCGAATTTAATGGTAAATTAAAAAAGAATCTCAGTATTGAAGAGATTATGAATACCATTAAACGCACCAATCATATCGATTATAAAATTGTAGACAAAACAATTATTTTTATGTAAAAAAAATGGGGATTGGTTCATATTTCTCACGACACAAACCAAAAACCCCAAGTTATATTAATTAAATCAAGTTTAACTAACATTCAAATTTATGGAAAATAAATTTATGAACACTTTTTTCTTTAGAAGAAGGAAGCTATTCAAAACGCTTATGAAGACCTTTATCTTATTATTTTGCACTTCGGTTTTTAGTTTTTCGGCAGAAAATCTACTCTCTCAAAATGTAAAAATAAAATTCGAAACGGACAGAACACTGTCTATTGATGAGGTTTTTGACGTTATAAAAAATCAAACTGATTACACGTTTATTTACCGGTCAGACCTCTTTAAAAATTCTCCAAAAATTTCTGTAAAAAAAGGCGTTATTAGAGCCAATAAATTATTGGGGTATACCTTATCTGGCTATAATTTAAAATTTGATATTTCAAAAAATAACACCATTGTCATTGAAGATGACAAGCAGGTTATCGAAAATCGAAAATTGCGTCAGCAACCAATTACAGGGAAAGTTATAGATGAATATGGAGAACCTATGCCTGGTGTTGCTATTATCCTCAAAGGTACCACCATTGGTACTACTACTGATTTTGATGGAAATTACAGTATCAACGCAAAATCAGGAGATGTTCTTGTAGTTTCATTTATAGGATACAATACCCAATCTATTCCAGTTAAGAATGATATGGTAATCAATATTGCCATGACAGTTGACTTGAACCAGCTAGAAGAAGTCGTGATCTCTACTGGATATCAAAAAATCTCAAAAGAAAGAGCTACAGGTTCTTATGAAACTGTAGCAAAAGCCCAACTTGAGAAACCATCTTCAAGTATCGCCGAACGTTTAGTTGGGATGGTTGCCGGGGTTCAAACTACCACAAATGCAAATGGAAACATAGAATTCCAAATTCGTGGAAAATCGAGTTTATTTGCTGATGCACAACCTTTAATCGTATTAGATGGTTTTCCTATTGAAGGTGGTTTTGAAACCATTAACCCTAATGATGTAGAAAGCATCACCGTATTAAAAGATGCTGCCGCAGCCTCTATTTGGGGAGCTAAATCAGCCAATGGTGTAATTGTAATTGTTACCAAAAAAGCAAAAAAAGGAAGAACAAATGTTTCTATTTCGTCATTTGTGAAAACTTCAAGTAAATTGGATTTAGACTATGTCTTGAGTAGAGCAAACGCTGCAGAAACCATGGAATATGAACAACGTGCCTTTGACTCTGATTTCTTTAAAGGGTTAATTGGTGGTCCACCAGATGTAGGTAGAAACTACATTAGAAGACCCTATTCGCAAGCCATTACAGCCATGAACGAAGCGAGATTAGGGCATATAACAGCAGCCGAAAGAGATGCAACATTGAATCGACTAAGAGGCTTAGATAATACAAGTCAAATTGAAGATTATCTTCTTGCTGTACCATTGACTAAGCAATACAACATCAATATTTCAGGGGGAAATGAAAAAATGACCAACAGTCTTTCTTTATTGTTTGAAGATAGCAATACCTATTTTCAAGGGGATGACTCAAAGAAATATTTATTAAACTATTCAAATAGTGTTAGCCTAGCAAAACCTCTTCGTTTTGATTTTGGAGCGATGATGCAATTAAATGATATTACGACTAATTCAGGTAGCAATATGTTAGGTACGATCAGATCTTTAGCACCCTGGGATATGTTGGTAAATCCAGATGGAAGTTTAACAGATATGTCTTACTTGAACTATTATATGCCTAATTTTAATGCAGAAGTTCCTCGAGAGAGTTTCCCTTATGCAGACTGGTCATATAACCCAATCACTGAGATTAACAATCAAGACCGTAATACGAAGCGTATCAATGCACGTGTACAGGCTGGTTTAACCTTAGATATACTCGATGGATTAAAAATCTCTTCAAAAATTCAATATGAATTAATTGACACCCAGGTGAATAATTATTATAATGAAAACACCTTTTTTGTACGAAAATTTGTCAATGAGTATTCTGGACCAGAATGGCAAGATGGTGGAATTCCAACACAACTTGTTCCAAGTGGTGGAATGTTAGATCAAAGTAAAAATAGTGTTACTGCTTATAACTTTAGAAATCAATTAAACTTTGATAAGATATTTGCAGACAAACATCAAATAAATTTTGTAGCAGGTACAGAAATTTCAAATCGCGTTTTTGAATCTACTAACTTTCCAAGAGCCTTTGGTTATGATAGAGAAACTTTGGAGAGTAGTCCAATTTTAGGAGATGAATTAAGTGGACAAACCTGGTTCAAAGGAAGAACTAACAGTAGTCTTTTACGTGGTCAATACTCATTTTCTGAAAACACGGTACGTTTTTTCTCCATGTATGGTAATTTAGGGTATACCTATAATAACAAATACACCATTACGGGTAGCTATAGAACAGATGCCTCTAATGTTATTTCAGAAGATCCAAAATATAGATACAACCCATTCTGGTCAGTAGGATTTGGCTGGCAATTAGGAAAAGAAGATTTTATGCAGGATGTAAATTGGGTTGATCGTTTAACGGTTAGAGGGACGTATGGTGCGAATGGTAATATTGATCGTTCAACATCATTTAAACCCTTAATTAATTTAGGTTCTGCGGTAGATAATGTAACGGGCGAAAACACGGCTACAATTTCGAGTTATGGAAATCCAACCTTACGCTGGGAAAAAACATATTCAACCAATGTAGGAATTGATTTCTCTTTATTTAATAGAGGTTTATACGGAACCATTGATGTATATCATAAAAATGGAATCGACCTCATTGTAGATCAGTCTATTTCAGCTGTCAATGGTACAACCAGTCAAAAATTCAACAATGGTGAAATGGTGAATAAAGGTGTTGAAGTAACGTTAGGGACTGTTTTACCGATTAAAGGAGATGATATTGTATGGTCAGGTAGTCTTAACTATGCCCATAACGATAATAAAATTACAAGCTTCTTTAAATCAAGCTATCAATCTTATGATTTATATGGTGGACCAACAAGATCTTATGTTGAAGGAGAAAATGCAAATTCATTATGGTCATATGTATATACAGGCTTAACCAATGTTGGTTCCGATGCTAATCCTGTATTAGTCCCTTCTGTACAAGGCGACAACGGTACACAATCTCCTATACTCACGTGGGTGCCTGGTGAAGCGCGAAATTACATGGAAAATCAAGGAACTACAGTGGCTCCTACCATCTTGGGAATGCGAAATTCATTTAAAATTTACAATTTTGACTTGTCTTTCATTTTAACCGCAAAGTTTGGACACGTATTTAGAAGACAGAGCTTTAACTATTCTGCCGTTACTGGAGGAAATACCATGGTAAATTCTGCCTATCGCGAGGTAGCCAACAGCGATCCAAGTGAAATGATTCCAATTCCAGACGAACAGCCTCGTTATTATTTCTATGATCGATTCTATCCTTATATGAGTTATTTAACAGAAGATGCTGGACATATTAGATTTCAAGAAATTAACTTAAATTATTCCTTACCTGCTAAAATTACAAATAAGCTAGGAGTAAATTCACTAAACATTTTTGCACAAGCTAATAATGTTGGAACTATTCTATTTAATGACTACGGAGAAGATCCTGAATTCCCTAAACAGTCTATTAAACCACAGACAAGCTTAACTTTTGGAATTCAGTTAAATTTTTAAATACTAAAATGATGAAACTTTATAAATATATATTTTCAATAGTACTAATGACAGGGTTCATTAGTTGTGACAGCTTCTTAGATGAGCGTCCGTCAAAAAGCACCTCGATAGTACCAGAAACATTGGAACATCTAGAAGCCTTATTAAATCGATATTCTACGTTTGCTTCTGAGCCTTCTAATGAATTAATATTCAGTACTGATGACTATGGGTTTAATACAGACCTTTATGATGCATCCTCATCAACCTATGGAACAACTGAGTTAACCTATGGTACTTGGGATGTTGATATCGCCCAAACCGTAACGGGAAGAATATTTTGGCCTACGGAATGGAGAAAAATTTTCACCGCTAATTTGGTGCTGGAAAATTTAGGAAAGGTTTCAGGTGATCCTGCTAAAAAAGAACAAATTAAAGCAGAATGCCATTTTATTCGCGCATATAGTTATTTTGAAATGGCAATGGTATATTGTTTGCCATACACAGAAGCGAATAAAGGTGAACTTGGATTACCTCTAAAACAAGCGACTAGTTTTGAAGAGAATATAGCACGTGCAACTTTAGAAGAAACGTATGCCTTTATTGAAGCAGATCTACAAGAAGCCTTTAAGTTAACAGCTTCTTTTGATCAAGTAAATAACCTAAACCATTCGTGGAGAGCAAGTACTGCAGCAGTAAACAGTTTCGCCGCAAGATACTATCTTTCTTTAAACGATTATGAAAAGGCACAAACCTATGCGCAAAAGGCACTTGATGAATATGACGGCTTAAGAAACTACAATACGGATATGCGTTATTCTGATCTTCCTTCAGATGTTACTATTTTTAACCCTGATCAAACACAATTCACCATTTTATATCCGTACACACATGATCTCAGAACGTTTGAAGACCGTTTTGAATTTGGTGAAACGTATTATTATAGAGAATTATCGAATGCAGGATGGAAATATTGGCCATCAGAAGAATTACTTAACTTATATGATAAAACTAATGATTTACGATACAAATATCATATTGTAGAAGGCTATTCTTATGATCGAGGTGCAAAAAATCCTGCTTTTGATTATCCCGGATATATTTACCACTTCAAAAGTGAAATACCTATGGGGCCCTCTGTACCTGAAATGATTTTAACGAAAGCCGAAGCACAAATCAGACAAGGTGCATGGCAAGATGGAATTCAAACGGTAAATCAATTAAGAGTTGCTAGAATGGATATGAATGCAGCCCCTAGTGATATCTATTTAAGTGCTGTATCACAAGCTGATGCACTTACAAAGGTTCTCAATGAGCGAAGAAGAGAATTACCTATAGCACGAAGATGGTTTGATTTAAGACGTTATAATAATAATGAAGATCCTTCTGATGATGTAGTGGTAACGCGAACTTTCTATCCATTTAATGCAAATACCATTTTGGGACAAGAAGCTCCAATAACGTATACCCTGGAGAAAAATTCCAGACGTTATGCTTTCCCAATTCCGAATACTGATATTATTGCATCAGGAGGGGTTTTACAACAAAACACTTACTAATCTGATGATGGTTAAATCTACCCTCTAACGAAAGAGGGTAGATTATTTTAATGAAAAAACAATGTCTTCGCTACCTAGGAGATATACAGCAACTGCATGTTATTTTAATTAGCCTACCATATGAAATTTTCAATAAAACAACTCTCCATTATTACTCTTATCACCTTTTCTTTAACGTCGTGTCAAACTGCAGAAAAAAAAACAGGAAACAATGGAATCTACACCGTTATAGGTGAAATCAAAGGGCTTAATGGAAATTTATATTACCGAAATCCAGAAAAACAATATACCAGAGAATACCCTTCTGATTCAGTCATTGTAACCAACGGTAAATTCTCATTTACCGACTCTATTTCAAAACTTACTTTACTTCGATTTTACACGAACTTAAGATCTAAAAAAGACCATCTTTACAAAATTGCTAAAGGAGGCGGGTATTATCCTGTAAAATCCATGTACCTAATGCTTTATGCATTTCCTGGAGCAAAGATAACCGTAACCGGAGAAGCCACCGACTTTATGAATGCCTACCCTAGTGGAGACGTATATAACGACGGACTTGCAGAAATCAATAAACTCATTTTTCCAACCATCAACCAAGCTGCGAATTTATCGGTTAAGGCCTCTTTTGAAACTGACGAAATTAAAATTCAACAACTTAAAAAACAAGCCGACAGTATAAATTCACTTGGCCAAGCTGCACAATTAGCCTACATAGAAAATCACCCTAATTCCTTAGCTGCACTTTGGTATTTAGAAGATATGATTATGCGACGACAAATATCAGACGAAAAGGCCACCACGATTTTCCATAACTTTTCTAAAGATTTAGCAACTACAGAAACCTATGGCAGTGTCGCATCAAGAATTAAAGGAATTGAAGCTACTAAAGAAGGAATGCCAGTTCCTACCATTAAAACTAACGCTACCGTTGATGGAAAAGAATTTGATATTAGCTCGTTAAAAGGAAAATATGTGTTGATTGATTTTTGGGGAACTTGGTGTGGTCCATGTGTAGCAGAAATGCCACGGGTCAAAGCATTTCAAGAAAAATATAAAGATCAATTGGTCGTATTGGGAATTAACTCTGGAGATAGCAAAGAGCAAATGGTTAAATTTCTTGAAAAGAATGGATATACTTGGCAACAATTAATGAGTGATAAAGCGAATACAAGTGACAATTTTGTCAATCGCTTTAATGTAAAAGGATTTCCAACAAAATTTATTCTTGACAAAGATGGAACGATTGTAAAACGATATTTAGGTTCTGGAGAAGAAGCTTTCAAGTTATTGGAAGAACTAATGCAAAGTGATTCAAAATAAAATGCGTTTTCATTTATATTCATTTTAATATCTAAACATATTAACCTACCTTAACAAGGTAATAAACAAAATACTGAACTCCAATTAATCATGAAAATTCCCTTAGAATTCATAGTCTTCCTATTATAAAAACAACAAAAATTGAACCGTCCAATGAAAAATTTATCACCTTTTTTAATAGCCGTAATCCTGGTACTTACCACGTACAGTTGCCAAGAAAAAGATTCTGCTGAAGCAGGTTTTACTATTGATGGAACCATTAATGGTTTAGATCAAGGGTGGGCCTATCTCTTCGCTAACAATTTTACCGATAGAACAAGTAATACTCTTTTAGACAGTACTAAAATTGAAAATGGAATTTTTCGATTTAGCGGAAGAATAGCACACAGAGATATGGTTTATATACGACTTAATAATAATTACACCGGACGTTTCTTCATAGAAAACAGTCCCATAAAATTAAAAATCGATCTCGATAAAGCAGATAAATACGGTGAATTTGAACCAGAAGTTTATGGTTCTAAGTCTAATGACAGTATGAAAATAGCTGCTGCGCAATTAAATAAAGTCTACAGGGCTGAAAAATACAAGGTACTCGATGAGACTAGAGAAGCTTTTCAGAAAGCTAGACTGGAAAAAAACGACAGCCTGATAGAAGTTTTTAGACAAAAAATGTCAAATCCAACCTATAAAAGGTTGAGTGTTGAACGTCAAAAAGAATTCAAAGCAGCCAAAATTGCATACATGATGGCACATCCTAACTCACCAATCGCGATTAATATCTTAGGATTTCAATTTAGCGAAAGTCGTATGAACAAAGAAGAAATGGAAAAAATGCTCGACATCATTGGTGGAGATGCAAAAAACACCGCTTTTTATGACTATTATACTACTACGTATGACCAAATATATAAATCATTAGGAGTTGGAGCCACAGCGCCAGATTTCACTTTAACAAAACTTGATGGAACCCCGCTTACACTTTCTAAAGTGGATGCTAAATTTAAACTTGTTGATTTTTGGGCAAGTTGGTGTGGGCCCTGTCGCGCTTCTTTTCCGCACTTAAAAGAACTTTATAAAAAATATAAGAAAGATGGTTTTGAAATTGTGGGTATTGGCACTGCAGATGAAAAGGAAAAATGGGCAAAAGCCATTGAAGAAGATCAAACACCATGGAATCATGTCTATGACGAAAGTGATAATGAAGGAAAGAACATGTATGGGGAAATTTCAAAAAAGTACAGTGTCCCTTTTTTACCAACCACATTTTTGGTAGATGCCAACAATTCAATTTTACTAAGAAACCCTAGTCCAAAACAATTAGATCTTAAATTAGAAGAACTTTTTGGACATTAAAAACTTCATGACTCTCCTTCTAAATAAGCAAAGAAGTCATTATGTTATTTATTTGAATTAGTTGTTAAAAACATCTTAGTTAATCCTAAGGTGTTTTTATTATAAATCTCATGATGGGACGATAAAAACAATTTCAAATGACACTATTTTCAAGAAGAAAAAGCATGTATTTAAGAATCAATAATTTATCTAATTTTAACGCATTTTTAGGGAAAAATCCTCAGTAAATTCTTTGATTAATTCCTATTTTAGCAAAACTTTAACAGCCCCCTTCTAGTGGTTAGAAGGATTTATTACGTCTAAAGAACAAAACATAACAATTAAACAACAAATTCACATGAAAAAAATCGTCCTACTTTTAATTTTAGCCCTTGGGGTTAATCAACTTCAAGCCCAAATTTTGAAACCAGTAAAATGGAAAACATCCGTGGTTAAAATTAATGATACTGATTATGATTTAGTTGCAACGGCAACGATCGATGAAGGATGGCATTTATATTCTCAAGTAATTCCTGAAGGAGATGGACCTATTCCAACAACCTTTACTTTTGAAGCTAATAATGCATATCAAAAAAGAGGGAACACAAAAGAGGGTGAAGGACATATCGTAAATGACCCTGTGTTTAATATGAAAATTAAATTTTTTGAAAATAAAGCAGAATTTAAACAACGTATTCGCCTAAAGAATAAAATTGATGTGATCAACGGCGTGGTTAATTTTATGGTTTGTAATGACTCAAACTGTTTGCCTCCAACTGAAGTTGATTTGAGTTTTGCCATTAAATAAATTCCTATTACAACCTAACGTTACTATATGAAAAATCGAATCATTCTTACCCTTCTTGGGGTACTATGCTTTTCTATTAGTCAAGCCCAATTAGTTGATCCTGTAAAATGGACTACTTCCGTTGAAAAAGTAAAAGATAACAATGGAAATATCGTAAAAGATCAGTACATTTTAGTTGCTACAGCAACGATGGAGGGCAACTATCACATGTACTCTCAAAACATAGATGGAGAAAATCCAATACCAACAACATTTATTTTCGACACAAATTCCGATTATGAAGTTATTGGTAATACACTCGAAGAAGAGGGACATACCGAAAAAGTACCTGTGTTTGACAACAGAGAAATTAAATACTTTGCAGGAACGGCCAGTTTCAGACAACAAATTAAAGTATTAAATGATGAACTCTCTGTAATCAATGCCGAAGTTGAGTATATGGCATGTGATGATACAAGTTGTACACCACCAACGATTAAAGACCTAGTCTTTACCATTAAAAGTGGTGGTGCAGCAAAGGTTGATGCACAATCAGATGAAGATGCTAGAATTGAAGCTGCTACGGCTTCAGGTGACGACATGGATTCTGATAATTCTAACCGAAGCCTTTGGGCTATTTTTATTATCTCCTTTCTTTCTGGATTTGCAGCCTTGTTAACACCTTGTGTTTTTCCAATGATTCCAATGACAGTAAGTTTCTTTACCAAACAAAGTAAAACAAAAGCTGCAGGAATTAAGAACGCAATTATTTACGGACTTTCTATCATCATTATTTATGTATTTTTAGGATGGATTGTCTCACAAGTGTTTGGAGCAGATGCACTTAATGCCTTAGCAACTAATGTTTGGTTTAACACCATATTCTTCCTATTACTTATTATTTTTGGGGTATCTTTTTTAGGTGCCTTTGAAATCACCCTACCGAGTTCTTGGGGAACAAAAATTGATAACCAAGCCGATCGTGGAGGAATCATAGGAATCTTTTTTATGGCGCTAGCTTTGGCAATTGTATCCTTTTCATGTACAGGTCCTATCGTAGGAACTTTATTAGTAGAAGCTGCTTCTAAAGGTGGAATGGCACCCCTCATTGGGATGTTCGGCTTTTCTTTAGCCATTGCCCTACCCTTTACTTTATTTGCCGCTTTTCCTGGATGGTTAAATTCTATGCCAAAATCAGGTGGATGGTTAAATACCGTTAAAGTGGTACTCGGTTTTCTTGAAATTGCCTTCGCCTTTAAATTCTTATCTCAAGCCGATTTAGTATTGCAATTGCACTTGCTAGAACGTGAGGTGTTTATTGCGATTTGGATAGCTATATTTGGTACCTTAACATTATATCTATTTGGTAAAATTAAATTACCACATGACAGTCCGTTATCGCATATCTCTGTAGGAAGATTAAGTCTTGGACTTATCACTTTATCCTTTACCTTTTATATGATTCCTGGTCTTTGGGGAGCACCGTTGAAATTAATCTCTGCGTTTCCACCACCACAACATTATAGTGAATCACCATATGGCGTTGGTTTCACCAAGCTTGGCGGAGGCGGAGGTGGTGCCGTGAGTGAAATTCCTGATGGTGCCCATTTATTACCACCTCATGATATTTTAGCATTTGATGATTATGATAAAGGATTGGCTTATGCTAAGAAAGTTGGGAAACCCGTAATGATAGATTTTACCGGACATTCATGCGTAAATTGCCGAAAAATGGAAAATAATGTATGGATAGATGAAGGTATCTTAAATATGCTGAAAAATGATGTTGTATTAATTTCCCTTTATGTTGATGAAGAAAATCCATTCCCTGAAGGTGTAGAACCACCTGAATCGAAACTTCGTCCTGGGAAGAAATTGAAAACAATCAGTCAAAAATGGGTGGAATTACAAACCCTAAAATACAAAACCAATACCCAACCCTTCTATGTCTTAATGGACCACGATGAAGAGAATCTAATCAAACCACGTGGATATACACCCGATATTATGGAGTATAAAAACTGGTTGAAAGAAGGTATTAGTAATTTCAAAAAATAACGTTTACGAAGATTTTATTTGTTTGAAATATAAACGCCCCACTTTTGCGGGGCGTTTTTTTTTCGTGTATTTAAAATAGTAGTTCTCGAGAGGAGAAAATTACTAGAATAAAGCACTAGTAATTTTTTATTTACCTTTATTAGCTTTGCATACGCTATTTGATATTCCTCCATAGTCATCGGATTTTTACCAGTACGACATTCTATCCTTAACTATTTAACGGGATTAATAGGGAATTCAGAGACGCGTCTTCGTCCGATATTGCTCATTGATAACCTCTAAAATTAAGCCCGGCAATCCGCCGTACTTCGCAGGACCATTACTTAGTGGAATTTCAGGAGTATACCATGCCGTGGTAGAAATGATTTTATCCACATCATAATACTCAAAGCCACCACCTTCTTTTGGTTTGGCCCGACGGATAGTTTGAACTTCATCATACGTTGCTTTATGACAGGTATGAAAGCCAATTTTTTCAGCAGCTTCACTTAGACCTAATAGACTACTCCCTTAACGGGTAGTTTCAGCGTAATCGCGTAGTGGGGCCGTATGAATAGATTTTCCATAATATTTAGCAATGATTTTTAGGCAGGTCGGGCCACAATCTTTTTGGTCGGCTTGTTTGAAATGAGGAAATTTTAACAAAATTATCTCTTCAATCCAACAGCTTTCTCGTACTCTTCTAAACTAATTGCTTTGCCCGATTTAGGAGGTTTAATTTTAACAGGCTTAACAGGGTTTAAAACAATTTCGGTACAAACCAATTTAAATTCTTTATTAAATTCAATTTCTAAAATTAAGCCTGGTAAGCCACCATAATTCCTTGGACCATTACTTATGGGGATTTTTGGCGTATACCAAACAGTAGTTTTTATTGTATCTCTATGCGTAATTGTATTAAACCCCCCTTCTCCATCTGGCATTTTATCATCATAAACATATATATCAAAAAGTGTTGCTTTATTGCAAATATAGTTTCCTATTTTTTTTATATCAGGTGCTAAACTCCACTCAAATGTTTGCATTGAATCTTTCACTAAAAATTGTGCACCGTCAAAATCAATTTTATTAATGAATGAACCTTCTTGTAAGTTTTTATAATAAATATCTGTTATATATTGAACATTGTTTTCTTTAAGTTTAAGGGTGTTAAGTTCTTTGTAAATTGATTCATTGGTAGTGAAAATTAGTTGATATGTCCTTTCATAAAGATTTTTAAAAGAAATTAAGGCATTTTGTAGCAATTCACGACGTTCAAGACTAGTTTTAGGGTCATTAATGGCATCGTCATATTTTTTCGAATTATATATCCCTTCATAGACAACTTGACCCTCAAAAGATTGAAAAGCATAATTTTTTTGAGTTAAAATAACTGCTAAGAATGTGAGGCATATTAATTTTATTGAGGATTTCATGGATTCACTATTTAAAACCTCTTTATAAAGGATGATATAAAGAGGTTGTTTATAATTTTAAAATTTCATTTGTAATATAATAAATATTATTAGGATTCCTGGATTTCTAATTGAAACTATACGTAAAGTTTTAAAATAATAGGCTCAATAACAATCAGAACGTGTATATTTAAGGAAACACATGTGTACACACATTAAAGACCTGCCCAAAATTCGGTTTACATTTTTTGCATAAAAGATGATCACATTCACCAGCATTATTGCACCTGGAACCACATTCATGGAAGTTTCCTCCATTTATCTTTTTAAGTTCGTCTTTATTTAAAAACTTAAGGGTTCTAAGGGTTTTTATTTTTTTCATAATTTATAATATTAAATGAATTTTAATTCCCTCTGACATTTAAAGACACCCGAGGTTTATGTCCAACTCTCGCGAAAAGATATTATTAATTCTGAACTACTTCTTTTTTAACTATGTTACTTTGTCTAATTATAAAATCCTTGTCGTCCAGAAGGTCTTTAATAAAAAGAATTAAGTCTTCCCGATCATAAGTGTCAGGGTATTGTTGTTGACCAACAATAAGAGCGGGCGTAAATAACAATTCATTTTTTATATTTTCCTTGAATTGCTTTTTAAATATTTTTCCAATTTTAGGTATTACTTCAGCTGCACCAAAATTTAAATTCCATTCTTCCATATTTTTAGTGTTAAACCAAATACCCAAGGCATTCATAAATTTATTTTGTCCTTCTTGAAAATAAATTTCCAGTAATCTATGATGCAAGAATTTTGATTTCTCTTCAGGTTCTTGAAAATTATAATTAAAACGAATATTTACCCTAAGGTCATCGGTATATTTATCTAAGATTTTTTCGAGCTGCCCGTGCATCTTAATACAGTGCCCACAAAATGGATTGGTAACCAACGTAAGTTTTAATTGGGCATCACCATTACCAACATAGATTTCTGAATCTAAAGTGTCATAATTATAACTTTTAGAATCTAGTAATGCCAGCTTAAATAAATCATAATTTCGCTTAAAACGTAAAGACGTAATTTCAGATGATTTGAGTCTAAAATATGATTTTATTTTAGGTTTTAACATAAGCCAAACCATAACGACAACTGAAAATCCAAGCAAAAATGAAAACAAAGAAATGCCATTGAAAACCAATGTTCTAAATGACCCAAAATTTGAAAATGTTACCATTTCTAAAACTAATAGACCAGCAATCAATAAGCATATGGTACACCATTTCTTTTCTACCTGCCATTGATAATACAATGAATATAGTATCACTGGCAAGCCCAATAATGTGGTGATCAAAGAATAGTTAATGAAATTTTCAAAATCATTTGACCTACTCATTAAAAATAACCCAATAAGTTGTCCAAAAAAGAAGATTACGCTTAAATCACTCAAGCCTATATTCGAAAATAATTTTGTTCCTTTTGAAGTAATTACAGACTCACAACTCGATTTTAGAGAAGCTCCTGATCCGCATACAGCGGATGCAAATGATGAATCAACCCCAAATTCTTGTTTTAAGACCTCAAGGGTTAAAAACACGCCCGACAAGCTCAGAAATAAAATTAACATCGGAGTAATCGCAAATTGCATTGGGATTCCAACTCCTAAAATTGATAGGAGAATAAAACTGACACCAATAATATAGGGGGTTGCATTTTTTTTTGGAGCAACGATTTCAGTTTTGTCAGTTTGCTCAACAACCAAAACAATATTCTTACAGAGGTTTAAAAATTCCGCTTCCGTATAGGATTGCTTTTTGTTTTTCTTTTTATAACTAAATTTGTTATTTATTTTCTCAACAAAAGCCAAAAACGGGGCTTCTTTTTCGGCTTGTAAAAGAGCAACAAAACGATCAGGTAAATACTCAATTTGCTCATTCTCTATTTTAACGGCCAGATTGTCTATTTTAAAAAAACTCAACGTATCACTAAATGCATATAGTGACGGAAAATCGGGATGCGTTTCGACTTGAAATTTAAATTCATCAAAATCAATCTTGATTTTTTCCTTTTTCAAATAAGAAATGATAAAGTCAAATTGGTTGGTTTTCATAATTCAAACGACCTATAGTTTTGAGACTGATAAAATTATGTGCTATATTATATACAGTGGTATATTTTTAGTATATTAAAAGTGTACTTATACTATACTTACAAATGGGCAAAAAATTGTTTATTTGAATTAATCCTTAATCGAACGTGAAGTTTAAAACAGGTGGTTTAAGAAAATTTTATCATTTACTATGTGATTAAATAAATTGAACGTTGTAAATTTCAAAGGTCAACCAGTTTTATAATGAGTAGATTTAAAATTTTCTTTTTTTTACTTTTCATCTCTACTATCACCTTCTCCCAAGTCAAAGTAACCGGCATGGTTAAGGACAGCATAGGCAACCCCTTGAACCTTGCCAATGTGATTGCGGTAAATCAAGACTCAAAAGCGATCGAATCCTACAACATCACCAATGCCAAAGGAGTCTATACATTAAACCTCGCGAAAAACACGGCATATAAACTCAGTGTGAGTTTTATTGGCATGAAAACTATACAATATGAGCTAACCACCCAAGAAGTTGCCATTAATAAAGATTTTCAATTAGAGGAAGATGCAGGAGCCTTGGATGAAGTAGCGATAACCTATAAAATTCCCTTAAAGATTAGCGGGGATACCTTAATTTATGATGCTGATTCATTTAAAAACTCAACAGATAAAAAATTAGAGGATGTGTTAAAAAACATGCCCGGTTTCGAGGTTACAAAGGATGGAGATATAAAATTTGAGGGTAAAAAGATCACGACTATCACCGTTGAAGGAAAACGTTTTTTTGATGGGAGTAGTAAATTAGCTTCCAAAAATATTCCCGCTGGGGTGTTAGACAAAATTGAAGTCCTAAAAAACCACGATAACATTTCTCAGCTTAGTGGAGTACGCGATAACAGTGAAAATATCGCCATTAACATAAAGCTAAAGGAAGGGAAAAAGAATTTTTGGTTTGGAGATCTTATGGCTGGTGGTGGACCAGATGAACGCTATATACTTCATCCAAAATTATTTTATTACAGTCCTAAAAAAAGCATCAATGTGATCACCGATTTTAACAACATCGGGGAAGCACCTTTAAGCGCTAGTGATCTGTCTCGTTTTTCAGGACGGCTTCATCGTATTCATCAAAATAGTGGGACCCAATTTAATGTAGAGTCCCCGAACACTGAATCGCTATCATTGAGAAATAACCGTGCAAAGGGGATCGATACAAAATTTGCAGCTGCAAACTTGAACGTGGCTCCTACGGGTATCTGGGATCTAAGTGGCTTCGCCATTTATTCAGGATCTAGAGTTAATACCCAAGAAAACAGTTTTAGGCAGTTTTTTCAATCGGAGAATACACCTAATCCACCCGACGATGAAAGCATCACAAATAGAGCACATCAAAAAAGTGATATGGGGATTTTTAAAATATCTTCTACCTATAAACCTAATAGTAACAATCAATTAGATTATAATGGCTTTGCTCGAATCTCAAAAACAAGTCTCGATAAAAGCTATTTTTCCTCCGTTTTACAAGATATTAACGAAAAAAATACCCAAGATCCGTATAAAATTACTCAAGGCCTTGATTATTATTACACGCTCAATGAACGCAATGTTTTTGCTTTTGAATCTCAATACCTCCTACAACGTGAAGACCCTTTCTACAATGCAATTTTAACGCAACAGAGTATGTTCTCTTTTGCAGATAATTTGGGATTAGATCAAAATCAAGGTTCCTATAATATAAATCAAGACCAATTGGTTAAAACCAATAAGTTTGATGCTACCTTAAATTACTGGTATGTGATCAATAGAAAGAGTAACCTGAATTTCACCTTGGGAACACTCTTGAGTGCACAACAATTCAATTCAAGTATATATCAAATTCTTGACAATGGCAGTGTCTATGAGTTGAATCCGCCGCAAGGGGACCTAAACAATGATATTAGTTACCATTTTAATGATGTTTACCTTGGGCTTCATTACCGAATAAAAATGGGTGTGTTTACGATTGCCCCGGGTATTTCGGTACATTCATATCTTTCTAAGAATAAACAATTCAATGCTACTTCTCAGTTTGATTTTATACGTGTATTACCGGATTTCAATATGAATATCCAATTAAAAAGTACAGAGACTATTCGATTTGATTACCGTATAAAAACTCAGTTTACGAATGTCAATCAATTGGCTGAAGGACTCGTATTAAACAATTATAATGCCTTGTATTTAGGAAACCGAGATTTGGAAAATACGTTGGCACATACACTCAGCCTAAGCTATACCAATCAGATAAATCTCTTAAATCGATATCGAAATACCACCATAAACGCCTCCGTGAATTATTTAAAAACCACCGAAGCCATTCGCAACAGTATCGATCCTGAAGGGATTTTACAAGTAGCAACTCCATTCAACTCAAACTTTGAAGATGAGGGGCTGACGGGTAACCTTCAATTAACTAGAGCTATTTGGAAGTTGAGAGCGGTTGTTGGCGGTGTGTTTTCGTACAGTAAATACGATCAGATTTATGAGAATATTGTAAGTACGAATGAATCATTTATTCAGTCCTATAATTTTGGATTAAAAACCAATTTTTACCGTGAAAAATTCCCCAACATAGAAGTTGGATATAATCACTCAATAAACACCTACAATCAAGGCTTATCTAATCCGAAATACATTACCGACAGTCCGTATGCAAACATAGAGGCAGCGTTCTTAAAAGGATTTATCTTTAAGGCCGATTATGCCTATACGAATTATAAAAACGAGTCCACTAGTTTAAATACCTACAGTTTTTTAAATGCCAGTTTAAGTTATCAACATCTAAAAAGCCAATGGGAATACAGCCTTACGGCGAGCAATTTACTTAATACACGCTCTTTGAATACCAATATGTCAAATGACTTTTTTGTAAGCACTAATCAGTATTTCATCCAACCACGGGTCATCACAATAGGCATAAAATATAATCTGTAATAAATTCTATTTCGCCCCCCTCCTCTACTGTTTTCGATTATTTTATTACGGATAATTCACTTTTTTCAATCGAATGATGATTAAAAGGTTATTTTTGATAGAATTTTGCTTTTTTATCGCGTATTATCCAATAAACAGGAGGCTTTTAAAAGTAGAAATAGTGTGTAATTGTTTCAATTAATTTTTTCTAAATGAGAAAGTCCGTTATGCTAATATTCCTTTTTTCACCACTTGGTCTAATAGCCCAAGATTTTCAAGGATATGTCACGTACAAGACTGTGTTTTTCAGTAAAGGATTCGAAAAAGCAACTAAAGACACTACAAAAACACTTTTACAACGTCAACAATTTGAAGGACAAATACGATTTCTTAAAGCGATGGGAAGTCAGTATACCTTAATTTTTGATCCCTCCACTTCGATTTATACAGAAAATAAAAAGCTGATGTTGGATACGAAAGGAGTTCCATTAATTCCAGATGATCCTAAAAAAATATATAAAAACTTAGAAGAAAACTACTATAAGATTAAAATGGATCTTGCGGGGAATCGTTATTTAATTAAAGACTCGTTAAAAACCTATGAATGGAGTTTAGTTCCTGGTCAAAAAAACATAAAGGGGTTTACCTGTTATAAGGCCACTTTTACGGATGAAGTAGTGGTAGCTTCAAGGCCAAAGCAAGAAGAAGATGGTAGCTTCACCAATGAGCCTGTTAAAAGAAACGTCATTACCACTGCATGGTACACCCCTCAGATTCCGATAAGCAATGGTCCAAAGATGTATGGTGGCCTGCCTGGTCTTATCCTAGAAGTTAATTTGACGGGAGGTATTATCGATAATACCTTTTTAGCGACAGACATCGTAATAAATCCAAAGAAAAAGCTAAAAATAACCGCTCCAAAAGGGGAAAAAGTTCTGACAGAACAAGAATTCAAAAATAAGATTAACCCTAAAAGAAATACCGATTAAACACCTTTAAGTATAAGGGTATTTTGACAATGATCCATCCAAAATCAGATATTGGTTATCAATAAACATACGATACAGTAGAGGTGATTTATCAGGACATTGTAAGTGCCATTGGAATTTTACTTGCACTAATTTATCCTACTATACAATCATTAACAAATTTTGTGCAATCGTTGTAACATTCTCGGTTGGAAGTACAGATGAAACCAATAATTAAGTACTACGAAGCGCAACTTTAAGTAGTAACACTGTGCTATAAATGATAAATTATTATCCAAAAATGAGGAATTATCCCTAATACCATCGATTGCTTTTACGTTAGCTTTACCCATATAAAAAAGTACTAAAACATAACCTAATTTAACAGAAATCGAATGAAAAAAATACTAGTAGGTTTGATGGGAATTGCCTTTCTTATCAGTTCTTGTCAAGAAACGAAAACGAAACCCGTTTCTAAAAAAATTACCGTAAAGGGACACATCAAATTTGCGGATGCAGACGATCAATTTGGAATTAATCTTACGAGAAGAAACGTAGACAACGAATACGAAACGGTCAAAGAAATCACTTTAGACGAAAATAATAATTATCGTTTCGAGATCGAAGTGGATCAACCAAAATATTACACTTTAGATGTATACAAACAACAACGCGTCGAGTTTTATGCCGATGATGAAGATTTGACTATTGATTTTAGAGGTATTGATACCGCTAAAATAAAAATAAAAAACCCTCCACATGTTCACATACAAGGTGGAGTAAAAAACAATGTGCTAAACGCAGTTCATTTTGCTAACTATCAAAATTATCAAGGCATGATAGCCGTAGGAAAACAACAGTATAATGCATCCTTATCTAATAGCCAAGCTTGGAAAGATTATGCTGCTGGATTATGGGATGTACTATCCGAAGCACACGATCGGGATATAAAGAATCTTATCGCTATGTACAAGGATTATCCTACCGTAATCAAGGTCTTAGAAACCTTAAACTGGAAACGTGATAAAGAGTTTATGATGGCCGAGTATGAACGCTTAGCCAATAAATATCCCGAAGACGAATACATTCAAAATTCAGCTTCTAAACTCATTGCTCAAGTCGAAGGATTTGAAAAGACCAAAATTGGAACGGTGGCTCCAGATTTCACCTTACCTGACATCAATGGAAAAAAAGTAAGCCTAAGTTCAACCCGAGGTAAGTATGTACTCATTGATTTTTGGGCCTCATGGTGCGGACCTTGTAGAGCTGAGGCTCCTAATGTCCACAAACAGTATGAACTCTATAAAGATAAAGGCTTTGAAGTGGTCAGTGTTTCTATCGATAAAAAAATGGATGCTTGGAAAAAAGCTGTTAAAGAAGATAATACTTCTGGAATTTTATTAATCGCTCAGGATTCAAAACAACTCCAGTTGGATTATTCTTTTTCTGGAATCCCTTATATGGTCTTATTAGACAAAGATGGCAAAGTAATGGCGAAAAACCTACGTGGTGAAGCTTTAGCTAATAAACTCAAAGAACTGTTCTAAGACAGAATTAGTGATATTAGTTATAAATGCGTTAGGGTTTTACCTAACGCATTTTTTAGTTACTAACTGGTAGATTTGGTCAGGATGTTAGCTGTACTATCAAGATTAAACCATCCTCCTTATTACTTATTTTTTTGTTGTAATAATTATCGCTCCATTTGGGGCATTGTACTTTTTTATTGCCGCCTCGTCTTTTAAAACATGAATCGACTCAATAGTCGTCGGATCTAAGGCATTCATAATTTCGGTGGTCTCTATCTCCCCATCAATAATAATCAAAGGATTCTTATTCCCTTTTTCTGAACTATTTTTAAAGGTAGTTAAATTGTCATCCTTAGAAAGTTCATTTTTTTTTGACTTAATCAAAATGACACCGTTTGGCGCATTGTATGCTGATTTTGCCTTCTCCCCTTTTACTACATCCATACTTGCAATTTTATCCGCATTCAACAAGGCAAGCACCGAGTAATCTACTTTGACACCATCAATGTATACGTCTGGTTTCGCCTCGGCCTTAAACTTCACATTCAGTTGATCTTTTACATTTGTTGTCGTTGTTGTTCCCTGGGCATAGCTACAAAGTAAACCAACGAACATAGCGATAATTGTACATGTTTTTTTCATAAATAAATTGTTTAAGATCGTATTAAATTAAATTAAAATTAATCAGTGATTTTTTCTGATAAATAGATTACAATAAGCTCATCCTCATAAAGAATTTTAGGCTTATCAATTGATGCTGAATTCTTTCGTGTCAAAGAAAGGGCTTCTTGCCACAAAGCCTCTTTTTGTGCTAGTGATTGTCCCTTATTCATCTGAGTTCCTATGCCAATAGTTATCATTAAGAGAATCGAAGCAGCAATTCCCCATTTTTTCCATTGTACATTTGAGCGTACTGCTTTCTTTTGTACAACGCCTTCCCAAACTTTCTCTTCAAGTGTTGATGGAATATCTACCCGTTGCTGTTTTGCAAAAGAAGCAACCGCTTCTAATCCATTGTCTTGTAATAACGCTTGTTCATATAAATAACGTTCTTCTTCAAGACTTGTGGTTCCTGCGAAGTATTTCTTTATTAAAATTTCGTCTTGTTCCATGTTAGTTATATGTTTTTTGTAAAGCCAAAGCGATAGTTTGTCGAGCTCGCGAAACCAAAACACGAATATGCGCTACCTTCAATTGGGTTAATTCTGATATTTCATCATAGTCCAATTCATCAACAAGACGCAAAATAATCACTTCTCGTTGCTGTACTGGTAAAGTACGTATTATAGTCAAAACATGGTTCGAAAGTTCTTCTACCAAAAACTGTTCATGCCCAGAAACTGACTGGAGTGTGGAGAGTTCATAAGAATCTCTCACCATGGTAGGTTTCTTTTTCTTTACTAAGTCCAAACAGTAATTTTTTGCTGTTAATAAGGCGAATCCATTTACATTTGGATGCGTATTCAGTTGGTTACGTACCCTCCAAAGTTTTATCATTATTTCTTGAATGGCGTCTTCTGCTTCATTAGTATCGCCAAGATATCGCATAACTAATGGATACATCTTGGTTGACAAAGGAAGAATACGCTCTTTAAACTTTTTTACATCCATGGGTTAACTAAGTAACGAGATTCAATAAAAAGTATAACGAAAATCCATCTTTTCTTTTAAAATTCATAAAATTTAAAAACAAATAAAGCAAAAAAAACCTGTGTTCTATCTATAATTATCTACAAGAACGACCTTCAAATAATGCGAAAGAGAGGACTTAAAATCAATTAAATTACAAAAAGAAAAAATGATTATGTATCGTATAACAAACTCAGAACGAGCATAAGGGTACTGATCGTCCACACAACAAAAGCAAAATATTTTGCAGGTTTCGATTTTGTTTTAAATCCGTAAACTAATGAAATCAATCCTAGCATATATCCAAAGCTACTCACAAAATAGAGGGCAAATAATACGGGATTTTCTGGCATGGTCTGTTTTTAATTATGATCGGGTGTTTTTCATCGCTTTAGCGATGTCTATACTTTTCGAATTGGGGCATTTTTCTAATGCTGAAATAATTTGAGTTTTCTCTTTTGCTGTTCTCGTTTGTGATAGTTTATAAGCCGCTTGTATGTCGGTTATTTTGAGCTTGAACCCTAGAATACCTCGGACTTGATCAAGGGTTTTTGCTGATAAATTATCGAGGCTAATAGGCTGCTCCATCGTGGCTTCATACTTAGTAACCAAGGTGTCTAAACTCGCTAATAACTCCTGTTCATCCAACACTTCAATAGAACCATACACGTGAACAGCAATATAATTCCACGTTGGTACTTCTTCTGTATCATACCAGGAGGAAGAAACATAGGCATCAGGTCCAGAAAAGATCGCTAAGACTTCTGCGGTTGATCCAAAACTAGCTCCCTGCGGATTTGCCTTTGAAATATGGCCAACCAAATACTGCTGTCCGTTAGCTTCTTCTACTAATTCCATTGGGATATGGGTACCTAGTAGTTTTCCACCAGATTGATTGATTAAAATCCCAAAGCTATTGGCATGTAAAAATTGCTTGATTTCCGCTTGATTGAGGTTGTGATAATAAGACGGGATATACATAGTTCTAGTTCGTTCAGGGAGCAATTTAAGAAATTTATTAGGTACAATGGAAGATTTTTTGGGAAGTGCCGCCCTCTATTGTATTTCACTCGCAATGAACTTGATAGTAGAACGTCATTACGAGCAGCAGCCTCTAGGAATCGAGAAATCGATGTAGGTAATCTCATGAACATTCCTTCAGAATGAAATGATTAACGATGGTGAATCGTTGCTAAATTGCACAAGTAAGGTGTTGTGAAGTTTGCAACTTCATAGCACGGCCGTTTCTTTGATTTATTTTGCTTATCCAAAAACAAACTGACGATAAACTCAAAGTTAGATCCAAAACGTATCTTCCGTATTTTCTACAAACGAAAGATCCTCATGAATTTCAGCAATTTTACTGAGTTGTTCTGGACTCGCAACTTCTTGAATTTCATTAAATAATTGACGTTCCTCAAAACGTATATGCTGTTCAAGTTCCTCTTCAATATGTGTGAGTACCGAAGTCAAATTACTTGTTTTTTGAAAAAGTCGAACGAGTCGACGATGCGCTGCTTGCGCTCTCATTACGCTTTCATGGGCATCCCCCAAAATAGGAAAAATATACGTTTCTTCTAACTTAAAATGAGGTAGTAAATAATTGATAAAAAACCAATCTACATACCTCTTTATTCGGTCATTGGATATGTTTTTCGAAAATCCTTTGCGAATTTTCCAAGCAAGGAGTAAACCGTGATGATGATCACGGCTAAGTCCTTGTAAGGCTATATTTCGTTTAATTGGATTCGTTTTCATTGGTTTACCACAGTCTATTGAACCCATTTCTTTTCTAATACAGCAGCCTGAGGAAAAAGAATATTATTTTCTAAATGAATGTGCGTGTGTAAATCTTCTTCAAAATCCTTTAATAAATCATAGGTTACCTTATACGTATTACAAGCATCCACTGGAGGTGTAAACCCCTGGGAGAGTTCACTCATTTTCTCAAAGCGTTCTCCTTCATCTTCATGTTCTCGCATCATCATCTCAATGGGATTAGAAACCGTACCAAAATGAGGTTTAGCGATAGGGGTTTCTTCTCTATTAGCCATTTCCAATTTTTTGATAAATGGAAATAAGATCAGTTCTTCTTTTTTCATATGTGCAGTAAACTCACCCGCTGAAACTTCAAATAAAGCCATAATTTCTTTGAGTTCAGGGTGATGTTGCCCGTGTACTTTCACAATTTTTGCTAAATATTGTTTTAACACAGGAATTTGCTTTTCTACATAATGGTGGTGTTTTTTGACAATATAATCAGCTAATACATCTAACGGCCACGTATTAAAATCTTGTAAAGAATCAACTCGTTCAGTTTCAACAGCTTCTAATTCCTTTAAAATTTGAGACGGATCTAAGGCATTTTGTTCACAAACTTCCGTAAGACGTCGGTTGCCTTTACAACAAAAGTCAATACCAAATCGACTAAATACCTGCGCGGTTCTGAAATCATCGGCGACAATTTCTCCAATATTTTGATCTAAATATTTTTTCATACTATATCGTTTAAATAGGTTTATAGTTTAGCATAATTCTATTCGCTTGCTCTTTTAATTTTCGTGTAAACAATCCTCCCAACCAACTAAGCAACGTTAGTTTTATAACTTCAAGAAAAACGTAATACACGTGTAAATTCGATGGCTCTAAAGTGTTTCCTTGAATCAGTTGTTCTGCGCGTATATCCAACGCTGGTAATAACCAAATTCGCTGTAATAATAAAATTGCGAACAACCCAAATATCAATCGAGTTGTTGATTTTAAAATAGGCAAACTTTGACGTATACGACAGGCTAAAACAACGATAAATAGCACCCATTCAACGGTACTTAACGCATTGAATACTAACCGACCGATCCCAAGACCTAAAGGGATGGTAATTCCTGGAGCCTGAAATTTTAACCAAGCCTCCATAAAACTAATCGCTCCTACAAAACCAATCCATATAAAAATGGCCGCCATTTGAACTACTATTTTAACATCTATTTTCATGTACTTAATTTTGTCGTTGCTCTGCTAAAGCAGCCAATTTATAAGAAAACATCATTGCCATTTTATTGGCTCTATCTATCGCTTCAAGTGCTTTTGCACCCTCAAAATTTTCATGTACCGTTTGATTAAAAAGCGCTACCCAAATTTCAAAATGTTCTTGTCCAATGGGCAAATCAATGTGTACAGGGAACGGAGCTCCCTTATATGTATGTTCTTGTAAAAGTATAGTTTGCCAAAAACGAACCATTTTTTCTAAATGATAAGGCCATTTACCCTTAATTACTGCGTTGAAAATGGGAGCTAAAACTTCATTTAACCGTACTTTATCATAAAATTCGCAAACCAGAATTTTTATATCTGATAAATTTGTAATATCCTTTTTATTCATCGTATAGTGTGCTCATTTAAAAAGATTCACTCCACTTATTCAGCTATCCACTCAAAATAAATGAGATTAGGATCTTTTTATCTTTTTATAATGTAAATTTTTATTTATCGTTTTAACCAGGTTAATCCAGTTTCTAATCCAGTAGCCAATTCATATAAATTGGTCCCTTCTAACATGGCGCTCAAATTATTGCGTATGTCGACAAATTTGTCGTGCATTGGACAGGGTTTATCTTCATTACACTTGGGTAAGCCAAGGGCACATCCCCTATATATAGAATCCCCATCAATCGCATATACAATTTGACTAAGAGTAATCTTTGCCAATTGCTCTTGGGCAATTTTAAATCCACCATTAGGCCCCTTAACCGACCCAAGAATATGCTCCTTTACAAGTTTTTGTAAAATTTTAGCCGTAAAAGCCATTGGAGAATCAATTTCTTCAGCAATTTCTTTTAAACTTACGCGACGTTCTTGCAACGATTGCATTGCAACAAATAAGGTAGCTTTGATTCCGTACTCACATGCTTTAGAAAACATTATTCTACTTTTTAGGGTACAAAGATATTCAAAAATTTAAATTCGGACAAAATTATCCGAAAATAATATTGATGGATTTACACTGACAGGAAATTGAAGTGAATTAATCGAGAAGAGAAATTAATGAAAGATTATTTTTTATTTCGTTTATTATAATTCTTATCCCCTCTTGTTTTAGGCTTTTTGTATTTCTTTTCAATTTTTCGTTTATAAGATCCTCCTAAATTTATTTTTTGATTTTTCAAACTTTTTTCATGAAATCCAGCATTCTTTGTCGGATTTCTTTCAATTTGACGATCGTCTACCGCATTGGGATCTACTGGTTCTTCAGAAGGCAATAATCGCTTCGAAATTTCAACAGACTCAGGAAATGGCAATTCTGGAATTTTCATCCCCATTAAGGCTTCGATATCTTCTTTAAAAGAAACTTCTCTATCGGTATAAAATAAAATCGCATGTCCTTCTTGCTCTGCTCTACCTGTTCGACCAATTCGATGCATATAGTTTTCAGCAAAACGCGGAGTATCCATATTGATGACATGAGAAATTTTGTCTAAATCTAAACCCCGTGACATAATATCCGTACTAACTAATATACGCACACTACCTGCGTTAAAATTGTCAATGGCTCGAATTCGATAATTTTGAGATTTATTGGAATGAATAACCGCAATATCCCCCATAAAATCGGATTCTAATTCACTATAAACTCGATCTGTGTTACGTTTATTCGCAACAAAAATAAGCACTTTTTCCATCGACTCATCGACCAAAAGATGGCGTAATAGATTTACTTTTGTATAGAAATTGGGAACGGAATACGTACGTTGTTCAATATTTGCTAAAGGTGTTCCACTCACGGCAATCGTAATTGTTTCGGCATTTCTAAAGAATTGTTGAATTAACGTGTCAACCTCTTCTGTCATGGTTGCTGAAAATAAAATATGCTGCCGTTTAACAGGAATTAGCTCAAAGAGGTTGGTCAATTGAAACCGAAACCCTAAATCAAGCATAATATCAACTTCATCAATGACTAACTTTTTAATGTTCTTTAATTGAAGTGCTCTACTTAACACTAAATCATATAATCGACCAGGAGTAGCCACAATAATATCTGTTCCTTGGACGACCATTTGTTTTTGCATATTCATATTGACTCCACCATAAATGGCTTGTACACGAATATTCAGATATTTTCCAAACTTTTCGATTTCCTCAGTAGTCTGAATAGCCAATTCACGTGTAGGAACTAAAATAAGAACCCGTGGGTGAATCTCTTTTGAAAACTTTAAATCTTGCAAAATGGGTAACATATAAGCAAAGGTTTTCCCTGTACCAGTCTGCGCAATTCCAACTACATCTCTCCCACTTCGAATCACAGGAAAAGCCTCTACTTGGATGGGCGTTGGTTTTTCATACCCCAAATCGGCTATAGCATACTGTAGTTGTTTTGAAATAGTAAAGTCGTCGAAAGTTTCCATGCCTGTAATTTGCTGTAAAAATAGGCATAATAAACGGAATTCATAGAGCAAGGCGTATTCAGTCTACAGTATTCAGTGTACAGTCTGCAGTCTTCAGTCTTCAGTCAATATTTACTATAATAACTCGTACTATTAAAACGTATCTATTCGTGAAATACGAACGCAGCTCCTTTTATTCGTGGAATACTGCGTACCGCTGCGCAACACATTCGTGTTAAAGAAAACCAACGCACCAGCTGCCCCCTCTCTAAAATTCGTCTACAAGACTCATTTTGGTCGTTCGGCCCTGTGTCTGAAAGATTTTTCCGAAGGAAAAACTTGTGTTCTTTGTGGGAATCTTCACAAAGAAGCGCTACCTCCTAGTGCGCCTTAGCTTCGCTGATTATTTTCCGCTTTCGCGCCAGCTGGCTCTTTCACTTAAAAGGTCTACTAGACCTTTTCTAAACGTTCGGCCCTGTTTTTGATATTGTTATTTTGTTCCAAAATACCAATCAAAAATCTTCTCGTTTTAATAGTTGTGGTAAAAAAAGCATAACTATTTTCTATTATTCTTTTTTGCATTGCCAAAAAAGAAACAAAATAGTCTAGGGCTGCCTAAGTCTTCGCTAAAATTCTAAGCCTCGACCTGATGGCTTAAGAACTCATGGGCTCCGTTTCACTCGCCCACTCAAACAACTCAAGCCTAAAAATCAGGTCTTGCGGTTGAATTTTTACGCAAATCCTTAGGAGGCCCACTCCAAACCATGACAATTTCTTGTAAAAGAACGTAGCGTGTTTTATTTGTGAAATCCACTTTTGCGAAGCAAAAAAATCTGTGAAATAAAACCATCCCTATTCAACAAACTTATTCGTGTCAATTAGTGTAAAAACCCAACCCGTTTTTCCTGCGGAAAAACTTGTGACCCTTGTGGGAATCTCCATAAAGAGGCTCCAAAAACCCGTGGCCTTTGCGGTAAAAACACACATCAGCGTCTTCAGTCTACAGTCTTCAGTCAATATTTAAAATCATAACTCGTACTATTAAAAACGTAGCGATTCGTGCAATACGAGCGCAGCTCCCGTTTATTCGTGGAATACTGCGTACCGCTGAGAAAAAATCCGTGTTCATTAGTGACAAAAAAAAATCCCATAGGAAAAAACATTGCACCCCGTGGGAATCTCCATAAAGAGGCTCCAAGAACTCGTGGCCGTTGTGGTAAAACACGCACCCCTCCTTTATCGAATCATCACCATAAAATCGACCAACTTCGCCGCGAGATTTGCCGTAAGGCGATCGTGATCAAACGAAGGATTTAATTCAGCAATATCACAGGCAATCACCTTCTTTGTTTCAAATAAAAAACGCAACATCTTATAAACAAAATGAGGTGTAAATCCTAACGGTGACGGTGCACTAACCCCTGGAGCAAACGCCGATGAAAATCCATCCATATCAATGGTAATATAGAGATAATCATTATTCGCTACAAACAATTTTAATCGTTCTTGTAAACCATGTATTGCAGCTGAATAAGATTCACATTCATCACTGAGCGCATAAGAAACTCCGTGCTTTTCTGCTATCTCAAAAAGTTCTTTAGTATTCGATTGACGCTGAATACCAATAGCAAAGTAATCAATCGTTTCACCTTGTTTTTTATATTCGTTTATCAATTGATTAAACGGTGTTCCTGAATTGGGCAATTCTTCTACTGGACGCAAATCAAAATGCGCATCAAAATTAATAATCCCTACCCTACCTGGCTTGTTTATTGCCGCGAGTCCCTCTTTAATTCCCTTATACGATCCGTATGCCATATCATGGCCGCCACCTATAGCAATAGGAAAAATTCCACGTTCTATAAGTACACTAAGCGCTTGAGCATACATGGTCTGAGCAACTTCCATCTGCTGGTCAAGACAAACCACATTACCTACATCAACCACTGTTTTATGGTAAAAATGGATAGGTAATTTCGCTAAACGTTCCCGCAATTCTTCAGGTCCCCCAACCGCTCCAATCCGCCCTAAATTTCGCTGAACTCCTGCATCACATGCATACCCTATCAACGCAATATCAATATTGGTTTGCGCTCCAATTGACATCAGGTTTGTTAGCTGAATTTCTTGATGCCAATATTGATTTCCAATGGCTGGATTACTCGGTCTACCCGTCCAACTTTCTTTTTTAGGTGCTTGATAGCACACTTTTCCTCGAAACGTATCTAAATTAAATTTAATCATAACTAATGAATAGGCAATCCGTTAACATATACAACGTCAATTTTATTTTCACCAAATGAATAAGGTATTTCGGCATAGGATGGTATGGGGCTCGTCACAATAAAATTTGCGCTTTTACCAACTGTAATACTTCCTACTTCATCTGATAAATCCATCGCATAAGCCCCATTTATGGTTGCCGCATTAATGGCTTCTTCTGGGGTCATATTCATTTTAATACAAGCTGTTGCTACTACAAAATTCATATTTCCTGAAGGACAAGACCCAGGATTATAATCCGTAGCAAGGGCTAACGGTAGCCCCGCATCCAACATCTTTCTAGCTGGTGTATAAGGAATACTTAAAAAATACGAACAGCCTGGAAGTGCCACTGGCATGGTGTTTGTCCCTTTTAAAGCATCTATATCTTCGGGGCGCATTACTTCTAAATGATCTACAGATAAGGCGTTGTGTTCTATACCTGCTTGTACCCCACCTATGGCATTAAATTGGTTCACGTGAATTTTGGGTACCAAACCATACTTTTTCCCTGCATTTAGTATAAAATGGGTATCGTCTACAGAAAAATAGCCTTCTTCGCAAAAAATATCAACAAAAGAAGCAAGTTTTTCGGAGGCTATCTGTGGCATAATTTCATCTGCCAACAGTGTTAAATAACCTTGTTTATCTTTTTTATATGTAGCAGGTATAGCATGTGCACCTAAAAAGGTAGATTTAACAGGAATCGGATAATTTTCACGAATTCGTTTTATGACTCGTAACATCTTTAATTCGGCCTCTAAGGTCAACCCATATCCTGATTTAATTTCTAATGCCCCAGTCCCCATTCGCATGACAGATGCAACGCGTTTAGTCGCTTGTTCATACAATTCTTCTTCAGAAGTTTCCTGTAATTTTGTTGCTGAATTTAATATTCCGCCACCTCTATTGGCAATTTCTTCATACGACAAGCCATTAATTCGATCTACAAACTCACCTTCTCGATTCCCAGCATAGACTATATGGGTATGTGAATCACACCACGTAGGTAAGATCATTTTACCAGTTACATCAATAATTTGATCAAATTCGCCAATGGGACAATTATCCATCGAGCCATAGCCCTTTATTCGTCCGTCTTCCACGCTTAAGTATGCATTTTCGATTTGTGGTAATACCTTCATATCATTTCCTGCTACGTAAGGAATATTTGTTTCCCGTACTTGAAGTAAGGCCTTGATATTTTTAAACAATAATTTCATTAAAACAGTGAATTTAAGAGTTCATCATCTACCATATTAGGTAAAGTTACTTTTAATTTTGGACTTCTTTCCATTTCTCGTTTAATGGCAAATATTGCCTCGTCATTACGTGCCCAACTTCTTCTGGCAATTCCGTTATTTACATCGTAGAAAAGCATCGATTTTAAACGAGCACTCGCTTCAGCACTTCCGTCTAGTACGAGTCCAAAGCCCCCATTCATCACTTCACCCCATCCTACTCCACCGCCATTGTGAATAGAAACCCAAGTTGCCCCTCTAAAACTATCACCAATTACATTGTGAATGGACATATCTGCGGTAAACTTACTACCATCATAAATGTTTGAGGTTTCCCGATATGGAGAATCCGTACCACTCACATCGTGATGATCTCTACCAATCACCACAGGACCAATTTTACCAGCTGCAATGGCCTTATTAAAAGCCTCAGCAATTTTACTTCTACCTTCTGCATCAGCATATAAAATACGGGCTTGCGAACCCACTACCAATTTATTCTTTTTCGCATCATTAATCCACGTGATATTATCCTGCATTTGCAATTTAATCTCTGCAGGAGCAGTAGCTATCATCTCTGTTAGAACTTCCGCTGCAAGTTGATCTGTATAATCTAAATCTGCTGATTTACCCGTAGTACACACCCATCGGAAAGGACCAAATCCATAATCAAAACACATAGGACCTAGAATATCTTGCACGTAAGATGGGTATTTAAAGTCGACTTTGTTGGCTGCCATCACATCAGCACCTGCACGGGATGCTTCAAGTAAAAAAGCATTCCCATAATCAAAAAAGTACGTACCTTTTGCTGTGTGTTTGTTTATTGCATTTGCATGACGACGTAATGAATCTTGAACCGCTTTTTTAAATGTTTCAGGATCCTTTCGGATCATTTCATTGGCTTCCTCGTAGGACAATCCTACAGGGTAATACCCTCCTGTCCAAGGTATATGTAATGAGGTTTGATCAGAACCCACGTGAATAAATAAATCTTCTTCATAAAACTGCTCCCATACATCTACTACATTTCCAATATACGCAATAGACACTACTTCTTCATTCGCTTGGGCCTTTTTCACACGCGAAATCAAGGCATCCATAGAATCTATTAACTCATCAACCCAACCTTGTTCATATCTTTTTTGAGCGGCTTTCGGATTTACTTCTGCACATACTGTTATACAACGCGCAATATTTCCTGCTTTGGGTTGAGCCCCACTCATCCCTCCTAATCCAGCCGTTAAAAATAACTTCCCTTTTGGTTCTTCACCAGGACCAAGAATTTTCCGAAAAGCATTCATTACCGTAATCGTCGTACCATGTACAATCCCTTGAGGTCCGATATACATATAAGAACCCGCCGTCATTTGTCCATATTGAGTCACCCCTAACGCGTTATATCTTTCCCAATCATCTGGACGTGAATAATTAGGAATCATCAAGCCATTGGTTACTACCACCCTAGGCGCTTGTGGTGATGAAGGGAAAAGCCCCATCGGATGTCCCGAATACATATGTAAAGTCTGCTCATCTGTCATGGTGGCAAGGTATTGCATAGTCAGTAAATACTGTGCCCAATTTTGAAAGACTGCTCCATTCCCTCCATACGTAATTAATTCTTCTGGATGTTGTGCTACAGCTGGATCGAGATTATTTTGAATCATCACCATAATCGCAGCCGCTTGAAGTGATTGACTTGGATACTCACTAATTGGTCGTGCATACAATGCATAATCAGGTTTGAATCGGTACATGTATATTCTTCCAAAATTCTTTAATTCCTCAGCAAATTCTTTCGCCAATTCATCATGCCATTCCGATGGAAAATAGCGTAAAGCATTACGAATAGCTAAGGCCTTTTCTTCTAAAGTAAGGATGTCTTTTCGCTTAGGAGCGCGGTTAGCATGCGCTGGATATGGTTTGGGTTTGGGTAAAACATCAGGAATTCCCTGAAGAATTTGTTCTTTAAAATTCATGGTTAAGAAGTTTGAGTATGAATAGATCTAGTTCGCACCAATTCAATCATGGCATTAATATCATCTTTTAAAATTCGATCGTTTTCGAGTTTTGCTACTTTAGAGCGAATTAGCTTGAAATTATCTTCAAGAATATCTGAAAACGTATGTGGTCTTCTAAATTCCATCGCTTGGGTAGCATACATTAATTCAATAGCGAGTATTTTTTCTAAATTACCAAGAATTTGATTGAATTGTCTCCCTGATATACTTCCCATAGAAACGTGATCTTCTTGCCCAAGCGAGGTAGGAATACTATCTGCAGAAGGCGGAAAACAAAGCGATTTATTTTCTGTTACCAAGGCTGCTGTGGTATACTGTGGAATCATATAACCAGAATTTAAACCGCCAGCCTCAGTTAATAATCGAGGTAAGCCATACTTTCCTTCAAGTAATAAATAACACCGTCTGTCTGAGATATTACCTAATTCAGCGGCTGCAATAGATACGTAATCTAAGACCATTGCTAAAGGTTGACCGTGAAAATTACCACCCGATATGGCTTCCGTTTCACTTAACACTATCGGATTGTCCGTCACCGAATTCATTTCTATTTCAACCAATTCTTCTAAGTGATCATAAGCGTTACGTGAGGCTCCGTGAACTTGCGGAATACAACGCATGGAGTACGGATCTTGAACGCGTTCGCAAGTTTCATGAGACGTAATATTTTCTGAATCTTTAAAAAGCCTTCTCATTCGTTTTGCCACGTGAAGATTCCCTTTAAACGGTCTTATTTCATGTAAAGCTTCTTTAAAAGGAGAAGCGCTTCCGCGGTATCCCTCAATACTCATCGCTCCAGCAACATCAGCTAAATCGAGCAAATAGTTCATTTTGTCTAACCCTATGATGGCATGGGCCAAAATAAACTGTGTACCATTAATCAATGCAAGCCCTTCTTTAGCAGCTAATTTAATTGGAGAAAGACCGTGTTGTTCAAGTATTTTTTTCGCCGGAATAATTTGCTCATTTTGCCAAAATTCTCCTTCCCCAAGCAAGGGTAAAAAAAGATGAGATAAAGGGGCAAGATCACCTGAAGCCCCCACAGATCCTTGACAAGGTACCACCGGTAACAAATCATTATGAATAAAATATAAAATGCGCTCTATTACTTCTAAGCGAATACCTGAATACCCTTTACATAAGGCATGAACTTTACAAATCATCATAATCTTAGAAAGCGATGCATCAATTGGATCACCAACTCCTACGGCGTGTGTCATTAATAAATTCTCTTGTAATTGACTGGTTTCAGCAGCTGATATTTGCACATCACACAGTGGACCAAACCCTGTATTGATTCCGTATACTGCACGGTCTGAACTCGCCATTTTCTCTACCATAGCTCTACACGAATTAATACGTTCTAAAGCCTCAGTGGGTATTTCTGCTTGAAGACTGCCATTGGCAATGGCAAGGACTTTGTCAACGGTAAGATGGTCAATGCCGTAGTAAAATTTCATTGCGTTTATTTTTGTGGTTTATACAAAGTTATGCCTATTTTTGATATCTAATAAGACCAATTATGTTAATAATTGATAACTATGAGTAATCAAATATCCAATCGTCATTTACAGTATTTTATGACGGTAGCTGAAGAGCTGCACTTTAGAAAAGCCGCTGAACGCCTTTTTATATCCCAGCCTGGACTTAGTAGACAAATCAAACAATTGGAATCATCTTTAGGTTTTGCACTCTTTGAGCGTCATAATCGCAAAGTAAAATTAACCCAATCCGGTGCCTATTTAAAAAATGAATTAGCCGTTCACTTCCAAAATCTCGAGCATGTGATTAATCACGCTAAGTTATTGGCAGAGGGCATACAAGGCGATTTGTCATTTGGCTATGTAGGATCAGCCATGCAACAACTTATACCTGATCTCATGCTAAAATTTAGAAAGGAACACCCTAAAGTTTCTTTTAATTTACGTGAAATGGATAATCAAAAACAAATTGAAGAACTCCTTTCACGAAAGATCGATATAGGATTCGTACGAATGGAGCGCGTACCACGAGGAATAGAAATTAAACCCGTTGTACAAGAACCTTTTTGCCTTGTTTTACCCAAAAACCACCCACTAGATGTATCTAATTTTACCAATTTATCACAGTGTAAAGAAGAACAATTTATTCTGTTTGATCCAGAATACAGTGCCTCCTATTTTGAACAAGTAATGCAAATTTTTGACGACAGCGGCTTTACCCCATTGGTAAGTCACAATACCATCCATGCCAGCTCCATTTTTAAATTGGTAGAAAATCACTTTGGACTCTCTATTGTACCTCAATCCTTACAAAATGGATACAATATGAATATTAAATTTATTCCTCTTGATAACATCGCGCAACGTACGGTATTATCAATAGTCTGGAACCAACAAAACAGGAATCCAATCCTCCAAAACTTTCTGAAATTAGTGTGATTTTTTGCTAATTACGCGAATCAAACAATCCTAACCCTCTATAAATAAAAGACTTTCTTCATTTAACAATTCTTTAACACTTGTTAGTTCGGTTACTTCCGAACCAATCGTACATTTGTCAAAAATTTACAAATGGAAGAAAGCAGAAATAAACAAAAATGCCAACTCGTTGAGAAGCTGGGAGTCCATTTAGAGCAAACAGAACAAATTGCCCCTCTTGCGGGAAGGATTATGGCTTATTGTATTTTAACTGGAAAACGCGGGGTCTCATTTGAGGATTTAGTCCAGAATTTATGTGCTAGTAAAAGCACTATCTCAACACATCTAAATCATTTACAGAGTTTAAACAAGCTCCAATATTTCACAAAAACAGGCGATCGCAAAAAGTATTTTGTAATCAACCCGAACACCATTAAACAAAACATTGATAGAATGATTGAAAAATGGGAAACAGAACGAAAATTACATCAGGAAATACGCCTCTATAAAGAACAAATTAACCAATCAGAAAATGTGGACCCAGAGGCTAAATTTGACCTTGAACTTCACAACAATTTTATTAAATTTTTAAACCAAGCAATTAATTCAATTAAAGAGTTTAAGGAAACGACCTTCAATTCTACATCACAAAACTAAAAGTACTTATGAAAAAAATCAGCACTTATGCAGTGATAGCCAATGCTATACTTATGCTTTCGATTATAAGTTGTGGAGATCCAAAACCACAAGCTTCAATGCAAGCTCCACCTCCAACCCTTCCGGTGGTAAAAGTTGAAAAAAGAGATTTAGTTTCATATCTCAATTTTCCAGCCCGTATTGAAGGAGAAGTAAACAGTGAGGTTCGTCCTAAAGTTTCAGGATATATTAAAAAAGTCCACGTTACCGAAGGAACCACGGTTAAGCAAGGTCAACTCCTATTTAGCTTAGAGACCAATTCGTTAAGTGAACAAGCCAATGCAGCAAAAGCTGCCGTAAATGCTGCACAGGTAGAAGTGAATCGATTAATTCCACTCGTTGAAAAAAACATCATTAGTGCAGTACAATTGGAAACTGCTAAGGCACAATTAGCACAAGCAAAAGCGAATTATCAAAGTGTTTCTGCAAATATATCCTATGCAAATGTGAAAAGCCCCGTAGACGGTGTGGTTGGTTCTATAAATTATAGAAAAGGCGCACTGGTAAGTGCTCAAGACCCTTCTCCTTTAACCAGTGTATCTTCTATCAAACAGGTATACGCCTATTTTTCAATGAATGAAAAGGATTATATAGATTTTATCGCAGCTGCTGAGGGTAACACGCTTAAAGAGAAGATTAAAAAATTCCCTAAAGTAAAATTACAGTTGGTAAATGGTTCAACATATCCTCACGAAGGGGTTATTGAAACCATTGCCGGTGATATTAACAAACATACAGGTACAATAAGTTTTAGAGCCAAATTTGACAATAAAGAAGGCTTATTGCGAAATGGAAGTAGCGGCGTGGTCCTAGTTCCTCAACTACATAAAGATGCAACAGTAATTCCTGTGCAATCAACTTTCGAGCAACAAGGAAAACACCTTGTCTATGTTATAGAAGACAACACATTAGTGCCCCAAACGGTTGAAGTAATTACTTCGGCTAATCAACTTTACGCTATTCAATCTGGACTTTCAGAAGGTCAGACCATCTTAGCAAAGGGCTTTAATAAAGTTCGGTCTGGAGCTAAAATTACTCCAAAGCCAATTTCATTAGACAGCATCATAAATTCTTTTAATGTCATTTTTAAATAACAGCAACCATGCTTAAAAAATTTATTGAAAGACCTGTTCTTTCGACCGTTATTTCTATTATTATAGTTATTCTGGGGTTCTTAGCTTTAAATCAACTACCTGTAACGCAATATCCTGATATTGCCCCTCCAACGGTACAGGTTACCGCATCATACCCTGGAGCAAATGCAGAAACTATTCTTGAAAGCGTTATCGTTCCAATTGAAGAACAAATTAATGGCGTAGAAGGAATGACCTATATGACCTCTTCGGCCAGTAATAATGGAAGCGCTACAATTCAAGTCTTTTTTGAACAAGGCTATGATCCTGATATTGCTGCTGTTAATGTTCAAAATAGAGTATCACGCGCCTCTTCGCTATTACCTTCTGAGGTAACAAGAGCTGGAATAATTACAGCGAAACAACAAAATTCTGCCTTATTATATGCAGCATTGTATTCAACCAACCCAGCATATGATGATACTTTTATTCAAAACTATTTAAATATCAATGTAAAACCTGAATTACAACGGGTCAATGGTGTCGGAGCAATTAATGTTTTTGGAGCGAAAGATTATTCAATGAGAATTTGGTTGGATCCTGCAAAAATGGCAGCTTATCAATTAGAACCCAATGATGTAACAAACGCTATTAACGAGCAAAGTTTAGAAGCAACTGCGGGTTCTTTGGGACAAAATTCAGGCCAATCATTTGAATATGTAATTAAATATAAAGGACGTTATAACAGTACTAAAGAATATGAAAATATTGTTATAAAAGCCTTAGGAAACGGGCAATTTCTTCGAGTGAAGGATGTAGCAAAAGTTGAATTAGATGCCTTCTCTTACTCTTCAGTGTCTCGAAGTAACGGTAATCCTGCCTTGAATTTTGGAGTTTTTCAAACACCTGGTTCAAATGCTCAGGTGATTATTGAAAACATCTATAAAAAATTAGAAGAATTAAAAGCTGACTTTCCTGAGGGGATAGATTATTTGGTTAATTATGACACCAATAAATTTTTAACGTCATCTATTGAAAAGGTAAAAAGCACCCTAATTGAAGCATTCTTATTGGTATTCTTGGTTGTATTTGTCTTCTTACAAGATTTAAAATCGACCTTAATTCCAGCCATTGCCGTGCCCGTATCAATCATCGGAACCTTTTTCTTTTTAAACCTATTTGGATATTCAATTAATCTTTTGACCTTATTCGCCTTGATTTTGGCTATTGGTATTGTTGTCGATGATGCAATTGTTGTCGTCGAAGCGGTTCATGCAAAGTTAGAAAATGGGTATAAAAGTGCGAAAAAAGCCTCAATAAGTGCGATGAGTGAAATAAGCAGTGCCATTATTTCTATTACACTCGTAATGATGGCTGTGTTTGTTCCAATTACGTTTATTAAAGGACCATCGGGTGTTTTCTACGAACAATTTGGAGTAACTTTGATGATTGCTATTGCCATTTCTGCCCTCAATGCATTAACCCTTACCCCTGCCCTCTGTGCACTCTTTTTAAAACCGCACAAGGAGCATGAAGATAGAAAGAAAAGTGTATTACAACGTTTTTACGGAGCCTTTAATGTGGCATTTACAGCGACAAGTCAAAAGTATGTACAAGCTGTTGGCGGATTACTTAAACGAAAATGGCTAGTCATTGGATTTCTAATTTTGAGTGTATTAAGTATTGTTTGGACGAGTAAAAGTTTACCTACGGGATTTGTCCCTTCTGAAGATCGAGGCGTAATATTTATGAATGCTGAATTACCTCCAGGATCTTCTCTTGATCGCACCTTTGAAGTAAATAATCAACTGTATAAAACCATCAAAGGAATTAAAGGAATTAAAGGAGCTTCTTTTATCAGCGGTAGAAACTTTTTTGCAGGGGCTGGTAGTTCAAATGCTATGGGCTTTATCATACTAGATTCTTGGGAAGAACGTGAAAGTGATGATGAATCAGTCAATGCAATTATCGGACAATTAATGCAACGAACTGCATCAATCCCCGATGCTCGAATCATCTTTTTTACACCGCCTAGTGTTCCTGGATTTGGAAGTGCTGACGGATTTGAAATGCGATTGTTAGATCGCGCTGCACATCCTTTAACAGAATTAGATGCTACGGCTAAAGAATTTGTTGGGCTATTAAACCAACAACCTGAAATTGCCTTTGCTTCTAACTCTTTTAATACCGGTTTCCCTCAATTAAAATTAGACATAAACGTAGAGCTCGCTAAAGAAGCAGGCGTTTCTACAAACGCTATCCTATCCGCATTACAAGGATATATAGGGGGGCGATATGCTGCCGATTTTACAAAATTTGGAAAACAATTTAGAGTATTTGTTCAAGCATTACCTGAAGATCGAATTAATGAAGAAAGCTTAAATAAAATGTTTGTGAGAACAGCTACGGGTGATATGGCTCCATTAGCACAATTCATTCAACTTGAACGTGTATATGGACCACAAACGGTGAGCCGATTTAACTTGTTTAACGCCGTTACAATTAATGGTTCTATGGCTCCTGGATATAGTTCTGGTGACGCAATTGCGAAAATAAATGCATTGGCTAAAGAACATTTGCCTAAAGGATATGCTATTGCATACTCTGGAATTACAAGAGAAGAAATCGCTTCGGCTGGTCAATCTACCATTATCTTTTTGATCAGTATCTTATTTGTGTATTTCTTTCTAGCCGCTCAATATGAAAGCTATTTATTGCCTCTATCCGTGATTTTATCGTTACCAGTAGGTGTAGCAGGCGCTTATTTAACCACCTATTTAACTGGATTAGAAAATAACATTTATTTTCAAATTGCCTTAATTATGTTACTTGGTTTATTGGCTAAAAATGCCATTCTTATTGTTGAATTTGCTATTCAACGACGAAAACACGGATTGTCATTAATGGATGCAGCTATTGAAGGTTCGAAAGTGCGTTTACGGCCAATCTTAATGACTTCATTTGCCTTTATTTTGGGGTTACTCCCCTTAGTACTAGCCAAAGGAGTCGGTGCTGCTGGTAACAATTCAATTGGTACTGGTGCCGCAGGTGGTTTATTAATAGGAACCATTTTAGGAGTTTTTGTCATCCCAATTCTCTTTGTCATTTTTCAATGGTTACAAGAGAAAATTACCGGAGTACCCTTTGATAACACTGAAGTTGATTCTACAAAAATTACTGAATAATGAAAAACATGAAATTTATTCAATATCCGTTTGTCATTTTCATGGCATTGCTATTGAGCTCTTGCTTTGTCGCAAAAGATTATACAAGACCAATCCTTGAAGAGACTAACCATTTATATAGAGATGTTTCTACTACAGATTCAACTTCTGTTGCAGATATTTCTTGGGACCAACTTTTTACCGACCCCTATTTAAAAGGGTACATTAAAGAAGGTTTAGAAAATAATCTTGATATTCGCGTTGCCATCCAGCAAATTGCGGCTGCTGAAGCCTATTTAAAACAAGGGAAAGCTGGTTATTTACCAACGCTAAATGCGAAAGCAACACTTACCCATCAAGAATTAAGTGCGCATAGTCAATTTGGAAGTTTTTTATCCAATCGGTCTACAGACCAATACGACTTATCCGCCAACTTATCTTGGGAAGCCGATATTTGGGGTAAAATTAGAAGTAGTAAACGATCGTTTCAAGCTAAATATTTACAAAGTATCTCTGCTCATCAATTGGTCAAGACTAATTTAATTTCATCTATTGCAACAACCTATTATAGATTGGTTGCCTTGGACGCTAAATTAGGGGTGATTAATACAACCATAGAAAATAGAGCCAAGAGCATTGAAATCATTAAGGCGTTGAAAGAAAGTGGCCAAGTTACCCAAGTAGCGGTTGATCAATACATTGCCCAGTATAAAAATGCACAAGCACTTAAAGTGGATCTCGAAACAGAAATATTTACGGTAGAAAACACCATGAGTATTCTGTTGGGCAAAGGTCCACAAGCAATAAAACGATCTATCCTTGACAACCAAGTGATCCCTCGTCAAGTAGCCGTAGGATACCCAGCTACACTTTTGAGTAATCGTCCGGATGTCATGTCGGCCGAATACGAATTAATTTCCGCATTTGAATTGACCAATGTTGCGAGAAGTGAATTTTATCCTTCGCTTACCTTGACGGCTTCTGGTGGATTTCAAAGTCTAGAAATAGACCAATGGATTAACGCCAATTCTCTTTTCGCAAATCTCATTGGAGGTTTGACACAACCGCTGTTTAATCAACGAAAAATTAGAACAAAACACGAGGTTGCTCTAGCTCAACAAGAACAGGCACTTTTAAATTTTAAACAAAAATTGCTCATTGCAGGAAAGGAAGTTTCGGATGCTTTATACACACAAAAAGCGGAAGCTGAAAAATTTAACTATCGACAAGCTGAAGTAGAAGCTTTACGAAATGCTGAGCTAAATTCAGAAATATTATTAAACAATGGATATCTTACCTATTTAGATGTCTTAACTGCTAGACAGAGTGCCTTAAACGCTGAATTGTTGGTTATCGAAAGTAAATTACAACAATTGTTAAGTGTAGTTAATATCTATGAAGCACTCGGTGGAGGGTGGCAGTAAATTAAAAATAGATGGACAAGAAAAATGATATATTAAAATGCTCTATTGAGAATTTCACTCAATTCGGAAGTAAGTCCTTTACCTTACAAGATTTATCCGAACAAATGGGCATTTCAAAAAAAACAATATATCATTACTTTAATAGTAAAGAAGATTTGGTTACCCAAAGCGTAACAACCTTATTGGAGAACTATCAAAAAGACATTGACTCCATCATAAAGAGCTGTTCAGATCCAATTGAATGTGTTATATTAATTTATAAAAGAGGGTTTGAAATTATCAGTAATTTCAAACCCTCTTTTCTCTATGGTTTAAAAAAATATTACCCTAAAGCAAATAATGTATTTGAAAACTTTAGAACCCACCTCACATATACCATTACCTACAATTTGTTGATTAAAGCACAACAACAGGGCATTATACGTCCAAAAATCGATGTACATTTAGTCTGCACTTTACATTTTACACGTATCGACACAATGGTCTTTAAAAACGACAATCTATTTGATACTTATTCTATTCAAACCATCCTATACTATTTAATTAATTGTAATTTAAAAGGTCTCGTTTGTGATGGCTATCATTCAGCATTATTAGACGACACTTGCACGAAGAAATAATTTAATCCAATTCGCAACTCCGCTAAATGGGTTTTATTTATTTTTAATCGGGACAATCAATACGGGTACTTCGCTGTGCTTTACAATTTTAGCAGCAATATTCCCCATTATTAAATTTTCAAAGCCACTATGACTATGCGAACCAATAACCAACAAGTTGCATTTTGCCTCATTGACATAATCCAATATAGCGGTATGTGTTTCACCAAACAATACGTTTGTCTTAATTGTTTGATCTCCTAAGAAATTCACCGTAGCCTGCAAGAATTTTTCTGATTCTACCTTAAAATTGTCAACAAGACTTCCTTGACCTGTAGTGAGATATCCCTCATATCCCATTATAGGATCATAATTTCGGATATAAAAAGATGCGCCATAAATAGTGTGTACTAAGGTTACTTCCGCATTTAATAATTTAGCATATTCATATCCTGTTTTTGCAATGATTTCAGCCGCTGGACTTGTGTCTAATGCAATACATATTTTTTTCATAATACATCTTTTTACTACGTATTCTAAAATGACCATTCACAGTGTATGGAAAGCTATTTTGGTCATATCCTAACTAGGTTAAAGATATTGAAAATAAAATATATATGAAAATTTAACATCTACAATAAACCAACCTATAACTTGGTAAAATCTCAGGTAAAGCTAGTTACTTCACTTACTATATTTTCAAAACAGGTCTATGAATTATGAACTTAGTGCACCTTCTTCACCGATAAATTTATACGCTTCTTCCATTTCAGAAATATCGAAATACTTTTCACTGCGTTGTTTACCTGAACCTTCAAAAAACAAATTGTCTATCGGTAAAACCATTTTTAACGCTTTTGAATGAGATACCACCGCTAAATGCCCAAGCTCTTTATAATTCTTAAAAATCCACAAAGTATCCTCAAAAAACGCTTTAACACTACTTTTGAACAGTTCCATTTCATCGAGTTTGACCAAAATATTCACTGTTTTATATCCTACATTTAATTTTTCATTGAACAATGCTTGACAATACTTTTCATCTGCCTCTGTAAAACCGCCTTTTACTTCTAAGGCTAACATATTACTTTTAAATTCCTTAAGTTGTGTTACCATAATTTATCTTTTCAATTTATTATATCCATAGAAATTGCCCCATATGCATATCACATGTTGTCATTAAGTAAAACGCTTTTCTAATGATGTAATTTATTTGTGTTCGAATGAACAGACGACGAAGAAGCAATAAGTCCAAACAACGCAGTAGCCGCCATATATTCAAAGCCTGACGATAAGGCTATTTCTAAAATCGTCATACTCGACCCATTGGTTTCAGTAGTTTTAGCAACCGCCAAATCAGCTTGATTTGACAAGAAAAATAGAATGATTGTGGGAATAAACAAGACGCAAAAGTAAAATCCTGTACGAAGACACATAAAGAACGAATCGATAAGTAATAAAGGGGTGTCCTTTACATGTTGATAATCCCAAATTACAAAAAACATAGCACCGATAACAAAGACCCCATTAATGGCTCGAAACGGCGTTGATTGATAAATTCCAAAAAGTCTTAAAATGAGTGCGAATACGATACAAGTCAGATACAGTATCCCCCCATGAAACCATGAAAATTGGTTTTGACTCCAACGTTCACGATGAAATAAATAGTGTTTTTTAGTAGAATCCATATAATATTCATTTATATTTTAGTAAAATTAAGGTCACCTTAGCTATGTGAAAACTACTATAGTAGCACTATGAGAAAGATTATAATTACCTAGTATATACCTTACCAGAATAAAAATGGAGCAATAATATACTGCCCCATTTAACATCAAACATAAAACCCCTTTTTCATAACAATTCTATCAAAATCACCACAGGATATCTAGTGATATACACTTTACAAAGTCTTCTCAAAGTGCACTCCACACGAAGAATCTGTAGCTATATCCATTTCATAAACCTTGTTTAAATGGGTTTAAAATTTCTTTTATCCCTGTTTTCAAGTTTCAAGGGTAAAATTAGGGCGAGTTAAAAAATCTGAAAACTACTTTAGTAGCATTCGTCGGCTAGGTAAAGATGACTAAAAATTAATTGATAAAATGCCCCCTATCAAGAACCCTCATCGCGAAATCAAGCTATGGAAGGTGTTTTTCCTCTGCAATGGCAAGAAGTAATTCAATGTTACTTACATCAATCCGCTTGCGCTTTACCTTAATTGCTCCACATTTTTTAAGTTCTTGAATATGACGATTCACAACAGCACGGGTAGTCCCAATAAGGCTCGCAATTTCATCGTTGGGGAGATTGTTGATGAGTTCTAATTCTTTTGTTTTTTCATTTATGTGTTTGAGCAACAAATTAGACAACCTTGTCAAGGTGTTATGTAATGAAATATCGGTAACTTCATCTTCTAACATGCGCATTTGTTTTCCCAAATATTTTAGAATTAACATATTCATATCTGGATACAATTGAAGGCATTTGCGCAAGTGTTCTATAGGAATATTGAGCAGTTCAACATCATCGATTGTTTCCCAATTAATTTCGTGTTTTTCATCATCTAAAATATTCATGATATCAAAAACATCGCCACCCGCTAACATAAAAATAGTATAGGCTTTTCCAGTAATTGGGTTTATTTGAAAAACTTTTAATCTACCACTAATAATAAAATGTATATGATTATTTACTTCAGTACTTGATTTATACGTTCCTGCAGGCCAATGTTCTGAATTCATATAAGATAAAAGGTCACGAATCTCAACTTGGCCTAATTTGTTTTCAAAAAATGAAAACTTCAATTCTTCAAAAAATCGAATATAATGTGGATTCTCGGGTGACATCTTCCTGTTTGATGCGTTAAAAATAAGAATATTTATGGTCTTTTTCCCTTCATCAGCACATTTTAACAAGCAATTAATACATGAAAAATAAAAAAACAATTGATCTGTCAATAGAATTATTTCATAATAATGTGAAATTCGTTAATGCGATGATTAATTTAACTTTACAGGTTGCTATTTGAAAAACCACCTTCCTATTTTACGTATAAAAGACCGCATAAAAAACAAAAAAAAACTTCAATCTGTTAACAATTAGCTTTAATCTATAACTTTGTGCTAACGTTTATATCTCACATGAAGAAAAAACTCAACGAATTAGCCGCTACTTCAATTTGCGGAAATGATATTAGTTCTTCTTGTCTTTACGTATCGGCTTTAGCAATTGTTTATGCTGGTCAATACGCTTGGCTATCTCTTTTAATCGTCTCTGGAGTACTCTTTATCTTTCGCAAAATTTATGGAGAAGTCGTAGGAGCCTTACCATTAAATGGAGGGGCATACAATGCCTTATTAAACACCACCCGAAAAACTACGGCTTCATTTGCCGCTTCACTCACCGTCTTGTCCTATATGGCAACAGCTGTAATTTCTGCAAGTGAAGCGATTAAGTATGTACATAATTTAGCTCCAAGTATCCCGATAGTTCCTGCTACTATTGGCTTACTTTTTTTATTTATGGCTTTAGTCATTGGTGGAATTAGTGAATCTTCAAAGGTGGCCACCATCATTTTTATTTTTCATCTGACCTCCTTAGCAGTTCTTTGTATTTTCTGTATGTATTTTTTTAGTCAACACGGACTATCAACATTAATAGAGAATTTTAATCGCCCGGTTTCTGGAGGCATTTTATCGGCTTTGTTCTTTGGTTTTGCGGCAGCAATGCTGGGGATTAGCGGATTTGAAAGCTCTGCAAATTATGTAGAAGAGCAAGCGCCTGGGGTTTTCCCAAAAACCTTAAAAAACATGTGGATTATTGTAACCGTATTCAATCCTCTACTCGCTTTTCTAGCCTTAGCCATTTTACCAATGGGAATTATTCATGATAATCCTGACACTTTATTATCGTATATGGGGCAAACCGCAGGTGGAAACGTTTTATTTTACTTAATTGCTATTGATGCGACCTTAGTACTAAGCGGAGCTGTGTTAACTTCGTTTGTTGGGGTGGGTGGACTGGTAGAACGAATGGCTTTAGATAGAATTTTACCCAAATTTTTATTAAAACGCAATACAAGAGGAACTCCACATTTTATTTTTATTGTATTCTTCGCCCTCTGCACTTCAATCCTTATTTTAACTGAAGGTGAATTAAGTGCCTTAGCAGGCGTTTATACCATCGCTTTTTTAGGTGTAATGATTTTATTTGGAATAGGAAATATGCTCTTAAAAATAAATCGCAAAAATCTTCCTCGGCCAGAACGCGTTAGCTGGGTGGCTCTTATTGTTGCAATTCTGAGTATTGCAGTTGCCTTAACGGGTAATATCATGATGAATCCATCCTACTTAATGATATTTATGGAATACCTAATTCCAACCATAACCATTGTTGGGTTTATGCTATATCGTACACGTGTACTAAAAACTATCCTTTGGATTTTAGATTATATAACCCCAAATCAACCCGCTCTTTTCTATGGGACCAACGTAAATATAAACAGAGCCATCTTTAAAATAAATTCACAACAGTTTGTTTTTTTTACCAATCACGACGATGTGGCAACCATTAACAAAGTGATTAATTATATTATAAAAAATGAAAATACTCGACGTTTAAAAATTGTTTCGGTCGTAAATGAAGCACATCAAGTTCAAACTAATTTACAAAATGATGTCTCTGTTTTAAATCGCGCTTATCCTAATATAGACATCGAATTTGTCATAGAAGAAGGCACTTTTTGTCCAGATAAAATTAAAGAATTATCAAAGCGATGGAACATCCCCATAAATTTTATGTTTATTGGATCTCCCGGAGACACATTTCCTTTCAAACTAGAAGAATTAGGAGAAGTACGGTTAATCATCTAAAAGCAACATCCACTCAACACTTAATTTCATAACTTACTTTTTAAACCGCTCAAATAAGATTAGCTTTTTTTTCGAATTGATAAAATATACGCCTGTAAGTAATACCACAGCTGCAAGGATAGACTGGACTGTAATTATTTCACCTAAAAAATACCACCCTAAGACTAAGGCTACAAGCGGATTGACATAAGTAGAAGTAGCCACCTTTTCTGGTGATACAAATTTGAGTAAATAATTAAATGCTGTAAAGGCTACAATGGATCCAAACAATACCAATAACAGCATCGAAATTTGAACATCACTAGACCAATCAGAAGGCAAAACCCACGTTTCTCCAAAAACGAAACTTCCTAGGAATAACATGGCACCTCCACTGAGCATTTGATATCCCGTATTAACAAAGAAATTTTTTGGTAGATCTGCCCTAGAAACGAATATACTTCCATATCCCCAACAAAACATACACACAAAGATCATAAACATTCCGAGAACAGAATTTTCTTGATTAAGAACTTGTTTTTGACTCACCAATAAATATATTCCAATAAATCCCAAAAGCACACCTATCATAGACATCCAACGGATTCGCTTCCCTTGAAAAACACGCATTAACAAAAGAACAATGAGCGGTTGAGCTGATATTTCTAACGCAGCAAATCCACTATCAACATATTTTAATGCCCAAACAACAAATCCATTTCCTATGGTTAGAAATAAAAATCCGGCAATAATTGTATTTACAAATTGCTTTCTCGTCAATTTTAGGGATATCCCCATGAATTTAGCAATGATAAAAATCAAAATTCCCGCCGTAAAAAAACGAATCCCTGCTAACATAAAAGGAGCCAATTCGGTAACGGCAATTTTATTCAATAAATACGTAGATCCCCAAATTACATAAATGGAAAAGAATGAAAGGATAACGAGACTTGATTTGGGTTGATTTTTCATCAATTATTGGGATAATTAAAAATGAGATAAAAACAGAACGAAACAACACCTTTTAGAAATATACTCGCTGTTTACTTCTGGTATGCTACGGAAAAGGCTATTAAATTTTAATCTCAACGAGCCTTCATTTGTAGCATGATGCAAATGTATGGGAATAAATTAAAACAACTCTATTTGAAAAAATAAATTAGCCCAATATTTCATAAAACAACCTATAACCATCCGACTTAAGAACAACAGGTTATAGGTTGTTCAATACCATCTTACATCCCTAATAAATAGGCAAAGATTAGCGGTGCAACAATGGTTGCATCACTTTCAATGATAAATTTTGGCGTATCCATGGCTAATTTTCCCCATGTAATCTTCTCATTTGGAACAGCTCCTGAATACGAACCATAGCTCGTAGTTGAATCACTGATTTGGCAAAAATAACTCCAAAACGGTGTGTCTTCTCGCTCCATATCCTGCGTAAGCATAGGCACTACACAAATAGGAAAATCTCCTGCAATTCCTCCTCCTATCTGGAAGAAACCTACCCCATTTTGAGAATTTTCTGTATACCAATCAGCTAAGAACGTCATATACTCAATTCCCGATTTTACCGTACTTGCTTTGAGTTCTCCTTTAAGTACATAACTGGCAAATATATTTCCCATGGTACTATCCTCCCACCCTGGAACCACTATTGGCAGGTTTTTTTCAGCTGCTGCATACATCCATGAGTTTTTTAAATCAATTTCATAATACTGTTCTAACACGCCTGAAAGTAAAAGCTTATACATAAACTCATGCGGGAAATAGCGTTCACCTTTATCATCGGCAGCCTTCCAAATTTTATACATGTGCTCTTGTAAACGTCTAAAAGCCTCCTCTTCAGGAATACAGGTATCCGTAACTCGATTCAAACCTTTTTCAAGCAAATCCCATTCATCCTGAGGGGTTAAATCTCGATAGTTAGGTACGCGCTTATAATGTGAATGCGCCACCAAATTCATAACATCTTCTTCTAAATTAGCCCCTGTACTTGAAATAATATGTACCTTATCTTGACGGATTATTTCTGCAAATATTTTTCCAATTTCAGCGGTACTCATCGCCCCAGCCAATGACACTAACATCTTGCTGCCTTCATTTAACTTGGTTTCATACCCCTTTGCAGCATCAACCAACGATGCTGCATTAAAGTGTAAATAATAATTTTCTATAAATGTGCTTATCGCGCCTTTAGTATTCATCTTCATCAAATTTAGAAATGTTCTTTTTTTGTCGTTCTGCGTCATACGAATAATCATATGCTTCGTCTGAATCTTGATCCATAAATTTATAACTCAACATTTTGTAATACAGTTTCGCTGCAACAAAGTCAGAGGCTTTTTCCTGTGGATTTGGACAAAGCTCTACAATATCAAAACCCACAACATTTTTTTCTTTAAATACTTTTGCTAAAAACGTCAAGGTTTCATACCACAACATACCACCGGGTTCTGGAGTTCCAGTTGATGGTAATATCGATGGATCGAGTGCGTCTAAATCAAAGGTGATAAATACTTGGTCAGTCATTAAGTCTATGGCAGCATCCATCCAACTATCATCTTCAATCATTTCATGAGCGAAAAATGTTTTATCCAAATCCATGCTTGTCTTTTCAATACTGTCCATAGATCGAATCCCAACTTGAATTAAATTGGTTTGTTGACTCGCTTCAAAAACAGCACAAGCGTGATTATACGGTGTTCCTTCATATTCAGGGCGTAAATCTGCATGTGCATCAATTTGGAGTACGGTTAAATTGTCAAAACTCTCATTAAAAGCTCTGATACTCCCTATAGAAAGAGAATGTTCACCTCCAACCAAAGTCACGAACTTATTCTTTGACAAAAAATGTTTGGTCATTTTATGAACTTCATTTACCATAGCTTCGGGACTCTTATTTTCAATGACAGGATCCGCTAAATACACCCCTTGTTTATACACTTCTGAATCGGTTTCTATATCGTATAATTCCATATTTTCAGAAGCCTCCAAAAACGCTTGTGGACCTTTATCTGCACCTTTTTGCCATGTACTTGTTCCGTCATAAGGAACAGGTATAAGCACAATCTTTGAATTTTCTAATTTCGCATAATCTTCAGGAATACCTGCATAGGATTTAGTTTTCATAACCTAAAATTTTTAATAAATCTTCACTTTTTTGTTGTTCGCTAAATACAGAGGTTTTCATATTGCCGTCTTCATCCAAATCGATTAAGATATGTTTAGGGGTAGGAATAAGACAATGTTGAAGCCCTCCAAATCCTCCAATAGTTTCTTGATAAGCTCCTGTATTAAAAAATCCAATATACAAAGGTTTATCTTTATGGTACTTTGGTAAATATATGGCGTTCATATGTTGTTCACTATTGTAATAATCATCGCTGTCACAAGTCAATCCACCCAATAAAACACGTTCATAAGTATCGTTCCATCGATTAATTGGCAACATAATAAAACGCTTATTGATAGTCCACGTATCTGGTAGCGTAGTAATAAAGGAAGAGTCGATCATATTCCACTTTTCACGATCATTTTGTTGCTTTTGATACAGTACTTCATAAATAGCACCTGCACTTTCTCCTACCGTAAAGCTTCCAAATTCTGTAAAAAGGTCAGGAACTTCTACATCTGCCTCTTCACAGGTAAGTTTAATTTGATTCATGATCTCATCAATCATGTATGCATAATCAAACTCAAAGCCCAACGAATTTTTAATCGGAAAACCACCACCAATATTTAAACTGTTCAAGCTTGGACATACCTTTTTTAAATTGACATATACCTTTAAACACTTTTGTAGCTCATTCCAATAATACGCATTATCACGAATCCCCGTGTTAATGAAAAAATGAAGCATTTTAAGTGTAACCTTAGGATTATCCTTTATTTTTTTAAGATAAAAAGGCACAATGTTTTTATAGCCAATGCCAAGACGTGATGTATAAAACTCAAATTTAGGTTCTTCTTCAGAGGCTATGCGAATTCCAATTTGATAACGATCATTTATCTCGTCTGAAAGAAGATCAATCTCCTCATAATTATCAATAATGGGGATACAATTCTTTTGTCCGTTATTAATTAAACGAGCAATATTAGTAATGTACTGTGCACGTTTAAAACCATTACATATCACAAAGGAATTTTCATTAATCTTGCCTTCTCTTTTTAAACTTTCTACAATATCAATATCAAATGCGGAAGAGGTTTCAATATGAATATCATTTTGAAAGGTCTCATCCATCACAAATTTAAAATGAGAACTTTTGGTACAATAGCAATAATAATAATCACCTGCATAATTATTTTTAATTTTTGCCTCTTCAAACCAAGCCTTTGCCCTACGTATATTGGCAGAAATTTGTGGTAAATACGTAAATTTTAATGGAGTCCCGTAGGTGTCAATCAAGGCTTTCAAATCAATATCGTGAAAACGTAAAAATGAATCCTTTAATTTAAATTCTTCTTGAGGAAATTCAAAAGTTTGATTGATTAAATCAATGTATTTTGTATTCATAATAAGGTATAATAATCTATATAAATTTCAATAAATAGGTGTATAAAAAAACGAGATATTGAAATCTACTATAAAATTACCTTAAAAGGAACAGGAAATACACGTACCGTTTTGGTCACTGGTAGACCATGTAATTGGGAGGAAGATAGCTCTAAATTTCGGTCGCTCATATCGTGAACCGCTTTTGAAAACAACTTCCATATTTTCAAAAGCCCGAAGGTATAAACACGTTTCAATTTGTTCAGCTATAAGTATTTGACATACTTAATTGTTGGTACAAAAGAAGTATAAAATTTTGAAAAATTACTGTTTTTATCTATTTTTTTTAATTAATTAATTTTTCGCTTAACGCGGATAGTTCCTCATGTGTTTTAGCTAAATGACTTTTTTGAAAATAGAAGCATGTCAACCCTGTGCCTTTTCTAATTAATATTTAGCGTATTTGCCTTATTGAGCTCTTTAAACAATTTATTCAGCAGGCCTATTGAATATCGAAAAGCTCGATTTGAACTTATAAAAGCTAAAAATTCTTAGGTACACATTAAACGTTTTGCAATTATGGACTGCTTTTGATATTAAAAATACTTGCATTTTTGCATCCAAGGAATTTGGCAAACAGTCATCTTCCAATGCCTTTAATAGCAATCTGATTTTATTTGCTTTTTTTCTATGTAATAATTCACTGGATGTAACCCTTGATTTTGGCAAATCGTTTCAAGACATTGTAAAACTCCCATGTACATGTTTAACGAACCACAAATCATCAATACACCTTTTTCTTTGAGTATGTCTGCAATAAATTTTTCATCTTGAGCTATTTTATGCTGAACATAACCATTCTGAGCTTCCCGAGAAAATACGGTAACCAAACGAAAAAGTTGTTTAGTTTTAAGCACTTCATTCAATTGATCAGCGTATAACTGAAATGATTTTTTTTCTTTTAACCCTAAATACAAATGTACCTTGCATTTAGGTTTGTTTTCATAAAGCATCCCCAAAAATGGGGCAATACCTGTTCCGTTGGCAATCATTACGACTTCCCTAGCTGATTTTGGAAAACGAAAGGCTGGATTAGCTATGATGCGTCCTTTAAGTATTTCACCTTTTTTTAGTTTGTATAAATAACCAGACCCCATTCCATTAAAGTGGTGCTTAACACTTAATTGAATCCCAGATTCAACGCGGCCAATAGAATAGAGCCGCTCTCTATGGTCATTTAAAGGGTGGATGGCAAAGAGATCACCAGAATGGAAGGATAGGGATTTACGTGATTTTATACGAAGTAAAAATGTATCTTCAAGCCCCCCGCTAGGTGGCCACTTTTTTTGAATCTCAAATTCAGTCAATTTTGCAGGAGTTCTGCATAAATCCTTCGTCGAAAGTGTTAGTCTTAAGTTCATTAATTGCTGCCAAGTAGCAACCCATTGTTCAAAAGATTCTTGGGATTTATCATGTATCGTATAAACATCTAAAAGCGGTTTTAATCGCCGATCTAAAAATGCCTGATGTACATCAAAAGCATATTTACAATAATTTTCATAGGCATATGAACCAAAACCTACCACTGAAAACGTACACGATTCGGGTAATTCATGTTGCGACAAAATATGCAAAAATTTATGCGCACTTTGAGGAGCTTCCCCTTGTCCATAGGTCGAGGTAAAAACAATAAACTGTTCTGCAGCTTCGAACCTTTGAAACTCATTCATAAACGCTAAATACACAGATTGGTTGGCATTGATCAGTGCTTGTTGAAAAGCAGATGCAAAGGCTTTTGTAGTTCCCATTTCTGACCCTACTAAGAGTATGTATTTTGCTTTATCAGGATCAATATTGTTTTGGACCTTACTATTTTTTTTACGTTTTAAGCTCATCGAAAATCCTGAATAAACAAAAAACAACAAGGCCACACAGCTCATTCCTAAACTTAGTGCCCACCATGTATTCCCTTTACCTGTATGAAGCTGAAGACTTATGGAAGCGAGTACAGATGAAATAGGAATCGGTTGTTCACTAATGATTGTACCATCATATTGATCAATCAGAAGAGACCTGTGGTGTAAATCAACTGTATAATAATCCATTCGATCCTCAGAAAACGGAAACTCAACCGATTTCACATCCGATAATTTTAGCCTTTTAAACACTTCTAAATCGGCTAATGCCATTTTAGGTATCTCTGCGGGATCTTCCTTAGGGTATACATGTTGAATTTTTTCCTGAGGAATTAGCTCAAAACGGACCATAGACAAATACACACCTGTCAAACTCACAATAAAAATGGGAAGAAGACTTATCCTTCCTAAGTAAACGTGATAAAATTGGGCGAAATTTTCATAAACAATCTTCGAAAAAAAGCGTTTCCAGCCCCCCTGCCGTTTAACAAGTAAAAAGAGGCCGGTGATAGTAATCAAACTGAGTAAAAACGAGGTCAAACCAACAAAAAATCGTCCAATTCCTTTTAAAAACAAAGAACGATGCAAGCTGGTTATCATTTGAAAAAAGGGTGATTTTTCTTTTTTTTCTCCTAAAAACTCACCCGTTATCGGATTAAAATAGCCTTCAAGGATTTGCCCACCGTCCGTTATTACAGAAGCTATCAAAAAATCATTTTCATCAACAGTAAACGAAATAATCTCATCATAGGATTGATGCATCACTCCTAATGTTTCAGCAAGTGAAATCGCATTAAAATTAGCAGCTTTATACGGTTTTAATTGATCTGAAACAGGTTCAATGGAAAGAAGTAATCCTGTAACTGCAGCTAATACAACAAAAAGACTAGACGCAACTGCCAGACTAAGGTGACTATATCTCCAAATTGAACGAACCATAATCTGGATTCGTTAATTGGGTATCATTCGCACATAACGAATATAACCAGTCCCCTCTTTTTTACTATTCACATTCGCCGTAGTTAATTCAAACTCTACATCAGAAATATAGTATTTTTGATCCTCAACAGCAGTTTCAAATCTAATTTTATACCCCGCATTTAATTTGGAGTCCTCAATTTCAAAGAGGTGAATACTACGAGCTCCACCGGCTATAGTTTCACCTGTTATGGCATCAATATCATTGCGTACTTTTCCATAATAATCCCACCAAGCTGTAATATCGTGATACCACTCTTTATCATCTCCTTGAACATATAGCGTTTTATTATAGGTACCATCCGGATTTAAAAGAGAAATCACCACATAGGCTCCCTCACCAGCATAATTTGTCATTTGAATCATACATTTATACCGCGTCTTTTGTTGCTTTGAGGTAAAGCCCATCGTGCAAACGATAAAGAGCCCTATGAATAGATTTGATTTTATGAGTGACATTTTAATGTATTATTTTAAAAAAGAAATAGAAATTTGTTTATCCTGTAATACTTCATTTTCTTGGGCTAAATCAAAGGCCGTTTCTTCAAACTCTGTACGAACTGATTTATCAGCTCCAAGTTTGATTAAATGTTTTAACAAAACATCGTCCTTGGCTTCCATAGCTGCTTTGTGTAAAGGGGTTAAGCCTTCCTGGTTTTTCTCATTAATTGAGCTACATAATTCTGCAACGCGATTAAGAAGATTTAGATTGTTCTTTGAAACAGCTAAATGGAATAAGGTATTCCCATTTGCTTGTTTTTCTGTCATACGTACTCCGTGTTCGCTTAGGATACGAATCTTTTCTTCAAATTCATTTGCTTTAGCTTCACTATAGGATGCAATAAGGTATGCGGCTAGCGAATTCCCCGCTGCATCCAATTGCTGGACATTGCCGCCTTGTTGTAATAAAAATTCGACTACCGCTGGCGATTGATATTGGATAGCCAAAGCCAGTGGAGATACGCCTTTTTTATTAAGTACATTGATGTTTTTAACCTCCGGTAATACCGCCTTTATAATTTCTAAGGTATTTCCTTTGACCAGCGAATGAAAAGGTGTATTGCCTTCTTCATCTTGACTATTGATAGAAACCCCCTCCTTAAGGAGGAATTGAATCAAGGCTAAATCACCATTTTCAGCAACGAGATGTAAGGCATTCTGTTTTGCATTATTTTTAACATCTAAGGCTAACCCTAAGCGCTTCAAATACGTGTATATATCAAGGTTAGGCTTACTAGTTCGCGATTTCTTACTCGCAAAAATTACCGCCATTTCCTCTGGAGTAATTCCCTTTGCTAAAAATGCTTCTAATATTTCAACCTTTCTCGAAGTAGCCGCATACGCAAAAACACCATTTCCTTCGGCATCTTTATCCTTTAAACTAAGTCCATGAGAAATAAAATAGGGGAGTACATCAAAATTAGTGTCATGAGGAGCAGCTAATAATAAGGCATTAGCTCCTTTAGGAGTTAGATCCTTTTGTAAACTAGCACCATGTGAAATACATAGATCATAAACTTCCGTATTCTTTTGTCCTGTTGATGCGGCAAAATTCAACACCGTATACCCTTTATCATCCTTAAGATTCATGCTGCCCCCCTTCTCTATTAACAGCTTCATCAAGGGGATATTGCCTTTATAAGCTGCCCAAAAGACATAGGTTCTACCATCATGGGTTAATTTATTTACATCATTTCCATCGTGACTCAATACGTATGCTAAGGTCTCCAAAGGCGCATTTTCTAGAATTGCATACACCATTGGATCAAAACTATTTGCATTTAATTCACTTAAATCATGCTTGGCATTTAATCCTTTTTTGACCTCCTCAATACTGGTGTTTGGATTCCAAAAAGAACGCTCTAAAAAGAGATTGCTTTCTTGTGCTACCAATGGTGTATAAACACCACTGGCAACCAAGAGGGCAATGATGAAATTTTTCATAACATCTAACGTAAAAAAGATTCTATAATAGTTGAAACAGCTTCATTACTCGTATTTTGAATGTCGGTAGGAAGGTATTTAAAAAGCGGTTTGTTGTCTACTTTTTCGGCTAAATTTAAATCAACATGACGTCTAAATACCTCCTCCCATTTAGCTCGTACAACAGCCCACTTCTCACTGTTTTTTTCCCAATATTCATGTGCTGCTTTACCTTTTTCATCAGCAACCCGGGTATAAATATTAGTTCCCTTTTCTCTTGCTAAAACCAAATCCTTTTGTCCGAGTTTTCTAACAACTTTATCATTGTCTTGATCGTGAATCCAACCATCTTCGGTGATTTCGTGTTTATTCGTTCGCAACAATATATTGTAATCATTTCGTTGTGTGTATTCTCGACGTGCAAGTGGGGCTGGCGTGGTGTTTTCCCATCTACTTTTTCCGTCTACATGTACCCAAGTAGCACTTCCTTCATAACGAGGACTATCATCTATTTGATATACTTTTTGGGTCCACTGCCCTCGAACTTCCTCCTTCGGAAGTGATTTATAGGACCATTTATTATCCCCCTCATATATATAAAAATCCGTATTTTCATATAACCAATCTTGGCGCCAGTGTTTAATCACTTGTTGTGCATTTGGGGGACCAACAATTAACAAATGTTGCAAAACAATTTTGTCTTCTTCATCTACTAAAACTTTTACCACTTCAAGTCCCTTATCGTGTTTTACCTCAGAAGGACGATAATTTTCATCCGTACTATACGAAAAAGTTTCTGCAAAATTAAAACTTACTTCAAAGCATCCTGCCATTTGTAAGATAGCCGCTCGATCGAGTTCTTTTTTAGTTTGTGAATTCATAGCGATAGTACACAGTAACATAACTGTGGTTAACATTGATTTTTTCATTATTTAGAATGATTATAATTAATTGACGGGCAAATCTATTAAGAATTAATCTAAATAAAAATTAAAAAACAGAGAAATTTCGATTTTTTATGGGAAAATTTTTCTAGAAAATTGACAGGGAACTATACGTGGTTATTACAGACGATTTAACAAACAATGAAGGTGGATGAATGCTCCTCATTACAGATTCTATAAGAGTAAATTAGCTTATTAGACAGCCGTATTCACCTTACCGATACAAAAAAGAATGGCTTAACTCATAACACTCATTACATACTGCTTTGGGGTAGTACCAAATTTCTTTTTAAATGCAGCGATAAAATGACTTGCTGTACTATACCCAACTTGGAGACTAATTTCAGAGACATTTTGATTTTCTTCCAACAATAATTTACGCGCGTATTCTAGTTTATAGTCGAGCAAAAAATTAAAAACACTGTCTCCATAAATATGCTTAAAGCCCTCTTTCAATTTGGCAAGACTCAATCCAACCTGATCAGCTAATTCTTGTAATCCTGGTGGCTCTGCTAAATTTTCAATCACAATTTTTTTAGCTAACCTAATTTTTTCAACATTCTTTTCATTGTTTAAAAAAGGACAGTGTTGCCCTTGATCATCGGTTTGATTAAAATATAAGCTCAACAATTCATATACCTTAGCACGCGTATACAATACTTCTAATGAAGTGTGCATTTGCTCGTTATACATTTGATTTAAGACCACAAGTTCATTTGGACTCAATGCCTTATCTGCATAGTACTTATTATTCTTATTTTCTTCTGAAAGAAAAGGTAACAACCCCGAAACCTGTGTGAAAAAAGAGTGAAATATTTCTATCCCTACAATTAAGGTAATAAACTTTGAATGCGCTCCGAGGGTTAAATCCATCGGTAAATGTTGATTAGGATTGTAGAGCAACAACGATTTTTCTGGACTAACATCAATTCCATAATGCGGTCCAAATTGTAACCTCGCAGAACCTTCTAAACAAAAGTGAAATTGAATAAAGGAACTTGTTATTTCTTTTTTATAAGAGAAACTAGTATTCTTTAGGTTGGATATTTTTAGGACTTTAAAATTTGTTTCTATCCCAATTTCGACAACCCCTTGACCGTTATTATTTTCTACATCAGACATAATTATAGGTATACATGAATTAACAGACCTTCTTTAACATCGTATAAATATAGAGTTTTCAAAAAATAAAATAAAACTCCTCAGCGACACTAATAATTCTTTAAGCGTTATTTTTTGTTTAAAACACAGTCTATATTTGCGCAAAAATATCGAGAATGATTATAAATAGAAACATATTTGTCATTTATTTTTTCCTGTTCTTTTCTGTTTACAGTCAAGCTCAGCATTCTTCAAGTCAAGACACAATACTACCCGTTCATTTAGAGGAAGTTATGGTAACTGCTACCAAGAGTGTTCGTCAACTTTCTGCCTTACCACTCCCAGTACAACTAATTTCTAAAAGAGAGATTCAAGGTATAAACGCAATTAGAATGACTGATTTATTGAATGAAACCACTGGACTCACTACGGTTTCTGACTTTGGTGGCGGTCAAGGAATTCAAATGCAAGGTTTAGATGCTCAGCACACCCTTATTTTAATAGACGGGTTACCGTTAATTGGACGTGCAGCGGGGACTTTTGACCTCAATCGGCTAGCGGTTGGTAATATTGAACAAGTAGAAATAGTCAAAGGTGCTTCTTCAAGTCTTTATGGTAGTGAAGCCTTGGCGGGCGTTATTAATCTCATAAGTAAGAAGAGTGAAATTGGGTTTCACGGAAATATTGGTTATCGCCTTGCTACATTTAATACACAAGACGCTCAAGCAAATATCTCGTATGCAACGAAAAAATTTGACATCTCTGTTTTTGCAAATCGCTTGTCAAGTGATGGGTATGATTTAAAAAATGATCCAGAAATACCTACCGTCTCACCCTACGAAAACCAAACTTTTTCTACAGCACTCAATTATCAATTAAACAAAAATTCAAAACTTCATCTCACAGGGCGAGTTTTTGATCAACGTCAAGATTATATCGGATATAATGACCTCGCCGGAGAAACAAACATCGACGAATGGAATGTGTCTGGAAAATTTAAGCATACCTTTAATAATCAATGGGAAACGTCGGCTGAAGTATACATTACTAGGTACTATAGCACCGAATATTTAAACGAAGAAACTGGGACTAATTTTTCAGAAAGCGATTATGATCAACGGCTAATTCGCCCCGAAATTAAACTCGCCTATTCACCCAAAAGAGGACAGTCATTTATAGGAGGGCTCGGATATAATCACGAAACGCTTCAACGAACAGATTTTTCAAAACAACCTGAATTTAATGCTCCTTATATCTATGCACAATATGACGGAAAACTCTCTGATCGCTTAAACATTATTGCAGGAGCGCGCTACGACATGCACAGTGAGTATACCTCTCAATTAAGTCCAAAACTCGCATTGCGATACGTCTTATCTAATCTTGTCTCATTGAAAGGCTCTGTAGGATACGGATTTAAAGCTCCTGACTTTAGACAACTCTATTTCGATTTCAGTAATGGGATTGTTGGATATACCGTATTAGGATACAATGCTGTTGCTGATGCCATAGCGAGATTAAATAACAACGGAGAAATTGCAAATCAAATTATTCCCGTATCCACCTTTAATGAAAATTTAAAGCCCGAAAATTCTATCAGTTACAATATAGGTGCTGATTTCAGACTTAACAACAATCTGAAAATTAACCTTAATCTATTTAGGAATAATATTAATCACTTAATTGACACACAAATTATTGCAACGAAAACAAATGGACAAAGTGTTTTTAGTTACACCAATGTAAACAAAGTATATACCCAGGGGTTTGAGATAAATAGTAACTGGCAAATGAACGAAGCCTTAAAAATAAGTGCTGGATATCAACTCTTGTACGCCAAAGACAAAGACGCTGTAAATGCCTTTAAAAATGGAGCTGTATTCGCGCGCGAAAATGCATCTTCTCCTTCCTTTCAACTACAATCTGATGATTATTTCGGCCTCTATAATCGCTCTAGACACATGGCAAATATCAAATTGTTTTACCAGTATAAACCATGGAAAATTGACGGAAATATTCGAACTACCTATCGAAGTACCTACGGTCAATTTGATGGAAATGGAAATGGCTATTTAGATAAATACGACCCCATGGTTGATGGCTATGTCTTAACGGACATCGCTATAAACAAATCAATATACAAACACTACCGACTCTCAGTTGGAGTAAACAATGTATTCAATTATAAAGACCGTCAACATATAACAAATATACCTGGTAGTCTATTTTACACTAAACTTAATATTCAATTTTAAATACATTTACATGAAATCTTTTAAATTTTTATACCTCTTTGCATTCATCTTTTTAGCATCTTGTTCATCTGATGATGATGCACCAAAATTAACCATTGAAGCAAATTTAGTTTCTAATTTACATGCCCCACAAGAAGGTGGTAGAGGAACACCTGTTTCTGGAGCTTTTACAAAGTTCTCGTTTGCAACCGGTTCAATTACGACCGATGATATCAATTGGGATATCGCATTTAGAGGAACTACCATAATTGTAAATGGTGGCGAAAGTTTAGGAACCATTGACGAACCTGCTCGTACGGGTAATGCTTCAATTTATATTGCATCAGGCTCTATGGCAACGGTAAAAACAGTTGATGAAAGCCAATTAATTCAAGATAGCAAAACCAGCTATGCAATCAAACCAGGAAGTGATAACGGATGGTATAATTACGCAGGAGACCCAACCCATGTAATCAGCCCTATCCCCGGAAAAATCTTGGTAATTAAAACAACTGCAGGCACCTATGCAAAAGTGGAAATATTAAGCTATTACAAAGATGCTCCAGCCAATCCTGATGCATTTACGGATCCAGATTCATACTATACCTTTAATTATGTTTATCAACCTAATGTTGGAGTAAAAACCTTTGAATAAACCACTAACATTTATTTTTACTATAAAGGCGAAAGAATCACGGTCATGATTCTTTCGCCTTTTTAAATGATTCCTCTTTCATCACGTTTTTTTGTTCCAACTAAATATGGTCCTGTGACCACCCTGTTAATTTCTTTTATTTCTGAAATCATTTTTCATAATCTCCTGATCAATAACCCCTCCCCTTACTCTAAGTAAATGGCGTAAACGCTGCTTTTGACGCTCAGTTAAAGTAGCCCGAAAATCATCAGTCCTCCTTTGTAAAGCTTCTTTATTCTTAGCTAAAATCAACTTTTGTCGCTTCGTTAATGAAGCCAAAATTGCTTCCCTTTTTTCCCTTGGGGACAAGCGATTATTCCGCAAAATATTCCATTGTGGCTTCGTCAAAGAAGCTTTAAACAAAGCTCTATTTTCCTTAAGCTGATCCTTTTGAGCTTGTAACAATTCCTTTTGTTTGGGCGTTAATTTCAATTGCTCCTCTTGCGCGTACCCAGAAAACAATCCGAAAACCATCAGGAAAATTATAGACAAGTACGTTATTTTTGTTTTCATTTCGCGTTCTTTATACGGTTTAGAAAAATTATTCAGTTTTATATTATTCAAAGTTTTGAGATTCACTAGGTTCTATGTCCTCTAGCGTTATTTCATTTAAAAAATCCTCAACATCACTATCTGATAAAAATAAGGATTCAAGCGTTTCATCATTGGGGTCAATTATTGGGATGGCACTTTCTAAAACCATATTTTCTAGTAAATAATCATCAATGATTGCATCAAATTTAGCATCTTCTATAAATAATGAACTTAAAAGCATTTTAGACGCATCACTTTCATTAACTAATGATTTAGCAAGTTGATCTTGAATTAACTGTCCTTTGCTGTACGTAAATATTCCTACGCTTAGTGCAATCAAAATCGCGATGGAAGCTGCGATAGTTAGCAACCATTTTTTATCAAAGGTAGACTCCTTACGCGCTTGTAATTTAGCATGGATCGCATTTTTATTATGTTCAAAATAATCCTCTGGAATCTCAAAACCCAATGATGTTTTATGTTTTTGCTCAGACTCATCTGCATATAACCTTGCCTGAAGCTGCTTTTGCATTTCAGCGAAATAGTTCACTGGATGCGTTAACCCAAGTTGTTCTTTATGAAGCTCTTTTTTATCTGAAGTATTCATATCTACATCAATTGATTTACAAGAAAACGTTCCACTTTTTTTATCGCGATATAATAAGAAGCCTTTAGAGCACCTTCACTAGTTCCTAAGATCTCAGAAATTTCTCTAAATTTTAAATCATCAAAATATTTCATTTGAAAAACTTCTCGTTGTTTTTTGGGTAAAGTGAGTAGGGCTTTGTGTAATTTTAATTGAATTTCACTTCCCACAAAATGTACATCCTCTTCCAATCGATCTAACAAAACCTGATTAATTTCGGACGAACTCAGCATTTTCTTCGTATTCCTTTTATTTAACACATTAATTGACTCCCTATACGCAATCGTATACATCCAAGTTCGCAATTTACAATCACCACGAAAACGATCAATATTTTTAAATACTTTAATAAAGGTATTCTGCAAAACATCATCTGCATCTTCATGAATCAATACAATTTTACGTATATACCAGTACAGCTCTTTCTGGTATCTGTTCAATAAGGTTTTGAAAGCCATTTCTTTGGTTGCTTCATTACGCAACTCATCAAGTAAAGCTTGATCTGTTAAGTTCTCGGTAGGCTCCTTATCTTTCTGATACGCTAAATGCATTTGACTTTTTTTAATCCTTTTAAGAAATTCGTAAATACGCTATTCTTAGACTATCAGTATTCCAAAAAGATTAATGATGGTCAAAAAAATATAGAAAACCGCTTAATTTTAAAACAATCGCTCTTGCTTTGTATAGATCACCTCGTTTAAAATAGACGCTCTATTCGACATTTTTTTTGCATTTAACACATCCGTATGTACAGACCTTGCCAATAAGTCATCTACCCCATCATATGCAGATAGTGCATTTTTGAATTGCGCCTCTGTGCCCAAATTAAAATAATAGGAACTATCTTGCGGGTGCACCATGATTGGCATTCGTTTACCCACATTGTGAATAAGGGCTAGTTGCTCATTTGCTTTCGTCGTTAATATTGAACATGTTTTATGTCCAGCTTGCAATGTATAATATCCGAGTAACCCAAACAAAGCGTAGTTTGGTCTATACAATAAGTAAGGAATGTGTTGATTTGCCCCTTTATGTGGTTCATAGAATCCGCTGACAATAACCAAACACTTGTGGTGTAAAACTGCTTCAGTTTTCCATTTTGCCGCCTTTATACTAAACAAACTATCATCTCGTGTATTTAACACCGATCCTCCTTTTTGTTTCCAATAGGTTTTGAGATCATCACAGTACGGAGGAGCAACAGACCACGTAGCGAGTTCTACTTCATGTGGATTATCCTCAGTAATTATCATAACCGTACCCCGATCAAACCCATTTAAATGATAATACGCAGGTACCAAATCAAAACGCAAATCGACATGAAACGTCTGTTGAATTTTCTTTTTATCACGTTCTGTTTGTTTAATATGATAACACATTCTTTTTAAACTGGTAAAATGATAACGAAGGTAATCAATTTGCCATAAAAAATCACTGCATATAAACGGGCACCATTATAAACACTAGGTAAATCATCAATTGACAAAGAACATGGCTATTACGTCGAGCACGTTTTAGATAAAAAAATCACAATTCATTAAAAAGTAAAGAATGTCTTTAGAATTCACCCATATATTCGCAGAGAATAAAAAAGAAATATTATTGAGGTACATTGTATAAACAGTGAGGATTATACAAGTTTGGCAACAAAAAAGAAGCAATAGAGCACACTTCATCAAGTAGACTCCTAGAAGTTCTTCACGTTGACAAGACCCAAACAATAGCAAGTTAACACAAACTAACTATCCGTAAATCAATAATAAACGCTAATTTTTAACAACCAAAAAATTATTAAATTCTAAATTTAAATTAAGTATTATGAAAAAATTATCATTAGTCGTAGTGTCTGCCCTATTGTTGACGGCATGTGTATCAAAGAAAAAATATGTAGCACTAGAGCAAGACCGAGATCAACTAAAAGGTGAATTGCACAAAACCGCTATAGCAAAAGATGAACTTGAGAAAAAATTCTCAGAGATTGAAGCTAGAGTTGTTGCGTACAACAACAAAATCAACGCCTTAAAAGACGAGACTACTTCATTGAAAAACGAAAGTGATGCAAAATTCACCACCGTAGGAAATGAAGCGGTTATTTCTAATGCAAGTAAAGTAAAAATGAGAGAAACCTTAGCCAAGGTTGACCAATCAAAATTAGCTGGTGCTAAAACCTTAAAAGATTCTATGAACTTAGCGGTTGCTTATAGCTTAGAAAAATCTTTTGCAAAAAGTAACTTAGACGAAACTGAAGATATTGCGATTGATATAGATGAAACGGTAGTAATGATTTCTATTTCGGATAAATTATTATTTAATACAGCGAGTTATAGAGTAGGTAATAAAGCCAACAATATTTTAACCAAAATTGCACAATTAATGAAAGACGAACCGAGCCTCGATCTTATGGTTGAAGGTCATACCGATTCACGTACCATTCATAATGAAAAAGTAAGTGACAACTGGGATTTAAGTGTATTAAGAGCAACCTCTGTAGTACGAAAACTTCAAAATGAATTCAAGGTTCCTCCATCACAGTTAATTGCAGCTGGAAGAAGTAGTTTTCAACCGTTAGTAGAAAATAACTCAAAAGAGAATAGAGCAAAAAATAGAAGAACAAGAATCGTAATCATGCCAAATATCAATAAATTCTTTGCATTGATGGCATCAAATGAGTAACCTATTTTATATCAAAAAAAAACCTGACCTCAGTGTCAGGTTTTTTTTTGCTTATATCCCATATTACTTACAAAACGTACACTGGATAAGTCAACGGCTTTTAATCTGTTCATTACATAGATTGTTTTTCAAATTTGGGTTCTATTTTAGGATTAAATGTTAATTTAGTCGCTTAATAAAATCCAATACCATGAATAAAAAATTAGTTAAACTAAGCTTACTTTTTTGCTTGGTTAGTGTATTACTACCAAATCAAGGGTTTTCTCAAGATAAATTAAAGAAAATGCCTGGCTATGAACGCTATAAAGAAATTGCTCCAAAAATTCGTCGATCAATCAAAATGGCTCCAATCAGCGTTAATTGGAGTGAGGATAGTAAGTCATTTGATTATTTTTTTGATGGGAAAAGGTATACCTATTCTATTTCAAGTAAAAAGGCTGTGCCCTCGCAAAACACCCAAAGCAATCCGTTTGGTCGTAGAAGATTTGGATCTCGCGTAGCCCGTGGCCGACAAGCTGCATCTGCAGATGCTCCAAATGACAAGTACAAGGCCTTTACAAAGGATAGAAATATGTATATCACCAATTTGGCTACAAATGAAACCATTGCAATTACTACAGATGCAAACGATGAAAACCAATTGAAATACGGAATTGCAACCTGGGTTTATGGAGAAGAACTCAGTCAAAATACCGCTATGTGGTGGTCTCCTGACAGTAAAAAAATAGCCTTTTATCGATTTGAAGAAAAAGATGCACTTAAGTACTATGTATTATATAATCAAACAAAAATCCAAGATTCTGTAGAAATTGAAGCCTATCCAAAAGTAGGAGCTAAAAATTTACCTGTTGATTTATTAGTATATGATCTAGAAACCAAAAAAATTACAAAATTAGACACGAGAGACGGAAAACCATTCCAAGATGGAGCAATGGGTACATATTTATACGACATCTCTTGGTCAAAAGACGGAAGTGAATTGTTGTATCACAGTACCAACCGAAAACAAAACACGATGGACTTTAGAGCGGCAAACCCTGTAACGGGTAAAAGTCGAACCATTGTTCGAGAACAATGGCTTCCAAGTTGGACAGAAAATTCACCAGAAATCAAATGGTTATCCGATGGGAAACGATTCATTTGGGCTTCAGAACGCAATGGGTATAAAAATTATTATCTCTACCACATAGATGGTACATTAATTAATCCTATCACGAACCACAATTTTGAAGTGGCTTCTATCCTAAAAGTAGATGAGAAAAAAGGAATACTTTACTACATGGCACGCTCTGGAGATAATCACATGAAAATGCAATTACACAGAGTGAAACTTAATGGAAAAGGTGACAAAAGACTCACAGACCCAAGCTTTCATCATACCGTAACCTTATCACCAAATAATGCGTATTTTGTTGATGCTGCACAAACACACGATCAACCCGTTACCACACGCCTTATGTCAATCAGCGGAAAGACGATCGCAACAATAGCCAAAAGTGATATGACCGCCTTTAATGAGCTTGGACTAAAAAAAGTTGAAGTATTTACCTTTACTTCAGCAGATGGTGTTACGACATTACATGGCATGATTCACTTTCCATCTAATTTTGATCCCTCAAAAAAATATCCAGTTATTTTAAGTAATTATGGAGGACCTGCAACGAATGCATTTCGTGAAAGCTTTACCTACCCAGATGCGTTGACAGAATTTGGATTTTTAGTTTTGAACATCGATGGTAGAAATGTACGTGGACGTGGAAAAAAATTATTAGATCAACTGTATGGTAATTTAGGTATGGTAGAAATGGACGATTTCGCAGAAGGTGTAAAATCACTCTATGACCGTCCCTATTTTGACAAATACAACGTAGGTGTTTACGGAACTTCGTATGGAGGTACTACCGCAGCTACAAGTCTATTGCGTTTTCCAAAAATATACCGTGCCGCTGTGGCTAATTCAGCCGTAACTGATTGGAGAAATTATGACAATATCTATACGGAGCGATTCATGAATACACTAGAAGATAACAAAGCCGGATACGAAGCATCCAGCTTAATGAAATACGCTCCGCAATTAGAAGGAGAGTTAATGATCTTTTACGGAACAAGTGACAATAATGTTCATCCAGCGAATTCTCTTCAATTAATTGATGCCCTCCAAAAAGCACGTAAAAGTTTTGAGGTTCAAGTTGGACCAGATCAAGGACATACGGCAATGGATACCGAACGAATGATGGAATTTTTCATTGAACATTTAGTGCTCAATAAAAGTACAGGAGCATAATCACCTCCCCCTTCAGTATAAAAAATCTCCCTACATTGGGAGATTTTTTTATTTATTCGTCAAGCATAGCGAATCAACTACGTCCTTGTAATTTACTCACTACTGACGCTTATTTAATGGAGTAATCAGCTCGTTTTTATTTAAGTAACCCGGTGTTAAATGCAGTAAATTTATCTTCCAATTATTTCAAATGCTCAGGGAGTTAATTCCATTTTTGAAACACTATCTTTTGGAACTTTATACCAGATTTTAAGTCGTCTTATTCCCCAATGTCTTGCTTCTTTCACATCGGTTCCCATATAAATGTCGATTCTTTTTTTCCATCGTGAATGCATTTTATCTTTCACCATGAATACCCCTTTTTGACCTTCTAACTTAACTTCTGTATTGTGTTTTATTCCCATTTTAATCAAATCCTTAGAAACAGCAATGCACTTCATTCCTGGTTTTAAACTATCACCCCACGCAGCGATTTGAGGTTGTGAAGAGGTTTGATACGCGAGTGAATTATATGCTGAAGCTCGGACATTTATTGACTTCCAAACAAAATCATCTTCCACAACGTCTTTAGAACAAGCGCTGAGAAAAAATAGACCGCTACAAAAACACAGGAATTTTCCTATGTGCCGCAACCTGTCAAATGCATGTGTTAATTTCAACCTGTCTTCGTTAATACTGTTAAATATACGAAAACTTAGAAAACCATTTGTTTTCTATTCATTGATAGAATTTAATGCGATACGAAGATGAAACAGGACAAATTAGATGTTTTCAACCTAAAGTCATTGTTTGTTTTTTAATTCTCAGGTTCTCTCCCGTGAATCTTAAAAAATAATTCATCAAAATTACTACGAATATAGGTACGTAACTTTTTCTTATAATCCTCTTGAAGCCATAGAACAAAATTATTCGTATTCTTACAAATGCACTTGGAGTACGCATTAATGCAAAAATCAATTGCTCCATTTAACTCTCCTGCTAAAGTCAAAGCATCATATACATCCTCCGAATTTTCAATACAAATTTTGGCGTGATGCTCTCGAGCTTCTTCGAGTACTATTTTTGTAGAAAGCCCCTGTTTTAAAGCATTCTTATAACTCGCTTTGACTGAAAAATCAATTTGCTTTGAATTTTTAAATTTGGCGAGTGTTTCATGAGGCATTTGATAGCTCAAATTACTCTCAAGCTCATCGTCATTTAATAAATTATCTAGGTAATACTGTGGCGATCTAAATATTTTTTGCCAATCTAGATCATCTCCCCAGGGGCCAAAACGGTAAAAATTATTTCCTAAATCAATAACCGTAAAAGTTTTTTTGTCTTTATAAACGCGTGACCCACGCCCAATCATTTGGTAATATAGGGTAAGAGATTTGGTAGCTCTGTTTAGAATAATACTCTCTATCGATGGTTCATCAAAACCTGTTGTCAAAATACTCACTGAAGTTAGAATAGCACCGGGTGTTTTTCTAAACCATTCTAAAATTTCTGCACGTTCCTTTTTAGAATGTGTATTATCTAAGTGTGCAATAGGATACCCTGCGGCTTTAAAAACATCATATACATATAGCGAAGTATTTATACCATTATTAAAAATTAAGGTTTTCTTATTTTTTGAACGCTCTTCGTAGCTTTGCATCAACTTTCCGAGCATATGTTCATTGGTATATAAATCTTCAGATGACTTTACCGTATAATCACCATTGGTTCCAACTACTAACGAAGTTAATCCCACATTATAACTGTAGGTTTCGGCCTTTGCTAAAAAATTATTCTCAATTAATGAATTGATTGTTTCTCCTACAATTAACTCATCGTAGTTTTGGGTCATTGGCATATCGATATTTGAGCTTAACGGTGTTGCCGTAACTCCGAGTATAAACGATTTTTCAAAGAACTTAAACAATTTAGTAAACGAATTGTTATGGGCTTCATCGATAATAACCAAACCAATATCAGAAATATCTAATTTATTGTCATTTAACCTATTGTTTAACGTTTCAACCATTGCAACAAAGCAACTATATTCATGTTGATCTGAAAGATCAGCCTTGCTATCAATAACCTTATTGACCACATTGAATTCAGTTAACATCGTAGACGTTTGCTTTGACAATTCTATACGATGTGTCATCACTAAAACACGTTTTTTATGGTGTTTTAGATACTGCCTAACAATTTCAGAGAATATTACAGTCTTTCCACCACCGGTAGGTAGTTGATAGAGTAAATGATAATCTTCTGGTGCATTTTCAAAACTTTTAAAAATTTTATCAATTGCACCTTTTTGGTAGTTGTATAACGCCTTACCTGATTTACGTTCTTCTTTTTCAATAGTATTAGACATGGATAAAATTTGATTTTGCAAAAGTACTACCTTTTAATGGAATTCAAAATTCATAAGAGGCAAATCTCCTTTTGTGATTTATTTAATATCTTCGTCAACAAATATCCATCTAAATGAAAAAGTTAATTGCGGGAATCATTTTATTGTTAAGCCTTCAAGCTCAGGGTCAACGCATGTCAAATCAATATTATTCTGGCAACCATCAAGCAAATTCACTGATGTATACAAGATACAATGCTGAACGTGAAGCTGGTATACTTAGATACGACATTGAAGAAGTTCTTAAAAAATTAAAAATTAAACCAACGGATACAAAGGCTGAGAAAATCACTTCACTCTTAAAAAGTTATGATGCCAAAATTGAAAATATTCAACTAATGTACCGTGCTACCTTCACGGAAATGGATTTGGTGGTTGAAGCAAAAAAAACTGAAATGAGATCCTCTAATAATCCAGATCTATATCAAGATTTACAGGAATATATTTCAAAAAATTTAAAACCAGTCCAAGCACAAGTTACCCCACATGTACTAAAACTCAATGAAGAAATGCAAACCATTCTCACTGCGAAACAACTGCAAAAATGGCTAAAACTTCAAAAAAAGCTAGCGCAAAAATCACCTGAATAAAAACGCTTTTTAGTGCTATTTCAACTGAATGAATTCCTTAAAATTTGGGTCATTCAATCTTAATGGTTATTTTTTTTGTGCGATATCGCTTCCCGTCAAGTTGGAGGTCTATGGGGTTTAAATCAACCTTTCCTTTTGCTTTAGGTAAATACTTAACACTATACGTTGTCCAAGTATACCGATTCTCTTTACTTGTAATTCCGTGCTGTACACTGGTTGAAGACGAAACGTAGGTAAGTGATGGAAAACGGACTAAATCGCTCCAATTTACAGCCACAGGCCTATTCACTTCTACACGAAACAAAATGGTATCTCCCAGTGAATAATGCGACTTTTGCGTATACGCCATGGCTTGGGGTTTCTTTTTGTACACCGCTAATTTTGAATCTTTTTCATAAACGAGTTTGGGCCAATTTTTATCGATCGTAGATTGACACCACCCCATTTGAACAATACAGAGGAGCGTTAACAGAACAGGCAATTTCATTATGAAGTTTATTTTGAGTACATAACGCATAATTTGTTCGTAACGTATATGAACGTACCCTTTAGGTCATTCCTAAAACATCCTATTCAAAGCTAAGCCCACTCCAAAAAAGAATCTTCAAAGACTCAGATTCACGAGGAAAAGGTGGCTCTTCCAAAAAGAGATCAATGATTTCGTTTGAGCTGTTTTCGAATTTTTTCTATAGCAATTTCTATCGATTTTTCAGGTTCTATAACATTATAAGCTCCCCAAAATGCTGGATCAGAAAACCCAGAGGCTTCATCGCTAATTACAATGGTTGTTTTCATTTTATCGCGTTTTGCTAATTTTTCTTTATCCTCATTTATACTCCAATCGGTTACCGCCATTTCACTCATGAGGCTGTAATTCTTATTAAACCAACTTCGTTTCTTTTTAATTTTCAATGCCAATTGCACATTGCTGTATCCGTAATACCACTTTCCATTTTTTTCGCGATAGTCCACGCGATAAGCAGCTTTTGTAGGAATAACCGTAACATCCAATGGTTTTTTCCGAACAAAAAGATTTTCAACCTTAGGTTTTCCAGTTAAATTTAAACTATACACAGCACTGACTAAGGCTAAAGTGTTAGAATCTATAAATAATTTTCCTTGAAACAAGGGCTCAGAAATCCCAGGCAACTGATTAAAATTCACGACATAAACCGGACGGTCATTGACCGTTGTTGCAGACCCAAATGAAAAATCGTACCATTTCATAGTTTCTTGCGTAAACACATACTCAGGATACTTCATTAAATCAATATACAAGGCATTAAACGGGCCTCCTTGAAGCTTGACAGCTAACGTATCTAACCTTGAATAATCGGTACTTTTTCTCGATTTATACAAACTAATCTTATCGCTTTTTAACGATAAATAAGGTTCTTTATAAAGTTGTACAATAGCCTCTGCCAATGAGGCATTTTTACGTCCTTTTTTAATCGTTTCACGATAAAAGGCTGTCATGATAGTGTGCTCGACTGGATTGTTTTGTTTTCGTAAATCAAACACCTTTTTTACAAGTTCTTTTGCATTCTTAGGTAAAACCACATTGATTTCAGAAAGTGCAATGGTAGAAGCTACAAGACCAATTCGCTGATTGTTTTCATCAAATTCGGTTAAGGGAATCTCTTTGGGTTGGTATCCTAAAAACGCAACGACTACTCGCGCCGTTTGTCGCATAGATGTTGGAACTTTCAACAGAAATTCCCCCTCTCCATTGGTAATAACACTCATATTGGTGCCTTTTACCATTAAGTTCGCAAAAACTAAACGTTCATTGGTAGTATCATCCACAACAGTGCCTCGATATTCAATAAAATTATCGAGTTCTTGACTCCTTACATTCATTGTACATAGCAAGGCAATCAAACAAGCAAGAATCCATGGTAATCTGTATCTCATAACGTCAGTTTAAGTGATTGACGGTACCTTCAAAAAACTAAATATTCTATAAAAATGATACTAACATCTGTAGGTTCATTTAGAAAATTTAATTTTAAATGCATGTCTAAACCCTCTAAAAATACAAAAAATAAATGATTAATCACAACCATTTCAGGGGATTAATAAAAATGAGTACATTTATAGACAACTAAATTCAAATCAACAAAATGGAACAACCAAAACATTATTCACCGTCCTTTTCCAATTTTCTTTATTTTGGAACTGCGCTCTTCATGAGTTTTTTCATCCTTGGATGTAATACGAATAAAAAGGACTCAGAACCAACCTTAAAACAAAACCAAGTTATGGATAGTACCGCACTATTGTCAAAAGCTAAAGCAATTCACGATCGCGTAATCACGTTAGACACCCACATCGACATAAATGTGCGTAACTTTACAGACAGCATCAATTACACACAACGCCTCGATAACCAAGTCAATTTACCAAAAATGAACGAAGGTGGCTTAGATGTTGCTTGGTTTATTGTGTATACTGGTCAAGGAGAATTAACTTCTGAAGGCTATCAAAAGGCCTATGAAAATGCCATGTCTAAATTTGAGGCGATTCATCGTCTAACAAAAGAATACGCCCCTGAACAAATTGGATTAGCACTAACTTCTGATGATGTTCGTCAACTCGTTAAAGAAGGGAAAAAAGTTGCTATGATTGGTGTAGAGAACGGATATCCCATTGGAACTGATCTTCACAATGTCAAAAAGTTTTACGATTTAGGAGCTCGATATATGTCATTAGCTCACAATGGTCATAGTCAACTAGCCGATTCAAATACAGGGGAAAATGATGGGGTTTGGCTTCATAACGGTCTCAGTGAATTGGGGAAACAAGTCATTGCTGAAATGAACAAATACGGAATGATGATTGACTTATCACACCCTTCTGTAGAAGCCAACAAACAAATGATTGCTCTGTCAAAAGCCCCCGTAATTGCCTCTCATTCATCAGCAAGAGCACTCAGCAATCACTCACGAAACTTAGACGATGACGTTTTAGCTCGTATTAAAGAAAATGGTGGGGTTGTTCAAGCAGTTGCCTTTAAATCGTATGTAGATACCAATAAACATAAAGTGAGAAGTGATTTTGAAGCCAACATAATGCAGCAATTAATGGATTCTATTGGACTTAAAAAATTAGATCGCGTAGCATTAAGGGAACTCGACGAACCTACCCGTACTGCGTATAATAAAAAATACCAATCATTAAAACGTGTATTGGAGAAAAAACTGGAGGCGATAGATAATGTCCCTGAGGCCGTAAATGTGGTGGATTTTGTCAATCATATCGATTATTTAGTCGATAAAATCGGCATAGACCATGTAGGTATTAGTTCTGATTTTGATGGTGGTGGAGGTATTGAAGGATGGGCCGATGCTTCTGAAACTTTTCATGTTACACTTGAATTAGTTAAACGAGGATATACCGAAGAACAAATTGCAAAATTATGGAGCGGTAACCTTTTACGAGTTCTCGACGAAGTACAGGAAGTAGCTAAACAAATACAAGCTCAATCTTAAGTTTCTTTACAAGAATATGCCTTAGGCGTCCTATGTAATTGGGACGCTTTTTTTGTGACCATTTGCTCCACATAAACGTACAGAAGCAACTAAAAACCACCCTAAAATCACGGGGTAAAGTCTCGGGTCATCCTTGGTGGATTTCATATTGTTTTCTGTAAATTTGCATCCGTTATAGAGCACATTTTAAAAGTACCCACCTATATGGACAAATATACGAAATGGTTATATGAAACACTTGTTTCCAACAACATGGATTCTGCAACTGCGTTAATCCTAAACTTATTATTAAATGCCGTCATTGTGGCCCTTGTCCTCTTAGGCATTGATCATATACTAAAACGAATTATCATCAAAACGTTTACGTTTTTTACAGATAAAACGAAAACGACCTATGACGACTATTTAGTTCGAAGTAATTTTCCGAAATACTTAGCACATATTATTCCATTTATCATATTGAGAGCCTTGATTCCTGTGGTACTTGAAGATTTTTTATTTTGGCAAAATATCTTTCTGAAGCTTACAGATATTTACCTAATCATTTTAATGGTTTGGATTTTTCGAAGTATTATCAGAACCACGAGCAATTACTTGAGGGAAAAAGATAGTTTTAAAGACAAACCGATAAATAGTTATGCGCAAGTTATTTTAATATTTTTATGGTTTATCGGTGCTATTTTTATCTTTTCTGAATTAACGGGTCAGAGTATTGTAAAATTTTTAACCACCTTAGGAGCCGCTTCGGCCGTATTTCTATTAATTTTTAAGGATACAATTTTAGGATTTGTCGCCAGCATACAAGTTTCTGTAAATGATATGGTTCGTATTGGAGATTGGATTACCATGGAAAAATACGGAGCCGATGGTGAGGTGATTGAAATCAATTTAGCAACGGTCAAGGTGTCTAACTGGGATTTAACCATTACAACGATTCCTACCTATGCATTGATTTCAGATTCGTTTAAAAATTGGAGAGGAATGCAAGACGGTGGAGGAAGACGAATAAAACGTTCCTTTGTCATTAAAATAAACAGCGTCCGATTTTTAAGTGAAGAAGATCTTAAACGCTTTTCAAAAATTCAATTAATTGCCAATTACATTCAACATCGGCAAAAGGATATCAATCATTACAACGAAGTAAATAATGCTGATAAATCGGTAATTGTAAACGGTAGAAATCAAACCAATTTAGGTTTATTTAGAAAGTATTGCGATTTGTATTTACACAAACATCCTGCGGTGAATAAAGAAATGATGATCATGACAAGACATTTATCTCCAACAAAAGAAGGAATACCCCTTGAGATTTATACCTTTTCAAAAGATAAAGAATGGCTTAATTATGAACATATCATGGCCGATATTTTTGAGCATTTAATTGCCGCCTTGTCATTTTTTGACTTAGAGCTATATCAAGCACCGAGTTCAAAGGATTTAAAAGAGTTTCAGGCCTCCCTTTCAAACGACTTAAATAAAAATTAAGACGGCAAAACGAATATGAATTTCACCAAGATGCCAATGATGATACAAATGGCAAAGCTCATTAAGGTTCCTATTAATACGTATTCGGTTTGTTTTCGAGCCCCTTTAGTTTCGGTAAAACGCAAAATAGATTTAGCCCCAATTAAAAATCCAATAGCGGCAAATTGATTGCTTAAGATGAGGGTCAAAATAAGTACTCGCTCAACTATTCCAATAAAGCGCCCCGCTTGACGCAAAGAATTGACTTGCGACGTATCATCCATTTCGTTTTGCCATCGCTCCGTAGCCTTTCCAATGAGAAAACCCACAGGAAATATCACTATTAAATAGGCGATACTCACCGTTAGCACAGTCCGTGAAGTCAATAATTCACCTATAAATGGACGTATTTCAGAAAATCCATCTATCAGATATAACCATGCGATGAAAAGCACAAAGACGTGCAAAAACTGATCAATCAAAAAGTACCGCAAATTGTCCTTCAACTGGTATGTTTTCCAAAGGTCAATACCGTAATGTGTTAAGGTAATTAGCAACGGAATTTTCCATGCAGACCAATCCATTACCAATAAATAAGTCATTAAACCTGCAATGACACTGTGCATATACAAGGTCCAAGATCTAATTTTATAACTTCTTTTATGTGCTACCATGGCCGTAGGCTGAAGTACAAAATCAGTGAGGATATGTGCCATAAATAATTGTAATAAGAGTACAAGGTTTCCTTCCATTAGGCTTGTTTTAAGGTCGTTACCACTCGTCTATAACGCTCTAACAACAAAGCGATTGAATCCCAATTTGCCGCTTTTTTTCGGTGGTTTACCGCTGATTGATTAATCCCAAGTTCGGCAGCAATCTCGCGTTCTTTTAATCCTTTTAACATATAATAAATAACTTCAGCAGAAGCCACACTCCACTTAGAAGTCAAACTGTCAAAAAGACTGAAGTGAACATCAAATTCGTCGTTGATGTCCTCATTATTTGTTTTTAATAATAGTCTTGGATAATCTCCTTTCATAACATCCAATGTTCGTCCTGACAACTGAAATGCCTCTCCATTTGACTCTAAAATAGACGGTCGTTTAAGGTCGATAACCCCTAATCCAATAGCCATTTTAACATCAATCAACCCTTTGCCTTTGACTTCATTGGGAATCATATTGACCCGCGTTTTTATAAATAGAGCAGCATCAAGAGCCAAACTTGGATCTGCAATAACTCCCTGAAAACTGTCCCCCCTAAAAAGTCTAAATTCTGCCCACATACTTGCTTTTAAGCAGTCAAATTCACGATTCATTGCATTTAAAATCGTATTAAGCGCCGAAGCAGAAAAAGTAGTTGAGTCAATAAGATCTCCTGTTATTACAGCTTGCATAGTACAAATATATAAAAATATTAGTTTATACACTAATAAAGTATCATTATTAGTCTATAAGCTATTAAACAATTAATATTAGCCTGTATGCTAATATATAAGTATAAACGACAAAATTCGAAATGTATGCACTCGGGTTAGTAAAAAGATATACTCAGCTCATCCAATGGTTTTACTAAGCGTATACATCCTGTACTCCCTGGTTTAAATCACAAAGGTCTATTTTAAGAATCAGCCTCATCACTATCATCCATTCCAAATACAGCACATCTTTATTTTCTATTGTCTTCACTAAATCGCGCCCCCTAGCCTACCACATATTCGCAACTTATTATTACAGCGCCATTGCTATTTACCTTCAGCTCTAATAGAAGGAAAAATAACACCCACTAAGCCAACACTAATCACCCCCCTCGTTCAATTTACGTTTACATGAACAACAGATAAGCGATGTTAGATTCAAATATATAAAACTAATACACATTATAAATTGATAAAATCGTAATTATTATTAATATTGTGCTTTAAAAATTGCGCAATGAATTACATATTATATGACGGCACCGTCAGAAACAGCTTATTACCGTTGACTTATACCAGACCTGTTGCAGATATTCGCGTAGGTATTTTAACGATTCGTGAAAAGTGGGAAAAATATTTAGATTGTACCATTACGACCCTTACGGAGGATTATTTAGAGGAAAAATATCCGATGGTTGAAATGGACTATAATGTAATGATCAACGCTGCCTATTTACCTACCGAATCGCTCGTAAAAAGGGTCAAAGAATTAAAAGAATTTCAAGCGATACAATATCAAGATGAAATTATTGCTTTTTTCACCAAGGCAGAAACGGAGGTTAATTTTGAGGATTGTGAATTAATTCCTTTTAAAGAACCCTTAATGAAAATTGAATTTCCTTGGGATATCTTTAGTCTAAATGGAGCGGCTATCGAAGCCGATTTTAATTTGATTACCCATGAACGAAATTCTGCGCCCATTCCACCTACGGTACAATGTATTAACAAAGACAACATTTTCCTTGAAGAAGGTGTTGAGATTAACTTTGCTATGATTAACGCCAGTGAAGGCCCGGTATATATTGCTGAGGGCTCCAAAATAATGGAAGGCTCAATGATTAGAGGTCCCTTTTCATTAGGTCCTAATTCTACGGTTAAAATGGGGACTAAAATTTATGGAAAAACAACCGTTGGCCCATACTGTACAGTAGGTGGTGAACTTAGTAATGCGGTAATTTTTGGATATTCAAATAAAGGGCATGAAGGATATTTGGGGAATGCAGTCCTAGGAGAATGGTGTAATTTAGGCGCCGACACTAATAATTCAAACTTAAAAAACAACTATGCTGAAGTCAAAATGTGGTCTTACGAATCAGAAAGTTTTGTAAAAACAGGGTTACAATTTTGTGGTTTAATAATGGGGGATCATTCTAAATGTGGTATTAATACCATGTTTAATACCGGGACAGTAGTTGGTGTAGGTACCAATATCTACGGATCAAATTACCCTAGAAACTTTATCCCTTCATTTTCATGGGGTGGTGCTGTAGGATTTACCACCTATAAATTAGAAAAGTTCAAAGAAGTTGCAGAAAAAGTAATGGCAAGGAGAAAAACAAGCTATACAGCCGTTGACCATGCGATTCTGAGCCATGTTTTTGAGATTACTGACAAATATCGAAGCCGCTAAGGAAATCGGCGCCCAATAAACATAAAAAAAGCCATCTCAAAAAGATGGCTTTTTTTATTACAACCGTTAACTTTAATTACATACTGCTTTTAGTTACTTTGTAGTTTGGATTAAATCCAACAGGTAAGTACTCCTCAATATCAAAATCAAAATCGATTTCTTCTGGAGTAACTTCAGCCTCAAATATCATCCCTTCATAAGGGTCAAATCCTTCAGGTAAAAATTCTTCAACATTAAAATCAAACGGAATTTCTTCTGTAATTAAGGCATAAGATTCATCGAGAATCATCCCCTTATACGGGTCAAAATTAACGGGTAAATACGCCTTAACATCAAAAGGTAATTCCTCAACTTCTTCCGATGTACCTACATAGGTATTTGGCAAATTTTCGATCGATACAAAGTCACTGATTGACTCCATCATTGAGCTCGGTAACGAGTTTGAATTACTACTTAAGAATTGTGCATTTGCCGGTAGGCTAAAAGCGAATAGTAAAAATAAAATTAGCGTTTTCATTTTGTGATTTTTGATTTAAATTTTGGTTTCTTGTACTATGTTTAACAAGGTACTTTATCATAAGACGATTCATTTTAAATCTTGTTACATTTTTCGCATTAGCATTTTATAAAATACTGTGTTTATTGCACTTAAAGTGTAATTACTCATTTTAAAATTTTGATAACTTTTTGTGTTTTTTAGCGTTTTTTGTTTCATTTTTTAAGCAATTTTTGATCGTTATAGCACAGCGATAATCTTGGTTGTACTATTTTTAAAAGGAGTTGATTTGAGCTGTTCATTTAAATGGATAAATTCAAATTTCATACAATTTATTTTAGTTTTAATGGGTTCCTTTTCTTTGTAATTTTTGACACTGCAAATATGCAACAGAATCTTTAAAAAACAGGTTAAGACTTGGTTAAATACACGTTAATCTTATCCCAAAATTGAAGATTTTTTTCTCCATTTATTCCGCCTATATTTGCCTATTGATGAGGGCCAAATGTCCATAAAAAAAAGGTGTTAAAAAACACCTCTTAATCGGTTGAAAATGTGGAACTATACATCAATGCCTACCCCTATTTTATAGGGTTAAATCCCTTAGGAAGGTAATCACATAAGTTAAAATTAAAAGATTTGTCAATTTCTTCTGGTAAGGTATTCTCTAAAATCAAACCTTGATAGGGATCAAAATCTAGTGGCAAATAAGCCTCAATATCAAAATCAAAAGGAATTTCTTCATGAATTAACAAATACGATTCGTCTACAATTAACCCAGCATATTCATCAAAATGTACTGGTAAATAATGGTCTACATCAAATTCAAGAACTATCTCCTCTTCTTCAAATGCATAGGCATTTGGTAAATTTTGAATCAGGAGATCAGTCGTATGCTCTTGGAATAAGTTTGTAGGGAAGTCAAAATTGGTACGGGTAGAATACTGAGCAGTAGCCATTAGGTGAAAAGCTAATAAGCAAGGTAGAATTATATTTTTCATACGGTTTCTGTTTGTTTTTAAAGTCTGATTATATGTACTATGTTTTACAAGGTACTTTACCATAAGACGAGACTTATACTCTTTTGTTACAAAAAAAGCAAAAAATATTACATGAAACCCTATATTTCAATACCTTATATAAAATTTTGAACTTATACAACGTGTAAAAACAACCCTGTATTTTTGGGTCTTACCTAAGTAGTTTATAGAAAATAGTTCAAGGGTTGGGTACAGTGATAGGCTAGCTATAATTAAAAACTTTCATGCATTAGCAGGAGGTTTTTCATTCCAACTTCCTACGTAGTTAATGAACCTATAAATAAAAAAGAGCCACCAATTACGGTGACTCTTTTTTGTTGTAACTAATTCAAATAACAATTTACATCGTTGCATTTATTTCAACGTTGTTCGGATTAAATCCAGCAGGAAGATAATCTTCTATATTAAAATCAAAAGACACTTCTTCCTCCTGATCAATTTGTTCTATTGTAATCATACCTTCGTATGCATCAAAGTTTGATGGTAAATAAGCTTCCATATCAAATCCCATATCAATTGGAGATTCAATGAGCAAATAAGCTTCATTCGTAATCCAACCGTTATAAGCTTCAAATTTTTCTGGTAAATAAGAGGCTACATCAAAGTTCATTTCAATTTGCTCACTTCGCGTTGTATGCTCACTTTCTATAATCATACCTCTATACACATTAAAGTATTCAGGTAGATAGGCAGCTAAGTCAAAGTCAAATGAGATAGGTTCTTCAATTAACAAATAAGACTCGTCTAAAATCATTCCTTTATAGGGATTGAAATTAGCCGGTAAATAGGCATTAATATCAAAATCAAAAGCTATTTCTTGTGATTCTGAAGATTCTGTAAAATCGTTAAGACCACCATTCATTGAATGTGCAGCGATGCTTAATCCTAGTCCTAAACTGATTGTTACTAATAATTTTTTCATTGGTTGTTAATTTACAATTTTTTGGTTCTTCACCTCATATATATATAACGTTTTAAAAGCCGTTTTGTTACAAAATATTCAATTCTTTAACATTTCTTTAACATTTCAGCGATGAATTTCTTAGAAATCCACAAAATCGTTGAATATATTTCAATGAGCTATTCTGTTTGTTTTTATTAGAAATCGATACAATTGACAAGTAGAATGTTGTTTTATTATGAATTCCTACCCTTTTCTAATTTTTTATTATCAACTCGATAATTACGTTATTTTCAACTGTATAAACTTCTTTCTCTTAAGACTATAAAACAACAGAAAGGTTACATGTCCCCTTTATTTTTTGGAAAACTTTAACAAACAAAAAAAGCTGTTACCTGGGTAACAGCTTTTACAAGATCAATTGGCCATTCTTAATTTGCATATACATTTCCAGAACCACTGATTTTTATGTTTTGCTGTGGATTCCCTTTATAGGTTACAATTCCAGATCCTGACACTCGTACATTCAAGGTGTCTACTTGTCCAATATGGACATCACCACTCCCTGAAATTTGGACATTTATACGATTCGTATTTAATGAAGAAGCACGAATGTTACCCGAACCAGCTAAAGCACATTCAATAGACGTTGCCATTCCTGATAGCTCAATATTTCCTGAACCAGATAAATTTACTGACAGATTTGTTGCGCTAATTGGCAAACGTATAGTTCCCGATCCACCTAAATCTACATGCATCGAATTTGTATAGAGCGGAATGGATGAATCAATAGTGCCAGAACCGCCCAATGTAATGGCACTAATGGATTTAACCGGAACGCGAATTTTACTTTTTTGAGTGTCTTTTATATGGTATCCATCTTTCCATTTCAGAATTAATTTATCACGGTTTACTTCGGTGATTAAATACGGTAATAAATTTTCTTCAATTTCTATGTGAATACGACCTTCCGTCCCTTCAATGAATTCTAAATCAAAGGCACCCCCTACAAATACCCCCTCATATTCACCTACATTTCGTTCTGCCGCAATTAAGGTTCCATTACCTTTTAAATTTGTGATCTGTGCGGACAAAGAAACTGTACCACAAAGAATACACAGGCAAATTTTATACAATGTATTCAACTGAGTAAGTTTATAATTCCAAATTCTAAAAAAAACGTACACTTCCATAATTCGAACTTACATCAATAGACGCTTTAGTCTTTGCTGATTTATAATAGCCGCGGTATAATTTAGTATTCGATTTTTCTATTTTTTGTATAATCTCATAGCGTGCCTCTTCATATTTAAATCCGCTATACCTTAAATCTAAATTAAAGGTAAATGCTGTTTCTGGCACACCTACTTTAATAGAACAATAATCTGTCGTTAGTTTAACAGATTCAAACTGATCACCAATCGACTCTATACGTATAGATCCATAATCAGCATCTGCATGTAACCGCTTATTTATTTTTTCAAACTTAGCACTCATATAATCTGCGGTTCCACTGATAGCCCCACCTTCTTCAACGCGTAAACTTCCATAATCACATTGGTAACTCAGCGTATTAATTTCTTCAAAAACTGAAGTAGAATAATCCGCTACCAAATTCACCTCCCCTCCTTGACTAAGGGTGAATTTAGAATAATCTGCATTTATTTGCCCACCAAACATGTTTCGAATTGTAGAACCATTACAATAGTCTAAATTAATCGAATTTGTCTTGTGATGCAATTCACCAATAAAAACATTGCCGTAATCACAATTTAACGTAGCCATCCCTTTTAATTCGTTTAAATATATAGCACCATAATCATTAGACACTTGTAAATTATTGGTCAACGGCATTTTTACCGTATAATCAATTTTATAGTGAACTGAATTCTTTTTTCCCCAACTTTTTTTCAATTTTTCAATTTTTGTTTTCGCAGTAACAAGGCTTTGACTTGATTGGAAATCAACCGTAATTGCATGTAACCGTTCTGCTACTTTTGAGGCATCCGTACCGTTCACTTCGATTTTAATTTCAAAGATGATTCGATTTTCATTCCATGTAAGAATATTTACATCGCCATATTTGTTCGTAATATCGAGTTTCGCATTTGCGTCTACAAAAAACTCTTTTTTAATGATCTTGGTTTTATCATAGGTGAGTTCATCGCTGTTTCGAGCCATCAAAGCCATTGGTACCCACAGAAATAAAAAGACGTATTTACATAATTTTGTTCTCATAGCTGGTTGTTTTTAAGGTTTCTATTTCATCCAATTGCTCGAGCAATTCATGTAAAACTGCTATCCGTTGTTGGAAGTTGGTAATCATTGCAAGAATAATTCGTCTGTCATAATCACTGTCGGCCAAGGCCACTTTAAGCGAATTGTAATTTTTTTCTAAGGACGTTAATTGCGCTAGGGCATCATCAATAACAGTTTCATTTTCAACGGTCCTCTTTGCCTGTATCCGTGATAATTCATGTTGAATAGTCATGGTGAAAAAACTTTGTGTTTCCTCCATTTCAGGAGAAACATCGGCTAATTCATACCCGTATTCCTGTACTTCACCGGTTTGTTGAAAGACCATATACAACCCTACCACCAGCAATATTGACGCAGCTACCGACAACCATTTCCAATGTACAACGCTTTGGTTTGATTGCTTTATGTTGCTATTCAACTGCTCATTAAATTGATTTAATTTTTTTGAAAAACGTTCAAAATGACCGGTCGAAGGCTCCTCTGTATCAAATGCTCCACGCAAATCCCTGCATTTTTGATCTAACTTATTCATATGGCTTAATGTGTAATAGTGTTCTTAATTTTTGTTTTGCTCTTGAAATGGTTGTCCTACTATTCTGATTCGAAATAGATAATATCCCGGCAATTTCTTCGTGGTCATACCCTTCAATTAAATGGAGCGTTAGAGGCAATCGGTATTTATCCTTTAATTGATTAATTCCTTTTTTTATAGTCTCCACACTTACAGAATCACAATGTACTTCATTCACTTCTTGATCTGGTAGTTCTTTTACCACCTCTAACCCTACTTCGTCTATGCGATTATTCTTTCTTAATTGTGTAATACTTTTATTAATCACAATACGCTTTAACCAAGCACCAAATGTTACTTCTCCTTTAAAAGTGCTCAATTTTGTAAAAGCAATTAGAAACGATTCTTGCATTACATCTTCAGCTTCAAAGCTGTTTTTTAAAATCCGAAAAGAAGTATTATACATTGCTTTATAATACTTTTCATAGATTTCGAATTGAGCACTTATGTCTCCTTTTTCGCATCGCTGCAATAAATGGGTAATATGTTCTTTTTGTAAGTTCAAGTAATCGTTTCTATCTAAAAGACAAGTCGGTTTTCAACTTGTTACAATAATTGATTTTTTTTTATACATTTTCAATATACATAAATCCCTGCTTGGCATAACAATTGAGCTATATTAGGTATAAAACAATAAAAAAATAATTCAAACCATTGACATTTAATTAATTACAAATTTACTTGAATTTATAGAATTTGTAAATAAAATTGATTTAATGTCATTTTGACTTGATAAAAGCATATGAGTAATCCTAAATATTTAACAATTGACAGTTTGTCATTACAACAAATTATTGATGAAGATTCTGAATTGATACCGTTAATGACTCCAGAAGATGAAGAAGAAATACGAAATGAAGAAGTTCCAGGCGTACTTCCAATTCTATCCTTGAGAAATACAGTACTCTTCCCTGGTGTAGTAATTCCAATTACGGCTGGAAGAGATCAATCAATAAAACTTCTCAAAGAAGCAAACAACGGAAACAAAACCATTGGCGTTGTTGCACAAAAAAATGAAGATGTAGAACATCCTACACGGCAAGACATTCACAATATCGGCACCGTTGCAAGAATTTTGCGCACCTTAAAAATGCCTGATGGAAATACCATGGTAGTTATCCAAGGTAAAAAACGTTTTGAAGTTGGTAAATTCGTTCAAGAAGAACCCTTTATCAAAGCCGAAGTAAAAGAATTAATTGAGGTCATGCCTGAAGAGAAAGACACTGAATTCTTAGCTATAATTGATTCTATTCGTGAATTATCGTTTAAAATTATTAAAGAGAATCCGAGTTTACCTTCAGAGGCTACCTTTGCCATTAAAAACATTAAAAGCGACTCATTTTTAGTCAACTTTGTTTCTTCCAATATGAACCTTAAGGTAGCAGAGAAACAAGATCTGTTAAATATAAGTAGTCTTAAGGAACGTGCCTTAGCTACATTAAAACAGATGGACGCAGAATTGCAACGCCTCGAACTTAAAAATGTCATCCACTCTAAAGTGAGAGAAGACATGGATCAGCAACAACGGGAGTACTATCTGCATCAACAAATGAAAACCATCCAAGAAGAACTCGGTGGTGTTTCGTATGATGAAGATATTGAAGAAATGCGTGCGAAAGCCAAAAAGAAAAAATGGACAAAAGAAGTTGAAGAAGTTTTCAATAAAGAAATATCGCGCTTACAGCGGATGAATCCTCAAGTAGCCGAATATGGAGTGCAACGAAATTATTTAGAACTTCTACTCGATTTGCCATGGCAAACCTATTCAAAAGACAAATTTGATCTGAAAAGAGCACAAAGAATTCTGGATAGAGATCATTTTGGAATGGACAAGGTAAAAGACCGTATTATAGAGCACTTAGCGGTATTGAAACTCAAAGGGGATATGAAATCTCCTATTATCTGTTTATGCGGACCTCCAGGTGTTGGTAAAACCTCACTTGGTAAATCTATTGCAGAATCATTGGGAAGAAAATACATCCGAATGTCATTAGGAGGCTTGCGAGATGAAGCAGAAATTAGAGGGCATCGAAAAACCTATATTGGTGCTATGCCGGGAAGAATTATTCAAAACATCAAAAAAGCGGGAACATCCAATCCGGTTTTTATTCTAGATGAAATTGACAAATTGTCAAATAGTCATAATGGGGACCCATCTTCTGCTATGCTAGAAGTTCTTGATCCTGAACAAAATACAGCCTTCTACGACAATTATTTAGAAGTTGATTACGATTTATCAAAAGTACTCTTTATCGCTACGGCAAATTCTCTATCCTCTATTCCTTGGGCGCTTAGAGATCGTATGGAAATTATCGATGTAAATGGATATATTATTGATGAAAAAATAGAAATTGCCAAAAAGCACCTTTTACCTAAACAATTAAAAGAACACGGTTTAACGTCAAAAGATTTACAAATTGGTAAACGTCAATTGGAAAAAATAATTACCGGATACACCCGTGAATCTGGTGTTAGAACGCTTGACAAAACCTTAGCTAAAGTAGTACGATATGCGGCTAAATCAATTGCTTTAGGAGAATCGTATAACGTTAAATTAACCAATGCAGATATCGAAACTATTTTAGGTGCTCCTAAAATGGAACGTGATAAATATGAAAATAATGATGTTGCAGGAGTGGTAACTGGATTGGCTTGGACAAGCGTAGGTGGAGATATTTTATTTATCGAATCTATTCTTTCTAAAGGAAAAGGGAACTTGAGTATAACGGGGAACCTGGGTAAAGTAATGAAAGAGTCTGCAACGATTGCTATGGAATACATCAAGGCACATGCGGCACATTTTAAAATCCCCTTGGAGGATCTTGAAAAGAAAAATGTACATATTCACGTACCAGAAGGAGCCACGCCTAAAGATGGTCCAAGTGCAGGAATTACGATGCTAACTTCTATTGTGTCTGCATTTACAAAACGAAAAGTAAAGCCAAAACTTGCTATGACTGGAGAAATTACCCTACGAGGAAAGGTTTTACCTGTTGGCGGAATTAAAGAAAAGATTTTAGCGGCAAAACGAGCAGATATTAAAGAAATTATTCTTTGTAAAGAGAACGAGAAAGACATACTTGAAATTAAAGATAAATATCTTAATGGACTCAAATTCCACTATGTAGAGAACATGATGGAAGTAATAGACAAGGCTTTACTAACTCAAAAAGTAAAATAAGCCATTCATTTTGCTACACAATAGGCATCTATAAAAAATAGATGCCTATTTTTATTTAGCGTTTTTTAAAGTCCGCTCAGATTTATTTATGATTTTCTGTATCTTTAAATTATGAAAATTACCAGGATAAATTTGCAAAGAAACACAGATCAATTGCCAACGATCAGCGCAAAAAAAACAAGGGAAACCTTTTTGAAAACGCACCTACCTTTGATATCCCAATTTTCATTTGATATACTTTCAACGGGAAAGTCCACCTTTAAATTGGCTACTTCTCCCATAGATGGCATCTCTTATATTCATAAAAAACAGTATCGTTGGACCCCTCATAATAGCTGACACCTCAGCCAATGATCGCAGCAATACCAACGACCAAAAACAACGAATAATTAACTAATCAAACGAACAACCTAACCATGATTCCATTTTTACATAGCGTAATCACAAAATCCCTTAGTCGAATTTCTAAAACAGGTCAAGCGAATTCATCACATATGGCAATCGAAATTGAACATGCGATGACAGATGCGCTCTATATTTTTATTGGCGTATGTTCTGCGGCCATTGGGATAGAAGGTTTTTTAATCCCCAGCTCATTTATAGACGGTGGTGTCATGGGAATCTCGTTAATTGTAAACGCATTAACTCATACGTCGTTATCCCTCTTAATTATAGTATTCAACGCGCCTTTTTTAATCATGGCTTTTTCTGCCATTGGTCGGAGATTTGCCGTCAAAAGTATAATTGGTATTGTTTGTTTGTCTCTCCTTATCCATTTTATCCCTATACCTGTCATAACGCAAGATAAAATATTAGTTGCCGCTTTTGGGGGGCTTTTCCTCGGTTTCGGAATCGGGATGGCCATAAGAGGCGGTGCTATTATTGACGGAACTGAAGTACTTGCCATTTACATCAGCCGCAAAACAAGTTTAACAGTGGGGAATGTAATCCTGATCTTTAACATTCTTATTTTCATAAGTGCCGCCTTCATCTTTAATAGAGAGGTGGCTTTATACGCTATACTCACCTACTTTTCAGCCTCAAAAACCATCGATTTTGTCATTGATGGAATTGAAGAATATACCGCCGTAACAATCATTTCAGATTTTAGTGATGATGTACGTGTTGCCATCATTTCTAAATTAGGTCGTGGATGTACAATTTACAAAGGGAAAAGTGGATTTTCCAGAGCCAATGAACCCCTTGAAGATAGAGATATCGTATATACCATCGTAACCCGTCTCGAAATGTCAAAACTAAAAACAGAAATTGATAAAGTTGATCCAGATGCATTTATTGTGATGTCATCGGTAAAAGATGCAAAGGGAGGAATGATTAAAAAGAAACCCATTAGTAAGATAAAATAATCTACAAAAGGCAGCTACCAAGATGAATATCAAGGAGGTAGTAGAAAACCTACAACGCATCAAAATAGCGTAAATTGAACAGAATTTACCCTAGTGACTGCGCTATGAGCTAGAAAAAACAGTATGTTTGTAAAAAAAGTTCCATGCAAGAATTTCTTACCTTTTTCGAAACCATGCCGTCTTGGCAAAAATTAGCTTGGGTAATTGCGGTACTTTTTGTCAGTTGGATTCTAGAAGCTGGTATTCCTCTGGTGAAATTACCTTATAAAAAATGGAAACACACGGGGGTAAATCTCGTATTTTTAGGAGGCAATCTACTCATAAACCTCTTTATTGGGTTAGCTATGGTGGGCCTATTTAACCTTCAATCTTCAGCACAATTTGGTTTTTTATACTTCGTCAACTGGCCAATTTGGGTAGAATTAGTCGTGAGTATATTGCTGCTCGATTTAATAGCACAATACGTATTACACTACTATTTACATAAAGTGAATTGGATGTGGAAACTACACATGGTACATCATTCAGACACAAAGGTAGATGCAACTACGGGTACACGACTTCATCCGGGGGATTATCTCCTAAGAGAATTGACTTCAATGCTCGTTGTTGTCATCTTTGGAATTCCACTAGCGTATTATGTTTTTTATCGTATTTTAACCGTATTATTTACCTACTTAACCCATGCAAACATTAAGCTACCTACACAAATAGATCGCCTTCTCAATTATGTATTTGTCACACCAAATGCACATAAGTTTCACCATCATTTTGAGCGTCCATGGACCGACACAAATTTTGGCAATATCTTTTCAATTTGGGATCGATTATTTGGAACCTTTGTCTACGATGACCCACACAAAATTGTATATGGCTTAGATGTACTCGATGCTAAAGACGATGAGGATTTATCATATCAATTAAAACTTCCGTTTAACAAAACGATAAAAACGGATTATACTACCGATTAAACTAGCACCAAGTTATTCTAACCAACGTTTAAAATCTTTCACCCGTTCCCTACTCACAATTAATTCCTGCTTAGGTTCACTGTGTAATCTAATTTGCAATCTTGAATTAGTATATGATACCATATCTTTAATTGCCTGAATATTGACAAAGTGTTTTCTGCTAATTCTAAAAAATACTTCAGGATTTAATTGATATTCTAAGGCTTCTAATGAATTATCTATAGGATAGTCTCTACCATCCATGGTATGCAAATAGGTACTTTTATGTTCACTGTAAAAACACCCAATTTCTTCAACTGGGATCATTTTTAAATGTTGACCAATTTTTATGGTAAATCGTTTTTTAAACGATCGATCGATAGGATTTACTAAAAGTCTTTTAATTTCATCAAAATTAACCGCGACCTTTTGCTGCTGTGGCATACGGGTTTTATATTTTTCTACCGCTTTTTTTAAATCGGCTTGATCAATAGGTTTTAAGAGATAATCAATACTGTTTAAACTAAAGGCTTGTAAAGCATATTCATCATAAGCGGTAGTAAAGATAATGGCACTATTTATTTCAATTTGTTCAAAAATTTCAAAGGATAATCCGTCTGACAATTGAATATCTAAAAAAATCAATGCTGGATGTTCGTGTGTATTAAACCAAGCTAAGGCCTCTTCTACAGAGTGAAGCATTTCAATGACCTCTATTTCTTCGGCATGAAGCATCCGCTTTAAACGCCTTGCAGATGGTTTTTCATCTTCAATAATAAGTACTTTCATACAGTAATTTTTTATCCATTTAACAATTGGTTGATACAATTATCCTCTCTTTGACAAATGTGTGACTGAGTATCTAAAATACAATATACACCTTAGCAAAGACTATTACATCATTGCCATTGCTGTTTTTTTTCCTTTTCCATAATTTGTTTAATCTTTCGTTCTTCCCATTTTTTTCCAAATAAAAAGCTACTCCCAAAAACCTTCATAAAGTGAAAAACGATTCCAATTCCCCAAAATAAAAAGGTGGTAAAATGCCCAAAGGTCCAAAAGGACTCTCCTGGTGATAAGTTAATGGCAATCACTACCCACAAAAATATATTGACGGCTAAAAAGATCCCAAAATGCCAATAGAAACCAACCAGCTTTTCTAATTTTTTCTTGGCTCTGAAGTACGCTTCTTCTTTGTTGTAATTACTAAATTCTTTCATAATTAATCCCATTGATTTTTTTCTTCTTCTCGCATAAATTCTTGAATTTTTTTCTGTTCCCAATTGGAACCGAAAATTCCATCATTAACAAATACCTTATACGCGTGAAATCCAATTCCCACGCCCCATCCAAAAAGAGGGAACCAAAACCATTGAAATTGATTCCAAGAAGTACGGTAATTGATAAAAATTAAAAATGGAATCACCAATGCATATGCTATAAGTCCATAATAAAACTCTTTAATATCTTGTACTCGTTTTTTTGCTCTGATATAATCTTCATCACGTTCAAATGAATCTTTCATTTTCTTTACTTTTATTTGTTTCGTTAACATTGGAATTGATACTGAAAATCGAGATATATCTTGCGTAATCTTGACTTTCCTTTCAGTAATTAATTCGTAGCGTTTCATAATATTGTTCAATCCTACACCACTGCGCTTCTTTATCATTTGTTTTACTTGGAGGTTATTTTCAACCACCAAGTAGCCCTGCACTTCATAAATTTTTATATGCAACGGTCGCGACGCTGTTACCACGTTGTGCTTTACCGCATTTTCAAGTAGCAGTTGTAAAGCTAAAGGGATTACTTTTGCTTCTGGATTTTGGGCCCTTTCGGGGATGTCAAAGATGATACTATCTTCAAAGCGCATTTTCAATAACCGGATATAAATTCTAGCAAAGTTCAATTCTTCATCAACCGAAACCAACTCTTTATTTTTTTGTTCAAGGACATAGCGATATACTTTTGACAATGCCGTTGTAAAATCTTGTGCAGAAGCTGGATTTTCATCAATTAAACTTGTAAGAACATTTAAGCTATTAAATAGGAAATGTGGATCTAATTGATTTTTTAAAGCATCAAATTGAGCCGAAGCTGTTCCTGCAATTACTTTTTGTTCATTCAACTTGTTCTTTTGCGATTCCCGATAATAAAATACCGCATAAAAAAAGATACTAACCACTAAGGCAATCAATAATGACACAAAATAAAAACTGCCATAATTTTCAAATTCATTTCTCACAAAGGCTGAAAAATCTGATTTTTTAATTCCAACGCCTATAACTAATCGGATGATAAATATGGTAATCCCTGAAAGAATCACCCCTCCTAAGGTTCCTAAACCTACTCGAAGTCGATCCTTATCCCCCCAGTTAATTCGTCTATTAATATTATCATAATACAGTGCGTTAGTAAAAGTCAGCACAATAGAATACAATTGAAAATAACCAAATTGTGTAAATGTATCAGCCGTAAAAGTCACCCCGCCATTATTGATTGCTTGTAATGCAATACTTATCAAAAACAGAATACTTCCAATCAGTATGCCTATCAATAATAACTTGGTTAAACTTTTAATCTTCATGTGAATACATTTTTTTCTACAACGAATTAATTATAATTTAATTTCTAAGGTCATCGACTTTTCCACAGTAAATTTAGCATTTTGAAATTGAGGCGGCCCCATACTTCGTGGATTATTTGACAGTGAATAGTCTTCCATAGGCATACCGTATTCATTCATATCGAGTTTTCCATTCCCATTTACATCGTGGTAAACAATCACCGCATACGTGCCAGGTATAACGTCTTTAAAGACCGTTGAAGAAGTACCATCTTTAATCTCAGAGGTTGAAGCCATCCCTGGTTCTGCTAAAAAATTTTCTGACGTATATAAAGCATAGACCATTTTACCCTTGTCACTGGTAACATTTGGGACATTCACTGTAAGTTCAAAAGTTTCTTTCTCTGGCGTTTGCGATTCTTCTGTTTGTGCATGAATCACAAGGCTAAGCAGTAAAAAGCTAAAAAAATTGATAAGTCTAATCATGGTTTCTGATTTTTATAGTTAATAATAGTTCAAAGGTGCTGTGATTAGTTTCTTTTTAAAAATAAAAGTGACTGAATTGAGCAAATCAACTTCCGAACTGTAATTATTTACAATTTTCAAGGTTTTTTAACACCCCATCCCTTCCCCAATTAGGATGGTATTTAGACCCTGGTACAAACGCATCATACAATTTCAACACCTTTTGTAAACGTTCACAATACGGGGTAAGGTCTTGTTTAAAATACCTAGCAGTTCCCATTTCCATTTCAATTAATCCGCTTTGTGCTCGTGGATTCATCTTATCTAAGGCAATGGCTTTTTGATAAAGTTCAGTTGCTTTTTCAGAAAGTGTCATTCCGTACGTTGCTGGATCATAGGCAATTTTGGCGACAAGAATAAGTGCTTTGAGAACATAAACTTCAGCATTATTAGGCGCATTCATTTCAGCAATATCTGCATATTCTTGTGCCAATTCAAGATTAGCTTCTACATTAGATTTATCTGCTGCCATAAATGTTGGCCAAGTTTTTAATAAGGCTAAATGATACGCAGGCAACCAGTTATCGGGTTCAACCTGACTAATCCTTTCGTATAGGTTAGCGGCTTCTATTAACTTCCCTTCCTTTACAAGCGCTTCAGCTTGATCCATCGCTTGCTCAAAATTAGTTTGTGAATAAGATACTTGCGACATACAAAGCAAGAATACGGTGAACATGGTTTTCATAATTCATTGAATTTAAGATTAACATACGCGTTGTGGTGTTACAAGCCAACTCAAGCGAACTATGGATTCCTTGTAACATCCAATTAGGGATATTTATAAATTATCCAATTGATTTAAACTTTTATTAGTACTCAGGGTCCAAAAAAATCCGACAAAAAATCCACGTTTAGCACTTGGTACAATAGGTTTTCGTATAAAGACGCCATTGGCATTGGCCTTTCGGGCATATTCATATCCGAATACTTGGTCAAATCCGAAAATATTCGTCACTGAGAAATACAGAATTTTTTGTGGAGAAATCAGATAGCTCCAATTGAGGCTAAGATTGTGGTAATGCTTTGTTCGTCCTGACATAAAATTGGGGCTATTTGGATTGTTATAGGGTCTGCCAGAGGTAAAATTATACGTCATACCCCATTGAGATCGCCATGCATCTATCCAATACTTAGTGACTATAGATGCATTGTGTTTGGTGGCAAAACTCGGCATTACCTGCGTGGGATAATCCTGAAATTTTCGTTTTGTATCGAGGTAAGAATAAGACAACCAATAGGTTAAAAAATCAATGGATTTCGAATCCTTCCAAAAGAGATCAAGTCCAGCAGCATACCCCATTCCTTCATTTTGAATATTTTCTAGAACACCTTTATTCTGTGTTGTATAGGTTAGTAAATTTTGGTAGTTCTTATAATAGATTTCCGTACGCAATAATTGCTTTCGTTGTTTCCACTGATAATTTAAAAGATAATGATCTGCTTTTTGAAATTCGATATCAGGATGGAATTTAAGCAAGTCATTAAAAGGAGTTTGATAGAAATTACCATAAGCCAAAGAGCATTGTTCTCCTTTATTAATTCTATAAGCGAGCGAAACTCTTGGAGCAAAACGCGGTTGATCTACCATAGAATGATGATCCAAACGCAGTCCGAATTTACCCGCAAATCGGTTCGTAAATTCAAAATCGGTTTCTACAAATGCGGAACTTAATTGCCCTTTAAAGGAATTTTCAAATTTTTCGTTGGTTGTTAATCCGATTTGTTCAACGAAATCTGTGTACATAAGTTCTGCACCATAATTTAGCGATAGCATTTTCGAAACATCGTGTGTTAATACAACTTTTGCGTGAATGCCCTGCGCTTGTTGTTCAACATTCACCTCATTTTCGTTAATTTGAAGCTTACTTTTGCTATAACTAAGACCCGTTGAAATTTTAGATTTTGCTCCTATTAATCCTTTATACGAAGTATTACTATACCAATTGGCATTGTTTAAGTCAAAACGTTGTTGTTGATCTTCGCCTACAATATCTTCATCCGTAGAAAATCGCGTATAATCAAAAGCTGAATAAAATTTAAACATACCTTGTGTAAACTTGTGTCTATATACAGTCTCACCTGCCATAGACTCAGGTAATTTTATCCAGGTAGTTTTATCGGGAATCAATGCATTATACGGCGCTAAATTAATATAGTTCATATTCACTGAAAGCGCATCTTTATCCCACTTTTCAGTATGTCCTAAACCAAGACCGAGTGACATCAAAGAAATAGTTGTTTCAGTATCTTTTGGTTCATCGATGGTATTCAGCAATAAAACACTAGACAAGGCATTTCCGAATTCTGCTGAATAACCTCCCGTACTAAAAGTAATTCCGTCAAACAAAAATGGGGAGTACCTGCCACGGGTTGGATTATTTGGACTCGTGGGGATATAGGGTTTAAAAACATTTAAGCCATCAATAAAGACTTGCGTTTCATCTGCTGAGCCTCCACGCACAAATAAGCGTCCATCTTCGCCTACGGTTTGCGTTCCAGGTAATGTTTGCAATGCTGCGATAAAATCGCCCGCTACTCCAGCAGTCGTAACCACATCTAAAGCGTCCATTACCGAGACTTCCGAAGCGTCTCCAGCGTGAAAAGAACCAGCAGACAAAATAACTGGATCTAAGGCCTTTATTGCTTCAACTAAGCGTACATCAAGCTTTTTTAAGGTAGTTATGTCCTGCTCAAAACGCACCGTTTGAAATCCAATCATCGAAATTTTCAAGACCACAATACCCGTTGAAGTCGACGTAAAAGAAAAAGTACCGTCAGCATTGGTAGTAGCGCCATCATAGGTGTTTTCAATAAATACATTGGCACCATGCACCGGCGTTCCTAATGTAGTTTTAACCGTACCATTCACCATTGTTTGTGCAAAACTTAGGGCAAAAACAGTAGAAAAAACGAGGGTACAAAGTGATTTTATAAAAAAGTATAAATTCATAGATACTATTACAAACACGAACTTTATCATGATTAAAATTCATATTGCGAAAGTAATGGTGATGGTTTGTATGAGAAATTAAAGTATGCCGAATTGTAAAAATTAAGGGATGAAACGTTTTTTAGCATAATTTTGTAACAAATTCTGTCATAAGACTACCAATACCCTGAAACCTACAGACATTGTCGAATACATTAGAACAAAAATTTGTAAAGGATTTAGAGGAACATCAGAATATTGTGCATAAGATTTGCAAATTATACACCAATAATCAAGATGCACATAATGATTTGTTCCAAGAGATTAGCATCCAATTATGGAAGGCCTACCCTAAGTTTCGGGGTGAGGCCAAATTTAGTACATGGATGTATCGCGTTTCTTTAAATACAGCGATAACCCTATATCGAAAATCAAAGCGAAGAATTAAAACACAGGACTTTGAAACGGTAGTATTTAAGATAGAATCAAGCGAATATGACCCTACAGAAGAGGAGCAACTTCGCGTATTATACGAAGCAATTAGGCAATTATCGGATATCGATAAAGCCTTGGTATTTTTATATTTAGAAGAAAAAAATTACAAGGAAATTGCCGACACCATGGGGATAACAGAGGTAAATGCACGGGTGAAAATGAATCGAGTTAAAAACAAATTAAGGGATATTTTAAATCCGTAAATAAATGGATCAATTAGACTTATTGAGAAAAGATTGGAAAAAGCAGAACGCGGACTTACCCAAGTTGACGAGTAATGAATTGAAAAAAATTATTCATAAAAAATCGTCATCAGTCGTTAAATGGATATTTATTATTAGTTTACTGGAGTTTTTGCTCCCCATTGTTTTGTTTTTATTTGTTGGAGCTGACAATATTAATGACCGGTATCGAGCATTGGGCTTGTATGAATTTAACCTAATCACGACGATCCTCATGTATGCAATTGCCGTTGTATTTATGATTCTTTTTTATTTGAATTACAGAAAAATCTCAGCAGAATCATCGGCAAAAGTTTTACTCACAAATATTATTCGCACCCGAAAAACGGTTAAGTACTATATATGGATTTCATTAAGCATGATTCCCATTTTAGTATTTGTAACGGCTTTTCAAATGTTACACGCACCAGAATACGCTCCTATTTTCAAGCAATATAATATCGTTATAATTTGGTTTATCGTAAGTTTTATCGCGGTAAGCATGGTAGGTCTAGGTTGGCTCATTTATAGGCTATTGTATGGAATTCTATTAAAACGACTACACAAGAACTACAAAGAGTTACACGATTTTAAGGGATAATTATAAAATATCTAAACTTCCTTTACCTTCTCTAACAATTTCGATTTCATCTGTAGATAAATCAATCACCGTTGAGGCTTGATTATCGCCATATCCACCATCGATTACGATATCCACCAAATCTTTCCATTTTTCATAAATCAACTCTGGATCGGTTGTATATTCAATCACATCGTCTTCATCGCGGATAGACGTTGAGACAATAGGATGTCCTAATTGCGCTACAATGGCTCTAATAATAGCATTATCGGGAACTCTAATTCCTACCGTTTTTTTGTTTTTGAATGCACTAGGCAAACTATTATTTCCAGGCAAAATAAAGGTATAGGGACCTGGTAAAGCACGTTTTAAAATTTTATAAACGGAAGTGTCAATTTGTTTGACATAGGCTGACAAATGGCTTAGGTCATTACACACAAAAGAAAAATTAGCCTTTGCCAATTTTACGTTTTTTAAGCGTGCAATCTTCTCTAACGCTTTTGTTTGGGTAATGTCACAACCCAATCCATACACTGTATCTGTAGGGTAAATTACCACCCCTCCTTTTTTAAGAACGGTTACAACTTTGTCTATTTCTTTCGGGTTTGGATTTTCGTTGTATATTTTGATTAATTTTGCCATGGATATTTACGTTTATTCAATCAATAATACTGAATTTATCAGTAGAAACAAAATTTCTTTTTCGCTTCTATCCCCTTTTTTAATATCACGACAATATCCCATTACTTACAAACAAAGCACGAATTACAGCAATCTTTGACAAATTATGGGTAGTTACCAAAAAATAGATATAAAAAAGTCTCCTTTAAAACAATGGCGTGTTTAAGGCTTTGTCAATTGTATAAACCGCATACAGCTTCACATAAATTCAACAAAAAACCTGCATCAACCCGTTGATAGTTTCGCTATTAGAAACGTTTTTGGAGACCTACTTAGGAAAAAAGAGCAACTGATGAATACCAAAAAGAAGATGGTTTATTTTTTGGTATCCATAAGCCCTATCTGTGAGGGTGTAGGTTATTGTCCAACAATCAACCTAAAACCTTCACCATGGATATTGATAATTTCAACATTCTCATCTTCTTTAAGGTATTTACGCAATTTTGCAATATACACATCCATACTTCTCGATGTAAAATAATTATCATCTCTCCAAATCTTAGTTAAGGCTAGCTCTCTAGGCATGAGATCATTCATGTGAATTGCTAATAATTTTAAGAGTTTATTTTCTTTTGGAGATAATTTTCGTACTTCGTTATCCTTATACCGTAAATGTCTCAATTTAGAATTGAGGTGAAAGTTCCCTATTTGAAATTCATAACGTTCATCTTCCGTATCTACATCCAATTCTTTACGTTGGAGTATTGCTTTAATTTTATACAATAATACTTCAGAATCAAAGGGTTTGTTTAAATAATCATCGGCGCCAACCTCATACCCTTTCAAGACATCCTCTTTCATGGTTTTGGCAGTTAAAAAGATAATGGGGACATCTGTATTTGTTGCTCGAATATCCTTTGCAAGCGAAAAGCCATCTTTCCTTGGCATCATCACATCGAGAATACACAGATCAAATTCATCATTTTTAAACATGATTAACCCATCCAAGCCATCTTTTGCATGACTCACGTCATAATCATTCAGACTTAAATAATCTTTTAAAACAGTCCCAAAATTGGGATCATCTTCTACTAATAGAATTTTTTTGTTTGACATGGTTTTTAATTTAAATCAACGGTAGTTTAATCGTAAAGGTACTTCCTTTCCCTTTTTCACTTTCTACGTAAACAATACCGTGATGGTGTTCAACTATTTTTTTAACATATGATAGGCCTAATCCGTGCCCTTTTACATCGTGAATATTACTTCGTTGTTCTCTATAAAATTTATCAAAAATAAATTTTTGCACATTTTTATTCATTCCCATGCCTTGATCTTTGACATGGACTACAATTTTATTTCCGGCGTTCTCAGTATAAACGTCAATCTTAGGAGAATCGTTTGTATACTTAATGGCATTATCAAAAATATTCATTAATACATTGGTCATGTGAAACCGATCTACCATAACTTCATTTTGCATTGCATCGAGATGAAGGTTCAAATACCCACCTTTATTTTTGACAATTAGATCAACATGAGTTGCCGCATCAATAATAATATCGTGTAAATCACACACTCCTTTCGAAAGTTCGAGTTGGTTTTTTTCTAGGCGAGAAATTCTCAAAACATTTTCAACCTGCCCATGCATTCGTTTATTTTCCTCACGAATCATTTTGGTATATTTCAACACCTTTTCTTGATCACTAATAATCTTTGGGTTTTTAATTGCATCTAAGGCTAAATTGATAGTTGCTATAGGTGTTTTAAACTCGTGGGTCATATTATTTATAAAATCAGTTTTTATTTCCGAGATTTGTTTTTGTTTTAACAACTGATAAATCGCGCTACTAAACGTAAAAATGATTATCAGAATAAAAATGGCTGCTAATATCAAAGTATTGATTACAGAAGACGATAAATATTCTTCTTTACTCGGAAAACTCACATGCAATTGATAAGCACTCTCTGAATTATTATCTGAAAACAACGGCACTTGATATTCGTGCTCTCCTCCTTCTTTATAGCGTTCTGATCGCACTTTCGTAGCTAAGCCATCCCCGGTAACCATAAACTCAAAAGGCAATTCTAATCCTCTCGCTCTCAATTCATTTTCTAGGTTTGCCTGAATTTCAATATTCGTTACTCTATCGTAAATCGGTCTATTTTCGGCTATTTCTCTAAAAACTGAATTGTAATTCGCAGCTTCTAATTTACTCATCCTTCCGATTTCATAAATACGCTCCTTTAATACAGGTTCAGAGAGGTCACCGAATTTTTTACCAAGACTTCTTAATTCTTTTTCTTTATCTCCAAAAAAAGTTTTAATTGGCAATGTATCTCCATTAAACAATGGGATTGTTGTTTCGTATTCATTTTCCAGAATACGTTCCCTATACGTGAACAATTCATCTCGTATGGTGTCAATTTTTCTAAAATAAAAATCCCGTTGACGCGCACCTACCGATTGCCGAGCACTGTCAATTGGCGCGGCATAAGTTTCATAAAAATCGTTGTATTCTCGCTCTTGAATATTGTCAGAAACTTCTGCCAACGCGAATTTCACATCGTTAGAAAATTGTTTTTCACGGATACTTATAGAATTCTTAATCCAATATATTTGAACTGCAATAATCCCTATTAAGGCCGCGGTCATTACAATAATCAATACGACAAAAATTCGCTTATTCATTTTAACAAATTTAACTTAAGGTAGTGAAAATACGGTTGAGTTTAACAGACATTAACTAAATCAAATAAAGCTTTAACATCAAATTAAGAATTTTGTTTCGCTAAATCCACTAATTTTCGGTGTATCTCACGAACTTCACCTTTAGCTTTTTCGGCTAACACATTATGTATAATGAAATTAGACTTCGCTCTACGTTCCTTATCTCCACATTGCTGTGCCATTCGTTTTAACACATTTTTACGAGTCGTTTGGTCTCTTTGCATGACTCTTTTAATCCTTATTTCCTTAGGGACGATGACGGAAATGATCTGATCAAAACGCGACATCGCATTACTTTCAAAAATTAAGGCATTTTCTTGTATCACATAGGGCGCATTTTGTTGGGCACACCAGCGTGTAAAATCATCAGCTACCGCTGGATGTACTATAGCACTTAATTTTGCCAATTGATCTGGATTATTAAAAACAATTTCAGCCAAATAGGCTCTTTGTAAAACTCCGTTTTCATAGGCTTTTTCACCAAATAAATGAACGACTTCTGTCTGGAGTTGTTCATTGTGATTTAGCAGGTCTTTTGCCTCATCATCTGCGTGATACACAGGCACACCTAAAGCTTTAAAATACGTTGCAACGGTGGTCTTACCACTCCCTATTCCTCCTGTTAAGCCAACAATAATCATTGTGATATAAAAAATTCTATTTGGTCTGGAATGATTCTGACCGAAGATACGAAATCTGGTTGTGATAACATCACTGGAATTAGGTAACTCAGTTCATTTTTTTGAGAACGCCTGAAATCGCACCCTATTTTAAAATCATTTTTATCAATTTCTTTATAGGCCGAAATCGGAATTTGAAAAACGATCTCTACTTCATTCGGAAAGGTTGTAACCTCAACATCAGAAGGAACATTAGCAATGGTAAACGGCATGGTCAATCTCGCTTCTGTAAATTCTTCGACTTCTGCCGCCAACTGAACTGTAGTTTGATTATAGCGCACTTCTTTAGAGTCCAATTTTACAATGGGTACAGTTAAGGCAATGGGTTTATTTAACTCGAGGAATTCTTTCTGTTCAGTTCGCAAAACGGTTAAGGTATCAATAATATTTTCGGGGCCCGTAACTTCAATTTCTTTGGGACTTACCGTAATCTCATTTACGAGATTAAAGCCTTGTTTAAAATCAATTTTCAAGTCTACTTCTACGGGAATTTTCCGTGTTTTACTCACCCCTAAATCAAAAAACAAACTGTCGGGCTTAAGCGAAAGTACTTTAATATCAGAAGGTAAATGTCGATTGATATCGCCCATTAAGGTCTGTGTAGCTAAATAATATGTATGTCCGCGAACCTTGTGTATATTTTTTAAATCCACATCAATTTTTGGCGGGTTCATTCGGTTGCGCAAAAGGTAATATCCACTCATCCCGTCAACAGCAATTTCAACCATTTTCGGGGGTGGACTCAACAGTAATTTATCTTTTGGTAATTCGCCTATTTTTAATTCAAAATAGAAATCACCATTGTAAAGTTTGGAGAGTTTAATGGGCACCCAAATTAAAAACGCCAGCGCAAGACAAAGCAAAAAAACCTTAGTTTTTTTACTGTTTTTAATACGTTGCGATTTCTTTTTTATGGATTGAACCATCTCTTTTATTTAAATTAATTTCAAAAAAAAGAGTGAGTCTTTAAAACAAAACTCACTCTCAAAGATATAAAAAATGTCTCTTATTTTTTTTGAACAGCTGCTTGTTGAAGGAATTGTTTACTCAAATCCATACTAATCGCAGAACGTTCAAATTTTATTTTCCCTGCGCCAGTTTCAATTACACAGGTTTTATCTTGTAATTCCACAATTTTCCCGTGAATTCCACTTGTCGTTACCACTTTAGCTCCTTTTTGAATAGAAGCTTGAAATTGTCTTTCATTTTTCTGCTTTTTCATTTGAGGCCTAATCATAAAAAGGTAAATTACCAGTAACATCAACGGAATCATGATAAAGTTACTCATTCCGCCTCCTGCAGCTTGTAATACAATTGTTGAATACATATACATTATTTTTTAACTATTGGATTTTGGGGTTACGGTTCCTTTAACTTCAACCGTTTCTTTCCCATTTTTTGTGTTTGTTGTTAAGGTTACGACTTTTCTTTGCGTGTTTGGTTTACCAGAGGTATTAAATTTAACTTTTATCATTCCTGTTCCATTAACTGGAATAGGCTCTTTTGGCCATTCTGGTACCGTACAACCACAAGTACTTGTAGCATTTGTAATAATTAAATTTGATTTACCTGTGTTTTTAAACTTAAACGTCGTTTCTACAATATCGCCTTCATTCACGGTTCCGAAATCATAAACTGTATTTTCAAAAGTCAACGCAGCTGCTTCATTATTAATTTTAAAGTCGCGTTCTTTCGCACTTTGTACATTCTCTGCATTGATTTTCGATGCAATATTATCTTTACAAGAACTCAAACTGATTAAGGCAATTACACTGACATAAACTAATCTTTTCATGATCTTTAATTTTAGGCTATAAAAGTATAAAATATTAGAGTAACCCCCTACCTATTTTTTCAAATCTATTGGTTGCATCAAAATCTTTTAACAATTTATCCAACACCCCATTGATAAAAAAACTACTTTTCTCTGTAGAATAATCTTTACTTATCTCTAGGTACTCATTGATACTTACGCGCGTAGGAATGGATGGGAAATACACAAATTCTACTAAAGCCATTTTAATTAAAATTAAATCCACTTCGGCAATTCGATCTGCATCCCAATTTGGCGTTTTTAAATCTATATCCTCATCAAATTCATGTTGATGTAAACAAACCTTTTTAAACAAATTTCCCGTAAAGGCTTGGTCGTCTTTATCTTTATACAAGAAATCCTTATTAAACGATGTAAGACTCGTAATCTTTTTCAAGTTTTTTAAGAGCCAGGTATTAACATAAGGAATATCATCAATCCATCCAATATGATTACTTTCCAAGTAATCTAACAATTTATCATTCGGTGCAATCACCGTTTTGTACAATTCTTCTATAAATTGTTGAGCTTCTTTTTTTGAAACCTCTTCTTTCGTAGTGATATAATCTATATAAATGGGACTTTTTTTAATTTCTTCCCAAATAATACGGACATATTCACTATCCTCTTTCCAATTATTTAATTTGTGGTCTTTTTTATACGCTTCTAATGAAGTATTTTGTTTCAACCCTAGCAAAAAGGGATGATCAACAAATTTTCGTACAGGATTCTTATCCTCGGCAGTTGCTAAATGTTTTTTCTTAGCAATTTCTTGATGATTCTCAGCCATATCGCGTACTGCTAACATTAAGTCTAGCATCAACACATATAAATCGTACGTACGAGATATGTTGTAGTGCAAGAACTTTTCTGATTTAACTAAGTCATCATTTTTGGATTGCAATACCGCATAAACAGATTGCATCACCTTAACACGAATGTGTCTTCTATTTAGCATGTCAGTAAGTTTGTCATAATTTCAGCGCTGTAAAAGAGCGTTTTTAATATTGCGGCAAAGATATGCTATTCAAAAAAAGTGTCAAAATATAAATGTTTAGAAATCTTGATTATTTTACCGCGATTATCCGTTTGACAAAACAATTAGACAACTCCAGTAAAATCAAGGGCTTTCAAAAGAAACATATGCTAAAGTGTAATATAAACAGTACAATTCATCTATAAGGACCGTGAAAATTACCTAACGGGTTTAAATTGTTCGACGAGTTATTTTAACTTGTGCGTATTATTTCTTAATATCGCACAAAATTGACTATTCCTTGAAAGCACTTCGATATTTAAATAAGTTCCTAATTAAATATAAAAATAGGTTAATTCTAGGTATAATATTCACCATAGCCGCACGAATTCTTTCGTTGGTAACTCCTCGACTTATAGGTCAATCTTTAAACGTAGTTGAACAATACATACAAAATGAGATTACCGACATCAGTACAGTACGTCACAATTTGTTGAAAAATATTTTTCTTATCCTCGGGGCAGTTCTCATCTCTGGTCTTTTTACATTTATTATGAGACAAGCCATTATTGTAATGTCTCGAAAGATTGAATTTGATTTAAAAAATGAAATCTTTGAACAATATCAGCGACTTTCTTCCAAATTTTACAAAGAAAATAGAACGGGAGATTTAATGAATAGGATTAGTGAGGATGTTAGTAAAGTGCGGATGTATTTTGGACCAGGTATCATGTATTCTATTAATATCACAACGCTCTTTGTTGTAGTAATTGCCAATATGATTCGCATTGATGCTACCTTAACCTTATATACCGTCTTACCGCTACCTATTCTGTCTGTTTCAATTTATATTATTAGTCGAATTATCAATGAACGCAGTAGAATTGTTCAAGAATACTTGTCTAAACTCACCGCTTTTTCACAAGAATTCTTTTCAGGCATTAATGTGATTAAAGCCTATAATATAGAAAAGTACTTTTTAAGAGATTTTGACGATTTAGCAGAAATTAGCAAAGAAAAAAACATCTCCTTATACAAAGCGAACGCCTTATTTTTCCCATTGATGGTTTTGTTAATTGGGGCGAGTAACATTTTAGTTATTTACATTGGTGGTATGCGCTATATCAATGGACAAATAGAACATTTTGGGGTCATTGCAGAGTTTATTATCTATGTAAATATGCTCACTTGGCCAGTCGCTGTAGTAGGATGGATTACGTCCATTTTACAACAAGCAGAAGCCTCACAAAAACGAATTAATGAATTCTTAGAAGTTAAACCTACCATTCAAAATTTACGAGAAGAGCCTAGTACGATTGAGGGGAAAATAGAATTTAGGCATGTAAATTTTACGTATGATGAAACGAACATTCAAGCACTCAAAGATGTTAGTTTTACCTTAGAAAAAGGAAAGACCTTAGCCATCCTTGGGAAGACCGGTTCGGGCAAATCTACCATTGCAGAGTTAATCGCGCGGATTTACGATGTAGAAGATGGTGAAATTCTCATTGATGACCAACCGATAAAATCATTAAACCTATTTGATCTCAGAAGGTCTATAGGTTTTGTACCACAAGAAGCCTTTCTATTTTCAGATACTGTGGCTAACAACATACGTTTTGGTGAAAAAAATGCCAGTGATGAGCGGGTCAAAGAGGCTGCAAAAAATGCACATATTGCCCAAAATATTGAACAATTTACAAAGGAATATGACACGCTTGTAGGGGAACGAGGCGTGACCCTTTCAGGGGGACAAAAACAACGAATTTCGATTGCTAGAGCAATCATCAAAGATCCTGAAATTTTAATCTTTGACGATTGTTTGTCAGCCGTTGACACAGAAACAGAAGAGATAATTTTATCTAACTTACAACGCATAAGCAAAGATAAAACCACGGTGATCATTAGTCATCGCGCATCTTCAGCAAGAAATGCTGACCTCATCATCGTTTTAGACGAAGGAACAATTATCCAAAAGGGAACCCAAGAAGAATTGATGCGTCAAGAAGGATTTTATAAAAACTTATATAATCAACAGTTAACCGAAGATCAGGGATAAGATTCTTTGAAGAGTGAAAAGAAAATAAATAAATTATGGTTAAAGTCATTTATTTTTTTAGATTTGTCTCATAATAAATTAAAATGTATCTATAACTATGAGTGAAAACGGATATGAAGAGCAAGAAGAAATCTTTTCACAGGTATTAAGGGCAGGTAGAAGAACCTACTTTTTTGATGTACGTTCAACGAAAGCAGGTGATTATTATCTTACGGTGACAGAAAGCAAGAAATTCACCCATGACGATGGTTCTTTTCATTACAAAAAACACAAAATTTACCTTTACAAGGAAGATTTTAGTGAGTTTAATGAAATGTTAGCGAAAGCGACAGATTTTATAATCAATGAAAAAGGAGAAGAAGTTATTTCCGAAAGACATCAAAAAGATTTTCAAAAACCAACAGAAACAGTCAGTGAAGAAAAAACTTCAACAGAAAGTTTTACAAACATTGATTTTGACGATATTTAAAATAAACTAATTCAAATGTGAAAAAACCGTTTCAAGTTTCTTGGGCGGTTTTTTTTATATCTTTACTTTTCTAACTAATCCAATTTATATGAAAAATTTTACTTTTCTATGGCTACTATGCTTATCGATGTTAGGATACTCACAAGAGTCAATTGATCTATCCTATTATTTACCTCAAGATGTCACGTATAATTCAAACATTCCTACCCCCAAAGATATTCTTGGTTTCCAAGTAGGTGAATGGCATGCATCACATGACAAAATTGTACATTACATGCAGGTTTTAGCCGATAAATCTGATCGAATTACACTTGAAAACAGAGGAACAACCTATGAAGGAAGACCTTTAATTCTACTTACCATTACCAGTCCTGAAAACCATAATCATATTGATCAAATTCGAGAAGATCATTTAAAGTTATCTGATGTATCAAAATCCAATGAAATGAAAACTGACCAGATGCCACTGGTGGTATATCAAGGATTCTCCATTCACGGTAATGAAGCAAGTGGAGCAAATGCTGCCTTACTCGTGGCTTATTATCTTGCTGCAGCACAAGGTAAAGAAATGGATGACTTACTAAAAAATACCATTATTTTATTTGATCCCGCATTTAATCCTGATGGAATTCAACGATTTTCTACTTGGGTAAATATGCATAAAAATCAGCAAATCACAACAAATCCAGATGATCGCGAATACAAAGAATCATGGCCTGGAGGAAGAACCAACCACTATTGGTTTGATATGAACAGAGATTGGCTCGTATGTCAATTGCCAGAGTCACAAGCGAGAATAAAATCATTTCATCAATGGAAACCCAATATCCTTACGGATCATCATGAAATGGGAACAAATTCTACCTTTTTCTTTCAACCTGGAATTCCATCAAGAACCCATCCACTTACCCCTGAATTAAATCAGAAACTAACTGCAAAAATTGGAACTTTTCATGCAAAAGCTCTAGACAAAATAGGATCTCTTTACTATACAGAAGAAAGTTATGACGATTTTTACTACGGAAAAGGGTCTACATTTCCAGATGTAAATGGAGGTATTGGAATTTTATTCGAACAAGCTAGTTCTAGAGGTCATGCACAAGAAAGTGTTAATGGAGTACTCACCTTCCCATTTACCATACGCAATCAATTTACAGCAGCCTTATCAACCTTAGCTGCCGGAAAATCAATGCGTAACGAACTTTTAAACTATCAACGCAACTTTTATATAGAGGCTAAAAAAGAGGTTAGCAAGGACAAGCAAAAGGCGATCGTTTTTGGAGATCCTTTTGATCGTGCCAAAACCTTTGAATTCGCAAAAATGCTCAAAAGACAACATATTAAATTCAATAAACTGCGAAACAACCTTACCATAAACGGTAAAACATTTACAGAAGCCGATAGTTATATTATCCCTTCAGACCAACCCAATTATCGCATGATTAAAGCCATGTTTGAAAAACGCACAACGTTTAAGGACAGTTTGTTTTACGATGTGTCAGCGTGGACCTTGCCTTTAGCCTTTGATTTAAATTACGGCTATGTCAACACAACTGCTTCTATCGGTGAAGAAGTTGAAGATCTTCATTTTCCAACTGGCATAGTCACTGAAAAAAGTGACTATGCCTATGTTTTTGAATGGGATGAATATTACACTCCCAAAGCAGTTTATCAAATATTGGCAAAAGGACTAAGAGCTAAAGTTGCAACCGTTCCATTTGAGGTTGAAGGCAAAACCTTTGATTACGGAAGTATTTTAATCCCAATACAAAATCAAAATATGGATGCATCAGCGATTTATACTTTTTTATCAGGTATTGCAAAGTCTACTGGAGTAAACATCACAGGGGTGAAAACAGGATTAACCAAAGGTACTTCCCTAGGCAGTAATAACTTTAAAATCCTAAGCAAACCCAACATTGCCGTACTTGTGGGTGACGGAATAACCTATGCAGACGCTGGTGAAATTTGGCATGTTCTTGATACTCGCTATGAAATACCCGTGACTAAAATCGAAGCAAGTCGTTTAGGATCGGTTGATTTAAGTAAATATACAACCTTAATTATTCCAAGTACTTCAGGAAATAATTTAAATGAAGCCACTTCAAATATCAAAGATTTTGTTCAAAACGGTGGCATTTTAATTGGCTATAAGAATGCCTTACGTTGGATGAATACCCATAATTTCTTATCCATTAAATTTAATAAGAGTACCGTAAAGAACAAGGATGTCAATTTTGCAAATCGCAGTAATTTACAAGGTGCACAACGTATTGGAGGGGCTATTTTCGAAGCTAAATTTGACCTAAGCCACCCAATTGCTTATGGTTATAACGATGATAAAATAGCTCTTTTTAGAAATTCAACCCTATTCATAGAAGCAGACAGCACCAATTATATGCACCCATTACAATACACCAATAATCCATTATTAAGTGGGTATGTTTCTAAAGAAAATCTCAAAACCCTCAAAAATACCTTACCCTTTGTAACCAAATCAATGGGACGAGGACAAGTCATCGGGTTTACTGATAATACGAATTTTAGAGCTTTTTGGTATGGCACCAATAAGCTAATGATGAATGCAATTTTCTTTGGAAAAACCATGTAAAATTTCGCATACAATCATTTCAAAGCCTCCTTATTTTAGGGAGGCTTTTTTTTAATTCCAATTAAAGCCCAACCAGGGCATAGATCGCAATATAAAGGTCTATAATACAGTAAAATGGTATTTCTTACTTTAAAACTACAATTTGTAGCATATTTTGCGTATTATTGTAGCAATAAAAGTTTTATCTTATGAAATACATTCAGACCAACATAAAACATTTAAGAACATCTAAGAATTTTTCACAAGAGTTATTTGCTGAAGAATTAAAATGGACACGGTCTATGGTGGGGTCTTATGAAGAAGGACGTTCTGAGCCATCGATTGATAAATTAATTGAATTGTCTAATTATTTTGACATACCCATTGACATTCTCGTTAAAAATGATTTGCGAAAGGCAGATACAACATCCTTTATTCAAGTGGGAAATAAACGCGTTTTATTTCCCATTACCGTAGATCAACAAAATGATGAATTGATAGAAATCATCCCTGTCCACGCCTCTGCTGGATATCTACAAGGCTATTCAGATCCAGAGTACATTGAACAATTACAGAAAATTAAACTGCCTTTTTTACCCACGGGAACCCATCGTGCGTTTCCAATTAAAGGAGATTCTATGCTTCCAGTAAAAGATGGGTCTTTTATTGTAGCACGTTATGTTGAAGACATTGAAGATGTACGAGATGGGAGAACCTATATTGTACTGACAAAAGATGATGGCTTAGTGTATAAACGCGTTTACAACCGAATAAAAGATCGGCAAAGTTTATTACTCTATTCCGATAACAAAAAATATGCACCTTATGAAGTCAAATTAGAACAGGTTCTTGAATTATGGGAGTTTACTTGCTGTATTAATACCCAAGAATACGATAAAGATGAATTAAAATTAAGCAGTATCGTCAACATGTTTCAAGAATTAAAAGTTGAATTGAAGTCTATTGATAAAAATATCGCTATTTAATGTATGCTATTGTCTACTTTGAAACTACAGGTTTAAGCATAAAAAACAATAAAATTACGGAGATAAGCATCTTTGTGCACGATGGTCAAAAGGTCCTTAAAGAATTTTACCAATTTGGTTAACCCAGAAACTCCAATTAGTTACCGAATCTCAGGACTTACTGGAATTACCAATGACATGGTACGCAGCGCTCCCAAATTTTATGAAATAGCAAAAGTAATATCATGTAATTAATAGGACGGTGTGAAGTTACAAACTACACACAGCATGTTCGTGCGTATATAACTTCTATGTACGTAGCTCTACGAAGTTTGTAACTTCGTAGCTTTACAGTAATATCATGTGATTAATAGGACGGTGTGAAGTTGCAAACTGCACACAGCATGTTCGTGCGTATATAACTTCTATGTACGTAGCTCTACGAAGTTTGTAACTTCGTAGTTTTACAGCAATATCATGTGATCAACAAAACAGTGTGAAGTTACAAACTGCACACAGCATGTTCGTCCGTATATAACTTCTATATACGATGCTCTACGAAGTTTGTAACTTCGTAGCTTTACAACCATCCTACGATGGTTTTACTGCTCAATGCGGAGTTTAATTTACAGCATTATTACAAAGTGCTTGATAAAACATCTCTTGTAGCTTAGGACGAATGGTAAGGTTATAAATATTACGATGCGCCCTTGTTGGATAAACACGATTTGACAAAAAAATGAAAGTAATCTTTTTTACAGGATCAGTCCAAACGAAAGTCCCCGTAAACCCAGAATGCCCAAAGCTTTCTGGGCTAACAGAAGGCGCCGGATAGGCTTCATTTATAGACAACTTATCATTGTCAAATAAAGGCTTATCAAAGCCTAAACCTCTACGATTATCATTTCCATAGAACTGTACCCGATTAAATTCTTTAACGGTAGCATCAGAAAGTAGCCTTTTTCCATTAAATTCACCGTAATGCTGATAAAACAACATCATTTTTAACAAATCATCAGCGGTACCAAAAAGTCCAGCATTCCCAGAAACACCCCCTAATAAGGCTGCATTTTCATCATGTACATATCCCTTTGTTAATGCATGTCTAAAAATCGAATCTTTTTCTGTTGGCACAATCGCATTAGAAAAATGTTTTGATTTCGGATTAAACCCTAGGGTTTTTACTCCCAAAGGTGTATAAAAATGTTTCTTTATATAGGCTTCATAAGTACTTCCTGTTCGTTGTTCAATCAATTCAGGAAAAATTAAAAACGACAGTCCAGAATAGACATATTTCTTTTCCGGTAACGGAATTGAATGACGAATTTTACGATACATATACCTATTAAAATTATGTTTAACATAAATTCCGTCATACACCTGTTTATTAAATCGTTTACTTAACTTAGTACGTATAAATCTTCGTTTAGGTTTTCCGTTTTTCTTAAGCGTATGATTCAAAAAAACAATATAAGATGACAGCCCTGCTTGATGTGCCAACATCTCGCGTAGTGTCAAATATTTTTTATCTTTTATACGTCGCCACGACTTCCAATACCTACTAAATGGAACATCTAGGTCGATTTTTTTCTCCTCTACTAATTTCATAATCGCAGGAAGTGGCCCCATAATCTTCGTAACAGAAGCCAGGTCATATAAATCGTCTGATTTCACTTTAACAAGGCTATCATACGTATGAAAACCATAAGCTTTATTAAAAACCACCGTATCATTTCTAGCAACCAAAAGTACTAATCCAGGAAAAGCTTGCTGCTGTATAGCATCATTAACGATAGAATCAATGGCTTTAAGGTAAACGGAGTCTATTTTACCTTGAGCAAATGATATTGGGGATTGGGCAGACATAGAAAAAACCGATAAAAAAATTACTACAATAGATTGTCGTAAAATTTTCATCGGTTTTTTAAAACTAGATTAATATATCCAATAAGTTTAATTTTAAACTATTTTATAGCTTAGCGAGTACTTCTTGTACCTTATCAGCAGCTTCCTGAAATTCAGTTGCTGAAATAATTTCCATTCCACTGTTGTCAATTAATTCTTTAGCTTCTTTTGCATTGGTTCCTTGTAACCGAACAATGATAGGAACATTAATAGCATCTCCCATATTGGTATATGCATCAACCACTCCTTGTGCAACACGATCACAACGTACAATTCCACCAAAAATATTCACTAAAATGGCTTTTACATTAGGATCTTTTAAGATAATTCTAAAGGCCGTTTCAACTCGTTTTGCATCGGCTGTCCCTCCAACATCTAAAAAGTTAGCTGGTTCTCCTCCTGCTTGCTTGATTAAATCCATTGTTCCCATGGCTAATCCAGCTCCATTTACCATACATCCTACATTCCCATCAAGGTCAACATAATTTAAACCTGCAGCTTTCGCTTCAACTTCAATTGGGTTTTCCTCTCTAAGGTCACGCATTTCTGCATAGTCTTTATGTCTAAATAAGGCATTGTCATCTAATGAAACTTTAGCATCCACTGCCATAATTTTATCATCTGATGTTTTTAATACTGGATTAATCTCAAACATGGAAGAATCAGATTTGATAAATGCTGTATACAATGCTGTAACAAATTTCACCATTTCTTTAAAAGCAGTTCCTGAAAGACCTAGATTAAAGGCAATTTTTCTCGCTTGAAAACCTAAGAGACCTGCAGCTGGATCAATTTCTTCGGTATGAATTAAATGGGGTGTTTCCTCTGCTACTGTTTCAATATCCATTCCTCCTTCGGTAGAATACATAATCATATTCTTACCCGTAGCTCTATTGAGTAATACCGACATATAATACTCTTTCGGCTCACTGTCTCCAGGGTAATACACATCTTCTGCAATCAATACTTGGTGTACTTTCTTTCCTTCTGGAGGTGTTTGTGGAGTTTTGAGCATCATTCCGATAATATCTTCAGAAATTGATTCAACTTCCGCTAAACTTTTTGCTAATTTCACTCCACCACCTTTTCCACGACCACCTGCGTGAACCTGTGCTTTTACTACCCACCAGCTAGTGCCAGTTTCTGAAGTTAATTGTTTTGCAGCATCTACTGCTTCCTTATGGTTATGGGCTACAATTCCACGTTGAATTCTAACGCCAAAACTATTTAAAATTTCTTTTCCTTGATATTCGTGTAGATTCATCTTTAAATTTTAGATTTCGGATGCACAAAAATAACAAACCTATTTTGATTATCGATGCAATCGACAACAATTTATACAGATTTAATAGGAATTCCCTCGTGTTCTTAACAACTTACCATCTCGCGTTATCCTACATTGCACACGAGATTCCATGAATGTGCATCGTGTGTTGGCATGAGGGTGTATGTTTATACCACCGTAACCGCACTGTAGTGCAGCCGTATGCAACTTCACAACGTACACGGAAATTACCATATACAATTTAAACAAGTAAAGTAAAAAAAACGCTTTTGACATTGGCTTTCTCAATTAAAACTATCATTTTATTTAACTCGACAACAACCATTGCCCCATCGTAGTAAGCAATTAATTTGAATTTGATATGTAGAATTTGAGTTTTGCCAATTGAATTATCCTTACTACTTTCACAGTCTAATAACCGCATATGATTAAGGCAGCAAAAATTCAAAAGTTTTACGGAGAATTAGAAGTTCTAAAAAAAGTAGATTTACAGATTAATCAGGGAGAAATTGTCGCTATTGTAGGGCCTTCTGGAGCTGGAAAGACGACCTTATTACAAATATTAGGAACCCTTGATCAACCTTCCAATCCCACCGAAGCCTCCTTGCGTATTGACGGACAGTCCATCCTTCAATTAAAGGACAAGCAATTATCAAAATTTAGAAATGCTAATATTGGTTTTATTTTTCAATTTCATCAACTCTTGCCTGAATTTAATGCCCTTGAAAATGTGTGTATTCCTGGATTTATCGCTCAACGCAAAAAGGAAGAAGTACAAACTGAAGCCAAGCGACTCCTAACTTTTTTAGGCTTAGCAGATCGAATTGATCACAAACCTAATGAGTTATCTGGAGGAGAACAACAACGCGTTGCAGTGGCTCGTGCACTCATTAACCATCCTAAAGTTATTTTCGCAGATGAACCAAGTGGAAATTTAGACACTAAATCTGCAAAACATCTCCATGAATTATTTTTTCAATTACGAGATAAATTTAATCAAACGTTTGTCATTGTTACGCACAATGAAGAATTAGCGTCGATGGCCGATCGTAAATTAGAAATGATTGACGGAAAGATTGTAGCCTCTGGAAATAGCGTATAACAAACCTTAACATTAAAAAATTCAATTTGATACCACCTTGTAAAGTACAGATTAAACGATAGTTCCATGAAATGAAAATCACAAAATTCATTTTATGCTATTCACTTATTCCATCCGAATTCCTCAATTTTCTTTACCAATGAGTTGACCTTTATCACTTTAGTGAAAATTCAAAAACAAGGTTTGATTAAAAAATAAAATCGATATTTGTACCTATAAAATAGCGTCTTGAAAAAATTTATTCTACTTAGTATCTTTTGCTGTCAATGTTCATACGGACAGGTTTTCCGAAGTTACTCTAATGAATTTTTGACCATTGGGGTTGACGCTGCTTCTTTTGGTATGGGCCGAGCAGTCACAGCCACTACACAAGGTGTTAATGCTGGATATTGGAATCCGGCGGGACTTGTTGGAATTAGTGATTATCAAGGTTCTTTAATGCATGCAGAATACTTCCAAGGCATTGCTAAATACGACTATATAGGGGTTGCAAAACCTTTAGATGAAACGCGTACTATAGCGGTTTCTATCCTTCGTTTCGCAGTAGATGACATTCTAAATACTACCCAGTTAATCGAAGATGGGCAGATAAATTACGACCGTATAAGCTTATTCTCGGCGGCTGATTGGGCAATTAACATTGGCTATGCCAATAAGCTGAAATTCAAACATCTCGATATCGGGATCAATGCCAAAATCATTAAACGGCGAATCGGGAAATTTGCATCAGCCATTGGATTTGGATTTGATGCTGGACTACAGTTTCGGGAAGGGGATTGGCTATTTGGGCTCATGTTTCGAGATATTACCACAACGTTTAATGCCTGGTCATTTGATAATAAACGTCTAGGCGATATACTCGCTATTTACGATGACTTTAACGAAGCAATTCTCAACGATGATGATCCTTATAACGACGACACCATTATTCCGACAGGGATCCCAGAAAAGATAGAAATAACCAAACCTAAAATGCAATTAGGTGTTGCTCGAAGCTTCCCCTTGGGTAGAAATTACCATTTACTAACTTCTTTAGATCTCAATGTTCGCTTTACAGAAACGAACGATATTGTAAGCAGCTCAGCCATGAGTATGAGTCCGTCGTTTGGTTTTCAACTCGATTTTGACAACCTCGTGTTTTTACGAGGTGGAGTTATGAATTTTCAACAACAAACACAATTTGACAACCGTTCAAATGTATCCCTTGAGCCTAATATCGGTTTAGGTTTCAATTATAAAGGGATTCAAGTAGATTATGCATTATCAAATATTGGAGGGGCCAATGGTACTTTATTTTCCAATGTATTTTCAGTAAAAGTAGATTTTAGTTACTTTAGATGATGAAATCTCATGAAATCCAATTAAACTAGTAAGCGCCAATCATGAAACACATCCTATTTTTAGTCGCCTTCATGGTGTCATCGTCTTATAGTCTTGCGCAACAATTAACAAAAGAAGCCGAGATTAGCGTAATAACCGTGGCACCAGGTAGCCTTTTATTAGATGCCTTTGGGCATAGTGCCTTCAGAGTCTATGACAAAGCAAATGGAATAGATCGCGCATATAACTATGGAACCTATGATTTTAATACGCCCAATTTTTATGGAAAATTCGCACAAGGTAAATTACGCTATGATTTAGCCGCCTATCCATTCCCTATATTTGCGAAGAGCTATGTTGCGGAAAAACGAAGTATCAGAGAGCAAATCCTCAATTTAAGTTTAACTGAAAAACAAGCTTTTTTTGATTTTCTCGAAAACAATGCTAAACCAGCCAATAAGTCCTATTTATACGACTTCTTTTTTGATAACTGTGCTACGCGCATTAGAACCGTAGGCCAAAATATCTTGAAAGACAAAGTTCAATTCTCTTATAAATTTGCCAACGGACAAGAAAAAACATTTAGGAATTTAATCCACGACTATTCATCAAAACATACCTGGGGAACCTTTGGAATTGATCTTGCACTCGGATCAGTAATAGATCGCCAAGCAACTCCAGTTGAATATACCTTTTTACCTGATTACATCCATGCAACATTTGCCGAAAGCACCTTACATGAAAAACCAATTGTAAAAAAAGATCACTATCTCTATAAAAGCGAACCAGCTCCAATCAAATCAACGATCTTCAGTCCCCTACTCGTATTTAGCCTACTCGCAATACTCGTAATTTTTTTAACATTACGCGATATAAAACGAGGAAAACGTTCACGATTTCTCGATTTCTGCCTGTTTTTTATTCCGGGAATCATCGGTCTATTGATTTTATTGCTTTGGTTTGCTACAGATCATTCAGCCACTGCTAATAATTTTAATATTTTATGGGCTTTTGCCCCTAATCTAGTTATTGCTTTTGTCCTAGTAAAAAAACAACTTCCTCCTTGGATAATACCTTATGTATGGGGCTTAGTAGCATTGATAGATGTTACCATAGTTCTCTGGATTATTCAAGTGCAACTTTTCCCTATCGCCTTAATTCCAATCGTACTCATGCTAGGGGTACGGTATATGTATTTGATTTATGGGAATCACGGATAAAAATTTTAAAATTATTTTTTAGACACAAAACTGAATAACTAAAATGTGACTTGTAGACTCATTTTAGAGAGGGGTCAGCTAATGCGTTGGCTTTCTTTAACACGAATGTTTGCTCAGCAGTACGCAGTATTCAACGAATTAACAGAGCTTCGCTCAAATTGCACGAATTATTAAAATGAGCTGATTTTATAGCATACATAAGGCATGTATTATAAACTAGACTTATACCACAAAAGTGAGCCCCAAAGTTGAGTCTTCAATGCGAAGTAGCAAAAAATAAATATAAAAAAAGGGATCGGCTGAGAAATTGCAAAGTTGACAACTTCATACCGTACTTGGAAATTCCCATACGTAAACAATCAATTTCAAACATTGAATCGTAACCTCCTCACTTCATATATTCAGCGAAATTCGTCCCATTTTTAAGTTTTAGGATAGCCCCCCTTTCATTAAAATTCTACACCACTTCATCTTCAACTCCCTCTACCGCTAAATTGGATTTCGCTGTTGAATCTAAACTTTCAAAATCTGAATTATTAGAAATATACTCTGGGATGATTTGTTTAATATGGCTGACAATTTCAAAGCGATCATTCGTCTCTAAAGTGGATAAATGTTGAATTTTACCCATTATTGTATCATCAATTTCTCCATCGACTTTAGCAATCATAATTTTTTCGTGATAGGTTGGAATGGTATTCTCTTTGTCACTAAGTAATTCCTCATAGAGTTTTTCTCCTGGTCGTAGGCCTATGATTTTAATATCAATATCCTCAGGAAATCGTAATCCTGACAAATGAATCATTTTTTTAGCTAGATCATAGATTTTGACAGATTCTCCCATATCAAAGACATAAATTTCACCTCCGTTCCCCATGGCTCCAGCTTCTAACACAAGGCTACATGCTTCTGAAATGGTCATAAAATAACGTGTAATTTCTTTATGTGTAACTTGTATTGGGCCACCTTCTGCAATTTGTTTTTTAAACAGGGGAATCACCGATCCATTAGAACCTAGTACATTTCCAAATCGCGTAGTAATAAATTTAGTTCCTCCTAGTTTATTGAGACAATTAGCATAGACTTCAGCAATACGTTTGGTCGCCCCCATAACATTGGTCGGATTTACCGCTTTGTCTGTAGAAACCATAATAAACTTATCTACCTTATGCGCTACCGCTAAATCCATCACAACCCGGGTTCCAAAAACATTAACACGTACCGCTTCATATGGATTGGCTTCCATTAAAGGTACATGTTTATAGGCCGCTGCGTGAAATACAATATCGATATCATATTTTTCAAATATGGTCTGCATTCGTCTTTCATTACGAATATCAGCCACTTCAACATGAAAATTTAAGTGATGCTTTCGCAAAAAACTTTGTTGTACATTGTATAAATCAGACTCTGCTTGATCTAAGAGTATAATTTGTTTATAATTATACGTGGCAACTTGATGGGCTATTTCTTCTCCAATAGAGCCTGCAGCCCCCGTAATAAGGACTACCTTTTCGTTTAATTCTTTATGAAGAATCGGATTGTTTATACGAATCGGGTTTCGATTGAGTAAATCCTCAATTTTCACTTCATCTAACTGTCCCACATTTAAATCTCCATCAATCCACTGTTCAACAGGAGGAACAACCTTTACTTTTACATTTAAAGGAAGCAGTTGATCCACTATCCCCATTAATTCCATGGGCTTTATATTGTGAATAGAGACAATGATTTCTTTAATTTTATTTGCCTGGATGTAATTCTTGTCTATTTTTTCGAAAGGTAAAACTGGTAAGCGATTGTATTTCTTTCCCTTCTTTGATTTGTCATCATCTATAAAGGCAATCACATTATTACAGTTATTATGTGCATTATTCAACGTAGCATAAGTCAGCATTCCTGAATCTCCAGCACCATAGATTAACGTATTTCGTGCCGGTTTGTACTCTGTGACAATTCGCGTAATGAGTTGCTTAAAGATAAACCTTCCCGCAATCAACACAATTACATTGAGTAAATAATGAATAATAATCACCGATATTGGTGCTGCAGCACGATCAAAAATATCAAATTCACGATGAATTAATGCAAGTAACACCATAAATCCACAGAGAATGGTAGCTCCATAAAACACATTGACCGCATCTTTAATTCCTGTTTGTCGTACGGTGCCCTTATGCGATCCAACCAATAAAAAGCTGATAATTGATAAACCAGCTACTACGGGAATTTGAAAAACAAAATGGTAGTTTTCAAAATCTAGAATAAAATTAAATCGGATTAGATAAGCCAAGAAAAAAAGCTGTAAGACCATGGATACATCTATCAATAAGACGACCCAACGAGATACAGTGGCATTTGCCCCCTTGAGAAAAAATGATTTTAACATGTTCTTTTTGGTTAATCCGGTTTAAAGCGGACGGCTTTTTCCTTTATTCAAAGGTCGGCCTTTTTCATAAGATTGCAAAAATATACGATTAAAAGTCTTAAGATAATATTAACAAAATATCCAATCTACATCTAGCAACTTGGTATCATACTTGCTAATTCCTATACTCATTTAGCAAGTTACAAACAAACCTTAATCATTTCTCGAGTTTACTAAATATCCTATTTTTAGCGGATTCTTATCCATAAATTTAAGAACCCAAGGAGACTGACAATATTTTTTGTTAGACACAGGACCAAACGACCAAAATGAGTCTTGTAGACTAATTTTAGAGAGATGCCAGCTGGTGCGTTGGTTTTCTTTAACACGAATGTGTTGCGCAGCAGTGCGTATTATTCCACGAATAAAGGGAGCTGCGCTCGTATTGCACGAATCACTTCGTTTTAAAAGTACGAATTATGATTCTAATTATTGACTGAAGGCTGTAGACTGAAGACGCTGATGTGTGTTTTTACCGCAAAGGCCACGGGTTTTTGGAGCCTCTTTATGGAGATTCCCACGGGGTGCACTGTTTTTTCCTGTGGAATCTTTTTTTTGACACTAATGAACACGGATTTTTTCTCAGCGGTACGCATTATTCCACGAATAAAAGGGAGCTTCGCTCGTATTTAACGAATCGATACTTTAAAAGTATGTGTTTTGATAGTGAATATTGAATGAAGATTACAGACTGAAGACTGAAGACTGAAGACTATAGACGCTGATGTGTGATTTTGCCAAAAGGGCCACAATTTTTCCTACTGAAAATGTTTTTTTACACTAATTAACACGAATGTGTTGCGCAGCGGTACGCAGTATTCCACGAATAAAAGGGAGCTGCGATCGTATTTCACGAATCGATACGTTAAAAGTATGTGTTTTAATAGTGAATATTGAATGAAGATTGCAGACTGAAGACTGCAGACTGCAGACGATGATGTGTGATTTTGCCAAAAGGGCCACAATTTTTCCAACTGAAAATGTTTTTTTACACTAATTAACACGAATGTGTTGCGTAGCGGTACGCAGTATTCCACGAATAAAAGGGAGCTGCGCTCGTATTGCACGAATCACTTCGTTTTAAAAGTACGAATTATGATTCTAATTATTGACTGAAGGCTGTAGACTGTAGACTGTAGACAATGATGTGTGATTTTGCCAAAAGGGCCACAATTTTTCCTACTGAAAATGTTTTTTTTACACTAATTAACACGAATGTGTTGCGCAGCGGTACGCAGTATTCCACGAATAAAAGGGAGCTTCGCTCGTATTTCACGAATCGATACGTTAAAAGTATGTGTTTTGATAGTGAATATTGAATAAAGATTGCAGACTGAAGACTGAAGACTGCAGACTGCAGACGATGATGTGTGATTTTGCCAAAAGGGCCACAATTTTTCCTACTGAAAATGTTTTTTTACACTAATTAACACGAATGTGTTGCGCAGTAGTACCTATAATTCCACGAATAAAAGGAGCTGAGTTCGTATTGTACGAATCGATTCGTTTTAAAAGTACGCGTTATGATTCTAAATATTAACTGTAGGCTGTAGACTGAAGACGCTAATTAATCCCATACATCTTTTTGGTCTACTATACCTAGTTGGCAACTACACCCTGTTCAATACTCCAAAAAATCACTTAAAATACCGTATCAAGCTGAAATATGTAACACTTAACACCCCAACGACCCCCATTACTCCTAACCATTGCATTGGCAACGACTGATCAATTAATTGAATAACCAGTACATTCACCAAAACTTGGACCGTCGCATACATTAACGAGACGTGTAAATGTGACCATTTTCCTACATCCACAAATTTTTGATAGAGGTGATGTCTATGGGCATCGGTGATATTTTCCAAGCGTAAAGCACGTAAAAGTATGGTTAATCCACCATCAACACCATAAACAACAAAAAGTAAAATCAGTACAGGATCTTCATACCGGAAGAAAAAAGCTCCAAATAAAAAGATAAGTATGGTTGCCATAGTCATCGAACCGATATCTCCAGCAAACCATCGTGCTTTTTTTCTAAAATTAAAAAAACCAAACACTACGATGGCAATCATACTGATAAAAATTAAGTCATTGTGAATGACGGGGTTAATAGCATTGAGCCATAAAAAGCCCGAAAGTACAGAAAGACTGTACAACCCAGTCAAACCATTAATCCCATCCATAAAATTAAAGAGATTAAAAAAACCGACAATAAATACAAGGTATAACGGAACTAACCACCAATCATGGGTAAACACTTGTAATTGCCACAAAAGTCCAATGCCAGCAATAAAATGAAAAATTAAACGCAGTCTTCTACCGAGCGGATTGAGATCATCCATAAAGCTAACCACTGCGATTAGTGAAACCGCCCCAAAAAAATAAGGATAATCAAACCGTGAATAAATAAAAAACACCAACAGTCCAAAATAAAAGACAATACCTCCTCCACGTATGGTCGGAATGGTATGTGAACTGCGTAAATTAGGTTTATCAATAATATTAAAATGATCAGCTAACTTCAAATAACCTACGGCAAGTAATGACAAAATAACAAATGAAATAAAATATATCATGATTGGTATGCTTTAAGTAATCCGGATAACATTTTGTCAGCTAAACTATTTTTGTCAAAATTTTCTTTGGCATAGTTAAAGGCATTTGCACCCATCGCTTTCGCTTCGGCTGGATGATCGGCTAGAAAAATCAGTCGATCTACCAATTCTCTTTCATCCGTTGCACTGACTGTAAATCCTGAATTTGTAGCCTCCAACATCTCTTTTATCCACCCAAAGGTCGATTGAATTACGGGTACAGATGCTGCCATTGATTCAAATAATTTATTTGGAGAAGATGTGGCTAACATGGGTGTATCATTGAGCGGAATAAGTGAAACAAATGCATGTTTCACGAAATTTACTAAGTCCTGTTTTGGCATTAAATCTAACATATGAAAATTTTCAAGGGATGCAGATTTTTCAAGCAAAGCTTCTTTTAAATGTCCATCGCCAATTAACACAATATGGATGTCACCTCTCCCCTTTTTTTGGAGTAATGTAGCCGCTCTAAACAACAATTCTGAATTGTTAACCATCCCTATATTTCCCGTATATATTGCATATTTTACTTGGCTAAGAATGGGATGATCTAATGGTTTAGGTGCAGATGAAAACAACGGAATATTTGCTGAATTTGTAACCGAAATCACCGCTGTTTCTGGAAAGCGTTGGATAATATTTTCTTTCATTCCTGGAGACAATGCCACGACCAAATTCGCCCGTTTATAGCACCATTTTTCAAAGGCATATGAAAGCTTTATAAGCAGTTTATTTTTAAGAATCCCTAATTCAATGGGACCTTCAGGCCATAAGTCGCGGACCTCAAAGACGAATTTTTTACGTCTAAAAATAGATGTTATCAGTCCCGGAATGCCCGCAGTAATTGGCCCCGAACTTGCAATAACTAAATCGCACTTTAAAGTAAAAGCATAATAAACAGAAACTAAGCTATAGACCAAAAAAGTATAAATTCGTTTTAAAAACGATTGTTTATTGTCAATCGTTACATTAATAATTTTAAGTTTTATTCCGTCAATATATTGTGTTTCTAGAAATTTTGTGGCTTTGATATCCGATTTGGCATACACAGAGGTAACTACCGTCACATCATGCCCCTTTTTGACCCATTCTTTTGTAAATTCATATACTCGGGTGCCATAAGATCCTTTTGGTGTGGTAAAATATTGGTAAAAATAGACTATTCGCATTATAGGTTTACTTCAAAAGTGGTGATTAAATTTTCATTAAACAAAACAACAATTTTATTCGCCGTTTGATATTGGTTATATCCATTGGGACATGTATAAGGTACAACTTCTATTCCCTCATTATCGCTAAAGCGGATTGTTACAGCATCACAGCGAACTTCCCCTTTATTAACAATGACCATTGGCTCTATCCCAGGCGCTAGGTAAAAATGTGCTTTAGCCTTACTCTTTGCTAAATAATCAGTTATAACCAAATTGTTGTTCCTACAGCTAAACGAACGCTGATATACGTTCGAAAAACCATTGTGTTCTGCCATTAAATATTTTTCTTCATCAAACATCATGTGGATTTTCGCTCGTTTGGCGACTCTAAATCCCGCCCAAACCTGTGAAGAATTAGTTTCATCAATCGGCGTTACTGTATTGTGAAATTTAGTTGCACGCTCAAGACTACGTTGTTCTCCAATTTCATATGTTGAAATTCCTGGATCAATCAAAAATGGTTTATTAGCAATATACAAAACAAAACTCAACGTATCCGCATGCGCATGTCCCGGTTGATAGGACGGTCCAACTTGGCCAACATCCACACAAAGCTCAAGGTCATCATGTTCAAACACCCGATATCCAGAATCACTCAAAGGTTTTAAGAAACTTTTAATCCCCAATTGTTTTGCATACCTAAACAAGTCATTACTTGACACCGCAATACCCTTTGCACTGTCATTAAACAAGGGGATTTCTCCGTTGTTAAACGTCATCTGTGCTAACCAACTACACATTAACGCAGCATAGGCTTTTAATTCGATTGACGAAGTATCAAACCGCGTAGGATTCAATTCACTAAGTTGAATACAATCGAGTAAACGATGTAAGAGGATTTGGTGATACATCGGTGACAATTCAAAATGTCCACCATCTCGATGAATTTGTTCTTTTAATTCACGATTTAATAGTGTTTTTGCTTTCTTAAAAAAATGTGCATCTTCAAAATAATACGCGGCAAAAAATAAAGAAAATGCATTTTCAAGTAAATGGTTAGCCAACAAGTGGTATTCTAAATTATGTATAAGCAGTTGGTATTGGTTATACAAGTGTTGGTCAATTTTTTCATCCTTCACCTTATGGTAACTCAAAAACTTTATCCAGTTTATTCCTCGTAAAGAAGTTGGGTAGGGTTCCCTTCCATCTTTACTTATATCATAAGCATTTATAAAATTATAAATCAGCGATATACCATCTATTACATTAAGTTCTTTTTGATGCAAAAAATCAAAATAATTCAGATTGTATGTCCATAATTTCCCATAGTTAGCATAATTCCAATCGATATCATTTTCAAATGTATGTTCAATGTTCAAAAAGGAAAATGTATGGTGGTTTCGATATGAAGTTTTATAGTGAATGGGACTTTCCCATCGCAAATTGGTATCCCTCTTTTTCAGTTTTTTTGTATAGTTTTTAGCAAAAAACCGATTTCTGACCCCATAATACATGCGATAATACACCTGCTCCCATCGAAGGTATTTAACGGTGTGAAATAACAGTTTGATTTTAGTCAGGTTCAAGTTGGTTGTTTTTGTGTAAAAGTAAGAAATTTAATGTCTCTGCAAACAAAGTTTTAAGGTTGAATTTAAGGGAAACTATTCTCGAATAAGTAGGCATGCATTATAATTAGATAGGCTATTTGCTACTAAAATGAATTCCATCATTGTGCCATCAATGAAAAACAGAACCAAACGACCAAAATGAGTCTTGTAGACGAATTTTAGAGAGGGGGCAGCTGGTGCGTTGGCTTTCTTTAACACTGATATTTTTTCAGCACGCTGCAGTATTCCACGAATAAAAGGAGCTGCGCTCGTATTGCACGAATCGCTACGTTTTAATAGTACGAGTTATGATTCTAAATATTGACTGAAGACGCTGATGTGTGTTTTTACCGCAAAGGCCACGGGTTTTTGGAGCCTCTTTACGGAGATTCCCACGGGGTGCACTGTTTTTTCCTGTGGGATCTTTTTTTGACACTAATGAACACGGATTTTTTCTTAGCGGTACGCAGTATTCCACGAATAAACGGGAGCTGCACTCGTATTGCACGAATCGCTACGTTTTAATAGTACGAGTTATGATTCTAAATATTGACTGAAGACTGTAGACTGAAGACGCTGATGTATGTCAACAATCCACAATCGTTAATCAATTACTTCCGAACTTTGTTCCTAAACAAATTCACAGGGTTAACAAATCTTCCACAATACGCGTTGCGGTATGCCCATCCCATAATGGTGGAATCGCTCCAATTTTCCACTTTCCTGCATGTAATTTTTCCATATATGGTGCCACCTTATCGGGATTGGTTCCAACCAGTTCATTGGTCCCCATGGTAATGGTTTCAGGACGTTCGGTATTATCGCGCAAGGTCATACAAGGTACTTTCATCACTGTCGTTTCTTCAGTAATCCCACCCGAATCAGTTATAACTGCAAAAGCATGTTTTACTAAATAATTAAATGAAAGATAGCCTAATGGCTCTATAAGGTGTAAATTTTCAGCATGAATCCCGATGCCTTCTAACATTTTAGCCGTTCTAGGATGTACTGGAAACACAATAGGCATTCCTTTTGCTCCTTTGACAATTTCATCAATTAATGCCTTTAACTTTTGTTCTTCATCTACATTCGCTGGTCGATGTAAAGTCATCACAAAGTACCCTTTTTCTTTTAAATCTAGGGTGTTGTATATCTCAGGTTTTTCAAAACGAGCTTCATTTTTCAATAAGGTATCAATCATGGTATTTCCTACATAACGAATCTTCTCTTCCGCATGACCTAACTGACGTAAATTCTCATTTGCGACCTCTGAGGTAGTATAGAAAATATCAGTAATCGCATCGGTAACCATCCGATTGATCTCTTCTGGCATAGTAATATCATTAGAGCGAATCCCTCCTTCTACGTGAATCACGCCTATCCCTAATTTTTTGGCGGCAATAGCACAGGCCATGGTAGAAGTTACATCGCCTACAACTAAGCAATAATTGGCAGGGTCTTTTAGCAATAAGGCCTCATAACGTTCCATAATCCGAGCCGTCTGTTCGGCTTGTGTACCAGAACCTACTTCTAGATTAACATCTGGATCAGGAATTCCTAATTCTTCAAAAAAACTCCCAGACATCTTTTTATCATAATGCTGACCTGTATGAATGAGTCGGTATTGAATTTTATCTTGAACAGGTTTTAGCGCTTCTATTATGGGGGCAATTTTCATAAAGTTAGGACGAGCGCCCGCGATGATGTCTAGTTTCATAATGGTGTTTTTTGGTTCGGTAAATTTATGAAAACTGTACGGGTTTAAGAATTGAATTGCTAGATTATTTGTCGCTGGAAAGTTTTACACGAATTTCTCAGATACATGCTCAGCTGGACGCATGGATTGCACGAATTATTGCTGCGCAAATGGAATTTCACAAAAAATATAACCTAATAGCCAAAATGTACTTGAGAATTGTCGCTGGAAAGTTTTACACGAATTTCACAGATACATATTCAGCTGGACGCATGGATTGCACGAATTATTGCTGCGCAAATGGAATTTCACAAAAAATATAACCCAATAGCCAAAATGTACTTGAGAATTGTCGCTGGAAAGTTTTACACGAATTTCACAGATACATACTCAGCTGGACGCATTGATTGCACGAATTATTGCTGCGCAAATGGAATTTCACAAAAAATATAACCCAATAGCCAAAATGTACTTGAGAATTGTCGCTGGAAAGTTTTACACGAATTTCACAGATACATATTCAGCTGGACGCATGGATTGCACGAATTATTGCTGCGCAAATGAAATTTCACAAAAAATAACACAATGCCAATAATTGCATTGTAGGCTATTAATTTTGTTTTATAAATTAAGTTGAAGAATATGTCTACTGAATTAAAATAAAAAAAGAATCATATCAATTGATCGGGCTTTGTATAGATATTTACAATAGTCTTGGCAAAGGATTTAGTGAATATGTTTACAGTGACGCATTGGAACAAGAAATGCTTTTGAGAAATATAAATTTTAAACGTGAGGTAAGTTTTGAAATTGAATATAATGGGACAATTTTACGTCATAAATATATAGCAGATTTTGTCATTAATGACAAAATTATTCTTGAAATAAAAGCTACTGAAGCAATTCACTCAGCTCATATCAAGCAAACATTAAATTATCTTGCCGTAGCCAAATTAAGGTTAGGTTTGTTAGTTAATTTTGGTGAAGATTCTCTCAGATATAAAAGGGTCGTTTTATAATTTAGTCCTGCGCGTAAATGACGAACATGACTATTCAATGAAAACATAATTCAAAAATAATGTTTTAAGCGCAGCTTAAAAATTAGTGAAATAAAAAAATCCCCACTAACCATCAAATTCGTGCAATTAGTGTAAAAAAACACAAGTCAACCTTTTCTTAATCTATTTCAACCCAAGATCCAGTTTTCAAACTCTCCAAGGCCGCAAACGATGCTTTTGTCGTATTTTCAATGATATCAAAAGGAATAATCGCGGGCCCTCCTTCTTTTTGTTGTTTGATGAGGGCTTCAAACTGTGCAAAGTGTCCCTTATCCTGTTTAGAAGAACTATTTCCGCCTTTAAATCCGTACAATTTTAGTTTCCGCCAATTGTCCATAATCATGGTACGTTCTTGGGAATACACTTCGATACGTTCTTTGGAGTAGGCTTTACTACCATTACCGAAATAGTTTACCACGGCATTGGTTCCGTTTTCATATTTGAGAAGGATACTTGCATTATCTGTATTTTCCTGTGGGTTTATTCCCATTGCATTCATACACACAGCTGTTACCTTACTATCTGCAAAGTAGGTACACAAATCGATATAATGGCAAGCTTCACCGATAATACGTCCCCCGCCTACTTGCATATCGTGAACCCAAACATTTGCTGGAATGTATCCAGCATTCATGGTCGCTACAATATTTTTAGGAGTTTTATCATTTCCGAGTGCTGCTTTCATTTTTGTGGCTAAAGGGGCAAATCGGCGGTTAAATCCAACCGATAAGGCGACTTGTTGTTTGTTGTATTCTTCCGTAATTGCGGTTAATTCAGCGCGCGTTAAGGCTAAGGGTTTTTCCACAAACACACTTTTTCCTGCTTGTAAACACTCTATCACTTGTGAGGCATGCGCATTGTGCTTGGTCGTAATCATGACTAAATCGACTTCCGGATCATTTAAGATTTCGCGATAGTCGGTGGTTGATTTTGCAATTCCAAAACGTTTCGCCATGGTTGTTGAGGAGAGACCTCCTGAACTGGCAATATATTTAACATTTGCATTTAATTTTTTCAATTGAGGCATGAGCGTTGAACTGGTAAAATTACCAGCCCCAATAATTCCGATCACACCTTTCTTTCCAGCAAATGATTTTTCTTGAACGTCAACCGTTTTTACGGGTTTTTCCGTTTGGTCATAGACTAAGATAGAAGCGATTGATTTGGAGTTTTTCATATCTCCATATACCTGTTTATAATCACCAATAGAAACACGTTCCGTAATTAATGGAATAACGTTTAAGGATTTATTAGAAAGGGCTTGTAGGATGGCTTCAAAATTTCGTTTTTCAGTCCATCGAACATAGCCAATAGGATAATCATTCCCATTTTGTTCATAGCTCTCATCGTAACGTCCGGGACCATACGAACAAGATACTTGAAAAGAAATTTCCTTTTCATAAAAATCAGCTCTACTAATATCGAGACCAATTACACCTACCAGCACTATTCGTCCGCGTTTTCGACACATTTTAGCCGACTGTGAGATGATTTCATTACTTTTATTAGAAGCGGTAATCAATACGCCATCCGCACCAATACCATTGGTAAACGATTCTACAAATTTTACTTGATCAGTACCTTCAGCTGGATTAATCGCGGTAATTCCTTTCCGCTTTGCGAGGGCTACTTTCATAGGGTCATAATCGAAACCAATCACCCTACAGCCATTGGCTTTAAGTAATTCGGCTGTTACGAGTCCGATAAGACCTAAGCCCACCACCACGATGGTTTCTCCGAAGGTTGGATTTAACAAGCGAATTCCTTGTAATCCAATAGAGCCAATTACGGTAAAAGCCGCTTCTTCATCGGTGACATTATCAGGAATTTTTGCGACTAAATTTTTTGGAACCAGTACATATTCGGCATGATTTCCATTAGAGGCCACACGATCACCAATTTGAAATTCGCTCACCCCTTTTCCAACAGCAACGACTTCACCTACATTACAATACCCTAAAGGCAAGGGTTGATTCAATTTATTGAATACCGAATTGAGGGTTGGTTTAAGTCCATCAGTTTTCACTTTATCCAAGACCATTTTCACTTTATCGGGTTGTTGCTTGGCTTTTTGAATAAAATTTGCTTTTCCAAATTCTACCAGCATCCGTTCAGTTCCTAAAGATACTAAGGTTCTACTTGTTTTGATTAGGACCGCTCCCGGTTTTACATTGGGTACGGGAATTTCTTCTAAAATGGTATCCCCATTTTTAAGGTCTTGTATGATTTGTTTCATGTGGGAAGTCTTGTTTATTAAATGAAGATTACAAAAATACTGAATAAAATTCTGTTTTTACGAATTCATTATTTCACATCAGAAATTACGGGATTTAATTTTCCAGCGGTTGTTCGTTCAATTTTATCAACATAATTAATTGAAATTTTTATTGAATCATCTTTTAAACGTTTATTTATTTCTTCTAATAAATCTTTCTCGTCTTGTTCCTTAAATTGAGGATTTTTTACAATTCTAAAAATGAGTTCATTAAGATTAGGTTGATACACTTGAGCTTCTTTAATATTTGTCATTTTCTTGAACAAATAACTAATTGGTCCAAAACGTTGACCATTCCCTAAAGTTAAATAAGTACTTGATCTTCCAATTATTTTTTTAATTTTCATTTCTCCACCTTCAAAATCAACTTCAGCTAAATCATTCGTGTCATATCTAATTAATGGAAAGGCATAATTGGAAAAATTGGTACCAATAATTCTACATAAATTTGGATTTTCCTTATCAACGGGAATTAATTCAACATAGCAAAATTCATGGTCAATATTTAATTTAGAATTAGCATCTTCACTAATATTTGCAACACCTTCAGCCAATCCATAATGTTGCCGAACTGGAACGCCAAATGCTTTTTCTATTATTTCCTTTTGATAGTCATATAAACTTTCAGCACCAATAGTAATTATTCGTAAATCGGGTAATTTTTCATAGTTCCCTTCAAGTACAAAAGAGGCAAATAGGCTAAGCTGAGAAGGATATCCATGAAGCCAAGTAAGTTTCCTTTTTTTTATTTCTTGGTAGTACAACGGTGCATTACGTTTATTTAAATGAAATGCACTAAATAATACTTGACGGCCAGGTCTATTAATTTTCCAATAGGGCGGTTTATTTCTACTAGCCGTGACTATATTTTTACTACCAAACCATCCACACCACGTATTAAATTCTATATTATGAATGCTCCTATAAGCCCACCATATAGCCCATTGTCTATTCACCATCAAATTAGTTTGAGGAAATGACATACCACTACCTGTGGTGCCACTCGTTGACATCGGTATGATTTTACCCGAAACCTCCTTATTAATAATTTTATCAATATTCTTCTTGACAATACCTTTTGATATAATTGGAAGCTTCTTTAACTCTTCACGAATATCATTTGCTTCAAGATTAACATTATACTTTTTAAACTGGGAATACCAATAAGGTGTTTTATTTGAAATTTTAACAAAAGCTTTTAAACGTTCTTTTTGAATTAAATCAATTTCATCTTTTCCTTTGGACTGATTCTCAATTGCTAATTCAAATTCTTTCTTAAAGACTTTATTAAATCTGATTTTTTGAATGCGATATCCTTTTATGAATACCATTATATTTTGTACCCAGAAAGGTGCATTCAAATAGAGTTTCTCCAGCATAATTTAATTTTTTTTAAGCGTGTTTTCGCCCACTTGATGGGCCAACAACAACCTGTGCTCTATAAAATTCCAACAATGTTGTTGAATTAACTCCTCTGTAAAAGTAAAAGTGTTTCGTTTATTTACCAATTCACGAGTCAATTTATCCAAGTTAACATTGTAATAACTATCTACAACAACGCCAATATTCAATTTATCAATTTCAGAAGAAAGAACAACTTCTTTATTAATAATAATGGGGGTTTTACACATTATACCATCATAAATTTTATTCGGACTTGCATTAATATTTTGGACACTTATGGGTTCATAAAACGAGTAAATGTAATCACATTTCTTACTCGTAATTTTCAATAGTTCCTCTTGCTTAATAATGCCCAAGTAAGTAACCTTTGGATGAGCCAATAATTCTCTAGAAATATCATCTTTTACCCATCCAGCAGCAAGTATCTTGAAATTCGGATACGCATTAACCAAATTTAACAAAGTCTCAGACCCTCTAATTTTCATTAATGTTCCTGAATATAGGATAACAATGTCGTCAGAGTTTCGTGATATGTCCTTAGTTGGTAAAGTTTGAATTTGATTCGGATAATTTTCTAAAACGACCACGCGTTTTGAATTAATTAAAAAATCTGGGAGTAATTTTTTTCTATTATGATCCGTAACAATAACCTTGTTTACGGGTGCATAAACTATGCGTTTAAACCAAGCTAAATCATTACCGGATTTGTTATATGATAAGAAAATTGAATCAAAAAGATCTAATACAATGTACTTGTGAAAAATAAACGGGTAAAAGAATATATATGTTTGTTCATTAATTACATGAATTGAATTGATGCGATATTTTACTAAAAACCAGAGGGTGATAAATAAATGTTTAATACGAGATTTTAAAGAACGTCCATTCCCGGGAATTAATTTAAATACTTCACAATGCTCTTTAATAAATGATTTTTCACTTACTTCACCAATTCCAACAAACAGTATACTGGCATACGGTGCCAAGGTTTTGATTTCTTTATTTATACGTGTATCAGAACCATCATTAGTAGAAATGTATAAAATAGTTTTCTTTTCTTTCTTCATTTTAAATTATCATATTCCTTTGGCTTTTAAAAGGATGTTTTTAAAATTTTCAATTAAATACCTTGAATCAAGTGTTTGTACATGCTTAAATCCATTTTCAATTTTTTCTAAACGCATTTTCTCATTTTCAATGCATTCTTTAATTGCCCTGGACAATTCTTGTGGATTTCCAGGCTCTATCAACCATCCGCATTTACCATAATCTAGCACTTCTGGTATCCCACCAACATTTGTTGATATCACAGATAATCTACTTGCTAAAGCTTCCATATTTGCAACACCCAAAGCTTCCTTATATGAAGGAACAGAAAAAATATCACATTTCTTAAAATAACTAAGCACTTCGTCTGGATGCAAAGGACCATGAAGATTATAATTTAAAACATTCTTTTTCTTCAAAAATTCTTTAATTTCATTAAGCGTATGTACTGGTGGACCAATAATATTTAGTTTAATCGAGTATTCAGGTAACAACGAAATAGCCGTAATCAAATCAAACAACCCACCCCGTTTAAAATCTGCTTTAACAAATAAAACTTGAATCTCATTCTCAAATTTACCTTTTTTTGGGAATGAATACCGTCCGACATTAATACCTTTAATTAAAGTCTGAACTTTATTTGAAGAAATATGATAAACCCTTTGAATAAGGGTATTCATATATTTACTATTAACAATCACAACATCAGCATTTTGAGCTGCTTTTTTCTCTAACAAATAGAGCATATTAAATTTAAAAAATGCCTTTGTGAATTTTATTTTATTTCTTTTAAAGCTTAATTTATTGTCATCATTAACCATGACAATTACTGGCTTTTTGTCAAATATTGTGCTTAACACCCCCGTAAAAGCATTGTTGTAAACTAATAAATCATAATTAAATTCTTTATTAATTTCTTTAGCTTTTTTGTAATATTTATATATCCTAAAAAATTGATAAAAAAATTTATTAAACCTGTTTTTTTTCAAATCAATTTTATAAACTTCATCCGTTGAATTTTCAATGTCTTCAGTTACCATTTTAAGAATGTAACCATTTTCATCACTTAAGTGTTGTTTTAGTAAATTAGCAAATAATGCTGGACCGTTATCTATGGTTTCAAAGGAAGTTGTTGAAAATAAAACTTTTATCATAATTAGGTATTTGAATTAAGTTTTTTCTGCTGACGCACAAAATCAAATTCTTTTGCATTCATCAATATCATATAAGAAAACCAAGGAAAAAACAAGAACTGTCCAGCGGTTAAATTCCCTTCAAAAAGAGGTATAATAATTAACGGAATAATCAATAATGAATATGTTAAGGTTGTTTTCCAAAAAATTTTTAAAGGATGGAAAACCATAAATGACAAAAAAATGAAGAACACAATAATACCTGAGCCAAATAAAATTTCCCAATAGGAATTATGATAAGACCTTAATATACCTCCATTTAAATGTAATTCATCATAATTAAACATCCCTACACCTATTAACCAATATACTGGATTTCGTTCAAAACTTTTTAACATTGCTGCAGTTCCGATTAGTCGCCCTTCTGTTCCTGACTCAATTTGATTCTCATTTTTTTCCAATAAAAAGTCAATAGCCGAATCCTTTTGTAAAGCAACAAATAGAATTATTAGAACCACTGATAATATGATCAATAGTTTAGTATAATAACCAACAAATTGATCCTTTTTAATGAATAAAATAAACGCAATAAAAACAGATAGTAATCCTGCTCTGTTTGCACTTATAATTAATAAATAAAAAACGAATGGTAAAAAGATATATATTACTAATTTGTAAAAAAATTTTAAGGGATAAAATCGAAGGACTGAAAATGCACATAAAATAAACATAGTACTCCCCCATCCATAGTGATTTGACACAAAATAATTCCCTTCTTGATATCCGTAGATATTATAAGTTTCAATTAAACTTCCTCCTACTAGGAAAAAGGAAATAGGAACTATTGAATATACTAGTAAAATTGAACATGAAAGTGCAATCATTAAATTAGCTGCTCCATAACGCAGTAAATAATTAATTGAATAAATTATATATAAAAGTGGATACACAAAAGTTAGCCCACGGTAAATAGACTTAAAAGGGTCTTCTGAAAGAAATGATAACACAAACACCGAAACTATAATAAAATAAATTGCCCCAATATTTTTTATAAATTGTGTTGAAATTGTGTTTTTATACAAAACATAAAGAAAAGAAAAAAACAACACTACACCTTTAAATATCGTCATTTCAGTGACTGCTTGACCTTGTGTAGTACCCATTGCATATCCAATCAACACTAACATCATGTTGAAAGTCAAGACGCGAAATACATTATCGCGCATCAAGTATTTTATGTTAGAGTTAATTGTCAATTTACACCTTGTGAAATTATTAAATCATTATTAACATGTATGTTTCCTACGAGCAAAACTAATGATCTATATTACTAAATATACTTTTAAAACTATTTTCCGAAATTACTTAAATATTCTATAATTAGTTTAACTGCATTGCCATCTCCATAAGGATTATTTGATTTAGTCATTTGATTGTATAGTGTAGAATTATTAATAAGTTCTTGAACGCCATTAATAATATTTTCCTTGTTGGCACCGACTAACTTAACAGTTCCAGCTATAACTGCCTCAGGTCTTTCGGTTGTATCTCGCATCACCAGTACGGGTTTACCTAAACTGGGGGCTTCTTCTTGAACGCCTCCAGAATCGGTTAAAATTAAATAACAATGTTTCATGGCAATTACAAAGTCTTGGTATTCTAGTGGATCTATTAAATGAACATTTGATAGATTTCCTAATACCTGTTGAACGGGTTCTTGTACATTGGGATTTAAATGGACCGGATATACAAAATGCATGCTAGGATTCGCTTGCGCCAAATGCTGAATAGCCTCACAGATCTGAATAAAACCATCGCCAAAGTTTTCTCTTCGATGGCCCGTAATCAACACATATTTCTCATCATTTTTGACCAACATATCCAAGGTTGTTGTCTGTATCTTTTCACTAAATTCTGTTAAATTTTTAGAAATATACAGCAAGGAATCTATTACTGTATTCCCTGTTTTTACAATCCTATCTGGCGAAATCCCCTCATCAATAAGGTTTTGTACATTTAAATCGGTTGGGGCAAAGTGATAATTTACCAATTTACTCACCAATACACGATTGGCTTCTTCTGGAAAAGGAGATTGTAAATTCCCTGTACGTAAACCTGCTTCTACATGTCCAATTTCAATGCCTTCATAAAACGCAGCAAGTGCTGTTACAAAACAGGTACTGGTATCTCCATGTACCAATACTAAATCTGGTCGCCATTGTTGTTTAAATAAATCACGCATCCCTGTTAGTACTTTAACAGTGACATCGGTTAGGTCTTGACCGTGTGACATCACATTTAGGTCAAAATCTGGGGATAATTGAAATAGATCAAGGACTTGATCAAGCATTTCACGGTGTTGCGCAGTTACACAAAGGCGATGTTCTATGGTGGGTTCTTCAGACAATCGCTTCGCAAGGACTGCCATTTTAATAGCTTCAGGACGGGTACCAAATACTGTGAGAATTTTCTTCAAAGCAACTTATTTAAAGGCTAGGACAAAATCTTCCCAGCGGTGCTGCTGTAAGGAAGCATAGTTTTTTTGACCTATTGTTTCTAGTTCATTTTGATCTATCGCAAAAATAGTGTTTAATCCTTCTTCCAGCCTATTATACAACAAGAAATTCTGTTGGGCAAGTCGTTTTTTAAGCACCCCCATCTGGGGAGCAAGGATTGCTTTTTTAAACCCCATCGCCATAATCACACTTCCTGAATTTTCAACCTTATCAAAAGGTAAGACCACAGCATCAGCCGCATTAAAATAATATTGTAACTCTTCTGGGGGAATAAACCGTGCCATTAACCGAATGTCTACTTGGGGATATTCATTTAACAGTGCATCTAACTGCTTTTTATACCCCTCATCCAAACAATTTCCGGCAATGACTAAACTTGTGTTTACTGGATTTAGTTTTGCAAAAGTCATCATTAAATTTTCAAAACCTTTGTACGGTTTAATAAAGCCTAACGACAATAGAACTCGATTGGCATGGGGTAGTTCCAATTTTCTTCTAGCTTCTTGTCTTGAAATTTCATTGGGATATACCTCGGTATAAGGCCCTTCTGGAATTACCAGGAACTTTTCTATGGGTTGCTTTAGAACGGCTTTTGCGCGCTCAATAGAATCTTCAGAAAACACCCGAATCCAAAGGCATTGTCGAGCAAAAAAACGCCTCACTATCCGATGTAACCATAAATTCTGCGCGTTATGTGGATCAATATTGTGAAGAGTCCAGACTATTTTGGTGGCTGTAAAATACCGGACATACAAGACTTGCGCATAAAACAGGGGTAATAGGACCAAGGTCATCCACAAACGTCTTCGTTCATAATAACTGGTAATCCAATCAAAATGCACCACATCAGGGCGTTGTTTATAAACCGTTTTAAAGATTCCAAAAAAACGACCTTTAAAACCATTTTTTGCCTCAATAGATGCGTCCGCATTTAAACCTTGAATCATTAAAGATTGATAGGGGTTTTCTAGCCCTGCAACTGGTAAACAAGCAATCGTTATTTTCTGATTCATTATTTAAACCAAGGTTTATAGTTTAAATTATAAAGTAATTTGCTTCTTCGAATACCAATTGGTTTTGCTGGGATCCCCCCGACAATAGTCATTGGAGCCACATCTTTGGTGACCACAGCATTTGATGCGACCACGGCTCCTTTTCCGATGGTTACTCCAGGTAATATGGTTACCCGCGAAGCAATCCACACATAATCTTCAATCGTAACATCACCTCCCACTGCTTTGTGATGATCGTCATGCACATCGTGTTCCAAGGTCCAAATATTGGTCTCTTGCGCAATATCTACATTATTGCCTATGCGTAATTTTCCACCACGACCGTCTAATAACACCTTTTTATTTACTACTGAATTATTCCCAATACTTATATTTTTAGGATTTCTTAATTCTAATCCCATTAAAATATTTGTTCGATTACCAAATTTAGCGACCTGCATTCTAACAAAAAATTTCCTAACAGCATGTGACGGGAAATACATTAAATAAGATCTCATTAGGTATTCATAAAATGCCCTAAAATAATTATATAAACTAATGGCTATTTTTTTCATTATGAGTGATTCAAACGAGTAAATCGTTGTGATTTAGTATCAATTCAATTTTTTTAATGATAATCGTTATTTGATTCATCTGTTCTTCAATATTTCTAAAAAACAAACTGACATCTCTATCTTTCCAGCTTTCTGAGATCACCCGAGCGCCTAAGCTTATGCGCAGCACAGCACTGGGCTCACCGGATGGATGAATGACCGAAACGGCTTGACCAATGTGGCATTTTTGTGCCGCTAATTTTTTTACTTCAATGGGGCTTTCCTCAAAATGAGTACTTAAATTCGCGTTCAACAATTCATATATCTTTTTCACTTGGGCTTGGCTTAGCACCTTGCCATTTTTACTGATAAAGAAAGGGAATATAGTTCGCGTGGTCTTTAAGCTAGATATTTCACCTTTGGGAACATTATTATAATCGTCAATAAATAATTCGTCTAAAAATTCAGACTCTTTTACTGACTTTCGTACAAAATCACAAAATAACTCAATGCCTAAATTTCGGTATAAAATAGGCGTATCAAAATACCGGTGCATTTCAGAAATTGCCGCATTCCATCGCATTAAGGCGCCAAAATTTGTTCCATCCGCTAGGGTACGAATACAATCCCAACTCACTGGCCAATCAGATTTATTAAAATACTCTGTCAAACCGATGGGCAACTCACATTTTTTACTGCGAATAAGTTTAGCTAGTTGGGTGGGAATTAACAAGGCTCCTGAATAAGGAGGTCCGGTAAAAAATTTACTTCCTGTAATGGTTACGATAAAATTATGTTTTAGGTAACGCCCAATATCCTCTGCATCAAAACGAAATTGTGAACCGTCAATCACAATTTGTGCAGAAATATCTTTGAGGTCTTGTACTTTTTTAATGGCCGCACTGCTCGGTGCTCTATAGCCTAGTTTTGATTGGTCAATCACGTGTAAGACGATGTGCTTTCCCGCTTGTTTACATGCATCAACAATGGCTAAGACTTCATTGTCAATACGGTCTATTTTCTTCAAGACACCTGCCTTATCCCGAAACGCTACCGTTTGCACCTCAACCGGCCTAAACCCTCGAATAGGATCTCCTTTTTTTACAGGGTAATGTAAGGCTGTATTATTTTCAAAGTGATATCCTTTTAAAGCCGTAGGCACGCCACTTCCTGTCTCATCTGACCCAACCACGATATGTACAATAGGTTTATCCGTTGCTATTTGGGTAAGGGCTGCTATTTGCAATGAGGAATCTGTACCCGATGGTGAAAAAATCACTTCACAGGGATCTTCAATTTTTAAGGTCTCAATTAAATGTTTTTTTAGGCTTAAGATAAAATTCTTTCCCGTTTTTTCCATCCCTTGTTTCACGCCATCGCGAATTAATTTTCTTCGCACTCTATCTGTGATATCGAAGGCATAATTTGAGATACTCGTAGCGGTTGAAGAGGCAAAGGTAAACGCCTGTGGTCTCGGAAATGGGGTACAACCGTATTTATTGAGGAGGGTTTTTTCGCTGAGTTGCAATCTAAAGTCCCCTCCAGACATCAACAAAAATTCAGTAGGTTGTGCAAAACCTTCGACCAATTGAAGCATTGCGTCATTTGCGGGTATCTGCGGAATGGTAATTTTATGAAAACTGGCTAATTCTGCCTTAATTTTATCCGCTAAGGGGTACTGTACGGTTGATTGCCCTTTTGTCTGGTTTAGGAAATCTGCCAAACGTGCATCATCCTTTTGAAGTGCCATTTTATCCTCTATGGGTAAAAGCTGGTAAAATTTCATCAATACGTTCAGGGCTGCAACATCATAAATGTGTGCATATTTTTTATTTTTATCAAAGGCTTGAAACCAAATTTGCCATTCAATACCATACCGTAAATAAATTAATGCCAGTACGGGATTGGTCATATAATATTCGCCTATGACCAGAAGTTTACCCGGTACAATTCGAAATGAATACGGAAATGTTTTAGATGCCCGAATGTTAATATCATCAATTTTCGGGATGGTACTTATTCTACTTAAGACCCGTATAAGCGCAGAAACGCCTTGATTACCTGGGAAATTTATTTCGTTGTATTTTTTAGATAAAATATCTTCCATAATTTGTGAATAGGCACTAAGCCTTAAATATTAACCCCGAGTTAACGGTTATTCTTTTGCACTGTAAATTTTATAAGTTGTCATAATTGGATACAAAGATAATACGAATACGGTGCCAATTGCCACACTAATTATATTGGGAACAAACCTTGGGAAAATCAAAAACTTTACCCCAATGGCAACCAGTATCAGAAACAACACATAAAACATGTTTTTGTTAAAAAAATTTATTTTAACAGGATAATCCATACGCAAATAAATTAAATAACTCACAGCGGCCATAAAAAAAGCATTTAACGGAATAATAAATAGCAAACCGTTTACATTAAAATATTTTATGAACACATAGGTACAAAGCGCCGTTAATAATTGACTTATTGACCAAAAATTATACAGCCGTTTGGCCTTACCTTGAGAAACTACCATTTTTCGATACAGTCCGCCTAAACTACTAATAAGTATTCCTACACAATTAAAAAGCAAAAAGACATAAGCTAAATCGACATCTTTCGCTACGAATTTTTTATTCTCCCAAATCAACCTTATGATCTCATCCCCCATTAAAATGCTTCCTATAATAATTACCCCATTTATATTCACCAAGCTCATAAAATTCTTGGTAAACACTTTAGAAACACTTTTTACATTTTGCACCAAGATAGAATATTTTGTAAAAAATATGGTGGTAAAGGGTTGAATAAATAAGCCTTTAATTTTACTTGCCAAGTTTTGCACGTATTTAAAAATGGCATAGACCCCTTCCGGTAAGAAAGAAATACTAGCAGTAAGCACGATGTTATAAATTTGGGTTGCTCCAACATAGATTAACGTACTCCGCATGGTTTTAAAGAAAGATATATGGTCAAATTCAGGCAAACTCCACACCCATTTAAATCGAAAACCATTTTTATACAATTGCCAAGCATAAAACACAAATTCAATGAACCTCCCTAAAACAAACGAAAGTACCAATGCCCACAGTTGAATATAGGGATATAAGATAACCAAAACCAAAATGTTGACAAGGGTATTGGTCAAACTCAAAAATTCGGCTCTTCCAAAGCGCTCTTCGGCATTTAAAACAGTAACAAAAAAAGAATTCATCAATACTAAAAAAAGGACTGGGATAAACATCCTAAAAATTAAGCTTGTCATTTCTTTATCGGCACTCGTAAATCCCGGTACCATTAAATCAACCAAGGAAGGGGCGAATAAAAAGACTATTGAAAGTAAAAACATGCCAAACAAAAACATACGAGTTAGTACTACGTTGAGCCCTAAATATCCGTATCCTTTTTTGATGACATTTAACTTGTGAAAAATGGGCAAGAACACCTCTGCTAATTGACCACTTTGGGTCAATGAAGAAACCAAATACACCAAACTTTGTGCTGCAAAATAAATCTCAATGGTCCGTGAGGCCCCAAAATAATGCACCTGTAAAATGGAGTAGAGCAAACCCAATACAGCCGTGAGTAATTTCAATGAAAAAAGCCTCAATAATATTTTCATGTGTTAAGCCAATTTACCATTAACGAATCTAATTTTCGTAATGATTCTTGTTCTTGCTTTAATTTTGATGTTGTCATTTTCAAACCTTCAATTTCATTAAAAGCTTGAATATATTCATTCAAATTAGCTTCTGGTTTAATTACAACAGGGTTTTCATAAAACAATTCACTTGCATACCTTAATTTCTGATGTAATTCTATAGCAATAAACGGTGTACCTACAAGGCCTGAAACATATAGGCTATGCATCCTACTACTAATCGTTAATTTTGCTTGACTGAAAAAATTAAAAAAATCCAAAATTGAACATTCATTCGGATTCCAAATTGTTAATTTAAAATCTGCCTTATTTATTTCTGCATAAATATTTTTGTTTTTTTCATGTTGTAAAAATATCCAGTGCGTTTTCATTGCAGTATTTTCTTCAATGTATTCTGCAAGATTAAGCAATTGCCCTAAATGCTTTTCATAAACTTTTTTATGTCCATAAGATCTAGGACAAATTACAACTTCATCAATTCTCTTTCTACTTTTATTTTGTTCCAAAAAATTCCCATATTCAATACTTAGGTCATTACTGAGGTGCATATTTTTTTTAATACCCATCGCATCAGCCTCATCCCAAGACTTTTGATCTCTAACTCCTAAGATTTTAAAGTTTTTTAAAATTTGCCCATGTAAATTTCTGGTTCTATCATTAAAGTATGGTCCTATTCCAATTCCTATACCTCCAAATTCAGTACCAATAAGTCTGGGTAAATTAAACCTAATCAGATTTGCTAAATATCTTTTGAAATACGTTGCTTTTTTCATATTAGTTCGGTAATCAAAAAAGACGCCACCTCCAATATAATAAACCTTGTCAAATTGTGCATAAAACAACCATGGTAGTTTTTGCTTGGTTTTTATAATCTTAATCTTAGGTAAATAATTATATAAATAATCAGGATCTTCCTTTGAGAATGGAAACGAAACATAAACATCCACATTGTTGAGTTGATTAACTCTCTTGACTGCTAATTCTAGGAGTAAATCATCTCCAAAATTGCGATGCCCTATGTACCCTTGTAGTAAAATTTTCTTTTTAGATCCCATTACACAAAAAATAGTGGTTTTTTAAATTCAATTGATTCTATAATCTTTGCGAAAACCGGTTCCTTTAGGTATTCTTCAATTGTTCCTTTTCTAAAACCACGAATATCAGTGGTATTCTCTTCATAAAACATATTAAACGGTATCTGATACCGTATAAATAATAGGTAGGCATACTTTAATGCTTCCTGTTTGTTCTTATCCAAGTTGTAATTTTCAACCTTAAAATCGGCTAATACCTCAAAATACTCCGCTTTTGAATTAATATCCACCGTAAACCCTTTGTTACGGTAATGCGTTCTAGAGACCACCAAACACGGTTTATTCACCAAAGGCAGTTCCATGCCAGCAGTCGTTGTATGTACAATACCAAGATCTGTTATATCATAAATACTCCAACTATTTACCTTTGCATCGGGTTTTATAATTTTCACATTTTGATTTGGAGTCATATTATCCATGATAATGTCGTAAAATGGCATTTTTGTGCCAATGACTACTTCAGCAGGATGAATTTTTACAATCAATTGTTTTTCTGGATGGTCATTAAACCAAGCAATGGTTTCAAGCACCCATTCTACTGGGTTTTTAAAAGCAATCTCTCGTTGTGCGCTCGCCGCATCCCACAAAACATTCGTAAATAGGGTGTAAATGGGTTTGTTGGGGTCTAAACCTAGGTTGGCAATGGTTTCATTTTGCGAGGTTTCTTTACCAAAATTATATACATAAACATCATTTTTGTGTGAGATTCTGGAATCAAGATAATCGTTTAAGACATGCATTTCCTTTGGGGTTAACTCTTTGTCTTTAACGCGCTCCCACTCTTCAGATACGTCCCAAGAATCACCTGTTTTATTCCAATTAAAAACTTGTGAATGCCGCATTTTCCCACGACCATGTACCAAAGTAGGTATGTTATTTTGAGTTAGCACTTCAAATGGGGGGCCCCAAGTACTATAAATACCATGACTCATAATCACCTTATCTACCTTTAAATCTACCAGTTTTCTACCTATTGCATCTGTAAGTGCTATTGCCTTTTTGAAAAGCTCCTTTTTTTCTTTAAAATTTGGTAAATCATTAGATAATACACCAACCTTATATTGTTTTAATAGGGAAGCTTCTAAAATTGCATCATACTTTTCATTGTATTCATACGATTTGGTTGAATCGATAAAATCAGAAACTTTAATAAAATCTAACTTGAGGTTTGTCAAAAATTTAGAAGCATATAAGACATTGTATTTTTCTTGATACTCCCAATTTTCTTCATTCCCAATTTTTTTCATTTCGTGCACAGGCAATGTATTGTCATCAAAAATAATGGTTACATTATGTCCCTTTTTCTTTAGTGCCAAAGCCAAAAGTCCTTCGATATATAAATGAAACGAACTTCCAGGAAGCATTAATAACACAAAAATATTTTGTGGTTTACTTGATTTCTCAGGTTTCATTTGACCTAGTTTTTCCGCTTGAACTAACGGAATACTCTTGTTAAAAACTGAATATCCTAGTTTTTTATACGAAAACCCAACCGCATGTAATAATTTTACAAGGATGGGAAATAACGATAGTTTTATTTTATCTTTAATTTTCAATGGTTCCTGTTTCATAATGTAACGGTATGTTGTATTCTACTTTTAGATTTCCCGTCTAAATTACCTTGTTGATTCTTTATCAAACTTCGCAATAATGACGTATTTTCATATTGATTAATCACCGTCTCTATCATTTTTTCAACGGTAGCTTGCCCGTCAGTTTGCCCAAGCCCTAAGGCCATTTCCAATTGGGTTACTCCCCGATAATTTAAGCGTTGATTCTCTACAAACCAACACGTAAATATGGGTTTTCTTAGTGCAATTGCTTCAAAACTTAAAACGCTAGCAGGAATCAATACGATTTTAGATGTAGTCATATAGTGAATCATTTCGGATTCATTTAAGCTATATAAAGGCCGTAGGTTTTTACTGTTGTTTTCTCGAACTTGAGCGCTTGACTTTACTACCCAATAAATGGGGGCAGAAAAATTCGCTTCGAGTAAGCCATTCGCGAATTTTTCACCCAAGTCAAAGGTATCGGCACCACCAAAACATATAAAAACACCTTCTCCTGTTGGCTCCTCCATAGGTTGCTGCGCAATTTCTAAAAATTTTGGCCGCAGTAATGCGTAGTCAAGTCCCAAACAAAATACCGTACTTGGATCATACGGCGCAAACATTTCTTTGGTCAACCCCGGTGTATGGTTTAATACGATATCTACATTTTGTACCGAATACGGTATATCGTTGGTTTCAATGAGTTTTGCCACTAAGGCCCGTAAGGTTTTTTTCCAAGCCTCCGTAAACGCATAGCCATCAAGCCAAACAATATCGTTTTTAGCTACCCATGGTAACATAGCTGCATCATGCTCAATGCCAATAACTTCAAATTCTTCTACAATCCCTTTTACGTAGCCCACATTTTCTTTTAAACACACAAAAGTTATTTCAAAAAGATCCGAAAGCATCCAAGCTGCCGCCATACAACGAGAAACATGTCCGCGCCCTATGGTGGTATTTCCATCTGTTCTAAAATATAACTTTTGTTGCATCGTTTAAGTTCGTGGAAGGTAGCCTGTAAAGCTTTGTATTTTCCATTGATTATTAACTTTTCTCAACACAAAGAGGCTTAACCAATCGAGGTTGAGATTCGGTTTATTTTTCACCTCCAAAGTCCCATCAAACACTTTATGAACGAAAGCTGTTTCACCTAGAATATCAATTCGCGACAAATAAACATTTTCAAACAGAAAATTCAACGGATCTTCGGCAAATTCTTCTTTGTTAAATTGCGTACTCTGATGTAACCAATCCTTTTTATACGCCGCTAAATTTGGATAAGTCAAACTCCATGTAGCTTTATCAGACGACTTCTTGCCATCAATTCCAAAAAACCCTTCTTCCATAAAATCATCTTCAATCATGGACCAATCTTCTGAACAGAATGCAACAAAATCGCGATACATGATCAATTCCCAAATCAAACGCTCCTCTTCATTATACGTTTTAGGTGCCACGTGTTTTTTTTTCTTCATAATCCACGTAATTGATTCAACCGAATATAATCGCCTTGCTGAACATCCTCCCCAAGGGTTTTACCAATCACTTTATCCATTTCATAGGGGGGCAATGCATCTACCGGACAAGGTCGAAGGACTTGCACATCCTCTTTCCGAATTACTTCTCCCGCCTTCATCGTTCTGGTAGTCCGTATGGCGCGCCGTTGAACAATAACGGTATTTTTTTCATTGGCAGCAAGCTGTTTTATTCCATCCCCAATAATCAAAGGTAAAAACTGTCCATCTGTTGCCATATTTTGAATCTTTTCACATCGGGTCTCAAAAGAGTCTGTGGCTTGAATTTCTTTTTTTAAAGCTGCTGTATTTTGTACCATTGAACGCCATTCATCGGGCATCATTGAAAACGAATGATCTTGTCCCGTTTTGGTATTGTCTAAGGTGAAATGTTTTTCCACTGCAGCACAGCCATACAATCCTACAGCACCTAACACCGTTAAATCGCCATGGGTATGGTCTGACAAGCCTAAAGGTACTCCAGGCCACAACGATGCGTACTGTTCTAGCACTTTTAAATTAATGTTAGAAAAACGCTCTTTTGTCAAGGCAATATCTTCTCCTTTCTTTGCTGTATAATTGGTATTACACTGCATTAGAATAACTTGTGTATTTACAGCTAATGCAGCCTCCATGGCAAGTTGTACTTCGTGTAAGGTAGACGCTCCTGTGGCAATAATAACTGGTTTATGAAAACTCGCCATCACCTCAATCTCTTCGTGCCAAGTAATATCTCCAGACCCCAATTTAAATGCTGATACGTATGGTGCAACGGCTTTGGTTATTTCAATAGAGTAAGGTGACGTAAAATAATCTATTCCGAGTGATGTTGCTAACTCTTTTAATTCTAAGGTCCATTCAAAGGGAATAGATGCCGCCTTATACGATTCATAAACAGAGGTTTCCCAGGTACTTTGGTGCGTTTTTACATTTTTCAGATGTTTAAATCCATAATCTGAAACAATGGTATCTGCATTAAAATTTTGCATCTTAATGGCATCTACGCCCGACTCGGCACCTGCATAAATTAATTCCTTTGCATGTTCTAAATCCCCATTGTGATTGGAGGCAATATCTGCTATAAAATAAACAGGTTCATCTTTATCAATAATTCTGTTGTTAATTTTAACCTTCATATATGTACTTTTTTAACCCTTCAATGCGTGTTAACCCCGTAAGGGTTTCTTTTTCATATACCAAAAATCGGTCTCCATAAAGTTGTAGCATTCGCTCAGGAATAACGGCTAAATTAACTTCACGTTTACCTCCTGCCTGAATGCGGTTTTTGTCATAGCCAAACCGTTCTGCTTGGGCTTGTAAAAAATGATATTCTTCTGAGTGATCTTGACTTCCAAAATGAAGGGTTCCTGTAATCCGATCGCGAATAATTAACTCAACACCTTCAATTAACAAGCTTGCCAGTATTCTATTTTGCACCACGCCTCGATCTACAATTATGCTTTCACCTTTTGCCAATTTTTCTAACAAAGCTTGATTTCGCGTAATTTTATGAGGAACCCATCCTTGTACCGATGCAAAACGTAAAATCGCATAGGCTACCGTACTTTCTTTTAACATGGCTTCACAACGCGCTTTAAACTGACCATACGGAGTCACACTCTTCGCTTCGAGAGACTCGATAAGTTTTTCACCATTATAACCATCTAAGGCTAAGGCTGATGAGGCATAGAGATAATGGCAAGTATTTTGTTGGGCGTAGGCAATAATCGCTGCGTGGATTTGTGCTCCAATTTCGTCTTCTCCACGTAAAAAATTGACTACACTGTCTGGCTGTACTTCCTCAAGGCACTGTCTATAATCTGCTACTTGATAAGGCAAACGCACGACCCTACAGTTGGCAGGAAATTCAATCTGCGCCTTGTATACCGTTCCAACGACCCGATAATCACTAGGTACCAACTGCTGAACTAAGGAATACCCTAGCCACGAAGAGGCTCCTAAAATCAATACCGTTTTTCGTTGAGAATCCTTTTGCATTAAACCGTGAAATTAGGATCTACATGTTCTTTTATAAGGGCTCTTATCTCTTCTACCCCTACCCATTCATCGTTGGTACCCGAATTATACACAAATCCAGGGGGAACCATTTTAGCTTTGTTTTTATCTATATAATCTTGAATTGTATAACGATAGGTTTGTGGTAAAATAATATAATAATCACCTACATCTACCGTATTATATGAATCTGAAGAGGTAATCATTTCTTCGTGAATTTTTTCACCTGGACGAATCCCTAAAATGGGTTTTTCACAATCAGGTCCAATCGCTTCTGCAAGGACCATTATTTTATAGGATGGAATTTTAGGAATAAATATCTCTCCTCCCCATGCGTGTTCTAAGGCGTGTAATACCATTTCAACACTATCGTCTAACGAGATATTAAAACGAGTCATTTCTGGATCAGTAATCGGTAAAACGCCACTTTCTCTCTTATTCAAGAAAAAAGGAATCACTGAACCTCTAGACCCCATTACATTTCCATAGCGCACCACAGAAAATTTTAAATCTCTTGAACCGCTCATGTTGTTAGCTGCAACAAATAACTTATCAGAACACAATTTTGTAGCTCCGTATAAATTTAAAGGTGCAGCTGCTTTATCGGTAGAGAGTGCTACCACACGTTTAACCCCCGTATCGAGTGCTGCATCAATCACATTTTCGGCACCATTGATGTTGGTTTTAATACATTCCATCGGATTGTATTCGGCGGCAGGAACTTGCTTTAAAGCGGCAGCGTGAATAATATAATCAACCCCTTCACAAGCCCTCTTCATCCGTTCTTTATCACGTACATCTCCAATAAAATAACGCATGGCCTTATATTTTTCAGGACTAAAAACCTGTGCCATTTCAAATTGTTTTAATTCATCGCGCGAATACACAATAATTCTACGTACCTCAGGATATCGCTTTAACACAATTTCAATAAACTTCTTTCCAAAGGATCCTGTTCCCCCAGTAATTAATATGGATTTATGATTTAAATCTAAACTCATTTCAGCTGTTTTTTCTTTCTAAATAACTATATAAGGCTGCTTGATTCAAAGGCGTCTTTGTCGCTGTAAACACTTGCAGCAATTGTTCTATTCTCGTTCTATCTTCTACACTATCAACCGTTAATTTACGATCTAGATGTTGTTGAAGACCAAAGGTAGATGGGGTAACTAAACACGTCTTAAAAAGACTTGGATTTTGAATAAAATACGGGGTAACATGCTCTTTATCATAGGGGGTTAAATCCTGTAGATCGACCTTTCTAAAAGCTCCGACACGGATAAATTCCGTTGCCAAATGACTCAATCCTTCAATGCCCGTATAATCATTTTGATTTTCCTTATGCAACGCCAACAATTCACGACAAACAGTAGCTTGATAAAATAGGTTATCTGCCGTAACACGTACAATAACATCACGGTCATTTAAGTTGCCACATCCGCTTAAAAACCGACTAAATACATCATCACGATCACCGCGAACTACGGTACAATTCAAGTTATTAGATGCATAGACCTCTATGGGATCATCTTCTTCTAGAGCACTGGTAGCAATGTAAATTTCATCGCAAATAGCTAGGTTACGAACTGCATCTACAACGCGTTTTAATAGCGGTACACCATTAATTGGACTTAAGGTCTTACCCCGTAAACGTGAGCTTCCCATCCTAGCCTGAATTATGGCTCTAACTATCATTTTATTGGCGTTTTTTGGTATTCACAAAAATAAGGTTTTATTCCAAAATCTGAGCGGAAGTTATAAACAAAAGAAGGAAGTATTTAACGAAGATAAGCCTCCAGGTCTCAGTCTACAGCCTACAGTCTACAGTCTACAGTCTTCAGCCTACAGTCTACAGTCCACAGTCTACAGTCTACAGTTCAGTCTTCAGTTGCAGTCGGGAGTCTTCAGTCTTCAGTTTTAAGTATCGTATACATTTCATGGTCTATTATTGAAAATAACATTAATATGATTACCGTCTACTTCATTCGAATCCCGCTGACAACTGCCGACTGTTAACTATATACTATTCTGACTGCCGACTGTAGACTGTGGACTAATCACTATGTGTTCATCTCCAAATACTTATCCACAAACGCCTGAATTCCTTCTTCAATAGGTGTTTCCGGTTTAAAGTCAATATAGTCAAACAAACTTTGAACATTTGCGTAGGTAGAAGGAACGTCACCAGGCTGCATCGGTTTTAATACCACTTTTCCTTTTTTTCCAACAGCTTTTTCTACCGCCCGTACAAAATCCATCAGCGCAACCGGGCTGTTATTCCCAATATTAAACAATTGATACGGTGCAGAACTTAACGATGGGGTTGGTTTCTTCGCATTGAATTTCGGATTGTTTGGTGCTGGCGCCAAGGGAATTAATCGTCTGATACTTTCTACAATATCCGCTACATAGGTAAAATCTCGACTCATATCTCCATAATTGTACACGTCAAATTCTCTATCCTCTACAATGGCTTTGGTAAATAAATACAAGGCCATATCAGGTCTCCCCATCGGTCCATATACGGTAAAGAAACGCAATCCGGTACACGGAATTTTAAATAAATGAGCATACGAATGTGCCATCATTTCATTCGCTTTTTTACTGGCGGCATACATGGCTAACGGATGGTCTGTATGGCTATCAACTGAAAAAGGAATTTCTTCACTTAAACCATAAACTGAACTCGAAGATGCAAAAACCAAATGCTCAACAGGGTAGGTTCTACAAGCTTCTAAGACATTTAAAAACCCCGTAATATTATTGTCAACATACGATTGAGGATTCTCTAAAGAATATCGAACGCCCGCTTGAGCAGCTAGGTTCACCACATAGGAAAAGTGTTCTTTTTTAAATAAATCAAGGAGATTTTCTTTGTCTTGTAAATCGAGTTTTACAAAGGTAATACTTCCCTTCAAAGGCGTATTGTATTCAATGGCCGAAATATCAATCCCCAAATCTTCTAAACGAGCTAATTTTAAATTAGGATCATAATAATCGTTAATATTATCAATCCCAACAACATCATAGCTATTTTGGGTTAATAACTTGGACAAGTGATAGCCAATAAATCCGGCAGCTCCGGTAACGAGGATTTTTTTATTTTTATTGGTAGGGTTATTCATTTTTTTATAGCGAATTTCTTGTGGTGTTGTTCGTTTGTTGTTTTATTTCTCAGTCTACAGTTTGCAGTCTACAGTCTTCAGTCTTCAGTCTACAGTCTACAGTCAACAGTCAGCAGTCTTCAGTCTACAGTCTGCAGTCAACAGTCTTCAGTCTGCGGTTAGTACAATTTTATAGAACCGATTCGAAACTTTCAATTTTTATTCAAATTTTTTCGGATTCATCATCATATAATTAATGAGTTTTCCGACTTCAATATTCTTCCTTTCTAATTTCTTCTTTTTATCTTTAGTGATATAATTGCATGAACTTGCAAACTCAAGCCATCCCAAAGTTTCTGCATTTTCCGAATCGGCATCTGACAACTTACTTATAAAATGTTTCGGATAAATCCTTTTTCGATACGACTCAGCCATATTAATACAAACTGACCGCGATGATCTCCTGATTTGATCTGTCAAAGAATACCGTTCTTCCTTTGGAAAAGACTTCGTAATTTCAAAAATTTCCATTGCCAAGTCAAAACCTTTTCTATAAGCTAATAACTTTCTAAATCCCATAATAATTCAAACCTATTAATAATTAAATTAATAACGAAAAATGAACTATTATTTACTCTCTATTTCAACTTTCTTCAGGTTTTAAGACTGCCAACTGCCAACTGCCAACTGTTGACTGAAGACTGAAGACTACATTACAATCTACTGTGCGATTTATCCTTCGGAAACGTCGCTTTAACATCAAAAATAACATGATTATCATTTACGTAATCACTCAATTCTAATTCTAAAAATTCCTGATGTGATACAGCCACAATCACGGCATCATAATTTTTATCAAGGTCCTTTTTATCACTCACAAGATCAATTCCATATTCATGTTTGACCGCAGCAACGGTTGCCCATGGATCATAGACGTCTACATTCACACCGTAGGTTTGTAATTCAGTTACTATGTCAATAGCCCGTGAATTTCGGATGTCTGGACAATCTTCTTTAAAGGTAATTCCCAAAACTAAGACCTTCGCATCTTTTACTGGAATTCCTTTTCTAATCATCATCTTTACTGTTTCCGTAGAGACAAAAGGTCCCATACTATCATTGAGACGTCTTCCTGCTAAAATAATTTCTGGGTTATAGCCTAATTCCATGGCTTTTTGCGCTAAATAATACGGATCTACCCCAATACAATGCCCTCCGACCAATCCTGGCTTAAAAGGGAGAAAATTCCATTTGGTACCAGCGGCTTCTAATACCTCATGGGTATCAATATTCATTAATCGAAATATTTTAGAGAGTTCATTTACAAAGGCAATATTAATATCTCTTTGAGAATTTTCAATCACCTTGGCAGCTTCTGCCACCTTAATTGACGGTGCCAAATGAGTCCCTGCTACAATAATGGTTTTATATATGTCATCAACTACTTTCGCAATCGCAGGTGTTGAACCAGAAGTAACTTTTAGAATTTTAGTTACGGTATGGGTTTTATCTCCTGGATTTATACGTTCTGGAGAATATCCCACATAAAAATCTTTATTAAAGGTAAGTCCCGATTTCTTTTCAAGAATTGGAACACACTCATCTTCGGTAGCTCCGGGAAATACCGTAGATTCATATACCACAATATCCTCTTTCTTTAAGACCGAACCAACTGTTTCACTTGCTTTAAACAACGGCGTTAAATCTGGACGATTGTTTTTATCTACCGGTGTTGGAACGGTTACAATATAGAAGTTGGAATCTGCAATATCTGCCAATTCATTTGTGATCCAGAAGCCTGTTTTTTTGGTATCTAAGGCTTCTTTTGACCCCACATTCACTGTGGCTAATTCTTCTGAAGACGTTTCTAACGTCACATCTTTATTGGCGCGGAGTTGATCTATTCGGGTTTGATTGATATCGAATCCTACCACCTTGAATTTCTTGGCAAATTCAACCGCTAATGGCAATCCCACATAGCCCAATCCAATAATTGCAATTTTTTTGTTTTCCATTTTCTATTTAACAATTTAAATGTTCACTACTGATGAACGCTACCAATTCATAAATATTATTATTTAAAGAACTTTCTATACCAAGGTTGTTTGATCTCGTTGGCATGATAGCCATTTCCATACTTCCCATCACCATAGCCACCATAACCATAGCCATAACCATAGCCGTAGCCATAACCATAGCCGTAACCGTAGGTATTTTTAATACTAAAATCATTGAGGACATAACTGATATTTTTCACCTCTTCATGTTCGTATTTTTCATCAATCATTCTCGGCATACCCCGTTGGGTATAGTTTTGTCGAATAATATACAGTACCGCATCTGAATATTTAAACAGTTCAATGGCATCGGCCACCAAGCCCACCGGCGGGGTATCTATGACAATATAATCATAACGTTCCTTGAGGGTTAGCATCATCTCATGCGCCGCATCACTAATCAAAAGCTCAGAAGGATTTGGCGGAATAGGCCCTGAGGTAATAATGTCTAAATTTGGCACTTGTGTGGATTGAATAACCTCTTCTAAGGAAACTTGTCCAATCAGGTAATTAACCACACCAAGCTCATTACTCACTTCAAAATCGATGTGTAATTTTGGTTTACGTAAATCAAAGCCCAATAAAATCGTCTTTTTCTCACTCATGGCAAAAACGGAGGCCATGTTGATAGAACACAAGGTTTTTCCTTCTCCACTGACCGAAGAAGTGACAACGACCGTTTTAGACCCTTCGCCTTTTTTAAACAAAAACTGAATATTAGAACGCAGCGCTCTAAATGATTCTGCCAAGGACGATTTGGGCCGATTAAACACGGCTAAATAGGAGTCAATATTTCCACTACCTACCACACCTAAAACCGGAATTTTATAGCTTTTTTCAATTTCCTCTACGGTAAGAATTTTGTTGTTTAAGGCTTCTTTAATCAAAATATACAAAAAAGGAATACCGAGGCTCAACAGAGCGGCTACTAAATAATTAAAGAGGGTATTTGGACTAATGGGGCCTTGCCCTACATCCTTTGCCTTATCCAATATTTTTATATCCGATACATTGGCGGCAATAGCCGTACCCGCCTCGTATTGCTTTTGTTTGAGGTATTCGTAATTGGCGGCCGTAAGCTTGTAATTTCGCTCGTATTTTACCAAGCCTTGCTCTTTTAGTGGTAGTGTCTTTAAGCGTGCGTTATAGGCCGCTAACCGCTTATCTATACTGTTTAAACTGTTTACCGTCTGTTTTTTAAGATTTGCTAAATTTTCAAGTATCACCCCTTGGGTATTGCTGATCTTTTCATTTAACAATTTAAGGGGGGGATAATTAGGTGTTACTTCTTTCGCTAATTTTCGTTGCTCCTTCGCCAAATCAATTAATTCAACGATATTTTTGGTAATATTAGGATCTTCTAACTGGATACTGGCTGGTGCCAAAACCCCAGACCCATCGTTAACATTGATCTTTTGTAAATATTCTATCAGGTTATTGAGATAACTAAGACGACTTGTTATTTCTCCTTTTTCCTCATCCAATTGGGTAAGTCCATCCAATAAAGTCTGTCCTTGTGCACTTAGGTCGTACACATTATTAGCCCGCTTGTAATTTCCTAAATCCTTTTCAATGGTATCTAAGCTTTTCGCAGCCATTTCAAATACCCCGTCAATATATGTTTTGGTACTTCGAGCGTATTTAATTTTTTGTTCCTTTTGATCTCGATCTAGAACGGCAACTGTCGCATTAATGTAGGTCTCTATCTTCTTTTTGTTAGATCCCTTCATGCTCAATTCAATAATGGAAGTACCATCTTTATAGGCCTCCACATCAATGTTTTGGTACTTACTTACCGTGCTGTTGTAGCTCGAAAAATACACGTAGTACTCCCCTTTCAATGCCAGATCTGCGCGTTTTGGCTGAATGGTAAATTCACAAAACGGTGTTTTAATATGGTAATCCGTAAAAATTTGACTAAAAGAATTTTCGTCAGGCACAAACCCCTCGGTATCATCTATGGTATAATTCACCAAGCGTTGTTCTTCACCGTTAAAATTGACCGATACCTCCACTGCATTGCCCTCCTTAAAGGTCAATTTAATTTTCGTTCCTAGAAGCTGATAGGCATTTAAATTGGGACGAATCACAAAGGGGGTAAGTCCGTACACATCTTCCACGCGATAGGGTCCTTCTCTCAGGTAATTGACAAACAATTGCAAACTGTCTACTACCTTTTCGTTATGGGTTCTCGATTTTAAAATGGCGATGATGGTTTCAACCTTATCACTCGGTCCTCCCCAGTTAAAGGCAATATTGGTCCCTGAATTGAACAACGGATTTTGTTCCTCACTTACGGTAATCAACCCATTTAAACTGTAAATTCGTTCTTTTCTACGATTCACATAAAATGCAACCACCAACCCAACAATCAGCATGGCAAGAAATAATTTCCAATGTGACAACACTTTGAAAATGTATTCTTTGACATCAAAGCTCTTGACATCATTCATGTTAAATTCAAACTTTTCTCCTGGTTTCATTATAAGGTCTTAATTAATAAGATCGACGTAGTTACCAAAGACAAGACAGAGAGTATAGTTGTGAACGATTGCACCCCCGTTGTACCCGTTCCCCACGATTTTTGTTTTAAGGGTTCTACGTAGATTATGTCATTTGATTGAATGTAGAAAGCTTCGTGGTTAAATGTTTCAACCTTAGTTAGGTCGAGGTAAAACTTTTTAGTTCCATCTATATTTTTGCGCCAAACTTGTACTTTTTTTCGATCTCCAGTAATGGTAATATCCCCTGCATTTGCTATGGCTTCAACAATACTTACTTGATTTTGATACAAAACTTGCGAACCATTTCTATTGACCTCACCGATAACGGTATAGCGTATCCCGGCCAATTTAACGGTTACGAAAATATCTTCCAAATCGTTAAAATACTTTCGTAGCTCATCCTCAATTTTTTCGCGTACTTCCTTTTCAGTATAACCCAACACATTGACTTCTCCAATATATGGAAAACGAATTTTCCCCTGTCGATCTACGGTATAGCTATTAAAATACAGCGACTGCTCTCCTTGCTGTAGGGATTGATTTGGGATTGTTTCTGTTTGATTAAACAAACTTACCTTCTTTTCGTCATCTGCCTTAATCTTAACATCTAAAATATCATTGACCTGTAAACGATAGGGCTCATTTGCCAATTTATACACTTTGGTGCTCGGGGTGGGTTCTCCTTGAAAATAAACTAAATCCTTTTTGGGAACACAAGAAACCACCAGTGTACTAAGAATTAGTAGGTACAAAATTTTACGCGTCATGTCAATTTTTATCTACCGGCAAATATAATTTTTAATTGCTAATGAGCCTAATTATTGTTAATTAGTTCTTGCTACTTGTTAATTCTTTATGGGGTATTTGGTCCTAAAATATAACAGGATTAAGTCACTCGTTGTTCAGATTCCGCCAAAAGTCTTCGACTACCAATCAACCACAGCGCAAAATACACTATGTAGTAAGGATACTCACCTCAAAATACCTTGCTTCCGTAGTTCATCTGGTATTTAATGGTAAAATCTTTGTGTATCCTATACCTAGGTAAGCCCATAAATTTCTACTTTTGACATTTCAAGTACACCTATGTTTTACCAAATAAAATCCTATCTAGCCTTCCTCCGAAAAGCGAAACGCAAACACGGCGTTCATTCACCGTTTGTTTATGAATTTGCCAATACCTGTTTTTACAAAACACCTGAAAAAACGGCAGATGAACGTATCAAAAACTACCGTAAACAATTGGTAAAAAACACATTGAGTATTGATGTTCAAGACTTTGGAGCTGGATCAAAATCGATGACCACCAAGGAGCGGAAAATTGCTGCTATTGCGAAGCATGCCGGCATCTCTGTACACAGAGCCCACGTATTAAATCGCATCGTACGTCGGATAAATGCTGCCACTGTACTTGAAATAGGAACCTCATTGGGTATCGGAACTGCAAGCATGGCTTTTCAACATCCACATACAAAGATCGTCACCTTAGAGGGTTGTCCGCAAACGGCAAACATAGCACAACAGCAATTTAATGCCTTTGGGTTAGACACTATTCAACTCGAACTCGGCCCCTTTGAAAAAACGCTGCTACCTACCCTTCAAAATCACTCCCCTTTTGACTTGATCTTTTTTGATGGCAATCATCAAAAAGAAGCAACCTTACAGTACTTTGAATTATGTCTCAGCAACAAACATGACAACACGGTATTTATCTTTGATGATATCTATTGGAGTCGAGGGATGACCGAAGCCTGGGAACAAATTAAAAGACATCCCGATGTAACCGTAACAATTGACACATTTTATTGGGGTATCGTTTTTTTTAGAAAAGGACAAGCCAGGGAAAATTTTGTGCTAAAAATGAAGTAATCGACTTATAGCTAATTTGTTGCTTCATTACTTCCCCACTACTTCTGAACTTTAAACCTACAAATCCACCGATTTACCAACAAAAAATCTACGCAAAGCACGGTCTATTCCCAAAAATAACAAGGTACTAAAACTCCATCTACAACAATTTAGTTATCGCTGTACACCATTTGTCTTTCAATCAAAAAAACGCACAATCACAACATTCACCCTGTTTATGCTACCTACCAAAGGATCACTGATAGCAACGTGATAAATTTCACTTTTATTTGTACCTTAGCTACTTTATAACAACTCAATTCAATAACAATTACTAACTTAATCTTATGAAACAAAATTTACGAAAGCTTTTTTTTGGAGTTTTATGGGCCATTTGTTGCATTCATGTAACATCAGCTCAGGATTATTTCCCCAACAACAGTGGGGTTAATGACACTTACACCAACTATACGGCATTTACCAATGCCCATATAGTCATCTCACCAGATCAAACGATTAAAAAAGGGACCTTACTTATTAAAGATGGACGCATCGTTGAAGTAGGTGCTTCTGTAAAATTGCCCAATGGCACAGAGGTTATTGACCTTGATGGAAAAAGTATTTACCCTTCGTTTATTGATGTTTACAGTGACCTAGGAGTTACCCCTCCTTCCGCTGGTAATTTTACACGTGGAGGAAGTCAACAGCTCGATACGCAGCGAAAAGGATATTATTGGAATGAACACATTCGTGCAGAAACCAATGCTTTTGACCAGTTTAACTACGACAGTAAAAAAGCAGAGGAATTGCGTAAGGCGGGCTTTGGTTTAGTTAATACGCATGTAAAAGATGGAATTGTCCGAGGAACCGGGGTACTTGTAGCCTTAAACTCAACCGACGACAATGAAACGCGCATTCTCGATGTTCGTTCGGCTCAATACTTATCCTTTAACAAAAGTCGCGCCTCTAGACAATCGTATCCATCTTCATTAATGGGCGCTATCGCTTTGCTAAGACAAATGTATCTAGATGCACAATGGTATGCCGATGGGCATGTAAAAACCCAAGACTTATCCTTAGCTGCACTTAATAAAAATGCAAGCTTACCACAAATATTTTATGCTGGGAGTAAGTTAAACGCCATTAGAGCAGATAAAATTGGGGATGAATTTGGGATCCAATATACCATTGTAGGAAATGGAGATGAATATCAAATCATTGATCAAATTAAAAAAACCAATGCTACGTTTGTATTACCTTTAAACTTTCCGAAAGCATACGATGTTTCAAATCCGTTTCAAGCGGATGTTGTAAACCTCGGTGATATGCGTTACTGGAATCAAGCACCTACCAATCCAAAGGCCTTTGCTAAAAACAATATTCCATTTGCCTTTACTACTGATCAATTAAAATCGCCAGCTAATTTTATGAGCAATGTTCAAAAAGCCATCAAATACGGATTGGACGAAAAGCGTGCTTTAGCGGCCTTAACAACTGTTCCTGCAAAAATCTTAGGTAAATCATCGCTTGTTGGAACCTTAGAAAAGGGCAAAATTGCCAATTTCTTAATCACCTCAGGAAACATTTTTGATCCAGAGTCTACCCTCTATGAAAACTGGGTACAGGGAAAAAAGAATGTCTTAAAAGACTATACAGCCAAGGATATCAGCGGAAAATACACCTTACAATTAGGTGATAAATCGTATGATATGACCCTTTCGGGCGCTGCGGATAAACCTAAGATTGAGGTAAAAAAAGGCGATACCAAAATATCGGCTAAAGTGAACTACAGTGAAGGGTGGATTGGAATTATCCTCACCGAGGACGGTAAAAATTCGCGCCTAAAAGCACGGGTTAAGGCTGATGATACAACCTTAAAAGGAAAGGCTGTAGTAGATAGCAAAGAGGTTGCATGGACCGCTACGAAAACCGGCGATGTAGAAAAAAAAGATTCCAAACCCCGCGAAATAAAGGTGCATGAAATTGTTCCTATTACCTACCCTAATGAAGCCTTTGGTTTTAAAGAATTACCAAAATCAGAAACTGTATTATTTAAAAACGCTACCGTTTGGACCAATGAAGCTGAAGGAATTCTAACTGAAACTGATGTCCTTGTTAAGAAAGGTAAAATTGCGAAGATTGGAAAAAACCTACCCAAAGGGTCTGCCAGAGTTATCGACGCAACGGGGAAACACTTGACTGCGGGAATTATTGATGAACACACCCATATTGCAGCGACCTCTGTGAATGAAGGAGGGCAAAATTCTTCTGCAGAAGTAACCATGGAAGATGTGATTGATAATGAAGATATCAATATCTACCGAAATTTAGCAGGTGGAGTTACCAGTGCACAAATTTTACACGGCTCAGCAAATCCTATTGGAGGACAATCGGCGATCGTTAAATTAAAATGGGGAGAAACAGGAGAAAATATGGTGTATGATAACGCTCCTAAATTCATCAAATTTGCCTTGGGTGAAAATGTGAAACAATCACGATCATCAACCTCTACACGCTTTCCACAAACGCGTATGGGTGTTGAACAATTGTATATTGATTACTTTCAACGGGCTAAAGAATACGATGCACTTAAGAAAAGTGGAAAACCGTATCGCAAGGATCTCGAAATGGAAGTACTCGCTGAAATTCTCAATAAGGAGCGTTTTATCACCTGTCACTCTTATGTGCAAAGTGAAATCAACATGTTGATGAAAGTAGCCGAGAAATTCAATTTCACAATCAATACGTTTACGCACATCCTTGAAGGATACAAAGTAGCCGATAAAATGAAAGCACACGGAGCAGGTGGTTCAACCTTTGCAGATTGGTGGGCTTATAAATTTGAGGTAAATGATGCCATTCCTTATAATGCAGCCATCATGCATGATGTCGGAATTACAACTGCTATTAATTCAGACGATAGAGAAATGTCTCGACGTCTAAACCAAGAAGCGAGTAAGCCCGTAAAATACGGCGGCGTTTCTGAAGAAGAAGCTTGGAAATTTGTTACGTTAAATCCGGCAAAACTCTTACATATTGACGATCGAGTGGGAAGTGTGAAAGTAGGTAAAGACGCCGATTTAGTCTTGTGGAGTGACCATCCTTTATCAGTCTATGCAAAAGCTGAAAAAACGATGATTGATGGCGCAATTTATTTTGATATAGATCGAGATAAACAAATGAGAGCTGACATACGCTTAGAAAAAAACAAACTCATTGACATGATGCTCAATGAAAAAGCGAATGGTGCCCCAACCCAAGCACCAAAGAAAAATGTTAAACGCGCATTACACTGTGATTCTTTAGATGATAGCAACCATGAACACTAAAAACAACCTTATGAACTTAGTATATACGAATTTAATAAAGAAAGTATCTACAGCGGCCTATGCTTGCCTGTATGCCTTACTCCTTGTTTGTATTCCTTTAAACGCACAACAAACACCTGCCGATCCACAAGACGAAATCACTTCTATTGTGGGGGCTACTGCACATATAGGTAATGGACAAGTCATTGAAAACTGTATTATCGTTTTTGAAAATGGAAAAATAATACGTATTGGCGCCGATGTCACTCCGAGTGGACTGATCATTGATGGAAAAGGGAAACACGTGTATCCTGGATTTATCATGCCAAATTCTACGCTTGGTTTAGGAGAAATTGATGCGGTACGTGCATCTATTGACGAAGATGAAGTTGGTTCCTTTTTACCACATATCCGTAGTATTATTGCCTACAATACCGAATCGAAAGTAGTAGAAAGTATGCGACCAAACGGTGTGTTAATGGGACAAATCACCCCTCGTGGAGGTGTAATCTCTGGAACTTCATCGGTGGTTCAATTTGATGCTTGGAATTGGGAAGATGCCGTAGTAAAAGAAGATGACGGAATTCATCTTAACTGGCCAGGAAGTTTTTCAAGAGGAAGGGTACGATTGGGGGAAGCACCTGGAATCATCCCAAATAAAAATTATGCAAAAAGTGTTGATGAAATTAAAACATATTTCCGCAATGCTATCTCATACCCTAAAGCAAAGACGAGAAGACATCTACCTTTTGAAGCAATGCAAGGCCTCTTTGACGGTACAAAAAAGCTCTATGTACACGCTAATGCGGCAAGAGAAATTACCGACGCCGTGATTTTTGCCAAAAAAATGGGTGTGAAACATGTGGTAATTGTGGGAGGATACGAAGCTCCTCAAACCATAGACCTCTTAAAAAAACACCAAATTCCTGTATTAGCAGTTCGAACCCAAAGCCTACCTGCAAGTAATGACGACGATTACGACTATCCCTATAAATTACCAAAAATTTTGGCAGATGCTGGTATTTTAGTTGGACTACAAAATGCGGGCGATATGGAACGAATGAACAGCCGTAACCTCCCTTTTTATGCAGGACAAATTGTGGGACAGGGTTTAGACAAGGAAGAAGCGTTGAAAATGATCACGAGTAATACCGCAAAGATTTTGGGTATTGACGATGCCTATGGAACCTTAGAGGTGGGAAAAAGTGCGACCCTTTTTGTCAGTAAGGGGGATGCCTTAGATATGCGTACCAATCAACTAACCCATGCTTATATTGATGGCAGAGCTATTAGTTTAGAGAGTCATCAAACAACCTTATGGAGACGTTATATGAATAAATACAACACCCTAAAATAAAGAGGAAAGAAGAAGTTTTATTCCAAAGCCATATAGCATTTTCGAATGTTATATGGCTTTTTTTATCCATGAATCTAAAGCCATTTTTATGTTTATATCCACGGGTAAATCCCTCAGTACTCAACTAAAACCCGACGGATGTCTTTTTCTTATACATTCCCAACGATTTGCAAATCGATACTTGGCATCTATATTGGGTAAACAAATTCTCACGAGAAGCTGAGAACTTTGTATCTGTGTTTCCATCAAAAAGTACGTACTTTGTAAAAAATTTTCAAGTGAAAAGTATTAGTAGCATTCAAAATCCTTTCATTAAATTCGTTTTACAACTACAAGAAAAATCACGTACGCGTAAAAAAGAAGGGAAGTTTGTTGTTGAAGGCCAACGGGAGCTTTCGTTAGCTATTTGTGGTGGATATGAAATTGAGCAACTTCTCTATTGTGCAGAATTATATCATCCGGCTGAATTAAAAGAACTGCCTTCACAAATTCCCACTGTACATATACCACCTTCTTTATACGAAAAAATAGCCCATCGGGGTTCTACTGAAGGTATTATGGCTGTCGTAAAAAGTAAGGACCATCAACTAAACACCTTACAGATTAAGCGTGAAAATCCACTTATATTAATTGCCGAAGCGCCAGAAAAACCGGGAAACATCGGAGCACTATTAAGAACTGCCGATGCTGCCAATCTCGACGCGGTACTCATCGCAAATCCCAAAACCGACCTCTATAACCCAAATATCATCCGCTCTAGCGTAGGATGTCTCTTTACCAACCGCATTGCCACGGGGAGTACCGAAGAAATTATTCAATTCCTTAAAGACCATCAAATAAAAAGCTATTGTGCAGCCTTAGACAACAGCATATCGTACACTACACCAGATTACCGAAATGCAACGGCCATAGTCGTTGGTACAGAAGCTACCGGCCTGAGCAAATCTTGGCTACAAAGCGCAGAAGCTATTGTTAAAATTCCTATGCAGGGCGTTATTGATTCTTTAAATGTTTCTGTTTCGGCTGCAATTATTATTTTTGAAGCGAAAAGACAACGCAATTTTTCATGAAAATTACAAAAATCTTAGGCTTTATCTTTCTCGTTCTATTAGGTAGTTGCGGAAGTTTAAAGCAGACGGCAAACCTGCAACAGACTGAAAAAAAACTGGCGGAAGAATACCGTAAGTACTATGGTGTTCCATATCGATTTGGTGGCGTAGATAGCAATGGCTTTGATTGTTCTGGATTTGTACAGACCGTATACCGGGATGCTTTTCAAATCATCTTACCACGTACTGTTAAAGAAATGGCTAAAGTAGGATCAAAAATATCGAAGTCACGGATTAAAATTGGCGATTTGGTATTTTTCAGGCCTTCTCGAAAATACAGACATGTGGGTATTTATGTAGGAAATAATCAATTTATGCACAGTTCAACATCGCAAGGAATTATAAAATCTGATTTAGACAACGTTTATTGGGCTAAAAAATATAAATTTTCACGAAGGATTCTAAAAAAATAAGTATGACCCCTACCCTCATTTTACAAATCATTATTGGAATTCTCATCTTGAATTACCTCGTTGATGTTTTGCTCAGTTTTTTAAATGCCAAGCATTTTAACGACCCGCTTCCAGAGCAACTTCAAGATGTATACGATGCCGACGCATATCAAAAATCACAAGCATATAAAGCAGAAAATTTTAAATTTTCTATGCTAACGGGTGCTATCTCGTTTGTCGCTATTTTATTTTTTTTCTATGTAGAAGGTTTTGCCTATATCGATTCTCTAGCAAGAAAACTAAGTACGAATGACACGGTTATTACACTTTATTTTTTCGGTATTATTTTTATTGGTGCCGATGTACTAAGTACGCCTTTGAGCTATTATAAAACCTTTTATATTGAAGAGAAGTACGGTTTTAATAAAATGACAAAAAAGCTATTTTTTCTAGACAAGCTAAAAGGACTTTTATTGACGGTGGTAATTGGTGGCGTCTTACTCACCGTGATTTATCAATTCTACGTCTTAACCGAATCCAATTTTTGGTGGTATACGTGGATTTTAATTGCCGTTTTTTCTTTATTAATGACCTTATTCTATTCAACGTGGATCGTTCCTTTATTTAACAAGCAAACACCCCTTGAACCCGGAGGACTCCGTGATAAATTGGGGGAATTAGCTGCTAAAGTCGATTTTCAACTCGATCAAATTTATGTCATCGATGGGTCGAAACGCTCAACAAAAGCCAATGCTTATTTTACTGGTTTTGGAAAAAAGAAACGGATTGTACTCTACGATACCCTGATTAAAGATCTCTGCGTAGATGAAATTGTGGCTGTTTTAGCTCATGAAGTAGGTCATTATAAGAAAAAACACGTGTTGGTAAATATGCTACTATCAATTCTTTTAACAGGATTTACCTTATTTCTATTGTCGATATTTATCAACAATGAACTTCTCGCAAACGCATTATCCGTTAAAACACCCAGTTTTCACATTGGCTTAATTGCCTTTAGTCTTCTGTATAGTCCGATTTCTGAACTCACCGGGTTATTAATGAATATACTATCGCGTACATTTGAATATCAGGCTGATCATTTTGCCAAAGAATACGTCGGTGCAGCCCCACTTATCAGTGGCTTAAAAAAATTATCCCGAAATAGCTTTAGTAATTTAACGCCGCATCCAGCCTATGTTTTTATGCATTATTCACATCCTACCTTATTGCAACGGATACAAGCGATGAGCTAGTTCTTGAGAAGCTAAGGATTGCCTGTGCTAAAAATGGATTTTTCACTTTCTAACACAGGTGAAAATTATTTTGTAAATGGTTCTAATAGATCATTTTTTTACTGTATAATTACAAACTTCAACAAAAAATAAATTGTCCTAAAAAAAAATATGTTATTTTTAAACTATGGCTTATACGGTATCTATAGAAGAAGAGAATAAGGAGATAAAAAAGCGCTATAAGGATATGCTTAGTGTCACCTATCAGACCTTGTCAAAACAAGATAAGGACTTGATTAGACGCGCTTTTGATGTAGCCGTTGATGCACATAAAAATCAACGTCGTAAAACAGGGGAGCCTTATATCTATCATCCGATTGCTGTAGCAAAAATTGTAGCGAATGAAATTGGGCTCGGTGCTACATCGATTGCAAGTGCACTACTCCACGATGTTGTAGAGGACTCGGAGGACTATGATTTTGACGATATTGAACGCCTTTTTGGAGAAACCATCGCTAGAATTGTCAATGGATTAACTAAAATTTCTAGACTGAACAAAGAGCAAGAAGTCTCAATTCAGGCTGAAAATTTTAGAAAGATGTTACTCACCTTAAACGATGATGTTCGGGTGATTCTTATCAAGATTGCCGATCGTTTGCACAATATGCAAACGATGGATTCGATGCCTGATTACAAGCAAATTAAAATTTCATCGGAGACCCTGTATATTTATGCCCCGCTAGCACATCGTTTGGGACTTTACAATATAAAAACCGAATTAGAAGATTTAGGATTAAAATATACAGAGCCCGAAGTCTTTCAGGATTTATTGACAAAAACCAAAGAGAGTAAAGAAGAACAAAACGAATATATTAAACAATTTACAGCTTCTATTAAAGGAGCATTGGATAAAGAGAATTTTGACTATGTCATTAAAGGACGGCCAAAATCCATTTTTTCCATTCGTAAAAAAATGCTCAATCAAGGTGTCTCATTTGACGAAGTTTACGACAAATTTGCGATTCGAATAATTTACAGTTCAGAATTATCGCAAGAAAAATTTAATGCTTGGAAGATCTATTCGATTGTCACAGACAATTTCAATCCAAACCCTGCTCGTTTACGCGATTGGATATCACAACCAAAATCTACGGGATACGAATCTTTACACACTACCGTAATGGGTCCCAAAGGGCGTTGGGTTGAAGTACAGATTCGATCTCAACGCATGGATGAAATCGCCGAGAAAGGATATGCAGCACACTTTAAGTACAAACATGCGAATGAACGAGAAAGTGGTTTAGAAAATTGGCTGAATAAGCTCAAAGAAACGCTTGAAAATCCAGATATTAATGCGGTGGACTTCGTAGAGCAATTCAAGCTTAACCTCTATTCAAAAGAGATCTATATATTCACTCCAAATGGTGATATAAAATCCCTCCCCAAAGGAGCGACACCTATTGATTTTGCTTTTGCTATCCACACAGAAATAGGTATGCGTTGCCGCGGTGCACGAGTCAATGGAAAACTCGTTCCCTTAAGCTATGAATTAAACAGTGGGGATCAAGTTGAAATTATCACTTCAAAATCGCAAAAGCCCAAACTATCTTGGTTGGATATGGCTAAAACCGCAAGGGCCAAATCTAAAATTAAAACCGCTTTAAAAGAGGAGCAAAAAACCATCGCAGAAGAAGGTAAAGAGGTCTTAGCCCGTAAATTACGCCATATAAAAGTACCTTTTAATGAAAAAACAATTAATGAATTAGTTGATTATTTTAAACTTAAAACGAGTTTAGATTTATTCTATCGAATTGGAAATGGGGCTATTGACAACCAACAATTAAAAAATTATGCCAGTCAACGTAGCAATGCTATTTACAATTTCTTTAAAAGTAAAATTAAACGCGCCGATACAAAGACGCCACAACATAACCAACCAGAAGAAATTACCGATAAATTTGATGCACTGGTCTTTGGTAAGAATGAAGAACATTTAGACTACAAATTGGCACAATGTTGTAACCCCATCCCAGGGGATAAAGTTTTTGGATTTGTCACTGTTTCAGAAGGACTAAAAGTACATAAGCAAAATTGTCCCAATGCGGTGAGTATGCAATCACAGTTCGCCTATCGCGTAATGCAGGCTACCTGGATAGATTCAAGTCAACGCGAATTTAAAGTGTTGCTTAGAATTACCGGAATTGACAATGTAGGATTGATTAATGAAGTGACACGCGTTATTTCAAATAACATGCATGTTAATATTCACAATATTAATATTGCCGGAAATCAAGGGGTTTTTGAAGGAAAAATAGCGGTGAGTATAAAGAACAATACCCAGTTAAAAAAATTAATTGACCGATTGAAAAAAATTGAAGGAGTTGATAAAGTAGAACGCTTAAATAATTAATCTAATTAGGGTATCATTCTTTTTGCTTTTTAAGCCTACAGTTAATGTGATAAGATTGCTATATGTGCTTTATGACGTACCTTCTGATTGACCAATTTATTTAACATTTTACTGTTCAAAAGTTGTTAAACTTTTTTATTTTTCGCGAAACTTAAATTGCTTTTATACGTATATTTGTTTTTTAAGAATTGATCATGGATAATGCAAAAAATCAGGAAATTGTCAAAAATGTTTTCACGGCATTTTTAGAGAACAATCAGCATAGAAAAACGCCTGAACGTTATGCTATTCTTCAAGAAATTTACGATCACAACGATCACTTTGATATTGAGTCTTTATATGTTTATATGAAGAATAAAAATTATCGAGTAAGTCGGGCTACCCTTTACAATACGATAGAATTATTATTGGCATGTGGTCTTGTTAGAAGGCATCAATTTGGTCAGAATCAGGCGCATTATGAAAAATCGTATTTTGATAAGCAACACGATCATATCATTTTGACAGATACTGGGGAAGTTATCGAATTTTGTGATCCACGAATACAAACCATAAAAAAAACAATCGAGGAAGTTTTTAATATAGAGGTTCAAAACCATTCGCTTTATTTTTATGGCACAAGAAAAAACAAGGCTAAAAAATAAGTTAAATTTAAAATTCAATTGCAACAATGGTTGATCTATTGCTAGGCTTACAGTGGGGAGATGAAGGAAAAGGAAAAATAGTAGACGTACTTACTAAAAATTACGATATAATCGCAAGATTTCAAGGAGGGCCCAATGCGGGACATACCTTGATTTTTGATGGAAATAAACACGTGCTTCACACCATACCTTCTGGTATATTTCACGATAAAGCGGTGAATATAGTGGGGAATGGAGTGGTTATTGATCCGGTTATTTTTCAAAAAGAAATTGATAATCTTTCCGCATATGGAATAGATTTTAGCAAGAAATTACTAATTTCTCGAAAAGCACATCTAATTCTCCCAACGCATCGCCTTTTAGATGCTGCTTCAGAAACCTCTAAAGGCAAAGCTAAAATTGGTTCGACGTTAAAAGGAATAGGCCCAACATATATGGACAAAACGGGAAGAAATGGTTTGCGTGTTGGTGATTTGGAATTAGATGATTGGAAGGATAAATTTAATGCCCTTACTGAAAAGCATATTAAAATGCTTGATTTCTTTGACGTTGATATTCAATTCGATCTAGACGAATTAACTTCTGAATTTTTTGACGCTATTAGCTCTCTTAAAAAATTAACTTTTATTGATAGCGAACAGTATCTTTTTGATGCCATGAAAAATGGGAAAACCATTTTAGCAGAAGGTGCACAAGGCTCCCTATTAGACATTGATTTTGGAACGTATCCTTTTGTTACCTCTTCCAATACCACTGCCGCTGGTGCCTGTACTGGTTTAGGGGTTGCCCCTAACAAGATAGGTGAAGTATTCGGAATTTTTAAAGCGTATACAACTCGCGTTGGTTCTGGCCCCTTCCCTACTGAGTTATTTGATGAAGATGGTGCCACCTTAGCTGAAGTTGGCCATGAGTTTGGTGCAACGACTGGAAGACCACGCCGTTGTGGTTGGCTTGACCTTGTTGCCCTAAAATATGCAGTTCAAGTAAATGGCGTTACCCAATTAATGATGATGAAAGGCGATGTATTGTCTGGATTTAAACAAATCAAAGTATGTACGTCATATACCTATAAAGGTGAAAAAATTGATTATTTTCCGTTTAATATAGAGCCAGAAAATATCCAGGTTAATTATGAAACATTAGATGGATGGGACGATGATCTTACAAAAATGGATGATCAACAACAATTACCACAGAATCTGATCAAGTACATCGAGTTTTTAGAAGCTAATTTAGAGGTACCTATTAAAATTGTCTCTGTAGGTCCAGATAGAAAACAAACCATATTTCGTTAATGAACGCACCATTTGTTGCCTAGAATAAAACGCTAAGACATAATCTATTATAAATAACAAAACTCATTATAATTTAGTGGGTTTTGTTATTTTATACAAGTAGTATTATTTAAACATAATTTATCATTTACCTGTATACGTACACTTTACATCATTTATCTCCTCCTCAATGCCTAGATATTAGAAAAATTAATATTCATTTTATTCGAAAATTGATGTTTAGGTACTTCTTTAAAAAATTCAGCCAATTCAAGATCTGCCGAAGGCCCATAGCCAATTAACATGGTTCCTTTAGACCCTGATTTTGTTTCTATGACATATAAAATAGACAAGTCATCAGGATTTGTAAAACCTTCAAAACGATGTTCTGCAACAATATAAATTTCCCTTGGCATATAAACGCCTCCCGAAGCATTTTCAATTAATCGTTGATCTTTAAATCGATACGAATTATCGTACCCCAAGGATTGATATGTATCGATGTAATCTAATTCGTTATTCATGCTCATAAGATATCTGTAGATTTTGTTCATATATATTTTTTGGGTACCCGCTGTACAACCATTTTATTCTTCAGCTTCTTTGCCTGAAAACCTTCACACAAGAACGAATTACCCATTTTTCAAAAGGGATCTCATCTTCGATATTGAAAACTACCCTAAATGAGCATATCAGGGTTTCTTAAACCATGGCTTTCACCCATACGCACTTCGTAAAACGCGACGATCGAATCACCTAAACTAGCCACCGCACTTTTCAGACCTAGGGTCTGATAGGCAGATTTACCACTAAACATATTAGGTACTGCCTTTTCTTGTTTTTCAATCCTCCCTTAAAGATACAGTTCTTTTAACAAATAACTTAGGTTGAACGATTTAATATTTAGCTCATTTTAAACTATTTAAAGCACTTTCTCACCATTAAATTCAAACGTAGACGTTCAAATGATAGGACGCGCCTGCAAAGACACTAACGCATCCCCCATTGATTCGTTGGTCAATTTCATTCCATGAGGTCTGCTGATTTAACCAGGTAGCAACCCTTGTTTTATCCAAAATTAACGGCATGGATTTATACCGTTTAACATTGATTTATTGCCTAAACTTGCCTTTGTAGTCAAGGCAGAACTGGTCAAAAAACCATTGTCTAGTTGATTGTAAATTCCGCCAATAAGTAACAACTTGCTAAGGATATTTTCCGAGATTTTCTCCGGTAATTATTTCGATCGTTGCTTGGTTTAATCCGTTAATCTCTTTCCGCTCTGAACAAAGTTCTTTGAATATAAAGGGTAAATCTAACTGATATATAATCAAATGCAGTGGTGCTGTATTTGCAATTTGATAGTACATAAGATAAGACTGTGTCACAAGGACGGCTATTCTTTGTGTTTTTAGTATCGTGAATGATAAAATTCATAACGCTTTTACACATCCGTAAGAATGCCGATTGATTATGGACTCACACCATCCATCTATACTTTTATTCCCTTTATAAAATACCAAAAAAAGAGCGATATTCTACTGCTGAATACCGCTCGTTTATTCAAACCAATTCAATGGTTACTTTTTTTTAAAAAACTTTTTTAGAAAGACTAAAACACTGAAATTCTTCAGCAATTTGAGTGCAATCGACTTTAGGTTCAACGGATCGTTGAAGGTTAATTTTTCCTTAATTGAATAGCCTGTGTTTTTGAGTTCTTCAATATCAATTTGTTGCTTTAGTTTTAATTCTTTTAAGGCTACTTCGATATCTTTAAATGATTGATAATTATGCATAATTAGTGGTTTTTATTAAAAAATACAGCTGAAAATTTACGAATGATCTTACGGTCGATAAATTTCCGTAAAGCAAATAACAAGCCTGCCAATAAAAATATAATTCCACTTACAATCAAGTACCCTAATGCAGCCGACGCTAAGGCTTCACCAATGGCAATGGCAGCTGAAATGCACAAAAAGACAAAACCGAAGAGGATCAAACTACCGATAAAGATTATTTTGGTAAAGGCACTCATGGTAAACACCAGTTGCTGAAAGACCTTTAGCTGAAAATACTCCATTGATGTTTCAAACAAATGCTTGAGTCGCTCAGCAATGGCACTAAAACTTGTATTTGATTCAGATTCTGATTGCATTCCTATTTTTGATATTTTTTATTTTTAGCTTTAAGTTCAGCTAATTTTTTCTCTAATGTTGAAATTACGTCTTCTGTTTTATAACTCACATCCGAAACCAAATTTTCAACTTGTGTTTCTAAAGAAAGTTTCTTTGACGAAGCGGCATCAACTACCACATCCTTCATTTGGGTTGCTTTATCTGCTAGGTTATTCCCAAGGTCATGTGCCTTATCGGCCATTTTTCTTCTGGTTGCTGCGCCACTTTCTGGGGCAAATAATATGCCTAAAGCTGCACCAACTAAGGTTCCTGCTAATAAGCCAACTAAGGTATTTGTGTTACTATTCATGGTATGTGTTTTAAATTTATCGTTAGATCTATTGCAAATATCCGACCAAAATAAAAAGTAGCTTAATTCAATACCTAAAATGATTGACGCAAAAAGATTTTATAGGGTGAATTAGTCAAATAAAGAAAGGGTAAAGACAGTAGACACCGCTGATAATTTCTGTTTCAATGACACAACTATAGGTGCTATGCTGTTGCGATTCGTTCGTTTTAATGTTAAGGCAACGGATACACAACTGCGCATTCTAATTTCTATAACAATCCCTTCGCTTTAAACCTTAGGTAGGTATTAATGACATTTACCGATAATTTACTTGGTGGAGTTAAGAGGGCATGAATTCCATTGCGTTCTAATTCCTTCACCATACGTTGTTTTTCATAGGCAAACTTTTCTGCAATCGTTTGGTGATATACCGCCTGTATATCGGTTACCGGAGATTGAATCAGTTCTGTTAATGTGGTATTCTCAAAAAACACAACCACCAATAAATGCTGCTTAGCGATGGCTTTGAGCGATGGAATTTGACGTTCCAAACTTGATAAATGTTCAAAATTTGTATAGAGTAAGAGCAATGAACGATGTGTAATTTTACGTTTAATCGTTGCGTATAATAAGCCAAAATCTGAATCTGTAAAGTTTGTCGTGACTTTGTATAATGCCTCATTAATTACATTGATATGTGTTCGTTTGCTACTAGCAGCTACCATAGTATCTACTTTTTTAGCGAAGGTAACCAACCCTGATTTATCCCCTTTAAGTAAAGCTATATTTGCAAATGCCAAGGTAGCATTAATCGCATAATCGAGTAATTTAAGACTTTCAAATGGCATTTTCATAGCTCTGCCCGTATCAATAATACAGTATATGGGTTGTGATTTTTCATCTTGATATTGGTTAATCATTAAATCCCCTGTTTTGGCTGTTGCTTTCCAATTAATCGTTCGTACATCGTCTCCAGGTATATAATGCTTTATTTGTTCAAACTCCATGGTGTGTCCAAGTCGCCGAATTTTCTTTAATCCCGCTGCATTTAGCTTATTCGTAAATGCTAAAAACTCATAGGTTCTCATTTGGATATAAGACGGATATACCGCAACCATTTCGGGTTCTCCAAGACTAAACCTTCTTGATAAAATTCGCAATACTGAAGACGTATATACTTGTAATTTACCAAAGTGGTATTCACCGCGTTCTACGGGTCGAAGGGTATACACAAATTGAGATACAGAACGCGCTGCAATCTTTGAATTCCATTCAAAATCTCTCTTTTGAAATTGGAAAGGAAGTTCGTCAATTACTTTTACGAAAACTGGAAACGGATAGTGATTAACGATTTTTACTGGTACTGAATTTTCATCCGAATTTGAAAACTTCAATGGCAATTTTCGATTTCCCTGTATGCCATTTTTTAGCCGATATAAGCTAATTGCATCAACAAAGAGTAACACCCCAAACAATACCAAGAGGAGAACAGCTATATCAAATAAGGCAGGAATGAAATATGACAACAAGAAAAGTCCCACAAGACTTGACAAGTAATAATAAAATCGATCGTGTATGTATAAACTTTTCAACATGCGGGCTGGAGTCTTTACAAAGACTGCTATCGTATTATCGTGGAACTTCTACTGATTCAACAATCATATCAACCACCTGATCAGGGGTAATTCCTTCCATTTCACGTTCTGGAGTAAGGATAATACGGTGTCTTAACACAGGTTTAAAACTCTTTTTCACATCTTCAGGAATGATGAAATCGCGACCGTTAAGGGCTGCAAAACCTTTAGCAGCCATGAGTACCGCAATACTTGCTCTCGGTGATCCTCCGAGGTACAAATGTGGATGATTTCTCGTTTTACAAATAATTTCGGCAATGTATTTAACAATTTTATCTTCGGCAAGGATGTCAAATATTTGTTTTCTATAGCCCAATAATTCTTCTGCTGAAATAACGGCTTCTATTTCATCTTGTGGTAAACCTCCTTTTCGATTATTATGCGATTTAATAATTAAAAATTCTTCATCCACATTGGGATAATCAACGTTAATTTTAAATAGAAATCGATCCAATTGGGCTTCAGGCAAAGCATAAGTCCCTTCCTGTTCAATTGGGTTCTGCGTAGCTAACACAAAAAATGGAGGTGGCATCATATACCGAATCCCATCCATAGTTATCTGTTTTTCTTCCATCACCTCAAACAATGCAGCTTGTGTTTTGGCAGGGGCTCTATTAATTTCATCAATCAAAATGACATTAGAAAAAATGGGGCCTTTTTTAAATTCAAATTCCGAGGTTTTCATATTTAGCACCGATGTTCCTAACACATCAGAAGGCATTAAATCGGGTGTAAATTGTATCCTACTGAAATCGGTATCCACGGTTTTCGCCAAGAGCTTAGCGGTAACCGTTTTTGAAACACCGGGTACTCCTTCTATCAACACATGTCCATCCGCCAATAAGGCAACTAATAACAGTTCAATAAAATTGTCTTGACCAATAATTACTTTGTGTAATTGCGCTTTAATTTTTGTCGCTGCCTCCTTTAAACCAGTTAAGTCAATTCGGTTCTCAAAAGCTACTTCTCGCTGATTGTTCTCTTCGGTATGCTCCATTTGCTTATTGTTTTTTAAACTTGTCAATGTGTTGATTTAATTTTAATAATTCTTCCTTCGTCACTTGTTCTTTGTTCTCTATCGTTTCATAAAGGTCAAAAAGCGTTTGTACCTCCTCTAGCGAACATCCACTTTTTGCTGCTACCTGTTGAAAAAACCGCTCATCCATGCGCCCGGTTGCCAAGTGGTATTTAGTCCGAATAAAATTGAGAAAATAGTTCATTTTATGTATTGCCATTGCTTTATTCGCTGACTTTTCAAAATACATATTTGCCACAGTTCGTGTAAATTCGAGGCTTTGATTTTTTACCGGCGTACGAATTGGAATAATTCGCTGTGTGCGTTTTCCATTAAACACGACAAATAGTAAGAGGCCTGTAATGGTTAAATAATAAGCCCATTTAAACGATTTTGTATTGAGAATATAGTACATTTCTGACTGTATACCTGCTTTTCCATCCTTATAATATGCATCCATAAGAATTGGTTTTTCCGTATTAATATAACTTAAAAGACCACTTACATAGTTTGAATTTTCCCCTTTTAGAAGATAGTAATTGGTAAACGCTTCTGGGAAGGTATGAAAAAAGAAATTTCCTTTCTCATAACGATATTTTATAAAGTTTATACCCTCAATCACTACAGAACCTTCTTTATTTGTGTAGCCCGTTTTCCCAAGGGCCATTGTTCTCGTAGTGTCCACTTCCACAAATGAAGAATTGTAAAAATTGCGATCAAACGTATAATGCTTTTGCGACAATTGCGGGTTAATCAATTTAAAAAAGGGATGTTGTCCAAAAGCTAAAGAAGAAATCGCCTTGGTTTCTAAAGAAAAATCTTTTATTGTAACACCATGTGTTGAAATAAAAACGTCATTTCCCCGAGCGACAAATGCTTTAATTTTATCAAATTCTTCTTCTCCAAAATTGATTACATTATTAATAAAAATATAGGTTCCATTTACGGTTGTATCACTTAAAAAGGTATAGGGTGGCTGATCAACGTGGGTTATTTTAGTGGACTTAAATAACTGAGGCATTGATTGATCAAGTACATACGTCCCATACGGAACTTTATGCGTTGCCACATACGAAGGATACCAATTTATGGGTTGGGGTTTCGTTAATTCAACATAGATAAATCCAACGAACAACACGATAAATAATCCAATGTATATTTTTGTCTTTTTGTCCACTTAACCAATGCGTTTTAATAAGGATTCAAAATCTTGTCTGGCCTTTTCAAAATGTTCTTTATCAATCTCAAAGTTACCATACCACACAAAGTCATAGAGGTAAGTACTGCGTTCAAAAGCTTCTTTCAACGATTTTTCTGATAATTCTGCGAGGTAATCTTCATTGGTTTTATCTTGATGCCAATCGATATAATCTTTATCTGACAAACGTTGTAATACAGAGAGATAATAGTATCTCACGGCTAGTCGATATTTTTTATCAGCGATAGCAGCCTCTCGTAATTCAGACAAATCGCGCATATGTAAAACCGCTTCAGCTGTAGATATATGAATGGGATTTTCACTTGCTCGAGCCTTGGCCAAATCGCCCGTATTCACTTTTAAAAAGAAACGTAAAATTAAAAATAGTAAAACACCTAATAATACATAGGGTAAAACTTTTAAGGTTATCCTAAGTATGGTACCCGCCGGTCCATTGCCAAACAACCAACTTAACACTTTATTAAGCCCTCTTACAAACCAGTCCCATGCTTTTTCAAAAATGCTTGGTTCAGACGGTACAACCTCATAGGTTAATTCTCGATCTTTTTTAAAACGTGCCAGCTCTTCTTGATTAAACTCCAAGGGAACGATCATAGTATCATCTTCAGCTACAGAGCGAATGGTATCTTGAGCAACGACTGAAAAGGTAGCCAGAAAAACGATAAAGAATAGTTTTATTTGCACGCCTATTGTCCTAAATTATCAATACGTTCCATCGTTCCAGTCAAGTTCTTTTGTTCATTGAGGTCAAAATAAATAAAAACAGAAGCGATAAATGATACAGAAGAAAGTACAAATGAACCTACATTTGAAAGAATGTTTAGTCCTAAGTACACAGGATCTTTGAGGATTCCATACACTTCAATAGGATTTTGCGCTGTACTTCCTAGCATTTCATGAATCATCGTATATATGAAGCTAGGGATAGAAAAAGTCCATCCTAAAATAGAGACTAAAACCCCCACGACAAACAAACTACCAAAAGTATTCCACCATTGCCCTTTAATAAGATAGAAACAGTGATTAAGGCTATCACTTATTGATTTTTTCTCAAATACCATGATGGATGTAGCTAAAGAAAAAACAACAATAAAGTAAATCCCAGGAAGTACACACAAGGCAAATCCAACAAATGAGATAAGTGCAATGAGCATTCCCAAACCTAAAAACTTCCAAATATACGTAAAGGTATTTTTTCGAATTTCTGTATAATTCGTAACTCCATTGTTGTTTATATACGACTTGATATAAAAAATAGAGGTTAATGAAATGAGCACATAAACAAACCCTGAAACAATACTATACACACCCATTTTTGCGTATAATGCCCCAAGGGTTTCAAAAACCATGTTTGGATCTTTTTCTTCCGATATATTTTGGAAATCATCTCCCATAGAACTCATATAAACAACCAAAACAAAGGCCCCTAAAAGAATAAAAGGCCCCGCTATTTTGATAACTGCTAAAAAGTACGACTTCCAATTTTCTCTAATAAACTTAAAGGTATCACCAATAATACTTCCAATGTCCCTTTCGCGTTTAAATTCAATATAACTCATGTGTTTTCTTTGGTTTAGTTAACTTGATTGGATAATATACATAGTAAAACAGCATTAATCCCAATGAACTAAGAATGATTAAAACCGCTAACCAATCTGGCATTTCTGTATGGCGGGTTACAAAACCTTCCAAAAATCCTGCAATAATAAAAAAAGGTACCGTACTCAACATAATTTTTAATCCGGCTTTGATACTTCGTTTAAAAGAATCTAAGCGAGAAAAAGTCTTAGGAAATAACAGGCCATTACCTAATACCATACCAGCACAACTAGCTACAATAATCACACTAATTTCGATAGTTCCGTGAATCCAAATAGTACGTGATGACTCCCAAAGAAGATCTTTATCATAAAAAAAGTACAAAAAAGATCCGAGCATCATTCCATTTTTCATCATAATATATAAGGTTCCGACCGAGAACAAAATGCCTAATAGAAAAGCCATCGTAGCTACTTTAATATTGTTTATTGTAATGGCCAAAAACATCTGTACTTCTGCTGCATCTTTATATACAGCCATTGGATCCCCTTTGTTAATATTTTCTAAGGTCATATTAATATAGCTATCCCCTAAAACCAAACGCAAAAAGTCTCCACTTTGAGCAGCCGAAAAAGCACCGATTACGGCAAAGAAGAGAAAAACTAAAAAGGCAATGAACAATTGTTTTTGATGAGATGCAAATGCCCGAGGAAATTCGGTGGTAAAAAAAGTAATTAATCTATTTTTTCCTTCCTTTTTCGTTTTATAGAGTTTCCTATGTGCTGCTGCTGCTACACTGTTTAAATAGTGTGCTGTGGTACTCCCGGGGTAAAAAGTATTCGCATAACTCAAATCATCTGTGATTTCTACGTATAAATCCGACAACTGATCTGGCGAAATTTGTTGACGATTAGAAAGTGCTTTTTCAAAAAGTTCCCAACGTTCTTTATGTTTTTTAACAAAAGCTGCTTCTCGCATTAATGGTATTCGTTTTTGCTTTAAAAAGTATCGAAAATCCTTAGAATCTTTTTTATATTCGCCTGAAATTCTCGTTTGACCAAGTATTACAAATAAACGTAAAAATGGATAATTTTCAAATAGAAACCGCGCAAAATGTGAACATTCATCAAAATGCTGCACATTTAACAACTCGCATCGGTTCTTTTCTTCTTGATTTAATTTTAATTGCCGTTTACAGCGGTTTGATTATTTGGATTATGAACGCTTTAAATTATCCTCCCTCCCTAGATTCCGTTGTAGTTTACACCCTTTTAGGTCTTCCTGTTTTTTTATACAGTCTACTCTTTGAAGTCCTCTGCAATGGTCAAACCCCAGGCAAAATGGCAAATCAAATTAGGGTAGTTAAATTAGATGGAAGTAAGCCTACTTTTTCAAATTATCTTTTGCGTTGGTTACTTCGTTTTATCGATATTGATCTCGCAGGAGGGTCCGTAGCAATCTTAACCATTTTATTAAATGGGAAAGGGCAACGCCTTGGAGATATTGCTGGAGAAACAACCGTAATTTCTGAACGCAAAGAACTCCGTATTGAAAATACAATCATGGCTGATTTACCAAGTGATTACCAACCCACCTTTCCGCAGGTCACCGTACTAAACGATAAAGATATCCAAACGATTAAGGCACTGTATCAAAAATCGATTAAAACGAGAAATCCATTAGTGCTCGAAAAATTGGCTAATAAAATCAAAGAACTCACAGGGATTCATTCAAATTTAAGATCGCGCGACTTTATCAAAATCATTATTGATGACTACGTGTATTACACGCAACAATAAAACATACATTCCTAATTTTCTTTTGTTTTATCTAAAATACCCGTTGTCAAAGTAGGAAATTTCACTCCAAAAGATAACATTACAAGACGGAACAAAAACAGGTCTCATTATTTCAACCGCATTGATTCACTATTATTTTTTTCAGACTTTTTAAATAATGTACCTTTATGCTTTGAAAAAGTTTAAACACTACAGATGAAAATTTATACAAAAACGGGCGATAGCGGTCAGACTTCACTTTTTGGAGGGACGCGCGTTCCGAAATACCACCTACGGATAGAAGCATATGGTACGGTAGATGAATTAAATTCATACATTGGACTCCTCAAAGATCAAAATATACCCTCACCCTATGCTGAAAATTTATTAAAAATTCAAAATGAATTATTTACAATAGGGTCTACCTTAGCCACACCACCCAATAAAGAAACCTTAAAAAGTGGGAAAGATCGATTGGGTATTCCACGCATAAGCTCAGTTGAAATTTTATTTTTAGAAGAGCAAATAGATGAAATGGAAACCGACTTACCCCCCATGACACATTTCATCCTTCCCGGAGGTCACCAAACAGTGTCATTCTGTCATATAGCACGTTGTATCTGTCGTAGAGTTGAACGATTAGTTGTTCAACTTAATGATCAAGAACCTGTCTCTGAGAATGTTTTAAAGTATCTCAATCGATTGTCAGACTATCTTTTTGTCTTGGCACGAAAATTGACTCAACACTACCAAGCTAAGGAAATTCCGTGGGTTCCACGTAAGGATAACTAGCTCATTATTAATAAAAAAAAGAAGTGTTTTTTTGTTCAAACAAAAATAATACACAAAAAACTTGCTTTTTTGCTCAAAAAAATTACATTTGCAAAAATTTACAAAATTAAAGTATAAGATATGTATTGGACTTTAGAATTAGCATCGTATTTAAGTGATGCACCATGGCCTGCTACCAAAGATGAATTAGTAGACTATGCAATACGAACAGGTGCACCTCTTGAAGTTGTAGAAAATCTTCAAGCAATTGAAGATGAAGGTGATTCTTATGAGACCATTCAAGAAATATGGCCAGATTATCCAACGGATGAAGATTTCCTTTGGAATGAAGATGAGTATTAGCATCAAAAAAGTCTCAATAGAGACTTTTTTTTTTGATTAAAAATCATCGCTAATTTTATATAAATTAACAAATAATAAACACGAAGTTTCTATACCTTTGTGTTCCGCAATAAGGATCGTGTCGATCCTTATATTATAAAAAAAATAAATTCAAATTATGAGTATTTTAGATTCTCTACTTAAGGTTTTTGTGGGTGATAAAAACAAAAAAGACCTTAAACAATTACAACCTATTGTTGAAAACGTTCATTCCTTTGACAAAGTGATGGAAAATTTATCCACCGATGAATTGAGGGCAAAAACAGCGGAATTTAAACAACGTATAAAAGATGCAACCAAAGAGCTCTCTGATCGTTTATCAGCTGCAGAAGAAGAACTTAAAGATGCTCACATTGATCGAAAAGAGGAACTGTACAAAGAGATCGACGATTTGAATAATGAGATTTATGAAAAAACTGAGCAAACATTAAATGAAATTCAAGCCGAAGCATTTGCTGTAATAAAAGAAACTAGTAGACGCTTTGCTACCCATACAGAAATAAAAGTTAAGGCAACTGCCTTTGACCGAGAACTCTCTGCTACAAGAGATCATATCCGTCTCGATGGTGATTATGCAATATGGAAAAATTCGTGGGATGCTGCTGGACAAGCCATTACGTGGGATATGGTACATTACGATGTCCAATTAATTGGTGGTTCTGTTTTACATCAAGGGAAAATTGCCGAAATGATGACAGGGGAAGGAAAAACATTGGTAGCCACCTTGCCGATTTACTTAAATAGTTTGACTGGAAATGGAGTTCATGTAGTAACCGTTAATGATTATTTAGCTAAAAGGGATGCTGCTTGGATGGGACCTATCTTTGAATTTCACGGGTTAAGTATCGATTGTATCGATTACCATCAGCCAAATTCAGATGCTCGAAGAAAAGCCTATAATGCAGATATTACCTATGGAACAAATAATGAATTTGGTTTTGATTATTTGCGTGATAATATGGCCCATGCGCCAGAAGATTTAGTACAGCGTAAACACAATTATGCCATTATTGATGAGGTCGATTCTGTATTGATTGACGATGCGCGTACCCCATTAATTATTTCTGGAAAAACGCCCCAAGGTGATCGACATGAGTTTAATGAGTTAAGACCCAAAGTAGATAAGTTGGTACGTCAACAAAACACCTATCTTACAGGTGTACTTGCCGAAGCCAAGCGATTGATTGCAGAAGGTGATACCAAAGAAGGAGGATTTAAACTTTTACGTGTCTATAGAGGATTGCCTAAAAACAAAGCCTTAATTAAATTCTTAAGTCAAGAAGGAATCAAGCAGCTTTTACAAAAGACTGAGAATCATTACATGCAAGATAACAACAAAGAAATGCCTAAAGTGGATGAGGCACTATGGTTTGTTATTGATGAAAAAAATAATCAAATTGAATTAACCGATAAGGGTATTGAAGAGTTGTCAGATTCAGATGAAGGAAATTTCTTTATCCTTCCAGACATCGGTATGGAAATTGCTCGTATAGAAAACGGCAATTATACCCCAGAAGAAAAAGCCAATTTAAAAGAAGAACTCTATCGTGATTTTAGTATAAAAAGTGAACGTATTCACACTTTAAATCAATTACTTAAAGCATATACCTTATTTGAACGAGATATCGAATACGTTTTGATGGATGGTAAAATCAAAATTGTAGATGAACAAACTGGACGTGTAATGGAAGGCAGAAGGTATTCTGACGGGTTACACCAAGCAATTGAGGCCAAAGAAAATGTAAAAATTGAAGATGCAACCCAGACCTATGCGACGGTAACACTACAAAATTATTTCAGAATGTACCGTAAACTTGCAGGTATGACCGGAACTGCGGTCACCGAAGCTGGTGAATTTTGGGAAATCTACAAGTTAGATGTGGTTGAAATTCCTACCAATAAACCATTAATTCGAGAAGATAAAGAAGACTTGGTTTACAAAACTAAACGAGAAAAATACAATGCCGTTATTGAAGACATCGTTCGTCTTGTAAACCAAAAAAGACCAGTATTAGTAGGGACAACTTCGGTAGAGATTTCTGAATTATTAGGTAGAATGTTATCCATTCGTAAAATACCTCACAATGTCTTAAATGCTAAACTACATAAAAAAGAAGCAGATATTGTTGCCCAAGCAGGAAAACCTGGGGTAGTAACCATCGCTACAAATATGGCTGGCCGTGGTACAGATATTAAGCTGACCGACGAAGTTAAGGCGGCTGGAGGTTTGGCAATAATTGGAACCGAACGCCATGACTCAAGACGTGTAGACAGACAATTAAGAGGTCGTGCGGGTCGACAAGGAGACCCAGGATCATCTCAATTTTACGTGTCTTTAGAAGATAATTTAATGCGTCTTTTTGCTTCAGATCGTGTGGCGAAAATGATGGATAGATTAGGCTTGAAAGAAGGTGAAATGATTCAGCATTCAATGATTACTAAATCTATAGAACGTGCTCAGAAAAAAGTTGAAGAAAACAACTTTGGAATTCGGAAACGTTTATTAGAATATGATGATATCATGAATTCACAACGTGAAGTAGTGTACAAACGTCGTCGTCATGCCTTATATGGAGATCGTCTTCAAGTAGATATTGTCAATATGGTTTATGACACATGTGAGAGTATTGTTTTAGAAAACAAAGCGACGGGCGATTTTGCTAATTTTGAATTTGAACTTATTCGTTTCTCTTCTACTTCGTCACCGTTTAGTAAGGAAGAATTTTTACAGAAATCTTCACAAGAACTCATTGATCAATTATTTGACGTTGTATACAAACATTATACAGCCAAAGTTGAACGCAATGCAATCTCTGTTTATCCAGTAATTAAGGAAGTATACGAGCGTGAAGGAAATAAATACGAACGTATTGCTGTACCTTTTACTGATGGGGTAAAAACCATCAACGTAGCGACAAATTTAAAAGAAGCCTACGAAACACAAGGTAAGCAGCTCATTACAGATTTTGAGAAAAACATTACCTTAGCAATTATTGATGATACTTGGAAAGATCATTTACGGCGCATGGATGAATTGAAGCAATCAGTTCAAAATGCAACGTATGAACAAAAAGATCCGTTACTTATTTACAAATTTGAAGCATTTGAATTATTTAAGAAAATGCTCGATACGGTAAATAAGGAAGTTTTATCCTTCTTATTTAAAGGTGAATTACCTGAGCAAAATGCCCAGCAAGTTTCCCAAGCTAGAGAGCGTCAACGAGAAAAGGTGAATCTAAGTAAGGCTGATTTTGACGAAAGCAGACGAAATGAAATGGCTGCTGCTAATCAGCAACATCAGCAACCACAAATTACAGAAACTATTGTCCGTACAGAACGTAAAATTGGTAGAAATGAACGAGTAACCATTAAGAATGTTATGAATGGTGAAAGTAAGGTAGTTAAATACAAGCAAGCAATTCCTTTAATTGAAAAAGGAGAATGGGTGTTAAGTGAATAAATTGATTTTTTTCAATTAAAAAATTAAACACTGCTAGGTTTGGGCAGTACTACTTTTTTTAACCTGTCAGGTACCTGTCGGGTAGCTGACAGGTTAAATGATTTAATTATCATCACCCAATTTACAGCACACACTGTAGTGACTACTATCTAAAAGCAATACACAATTTTGCAAAGGTTTTAAAACAACCACCATAAGGTAGAGCTAAAATTTCTTAGGATATCGGGATTGAAAAGTGACTCTTTTTCGATCTAAGTATGTTTGTTTAAAACGTTGAAAAAGATAAATATTTAAAAATATTAATACCATACCATAGCTAAAATCTTCCAATGGAATGGTCAACACTCTTATTCCAAGATTTTCGGTATCGTTATACCAAACCACTGGCTCTTCCATTCCATACCCCGTTAAAAGTCCATTACTCAACAAAAAAAAAGGTAGGATAAAAATATAGGTTAGGTAATAGTATTGAAGTTGTACTTTTTTGACTAAAAACCAACCTAAACACAAGGCAGTAGCGAGAAATGTGGTCCAAGTATATGCACGATCTACGTGAATTAATACCAATATAGCGCCCCCTACTACCAAGCTACCGGTGATATACGGAGCAAGCATTTTTAAATGATTTGACTTTACGAGAATGGTCAATGCGTAAAAACTAAAAACACAGCAATAGGGAATACAAACAAAAAAAAGTACTTCTTCTATGGGAAGATTCCCTAGCATAACCCCTGTTAAATACTGTTCATTAAACCCCCAAATACCCAACTGAACAAAATAGCTATCCCAAATTACAAAAATGAAGGCTACGATAAAATTGGCTTTAATAAACGATTTCCAATGTTTATAAAAAGGGAATTTAGGATAGAAGCTCGCCAAAAGAGGAATCATAATACAACCTAGGTTGATTAGTAAATAGGTGTACTTCATGCTGTCTTTTTTCGTTCTAAGTGATATTTTAACGGCACATACAACATTCCAAAACACTCGCCATGTTCTTTACCAAGATGCTTATGATGAATTTTATGTGCTTTTCGCAAGCCTAAAAGGTACTTATTTTTAGTTTGCTTAAACCAGGAAAAGCGTTGGTGGATTAAGACATCATGGATTAAAAAGTAGGCCATACCGTAACAGAAAATACCCAGACCAATAAAAAATTTATAATTTAATTCAGGTACCGCTCCAACGTAAAACAAATAAATACATGGCATGGCAAAAATGACAAAAAAGGCATCATTTTTCTCAAAAGCATGAGGATATTTTGGTTGATGATGATCTGCATGAAGTCCCCATAAAAACCCGTGCATCACATATTTATGGGTAAGCCAAGTCACCATCTCCATAGCAACGAAGGTGAAAAGCACAAGTACAACGTAAAATAACACAGTCATCCGTAGTCTATTTTTTAGCTTTGTTATATCACATTAAATTTATAGCGAATATAGGCCTTGGTTAAAAGTACGAATTTTCGCGTGTTGGTAATTCGTATTCTTCCTTTTAAAATATGTTTTGCATCTGAATGTTTTAATTTTTTGAGTAATCGCAAGTAATAACGATAGGCAAGATATACCCCTAATCTACTTTCGACAGGCAACCTTAAGACGCCTTTGTAAGCAACCTTGAAATCCTCTTCAATATCAGCTATGATGGCCATTTTATTTTCATTAGTCAAAACGTTTGCATTGACATTTGGGAAATACGAACGTCCTAAATCTTCTGTATCTGCTTTAATATCACGTAAGAAATTCACTTTTTGAAAGGCAGAACCCAATCGGCTGGCTGGCTCTTTCAAAGAATCAAACCTTTCTTGATTATTATTTACAAAAACCCGTAAACACATAAGTCCTACCACATCAGCGGAGCCATAAATATAGTGTTCATACGCCTCGCGCGTTGTGTATTCATGTACGTCTAAATCCATCCGCATTCGCGTCAAAAACGTTGTAACAAAATCGTGTAAGTGATACTCACGCACTACACTTTGAAAAGAATTTATGATAGGGTTAAGACTAATATGAGCTTCAAGAGCACGTTTATAATCTACCACAAATTGATCAAACAATTCTTCTTGGTTGTAGTCGTTAAATGTATCTACAATTTCATCGGCATACCGAACAAATGCATAAATAGCATAGATAGCTGGTCGGATGGATGGGGAAAATAATTGAATTCCTTTAGAAAAGGAAGTACTGTAAGTCTTGGTAATAAGCTTACTACATGCTAAACTTGAACGGTTGAATAAGGCTATCATATTGTATCGTATTTAATCAGCAGATCACTGGCAATTTTTCCTGAAATAATGGCAGGGGGCACGCCTGGTCCTGGCACGGTAAGTTGTCCGCAAAAAAACAAATTATTCACTTTTTTACTCTTGATATTGGGACGTAAAAAGTGGGTTTGTCTAAGGGTATTCGCCAAGCCATACGCATTGCCTTTATAAGCATTGTAATCGGATTTAAAATCGTCAATAGCGTAAGATTCATAAAATAAGACATCTTCACGAAGCGATTGATTGGTCAAAATTTCCATACGATCGATAAGCTGATCAAAATAATGGGCTCGGGTGGCTTTTGAATCTGATAATCCTACAGCTAAGGGGATTAGTAATACGGCAGATTCTTTACCTATTGGTGCTGCATACATATCAGTAACACTTGGGAAACTAGCGTAAAATAGCGGGTTTTTAGGCCATTGTTTAGCGTCGTATATTTCTGCGGCATGCGCATTAAAATCAGTATCAAAGAACAGTGTATGGTGCGCTATGTTCTTAATTTTTTTATCAAAACCAATAAAGAACAACAAGGCCGATGGCGCAAAGGTTTTCTTTTCCCAATACGATGAGGAATACTGTCTAAGTGTTGTGGGTAATAATTGTTCAGTATGATGATAGTCTGCCCCACTAAGCACGTAATCAGCAGGTAAAAAACGATCTTTCATCTTGACCCCAATCACAGTGTCTTTAAGCGTAACAATTTCTTCTATGGCTGTATCCGTGATAAAAGTCACGCCTAAGAGTTTAGCCAAATCAACCATAGCTTCAACTACTTTTACCATTCCCCCTTGGGGATACCAAGTTCCAAGTTTCAAGTCGGCATGATTCATAAAATTATAAAATGATGGAGTGGTTTCTGGTTTGGCCCCCAAAAATAAGACTGGAAACTCAAGAATCTGCCTTAGTTTAGGATGTTTGACGTGTTTCGTCACCAATTGTTTGATGGTTTGAACAAATTGAAAGGAATTTTTAATGGTTTTCCATGAGATAATTTCAAACACAGATTGTCCGGGTTGATACACGAGCTTTTCAATCGCCAAGGCGTAATTGTCACTCGCATTATCCATGAAACGATCCAAGCCCTTACCACTCCCTGGATCCACTTCCTCAAAAGTTTCTCTTATTTCTTCGTAACTTCCCCCAATGCGCAGGCTATCCTCTTTACCAAAGTACACTTGATAGGCTGGATTTAATTTAGAAAGGCTATAAAAATCTTCGGTTGTTGTATCAAAATCATTGAAAAATTTTTCAAACACATCTGGCATCCAGTAAAAAGAAGGCCCCATGTCGTACACAAATCCATCTCTTTTAAACTGCCTAGCTCTCCCTCCTAAGGCACTGTTTTTTTCAATAACCGTAACCTCGTAGCCCGCTTTTGCCAAATAACAACTCGCTGATAACGAAGAAAATCCCGAACCGATAATACAAACTTTTTTCTGACTCATTCCATCTCTTGTTGATCTCATTTAGTTTAGATTAAAGAAACTGGCGTCTCACAAAGCCGCCAGTATCAACTCTAACCATTAACTAAACCAAAAATTTTCTTTCTCAATAACTTGTGGTAGTAATACCACATCCATCACAAGGATGAACATAGGCGTAACTTTATCTATTTAGCCACGTAATAAGGCAAACTGCATCTGTATTCCGTAATGCTTTTTGCTCTTTCTCATACAGTTGACATAAGATCCTACAAATGCGTCTCTGTATCATCAGTACTTCTACCAATGCTTATCGTAATAATTGTGTGGAAGGTTCGGGGTGCTTATAAACAGTTGATCTCCCATTAAGTTTAAATCTTCAATCTGAATAAAATACCCCCTACATATCCTGGGGTAGTAACGTATTGGTTAATTCTCATCATATAGAATTAACACATATGGCACAAGAACTCAACGTATTTTCAAAGCGCATATTTGTTTTCACTATATATACGTTCAATAAACATATATAGGCTATATTAAACATCGCTCCTTTAAGCTCCCTCTCTAAAAAATAACCGACAAAATCATGACTGGTAAATATACACTTGTCAAAACTCGTTAATTTGTCTAATTATTATCTTAATAACTTAGACAAATCTACGTAAATAATTTCATTTGTCCAACTTTTTATAAATATTAATTAGACAAATAAATCGAAGTATGCTAAAATATTGGTAAATTAGCCATTCTGTCAGCGCACAATTAAAACAAGATGAGCCTATGAAAACGTATAGCATGTCTCAAGTAACAGCCTTAACTGGTCTTAGTGCACATTTACTGCGAAAATGGGAAAGTCGCTATTCATTCATCACTCCCATGCGAACTACAACAAACATTCGGATCTATTCTGAAGAGCAATTAAAAATTTTACTGAATGTAAGCATTCTTTACAAAGAAGGGATCAAAATTTCTACCCTTCACCAAATGTCTATCGATGAAATTCATGAAAAAGTAAATACCCTTTTTGAAGATGGCCGTGTACAGGCTGAAATTAAATCGCTAATAGTGAGTATGCTCAACTTAGATGAACAACAATTCAACCATATTTTACAGCATGAAATTTTGAGAAATGGATTAGTAGACACCGTACAGGTGGTACTTTTTCCGTTTTTAACGCAAGTTGGAATTCTTTGGGGTACCAATCAGGCTATACCTGCACAGGAACATTTTATTTCAAACATCATCCGACAAAAAATCTTTGCAGCGATTGATCAGCTTCCCCTTCCCGAAAAAAATGCAAAGCGTATTGTATTGTTTTTACCCGAAGAAGAACAGCATGAAATTGGTTTATTATTGGGAGCTTTTATGGCGAGGAAACTGGGGTGGAAAACCTTTTATCTAGGGCAAAATGTTCCGTTTGATAATTTAAAAGAAGTCATTGATATCGCGCATCCTGACTTATTGATGACCTTACTTATTAGTCCGCTATCAACCACAACCCTCACCGGATTTACCGAACTCCTAAACACTGTTTCTTGTCCACTCGTTTATGCGGGGCATACCTTACCGTCAGATCTCACATCCTGTAAAGCAAGGATTACACATCTAGAAAATCCAACATCTTTAATTGCGTTCCTTCGGACGCATTTTCCCTTAAGGTAAGAATTTTGCTTTTTCCTTTATCACATCTCCCACCGTTCTATTTTGAATTTTACTTTCTAACCAAGACAGAATATCTAAGTACAAAAATGCACGTTTTTCATACGGGTGAAATTCATATTGCTTCAACTGCGCATAGGTCTTTTTAAATTCACTTTTAATTTGATGTGGGAATACATCACCAAGTGCCTTGATAGACGAAATAAAGATTTTTTGAACTTCCTGTAAATTCTCCATTTTAATTAAGAATTTATACGTGTCTTTAAATATTCTTTCTAAGTCGTGATCTATACCACATTCATAATGGGCGATTAGATTAAGGATCCGTGCAAAACAAAGTAAATCTTGCCCAGCAATAAATTCATTTGAATAAATAATTCGCTCTAAATAACGAATACATTCTTCGTTTTTCCCCATCCCAAAATACAAACAAGCAATCTTATAATAAAATACCGTTATATGATGCTGATCTATTCGGTAATCATACATTTTTATCTTTTTCAATATAATATCTACCAAATACGCTCCTTCTTCAAAAGTCCCTTCTAAAAAATGAAGGTTTAATTGATTTGAATAGTAGTATTGAAAAATTAATATTTCGGTATTGCTATTAAAGGGGATTTCCTTTTTTTTAATTTCAGTATCAAAAGCGGCTAAGGCAGAAATAAACTTTGTTTTTTGTTTGATAAAAAACAGTGATTCTAACAAATAGTTTTTCCCTTTTAAATAAAAAACAGGATGTAATTCAATGGCATTCTTATGATCTTCAAATAGGGCTACATACTTCTTCGCATATTTATAGCTTTTTAAAAAATCTTGGGTTAAAAAACTATGCCATAAATGCGATTTATACAACCACAATTTCTCTCTAAATCCCAAACTATTAAAGTCATATTTTGGCAATCTATCCTTAAAATAGGTCTCGACATTTTGTAATTCCTTATCATTTCTTACGTAACCTATACGCAATAACATGCTGTACAACTGTAAAGAAAGGTTTGATAATTTACTTGTAATTACATTTTGTTGACTTAATTTTTTTGCCTGAACAGTTAATTCATCGGCGCGTGTACTAATACTTCTCGTGATATATTGGGTTTCAATGATCTTTTCTAATTCTACAATTTCATAGGCAATATTTTTTTCCTCATTTTCGATTGCAATGGTCTTCGCCTTATCTAATAATTTTAAACTCTGTTTGTACAAACCTTTTTGGTATAAGACCGTTGCAAAATCTAACTGCTCCCTTATTTGAATTCGAATATTTTGATGTATAGGATTTAAACGCAGACTTTTTAATATTTGTTTGTATAAATGAGCTTTTAAATTTGACAATTGTTGTTTCGTAACGATACCACTCGCGATAATCTGACGTTCGTCATAAACTTTGAGTTTATCTAACAACTTAAACAAGGCAAAAAATTTAGCATCTACATTTCCTCCTAGTCGACCAACATATAAATTAAATTGGCGTTTTTCCGATTTAGTCAAGGACTTCACAAGTTCAAAAAGTGCATCATTTTGCGAACTGACTGTCATATGATTTTAATTGTAAAATATTATTATACAGTAATTTACATGAAATTACATAATGCTTAACATCGTAATTATAAAGGGCTTCTTTACATTTTTCGTATAGGCAATATATACATTTGAATTGTATTTAAACAATATATGATTCATCGATATGCAAAATAATAAAGTTCAGATTTTTGATACAACCTTAAGAGACGGCGAACAAGTCCCTGGTTGTAAACTAGATACCAAACAAAAATTAATCATTGCGGAACGTCTTGACCTACTAGGCGTTGATGTAATTGAGGCTGGATTCCCGATTTCAAGTCCCGGAGACTTTTCCTCCGTGATGGAAATATCAAATTTAGTAAAAAACGCTACCGTTTGTGGGCTCACACGGGCAGTCCAAAAAGACATTGAAGTAGCTGCACAAGCCTTAAAAAATGCAGTTAAACCAAGAATTCATACAGGAATTGGCACGAGTGAATCACATATTAAATTCAAATTTAAATCTACGCAAGAGGAAGTGATAGAAAGAGCTAAATTTGCGGTTTCTTTAGCAAAAAATTATGTTGATGATGTAGAATTTTATGCCGAAGATGCTGGACGAACTGACAATGCCTTCCTCGCAAAAGTGTGTGAAGAAGTAATTAAAGCTGGTGCAACGGTCTTAAACATTCCTGATACCACAGGATATTGTTTACCTGATGAATACGGTGCAAAAATCAAATACCTGGTAGATCATGTAAAAGGAATTGAGAACGTTACCTTATCTTGCCATTGTCATAATGACCTTGGATTGGCCACTGCGAATTCTATTGCGGGAATAATTAATGGAGCAAGACAGATAGAATGTACAATTAACGGAATTGGAGAACGCGCAGGAAATACTGCGCTAGAAGAAGTTGTGATGATTTTGAAACAACATCCATACCTCAATCTAGATACAAACATCAATACAAAATTATTGTATGACACCAGTTTAATGGTAAGTGAAAAAATGGGAATGGTTGTACAACCAAACAAAGCTATTGTAGGTGCGAATGCTTTTGCGCACAGTTCTGGTATCCATCAAGATGGAGTAATTAAAAATCGTGAAACCTATGAAATTATTAATCCAGAAGATGTTGGCGTAAATGAAAGCGCTATTATTTTAACCGCACGCAGTGGTCGTGCTGCTTTAGCCTATCGAGCCAAAAAAATTGGTTATATGCTAACAAAAGTACAATTAGATGCTGCCTATGAATCATTCTTAGCTATTGCTGACAGTCAACAAGAAGTGAAAGATGAGGATATTCACCAGATCATAAAACAAGTTAATAAAATATCTAAAGTTGCTATAGCCTAATGGGAAAAACACTCTTTGATAAAGTTTGGGATGCCCATGTGGTTGATGAAATCCCTAATGGTCCACAAATATTGTATATTGACAAGCACTTAATTCATGAAGTAACAAGTCCACAAGCATTTGCAGCCTTAGCAGAACGGAATATTCCAATTGCAAGACCTGACAAAACTGTAGCGACTGCTGATCACAATACACCAACCCTAAATCAACATTTACCAATACAAGATCCATTATCTAGATCGCAATTGGAACAGTTGACTGAAAATTGTAAAAAAAACAACATTACACTCTATGGCTTAGGTCATAAATACAATGGAATTGTTCACGTTATGGCTCCTGAATTAGGTATTACGCAACCAGGCATGTCTATCGTTTGTGGCGATAGTCACACCTCCACCCATGGAGCATTTGGTTCTATTGCGTTTGGTATCGGCACCAGCCAAGTAGCACAGGTATTTGCAAGTCAATGTCTTTTATTAGAAAAGCCTAAAAAAATGCGAATCACCGTAAATGGTACCCTTAAAAAAGGCGTTTTACCTAAAGATGTGATTCTCTATATTATCGCACAACTCGGTACAAATGCGGGGACTGGATATTTTTGTGAATATGCTGGTGAAGTATTTGAAAACATGTCGATGGAAGGACGAATGACGGTATGTAATATGAGTATAGAAATGGGCGCTCGAGGAGGAATGATTGCCCCCGACGAAACGACATTCAATTATGTAAAAGGAAGAAAATTTGCTCCAAAAGGTGAAGAATTTGACCAAAAAGTAGCTTATTGGAAAACCTTACGTACCGATGACGATGCAGAATTTGATCAAGAATACCATTTTGATGCGAGTGAGATTTCTCCCATGATTACGTATGGAACCAATCCAGGAATGGGAATTGCTATTAACGAAAAGATCCCTCACCAAGAAGATCCTTCGTTTAAAAAATCACTTGCCTATATGGATTTTAAGGCCGGGGACAGCCTACTAAATACCCCCATAAATTATGTTTTTATCGGGAGTTGTACCAACGCGAGAATTGAAGATTTCAGAGTAGTTGCTGATTATGTCAAAGGAAAACAAAAAGCCTCAAATGTACATGCTTGGCTCGTTCCAGGATCACGAGAAGTAGTAAAACAAATTGAAGAAGAGGGGTTAAATAAGATTTTCAATGAAGCTGGATTTCAATTACGCCAGCCCGGTTGCTCCGCTTGTTTAGCTATGAATGATGATAAAATTCCTGAAGGAGAATACTGCGTCTCTACCTCAAATCGTAACTTTGAAGGAAGACAAGGCCAAGGAGCTCGTACTATTTTAGCAAGTCCACTTGTGGCCGCTGCGACGGCCATTGAAGGGAAATTAATAGATGTGACCAAACAATTGAACTAATGCAAAAATTCACCACTTTTACAGATACAGCCATTCCATTAGGCATTGAAAATATTGATACAGACCAAATTATTCCTGCCCGTTTTTTAAAAGCGACAGACCGAAAAGGTTTTGGAGATAATGTTTTTAGAGATTGGCGTTATAATAAAGATAATTCGATCAATCACGATTTTGTCTTAAACAATGATACCTACCAAGGAGAAATATTAATTGCTGGACATAATTTCGGATGTGGATCAAGCCGTGAACATGCTGCTTGGGCTTTAGCTGGCTATCCATTTAAAGTAATCATTAGTAGTTTCTTCGCGGATATTTTTAAGGGAAATGCACTCAATAATGGCTTATTACCCATCGAAGTGAGTCCAACCTTTCTAAAAAAACTCCTTCATGAAGTAACAGAAAAACCCAAAACTTCAATAACTATCAATCTCGAGAAGCAAACGATATCCTGCTCAATTGGGGTAGAATCATTTGAAATAGACCCTTATAAAAAAGTATGTCTTTTAAATGGTTATGATGATATTGATTTTTTAATTAGCAAAAAAGAACAAATTGAAGCCTTTGAAGCTTCGCTTTAAAAAAACACTATGAAATATACAATCGCAGTAATCCCAGGAGACGGAATCGGCCCAGAAGTAGTAGAACAAGCGAAAAAAGCCTTAAATGCAGTCGCCTTACAATACGATCATATCTTTATGTATAAAGAAGCATTAATGGGGGCTTGTGCCATTGATGCTACTGGAAATCCACTCCCAGATGAAACCCTAGACATTTGTAAAAAATCAGATGCTATTCTCTTTGGTTCAATTGGTCATCCGAAATATGACAACGATCCAAGTGCAAAAGTTAGACCCGAACAAGGGTTGTTAAAATTACGAAAAGAACTCGGACTTTTCTGCAATGTTCGCCCTGTAAAAGCCTATGATAAACTCATCAGTAAATCACCCTTAAAAAAGGAAATTATTGAAGGTACAGACATCTCAATTTACAGAGAATTAACAGGAGGTATCTATTTCGGTATGAAAGAGCTCAGTGAGGATGGAAAAACAGCATTTGATAGCTGTACGTATTCCATAGAAGAAATTGAACGCATTACACACCTCGCGTTTAAAGCTGCACAAAACAGAAAGAAAAAGGTCACCTTGGTTGACAAAGCAAATGTACTTGAAACCTCTAGATTATGGCGAAAAGTGGTTGGAGAAATTGCTGCACAGTATCCAGATGTAAACTTGGACTACCTCTTTGTAGATAATGCTTCAATGCAACTAATTTTAAATCCAACACAATTTGATGTAATTTTAACGGATAACTTATTTGGTGATATTTTAAGTGATGAAGCAAGTGTCATTGGTGGATCTATAGGCTTATTAGCCTCTTCTTCCATTGGTGCTGAAAATGCGCTTTTTGAACCAATACACGGATCTTTTCCGCAAGTTGCTGGACAAGACATTGCCAATCCATTAGCCTCTATATTATCGGCAGCAATGTTGTTGGAACACCTAGGATTAAAAGAAGAAGCCGCATCGATAGAACGCGCGGTTCAAAAATCACTCGACCTAGAAATCACTACCAAAGACATCAATCCGAGCAATCCATTTAGTACGTCTAAAGTAGGTGATTTTATTGCCGACTATATTGAGCATCAAGATGATAGCAATATGAATTTTCAGAATATTCACATCGGACAAAGTACCATTATTTAAAAAAAAGTAGATTTTATTTGGAAATTAACGAAATAATGTGAGATATTTGTCCCGTCAAATGAAACAAACTATTTTAAATATTGTCATTTCTATTATTGTGATTCAATCACGATAGGAAAGGCTCTATTCAAAATTTAACATATTTTAAAATGCCTTTCCAGTTGGAAAGGCATTTTTTTTTACCCTTAAAAAAACATAACAGATGAAAACCATTCAACATAGTATCCAAGTCATTCAAGTCATTATTATTATGCTATACTAATGTTGAAACATTCTTTTGTTAAAAAAGCCTGTTTCAACAAACAGGCTTTTTTTTTATGATTATGAAAAATATGAGCATCATTCTAACAAAATTACAACATCCTGTTAAACAGTTAAATAAACCAAATACTGAGCTATTGAAAATAATAAAACGCAAATTTTTCAAAAAATTAAAAAATGGGAAACAAGTACTTTCGAAACTCGAAATAAAGACATGCTTAAGCAAAAACACCCATTCGAACAATTCGTAGTGCCATCCAGCACTACCAATACAACGGGGAAGAATATAAAAATTCAACACACCTTATGGAATTAAATAAATACAGTAAAATCGTAACTCAAAACGAAACCCAACCTGCGGCCCAGGCCATGTTACACGCAATTGGCCTTACCGTTGACGACTTAAAAAAACCTTTGGTTGGTATTGCAAGTACCGGATATGAAGGGAATCCATGCAATATGCATTTAAACGATTTGGCAAAACTCGTCAAACAAGGTACACAAGAAGCTGATCTAATAGGATTAATATTTAATACAATTGGAGTAAGTGACGGGATTTCTATGGGAACGCCAGGAATGCGCTATTCCCTCCCCTCTCGTGATCTAATTGCCGACTCTATGGAAATGGTTGTACAGGCAATGAGCTATGACGCTTTAGTTACTGTTGTTGGTTGTGATAAAAATATGCCAGGAGCCTTAATGGCCATGTTACGTCTAAATAGACCTGCTGTATTGGTATATGGAGGGACCATTGCCTCGGGATGCCATGAAGGTAAAAAACTTGATGTAGTCTCTGCTTTTGAAGCATGGGGTGAAAAGGTAGCAGGTACGATGCAACAAGAAGAATATCAACAAGTCATTGAAAAGGCTTGTCCAGGAGCAGGTGCGTGTGGCGGAATGTATACCGCTAATACCATGGCAAGTGCAATTGAAGCACTAGGAATGGCCTTACCGTACAACTCATCAAATCCAGCCATTGGCACAGCAAAAGAAAATGAATCTATACAAGCTGGAAAAACCTTGCGATACCTCTTGGAAAACGACATTAAACCTTCAGATATCGTTACAAAAAAAGCAATTGAAAATGCCATTCGCGTAGTTACTGTCCTTGGAGGGTCTACCAATGCTGTCCTACATTTTTTAGCCATTGCTAAAGCGGCCAATGTAGATTTTACCCTTTCAGATTTTCAGCGTATTTCAGATGAAACTCCCTTTTTAGCCGATTTAAAACCAAGTGGAAAATACCTAATGGAAGACGTACATGCGGTAGGTGGAACACCCGCCGTGATGAAATATTTATTACAAGAGGGATTATTACATGGAGATTGTCTAACCGTTACCGGGAAAACAATCGCAGAAAACTTAGCCAATGTACCTGAATTAAGCAAAGACCAAGACGTGATAAAAACGGTACAAAACCCAATTAAAGCAACGGGCCATTTACGTATGCTATATGGCAACCTTGCAGAAGATGGGGCAGTTGCTAAAATCACAGGTAAAGAAGGCTTGATTTTTTCTGGTCGTGCCAAAGTGTATGAAGGAGAATATGCCGCAAATGACGGAATTAAAAATGGAGAAGTAAAAAAAGGGGATGTCGTTGTCATTCGCTATGAAGGCCCCATAGGCGGCCCTGGAATGCCCGAGATGCTCAAACCAACAGCGGCCATCATGGGTGCTGGTCTCGGTAAAGATGTAGCCTTAATAACTGATGGACGATTTTCTGGTGGAACACATGGATTTGTAGTAGGACACATTAGTCCAGAGGCACAAGTCGGTGGAACCATCGCTTTGGTAAAAGACGGAGACCTTATTACCATTAATGCAAAAACCAATACCATCTCAGTTGACGTAAGCCCCGAAGAATTAGCTAAACGTAAAAAAGAGTGGAAAGCACCAGCGCTGAAAATTGCGCGAGGAGTTTTATATAAATATGCAAAAACCGTAGCCCCGGCCTCTGAAGGTTGTGTTACAGATGAATTTTAATAGTACAAACATGAAAAATCAAACGCAAACATTCGTTGAACCTATTGAAGAAACTCAACAAACCACCCATATTTCTGGAGCGGAAGCTGTTGTAAAATGTTTACTTGAAGAGGGAGTCAACTTAATGTATGGATATCCAGGCGGTGCAATCATGCCTGTTTACGATGCATTGTATCACTACCAAGACCAAATTAATCATGTACTGACAAGACATGAACAAGGAGCAACGCATGCTGCTCAAGGTTTTGCCAGAGCCACTGGAAAAGTTGGAGTCGCAATGGCTACCTCTGGACCAGGTGCAACCAATTTAATTACAGGCTTAGCAGATGCACAAATAGATTCTACACCCATGGTCTGTATCACAGGTCAAGTGGCAGAACATTTACTAGGTTCAGATGCTTTTCAAGAAACAGATATTATCGGTATTTCAACGCCAGTCACAAAATGGAATTATCAAATTACAAAGGCTTCAGAAATCCCAGAAATCATGGCTAAAGCATTCTTTTTAGCTCGATCAGGAAGACCTGGACCAGTATTAATAGATATCACAAAAAATGCACAGTTTGAAAAAATTGATTTTCACTATAAAAAATGTACCTCAGTACGAAGTTATCGCCCTAAATCAGAAGTTGATCCTGTCAAAATTGAAGCGGCAGCTACCCTTATAAACCAAGCTAAAAAACCATTGATTGTTTTCGGACAAGGAGTTATTTTAGGTCAAGCGGAAGCAGAATTTAAGGCTGTTATAGAAAAAACAGGAATTCCGTCGGCATGGACCATTCTAGGGGTATCAGCCATCCCTTCAAATCATCCACTCAACGTGGGTATGGTTGGTATGCATGGAAATTATGCACCTAATATGCTAACCAATGAATGTGATGTGCTGATTGCTGTTGGAATGCGTTTTGACGATCGTGTTACTGGTAGCTTGGATACCTATGCGAAACAAGCAAAAATAATACACTTCGAAATAGACCCTGCCGAAATTGATAAGAATGTAAAAACAGATGTGGCCGTTTTAGGAGATGTAAAAGAAACATTGGCAGCTTTATTATCGAAGTTGAATAAAAACAGCCATGAAGCATGGCACAGTAGATTTAAAGAACTTGACACTATCGAACATCGTGAAGTAATTGAAAAGGATCTTTACCCTACCAAAGAAGGTTTAACAATGGGCGAAGTTATCAATGCAATTAACAAAGAAACGAAGGGAGATGCCATCATCGTTTCCGATGTAGGACAACATCAAATGATCGCATGTCGGTATGCAAAATTCAACCAAAGTAAAAGTAATATTACATCTGGTGGCCTCGGAACCATGGGCTTTGCACTGCCGGCTGCAATTGGAGCAAAAATGGGAAGAATGGACAGAGAAGTCATTGCCATTATTGGTGATGGTGGCTATCAAATGACCATCCAAGAACTCGGCGTGATTTTACATACGAAAACCCCTGTGAAAATTGTGGTTTTAAACAATGAATTCTTAGGAATGGTACGCCAATGGCAACAACTCTTCTTTGACAAAAGATATGCATCAACTGACATGACAAATCCAGATTTTGTAGCCATCGCAAAAGGATATCAAATTGAAGGAAAAAGAGTTTGTGAACGTAAAGATTTACAAGGAGCTATTGCCGAAATGATCGCTTCTAAAGATTCCTATTTCTTAGAAGTGTGTGTAGAAAAAGAGGATAATGTATTTCCGATGATCCCAACAGGAGCGTCGGTTTCAGAAATAAGACTTAAATAATTATGGAAAATCAATCGTATACCATTTCGGTATATACCGAAAACAACATAGGACTTCTCAATAGAATTTCAGCCATTTTTCAACGGCGTCATATCAATATTGAAAGTTTAAACACCTCTATTTCTGAAATAGACGGCGTATCGCGTTTTACCATTGTGGTAAATGTTGCACCTGATCAAATAAAAAAACTTATTGGTCAAATCGAGAAACAAGTTGAAGTTATTAAGGCTTTTTACCATACCGAAGAAGAAACGATATACCAAGAGTCATGTCTCTTTAAAATTAAATCGGACTTACTCTTAGAAGGAGGTGAAATTCAACAAAAAATTATTGAAACGAATTCACGCATCGTGACGGTTAACAAAGACTTTTTTGTTCTTGAAAAATCCGGCAACAAAAAAGAAATCGAAGCCTTGTATAACTACCTAAATGCATTTGGCATCATGCAATTTGTACGTTCAGGCCGAATTGCCATTACCAAAAATGAAATGAAAATTTCGAGTTTGTTAAATACATTACCTAATTAACGGTGGTTGATTAAATTAAAAAATAACACATAAAATAAAACGATTAATTAAATATAATAATAATAAAATTATGGCACAATTAAATTTTGGCGGAGTAGAAGAAAACGTTATCACACGAGATGAATTTCCATTGAGTAAAGCACAAGCAGTGTTGAAAGATGAAACCATTGCAGTCATTGGTTACGGAGTTCAAGGTCCTGGACAATCCTTAAACCTTAAAGATAACGGGTTCAAGGTAATTGTTGGGCAACGTGAAAACTCTAAATCATGGGACAAGGCAGTTGCAGATGGATGGGTTCCTGGAGAAACCTTATTTGATATTGCAACGGCTGCTAAAAAAGCAACCATTATTCAATATCTGTTATCAGATGCTGGTCAAATTCAAGCATGGGATACCATTAAAGAGAATTTAGAACCCGGAAATGCTCTGTATTTCTCACATGGGTTTGGCGTTACATTTAAAGAAAAAACAGGTATCATCCCTCCAAAAGATGTGGATGTAATCTTAGTAGCCCCTAAAGGTTCTGGGACGTCATTACGCAGAATGTTTTTAGCTGGTAAAGGATTAAATTCAAGTTATGCAATCTTTCAAGATGCTACAGGAAATGCGAAAGATCGTGTTTGTGCATTGGGAATTGGAGTTGGATCTGGGTATTTATTTGAAACCGACTTCGAAAAAGAAGTATACTCCGATTTAACAGGAGAGCGCGGAATCCTAATGGGAGCCTTAGCTGGAGTTTTTGAAGCACAATACAACGTATTGCGTAAACATGGACATTCTCCTTCAGAAGCTTTTAACGAAACAGTTGAAGAATTAACACAAAGTTTAATGCCATTGGTTGCAGAAAACGGTATGGATTGGATGTATGCAAATTGCTCTGTAACTGCACAACGTGGAGCTTTAGATTGGAGACATAAATTTAGAGAAGCAACCACTCCTGTATTCGATGAGCTATACGAAAGTGTTGCTACAGGTAAAGAAGCTGACCGTGTAATATCTACTTCATCCAAGCCAGATTATCGCGCCAAATTAGAAGAGGAACTTAAAGAAATCCGCGAGAGTGAAATGTGGCAAACTGGAGCTACTGTGCGCAAATTACGTCCTGAAAATAACTAACTTATGAAAGTACAAACGACCTACTCCCCTAGCTTAGATTGCATTAAACAGGCTGCAGTTACCTTAGAAAAGGTAAGTGCCATGACCCCGTTGCAATACAATGGAAATTATTCAACTAAATTTAACGCAAACATTTTTTTTAAACGGGAGGATTTACAACTCGTTCGATCGTATAAAATTAGAGGTGCCTATAATAAAATGAGTAGTTTAACCCATGAAGAGAGGGAAGTAGGTATTGTTTGTGCAAGTGCAGGAAATCACGCCCAAGGGGTAGCCTTCGCTTGTAAAACCCTTAAAGTTAAAGGCGAAATTTATATGCCTGAAACCACCCCAAAACAAAAAGTTGAACAGGTTAAAATGTTTGGTGGTTCGTTTGTAAAGGTACTATTGATTGGTGATACCTTTGATGATGCACAAGCCGAAGCAAGTAAATCATGCGCTGAACTCGGTAAAACATTTATTCACCCTTTTGACGATGAAAAAATTATTGAAGGTCAAGCTACGGTTGGACTTGAAATTTTAACCCAGGCGGAGCATCCTATTGATTATATTTTTGTACCCGTTGGTGGTGGTGGACTCGCTGCAGGACTATCATCTGTATGTAAAATTCTCTCACCCACTACCAAAGTTATCGGTTTAGAACCAGAAGGCGCCCCATCGATGTCAACTTCCTTTAAACAAAACACCAATATACAACTAGAGCATATTGATAAATTTGTTGATGGTGCTGCTGTTCGTCAAGTAGGTCAACTGACATTTCCAATATGTAAGGAAAATTTAACCGAAATGGGGCTCGTTCCAGAAGGGAAAGTTTGTCAAACTATTTTGGATTTATACAACACGGAAGCCATTGTGGTTGAGCCTGCAGGAGCACTAACCATTGCCGGATTAGATCAATACGCAGAGGTTATTGAAGGAAAAAATGTAGTTTGTGTAATTAGTGGAAGTAATAACGATATTACAAGAACCGCTGAGATTAAAGAACGCGCCTTACTCTACGAACAACTAAAACATTATTTTATTATTCGTTTCCCGCAACGCGCAGGTGCATTAAAAGAATTTGTATTAGAAGTTTTAGGGCCTGGTGACGACATCACGTTCTTTGAATATTCAAAAAAGAATAGCCGAGAAAATGGTCCAGCATTAGTAGGGATTGAATTGCGACAAAAATCGGATTTAGAACCGTTGATTGAACGAATGAAAGAGCGAAAATTTTTCAGTAAATATTTAAATAATCAGGATGATCTATTTCAATATTTAATTTAACAAAAGTTTTCTCTAAAAGTTTATCGTACTGAACAACAGGCATCGTCAAGGATGTATCAATAAATAGTCTCAAAAAAAATTTAAAAAAGTGAATTTAATTAATGGGATATATTATATTTGCACTCCTAAAATGGTTCTATAGCTTCCTTCTTAGATGTATATCTTAAGAAAGATGCCAACCAACGAAGATGGTCGCGTAGCTCAGCTGGATAGAGCATCTGCCTTCTAAGCAGACGGTCATAGGTTCGAATCCTATCGCGATCACGGATAAATAAACCCAAAGAATGGAATTCTTTGGGTTTTTTGTTTTCCACCCCGTGAAAAGGTTACTTTTCTAAGGGATGGAAAACAAAACCATTCCGGAGCGAACCCCGGAATTGGGTTTATTTTCAACACGGAACGCTATTAAGATCAACTCGGTTAATCCCCTCCTCTCAACAAATTATATTGAGCATAGTAAAAACCATTCCGGAGCGAAGAAAGAAACGGGAGTATATCGAAAGGAAATTTTGGATACTAAATTAACAAATCTCCTAAAGGATTTAAATTCTTCATCAAATTTGAACTTAATAATAATTATTTTTCGAATTTAAAGATGTCCTAAAAATAAGGGGAAGCCTACACCTTCCTGTTGTCTTTTGAAGATACCTTTTTTTAATTCTTTATCTTCTTATTCTAAGTTATACAACGCTAAAAACAAATCACTATCGACCGTCTACAAAATCAATCTACATATCTTCACCACGGAAGATTGGTAGGATCAGTAGAACAAAGCGGAGCTAATCCGAAGAAATGGAACGTGTAATAGTAGATTCATGCTACAATTCATACATCGTAACTCATGCATATGTACAATAAAAATTCAATTACTTTTAGATGCATTAATCATGGCCATATTTCGCGCAAAGGCTGCCTCAGTTTCCTTTGTTTTAAGCGATTCAATTTGACTACTAATGTTTAAATTATGGTTGTTTACTTTTGTCGGGATATGAAACAAGTCAAATAAACACCAAAAGCCAAGGCCTCCAAGCGTAACCCAATACAGAAGTTGTAATCCCCACTTCCCTAAATAGGCATAATGACAGCCTAAGAAAAACCAACATAAATATGCTGTTCCTGTAGATTTCATTTTTGATAATAAATAATACTTATTCATTTTGTCTGTTTTAATTAATTCAACGTCTTTAACTGGTATGGCAATCTTTAGAACAATAATAACACCCATTTACCTGGCTATAATATTGCTTGGCCTTATTAACAGCAAAAGCACAGTTAAAAAAATTCCCTAAATACATTCGATTATCAATTGTTGGCATCCATGTGCATCCTTCCTCATGAACCTCATGATCACCATTTTTCTGTTCAATTTTATTTACATAGTAATTTCCCATCATTTTATTTTTTAATTCTTAAAAGGTATATCCATTAAAAAACAAAACCTTACGGTATTCCGTAAGGCTCAAGTTTTAACAAATGGCGCAGTTTTTAACGTTTCGTATTCTCGTTAATAGTTACATCCTCTTTTATTGCAACTAATTTTCTCCTGGGTATTTACCCAATGATCTGGGTGCTCTTTTGTATCAAAGCCACATCCCGTGATCCCTCCTTTAGTTCCTTTATGAACTTCCCCTCCGCCTTTCAAATGTTTTACTGGCATATCTATCGTTTTTTATTGGAAACCAAAGTTAAAGAACCTAATTTACAAAACCTTACGGTTATCCTCAACTACCATAGCATAACGATTATAAGAAAATTAAATAAGTCCTAAGTCTTTTACAATCGCCACTAAATGGGTCGTATTATTAGCCTTAAATTGGATTTTGAGTTTATTGAGATGTTTTTCAATAGAACTTAAACTGCTAGGCGCAATATTATTTTTATTGAAGTAGCTTCTGATTTCTTCTTGAGACAGTCCATTAGACAATTGCTTTAACAATTCAATATGATACTCCTCAATTTCAAAACTCGTTTTTTTTCGCAAGGCATTGGCTATTTGAGGGGATAAAAATTGTTTATTATGATAGACTTCATTGATGGCGTACGTCAAATCTTTTAACCCTCTTCTACCCTTACACACATAAGCATTTACACCAAATTTATTTATCAATGTTCTAATTCTTTGAAATCTATCCTCTATTGAATATGCTATAATTTTTATTTCTGGTTGTTTATTTTTGATCGCTTCAATTAATGCTTCCCCAGAACTGTATTTTTGAGTTCTATTATCCTTTTTAAAGGATAAATCTGAAATTAATAATTCATAAGGTTTTTTATCTTTGATTGCTTTCCTAACCTTTAGAAAGGCATCATCACAATACTGTGCTTGATCAATATCATTAATTCCTAATCCTTCGAGTTCTGTTCTAACACCTTTATTGATGTCATCCATATCCTCAACAATTAATACCCTTTTGAACATTTTTATACTATTATATTTACTTTAAAACCCTTATTTACTTGTGATTCAAAAGTAACTATTCCATTGACTGATTGAATACGGTTTTCCACATTTTGCAAACCAGCACCTTTATGGATGGTACATCCAACCCCATTATCCTTATATTCTATACATACACGGTTTTTACTTTCTTCAAAGGTTAACGCGGTTATCGAAGCCTTACTGTGCTTTTTCATATTAACCATAAGTTCTTGTAAAACCCTATAAATAATCGTCTTTTTAGTATCTGAAATTGATTCCCAATGAACTTTTGACAACCCTTTTGTTATTAACGTAATATCGTCTTTGTTATAATTTAACAGTAATTCATTTAGTGCATCTTTAAAATTTCCATCCAAATCAATGGCACTATTTTCTTTTGAAATGTCTCTGGTTTTTTTATAAATACATTCCAAATCATCCAATACTTCCGATTCGTTATTCGTTTCTCCTTGTAACTTAATCATAGCATGATAAACATCATTCGCTACTTCGTCATGTACTCTTTTAGAAATGCGCTTCTCTGTATTATAAATCTGCTCTATCTTTTCTTTTTTATGCTTCGCTTTAATTAACGTATACAAAAAAAATGAAGAAAGCAATAAAAAAATACCACTTACTAAGTAGATGGTTTTCTGTCGATTTGATTTTTCTAGATTTAATTGATTTTTTGCATTTTTTATTTTCAGGTTAAAATTTTCGATTCTATTTTTTTCTGTATCATATCTTAATTTGGCGAACCTATTTTTATGGCTTTCTCTTGATTCAATAATACTATCATTAAGATGTATATACCTTTCTGCATATTGTTTTAGTTTTTTTGGAGAATCTTCAAGTTTTAGCAATTTCTTTAGGGCCTCTAACCGATCGTCAATACTATTTAGCCCGATAGAAATCTCATACATTTTTTCTGCATATCGTTTTGATTTCACACGATTTATTTTTTCAAAATAAGTCGACAAATGTGCATTACTTGCAATTTGTCCATATAAATCATTTTGTTGAGTTTTCATGTTTAGAGCCTCCATAAAATGTACTAATTCATTTTCACTTCCCGTCATTAACCAACGTGCATACGCCAAATTATCTAATACTCTCGCTTTGGTTTTCAAATCTGTTTGCGTCAACGAATCGTTAAGGATGGTTGTATACATTGAAATGGCCTTTTTAAAATCACCTTGTTCAAGGTATACATTAGCAATATTATTTGAATACTTAAGTGAATTTATTTTATTCTTGGTCGTTTCTAATGCCTGCTTATACCAATATAAAGACTCATCATAATCCTTCCGCTTTTTAGCTGAAATAGCTAAGCAATTCTGAACTGAGGCAATGGTTTTAGAGGCTTTTGAATTTTCCAAAAAGTTAAGTGCTTCAACAGCCGTATTGTCACTGTTCAAATAGTCTCCCCAATTAGATTGAATGATGGCCATATTTAACAATCGTTTACCAACGGCTACACTATCATTTAGCGAAATGAATATTTTTTTAGACAGATTGTAATAGTAATACGCACTATCACTACTATTCTTTTTGTTATGATACAGCCCAAGTTTATAATAGGCCTTACCTATAGAAACAGAATCGGCTAATTTTTCTGAAACTTGAAGTAATTTTTTTGAATAAACAATTGAACTATCTAATTGACCTGCATCACTAAATAATTTAGATTTATAGGAAAATATTTTACGTTCTAACGAATCTCTATTTTGTGTATTTGCGAACGTAACTGCTTTGTCTAAAAACCCTATCCTTTCTTCCATTGAAAAGGTTTTAGATTTACCTTTACCCATGAACTTTTGAATACTATCGTAAAAAGGCTTAAGGGAGTTTTCTTTTATTAAAGAGGTCTTCCTGTCTTGACAGCTTAACGCCAAAAATAACATGGAAATAAAAAATAATCTATGCACCGTCATGGTATTATGGAAATAATATCCATGCTAAGATAAAATAAAAGGCTACATATCATTGCAGCCTTTTATAAAAAAGTTAAAAGTTTTAGTCTTCACCTCCTTCGTCATCTTCGTCATCATCGTCTTCATCAGGGGTTTGAATATCTTCTCCTCCTGTTGCAACAACATTCGTATCCAACGTATCTAAAGCTTCCGTTTGCTGTGAATCTAACAACTCTAACACATCATCAGAGGTACATGAAATTAAAAACACATTAAGGAAAATCACAATTAAAATTAAAGCTAATTTTTTCATTTTGTAAAATTTTGAGGTTAAAAAATGGGGGTATATTCCGAGGGCAACTCGGTAGGTATTTCACTGTTCAACAGCACAGTAAAACTCCAGAGAACAATTTCTCTTTTGGGAAGTATGGAAGTCCTGCGTAGAGAAGTATAACTACTTCCCATTTTGCCATAAAACTCTACGCATTAACTCCAAGTTAGGCTTGACAAATTCATCCTCATTACGAGATAATCTTCGGTCAATTCTTGGGCAAATGAAAAAAAAGCGGAGTGGAAACAATGGAGCGTTTATGGAAAGAATATGGAAAACTTTTTCCGTATTCTTTCCATCTAAATTTGTAATTTTAACCCACTGTTAATTAATTTATTAAATGCATAGAAATCTAATAATTAAAGCTTTTGAAAAAGCAAAAAGAGACATACAATCAACCAAATTAACGCACTTATCGACCCATTTATCGGACTATATATTTGAAGTTAGTGGAGAGCAATACGGTGAAAAGAGTTTAAGGACCTACTATAATTTAGCTACCCAAAATTCATCAGACACGATTGAATTTAAAGAATATGTAAAACAATCATTATCAAAATTTCTGGGATATAAAAACTACCAAGAGTTTATACGTGAAAATTCAGAAAATGAAAAAAAACAAAACATATTTTTTCTTAAAAAGAAAACTACAATAGGTTTAATTTTACTCATTTCTGTAGTGAGTTTTTTTGGTTACGATATGACAAAAAAAAATTGTATGGTTTGGAATATAGACCATTACGAAAAAGTTAAATGTAGTGAAGAACAAATTATGAAACCGGTCAAGTACAATGAAGATATGTATCATCATTTAAAAAAAATTGAACCAAATTGTGACTATCCATTTTTCAAACCAGATGGAAGGGAAAATTTATGGTATGGAAAATCAGCAAAAGGGGAGCTCGAATTTTTTACCCATTATGGTTTACACCCCATTACAAATCAAACACTAAATCCAATTACGCAATACATGATTGATAAATATATTTGTACAGCGGTATCTATAGGAGAATAACATTCATATCAAATGAAATCTGAATGACTATTATTGAACTTCTTTCAAAATCAACCCTATACGTATACATGTCTCTTATTTATACAATCTTTCACATCAACTCTTTTGCCAGACTAAAAAAATTTTAGACCTTTCACCATTGATTTTGATCAAATCATACGATTATGACGAGTACTGAAGAAAAATTAAAAGAACGTATTAAAGAGTTAACCTGTCTCTACGAGGTGACATCAATTATTGCACATTCTGATTTCAGTATGCTCGACAAAACTTTTGAGGCCGTTATTAATTGTCTGCAACGCGCTTGGAAAGTTCAACATGATGCGCAAGTAGCCCTTTATTTTGAAGGTCCTCCCGTAGTGACAAATCGGCAACAAGGAAAACTAATTTCCATTCGTGAAAACATTCGAATTTTCAATGAAATTAAAGGGTATATTGAAGTGAGCTACCCAGCTGATCGCTACCAATTATCTGATTTTTTAATGGAGGAAAAAATGCTGTTAAAAAATGTGTGTTTTGCGGTAGGTAATCACCTTGAAAAAAAAGAAATTCGAGATAATGAGATTGCTATTAAACGCCAGGTAGAACGCGCAGATAGGCTTCACATTTTAGGAGAAATAACAGCGGGAATTGCCCATGAGCTCAACACACCATTAGCCAATATATTAGGGTTTGCTGAACTGCTAAAAAACGGAATCACAAAAGAAGAACATCGAAGAGATCTCGATAAGATTGTGGGTAATGCTATCTTTTCTCGTGAAGTGGTAAAGAAACTCATGTTTTTTGCCTGTGAAATGCCTCAACAAATGAAGTCGGTTTCGCTTCGGCCTATCATTGAAGATGTTATTAAATTACTTCGTCCTTCCTTAACACAGAAAAACATTACCCTAACTCAACTATTTGAAGTAGATTCACTGGAACTGAAAGCCGATCCTATCCAACTTACTCAAGTACTGTTCAATCTTATTATGAATGCTATTTACTATTCACCAACCAATGGTGAAATTGTTGTTGAGATTAAAGAAAAACCATCTGAAATTATTTTAAAAATTAAAGATGAAGGTGAAGGAATACCCACTAACTTACGCGATAAAATCTTTGAGCCATTTTATACGACTAAACCAACTGGTGATGGTTCAGGACTTGGTTTAAGCGTTGTTCACGGTATTATAAAAAGCCATAAAGGAAGCATAAAGTACAGCGCAAATCGCCCAAAAGGATCCATCTTCACAATTAAATTTCCAAAGAATTAAGTATGACATTAGCCAAAGAAAATATTTTATTAGTCGATGATGATATCGATATTTTAGAGTTGTTGCAGCGGCATTTACAAGCCATGAATTTTCATACCTATAAAGCTGTATCTGTAAAAGAAGCATTGCAAATTCTCGAAGACACCACCATCGATTTACTCATTACGGATATTCAAATGCCAGAAGTCGACGGACTTCAGTTAGTCAAATATGTGGATGAACACTACCCTGCGCTACCAAAGTTGGTCATTACAGGATATCCATCTGTTCACGGTGTACTCGATGTGTTAAAATCAGGTGAGACAAACTATCTTATAAAACCTTTTACCAAACAAGAGCTCCAACAAGCGGTTGATAAATCAATTTCAAGCTACAAACAACAAGCAACACCTGAACGAATAAAGTTCCCAAATCAATCTGCTGTCTATGGTGAGATGATAGGGCAATCGGCCGCATTTAATCAAGTTGTATCTATAATAGAACGTGTAAAAAACAACAAGGCAACTGTGTTAATTCAAGGAGAAAGTGGAACAGGTAAAGAACTCGTAGCACGTGCCATTCACTATACAGGAAAATATGCACGCGCACCCTTTATTGTTGTTAATTGTGGGGCTATTCCTGAAAATTTACTCGAAGCTGAACTTTTTGGATATATCAAAGGTGCTTTTACTGGAGCGGATGATACGAGAGATGGATTTTTTCAAGCGGCAAACCACGGAACAATTTTTTTAGATGAAATAGGAACCGCATCAATGGCCGTTCAGACCAAACTTTTACGTGTTTTACAAGAAAAAGAAGTAAGTAAAATTGGATCTCGAAAAACAGAAAAAATTGATGTACGCGTCATTGCTGCTACCAACAGTAATTTACAAGAAGACATTAAAACTGATGCATTTAGAGCCGATTTGTATTATCGATTAACCGTAGTCGAAATAAAAGTTCCTCCGCTACGGCAAAGAAAATCGGACATCCCCTTACTCGTCAACAAATTTCTTCAAAAATACGGACTTGAATATAAGGATCGCCTGTTGCGTATTTCCCCAAAGGCTCTAAGTGTCCTTGAAAGGTATCCTTGGCCTGGAAACATTCGTGAATTAGAAAATGCGATACAGCGCGCCATCATTATGTCTGATGGGACCATTGAAGTTCAGCATTTACCTGCACAGTTAAAATACCAAATCAATTTTAATGATGCCCCATTTAAACCGTTAAGAACTATTGAAAAAGAATATATAGAACGTGTTTTAAATTATGTAAATGGCAATAAATCAAAGGCCGCTGAAATCCTAGAAATAGATCGAAAAACCTTAACAAATCGACTAAAATAATATGGGTATTTCTTACTCAGATGGGTAATTATTACACATACAAAGAACCCTTATTTTTCGAGCTTCAGAATGCAACCTATTGAATAGCCGACTATTACATAAGTATTCAAACATTCTTTGTAAATTGGCATACAGTTTGCCCACTATGGTAAACATCCATATATAGGAATGCTATCTCTTGAACAATAGCAGCTTACAGGTTGTCATTAAGTAAGAAAATAGGCTCTTTATATGAACTAAGATTACGAAAAATGAAAACATCTTATCAACGAAGTATATGCTCTACGTGTGAACATATTTCCTACTGTGTAATTACCACAGACAAAAGAAATGTTCTTTCGTGTAGTGAATTTGAATTTGAACAATCAAGTACAACATCTACCAAAAAAATTACTGAAAAAGTTGCCTAAGGGCCGTAATTATATACGCATTAAATTAGAAATAATGATCAAATCAAAAGAAAAGAAAAATCAAAAACAAGGCATGCTTGAAAATGTCATGACGCAATTTAATCAAGCAGCAGATTTAATAGACCTCAATCCAAATATTAGAAAAATACTAGAAGTCACGAACAACGAACTCGTTGTTCACTTTCCAGTACGTATGGACAACGGAGAGGTTGAAGTTTTCACCGGATATCGCGTTCAACACAACAATTCTCTTGGGCCTTATAAAGGAGGCCTTAGATACCACCCAACGGTAGATATCGATGCTGCACGTGCATTAGCCATGTGGATGACATGGAAAACGGCCCTTGCTGGACTTCCCTATGGGGGAGCTAAAGGAGGAATTCAACTTGACCCTTCAAAGTATTCTATGGCCGAATTAGAGCGTATTACACGTAGATTTACTTATGCTCTTGGTGATAATATTGGCCCCGAATTAGATATTCCTGCACCGGATGTAAATACAAATGCCCAAACGATGGCTTGGATTTTAGACACCTACATGTCTACAAAACCACCCGCAGCTAGATCGTCAAACATGCATGTTGTAACCGGGAAACCCATAGGTGCAGGAGGTTCTGAAGGAAGAGATCGAGCTACCGGATTTGGTGTATTTCTCACGATTAAATTTTGGGCCGAACACAAAAACATCCCTTTAGAAAATAAACGATTTATCGTTCAAGGATTTGGCAATGTAGGATATTGGACCTCTCACTTCTTAGAAAAAGAAGGTGCGAAACTTGTCGCTGTACAAGATGCCTTTGGTACCATTACCAATGATGAAGGACTTTCAGTGGAAGACTTATTTGCGTATGCAAAAGAGAATGAAGGAAGTATTGTTGGCTTTCCAAATAGTACCCCCTGTGATAATGCTGATTTTTTTGCTATTGATTGTGACATCTGTATTCCTGCAGCATTAGGAAATCAAATTACGGCAGAAAATGCTCCTTTAATTAAAGCAAAACTTATCGCAGAAGGAGCTAATGGCCCAACTGATGTAAGTGCTGAAATGATTTTACGCGAACGTAATATCGATGTTATTCCAGATATACTATGTAATTCTGGAGGGGTAATTGGCAGTTATTTTGAATGGCTTCAAAATAGAAATGGAGAGATTTGGTCTTTAGAAGAAGTCCTCCAAAAACTCGAAAAGAAAATGAGAGAAAATTTTGAACGTGTTAAAAATAAGGCCGAAGCTCGCTCAGTAGATTACCGATCAGCTGCATTCATTATTGCTATTGAACGTTTTGAACAAGTATACACACAACGAGGAATTTTTCCATAAATCTTACACTTATGAAATACAATACCTTAGTTATCGAAAAAGCAGAATTTATCATATTAAAACGCCTGCTAAATGTTAGTGGATTCACGAATGAAAATATCGTAGGAAAGTCCGTACATAACCTTTTACATGAATTAGAAAGTGCAACTATTTTAGATCACGATAAGATGCCTTCAGATGTTGTGCGTATAAATTCATCTGTTACGGTTGTGTCTGCCCAAGGATGGGAAAAGACATTTACCTTAGTCTTGCCCAAACACAGCGATGTTAAAAAGGATAAAATTTCTATCCTTACCCCCATGGGTGCTGCGGTAATTGGTTATGCTGAAGGAGATGAAATTTCATGGGAATTTCCCTCTGGGAAACAAAATTTTTCGATAAAAAAGGTAGTTCAAGCCGATGAAGCTGTAAAATTGAATGTATCATTATGAAAAATCGACTCTTTTATGCACATGAGGATGATCGACACATCATGCTAAAAAAAGATTGTGTTGAGATTCAACATTGGGTTGAAACCTTAACGTATTATGCTTTAGAAATGGATGCCTTTATGGCAATAATCGATGAAAGCAAAGAACCTTCCCCGCATCGTGAAGAATTAAAATGGTTGAAAGAACAAAACAAAGTCAACTTAAAAAATCTTTCGCGATACGAATTAGTGCAACTTAAAGCATGGGAGTGCTATGATGTAGACTGTGAATTGTTCTATTTAAACAATCACGAAGAATTTAGACAAATCGTTATGGACCATATTAGTGCATATAGAACCCTTAAAAAGGAACTTTTTAAAGAGATCCTTGAAAAAGTAAAAAAGTCTTAACTTGTTATAATTTATAACAATAAGTTGAGTTTTGTCGATGGATCCCGTCTTTTTTAAGACGGGATTTTTTTTATATAAAAGGGGTTCATTTTAAACACTGAACGTAATTCACAATGCTTAAGGAAATAATTGCCAACGAAGACAAACAGGAGCTTAATTCAAATAGACAAGTGAATTAAAATACCACCTGTTTTTTTAAAAGAAGTACAAGCCCCCTAAGTACGTCTAACAGAAATCAATCCCCTTTATCAACGATTTTTATACACGGAGCTAAGCGGAATTAATTTCACTAAAATCACTAACAATAATTTCTATTTTGATTCGTCTTAAAACAAGGAAATTCTCTAAATTTTAAGTAGTTTTGCCTTGATGCAACCGAATATAAATATAAAAAACAAAAAGGCGCGTTTCGAATACGAAATCTTAGACACCTATACGGCTGGAATACAGCTTACAGGAACTGAGATCAAATCTATTCGTGCCAGTAAAGCCAGAATTACAGAAAGCTTTTGTGAATTCAATGAGGCTGGAGAATTGTTTGTCATTAATATGTATATTGAAGAGTATATCAATGGAAACATTTACAATCACAAACCCAAAAGTGAACGCAGATTACTCTTAAATAAAAACGAACTAAAAAAGTTGCATAAGGAAGTCCAAAATGTCGGCCTCACCATCATTCCCTTAAAATTGTTCATCACAGATAAAGGATGGGCAAAATTACAAATTGCCTTGTGTAAGGGTAAAAAATTATACGATAAACGAGAAACGCTAAAAGATCGGGATAACAAACGTACTTTAGATCGTATAAAAAAGAATTTTAAATGAAAGTGATTCCATTTTTAAAACTCATAAGATGGAAAAACTTAGTAATGCTTGGCCTTATTCAATTACTATTTAAGTATGTCTACTTTGAAACGTTTAATGTTGATACGGCCCTTAACACCCTCGATTTTCTCATTTTAATGACGGCCACAGGTACGATTGCAGCTGCGGGATACATCCTTAATGACATTTACGATATCCATGTAGATAAAATAAACAAACCTAAGAAGGTTTTGGTAACCAAAAAAATAAGTATTGCCCGTGCACATCAGGCATACAATTTATTAAATGGAATCGGTTTGTTAGCTGGATTCTATGTTGCGTATCGCGTAGAAAAGCTTTCGTTTGTCGCTATTTTTGTCATTACCATCATGCTTTTAAAAGTGTATAATTCTGGAGTAAAGAAATTGCCTCTTATCGGGAATCTACTCATTTCGGTAATGGTATCTGTGAGCATTTTAATTGTCGGGGTTTTTGATTTAATTCCAGAAGTAAATGAAGAGAACATAATAAAACAATACCTCGCATTTCGTGTCCTCATCGATTATGCTGTTTTTGCTTTTATGTTTATGTTATTACGCGAGATAGTAAAAGACATTGAAGATGTAAATGGAGATCGTTTTGAGCGAATGAAAACGTTGCCCATAATTTTAGGGAGGAGACGCACTAAAAATTTGGTTTTTATTTTAAGTTTTATACCACTAACCGTCATCACTTTTTACAGTTTTGAAAATTTTAATCAACTGCCATTTATTTTAGCCTATATGCTGTTAGCAGTAGCATTACCCCTGATGTACTTCATGACAAAAATACTCTATGCTAAATACAAGAAAGACTATATTTTTGCGAGTAAATTATTAAAATGGATCATGCTTCTAGGCATGTTGTCAATTATCTTAATCTCAATATCTATCCACTATGCTGAATGAAAAGCTAAACAAGTATTCACTGATTTTAGGATCTGAATCTCCACGGAGAAAACATTTTCTGGAAGCGCTAAAACTCGATTTTAAAACAATCCGTATTGATGCTGAAGAAGTGTATCCAAAATATTTACACGGCAATGAAATCACCAACTATTTAGCCGAATTAAAATCGGAAGCTTATCCGGCGGAATTAGCCGATCAAGAATTGTTAATAACCGCCGATACCATTGTTCGATGCAATGGTCAAATTTTAGGAAAACCAACAGATCTCGATGAGGCAAAAAGCATGTTGCGCTTTATGTCTGGACATATCCACGAAGTAATTACATCAGTTTGTCTTCGAACAAATGAAAAGATGAAGGTATTTAGTGATACTACAGACGTGCATTTTAAGGAACTTACTGATGAAGAGATCAATTATTATGTTGAAACTTATTCCCCATTGGATAAAGCAGGTGCGTATGGAATACAAGAATGGATTGGATACATTGGCGTTTTAAAAATTGAAGGGAGTTTTTTTACAGTGATGGGCTTCCCTGTTCATAAGTTCTATAAAGAAATGATGGAATTCTAATTTTCAAAACATCACTTTTGATATTTTTGTAAAGATTTTAATCAAAACACAACTATGCCAACTTATAGCTATACTGAAAAAAAAGATACCCGTTCGGGTTTTGGAGACGGATTAACCGAATTAGGTAAAACCAATGAGAATGTAGTCGCCTTATGCGCCGATTTAATCGGTTCCTTAAAAATGGATGAATTCAAGAAAAATCATCCAGAGCGTTTTTTTCAGGTTGGTATTGCCGAAGCAAATATGATAGGTATCGCAGCTGGATTAACCATTGGTGGTAAAATTCCTTTTACGGGAACTTTTGCCAATTTTTCGACTGGTCGTGTTTACGATCAAATTAGACAATCCGTTGCATATTCTGGTAAAAATGTAAAAATTTGTGCTTCACATGCAGGAATTACCTTAGGGGAAGATGGAGCAACTCATCAAATCTTAGAAGATATTGGATTGATGAAAATGCTCCCTGGAATGACGGTTATAAACCCTTGTGATTACAATCAAACCAAAGCAGCAACCCTTGCAATTGCCGAACATGAAGGCCCTGTTTATTTGCGTTTTGGTCGTCCTAAAGTGCCCGTTTTTATGCCTGAAGATCAAAAATTTGAAATCGGTAAGGCCATTAACTTAATCGAAGGTACCGATGTTACCATTGTCGCTACAGGACATTTAGTGTGGGAAGCTATACAAGCTGCTGAAAAGCTTTCAAAAGATGGAATCAGCGCGGAAGTTATAAATATCCATACCATCAAACCACTTGACAATGAAGCCATTCTTAAATCAGTTCAAAAAACAGGGTGTATTGTCAGTGCAGAAGAGCATAATTATTACGGAGGCCTTGGAGAAAGTATTGCTAGAGTATTAGCTGAAAATTGTCCAACACCACAAGAATTTATCGCTACACAAGACACGTTTGGAGAATCAGGAACTCCAGATCAATTAATGGAAAAATATGGACTTAACAGTACTGCAATTGTTGCAGCTGTTTTAAAAGTTATGAAAAGGAAATAGAGACTACGGAAACGTAATCGAAAAGGCATTTTTAACGAAATGCCTTTTTTTATGTGTTGATTTTATTAAACATTATTCTTGCTCAAAATATTACCAGCCCAATTTAGGCTCAGTAAATGACCTCCACGTACCATTAATTTTAAACATTTCGCCTAATTTACATCGTATCATTTCATTCCCCGAAGACAATTTGATAAAAGTTTCTGTAGCTTCAATTCCCAATTCTTTATGATACATTTCAGTACCTTTATGTTCCACTTTAACAAATTTTAAATCTTTCAATTGATTCTTTTTTTCTAAAGACACGCGAAAACGCAGTAAATTAGCAAGGTAGAATGTTTTGATATACTCGGCTAGAAAAGGAGTTTTAGAGGTTGATTCAGGAATTCCTCGATAGGAAAAATTATTTTCCTTCATATAGTCAAAAGTCTTTTGATCTGGTACAATACGTGCTACATAACCTTCAAGATCTTCCCAATGATTAGATTTTAATCGTACGGGAAAATCCTTAAATAATTGATTAATATCATTGTACCCATCCGCATCGGGCGTAGAGCAACTTAGGAAAGATATGCCGAGAAATAGCGTACATAATGTATATATTCTTATCATTTCGAAAAGGTTATTAACAACAAATTACCCCAACTAAACGCCATAATTTGACTTGCATTGCTTCATAGAAACAAATAATGTTCATAAGTTGATTCGCTTGGCAAAGAATATTTGGCATTACTTTTGCGTTTCATACACATCTAAACTATTAACACTAAAAACTATTCTTATGAAAAAATTAGTATTAACCGTACTAACTTTAACCTTGGCCACCTCCGTATTAACTGCTCAAAAAATTGATTTTGGGATAAAGGCCGGCGTCAATTATAATTTTGGAGGGGACTTAGAAGAGCTATTCTCAGATACGGGTAATAATATTGAGGACATTGTCACTGGTGCTGATGATCGTGCAGGATATCATGCTGGGGTCTATTTTAAATTTAATTTTACCGGTTTATATATTCGTCCAGAATTGGTATATACAAAATTGACCAACTATTACGCTAACACAAGTAATCCGTTAAGTCTCATTGACACAGAATACTCGATGCAAAAATTAGACATTCCATTATTGTTTGGAACAAAAATCATTGGCCCCCTGCACGTATTTGGAGGACCTTCTTTTCAATATATCTTAGATAATGATTTTAGTTTTGGAGAAATCAGAAACGTTGGTACGAAAGATTTTACCGTTGGTTTACAACTTGGAACAGGAATAGAATTGGGTAGACTAGGTGTAGACATCCGTTGGGAAAAAGGATTTTCGAACAAGGTTGATGCAACCTTATTTGATACAAACATTAAGTTAGATAACAGACCTAACCAAATTATTTTTGGAATCGCTTATCGTTTTAATGAACGCTAAACTATATGTAAATAAAAAAGACCGCTTCGATTATTCAAAGCGGTCTTTTTTGTATGTACAGTCTCTATATCCCTAGACTAACTATTCGTATCTAACGGATCTAAATAATTAGGGATTCCATTATTATTGGTGTCATCATTCCGCGGGTCACCATCTCCATCAATATCTTCATTACGTGTTAAAATCCCATCTCCATCATCATCATTATCTAAATAATCAGCCGTTCCATCCCCGTCTGAATCGTCATCAAACAATTCTCCATCCCCATCAATATCTTCATATTTATTAGGTACTAAATCATTATCATTGTCTGCCGTAATTACCTGTCCTAATTCAATAAAGAACAAGAGTGGTTTATTGGGTGCTATCAATGCAGCGCCAAAATTTCCATAGGCCAAACCAGACGGAATAAAAAGAATTCCCTTACCCGTATTTTCATATGAAATAGGTTCTCCTGGTATGGTACTATTTACCCCTTCTTTGAAATGAGGAAACCCAAATTTCCAACCTTGAATTATAGATCCTCCTAAATTAAACCAAGAAGTAGCAGAACTATAACTTGTGTTTTCATCAAAACGAAGACTGTCTAAGGTAAAGCCTCTATACTTCACATGAATAGAATCATATCGGGTTGGATTATCTCCAACACCTTCTTCAATTTTTAGGTAATATAGCTTATAAGAAATATCATTTAGCACGATATTTTCCGTATTTACTTGACTCATTAACGGAGTTTCACCGTTCACTATGGTATCAATTTTACCAAAATCTTCCCCGGCATCTGCAGGTACGTAAAAGTGAGTTTCTAAATAACTTACTAACGTTTCATCATCTAACACTGCTTGCTCGGCTGCATCAAAAACTTCATCATTACCTCCATCATCATCTTTATTACATGAAACTAGTGTTATGGAAAGGGTTAAAAAAGCTACTAAAATTTTTAATCTCATTTTATATACAATTTTTAAACGGCAATTTACAATATTATATAGAGTTTAATCGACCGTTCTTGAATTTAACAAAATTTTATCGGAAATTTATCTTTCTCATTCGAAGGCTCTTTGGCGTTACTTCTAAGTATTCATCTTCACGAATATATTCCATACATTCCTCTAGAGAGAAATCTATTTTAGGAAATATTTTTGCTGCATCATCAGCACCAGAACTTCGAACGTTACTTAATTTTTTTCCTTTTATTAAGTTCACAGCCATATCATCAGAACGACTATTTTCACCTACTACTTGTCCTTTATAAACTTCCTCATTTGGATCAATAAAGAATTTTCCTCGATCTTGTAAGCGATCGATGGCATAGGCCGTGGCCTTACCACCTTCTGAAGAAACAATTGCACCATTTGTTACTTCTGAAAACTCTCCTTTATACGTATCATATCCACGTAAACGATGATTGATAATTGCCTCTCCTTGGGTAGCGGTTAATATTTTATTTCTCAATCCAATTAATCCTCTCGAAGGAATATCAAATTCTAAGTGTTGTAAATCGCCTTTAGGTTCCATAACCATTAAATCACCTTTTCTCAAAGTGATTAAGTTAATGGCTTTACTCGCTAATTCTTCAGGTACATCCACAACCAACGTTTCGTACGGTTCACATTTCACACCATCAATTTCCTTAAAAATCACCTGTGGTCGTCCAACCTGTAGCTCATACCCTTCTCTACGCATGGTCTCAATTAATACAGAAAGATGTAAAATTCCACGTCCAAAAACATTAAATTTATCTTCCGAATCCGTTTCTTCAACTCTTAGGGCTAAATTCTTTTCGGTTTCTTTAAACAATCGATCTCTTAAATGACGTGAAGTAACATATTTTCCTTCCTTTCCAAAAAATGGAGAGTTATTAATCGTAAACAACATACTCATGGTCGGTTGATCTACTTTAATTCTCGGTAAGGCTTCTGGATTTTCAAGATCAGCAATTGTATCTCCAATATCAAACCCTTCAATTCCAGTGATTGCACAAATGTCTCCACTTCTTACCGTAGATACTTTTGCTTTTCCCATTCCTTCAAACACCGTAAGTTCCTTAATACGCACTTTTTTCTTTACGCCATCTGCCTTACAAAGCATATAATCCATCCCTTCCATTAAGTCGCCTCGGTATACCCTTCCTATCGCAATTCTTCCTGTAAAAGACGAGAAATCTAAGGATGTAATTTGCATCTGTGGTGTTCCTTCATGATAAGGAGCTTCTGGAATAGACTCAAGAACAGCATCTAATAAAGGAATGATATTATCAGTTGGTTTCTGCCAATCTGTACTCATCCATCCATTTTTAGCAGAACCATAAATCGTGGTAAAGTTAAGTTGTTCTTCAGTTGCATCAAGAGCAAACATTAAATCAAACACTTTTTCATGTACTAAATCTGGCGTACAATTCTCTTTATCTACTTTATTGACAACAACAATTGGCGTTAAACCCAATTCTAAGGCTTTACCCAAGACAAATCGAGTTTGCGGCATTGGACCTTCAAATGCATCTACTAACAATAAAACACCATCTGCCATTTTCAATACACGTTCTACTTCACCTCCAAAATCGGCGTGACCAGGTGTGTCTATAACATTGATTTTAACTCCTTTATAGGTTACAGATACATTTTTAGACAAAATAGTGATTCCTCGCTCTCGCTCTAAATCATTATTATCTAATAATAAATCCGTTCGTTCTTTACGATCATCCAATATTTTGGCCTGATCGATAATTTTATCAACTAAGGTAGTTTTACCGTGGTCAACGTGTGCAATAATGGCAATATTTCTAATAGCTTTCATACTTCGATTTAAGAAGCTGCAAAATTACTCATAATATTGATATTAACAGTTTTAAATACAGTTTTTTTACTATGACGTAAATCTGCCAATTTTCTAAAGGTAAATGACAGATGAACTCCAAAAAAAATTCCTACTTTAGGCATGTGATAAGAGAGATTCAACTTAAGATACCCTTAGCGGAAGCTAAAAATGAGCATTTCATCTTGACGCAAGTAATGAAAAAATTAAACCTGTCAAAAGAAGAAATTAAGGGGATTAAAATTTTGCGCAAATCTATTGATGCAAGAAAAAAACCGATTGTATTTAACTATAAAATTGCGGTATTCACCGGAACTGATTCTCCAACAGAACCACAGCTTAACTTTTCATATAAAAATGTAAGTAACGCCAAAGAAATACACATTATTGGTTTCGGTCCTGCAGGCATGTTTGCTGCACTTCGTTGTATTGAACTCGGATATAAACCAATTGTTTTTGAACGCGGAAAAGATGTGAGAACGCGACGAAGAGATTTAAAAGCCATCAATCAAGAGCACATCGTGCATCCCGATTCTAATTATTGCTTTGGCGAAGGCGGAGCGGGCACCTATTCTGACGGTAAATTATATACCCGAAGTCTCAAGCGCGGCGATGTTCGTCGTGTATTTGAAAATTTTGTTTATCACGGAGCAAGTACAGCTATTTTGATTGATGCACACCCACATATAGGAACCAATAAACTCCCTCAAATTGTAGAAAACATCAGAAAAACCATATTAACGTGTGGCGGAGAAGTACATTTTGAATCGAGGTTAGAAGATCTAATCGTTAAAAATGGAAAAATTAAAGCCTTGAGAATTCAGGGTAAACCTGAAATTCCAGTGCGCTCCGTAATTTTAGCTACGGGCCATTCAGCCCGAGATATTTATTATTTATTACATGACAAAAAATTTGCGCTAGAAGCAAAATCATTTGCTATGGGAGTGCGTGTAGAACATCCACAACACATCATTGACCGCATTCAGTACCACTGCCTAAATGAGCGAGATGAACTACTTCCAGCCGCTGCTTATAGCCTTGTACAACAAATTAAAGATCGCGGAGTCTATTCTTTTTGTATGTGTCCTGGAGGATTTATCGTACCTGCTGCTACGGCGAATGGAGAAGTCGTTGTAAATGGTATGTCACCATCAAAACGAAATAATCTCTATGCTAATTCGGGGATTGTGGTAGAGATAAATGTTGACAAAGATCTCCCCAAACACGAACCTCATGGAGTATTAAAAGGCTTAGTATATCAGCAAGAACTAGAACGCTTATCCTTTACGGCAGGTGGCAGAACACAGGTGGCTCCTGCCCAACGCCTTACTGAATTTGTCGAAGGTATAGAGTCTCCACAACTAAACCCTTCATCCTATCAACCCGGACTAAAATCGGCACCACTACACTCCTTACTCCCCAAAATTATCGGGAGCCGTCTAAGAGCCGGTTTTAAAATTTTTGGTGAAAAACTCCCTGGATTTTATACGTCTGAAGCGAATGTCGTTGGTGTAGAATCGCGGACTTCATCTCCTGTTAAAATTCCGAGAAATAACCAATTAATGCATCCAGCTATTGAAGGTTTATTCCCTTGCGGGGAAGGCGGTGGATATGCCGGTGGCATCGTTTCAGCTGCCATGGACGGAGAACGTTGTGCAGAAGCAGCAGTTCATTAGACTAAAGTACGTTGTTAGAAATGTAAAAGTTTACATGTAAAAGTAAATCTGTACACGTAGCGTACTTATTTGTTTAAGCACAAAGTTCAGAGTTAATTGATGAACATCCCTGATTAGTGTTGACCGTTTTTAGGTTAATAATTCTGTGGTAAAAACCCATCCACTCAAGAACTCATCAATAAAAAACTCACATCAGCGTCTCCAGTCTTCAGTCTTCAGTCTTCAGTCTACAGTCTACAGTCTACAGTCTACAGTCTACAGTCTTCAGTGTTATGTCCTGAAATAGGTTGACAGTTTGTTTATGCTGTTTTTAGTTTTACTGTATACATTTCTTGAGGTGTTTTAAGGTTTAGTCCCCAATGTGGTCTCATCTGATTATATATTTCTATTGATTGT
>JALKAY010000009.1 GCA_023015935.1 Flavobacteriaceae bacterium F08102
AAACAATCAATAGAAATATATAATCAGATGAGACCACATTGGGGACTAAACCTTAAAACACCTCAAGAAATGTATACAGTAAAACTAAAAACAGCATAAACAAACTGTCAACCTATTTCAGGACATAACAGAGTTGACTGAAGACTGTAGACTGTAGACTGATTACAATCAATAATTACATACGAACTTTTCTATTTGCTCAATATCCTCTCCTTCTTACTCTCTTTTACTTTCCCATATTCTTCTCTTCGATCCACTTCGACAAATACTTGGTACTTTGTAGACGGTGATGCATCAGCATACTTCCTATAAAATTTTGAGCACGATGTGCGGCGAGATCTTCCCGAATTGCGTTAATTTTTTCAATAAATGGGGTCGCTTCTGACAGGGTAAATAATTGATTAATCAATTTAACCCCGTTGCGCTGGGCTTGTTCAAAAAGTACTTTTTCATTGTGCAAGACCACTGCTTTATCGGCAAAGTCTTGAGGATTGTCGGTCACATATCCATGCCAGGGCAAGTTCCCTGACATTCCCTCTGCACCAATTGACGTGGTAACACTCGGCGTCCCTACTTGCATTGCATCAATAAACTTACCTTTGAGCCCTGCACCAAAGGCTAATGGCGCAATTAACACCCTAGCTTTAGACAACACTTCATGGGCATTTTCAGCCCTTCCTTTAATAATAAACCCGTCCTTTTCACTGTGTAATTGCCTTACTTTTTCACTTGGATAGGCTCCATATACATTTAATTTAGCGTTTGGTAATTGAGCGCGAATTAAAGGCCAAATTTCCTTTTTAAGCTGTACCACCGATTGCCAATTGGGTTCATGTGCAAAATTTCCCAACGAAATAAAGTCTTCACGTTGCTCAAAGCCCATACAGGTTTCAAGATGATTACTCGCCAATTGAGGTTCAAGAAATGGGAGATACTGTAACAATGCTCTGTCTATCTTAAAAACATCTTGTAATAGACCGATTTCTACCGAAGAAATAAACAAGGTCAAATCACAGCGATAAAGACTGGCGATTTCTCTTTTAGCAATATCAAGGGTTAATAAATCACTCGGCTTAAAGGCTTTGCCTCGCTTAAACGCAGCCTGACGCCCTAGGCGTAAACTGTGAAAATCTTCGGTGTCTAAGATGCGAATGGCGGACGGACATTGGGCTGCCACGCGCCACCCATATTGTTCTTCGGCAACAAACCGATCAAAAATTACCACATCCGGTGCTAATCCTACCAAAGCAGCATCCACAGATGAATCGTTTAATGGAAAATCCATTTTTGCAACGCCCAAGGCAGATAAATCTACAGCATATGCTGTTGGTTCTGCACCACAAGCGAACGTTACCTCAGCTCCTGCTGATTGGAATAATTTAATGAGTTGAAGCATCCGTCTTCCCATTGCCGTAGACGTAGGTTCCGGAATAATTTGACCTATTATTAACACCTTTTTCATCCAACCAAAGATACGAAGATAATCTACCTCCTTACAACCATTCTACGCTTCATTTATTTTAAGACCTGCCGATTTAAAAAAGTCGCTTTGGCACCCCAATCTGCTCTATCAGCGTACAGCCTTAAAAACATATCAATCACCTTCTTTGCTTAGGATGCCATCCCCACCACACCACTTAAGCGAAGGAACAAAGGTGCTTTAAAAATCCCCATTATTGTCGTACAACGACTTGTATTTCATTAATTATTTTGGCCTTATCTTTGTTTATGATTCACCGAGGAGTTTCTTCACTTCACCAACGTGTATCTTTGCTATACTTAATGCACATATGAAACTACTACAGTTAATTCTCATCGGCTGTTTTCTCTTGGTTGCTATGGTCAAACCATTATCGAAGGCGCTGTTCATACAGAGGGAGAACCTTTACACAACGCTACTGTTTATTTAAATAATACCACGATTGGAAGCATCACGGATACCCTGGGGAAATTCCAACTGAACGTTCCAGCGGGGAGCTATGAACTCATTGTTTCGTATGTTGGATTTACAACAGCACAAGTGGCCTTTAACACAAACACCTATAGCAAACCCTTTGAAATTAACTTGACTGAAGATGCCAATGTGCTCGAAGAGGTTATCATTAAACCACGCCATGATTCCTTGCGAAAATATCATTTAATAGCATTTCGTGAATCCTTTTTTGGCCGATCTGACTTAGCCAGAACCAGTCACATTTTAAATGAGAATGCATTGCAATTCAGCTATGATGCGAAAGCCAACATCCTCGAAGCAGCATCCTCAGTTCCTTTAAAAATTATCAATGAAGGACTAGGATATGAAATAGAATACGATTTAATCAGCTTTACACTATCCTCAAAAGCGTTAGCCTATTTGGGTAGAACACAATTTAAGCCCTCCAAAGGGGGAAAATTTAAACAAAAAAAATGGTCAAAAAAGCGAAAAGAAGCGTACCTCGGTTCTAAAACTCATTTTGTCAAATCCTTACGAACACATACATTAACCCAAGATGGCTTTATGGTTCATCAGTTCAAACGCGTTCCAAATCCAGGGCGACCCAACGATGCACAACTTGCATACGCACGAAATTTTATTAAAAACTACAAGGGAGCGTATAATTTTTCGAAGGACATAAAAATTCCAACAACGAAAATGGACACCATGATGCTCGCAGTACGGAAATCCTCCTTACCAAAAATGGTCGATTATTTGTATAAAAAAAATGTACCGTATAAAGACATGATTCATTCTAAAGGAAAGGATTCTATTTTAAAATTTGACGATTACCTCAGTATCATTTACACAAAAGCCTTAGAAGAACCCAACTATCACCAAAATATATTTCAGCGGAACCAAACGAAGAGGGGGCCACAAACCTCTGCAATGGTACTCTTAACAGAACAAGCTATCTTAGATCCATCTGGAGATATCATAAACCCACTCGATGTAATCGTGGACGGTTATTGGGGATTCACAGGGTTTGCGCAGGCCCTACCCCTTGATTACAGGCTCCCTGAAGAAAATTAAACCAGCTGTATTATTCCCAAACCACGTAAAATTAACGGTCAATTTTGTAAATTAGGCCATATGAAAAAAATCATCCTCGCCGGTGGTAGTGGCTTTATAGGCAAAGCATTACATACCCATCTCAAGTCAAAAGGCTACCAGTTGATAGTCTTAACCCGTAGTCCTAAACACCCAGATGATGTACTTTGGGACGGTAAAACCTTGGGGGATTGGACAGCGCATATAGAGGGGGCTTTTGCCCTAATTAACCTGGCTGGAAAATCGATTAACTGTAGACATACTGAAGAAAATAAAAAAGCCATCCTTGCGACCCGTTTGGAAACAACGCAGGTACTGGGTAATGCAATAGCCGCCGCTACCCATCCTCCGCAAGTCTGGATGAATGCTTCTGCAGCAGGTATATACCCACATGATGCTACGCAGCCCTTATCAGAATATGACCTTCAGTACGGAACAGATTTTGTTGCAGAGGTTGCGATTGCTTGGGAAAAAACCTTTCATGAGATTAACACCCCTCACACCCGAAAAATTGCCCTGAGAACCACCTTGGTTTTTGGTGATGATGGTGGCGCATTTATTCCCCTTAAAAAATTAAGTCAAGTGGGATTAGGAGGCAAGCAAGGCAGTGGAAAACAAAAAGTGAGTTGGATTCATCGAAAGGATTATGTAAAAGCGCTTAGTTTTCTCCTTGAACACGAGGAACTGAGTGGCCCCATTAACCTCTGCGCACCCCAACCTACGGATAATCAAACCTTGATGGCGGCACTCCGAAAAGCTGTAAAAATGCCTATTGGAATACCACAACCCGCTTGGCTCTTGCGTATTGGCGCTCAACTTATAGGCACACCACCTGAACTCATTCTCCATGGGATGAATGTTATTCCAACACGATTAGTCGAAGCAAATTTCACCTATGAGTTTCCTTCCCTAGCCTTAGCGTTTGATGATTTGGTGAGGTAGACGCTCTTTGATGAAGTTTACCATGAAGAAAGCCAAAAATTAGTCCTACGCAATTGGTGAAATACACCTAAAAACCCTACTTTTGTGTCTCAATTTTAATCCATTTTTATGAGTTCATTTGACGTAGCCATCATTGGTTCGGGACCTGGGGGGTATGTTGCCGCCATCCGTTGTGCACAATTAGGCATGAAAACTGCCATAATAGAAAAATATGACACCTTAGGAGGTACTTGCTTAAACGTAGGTTGTATTCCTTCTAAAGCCTTACTTGATTCAACCCATCACTACCATGATGCCATTGCGCATTTTGAAGAGCACGGTATTGAAATATCGGGAGACATTAAGGCCAATTTGAAAAAAATGATTGATCGAAAACAACAAGTTGTAGATCAAAACACCGCGGGAATTAAGTTCTTAATGGATAAAAATAAGATAGAAGTTTTTCATGGAATTGGATCGTTTAAAGACGCTACCCATGTGAATATTACAGCCAGCGACGGTACCATTCAAACCATTGAAGCAAAAAACACCATCATTGCTACTGGATCAAAACCGTCTAGCCTTCCTTTTATCAAAATTGATAAAAAACGTGTGATTACTTCTACCGAAGCCTTGCGGCTTACTGAAATCCCTAAACACCTTGTCGTAATTGGGGGTGGAGTGATTGGATTAGAACTCGGTCAAGTATATCGTCGTTTAGGAGCTGAAGTTTCTGTAATTGAATATATGGATCGCATCATCCCAACCATGGATAGATCCTTAGCCAAAGAATTGCAAAAAGTTCTTAAAAAACAGGGTATTAAATTCTATACGAGCCATAAAGTAAACGGAGTTACAGCCAGTGCGAACGACGTTACCATTACTGCAGACAATAAAAAAGGTGAACCGGTTGAATTTAAAGGAGATTACTGCTTAGTTTCGGTAGGAAGAAGACCTTATACGGACGGTTTAGCCCTTGATAAGGCTGGTGTAAATGTAAATGAACGCGGACAAGTTGAAGTTAACGAGCACTTACAAACAAATGTATCTAATATTTATGCCATTGGTGATGTGATTAAGGGAGCTATGCTCGCACATAAAGCGGAAGAAGAAGGCGTATTTGTTGCCGAAACCATCGCTGGACAAAAACCACATATTAATTATAATTTAATTCCAGGCGTGGTGTATACATGGCCAGAGGTTGCTGCTGTTGGAAAAACAGAGGACGAACTTAAAGAAGCAGGAATTGAGTATAAAACAGGTCAATTCCCAATGCGCGCCTTAGGACGTTCTAGAGCTAGCGGAGACATCGATGGGTTTGTAAAAATTCTTGCTGATGCAAAGACTGACGAAGTCCTTGGAGTTCACATGTGTGGAGCACGGGTAGCAGACCTTATTGCTGAAGCTGTCGTAGCTATGGAATTTAGGGCTTCTGCCGAAGATATCTCACGCATGAGTCATGCACATCCAACCTATGCGGAAGCTGTTAAAGAAGCTGCTTTAGCAGCTACCGATAACCGTCCGCTTCACAGTTAAAAACAACCATCATGAATGCAGTAAAACCCCTCATTCTTGCGGTATTAATCAGTCTGATTACGAATCCGCTTTGTGCCCAAAAAGTTTCTTCGGCTCAAGTTAAAAAAGATATACAGGGTATTACAAACATGCTGATGCAACAGACCAAAGATTGGTCTGCAGGTGATCTTGAAGCCTTTATGAATGGCTATATAAAATCAGATAAACTGTATTTTGTTGGTCGTAGCGGACTCACTTCAGGGTGGGCTAAGACCTTAGCTAATTACAAAAAAGGCTATCCAACGACTGACCATACGGGCACCTTAAAATTTGATTTAGAAAAATTTGAACCCTTGGCGCCAAATGTTTATTTAGTCATCGGACAGTTTCATCTAAAACGAAAAGTAGGAGATGCCGATGGATGGTTCTCACTGATTCTTAAAAGAATTGATGGGGAATGGAAAATTATTGCAGACCACTCCTCGTAAACACTACATGAAAATTGCCATAGCACAAACGATACAGAGTCTTAGAGATCTAACTACAAAGTGCTCTAACCATTTATCGCTTGTGCTATTCGCAATTTCCGAAGAGAAATCCCAGTTCGCCATATCGAATCCGAATACCCACTCCCATCAATCACGTATGGTAAATAAAACTTCAATAAAGGAAGAACCACGAATACTTATTAATTTAAACTTTTTTCTATCTATTTGGAGGGATAATAATACGTTAGAAGATAGAATGAATACGAAAACTACGGGTATTTTAATTAACAACAATACCCCCTTTAAAACACAAAAATTGTTCCTGAATTAAATGCGACAAATTCAATACATCCGCATCGATCACACCGCTCAATTCACTGAACAACTCCTTCTTTGGGCACAACAATACAAACAAGTTATTTGGCTAGACTCGAATAACTACCCACAGCAATACGGATCATTTGAGGCCGTTTTAGCCGTAGATGCTGCTTCTTCGCTTCGCACCGACAGTACTGATGCTTTTGAAGCACTGAAGGCCTACCACACGAAAATAAACGACTATATCTTCGGGTATTTATCATATGACTTAAAAAATGACACCGAAAAATTAAGTTCTAAAAATCAGGATGGATTGCAGTTTCCAGACCTGTATTTTTTTCAACCTAAAAAGTTATTTTTTATTTCGAAAGACGCTGTTGAAGTTCACTATATGAATACTTGTGCTTCAGAAATTAAGAGTGACCTCAACGCAATTCATCAAATTGACCTAACCACCCATACAGGAGAAGAAAATAAAGAAAATCATCCTGTAAAAATCAAAAAGAGAATCTCTAAATCTACCTACCTTAACCAACTGAATAAACTACAAGCTCATATTCTTCGCGGGGATATCTATGAAGTAAACTTTTGTCAAGAATTTTATGCAGAAAACACAGAAATTCATCCTCTGACGGTGTACCAACGACTCAATGCTATTTCAAATGCTCCATTTGCCAGCTATAGTAAGCTTGAAGAACACTATATTCTCTGTGCTTCTCCAGAACGATTTATTCGAAAAAAAGGAGATGTAATCCTCTCACAACCAATCAAAGGCACAGCCAAGCGATTAAAGAATAAAAAAGCCGACAAGGCATTGGCTTTGAAATTGGAACATGATCAAAAAGAGCGTGCTGAAAATATTATGATTGTAGATTTAGTCCGCAACGACCTGTCTAAAATTGCACAAAAAGGAACCGTTCATGTTGAAGAACTTTGCAAAGTGTACAGTTTCGATCAAGTACACCAATTGATCTCTACAATTTCTGCTAGGGTAGCGAAAGAGGTATCTCCCATTTCTATAATCAAATCATTGTTTCCAATGGGAAGTATGACGGGAGCCCCCAAATTATCTGCCATGCAACTCATTGAGAGATATGAGGCAAGTAAAAGAGGGGTTTATTCTGGAGCCATAGGTTACCTTACGCCTGACGGGGATTTTGATTTTAACGTAGTTATTCGCAGCATACTGTACAATGCAAAAAACAAGTATTTATCTTATTCCGTAGGTGGAGCCATAACCGCCAAATCGATCCCCGAAAAAGAATATGAAGAATGCCTACTCAAAGCGATTGCTATGAAAAAATCCTTGGTAAAAAATACCAAGGACTAAATTTTCTTCAAGCTTTATGCTACAGACCCTTTGACCATTTTTCGTTAAATATCGACTCATCACTCATCACAACCCTGAAACAGAATTTTTCATTCAGCCGCAAGAATTCTTTACAAGACCTTTATCACGTAGTAAGCCGATATAAAATCGTCAATAAATCACTATTTCTCCGCAAACTTTGCAGCAATTTCAGCAATTTCATTCTTTTTTAGTTTAGACGTAGTTTTCAATATACGTGCAAACTCTTCAATTTCTTCTGGTTGAGCTGGACAACCAATGTTTTTCATGTCTGAATTGAATGAATCTTCTAATAATTCTCCGGCTGGGTTAAAGATTAAAAAGAAGGGAATTCCAGATCGATTCGCCTTGTATTTTGCCATTAACTCAGAAGCTCCTGGATTTTCTAGATTTTTTTTATCTGGAGCCTCCAATACCACTAAATGATCGATTACGTAATTATCGTCAAAATATGATTTTATTGCAGGATCAGCCATCTTTGCATCCATTTTTTTACACCACCCACACCATGAAGCGTGAAAAATAATAAATACATTTTTATTTTCCTTTGCTGCTTTGGCTGAAGCCGCTTTTAAAATAGCATCAGCACTTTTTGGAGCTGCTTCCGATTGACAAAACCCTGTATTTACAAAAAAGATGAGGGCACAAATTGTTATAATTTTTTTCATTACCTTGATTTTATTAAGTTCTCTCAAATGTATAAAAAATAATTGCACACCTGACAGGTACCTGTCAGGTACCAAATTCATTTATTTTTGTGCCGCTTGCATTTTCTCTCGAATTTCTTTTAAACACAAATTACCGATACTTCCTTCATGCCGATGCTGTACGTTTTTATGAGCTTTAAACGTACCGTCTTGAACCATTGCCCCCACTTGCTTATATGCATCTCTAAAGGGAACCCCACGTTGAACTAAGGCATTAACTTCTTCCACCGTAAATAAATAATCATATCGAGGGTCATCTAAGATTTTCGTATTTACCTCTACACTTTTTATGGCAAAAATCATCATTTCCAAACACGATTTCATCGTTTGGATAGCAGGGAGTAAGCACTCTTTAAGCAATTGTAAATCTCGGTGATAACCACTGGGTAAATTGGTTGTAAGCAACATTAATTGATTTGGTAAATTCTGGAGCACATTACACTTTCCGCGAATTAACTCAAACACATCTGGATTTTTCTTATGTGGCATAATACTCGATCCGGTTGTAAATTCATCTGGAAAACTGATAAAATTAAAATTCTGACTCATGTACAAACAAAGATCCATAGCCATTTTTGAAACAGTACCCGCCACCATCGCAATAGCACTAGCCACCGCCTTCTCGGTTTTACCACGACTCATTTGTGCAGCAACAACATTGTACTTTAAGGTTTCAAATCCTAACAACGAAGTCGTAAAGGTTCGGTCTATCCCAAAAGAACTTCCATAACCAGCAGCAGAACCTAAAGGGTTTTGATTGACAATTTTGTAAGCCGCATTCAAGAAGTACACATCATCAATTAGACTTTCTGCATAGGCCGAAAACCACAATCCGAAAGAAGATGGCATGGCAATTTGCAAATGTGTATACCCTGGCAACAACACCTCCTTATACCTATCTGCTTTTCCCATTAACTCCTCAAATAATTCGAAAATTTCTGATTTGATTAAATCGATCTCATCTTTTAGGTACAGATGCATATCTACTAAAACTTGATCGTTCCTTGAACGTGCGGTATGAATTTTTTTTCCTGTATCTCCCAACATTTCTGTCAGTAAAAATTCCACCTTTGAATGCACATCTTCAAATTCATCTTCAATAATAAAATTTCCTTTTTCTATATTGTTTAAGATTCCCTTTAGGGTAGCCTCAATCCGTTTAATTTCATTATCCGTGAGAATTTCAATTTTATGTAGCATTTTGGCATGTGCTAATGAGCCTATTACATCGTATTTAGCCAAAACTAAATCGAGCATTCGATCATTACCCACGGTAAAAATATCTATTTTTTGATCTGTACTAAATCCTTTATCCCAAAGTTTCATAATTTCTTATTTTTTTAATGACTTAAAGTGTTCTTTCCAATAAGTCAATATACAACTGTATTCCTTCTTCAATTTCATGAAGGTAAATAAACTCATCTGCGGTATGTGATCGTAACGAATCACCTGGCCCCATTTTTAAGGATGGACAGCTTAAAACGGCTTGATCTGACAAAGTTGGCGAACCGTAGGTTTCTCTTCCTAACGCAATCCCTGCTTTTACCAAATCGTGATCCATAGGAATCGACGATGAATTTAAACGAAGTGAACGTTCTTTTACCTCTACATTAACCGATGATTTTACAAAATCTAACACCTCTACATTACTGTATTCATCCGTAATCCGGATATCTACCACAAAATGACACTCCGCTGGAATAACATTGTGTTGACTTCCTGCATTGATTTGCGTTACGGTCATTTTAATTTTCCCTAACGTTTTCGATACTCGAGGAAACTCAAAGGATTTAAACCAATGAATAGCATCAACAGCTTTATAAATAGCATTCTCTCCCAATCCGTGCGCAGCGTGTCCAGCCGTTCCGTGCGCATAACAATCTAACACCAACAATCCCTTTTCTGCAACCGCGAGTTGCATTTGGGTAGGCTCTCCTACGATAGCGACATCTATAGGTGGTAAGTTTGGCAATACACTATTTAATCCGTTACTCCCTGAATTTTCTTCTTCCGCGGAAGCGACAATCACCAAGTTATAGCGCAACCCTTTACGCTTATAAAAATACGTAAATAAAACAATTAATGAAACGAGGCAGCCCCCAGCATCATTTGACCCTAGCCCATAAAGCTTCTCATCTTCAATAATAGGCTCAAACGGATCTTTGGTATACGCCGAATTTGGTTTTACTGTATCGTGATGAGAATTTAACAAAAGCGTTGGCTTGGCTTCGTCAAAATCTTCATTAAACGCATAAATGTTATTTCCTTGCTGCTGATATGGAATTCCGTAGGCTTCAAACCAACCTGCAATGATTTTTGCCGTAGATTCCTCTTCACCCGAAAAAGATTGCGTAGCAATCAACGTTTTTAATAATTCAATAGCCTCTTGGCTAAGTTTTTGTATATTCATGAGTGCAAAAATAAGGTGGTTCTAGGGTACAGTACATCATTTAACATTGGGGTACTTCCAATACAAACACGTGAAACTCCGCGGTGTAATGCATCAAAACTATTCGCTAATTTTGGCAACATCCCATCAGCTATTCGTTTTTCTTTTTTGAGTTGCTCATAGCTTGTTTGATCAATCCGTTCAATCAAAGAATTTTCATCACTTACCTCCTTTAAAACACCTTTTTTATCAAAACAATAAAATAGGGTAGTTTCATATTGAGATGACATAGCTACAGCAATCTCTGCTGCAATAGTATCTGCATTGGTATTCAGCAATTGTCCATTTGTATCATGGGTAATTGCACAAAAAACAGGTATCATTCCAAGGGTTAACAACCCTTCAATACCCATTGCATCAACCTTTGTTACATCTCCCACAAAACCAAAATCAATAGGGTCTTTCGGACGAATAGTGGCTTGGATAAGATTTGCATCAGCCCCCGTAAGTCCAATGGCATTACATTTCATTCCTTGCAGCTGTGCCACTATCTTTTTATTGACAAGTCCCCCATAGACCATGGTAATTAAGACTAAACTTTCTTCATTAGTAACTCTTCTACCATTGACCATTTCAGTAACAATTCCCATTTTATTACCAAAATCTGTCGCCATTTTTCCTCCTCCGTGAACGAGTAATTTCGCTCCTTCTAAATGTGTAAAGGCCTGTAATAAGGCATTAAGCTTTTTAGTATCTTCAATAACCCCTCCTCCAATTTTCACTATGTGTAACGTTGGTTTCATGCGCCTAAAATTTTTGACAGCACTACTTGCGCTGCATAGGTTCTATTATTTGCCTGATCTATCACTACCGAATAGTCGCTGTCCAGTACAGCATCCTCTACCACTACATTTCTTCGTACTGGCAAACAATGCATAAATTTAGCTGAATTTGTCTTTTCCATTTTAGCCGCAGTAACCGTCCAATTTCGATCAACCGAAAGCACCTTTCCATATGACTCAAAAGCACTCCAATTTTTTGCATAGACAAAGTCGGCTTGTTCAAATGCTTTATCCTGATCATATTCAACCCTAGATTCCTTCACTATATCAGGAGACAACTCATAACCTTTTGGGTGGGTAATTACCAATTCTACGTCCATTTTTTGCATCATTTCTACAAACGAATTAGCGACCGCTTGTGGCAATGCTTTTGGATGCGGAGCCCAAGTCAACACGACTTTCGGTTTAGGACTTGAAAGGTGTTCTTTTATGGTAATGGCATCGGCTAAGGCTTGAAGCGGGTGACCCGTAGCGCTTTCTAAGCTTAGAATCGGTACAGAAGCGTATTTTATAAATGCTTTAATAACCTTCTCTTCATAATCATCCTGTTGATTTTTCAACTGTGCAAAAGCTCTTACTGCAATAACATCGGCGTACTGTGAAACTACCTGTGCCGCTTCTTTTACATGTTCTGCCGCAGTATTTTCCATGATCGAACCATCCTCAAACTCCAATATCCACCCATCCGAAGAAATATTCATGGTAATAACATGCATACCTAAGTGCAAAGCGGCCTTTTCAGTACTCAACCGTGTACGGAGGCTTGGATTAAAAAACAGCATTACCAAGGTTTTATTTTTCCCCAGTGCCTGTAAAGCATAAGGTTCTTTTTTTAATTCAATAGCCGATTGTACTAGTTCATTTAAATTGGTTATATCGGCAACGCGCGTATAATTTTTCATACTAAATCTTTTAAGGCGATTATACATTGATCAATGTGGTTCTTTTTTATTGTGAGTGGAGGTAAAATTCGAAGGAGGTTTTTATTCGTGGCCCCTCCTGTAAAAATATGTTTATCATAAATCAATTTTTTACGCAATGTAGCCACCTCAACGTCAAATTCAAGTCCGAGCATTAACCCCCTGCCTTTAATTTGTTTCACCCCCTTGAGTTGTTGCGCTTGTTGTATAAAATAGGTGGACATCGCTTGGGTATTTTCTAACAAGGCCTCTTGTTGAATTACTTCGAGCACAGCAATTGCTGCAGCACACGCCAAGTGATTTCCTCCAAAGGTAGTTCCTAACATACCGTGCTTGGCTTCAATATGTGAGCCTATGAGAATCCCGGCAATAGGAAAACCATTCCCCATTCCTTTAGCTACCGTAATAATATCGGGTTCTATATCATGTGCTTGAAACGAAAAGAAATGACCGCTTCGTCCATACCCTGATTGAATTTCATCTACAATAAACAAGGCTTCGTGTTCCTTACACAAACGTTCAACACCTTTAAAAAAGGCAGAAGTTCCTTCATCTAAACCGCCTACGCCTTGAATTCCTTCAATGATAACAGCACTTACCGTTCCTTTTCGCAGTTCATTTTCAAGAAGGTCTAACTGGTTTAGTGGTAAAAAAGTGGTGGGATTACATTGATTAATTGGTGCTTGTATAATGGGATTATCAGTTACTGAAACGGCAGCCGAAGTTCTCCCATGAAAGGCATTCTTAAACGCAATAACCCGTGATTTACCAGTGACAAAAGAGGCTAGCTTTAACGCATTTTCAACTGCTTCTGCACCTGAATTACACAAAAATAATTGATCCGTTTCTCTTCCGGATACTTTACCGAGCAGGGTTGCCAGTTTTTGTTGCAAAGGGTTTTGGATAGCATTGGAATAAAAGCCAATTGCATTTACCTGCTCTGTGATTGCATTCGTATAGTGAGGATGGCTATGGCCAATAGAGATTACTCCATGACCACCGTATAAATCTAAGTATTCTACTTCGTTTTGATCATACACATACATATCCTTCGCCTTGACGGGTGTTACATCGTAAAGTGGATAAACATCAAATAAATTCATAAGTTTGCTTGATTTAATTGGTTAATTTTTTGGTAGGAGCTCACGATTCCTTTGATTAAAGAAGAACTCAATCCACTGTGCTCCATTTGATTCAAACCTTCAATCGTACAACCTCCAGGCGTGGTTACCCGATCTATTTCTTCTTCTGGATGTTTTCCTGAGCCTTCCAATAATGTGGCAGCTCCCAAACAAGTTTGCATCGCCATTTCCTGTGCAATTTTAGCTTCAAACCCCAACTGTATAGCTCCTTGTGTGGTAGCCCGAATTAATCGCATCCAAAAGGCGATACCACTTGCACAAATCACGGTAGCCGCCTGCATTTGTTCCTCGTTAATTTGCACCGTAGTTCCCAAGCGGTCAAAAACAGCCTTTGCAATAAGAATACGATCTTTCCCTCGTTGATTCGCACACATACAGGTAATCGATTTCGCAACGGCAATAGCCGTGTTTGGCATTGCTCGAATGATAAATTTATCGGATCCGAGCAGAGCCTCAAGGTTCTGAATTTTAAATCCAGTAATTGTTGAAATCAACACGTGTTTATCCGTAAGCAAATCTTTTATTTCAAATAAAATATGCTCAATATGACGCGGTTGAACAGTAAAAATCAAAATATCCGATTGTTTAACAGCCTCTTTATTCTCGGTAGTGACTTGTACATTTTTATATGCTGCCCAACTTTCAAGATCATCTATGTTGCGCTTAGTAAGGAAAAGACTGGTATAGGCATTATTAACAATTAATCCTTTGGCAATAGAACGTCCTAAATTACCTGCTCCTATGATGGCTATCTTCATATATTCAATTTAAAAATAAGTTGCTTTTAATTGTAACCCAAGATCCTGTTCAAATCCAAATATAAGATTCATGTTTTGAACCGCTTGTCCAGAGGCTCCTTTTACCAAATTATCAAGTATTGAGGTCACCAATAAATACCCTTCGTGTTGATGTAAGTGTAAATGGCACTGATTGGTATTTACTACTTGTTTTAAATGAATCTCTTCTCTTGATACCTGTGTAAAAATTGCATTTTTATAAAAATGTTCATAGAGTTCATAGGCCTCATTCAAAGATCCTGAATACCGCGTATATGCAGTAGTAAAAATACCACGAGTGAAATTTCCCCTACTAGGTAAAAACAACAAACGACCGGTAGTACCTCCCACCTGTGATAAACTTTCATTAATTTCTCCTAAGTGCTGATGAGTAAAGGGTTTATACCAAGAAACATTGCCGTTTCTCCAACTAAAATGCGTACTATTTGACGGTTGAACTCCTGCTCCTGTACTGCCTGTTACTGCATTTATATGAACTTCTTGGTTTAATTGTCCCGCCTTCGCTAAAGGTAACAAAGCCAATTCAATGGCCGTTGCAAAACACCCTGGATTAGCGATATATTGTGCTTTTTCAATGGCAACTTTATTTAATTCTGGAAGCCCATATATAAATTCCATTCCTTCAAAATTCGCATCTTTTTTTAACCGAAAATCATTACTCAAATCAATAATTATTGTATTAGGATCAAAATCGTATTTCAATAAAAATTGAGTTGAATTACCATGACCTAAGCATAAAAAAAGAACATCAACATCTGCGTGAATTTCATCCGAAAACACCAAATCTGTCATCCCTAATAAATCAGGATGGGCATGACTAATAGGTTTCCCTGCTTTGGTAGTACTATAGACAAAATCAATTTCTACAGCAGGATGGTTCAACAAGATACGGATAAGTTCACCCCCTGTATAGCCAGAGCCCCCAACTATTCCAATTTGTTTCATAAATTTTGATTTACGTAATTATAGATTTTATTTGCATTCGAAGAGATTTTAATAAACCCTTTTGCATCCTCGGCGGTCCAGCCGTTATTCATTTCTCCATAAACTCCAAAAGATCCACTCATCAAATCATGAGGCGATTCTATCCCGTTTAATTCAAATCGGTATGGATGTAAAGTGACACTCACTTCTCCGGTAACATTTTTCTGCGTATCGGTTAGAAAGGCTTCAATATTACGCATAACTTCATCTAAATAGTTCCCTTCATGTAAGAGCATTCCGTAAAATGTTCCCAGTTGATCTTTTTGGAATTGTTGCCACTTGGTCAAAATGTGTTTTTCTAATAAATGATGGGCCTTAATAATAAGTATTGGCGCCGCGGCTTCAAATCCAACCCGACCTTTAATACCAATAATAGTATCCCCAACATGAATGTCTCGTCCAATAGCATAGTCTGCAGCCAAGTCATTTAACGCAATTATTAAAGACACAGGATCAGTGACTTTTCCGTCAATAGCATTTAATTCCCCATTTTTAAAACCCAGTTTTATCGTTACGGGGGTTGTCTTTTTAAGGGGGCTTGGATAGGCTTCCTCTGGCAAAGGCAAGTGAGAAGTTAAAGTTTCCTCTCCCCCAACAGAGGTCCCCCACAGTCCTTTATTTATAGAATATTTTGCTTTTTCCCAAGAATAATTAATTCCATGTGCTGTTAAATACTCAATTTCAGCTTTTCTAGACAGTTGTTGATCTCGAATTGGGGTAATGATCGTTATTTCAGGTGCAATAATTTGAAAAATCATATCAAACCGTACTTGATCATTCCCTGCCCCAGTACTTCCATGGGCAATATGTGTAGCGCCTATTTTTTTTGCGTATTTTACAATTTCTATGGCTTGTACGATTCGCTCAGCACTTACTGAAAGCGGATAAGTATTGTTTTTTAATACATTCCCAAAAATGAGAAACTTAACTACCTTGTCGTAAAAAAGTTGAACAGCATCAATAGAAGTATATGATTTTGCACCTAAAGCCAACGCTTTTTCATGAATTTCTTTAATTTCTTCGGTCGAAAAGCCTCCTGTGTTTACACTCACAGCATGCACTTCAAACGCATGTTCAGTTGATAAATATTTGGCACAGTACGAAGTATCAAGCCCTCCACTATAGGCTAAAACTAATTTTTTCATTTTTTTCTGTTTTTAAGGAAGATCGTTTGTTTTATATTTTTAAGTCGTTCGAGCACTTTTCGATTATATGGATGCTTTACATCTTTTTTAGGAACCGTTACCTTAGAGGGATCATAAAGCATTCCCGTACACAAACACATTTTGCGTTCAGTTCTGGTCAAAATATCAAAGTTTTTACAAGTTTGACAACCTGCCCAAAACTGAGGGTCGTCGGTTAGTTCAGAAAAGGTTACTGGTTTATATCCCAATTCATAATTTATTTTCATTACGGCTAAGCCCGTAGTGATTCCAAATATTTTAGCATCGGGATACTTTTCTTTAGAATATTCGAAAATGACCTTTTTAATTTTTTTAGCCAAGCCCAAATTTCTAAAATCAGGATGGACTATCAAGCCCGAATTAGCTACAAACTTACCGTGACCCCACGCTTCTATATAACAAAACCCCGCGAATTTATCGCCCTCTAATGCAATGACGGCATTTTTATTCTCCAGCTTTTTAATAATGTATTCAGGAGTTCTTTTTGCGATTCCAGTACCGCGCTGTTCGGCAGAGACAGCAATGGTTTCACATATGATATTTGCATAACGCGTATGCGATTTATCAGCAATGATAATATCCATATTAAACATGAATTATGTTAACTACAATTGGTAAACTACTAAGATGATTTGAGGCGGAACCGGACTCACCTAAGTTCCATAATAAGAAGACACCCTTACGGGCGACGGAAACCGCGAATGCGGTTAATTGGAGTGATGATATGTGTTATCATTAATTTCACGCTACAATAGTACAAAATTTTTCAAAAAAAGAACACTCTCATGTAATAAAATCGCATAAATTTTACAAACTACTGACAATCTGTAAGTTAATATGATAGTTTTTAGTTTTAATTAACAAAATTACACGGATCAGCATCGTATTTAATATTTTTAAGCACTTAAAAACCCCTATGAAAGAACTTTTTTTTAGTTTAGTACTGTTCAGTGTCACCGTTGGAGGGGCTCAATCGATAGAAATCCCCTCGAGTGAGATGTTTGCTTCTGCAGACATTCCATCTCTTGCGACTAGTTCATCTACATACGAACCCAGTGAAAAGTTCACATCAACGCTCTTAGCCGAACGCCTTGCTACCCTTAACGACAACACGCCGTTTAATGTTCCTTATAATGCCACTGTAGAACGTTTTATACGCCTTTATTTAAAAACTAAAAGGGACTTCTATTCAGACTTAATGGGAAGATCAAAGCGTTATTTCCCAATTTTTGAAGAGCATTTAGACAAGCATAATTTACCCCTCGAGTTAAAATACCTCTCCGTGGTAGAATCAGCCCTCCTACCTACTTCTAAATCAAGAGTAGGTGCTTCAGGACTTTGGCAGTTTATGTATCATACTGCACTTGAAAACGGGCTAAAAATAAATTCGTACATAGATGAACGAGCCGATCCGATAAAATCTACAGAAGCGGCTTGCAATTACCTTTCGTATCTACATAAGCGTTTTGGTGACTGGGAATTGGCTCTTGCCGCATACAATGCAGGCCCAGGCAATGTTTCAAAAGCTATTCGTCGTGCCGGTGGTCAACGTAATTATTGGAATATTAGACAATATTTACCCGCAGAAACTAGAGGTTATGTCCCTGCTTTTTATACCAGTCTATATTTGTTTTCTTATGCAGATGAACACGGTATATACCCAACAAGTATTCCTCGAAAATTTAGGGAAACAGACACAATCCAGGTGCATGAAAAAACCTCTTTTGCTTCTATTTCAGAAAAACTAGCAATACGTCTTGAAGATCTTATAGAGTTAAATCCTCAATATAAACTTCATACAATTCCAAAAAATTACGTCCTCACTTTACCAAAGAATAAGATCGAAGCCTATTTAGACATTCCAAGCGACCAATTATTTGCAAAATCGGTTGAAAAGGCTACCTATATTCGCCCTAATGAATACAATAGTCACCTTGTTAAAGCAGGAGATAATTTGCGTAAAATTGCTGCTAAATACGCAATTACAATTGAACAACTTAAGAAATGGAACGGACTACAAACTGACTATTTAATTGAAGACCAACGTCTTGTGATTACCGATCAAGAAATAGCCAATCCGATAAAACCAACGGCTAACATGGTTATTAAACCACAACTGCCTAAGGTAGCGTATACATCTTATACAGTACAAGAAGGAGATTCTCTTTTCTTGATTTCTAAAAAATTTAATAATGTTACTGTAAACGACCTTAGAGAATGGAACAATCTCTGGGATTCATCGTACGTTAAACCCGGAACCACCCTTCAAATTTTAACAAAAAATAAATAATTTTTCAGGCTACATTCCGTTGATATAGACATCCGTAAACACCAAAGAAGTACTGAAATAATTCCCTTATTTTTATTTTCATATTTTTGTCTTTTAGACCCTAATATTATTGTAACGTTAAATATAAAAAATTTGGCATGTTAAAATCCCTATATATTTGCCTTTTACTAATGGTCGTTAATTCGTTTGCACAAGAAAACGAGAAACAGTTAAAAGACAACGGCAAAAACGAAACAAAACCCATTGAAATTACCGAAGAACTTATTCAACAAGACACATTACAGTTAATAGATCATGAGGATGTTGCTAAAATGGATAGCCTTTGGTTAGCGTATTTGAACAATTCACCTTTAAACGATGATCAACCATTTGTAAATCCTGAGGAAATTCCATTGGACACCCTTGTAAATGAGGTATCAACAGAAGTGCTAAAAGAACGACTCGCTCATTTAGATAGTCAAACTCCCTTTAATGTTGCCTATAATCCTTCATTAGAAAGTGTTATAAACTACTATTTAAAAAATCGAAAAGAAACGTTAGCAAATTTAATGGGAAAAGCAGCCTATTATTTTCCAATGTTTGAAGAATACCTAGATAAATACAACATTCCTTTAGAAATCAAATACTTAGCAATTGTCGAATCTGCATTAAGACCAAGAGCTCGTTCTCGTGCAGGAGCCTCTGGCTTATGGCAATTTATGTATTATACAGGTAAACAATTTAATTTAGAAGTAAATTCCTACGTGGATGAACGTCACGATCCAATACGATCAACAGAAGCAGCTTGCCAGTTTTTATCATCGCTTTACAACACTTTTGGTGATTGGGATTTAGCCTTAGCTGCATACAACTCAGGGCCTGGAAATGTAAACAAAGCCATTAGACGCTCTGGAGGAAATAAAAACTACTGGAATATCAGACGTTATTTACCACGTGAAACCGCAGGATATTTACCCGCTTTTTACGCGACTTATTACATTCTTGAATATGCTGAAGAATTGGGCATATACGGAACACCAATTGACACGAAGCGATTTGAAACTGACACAATCGTAGTTAAACATCAAATTACTTTTGACCAAATTAATAAGCTATTAAATACAGATAATACCTTGTTAGAATTTTTAAATCCGCAATATAAACTCAATGTAATTCCTTATGTAAAAGGTAAAAATTACACCTTGCGATTACCTACGCACCTTATTGGAAAATTTGTTTCTAATGAAGAAAAGATTTACGCATTCGCGAAAGCAGAAGATGCTAAACGCGAAAAACCTTTACCCAAATTCACAACAGAACCTGAACGTATTGTTTACCGTGTTCGAAATGGAGACTATTTAGGTAAAATCGCGCAACGATATGGAGTTGGTATTTCAAAAATTAAACAATGGAATAATTTAAGATCTAACAACCTTAGAATTGGACAACGTTTGATCATTTATCCTAAAAAATTTGCTTCGAATAGCACAGTAAATAAATCGAAAAATTCCACAGCAGTTGCTTCAACTAAGGGACGTAAATCGACCCCAAAAGGCTCATATACAACCTATACGGTTCAAAAAGGAGATTCACTATGGATTATTTCTAAAAAATTTCCGAAAGTTTCTGTAGATCAACTTAAAGATTGGAACAATATTTGGAGTGTTAAAAATCTAAAACCAGGTACCAAACTTAAAATCTACAAAAGCTAATCATATGAAAACTTCCCTATTGACCGCATTTTTAGTAATTACCTTAATTTCATGCGGCGATAAAAATGCCAAACCAACCTTAACCAGCTCTTCAGGTCGAATAAATCATTTAACCATTGTTATGGATAACGACCTATGGAAGGGAAATGTTGGTGATTCTTTAAGGGATATCATCGCAGAACCTCTTCTTGGTTTACCTCAAGAAGAAACTCAGTTTTCAATCACACAAGTTCCTCCTCAAACGTTTGGAAAATTATTTAAAAACAATAGAAACTTACTCATCATCGGTCTTGGTGATAAAAATGGCTTCGGAATGAAGTCAGACGTCTATGCATCACCACAAATTGTAATGAATATTCGAGGTACAGATGAAGAACAACTTATCGCAGAAATAAAAGCACATAGAGACCATATTATAGACACCTACAGAGAATCTGATCTCAAGATGTATCAAAAAAAGATTACCTATGACCACTGGAACTCAAAGGACATTAAAACCTTAACGAATTTTGGTGTTGATTTGAAAATTCCAAGAAGTTATGCCAAAGTTGATGATACGGGCGATTTTATATGGTTTAGAAAAGAAATTAGCAAAGGAAGCATGAATTTAATTGCCTATGCATTGCCTTTAACAGATCGCGACAGTATTGCAAATAACATTGCAAAGGAGCGAAATGCCATTGGTAAAAAATACATTCCAGGCCAGTTTGATGGAACCTATATGATTACTGAAGCTGCCTATACCCCTTATACAAATCCTGTCGATTTTAATGGATTTCCTGCATTTGAAACTCGTGGAAAATGGGAAGTAAAAGACGACTTTATGGCCGGCCCATTTCTCAATTACACAATTATAGATGAACCAAATAATCGAGTACTCGTTTTTGAAGGATTTACCTACGCGCCTTCTATTAAAAAAAGAGATTATATGTTTGAACTAGAAGCCATCATCAAAACCCTTAAAATTTGATGTTACGTAATGGTTTAGACTTCCATCAGGTTCACTGAAAATTAAAATAGCCATTAAATCGGGCCTCCTAGCAAGAAAGGCTTTGGCCTTTTCGAACCCCATTGCTAAAATTGCCGTTGCATAACCATCCACGTCAGCACAGTCAAGTTGCGCTATAACAGAAACACTCAACAAATTGCTTTCTGAAGGATACCCTGTTTTGGGATTAATAATATGTATGAACTTTTTCCCGGTTATGGAATCCTCTTTAAATTTACGATACCCTCCTGAAGTTGCCATAGATTGATTTTCTAAGCGAATAACCCGATCTATAGATCGTGTCCCATCAAAATTTGGCTTTTCTAAAGCAATACTCCATGCTTTATTTTTTGCCAATTGCTTACCTCGAGCCCTAATTTCACCGCCAATTTCAATGAGGTAATTATCTACGTTAATTTTTTCGAGATATCTCCCTGCTAAATCAAGTGCAAATCCTTTCGCAAGGGCATTAAAATCAAAATATACGGAATCCTGTTTCTGAATTTTACCATCGTGTAAGGTTACTTTATCAAAACCCATATTATCCAGCAATCGTATTACTTCTGTACTATCTAATTCCTTAAGGTTTTCCTTGGGACCAAACCCCCATGCATTTACTAAGCCACCAATAGTTGGATCAAAAACTCCATCCGTTTCGGCATAAATCTTTTTTGATTTTAAAAACACTTCTTTAAAAAGGGTATCTACAATTACGGTAGTATCTCCTTTGTTAATTTTAGAAATATCTGAATTGGGAATATAGGTCGACAGGGACTGATTTAATGCTTCAAACAAGGCACATATCTCTTCCGTTACTTTCTCCTCATTTTCATCCCCCGCAAAATAGGTGATATTAAACGTGGTACCAAATTCTTTTCCGTGGAGTACATGAGGTTCATTGTTCATTGGTTCAGTACAGGACTGTAAAATGAGACAAAAACAAAGGAGAAATCTTACTACGTTCATACGATTGATCAGAATTACAAAATTGCACCAAAATTAATCTATTTTAAACTGAAAAATCCCATAATTTATATAAAGACGTGGATTTTTTTTAATAACTTCGTAGCATAATTATCATTTAAAAAATACCCTCTAAGATTATGAGAAAAATACTTTACCTCACAATTATTACAACCGTTTTATTAAGTTCATGTGTATCGCAAAAGAAATATGCGGACTTAGAAGCTCAATTTAATGCTGCACAGACCCAATTAGCTGAGGCAAAGGCCAAAGTGTTAGAGTGCCAAGTAGATAAAGATAAATTTGCCAACCAAGTTGAAAGCTTAAAAGCACAAAATAAATTCTTACAAGACAGTAGAGAAAATGATATTCGTCAAATTGAAAGTTTAACAACGTTATCGCAATCTGCAAACAGTAACATTAAAGATGTTGTTGCGCAGTTAAGTGAAAAAGATAAGTACATCAATGGCATTAGAGGTGCTATGTCTAGAAAAGACTCTCTTAACCTTGCCCTTGCTGTAAACCTAAAAAGTGCGTTATCCGATGGGATCCAAGATGAAGATATTATTGTTAACGTAGACAAAACAGTTGTTTACGTTGAAATTAACGACAAACTTTTATTTAAGAGTGGAAGTTCCGTAATTTCATCTAAAGCAAAATCAATCTTGGAAAAAGTAGCTACCGTTATTGCTTCACGACCAGAAATGGAAGTAATGGTAGAGGGATATACTGATAATAAACCAATTAGCACAGCCACTACTAGAGACAACTGGGATTTAAGTACACAACGTGCTACGTCAGTTGTAAGAGTACTTCAAAATGATTTCAATATCAATCCTAAACGCTTAATCGCTGCGGGAAGAAGTGAATATTTACCACTCGCTTCCAACGATACTGCGGAAGGAAGAGCTAGAAACAGAAGAACTAGAATTGTTATTTTACCTAAATTAGATCAATTTTTTGATATTTTAGAGCAAAAACCTGATGGTACACCAGCAAGTGGAAAATAAATCAATAATTCAAAAAAAACCGTCACGTTGAAGTGGCGGTTTTTTTTGAAATATACCTGTGATTATACACCAAAACCACGTCAATTTAAAATCAACTTCATCTTTTCTCTATATTTATCAAAATAGGTAAGGTTGTGATGATTTCCTGATTTAAGAAGCACAAACTCAGTCTGTTTTTTATTTGACATCTCAAATAATCTTTTCCCAGATTCTACGGGTACAATGGCATCACAATCTCCGTGAAATATAACCGTTGGAACCTTAACTTGCGGTATGATTTCATGCGATTTGAAAGGAAATTTAAGCAAATATGGATACGGTAATAAAGGAAATTTATGACGAATAACTTCCAAAAGACTGTTAAACGGAGCTTCTAACACCAGTTGCTTTGGTGAATTACCTGAAGCCACCCACAAAGCAAACGTACAGCCCAAAGACCTTCCATAAACCACAATCTTGTCTTCCTCATAGTTTAAATCGGACTGGACGTAATCATACACGGCTTTAGCATCGTTGTACATAAGACTTTCACTTCGTTTTCCAGTACTTTTTCCATACCCTCTATAATCGACTACCAACACGTCGTATTCATAAGCCGTATACGGAGCGACAAGCTTCTGCCAACGCTGTAAGTTTCCCTTATTTCCATGAAAATAAACCAAGATTCCTTTTGAATTTTTTACTTTGCAATATATCCCGTGAATTTGCCCACCTCCTAAAGTCTGCACAAATATTTCTTCCCACTTTTTAAGCCTCGTTAACCTTGTGTTTGACGCTAACTTTTTAGCTCGAAAAATGATGTTTTCCTGAAAAAAATAAAAACCTAATGCGACCAAAATATACATCGCCCCAAATAGTAAAATACTCACTTTAATCATATAATGGATAATTATTAATGGGTTGAAAAAAAACACACCCCTTCTCCTTCTAAACCTATTGTTATACAAATAACATATTTTCAATTTTATAGGTGATTGTTGTGCTATCAATGAAGTTAACCTTACAATATAATGATTGGAATTCAAGAAAAGAATGCTTTTTTTGTATTCTTTAATCACGTAAATAATTAAACTCTTGGATAAAAAGAAAGATAGGGTTCTATTAACGCCCTCAAACGAACCCAAAATAAACAAAGGAGTTTACTGAACTTAACACTGAATAATTCATTTATTCAACCGTAAAGAGATGGTTTACAACAACAGGAATACCATCTTCGGTATACCCTTTAATCGAAATAGTAAAATCGCCTGAAATATCAGACGTATAAAAACTAAAGTTGTTCTCTTCTGCACTAATATCAACATTAGGTTTCCATAACAACTGATTTCTAAAATCGGGAATACGCTCTGTCTTCGCTTTCAATGTAGGGTCATATCGTTGTACAAAATAATGTTTTTGGAGGGAGGGCGAGAATAACTCTTTTGTTATTATGGATTGTCCATTACTTCTCATTTGATAATTTCCTTCAATGGTTTGAATAACAAGAATCCCGTCAAACACATTAAATCCAAATACATATTTTTCGCGTATTACTCCAATGCTTTGTACTTTTCGTGCATCAAATTCCATTAACTGATCTTGATCCTGCACCAACACTCCGTCAACAAGCACTAGTGGCTTGAGTTCTCCAAAATCTTGAACTATTTCATTGCTCGTTGCCAAACCTCGAATACGGAATTCATAGCGCCCTTTTCGCTTCACGGCCCAAACATTATTTACAACTTCAACCAACGTTTCTTTTATGGTTTCAAATCGCGTATAATCATCTAAATTGTATACTACCATATTATCGTGGTCGAACGAATACGTCGGCGTGTTTACAATCACAGAATCAGGCTTTAAATTAAAATAACTATTTTCAATTTGAGTGTAAATACTACGCGTTAAAATTTCATCCTTTAATTCATCAGAAATATAGAATTTATTAAATTTCAAATCAGATAAATCTGGCCCAACCAACGAATCAAACGTTATAGCAAAACGGTCTTTATCATCTGAAACCACCTGAAATACAGCACTTTTAGTATTGTACTTTTCATCAACATTAAAATAAAATGTTCCATCAGATTTGGTCTTTGATAATTTCACAATATACCCTTCTTGATTTGGAATGGAAAGGGATACGGATATATTTCCGAGAAAAATACTATCATGGACGGCAGTAATTTTACCGCTTATTAATTCCCCTCGTAATTCAGGAAGTATCAACTGATCCTTATAACGTCGTACCTTCACAACATCACGCATGTCTTCACCAGGACGAACACCTACATGAGATTTTATTGGACTCACATGACGTACTGACACCGTCAATTCTCCTTTAATACGCTTGGTATTCCTTAAATTAAACGTAACCTTACTTCGCTTACCGTAGGTAGTTCCATCAATTTCAATCTGTAAACCGTGATTTGAAGTTAATTCACCTGTTGGCACATCTTCGGTAAAATCACGCTCACCTAAAATTGCCTGCTGATTTGATTGATAAGGATTTATAATACTGATATCATCACTAAAATATGCATTGAAATTTAACATCCACTTTGTATATCCAATTATTTTGTAATTGCCCGACGGCAACGTAACAGGAATAAAAATATCTCCTTGCGCCTTACCTTTGTTCAATCTCAATTTCTGACGAAAAAGCACTTTTTTATCCTCATTTATTAAATCTACATACCCCATAGTGCTTACAGTGCTTGGGGTAGAAGTTTGTTCTTCTAAACAATTAAATGAAAAATACAAATACTCTCCCACAAACAACAATTGAGTGTTTGTATTTATATAGACTTTTTCTCTTGGAATTGCAGATATATATGCTTCATCTTCTGTATCAACATGGACAACCTGGCCTGTACCGGGCCAAATGGAGCACACTATTGCAATAAATAGAATAACCGTATTCTTCATCTTTTTAATTTCTTAGTCAATCCAAAAATCAGGTTTTATATTGGTTCCAAATAGCGTACAATCACCACATCGTGGGGCAACCACCTCGTAAGGACCTTGAGGTAATGAAAAATCACAATCTTCTGGCGGTGGAGACATAAGACATTCATTATCTTGATAATACACTACTCTACCTGTCGTTAATAATCGAACTAACTCTTCTAGTTCCGGTTTTAGAATAGTACATTCAACTGGGAGCTCCGGTGGATTCTCATTGGGGAATAAATCCCTAAAATTGAAAAATACTCTTTTTGAAGAAACCGAAGAAACATCAAAAAAACCAATAACCTTCAATGCTTCATTCTCTGCCCGAATATTCCCATCAATAAAACCCGTTTGGACTTGTGTAAATAAACTTCCATTTGAAGAGAATTGTTTCAATAAAGAATAAAACGTGTTAGCAGCTCTCGAAATACTGTGTTGTTTGACAAGTATACTGTATCTATTGGCTATTAAATAGTCATCTTTTCTTATAAATTTTATTGTTGTTTTTCGACTTGTACTATTATTCAATTTTACAGAAGATTGTAAAATCACCCCATCGTCCGTATTGGTATTGTAACAATACTTGTCTTGTTTTGTTTTTAATTGCAGGTTCACCTTTGGCGGAAATTGAGATTCGACCACTAATTCCATACGAGACCACCGCGGGGCGATGATTAAATTTGTTTCTTCGTATGAATACCTGTAAAATTTAGAATTATCACTAGATACTGTAGTTAGCGCACTGATTTCAACCCCTTCTTTCCCTTCTTTGTTTAGCGTTTTTTCGATTTTAACATCCTCAATATCATCACCAACAATTAAGGTTGTTGGACTAGACTTATATACTTTTTGGTCACTGGTTACAATTGACAGGACATATTCAGTATCTGGTTGCGCACTAAATTCAATCGTAGATTTATAAACTCCTGGACTAACTTCATTAAATGGATAGGAATTATTATGATTATCACTTATTAGAACATCGGCATTCTCTTCAGGTAGCGCTCCCGCTTGTTCAAAACGAAATGTTCTACTCAAAAGTACCTCTTGTACTTTATATTCATCCGTAATACCTGCTTCAACAACCAATATACTTTCAAACGACTCTGTTGTAGCATTAAATTCTTCAATACAGCTTGAAGCCATAAGAAGTAAGCCTACTAAAAATAGAAAGACCTTCGATTTTAGAGCCAATGCAAGAATAATTTTTTTCATAGATAACTCAAAATTTTAAATTATAAGAAATGGATGGAATTGGAATTGAAAATATTGAGCTCTTATATGCCTTTACATTGCCATTTTCCGTTACAAAAAATACGGAGTAAGGATTATTCCTTCCCAAAACATTATACACTGAAATATTCCAAAAGCTGTGCGCTAATTTTTTTAACTTGTGATTCCCTTCTACATTAAAACTTAAATCTAACCGATAATAGTCTGGAATTCTAAATTTATTTCGATCACTATAAATTACATATGTATCCCCCTGATAATTAAAATTACCAATAGGATAAGTTACCGGCCTTCCGGTTTGATAATCGAAATTTGCTGAAAAACTAAACCGTCTAGTTACCTTAAAATTAGCAACCAAACTTACGTTGTGAGGTTTATCATAATTTGAAGGAAAATAGTTGCCATTATTAATGCGCTCTTCGTCAAACTGACTGTCTAATTTCAGCATAGAACGAGAATAAGAATAACCTAACCAACCATTAAGTTTTCCTGAATTTTTACGAACTAAAAATTCGAGACCATAGGACTTCCCTTCACCTTGCAAGATTTCAGTTTCAACATATTCATTTAGAAGCAATTGTGCCCCCGTCTTGAAATCAGGTACATTCTTTGACTTTTTATAATAGCCTTCAAGGCTGATTTCATACTCATTTAGGTTAATATTTTTAAAAATACCCAGTGCAATTTGCTGTGATCGCTGTGGTGCTATATTGTAGTCTGAAAGTTTCCACGTGTCAATTGGAGAAAGGGTTGTTGTATTTGATAAGGTGTGAATATACTGATACATACTATTATATCCTGCTTTCAACGACACATCCTCTCCCAAAAAATAGCGCCCTGAAATTCTAGTTTCTAGCCCGCCATAATTTTTAATCGTTTCGTTTTTACCAAATTCTAACGTGTTAATAACAGTTTCGTCATTTCGTGGTTGACCTGACGCGTACCTTCGTTGAGTTGCACTACCCAAGGCTTGAAAATTTGAATAACGCAAGCCAACATTGACCAATAATTGATCATTCACTTTAAAGTCATCTGCTATATATAAGGCTGCTTCCAGCCCTTGTTCATTGGGTAAAGTTACGGGCGTAACCGCTGAACGTTGCCCTACGGGTTTAATCTCACCAGGCTGAACACTGTATTTTTTAATTGAACCCCCATAGGTAAAATTATGCTGATCGTTGTACAAATAATTAAAGTTTAATTTTGCACCGATTTCATCTATCCCATAATGAAATCTGAAATTATCATTTGAATCAGCTTCATACCCCACCTTAAAAGCATATTGACTATTCGATAATGACAGGTTCGCACTGTGCTTTTCGGCAAGCTTTCTTTTCCAATTTAATGAAAATAAAACATTGTCATATCCGTAAATAGAATCCGAAGTAATGCTGAAATTATCCTTACTGTAATAAGCTGTAGCTTGAATAGCATTGGAACTATCAATCTTTGCATTTACCTTGGCAATCAAATCGTAAAAAGTAGCTTTACTATTTTTTAGAGACGTTTCATCAAGTGATTTTAAAATCCAATCAGAATAAGTACTTCTTCCACCTAAAATTACACCTACCTTATTCTTAATGAGTGGTAGCTCCAAAGCGATATTATTTGTAACAGGACCTATTGAGGCTTCTCCTTTAATTTTATCTAGGCTTGGATCCTTTGATTCGATTTCAAATACGGACGACAACCGCCCTCCAAATTTAGCAGGCACACTGCCTTTATAAATTTTTATACCTTTTGTAGTAAAGGGATTTAAAGCTTGAAAAATTCCAAAAAAATGTGTCGGATTATATAATACAGCATTGTCTAAAAGTATCAAGTTTTGATCTGTTTTCCCTCCTCTTACATTAAATCCAGCGGATCCCTCACCAGCTGTTGTGATACCTGGTAGTGAAGTGGCTACTTTTAAAATATTTCGTTCTCCCATCACCATAGGTATGTTCTTTGACTCTTCAGAATTCACTTCATTTGACCCTATTTCCACCTCATCCACATTAGTAGAACGTCTACTTGAAACGATCACCTCATCCAGTTCTTCAATTTCTTCAGACAGTTCAAAATCTAAAGAACCATCATTAAAAATAATTAGGTTTTTAAGTACCCTTGAAAAGCCCAAAGAACTTACTTCAAGTGTATTTAACCCTTTATTCAAATTTAGTTTATACTGCCCCTTTTGATCGGTAACGACACCCGTAGGAGAATTCACCAATTTAACCGTAACATTAGACAAAGGTTTTCCTGTTTTAATCGCTCTTACAAAACCCCGTAAACTAAATTTTGATCTTTTATCTCTCAGGTCTTCCTTACCTATACGAACTGTTTCTATCACACTCTTTTTTACCGATTGCTGTTTTCCATATAACACAGGACTTGCGACTTCTTCCTCAACCGTTTCAATTTCCTTCTCCGCTGTTGATTTACCAAAAAATTCTTCTGGCAAATCACCATAAATAACCCTATTCTGGGTAATCACAACCTGATTATTTTGAAGGATAAAATAATTTAAATCAGTCGTATTAAAAATTGCATCTAATAGGGTTGAAAGCTCAACTTGATGGTAATTACCTCGAATGGTTTCGTCATTAGCAAACCACTCTTCTTCATAAAAAAAACGTACATCAGCAATATCTTCTAGTTGCTTAAGCACATCGAGTCTTGTTGAATTTTCAAAAGCAATCGTAACGAGATTTTTCTTTTCTTGGCCTTGTATTAAATTAATGAATACAAAAAAAACCGCGGTTAGAACTATTCTATTCATTTATTGATGAGTGTTTTGACATTAATAAATTTAACCGGGTTAAATAAGTGCGAATATCATCTGAAGCAGTAGCTTTATGAATTTTAAATGCACGCATTTCCGTTTTGTAGGAGGGAAACAACCGTATAAGATCTCGTTGTTTTGTAATCGGGTAAAAATCGCCTTGATAATAGAGGAGGTTTTTGCTAAAATCCTTATATCTGACTTTCACCATTAAGTCTTCAATATGTTCTGAGCGCTTTTTCCCATATTTTGTAAAAAAAATAAAAAAAGGGCTAGAAAATTTAACCTCTGCAAACCCAACTAGTTTTTCATTTTTTGTAGGGTAATTCTTTAAATTCACAAAATCGCGATTATTAATAGTAAAGCCATCAACGCTTCTTTTAAGCGGTTTAATTTTTAAAATAAAGCCATTACTATTAATCAGATTAAGCAATAATTCATCTTTATATAAATCATACTTCAATTGTATATTGCGATAGGTTTGACCATCATACGTAATAGAACCTTCAAAAAAATTAAAGCTATCTAAATATCGTTGCGAACCGTCATAAGATTTATTGCGTTCTGCTGTTCCTTCACCATCATCAAAATATCCGTTAAACAAAGCCGTGTTTTCCAATCCAATTTTTTGATCAAACCACGTACTATAATCAACATTTGTTTGTGAAATGCTCAGCAACGGCAATAAAAAACACGCCGAATAGACAACTAGAATCCAAGGAGTTATTTTTGTTCTCATACTAAGTAAATATAATCAAAAAAACAATTCCTTTGCAAGTTACCCTAAACGATTGACAAAAATTTTAGCAAAGACAGCATAACCAACGTGCTTATGCCTTATTCAATAACTTTCACAAACTCATCAAAGGAAACGTAATATGGTTGATCTCTAAAAACAGGCATTTCAATACTTTCAGCATTTGCTATGCCCACCCCAGCAAACCAGACCTTTGCCTTTTGCTCTATGGCATGTTGTTTGAAAGTTTCCATCCACCCTTCGTCATATAAATGGGTTTGTTCTAAATTGGAGGTAACTTTTACCAGAACAAAAATAGTCGGTTCCCCTTTTTTATAGAGAACAAACTGAGGATGTCTCTTGAGCTTACTGTTGATAGCGACAAATTCATACCCCATCTCTTGTAACTTTTCACCGACAATATTCATCCCTAAGTTGTGAAGTTCCTGCTCTGTTAATGGTTTCATATAAACTTTTTTAACCCTAAGGGCTTAGAAATTTTAGACTACAACGCAGTTCATTATAGAATAAAACGAAATAAAATAGCTTTTCTTTATACTCATATAAAAACTATCAATTTGTTTTATACTTATAAATACCCGAACTTTGATGTAAATAAAATACGATTTTACTAAAATATAAAAGTATGAAAAATGCCATAGGAATTGACAAAAATTTAGCAAAAGAATTAAATAAATCATTGAATGAATTGCTCGCAGATTACCAATTGTTCTATCAAAATTTACGTGGACTTCACTGGAATATTAAAGGAAGTAACTTTTTTGAATTACACCTAAAGTTTGAAGAGTACTATAATGACGCTATTTTAAAAATTGATGAAATTGCCGAACGAGTTCTAACTTTAGAAGGCACTCCATTACATGCCTTTAGCGATTACCTGGCGACTTCTAAAATAAACGAAGAAAAGGGCATTCACGACGGAAAAAAAGGCGTACAGATTGTAATGTCAAACTTGAGCACCATTATAGCTAAAGAAAGACAGATTCTACAATTAGCATCAGATGCAAATGATGAAGGAACCGCAAGCTTAATGAGTGATTATCTCTCTGAAGCGGAAAAAACAATGTGGATGTTGCGTTCGTATTTGGGTTAATCACTTGATGGAAAAACAAGCTCATTTAATCAATGAAGTTTCTATTATCCACCCTTTTTGCAATACGAAATTTCTCCTTGTTTTTCCTCAAAATTTAATATAAAATACATTAAACAAAAACCAAATACTCATCTCAAACATTTAGATTAAAATGAGTATATCATAGATAAACAACACCTATTTACAAAAAAAAAGACCGATACAAATCGGTCTTTTTTTATTTCTTAGTGAAGTATTATCCTCCAAAATCATCAAAACGAATATTTTCGTCGGGGATTCCAAAATCTTCACCCATTTTTTGTACGGCCTTATTCATTAAAGGCGGCCCACAAAAATACAATTCAATATCCTCAGGAGACTCGTGATGACTTAAGTAGTGCTCAATAACACAATTGTGTACAAATCCAACAAAACCATCTCCAGGAGCATCTAAACTCTCTTTTACTTTCCAATTGTCCTCTTCTAAAGGTTCAGACAAGGCTAAATAAAATTTAAAATTTGGGAAATCTTTTTCTAATTGGAAAAAGTGATCTAAATAAAACAATTCACGTTTAGATCTACCTCCATACCAGTAAGTTACTTTTCTACCAGTTTTTAAGGTTTTAAAGAGATGGTATAAATGCGACCGCATCGGCGCCATTCCTGCACCTCCACCAACATAAAGCATTTCGGCATCAGAATCATTGATAAAAAATTCACCGTACGGTCCTGAAATAATCACTTTATCACCCGGTTTTTGATTAAAAATATACGAAGAAGCTATCCCTGGATTTACATCCATCCAAGCATTTTTATTTCTATCCCATGGCGGTGTTGCAATTCGAACATTAAGCATAATCTCTCTACCTTCGGCAGGATACGAAGCCATTGAATATGCTCGCTCTACGGTTTCTGTATTTTTCATTACTAAAGACCACAATCCAAATTTATCCCATTCTTTTTGGAATTTATCAGGGGTTTCGTGTTCTTCAGGATGCGCTGTGATATCAATATCTTTATAGTTTACAGTACATGGGGGAATTTCAATCTGAATATAACCACCCGCTTTATAGCCCATATCTTCAGGAATTTCAACCACAAATTCTTTAATAAAAGAAGCCACATTATAATTTCTAACCACCGTTGCTTCCCATTTTTTTATTCCAAATACTTCTTCTGGAATTCTTATATCCATATCTTGTTTAACCTTTACTTGACAGGCTAAACGAGCTCCATTCTTTAATTCATTTCTCGTAAAGTGAGGCGTCTCTGTTGGTAACGCTTCTCCTCCACCTTCAAGTACGCGACATTCACATTGGATACAAGTACCTCCTCCTCCACAAGCAGAAGGTAAAAATATTTTTTGTGCTCCTAAAGTAGATAATAGTGAATTACCAGAAGGCACTTCAATTTCTTTTTCTCCATTAATGGTGATTTTTACAGGACCCGACGGCGATAATTTTTGTTTTACAAATAATAAAAGGCCCACCAAAAATAAGGTGATGGTCAAAAAAGCCACAACGGTTGCGACAATGGTCCCTATGGTGCTAACTGCTAAGATCATACTATTGATTTAAGGCTGTTTTTTGTTCAACTACTTCTTTTTCTTTTTTATTTTTATCAAGTTGTTTTAGATGTTCAACTTGTTCTTTTGCTGGCTCTTCTTTAGCTCCATCATCTCCACCAGTCAACATCCCACCAAAACTCATAAACCCAATGGCCATTAATCCAGTAAGGATAAACGTAATTCCTAAACCACGAAGTGGTGCAGGAACTGATGAATACCGTATCTTTTCACGAATAGCAGCAATCGCTAATATTGCTAAAAACCATCCAATACCAGAGCTTATTCCATAATTAAAAGCCAAGCCCAAACTTGGGATATCTCGAGATTGCATAAAAAGTGAACCACCTAAAATGGCACAGTTAACAGCAATTAGAGGGAGGAAAATACCCAGTGAATTATACAAAGAGGGAGAAAATTTTTCTACGACTATTTCTACCAATTGCACCATGGTTGCAATGGTTGCAATAAATAAAATAAATGATAAAAAACTTAAATCATAGCTCGCATATTCAGGACCTAACCAAGCTAATGCGCCTTCTCTCAATACGTATTGATCTAAAAGCCAGTTCATTGGAACCGTTACCGCCAATACAAATATTACTGCCGCACCCAATCCTATTGCAGTAGAAACTTTTTTAGACACTGCCAAGTATGAGCACATCCCCAAAAAGGTGGCAAATACCATATTGTCTATAAAAATTGATTTAAAAAATAATTCTACGTGTTCCATAATATATATTCTTCCGTGTAACAAGGCGTCTTTCGCTACCTTACCCCACAATTAATCTTCTATTAATGCTTTATTTCTACTACGTTGTACCCAAATGATCAAACCTACAACGATCAACGCCATTGGAGACAATAACATAAACCCGTTATTTTCATAACCAAAAGCATATAACCCTGTTTTTTCAATAGGATCTCCCAATACAGGTATTCCTAATAAAGTTCCAGATCCTAATAACTCTCTGAAGAACCCAACAATAACTAAAATCAATCCGTATCCTGCCGCATTTCCAATACCGTCTAAGAACGATTTCCAGGGACCATTTCCTAAGGCAAACGCTTCAAAACGTCCCATAATAATACAGTTGGTAATAATTAAACCAATAAATACTGAAAGTTCTTTACTCAACTCATAAGCAAAAGCTTTTAAAACTAAATCCACAATAATTACCAAAGAGGCAACCACAATGAGTTGAACGATGATACGGATTTTAGATGGAATAATATTTCGCATTAGCGAAATAACCACATTCCCCACTCCTAACACGAATAGTACGGAAACTGCCATAACAATTGACGCCTTTAATTGCGCGGTAATTGCCAAAGCCGAACAGATTCCTAATACCTGAATGGTTATCGGGTTATTATCGGTTAATGGATCGGTAATGAGCTTTCTGTTTTTCTTCGAAAACAAGGGCTCTTTAGGTACTTTTACTTTTTCTTCTTGTTCTGCTACTTCTGCCATTTCAGGTTGTTTATTAAATAAAGGTATGCTTCTTTGAATCCGTCTTATATTTTTTAATTCACTCTATTTTTTAATGAATTGAAAAAAGGTAAGTACATGGCTAAATCTTTTTTAATCATTGCCGTCACTCCGTTTCCAGTAATCGTTGCTCCCGCAATCGCATCAACTTCGTGATCGGATTTATCTAAATTTTTTGGGTCGGCATTTCCTTTTGCTACCGTAATTCCTTTAAATTGGTCACCATCAAAAAGTTCTTCTCCTTTAAAGTCGTTATAAAAATAAGGCTCTTTAATATTTGCTCCTAAGCCTGGGGTTTCCCCTTTATGATCAAAATAGGCACCTTTAACCGTTCTTAAGTCTTCACTTAAAGCGATATACCCCCAAATTGCATCCCATAACCCAGCGCCTCTTACCGGAATAATATAAAATTTTTCATTGTCCTTTTCACCGATGAAAACAGGTAATTTTCGTTGGTAATTAGGGTCCTTAGCTTTTTCTGTTTCCTTTTTCAAATCGATAAGATATGCCAAGCTATCTGGTGTCACTTTATCACCTTCAATAACTAATTGCTCTTTGATATATTTCTTGAATATACCTGTCACTTCTTTTGCAGGAACAAAGGTATTAACATCTGCTTCATCATTCGTTAATGTTGCTTCGTTAATCCCCATCGAGAATAAAATATTTTGTTGTTTTTCCAATTTTTTATTCAACGAAATTTGCGGATTGAATACAGAGGCCGAAAAAGCCAATAATGATCCAACCACGAGTACCATTCCAATGGCAAATAGTACTGTATACGTATTGCTATCTGTTTTATTCGCCATAACTTAAACTGTTTTTGCTTTTAATCTCTTTTCTCTCTTTTTAATATTGCCTTGCACAACGAAGTGATCAATGGTTGGGGCAAATACATTCATTAATAGAATAGCTAGCATTACCCCTTCTGGATAGGCTGGATTAAACACCCGAATCATAACCGACAAAAATCCGATCAAAAATCCGTAAATCCATTTACCCTTATTCGTTTGAGCTGCCGTCACAGGATCTGTAGCCATATAAACAATTCCAAACGCTAACCCTCCAATCAATAGGTGTTGCCAGAATTCAAGACTCATTAAACCGAAAAACTTACTTCCACTTGTAATAACATCTGCATCAACTACCATATTGAAAATGTATCCCATAACCAAGGCACCTAATACAGCACTTAGCATAATTCGCCAACTACCAATTTTGGTAAAGATGAGAAAGAGTGCGCCTAATAAGATGAGAAAGGTAGAGGTTTCTCCTATTGATCCAGGAATAAAACCAAAGAACATATCCCAAGTTGAATAGTGTAAAGGTTGTGATTGTGCTAAACTTCCTAAAATGGTTTCACCTGAAATCGCATCAACGGTCGCGCCATCAGCAAGCTGCTGTGCTCTTTCAACCGCACCATGTACCCACACTTTATCTCCACTCATCCAAGTTGGATAAGCAAAGAATAAAAAAGCTCTTATTGTTAGGGCTGGATTTAACACATTCATCCCCGTACCTCCAAAAACTTCCTTACCGATTACCACACCGAAAATTACAGCTACGGCTAACATCCAAAGGGGAATATCAATAGGTACAATGAGCGGAACTAACATTCCCGTTACTAAATACCCTTCTTCAACTTCATGTCCTTTTACTACAGCAAATATAAATTCAACTGCTAACCCTACACCATACGAAACAATCATCAAAGGAAGAATTTTAGTCAACCCAAGCCACAAGTTATCCAAATTCCAAAAGGAACCACTAAAAAAACTGTTTGCAACCGCCGAAACCTCTCCTGTTGCTAAATGATGTTGATAACCTGCATTAAACATTCCAAATATCAAACAGGGGATTAAGGCCATAATCACGATATTCATCGTTCTTTTAAGGTCATCCGCTGCTTTAATATGTGTTCCTCCTTGTGTGGTTTCATTTGGTAAGTATAAAAAAGTATGAATCGCATTAAATGCGGGAGCCATTTTAGTTCCTTGATACTTTTCTTTTAATTTATGTAATTTTTGTTTTAAACCCATGGTGTTGATTATTTAGCCAATTTCTTCTATCATTAAATCTAATCCCTGTCTGATTATTTCTTGATGGGGTTGTTTTGATACACAAATAAATTCAGTCAACGCAAAATCCTCTGGTGCAACCTCATACATCCCTAACGCTTCCATTTCATCCAAATCTTTGTATATACAAGCTTTGAGGATTTGCAAAGGATAAATATCTAGCGGAAACACCTTTTCATAATTCCCAGTCAACACAAACGCCCTGTGCTCACCATTCGTATTGGTGGTAAGATCATATTTCTTATTTGGTGTTAACCACGAAAATGTCAAAGCTCTTGAATTTGATATTTTATTAAAAATTGGCTTATTCCACCCAAAGAACTCATAATCATTTCCTTCTGGAATAGACGTAATTTGATTATCGTAATACCCAAAAAAGTCTTGTTTTGAAACCTGTGTACCAGTCAAGACATTCCCACTGATGATTCTAGAATCTTTCTCCGTAACTTGCCCTTCAACCAACGCATCAATAGGCGCTCCTATAAGTGCCTCTACATAACTTGGGTTATCCACTCTTGACCCCGTCAAAGCAATGGTTCGTTTTGCATTAAACTTACCTGTCAACAACAATTCACCAATAATCACAAGATCTTGAGGAGTCACTACCCACACAACTTCTCCTTTATTAATAGGATCAATTTTCGCAATTTGAACACTCACATTTCCTGCTGGGTGCGGCCCTGTAACACGGTGAATTTCGGCGTTTTTCAAATCTCCTAACGGAGATTTTTCTCCTTTTCCAACACAGATATGCACTTTTCCTTTCGTCATTTTTGACAGCGCAGTAACTGCCACTTGCAATTCAGCTTCTTTACCCGACAAAGCATAATTTAAATCGGTCGCTAATGGAGCTGTTGCATACGCCGAAATAAAAATTGCCTTAGGATCATCCGTTGGATCTGCAACAACATCGTAAGGTCGTCTTTTTATAAACGGCCAACATCCTGAAGCTAATAAGTGTTTTTTAACTTCCTCGCCATCGAGTTGGGAAATTTCCTTTTTCCCAAAATCTTGATAACGCTGCTCTTTATCCGCCAAAACCTTAATCGCTAAAACCTTACGTTTAGCACCACGAACAATCTCCACAACCTCCCCACTCACTGGAGAAGGAAATAAGATTTGCTCATTCGACTTCGAGTAAAACAACGCTTCGCCTGCTTTAACATCGCTGCCTACTTTTACAATAAGTTTGGGGGTGATTTTATGAAAATCATCAGGCTTAACGGCATAAACACTAGCAACTGGAAGTGGTGTAGTTTTTTTATCTGCCTCGCCCACAAGCTTAATATTTAAGCCCTTTTTGATACGAATGTCTTGTGACATATTATGGTTTTATTTTTTTGTCCTTAAAAGCGGTGCAAATTTAAATATTTTACACTTGATTTTTACCTTTTTACACGACTCTATTGTTATTTATATCAATTCTAAATAAGAGTGAGATGGTTTCTGAGAATACAACCAATTTTTACCCATCTTATTGTCTACTAACCCACTTATTTTTTTGTAAGGTTTCATTAAAATTAAGTAGCTTAGCCTAGCCAAATCCGCACGAAATTTTACAGTTTAACTTTTGTTTGTATTCACATCAATGAAAAGATTAAGTACCCTTTGGATTGCCAATTTATTTTACCTGGCATGCTCATACGCACTTCACGCTCAACTCGACGTACTCGTCGATCCTCCAGCGCATATTAAATCGATCACCTTTCACAATCAATACATCAATGACTTTAGTCCGATGGTTAAACTTGGAGATCAATTTACCATTTCGTTTGATGATCTTGGCGAAAATCAACAGGATTACACCTATCGTATCACGCATTGTGATTACAATTGGGAACCATCGAAACTTTCCAGCACAGAATTCATTGATGGGTATAGCGCTGATCGCATTAGAGATTTTGAAAGCTCTTTTAATACATTTCAACCATATACACACTATTCTTTTAGCATCCCAAATGAACATACCGCACTTAAAATAAGCGGAAACTACATTGTTTCAGTACTCAACGAAGATGACGAAATAGTGTTTAGCCGCGCATTTATGGTGTATGAGCCACTTGTGTCCGTTGCAATAAGCGCACATAAAAGCAAAACAATTTCCGACATCAACGCGGTACAACGGTTAGAAGTTTTAGTTGACTATCCCAACCTGAGAATTAACAACCCCAATAAAGAAATTAAATTAGTCATCATTAAAAATTACGATTGGCATGAACAAATAAAAAATATAGTACCACAATACCATCGAGGAACACAACTCATTTACAATCAAAATGAACTTACATTTGGTGGAGGAAATGAATTTTTATATTTCGACACCAAAGAGATCAGAAATCCTGTCAATAAAATTGCTAGGGTTCAATTGGATGATATTTTCAATACATATCTTTACAGTGATGAGCCAAGAGCTGATGTTCCATACACGTATTACCCAGACATCAATGGTAATTTCTCCATTCGCACTATTGACAGCGATGATAGCGCATTAGAAGCAGACTATTCTAAGGTTCATTTTTCCTTACAGACCACAGCATATCCACATCAAGATCTGTACGTTTATGGCAATTTCAATAATTGGAAATTAACTGAAGAAAATAAGATGACTTACCATCCCACTGAACAAAGATACACAGCCACCTTGCTATTAAAGCAAGGGTTTTACAACTACACCTATATAGCTCAAGATAAACAAAAAAATGTACATCACGAATTGGTAGAAGGTTCTTTTTATCAAACGGAAAATGACTACGCTGTCTTTGTTTACCATCGTCCGTTTGGAAGTCGCTACGATCGAATTATTGGAGTTGGAAAAACGAAAGTTGAAAAATTACGCAACTAATTATTGGTTTTTGCATCCTACATTTAATTAATCACAAAAGATTAATATTTTTGTTTTACACCTATAGAAGGAAATACACGATGGTTCAACAAGTTACAAACGGTATTAAAATCTCCGTCAAGTCAAAATTTGAAGGCACTGCCTACAAAAACTTGCGTAAATATTTTTCTTTTAGCTACAGTATTACTATTGAAAACCAGAGCAATGACTCCGTACAATTGGTCAGTAGACACTGGAAAATTTTTGACGCGCTCAAAAAACTAGAAATAGTTGAAGGAGAAGGGGTTATTGGAGAAAAACCCATCCTAAAACCTAAAAAATCATACACCTACAGTTCTTATTGCAACCTCACATCTCCAATAGGATCTATGAAAGGTTTTTTTAATATGATAAACTTTACGACGACTCGAAAACTTAAAGTTCTCATCCCTTCATTTCAATTGAGCGTTCCAGCGATTTCTAATTGAGAAAATTAGCTTATTTTTAAACCATGCTTGCATGGTTTAGCAAAAAGAAAAAAGAAAACGCAATTATTCGCCAAAAAGGAAATGTTTGTCTTAATTGCCAAACTATCCTTAATGGAGAGGAGAACTTTTGCCCCAATTGTGGCCAACGAAACAACATCAATCCACTTAATTTCAAAATCGTAATTGATGAATTTTTCGGCAATCTTTTTGCCTACGATTCTCGCTTATGGAGAACCTTAATCCCCTTATTAATTAGCCCAGGAAAAACGGCTTATCAATATATTTACGGCAAACGACAACATTTTGTCAATCCATTTAGAATCTACCTAGCCATTTCATTAATCTTCTTCGTTTTTATAGGCATTATAGACACTATTGTCTCAATTGAAAACGAAGACAAATTCACCTTGCATTTAGTAAAAACCGATTCGACTGGTTTATACAAAATATACAAAGGCCCCCAACTCAATTCTTTTAACGACTCATTAGCTACTTCCTTAAAAAATACCCCAGGCTTTCGAAAAAAAGTTCAAATCCTTTTTCAATACCATCGCCACAACCCACCTCAAAGCACCAAAGAAGTATTCGAAACACTCCATTTACCACCCACTTTTTGGAATCGATTTATCCAAGATAAAATTTTAAACTTTACAAAAATTCTTGAAGGCGAATCACAATTTGAAAAAAAGTTGTTCTCTGGACTATCCCTTACCATTTTTTTATTACTTCCCTTATTTGCCATAGTCCTAAAGTTGCTATATATCAGACGAAAGTACTCCTACATGGAACATCTCGTGTTTGTGTTTTACACACAATCCGTTTTTTTCTTGTTTTTACTTCTCTTTACTCTAATCTATTATGGTTTTGGACAGCATTCATACGTTTACCTCTTATTTCTATTCCTTTTCGGGATTTACCTGTATCTTGCTATGCGTAGATTTTACAATCAAGGAATCGTAAAAACGTGGATTAAATTTAGCATAGCCAATATGGCATTCCTATTCATCTTAGGGGTAGGGATTTTCGTATTGACCATCATTTCATTTATCCTGTATTAAACTAAGGACGAATCAATTGAGCTAAAAAATTACGATAGGCATTGCGCAATTCAATATTTCCACGGACTTCATTTTCCTGAGTCACTTCTAATTCCAGCTCAGAAATCAAAGTCAATATACGCTTACATTGACTTGACATAGGAATATCCAAAGGGTGCTCTAAGTAATCCTTCACCCGAAACTTCCAGTAAAATTTAGTGGGCTGAGTCCATTGAATTGGATTTAACGCCCCTATACTCAATACAACTTCATTTTCGGTCTGAGTGGCATTAATTGTATACAACGGAATTGGGGTAAATACACATTTGCCATCAATCTCTTGAATCGCCCCTTTCCGCATAAAATATTCAATTAACCTCACTTCCTTTTTCAGCCCCATTTTCACGCCTAAATATGGAACGGTGGCTCGCTGTATAGATCGCGTCTCCACTTTATTAAAATCGTCGTCATACGTATACGTAACAATGGTGTCAAAAACAGTTCCCACTGCACTTAAGCGAAAAGAAAACCGCCCATCTAAATTTGGCAAAATGCTATCGACAGAAAGGTGTGTAAACTTTTCGAAATCGTCTATAAAGGACCTATCCTCCGAACGAACCTCTTCAAGACACCTTGGATTCAACTGAAAACTAAGATCAAAAAGGTCGTCTGCGCTAGCCGATCTATCCACAAGGAGTAAGGCATCAAAATAATCGGAAAGTTTTCCTGAAATCTTAAAAGCCCCTTTTTCGAAATCACCTGTAATGAAATCACCTTGATCTGACACAATGGTGAGATCTGAAGAAGAATGTATCAGCACCTTAACAATAGCATCTTGACTGGTCAACACTGCTTTTGACTCAAAAAGCAAACGACAATTCTCTTGTAAGGGCTTTTTCGAATAACCGATAACAAACGCATCTTCATACAGATAAAAATGAAATTGTTGTTGGCTGTACACCAACACATCCGTAGTCATTACCTTATGAAAACCTGATTCCTCTAAAAACTCCGTAAATTTTTTTCGATTTGACAATTGAATTGCAAGACTGTACCATCCTGGATATTCGTCACTTGTATAAAAATACAGTGCTTTCGGTATTGACAAACCTTTTGTAAGCGATTTAATTTTACGCTGAATTGAGTCTGCCCGTTTCTTTCTTTCACCTATATACTTAAGCGGATGGCCTAATACATCAAATATGATGTCTTTTTCTAACTGCCTCAAATTTACCTGTAGCACTTTCGTCGCATTGGCAGGAATGGTTGTTGGAGCAGATAGACCGGTGTAATACCTATAAACAACCACCAGCACAAGCACCATCCCTACGGCTAAAGCAATCAAAAAATAGCCCTGTTTTCTTCGCATACTTAACGCAATATCTCTTCAAAGAAATCCATCAATAATTGCAATGAATTTTTGGAAGTATCTGGCGAGGTAATGGTAAAATCGCTATAAATTTTATTCCCCTTTAATTTCGATGAAGTCAAGGTTGCACTCTTTAAATTCTTCGTGATTAATCTCCCTTTCTCATCACTCAAGCCCATTTCTTTTAAAGGAATTGTTTGTATAATTTTCTCAATATCTAAATGCCAAATCATTCCATTTTTATCGATTGTTTTTTGAAGTGACCCAAGGGTGCCTTTCGCTTTGTCATTAAATCGTTTATCTGAGGTGCTTAAAATAATGGCATCGTCTGTTAATGTGAGGTACATCGGTAAAGGGAAGTCTGAACTAGACGCTATTTTAAAGCGATTTGAACTGCCTGTCAAGGCTTCGTATTTCACCCCTAAATTTGCCAATTTAACGGCCAAATCTTTACGCTTTGTCCCAACAATTAACGTGAAATCAGGCAAAATTTCCTTTTTACTTTTAGTCACTTTTGTCTCATTGTACTCTTCGTCATATTCGTATGTTACATACGTTACGTCTTTTTCACTAATATCTTCCAAAACCAATAAAACATTTCCTGTCAATAATTCCCCAATTGCTTTTTCGTCGAGAATGGTTTTCAACAAATCAGCAACGATATCCATTTCTTGCACGTATCCTGGAAACATTCCCCCGTACATCCCTGTCAATAAACCAGGGTATTCTTTCAACATGTTTTCCGTATTTAATGAATAACTCATATAACCTAAGGCAGAATTTAGATGCACATATGAATAAAATGATTTATTCATTTTTTGCTTATAAATCTTCTTTATACGGGTTTTCAGCTCATCACTAAATTCCATTTCACTGCTAATTTGCATACGTCCATTCTTAAAATAAAGATGAGCAGACATAGCACCCAATCCAATATGAGACAAGTCAGGATTAGTCTTAGCGGGCCGCTTTCCACTAAATTGATATCCGTATATCATTTTATAATAATTCGTCATTACTCCTCCATAGTTACGAATCCACATACTCACAACTGCATCCTTATCAAGACTCGATTTATATGATTTATTGATCAAAATTGATTGAGGAGAACGATAATTTTCTTTAGCCTTAGTAAACAAAAGTTCTTTACTTACGACTCGCTTCAATTCATATGTTTCGAGGTTAGGATATTTCTTTATAAACTCTTCTTTATTTTCTTCAATATAGGCATAGGGCACTTCCGCAAAGCAAAACTGTACCGTTTCTTCATCAAAAATGATAACTGCATCACTTTCGACCAATACGGTCTTACCATTCCAACTTTCAACATTTTCCAAATCTGTCATTTTCGCAAAAAACGAAGAAAATTTAGTGTGATCTTCAAGTCCAAAAAGCACAGAAAAATAACTAATTTCACCATCCACTTGATAGTAAAAATGTGCTTTATCCATCAAGTTAATTCCAAAATCTTCAAGACCATTAAAGACCGGTAATTCTCGTTTCATTTCCTCCGTTATTTTTTGACCAAACTGAGAATTATTAAATTTATCTATCGACAAAATAGAAAATAATTGTCCCCCATTTAGACTAACAACCGCTTGAGCAGAAGACGGGATTCGTTGATCCAAATGTTGAGCGAATCCAACAATTGAAAAGAGGCATAAAACGGTTAAAATTGATTTTTGAAAAATTTTCATTGTAAAATGATTTGGTTTTTTATTGATTTTTGACGATTGATTAAATCCTTTGCCGACACCTTTAACATGATTGCTTGCCGGCTAGTTGAAATTTTTGCTTGTTTATTTTTAGAAGATTTAATCGGAGTTTTAAAACGATATATGGTCGTCATTGAAGCATTTTCAATTACTTCTCTGTCTTCCAATTTAACTTTATTAAATTCCTTTTCAAAGTCATAGGGATAATTCCTACGAAAGGTTTTTCTTTCTTTATCAAAGCTAAAATGCTTTTGTGCAAGTCCTTTTGACACTTGCTTATCACGATTAAATTTTGTAATTACGGTATTGAGTGCATCTACATCAGCAAAGTCACAAGCAATTGAAAATATATATTCGTCAAAATTCATTTCATAATCCACCTTTATAATACCTGGTGTTGCTCGAACTTGACTAACCATTTCCTCAAATTCTTTTTTAAACTCAGCTTCCGTTGGGATTTTATAATCGTTGATACTATCTAACAGACGTAACGAATTAATTTTGGTTTTACTTCGACTCAAATTTAACGTCAAATTTACATGTCCAGAGCCGTCATCATTCAAACTAACTTCCTCAATAATCTCAAAACAACTTGAACAAATCAGCAGTAGGCCTAAACAACAAATGTAGATACTTTTCTTAATCATAGGAGTCGGTGCAATATTACTAAACTATCCGCTTTTAATTACGATATCCATTACTTTTATTCCTCCCATAATGCTGCTGCTTACCTTCATCAATTCACCTAAAAAATCATCCAAAAAAACCTTCTATTCATTGGCTTCGACATACCGGAGTAAGCTTTCTAGGAAGTATAGGTTAGTTGTGATTTCTGACCGTTTGTTACATCCTCATAGCTAAAAACCAACTGCGCACCTCTTTTTTCCACACAAGATATGCTTACAGTACCACCTGTGATTCTATCCATCATTACATCGATCGTTGGATCACCTATTCCGGCTGTATGATGAAATCTCAAGATTGAACCTACATCAAACGTATTTGCTGACAACCAAGCCTTAAACCAATCTTTTCGCAATTGTTTAATGGCGGGTTCATAAAGTGTAGATGAGGACCAAATTCTAGGTTCAAGGGGTAAGGCGGTAACATGTTTAACAGAGCCATCCCAGACAAACTCATATAATTTGAGGTCTTTCAACCAATCTACAATAACAATCGTAAACTGCTCAACTCCGTTTAGATCAATACCATTGACAGCGGTCATTAAATCATCCGCTTTTAGCAATTCTTTCACAATTAACCCACGGCTTCTAACATAGGATTCTAGGGGAACGTGATTGACAAATCCTCCATTCAACAAACAGAGTAACCGTTGCTTTTCACTTGTTCCAATCCATGTTCCACCTGCTTTCCCATCTTTCGGATAAACCAATGTGACTCCATCTTCCTCATACTGTTTTGGAATTGCAGCTTTTTTACGTTCATAAGGGATATCTCTATTAGAAGTAAAAATAAAATCATTCCCTGTTAAGGGCAAAAAGGTTACTGTACACATATAAATAAATCGTAACTTCGCGGTTCAAAATTAGTTGAATTAATTAAAAGAACACAAGAAATGGCAAGTGGATTTTATCAAGTACCGAAAGCGGTAAACGAACCTGTTAAATCGTATTTACCCAACAGTCCAGAAAGGATTGAGCTCCTCGAGACGTATAAAAAAATGTATAATGAACAAATAGACATTCCTTTTTATATCGGAGGAAAAGAAATTAGGACTGGCAATACAGTATCTATTCGACCTCCACATGATCATCAGCATACGGTTGGTCAATACCATCGGGCTGAAAAAAAACATGTAACTGAAGCGATTGAGAACGCATTAGCTGCCCGTGAAGCATGGGCTAAAACATCATGGGAACACAGAGCTGCCATCTTTTTGAAAGCTGCAGAATTATTAGCAGGCCCTTATAGAGCTCGTATGAATGCAGCTACTATGATTGCTCAATCTAAAAATGTTTTCCAAGCAGAAATTGATGCCGCATGTGAATTAATCGATTTCTTTAAATTCAATGTTGAATTTATGACAGAAATTTACAGCAATCAACCAGAATCTGCCCCTGGAATTTGGAATCGCATGGAGTACAGACCTTTAGAAGGCTTTGTCTATGCAATCACACCATTTAATTTCACTTCTATTTGTGCAAATTTACCAGCTGCCCCAGCAATGATGGGGAATGTATGTATTTGGAAACCATCTAATACACAGGTATATTCTGCAAAAGTTATTGTTGATCTTTTTAAAGAAGCTGGAGTTCCTGATGGTGTCATTAACGTAGTTTATGGAGATGCAAAAATGATTTCTGATACGGTTTTGTCACACAGAGAATTTTCAGGAATTCACTTTACAGGATCTACAAACGTATTTCAATCTCTTTGGAAACAAATTGGTGAAAATATTCACAACTATAAATCGTACCCAAGAATTGTTGGTGAAACTGGGGGGAAAGATTTTATTTGGGCACATGCTTCTGCAAATCCACAACAAATTGCAACAGCTATCGTTCGAGGAGCTTTTGAATATCAAGGACAAAAGTGTTCTGCAGCTTCCAGAGCCTACATCCCTAAAAGCATTTGGAATGAAGTAAAAGAAACCATGCTTAACCAATTAAAAACAATAAAAATAGGATCTCCTGAAGACACTTCAAATTTTATCAATGCGGTAATCCACGAAAACTCATTTGATAAGATTGCACGCTATATCGATGCTGCAAAAGAAGATGACGAGGCTACTATTATTGCAGGTGGAGGTTATGACAAATCTAAAGGATACTTTATTGAGCCAACGGTTATTGTAACAACTGACCCAAAATACACAACAATGTGTACAGAATTATTTGGTCCAGTTATTACCATTTATGTTTATGAAGATGCTACTTGGAAAGAATCGTTGACCTTGGTAGACGAAACTTCGGAATATGCCTTAACTGGTGCTATTTTTAGTGGGGATCGCTATGTCATTGATTACGCTACTGATGCATTAGAAAATGCTGCAGGAAATTTCTACATCAATGACAAGCCAACAGGTGCTGTTGTAGGACAGCAACCTTTTGGAGGAGCTCGTGGTTCTGGTACAAATGATAAAGCTGGATCTGTTTGGAATCTTTTACGATGGTGTTCAAACAGAACCATCAAAGAGACCTTTGTTCCAGCTACGGATTATAAATATCCTTTTTTAGAACAATAAATAAAATGCCTTTCAAACCCCATCCTTACGATGGGGTTTTTAGGCCTATTTACCCTCCCTTCTGGGAAAGGTTACCATCGCAATTACCTTAAAAATACAGCACATATGAAAAAATTTATCCTAGTCGCCTTTCTTGGACTAACCATAAGTATATCTGCTAAACAAGCAAATAAAGTTCATTTTAATACGAAGGATGGAATTAAAATTGCAGCGACCTACCAACTCCCTCAATTAAGTAGTGGGAAAATTCCCGCTGTTATCTTAATTCACCAAGGAGGATCAAATCGGAACGAATGGAAATCTCTTCCAATTTGGAATAACTTAATTAAAGCAGGGTATGCCATTCTCGCCTATGATATACGACAACACGGCGAATCTGAAAAAGACCAAGGAGACATGAATGACCTATTCAACAACCCCAACCGAGCACCGTTGGATGTATTGGCTGCCATTTCTTTTTTAACCAAAGACACCCGTATAGATTCACAGCGAATCGGAATTATTGGAGCTTCTATTGGCGCTAACTTAGCCTGTGTAGCAGCCTCTTCCAATGCTTACCAAGTAAAAACAGTCGTTGCCCTTTCTCCTAAAACGACAGCAGCACAAAACTTAAGCGGGAAAAACCAACCCATAAAGCTAAAAAACGCCTTGTTTATTGCCTCAGAAAAAGAGCAAAATGGAATGCGAAAAAAATGGGCCAAGCAATTGTATGAAATGACATCTGGAAATAGACTAGTAGGTATTTCCCCTGGAAACCTGCACGGGTCATTTATCTTAAAAGAAGATTCAAAAATGAATACTGTGGTAGAAGAATGGATTAAAAACACCCTTTAACCTTTTAGCTATGAGTGGTACTAAAAAATTAATCAATTATTTTTTACAAGGAATTCTTTATATAGCTCCAATTGGACTTACATTATTTATCATCTATTACATTTTTTCGCTCGTCGACGGACTCGTACAAAAGTTGCTCTTACATATTTTTGATGCAGAAATACCGGGTCTTGGATTTCTCACCTTTATTTTGGTATTGATTTTAGTAGGTTACCTCGGTCGTACATTTATTGCCGAGCCTATAAAAAAAGTTTTTAAAAACATCTTAGTTAGAGTTCCTTTACTCGATTTTATCTATACGGCCTTTAACGATCTTTTTTCAGCTTTTGTTGGAAAGGAAAAAAAATTCAACCAACCTGTGATGGTTCGTGTAAACCTCAATTCAGACCTCGAAAAACTAGGATTTATTACTGAAGAAAACCTAGAAATTTTAGGAGAATTAGATAAGGTTGCCGTTTATTTCCCTCATTCCTACAATTTTTCTGGAGAATTATTTATTGTGCCCAAAGCAAACATTAGACACTTAGATGTCAACTCTGGAGAAGTAATGAAATTTGTAGTTTCGGCAGGGCTTACCGGATTAGATAAATCACAGGAGCAAGAGCGAAATCAAGAAAAAGTTACTGAATAACAGAACTCCTTATTCACCAATTTTCACGGTCTATATTTTATAGGGAGATAGACAATTTTTTTTGTTTCAAAAAATTCTTCCGTAAAAAAAGTACGCAAATCAGTGATTTGCGCAGAAGGAAAATTGCGTAACTCTTCCGTTAAATCGCCACCTTTTAAGTACAAAATCCCATTTTTTATGGAATGTTGCTGTTTTTTGGCGATTTTTTTACGCACCCATTTCACAAAATCATCCATATTAGTTACAGCACGACTTACTATAAAGTCGTAATTCCCTTTTATCTTTTCAACGCGACCATGCGTGGTTTTTACATTGGTTAATCCTATCGCTTTAACCACCTCATTCACCACGGTGATTTTTTTTCCAATGGCATCCACCAAATGAAAATTTACCTTTGGAAATAGGATGGCTAAAGGTATTCCTGGAAATCCACCACCTGTACCTACATCTAAAATCGATGAACCTTCCTCAAAGCGAAGCCGCTTTGCAATTCCCAACGAATGTAAAACATGACGTTCGTATAGCGCATCAATATCCTTCCGAGATATCACATTAATCTGTGCATTCCATTCACGATACAACCCCTCTAGAGCATCAAATTGTGCGATTTGTTTTGGACTGAGATTCGCAAAATATTTTTTTACTATTTCCATAATTTTAGGCAACAAAACTAACCTTTATTGTCATTTTAACGTTATTTTTTGAATCAAAATATGCAATCAACGCCAAAATTATGTAATTTTGTACCATATAATCAGACTAAAAATACATATGTCAAATATAACTGTTAAATTTTCAAGGGTTGATTCTGCTAAGTTTTTTAAAACACTTAACAAGAGAATCAATTCTTATTTCAAAGAAAATAATTTAAAAAAGACCGGTAATTGGAAATTATACCTGAAAACCGCGATTATGTTTACTATTTTCTTATTACCCTATTTTTTAATCCTCACCTTAGACATGCCCCAATGGCTTCAATTATTATTGACTGTCGTTATTGGAATTGGAATGGCAGGTGTTGGAATGAACGTAATGCACGATGGTAACCACGGATCCTACTCTAGTAAGAAATGGGTCAATAACCTTATGGGAAGTAGTATCTACATCTTGGCAGGTAATGCTTTTAACTGGAAAGTTCAGCACAACGTATTACACCACACATACACCAATATTCAAGGCCACGATGAAGATATTGATGCGGGTAGAATCATTCGATTCTCCAAACATGCCGATTGGCATAAAATGCATAAATATCAACAATATTATTCCATCTTTTTATATGGACTTCTAACTATAAATTGGGCTATTACAACAGATTTCAAACAAATGTACAACTACCTAAAACGTGGGTTGTCTTATGGGAAATCACCTAATAAAACATGGCAATGGACAATTTTAGCCATCTCCAAAATAGTTTACATCACCATTTGGATTGTTATTCCAATTTTAGTATTGAGTATCGCTTGGTGGAAAGTATTAATTGGATTCTTCGTAATGCACTATGTGGCAGGATTAATTTTAAGTGTAACTTTTCAACTAGCACACGTTATGCCTGATACAGCCGTTGTTGTACCTGATGCTGACGGAAATATGAAAAATACGTGGGCTATTCACCAATTGTTTACCACTGCCAATTTTGCGCCAAAAAACAAGTTAGTTGGTTGGTTTACAGGAGGGTTAAATCGTCAAATTGAGCACCATTTGTTTTCTCATATTAGCCACATTCACTATAAAGATTTGGCGAAAATTGTCAAATCAACAGCGAAGGAATTCAACCTTCCTTACAATGAATACAAAACAACACGTGAGGCAATTCTATCGCACTTTAGACAATTGAAGGAACTAGGAAAAAAACCGACGGTTACTGCCTAACGCTAGTGTCTAACCTACTTCTTATCAACACCTAGCTATAACATCACTATGGGGATTATTAAAGTAAAAAATATTCGCATATATGCCTATCATGGATGTTTAGACGAAGAAGGGAAAATAGGATCTGAATATCGCATCGACCTCAAAGTTCATGCTGATTTAAAAAAATCAGCGAAAACAGATGAATTAGAAGACACGGTTGATTATGTACACCTCAATAAAATTGTTAAGGAGGAAATGGGAATTCGAAGCAAATTACTCGAAACCGTTGCCGATAAAATTTTAACACGAATCTTGGACGAAATTGCGATGGTTAAAAAAGCTGCTGTTTCTGTTTCCAAAATCAACCCTCCAATTGGAGGAAATGTGGCCATGGTAACCATTAAAATGTCGAAGAAAAGAGCTTAGCATGAAATTATCATCTACGTATTATTTGATATTTCTATTAGGCATTTGCTTACTGCTATTCTTTTCAAACTTAGACGTTATCTATGTCAATATCATGGAGGCTCGAAATTTTATCAGTGCGCGTGAAATGTTGACCCATAACCACTGGATACACACAACCCTCAGCCTAGAACCTCGCTATGAAAAACCACCACTTCCAACGTGGCTAACTGCAATTTCTGCATCTATCTTTGGCTTAGATAGTTTAGTTGGACTGCGATTACCCGCAGCTATGGCAGCAACATTGATGATCATAAGTTCCTATTTAGTTTCTCTAAAAATCATTGCCGATAAAAGACATGCTTTTGTAAATGCATTGGTTTTGGCTTCTTCCTTTTTTGTTGTATTCTCTGGAAGAAATGGTCAATGGGATATTTTTTGCCATGCTTTTATGCTCTTTGCCATATATAAACTCTTACAAGCATTTGAAACATCCAAGCCCCGTTGGCGTTATTGGTTGACAGCCGGTTTATTTATGGGGTTATCATTTATGAGTAAAGGACCCGTTTCATTTTACGCCCTACTTTTTCCTTTTTTAATTGCTTATGGCATTATCTACAAATTCCGCTTCTTCAAAAAGAAAAGGCTTCCATTACTCGCTGCAATCCTCATATTTGCGGGGGTGGGATTAACTTGGGGGCTATATATTTACCTGACCAATCCAGGGGTCGCCAAAGCAATTGCAGATAAAGAAACACTGGCTTGGGCAGAACGGAATGTTCGACCTTGGTACTACTATTGGAGTTTTTTTACTCAATCAGGTATTTGGACATTTTTTGCATTTATTGGCCTACTTTATCCGTTTATCATTAATCGTATACCGTATAAAAAAGCCTATCGATTTACTATTTTATGGACACTTATAGGGGTCGTTCTTCTCTCCATAATCCCAGAAAAAAAATCGAGATACCTGCTCCCTATCCTCATTCCTTTGGCCTTAAATACTGGATTCGTTTTTAACTACCTAATCCAACAAGGAAGAAAATTAAAATACCCTGAAATCATTATTCCCAATGTTGGTTTTGGTTTAATTGCATTCATATGCTTAGCCTTTCCCATTGGAGGATACCTGTATTTTAATGGAGAACTTGAAGGCTATTGGACCCCATACATCTTAACATCAATTTTCCTGATATGTATTGGTGGAATAATCATTTGGCAACTATGGAAAAAAAACTATAAAATTGTCTTTTATACCACCAGTTTTATGTTACCTGGCCTCATGCTTTTAGGCTTTCCAATGGCCCCTTTATTCTATGGTAATGATCAATTCAACTCAACGGCAATACTACGAACCCTACCTCAATTACAAGAAATACCTATTTACGGCCACGAAGTAACGCCAGAATTAATCTGGGAATTAGGGGAGCCTTTACAAGTTATTAACGATTTATCCCAACTTCCAGATGAACAAACTTCATTTGCAATACTAGTTAATCAAGAATTACCTGCCACCTTTCTAAATGAGCATCAGCTTCAGTTTGTCACAAAATTTGACCTCAATTATGTCAACAAGGGTAAAAAGGGCTATAAAAATAGATTGACTAGTAGATTGTATGTAAAATACCCAAATCCTTAAATCACCATCAACCACCCCCACTTGTCAAATGTAGTAAAGCCCTTTCTTTATCCATCGTTACTACATGCGCGAATTGACCCGAGTGTAAAAATAGGATTTCACTAATAAAAAATAAAGGGTTTAAATTGTAAAGCTTAATTATTTGCTTAAATTTGCAAACCTGTAAACAAACAGGAAATGGCGTCGTGGCCGAGTGGCTAGGCTGGGCTCTGCAAAAGCTCCTACAGCGGTTCGAATCCGCTCGACGCCTCAAAAAAAGGTTGCAAAAAGCAACCTTTTTTATTTTATTACTTTTTCCACTACGACATCCATTCATTATTTCCAAATTCGTCAAAGAATTCACGCTGACAATATCATCAAATTATACAACGTTCATTCATCTAGATTCAATTACATAAATACCATGCCTCAACAAAGAATTTGACAAATGTTTAACATTCAATTCCTGAAATTTTAGCTGTTATTACACATATTTTCAGCATCTTTGTAGCTTGTTTTTTTAATCCTAACTATGAAGATTTATCCTATAGAAACAGGGAATTTTAAACTAGATGGTGGAGCCATGTTCGGGGTCGTTCCTAAAACTATATGGCAGCGAACCAATCCAGCTGACAACAACAATTTAATTGATATGAGTATGCGCTGTTTACTTATTGAAACATCGCGACGACTTATCTTAATTGATACTGGGCTCGGAAATAAACAATCTGACAAATTTTTTAGTTATTATTATCTTTTCGGGGATTTTTCATTGGACAGTTCATTGGCTAAATTTGGTTTTAGCAGAGATGACATTACCGATGTCTTTTTAACCCACTTACATTTTGATCACTGTGGTGGTTGTATTGAGTATAATAAAGATCATACCTTTTTACAACCCGCATTTAAAAATGCAACCTTTTGGTCGAATGAGGCACACTGGTTGTGGGCAACTGAACCTAACCCTCGTGAGAAAGCTTCTTTTTTGCCAGAAAACATCTTGCCCATTCAAGAAAGTGGACAATTGAAATTTATTCCTACTGGTTTGAATGACTATCTCGACACTACCGAATTAGGGTTTGGCATCCTATTTGCCGATGGTCACACGGATAAACAAATGATTCCACACATTCGCTATCAAGGAAAAACTATCGTTTTTGTGGCTGATTTATTACCGACGGTTGGACACATCCCTCTACCTTATGTGATGGGGTATGACACCCGCCCACTCTTAACGATGAACGAAAAAGAAAAATTTTTACGAAATGCTGCAGATAAGCAGTATTACTTATTTTTAGAACACGATCCAATACACGAGCTCTGTACGGTTAAACATACAGAAAAAGGAGTTCGATTGGATCAAACTTATACCTTTAACGAACTATTTAATTAATCTAACATGAAATTTAACACAATTATCAAATCGCTAGTCGCTGGCCTAATTTTAATGGGCTGTGGTGCGGCAAAAACAACAACCACACAAACTACAACCCCTAATCCAGTCATTGAAAAACCAGCCGTAACAGCTCCATTGATGACTGCTAAAAAGGCGAAACTAACTGAACAACAATTACGCACTTGGCCACATGCCGATTTGATGACTGATTCACTACCTGGTATGAGCCTTCAAAAAGCATATCAGTTTATTCAAAATAAACAAGGTCGTACAGTTATTGTTGGGGTAATTGATTCAGGAATCGACATTGAACACGAAGACCTAAAAAATGTACTTTGGACAAATGAAAAAGAAATACCAAACAACGGCAAAGACGACGATCGTAATGGCTATGTTGATGACGTTCACGGATGGAACTTTTTAGGAGGTAATGCAGGTCAAGCGGTTCCAGAGCAACTTGAAGTCGCACGATTAGTAAAAGCGTGGAAGCCCAAATTTGAAGGAAAAACTGAAGCAGAAATTGACCCCAAAGACAAAGCTGATTTTGAAGAATACAATCGCTTAACTGCACTCATTAAAGAAAAAACCGAAAATGCGAACAAAATTATCGCACAATACGCTCCAGTTAAAGAAATTTTAGAGAAGTCATATAAAACAATCAAAGAAAAACTTGGCGATAAGCCAATGACTTTGGCGTCTTTAAATGACCTTAAATTTGATGATGAAACCTTAGAAAAAGGTCGTATGATTTTTATGAATGCAATCAATCAAGGTTCTAAACCTGAAGATGCAATAACTGAAATCAATGAATACTTAAACCATTATAAAAACCAAGTAGAATCTCAGTATAACATTGATTTTAATGGAAGACTAACTAATGATGACCCTGAAGATTTTAATGACAAAGACTATGGTAACAACCTCGTAATTGGAAGTAAAGAAGATGAAATTCACGGTACACATGTTGCTGGGATTATTTTAGCAGAACGCGGAAATGGTATTGGCATTGACGGTGTTGCAACAAATGCAAAATTAATGGCAATTCGTGCAGTTCCTGACGGAGATGAGCGTGATAAAGATGTTGCCTTAGCTATTCGTTATGCCGTAGACAATGGTGCAAAAGTAATTAATATGAGTTTTGGAAAGAGCCACTCTCCAAATGCAGAATGGGTATTTGACGCGATTAAATACGCCGCCAAAAAAGATGTATTATTGGTGAATGCTGCTGGAAATGACGCTGCTGATTTAGATGTAACTGATACTTTCCCTACCGATTCAAAAAATAAAATCGATGAAATTTCAGACAATGTAATCACTGTTGGCTCAATCACAAGACAATATAACGAAAATTTAGTTTCTAGTTTTTCAAATTACGGACAGAAAAACGTAGATATTTTTGCGCCAGGTTCTGAAATATATTCAACTATTCCTATGAACAAATACAAATACTTACAAGGAACCTCAATGGCAGCCCCAGAAGTAGCAGGAGTAGCAACATTAATTCGTTCTTATTACCCAAAATTAACGGCAAGTCAGGTAAAACATATCTTAATGAATTCAGGTACGCCATATAATGCAGAGGTTAAACTTCCTCGAAGCAAAACAGAACGTGCTAATTTTAGTAACTTATCTGTTTCTGGTCGAATCTTAAATGCTTATGAGGCTCTTAAAATGGCTGATGAAATGTCCAATAAATAATAAAGGTATTTTTGTAAAAGAATATTGTATTTAGTACCTTTCAGGTTTAATCAAAAATGTACCCATGAAAAAACAAATTGGATTCTTAATTTACCTTTGTACCTTGACCCTATTTGGGCAACAAACAGGGTATTGGCAACAACATGTAGACTATAAAATGGATATTGACATGAATGTTGAAAACTATCAATATCATGGTAAACAACAATTAGTCTACACGAATAATTCTCCAGATGAGTTGAATCAAGTTTTTTATCACCTATTCTTTAATGCATTTCAACCAGGGAGTGAAATGGATATTCGCTTACAAAACATCCCAGATCCTGATGGTAGAATGGTTAATAATATAGGGACAAAAACAGAGCGAAAGTTTGAGAGCAGAATCGCTAAATTATCACCAGATGAAATTGGTTTTATTAAAGTGAATAGCTTAAAACAAGATGGAGTGGATGTGAAATATGAAACCATTGGTACGATATTAAAAGTTACTTTAAACAAACCTATTTTACCTGGCGAATCTACCACCTTTGATATGGATTTCTTAGGTCAAGTTCCTCTACAGATTAGACGTTCTGGAAGAAATAGTGCTGAAGGAGTAGATTTATCAATGTCACAATGGTACCCTAAAATGGTTGAATACGACCATGAAGGGTGGAATGCTCTAGCCTATATTGCAAGAGAATTTCATGGTGTTTGGGGAAATTTTGAAGTTAACATTACGATTGATAAGGACTATATAATCGGTGGAACAGGTAAATTACAGAATCCGAATGAAATTGGGTATGGTTATGAAACTGGAAAGGTTAAAAGGCCTAAGGGAGATAAACTAACTTGGCGTTTTAAAGCAGAAAATGTGCATGATTTCACCTGGGCTGCTGATACAGATTATGTGCATGACATCTACGACGCGGCTAATGGTGTAAAACTTCACTTTTTGTACCTCAATAAACCTGAACAATTAGATAATTGGAAAAAATTACAACCAGTTACTGCTCAGTTGTTAGACTACTACACTAAACATATTGGACCCTATCCCTATGAGCAATACTCTGTTATTCAAGGTGGAGATGGCGGAATGGAATATGCACAGTGTACACTCATTACAGGGGGTAGAACGTTAAGTGGATTAATTGGCGTTACCGCTCATGAACTAGCACATACTTGGTTTCAATTTCTATTGGCGTCAAATGAATCAAAACACGAATGGATGGATGAAGGGTTTACCACCTATATCTCTGGCTTAGCTTTAAATGAAATTGCTGGTCGAAATCAAGAAAACCCTACTGCGAATGCTTATAAGTCGTATATTAGTTTAGCAAAGTCAGGCTATGAAGAACCACTAACAACCTATGCCGATCATTATGATCTCAATCAGGCTTACAGTGTTTCTGCCTATAATAAAGGTGCCGTATTTTTAGCACAATTAGGATATGTTATTGGAGAAGATAACTTAGCGAAAACCATTAAAAAGTTTTTTGATGATTTTAAATTCAAACACCCAACTCCAAATGACATTATGCGGACAGCTGAAAAAGTATCAGGACTTCAACTGGATTGGTACCTTAATTATTTTGCGCAAACAACGGCACAAATTGATTATGCCGTAACATTAGACAGTGAGCAACAAATTACGGTGAAACGAATTGGTAAAATGCCAATGCCTATCGATTTAAAGGTAACCTATACAGATGGGACGGTTGAGAATTTTTACATTCCTTTACGGATGATGTTAGGCGAGAAACCTACCGAAGCCACAATCTTGAATGACTGGCCATGGGTACAACCTTCCTATACCTTCAAAACATCAAAACCAGTACAGTTTGTACTCCTAGACCCTAAAAATAGGATGGCAGATGTCAATAAACTTAACAATACCACTGAATAACAAAAAAACCGCTCGAAAGCGGTTTTTTTTGCCTTTTGTCAATAAGAGGGATCATTACTAAAATCTCCATTCAATAGGCACAGTGCACTGGCTTTAACTCCATTTAGTTGTGCTGAACCAGCAGAAGGATGGTTTATTATAGATCGGATTTCAGCTGTGTCCCCTTTAACAATTTAGTTGTTCATGGCAGCAATTAAAGCACTTGGATTATGAGACGAAAGCAACCAGCATCCACATCGATGCCTTTCACCCTAATTAAAGTACCTCAACCTTCAAGTTACCCCATAATACAGCATTACAATAACAGCATGCCCGATAAATTAACGACTGAATTGAAATCCCCAATTAAAAATCCTTTAGCGCGTTAAATCAGCTTGAATTTCAATAAAAAAAGCCGCAAATTGCGGCTTTAATATTTTAGAGAAGAAGTTTTTAACTATTCACTCTACACTATTCAGTATATCGTCAACACTGGCTCTATTTTTATAATTTACATCAAAATGACTGAATTTTATCTCTCCTTTTCTATTTATCACATAGGTCGCAGGAACCGGTAATTCTGCTTTCTTGTTTGCATTATTCGCAGCAATTGACGCATTCAAATTATCTTCAATTTTAGCCGCATAGCTATTGGTCACAACAAAATCAACATCAAAGGCTTTTTGAATAGATCCATCCACATCTGAGACTATGGTAAAATTAGCTCCTGTCTTTTCTCTCATTTTATCAATTCCTGATGAATCTTCAGGAGTTATAGCAATTAACTTAATACCTTTTGCTGTTAAATCTTTAGCCCGTTCAGTGAAATCTGATAAATGTTTATTACACACTGGGCACCAATTTCCTCTATAAAAGAACAAGGCAATGGTTTGATCCTTGTATAAGGCCGAAAGCGGTGTTTTTACACCTTCTATAAGCAAATCTATCGCAGGGGCTCTATCTCCTTTTTTAAGACCATACGGAACGTCTTCTTCAACCATTCCAAATTTACTGTAGTCTGGTGCCACTTTTTGCTCTTGCTGGTTATTCTGTTTTTTTCCCGTTGTTTTCGATTCATTCTTACAGGAGAGTAGCGCCAAAATCACCATGGCACTAAACACTAAAAGCCTTTGTATATTCATTATAACAATTTGTTCATTATACCCATTAAAATCAGCAAAAAACCCAAACAAAAAGTCTGGGTTTATAGATTATTATAGGGTGGTTAAACTTATTTCAATTTTTTCTTAACGGCAACCTCTTGATAGGCTTCAATAACATCTAATTCTTTAATATCATTAAAGTTCTTAATTTGAATACCACAATCATATCCTTTTGCAACTTCTTTAACATCATCTTTAAATCGCTTTAACGAAGCTAGTTCACCATTAAAAATCACCACGCCATCACGGATGATTCTAATTTTGGAATTTCTATAAATTTTCCCATCAGTTACCATACAACCTGCAATGGTACCTACCTTAGAAATTTTATACGTTTCTCGTATCTCAGCATTACCGGTAATTTCTTCTTTCATCACTGGAGATAGCATACCTTCCATCGCATCCTTAACATCATTAATAACATCATAAATAATGGCGTAATTTCTGATATCAATTTCTTCCTTTTCAGCTAACTGTCTTGCATTTGCAGAAGGTCTAACGTTAAACCCTAAAACAATAGCATCAGATGCCGAAGCTAGAAGTACGTCAGACTCAGTAATAGCACCGACTCCTTTATGAATAATATTCACTTGAATCTCTTCGGTTGATAATTTTTGTAGCGAATCTGTTAAGGCTTCTACAGAACCATCCACATCCCCTTTAAGAATGATATTGAGTTCTTTAAATTCACCTAACGCAATACGACGACCAATTTCGTCAAGCGTAATGTGTTTCTGAGTTCTGACCGATTGCTCACGTTGTAATTGATCGCGTTTTGCTGCAATTTGTTTTGCTTCGCGTTCGTCGTCAAAGACTCTAAACTTATCACCAGCTTGTGGAGCACCGTCTAACCCAAGAATCGAGACTGGAGTTGATGGGCCCGCTTCTTTGATTGGATTTCCACGTTCGTCATGCATCGCCTTAATCTTACCACTGTGTCTACCTGCAAGTAAATAATCTCCAATATGTAAAGTACCAGCCTCGACAAGGATGGTAGATACATATCCTTTACCTTTATCCAAGAGCGCTTCTACCACGGTTCCAACGGCATTCTTTTTCGGATTCGCTTTTAATTCTAACAACTCTGCTTCTAACATTACCTTTTCAAGTAGTTCATCGACCCCAGTTCCAACTTTTGCAGAAATATCATGTGATTGTACTTTCCCTCCCCAGTCTTCTACCAACAAGTTCATTTGTGCCAATTGTTCTTTTACCTTTTCAGGATTAGCATCTGGCTTATCTATTTTATTGATGGCAAAAACGAGCGGAACCCCAGCTGCTTGTGCATGACTAATGGCTTCTTTTGTTTGTGGCATGATAGAATCATCGGCTGCAATCACAATGATGACAATATCTGTTACTTGTGCTCCACGTGCACGCATAGCCGTAAAGGCTTCGTGACCAGGCGTATCTAAAAACGTTATTTTTTGTCCATCCTTTAAAGTAACACTATAGGCACCAATATGCTGTGTAATTCCACCAGACTCTCCTCCAATAACGTTAGCATTTCTTATGTAATCTAAAAGTGACGTTTTACCATGGTCAACGTGTCCCATAACGGTCACAATAGGTGCTCTAGGCTCCAAATCTTCTGGATTATCCGCTACTTCTTCAACAGCTTCTTCCACTTCAGCCCCTACAAATTCAACCGTAAATCCGAATTCTTCAGCAACAATGGTCAAGGTTTCAGCATCGAGACGTTGATTCATCGTAACCATCATACCCAACGACATACACGCCGAAATAATCTGAGTCACAGACACATCCATCATTGTAGCTAATTCACTAGCAGTCACAAATTCGGTAGCCTTTAATACTTTGCTTTCTGCTTTTTGTTGTTCAAGGTCTTTTTCACTTTGTTGGCGGTGTAAATCTCTTTTCTCTCTACGGTACTTTGCTCCTTTACCTTTTTTAGATTTCCCTTGTAACTTTTCAAGCGTCTCTCTTACTTGTTTTTGTACTTCTTCTTCAGAAGGTTCTGCTTTTACAACGTTTTTTCTTCCGCCCCGTTGGCCTGGACCACTTGACCTAAAATTTGAAGTTCCAGATCCAGCTCGTCCCGTATTTGGATTAACAGGTTTGTTAATTCGTTTACGTTTCTTTTTAGCATCATCTGAATTGGCTGTTCTTGCTACTGGCTTTTTCTTTGGCTTTTCAAATTGTTTAAGATCAATTTTTTCACCCACCTGTTTAGGTCCAGTAAGTTTTTGATATCTTGTTTTAATAACCCCAGGCGTTGATTCTAATTCAGATGTAGTTTTTTCTTCCTTCTTATCCTCTTCTTTAGCTTTCGGTTCTTCCTTTTCAACTTCTTTCTTTACAGGAGCTTCTTCCTTAGGCTGAGCTGCCTTCACAGGCACTTCTGGCTTTTCACTCTTCGCTTCAACAGGTTTCTCTGCCGGAGTTGTTTCTTTTGCCTTTGTAGGAGCCAGTTCCACTTTTGGTTTTTTCTCAACTGGAGTTTCTGGCGCACTTTTTTTCGATGGTTTAGGGTCAATATCAATTTTCCCTACCGTTTTAATCTGTACTTTTTCAGATACTGGCTTATAGATTTCACGCTTTGCTTCTTCCAAACGCTTTCTTTCTAATTCTTTTTCTTGTGCAATTCGTAAAGCCTCTTTTTCCTTTCTTTTTTCCTCTCCTACTTCCTTAGAGGCCACCTTTTTACTTTTATCCGTTTGAAATTCATCCAAAAGCACATTGTAAACTTCGTCAGAAATTTTAGCTGTAGGTCTCGCCTCAATCTCATATCCCTTACTAGACAGATGCTCTACCGCCCTGTCTAAAGAAATATTCAATTCTCTTAAAACCTTATTAAGTCTCAATGTTTTTGTCTCAGCCATATAATATTAATCTATTTACTCTTATTTTAAACCTACGATACTATTCTTCAAATTCTGCTCTTAAAATTCGTTGAACTTCAGCTACTGTTTCTTCTTCTAAATCAGTTCTTTTTACCAAATCAGCGATTTCTAAATCAAGAATACTTTTTGCCGTATCTAACCCGATATTTTTAAACTCATCTATCACCCATTGTTCAATTTCATCAGAAAATTCGGTCAATTCAACATCCTCATCTCCAACGCCTTCACGTTGAACATCCAATTCATACCCAGTCAATTGACTTGCTAATCTAATATTAACGCCTCCCTTACCAATTGCTTTAGAAACCTCTTCAGGTCTTAGAAAAACATCAACTCTAGGTTTTTCTCCTTCTGCAGCCTCATGAATTTCCATAGAAACCACTTTAGCAGGACTTAAGGCTCTTGCAATAAATATTTTGTCGTTTTTCGTAAAATTAATTACGTCAATATTTTCATTCCCTAACTCACGTACAATTCCGTGAATTCTAGACCCCTTCATTCCGACACAAGCGCCAACAGGGTCAATTCTATCATCATAGGAATCTACCGCTACTTTTGCTTTTTCTCCAGGGATTCGTGCAACGCGTTCAATCGTTATTAATCCATCAAAAACTTCTGGAATTTCTTGTTCAAACAATTTAACCAAAAATTCAGGAGCTGTTCTAGACATAATAATTGCTGGCTTATTACCTCTTAACTCTACCAATTTAATGATTCCTCGAACAGATTCTCCTTTTCTAAAATAATCCGATCTAATTTGCTCACTTTTCGGTAGAATAATTTCATTGCCATCATCATCCAATAATATTACCGCATTATGTCTAATATGGTGTACTTCTGCACTGTAAATTTCACCTTCAAGCTCTTTAAACTGCTTAAATATGTTCGTATTGTCGTGTTCGTGAATTTTAGAAATTAAATTTTGTCGTAAGGCTAAGATAGCTCTTCTTCCTAAATCTTCTAATTTCACCTCTTCTGATACATCTTCACCTACTTCAAAATCTGGTTCAATTTTAATTGCTTCAGACAATGAAATTTCTTCATTAGGATCTTCTACTTCCCCATCATTCACAACTACCCGATTTCTCCAGATTTCTAAATCTCCTTTATCAGGATTGATAATAATATCAAAATTATCATCCGACCCATATTTTCTTTTTAATGCCGATCTAAACACTTCCTCTAGGATCGCCATAAGGGTAACCCTATCAATACTTTTGTCGTCTTTAAACTCTGAAAAAGAGTCAATTAAAGCAATGTTTTCCATGCTTGCGTACTTAAAATTTTAATTTCACTTTTGCTTGTTTAATTTGCTCGTAAGGAATGTCTACAGTTTTTATTACTGTAACTTTTCCTTTACCTACCGGTTTTGGCTCTCTTGCTTTCCAAGTCAACGTAATATGGTCTGCTAAAACCTCCGTAAGTTCTCCTTCAAATTTATTTTCTTCAGTTCGTACATTTAGTGTTTTTCCTAAATTCTTCTTGTACTGCCTGTTGTTCACTATAGGCTCGGTGGCCCCAGGAGAGGTGACTACTAACGAAAAATCTGTGGATTCTCGATCGAGATTATGCTCAATATGCCTACTGATTCGCATACATTCTTTCAAGTTAACCCCTTCATCTCCATCTACAATTACGGTTATCTCGTACCCTGTAGTAATTTTTAATTCAATTAAGAATAAACTTGGATTTTCCTCAATGGCTTCCTTCACCAGTTGCTCAATTGTCTCCCTCACTTTTGTTTGTATAAAAAGAGGGGACTTTCCGTCCCCTCCATTCTTTGTTACATTATTTTCGAATGCAAATATATAAACTATATTTCAGAATGACAAGATTCGCGCTATTTTATCGTTATTATAGTGTATAATTATATAGATCAAACAAAAAAAATCAAACAATGAAAACAATTCTCGTTCCCATCGATTTTTCAGAGGAAGCTAAAAACGCATGTAAAGCAGCAGCATCTATTGCCAAAACAACAGGCAGTGAAATCATCCTTTTGCACATGCTAGACATTCCATCTGATACGATTGACCCCGTTGATTCGAGTGCCATGAAAGGCGGTGCTCAGACAATATTTTTTATGAAAAGTATTCATAAACGATTTGAAGAATACAAAAAATTCGACTTCTTTAAAGGACTTAAAATTACCGACAAAGTCATCTTTCACAAAGCGTTTCAAGGCGTGATCGAGGAAAGTAAAAAACACTTGGTAGATTTAATTGTAATGGGGTCTCAGGGTGCAACAGGACTTAAAGAAATGCTGGTAGGTTCTAATACAGAAAAGGTAGTTCGAAAATCTGATATACCTGTTTTAGTCATCAAACAACCCGTAAATGATTTTGCCATAAACGACATCATCTTTGCCTCTGATTTTAATGCTGAAAGTCAAAACTCATTCCAACGCGTAATCAATTTTGCGAATTTGTTCAATGCGACCATTCATTTACTTTTTGTCAATACCGCACACCGATTTGAAACTTCAAAAAACATTCGAAAAAAACTCGATAAATTTACACGAGAATTTGAACTAAAAAGCCATACGGTAAACATCTATAACGATATTACCATTGAAGAAGGAATCCTAAACTTTGGTAAAGAAATAGACGCCGATGTTATCGCCATCAATACGCATGGCCGAAGTGGTCTTTCTCAGCTCTTTAGCGAAAGTATTAGTACTGAATTAGCAAATCACGCATTGAGACCAGTGATTACTTTTAAGATCTAAGATTATTGATTAGCGCTAAGCGATTAGCGATTGTTCAAAAAACAAAAAAAGTTTAGTCGCATCCGTGACTAAACTTTTTTTGTTTATTGCAAACCGTACAAGACCTTAAACAATTTTTCTGTGAAGTAATTTAATAATCCGTGAATCATACACTGCGTTATCCGATGAATGTATCATCTGAATTATGATCACTCCTTCAGCAATAAGTGGTTCAAAGAACCCTACGATCAGTTTGCTTTGCACCGAATTCAAATTTCAAATAGGTTCATAGTACAATCTCTATTTGGAATCCATAAGCACTTCTGAAACTATCCATCACCAACACGGTTTCACCCAACAACAAAAACAATGAGATACGATTAATACAAAAACATTCTAGTTGGTATTTTTTTGTACATTTGCCCCATGCAACAAGAATTAAAATCTGAGCTCACCAAAAAAGTCATTATTGACAAGGCATTTGCCTTGTTTTATGAAAACGGATTTAAAAGCACGAGTATCAACAGCATCATGAAAGAGGCGACGCTTTCCAAAGGAGCTTTTTATCACCACTACCAAAACAAAAAAGAAATTGCATTGGAAGTGATTGAACAAAAACTCAAAGAACGCGTATACGACAGTATGATCCTCCCTCTGTATCAACCCGGAAATCCACTAGAAATACTAGAAAATATTTTTATCAATCGCATAAAATCATTTCCTCTTTACATGAAACAGCACGGGTGCCCATTAAACAATCTCATCAATGAAATCGGAGATACTGAAATTGCCTATCAAAAAGCCTTAAAAAGCATTATTGAAAAATGGAAAATGGGCCTCGTCAATCTAATTGAACGCGGAAAAAAAGACCATTGTATTAAAAAAGAAGTTTCTAGTCACGCAGTGGCAATTTATTTAATCAGCGCTTTTGAAGGTGTTCGCGGAATTCGAAAACTTTATGAAGACGATACCGTTTTTGATGCATACATCACAGCTTTATCACATTACCTTGAACAATTAAAAGCATAATTTTTTTAATCTAAAACATACCAAATGGAATGTTTTTTTAACCGAACTATACTATGAAAAACAATAGACGAGATTTTATTAAAAAAACAGGAGTCCTAAGTTTAGCGAGTACCGTCATACCAACCCTAGGGTTCGCAGCAAGCCACACACAAAGCAATCGTAAAAGCGCTAAATCGATCGCGCCAAAAATCCTATTTTTTGACGTAAATGAAACCTTGCTCGACTTAACTCTTATGAAAAAAAGTGTCGGCAAGGCGCTGAATAATCGTGAAGACCTATTGCCTCTGTGGTTTACCACGATGTTGCAATACTCCTTAGTCAACACTGTTAGTAATCAATACCAAGATTTCGGACTCATTGGGGCAGCGGCATTGCGTATGGTTGCCTCCAACAACGGCATAACCCTCAGTGAAACTGAAGCGAAAGAAGCCATTGTTGGCCCGATCTTGTCACTACCAGCACATCCCGAAGTAAAAGAAGCTCTTAGCCAATTAAAAAAAGCAGGGTATACTTTAGTTTCCTTTACCAACTCATCTAATAAGGGCGTTGAAACACAGTTTAATAACGCAAGACTTACTGAATATTTTGACACCCGTTTGAGCGTTGAAGATATTGGAAAATTCAAACCTCACGTTGATACCTATGCTTGGGCAGCTCGAAAAATGGGAGTACAAGCTAATGAATGCCTCTTAGTTGCAGCGCACGGCTGGGACATTGCAGGGGCTCTATGGGGCAATTGGAGAGCCGCATTTATCAGTAGACCTGGAGCTCAACTTTATCCATTCGCTCCCGAACCCGAAATTATAGGATCTACCTTAACACCCATCACACACGAATTAATTCGTTTAAAACAATAATGTGATGAAAAAATTAATTCATCCATTCATCAATTGTATTACCATAGACATTTTGGCTTTCTTTGCCATCCCTAAATTTCTAAGGAAAGATCAACATACCACTGCAGTAGAACGATTTGACTATGCAATCGACCTCAATGCTGATTTCTTTCGAATATGTACAGAAATTTCCAAACTCAAAGTAACTATCACAGCACTCGTATTTACATTTAATCAACACAAACATTTGGCAAAATAACCTATGTGTTTTTATTTATTACAATGGTCACCGTCGTTAATTTAGCGTTTTTTGTTTTACCTGAATCTAAACTAACGCTTGTCATTATCGCGATCGTATTGACCTTATTATCCATGTACCAATTAAAATTTATACCACCTTCTACTAAAAAACAACATTCATGAAATTAGCAACGAAAGTAATCATAGTCACTGGAGCATCTAGAGGCATCGGACAAGAAATCGCCAAACTCTTAGCAGAAAATGGTGCCAAGGTCGTAGTCAATCATTCCAATAGTGAGCCTCAAGCGCTTGCTACAGTTGACAGCATTCGAAAAAATGGCGGAAAAGCCCTTGCCATACAAGCAGACGTAAGTGATCGAGCTCAAGTAAGTAGATTATTTGAGCAGACCATCGCCGCTTACGGAAAAGTAGATGTTTTGGTAAACAACGCTGGTGTAATGACGTCGAAATTACTCAAAGATTCAAGTCAAGAAGATTTTAACAAACAATTTGATGTAAATGTAAAGGGAATATTCAACACGTTACAAGAGGCAAACAGCAAGTTGGCCGATGGCGGATCCATCATTAATTTCTCCTCGAGTACGGTTAAACTAATGTTTCCTACCTACGCCTTATATTCAGCTTCAAAAGCTGCTGTAGAACAAATAACACGTGTCTTTGCAAAAGAAATTGGAAGGAACATTTCAGTAAACGCCATTGCTCCAGGCCCCACAGAAACTGCACTGTTTTTAACTGGGAAATCAGAAGAAACCATCGAAAGACTCACCGCTATGAATGCGTTTAATCGCCTTGGCAAACCCATTGACATTGCACGGATTGTGTTATTTTTAGCCAGCGATGCGTCTAAGTGGATTTCAGGACAGGTTATTGGCGCCAATGGAGGGATGGTATAACGGGATAGCGCCCATCAGATTTCGCATAAAACAAAACAACCGCGTATACATTTAAATACTCCAAACACCACGTCAAAAAACGGGAAAAACGGATCAATCTCAAAAATTGTGTGCGAATTGCATTTGTTTTCAGATTTTGTAAAAAAGAATAGCCTTGGACAATTATCTAGAACTATTAAAATTAATTCTACCAGAATTTCTAATTAATCACTTCGATTTAGTTAAAAATACTAAGAATGATGAAGCTATGCATCTCTATTTTGAAGAACGCAATGTAACACCCCAAGAAGAAGCTAATCGTATTTTAATAGCTCATGGATTCCATAAAGAAGAATGATCCATGATCCATCCAACACCTTGGTAAATTCCCATAATCACAAAACAAAAAAAAGCTTTCCAAAAAGGAAAGCTTTTTACTAATTATGGTTGGCCTACAAGGACTCGAACCTTGAACGACGGTACCAAAAACCGCTGTGTTACCATTACACCATAGGCCAAATTCGAAGATTCAATTTATCTTACGAGGCTGCAAATTTAAATTAAAGTTTCTTTCCCGCAAACATTTTTTAAAATAAATCACACCTAAATCGTCTATGTATTCCCTAAAAAGCGACAAACCTAGTATTTTAGAAGCCTCTTTAGCATCGATAGTACGATAAAAAATGGGCATACACTTCAATACACCATAAATTTTCATTAATTCTCATCCCCTTTGTCCAACTTTAACAGTTTTTTAATATCTCATAAAACCACCTCATTATCAAGTTGAGATTAATTTAGTAAATTCGCCCAACATAAATTACAATTGATGAATCAATTCAACTATAAAAAGTGGAACGTTATTTTAGGTTGGATAACCTTCGGCATCGCCTTAATCACCTATGGCTTAACGATAGAACCTACTGTTAGTTTCTGGGATGTTGGAGAATACATCTCAACAGCCGTTAAACTGGAAGTAGGTCACCCTCCAGGTGCCCCATTATTTCAAATGATTGGTGCTTTCTTTGCCATGTTTACTTCTGACCCAACGCATATTGCCAAAATGGTTAATTTTATGTCAGCGGTAGCCAGTGCCTTTGCAATCCTCTTTTTATTCTGGACAATCACGGCCTTGTCAAGAAAAATTATTGCAAAAAAAATAGAAGATTCTCAAGCCAGAGATCTCGCTATTTTAGGGAGTGGATTCGTAGGAGCCTTAGCCTATACATTTTCTGACAGTTTCTGGTTTAGCGCTGTAGAAGGTGAAGTATACGCCATGTCCTCTTTTTTAATGGCCCTGCTCTTTTGGTTAGGGTTACGTTGGGAAACCGAAATGGATCAACCACGTGGTCATCGTTGGCTATTGTTGATTTCATTCGTTGTTGGACTCTCTTTTGGAGTACATATTTTATCATTACTCGTAATTCCATCCATCGTATTCATCTATTTTTACAAAAAATATAAAAATATAAATACCAAAAAATTTATCCTTGCAAACATAATTTCAGTATTGGTATTAGCCTTTGTCTTTAAAATTTTATTCCCCTATACCCTTGCCTTTTTCAGTGTTTGTGAACTGTTTTTCATTAATACAGTAGGCCTTCCTTTTAATTCAGGAAGTATAATTGCAGGCATCCTCTTAATTGGAGCATTTTATTTTACAATTAGGTATACGCGAAAAAAGAAATTATATGGAGCAAACTTAATTACCCTGTGTTTGCTCTTTATCATGATCGGATTTTCATCGTGGATTATGTTGCCCATCAGAGCCAACGCAAATACAACCATTAATGAAAATAATCCTTCTAGCGCACGCGAATTACTCGCTTACTACAATAGGGAACAATATGGAGACGCCAGTATTTTTTACGACTCCTATTATTCAGAAACGAGACAACAGGACCCTAACGATCCTTGGCGCGATGGGAAACCCAAATATGAAAAAGACGAAAAAGCAGGTAAATACATCATTGTTAATGATTATAAAAATGCTTTGCCAAATTATACCGACAAACACAAAGGCTTTATTCCGAGAATGGTTGACCCGAATCCGAGTGTAGTTGCAAATTATAAATCTATTGCGGGAATTAGCCAGAAAAGTAATCGTCGTCCTACTTTTGGAGAGAATTTAAAATTCATGTTTCAGTTCCAATTTGGGTATATGTATGGACGCTATTTTATGTGGAATTTTGTAGGCAGACAAGATGACATTCAAGGAAATCTAGACAATCACGGGAACTGGCTCAGTGGCATAAAGTTTATCGATGAACTTCACTTAGGGAGCCAAGACAATCTTCCCGCTGAAGTCCTCAACAATAAGGGGAGAAACACCTATTTCTTTTTACCCTTAATCTTAGGAATTATCGGCTTGATTTTTCACTTAAAATACGATAAACGGAATTTTTATGTTTTACTACTCTTCTTTTTGTTTACAGGATTAGCGATAATTTTTTACACTAACCCAAAACCTTTTGAACCACGTGAACGAGATTATGCCGTAGTAGGCTCTTTTTACGTGTTTGCTGTTTGGATCGGCATGGGAGTCTTAGCAATTTACGAGAATCTAAAACATAAAATTAACCCTAAAATGCTCTCCATAGGAGCGAGCGCTTTGTGCTTACTTGCCGTCCCAGTATTAATGGGCTATCAAAATTGGGATGATCACGATCGATCTGGACGGTATTCTGCACGAAGTAATGCAAAAGCGTATCTCGACTCATGTGCAGAAAATGGGATCTTATTCACCATTGGGGATAATGACACCTTCCCGCTCTGGTATATGCAAGAAGTTGAGAATTACAGAACCGATCTCAAATTAATCAATACCAGTCTTTTTGCAACGGATTGGTATATTGACCAACAAAAACGAAAAACCTACGAGGCAGACCCGATTCCGTCAACGCTCACCCATGAACAATACAGAACAGGATCACTAGACATAGCATACCATATTCCTGCCCCACAATTTAAAGACACCGTAATCAATATCAAGTCTTTTATGAACTTTTTAGCAAGTGACGACAAACGCACCTTTGTGGATATTGACGGAAGCGGCAAACTAATTAAATATTATCCTACCAATAAAATTCGAATTCCCATTGACAAAGAAGCCGTGTTGAAAAATAAGGTGGTTGCCCTAAAAGATTCAGCTAAAATTGTACCGTATATCGATATAGAAATTGACGAGGTAGGTTTGCAGAAACACCGTATTTTAATGCTCGATATTTTGTCAAATAACGATTGGACAAGACCTATCTATTTTACGGGAGGTGCCTATGCTGCAGAAGAATACATCTGGCTAAAAGACTACCTTCAATTAGACGGCTTAGCCTATCGGTTTGTCCCAATTAAAACAAGTAGCAAATCGCCAAGTGGCCGCGATAAAAGTGTACTTGATCTCGGCAGGATTGATACGGATGTAATGTACGCTAACGTAAAAAAATGGGATTGGACTAACAGCAATAGCGATGACGTTTATTTAGACCCAGAAACGAGACGAAATAGCATTTCTTTCAGAAACAATTTACTTCGATTAGGAGAAGAATTAATGAATGAAGGTAAAAACGAAAAAGCGGAAGAAATACTTGACTTATCTCTTGATAAACTACCTATTGTTTCCTACGGACACTACAGTTTAGTCATGGGCTATGCAGAAGTATATTATAAACTTGGCGCAACAGAAAAAGCAAGAATGGTTACCAATACTCTTGCAGAAATTTTTCAAGATCGCATGCGCTATTACAGCAGCTTAAAATCATCCTATGATTTAATCCAAAATGGCACCGACATAGAAGACACATTACGAATGTATAATTTCATTGTAGCTACAGCTACAGAGTACGATGAAGAAACCTATACAGATAAATTAAAACAAGACTATGTGCGTTCTGTAAAATCTGTTGAGCATTTATTTGAAGAAGAATAATGAAACCATATCTCATTAAAATGCCAAATTGGATCGATTGGTTTTACCGCGATCAAATTTGGCGTTTTTCTTCTCCAAAAAAAACGCTCTACCTCACCTTTGATGACGGTCCAACACCTGATATTACCCCATTTGTTTTAGAACAATTGGCACACTTTAACGCCAAAGCTACATTTTTTTGTATCGGTAAAAATATCACGGCAAACCAAGCGCTGTTTGAAGAAATAAAAACAGCAGGTCACAGCCTTGGAAATCACACTTTTTCACATGTAAAAGGCAGCAAAACCTCACTCAAAACTTACCTATATGAAGTAGAAAAGACTGCCGCACTAATGCCTGAAACATCCTTGTTTCGTCCACCTTACGGACGTATAAAGCGCATGCAAACAAAAGCTCTCAAAAAACGTGGATTCAATGTAATTATGTGGTCAGTATTAAGTGCAGATTTTGACCTTTCAACCAAACCCGAAATCTGTTATCGAAATGTTGTTAATAACGCGAAAAGCGGAGATATTATCGTCTTTCACGACAGCCTAAAAGCAGCAGAAAAAATACGCTATGCACTTCCCAAGGTCCTTGCATATTTTCAAGAAAAAGGATACACATTTAACCGTATTCCACAAAATTGATCTTCATCAATCAATACAAGACAAACTTTAAGCCACCTATAAATATTGCTGAACTAAGCTAATTAAGGTATTTGCATCTTGTTCTCCTGACTGTCTCCACTTCATTTCCCCATTTTTATAAATGATAAATGTGGGATTGCCTTTAATTCTCAACGCATTGGCTAAGGTTTCATTTTTATCAATATCAATTTTGATGACCTTCGCTTTATCCCCTAAAGCAGCAGCAACATCTCTTAATACTTTATGGAAGGAATTATTGTTTTCATTCCAATCAGCATAAAAATCAATTAAAGTCGGAACATTTGAACCTATTAATTCGCCAAATTTTGCCATGGATACTAGTTTAATTTTCTACATCAATTCAGTATCCCTATTGGATACACATACAAATATAATATATTTAACGTATTATCGAGTTTTTAATAAAATCTAATTGCGATAAATATTTGGGTTTAAATTAATTATACCTAACCCCTTGATTCATTTTATTTTAGAATTCGCTAGTAATTCATTAATTATCATGAACAACAAAAAACCATATACCACTGTTTTTCATTTATTTAACCATTAAAATCAACATCTTTAACCAATCTATTTTCTATTTAATATCTTTATGCTCAGGCATTCCGTTTTCTATGCTTAGCGATTAAGGAATTATACCTCCTCGCTCCTACACATACAAACTAACCATATAATTTTCAACTCCCTGAACAAAAAAGTGAAAAATGAGAGGGACCCTCTTCAATTTTCCATAGAAGCATGTATTGACTTAACCATAAATCACGGTAGATCCAAAAAATAAATTTCCTAAATCAAAAGCCATCATCCAAAGTTTTTGTAGCTTTGAAATTCTTCAATTTCTACATCATGTCAAGTCAAAAACGCCTATTTTTAGTTGATGCATACGCCCTCATTTTTAGAGGCTATTACGCTTTTATCAAAAACCCAAGAATTAATTCAAAAGGAATGGACACCTCAGCAATTATGGGGTTTACGAATTCTTTACTCGATGTAATAAAACGCGAACGCCCAGATCATTTAGCCGTTTGCTTTGACCGCGGAGGATCAGTTGATCGGGTAGAAATGTTTGAGGCCTACAAAGCCAATAGAGATGAAACTCCAGAAGCCATCCGTATAGCCATTCCCTATATTGAAAAGCTCTTACAAGCTATGCATATTCCAATCATTGTCAAGGAAGGTTATGAAGCTGATGATATTATTGGTACCCTGTCTAAGCAAGCAGAAAAACAAGGCTACCAGACCTATATGGTAACCCCTGATAAAGATTTTGCACAATTGGTGTCAGAGAATATATTTATGTATCGCCCCATGTTTGGAGGTGGATATGAAACTTGGGGAATTCCTGAAGTACAGAAAAAATTTGAAGTAGAACGTCCCGAACAAGTTATCGACTTTTTAGGTATGATGGGAGATTCTGTCGATAACATCCCTGGATTACCAGGGGTTGGTGAAAAAACAGCCAAGAAATTCCTCGCGGCTTACGGTAGTATGGAAGGATTATTGGCAAATACGCATGAGCTTAAAGGAAAAATGAAAGAAAAAATTGAGGCGAATGCAGAGCTCGGATTACTTTCTAAAAAATTAGCTACCATTATGCTCGATGTACCTGTTGAATTTCACGAAGAGGATTACGAGTTGAGTCAACCAGACATGCAAAAAGTAACAGATCTCTTTCAAGAACTTGAATTTAGGAGATTGGCTGACAATTTTGCAAAAGCCTTTAATATGGAACTTCCACAAACTAAAGAAAATAACAAATCTGATTCAACTGATACGTCCCCATCTGCTGGTGCTGGACAATTTTCATTATTCGGTGAAACTCCTGACGGAAGTGGGCCCCAAATTTCGACTGGGCGCAAAACCATAAACACAACCAATCACCTCTACCAGTTAGTCAATTCACCGTTAGCATTAAAATTATTTTTACAACAGCTAAACGCACAAAAAAAAGTCTGCTTTGACACGGAAACTACAGGACTGAACCCCATAACTGCTGAACTTGTAGGCATTGCATTTTCATGGGAAATTGGCAAGGGCTATTACCTCCCCTTTTCCGAAAATCGAGAAGAGGCACAATCCTTAATAGAACAATTAAGGCCTTTTTTTGAAAATACAGAAATTGAAAAAATTGGTCAAAATTTAAAATATGACATCAAAGTACTTAAAAAATACAATCTAAACGTCAAAGGGAAATTATTTGACACCATGTTAGCGCATTATTTAATCAATCCAGATATGCGACACAATATGGATGTCTTGGCTGAAACCTATTTGAATTACACCCCAGTTTCAATTGAGAGTTTACTCGGAAAAAAAGGAAAAAATCAACGCTCATTTAGGGATGTACCCCTAGAAGAACAAAGTGAATACGCAGTTGAAGATACAGACATTACTTTACAGTTAGCCGAACATTTTAGCAAAGAGTTAACTGAAGCCAATACGCGAAAACTCTTTGACGAAATAGAGGTTCCGCTCGTCAAAGTACTTGCCGATATGGAAATGCAAGGAATCAATATAGACATCAAATACCTACATCGCTTATCGACTGAACTATCATCAGACATTGCCGCATTAGAAAATGAAATATACAACTTAGCCGGTACAGAATTTAATATTGCTTCTCCAAAACAACTCGGCGTCATTTTATTTGAAAAATTAAAACTCGTTGACAAACCTAAAAAAACAAAAACGGGCCAATATTCAACCGCCGAAGATGTATTGCGATATTTAGCTAAAGAACACAAAATTGTCGACTGTATTTTAGAATATCGTGGCTTGGCAAAATTGAAAAGCACCTATGTAGACGCCTTACCACTTCAAGTTGAACCGAGCACAAAGCGCATACATACTGAGTATATGCAGACGGTAGCTGCAACGGGACGATTAAGCAGCAACAACCCCAATTTACAAAACATTCCCATTCGCACAGAACGCGGACGACAAGTGAGAAAAGCATTTATTCCACGTAATGAAAATTACACCCTTTTAGCAGCTGATTATTCGCAAATAGAATTGAGAATTATTGCTGCACTAAGTGAAGAAGAAAACATGATTTCTGCGTTTAAAAACGGGGAAGACATTCATCGATCTACCGCCTCAAAAGTATTTAATGTGCCCACCAACGAGGTAACAAGAGCGCAACGAAGCAATGCTAAAACAGTCAATTTCGGAATTATCTATGGCGTATCAGCTTTTGGACTCAGCAATCAAACAGACTTATCGAGAAGCGAAGCAAAAGAACTCATTGACACCTATTATGAAACCTACCCCAAATTAAAAAAGTACATGAATGCGCAAATCGCATTTGCACGTGAACATGGTTATGTAGAAACCATCTTAGGAAGAAGGCGATACCTCAACGACATTAATTCTAGAAATGCCGTTGTACGCGGTGCAGCAGAACGCAATGCCGTTAATGCACCTATTCAAGGAAGCGCAGCTGATATAATAAAAATTGCCATGATTAATATCTATAATAGACTCGAAAAAGAAGGACTTAAATCCAAAATGCTCTTACAAGTACATGACGAACTGGTCTTTGACGCCCTGAAATCAGAACTCGATCAATTACGCCCCTTGATTAAAGAAGAAATGGAAAATGCTGTACATTTAACTGTACCATTGGATGTAGAAATAGACGAAGGCCCAACATGGTTAGATGCACATTAATACTAAACCAAGCAAATGTTGCCACATTTTAACCATCCAAATTTCAACTAAAAAGAAATATCCCATATGATAAAAACACTTCGTTTACGCAAACGAATTCACACTAAATACTACCTCAAAGGTAACTCCTTCATTTTATGCATACTTCCTGAAAATTAAATTGCTGAATTCCTATTTGTTATCTGCAAAAATAGTTATATCTTTGCACTCCTTTTTTAAGGAAAATAATTTTTATTTTTAATAGACAAAAACTAATCGTGTGAACACATTAAGTTACAAAACAGTATCAGCGAACAAAGCCACCGTAACAAAAGAGTGGGTTTTAGTTGATGCGGACGGACAAACATTGGGTCGTTTAGCTTCTAAAGTAGCAATGCTTATAAGAGGTAAGTACAAACCTAACTACACACCTCACGTAGATTGTGGAGACAATGTAGTAATTATTAACGCAGAAAAAATTAAACTATCTGGAAACAAGTGGACCGATAAGTCTTATATCCGTCATACGGGATATCCAGGTGGTCAACGATCATTGACTGCAACTGAACTTTTCGGAAAAGATCCGTCAAGATTGGTGGAAAAAGCAGTAAAAGGAATGCTCCCTAAAAATAAATTAGGTAGTGCCTTATTCAGAAATTTATATGTTTATGCTGGTAGTGAGCACAATCAACAAGCTCAAAACCCTACAGCAATTAATCTCAATGATCTAAAATAATGGAAATCATACACAAAATAGGTAGAAGAAAAACGGCTGTTGCCCGTGCTTACATGTCAAAAGGGACAGGTAAAATTACCATCAACAAAAGAGAATTAACCAACTATTTTACTACAGCTACATTACAGTATAAAGTAAAACAACCGTTAACCTTAACAGACAACGAAAAAAATTACGACATCACAGTAAATGTTTTCGGTGGAGGTGTAACTGGTCAAGCAGAAGCAATTCGTTTGGCAATTACAAGAGCTTTAGTTTCTATCGATGAAGATTATAAAGCCATACTAAAACCACAAGGTCTTTTAACTAGAGATCCTCGTATGGTTGAACGCAAGAAATTTGGACAGAAAAAAGCGCGTAAAAAATACCAATTCTCTAAACGTTAAACGTATATCCTATTTTTCCTTTTTGAGAAACTTATGGATTACCGAATTTCAACAGAGAAACGAGCGCGTAATTTATTTTAATTTTTAACAATTATAACTTGTTGCAAAGTTTAGCACCCAAATAATTAAGACTCACCTTGTGGCTACTTAATTATTGCTAATCAAATGGAACGTAAACTAAAACAAAATGGCAAACATTGACATTAAAGAATTATTAGATGCTGGGGTGCATTTCGGTCACCTCACAAGAAAATGGAACCCAAACATGGCACCGTATATTTATACGGAACGTAACGGAGTTCACATTATTGATTTATATAAAACAAGTGCGAAAATTGAAGAAGCTTCTGCGGCACTTAAAAAAATCGCTGCTTCAGGTCGAAAAATTTTATTCGTTGCTACAAAAAAGCAAGCAAAGGATATTGTTGCTGAAAAGTCTAAAAGTGTAAACATGCCTTATATCACTGAAAGATGGCCAGGCGGAATGTTAACAAACTTTGTGACCATCAGAAAAGCCGTTAAGAAAATGGCACATATCGACCGAATGAAACAAGATGGGAGTTTTAACGCTTTGTCTAAAAGAGAAAAATTACAAATTGATCGTCAACGAGCTAAATTAGAAAAGAACTTAGGGTCAATTTCTGATATGACACGCTTACCAGGCGCTTTATTTGTTATTGATACAAAACGTGAACACATCGCAATCGCTGAAGCTCAAAAATTAAATATTCCAATTTTCGCTTTAGTAGATACAAATTCAGACCCAAGAGCGATTGACTTTGTTATCCCTGCGAATGACGATGCCTCTAAATCAATTGAAAAGATATTATCATTTGCTACCGAAGCGATTGCCGAAGGACTTTCTGAAAGAAAATCGGATAAAGACAAAGGAGCTAAGGATGCAGATAAAGGCGTTGCAAAAAAAGCAAGCAAAGAAGCAACTGCTAAAGGTGTTGAAACCGCAACTACTTCAGAAGAAAAATAATTAATCGTCGTTTTTTAAAAGACAAACTATAAAAACATTATGGAAATGGTAAAAATAACTGCCGCAGACGTAAAAAACTTAAGAGAAGCTACGGGTGCTGGAATGATGGATTGTAAAAATGCCTTGGTTGAAGCCGAGGGAAACTTTGACAAAGCTATCGAAGTTTTACGTAAAAAAGGGCAAAAAGTTGCTGCGAAAAGAGCTGATAGAGAATCTAATGAAGGTCTCGCAATTACGAAGATTAATGCTGACAACACTGCTGGTGTAGCAATCGTACTCGCTTGTGAAACAGATTTCGTTGGAAAAAACGATTCATTTAAAGCATTAGCAAGTGAATTTGTTGACATCGCTTTAAATTATACAAATAGAGAAGATTTCTTAGCTGCAGATTTCAAAGGAATTACGGTAGCAGAAAAATTAGTTGAACAAACTGGAGTCATTGGTGAAAAAATAGACATTACTGCATTTGAAAGAGTGGAAGCTCCTTATGTAGGTGCCTATACACACGGCGGTCGCATTGCGGCTATCGTAGGATTATCTGCCGCTGTTGATAATGCAGATGTACTCGCTAAAGATTTAGCTATGCAAGCAGCATCCATGGGAGCAACCACCTTGTCATACAAGGATTTTGATCCTGATTTTGTGGCTTCAGAAACACAAGCTAGAATTGCTGTTATTGAAAAGGAAAACATTGAGCTAGCTAGATTGGGTAAAACACTTAAAAATGTACCAACATACATCTCTAGGTCTCAATTAACTCCTGAAGTTTTGAAACAAGCAGAAGAAGATGCCAAAGCTGAATTAAAAGCAGAAGGAAAACCAGAACAAATTTGGGATCGAATTCTACCTGGTAAAATGGAACGTTTTATCGCTGACAACACCACATTAGATCAAGAACAATGTTTGCTAGATCAGAATTTTATCAAAAATGAAAAGCAAAGTGTAGCTGATTATGTAAAAACATATGGCGATGTTCACGTTGTTGATTTTAAACGCGTAACACTCGGATAAACACATTAACACCTTTAAATTCATAAAACCCTGTCATTTGACAGGGTTTTTTAGTTTATTTACCAAAGAAAACTTCACAAAATTTTTCTCTCTCGAACAGTATTCAGTAAAATCCCCCTTTCTTTCGTACAATATTAGCTACAATTAACTAACCAACACGATAAATTTGCTCCTAAATAAAGCGTGTACAAACACCCTACACCCCTCTTTATTATCCGGTAACACCAACTGTATTAATTCCTAAATTCTGCTAAGATAATTTGGGTACCCGCTTGCTAATTGTTCTTCACAATTTGTATATTTGTCAAACTTTCAAAAAACATGTCATACAAGAGAATTTTATTGAAATTGAGTGGAGAAGCTCTAATGGGTGATCGCCAATACGGAATAGATCCTAAGCGAATCGCTATCTATGCTCAAGAAATTAAAGATGTAGTCGACAAAGGAATTGAAGTTGCTATTGTGATTGGTGGCGGTAACATATTTAGAGGAGTTGCAGGTGCAAGTAATGGCATGGATAGGGTTCAGGCAGACTATATGGGTATGTTAGCAACAGCTATTAATGGTTTAGCATTACAAAGTGCCTTGGAAGATATTGGCGTAGCTACACGTTTACTGACAGCAATTAAAATGGAACAAGTTGCTGAACCCTTTATTAAAAGAAGGGCCGTTCGTCATCTTGAAAAAGGAAGAGTAGTTATCTTTGGTACAGGAACTGGTAACCCATATTTTACTACAGACACTGCAGCTGTATTGCGCGCCATTGAAATTAATGCTGAAGTAATCCTAAAAGGAACCAGGGTAGACGGCGTATACGATACGGATCCAGAAAAAAATGCAGACGCAGTTAAATACCAAAACATCTCTTTTAAAGATGTCATGAGCAAAGGGCTTAAAGTAATGGATATGACCGCCTTTACCTTGAGTGAAGAAAATAAATTACCCATTATTGTATTTGACATGAACACTAGAGGAAATTTAAAAAAACTCCTTAACGGAGAAAATATCGGTACAAAAGTAGACATATAACTAATTGGCTTATTTTTTTGATTAGCTGTACTAAATTATTACATCATGAATGAAGAAGTTCAATTTATCCTAGACAACGCAAAAGAACAAATGGATAGTGCAATCGCACACTTAAAAAAAGAATTAGTTAACATTCGGGCCGGTAAGGCATCTCCCATTATGCTTCGAAGTGTTACGGTAAATTACTACGGGTCTCAAACACCACTCAGTCAAGTAGCAAACGTGAATACACCAGATGCTAGAACCATTACGGTTCAACCATGGGAAAAAAATATGCTGCAAGAAATTGAGAAAGGAATTCAAGCAGCTAATCTTGGATTTAATCCGATGAACAACGGTGAAAACATCATTATTAATGTTCCTGCACTTACAGAAGAGCGACGTAAAGAATTAGCAAAACAAGCAAAAGCCGAAGTTGAAAATGATAAAATCAGCGTACGAAATGCCAGAAAAGATGCCAACAACGAACTAAAAAAGTTAGCTATTTCAGAAGACCTTACAAAAACTGTGGAAGCTGAAATTCAAGAAATGACCGATAAATATATCGAACTTATCGATCAGCTATATATTGAAAAGGAAAAAGAAATTATGACTGTTTAAAACGAGTCTTTACTTTTTTAAAATTTTGTTAAAAGCATCTACGATAAACGGGATGCTTTATTTTTTCACGTTATTTGGTCTGAAATAAAACTTTTATGCAAAGAGTTAGTCTCCTTATCTTCTTCCTATTTCCGACTATGCTATTGGCACAGCACAGTGTATCGGGTATTGTTAAAGATAAAAACACAAACGACCCACTCCCTTTTGCTACACTTATCACAGATGGAGGCGCAGGTACAATCACTGATACAGACGGGAAATTCAATTTTAATTCTAAACTTCCTATTCGCTTTTTAAACATCTCCTATATCGGATATAAAGCACAAAAAGTTGACCTTAATAACTCACAAAATTTTTACACTATCTTATTAGAACCAAGTAGTGAAAACCTCAACGAAGTAATTGTCCTTGCCAAAGAAAATCCCGCAATCCAAATCATTAAAAACACCATTGCGAACAAGAAAAAAAATAATATAGAAAAGGCACTTGCTTCGTTCAAATACACGGCCTATAATAAATTATTAATAACAGCTAACCCAGATTCTATCCAAGGAACGGTCGATTCCCTTTTTGTCGTAAAAGATCGAGGAAAAACGTTTTTAAAACTCGATTCCACCAATTATGAATTTAAAAAAGAAATCAGTAAACAACATATGTACATTACTGAAAAAGTCAGCGAATTTAAATTTGATCGAGGAAAAAACAAAAAAGAAACCGTGTTGGCAACACGTATGGCTGGATTAAAAAACCCCATTTACGAACTCCTTGCTCTCAATCTTGAAAATTTCACATTCTACGATGAAATTTACACCTTATTAGGTGAAAAATACGTAAACCCTTTAGCTCGAAATGCACTAAAAATTTACAATTACAAAATATTAGACACCATCAATTACCCTGATCATTCGGCGTATATGATTTACTTTAAACCAAAAAAAGAAGAAGATAAACTTGGACTTGAAGGTGTTTTGTATATTCACAATCAAAGCTATGCTTTAGAAAAAGTAATCGCCGAAATCAAAGCAGCCATTCATGTTAAAGCTACGCAAAACTTCAAATTCATCCCGGAATACAATATATGGTTTCCAGATGAAACCCAATTATCTTTAAGAAAAGGTAAAAACAGGAAGGCTTTGAGTCTTTTTGGAATTAAATTAGATGTAGATGAAGAAACCACCAATCGAAAAGATTCGACGGTAATCCGCAATAATGAGCAAGACCTGAGTGATCTCATCTATATGCTATCAAAAACGAAAAATTTTGATATCAGTATCAATGAACCCGTAAAAGTAAAAAACTCAGCTGCCGTTATAGAAATCGATGATAAAGCAGCAATGAGAGATCAAGCCTTTTGGAACAAATATCGAACAGACAGCATCACAAAACGGGGATTAAACACGTACGAAAATCTCGATAGTATTGTTAAAGCCGATAATATTGAGCAAATTCTCGAAGCATCCCGAACGGTTTTAAAAGGGTTTATCCCCTTAGGTTTTGTCGATTTTGATTTAAGTCAACTCATTACATTTAATAATTATGAAGGCTTCCGCTTAGGCCTAGGTGGAATGACCAATCACAAGCTTTCTCCTCACTTTAGAATAGGTGGATATACCGCCTATGGCTTTAGAGATGACGACTTTAAATACCATCTTGAAGCTGCCTTTAGGCTGAGTAAAATAAATAATACTTGGTTGGGTGGTGGATATACCAATGATATTTTTGAAGCTGCAAAATTGAACTTTCTCTTTGAAGACACATCCTTTACCTTGGTCAATCCAAGAAACCTAAATATTAGTCAATTTTATGGATTTGAAACCTACTACCTTAACCTTGATCATGACATCTTCCCAAACCTGGAAGCCAAATTTAGGTTAGAACGTGGAGCTTATCGCCCTTTATTTGATTATCAATACTTTTCTCATGGAAATCTCCTTAGTAACTACCACTTAACCGAAGCTACCTTTGCAATACAATGGACTCCCTTCAGCACATACATGAATTCCCCAATTGGTAAAATTCCAACGAAAAATGGCTTTCCTAAAATAACGGCTCAAGTAACACAAAGTGTGGATGATTGGTTAGATAGTGATTTTAATTTCACCAAGTTTAATTTTAAAATTGAACATGACATTAATTATTTAAACAGTAGCTCATCAAGCTTGCTCGTACAAGGTGGAAGTATATTTGGTGACACCCCTTTGCCACAATTATACAATGCTTTCCCAAATTATTCATTAGCAAACCCATGGAGAAAGCGAGTTAATATTTCTGGAACAAACGCTTTTGAAACCATGGCTTTTAATGAATTCATTTCAGATAAATACATATCTTTTCAATTGCGCCATAATTTTCCTCGATTTAAAATTAGTGAATCTTTCAAACCAAGATTAAGTTTAATTACCCGCTATGCCATTGGTGATATTGAAAACCCAGAAAAACACATTGGCGTCTCATTTAGAAAAATGAACAAAGGGTATATTGAATCAGGCTTTGTCGTTAATCATCTCTTATACGGTTTCGGAATTAGTAGTTTTTACCGATATGGCGCCTACCACAACCCAAAATTTTCCGATAATTTGGCTGTAAAAATAACCTATGTTTTAAGCTTAGGATTTTGAGAATTATGAACGCTCATCACTTTTTTATTTCTTAAATTGCGGCCTTTCTAAACGCATCATTTTCTATGAACTTTTGGTTATCAATTTCTCGCTTCATCCTTAAGGGACGAATTCCCATATTAATTGTCCTTGGGGCAATTACCTACTTTTTAGGATCACAAATGCAGTACATGCGCTTTTCACATTCAGAAGCGAACTTGTTACCAAAAAATCACCCAGTCAACTTAGAATACAACCATTTTTTAGAGGTGTTTGGTGAAGAAGGGAATCTAATTATCCTCGCTACACAAGATTCTACCGTATTTACAACAGATAAATTTAACAATTGGAATAACCTTTCACAACATTTTGATTCATTTCCACAGGTTGATTTTTCAATTTCAATTGGAGATATTAAAAAATTAAAAAAAGATACCGCCAACGAAAAATTCGTTGTCGAACCCTTATATGACAAAAAGCCAACAACAGACAAAGAAGTATTGGCCATCAAAAATGAATTGTTTAACAATTTACCTTTCTTTGAGAATTTTCTCTACAATAAACAAACGGGTACCATACGATCTGTTATTTATATAAAAAAAGAGATTGTTAACACCATTGAACGCAAAGATTTCATTTTTAATGTACTCAATCCGACCATCGAAAAATTTGAAAAAGAAAACAACATAAAGGTTCGAGTGTCGGGAATGCCTTATATCCGAACGATGAATTCCCAAAATATTATCGATGAAATAGGCATATTCGTTGGACTTGCTTTGGCCATTACTTCGCTCATTTTCTTTTTCTTTTTTAGATCATTTAGAGCCACATATATCACCATGCTGGTGGTAAGTATAGGAGTAATATGGGCTTTCGGATTTATCGGTCTTTTTCGTTATGAAATTTCCGTACTTACAGCACTAATTCCACCACTCATCATTGTTATTGGGGTTCCTAATTGTGTGTTTTTAATCAATAAATATCAACAAGAAGTCAAGAGTCACGGAAATCAAGCCAAATCTTTACATCGAGTAATCTCTAAAATAGGGAATGCGACCTTGATGACAAATGTAACCACAGCCTCGGGTTTTGCAACTTTTGTCTTTACTAAAAGTAAAATGCTCAATGAATTTGGAATTATTGCTTCTATTAACATTTTGGCAATATTCATGTTGTCTTTACTGATAATTCCTATTATTTATAGCTTCTTACCTAAACCCAAAGACAAACATTTAAAACACCTTGAAAAAAAATGGATTGAATCTATTGTCGACTGGATGGAAAATACAGTTCGACACTCTAGAATAACCGTTTATATTTTAACAGTTATTTTAATCATTGCGAGTATTATCGGTGTTTATATGATTAGGGTTTCTGGAAGTTTAATTGAAGATATGCCTAAAGGGAAACCCTTTTTTGAAGATATTGTATTTTTTGAAAAGGAATTTGGAGGTATTATGCCTTTAGAAATTGTCATTGATACAAAAAGACCAAAAGGTGTCATGAAATTATCCACGCTAAAGCGAATGGAAAAATTAAATGAAATTATCGATGAAATTCCTGAATTATCCCCCACGGTCTCCGTCCTGAATTTAGTCAAGTATTCTAAACAAGCTTTTTACAACGGTAACCCAAAATATTATCAACTTCCAACAAGTCAGGAACAAAGTTTTATACTTGCTTACACCAAAAATTCCTCTACCAATTCTGATTTATTGAATAATTTCGTAGATAGTACGGGGCGATATGCAAGAATGACTACGTTTATGAAAGATATTGGCACCGATAAAATGGAGCGTATTGAGGAGCGGTTACAAGCGCGAATTAACAAAGAATTTCCAGCCGAAAATTACACCGTAACCATGACAGGAAAAGCACTGGTCTTTTTAAAAGGAACCAACTATTTAATCAATAACTTAGTACTTTCACTGTCACTAGCCGTGTTGATAATTGCCATTTTTATGGCATGGATGTTTAGATCCTTTCAAATGATTCTCATTTCAATAATACCCAATATGCTGCCTTTGTTGATGACCGCGGGACTCATGGGGTATTTAGGAGTTCCTATTAAGCCTTCAACTATCCTAGTCTTTAGCATTGCTTTTGGAATTTCAGTAGATGATACCATTCACTTTTTAGCGAAGTATCGACAAGAACTTCAGGCCAATCACTGGAAAGTAAAAAAATCTGTATATGCAGCTTTACGGGAAACAGGAGTGAGTATGTTTTATACATCTGTTGTCCTCTTTTTCGGATTTTTAGTATTTATTGTTTCGAGTTTTGGAGGAACCATTGCACTTGGCGGATTGGTATCTGTTACATTATTATTTGCCATGGTATCAAATCTTTTACTATTACCTTCGTTATTATTATCGTTGGAACAACGAATAGCAAATAAAAAAGTGTTTAAAAAACCTGCTATTCAAATCATTCCAAAAGAAAACGAAATTGATGAAGAAATAGATAATTTAGAAAATTAAACGCCATGAAAGGAATTATTTTAGCCGGAGGTAGTGGTACTAGACTGCATCCGCTTACCATTGCAATCAGCAAACAATTAATGCCAATCCACGATAAACCGATGATATATTATCCGCTATCAACGCTTATGTTGGCAGGTATAAGGGAGATTCTCATTATTTCGACTCCACATGATTTACCCTTGTTCGAACGTTTGTTAGGCGATGGTAAACGACTTGGATGCAGGTTTGAATATGCTGTACAAGAAGAACCCAATGGATTAGCCCAAGCTTTTGTTATTGGTGCTAATTTTATTGGTAAGGACTCTGTTGCGCTCGTACTCGGAGATAATATTTTCTATGGAACAGGCATGCACAGAGCATTGATTGACGCTACTAATCCCGATGGAGGTGTTGTCTTTGCATATCACGTTAATGATCCTGAACGATATGGTGTAGTAGAGTTTGACGAGAACAATAAAGCCATTTCAATCGAAGAAAAACCTAAACATCCTAAATCAAATTATGCCGTACCAGGAATCTACTTTTACGATAATCAGGTTGTTGAAATAGCTAAAAGCCTTCAACCTTCAGCGCGTGGTGAATACGAAATAACCGATATAAACAAAACCTATTTAGCACAAGATAAATTACAAGTAAGTATTCTAAACAGAGGGACGGCTTGGTTAGATACGGGAACCTTTAAATCGTTAATGCAAGCCCAGCAATTCGTTCAAGTAATTGAAGAACGTCAAGGCTTAAAAATTGGTTGTATTGAAGAAATCGCATACAACAAAAATTTTATTGACAAAGAACAATTGAAAGCAATAGCACAGCCTTTACTAAAGAGTGGGTATGGTCAATATTTGATGAATTTAATAAAATAATTCGTTTTGTTTAGTGTCGCTTATGAAACCTAATAGCTATTTCTACAATGTAGCGAAACCTTTTTAAGTCCTAATAGTTATAAAAAAGTTTACTGATTTTCGACTGCTGGGATAAATCTGTAAATTCTCATACAAATTCAGGCATCAAATCTTATCTTTGCAGCTTATAAATTCTAAGAAAATGCAACAAAGCGTAATTGAACTTTTACAGTCTAAACAATTTACACAACAGGTAGCCCTCAAAGGATGGGTTCGCACATTTAGAGCTAATCGATTTATCGCTATTAATGATGGTTCCACCATCCATAATATACAATGCGTAGTAGACTTCGAAAACACCGATGAAGAGATCTTAAAAAGAATTACAACTGGAGCCGCCGTATCCATAAAGGGCACATTGGTTGAAAGTCTAGGTAAAGGGCAAAGCGTTGAAGTTCAGGTAGAATCGATAGAAATTCTCGGAGATTCAAATCCAGAAGAATATCCTATTCAACCCAAAAAACACAGTTTAGAATTTCTTCGAGAAAATGCACATCTTAGAATTCGTACCAATACCTTTAGTGCCGTCATGAGAATTAGAGCAATCTTATCTTTTGCCGTTCATAAATATTTTACTGAAAATGGATTCTTTAATTTTCACGCTCCCATTATTACGGGATCCGATGCGGAAGGAGCTGGTGAAATGTTTAAAGTAACTACCTTGGGTGCCAATGCTCCAAAAAATGAAGATGGGAGTATTGATTACAAACAGGACTTTTTTGGCAAAGAAACAAACTTAACTGTTTCTGGTCAATTAGAAGCAGAAACCTATGCGATGGGATTGAGTAAGGTCTATACCTTTGGACCAACGTTTAGAGCAGAAAATTCAAATACAACCCGGCATTTAGCAGAATTCTGGATGATTGAACCCGAAATGGCCTTCTGTGATTTAGATGGAAACATGGATGTCGCTGAAGATTTCATCAAGTATGTTATTCGATATGCGCTTGAACACTGTAAAGATGATTTAGCCTTCTTAAATGATCGTTTCGTCAAGGAAGAACAAAATAAACCAGCCCAAGAGCGCAGCGACATGTCACTGCTTGAGAAATTAAATTTTGTGGTTGACAATAATTTCAAACGAGTTAGTTATACAGAAGCGATAGAAATTTTACGCAATTGTAAACCAAATCAAAAGAAAAAATTTCAATACATAATTAACGAATGGGGTGCTGATTTACAAAGTGAACACGAGCGTTTTCTTGTTGAAAAACACTTTAAATGTCCCGTAATTCTCTTTGACTATCCTGCGAATATTAAAGCTTTTTATATGCGTTTAAATGAGGATAAAAAAACAGTACGAGCTATGGACGTGTTATTTCCTGGCATTGGTGAAATTGTAGGTGGATCACAACGTGAAGAGCGCCTTGATGTTCTTAAAGAAAAAATTAAAGCCTTACATATTGATGAAAAAGAGCTTTGGTGGTATTTAGACCTTCGAAAGTTTGGAACAGCAGTTCATTCAGGTTTTGGCTTAGGGTTTGAACGCTTAGTTCAATTCACCACAGGGATGAGTAATATCAGAGACGTAATTCCCTATCCTCGAACACCTCAAAATGCTGAATTTTAATCCAATTCTTTTTTGTATTTTTAAATAAAAACATGTTAAAGCAAAATCTTCAATATAAACTCCTTCAAAAATTATCTCCTCAACAAATTCAGTTGATGAAGTTAATACAATTGCCTACCCAGGCTTTTGAGGAAAAAGTGAAACAAGAAATTGAAGAGAATCCGGCCTTAGACAGTGGTAAGGAAAACGAAGAGGATGCTGACATGTCAAATGAATATGATGATAGTGGAACAGAGACCATCGAAACAGACATCAATATAGATGATTATTTAAGCGATGATGAAACACCGAGCTATAAGTTACAAGCGAATAATTACAGTGCAGATGATGAGGATAAAAACATTCCTTATGCAGGAGGGACATCGTTTAATCAATTTCTCATAAATCAATTAAATACCATCCGTCTCAATGATCAAGAAAGGCAAGTAGCCGAATTTTTAATTGGCAGTATTGATGACAGTGGGTATATTCGAAGAGCTATTGAAGATATTGTAGATGATTTGGCGTTTTCTGCTAATATTTACACCACCAAAGAGGAGGTACTTAAAATGCTTAAGACTGTACAGGATTTAGATCCTGCGGGAGTTGGTGCACAAAGCTTAGAAGAATGCCTATTATTGCAATTACGTAGAAAAGAAGAAAACCCAGCAAGAATTTTAGCCATTCAAATTTTAGAAAAATCATTTGATCACTTTGTTAAAAAACACTATCAAAAACTTCTTCAAAAATATGATATTACCGAAGAGGAGCTTAAAGCTGCTATTTCAGAAATTGAAAAGTTAAATCCAAAACCTGGAGGTTCTTTTGCAAGCAATAATAAAATTGTAGAACAAATTGTTCCTGATTTCTCTATTAAAATTGTGGAGGGTGAACTCGACTTAACCCTAAATTCAAGAAATGCACCTGAATTACATATCTCGACTGAATACAACAACTTACTCCGAGGCTATGCTGATGCGAAAAACAAAACCAAATCACAAAAAGATGCGGTTATGTTTATCAAACAAAAATTAGACGGTGCAAAGTGGTTTATCGATGCCATCAAACAACGTCAACAAACCTTATTGCTGACGATGAATGCAATTTTAGAACACCAAAAAGAATATTTTCTGACTGGTGATGAACGCAAGCTAAAACCCATGATATTAAAGGATATTGCTGACAAGATCAATATGGATGTCTCTACGGTTTCAAGGGTAGCAAACAGCAAATATGTAGATACCCCTTACGGAACGAAATTAATCAAAGATTTTTTTTCAGAATCGATGAAAAATGAGCAGGGAGAAGATGTTTCTACCAAAGAAATCAAGAAAATACTCGAAACCGTTATAAAAGAGGAAAATAAAAAAAAGCCACTTACCGATGATAAATTAGCGGCCATTTTAAAAGATAAAGGCTATCTCATTGCCAGACGAACTATAGCAAAATACCGAGAACAACTCGGCATTCCTGTTGCACGGTTACGAAAAGAAATTTAATATGAAGTTTCACCGTTTTGTGTCTTATATTTTTCACCCTGTAATTATTCCAATTGCCAGTACCCTCCTCTATTTTATTCTTGTACCCGTAGCTGTCTCGCGAACCTTTTCCTCGAGAGTATTAGGTATCGTATTTGTTATGACTTATATCTTGCCTATTCTGTTATTATACATTTTAAAAAAGGTCAAATTAATACAAGACTTTGAATTAAAAACCATTAATGAACGTAAGTTTCCAGTTCTATTTCTCACGATCATCACCTTTTTATTGGGACGGTTGTTACTTCAAACTGGCATAGCAAATATTTTAGCCTTTTGTTTTTATGGCTGCTCCTTATCACTTGGCATAATTTACCTCTTATTCTTCCTTCAGATTAAAATAAGTCTACACACCGTTGGCCTGTCTGGATTAATAGGATTTCTAGGAATTATCAGCTATGCATATCAACGCAATTTACTACTTATCCTCATGCTTCTATTTGTCATTTTAGGACTCGTAGCGAGCTCTAGATTAGTTTTAAAGGCTCATCATCCAAGGGAAATTTTTCTTGGCTTTATCATAGGCCTTGCAAGCCAAATTCTACTCTATGCCATTTTTAGCTAAAGAATATAAAAAATAAGTCCCAAACGAAAATCGGAAAGGTCTAGGGGACTGTCATCAGGCAATTTGGCATTTTTAAAAATAGCATGAAGACCATAATAGAAATTGAAGGTCCACGTTCCATATCCTGCCGAAAAGGTAGCTCCGTATTGCAGCTTGTTCATTGCATTAATCCCCTTAATTTTAATCGTTTCTGACGTCCCTTTAAATTTAGCATTTGAAGTAAAAACATATCCAAATTTTACGCCAGCATAAATTCGCCAAAATTTATAACTATCATACGTTGATGTCCGCCATCTCAATTCAATTGGTAGCTCTACAAGATGGGCAGAAAATTTATTGTTTTTAAACTCGCTGGCATCTTCAATCGGTTCAAAAGTCGTAATTCCTGCAACTTCTTTTAATTTAATATTTTGATAATACGTATTTCTACCATATCCTAGACCTGCACCAAATGACACATTACCACGTATGGTAAACGGAAAATCTTTAATAAACCCAAAAGAAAAACTATTCGAAAAACCATTCGCATTTACCTTGGAAGAATTACTGACCAGATTAATATACGACAATCCCATATAAATTTGGTCTTCCAAATAAGCTTTTGCCTTGGTAGAATCAACGGTTTGCGCCCATCCACCTGTAGCACATACCACCAAAAATAAATACCACAACTTCATAAACAAATATACATTTAATAAAAATTTAGGCTTAGGATTAGGCAAAAAAAAACGCCTAAATAAATTTTAGGCGCTTCATTATAATGAAAAGTTACTATTTCTTCATATTCTCCAAGGCTGAACCAGGAAGAGTTGAATAATTAATTTTTAACGCATTTACCTCTCTTAACTCTTCTTTAATGTCCGAAATTGTTCCTACGAACGCGTCTTTATCGGCCTTTATAGAAGTCGTTAAAAATGGAATTTCTATTTCAGAATGAGTTGCTCTTTCCGCCAATATAAAACTTTGAATCGCTTTAACTGAAGAAATTTTATCATTCAATTGAATTTTATCATCCATTGAACCATCTTTCCCTTTACCAACATATATATAACTTACTAGACTCTTACGTTCTAACTTCTTTACTTGGTCTGCTTTTGGCAATACAGGTTTTTTAATTTTCAAATCTGTCTCACGCATCACCGTTGTAACCATAAAAAAGAATAACAACATAAAAACGATATCCGGTAAAGAGGCCGTAGAAATTCCCGGCATTCCTTTTTTCTTCTTTTTAAACTTTGACATGATCTAATTTTTTACAGGTGGACGTTCAGATATAATTTGCGGATAAATATCCTCCTTGATTTTTTTCTGTTTTTCCAGACTTAACTCATCAAATTTTACCCCATAATTTTTTAAGGAGTAAGCATCTCGAAGTTCGTTATATGCAGCAACAAGTTCATTTTGAACTGATATAAATGTTGCATAATTGGTCCCTCGATTACTTTCAATTGAAATTACCGCTTTTTTCGGATGATCAGAAGATTCTGGATCTCTTGCTCCATTACACCAGTCACAAGGATTTCCCTCTGCATCTACACCACCACCGTTATCGATAAAATCTTTTGCCATTTGACGAATATCACCAATTTCCACATATTCGTTCTGCACTAAAATTTCGTTATTTCTATTAACCAATACATCAAAAATATTCTTTTCTTTAATGTTTGGTGGTGGAGCATTGGGGTCTTGTTTCTCAGGTAATTTACGCGAAATTCCTTGATCCACATCCATCGTAGTTGTTACTAGGAAAAATATCAACAGCAAGAACGCTATATCTGCCATAGATCCAGCATTAATTTCAGGATTTTCTCTTCTTGCCATGCCCTCTTATTTTTTAACTAATGAATTAATAAATCCCCAACCAACTAAACCAATTCCAATGGCACCTAATATTCCTGTAAAATTAATTAAGGCAGTCACATTTTTCATGGTTGAAGCCGCTTCCTCAGGACTTAATACTTTAGAGTTCATATCCTTCAAAACCATTGGATCTCCAAAAACATCTAAAGGAATCGCATCTGAAGCTGTAAAATACGCGATCAAAAATAATACCACAAAAACAGCTACACCGATTAAGGTTGTTTTTAAGGTTTTAGGATTTTTAAACAGATTAATTATCGACCAAATAACAGTAATCACCGCCGTAATGATTAAAACGACGTTTGCAAACGTAATAAATGGATCTACAATGCTCGCTTGAAGCTCTGCTGATTCTTTCACTACATCGCTCCCTTCCATCATGATTCGCACCATAAAGAATAGACCGATTACGCTGATTACCAATATTATTATATTTAATATTCTATTATTCATGGGGCTTATTTTTTATATCTGATTAATAAGTCTACCAAAGAAATAGAAGCGTCTTCCATACCGTTTACGATACTGTCAACTTTAGAAATTATATAGTTATAAAAGATTTGTAATATGATCGCAACGATTAAACCAAATACCGTAGTTAAAAGTGCAACTTTAATACCCCCTGCTACTACGTCAGGAGAAATATCTCCGGCACTTTCAATAGAATCAAAGGCATCAATCATCCCAATAACTGTTCCCATGAACCCAAGCATTGGAGCTAAGGCGATAAATAATGACAACCAAGAGATGTTTTTCTCTAAAAGTCCCATTTGTACGCCACCATAACTTACCACTGCTTTTTCAGCCTGCTCTATACCTTCGTCCATCCTATCTAATCCTTGATAAAATATCGAAGCCACTGGTCCTCTTGTATTTCTACAAACTTCCTTAGCAGCTTCAACACCTCCTGAATTCAAGGCATCCTCTACTTTAGCAACCAATTTATCCGTATTTGTACTGGCCATATTTAAATAAATAATTCTTTCAATTGCAATTGCTAATCCTAAAATTAAGGCAATTAAAACAATCCCCATAAAGAAAGGGCCACCCTCAATAAAACGCTGTTTAAGTTGCTGGTGGAAAGTTTTATTTTCGTCTACAGTATCCGCTGCGACTTGTTCAGTATCTTGTACCAATGTTACAGCATACGTTTTTTGTACTGAACCTAAAAATAGAAATCCTGAGATTGCTAGGATGGTAAATAGTCTTTTCATTGTTAAATTTCTTAATTATTAAATTAGTTAAAGCGTTAAAGATATAAATTTTTTATTAAAAACAACTACTAGCGCGGAGAGAAAGGGATTCGAACCCCCGTTATAATTTCTTATAAACACGCTTTCCAAGCGTGCGCCTTAAACCACTCGGCCACCTCTCCTACAAAGTCATTATCTAAAATAACAAGCCAAATAAAATAAAAAAAAATTACTTAGGGAAATTATATCTATTAAATTATTGTAATTCTCCTCTTAAAGAGGTCTCAAAGACCGATTTAAAACGTTTTTTGTCTAATTTTTTTCCCAAGAGATACATCATTTTGGCTAATGCAGATTCTGTCGTAATATCTTTACCATTAATTAAACCCATATTTTGCATAGCCACACTGGTTTCATATTGTCCTAAAATGACACTTCCTCCAATACACTGAGTAACATCCGCAATATGAATCCCCTTATCCAAGGCTTTTTTTAACAAGTCTAAAAACCAAGGTTCGGTAGGTGCATTTCCAGACCCATAGGTTTCCAAAACAACACCCTGTAAATCCTTAATCGTTAAAATTGCCTCAACAACTTCTTTAGTAATCCCTGGAAACAATTTTAAAACAGCAATTCTATTGTCAAGTTCTTTATGGAACTTAACCGGTTCATTTGGGGTTGGCCTAAATAAAAATGCCCGATTAAATTTTAAGTGTACCCCACTTTCAGCTATCGGGGGATAATTTAAAGAATTAAATGCTTCAAATTGTTCTGCATTTACTTTGGTTGTCCGATTTGCTCGATATAATTTATATTCAAAATACAAACTCACTTCGGTAATCTCAGGCTCATCTTTGTCTGTTCTTGCCGAAGCAATTTGTATGGCGGTAATCAAATTCTCTTTCGCGTCGGTCCGCAAATCACCTATTGGAAGCTGTGATCCTGTAAAAATAACCGGTTTATTCAAATTTTCAATCATAAAACTCAAAGCCGATGCTGTATAAGCCATGGTATCAGAACCCGTCAAAATAACGAAACCATCATGATCTTCATAATTCTCTTCAATACAATTCACAATTTTTACCCAATTATCAATATTCATATTGGAAGAGTCTATTGGTTCTTTAAAAGATAGCGTCTCAATTTGGCAATGCAATAAATTTAACTCGGGGATTTGCGCATGTAAGTGATTGAAATCAAATGCCTTTAATGCATTTGTCTTATAATCCTTTACCATACCAATAGTACCTCCTGTATAGATTAACAAAATTTTTGGTTTACTTGTCATAATGTCAGTCTTCTATTATTAGTTATATTTGGAACAATTTATGCTGTAAATGTATTAAGTTTAATTAATTTTAAAACGAATATTAAAAATTTATAAGAATGATAGGATTTTACATACTTATTGGTGCCATCTCTTTGGTGAGTTGGTTAGTGAGTAATAAGCTAAAGAGTAAGTTTAAATATTACTCATCAGTGCATTTACGAAATGGAATGAGCGGTGCAGAGATTGCAAAAAAAATGTTATTAGACCATGGCATCACAGATGTGGAAGTTATTTCAACACCTGGTATGTTGACAGACCATTACAATCCTGTTAAAAAAACAGTAAATTTAAGTGAGGGAGTGTACAACCAACGAAACGCAGCCGCAGCAGCGGTGGCAGCTCACGAAGTTGGACACGCAGTTCAACACGCCAAAGCATATCAATGGTTAACCATGCGATCTAAATTAGTTCCTTTGGTAAGCATTACCTCTAGATTTTCGCAATTCATGGTTATTGGCGGAATCATTATTGCGGCAGCTACGAGCGCTACGAATGGTGGGGTTGGATTTTACATAGCAATGACGGGGCTTGTATTTATGGCTCTTGGAACCCTGTTTAGCTTTATAACGCTTCCCGTTGAATACGATGCAAGTAATCGCGCCTTAGCTTGGTTAAAAAACAAACACATGCTGAGTCAAGAAGAATATAAAGGATCCGAAGATGCCTTAAAATGGGCTGCGAGAACCTATTTAGTTGCAGCCTTAGGCTCACTTGCTATGCTTCTTTATTGGGGTTTGCAAATTTTGGGCTCTAGAGACTAATTATACACCCTATATAAAAAAGCCATTAGTTTTGAACTAATGGCTTTTTTATTGTAGAACAAATCAAATTAACTTAGTATACTTAGCAAGCAACTAAATGGAAATTTGACGATCAATATGTTGATCTAATGAAATAAATGTTTCTGTACGAGAAACACCTTTTATGCGTTGAATTTGTTTATTTAACACCTGCATTAAATGTTCATTATCTTTACACTGTAGTTTGACAAAAATGGCATAATTTCCAGTTGTATAATGACTTTCAATTACTTCATTAATATCAACTAAACGTTTAATTGCTTCTTTATAGGTACTCGCAGAATCTAAAAAGATTCCTACAAAAGCCAAGGTTTTATAACCCAAAACTTTTGGATCAATTATAAACTTTGACCCTTTAAGTAATCCTGATTTTTCTAACTTTTTTAAGCGTTGATGAATTGCGGCACCAGAAATACCTACTTCTTTTGCTATACTTAAAATAGGCACTCTTGCATTATTCATCAATCTGTGTAGAATGATTTTATCAATTCCGTCTATGTGAAGCTCTTTTTTCAGTGTATGTGATTATTAATTAACCGCGTTACTTCTGCTCTGGCATTTTAAAATCCTCCATAAACTTAGTCGTGTATTTACCCGCCAAATATTCTGGATGCTCCATTAAAGCTCTGTGAAACGGTATCGTAGTTTTAACTCCTTCTATGACAAATTCATCTAAGGCACGTTTCATTTTGTTAATGGCTTCCGTTCTTGTTTGGGCTGTGGTAATTAATTTAGCTATCATAGAATCGTAATTTGGCGGTATGACATACCCCGCATACACGTGCGTATCTAACCGTACTCCATGTCCTCCTGGCGAATGCAAAGTAGTAATTTTACCTGGCGAAGGCCTAAAATCATTATATGGATCCTCTGCATTGATACGACATTCTATAGAATGTAGTTTTGGTGTATAATTTTTACCTGAAATTGGCACACCAGCAGCTACCAGAATTTGTTCTTGAATTAAGTCGAAATCAATCACTTGTTCAGTGATTGGATGTTCCACTTGAATTCTGGTATTCATTTCCATAAAATAGAAATTCTTATGCTTATCTACCAAAAACTCTACTGTCCCAGCTCCTTCATATTTAATAAACTCAGCTGCAACTACAGCGGCATCTCCCATTTTTTTACGCAAAGCTGTGGTCATAAACGGAGACGGAGTTTCTTCCGTTAATTTCTGATGACGACGTTGAATTGAACAATCTCTCTCTGAAAGGTGACAAGCTTTACCAAATGCATCTCCAACGATTTGAATTTCGATATGTCTTGGCTCTTCAATGAGTTTTTCCATATACATCCCGTCATTACCAAATGCGGCAGCTGCTTCTTGTCTAGCTGAATCCCATGCTTTTTTGAGATCTTCTTTCTTCCATACGGCACGCATCCCTTTTCCTCCACCTCCAGCTGTGGCTTTTAACATTACAGGGAATCCCATTTCCATAGCTAATTTTTCAGTCTCTTCATAAGATTCTAAGATACCGTCTGACCCAGGAATGGTTGGAACACCCGCCTCTTTCATAGTTGCTTTTGCAGAAGCTTTATCTCCCATACGGTCAATCATTTCTGGCGACGCTCCAATAAATTTTATTCCATGTTCAGCACAAATTTTTGAAAATTTTGAATTTTCAGCTAAAAATCCATATCCGGGATGAATTGCATCGGCATTGGTTATTTCAGCAGCCGCAATTATATTAGATATTTTTAAATAGGATTCGTTACTGGGCGGAGGTCCAATACAAACCGCTTCATCTGCAAATCGCACATGTAGACTTTCTGCATCAGCTGTCGAATAAACGGCAACTGTTTTTATTCCCATTTCTTTACAGGTTCGAATAATGCGCAAGGCTATTTCACCCCTATTGGCGATTAATATTTTTTTAAACATATTTTCTTTCCTTAGAATTATGATGGGTCCACCAAAAATAATGGTTGATCAAATTCAACGGGTGAAGCGTCGTCCACAAGGATTTTCACAATCTTCCCTGAAACTTCAGATTCAATTTCGTTGAATAATTTCATTGCTTCAATAATACATACAGTATCTCCTGCTTTAATGGTACTACCAACTTCTACAAATAGTGGTTTATCTGGTGCAGGACGTCTATAGAATGTTCCAATAATAGGAGATTTAATAAGGATGTGCTTGTCGTTTGCACTTTCCTCTACCGGTGTTGCAGGTACGGCAGCTGGTACAGGTGCTACTGTAGGTACAGGTGCCAAAGGAGCTTGTTGTACAATCGTAGTTTCTGTTTTTTCTGAACCCGTTTTAATGGTAACTTTTACATCATCCATTTCTAGTTTCACTTCACTAGCGCCAGATTTAGCAACAAATTTAATTAAGTTTTGAATGTCTTTTAAATCCATTATTTTAATAGTTAGTTAGTTCTTAGTATACGCCCATTTGAGGTAAAGTGCACCCCATGAAAAACCTCCTCCAAAGGCGGCAAAAATAATATTATCTCCTTTTCGGAGTTGATCTTCATAATCGCAAAGTAGCAAGGGTAATGTAGCGGAGGTTGTATTTCCATATTTTTCAATATTGACCATCACCTTCGTTGCATCCAGCCCCATTCTATTTGCAGTGGCTTCAATAATTCGCAAATTGGCTTGATGTGGAGCCAACCAATTAACATCATCCTTTGTTAAATTGTTTCTTTCTAATATTTTTTCACTCACATCTGCCATATTAGATACCGCATACTTAAAAACTGTGCGTCCCTCTTGTCGAACAAAATGTTGTTTCTTCTCAACAGTTTCTGCAGTGGCTGGTAGCATAGAACCTCCAGCGGCGACCTTTAAGTACTCTCGACCTTGACCATCTGTTCTCAAATATTCATCTTGTACACCTAAACCTTCGTCATTTGGTTCAAACAAAACAGCGCCTGCACCATCCCCAAAAATAATACATGTAGCTCGATCTGTATAATCAATCATCGATGAATTCATGTCAGCACCAATCAACAATACCTTTTTATACTTACCTGATTCAATATAGCGAGCTGCTGTACTCATTCCATATAAAAAACTCGAACATGCAGATTCTAAATCAAACGAAAAAGCTTCTGTGGCTCCGATTTGAGAAGCTACAAAAGCGGCGGTTGAAGCGGCTTGCATGTCTGGTGTTGCGGTTGCAACAATAACAAGCTCTATTTCTTTTGGATCCAATTGCGATTTAGACAATAAATCTTTACAAGCTTCAATGGCTAAAAATGAAGTTCCTTTTTCAGGTTCTTTTAAAATTCTACGTTCTCGTATTCCTGTTCTGGAAACAATCCATTCGTCATTTGTTTCAACCATTGTTTCCAATAATTGATTTGACAAAACGAATTCCGGAAGATATTTACCAACGGCTGTAATCGCGGCAGTGATATTACCCATATAATGTGGTTTAAGGATAAAATTTCAATAAAAGTGTGTCCAAAGTAATGAAATTTATTTCGGATTTACCCAAAAAAGACATGGTTTTGACACTTTTTAACTAAAAAACACAAAAAAAACCCTCAAAACGAGGGTTTTATAAGTTTTGATAAAAAATAAATTATGCTACATTTTCTTCGCTGTCAATCACTATCTGACCGCGGTAGTACAATTTACCTTCATGCCAATGAGCTCTATGATATAAATGAGCTTCACCCGTTGTAGGATCCACTGCAATTTGAGGAACAGAAGCCTTGTAATGTGTTCTTCTCTTATCTCTTCTAGTTTTAGAAATTTTTCTCTTAGGATGTGCCATCTTTTTGCTTTTTATCGGTTATTAGTTCCTTTAATTTATCCCATCTAGGATCAGAACTGATGCTGTTTATATTTTCTTTTGGTTGTAATTCTTTTAGTTTATCTAAAATTTCAGACTTTAACGTTCCATCTTTAATACCTGGATGCTCCTTTTTTCTCGGCAATGCTAAAACGATCATCTCATATATATATTGAGCAACATCAATTTCGTAACTATCGCGTGGAATAATTAGAATTTCCAAATGGTCATTATCAAAAACATCTCCAAACTTAACAACAAGATCTAATGTAGAATCTATTGGTTGGTCATAGAGTTCATTACTCAAATCACATTGCACCTCAACAGTTCCATTTACACTAAAATGCAACTCTAATAAAGTCTCTTGTTTATTTAAGTGCAATACAACATTTGCATTAGCACCTAAAATCTCCTCATAAGGATAAACTTCAAAGAACGAATTATTTATTTCATACTCAAATTGATGATCTTCATTTTTCAATCCTACAAAAGGAATAATATACGCATTCTTCATCTCCAGGTTATCAATTTTGAGCGGGCAAAGGTAATAATTTTTTATAATTACTCCTATAAATATTAAGGAGTTATCTCTAATTTATTTTTTTTTAAGGCTAAATTCATCTTACGAGCCCTAAAAATGTCAATCGCAGTATACAACGCCTGCCTAAACGATTCGTGATTTGCGATTCCTTTCCCTGCAATTTCATAAGCCGTTCCATGATCTGGCGAAGTGCGTATTCGATTTAATCCTGCTGTATAATTTACCCCCGCTCCAAAAGACAACGTTTTAAACGGTGCCAACCCTTGGTCGTGATACATTGCCATTACACCATCAAACTTCAAATAAGTTTCACTCCCAAAAAAACTGTCCGCCGCATAAGGACCAAAAACCAATTGCCCCTTATCGTATATTTTTTGTATTGTTGGACGCACAATTTCTTCATCTTCATTTCCAATTACTCCGTGATCACCACAATGTGGATTTAATCCTAAAACGGCTATTTTCGGCTTACTAATATTAAAATCCACCTGTAAAGCATCGTGCATAATTTGAATTTTCCGTTCAATCAATGCAGGCTGAATACTTTCTGCAATTTTCTGTACCGGAATATGACCTGTAAAAAGCCCCAATTTTAAGGTATCACACATCAAAATCATCAAGCTTTCACCAGACAAATTGGCTTCCAAAAACTCAGTATGTCCTTGAAATTTAAATTTATCTGACTGAATATTATGTTTATTAATAGGAGCTGTTACCAATACATCAACATGTTCCTTTCGCAAGCTTTTAACTGCAGACTCCAACGATTTAAAAGCGTACTTTCCTCCGAGGTCACTTTCAGTTCCTAGTGCCAAAGCCACCTCTTCACTCCAAACATTGAGCACATTTAATTTACCGGCTTGCACCTTTTCAATCGTTCTAACTTCAAAAGTAGGCACTTCAATTTTTGTCGCCTTTTTATATTTTGTTATTAACTTATTAGAGGCAAAAATTACTGGAGTACACAACTCCAACATTCGTTTATCTTGAAATGTTTTCAATATGACCTCAATGCCAATACCATTAATATCACCTACCGAGATTCCAACTTTTATTCTATCCGACTTCGTCTTCATTTAATTAATTCCTATTTTTGACACACAAAAGTAATCATTAATATCTAAACTATATGTTTACAGGCATAATAGAAACCCTTGGCATCGTAAGGGGCATTAATCATGATCAAGGAAATATTACCTTTACCATTGAAAGCTCTTTAAGCCCCGAACTCAGTGTTGATCAAAGCGTTGCTCATAACGGGGTTTGCCTAACAGTCATCGATGTTCAGGAAACCATGTATAAGGTCACTGCCATTGCCGAAACGCTAACTAAATCTAATTTAGCAGACCTACGCCTTGGAGACACTGTCAATCTTGAACGTGCAATGATTTTAGGCACACGTTTAGATGGCCATATTGTTCAAGGACATGTGGATCAAGTGGGGATTTGTACTGGAATAGAATCTGCAAACGGAAGTTGGATTTTTACATTTTCATATACCGAAAATCAATCCAATGTAACTGTAGAAAAAGGATCAATCACGGTTAATGGAGTCAGCTTAACGGTACTTAATTCTGCAAAGGGCACATTTAGCGTTGCCATAATTCCCTATACTTTTGAGCATACGAACTTCAACACGCTACAAATTGGAAATAAAATAAATCTGGAATTTGATATTATTGGAAAATACGTGGCGAGACTCCTAAAGCGTTAATTATTCTTTCTTTTTTAACTTCATGTAACCGTATGTTACACCTGCAATAATCATGGCAAAAACACCAGGAATTGGCACTGGGTTTGGAGGTACAACCCCAGGTTTAGGAGGAGTTCCTTGGGAATAAATAGCACTTGTCACCATCATAAAAACCATGAATAGTATTACCTTGCTGAATTTTTTGTTCATAAACTTCCCCTTTTTACTAACTGCTTAACGTAATTATTGCTAATTAATTGCAAATATATAAATTCTTTTTTTAAGATAAACTACAATATCCTACTTTTGGAGAATTAAAAAACCTTTCGTTTACCCATATTTTAACGGTTATTGAGATTAATTTTGATGAATCAAAAAAAACTGCATTTATAACACGCACAAATAGGTATAAACTATGGCTCAACTTTTACATAATTAACGCCATCACCCGCTAGCATATTTCATAATTATCCGGAAAATTAGGTCAATTAACACCAAACTTTACACCTTCAAATTAGTTAAAATAATCAATGATTTTTTATTAATCACAAATTATTTTATTGTGGACCCAGAAGGGCTCGAACCTTCGACCCCCTGATTATGAGTCAGGTGCTCTAACCAACTGAGCTATGGGTCCCAAAAATCGTGTGCAATATTACCAATAATTTAGAGACTGTACAATAATTAATTCAACAACATTCAAATTTTTCTTTGCATCAAATCTGTAGCAAATTTGTTTAGCTGCTCTTTTTTACCTTCCGCGATATTTAATTGACGAACATTTTCAGTTGCCAATTGGGTATATTTAGCAATTTCTTCCTGAATCAAAATATCAACTTTAACCTTTTTAAACAACTGACGAATAATCTTTATCTTCTCTGTTGAATATTCCGTTTTAGAATACCAATGTACAATCGTATTTCGATCAGTGCTATCTACTAAATCTAAGGCCTTCAACAACATATACGTTTTTTTATTACTAATAATGTCTCCAGCGGGTTGTTTTCCAAAATTATCCGTACCAAAAACGTCTAAATAATCATCCTGTAATTGAAAAGCCATCCCTAAGTTTAATCCAAACGCATAAATTTGATTCATATCCTCTTCATTTGCCTCCGCTACAATAGCTCCAAATTTTAGTGCAGCCGCAAGTAAAACAGCCGTTTTTAAACGAATCATATTTAAATAATCAGCTACACTTACTTCAAAACTTTGTTCAAAATTAAAGTCATATTGCTGTCCTTCACAAACTTCCAAGGCCGTTTCGTAAAATAACTCATTCAGTTTTTTAAAAACAATTCCTTCATACTTATTCAATTGTTGGCAAGCCAAAATGAGAAGGGCATCTCCAGAGAGAATTCCCGTATTTAAATTCCATTTTGTATGAACCGTTTTATGCCCTCTTCTCAAAGGGGCTTGATCCATAATATCATCGTGAATTAGACTAAAATTATGAAACATCTCTACACAAAGAGCAGCATCTAAGGCTCGAACATACGGCGTTCCAAACAATTCACAGGCCATTAATGTCAACGAAGGTCGAATCCGTTTTCCGCCAATATTTAAAATATAGGTAATGGGATCATAAAGATTCTTTGGCTCCTGCTTAAAGGACAATTGATTGAGGTATGTTTCAATCGCAGTTGTATAACTTTTTATCAACATCTAAATTTTTTGTAAAAATAAACTAAAGATTGTGCAGGGTCAATAAATTTGCAAAAAACTTTGGAAACTTAATATGTTTTTAAAGTTTCCTGTGTATATTTGCGCCGCATTATGAGAGAAAAAATTATTACACAAGCCACCGAGTTGTTTTTAACCTATGGGTTTAAAAGCGTAACGATGGATGATATTGCGCAACAACTAGGTATGTCAAAAAAAACGATTTATCAATATTTCAAAAATAAAACAGCCTTAGTAGAAGCCACAACACTTCACTTATTTGAATTTATTTCAAATGGAATCGACGCTATTTGTGCAGTTGAAAAAAATCCTATTGCCGAAATATTTGAAATAAAACGGTTTGTGATGACCCATCTAAAAAATGAAAAATCATCTCCTCAATACCAATTACAAAAATATTATCCAAAAATATTTAATGCATTAAAGAAAAATCAAATGCATATAATGAATACGTGTGTCATTGACAATTTAAAAAGAGGAGTAGATGCAGGATTATACCGTGACACTATAAATATCAATTTTATTTCACGTCTTTATTTTGGCTGTATGCAAATGCTCAAGGACATTGACCTTTTTCCTCCCCAACAATTTGGTATGAATCATATTATGGAAAATTATATCGAATACCACTTACGTGGCATTTGCACAGAAACCGGATTAGAAACACTAAAACAGCACCTTACAAAATACAATATCAATGAAAAGTAATTATACACTAATCTTATTGTTACTTACGTGTTTGGTTGGTCGGGCACAAGAAAAGCCACATAACCTTTCGTTAGAAGAAGCTATTGAATACGCCTTAGAACACAATCGGACTGCAAAAAAGGCAGAATTGGATATCGAAGCAGCTAAACAACAAAAATGGGAAACAACAGCAACAGGCTTGCCGCAAATCAACGCGAATATTGACTATCAAAACTGGTTAAAACAACAAGTTTCGTTGTTACCTGCCGAATTTTTCGGCGGAAACGAAGGAGAATTTGCAGAAGTTGCGTTTGGCACGAAACAAACCATGACGGCAACTGCAACCCTTACACAAAAAATATTTGACGGATCATATCTCGTGGGGTTACAGTCAGCAAAAGTGTTTTTAGAAATTTCAAAAAATGCAAAAATCAAAACAGATTTAGAAATTAGAAAATCTGTTATTAACGCTTATGGTAATGTACTTTTAGCAGATGAAACTGTGGCCATATTAGAAAACAACCTTGCTGTACTTCAAAAGAATTTGCACGAAACAATAAAGATTTTTGAAAATGGCCTTGAAGAAGAAGAAAGTGTAGAGCAATTAAGAATCACCTTATCTAGTGTGGAAAACTCTTTACAAAATACAAAAAGGTTACGCGTTCTTGCAAAACAACTATTTAATATTACCCTTGGATTACCCATTGAACACACCATCAACTTCACAGATGATTTAGTAAGCTTAACCAATAACCATATAGATTTAGGCTTATTATCGAGTTCATATGATATAACACAAAATATTGACTACGTAATTGCAAAAAATGAAAAAGCTTCAAAAGAGCTCTTACTTAAACTAGAAAAAAGCAAAGCATTACCCAATTTGTCCGCCTTCGTAAACGGTGGATATGCAGCAAATGCAAATCGTTTTAACTTTTTAACACGCGATCAAAAGTGGTTTGGGTCATCACTATTAGGCGTTAATTTAAATATTCCTATTTTCAGTGCTGGCGCACGTAATGCAGCAACCCAACGCGCCAAAATAAATTTACAAAAATCTATTGAGGACCTTACAGAAACTGAACAACAGTTAAAATTGGCGATTGAAACAGCCAAAAGCAATTATCAATTTTCAATAGAAGACTATCACAATAAAAAAAACAATTTAGCCTTAGCTACAAGAATTGAACAAAAAAATCAAACAAAATTCTTTGAAGGAATTGCTTCTAGTTTTGATTTAAGACAGGCTCAAACACAATTATATACCTCACAACAAGAATACCTTCAGGCCATGCTCGATGTTATTAACAAAAAAGCTGAATTGGAGACCGTACTAAACAAAACCTCAACAAAATAAATTGAACATGAAAAACACTATTATCATCGCAGTTGCCGCACTCATCTTGACTAGCTGTGGAGGTGAAAAAAAGAATTCGTTAGAAAAAGTATTAGCCTCAAATAATCTCAAAAAAATAAGAGAAAAACGAACTGAAATTGTCGCACAACAACAAAAAATAGCCGAAGAGCTAAAACTATTAGATACAAAAATTTCACAATTAGATACCACAAAGAAAATACCATTAATAACCACCATTACGGCAAATCACAAAGTTTTTAAACATTTCTTAGAGTTACAAGGTAATATTTCAACCAAAGATTTAATTATTATCTATCCTGAATACAACGGAATATTAACCCATATCTACGTAAAAGAAGGGCAAAAAGTAACTAAAGGACAGTTATTAGCCAAAATCGATGATGGCGGTCTTAGCAAACAACTTTCACAGGCTGAAATTCAACTGGCACTAGCAAAAACTACCTATGAAAGACAAGCACGACTATGGGAACAAAAAATTGGCAGTGAAATCCAATACTTACAAGCAAAATCTACCTATGAAGCACAGACTCAGGCCGTAGATCAAATCAAACAACAAATTGCCAAGACCAATGTGATTGCCCCTTTTAACGGAACTATTGATGATATCATTACCGAACAAGGTAGCGTAGTAGGAGTAGGACAATCTCCATTGATGAGAATTGTAAATCTGAACAATATGTTTATTGAAACCGAAGTACCGGAGCGCTATATTTCAAAAGTTACTAAAAACAAAAGTGTAGAAGTTGAAATCCCCGTTTTAGGTAAAAAAATTCAAACCAAAATCCGCCAAGCCGAGCACTTTATCAACCCAGCAAATAGAACGTTTAAAGTAGAAATAGGCCTTCCCAACCAAGACGGTCAAATCAAACCAAATTTAACAGCTAAAGTTAAAATCAATGATTATACTAATGAAAAGGCCTTGCTCATTCCACAAAGCATCATTTCTGAAAATGCTAAAGGTGAACAATACATCTATGTTGTTTCTCAAAAAAACGAAAAAAATGAAGGCATTGCAGAACGGGTAATTATTCAAACAGGACAAACACAAGGAGATGTCATAGAGGTGCTCTCTGGAATTAAAGATGGCACAGAAATTATTAAAGAAGGGGCTCGTTCAGTTAAACATGGACAAACCGTGAAAGTAATCAAACTTAAGTAAATAATGACGAAACAACATAAACAAATCGATAAAGAATTTGGTCTTTCTTCCTGGGCCATTTCAAACAAGACTACGCTTTATGTAGTCATGATAGTGATTTTGTTTTTAGGAATCTCTGCATTTTTTAAAATGCCACGTGAGAGCTTTCCTGAAGTAAAAGAAACCAAAATATACATTAGCTCAATGTTTCCCGGAAATACGGCTGAAGACATTGAAAAACTTATTACCGACCCGCTTGAAGAAGAGCTCAAAACAGTGAGTAATGTAGTTGAAATTACTTCTACCTCACAGGAAGACTTTTCGATGATTATCGTTGAATTCGACGAAAACATCGAAGTTGAAGCCGCCAAACAAAAAGTAAAAGACGAAATTGAAGCACAAACATCAAGTGAAGATTGGCCTACTTTTAATGGTGCTAAAATTGAGCCCAATGTATTTGAATTGAGTTTAAGTGAAGAGATGCCTATTCTCAATATCAACATCTCAGGAGATTATACCATTGAAAAACTAAAAGAATTTGGCGAATATCTTCAAGATGAAATTGAAACACTCCAAGAAATAAAACAAGTAGATATTCGAGGTGTTCAAGAAAAAGAAGTTGAAGTGGCCGTAGACATCTACAAAATGATGGCTGCTAAAGTAAGTTTTAACGACATCATCAATACGATTAACAGTGGCAACGTAACGATGTCAGCAGGAAATTTAATAAGCAGTGATCAACGAAGAACTGTTCGAATATTAGGGGAAATTGAAACGCCTAATGAACTCGAGAATTTTGTAGTTAAATCAGATAATGGAAATCCTGTATATTTAAAAGATGTCGCAACGGTTTCCTTTAAAGAAAAAGACCGCACCACGTACGCTAGAGAATTTGGAGAGCAAGTTGTTATGCTCGATGTAAAAAAGAGAGCCGGTAAAAATATGGTTGATGCTAGTGACCAAATCAAAGTAATTGTTGACAATGCAATAAAAAATGTTTTTCCTGCCGACCTAAAAGTAACCATTGCCAATGATCAGTCTTCAGTTACCATTGCCGCAGTAGACGACTTAGTTAACAACATTATTTTTGGTATTATCCTCGTAGTAACCGTATTAATGTTCTTTTTGGGTTTTAAAAATGCCGTCTTTGTTGGTTTTGCCATTCCGATGTCCATGTTTATGTCGCTCATGCTTTTAAATGCGCTTGGCTACACCCTGAATACTATGATTCTTTTTGGATTAATTATGGGATTAGGAATGTTAGTAGACAATGGGATCGTAGTGGTTGAAAACGTTTACCGATTGATGGACGAAGAAGGAATGAGCCGTACAGAAGCCGCCAAAAAAGGTATAGGAGAAATTGCTTTTCCTATTATCATTTCCACCGCAACTACAGTGGCTGCCTTTGTTCCTTTAGGATTATGGCCAGGAATGATGGGAGAATTTATGATCCTATTACCCATTACACTCTCGACTGTTTTAGGGTCATCACTCTTTGTAGCCGTATTTTTCAACTCTGTCTTAGTCTCTGACTTTATGAGTACTGAAGATAAAAATATGCCATTGAAAAGAATTATTATCTTGACGAGTATAATGACCGTCTTAGGGATACTTGTTTACCTAACTGCCGGTGCGTATCGCGCCTTAGGGTCATTAATGGTATTTACTGCCATTATGTTATGGGTGTATCGTATATTTTTAAGAAAATGGGCCAACAAATTCCAAACTGTTACCCTTCCTAAATTAGAAAACTGGTACGAACGACAATTGCGAAGAGCACTTTCTGGAAAACGTCCCTATTGGCTTATTGGAGGAACTTTTGCTTTGCTCATCATATCATTTATGGCTTTTGGAGCTTCGCTTAACTCTCAACGAACTAAAGTAGAATTTTTTCCAGACAATAAGCCTAATCAAATTATCGTCTATATTGAATATCCCCAAGGTACTGCCATAGAAAAAACGAATGCCATTACTAAAGAAATCGAAAAAAAGGTATATACCGTTTTAAACAATCCAGAGTATATTGAAAAAGGCGAAAACTTCATGGTCGAAAGTGCCGTTTCTCAAGTAGGGGAAGGTGCTGGAAACCCTCAAGCTGATGCTGGATCAACTGGAGAAATGCCTCATAAAGCAAAAATCACTGCTTCTATGCGCGAATTTAAATACCGAAAAGGCAAAGACAGTGAACTCCTACGACAAAAGGTGCAAAAAGCCTTGGTCGGAATTTATCCTGGGGTCTTAATTTCTGTTGAGAAAGACCAAAATGGGCCTCCAGTAGGGGCTCCGATTAATATTGAACTTGAGGGCAATGACTACAACGAATTAATTGCAACTGCTGAACGTATGCGTGATTTTATCAATACTAAAAACATACCGGGCGTTGACGAATTAAAAATTGATGTCAACAAGAACAAACCAGGTATGCAAGTCGTTATAGATCGCAAAAAGGCTGGTGAATTAGGTGTAAGCGCTGCTCAAGTTGGAAATCAAGTTCGAAACGCTATTTTTGGAGCCAAGGCAGGTATTTACAAGGAAGATGGCGAAGATTATGATATATACGTTCGTTTTAATGCTGAAAATAGATACAATATTAGCGCCTTATTTAATCAACCCGTTACCTTTAGAGACAATTCAGGAAACTTAAAAGAAATTCCTGTTTCAACCTTAGCTGAACACTCAAATAACTCTGGATTTAGTGCCATAAAACACAAGGACGCGAAACGTGTAGTAACTGTTTATTCAGCACTGTCTCCTGGTTATACAGATGCTGGTGCAGTAGTAGCCCAGGTTCAAAATGAAATGAAAACATTTGAAAATATGCCAACGGGTATCAAAATTGATTATACTGGGCAAATTGAAGAACAGCAAAAACAAATGTCATTTTTACTGAGTGCCTTATTCACAGGAATTGGCCTTATCTTTTTTATCTTAATCTTTCAATTTAATTCGATTTCCAAACCCACCATTATTATGATTGCTATTTTACTCAGTTTAATTGGTGTGTTTGGTGGACTCGTAATTACTGGATCCTCATTTGTGATAATGATGACTATGATGGGAATTATTTCCTTAGCTGGAATCGTAGTGAATAATGGAGTCGTACTCTTAGACTACGCACAATTGTTAATTGATCGCAAAAAAAACGAACAAGGTCTTGATGAACAGGAATTTTTGGAAATTCAAGACACGTATGAAAGTATTGTAAAAGCTGGGAAAGCGCGACTTCGTCCTGTTTTATTAACGGCTATTACGACAATATTAGGTTTAATTCCATTAGCCATTGGTTTAAATATTAATTTCTTTTCATTGTTTAAAGATTTTAACCCAGATATCTATATGGGAGGGGATAATGTTGTGTTTTGGGGGCCATTAGCCTGGACCGTAATATATGGATTATTCATTGCAACCTTTTTAACCTTAATTGCAGTTCCTATCCTATTCTTTTTAATAACTAAATTAAAGATGAGAATCAAAGGAATTAAACCAAATGAGGCTACGTTTAAAGAGAACACTCCGGAGGGACATATAAACTAAATAAATGCGAATGCTGGATTCTGTTTAAAACCAGAATCCGGCATTTAAAAACCAATAATTTTGATTGGTATCTGGAGACCATGTATACCTCAATTCAATTGGACCAAGAAAAGAATCAAGACTATATCCTACAGCGTAACCCGTTCTTGTATTGTCAAAAATTGCTCCTTCATTAATTAAATTACTTGCTGCCCTTGCTGCATTTGCCGTAAATGAGAGGTAATTTTTATTAAATAATTCATACCGAAATGTTACGGAAGATTTTAAAAAATTTCGTTCGCTTAAATCCGCCATTTTGTAGCCGTAAAAATTGATAAAATTATTGATGTAATTTTTATTATTTCCCCCTAAAAAGAAATCAAATTGTTGACTCCCCTCACCCATAGTAACCCCCGCTTCTGTTTCGATTTGAGTAGTAAAGTCTCCAAAACTAAAAGCACCCGCAAGCTTACCTTTTAATTGGGAAAAGGGTTTGAAATCAGCATCAAATTTTGACGCACTTAAATAAGCTCGATAATCAGCATTAAAAAACATCCCTTTCGTAGGAAAATTCTTGTGGTCATACGAATCAAAAAGTACCGATCCAAAAGCATTCACATAATTGGTATTATTAACAAATTCCTTTACGCGTTCTCCACCAACCAACGTTTCAAAGGATGTTGATAAAGATTTCACCTCTGCCCCCAAACGCACAGCAAATTTTCGATCAAAATTTGTTTGAACAAATACTTGTGATGTAAAATCTTTGTATTTAAAAGGAACCTCACCAATGGTTTCATCCTCAGTTTCATCATTCGCAGCTTCATTTATTCTAGATTCAAAAAAGGATCTTTTAAATTCATTATATCTCATATTGACTCCATAACTCCAATGAAAACCATTATCAATAAAGTAATCAGCATTAAAGCGAATAAAATCGCCCAAGACTAAATCGGTCGATAAGAGGTCATTTTTAAACATAAGATGTTTACTAGTCAAATTCAACAACACACCCGTTTTATATACATCGTCATAATGTATGCCTAATTGAAAATAAGTCGCAATTTCACTTTCTTTCACATCGAAATGAAGTTCAACACCATCCTCTTTAGGAATAAACCGATATTGAATATTTTTAAAATTTCCGGTGGCTGATAAGTTATTAATTCCCTCAATAAATCGCTCATGACTAATGGTATCAATACGATCAAATTTTAATTTACCCAACATGTATCGCTGCGTATAATTTTCATTTCCACTAAAAGAGATGCCATTTATTTTATACGTTGTATTAGTATTGACCGCTTTTTTAAAAGGTTTATTTACTTGCTGACTGGCAATTAATTTTAGCTCTTCCAAATGTTTATTAGCAGCCACGACCCCTTTATTGATAATTTCACTCATATCGTTAAATGAAACAACATTAAAAGAATTAATATCAGGTTTAATGTAAACATCCGTTTCTTCAACTTTCAAATTATCTTCACTGTAAATTTGAAAATTAATTAGCTGCATGACGATTTCTAGTGCTGAATTTAATTGGCTTCGATCCTTTAACCCATCTTGCACATCTACTCCTATAATTAAATCAACTCCTTTTTCCTGCATTACATCTACTGGGAAATTATTTAACACACCTCCATCAGTCAATAATTTTCCATCAATTTCAACAGGGTCTAATAATGTAGGAAATGAACCACTTGCTCTTACCGCTTGAGGTAGAAATCCTTTTTCTAAAACCTCAGATTTGCCATTTTCTAAATTGGTAGCCATACAAAAAAAAGGAATTGGCAACTTCGAAAAATCATCTACTTCTTGTACCGATATGGTCAGTTGCGAAAGTAAATTAAATATATTTTGCCCTTTTGAAATAGCTGATGGTAGCGTGATACCTCCATTTTTTATCGGTAAAGTAAGTGCGTACTTTTCTGTATTTTCCTTTTGATAAATGGATTTTGATTTTCGCGGAATTCGATCTTGCATTAAATCATTAAAATCGACTGATCGAATAATAGAGTCGAGCTTCTTTGCCGAATATCCAGATGCATATAAGGCGCCTATAATAGCGCCCATACTCGTTCCGCCAATATAATCAATCCGCACCCCAGCTTCTTCTAGCACTTTTAAAACACCAACATGGGCAAAGCCTTTAGCCCCTCCTCCACTAAGTACCAGCCCTACTTTTAAGTCTTTCCCTTCTCGTTTTTGTGCATGTCCTTGCAGGGTGCATAAACATACTAAAAGGAAAATTAACTGCTTCATGGATTTACGTTCTTTTTGTATGATAGTATGAATAAACTTTAGTTGCGCGTGATTTTCCAATAATTTCCTCTAAATCAGCTAAAGATGCGGCTCTCACCCTTTTTACCGATTTAAATTTTTTCAACAAATCTAAGACACTTTGTTTTCCAATGCCGGGTATAGAAGATAATTCTGTTTCCAATGCTCCTTTACTCCGTAAGTTACGGTGAAAAGTAATTGCAAAGCGATGTGCCTCATTCCTTAATTGCTGAATTATCTTTAGCGTTTCCGATTTTTTATCCAAATATAAGGGAATTGAATCACCTGGGTAATAAATTTCCTCTAACCTTTTGGCAATTCCTATGATGGATATTTTTTTTCTCAAGCCCAATACATCAAGACTTTTTAAAGCAGAAGACAATTGCCCCTTTCCACCATCAATAACTATTAACTGTGGTAGGGACTCCCCTTCACTTAACAGACGCTTATACCTTCTGAAAATAACTTCTTCCATAGAACCAAAATCATCTGGTCCAATAACCGTTTTGATATGAAACTTTCTATAATCTTTTTTAGAAGGTTTACCATTTTTAAACACAACACAAGAAGCTACAGGATTGGTTCCTTGAATATTCGAATTATCAAAACATTCAATATGTCTAGGTTCTTCTGGCAACCGTAAATCCTTTTTCATCTGTGCCATGATCCGATTTACATGTCGGTCAGGATCAACTATTTTAATTTGTTTAAGACGTTCTTGACGAAAGTACCTTGCATTGCGTTGTGATAATTCTACAATGCGTTTCTTATCTCCTGTTTTAGGCACTGTAATTTTAATATCACTTCCCAAATTAAGCTCAAACGGGGTATAAATTTCAGTAGATTTACTATTAAATCGTTGGCGCAACTCAATAATCGCTAAGGTTAATAATTCCTTATCAGTCTCTTCTAATTTCTTTTTAATTTCAATGGTATGCGATTGAACAATTGCTCCGTTATTTACTTTAAAAAAATTGACATACCCCATCGTTTCATCCGAGACAATAGAAAAAACATCGACATTATTAATACTCGGATTAACCACCGTTGATTTGGCTTGGTAATTTGCTAATAAATCAATTTTTTCTTTAATTTTTTGTGCCTCTTCAAACTCCATTTTATCCGCATAGCTCATCATTAGCGAATTAAAATGTGTTAAACTCGATCTAAAGTTTCCTTTGAGGATATTTTGTATTGCTTTAATATCTTCCAAGTAATCAGCTTCTTTTTGTAACCCTTCACAGGGGCCTTTGCAATTTTTAATATGATATTCTAAACAGACCTTATATTTACCACCATGGATGTTTTTCGATGATAAATCATAGGCACAGGTTCTCAGCGTATACAAATCTCTAATTAGCGAAATAAGTGCACGTAAGGTACGAACCGAAGTATAGGGACCATAATAATCTGAACCGTCTTTAAGTACTTTTCGGGTAATAAAAACACGAGGAAAGGGTTCTTTTTTTATACAAATCCAAGGATAGGTTTTGTCGTCTTTTAGCAAGACATTATAACGCGGCTTATATTTTTTTATTAAATTATTTTCTAAGAGAAGAGCATCGGTTTCCGAAAGAACCACGATGTGTTCAATTGAAGCAATTTTTTTTACGAGTACTCGAGTTTTTCCATTTTCATGCGTTTTACTAAAATATGAGCTTACCCTTTTTTTTAAATTTTTTGCCTTACCTACATAAATAACTTGTTGTGTTTTATCGAAAAATTGGTACACACCAGGTGTGTCTGGTAAGGTTTTAATTTGTAGATCTAAGTCGGCATTTTGCATAGAACGAAGTTAAGAATTTAACTTCATTTTTTCGATTGCTTAGGTTTATTGTAATGTTGAACCACTACAGGAGGTTCTATAAAATCTTTTGGCTTTTCTTCTTTATCCTTTTTAGGAAAGGCTTTTTTATTAAAAACCAATAACAACATAACTCCTGTGGTTATGGCAGCATCTGCCACATTAAAAATGTATTGAAAAAAAGTAAAATGTCGATCAACAAATAGAGAAAAATTAGTTCCGCCAATAAACGGAAGCCAACTTGGCCATTCAAAACTTATTGTTGGTATCCATGCAGGTAATTCAGCATTATTAATAATTGGAAAGTAAAACATATCTACAACCTTTCCATGAAATAATGTGCCATATCCACCTCCTTCTGGTAAAAATGAAGCAACTTGACCATGGCTATCTCCAAAAAGAACTCCATAAAACACCGAGTCAACAATATTACCTAGTGCTCCGGCGAAAATCAACGCAATTGCCGTAATTAATATTTTGGGAGATGCATTCTTTACTGATTTATACAGCCAATAACCAATTCCAGTAATGGCAACCAATCGAAACATGGTTAAAAAAAATTTTCCATTTCGTCCACCAAACTCGGTTCCCCATGCCATCCCATAATTCTCCAAAAAATGTATTCTAAACCAATCTAAACCCAACACGCGAATTTCTTCACCCAATTGAAAATGAGTTTTCAACCATATTTTACTGAATTGATCAATAAAAAGAATGATAGCGATTAAAATTATAGCCTTTTTCATGAAGAATTGCTCTTTGTCTAAAGCGAGACAAAAATAACAATATTATTGATTTACCGCGGTTTTTAAGTCAATATTTGCCCGAACAGTCTTTACCTTTAAGAAATTTTTAGCATTTCCATAGCTTCCTTTATAATGATGTGATTTTTCTGTATAGGCTTCGGAAGTTAAATCAGTAGTAAATCTACCTAGGCTCGTATCAATATCAAAAAAGGTGTTTTTAAGTTTTGCCATTATATTTCCCGCATAAAGCGAAATTTCACAATGACCTTGAAAATTGATTAAATTAACATCACCACGATTAAAATTCAAGGTAAGGTCTCCTGAAAAATGATCGAGGCTAAAATTCCCTTCTCCATAGCTGACTTCTACCTGAGCTCCCTTGGGAATTTTTAGACTATATGAATTGTACAACGGTTGGATTTTACAAAATTTCTCAATCGTATTTACAGTTTGATTAATCAACTCAGTACTTGAAATTACAAGTAATTCTGGAGTTTTATTAAGGCTAAGCATGGATAAAACATCCCCCTGTCCTTCCATTTCAATGCTCAAAATAGACGATGGCGATTGTTCTATTCGCAGCTCATCAATATCCGCTAATTCAATAACTATAAGTTCGCCTTCGTATAGAACTTGCTTCGAAATCAATTGCTGCCCATAGTGTGGGTAACAGCATAATAAAAAAAGAAATTTTAAATACTTCACTCGATGGTATTTAAGATAATACTCAAATTAATAACATTGCGCAATGCACAGTCACCTCATTTCGCCATACCTAAAACAATTCCTTAAAAACATAAAAGCTCCTTTGAAGGAGCTTTTATTATTGTTTGTTTTTAGCTTCGATACTCAATGTAGCGTGCGGCACTAGTTTTAAGCGTTCTTTTTGAATCAATTTTCCTGTTACTCTACAAATTCCATAGGTTTTATTTTCAATTCGTCTCAACGCATTTTTTAAATCGCGAATGAACTTCTCCTGCCGAATTGCCAATTGTACATTAGATTCTTTTGACATCGTTTCAGACCCTTCTTCAAATGCTTTAAATGTAGGTGAGGTATCATCTGTACCGTTATTACTATCATTCATATACGCACTCTTGATTAATGCTAAATCTTCTTCGGCCTTTTTGATTTTCGCAAGAATTATCTCCTTAAATTCTTGTAAATCACTATCGGAATATTTTTCTGTATTTTGAGTCATAACTTCTTTATACTTTATACTTTTTCAATTAATAATTTTGTATGTACATCATCAAACGCAACCTCAACCCCGTCATTAACTCGATCATGCAGCTCTAGCTTAGCTGTTAAAGTTTCATTTTTAATATATTCTTGGTTATCTAAAATAGCATCATCTACAATTCCATCACGCTCTACGAATATGCATATTTTATCTGTTATTTCAAAGCCCGCTTCTTTTCTAAAATTTTGAATTCTATTCACTAATTCTCTCGCAATCCCCTCTCTTTTTAAACTTTCAGAAATACTCACATCTAAAGCTACCGTCAAATTACCTTGATTTGCAACCAACCATCCCTCAATATCCTGCGATATTATTTCAACGTCTGAGAGGGTCAATATACATTTTTTTCCGTTAATTTCCACCTCCATTTCACCTTCTTTCTCAATTTTAGAGATAGCTGTTTTATCCATTTTTTTAATTTCCTCTACCACAAATCGCATCTCTTTTCCATATTTAGGTCCGAGGGTTTTAAAATTGGGCTTAATTTGCTTCACAATCATATCAGACGCGTCATCTATCAGTTCTATCTGTTTCACATTCACCTCTGAAATAATTAAATCGGCAACTGCCTCAATATCCAATCGCTCTTGTTGATCAAGTACGGGTATCATAATTCGTCTAAGTGGTTGCCGCACTTTAATCATCTCTTTTTTACGCAACGAAAGAACCATTGATGAGATTGTTTGCGCCTTCTCCATTTTGCGCTCTAAGTCAGGGTCAATTAACGATAAATCGGCAACTGGAAAATCTGACAAATGTACAGACTCCATCGGTTCAAGCTTTGTTACACCGTTTAAATCTCTGTATAATTGATCCATATAAAACGGTGCAATTGGAGCCGCCATTTTCGCCACATTTAACAAACAGCTGTAAAGTGTTTGATACGCCGAGATTTTATCTTGTGCATACTCTCCTTTCCAAAATCTTCGTCTACTCAATCGTACAAACCAATTACTGAGATTTTCAGTGACAAAATTTTGTATGGCTCTTGCAGCTTTTGTAGGTTCATAATCTTCATAAAATGCAGTAACTTCTTTAATGAGACTATGTAATTCAGAAATTATCCAACGATCAATTTCAGGTTTATCTTCACTCGTAAGATTTTTCTCCTTAAAAGAAAACTGATCTATATTCGCATATAAGGCAAAAAACGAATAGGTATTGTATAAAGTTCCAAAGAATTTTCTTCTTACCTCTTCAATACCATCAATGTCAAACTTCAAATTATCCCAAGGATTTGCATTAGAAATCATGTACCAACGGGTGGCATCTGCTCCATAGGTTGACATCGTTTTAAACGGGTCTACAGCATTGCCAAGTCGTTTTGACATTTTCTTCCCATTTTTATCTAAAACCAACCCATTCGACACTACATTTTTATAAGCATTTGAGTCAAAAACCAAAGTTCCAATAGCGTGTTGAGTATAAAACCACCCTCGCGTCTGATCAACTCCTTCTGCAATAAAATCTGCCGGAAAAAATTTCCCTTCATCAATCAACTCTTTATGCTCAAAAGGGTAATGCCATTGTGCATAGGGCATCGATCCTGAATCAAACCAAACATCTATCAAATCAGACTCTCTGTACATCGGTTTTCCAGAGGGAGATACAAGTACTATTTGGTCTACAATATTTTTGTGGAGGTCTATTTTGGCATAATTTTCATCTGACATATTCCCTACTTCAAAATCGGGGAAAATTTCCTCTTTCATAAAACCAGCTTTAACAGCTGCTTTCATTCCTTCTTTCAATTCTTCAACAGATCCTATTATTTGTTCTTCTTTACCATCTTCAGTACGCCAAATTGGTAAGGGAATCCCCCAATATCGAGATCTAGATAAGTTCCAATCATTGGCGTTTTTTAACCAATTTCCAAATCGACCTTCACCGGTAGATGCTGGTTTCCAATTAATCCGTTGATTTAATTCATACATTCGATCCCTTTTTTCAGAAACTTTAATGAACCATGAATCTAACGGATAGTACAAAATGGGTTTATCTGTTCTCCAGCAATTTGGATAGCTGTGTTTGTATTTTTCTACTTTAAACGCTTTGTTTTCTTCCTTCAACTTAATGGCTAATTCAACATCTACTGAACGCTCTGGAGCCTCTCCATCATCATAATATTCATTTTTGACATACTTGCCTGCCAACTCACCCATCTCAGGTCTAAAACGTCCCTGAAGGTCTACAAGTGGAACAGGGTTGTTATTTTCATCCAACACGAGCATCGGTGGAATTTCTGGAGTCGCTTGTTTTGCAACCATAGCATCATCTGCTCCAAATGTAGGAGCCGTGTGTACAATACCCGTTCCATCTTCTGTAGTCACAAAGTCCCCTGATATAACCCTAAATGCATTTTCGGCATGTTGATAAGGAAGTGCGTACGGTAACAACTGCTCATAGGTAACCCCTACTAAATCGACCCCTTTACATTCACCAAGAACTTTAAAAGGGATTTTTTTATGATCTGGTATATAGTCTTTAAAATCGTCCTCACTTTCAGCAGCAAAGTATTTACTATCAAATTGTTTACTTAGTAAACTTTTTGCTACCACAACATGGGTTGCTTTAAAAGTATATTGATTAAAGGTTTTGACTAAAACATAGTCAATTTTTGGGCCTACTGTTAAGGCGGTATTACTTGGCAAAGTCCACGGAGTAGTTGTCCATGCCAACATGTAAGCATCACCTTCTATAGATGTATTAAAAATCGTGGCCAATGCACTTGGATCATTCACTTTAAATTGTGCTACTACCGTTGTATCAGTAACATCTTGATAAGTCCCTGGCTGATTTAATTCATGCGAGCTTAAACCAGTTCCAGCTTTTGGAGAATACGGTTGGATAGAATACCCTTTATACAATAGGTTCTTTTCGTAAATTTGTTTTAGCAACCACCAAACAGACTCCATATACTTTGGGGTATAGGTAATATACGGATTATTCATATCAACCCAATGTCCCATTTTTTTGGTCAATGCTTCCCAGACATCCGTATAACGCATTACGGCTTTTTTACAAGCCTCATTATACGCTTCAACACTAATTTTTGTGCCGATATCTTCTTTGGTGATTCCAAGCTCCTTTTCTACACCCAATTCGATAGGTAGTCCATGCGTATCCCAACCTGCTTTCCTTTTTACTTGAAAACCTTGCTGAGTTTTAAAACGACAAAAAATATCCTTAATAGATCTTGCCATTACATGATGAATCCCCGGTAAACCATTTGCTGACGGAGGCCCTTCGTAAAATACAAAAGGTTTATTTTCATCTCTTGAATCTATACTTTTTTGAAAAATGTCATTTTGTTCCCAAAAAGCTAAAATTTCATCTGCTGTTTTACTTAGGTCTAAGCCTTTGTACTCTTTGAATTTATCACTCATTCGTTGTTCCATTTCAATCGTTGCGCGAAATTACATAATTTATTGATTTTAAAACAAAAAAAGCATCCTTTTCAGGATGCTTTCAAACCTTCATTGAGCATAATTTAGCTCAAGGTGCATATACCTGAACCTTATTTTTTTATCACAACAAACTCAGTTCGTTTATTAACACTGTGTTCTAATTCAGTACACTTAACCCCATTCACACATTTATTAAGTATCTGTGTTTCACCATAACCTTTACCTGTTAGACGCTTTGGACTTATACCTTTTCTTAGTAAATAGTCTACGGTGGCTCTTGCCCTTCCCTTGGTCAAATTAAGATTATAAGCATCTCCTCCTCTAGCATCTGTATGAGCACCAAATTCAATGACCATTTCCGGGTATTTTTTCATAAGTTTAACGACCCGTTCTAAAGTTTGTTCAGATGAGGGGTTAATTTCATGACTATTTAGTTCAAAATTTATACTTTGTACATTAAGCATTTCATGTCCATTGCGAACAACAAACTCCTTTTCTTCAATAAATATAACCTCATTATTTTCATATCCATTTTTATTTGAAGTCGTAACATTTACTGTATTTCCAAAATAATCTTCCTTGGTAATTTCTAACGTGTAACTACGCGCACAATCTACGGTAAAATAAAAGCTACCATCAAATTTAGTTTCTACTTTTCTAAGTTGATTGCCTTGTTCATCAATTAGTGCGACAAAGGCATTTTGTACCCGTAGGCCACTCACTTTATCTTTGACAATTCCCGTAATAATTTGATCACAAATTGGATTTACCGTTCTTTGTTCAAAAGCATAAATATCATCATCTCCAACACCACGTGCTCTGTTTGATGAAAAATAACCTTTCAATTTTTCACTATCAATAATGAATGAAAAATCATCGGCTTCGCTATTCATCGGTTCTCCAAGATTAATCGGTTTGGGTAACGAACCATCTAACTTCGTCATATAGATGTCAAATCCACCTTTACCACCTTTTCTATTAGAAGAAAAGTAAATTACATCACCATCAATAAAAGGGGTAAATTCTTTTGCTGGTGAGTTAATTGTAGGACCGAGGTTAACGGGTTTTCCATAATGCCCATTATTGATATCCACAACAAAAATATCTTTATCTCCAAGTGTTCCTGGCATATCAGAAACAAAATATAATTTTTTTCCATCGGCGCTTAAAGCAGGGTGTCCTGTATCGTAATCATCGCTGTTAAATGGCAGGGTAACAATATCTGTCCAATGTCCCTTTTCATTAATAGTCGCTCGAAATATTTTGATATTTTCGGATTTTAATTTGCCGTCGAGGTAATTATTCGATGTAAAATAAACCTCTTTCATATCGGGTGTAAAGGCAACAAATGCATCGTGATACTTAGAATTTACATCACTTGAAAATGGCTTTACTTTCACAATTTCCCCATTAGCGTGCAGATCTCCTATATATAAATCTAAAAAAGGTTGGTTGTTTTGTTTCCAGATTTTATTTGCCACACCTGCCGATCTTCGAGACGAAGAGAATACCACTTTATCTTTTCCATAAAACACCGTACCAAAATCTTGATATTTTGAATTTGCCGATAAATTCCTCACTATGTAAGTTGCCGCTTTTATTGAATCAGCTCTTGCAATTTGAGCCTTCGTATTGCCAAAAGCCAACATACAAAGCACTATTAATAAAAGATTTTTCATTCTACGGATTTAAACAGAAAAACCTTCGGTGTTAGCGAAGGTTTAAACGTTGTTGATTACATCTTACATTTTTATAATTACGAACTCGGTCCTTCTATTTTGCTGATGCTGCGCTTCAGTACAATCGGCATTATCATCACAGCCATTAATCAATTGACTTTCTCCATAACCTTTTCCTGTAATTCTAGCTGGATCAATGCCTCGACCAACAATATATTCTACAGTACTTTTTGCCCGTTTATTTGACAACCATAAATTATACCCTTCTGGTGCTCTAGAATCGGTATGAGAAGCTGATTCTATAATCATTTTTGGATATTTATTCATCAAATCAACCACTTTTTGTAATTCTGTCTTAGCTTGTTTTGTTAAGTAAGAAGAGTTCAAATCAAAATAAATTGGGTCTATATTAATTGCATATTTTCCTGGCCCTAGTTTTACAATGTCATCTGGTAAAACATCGGGAAGACCTTCTGGTTTAACATCCTCTACTTCACCTTCAGTTGTCGTATTTCCATTCGCATCTGTCACAAAATTAATATCTCCTTCACCAAGTAAAATGAGTAACTTTAATTCTTTATCTGCTTCATTAGAAGTCGTAAATGTTTTTGACTGAGCTGTATATTGAATTTTCTTACCTTCTAATCTATAGGTTGTTTCACAATTTATTTCAAAGGTAAATATTGCATCATCACCAACAACTGTCGTTTCAATCATGTTCCCCTCACTATCGCTTAAAATCACCTCGGCACCAGGCAGTAAATTGGTGGTGTTTTTATCTCGAACTTCCCCCGTTACTACTTGTAAACATTTGAAGTTTACTTCTTCTTCCTCCGTAAATGCATAAATATCATCATCACCTACACCGCCATCTCTATTGGAAGAAAAATATCCTTTACGCGTAGTTTTATTAATAATAAACGCATAATCATCACTTGCTGAATTTATGGGTTCATTTAAAAGTACTGGCGTAGGTTGAAAACCTGTTAATTTAGTCGCATAAATATCAATTCCTCCTTTTCCACCATCACGATCAGAAGAAAAATACAAGGTTTCACCATCTATAAAAGGAAACCAATCTTTAGCAGCAGAATTTATTTTAGGACCAAGGTTTTCTGGGTTTCCATATCCACTTTGGTTAATTGCCACCCTAAATATATCTGTTTCTCCTATAGTTCCTGGCATATCAGAAGAAAAATAAAGCCATTTTTCATCATCACTTAAAGCAGGATGTCCAACTGAATATTCGACGCTATTAAAAGGCATTGGAATAATGTTAATCCACTCCCCTTTTGCATTTACAGTTGCTTTAAACATCGCGAGATTGGTCATCCCCTTATTATCTACACCGAGTTTATTTCGATAATAATTATCACGGGTAAAATAAACTGTTTTACCATCTTTTGAAAATATTGCTTGTGCTTCGTGATATCTAGAATTCACATCACCTTTAAGCTTTGCTTTATTTATAATCTGACCATTTTCTTCAATAAGTCCTTCATAAAGATCTAAAAAACGCTGACCATTTTGTTCCCAAACATCGCGCACCACACGAAAACCTCTTCTTGGGGAGGCAAAAACTATTTTATTCTCACCATAAAAGGCCGTTCCAAAATCAGATTGCGGGGTATTTATATCCAAATTTTGGATTGTATATTTTCCTGAGCCTGCTTCTTGGGCAAATGACATAGTGCCCAATAGTAAAAATACAGCGACAATGTAAGTTTTCATTTAGTTGAGTTTAAACCTTATTAACTAAAAAATATCAAAAATATTTTAAAAGAAGCGAGGAGATTTCAAGTTTTTCTTAGAAAAATCTATATCCCATTGTAAAAATGCCTCATGACTTCCACTGCTATAGTTGCCTAAATTGGTGGTAGTATAATCATACGCATACCCCAATCGCAAGTCATGCGTTACCCCAAAACTAATTAAACCACTCACAGCATCTCC